>JACKCB010000007.1 GCA_020634235.1 Ardenticatenaceae bacterium | reverse complement strand
GTTCCCAGTCTGAGCCATTGCCTATGAATGGAATTCATAGGCTGGCACAAAAAACGTGCTGAAGCACGTTGCCGGCGGCGTAACGCACACGCTTTAGCGTGTTTTCCATACCAGCCACCGATTTCCAATCGGTGGTGGTGGCGGTAAATGCGCCAAACTGAGAATTGCCGGCCGGGACGAAAGGGTGGAGCATCTGGCCAAAATCGGGCATAATCGGGCCATCCAATTCTCCAAACAGCGAAGGCGAGTGTAATATGAGTCAGATTGCCAGCCAGATCAACCCCAACAGTGCCGAATTCAAACGCAACGAGGCGCATAACAAAGCCCTGGCCCAGCAGCTAGCCGAGCGCCGCCAGAATGTGGCCCACACCCGGCCGGGGCACATCGTCGACCGCCAGCGCCAGCGGCAAAAGCTGCTGGTCCACGAACGCATCGATGCCCTGCTCGACCCCGGCAGCCCCTTCCTGGCGCTGTCACCCCTGGCCGCCTGGGAGATGTACGACGGCGAAGCCCCGGCCGCGGGCATTGTCACCGGCATTGGCCGCGTCGAAGGGCTGGAAGTAATGATCATTGCCAACGACCCCACCGTCAAAGGTGGCACCTACTTCCCCGAAACCGTTAAGAAACACCTCCGTGCCCAAACCATTGCCGAAGAGAACCACCTGCCCTGCATCTACCTGGTCGATTCCGGCGGCGCGTTCCTTCACCAGCAGGCCGACGTCTTCCCCGACCGCGAACATTTTGGCCGCATCTTCTACAACATGGCCCGCATGTCTGGCAAAGGCATCAGCCAGATCGCTGCTGTGCTTGGCTCCTGCACCGCCGGCGGGGCCTACATCCCGGCCATGGCCGACGAAACCATCATCGTGCGCGAGAACGGCACTATCTTCCTGGCCGGGCCGCCGCTGGTTAAGGCGGCCACCGGCGAAGACGTGACCGCCGAGGCGCTGGGCGGGGCCGACGTGCACACCCGCCTCAGCGGCGTGGCTGACCACTTTGCCAATGATGAGCAGGAAGCGCTGGCCCGGGTGCGCGACATCGTGAGCCACCTGAACCGGCGTAAAACCCTGCCGCTGGTGCAGCGCACGCCCGAAGAGCCGCTCTACGACCCGGCCGAGCTGTATGGCGTCATCCCGGCCGACCCGCGGGTGAGCTATGACGTGCGCGAAGTCATCGCCCGGCTGGTAGATGGCTCGCGCCTCAGTGAGTTCAAAGCGCGTTATGGCACGACCATTGTCTGCGGTTTCGCCCACATCATGGGGCTGCCGGTGGGCATTGTGGCCAACAACGGCCTGCTCTTCAGCGAATCCTCGCTCAAGGCCGCGCACTTCATCCAACTGTGTGGCCAGCGCGGCACCCCCCTGCTCTTCCTGCAAAACATCGCCGGCTTCATGGTGGGCCGGCAGTATGAAAACGGCGGCATTGCCAAAGACGGGGCCAAGATGGTCATGGCCGTGAGCAACGTGAACGTGCCCCGTATCACCCTGCTGCACGGGGTTAGCCACGGGGCGGGCAACTATGGCATGTCCGGCCGGGCCTATGACCCGCGCTTTCTCTTCTCCTGGCCCAACAGCCGCATCAGCGTGATGAGCGGCGACGCTGCCGCCGACACCCTGTGGACGGTGGGCCAGAGCAGCGTGCTGCGCCGCCTGGGGCCGGAGGCCACACCGGAAGCCATTGCCGCGGCGGAGGCGGCGTTTAAGGAGCCGGTGCTGGCCCAATATGCCCATGAAAGCGACCCTTATTTTGCCACCGCCCGCCTGTGGGACGATGGCATTCTGGACCCGGCCAAGACGCGCATGGCCCTGGCCCTGGCCTTCGCGGTGGCGGCAGCCGCCCCGCTGCCCGCCGACCGCTACGGCACGTTCCGTATGTAGCCTGTGGTGCACCGAAACAAGCCGATCCTTCTCGCGACGCTTTGCCTGGCCACCGGGCTGATTTTGCTGTGGGGTTGGTGGCGCACCCCGGCCGGGGCGTTTGACGACGCCTACATCACCTACCGCTATGCCGACAACCTGCGCCAGGGGCTGGGGCTGCGCTACAACCCCGGCGAATGGGTGCTGGGCACCACCACCCCCCTCTTTGCCCTGCTGCTGGCCGGGCTGGGGCTGCTGGTGCCCGATATGGCCTGGCTGGGGCATTGGCTGGGTATCCTGGCCTGGGCTGTGACCGCCTGGAGTGCGGCGGCCCTCTTCTGGCAAGCCGCCCGGCCGGGGGCCACCCTCATCGCCCCTTTGCTCATTGCCACCCTGGCCCCGCTGCTGGCCAGCGCCGGCATGGAGACCCCTCTGCTGCTGGCCCTTATGCTGCTCACTGCCTGGAGCTGGCTGGGGGGGCATAAGCGCCTTTTTGTGCTGCTGGCCGCCGCCCAACTCCTCACCCGGCAAGACAGCGCCTTCTGGCTGCTCTTCCTGGGGCTGGAAATCTGGCGGCGCGAACGGCGGCTGCCCTGGCGCGAGGCGCTGGCCACGCTGCTGCTGACTCTGCCCTGGTTCTTGTATGCCCAATGGCGCTACGGCCAGTTCTTGCCCAACAGCGCTGCGGCCAAAATCGGCCAGACGACGCTGATGCCGGTGGACGGGCTGCCCGGTTTTGCCCAGGGGCTGTTGGCCCACGTCTCTGCCTTGCCCTGGCCGGCGGCGCTGGCCCTGGCTGCGGCCTGGCTGCTGGCCTTGTGGGTGATAGCTACCCGGCCGGGACGTCCTTTTTGGTGGTTGGCCGGCTGGCTGGCCGCTTACACCCTGTTCTATACCGTTGTGGGGGTGGTCACCTTTCCCTGGTATTTTGTGCCGCCGCTGCTGGCATTGAGCCTGCTGGCCGCGCTGGGGCTGGGCGTGCTGCTGGGGGATGATGGTCCGTGGGGACCGCCGCGCCTGGCCCGCCTGGCACCGCTTGTGGCCGGGCTGCTGCTGCTGCCCATCCTGCTGGCCCAGGGGGCGCAGACGTATGGCCAGGCGCAGGTGGCCCATGGCTACCAGCCGGCCTACGTCCCGGCCGGGCGCTGGCTGGCGGCCAACAGCGACCCGGCCGACGCGGTCGCCACCATTGAGATTGGCGTCATTGGCTACCAGTCGCAGCGCCCCATCCTGGATACCATGGGGCTGGTGAGCGCCGACATGACCGGCCACCAATTGGGCTGGCAGGAGACGCTGGTCTATGCCCTGAACGCGCACCAGCCGGCGTATGTTGTGACGCTGCCTAACACCGCCTGGGAGCAGGTGGTTCCGACCTGGTGGTTCCAGGCTGCCTATGAGCCGGCGGTCACCTTTGACAACGTGACCCTCTACCGCCGCCGGCCCGCGCCGGCCGCGCAGGTGGTGGTTCCGCTGGATGTGCCCCTGGCCCAGGAGTTGACGCTGACCGGGGTGACTCTGGCCGATACAGTGCTCCGGCCGGGGACGGCCCTGGCATTGGCGGTGGGGGTGGGGGTGGGCGCGCCGCAGCCGGCCAGTTTGGGGCTGACCACCTTCCTGGTGGATACGCAGACCTTTGCCCAATATGGGGTAACGCGCACGGTGCCCTTTGGGGGCGGCTATGACAGCCAGTTGTGGCAGCCGGGTGACCGGTTGTCTCTGCCGGCCCGCCAGCCGGTGCCGGTTGATTTGCCGCCGGGTAGCTACCGGCTGGGGCTGCTGCTGTATGATCTGGCCACGGGCACGGCGCTGCCGCAGCGCGATGACCCGGCCGGGAATCCGCCGGACGTTCAGGCGGGTTATTTGCGGCTGGGCGACCCGCCGCCGGTGGCCGCTGCGCCGGTGAACTTGCCGCTGGCCGTGGCCTGGCAGGATGGGCTGACGCTGACTGGCCTGGGCTTGCCGGCCGGGGCGGTGGCGGCCGGGGACCAGTTGCCGCTGCAATTTACCTGGCAGGTGGCGCCGGCCGGGCCGCCGGCGCGTGACCTGACGCTGTTTGTGCATTTGTTGGATGAGGCGGGGGAGATTGTGGCCCAGCAGGATCAGCGGCCGTTTGGCGGGCGCTGGCCGGTGCCGGCCTGGCGACCGGGGGAGCGGCTGACGGAGTTGGTGGTGATGGACTTGCCGGTGGCGCTGCCGGCCGGGGTGTATGGGCTGCGGGTGGGCTGGTATGACCCGGCCGGGCGGCTGCCGCTGGCTGGGGGGGAAGGGGAGTTTTGGTCCCGGCCGGGGGTGGTGACGGTTACCGTACCCTGAGAAATGGGTTGGGGCGGGCAAGCCGCCCCAACTTTATTGGCTGATATTGGAGAGGAAGATGTGGTTTACGTTGCCGTAGTAAACGGTGACGGGAATGTTGATGGGGCTGGTGGGCAGTTCGACGCCGTTACTGTAGGCGCGAACGCGGATGGTCCCCAGGCTGTTGAAGCCGGGGCGCAGGCTGGTGGTGGCGATGGTTACCTGGACGGTGGCGCTGCCGTTGTCTAGTGTGCCGGAGCTGGGGGAGGTGGTTATCCCGGCCGGGGGGGTGATGGTCCAGTTCATGGGTTGGCCGCCCATGTTTTGTACCTGGATGGTAGCACGGATGGGGCCTGGCACGCCGGTCTGGTGGAAGAGCAGCAGCGCGTCGTGGCTGCTGTCTAGCGAGGCCGGGGTGATGGGGGAGGCGGTGCCGGCCGCATTGAACTTGAACATCGGCCATTCAGCTTTGTCGGAGGCGTTGGGCAAATCCCAGACATACAGGATGCTGTTGTGGGTGATCAACTCTAGCTTGCCGTCGTGGTCAATGTCGCCGACAGCCGGGGTATTGCTCAGGGTGCCATCGGTCAGGTATACCGGCCGGTCGCTGTTTGGGTAGTAAGTGGAGGTGAGGTGGCGGCCATCGCCGTCGATGACGACCACGGTCCAGCCCAAGTTGAGGATGATCTCCATCTTGCTGTCGCCGTCGAAATCGGCCAGCACGAAGCTCTGGCCGGTGTCGTAGTTGGCTGTGGTCTGGCCGAACATGTCGCGGGCGCGGCTGGGGAAGCCGCTAATGAGCTGGCCATGAATGTCCCAGGCGTATAGCAGCCGTTCTTCGGCGGTGGCGACGATGATTTCTGGCGCGCCGTCGCCGGTGATGTCGCCGATGGCTGGGGAGGCGGGTACTGGCCCGCCAACTGCCTTGCCCCCTTCCCAGCCGGGCAGGTCGCGGGCCTGGCTGTCCATGACGTGGATGCGGAAGCCGTAGGTGGGATGGTCGGGGCTGTTGTTGCGGTAGAAGGTGCCGCTGCCGACGATGATTTCCATCTCGCCGTCGCTGTTGATGTCGGCGACAACGGGCGAGGATTGGACGGTTTCCAGGAAGTGGCGGGGGAAGCCGGGCAGGAACTGGCCGTGCCGGTCCAGGGCGTAGATGGAGCCGCCGCAGTAGCCGCTGCGCCAGCCGGCCGGCAGGGCGTAGGGGCAGTTCCAACTGCTGCCCTGGTTGCCTTCATCGGTGCCGGTGATGATGTCCAGGTAGCCGTCGTGGTTGATGTCGGCCAGGGCTGGCGAGCTCCAGACGACGTCGGCCAGGTGGGTGACGAAGATGCTCCAGGGGAATTCGTCGTAGAGGTAGCTGTTGGGGGGGAAGCCGTCGACGAATTGGCCGTTGTGATGCCAGGCGTAGATGCGCATGTCGAAGCCACCGACGACGATCTCCAGGTCGCCGTCGTTGTCCAGGTCGCCCAGGGCGGGGCTGGAGAAGATGGAGTCGTTGCACCCGGCCGGGGGGATGACCCAGTCGGTGGTGCTCTGCGGCCAGCCCGGCTCAACGTGCCCCCAACGATCTAGCACGATGACACCGCCCTGGGTGCAGATGGCACGGTGGATAGTGCCTACGCCAACGACGATCTCGACGTCGCCGTCATTGTCGATGTCGGCCACGGCCGGGGAGGAGTTGATCTCTTCCTGGTTGCTGGCCATGCCGAAATAGGGGGCAACATCCACGTCCCACAGTACTTGTCCGTTGTGCTTGACCACCACGAGGTGGCCGTTGTTGGTGGAGACGATGACATCGTCGTAGCCGTCTTCGTTGACGTCGGCCAGGGTGGGGGAGCCGTGGAAGCAGTTGGGATCATTGCTGCCATAGCAGTTTTCGTGGGGTAGGGTTACGGTCCACTTAGGCGTTTCTGGCACGCCTATGATGGGTTGGTCCTGGGCTGAGACGGTGGGCTGTGTTCCGGCAGCTAAGACAAGTAGCAGGATGACGAGTATAAAGCCGGCCAGGATGATTCTGGTGGGGGCGGTGGTGTGTTGGTTGAGCATGAGGTGTAGTCCTGAGCATTGTGCGGTAGACATGAGTTGACAATAAGTGACAGCATGATTCCCGAATTTGGGTTTCAGTTTAGCGATGGGTTGGGTGCGGCACAATAGGAATTTTGTAGTAATTGCCGGCAGCGATAATGGGTGCCGGTCACGTTATTGCTGCCGCCTGGTGAGGTTTAGTTTGGGGATTGGAGCTGATGGAGGATGTTCTGGTACTGATCGAGAATGATGGGCCAGGTATAGTGCTGTAGGACAAACTGCTGCCCTTGCTGGCCCAGTTGGGCGCGCAGGGCGGGGGCTTTTAGCAGCCGGTCCAGGGTGGCGACGAATTCGTCGTAGGTGGTGTAGTAAAGCCCCCCGTTGCTGAGGCGGCACTGCTGGCGGGTGACCTCGCAGCGGCCGTTGACCAGTACCGGTACGCTGGCGAGCCAGGCTTCTAGAATGATGATGGACAGGCTCTCGAAGAGGGAGGGGAGGACGACCAGGGTGGCGGCGCTGAGGGCGTCTTGTTTGTCCTGTTCGGAGACGAAGCCGATGGCCCGAATTTGGGGATGGGTGGGGAGGGGGATGGTGGACTGGCCCATGAGGATGAGCTGCCCCGGCCGGGGATGGCTGGCCAGGTAGCGTTGGAAGTAGTCTAGCAGTTCGGGCACGTTTTTGGCTTCGGAGATGCGCCCGCCATAGAGCAGAAAATCGCCTTGTACCTGGTATTTTTGGCGGAAACGCTCCGGCCGGGGCTGGCTGGGGGGATCGATGCCCAGGGCCAGCACGCTGCTGGGCACGGCCCGGTTGCCGGTGATGCGCTGCACCAGTTCCTGCTCGGCGTGGGTCAGGTAGATGATGTGGCGCGGCAGCCGGCAGAGACGGCGGAAAATCTCCATGTAGAGGAAGGGTTCGTCGTGGGCGGTGGGGACCAGGATGGCTTTGTGGGCCACCAGGGGCAGGCCAAGGCAGGTGGTGGCATAGAGGTAGGTGAAGAAGATGAAGGCGTCGAAGTCGGTGGCTGAGCGTTTGATGAATTGCAGCAGGGGGGTGGCGAAGGGACCGGCCTGGCGCACCCAGGCGATTTCATCTTCCAGGGTGTGTTCTTGCTGCAAGAAGCGGCCGGTCTCTTTTTGGGCGCGGCCCCAATCGCGAGCGGCGTCTACGGGGAAGCGGTGGAGGTGGACGCCGTTGAGTTGGGTTGTCCCGGCCGGGTAGACATTGGCCCAGGTGGTGTAATCGACGGCGCAGGTGGTTAGCACGTGGACTTCTAGCCGCGTGGCCAGGTGTTCGGCGATGGCCCGCGCCGCTGTCTCGGCGCCGCCGTTGACTTCTGGCCCGTAGCGCTGCACGACCAGGGCAATGCGCTGGGGGCGGCTCATGGAGCCAGCACCCCCAGTGTTTGCAGATGCTGCTGTAAGGTGGCCCGGATTGCGGGGGCCAGGAACTGCTGCACGTGGGCCTGCTGGCGCTGGATCAGGCGTTGGCGCAAGGCGTGGTCGTGCTGCAAAATGTCTACCAGTTCGGCCAGCGCTTCGTAATCTTTGTCGTGGAACAGGATGCCGGTCTGGCCCAGGGTGCCGGGTACGGCGGTGCTGGCGTAGGCCAGGATGGGTAGGGCCAGGTACATGCTTTCGATGAGCGGCTTGCAGAAGCCTTCGTGCTCGCTCATGGAGACGAAGAGGTCGGCGCAGCGGTAGTAGGTGACCATGTCTTGCTGGTTTACCCGGCCGGGCAGCAGCACGGCCTCGGTTAGCCCCAGGCGGCGGATCATGTCGTTGAGCCAGGCGGTGTAGTCGGGCAGCCAGGGGTCGCCCACCAGGGCCAGGCGGGCGTGGGGGGCTAGCTGCCGGTAGTGGAAGAGCAGCTTCACCAGGTCTTCTTGCTTTTTGTGGGGGGCGAATTTGCCCACGAAGAGCAGCAGTGGTCCCTGGGCGCGCAGGCTGGCGGCCAGGTTGTCGTTGAGAGGGATGGTGTAGCGGCTTTCGTCTAGCATGATGGGCAGGACGCCGGTGGGCTGGTAGCCGGCGTCGCGCAGTTCGGCGGCGTTGAATTCGGAGACGGCCAGCCCCAGCCGGGTGTGGGGGCGGAGTTGGTGCAACTGCTGTCGCCCCTGGGTGAGCAGGCGGGTCCACATGGGGTCGGCGTAGGTGAAGAACCCGGCCGGGGTGATGTTGTGGTAGATGAGGATGAGTTCAACGGGGAGGTTGGTTAGCACGTCGACGGTTTCGGAGCCGATGCTGTGGTGGAAGATGAGGTGGCGCTCGCCCCGGCCGGGGTGGTAGGCAGACAGCGGCTTCACCTCGCTGGCCAGCGCCGGGTGGATGTGCAGCGCGTACAATTGGGATTGGAAGCCCCAACCGCGCAGCCAGTCACGAATGACCAGCGCATGGTCGGTAACGGCGTCGCCAAGGGAGGCACCGACGACAACCTGGTTGAGTTGGCTCTGGCTGAGTTTTGGTTGGGGCATGGGGTTACCCGGTGGGGGGGGGCGCTGACGCGGCTGCTGGGGGCTGCTCTTGGGCTTGCCGGGCCGCGACCTGGGCCTGCAGGGCGATGATGGCCCGCTGCTGCGCTTCATTCTGGCGGGTGAGTTCGTTGAGGGTTTGCACCAGGTGGCGGTTGACGCTGACCTGGTGGGCCAGGCTGCGGTTGACATAAAACAGGATGAGGTTGTGCGTTTCACCGCGAATGAGCTGCCAGAGGCGGCCCAGCAGCGGCAGCCGCGTGGCCGGCGAGGGGGCCAGCACCGGGGCGGTATCGGCCTGGCTGTAAATGTCGTTGGCCCGCTGTAAATGGTGGTAGAGACCAAAGGCGTAGGGCAGATCGTCCGGCGGGGTGGGGCAGGTGTCGCTGGTGATGTAGCTGGCGAACTGCTGTGGCGCGTAGCCGGGCGCGGCGCGGCGGGCAGCCAGGCGGGCCTGCACCTGGGCCTGCAAATCGGCGGCGCTCACCTGGTCATCATGGAGTTCAAGAAAGTCGTCGGCAAGTTGGGTCATGGAGTGTCATTCGTCATTCGTGTTCTGTCTTCTAGCTATGTTACCGGCTACAACTTTGCCACCAACTGGCGCAATACGCAACACGCACGGCCAGTAATGCTAAATGTAGGGGGAAAAGGGGCGCAAAAGGGCAGAAGGTTGCCAGGTGGCGTTGCCTGTGAGCTGCCCGAGATCGCGCTGGGCGGCTGATGTGGAGCGATTTTCCAAATACGCTGTGGCACTTGCGCTGGCCCGCGCGAGGGCGCTTCGCGCCCCGCGCGGGGGAACCTGATGGGGTTTTTTCAGTTTTTGGGGCAAATGCCCCAAAAACTGAAAAAACCCGCTCTATTTGGCGTCGCCAGGCGCGAAGCGCCGAGGCGACGCCCCCGGTGCTTGACCTCTCTGTTCGTTTCGGAGGGGGGGGAGTGAACGATTCCGTTTTACATTGCTACGAAAATAAACGTCTCAGCTAGGCAGAGAAACAGAATACCCAAGCCTGGCTAATTCGTTTACCATTCGGTTAACTCGCTTTTGCTCGCTGGCCTGCTTGCGTTCCAAGAACTTTTGTTCATCGTACGGTTGGCTGGTTTTAAGCATGGTGTAGATAATGACAAGCAACTTCCGCGCCAAAGCAACAATCGCTCGCTTGGCACCCGTCCGTTGTTTGAGACGCCAGTACCAAGCAGACAAGTATAGTTTTTTCTGGCGGGCAATCACCCAGGCCACTTCGCAAAGAATCGTCTTGAGATAATTGTTGCCATGAGTAATGCGTTGCTTCTTCTTTTTTCCGGCGCTTTGATGGTTGCCAGGAGCAAGACCAGCCCAGGAACAGATATGCTCAGCGGTGGGAAAAGCAGACATATCCACACCAATTTCGGCCAGAACGGCATGGGCTGCCGTCAGATCAATGCCCGGAATAGTGTCCAACAATTCGATAGGCCCCTCGAACTGAGCAAAGTTAGCGCGAATGTCTTGCTCCACTTCCGCTAAATTGTCCTGTAGGTCTCGCAAGTGAGCCAATTGCCTCTTGAGCAGCTTGCGCTGCGGCCCGGACAAGGTCCCGTTTAGATTGGTCAAGATTTCGTTGCTCTTCTGGCGGGCACGCCCTTTGAGACATTTTGCTAGACTTTGCCTGGAGATATAGCCAACTTGCACTAACTGCTCCATGATCGCCTGGCCGGAAGCGCCAAAGATATCGGACAGAAAGGAGGACAGACGAAATCCGCTCGACTGTAATAGCTTTTCAATCCGGTTTTTCTGGGAAGTAATATCCCGAATCAGTGCCTTCCGATACCGCGTGAATTGACGCAAATCCCGAATATCGCGTTCGGGCACAAAACTGCCGCGTAGGAGACCGGCACGCAGCAAGATAGCCAACCATTCTGCATCGCGCATATCGGTCTTCCGGCCGGGAACCTTTTTTAAGTGCCGGGCATTCACCACCAAGAGGTGCATGTCATCCGTAAAAGCTTCTTCAAGAATGGCGTACACGGGTTGCCAGAAAATGCCGGTGCTTTCCATAGCAACGTAATGACAATCATGTGCTTGCAGCCACTCTCGCAAGGCATTCAAGTCGGCTAGCTGCGTCCCGAATTCTCTTACTTCGCTGGCGGGTTTGTACCCTTCTTCCAGCGGTCCCTGTAACAGACAGGCGACGATACTCTCTTTATGAATGTCCAAGCCACAACAACACGTCAACAGGTTTTCCATTTCCTTACTCCAGTCAGTCTGGTTTCAGCAGGGATTGCCGAGATAATTGGTACTTTGCTACTCGTGCTGGTTTCTTCAACCGCGACAATTCACTGTGCTCACAGGCAATCGGTTTACGTTTAGAAACGGGATGAGGTTCACCAATGTGCAACCAAACTCTTTCTGCTGTGGACCGGAGCGTACCACATTTTCATCCTTCACTGTGCAAAATCATTACATGGTTCGTTTAGAATTGCTG
>JACKCB010000006.1 GCA_020634235.1 Ardenticatenaceae bacterium | reverse complement strand
AGACACCAGGCCAATGACCGCCCCCACCAGCAGCGCCGCCCACAGGGGCAGGCGGCCCCGCCCCGGCCGGGGGCGGCGATTATGTGCGTTGTGGCTGTTCTATGCTACTATGTTCTGATGACGTCTGTGACCGACCCCGGCATTTTGACCACCTGCTTCTTATTTCAGGACCTCCCACCGGAGACGTGCCAGGATGTATTGGCGCGTGGTTACCAAAAGCGGGTGGATAAGGGCAGCTACTTCTTTCATCAGGGAGAGGCGGCACTGACGATGTATGTGCTGCATTCGGGGCGGGTGAAGCTGGTGCAGGTCACCCCGGCCGGGGAGCAGGTCATCGTTAACTATCTGGGACCGGGCGAGGGGTTGGGCATCATTGTGGCCCTGAGCCACATGACCTTTCCCCTGTCGGCTGAGGCCATCGAGCCTTGCCTGGCCATTGGCTGGGACCAGGCGACGATGTTGCAGTTGATGCACCAGTATCCGCAGTTGGCGTTGAACGGGCTGGAAATGATAGGCCGGCGCTTTGCCCGTTTGCAGGCGCGCAACCAGGACCTGGCGACTCAGCAGGTGGAGCAGCGCATTGCCCGCACCCTGCTGCGGCTGGTGCGCCAGTTTGGCCGCCGCGTGCCAGAAGGCGTGTTGATAGACATGCCGCTTTCGCGTGAGGACCTGGCCCAAATGACCGGCACCAACCTGTATAACGTCAGCCGGATCATGAGCAAATGGGAGCAGGCTGGCCTGGTGAGCAGCGGCCGGATGCGCGTGGTGCTGTGCAAAGCGCACGAAATGGTGATTATCGCTGGAGACACGGCGCTGCCTGGCCCCGGCGCCACGGACGAGGCCGCCGGATGAGGGACGAAAGTGCCGTGCGTTTTGGTTCTCGGTATTCGGCGGCAGCAAAGCGGCTGCCCGTCTGCCCGTGGTAGGGCAGCCTGGCAACACGAGATTGAGGCAAGCTATGGTGGAACCAACTTCCCTGACTGAAATGACAATTTCAGATGTTCTGGACCGCTGGCCACAAACGGCGCAGGTGTTCCAGGCGTACAATATGGCCTGTGTCGGCTGCGTGGTAGCGCCGTTTTACACCATTGTCGACGCTGCTTTGGTTTATGGCGTCTCAGTAGAGGAATTTGCCGGCCGTCTGGCAGCTGCGATCGATTCCCCGGCCGGGTCGATCCCACCTACCAGCTGATAACCAGCTGGGGCCGCCCCCAAAAGGAAACGCCTGGTCATTGCCACTGCGGCGATGACCAGGCGTTTCTACGGCCACTGTTTGAAATGTGCGCCGGACTTTACTTGGCAAAACCCACGGCCCGGGTCTCCCGGATGACCGTCACTTGAATCTGGCCTGGGTACTGCATGCTGTCTTCAATGCTTTTCGAGATATCTTTCGATAGCCGCATGGCCCCCAGGTCGTCAATCGTCCCCGGCTTGACCAGGATGCGGATCTCCCGGCCGGCCTGCAGGGCATAGGCGCTCTCCACGCCGTCAAAGGATTTGGCGATCTCCTCCAACGTCCGCACACGCTTGATGTAGTTTTCCAGGCTCTCGCGCCGCGCCCCCGGCCGGGGCGTCTAGCAGGTCGCGCATGGTTTGCCAGCGGATGGCCGCATCGCCGGCCAGCAGCCAGGCGATCAGTTCCTCGTGAAGTTCAGCGGGCATGGGTAGTTCGGTCATCGCATCTTCCTCCTAGGTCAGGCGCGCGCTGGCGACCGCCGGCCGCGCCCGGAATAGAATGGGCTGGCGGGGGTGGCCGGGGCTACCCGGCCGGGGCGGTCTTGCTCCCCTGCCAGACCGACAGGGCGATGTTGGCCAGGAACAGCAGCACCACCAGCACATTCAGCAGGCCGCCCCAGCGGCGCACCTCCGGCCACAGCAGCAGGTCCCCGGCCACACGCAGCAGCAGCGAGAGCTGCAAGGTGATGAGGTGGCTGTAGAAACGGGGGCGGTAGGGCACGGGGCGCTGCAAAACGGCGGGGAAGATGATGGGCGCATGGCCAAAGATCATGCTGAAGACAAAGCCCAGGAAGACGGCGTGCAGGATGGCATCGTAGATTGGCCCGGCCGGGATGCCACCATACGCCAGGGCCAGCAGCCCCCCCAACCCCAGCCAGAAATAGCCCAGGAAGAGGCAGACGGCAATGTAGCGGGTGAGCCCCTGGCGGCGCAAATTGCGCCGGGCGATATCAAAGCGCACCAGCCAGGCGGCCAGCAGCAGCAACCCAAGCCCGGCCAGCCGCATCCCGGCCGGGTAGCTGGCCAACGAGAGCAAGACGCCGGCCGTAAACAGGGCCACCAGCAGCCCAAACAGCCACCGCACCCGGCCGGGGAGGCGCAGCACCTGGCTCAACTCCAAGCGCTCCCCGGCAATGGTCAGCACCAGGAAGCCCAGCCACCACAACACCACCCGGTGAATCGACCAGCCGCCCAGCCACAACCCATTCCCCACCAGCCACAGCAGCGCCCCCAGGGCCATCACCGCCGTGTGCAGGGTGCGGTGCTGCCACAGCATCACCCCAAAGAGGGCCACCAGCCCCAGGCTGCCCAGGGTGATCAGCAGCGCCCCCCAAACCGCCGGCAAACCGGCCAGCAGCAGCCCGCCAATTCCGGTGAAGAGCGGCGCCAGAAAAGCACCCGGCCGGTGCAGGGCAATGGCCCGCTCCAGGCTGATGAGCGTCCCCAAAAAGCCAGACACCATCAGCGGGCCATGCGCGGCCGGCAACGCCGGGCGCAGCACCGGCCACGCCCAACCCAGGCGCAGCAGCCCGGCCCACAGTGCCGCCAGCAGCGCCACAATAGCCAGCGCCAGGAGGGGCAAAGGTATCAGGCCGCCACCACTCTTCTGCTGTCCGCCCATCATCACACCCCTATCCAGGACTTTCCAGGCGTTCTATGGCCACCAGCAAGTCGGCGACCAGCGCCGCCAGCGGCAGGCCATAGACGCTGGCCGCGTCGGCAACCAGACAAAATGACGCCACTGCACAGCCAACACAGGCCAGGTTATAGTGCCGGAAGACACCGGCTGTCTGCGGCCAGCGGACCAGCACCTCGGCAATACTCATGCTCGGCAGGCCATCAGAACCGGTCATGCTGCACGCTCACCCGCCTGCTACCCGCGCCCGCTACGGCTGCAGCGTGCGGATGTAGGCAATGATATCCAAAATCTGCTCATCTGTCAGCGCCGGGTTGCCCCCTTTGGGCGGCATATCGATGCCGGTGGTGTTCAGCGGATCACCCATTGGCCGGCCCGTCTTCACAAAGGCCAGCAGTTCCTCGTCTGTCTTGCTCTTGATGAAGTCACTGGTCGTGAAAGGCTTGCCCAGGTTCTCGATGCCCGCGCCGCCCGCGCCGTGGCAGGCAATGCACAATTGGTTGAACTGCGCCTCGCCGGCCGCCGGGTCGCCGCTGCTGGCCGCAACTTCTGGGGCGGCGTTCTCCGCCACCCCGGCCGCGTTGCTGCTGCTGCCGCCGCAGGCCGCCAGGGCCAGCAGTAACAGCAGCGCCAGAAGACAATAAGTTAGATTGCGTTTCATGCGTTCTTCTCCTCATTCGTTTGGGGGCGCAGCGCGCTGCGCCCCTACGTTGGCTGCTAGCCCTGCGGGTACCCGCAGGGGCGCTATTCGTTGCCCGACATGCCTTCCATTTCGTGCCGCTGGCTGGGGTCTAGCGCCAGGTCGCCGGCGGCTAACTGGGCCAGGGCCTGGTCAAAGGGGAGAACAAAGGCGCCGGCCTGGCCATAGGCCAATGACCGGGCCTGAGCTTCGCTGGCACAGGCGGCCACGCCAAAGCCCATGGGCGAATGCAGGCCGGGGTCGAACACGAGATAGCTCTCCCCGGCCGGGATCCACTCCCCGCTGGCATAATCATGCACCCAGAAGGAGGCAACCTCCTCCCCGGTTTCCTGATGATAAGCCAGCATACCGCCAATGTCATCAAAGCGGCGCGCCTGGCCACCGGCCGTCCAGTAGGCGGCGGCATAGCGCTCCTCGTTGATAATCATCTGGCAGCGGTCGCAAACATCCTCACCATAGCGGATATCCGGCGGGGCCGACGTGTCCGCGCTCTGCCGGCAGGCGCCCAGCGCCAGCAGCAGGCCAAGCAGCGTTAGCATAAGCAACAGTTTGTTTTTCATAAGACACCTCGTCGTTGAAAGAGCCGGGTAGCCAGTAAAAAGGGCAGCGTAACCCATAGCAGGAGAAAACCCACCAGCAGGGGCATGAGCTGGCTGCCATAAGTACGGTAGGCGTAGGTCCCGGCCGGGCCTAAAACCTCCAGGTTCTGGCGCAAATCCAGCACCGCAGCAATCTTGAACAACTGCAGCGGGTTCACCAGGGCCAGGCTCAGCAGTTGGTTCACATCCAACTGCAGCACCAGCGCCGTGCCCATCACCCCCAAATCGCCAAAGAAGACCAGCAGCAGCCACAGAAACAGCGCCAGCCCCACGGCTGTCGCGCCGCGCTGCACCGCCGCCGAGAGCAAAAAGCCCAGGCTCAGGCTGGCTGTGGCCAGCAAGCAGGCCAGCAGCAGCAGCACCAGGTAGGTGCTGGCCTGCGCCCCGCCACCGCGCACGGCAATAAGCAGGCCGGTGAGGCCAAAGCCCAGCCCCAGGGCCGCCATCAGGGCCAGCGCCAGCCCCAGGAACTTGCCCAGCAGCAGTTCCAACTGGCTGATGGGTTGGGCCAGCAAGTAGAGCAGGGTGCCGCTCTCCCGCTCCCCGGCCAGGCTGAGCGCGCCCAGGGTTAGCCCCATCAGCGGCACAATGAGCAGCACCAGGTTGATGAGGCTGGCGCTGGTACGGCCAAAACCGGCCAGGCCATCGTTGCCCAGACCAGACATGGCTAGCCAGGCCAGGGCCAGCGACAACCCGGCAAAGGCGATGGTGTAGAGCAAGAACCAGCGATTGCGCCGGGCGTCACGCAGTTCCTTTTGCGTCAGAATGAGGATATTTTCCAGGTCAACCATCAGTCTCTCTACCTCGTCTGCCGGCGGGCCAGATTACGGCGTGTATTGGTCCGGAAGTGGTCCGGGCGCCGGCCAGGGCGCTATTCCAGTGAAAAGTCATCAATGACGATGCCGGCGTCGTGCAGCACGCGCAGCACCTGCCCTTTGGCCCCGGGCGCGACCTGCACCCGCACCCCACGCCCGTTACGGCTAACCGGCAGGCCACACGCGGTTAACTGCGCCAGGGCGGGGTCAATGGTTGCCTCTGGCAGGTAGATGTGGAGTGTGCTGCTCCAGCCCAGCCGTTGGGCCAGCTCGTGCGGGGGCGCATCTACCACCAGGCGGCCGGCCTCCAGCAGCAGCACGCGGTCGGCCAGGGCGGTGACTTCCTCCAGCCGG
Organism: Ardenticatenaceae bacterium; assembly: GCA_020634235.1. Lineage (GTDB taxonomy): Bacteria > Chloroflexota > Anaerolineae > Promineifilales > Promineifilaceae > JACKCB01. Next base: position 205,833 of record JACKCB010000006.1, on the reverse strand, counting down.
TGGGAGGAGAAGAGCAGCGTCTTACCGCCCGTTTTCAGCTCGTGCAGCAGGGCCAGGAAATCCTCGCGGGCGCGGATGTCCAGGTTGGCGGTTGGCTCGTCCAGGACGAGCAGGGGCGGGTCGGCCAGCAGGGCCAGGGCCAGGGCCAGCCGCTGTTTCAGGCCACCGGACAGGTCGTGGACGCGCTTGGGCAGGTGGGGCAGCAGTTCCAGGCGGGCCAGCAGGTCGCTGAAGTCGCTGCCGTTGGGCAGCTTTTTGAGCCGGGCGTAAAAGGTCAGGGTCTCGGCCACGCTTAGATCATCGTGGAAGTTGAGTTCTTGGGGGACAAAGCCTAGCTGGCGGCGGGCGGCTTTGCCCTGCTTGCTCACGTCCCGGCCGGTGATGGTCACCCGGCCGGAGAAGGGAATCAGCCCCAAAAGGCAGCGCAGGGCGGTCGTCTTGCCCGCGCCATTGGCCCCCCACAGGGCCACCGCCTGCCCGGCGTCTACCTGAAAGGAGAGGTCATCAACGGCGACAAGGCCGCCGAATCGTTTGCTGAGGTTCGTCACTTCAATCATGGTTCACTTGGGGGACTGGTAAGGTTGGCGGCGAAACGGTAGCGGGTCTGGCCCAGCCGGGGCAGTCCGGTGATGGTCAGGGCCAGGGCCAGCAGCACAGCGGATAGCACAACCCAGCCGGTGGCCGCTGCCTGGGGCAGGGCCGGCGTCTGGGCGGGGATGACCGGCTGCATCAGCGGCTGTTCATCCACCAGCTTGGGCTGGGGCCGCACCAGAGGAAAGGCAATGGCGGCAAATTCAATGGCGTTGACGGCCGGGCTGTAGAGGAAGAGGCGCAGATTGGGCGATTGGGCGGTCAGGCTCTCAAACAGGCGTTCCGAGCGGTAGGCCATGTCGCCGCGGGCGTCGCCGTTGGCATCGTAGCCGGCGTAGTCGCTCCAGTAGTTGCCCTGGCCATCTACTGTCCAGGCGTTTTCGCCCGGCCGGCCGCCACCGGCAATGGCCACCTGTTCGCCGTTGTCGATGAAGCTGTTGGCGAAGAACTGGTTGTGGCGCACCGCCGGCAGTAGTTCTACGCCGATATCGTTGTAGGCAAAGATGTTGCCCTCAAACTGGCCGATGCTGTCCACTTCCCGCGGCGAGCCATCCAGGTAAGCGCCCACGCGGTTGTCCAGGAAGCGGTTTTCTTTGACGATGGCGTCGTCCATATCTTTGAGGCCGATGCCATAGCCGCTGGGGCCGCGATTGCCGGCGATGGTGTTGTGCTGCAGCACCATGCGCCGGCTGTACATGAGAAATGCGCCCACGGAGTTGTTGAGCAGGCGGTTGTTCTCGATGTGGGCGTCGTCGCAGTACATGAAGTGCAGGCCGTAGCGCCCCGACTGCACGTCGTTGCCGCGCACGGTGAGCCGCTGGGAATACCACAACACCACGTCACGCCCGCGGAGGGCGGTGTTGTTTTCCACCAGGACGTCGTTGCTGTACCAGACGCGGATGGGGTCGCCGCGGCGGGGCACGGGTAGATCGAGGCTGTGGATAATGTTGCCGCGCAGGGTGCTGTTGTGGGCCTGGCGCAGGTAGATGCCGAAGAGGGTTTCTTCGAAGCGGTTGTTTTCGATCAGGCTGTTCTCGGCTTCGACGGCGATGCCGGAGTTTTCCTGGTCCAGGCTGTGGCCGCTGCCACGGATGACAAAGCCACGCAGGGTGGTCCCCGGCCGGGTGATCTGCACCACCGTCCCTTGCCCGTCGCCGTCGATCACCGGCCAATCCTGGCCCAGCAGGGTTAGCGGCTTGTCCAGGACCAGGTTGCCGTGGTAGGTGCCACCGCTGACGACGATGGTGTCGCCTGGGGCAGCCTGGGCCACGGCTGCCGCCAACTGCGCGGCGTTGATGGTGGTGGGGCTGACCGCCCCGGCCGGGCTGGCAGACAGCAGCAGGCCCAGCAGGCCCAGCAGAACGAGCAGCCGGGGCATCACTGGCTTTGCTCCACCAGCGGCTTGTAGGCCCGGCGATGGGCATACAGACCGGCCACAATCAGCCCGGCGGCCAGAAACGCCAGGTAAAGGCCAATATGGAAGGTGGCGATGGTTTCAAACTGCCCAACCCGGCCGGTGCCCAGGATAGGCGGCACAAAGGGCTTGATGGCGCTGCTCAACGGCGCGCGCGGGTCCAGGTTCAGGCCAAAATTGCGCATCCAGAAGTACATGTCGGCCAGAAAGAGGAACGGCATCAGGATAGCCGGTAGGGCGAGCAGGGCAGCCCAGCGGGTGTGGACAAAGATGGCCGCCAGGAGCAGCAGAGCCAGGACAGCGATGGCGGCCACGCTGACCGAACGCTCCAGTTGGGCGGCCTCCGCCAACGGGCGCATGCCGATGTAATGGTTCAGGCCGTCGATCTCGTTGACATCCCCGGTCAGGCGGTTGACGTAGACCTGCACGCTGAGGCCGCCGGGATATTGGGGGGCCAGCAGGGTCATCTGCCAGTAGGGCAGGAACAAGGAGATAAGCAGCAGGAGTGCGGCCAGGCCCAGGAGGATCGTTGGCCGCCGGTAAATCGCCTGGTCACTGTGCTCCGCCCCGGCCGGGGCGCGCGGCCCAACAATTCGCTTCATTACACTCATGGTCGTCATTGTCCTTTGTGGTTCTTTGGGAATTCGCGGAGTGGTTGCCCATACAGATGGTGTCAACCCTGAAATCCTGAAGACCCGCCTGGTGGCTGTCCCGGCCGGGTCTTCGGCAGAAGACCCGGCCATCAGAAACAGCCTGGCAATTACTCCGAAGGCTTGATCAACAGATAACCGGTCATTTCCAGGTGCAGCGCCGAGCAGAACTCGGTGCAGTAGAACGAAAACACGCCATCTTGCGTGGCATCAAACTCAAAGGTGACCGCTTCACCCGGTTCAATGCTCAGGTTAATGTTGTAGACAGGGATAGAGAAGCCGTGGGTGGCGTCATACGCCCGCTCCACATTGGTGATATGCCAGATAACGTGATCTCCCTTCTGAATCTCCACATGCTCCGGCGTGAAGTGGCTGCGCACCGCCGTCATCCAGATTTCCACCTGGTTGCCGTTCCGCTCCACCCGCTCCTGGCCGGCAACGGCGGCGTTGGGGTCAAGCGCCTGCGTGTGCGGGTCCCAGCCAACTTCGGGATACACTTCCCAGGGGCTTAGTTTGTCCGCTTTGATAATCTGGGCGTAATGGGGTTCGCCATCGGGGATGGGCATATCGTACAGCACGGGCATCGTCGTGCCGCTGCTGCCGATATCCACGAGCTGGAAGTTTTGGGGCAGCAGTGGTCCCACGGGCGAGAAGCGATCCACGGCCCACTTGTTCAGCGAGACCAGGTAGCGGCCATCCGGGCTGACGGTGTCCCCTTCTGCGGCGGCGATGTGCCCCACGTTGTAGTGGACCGGGGTCTTGGTCACCAAGGCCCAATCTTCTTCTTCGTGCAGGTCGCTGTAGGGGCCGCCCAACGTCCAGCGGGAAACAGCGCTGTCCAGGAACAGGCTGGTGTAGGCATAGCCTTTGTCATCGAACTGGGTGTGCAGCGGGCCTAAACCGAGCTCCACCTGCGCTTCTACCACGCTGTCAAAGTCCAACACCGGCACGCCGTAATCATCCGGCGTGTAGTTGGCGTCGGCGATTGCCTGTTGAATCTTGTCGAAGCTGTAGATGGTGACGTGGGGGTCTAGTTTGCCGGAGATGACCATGTACTCGCCGCCGGGGGTAATGTCCACACCGTGCGGGCTTTTAGGTTCCGGGGCAAAGAAAAGCAGTCCTTCGGCTATGGCGGTGTCCAGGGAGATCACCGGGAAGCCGTTGACCTCGGTCGTCTTGCCGGCCGCGGCGACTTCGGCCGCTTTTTCCAGGTTGATGATGTGCAGGTAATCCATGTCCCGCTGCGAGGCCCCCGACTCAAACGGCGGGTTGCCTTCCTCTACGCCGCCGGTAGCCATTTCCGTGTTGAAGGAGTTGCAGAAGATCCAGCCTTCACTGACCTTCTTGCCGGCGTCGCACAGGTCTTGCCAATAGGGGGGCAACTCAATGGCAAAGGATTGGTCGGGCAGTATCCGGCCGGTCTCCCGGTCAAATTTCCAGATGGTGACCATGCCGCGATACTCATCGGCATAGTTGTCCAGCGAGGCATAGCCCGCGCCCAACGGCGCGGCATATTGGCCACCCTCAATGATCCAGTCCGTGCTGGGGGTGACGAAGGTGCCACCGTGGTCATTGAGGGCGATGGGGTTCTTGACGATCTGTTTGGTCTCAAAGTCCCGCAGGTCGATGACGGCCACGCGGGCATTGGCCTTGTCGTTAATGAACAGGAACTGCCCATCATAATCACCGGCCGTTTCGCTGAGCGCCGGGTGATGAGTGTCGCCCCAGGTGATGGGGTGGTCATTATAGGAACCAGCTTCCAACAGTTCCATGGTGCTCTGTGCCCCATAGCCATAGCCCTGCCACGGTTCCGGGGTAAAAACGGCGATCTGCTTCAGGATGCGCATGGAGGGCAGGCCAATGGCGTAAACCTGGCCGGAATGCCCGCCGGAAGCAAACATGATGTACTCATCATGCTGCCCGGTGGGCATGTAGGTTTTTAGCGCGGCGGCGATGTCGTCGGGGGTGAGGCCGCGCGCATCGGCAATGGCGGCCGCATCGGCCGGCAAAGCGCCGCCAGATACGGCACTGCTGTTCGCGTTGTCCTGGCGACAACTGGTGAACAAAAAGATGGCGATCAGGGCTACGAGAACAACGGAGGCCAGCGCCTTGCTGCGGGAACTACGGTTAAGCTTCATCTTCTCCAACTCCTTTTGGGCATGAATCATGGGTTAGCAAACCAGGGCGGCAATGTGAGCATGGTGATAGCATAGCCCCCGGCCAGGAGATGGTCTTTGCATTTGTGCAATGTAGCGACAAATCGACGCTTTGAAACGCCAGTAGGCGGGACTTTCCCGCAGCATGATCACCCCAAACGCGTGACATTTGTCACTAACCGGCCGCAGTACGCCGGGCTACAATTCAATGGTCGTTGAATTAAATTACCGCCTTTCTGGAGTTCTGACGTATGCGCACCTACCTGGAAACCACCGTAGACAAGTTCACCTTCAGGGTGGCCACCGACCGCCTGTACAACGCCGCCGGGGTGTGGGCCAAAGCAGACGGCCAGCAGATCACCCTGGGCGTATCCGATTTCTTCCAGCAGCACAGCGGTGACGTGGCCTTTGCCGAGGTCCTCCCGGCCGGGACGCCCCTCGCCCCCGGCGACAGCTTTGCCACCATCGAAACCATCAAAGTAGACATCGACCTCCCCAGCCCCGTCACCGGCCGGGTGGTCGCCGCCAACGAAGCGCTGGAGATGGAAGCCGAGGTCATCAACCAGGACCCCTACGGCGCGGGCTGGCTGGCCGTGGTGGAGGCCACCGCCTGGGCGCAGGAGCAGGCCAACCTGATGACCCCAGAAGCCTACTTCCGGCACATGCAAGCCGAAGCGCTGGCCGAAACAGGGGAATCATCATGAACCGCAAAGTTGTTGTGGTCCCTTGCAGCGGCATCGGCAAGACCTACGGCACCGTCAGCCGCGAAGCCGCCTACGAAGTGGTGGACGAGATGCGCCCGGACGAGGCCCAACTGGTAGCCCTGTCAATGCTGGTGCTGGGCGACGAAACCGCCCGCGCCGCGATAAGCGCCAACCCGGCCATCACCATTGATGGCTGCAAACTGGCCTGCGCCAGCAAAATGGTGCGCGAGAGCGGCGGCACCGTGGCCCAGGAATTTGCCGTGCTGGATGTTTACCGCCGCTACCGCCAGTTCAAACCCCAGGGCATTGCCGAACTGAACGAAGGGGGGCAGCAGTTGGCCCGCGCCCTGGCCGAAGAAGTGAGCGGGGTCATTGATGCGCTGCAAGGAGAGGAAGATGCCTAAATTACCGCCCAAGAAGGTGGGGATTGTGGCCTGCTCCGGCGAGGAGATGGCCGAAGGCACCGTCACGCGCCTGGCGGCACTGCACGTGCTGGAAACGCTGTGCCCCGAGGACACGGTAACCATCTGCCTGCCACTGTTCCTGGCCGGCGGCGAGGGAGACCGCGCTTTTGCCCGTTTCTACCCCACCATCGCCATTGATGGCTGCGATTTGCGCTGCGCGGCGCGGGCCACGGCGCAGTACTCCGGCACACCGGCCGGGAGCATTGTGGTGACGGAAGTGGTGGCGGCGTGCGGGCTGGGGCAGGTGGCCGGCCGCCGGCACCTGAACGAGGCGGGGCAGCAGGCGGTGGCGGAGACAGCCGCGCGGGCGGCCGACCTGGTCCACACGCTGCTGGATAAGCAGTGGAACCGGCGCGAAGGGCGCATGATGGAAGCGGAATCGCTTCCCCTGGCGGTGCAGCCGCCGCCACAGGCGACCTGCGCCTGCGGCTCCGGCATTCCGGTGCAGACGGTGCAGGTGAACGGGGAGCCGGTGACGCTGGTGGCCCTGCCGGCGCTGCTGGAACAGCTCTGGCAGGCGGGCCAACGCCCCGCACCGGAGACGACGGCCGAGCTGCTGGCCCAGGTACAGATTTATAACCCAATCCCGGCCGGGGCCGAGCCGGCCTACCGCCAGATGCTGGCCCACGAGTATGCCCTTTACTGCCAGCAGCAGGAGCCTGCAGCATGAGCAAAACCGCCATCTACCACACCACCGTCACCTGGCAAGGGGAACATTGGGGGCACATAGTCATGGGCAACGGCCCGGAGATGCCCTTCTCCGCGCCGCCCGACGCCCAGGGCCATCCCGACGTGCTGACCCCCGAAGACGCCTTCGTGGCCGCCGTCAACAGTTGCATTATGATGATGTTCATCTGGGCCAGCCAGCGCTTTAAGCTGGCGCTGCTCCATTACGAATGCCGGGCCGAGGGCACCAAACTCATCGAACTGGACCGCACCGAAATCTTCACCCAGGTGGCCCTGTGGCCCCACATCCGGGTCGCCGCCCAGGGCAGCCCGCCCGGCGCAGTCGAAGCGCGGGTTCACAAGGCGCTGCAAGCAGCCCAGAAATACAGTCTCATCGCCAACTCGGTCAAATCGGCCGTGATCGTCGAGCCAACCATCGAAGTCATTGCCTGAATCTGCCGGCAAACCCCATCGTGAGGAAGGTCAACGTGCTGCACATCAAAGTTCTTGGTCCTGGCTGTGCCAACTGCCAGCAAGTAGAAGAAACCGCCCGGCGTGCGGTCGCCAACCTGGGCATCGACGCTGAGATTATCAAGGTAACGGAGCGCGGCCAGTTCGCGGCCTACAAGCTCCTGGCCACGCCCGGGCTGGTGATCAACGAGAAGCTGGTCGCGGCCGGCCGCATTCCCAGCGAGGCCGAAGTGACCACCTGGCTGGCCGATGCGCTGACGGCGGCCTAGCCGTAAGCATATCGGCCAGGGCACATAACCGGCCGGCCCGGCCGGGAGGGATGAGAGGATGACACCAACCACAACCGCTGATACGCAGCAGTTGGCCGAGGCCAGCAGCGTCCTGAAGGCATTGGCCGACCCCAACCGCCTGCGCATCTTCGCCGAATTGATGCGCGGCGACTCATGCAACTGCGAACTGGGGGATGTGCTGGGATTGGCGCCCAACCTGCTCTCGCACCATTTGCGCAGCCTGGAGAAGGCGGGGCTGGTGCAGTCGCGGCGGGACACGGTGGATGGCCGGTGGATTTATTACACGGTGGACCGGGACGCAGCGCGCCGCTGGCAGGCCTGGTTTGGCGCGTTCTTCGATCCGGCGCGCATCCAGGAACGCCCGTTGTGTGGGCCGGAAGGGCAGTTAATCGCCCCCGGCCGGGTTACCATCAACCTTGTGAGTGAGTGCTGACCCCGGCCGGGGAAGACCCCCCTTAACCCAGGAACATCCGCACGCCACCCAATACCAGCACCAGGGCCAGCAGCCGGCGCAGCACCAGCGAGTCCAGCCGCCTGCTGCCATATTCCGCGCCCAACCAGCCGCCGGCGGCTACCGCCGGCAACCACAGCGCAATACCCGGCGGCAAAACGGGCGCAGTGGCCAGGAGCCCCAGCAGGCCGGCGGCCGAATTCACCAGCACAAAGGCCGCGGTGATCCCCATGGTCTGGCGTGTGCCGGCCCAACCGGCCAGCAGCAGCAGCGGCCCCAGGAAGATGCCGCCGCCAATCCCCAACAGGCCAGACACCAGGCCAATGACCGCCCCCACCAGCAGCGCCGCCCACAGGGGCAGCCGTGCCCGCCCCGGCCGGGGTGGGGCCGCCGCGCGTGTGCCCCACCACAAACGAAACGCCGCATACAGCAAAACCAGGCCCACCAGGGGCCGGTAGAGCGCCGTGGGCAGGCTGAGCGAGCCGCCCCAAAAAGCGAACGGGACCGACATGAGGGCAATGGGCCAGAACAGCCGGGCCGAAAAGTGGCCGGCGCGGACGTATTTCCAGGTGCCAATGCCGGCCACCAGGATATTGAGCACCAGGGCCGTGGGCCGCATGAGTTCGGGGGCGACGCCGGCCAACCCCATCACGGCCAGGTAGCCGGAGCCGCCACCGCTGCCCACCGAGGCATACAGCGCCGCTATGGCGAAGAAGAGGAGGGCCAGCAGGAGTACCATTCAGCGCACAGCCCGCAGCAGACAGGCGGGGGAAAGAGCGGGCGCAGCCGGCCCTCAGCCGTTCAGGATGTCGTTGACCCAGGTGAAGGCGGCCACGGTGTTGGGCATGCCCATGGTGGTCACCGCCAGGGTAACCACGTGCTTAATCTCGGCCGGGCTAATGCCGGCTGCCAGCGCGCGGCGGGTGTGGGCGTGCACCGCCCCCTCGTGCCCCATGCCAATGGCCAGCGCCAGTTTCACCAGTTGGCGGGTTTTGTCGTCCAGCGGCCCCTGGTCGTGGGCAGCTGTTGCCAACTGCTCATACGCCGCGGCAATGGCCGGGAATTCAACCATGAATTGGTTATGGGCTTTGGGTCTATCACTCATTGTCGTTTACCTCGCAAAGAAGCTGGTCTGCCGCCCAATTGTACCGCTTATCCCGCCAAACTGGCATCTCTGCGCCGGGCACGTAGTAATTCTAAATGTAGGGGGAAAAGGGGCGCAACAGGGCAGAAGGTTGCCAGGTAGCGTTGCATGTGAGCTGCCCGAGGTCGCGCTGGGCGACTGATCAAGTTTTGCAGTAAGCGCTCGCTCCCCAAACGCTGCCCCGCGCGAGGGCGCTTCGCGCCCCGCGCGGGAAAACTTAATGGGGTTTTTTCAGTTTTTGGGGCAACTGCCCCAAAAACTGAAAAAACCCTGCTTTGATTGGCGTCGCCAGGCGCGAAGCGCCGAGGCGACGCCCCCGGCGCTTGACCTCTCGGCTCGTTTCGGAGGGGGGAGTGAACGACTCCGTTTTACATTTAGAATTGCGGCGGGCACGCCCCGGCCGGGGCGGCCACCAGGCACAAAAAAAGCGCCGCGGGCTTTGCCCACGGCGCTCCATAAATCCAGGTACAACGAAATAAGCAGCTAATCCCAGCCGAATTCACCGCAGTAGGGCGCAACCGGGTTCGGGTAACCACGTGTGTATTGGTTCTGGTTCCCGTTGCTGTCGGTAAGGATCCAGCTGTAGCAAGCACCTTGTGGCACGGTGAACTCAATCCGCACCCCGGCCGGGGAAGAAGCAGCCACCTTGATCGCCGCCCCCGGCACCTGGCCAATTTTACGCGTCCACACATTAACCAACGGCGCAGTCACCGCCCCTGGCTTACAAACAACATAGTACCGGCCGCTGCCGGGATCCAGGGTAGGCTCAGAGCAGCTTGGCGGCGGATCGCCACCAGCGTAGGCGACAGATGTACGGCTGGCCCCAACCACCAGAACCGCCAATACGAGAGCCACGATTACCAAGACACCTAACTTTCTATGACTAACCACTGGCAAACTCTCCTTAGGAACAACCCTCTTGTAATAGTTTTTCCTTGTTGATGTAACGCGAACATGAATGTTTGTTGACTAATTCTAAAGCATCTGTAGGTACAAATCAAGCGTGATACTCTCTATGCGCCATAATCGGGACCATTGGCCTAGTAGCCGGTCCCAGTAAGCCGGGTTCACCCCCGGCCGGGAGGTCACACCTCTGACCCTCTGGGATTGGCTGGCTTGGCCGGCCGGCTCTTTTTGCCACCCCCCAAACGCGCCCTGAAACGTGCCCACCGGCCGGGTCTATGTTCTGAGTGATAGTAACTGCTGTAATAATCATAAGAGCGGGATTGGCCGGTGATACCATTCATCACCACGCCAACCAGGTTCGCATTCCCCCGCCGCAGTTGGTCCACCATCGCCAACCCGGCCCCCATGCGCGTCTGGCCATAACGCACCACCGCCACCACCCCATCCGCCTTAGAGGCCAGCACGGCCGCGTCAGCCACCACAAATGGCGGGCCGTCAATGATCACGACGTCAGCGATTTCACCCAACCTATCCAGCACCTTAGACATATTGCCACTGCCCAACAGTTCAGTTGGGTTGGGCGGGATAGGACCGCTGGACAGGATCGACACCAGTTGGTCCTCGCTCGCCTGCAGCACCTCTTCCACCGTCGACTGCCCGATGAGCACATTGGTCAGCCCAAACGCATTGCGCACATTAAACAGCTCATGGGACGCCGGCCGGCGCAGGTCAGCATCCACCACAATCACCCGCTGGCCAGAACGGGCCATAATGACCGCCAGATTCCCGGCCACCGTCGTCTTGCCCTCTCCGGGATTGGCACTGGTAATCAGGAAACGCTTTAACTGGCGGTCCACATTGGCAAACTCCAGGTTGGTGCGGACCGTACGCAGGGACTCCGTAATTGGCGAGCGGGGATGTTTGTTAACAAAGACCTCGTTATCCCTGAACTCGCTCCGGGAATAGCGGATCTGGCCAATGACCGGTACGCCAAAAAGGCGTGTGATCTCTTCCCGCGATTTGAGGGTATCGTCGGAGTATTCGATGATGAAAGCCAGGGTTATGGCCAAAATCAACCCCACCGACCCGCCAAAGATGATGTTGGTCACCGTCTGGTTGCGCAGCGGCCGGCTGGGCGGCGTGGCTTTGTCCACCTGCACCACCCCGGGCACATTATTCAGGCTGGTCATACGCGCCAGCTCATACTCGCTGAGTAAATTGGTGTAGAGGTCACGGTACAGTTGCAGTTCGGTCTGTAACTGCTCTAGCTGCACCTCATCCTGGCTTTCGCGGGCGCTGTCCGTTTTGCCCAAGACAGTCAGGTCGAAGTAGGCTTGCTGGTAGCGGACAAGGTCTTCTTGCAGGCGCTCCAGGCGGGTGCGGGCGGTCTCCAGGGATACTTGCAGCTCAATGGGCACCCCGGCCGGGGTCGCCAACGGCACCGGCGTCCCCTCCTCCACGCTTTGCGCCGTTTGCGTCGCCAGCAGCGACGCCTCAGCCACCACCGCATTGATCTGCGCATTCAGGTTCAGAATCTCCCGCTGCGTATTATCAATATCCGTCTCCAGCGCCGCAATCTGCGTCTCCAGATTCAGCTTCTGCTGATCGCGTGTCGTCGTCGAAATACCGGCAATACTCTCCTCCAGCGCGCGAATCTGGCTCTGCAACTGCTCAAGCTGCGCCTCCAGGCCGCTGGCCGAGGAAGAGACGCGGTCACTCTGCAGTTGGCCGTTCTGTTCCACCAGCACCTCTACCAGCATATTGGCCGTATCCGCCGCCCGCTGCGGATCGGTACTCACGTAGCTAACCTGGAACAGCTTCGTGTTCGGCACCGCCTGCACGCCAATGCTGTTGGGCGACACCCCATAGCCCAACCGCTCCGCAGCCAGGCTGGAGATAGCCCTGGTGGACAACAACTGCGTGTAAGTGCCCACCAATTCCTGCAAGCTCTGCCGCCGCGCCGTCGCATCCAGGTCGTTAGACTCGCCGGTGATCAATACCTGTGTCGTCGCCCGATAGGATGGCACCTGATAGTATGAGATGGCATACCCAATCCCCGCGCCCAGCAGCAGCCCCAGAACGAGGAGCCAATACCAGCGTCGGAACAGGGCGAAAACAATTCTAAGTTCCATCAAAAAACCTTATCGATTCATATCACAATAGATTGGGTGTGCTCACCCTCTAGCGGGGCCACTCCTTGGGCGATAACAAGTCCGGGAGCAGTGCGCCCAAACACACACCCGAGCCCCAGCCCAAGTGAATACAAGCAAAGATTATAGGCACAACGGGCAAATATTTCCAGTTTCTACCACGACAGGTGTAGATTCCGCCAGCCACAATAAAAAACAGGTACAGTCCAGCCAGCATGGCAAAGGCTAACTTGCCCAGTGGCAGCCCGAACAGGCCCAGAATAAAGGTTGCCAACAAGGTAAGCACAAACAGTGGGGGCACGACATGCCGCCAGCGCACTGAGCTTTTTTCCTGCCGCAGGAAGCGCCCTTTCCAAAAGCCATACTGGACGTATTGCCGCCAAAGCTTGCGCATGCGGGCGCGCACAAAATATTCGGACTTGATGTCTGGCGAGAGATAGATGGTGCCCCCCTTGCGCCGGATACGGTAATCCAGCTCATAATCCTGGTGGCGCACAAACTGCTCGTTGAACAGGCCAATATCAAACAGGGTTTCCTTGCGATACGCTCCCATGTGGGTTGTTTCCACATACCCTTCCTGAAAATAACGCGAGGAGCGGTACTTGGAGTTGCCAATGGCAAAGGGCGTGCTGGTGGCCAGGGCAATGGCTTCGGCGGTGTACCCCACTCCCACGGAGATCATGGGGCCGCCAACGCCATCCGCGCCAGACCTCTCCAGCGCGCGCACGCATTGGCTGACGTAATCGGGGGCAATGATGGTGTGGGCATCCACGCGCACGATGATCTCGCCCTGGGCGATGCGGATAGCTTCGTTCAGGGCGGTGGAGACGATGCGCCTGGGGTTGTCGATGAGGGTAATGGGCAGGCACGGCCCCGGCCGGGTGGCCTGGCGCTGAACAAAGGCTTCCACAAGCTCCCGCGTACCATCTGTGGAAAAGCCGTCGGCTAAAATGACTTCCATGCTGTCTACCGGGTAATCCTGGGCCACCACGGAGTCTAGAACTTTCTCAATGTAAGCCACTTCATTGAGAATCGGGATAGCAATGGTTACAAAAGGGAGCTGTGAATTATCGGGGTACATGAGCGCGTCAATTTTGAGGGAATTCTCTAAGACCATTTTTCCTCTGCCGGGTAGGGTATCTTTCTGCCAACCAAACGAATGCCAGTAATGCAAAGCTCCTCAGGGGAAAAGTGGGCAAATTCGGGATGAACATTGAGCCGGGCCAGTTGGGCCAGATTCTTGTGCTGCAGATCGGTATCCCAACTGGTGATTTCGAACTGCCCGGCCGGGATCAAGGCGCGGTAGCCGGGCGCACGAAGACGGTTTTGGTACAAGAACGGCGAGTTATAGCGCGCAAACTCCGCCTGCGAGAACTGCAAGAAATTCACCGCGGAGATGGTGGAGTCAGAGTGGGCAAAGTGGTCACTGAGGTCAATCTGGTGCAGGATGTGCCCCCCCGGCCGGAGCAGGCGATAATTTTCAGCCAGCAAACGGGGCAGCTCCGCGGCCGGCACGTGTTCCAACACCGTGTTGGAATAAACCAGGTCCATGCTCCCGGCCGGGAAGCTCGTCTGGCCCGTGTCTACCGGCGCGTGGTAAGAAACACAGCACGCCTGCAAAATCGCCCGCCCCGTGGCCCCCTGAGCCAACAGCGACGCCAACTGCTGCTGCCGCTCCGGCAAAACCGGGGCCAGTGACCACTGCCGCAGCAAACCCTGCGGCTCGTCCAGCATTGCCAGGAGCTGCTGCGCCACCTTCACCACCAGCGGCTCGCGCAGCAGCGGCGAGACATCCAGCGTGTGGCACTGCGCCTGCCCATACAACCAGAACAGCAGCGGCACCACCGGTGCCCAGCCGGTGCCCAACTCCACCGCCACCCGGCCGGGCAGCGCTTCCCCCGCCCCATAAAAAGCCCCCAACAGACCCAGCCCCTGGCGCACTTTGCCCGAGATATCAAAACGACGCAGCCACCCCTGCGAAAGCGTCCGCTGTCCCAGATAGTAAACCTGCTCCCCGCCAGGCACACGCGCCAGGTTACGCTGAATAAAAGCTTCTGTTGTCCACTTCATGATGATTGCATACTACCCGGCATCACAGAACTGATTCATAGACCGCAATGATCCGCCGGGCAATCACCGCTTCATCTAACTGCTGCACATGCTCCCGTCCCGCAACTGCCGGCCCATCCTGCAGCACCTGGTGCAAACCGGCGGCAATCGTCGCCACGGCATCATCAGCGCAAACGATGCAGCCGGCCACTGCCGCCAACAGTTGCCGCACATCACCCACCGGCACCGCTACCACCGGCAGGTTACAAGCCAGGGCCTCCTTCACCACTGTGGGTGACCCTTCGTGGCTAGAAGTTAACAATAAGACATCACAGGCGTTCATGTATATAGGCATTTGGTCGTAGGGCGCATCACCCACCGTAACCAGAACCGCCCGATCGCTGGCCGGCAGCGCATCTACCGCCGCCTGGGCCAGCGCATAACGCTTCACCGGCCGGGACGGGTTCGCCGCAAACAACACCAGCCTGGCCCCGGCCGGGAGCCCCAGCCGCGCTCGCGCCTCAGCCTTGGGCAGCGGCCGGAACAGGTTCAGGTCCACACCACACGGAATCACCGCCGCCGGGCGGCGCGTCGGCGGCAAAAAAGCCCGCAAATGCTCCGAAACAACAATGTTGGCCGTGGCCTGCCGGGCCACAAACTGGCTCACCCGCTGCATCACCCGGCCGGGGCGCGTATACCGCCCGTCCGCCGCCACATCCCCCTGCAAGTCCGATCCATGATAAGTCACCACTAGCGGCCGGCGCACCGGCAAACCCAGCAGCCCACACTGGCCAAACTGGGCGTGGACCACGTCATACTGCGCCAACGAATGCGTGCGCCGCAGCCGCAGCCAGGCCTGCCCATAATTCAACGGGTTGCGGTAGCCGCGAAAAGTGAAGCGCGTTACCTCCACCCCGGCCGCCTGCAAACTGGCCGCCTGGGCCACCAGAAAAGGCACCTCATTGGGCCTGGCCGCTGTTGGCCACTTATTCGTCACCATCAACACACGCATCGCAGCCGGCCTCACACCGGCGTCGGGCCACAACGGTCGCTACCAGCCCGAATCCAGATATCGCCAACGCAAACGCTCCACAAAAGAGACCGTCGGCGGCGTGTGTGCCTCCCCCCCGGCCGGGTCGGCAGCGGCAGGCACATCCACCAGCAGTTGCGCCACTCCCAACCCCAAAACAACACCCGGCACAGCCATGCGCGTAGAAATATGGGCCAGCGTCACCAGGCCCCAGGCCACAAAAATCACCTTATACGCCCGCGAGACAGGCGTCGCCGGGCGCAGCAGCGGCAGCAGCAGCATGGCCAACAACAGCACCATGGCCATCAGCCCAAACAGCCCGTGCTCGGCCAGCAAGCGTGTATATTCAGTGTGCGCCCGCGTCTCCCGGAATAAGCGCGCGTGTTCGGCGTCAGACTGCCCAGGCCCCACACCCAACATCGGATTCTCCAGGAAGAGCTGAATATCAACCGTGGCAGCCTCATCCCGGCCGGTGGTGTCCGGATCCTGCAGCCGCACCAACAACTGCCCCCCGGTAAAATCATCCAGCAGGGGGAAAACCACCAGAGCAAACACCGTCACCCCCACCGCACCCACCAGCAGCAAACTATTCCGCGCCCGCCGATCCTGCAGCAGCAAAAAAGCCGCCAACACAATCGCCCCCAGCGCTGCAAAAAAGCCCCCACGCGAAAACGTCAGCGCACTCTGCGCCAGCAGCCAGACACTTAACCCAAACGACACCAGACGCACCAGGCGGGATTCCGAAAACGTAATGGCAATCAAAAAGGCCAGCAGCGCCCCCAAACCCAACATCGCCGAAATCTGGTTAGGACCATAACCGCCCGCCGTAATATAATTCGAAGCCTGCACAAACGAGATCTCATCGGCAATGGCCGTAGAGTAGGCCGCATTGCCCAACAGCGCCAGAATCGGCCCCAGGCCAATGACCATGATATTGCGCAAGGCATTCCGCGGAATCGTACTCGTGCTGAAGTAAAACACCGACACCGCAATGACAAACGGCCCCGACAGGTTGAAGGCAATATCCCGCCGGTTCATGTCGGCCATAATCAGGATAGAGGGCAGCAAAAACAGGAAGTAAAGCAGCGCCTTCCTGTCCCCCTTCAGCAGCCGTCCTTGCCAGACAGCGGCCAGAATCAACAAACCGCTCACCGTATACTTGCTGTATTCATAGAAGATGTAGGCCCGCGTACGCCACAACGTCTCTGCCGTCGCCAGGTAGATCAGGGCATACAAAAACTCCTCCGGTTTGCGATTGCGCAGCAGCAAAAATAGCCCAATCCCCAGCACCGCATAAGCATGCAGGGTAGCCAGCAGCGGGTTGCTGCGCACCACCACCCCCAACGGCAAATGCACCAGCCAAAAGGCCAGCACCAGCAGCGTGTAATAAGAACGCGTCTGCTGCGTGGGCACGGCCTGTTCATGGCCAGCCGCAGCCGGCGAGTAATCGGCGAATCGGTTCATACGCTCAGGTTCTAAATCCAGCGATGGCGATTATTACGCCACGGCAATGCCATGACCCCAAAAAAGCCGCTAATGCGGCTCATCATTATCACTGTCCGCCAAAGTCCAATACAGGGGCTGCTGCTGGAGCTGTTCGTGCAGCGGCGGATCTTGCCCGTGCCAGCAAAAGTATACGGGAACTGAAATAGAAAAGCCACCCGCCCCCAGCGCGGTGCGCAGCCCCGGCCGGGATGACAGCGAACTCAAAATAATCACCTGGTCAGCCCCAGCCTGCACCGCGTCACGGCGAATCGTGGCCAGCAGGTCACGCAGCAGCCCCTGGTGGCCAAAATCCCCATACAAATCCAGAATCCGCACCGACTTCAGGCCGCGCAAATCACTGAAGCGGGCAATGGCATAGCCCGCGCGCCCATCCGCCAGCAGCGCCCGGTAAAAGCGCAGCTCCGCCCGGTAGGGGCAGTCAAAATAGCGCCACTGGAAAAAAGCCGCGCTGCGCTGCGTCGTCATCACCTCCCCGGCCGGGTCCTCTTGCGCCTGGACCTGGGCAAAAATCGCCGCCAGCGCTGCCGGCGTAGCCTCCGGCCAGGCCTGGGTATAGCGCGGCCGGTAGCGCCCCCACCACCCCCGCAGCCCGGCCAACCCCGGCCGGGCCAATCCCGCCCCCAGCCGCAGCAGCCGCCCCCGCCAGCCAGCCGCCTGCTGCACAAAACGCACCCGGTGCAGCCGCAGCGGCAGCATCTGCTTGCGCAAATCCCCCCGCACCCCCCAGCCATGCCGCGCCAGAATCGTACTGTGGAACTCATTGGGGAAGCCCAGTTTCAGCCCCGGCCGGGTGCGCACCGCATCATCCATCACCGTCTGCAAGCCCCGGCGGCGAAAGGCGGGGTCCACAATCAGGTCAATCCACCACAAGCTGTCCCACACCGCGCCAGCCAGCACACACTGCATCGGCGTGATGGCAAAATAAGCCGCCAGCGTGCCATCCTCGGCCAACACGCCAAAACGGTTCTCATCCCCCCCATGCCACCAGCAGCCCCAATCAGCCAGGAAAGCTCCCTTCACCGGGTCAAACATCCGCCGCAAAAAATCGGCCACCTGGGCCGGGGCCAGTTCCGCCACCGGCCGGATCACAAAATCAGCCATTGTCCTATACCCTGTTCTGGCACACCTTGCCGGTCAACCATTGCCAATCGCTTCCCAATACATCGCCCGCAGGCGGGCCGCCATCTGGCGGCAGCCAAACTGCTCAACGGCCATGCGCCGGCCCGCTTCCCCCATCGCCCGCGCCCCGGCCGGGTCGGCCAACAACCTGCCCACCGCCGCCGCAAACGCCGCCGCGTCATCCGGCGGCACCACAAAACCATTCACCCCCGCCACCACCAGGTCTGGCACACCCCCCACGCGGGTCGCCACCACCGGGCAGCCAGCCGCCATCCCCTCCATCACCACATTGGGCATCCCCTCATAGCGCGAACTCATGGCCAGCACGTCAAAGCGGCGCATCAGCGCCGGCACATCCGCCCGGAAACCGGCCAGCAGCACCTTCTCCTGCAAGCCATGCCGGGCAATCGCCGCCCGAATCTCCTCCGCTACCCCCGGGTTCAGCGGCAGCGGCTGCCCCACAATCAGCCCGCGGGCCAGCGGCTGTTGGGCAATGACCTGGGCCATCGCCTCCACAAACAGCAGGTGGTTCTTCTGGTAGCGCAGATTGCCCACAATGCCCACCACCTGGTGCCGCGCCTCCAGGCCAAATTCGGCCAGGTCGGGCAGCGCAGCATCGTCGGCGGCCAGTTCCACGCAGTTGGGCAGCACCAGAATGCGCCCGGCCGGGAACCGGCCGGGGAGCCGGCCGGGGAGCCTGGCCGCCCGCAGCTCATCCGCCAGCGCCTGCGAATTCACCACCAGCCGCTGCCCACTGTACAGGGCCAGCCAACGCAGTCCGGCCGGCAAATGCTGCACCTCCCGCGCATAGTACGAATTGCGCAGCGACCCCCAACGCCGCGGCACGCCGGCCAGCCACCCCACCAGCCCCGCATACACATTGTCATGAAACGTCCACGAATGCACCACCTGGGGGCGCAGCCGGCGAAACAGGCGCAGCAAATAGCGGGCGCGCGCCACCACACCCCGCACTTCCGGCGGCATCTGCCACACCTGCACCCCCAGCGCCCGCAGCGGCACTTCATACGTCTCGCCGGGGCTGTCATTAAAGACAACCACATGCACCTCCATGTCCCGCAGGTCCATATGGCTCAACAGCAAAAACAACTGCCGCTCGCTGCCACCAAAACCCAAAAAGCCAATCAGGTAGACCAGGCGCAGGCGGGATTCGTGGGCCACCTTCCCTTTCACCCACGCCCCCCCAACCAACGCGCCACCGCCCACACCGCGCTGCCAGCCAGGGCCAGCAGGGGCCAGACGAGGTAGCCGGCCAACCCCGGCCGGGCATAATCCGGGTCGCACACGTGGGCCTGATCGGGCACAGCCGGCAGCACCACGTAGCTCTGGAACTCGGCCGGCGTAGGCACGGCCAGCGGTTCGCCGTCGAAGGTGCCCGTTAGCACCGGCTCGCCAAACAGATTCTGCGGATCATACAGGCCAAACGCGCTGCCCGGCGGCAAAATAGGCGCCAGATCAACCAGCGTCTCCGCGGCACCGGCCCAGTTATAGATGGCCAGATGGCCCCGGCCGGGTTCATACGCATTCGGCAGGGCAAAAACCACGCTCGCCGTCGGGTTCGGTCCCACCACCGAATGCCCGTCAAAACCCAACACATTACCATCCTGCTGCGACTGCGCCGTCCAGGCCGCCAGCGATTTCAGGCTCAGCGTCTGCTCCGCCACCCAATACTTCACCCGCACATCCTCACCGTAATAATTATCGTCGATGAGGTCACCCGGCCGGAGCGGCGCACTGCCCAGCAGCCCCGTCGTCGTCATGCTGTACAGGTCCAGGTAATGCCAGTTATCCTGATACACAAACGTATTATCGCGCACAATCGTCGCTCCCGGCGGCGTAAAGGCCGTCTCCCCCGCCCCCCAAATCGTCAATGTCGCGCTGCTGTTGCGGGCCACATAATTCTCCGCAAACAGCCCTTGCCACGGCTTGCGGAAGCCCAGTTGAATCTTGCCCATGTCATAGAAGTAATTTTGCAGCACCACGTGATGGTCCGAAGGCGAGAGATTGGCATTGGCCCCGCCAATAGCCAGCCGGCCATTGGCCATCACATTCTGGAAAAGGTAATAGCCCGACACCGTCCCCGCACCCTGCGTATGGGCATGGAAGTTATAACACTTCTCGCCGCACAACGCCGCGTGGTCCAGGATGATGTTGTGCACGAAATATTTGTAGCCATCGGCGGCGTAGTTATTCTGGGTGTAAGTGCCGTGCGGCGCGCGGTCCGTCTCCGGATTCTGGCCGTTGCCATAGACGATGTTGCCGTAATACACCTGCCCCGGCCCGCCATCCCAGCCGCCAATGCCCGACTGGCTCTGCACGGCGTCATGCACCACGTTATTGATCAGCCGCGTGCCCGGCACCTTCACATTCACCAGCGCCGATCCCCCCTTCACCGGCCCATCGGGCGTCTGGATAAAGCCAACCACCTCACCCGGATCGGTGACGTTGGTCATGTCCAGCCCCCAAAACCAGGTGTAGGCACTGGCAAAGGCCACGCCGCCATCCAGCACCACGTGGGCTGCCGGGCAGGCGCGGTACACAATGGGCGCCTCGGCCGTGCCATCGCGCAGCATATACAGCGCTTCGCCCCCGGCATAGGTGCCGGGCAGCAGCCAGACCAAATCCCCCGGCCGGGCCGATTTCACCACATAAGCCAGGCTGGCCGGCTCGGCCAGCGTGCCCGGCCCCGTGCCTTGGGGGGCGACCCACAACACCCGCTGCGGCGTGAAGGGCGTTACCCAGGGCAAATCACTTTGGGCCTGCCCCGGCCGGGAACCACCCCACAACAGCCCCGCCAGGCACACACACAACAGCAGCCACCAGCGCCAGCGGCGCATCACGCCCCCTCCGGCAGCGCCGGCCCCACCAGCGGCCGGCGGTGCAGCCCATTCAGCTTGCTGCCCAGGTAAGCGGGATGGGTGGTATACAACCCTATCCGCGGAATCTCATAAGCCGGCAGCCCCGCACCCCGGCCGGAGACGGCAAAGGCCGCCGCGTAGCCCGCCTGCCGCGCCGCCTCGGCCACCCGCCGGTCATAATCATTGGCCGGGTAAGCAAACGTGTCCACCGGCTGGCCGGTTACAGCCTGCAAATAGCGCCGGCACTCGCCCAGCTCCCCCGCCAGGGCCACCGCGTCACACTGGGTCAGGAAGGGATGAGTCACCGTATGCCCGCCCAGGGTGATGAGCGGGTGGCGGCCACAAGCGGCCAACTGCGCCTCCGTCATACCGTCGTAAAATTCGTGGCCAATGGCCGCCGGCACAGCAGCCGCATCCCCCCAACCCTGCGCCGCCCAGGCGCGGCAAAAATGCAGCCAGCGGCTGCCCCCCTCAGCCGCGGCAATGTGCCCCGTAGCCACAAAAAAGAGCGCCGGGGCAGCAAACGTCTCCAGGATGGGCAGGGCCACTTCAAAGTTGTTGGCCAGGCCATCGTCAAAAGTCAGCAGCACCCCCGGCCGGGAGCCATGCAAAAACTCATCCGGCGTGAGAAAGGCAAAACGGGCCGCCAGCCAGGCCAGCGTCTGGCGCAGCTCGTCCGCCGTATGATGCGGCTGCACCCCGGCCGGCACATCCGGGTAACGCTGCCGGGCCACCCCATGAAAAACCAGGGCAAAGCGCCCCGGCCGGGCCACCCGCCGCCAGGCCACTGCATTCACTCCCAAACGCCACATCAGCCACATCGGCCAATGCTGTGGTTTCAGTTTTGTACTCATAGCGTGTTGCGTCGTTGATTATTGGCAGTTGATTGTTGGTTGTTAACCAGTCCGCGCCCCATCTCCTCCCCCCACACTTCCGCCAGACGTTCGCCAATCACCTGCTGCCAGCCTTCCAGCGTGTACTGCTGGCTGGCCGCGCGGGCCGCGCGGCCCATAGCTGCC
Organism: Ardenticatenaceae bacterium; assembly: GCA_020634235.1. GTDB lineage: Bacteria > Chloroflexota > Anaerolineae > Promineifilales > Promineifilaceae > JACKCB01. Next base: position 184,177 of record JACKCB010000006.1, on the reverse strand, counting down.
AGCCGCGCATCGTCAGCCAGCAAGCTGGTGACGGCGGCCGCAATGGCGGCCGGCGTGGGTTCCGGCAGCAGCACGCCGCTCGTCCCCACCAGCCGCGGGATCACCGAGACCGCCGTGGCCACCGCCGGCAGGCCGCAAGCCATCGCCTCCAACAGCGCCTTGGGAAACCCCTCCACCAGCGACGGCATCAGGTAGATGTGGGCCGTGCCCAGCAGCCCCAGCACCGCCTGGTGCCCCAGGTTGCCGTGGAAGGTGATCACCTCATCCAGCCCCAGGGCCGCCGCCTGCTGGCGCAAGCCCGGCAGCGCCGTCCCCTCACCCACCACGTCCAGGTGCAGGTGGGGATAAACCTGCCGGATGGCCGGCAGCGCTTGCAGCAGCGCGGCCAGGTTCTTCACCGGCTCCACCCGCCCCACGCTGATCAGCCGCACTGTTGACCCGCGCTGCCAGGGTACGGCCTGCGGCAAAGCCTGCCACGCCGCCGCCGTCAGCGAGGTAGAGAAAATCCAGGTGATGTTTGGGTTGCGAGCACTGGGCGGGCTGGCCGCGCCGCCGGTGGCCATGACCACGTTGCGCCCCCCGGCCACGCGCTCCAACAGCCACAGCAAAAAGCGGGCGGTGAGCGAATATTTGCGCCCCCAAACGGTGCAGTAGCGCACAAACAGCCGCTTGCGCTGCGCCAGGGCCAGCAGCAGTCCCACCGTAGCCACGTCGCCTGGCACCGGCGTGTGCACGGCATCGGCAGCGCGGATGCCGCGCCACAGCAGCCCCAGGTTGCGCGGCAGCCAGGTGGCCTGGCTCAGTTTGCGCCGCCAGCCGCGTTCCGGCAATGGGGAGAGGGGCTGCACGCGCAGATTGTGCCCGGCCAGCGGCGCGGCGTTGGGCGGCGGTGCGCCGCGCAGTTGGGGCAGGTAGAGCACCGTCTCGCTGAACAGGGCGGAGAGCGCCGCCATCTGCTGCGGGAAACCACCCACAGTTACAAAGTGCCCCGGCCGGGACGGATCAGCCCACGATTTTTTCAGCGAGATAACGGCCAGCTTCATGCGCTTTCGTAACCATACCGGCCCAGGCTGTCGTGCAGAATAGCTTGCAAGGCCGCCTGCTGCGCCGGGGTCAAATCCTGCTGCCACTTGTCGTTGCGGTTGTGCCACGGCCGGGCGGCCACCTGCGCCGCAAACGACGCCTGCCAGGGCAGCCCGCAGAAGGTGGCGATCTGTTGGATGACCCCGGCCGGGTCGGCACACAACGCCTCGTAACGCACCTCCAGGTACGTGGCCGCATCCAGGCCAGCGCTGGCCTGGGCCGCCGCTTGCAACAAAATCTCCCACTGCAAGCCGGCCAGGGCAATGAAGGCCTGACCCGTCTGCGCCCAGCGCGCCGCCTGGGCCTCAGTCAGCGGCCCCCAGCGCCAATGATCCGGCCCACCCCACCCCTGCCAGAAGTCCGTCTTGATGAGCGAGTTGGCCACCGCCCGCCCGTCACGAATGATGTGCACAAAACGGGCCTGGGGGAACACCTGGCGCAAGAAGCCAATGCGCGGCCAGCCGGTGATTTTGATGAGCAGTTGCGGCCGGCGCGGGCTGGCCAACTGCCGGAAGACGGGCGGCAGGTAACGCTGCGTGCGGGCGCTGGCATCCTGGGCCAGCAGGTCGCGATAGGGGCGGCGAAAGCCGCGGCAATGGTACTCCCAAAAGTCGTACCCTTCCCAGGGCCGGAAGCGGCGGCTGGCCCAGCGCCCCACCAGCGGCAGGTCCAGGGCTTGCATCAGGCGGCGGTTCAGCCCCGGCCGGGCCGGGTAGCGCACCGCCAGCCCCGACAGCCAGGAAACCTGCGGATGGGCGCACAAGGCGCGGTGCAAGACCGTTGTCCCGCTGCGCGGCGCGCCAATAATAAAAATAGGGTCCATCTGAATCATCGGTTGGGCAGGGGAGGGGGTGAGAACAGCCAGCTACGGAACACGAATCACGACCCACCAACCACCACCGCCAACGGCATCTGCACCCGCTCATACCGCGCCTGGGCGTCGTTGGGCGAGAGGTTGGGGGCGTCGTAGAGAATGGTGCGGCTGAGTTGGAAGGGGTAGGCAACGGCGCAGTGGCGCGGGTCCACGGCGGCACGGGCCGGGTCGGTACATTCCAGCGGGTAGTAGTAGGGGCCGCTGGCTCCCAACACCTGCTCATCGCCAGTGCAGGGCGGCCCGGCCGGGGCGGCGTTATCTTCGTAGTAACTGGTGCGGTTGGCAATGGGCATGTCGCTGGCCAGCCGGTAAACCATCACCAGGCTGCCAGGATCGCCGCTGGTCAGCTCCCAGCCAATTTCGCCGGGCTGGATATCGTCGGGCACGCCATCAATGACCACCCCGGCCGGGTTCAGATCATTGTAATAGCGCATGCCTATAGCCGCCGGACTATAATCCAGAAAATCCACAATCCCCTTCAGCGCATGCACGCGCAGGTCAGTAACCACCTCCTGCCGCTGGTCATAAAACAGGTGGGTACGCTGCGTATAAACGCCGCTGTTGGCGCCAAAATAGCTGCGAATCGCCCGCACCGGTCCATCCACATTGGCCAGGAAATAACCGCTGCCGGCGCTAAAAGTATTCTCGCTGCGCTCGCAGTCATTGGGGGCCAACTGTATGCGGAAGCGGTCGATCAGATTCTGGTCGGGCAGGCTGCCGGCGAACAGGTACAGGCCGTCCATAATCCAGCGGCCGGCAAAGTGGTGGCTGTAGTAAGCCGTGGTGATGGTCGCCTCGCCGCCGCTGGCGTCCCCTGGCTGCTTGCTGCCGGCACCTGGCATCCCCTCAACGTCCAAGACTCCGCTGTCAAACTGGTAGCTGACGTAATCCTGCCCCGCCGCCGGGTCCAAAGCGCCATCCTGGCGGAAGAGATACACGTAGCCCACCCCGGCCGGGTCCAGCGGATCGCGCAGGGTAATGGTCACCGCCGGGCCGGCCGGTACGCCGGGCGGCGGGCTGGTCCCATCAGGCATGGCCACGCCGGCATCGCGGGCCATGAACACCAGCTCATCGTCGGCGTCCAGCGCAGGGTCACTGTCGGCCAGGGCGGCGCTGGCGTAGGTTAGCACCAGGATGGGCGGGTCACTGGCCCGGCCGGTGTAGCTGCGCAAATCCACCTCCAGCCGCTCGTCCACCTGCAGCGGGATTTGCTGCCAGCCGGCGGCATAGCGCCAGGCCACCAACGCGCCGGGGGCGCTGCCGGCCAGCGCCGGCACATCTGCACCGGTGAGAACAATGGCCTCCCCCGGCCGGGCAGCAAACAGGCCGGCGGCGGATGGGGTGGGCAGTGCCCCGGCCGGGGAGCCAGCCACAGTCGGTTCAGCCCTGGCTTGCAGCGTGGCCGCCACCGCCGTTGCCTTGTTGCCCGGCACAGCCGTTTCCGCCAGCGGCGGCACGCCCGTGGTCCCTGCCCCCGGGTTCACCGTGGGCAGGTCAGCCAGCGTCGTCTGCTTGCAGGCGGTCAGCCACAGCAGGCAAAACAGCCAGAAAAGGGGGCGAATGACCCTAGACATGGGGGAAATCATGGTCCGTGTGTTGCATTCCATAAGCGACAGCTAGCAATTCAGGGGCTTTAGGATTCGCTCGCAATTGAGTTTGTAGTAAAGGCTTTAGCCGTGCAGACCGCTAAAGCGGTTACTACGGACGGAAAGTCCAAAGTTGATTTTGGGCGGACCCTTAGAAATTCGTGGGGTCATCTCCCATAGATAGTTCGGAGTGTAGGCTTTAGCCGGAACAGTGCCGGCTAAAGCCTACACTCCCCCTGGAATCCCGACGACCTTCCCCCCCCGCTTTCCGTTAGCGGGTTGGGAAAAGGGCATAAGGGCCGGTTTGGAAGAGCGGCGGTACGTCCGGGGCGGCGAAGGGTTGGGCAACGATAATATAGTCGGCCCCGGCCGCGGCGGCCAGCCCACGCAATTGGGTAACATCCCACTGCCCGGCCTGCAACGCAGCGCGCAGTTGCTTATCAATCTCTCGGCTTTGGGCGAAGACGGTGGGGTCCACCCAGGCCACCGCGCTGTAATCGTTGGCCAGGGCGGGCCGCCAGGCACAGGTGCGGAAGGGGGCCGGGGCGGTTACGTAAAACTGGTCAGTGGGGGCAGTGTTCTCGACCACCCAGGCGCACATCACCTGCCAGTTGTCGTCGCTGGCGCGGGCATAACGCGCATAGGTGTCGATGCTGGCGGCCAGCAGGGCCGCGGCCAGCAGCAGCCCCAACACGGCACTGCGTGCCCCCGGCCGGGACCAACCAGCCAGCGCCAGATAAGCCAGAAGCCCGGCCGGGAGAATTAATCCCCAATCCCCCAACGAGTCGGGCAGCCAGCGGCCGGCCAGGCCGGCCAGCAGCATGCCCGCCGCCACCGCCAACACGCCCCACTGCGCCAGTTTGTCGCGCCCGGCCGGGGAAACCCGCCCCGCCAGCAGCGGCACCCGCGCCAGCAGCACGTAGCCAACCCCCAGCCCGGCAAAAGCCAGCCACCAGATAAAGCCCAGAATGGTGCTGACCACAAAGCCGGTCAAAATCAGCCCCAGCCAGGGCGCTTGCCGCCAGGCGCGGGCCGTGGCCAGGGCCAGCAGCAAATAAGCAAAAAAGGTCACCCACAAAAAGGTGCGCATGGGCTGGATTTGCACCAGGGGCACCAGGCGCGTCAGCAGCGCCAGGGCCGAGATGGCCAAACCGGCCACTCCGCCGCTGACCATCGCCCAAAAGAGCAGATCATACCGCCGGTCGCCGCGCAGCAGGTGGTGATAAACGGCCGTGGCCAGGGCCAACACCCCCACCGCCGCCAACCAACTGCGCCAATCCTGGTTCAGCAGCGAGACGTGGTCGATGCTGCCCTTGGCCGCCAGGAAAATGTCCGCCTCGGCCGTCGTCATGGCCGGCGGGCCAAAGAAAAGTGCATAGGCCAGCATGGCCGCACCCAACAGCAGCACCCCCGGCAGATGGGCGCGCCACGCCCGGCGCTCCAGCAGCAGCAGCGGCGGGGCCACGCTCAACACAAACTGCAGGCCAATGATGGAGTGAACAAAGATGATCAGCGCCGCACAAACCCAGAAAAGCAAGTGCCGCCCGCGAAAGAGAAAGACCAGCCCCACCAGGGCCAGCAGCAGGGCCGCCTCGCTGTGGCGCAGCAGCGGTGGGAAGAGCTGCGTGCCGCCCAGCAGCGTGGGTTTCACGTGTACGGCCAGCGCGGCCAGAAACAGGAAACCCCACACCGTTTCGCCGGCCGCCCCGGCCGGGTCTGTCCTGGCCGCCAGCGTTTGTACCAGCAGAAAGAGCAGGGCAAAGGTCAGCAGGCGGGTCAGGGCATACAGCACAAACATCGCCCCGCTCAACCCGGCCGGGGTCAGACCCACCGCCGCCAGCCCTACCCCCAGGCTATCATAAAAAAGGCTGTGGAAACGAGCCAGGCTGTCCACCACGGCATCACCGGGAAACAGGGCAGGGTCCAGGTGGCGCAGCACGCCCACCAGGTAGCGGCCGCTGTTGCCAACGTCGTACAGGAACGGGCTGCCCCACACAGCCAGCGCCGTGAAGAACAGGACAAGCAGGACAGGCAGGAGGGGGCGGGTTCTGGGCATGGGGGGTTCCGTGGGCAACGGCTACGCGCCGCTGTTTATCTTGACCGCGCTGACGGACAGCGAATGGCACAGCCGGTCGCGCCAGGCGGGCGAGAGGCGGGTGCCCCGTTCACCCAGGCGGCGGATCCAGAACTGCTGGTAGCGCAGCCCCGGCCGGGGGGGCAGCGGCGGCAGCAGCACCCAACCTTTCAGGGTCATGAACGGCCGGGGCAGCGTGTACAGGTCGTCCGGGTCAAAGCCGCCAAAGCCGGCCTGCCGCAGCAGCCCGGCCAACTGCGCCCGGTGAAGAAACTGGTCCTTGTCGGCTTCCGGCCGGCCGCGCAGCCGCAGCAAGAAGCGGTGCAGGTAATGGCTCCACAACGAGGGCAGGCAGTGGGGATTGGGGGTGGTGAGCAAGAGACTGCCCCCCGGCCGGAGCACCCGCCACACTTCGCGCAGGAACCCGGCCGGGTCGGGCACGTGCTCCAGCACCTCAATGCAGACAATGGCGTCGAAGCAGCCATCTGGGAAGGGCAGCGCCTGGCCGCTGGCCTGGCCAAAGCCAGCCTGGGCCAACCCCTGCCCCCTGGCCCGGCGCAGCGAGGGCAGGCTGAGATCAACGCCGGTCAAAAAGAACCCGGCCGGGCCGTCGCCCTGCGTCTGGTGGTAGAGATGGGCCACGTGGCCGATGTTGCAGCCCAGGTCCAATGCGCGCCGGATCCCCGGCCGGGCCAAAAAGGCCACCGCCTGCTCATACTTGCGATACTTCCCCCACCCGCCCAGGGTTGCGGGGTCCGGCAGGAAAGGTCGCAGGTCTGCCGCCTGGTCAAAAAAGATGGTCACTTCCCGCTGGTCAAGGGTCATTAGGGTGAAACCTGCACCACGGCTCGCAGCGCCTGGGCCAGCCGGGCGTAGGTAGCCTGAAAGCTAAAGGTCTCTTCCACCTGCTGCCGGGCCAGGCGGCTTTGCGCGGCCAGTTCGGCCGGGTCATGGAGCAGGGCCAGGCATTGGTTGGCCAGCGCCTCATCCGTCTCGTGCAGGAACAGCCCCCGGCCGGGGGCCAGCCCCATACCAAACACGGCGTCGGGTGTGGCCACGACCGGCACACCCACGGCCATCACCTCCACCACCCGGCTGCGGAAGCCAAATTTGCCCTGCCAGGGGCACAGCACCAGCGACATTTGGGCCAGGGTGGCGGCCACATCGGGCACGTAGCCGGTTACATGAACCTGGGGGCGGCTGGCCAGGGCGCTGATTTCTGGCGGCGGGCTGCCGCCTACCACCCAAAACTCCGCCTCGGGCAAAGTGGCCCAGACAAGCGGCATAATCCGCTCCAGGCACCAGAAGACGCCCTGCTGGTTGCCCAGGCTGCCCAGTGCGCCATAAAAGGCGATGCGCGGCGGCCCGGCCGGGTTCCAGGCATAGGGCCAGGTGTGCGCCGTGTCGATGCCCATCGGGGCATAGAGGGTAGGCCGGCCCGGCAGCCGCTCCTGCACATACGTTTCTTCGGCGGCATTGATGGCAATCAGCAGGTCATACTCGGTCCAGGCCGCCTCTTCTTGCTGGCGGTAGGCCGCCACGCGGCGGCGGCGCAGCCCGGCCGGGAGCGGACGATGGCGCAGGCGGCGCTCGACCACCCGCCAGCAGAGGTCGTGCATGTCCAGGGCACAGGGAATGGCGTGCGGCCGGAAGAGGGCGGTGCTGGCGTGGGTGTGCCAATATTCGTACAGCACCAGGTCATATGAGGCAGGGTCGATGTGGGCGGCAATGCGCGCCGGGCTTAGCTCCACGTCGCCAACGACGTGGTTGGAGGCCCGCAGCCCGCTGCGGAGCGCCCGCAGATGGCTGCCGGCCCCGTGCCAGGCACGGGCAGCCAGGTGCTGCCGGGCGCGGGCGGGCAGCAGAACCGGCTCATCCACCAGTTCGGCCAGTTGGGCGCGGGCCTGGTCAAGCCCGGCCGGGGGGGCCACCCCCAGGAAGGTGATGTGAAACAGCTCGCGCAGGGCCAGCAGCTTGTTGTACACCCGCACCCGCTGGCCGCTGTTCAGCGGGAAGGGCAAGATGGCGGAGATGACGAGCAGGCGCGGTTTCATGGTTGCTGCTGGCCGGCCAGCCAGGCGCTGGGGGTGGTGAAGCGGATTTGCAGGGCGTCACGCTGGTCGCTGGACCATTGGGCGAAGCGGGTCAGGTGGTGCCAGTGCTGGCTGTTGTCGTGCTCAATGGCGTGGGGATGGGCATAGAGGACGACGGCGGTGTCCCGGCCGGGATCGGCCAGCGTCGCCAGCCAATCGGTCAGCGTCTGGTCATAGCCGCAGTAGCTCAGGCGCAGAGTGTAAACGCCGTGGTACTGGCCCAGGGCCAGCGGGCGGAGATCGCGCCGCCCCAGTTTGCGCCCCAACTGCTGCCACACCGGCCGGTAATGCACCCGCACCCAGTGGTAGCCCGTCTCGGCCAACGCCGCGCACAGCGAACTGACCGAGTGGCGCCAGCGCCCCCCCCCTGCCCGCCAATCCTTGCCCGAAAAGGCCAGCCGGCGCGGATGGTGGAAGGGGCGATTCCAGGGGGGCACAAAGCCCACCACCGGCGCGCCCAGGCAATCTTCCAACGCCGCCTTAGAATCGCGCAGGGTTTGCCGCAGTTCCGCCTGGCTCAGCGCCGGCAGCAGCTCATGGCTATGCGAATGCGAAGCGATTTCGTGGCCGGCGGCATGGATCTGGCGGATTTGGGCCGGATTGTGCAGCGGCAGATCGCCCGGCTCGGCCGCCTTGCCCACACAGGCAAAGGTGGAGACGATGCCATGCCCGGCCAGCAGCGCCAAAATGCGGTCGGTGCAGGTGTACTCCAGCATCGGGTCCGCCGTCCGGCTGTGGTAGCTAACGGCAAAACCGGTGGGCGTGTCGTAATCCCAGATGAGCATGAGGGTCAGGGGCATGGGCGTGATTCGGACGGCATGGTCCGTCGTTAGCGACTAGGTGCGTTTTCGAGGGCTGAGCTTGTCGAAGCGCGGTTCCGCCTTTGTCAGGCTCAGGCTGCACCGCTATGGTCACCGTCGTTCATTGCTAACTATCAGAGGTCCCTCGCCCATCCACCGCGGCATCCCCGCTCCCCTGCTGCCCTGGCACATCCAGGCCGCCGGTGACGCTGAGATTTTCGGCCATGGTCATGAACCAGGGGCGCGCCAGGGTGAAATCGTAGCCGTCGTGCAGCCAGGTGCCCATCATGGGGCTGCTCTGCTGCTCAAAACCCATGTCGGCGATGACCGGGGTGGCGATTTCTTCGGAGATGGTGAAGGTGATGCCGTCTACCTCGTGCCGCGTCAGTTCGGTGATGGCGGCTCTGAGAACGGGGATGGCGTGGTCAATCTGGGCGACGCACAGGTCGGCCACGCTGCCGATGCGCCGGCCGCCGCGCCGGGCGATGACCAGGGCGGCATAGCCGATAACCGCACCGCCGCGGCTGACTTCGTAGGCCTGCCCCTGGTAGAGGGGGGCGTTGAGCAGCCAGTGCCAGCGGGGGCCGCTGCGCAGGGTGCAGACGTGGGTTTGGGCCAGCGCCCTGGAGAAGGTGCAGAGTTGGCTGTCGATCTCCTGGGGGGTGACGGGGCGCAGGCTGCTCCCCGGCCGGGCACCCAATCCCGGCCGGGTTAGGGCACGCACCTCCTGGCTCACGCTCCAGGCCAGGCGGGTGAAGGGGTCGTTGCGGCTGGCCCCTTTGGACCAGTTCCAGGGCTTGAGGATGCGGCGGGCGGTGACGGTGCGACCGCAGTCGCGGGCTCCCAGGGTGGCGCAGGTGGCGTACCCGGCCGGGGTGGAACCCATATGGGCGCTCACCGGGAAGCGCGCCGTCGCCCGCAAGATTAGCTGGGAGCCGATGTTGCGCCGCCGCTGCTGCGCCTCTACCAGCCAGTCCACAAAGAACGCGCCGGGGATTTCCTGCTGCCCGGTGAGGAATATCTGTGGGATGGCGCCCATCGCGCCAATCGCCCGGCCATCTTCCCAGGCCATCTCCACCACGGGGATATCCGGCCGGGCGAAGGGCTGGGCCATGAATGACCAGGTGGCGTAAGCAGGCATCTGGTGCGCCCGCACCTGTCCCTTTTCGCGCTGGAAAAGGTCGGCAAAAGCGGCATTATTTTCGGCTGTCAGGGGAAGGAATTCCATGGTTCGTGAGTCGTGCTGCGTATTTGACGGTTGATGGCGAGTTGCCAACACCCCGCTCACCGGTAGCCCAGCGAGCTGTTGAGGTCGCCGGCGATCTGGGTGAAGGTGGCGAGCTGCTCGGCCGTCAGGCTGGTTCGCCAGGCCTGGCGGTCGATGATTTCGCTGTCGTGGCTCAGGCGCATGGGGTTGCCCATGATGTGCAGGTGTGGCTGGCGAAAGGCCAGTGACCCCTGGTCGGCGGGCAGCCCGGCAAAGGTGAAGATGCTGGCCATGGTCCCGGCCGGGTCGGCACACAGCGCTTCATACCCCACCCGCAAAAGCGGCAGCCCGGCCAGGCCCAACAGGCGCTGCTGGGCGCGAATGCGGCCGGCCCACTGCCGGCTGGCCTGGGCAGCATCCCGGTCCTGGTGGTGGCGCAGGGTGGAATAGACCTGCGCCCGCCCATCACGAATGAGGTGCAGGACCATCACCCTGAAACCGGGCAAATCGTTCAGCAGCACGGCATCCATCTCGCTCTTGGAAGCGTCGAGGAAGACGCTTTTGCCGCTCACTTGCAGCACGGCCTGGATGAGGGCGGCGTTGGCCTGGGCGGCTTGCCGGTAGCGGCCGCGAACCGGCCAGGGGAGCTGCTGGCTGGTGTGCTGCAAGGCGTGGCGCAGGCAGAGCTTTTCTACGTAGCGGTTCAGGCGGCGGGGCAGGCTGGGGTAGAGGCGAAAGGTGGAGAAGGGTCGCCGGTACCCGGCCGGGGAGACCGCCGCCTGCACCTGCTGGGAGACCGCCAGCCAGAAATCGCACTCGTCAAAGCGCCGGCCACAGGAGCAGAAGGGGGAGCCGATGACCGGCCGGGCGACCATCTTGCGGTGGAAATGGCCGCGTTCGCCAATGGTGCCAATGGCCGGATGGGTAGCCAGCAGCGCCGCCAGCAGGGTGGAGCCAGAGTAGGCGGGCGAGACGATGTAGAGGATGAGGGTATCAGTCGTCAAAAGTGTATCCGTGCAGGAATTCGTAACGGGCGATGCCGTCTAACACCATGGCTATCTGGTCATCCTGCCAGGTTATCTGGTAGCGTGGTTGCTCCGGCCGGGGAAACACAATCGATGCACAATCGGCCAGGTAGTCATCCGGAGCCTGCAGGCCCAGGAACTGGCACAGTAGGCGCAGCGCGGCCGGCGGATCGGCCACCAGCGCTTCGTGCTGCACCAGCCCGGTCATCTCTGGCGGTGTGCGCCCCCGGAAGTGCACCACGTGCTCACAGTTGACGAAGAAATGCTGGGCCAGTAGCTCTGGCGGATACCCGGTGAGCAGGTGCAAACGGGCAATGCAGTCGAACGGATTGCGCACGACCTGGATAAAGCAGACCGGCACCTGCACCCGGCGCTGGAACTTGGGCAGCAAGTGGGGTGACTGCGCCAGCCGCGCCGTGCACAGGCCGGCTTCGCCAATGACCCGCAGTTGCTCGCTGCGCCCTTGCCACTGATTGGGCACCCGGTAGCTGTAGGCGCGGTCGCGGCGCTGCCCCTTGCTGCGTCCATGCCGGGCATGATTTTGGGCCCCACGCAGATAGTAGGCAAAGAACTGCGCCTGGTTAAACGGCCGGCGCAGCAAACGCAGGGAATCCAGTTCGTCGGCCATGACAATTTGGGGATGGGCATCTAGCAGGCCGGCAACCAGGCTGTGGCCGCTGCGCCCATGGCCGATGAAGAGGCACACTTGCTTTACCCCGGCAAACAGCACCTGGTTTGGGCGGGCAATGCGCCGGGTTTCGTAGGCAAGCCAGTTGTAATAGAAGCTGGAGTTACGCCAACGGCGGCGCATTTCGTGGAGCATCGTGTCATTCCTCAGGCGGGGGATGGTAACGCATGTACTGTATTGCCCCCCTGGTCATGTTCGAAGCTGCGCGCTATGCGCGGTGGCGGCCAGGTATTGCCTTAGGATTCGCTCGCAATTGAGTTTGTAGTAAAGGCTTTAGCCGTGCAGACCGCTAAAGCGGTTACTACGAACGGAAAGTCCAAAGTTGATTTTGGACGGACCCTTAGCGAAATAGTGGAAAGTAGTTTAGTTGGTAGTTGAGGTCGCGGCTGCGCATGGCGATTTTGCGCGCCGGGTTGCCGGCCACGACGGTGTAAGGGGCTACGTCGCGCACTACCACCGAGCCGGCGGTGACCACGCTGCCTTCGCCCAGGGTCAGCACTTTGCCCTGGCTGCCACCAACAATGATGGCGCTGGAGGCCAGCCAGACGTAATCCTCGATGATGGTGAGGCCGCCGTAGGAGGCGAAATTGGGGCTGTTGATGTCGTGGCCGCCGGACCAGATTTGCACGAAGTTGCTGATGCTGACGTTGTTGCCGATGTAGATGCCGGCGCGGCTGTCGAGCACGCAGCCGGCATTGATGACGCTGTTGCGGCCGATGATGATCCGGCCGGGGTGGAATATCTTCAGCCCCAACAAGATGCTGCTCTGGGGCCCAATCTCGTCGAAGATGCGCCGGTACAGGGCCAGGCGCAGCTTGTGGGAAGGCAGCCGGTTGACAATGTGATTGTAAAAATAGAGTACCGATCCTTCGCGAAAACCCCACCAGGTGTGGCGCAGCCGGCGGGCAAAGGGCACCCCGGCCGGGGTCCGGCGGCGGGTCATGTCGATACTGCCGGCCCGCTCGGTGCGCGCCAGCCAGGCTGCCGCCCGCGGGTCCAGTGGGGCATACGGTGATTCACCCGGCCGGGAAGATTCATCCATCGTCGTCATGCCTTTTGGTATTGGGCCACCAACTGCAGAAGATGCTCGGCCACGCGCACGCCAGAGCGGCCATCCAACGTGCTGCCAAACATTTGCCGCGTGAAGCGCTGGCGCGCGTCGCTGCCGGCCTGTGGCTGGGTCAGGCCACGGTAGAGCAAGTCGCCCATCTCTTCCGGCTTCCAGGCCACCATGACGCCACCGCTTTCATACACCGGCCGGTAATGGTCGAAGGTGATGTGCTTGCTGTAGCGCAGGCAATGGGGAAGCTGGCTGCCCGGCGGGTCAAAGCCCAGGTTCAGCACCGGCTTATCGTGCATCATCAGCTCCAGCGAGACGGTGGAGGCGGCGTTGATGCCCAGGGCACACTCGCGCAGCAGGCTGGTGTAGATGGGCTGGTCCTCAAACGAAGGGGTGAACCACTGCGTATCCCACAACATCGGCGGGAAGATGACGTCCGGGATGTTTTGGTAGGAGAGTTCCAGCATTTTTGGGTCGGGCACCTTGGGGTAGATGCGCACCACCAACTGCGGCCTCTGGGGCAGGTCCATCTCGCGCAGCAGGCGAATCACCAGCTCTACCGTGCGGTATTCCTCGGGGAAGAAGGGGCCAACGGCGGTGGTGTAGAGCACGAAGGGGCGCGCCGGATCGATGCCGATGCGGTCGGCCAGCGCGGCGCGGCTTAGCCAGAATTCCGGCTTGAAGTGGAAGTCGAACTGTGGGGTGCCGGTGACGGTCACCCCGGCCGGGTCCAGGGCCGGGTACTGCTGCAGCAGCAGTTGGCGCATCCCTTCCGTCCACATCAGGTAATGGTCATAAGGTTCAAAGATGCGGCTGCGCGAGGTGAGGTTGTCCCAGGAGAAGACAAAGCCGGCAGTGGGAATGCCCATCTCGCGGGCAACGCGAATGGCCAGACCGCCGCTGTTGACACCGTGAATGTGGGAAGCGTTGTACACCAGGTCAGGCTGGATTTCGGCAAAGAGCTGATCGAACGCCTGCGTGGGGCGGTAGCGGTAGCTGAGATTGTGCTCCAACCGGGCCAGGTTTTCCAACACCGGCCGGTTAGCCAGGGGCAAGACGGCCGCTTCGGTAGCCGCCAGGCGCAGCTTCTTGGGCAGGGTGTTGGCCTTGTAGGCGTGCAGTTCGCGGTTGTACTTGGCCACCTCACTGTTGATCCAGCGGAAGTGGGCTTCGTGCAGCAGGGCGCGGTAGTTGCGCACCAGCTTGGTCTCGCGCTCCTCCTTAATGGGCAGCACCCGCTCGACGTAGGGATTGGCCAGGGCCACGAACTTCTCGTCGGTGATGACTGAAAGCAGGGTGATGCGTGCGCCATGCTGGTGCAGCAAGGGCAGGGTGTCGGTGTAGATCACGTTGCGAATGGCTTCGCCCCGGGGAATGATGATGACGATATTGGGCGGCTTGGGGGTGGAAAGGGTCATACAAGGAACTCCTGCACGTATTGCGCCCGGTTAGCGCTGCGGGCAACCTTGCCGCTGGAGCTTTTTTGCACCCAGCGGCGGCCCAGCACGCGCACATCGTGGACAACTACGTCGGTCTGGTGGGCCACCCGCCGCCGGATTTCGGTGGCCATGGCCAGCGCGTCTTCTTCGGGCACCGGCCGGCGTGTTTCCACGACAATGACTATCTGTTCCGTGCCCAGGCGTTCGCTGAAGAGGCCAAAGGCAACCACGCGCCCTTCATAGACGCCGGGCACCTCGTTGGCAATTTCCTCCAGGTCTTCGGGGTGGATGTTTTTGCCACCAACGATGATCAGGTCCTTCTTCCGGCCGGTGACAAACACCTGGCCATCGGCCAGGTAGCCCAGGTCACCGGTTTTGAACCAGTCGCCCAAGAAGGCCTGTGCGGTTAGCTCCGGCTGGCGGAAATAGCCGCCAAAGAGGCTGCTGCCGCGCAGCACAATCTCACCCACGTGGCGATCTGGCAGCCATTGGCCGGCGTCGTCGATGATGGCCAGCTCGGTACCGGAGATGGCCTCGCCGCAGCCGATGATGGGCAGGCTGCCGGGGGCACCGGGCGCGCTGGGTACCGCCTGGTGCGTTGTCTGCAAACGCTCCTGGTCTACCCAGTCTACGTACAACGGGTCGGCATGGTTTTTGAAGCTGATGGCGACGGTGTTTTCGGCCATGCCGTAGGCAGAATGGATGGCGTTGGCCGGCAGGCCGTAGGGGCTGAACTTCTCGGTGAAGCGGGTGATGCTGTCCAGCCGGATAGGCTCGGCGGCGTTGAGGATGAAGCGCCAACTGCTCAGGTCAACACCCCGGATGTCTTCTTCGCGGATGCCGCGCACGCAGTGGTTGAAGGCGAAGTTGGGCATGTAGGTATGGGTACCGCCGTACTGGCTAACCGCTTGCAGCAGCGATTTGGGGTTGCGAATCCAATAGATGGAGGAGAGTTTGACGAGTTGGATGCCGGCGGTGAAGCAGACCAGGACATTGGCCACCAGTCCCATGTCGTGGTGGGTGGGCAGCCAGCTCACCAGCACATCGCCGCGCGTGAGGCCAGCCCGGCCGGTCATGGCTTCGGTCTGGCGCAGCACGGCGCCGTGGGTGATGATGACCCCTTTTTTCAGGCCGGTGGTGCCGCTGCTGAACTGCAGGAAGGCGGTTTGCTCGGGGCGGATAGCCGGCCAGTCGGGCAGCAGCGGGGCCAGGCCGTCCAGGCCGCCATCCTGTACGGGGATGATGTCGCAGGCCAGGCCGCCTAACCCGGCCGGGAGCATCTCGGCCATGTCGGGCGTGGTGACAATGGTGGCAATGTCCGCCCGTTCGGCCAGCCCGCGCAACTGCGCCAGGTAAGCAGCGGCCGACATGTTGGGCAGCAGGCTGGGGTAGATGGTGGGGATTGCCCCCAGGTACATTGCCCCCAGGAAGCTGTAGAAGAGGGACAGCGAATGGGAAAGGTTGATCATCACCACCCGGCCGGGCTGCACGCCATGCGCTTGCAGCAGCGCGGCCCAACGAGCCGCGTTATCGTGTAATTCAGCCGCGGTGATGGTATGCCCGGTGCCGGCCGTATCCACAAAAACCAGGCTGGGAAAATGCGGCTCCGCCTCCGCCCGTTCAACCAGTGGCTGAACCAGGTTCTGGTAGGCGATCTGCATGTTAGTTATCCTATACGCTGGCCTGCTGCTGGCTCTGAACAAAATCGGCCAGAAGATTGAGCGTATCAATTTGCTCTACATCGATCTCTTCGTTGGCCACATAAAGGTCAAACGCCTCCTCCAGGAAGACGGTGATGTCTACCACTGAAAAGGAATCCAGCAGTCCATCGTTGATCATCGATTCATCATCGCGCAGCGGGTAGGTGGGGTTGTTGAGTAAGACGTCGCAAATATAACGGCGCAGCTTGTCCTTGATAATCTGGCGTTCGTCCATAGGCAGCATTCTCCAGTCAGGGTGTGCGGCGTCGTTGATTATGCATGCCGCAGAAAATCGTTCTCGTACTGTTCCCGGTTGGCCCGGCGGGCTACTTTGCCGCTGGAACTTTTCTGCACCCAGCGCTGGTTCACAATCCGCACATCGCGCGGGGTGATCTCAGTTTGTTGGGCTACCCGGCGGCGGATTTCGCCGGCTAGTTGGTGGTTTTCCTCTGGCGTGAGCGGCTGGCGTGTTTCGGCCACAATGACTACCTGTTCGGTACCCAGCCGGTCGCTGTACAGACCAAAGGCCACCACCCGGCCGGGATACACCCCCGGCACCTGCCCGGCAATCTCCTCCAAATCCTCAGGGTGAATGTTCTTGCCACCCACAATGATCAGGTCTTTCTGGCGGCCGGTGACGTACACCCAACCATCGGCCACAAAGCCCAGATCGCCAGTGTGGAACCAGCCATCGTTGAAAACAGCGGCCGTCATCTCTGGCTGGCGATGATAGCCGGTGAACAGACTGTCCCCTTGCAGGCAAATTTCGCCCACTTGCAGCGGGGGCAGCGCCCGGCCGGTCTCATCGACCACCTTCAGACGCGTGCCTGGCACGACCCGGCCGGAGGCGACCAGGCAGGTCACCCCCGCGGCATCCGCGGCCAGCGGGATCACCTGCCGCGCGCGCTGGAGCGCATCCAGGTTCACCCACAGTCGCTGCAGCGGCTCGTCGTGTGGCTTCAGGGCAATGGCCAGCGTGTTTTCGGCCATGCCGTAACCGGTGGTTACCACATTCTCGCCCAGGCCATAGGGGCGGAAGCGCGCCTCAAAGGTGGCAATCGATTCGGCGCGAATCGGTTCGGAGCCGTTTAGGATTTGCCGCCAAGAACGCAGGTCTACCCCCTCAATCTCGTGCGGGCGCACGGCGCGCACCATGTGGTTGAAGGCGAAGTTGGGCAAACAGGTAAACGTGCCCCGATATTGCTGGACAATCCCCAGAAGCCGCTTGGGGTTGCGAATCCAGGAGAGCGGCGACATGATCACGGAACGGCTGCCTAACAGCAGCGGCACCAGGAAGCTGGAGAGCAACCCCATATCGTGATGCAGCGGCAGCCAGCTCACAATGACTTCGTCGGCGGTAACGGCCAACATCTGGTTGAAGGCCTTAATCTGTGAAACCACGGCGTTGTGGCTGGTCATCACCCCTTTTTTGGCCCCGGTGGTGCCGCTGCTGAACTGCAGGTAGGCAGTCTGGTGGCCGGGGATGTCCAGCGCCCCGGCCGGGAGCGGCAAATCAGCCGGCAGATCGGCCACCGCCTGGGCCACCGTCCCTGCATCCAACACCCGGCAGCTCGTATCGGCCAACAGCGCCTGCAAATAAGGCGCAAAAGCCGGCATCGTGACAATGGCCGCCACCCCCAATTCCTGCACCATCTGGCGCGACTGGTTAACATAATACTCAATTTCAGTGCGGCTGGCCGGTGGCGCAAAAAAGGCAGGGACCGCCCCAATGCTCATACAACCCAGGAAAGCGTAGAACAGGGCTGGATCATGGTCCAGCACAATGAGCACCGTCTCGCCGGCGGCCACCCCTTGCCGGTGGAGATAATGCCCCCAGCCGGCCGCCTGCTGTAACAGGTGGGCGGGCGTCATCACCAGCGCCGCATCGTCATCAGCCAGAAAGGTAATTGAGTCGCGGCCGGGCATCGCCGCCGCTTGCGCCGCCAGGGCAGCCAGAATATTCCTAGTCTCCATCTCGAAACCCTCCTGCGAGACGCAGCCAGAGCGAGAGCGGCAATACGCCAGGTCCCTCCTCGCGTTTCAACGCTTTCCTCCAGCTCCCTCCGCGCGCTCTAGATAACACCGAAGCGGCCCAGCCGATTCACAGCCTCCACAAACCCGGCCGCGTTGTTCAGATGACCGCTCCAAATTTCCGGCACCCAGGTGAACTCCTCTTCGGCCAGCAGCGGCATCAGCGTGTCCCAATCAACGACGCCATCGCCAATTTGCAGGCCTTCGCCGTCCAGACCGGCCGCGTCGCCCAGGTGCAGGTGGCGGGTGTAGGGCAGGCAAAGCTGCACGTAATCGTGCAGGCGGACATCGTAGGCGTTGCAGAATAACTGGGCATGAGAGATATCCAGGGTCATACCCACGTTTAGCTCCTGGCAGAACGAGATCATCTCCTCCGGCCGGATGAAGACATTCTGGTACCACTGCCCGCCCAGGTACCAGGGGCGGGGCGGCAAATTCTCCGGCAGCAGAATGGTGCCGCGGGGGTCCAACTGCTTGAAGGCGTCTACGGCGCGCCGCAGCAGCAGCTCGCGGTCGTGAATGGGTTCGTCCATGCTCATGCCGCCCACGTGGATGACCACCCCCACCGGGCCGGTGAAGTGGGGGCGCAGCTCAACTGCTTTGTCGATGGTCCGCTGCACCAGGTGAATGGCCTGTTCGCGCACCGCATCGTCCAACGAGCAGAGGTCGAGCAGGCGGCTGTGGGCAAATTCGGGGGCGTGGATGAAGAGCTGCTGGGGATAAGGCCCGGCCGGGGGCGTAAACGGGTAGTCCACATCTTCCGCACTAAAGTGCAGCTCCACCAGCTTCGGCTTTTTGGCCAAAATATCGGCCAGGTCGTGGAAGCGGGCCTTGAAGCCCCAGGTGCGGCGCAGCCGGTCACGCCGGATGACCTGGTCGGCAAAATGGGTCAGGTCCTGCTCGCTGAAGTATTCATCGGGCTTCATGTCGCGCCGCAGGACGGTGCCCAGCAGTTCATTGATCCGCTGTGGGGACAGCCCTTTGCCGGGTCCCATCACTTTGATCATGGCCGGGGTGAGCACGCTCCCGGCCGGGATCGCCTGGGTAGCCGCCAAACTCTTGCGCAGCACATGGCGGTTCAACCGCTCCATGGCCGACAGCTCCTTCACCGGCCGGCCCAACGCCTGTTCCGCGTGGCGAATATCGCGCAGCATCTTGCCAATGCCATGTGGCTCCAGGCTGGCCGCATGGTCTGGCCCCGGCAGGGTGCGGTCCAGGGTGATGTGCTTCTCGATGATGCACGCCCCCAGGGTCAGCGCCACCAGCGGCATGGCAATTCCCCGCTCGTGGCTGCTGTAGCCCACCGGCACGCCAAACTGCTTCAGCGTCTCAATAAAGCGCAGATTCAGGTTCTCAAACGGGGCGGGGTAGGTACTCACACAGTGCAGCAGGGCAAAATCCGCCTCGCGCTCTTTCAAGAAGCGCACCGTACACTCAATCTCCTCCAGCAGGGCCATCCCTGTGGATAAAATAAGCGGCTTGCCGGTGGCCACCAGCTTATCCAGCAGCGGCAGGTTGATCAGGTCGGCCGAGGCGACTTTGTAGATGTCTACCCCCACCTCTTCCAGAAAATCCACGCTGGCTTCATCCCAGGGGGTGCACATGAAGCGGATACCGCGCCGGTCGCAGTGGGCCTTCACCTGGCGGAACTCATCATCGCTCAGTTCCACCTCCTTCAGGATGGGCAGGATGTATTGGAAGGCCCACTCGGCCGAGTTGGGGTTGTCCAACAGTTCGGGCGGGTAGAGGCTCTGCAGGTTGCGCTTCTGGAACTTTACGGCGTCGCCGCCGGCTTCGGCAGCAGCATCGACCAACTGCAAGGCCATTTCCAGGCTGCCGTTGTGGTTTACCCCCGCCTCAATGATGACAAAGCAGGGTTCATCCGGGCCGATCTCCCGGCCGGGTAACACAATCTTCTTCAATGGACCAGGCTCTACCATAACCAACCTTCTAACTCGCGTACGGGCCAACGCCCCAAACGACCTCGCATAGGGCCAGGTCTTGCGGCGTATCAATGTCAATCATGCTCCAGCCGTCCATCTCATACAGGGCAATGCGGCCGCCCAGCCGGTTATCAAACTGGCGCAGGATATGGGGCTTGAAGACGTAGATGGAGCCGTTTTCATCATACTCGGCCGGGCGCTCCTGGCGGCGCGGCCGGCGGCGGTAGTCAAAGTTGTAGGAATCGGGCTGGCCATCCACCACACGCCACAACCAGTGGTGCGAGGGCACCACCGAGAGCAGCGAATCGGCCTGCTGGTCCAGCAGGGTCTGGATGGCAGCGTCGATGTCCCCCGGCCGGCGCACCGGCGAAGTACACTGCAAAAAGACCACCAGGTCGGGCGCGTACCCTTCCCGGCCGGTCAGGGTATCCAGCACGTGCAGCAAGGCGCTTTCAGAAGTCGCCGTGTCGCCGCTGATCCCGGCCGGGCGGGCCACCACCTCCGCCCCATACGCCCGCGCCACCGTGGCAATCGCCTCGTCGTCCGTCGAGACCACCACGCGCTTCACCAGCCGGGCGGCCAGCGCCTGTTCCACCGTATGCGCCAGCAGCGGCTTGCCGGCCAGCGGGGCGATATTCTTGCCCGGCACGCCCTTAGAGCCGCCACGGGCGGGGATAATGGCTAAGATTTCCATAGGTTGCTAACACCAGCGGGCCGGCCCGCCGGTCATGAAGAGCGCGTCACGCGCTCAATCAGGGTCTGGTAGCGGGGGAGCAGCCCCGGCCGGGTAAAGCTGTCCATAAACGTTTCCCGCGCCGCGCGCCCCAGGCGCAGCCGCTGCGCCGGGTCGGCCAACAGCTCACTGATCACCGGGGCCATCTCTTCCAACCTGTCTACCAGGCGGCAGTTCAGGCCATCCTGCGCTTCCGGATAGCCGGCAATACCCGGCCGGGCGGCCACCACCACCTGGCCAAAGTTAAAGGCCACCGGCAGTCGCGTGCGCTGCCCGGTGCTGTGCTCCCAGGGAATCAGGTGCAAATCATAGGGGCGCAGCACCGTGGGCCAGTCGGTGACGTGGCCGGTGCAAACCACCTCAGACAAGAATTGGGGCAGCGTGGGGCTGAGCGCCGCCGAGGAGATGTCGCCCACCGCATAAAAGAGCGGCTTCGGCCGGATATGCGGCCAGACCAGCGCCGCAAAGCGCTCCAACCCAACCCGCGTAGCCGTGGTGGCCAGCCCGCCAAAATGTACCAGGCGGGGTTCATCCGGCAGCGTGTCAAAATCCAGATCGGCCGGTTTGTACGCCACCGGAATGTAAGCGACGTTGGCGCAGCCAATGTCACGCAGCTGCTGGCACTCCACCGCCGAGCCGCTGGTAACGGCTGCCGCCTGCCGGGCGACGCGCTCTTCCATCTGGCGCATCGCCTCGCTCTCTGCCTGGCGGCTGCGCAGCGCCTTGATGCGAAACAGCCAATCATGATGGGAGAAGATGACGGGCACCTCTTTCTGCAACACGGCCACCTGCGCCGGCCACAAATGTTGGGCGAAGATGAAGTCCGGCCGGGTCTGGCGCAGCAGCCGCTTGAACTCGGCGTGGGCCACCGTGCGCAGCAAGGGGAAGATGGCATCCTGCCCGGAGAGGCGGTTCGCCAGCCGGTCTTGCACCTTCTGCCACAGGTTGGGGCGCTGCGGCAGCGTGGTGATGGTGATGCTGGCGCACATCGCCTGTACCTCCGCCCAAACCGCCGCGTCGCCGGCTACAAAGGCATCGTAGCTCTGGCGCTCTTTTTCGTAGGCAAAGTGCCACAAATGCACCTCGTGCCCCAGGTCGTGCAGCGAGGCCAGTTGTTCGTAGTAGATGGCCGAGCTTCCCCCACGGTAATGGGGCGAGAGCGGGGCGCGAGCGGCAATGTAGAGACAGCGCATAGCTTTTCCGTTCAGGCGGATGTTGCCCCGCCAGCCCTGGCCAGGATCGTATCCAGTTGCCGGCCAGCGGCGCGCCAGTTTAGCTCTTCTTCATAGCGGCGGCGGGTGGTGGCACACAGGTCGTAATAACGCGCCGGCTCCTGCACCAGCTCGCGAATGGCCTGCACGTAGGCCCCGGCCGGGCTGTCTTTAGGCAGCACAATTCCGGAGACGCCATCTTTAACCGTGGTGGCCAGCGCCCCGGCAGCGTTGGTGATGGTGGGCGTGGCCAGGGCCGCCGCCTCACCGGGCACAATCCCGGCCGGTTCAAAGCGGGCGGGGTGAATGAGCAGATGGGCCTGGCGGTACAGCGCCATATAGCTGGCCAGCTCCGCCGGCACACTCTTGCGGAAAGGGCCGACGTAGCGCACGTGCGGCGCGGGCGGGCCAATGCTGGCGCACACCGTCAGTTCGGCCGGCAGCCCTTGCTGGTTGAGCATGGTCACCACTTCCGTGGCGATGTCGATGCCTTTGCGGTGGTATTCTTTGCCCACCAGCAGCAGCCGCAGCGGGGCTGCCTGCGCGGGGTCTGGCAGCGCTTTGTCGGCCAGCACGTCAATGCTTTCGGGCACGGCATCCAGGGGCAGGGCAGAGGGCATGGGCAAGACGTTCAGCTTCCCGGCCGGGAGGCCATGCCGCTGCATCACATCCTGCCGCGACCATTCACTATGCAACACCACCTGGGCGCTGCGGGTCAGCGCCTGGTGCTCGATCCAGGTCAGCACGCGCAGGGCGATGGGGCTGAAGCCGGCCCCGTTGGCCTGCCACGAGGCAAAGGTCAGGTCGGTGTTGAACACGGCCGGGGCTGCCCCCCGATAAAAAGCCAGTGTGGCCGGGAACATGGTAAAGACTACCTCCGGCCGGGTGGCCGCCACCGCCTTGTTCACCGCCTGCGAGGCCGCCCACACCGAGGCGAAGTCCCACTTGAGGTAGCGCTTGCCGGTCAGGCGGTCATGCACCTTTTTGATGCCTTTCTCCCACCACGGCAGGCGGGGCGGGAACGGCCCCACCACCTCCACCTGGTGGCCGCGCTCCAGGAAAGCGGTGTAGAAACCATAATCAACGCTGCTGGAGCGGTCAATGTCGCGCGGGTCGTTGCGCAGGGCGGCATACAGGATGTTCATCGGGCGGTTTTTAGCAGCGGGGCCATCGCGGCCGTCAGGGCGGCAATGGTGGTGGCCCAGTTAACGCTGGTCTCGTAATGGTCGCGCGCCTGGCGGGCGAGCTGCTGGTAGCTTTCGGGTTGGGCCAGCCAGGTGGCGATCACGTCGGCAAACGCCCCGGCCGGGGCGCCCAAAGGCAGCAGCACCCCCGTCACGCCGTCCACCACACCCACGCCGTGCGCGGCGTAGGCCAGCGCCGGCTGGCCAAAGGCGGCCGCCTCCAGCACGGCGATCACAAAACCTTCCGACTGGCTGGGCAGGATAAAGGCGTCACATTCACGGTAAAGGCGGTACAACTGGTCACGCTCGGCGGGCACACGCTTGTCCAGCAGGCCGTAGCTGCGCACAAAGGGCAGCGCCGCCAGCCGGGGATGCTGCACCCCAACCACGTGCAGGGTGGCGTTGATCCCACGCTGCTGCAGCGCCTGGGCTACGGCCACGGCCACGTCCCCCCCCTTGCGCGCCCAATCCTTGCCCACAAAGAGCAGGTCAAACTGCTGCCGGCCGGGGTTTAGCCGGCGTTGTTCGGCCGGGTCCCGGCCGGGGTCGTCAATATTTGCCCCAAACGGGATCAACCGCACTCTGGCCGGGTCCACGCCATAGTGGGCCGCCTCGTCGGCCACCCACTGCGCCGGGAAAACGCACAAATCGGCCCGGCGCAGCCCGGCGCGCAGCGTCTGCCGGGCCAGCCGCAGCGCCAGCGGCGAAAGGCCGGCCAGCCGGGCGTTAGGCAGGTTGCGCTCGCTGTAATCATGGGTGATCATGACGTCGGTGTACAGGACCACCGGCTTGGCGGTGGGGGTGTAGCCGGCCACCGCCACGTCGTTGGTCAGCAGCAGGTCGTAGGCGACGCCGGCCAGTTGTTGGGCCACCGTCTGGCCGGTCAGGCGGCCCACGTAGGGGTCCAGGAAGGCCACGTAGCGGCCGGGGATGATTTTGTGCAGCCGGCGAATGAGTTTGCTCCCGGCCGGGTAGCGGTACGCCAGCGGCCCCACGTAATGGAGCGTGTGTCCCTGCCGTGCCAGCTCCTGGCTCATGTAGTAAAAGGTACCAGAGCCACGGCGCGGGTCGCGGGCGTCGAAGGTGGTGACAAAAGCGATATTCATGCCAGGCTCAGCCAGCGCTCCCGGTTGTAGTCATAGATTTCCTGCAAAATACGCGGCACGTCATACTGCAACTGCCAGGCGGGATAGTCGGCCTGAAAACGGCCCAAATCGCTAATCCACCAGATGTGGTCACCAATCCGGTTTTGGTCGGAAAGCTGCCAGGAAAGCGCCCGGCCGGTGATCGCCTGGCACCAGTCAATCGCTTCCAGCATGGAGCAGTTGCTAAAGCGCCCGCCGCCGATGTTGTACACCGCCGCCTGGCGCGGGGCGCGGAAAAAGTGATCAAAGGCCCGAATCAGGTCCGAGCTGTGGATATTGTCGCGCACCTGCTTACCCTTGTAACCAAACACGGTGTAGGGGGTGCCCGTAGCCGCACACTTCATCAGGTAAGCCAGAAAGCCGTGCAGTTGGGTGCCCGAATGGTTGGGACCGGTCAGGCAGCCACCGCGGAAGCAGGCGGTGTATAGGCCGAAGTAGCGGCCATACTCCTGCACCAGCACATCGGCCGCCACCTTGGACGCGCCAAACAGGCTGTGCAGCGTGCTGTCGATGGACATATCCTCGCGGATGCCGCCGGCGTAGGTGTGCTGCGGGTCAATCTCCCAGCGGTGCGCCTGCTCCAGCAGCGGCAGCCGGTTGGGCGTGTCGCCATACACCTTGTTGGTGGAGGTGAAGATGAAGACAGCGTCCGGCGCATGGTGGCGGGTGGCCTCCAGCAGGTTCAGCGTGCCGTTGGCATTCACGCCAAAATCCGTTTGCGGGTCGCGGGCGGCCCAGTCGTGCGATGGCTGGGCGGCGGCGTGCAGCACCAGGGTAATGTCTGTGCCGTAGGTGGCAAAAAGCTGGTTCATGGCCGCTGCGTCGCGGATGTCCAGGTCGTAGTGACGGTAGCGCGCGCCCAGGGTGGCTTCCAGCCGCTGCCGCTGCCAATGGGTAGAGGCGTCGTCGCCAAAGAAGGTGCGGCGCATGTCATTATCGATGCCCACCACGGTCATGCCCTGGCCGGCGAAGTACAGGGCCGCTTCAGAACCAATCAAGCCGGCCGAGCCGGTGATAATCGCAACACTCATTGCTTCTATGTCCTCGGTCTTTGTTTGCTTACCAGAGGCGGTAGTTGGGGGCGAAGGCGGCGCGGAGGGCGACGCGGTGGAAACCAGAGGTCCACAAGACGCGGTATTTGCCCAGGTGGCGGGCCATGCGCCAGCGCCGGCGGTAGCTCTTCAGCAGCCAACGGGCGGGGGACTCGCCCCGGCCGCGGGCGGCGTGCAGGGCGGCGTATGCTTTCTCGCAGTTGACCGGCTCATATTGGCCGGCGCGGGCGGCGGCCAGGGACATCTGGTTTTCGTGGATGCGCTCGCAGGCCAGCAGTTGGCTGCTGTAGCGCACTTCCTGGGCCTGGGGCACCATGCGCAGCCAGAGGTCGTAATCCATGGTGTAGCGCAGGCTGGTGTCTAGCGGCCCGGCCGGGGGCCACAAATCGGCCGTCCACAGGGTGCTGGGCTGGGGCACGGTGCGCCCATCATAGGCCATCTCTTCCCAGGCAGGCTGGCGGCGGTCATCCCGGCCGGTGAGGGTATGCGGGCCATCGGTGAGGGTGGCCGCGCCCACCAGCATGGTGCGCACCCGGCCGGCAAGCTGCCGCCCCACCTCAGCCAACGCGCCGGGGTAAAAGACGTCGTCGCTGTTCAGCCAGCCCAAAATGTAGCCGCTGGCGTGGGTAAAGCCTTCGTTAATGGAGCAGCTCTGGCCGCAGTTAGGGCGGGAGATCCAGAAATGCAGCCAGGGTTCATACCGCTGAATCACGGCCACCGAGTCGTCCTGGCTGCCATCGTCGATGACGATGTACTGCAGGTTGGGGTAGCCTTGCAGCAGCACCGAGCGGATGGTCTCCTCCAGGAAGTGGGCGTAGTTGTAATTGGGGGTGACAATGCTGATGGCCGGCCAGGCGGTGCCATCGGGCAGGGTTGGGGGCAGTGCGGGGGTGCTTTCTGTCCAGGGCCAGCCGCTGCGCCCGGCCGGGGCCGGCGGCAAATCGTTTAGTGTTGGCGGTTGTTTCGTCATAAGCAGCTAGCTCCCCTTCTTCCGCCCCAGCCAGAGCGAATCAAACGTGCCCACGTGTTCATACACGCCGGAAGGCCGGACCAGGTTTTCCACAACCCACACCGGTCCCATCTCAGCCTTGTCTGGCCCATAGTCGTGCAGGGCCAGATAGCCGCCGGGGGCCAGGTAGGGCGTATACTGCTCAAAGTCGGCGGTAGTGCCAGCCACGGAATGGTCGCCATCCAGAAACAGGAAGTCGATGTGTGGGATCTGGCCCACAAACTGGTGGGAATAGCCGGCCAGCGGTCTGATTTGCGCCATGACGCCCAGCGCAGTCATGCGCTGCTCAAACTGCGCCAGGAGCGGGGTTTCGCCCTGCCGCTTCTGGTAGGTGTGGGCGCTGCCCGCTTCGCCGGAAGCGTCGAAGGGGTCGATGGCGTAGACCACGCCCCCGGCCGGGAGACCTTTCGCCAGGCAGTAGGTGCTGCGCCCCTTCCAACTGCCAATTTCCACCACCACACCGCCCGGCGGCAGGGCGGCCGCCGTGCGATACAACGCCGCCGCCTCAGTCACCGTCAGCCAGCCATCAATGTGTTGGAACGGGCGGATCTTGAAGCGGACAATGTACCGGTCGCGGACATAGCGCGGCAGCGTGCCCGCCCACAGGTGGTCCCAGGGAGCCAGCACGTTATTGCGGAACCAGGCCGGATAGCGCCGCCGCTTGAGTTTCTTCATACGCTCTGCTGTGTTATCTGCTGGCATCTTCGATTAGCCACGCCTCATCATCATAAAAAAAGCCGCCCACCGGGGCAGTCCGGGCGCGAATCTGGTCGATTTGGGCCGGCGTCAGCCGCGTTTGCCAGGTTTTGGCGGCCGCCTGGCTGTGGCGCTGCACCGATTTCCACTGCGCCACCGCCACTTCGCCGGGATTGCTGGCCGACGAGGAGCCGACTACCGCCTGGGATGCGGCCTGGTTGTAGTCCAGGCCCAGGGCCGCGTAAAGCTGGGAAAACTGCCCGGCCGGGTCGGCTGCCACATCTTCATAGCGCACAAACAGCCAGTCTGGGTGGGCCGCTTGCAGTTGGCGCACCGTGCCGTAGAGCGCCTTCCACAACAGCGCCAACTGGTCCAACAGCGGCCACGCCGCCGCCTGGCATTGGCGGAACTCATCTTCCAGCGGGGCCAGGTAGGCGGCCATCAAGGCCGGCTGGTCCAGAAAATCGTTGAAGTCGTGCGGCCAGCCCAGGCGCAGCCGGCTGCTCACATACCCGGCCGGGTGGCGGATGACCACCAGCACCTGTGCGCCAAACGTCTCTGCCAACCACTCGGCCATGAACAGGCCGGTGGGCTGCTTCACCAGCGGCCGCAGGCGGCGCCGGCGATAGCCGGCAAACGTGCGCCAGTGACGCCACACGCGGCGCAGTTGGCGCGCCTGGCGTACCGCCCCCAGAGCGGCCGGCAGGTCATAGCGCAGGCGCAACGTCTCCCCCACGGCCGGGGCAAACTGCGCCCCATTGTGCGGGCCGACGTAAGTAAACCAGTGAGGAAAATCCACGGCACATTGGCCGGGGTTCCGCTGCTTGTGGCTGAACGGCTCATCCAGAAAGGCGACCTGCCCGCCGGCCGCCAGCACTGAAGCCAGCCAGGAGGTGCCGCTGCGCTGCGACCCGGTGACGAAGATCGGCCGGGTCATCAGGCATTGCTCCGCAGCAGCGGCCACTGCTGGCGGCGGCGCTCAGAGAAGAACTGGGTCAGGAACTGCTGCCCGGCCGGGTCCAGCTCCTGCTGCCATTTGTCGTGCCCGGCCGGGGTTACCTGGGCCTGCACCACCGCCGCCTGCAAAGCGTCTGAGGGCAGCCGGCAAAAATCGGCCAGCCCCGGCAGCCAGGCGTCCGGCTGCCGGCAAAACGCCTCATAGGGCAGCACAAAACGGTCGGCTGGTGGCAGGCTGGCCAACTGCGCCGACAAATAAGTTAGCTGCTCCTCGCAGACCACGGCCATCTGGTGCAGGTCGGGCATGAAGTCGCGCCGCCAGGAGGAGTAAGTCGAGGCGCAGGGGTCGCGGTAGATGGCCACCACGCCCACATCGGGCAGCAGGGCAAACAGGTCGTGCAGGTCCGGACGGAACTGATCGCCGGGGTTGAAGGGGGCTGAGCGCTTGTAGATGACGTGGCTGTGGCCGGCGTAGGCCGGCTGGCGCAGGAAGGCGTCTAGCACCGTGGGCAGCGCCTGGCGCGCTCGCTGCCAATCATCCAGGCTGGCCCGCCGGTCCCACAAGATGGTGATGATCCAGTTGAACAGCTTCATGAGCTGCCACGCTTCACGATCCGCTTCCGGCACGGTCCAATATTTGCCACCCAGGCAGACCGTCCCGGCCGGGGCGCTGAGGATGCGCGTTAGCAGGGTGGTGCCCGAACCGGAGGCCCCAACGACAAAGATGAAGCGGTAGGCCCGGCCGGGGGTGGGCGGCAGGCTGGCCAGGCGGGCGAGCGCCGGATTTTGCCAGCGCTCTTCCCTGGAAGGTGGGGACTGGCGGCGCAGTTTCTTTAGCATGGGTAGCCGGCCTCCTGCAGCCAGGCGCGATAACGGTCGGTGATGGCGGCCAGTTCGGCCGGCGTTAACGCCGGGGCGGCACCGGCCGGCCCCAGGTGGCCGGGATGGAGCAGCGTCTGGTCGTCGATGCGCCGCTTGGCCTGGGCTTGCCGGCGGGCCAGCGCCCGCGCCTTTAGCCGCGCTTCCAGGCGGCGCAGGCGCAGCAGGCGCAGCGTGCGGCGCGTTACCTTGCCGGTCGTGGTCTGCAGGCGCAGCTTCCACTCCAGCCGGCGTACCACGCGCTGCATATTCTCAGGCGAGCATTCTTGCACAATGTGCCGCACATCGGCCGGGGTGGGGGCCAGCCCCAGGAAGGTGGCCAGCTCCTGGGTGGCGGCGGCCAGGTCGCCGGTCACTTGCTCATAACGCTGGCACAGGACCCGGCCGGGGACCGGCAGCCGTTTCACAGCGTCATAATTGGCCACGGCCTGGTCCAGCTCGGCCAGCAGCTTGTCGCCCGGCGTCTGCCAGACGCGCCGGTAGGAGGCCGCCACCTGGCGGATGTCGCGGTAGATGTAGCAGACCCACAACTGCCCGGCGGCCAGCCAGCCGGCGGCCTGGGGAGGCAGGTCGTGCATCTTCACCAGGTGGTAATCGGCGGCGGCGGCCCATTGGGCTAGCTGGGGGGCGGCCTCGGCCAGTTGTTCGGGCAGGATGAAGCCCTGGGCCTGGCCCCGGCCGGTCTGCGCCAGCAGGCCGCGCACCAGGTTGTATTGCAGGGTGGAGCCGGAGCGGTTCATGCCGTTGCAGATGATCAGTGTCATCTCACCACGCTCCGTCGCTGGCGTAGCCCAGGCGGATGAGCATGTCGTTCATTTGCGGTTTCAGGATATCGCGCTCGGCTGTCCCCAACTCATCGCGCCAGCCGCCGGCCTGGCCGCGGCGAATGAAACCGCTGTGGGCCATGCTGCGCGGCCCGCCAGACTGGGCTTCCAGGCGACGCATGGCGTCGAAGGAGGCGTTGTCCACCGCCTGGGCAATCTGCGCCGGGGTGGCGGTCAGGCCAATGAAATCGAGCATCTGTTGCAGCACCCCGGCCGGGTCTTGTTTCATCGTCTCGTAACGCAGCAGAAGGAGCCGCCCGGCCGGGAGGCCGGCATCCAGCCAGGAGGCGACGTGTGTTGCCCAGGGGCAGGGCCAGTGGTCAGTGCGGCGCAGGTAGTCGGCCAGGGTTGTTTCTGGGGGCAGCGTGCCGCGCTTTAGTTCGTAATGATAGTAGGAAACCATCGTGTCGCGGCCATCGCGCAGCAAGTAGATGGTGCGCGGGTAGGTTGGCTGGAAGGGAGCGTGGCTTTTCACCAGGCGGGGCGGTGGCAGTTGGCCGTGGCGGTGCAGCACGGTCACCGGCGGTACCAGGGCGTTGATACTGCGAAAATCAACCGTTAGCTGATCCTGCCACAGCAGGTTGGCTAGCAGGAAGCGCACCCAGGTGTTGCCCGATTTGGGGTACGAAACCAGGAAGATGTCCCCCGGCCGGGTCGCCCGGGACACAAACTCACCGCGCAGGTTCAGGCGCTGGTCTAGCTTCTGCTGGACGAGGCGGGCGCGCTTTTTTATGGCTTTGAGGGGCTGCATATTCTTGGGGGTGTAATGCAAAAACGGGGAAAGGTGGCCGGCGACGAGTGGTCTAACCGGCCGCGGTTACACCCAGTGCGTGCCAGTAGCCACGCACGGAGAGGGTCGCCTGGTCGGCCGGCTGGCGGCTGTAGAGGATGTTGGCGCGAATGCGCAGCATAGGCGCGTAGCCGTGCTGCTGTAAGTAGGCGGTGGCCGCCTCGCCGGCAGATTCCAGGACGAAGATGCGCGGCTGCCACTGGTCCAGGTCGATCGTCTGCAAGATTTCCAGGTCCATGCCTTCGCAGTCGATGGAGATGAAGTCGATGGCCATCCCCGGCCGGTGACCGGCTTCGGCCATTACCTGCGGAAAGCTCTTTACGGCAACCTGGTAGCTGCGGGTTTGGGTGTTCAGGCGCGCCAGCTTGCCCGCAATTTGCTCGTTGCCGCCAATGTAGGAGAGGACGTCTTCGCGCGCGCCGCCGTCTAGCACCTCGGTTAGGGTGGCGGTGCCGGGCTGGCGGCCCAAAGCGGCTTCTATGACGATGCTGCCCGGCCGGTTGCGGCGGCAGGCCGCGGCCTTTTCCGGCAGCGGCTCTACCAGCAGGCCGCGCCAGCCCAACTGCTCGAAGAAGTAGCTGTTGCTCAGGTACAGGCCGTCGTAGGCGCCGATTTCAATGAAAAAGCCGTCTGTTTTGTAGCCGAACAGCTCGGCCAGCAGCACGTCTTCGCCATCCTGGGCGGTGAACTGCCCCGGCCGGGTGGCCGCTTTTTGCTGGGCCAGGTGAGCCACCAGGCTCCGAAACACAGGGATGGGCAGGGGGTAGACGCTTTCATAGGCGGTACTTCTTTTGCGGTCCCGGCCGGGGCCCGGCCGGCGCTGCTGCCGGCGCTGCCGCAGCACCACCATCGCCACGCCCGCCCCAGCCACAAAAGCCAGGCCAACCAGCAAAAGAACCAACCACCAGGGCATCAACAAAACCACCTTTGAACGTGCGCCCGTGTTAACGCATCGATAGATAGGGTTCCAGCCAGGCCACCAGGTAACCCAGGCCGTGCTGCTCGCTTAGCTTCCAGGGCAGCAGACTGAGCAGCCGCCACAGCAGGCCGGGCAGCCGGCGCTGCGAGGCGTTAGCATACATCCGTGCCCAACCGTTGCGGCTTTGCGGCTGCACCCCAGCAAACAGGGCCGGTTCCAACGCCGCCGCCTGGGCCAGGTCCTGGGCACAGGCCAGGTTTGTGGCAATGCGCCGCGTAATGGCCCGCAAATGGTCTACTTCGCCCACATTAACCAGGGCAATGCGCTGCCCGCGCTGCCGTAAGCGATGAAAGATGACCGCGTCGTTGTAGCAGCCGGTGAGCGCCTCGGGCACATTGCCAATGGCCGCCAGCGCCTCGCGTACAAAAGCATTAACGTTAATGGTCATGCTGGCGGGGTAGCTGCGACGGGGCACGCGCCAGCGCCGGCTGATCTGGGTGGCGTAGTCGGCGCGGTTCAGGTAGGGCACGGCACAGGTCACGTCTCCGCGCAGCTCTTTCACCAGCCGCCGGACCTGCTTGGCGGAGATGAGGACATCGTTGGCCAGCAGGACCACATAGGGGGTCTCAGCGGCCTGAATACCCAGGTTGTAGGTCTCGCCAAAGGAGAGCTGCCGGCCGGCGTGTAGGTAGCGCACGTTGTCGTAAATGGCCAGGCTTTCGGCGACAAAGGGGTCCGGCCGGGGGCTGCCATCGCAGACGAAGATTTGCAGGGCCTCGTCGGGAATCTTCTGCAAAGACGCGACGCACAGGCAAACCAGGTGGCGCAGGTAAGCGTTCAGGGTTGGGTTGTAATGGCAGATGACGGCGGTGGCCAGGGGGGTGGGTGTCTGGTTAACGGTCATAGGGGGTGGTCCCGGCCGGTTACGGCAGCGCCGGCTCCAGCTCCAGGCTTTGGGTAATCACAAACTCGTCGGGGAAGTGGAAGGAACCAAAGCGACCACGGTAGCCGCGCCCCTTTTGGTAAGGATCAAACGTCTCCACATCGAAGACAACCGCCTGCTCAAAGCTGTCATACACCTGCCTGGTAGGTAAATTGCTCAGCCGGAAGTCGAAGTAGTAGCGACCGATGGCCAGGGGCATGTCACGCACGACGAGGCGGATATTGAAACGCCCCACCGGGGAAAGCAGGCTCTCATGCTGCAGGTGCTGCGGGCTGCCATAAGCCAACTGCTGCCCCATCATGGTGGTCAGAATCCACTCCACGGTGAAGGGCATCACTTCTTCCGCATAACAGGTCAGGGCAATCTCCACCTGGGTGCGCCCGTTGGGCAGATACTCCAGCCTCTGCAGTGCCGCCTGCTCAATAATGATCGGGGCACTGCGATTGTAGCCTTCGCGCCGCCGGACCTCGCCAATGCCCCCGGCACTGGCCAGATAGCTGTTAATCACCTCGGCCGTGGGACCAACTTCCACCACCTGGCCGCGTTCCAGGTAGACGGTGCGCCCGCATAATACCCGCACTGCGGCCATGTTATGGCTCACAAACAGGACCGTCCGGCCGGATTGGGCGACATTGCTCATTTTCCCCAGGCATTTGCGCTGGAACTCCGCATCCCCCACCGCCAACACCTCGTCAATCAGCAGCACTTCCGGGTCCAGGTGGGCAGCCACAGAGAAGGCCAGCCGCACGCGCATCCCAGACGAATAGCGCTTGACGGGGGTGTCCAGGTAATCCGTGATGCCGGAGAATTCAACGATCTCTGCAAATTTGCGGTCAATCTCCGCTTTGCGCATGCCCAGGATGGTCCCATTGAGGTAGACGTTCTCCCGGCCGGTGAGTTCCGGGTGAAAGCCGGTGCCCACCTCTAGCAGGCTGGCCACCCGGCCACGAATGCGTGCCTCGCCGCGGGTTGGTTCCGTAATCTGCGACAATATCTTCAGCAGTGTGCTCTTGCCAGCTCCGTTACGCCCCACAATGCCCACCACTTCGCCTTGCTGCACGGCAAAATTCACATCCTTCAAGGCCCACACCACGTCCGGCGAATCCGCTTCGTCGAACCGGGCCAGGCGGCGCAGATTCCTCAGGTTGCGGGCCGGCTGTTTGACCCAGGCAATCACCGTACCGGTCAGCGTATCGTGCCGCGCTTCCACCATACCAATGCGGTACCGCTTGGACAGATCTTCGACAATGATAACCGTATCACTCATGAATTAAACCTGTGGCAGCGGGCCACCCCAACTGCCTCATTCTCCCTCTTCAGATCAAGCCACATCGGCAAAAATGCGCTCCATGCGCCGGAAATAAAAAGCACCAGAAACGCTAAGGAATAGAGCCGACAGTCCGGCCACCAGAATCAGATCCCAGGGCATGGGGTTGGTGCTCAGAAACGCTGAGCGAAAACCCTCAATAACCCCCACCATCGGGTTGATGCCATACAGCAGCCGGAACTGCGCCGGGACGCTGCTGGCCGGGTAAACCACCGGAGACGCATACATGAGCATCTGAATGATGAAGCTCAGGGCATAACTGATGTCGCGATATTGAATTGAGAGGGCGGTAAGCCACATGCCCGCCCCACTGGCCGCCAGGACCATGATCAGTACCAACAGCGGCAGTGCCAGCACATTTAGATTAGGCGTCACCTGGAACCAGACCACGAGCAGCAGCAGGATGGCCATGGCAATAGCAAAGTCGACCAGCTTACCCAATGCCGGGGCCAGCGGAATGAGCAGGCGCGGAAAATAGACTTTGCTGATCATTGATGACGAGGTGACCAGGCTGGTAGCTGCACCGCTCAGGGCGTTCGCGAAATAGGTCCAGGGCACCAGGGCAGCAAAGTTGAAGATGGCGTAGGGGACGCCATCTGAACTGACGCTGGCCAGGTTGCCGAAAATGATGGTGAAGACCAGCATGTTAAAAACCGGCTGGATGATGGCCCAACCCACGCCCAACACCGACTGCGCATAACGGGACTTGATATCGCGCCACACCAAGAAGTAAAGGAGATCGCGATATTGCCAAAGTTCCCGCAGGTTTAGCGCCTGCCAGCCAGGACGATTTTTGAGAATGGTCCAGTCTTTAGAGACAAACTGCTGCGTTTCTGTTGCCATGTGCTAATTCTTTGTCCCGGCGGGTAAGCTCCGCCCTTTCGACACATCTCAATGATTATGTCTATTTCTAGAGTTTGCTTTGACCAGCGCGGCCATCAGCCAACGGCATCTGCTCGCTGAAGACGCAAAAGGATAACAGACAGCCGGGCATTTAGCTATCTGGCTGGGGACTTTTGCACCGCACTAACAGCAGGGGAAGCCCTCTAGCAACTTGCCGCCAGGGGGGCAGGCGGCCTGCTAGCGCTGGTTCTGGTACGCTTCGACAACCATTTGTTCGATGCGCGGGTAGGCGGTGGCGAAGAAGGCCACCGCGTCCTGCCCTGTTTCGTAAGGGCCGGCATTCAGGCCACATTGGACACGCACGTCTGTGGTAACAGTAACTGCGCTTTGCAGCAGAAGCCGGTATTCCACATAGAGTGCTTCCCAACGTGAGGGCACGCTGTTGAAGCCGGGGGCGTTCCTCGTCCACAACCGGTACCAGCCCTGATAGGAGTCACAATCACCAGGATTTTGTTGGCGAGCGCCGGTCAGAATGGCCGGCCAGTCAGCGTTGAAGCTGCGGAAGGAGTCGCGAACTTGTTCCAGGGCGGAAACAAATTCACTGCTGGTGAAATCACGGATGGGGGTGCCGCCAAAGACGGGTGCGGTGGCAGCCGTAGGCGTGCTGTCGGCGTCTGAACCGCCGCGCCCACCACCACCGCTGCTGCCGCCGTCGTCGCCGCAGTTGGTTTTGCATTCATCGGTGGCGGCCGTTGGCCGGACTTCTTTTGTAGGGGAAGCGCCGCCGGAATCGCCCCGGCCGGGATCGCGATCACCGCCACCGCCAGACGCCACGCCACCAGAAACCACCCCACCGGGCACCAACGTCACCGTAGGACGGGGCGTAAACTTCGGCGCTTGCGGCGTTGACGTGGGGAACGGGGTGGCCGTGCCCCCGGCCGGGTCAGTCGCCGTCTTTATAGCCACGGTAGGCAGACCCAACGAAGCCACCGTGCCCGCCGGCAGCAGCACATCCTCCTCCGGCTGGCCACAGCCAACCAGCAGCGAGAGCAATAGCATAAGGGCAAACAAATAAAAATACTTCATAGAGCCGCGCACGCCAACAGGACCGTCAACCAACCTTAAGGGCCGGGGTACAATCCACAACCTTCTTGACCAGGAAGACTGTTCCCCGGCCGGGTCAAGAAACCAACAAGCCAATGTTCCATTATATAGAGCGCCACAAACTATCGCAAACAGGCACACGGTACCCTGGGGTCAGAAAACAGGCCGCCGGCCTATTTGTCCGCACCCCGCGGCGTGCCGTTCGCCTCTAACTGCCCTGCCCGGGCAAGCGCCTTATCCACCCGCGACAACCGGTAATAGGCCAGCGCCGCCGTGGGATCGCCCAATGCCTCGGCCGTTTGCCCGGCGCGCCAACAACCATTCCCCCCTGGGTCGCCATTCAAGCAGGCCATCAGGTACGCCTCCACCGCCGCCAGCGGGTCATCCGCCAGCAGCAAATCCCCCAGAGCCAGCCAGCGCAGGCCATCGCCAGGAGCCAGTTGCAACCCCTGACGCAAGGCAGCCACAGCGACCTCAGGCGGGGTGCCCGGCACGCTGGCCTGCCAGAAATAGGCCGCCGCGCTGCCCGGCTGCGCCTGCACCGCCTGCGCCGCCAGCAAACCATTCTCCGGCGCAAACAGCGCCATATAGGCAATGTAGTTATCGCTGCACGCCAGCAGCGCCTGCCAGGCCGCATCCCGGCCGGGTTCATCCCCCGCCGCCTGCCGCCACAGCCCCACATACCAGTTCACCGCACACGGCCCGGCCGGGGTCTCCCCCGGCGCAGCGCCACCCAGCACCCCTTGTGCCGCCGCCACTGCCACCCGATTCACGGCCAGGCTGGGCGGCCGCTGCCACCAGGCAATCGCCAGCAGCCCCAGCACCAACGCCAGCGCGCCGCCGGCCGCCAGCCAGCGCTGCCGGCGCTGCACCTGGGCCACACCGGCCGGCGGAGCTGCCTCACCAGCCGCGGCCATGATCAGGGCCAGCAAAAACCAGAAAGCCACCCCCGGCCGGGACCCCAACGCCACCGCGTCTGTCAGGCTGTAGAGCAAGTAAGCCAGCAGCGAACCGGCCAACCCCAACACCCAATAGCGGTCCCAGGCCGCCACACGCCGCCCTAACTGCCCCAAACAGGCCACCGCCACCCCCCACAGCAGCGCAAAGGCAGCCAGACCTAACCAGCCCAAATCCAGCGCCGTCTGCAAAAAGAGGTTGTGGGCGTGGGCCAGGTCCACCACATTCACCCCCGCCCCCTTCAGATCAGGCAGCGGGTAAAACTCGGCCAGCAGGTAACGAAAACTACCCAACCCCACCCCGGTAAAGGGAAAATCGGCCAGCGCCTGCCAGCCGCGCTGCCAGATTTGCAGCCGCAGCCCCAGCGGGCCATAAAGCAGCGAACTGTTGTTGGCGTAAAGCAGGCTGTCGGCCACCCGGCCGGGACCAACCAGCAGCAGCCCCACCACCCCCAGCGCCAGGCCCACGCCCAACAGCAGCCAGCCGCGCCGCCCCATGAGCAGCAGCAGCACCCCCAGGGCCAGGGCCAGCCCCAGCAGCCCGCCGCGGGACTGAGTCAGCAGCAGCGTGCCCAACAAGAAGAGCGCCACCAGCCCCAGCAGCCCCAGCAAAAGCCCGCGCCGTGCCGGCCAGCGCCCGGCCGGGTGCCAGCGCGCCCCATCCGAACCCGGCCGGGGGAAAAACAGCAGCCCCAGCGTCAACGCCACGGCCAGGGGCGCAAAGAGCAGCAGCGTGCCCGCCACCTGGTTGGCATGGAACCCCTCACCCGCCAGGCCGCCCAACAGGTTAGGCAGCCGCGTGGCCACCGCCCCCAGCAAGGGCAGCTTATCGCTGCTGCTCAGCCCCAGCAGCCCCACCCCGCCAAAAGCCACCCCCAGGGCCAGGTACAACAGGGTCAGCACAGCCACCGGCCGGGTCGCCCCCGGCCGGGCCGCCGCCCAATTCACCACCTCAAAATAGACCGCTACCGCCCACAGCAAGCCCGTTAGTTTGGGCCACGCCGCTTCCCAAAAGAGCGGCGTCACCCACAACGCCAGGGGCAAGGCCAGCAGCAGCAGCAGCAAAAAGGGGGTCAGCGGCGTGGGCACGCTCAGGCGGCGCGTGGCCGCCCAGCGCAGGCCAAACGGCAGCAGCAACAGCAGCAGGGCCAGGATGACCCCCGGCCGGGGAAAGAACTGCGGGAAGAGCGCCAGCGGCCCCACCAACACCACCAGCAGCGGCCCAGCCCACACCGCCCAGCCCGGCAAAGCCGGCCGGTCCGTCGCCGGAACCGCCACCTGCTGCCCTGCACGCATGCGGGCCTACCCTGCGCCGCGGTTCGCCCGGTACCAGGCGATGGTCCGCTTCAGCCCCTCTTCCCACGGCGTGCCCGCCCGCCAACCAAACAGCGCCTGCGCCCGGCCGGTGTCCAGGCTGCGCCGCGGCTGGCCATTCGGCTTGCTGCTATCCCACACAATCTCACCCGTAAAATCACACAACCGGGCCAGCATCGTCGCCAAATCACGGATAGAAATCTCAAAGCCCGCGCCCAAATTCACCGGTTCCGGCCCATTGAAGCGCTCCGCCGCCGCCACAATCCCCGCGGCACAATCATCCACATACAAAAACTCCCGCGTGGGGCTGCCATCCCCCCACAAGACCACCTTTGCCGTCTCGCCAGTTGCCGCCGCCCGCTCATTAGCCTCAATAAACTTGCGAATCAGCGCCGGGATCACGTGGCTCGTTTGCAGGTCAAAATTATCTTCCGGCCCGTACAAATTGACCGGCAGCAGGTAAATCGCATTAAAGCCATACTGCTCGCGGTAAGTCTGGCTCTGCACCAGCAGCATCTTCTTGGCCAGGCCATAGGGCGCGTTCGTCTCCTCCGGGTAACCGTTCCACAACTCCTCCTCGCGGAAGGGCACCGGCGTAAACTTGGGATAAGAGCAGATGGTGCCGATGGTCACGAACTTCTCCACGCCATGCAAATACCCCTGGTGCATCGTCTGCACGCCCATCATCAGGTTTTCATAGAAGAACGTGGCCGGATTCTCCCGGTTAGCGCCAATGCCGCCCACCACCCCGGCCGCGTGAATCACCACATCCGGCCGGGCGTCCGCATACATCTGCTGCACCGCCGCCATCTCCCGCAAATCATACTCCGCACTGCGCGGCACAAACACCTCGCCACACCAATCCGTGGCTGCCAGCCGGGCCACCAACGCCCGGCCCAAGAAACCCGATCCCCCTGTCACAACAACACGCTTCGTTTTGGCCATAAGTAATTTCTCCAATTTACAGACTGTAGGTTACCAGCCGCCAACCAACAAGCTGATTGGCTGACCCGCTAACCCGCTGACTAGCTGTCCAACTAACAGGCGCTTATAATATCACCGCCTATGAAAATCTTCTACCACGACCAGTTCGTCCTGCCCCTGCCCGACAACCACCGCTTTCCCATGAGCAAGTATGCGCGGCTGCGCCAGCGCATTGTGGCGGCCCGGCTGGTGCCCCCCGGCGACCTGCGCGTCCCCCCCGCCGCCACCGATGCCCAACTGCGGCTGGCCCACAGCGCCGCCTACGTCGAGCGCGTTAAGAATGGCCAGCTAACCCGGCAAGAGATCCGCCGCATCGGCTTCCCCTGGTCGCCGCAAATGGTCGAACGCTCCCGCCGCTCGGTAGGCAGCACCATCGCCGCCAGCCGCTTTGCCCTGACCGAAGGGCTGGCCGTAAACCTGGCCGGGGGCACCCACCACGCCGGTCCCGACTGGGGCCAGGGCTTCTGTGTCTTCAACGACAGCGCCGTGGCGGCCCGCGTGATGCAGGCCGAGGGCCTGGCCCGGCGGGTGGTCATCCTGGATTGTGATGTGCACCAGGGCAACGGCACCGCCGCCATCTTGCGCGCCGACCCCACCATCTTCACCTTTTCCATTCACGGGGCCAGGAACTTCCCCTTCCACAAAGAGCCGGGCGACCTGGACATTGCCCTTGAGGATGGCACGGGTGACGACGCTTACCTGGCCGCCCTGGCGGAGGGGGTGCGGCAGGCGCTAACCCCGGCCGGGGCCGACCTGGCCATCTACCTGGCCGGCGCCGACCCATTTGTCGGGGATACGCTGGGGCGGCTGGCCCTCAGCAAAGCCGGTCTGGCCGCCCGCGACCGGCTGGTAATTGGCGCCTGCCGCGCGGCCGGGCTGCCGGTGGTGGTGGTCATGGCCGGCGGCTACGCCAAAGAGGTCGAGGACACCGTGGACATTCATTTTCAGACGGTGGCGATTGCCCTGGCATTTAGCCACAGCCCGCCGCAGCCCGCCATGCCGGCGCACGCACAGGAGGCACCCCCAACATGACACAGCAAATTCTTGCACGGCAGGCCGCCCATGAATGAGATGCTTTCGCTGACCCCGGCCGGGATGGGCATCCTCCGCCTGGCCATCATCATCCCCGAACTGCGCCTGGCCGACCCCACCTTCAACAGCCAGGTCATGGCCAGCGCCCTGGCCAGCGCCGCCGGCCGGGGCTGCCGCCTGGCCCTCTTCCCCGAACTCTCCCTCACCGGCTACTCCTGCGCCGACCTCTTCTACCAGGCCACCCTGCACGAACAGGCGCTGGTCGCCCTGGACACAGTGGCCGCGGCCACCGCCGCGCACGACATCGCCGCCGTGGTGGGCCTGCCCCTGGTCGTGGGCGGCCGGTTGTACAACTGCGCCGCCTTCCTGGCCGGCGGCCAACTGCTGGGGCTGGTGCCCAAAAGCTACCTGCCCACCACCAACGAATTCTACGAAGCGCGCTGGTTCACGCCGGCGTCTAACGCCGCGCCGGCGTCTAACGCCGCGCCGGCATCAAACGCCGGGCCAGACACCGTCACCATCCACGGCCGCCCAATCCCCTTTGGGGCCGACCTGCTCTTCGCCGCGCAAAACCTGCCCGACGCCGTGGTGGGCATTGAGATTTGCGAAGATTTGTGGGCCGTGAACCCGCCCAGCGGCGATCTGGCCCTGGCCGGAGCCACGCTGCTGCTCAACCCCTCGGCCAGCAACGAGCTGCTGGGCAAAGTGGGCTACCGGCGCGACCTGGTGCGGCAGCAGTCGGCCCGCTGCCTGGCCGCTTATCTCTACGCCGGCTCCGGCCCCAACGAATCGACCACCGACCTGGTGTGGGCCGGCCACGGCCTGATTGTGGAAAATGGCGAAATCCTGGCCGAGACGGAGCGCTTTCGCTTTGACACGCAAATCATCGTCAGCGATGTGGATGTGCAGCGGCTAGTTCATGAACGACTGCGCAACAGCACCTTCGCCGCGTCCCGGCCGGGGCGCGCCCACCGCACCATCCCCTTCACCCTACCCGGCGAGACCCGCGCCAGCCAGCCCACCCCCCTCCTCCGGCCGCAGCTCAGCCGCACCCCCTTCGTCCCCAGCGACCCCACACGGCGCGCCGAACATTGCCGCGAAATCTTCAACATCCAGGCCACCGCCCTGGCCCGGCGGCTAAGGCACACCGGCCGGGGCAAAGTCACCCTGGGCCTCTCCGGCGGGCTAGATTCCACCCTGGCCCTGCTGGTCATCGTCCACGCCTACGACCGCCTGGGGCTGCCCCGCGCCGACATCCTGGCTATCACCATGCCCGGCTTTGGCACCACCGCCCGCACCCAGGACAACGCCACCCGCCTGGCCCACGAACTGGGCATCAGCTTGCGCACCATTCCCATCACCGCCGCCGTGCGCCAGCATTTTCAGGACATTGGCCACGACGAAAATGTCCATGATGTGACCTATGAAAATGCCCAGGCCCGCGAACGCACCCAAATCCTGATGGACGTGGCCAACCAGGTAGGCGGCTTCAACGTGGGCACCGGCGATCTGTCGGAGCTGGCGCTGGGCTGGTGCACCTACAACGCCGACCAGATGTCGATGTACCACGTGAACGCCGGCGTGCCCAAGACGCTGGTGCGCTACCTGGTGGCCTGGGCCGCCGAGGCTGCCTTCAGCGGCGAGACGACGCGCATCCTGCAGGACATTTGTGCCACCCCCATCTCGCCCGAACTGCTGCCCCTGGCCAGCGATGGCGTGTTGGCCCAAAAGACCGAAGAGAGCATCGGCCCCTATGAGCTGCACGACTTCTTTCTGTATTACGTGGTGCGCTTCCAGTTTGCGCCGCGCAAAATCTTTGCCCTGGCGCAGCAAGCGTTTGCCGGGGAGTACACCCCGGCCGGGATACTGCACTGGTTAGCCATCTTTTACCAACGCTTCTTCAGCCAGCAGTTCAAACGCTCGGCCATGCCCGACGGCCCCAAGGTGGGGTCGGTCGCCCTCTCGCCGCGCGGCGACTGGCGCATGCCCAGCGACGCCAGCAGCGCGCCCTGGCTGGCCGAAGTGGCCGCCTTGCAGCAGCAGCTAGCGCAAGAGGCATGAGCAACAGGAGAACCCTATGAACCAGACGACCATCCGCGAAGTAGAAGGCCAGGAGATGCTGGACATCTTGCACCGGCTGGGCACCTACGCCTTCAACAGCTCGCCGCCGCTCTTGGACAAGGAACCGTGGGCGGAAAATGCCCGCGCCCGCCAGGGAACCAGCTACGTGGCCCTGTTTGTGGCCGAAGAAGCCGGCGCGGCCGGAACAGGAGTTGCCATCGCCGCCAGCGCCAACATGACCCAGCAGGTGCGCGGCCACATCTTCCCCATGGCCGGCATCTGGGGCGTGGCGACCCTACCCGCGGCGCGCCGCTGCGGCTATTCACGCCAGGTGTTAACCCGCCTGCTGGCCACCCAACGCGAGCGAGGGTATGTGTTTAGCACCCTCTACCCGTTCCGCGAATCTTTTTACCAGCGGTTGGGCTACGTCACCTTTCCGCTGCCGCAGAAGGTGTTCTTCAACCCGGCCGGGTTGGCCCCCCTGCTGCAATGGTCCCTGCCCGGCAAAGTCACCCTCACCACGACCGATACAGACCTGGAGCAATACGCCGCCTACATGCGCCAGTTCCAACCCCACGTCCACGGCCTGGCCCGCTTCGACCACCTGAACGCGGTCGCCGTCCAGCGCCGGCCCAGTTGGCAGGCGGTGGCCTGGGTAGATGGCCAGCCGGTGGGGCTGATGCTGTACAATTTGCAGGGTGAGGCTCCTACCGAATTCCTGATGCGCATTCCCCGTTTCTACTACCACACCCCGGCCGGGCGCTACCTGCTGCTAGAATGGATCGCCCGGCACATCGACCAGGCCAACCAGGTGGAGATGTGGCTTTCCCCGGCCGAGCGCCCGGAAAGCTGGCTGGCCGACCTGGCCCCGCGCAGCGAGACGATGGTCCGTGCGCCCATGGGGCGGGTGCTAGACGTGGCCAAAATTGGCGGCCTGGCTGCCCGGCCGGGGCAGTTCAGCGCCCACATCAGCGACCCAATTTGTCCGTGGAATGAGGGGGTGTGGCAGTTTAGCGCGGTGGAAGGGCGGCTGGTGGTGCAAAGCGCCCCGGCCGGGGCCACCGCCGACACCGACCTCACCATCCAAGGCTTGTCCGCCCTTATCTACGGCACCCACGACCCGGCCGACTTCGCCCTGCGCGGGTGGGGCAGCCCCAGCCCCACCCTGCAAACCACGCTGCGCCAGATGTTCCCGGCCGGGTTGCCCTACCTGCACGAGTATTTCTAGGGCCAGAGTTAGAAGAAAACGTCAGGCGCTGGCGTAACTCACACCGCCACGCCGGCATGGCGCAGCGTAGCATCCGCCGCCACCACTTCCGGCTCCGGAATGGGCACAATGAAGCGCCCGCCCAACTGCCGGTAAGCCTCCTGCTGCCGCATAATCTCGCGCGCAAAATTCCAGGCCAGCACCAGCACATAATCCGGCCGGTCCTCCACCAACTTCGCCGGCGGATAAATCGCCAGGTGGTTGCCGCCCATAAAACGCCCATGCTTATACGGGTTCAGGTCCACCACGTAATCCACCAGCGTGTGGTCGATCTGGCAGTAGGCCAGCAGCGTCGTCGCCTTGGCCGCCGCCCCGTAGGCGGCAATCCGCTGCCCTTGCCCCTTCAGCCCTTGCAACAGCGCCAGCAGCGTCTCCTTCACCTGCTGCACCCGGCCGGCAAAATCCCGGTAATAATCCATGCGGTCCACCAGGCGCGCCGCTTCATCCGCCAGCAGCCCGGTCACCGCCGGCTGCACCGCCTCTTGCGGCGACACAAACAGGCGCAGCGAGCCGCCATGAATGGCCACCCGCTTCACATCGTTTAGATACAACCCGTGCCGCCGGAACAGATTGTCCAGCGCCGTCACCGAGAAGTAGCACAGGTGCTGGTGGTAAATAGTGTCAAACTCGCAATGATCCACCAGGTCTACCAGGTAAGGCACCTCAATCACGGCCAGCCCATCCGGCTTGAGGATTGTCTTCACCCCGGCTACAAAGCCGTTCAGGTCGGGCACGTGGGCCAACACATTGTTGGCCAGGAAGACGTCGGCCGCCCGCCCCTCTTGCCGTAGTTGCGCCGCCAACTCCTGGCCAAAGAAGGTGATCAGCGTGGGAATGCCCTTCTCCTGCGCCGCCTGGGCCGGCGCTTTGGCCGGGTCAATCCCCAGGACAGGAATCTGCCGGGCCACAAAATTGCGCAGCATGTAGCCATCATTGCTGGCCGCTTCCATCACCAGGCTGTTTTCGTCCAGTGTGCGGGTAGCCATGATGTACTCGGCGCTCTCGGCAAAGTGCCGCAGCAGCGAAGCCGAGACGGAAGAGAAGTAGGGATACTCGGCGTAGAACAGAATCTCCGGGTCCACCGTCTCCTGAATCTGAACCAGGGCGCAGGCATGGCAAAAGCGCAGCGTCAACGGCGCGATCAGCTCCGGGTTGGCCAGCTCTTCCGCCTTTAGCAGCCGGTCGGCCAACGGTGTCTGGCCAAAAGCCAGGATGGTCTCAAGGTCACTGGA
This sequence comes from Ardenticatenaceae bacterium, assembly GCA_020634235.1. GTDB lineage: Bacteria > Chloroflexota > Anaerolineae > Promineifilales > Promineifilaceae > JACKCB01. The sequence goes on along the minus strand of JACKCB010000006.1, from coordinate 140,112 downwards.
GCCGCAAGCGCGGCAGGTTTGTTCATTCTTATAGATTGTCATGGTTGCTTCCTGAGTGGGGGCGTAAAGGTGTATTACAGAATGCCGGAGGGCGCAATGCCTAAGCAGTTACGCATTGCGCCCTCCGGTTTGCGGTCTGGGCTACAGGGCCAGGGAAGCCGGCTCGCGCCAGCGTAAATGCTCATCTAACCGGCCGGTGCGCAGCAGCTCCTTAATGTGATGAATCCGCCGGTAACGCGGCCCTTCGAACTCTTCCAGGTGCAGCCCCACGCGCTGGTAAGCGGCATAAAGCTCTTCCGCGCCCTGGCGGGCATCCCAGGTGGGCTGGTAATCGGGCAGGGTGCGGGCGATCTTGCTGCTGTCCACCCGGTAACAGCGCAGGTCGGGGCCAGCCCCTTCGGCATATTCAATCCGGCTGTTGGGCACCACGCCGGCCACAATTTCGGCCAGTTCGCTGATGCGGTAGTTCTCTTCCGGCCGGCCCACGTTAAATGCCTGGTCATGGACCAGTTCACGCGGCGCGTGCAGCACCGCCAGGAATGCGCGAGACATATCCTCTACGTGGACAATGGGCCGCCAGGGAGTGCCATCGCTTTTTAGATAGACCCGGCCGGTGGTATACGCCCAGGCCACCAGATTATTCAGCACCAGGTCAAAGCGCAGCCGTGGCGACACGCCATAAGCAGTCGCACTGCGCAGATAAGTGGGGCTAAAGTCGCTGTCCACCAGTTTGGCCAGGTCCTGCTCCACCATGACCTTAGAGCGGCCATAGGGAGTAATCGGGTTAAAGGCCGAATCCTCATCCAGCCAATCCTGCCCGCCGGCACCATAGTTGCTGCACGAGGAGGAAAAGATAAAGCGCGGCACGCCCGCTTCTTTGGCCAGCAGGGCCAGCTTCATGGAAGCCCGGTGGTTGATTTCGTAAGTCAGCTCCGGGTTCAAATCCCCCAGCGGGTCGTTAGACAGGCCGGCCAGGTGAATGATCGCCTCATACCCGGCCAAATCCTCCAAAACGACGTCACGCACATCCTTGGTCAGCGCCGGCACGTCAGCCGTCTCCCGGTTATCACCAAACGTCGAGCCTTCGTACAGATTGGTATCCATACCAACCACTTCGTGACCAGCTTTCAACAGCATCGGCACCATGATAGTGCCTACATAACCATTGTGACCCGTAACTAATACTTTCATGATTTCTCCCAAACGGCCCAGGGGGCATTGCCAGATTGCCAGAGGCTTTCCAAAATGTGTCGCTCGCGCAGCGTATCCATACACTGCCAGAAGGAGCCGTGACGGTAGGCCATCAGTTGGCCACTCGCGGCCAGGCGCTCCATTGGTTCCCGCTCCCATTGCGTGTCATCCCCATCAATAAAATCAAAGATTTCCGGTTCCAACACAAAGAAGGCACCGTTGATCCAGCCCTCGCCAATCTGCGGCTTTTCGTTGAACTCGGCCACCCTGTCGCCCTCGAAGACCAGGTGACCATAACGGGCCGGGGGGCGGACGGCGGTCAGCGTGGCCAGCTTGCCATGCGAACGATGAAAGGCCAGCAGATCGTCCAGATCGATATCCGCCACGCCATCCCCCCAGGTGAGCATGAAGGTGCCATCCTTGAGGTAAGGGGCCAACCGCTTGATGCGGCCGCCAGTCATCGTTTCCTGGCCGGTGTCTACCAGGTTCACCACCCAATCCGGCAAGAAGTTGGCATGGGGTTTCACCGTCCCGGCCCGCATATCCACAGTCAGGTCGCTGCTAAGCGCGGCGTAGTCCACCATGTACTTCTTGAGCACCTCCCCTTTGTAGCCCAGGGCAATGTAGAACTCCTTGTGGCCGTAATGGGCATAGTGGCGCATGATGTGCCAGATAATGGGCCGGCCACCAATCTCGACCATCGGCTTGGGCTTAATGACTGTCTCTTCTGCCAGGCGGGATCCTTTGCCGCCGGCCAGAATGGCTACTTTCATGACAATTCTCCTAGGAAACTGAGAAGGGAAAAGACAAGGGGGTGATTACTTGGGGTGGGATGGGGTCAATGGCTTGAGCCAGGCAGCTTCTCGTTCTGCCGGTAGACAAGCCGGCAGTGGCGCGCGGCTCTTGGCCTTCCATTTTTCCTCCGTTTCCCACTGAATACACAACACTCGACCATTGGCACCCATATTCTGCTAGCATTCTACGGTGCCTAACTTACATTTCTACTTTCAGGTGGTCCCGCCTCCCGGCCCCATTTACGCTGGCGCGTCTAGGGGCAAACCGGCCTTTTGCCAGGCGGTGATACCGCCGGTGACGTTGACCACCCGGTAGCCGGCGCGCGCCAGCCGCCGGGCGGCAACCGGGCTGCGATGGCCGGAAAAACAGATGCAGAGGATCTCCTGATCTGGTGGCAGTTCGCCCATGCGGCGGCCCAGCTCGGTGAGGGGGACCAGGACTGCCCCCGGCACGCTGCCGGATTTTGTCTCCACCGGCTGGCGCACGTCGATGATCAGCGGCGGATTGCTTTCTTGCAGGCGGGCATACGCCCCGGCCGGGGTGATTTGCGGCAGCGGCGGTCCAAACAACTTCTCCCAAATACCCATGTCACACACTCCAGTTTGAGCCGCATTATCCATTGCCGGCGCACTTTTGCCCACCGGAAAACCCAACACAGCCACGTTTATTCCTAGTGAGTGTATCCATTTGAACACCAAATACCCCTGGAACCGGTGACCGGCCAACCATCCCGCGCCCCTCCGCCGCTGGCCACCGACTCCCCATTTCGGAGGCAACCCCATGACCACCCAAACCCTCGTTAGCGGCCTTGGCGGCGCGATTGGTTCCCACTACCTGGCCGACCGCAACCGCCTCATCTTCGTCGAATTCAACGGCAAACTCGCCCGTTATGACCTTGTTGGCACCGGGCAAATCATCTCCAGTGGCCAGACCATCCTGGAAGGCACCCGCCGTTTTGATTTCGACACCGGTACCCAGAGCACCGTCCCCGGCGGCACCAATTGGGACGTATTCTGGCACATGCACACCAGCGTCGAGCGCAGCATGGACCCCGTCCACGGGGCACAGATCGTCTACCTGGGCGGCATTAGCTACACCAACCTCTCCGCCGCCGAACTGCAGGCCCTCACCTATGGCGGCGCCCCCATCAACGGCAGCAACAACAGCAGCAACCTGCTCACCAACGGGGCCGTCTTCGCCGTGCGCACCAACCAGGGCAACTACGCCAAGGTACAGGTGGTGCATTACGACCGCGATATCACCATTCGCTGGCGCACCTACCACATTCTGCCCCAGTACCAGGTATTGGGCACCGGCTACACCCAGCCAGAGGACGTGGTTGTCGAGGCCGATGGCCTGCACGCCTACGTCACCGAGCGCAGCGGCAACCTGCTGCGCGTGAACCTGGGCAACGCCAACCGCAGCCACGCCGCCATGGTCAGCAGCGGCATGACCGCGCCCCAGCAGATCTTCCTGGACGAAGCGCGTGGCCACGCCTACGTGGTGGAATACGCCCGGCCGGGGCGCTTACTGCGCATCAACCTGGCCAGCGGCAGCCAGACCACCCTGGCCAACAACCTGGACAACGCCATCGGCCTGCTGCTCACCCAAGACCTGCGTTTCGCCTACATCAGCGAACAGGCCCTCGGCGGCGGGCGGATCATCCGCATCGAACTCAACACCGGCCACCGCGAAACCGTGATTAGCGGGCTGGTCAACCCCTTCTTCCTCACCTGGACCGACGCCGGCGAAAGCGGCATCCTCACCACCGAGCGCGACCCGGCCAACCGGGTCATCCTCATCGACCTGAGCCAGGCCACCGCCGGCCAGCAAACCATCGCCAACGCCGTCCCCTTCCGCCCCTCCAGCGTGGCCGTGGCCGCCGCCAACCGGCTGCTGCTGTGCAGCAACAGCGAACTTAGCCAGCTAGACCTCACCGGCTCCGTCTTCACCCCGGCCGGGCCTATGCTGCTGGGTGTTGGTCACGTCCCCGTCGACCGCATCTTCAACGGCTACGCCGACACCACCGGCGATCCCAACTACTTCTTCCAGGTCAAAGACACCCCCTTTGGCGGCACCCTGTCCATCATGCTCAACCACACCCGCGGCTTCGCCGAGGGCGCGCGCTACTACCGCCTCTTCGTCAACGACGGCAGCGGCGAAACCGAACCCCGCCAGACCTGGTACGACTACCGCTGGAGCACCAGCACCAACCAGTTCGAGCTGCAAACCCGCGCCGCCTCCCCCAGCGGCTACTACCCCGTGCGCCAGCCCAACGAGCTGTGGTACAACCACTGGCTGGGCTACCGGCTAAACACCAACGGCCTGCACAACGGACTGTGCACCGTGCGCGTCGCCTTCTACACCGCCATGAGCAGCGGCAGCCAGATCAGCAGCCACACCATGCAGTTGCGCCTCGACAACAGTTGGCCCATCGCCGTCATCGACAACATCCTGCACGATGGCAGCAGCGTGGGCACCTGCGGCATCGTCAGCAGCGGCAGCAACAACTTCACCTTCGACGTCATCGCCCGTGACAATGAAGGGCATCTCAAGAGCTGGCAGCTCACCGCCATGTGGGGCGACAACCAATCGGGCGGCGTAGCCAGCGAAAGCTACACCCCCGTACCCAACCGCCTGTGGGTAGGCACCCCGGCCGGGGGCGCAATTGTCCCCGCCCCACCCGCCGCCCCCTGGCACGCCACCAACCGGCGCTGCGCCCACACCTTCTACCTGAACGTCTGGGACCGGGTGATCGACGGCTACAACTTCATCCACCACGCCACCTACCACAAGTCCATCACCATCATGCTGCCCTAACAAACCACCCTCGCGCCGCCCACTTCCAACTTGCCTGGGCGTGCCCGGCCCCGCCCCGCCCGGCCCCCCCCGTTTAATTCCACCCGCTTGCCACAACGTCCGCTTTGTGGCAGGATCGAGGCATCAGACAGCAGGTTGGAAAAGGCAATGCGTAATTTCGTCCCCAGGTTCATCCTCGAACAGTTCGCCGGGGGGCAGTACACGGGGCAATTCCCGGCCGGGGTCCTATTCGTGGACATCTCCGGCTTCACCGCCCTGACCGAAACCCTCTTCCAGCACCGCACCGATGGGGCCGAGGTATTAGGCGAAACGATGGCCACCATCTTCCGCCCCCTCGTCCAAGAAACCGCCACCTACAACGGCATCATTCCCCTCTTCGCCGGAGACGCCTTCACCGCCATCTTCCCCGTAAAAAACAACGACACCACCCAGGCCATCCTGCAAGCCTGGCACACCGCCACCGCCATCCAACACTACCTCACCGCCAACGGCCAGACACGGATCTTCCCCACCCGGCATGGCGACTTCGCCATCGGCGTGCGCATTGGGCTGGGCATGGGCCTCGTCCACTGGGGCATCCCTGGGCAAGAAGGCCACCACACCTTCTATTTTGCCGGGCCAGCCATCGAACAAGCCGCCCAGGCCCAGGCCTGCGCCCAAACAGGCCAGATAGTGGCCGCCCACAATCTGATCCACCGCCTGCCAGCCAGCGCCACCCCCATCCCCGGCACCCACTTCTGCCACGTCCAGCCCACCGGCCCCAGGCCCGCCCCCACCACCCCCGCCAACCCCCTACCCGCCGCCACGCGCACCGAACAACAGCCCTTCATCCCGGCCGCGGTCCTCGACTTCGCCGGCGGGGCCGAGTTTCGCACCATCTGCCCCGTCTTCATCTCCGGCAGAACCTTCCCCACCCAAGAACTCCTGCACCAATTCATTGCCGATCTGCTCACCCTCACCCAAACCTACGGCGGCACCTTCAGCCAGGTCGAATTTGCCGACAAAGGGCTGGTCATCGTCCTCTGGTTTGGCGCCCCCATCAGCCACGAAAACAGCGTCGCCCGTGCCGCCGCCTGCCTGCTGGCCCTGCAAGCCAACCCGGCCTACGCCGGCCTCTGGCGGGCCGGCTTCACCTACGGCCTCGTCTGGGCCGGCATTCGCGGCGGCAGCGCCCGCTGCGAATACGGCGCCATCGGCAACGTCGTCAACAGCGCCGCCCGCATCGCCTTCCACTGCCCCTGGGGCGAAATCTGGCTGGCCGAAGATGCCGCCCAGGAGATCCAGGACAGCTTCAGCCTCGCCCCCTTGGGGCAGTTCCAACTGCGCGGGCAGCAAGCCACCACCCCCCTCTACCGCCTGGAAGCATCCGGCACAGCCCTCAACCTCATGTTCCGCGGGGCCATGGTTGGACGGCAGTCCGCCCTGCGGCAGGTGCTAGACGCCCTACAGCCCATCTTCCAACCCGGCCGGAACGCCGGTCTGGTGTACATAGACGGCCCGGCCGGGATCGGCAAAAGCCGCCTCCTCTACCAAATCCAACAACAACTCCCCGCCCACGCCCGCTGGTTCTACTGCCCCAGCGACGACATCCTGCGCCAACCCCTCAACCCCTTCCGCAGCGGCCTGCAGAACCACTTCGGCCTGCAGCCCGACCAATCCTCCAGGCAAAACCAGCAGCAGTTCGCCACCCAGCTACACCACCTGCTGGCCCAGCTCCACGCCAGCCACGATCCCCAGGCCGCGTCACTCCACGCCGAGCTGCACCGCACCCAATCCTTCCTGGCCGCCCTGTTGGGCTTCCCCACCCCCAATTCGCTGTACGAGAGACTCAGCCCCAAGCTGCGCGCCGAAAATACCCACATCGCCCTCATCACCTTCTTTCAGGCCCAGGCCCTGCTCCACCCCACCATCATCTGCCTGGAAGACGCCCACTGGCTCGATGCCGAATCACGAACCCTGGCCACCAACCTGCTCCAACAGTTGGCCGATTACCCGGCCGCCCTCCTGCTTGCCAGCCGCTACCATCTGGACGGCACCCCCCATCGCCTGGCCAGCAGCGCCCCCGCTACCACCATCCCTCTAGGCAGCCTGCCCCATCCATCCATCCGGCATATCGCCGAGCAGATCGCCCAACACCCACTGACCGACGAAGTTATTGGCTTCTTGCACAAGCGCAGCGATGGCAACCCCTTCTTCGCCGAACAACTGCTGCTGTACCTGCTGGAACAGAAACAGCTAGTTCCCCAAATGCAGGGACAACAGCTAGTGTACACCCTCGGCCAGCCCCCGGCCGGGGAGCTGCCCCCCGCACTGCACACCCTGCTCATCACCCGCCTGGACCGCCTGCCCGCTCCCGTAAAACAGGTCGTACACACCGCCGCTATCCTGGGCCAGAGCTTCGCCGTGCCGGTACTCGCCGCCATGCTAGAAGATGACCCCCTGCTGCCAGAAAAGCTGAGCCTGGCCACCAGCCAACAAGTGTGGCAAATGCTGGACGACTTGCGCTACCTGTTCCGCCACGCCCTGCTGCGCGACGCCGCCTACCAGATGCAGATGCAGGCGCAGCGGCGCAAGCTGCACCGCCAGGCCGCCGAGACCCTGATCCGCCTTCACCAGGCAAACACCACCCCCCCACCCTACCGGCAAATCGCCTACCATTATGAAATGGCCTACCAGCTAGGAGACTACGAGCTGGCTCTGCCAGCCAGCACGGCACTCTTCCAGGCCGCCCAGGATTCGGCCGCGCGTTATGAGAATAACCCGGCACTGGATTACCTGACCCGTGCCCTGGCACTGCTCCCGGCCGGGGCGCGGCAGCAGCGCTACGACATCCTGATGGTCCGCCAAAAACTGTACGAACTACTAGGCGAACGAGAGCAGCAGCAAAGCGACCTGCACACCCTGCTGCCCCTGGCCAAAACATTAGGTCGCCCCCAACAAATAGCGGCCGCCCTGGCCCATGCCGACTACCTGCTAGAACTAGAAGACAAGCGCCCGGTTCTACAAACCTTACAACAGGCCCTGGGTTGGGCCCAGGCGCTGCCCGACAAAACCTCCATGGTTCGCATTCTCGTCCTGTGGGTCCTGGCCCTACGCCGGCAGTCCAACGACACCGCCGCCCAGGTCCGGCTGGAACAAGCCTACGCCCTTGTCGCAGAAATGGACGACCCGGATCTGCTGGCCCACGTCCTATGGACACAGGGTGCGCTGGCCTTCGACCGGCAAGACTGGGCCACGGCCCGGGAATGCTACGCCCGCTGCCGAACCATCTACCAGGAGATGGGCAACTTGCGCCGCGAAGCCGTCGCTCTCAACAGCCTGGGGGCAGTGATGGCCTCGGCCGGGGAGCTGGCCATCGCCCAGCGCTACTTCGAAATGAGCCTGGTCATGGTGGAGCAGATTGGAGCGCGGCACACCATGGGCGTACTGCTCAACAACCTGGGCCGCCTGGCCATGGACCTGGCGCAGTGGGCAGGCGCGCAGTCCTATTTCAAGCGCAGCCTGGCCATTTCACAGGCCATTGGCGACCTGTACGGGGCGACCATGACGCGCAACAACATTGCCCGCCTGGCCTATCAGTTAGGAAACCTGGACGAGGCCCAGGTGGCCAGTGAAACCGCCCTGACCACCGCGTTGGCCTCGCAAAATAAGCGGGAAGTGTATGAGGCGGCCCGGCTGTTGGGGAGAGTACATCTTGCCCGGCAGCAGCCGGCGCTGGCCGCGCCTTACCTGGCGCAAGCGCTGGCCATTGCCCGTGCCTTAGACCTGGCCGTGTGGGAAGCGGGAGCGCTGAACGAACTAGGATTAATGGCCCTCTCGCAGGGGGATCTCCCGGCCGGGGAGGCATACTACCAGCAAGCAGCCCACCTCTGGCGCGAACTGCAAGAGCCAGACCGGCTGGCCGAAACCACGGCCGGGCTGGCCCAAATAGCCCTCCAGCGCGGCGACCCGGCCGCCGCCCAGGCCTACAGCCGCGCCGTGCTGGCCCACCTGGCCCAAAACCCCACCCTGGACAACGCCTACCGGCCATTGTGGGTTTACCTCACCCTCTACAAGGTACTGGCCGCACTACAAAACGCCCAGGCCAAAAGCCTTCTGGCCCAGGCCAATGCCCGCCTGCAAGCCCAGGCGGCCGCCCTGGGCAACCCGGCCTGGCAGGACGCTTTCCTGCAAAACTTCCCCTGGCACCGGGAAATCATGACCCTGGCCGGCTCCCAAACGCCTCAGAACGGGCACACCTAGGAGCGGGACCCGGTGAGATGACCGGTTGGCCTTATGGCCCGCCATGCCGCCCAGGTAACCAGGAGCACGATAGCCACAAACCCAATCCAAACCAGGACATTGGCCAACAGATAGACTTTGAGCAGCACAGCACTAACCACAGCATCGTAGGCAAAGTGGGCGAAGACAGCCCACTCAAGGCCCAGCCGCCACAGAAACCAGCCAAAAGCCACGCCTAGCAGGGTAGACAAGATCATGAGGCTGGCCAAAGCACCGAGAGTCGCCTGGGGCACCCCCAACCTGGCGTCTACGTGCGCCCAGCCAAAAATCAATCCGGCCAGGAGGATAGCCGCCCAATAAACTCGGCGGGTCGGTCGACCATCCTGGCCGCGGCTGAAGCGGCTGCCCAGCCAGACCAACAGCGAAACCATGAAGAAACGATAGCCGAGTTCCTCAACAACACCCGCCTTCACCGAAGCCAGGATCAACGGGGCAGCGGCCGGGTAATGGGCCGGATCCACATTCAGATTCAACCACAAGCTAAAGGGCAGGCCGGCAACAATAAGCAAAACAGTCAGGGCCAGCCCGGTTCGCAGCCAGGGTAACCGCGCGTCCGGCGGTAGCTGCCCGGCCAGGAAAGGTGCCCCAAGCGCGGTGCGGTTGGCCAGGACCAGACTAAGGCCCAGGATCAAGGCCGAAACCAGGGTAGCCACGCCCCAAAGCCAAAAGGGTTCGATGGGCGCCTGGGTGGCGCGCAAAAGGGGAAGCCCGGCCAGGTTGCCCAGGAAGTAGAGGAGTACCAGCGTCAATAAGACGCGCCACCGGAAGGGCTGCCGCAAGGGCAGGTCAATGGTGAAAACGTTAAGCAGACGGTTTTGCACAAGTTCCATACCGCAAAGCACGCTTTGCGCGGCCCACGGCGCGTGCGCCCATTAGCTGCGCAGGCGGGCGCGCACGTCCAGGGCCACTGCCCCGGCCCCGGCCGGGAGCACACGCAGCGGGTTGATCTCAATCTCCGCCAACGCCGGAAAGTCGGCCGCCAGTTGGCCCAGGCGGACCAACACCTGGCGCACGGCCGCCTCATCGGCCGGTGGCAGGCTGCGGTAGCCGGCCAGCTTACGCCCCGCCCACGTTTGGGCCAGCAAATAATCCACCTCGTCGGCTGTGGGCGGGGCCAGGGCAAAGGCCACATCTTGCAGCCCCTCCACCTCCACCCCACCAGAGCCAAACATCAGCACCGGGCCAAACTGAGGGTCCTGCACACAGCCCACAATCACCTCTTGCCCGGCCGGGATCATCTTTTGCACCGTGGCCCCCCAAATGGTGGCCCCCGGCCGGGCGGCCTGCACCCGGTCCAGCAGCATGGCAAAGCCCAGCGAGACCGCCTCCGGGCTGGTCAGGTTCAGCAGCAGCCCGCCCACATCCGACTTGTGTACAACGTCGGGCGCGGCAATCTTCAGGGCCACCGGGAAGCCCATCCCCTGGGCCAGGGCCACCGCTTCGGCCGCGGTGCGGGCCAGCGCCGCCGGCGGCGTGGCAATCCCATAAGCGGCCAACAGCCCTTGCACCCCCTTCTGCGGCAGGAATTCGCCCGGCTGCAATTGCAGTTCGTTCAGGATGGCCTGCGCCCCGGCCGGGTCTACCCCGGTCACCGGTCCCGGCCGGGTTTCTTCCCGCGCCAGGAACTCCGCCCGCTGCACCAGTACCGCCAGGGCACTGGCCGCGCGCTCCGGGAAACGGTACTCCGGGATGCGCTCCGAGCGAAAATGCTCCACCGCCTCCTGGATCATACGCTCCCCCATCAGGGCCACCACCACCGGCTTGCCGCCGGTATGAATGAGCGGGATGAGCGCCCGGGCCACGCCGCCGGCGGCGCTCATGAGCGGCGGCGGCACAATAACCAGCACACTGTGGACGCCGGGGTCGGCCAGCAGCAGGTGCAGGGCGTCGGCATAATCTTGCGGGGTGGCCGAGGCCAGCATGTCGACCGGGTTGCGGGTGCTGGCGGCCGGCGGCAGCATGGCCACCAGCGCCTGCTGTGTCGCGGGCTGCAAATCGGCCAGGTACAGCCCATACCCTTCCAGGGCGTCGGCGGCGGTAATGCCCGGCCCGCCGGCATTGGTGAGAACGGCGACCCCGCGCCCGGCCGGGGGAGCACACCAGGCCAGCGCCCGCGCCCAGTCAAACAGCGCCTCACTGGTATCGGCCCGCAGCACGCCGGCGCGGCGAAAGGCCGCCTCCAGGGCAGACTCCTGGCCGGCCAGCGCGCCGGTATGCGAGGCCACCGCCCGCCGCCCACTCTCCGAGCGCCCTACTTTGAGCACAATGAGCGGCTTTTGCCGCGCCGCCTGGGCCGCCTCGGCCACAAAGCGGCGACCGTCGCGCACCCCTTCCAGGTAGAGGGTGATGACCCGCGTGTCAGAATCGGCGGCCACGGGGGCCAGCATGTCCGTCTCGCACACGTCGGCCTGGTTGCCCAGGCTGATCAGGCGCGACAGGCCAAAACCCTGGCCGCGCGCCCAGTCGGTGACGGCGGCGCAAATTGCCCCGGAATGGGAAATGAAGGCCACATCGCCAGGGGTGGGGCCGGGCGGGGGCAGGAAGGTGGTGTCCAGCGGCAGGTGGGTGTCTAGCAGGCCGATGCAGTTGGGGCCGATGAGGCGCATCTGGTATTTTTGGGCGATGGTCAGGCAGGTTTCTTCTAGCTCGGCCCCGGCCGGGCCGGTTTCGCGGAAACCGCCAGAGGCGATGATGACGGCGCGGATGCCCCGCTGGCCGCATTCGGTTAGGGCCTGGGGCACAGCGGGCGCAGGGATGAGGAGCATGGCCAGGTCCACGGGGTCGGGGACGTCGGCCACGCGGCGGTGGAAGGGGTGGTCGCGGTACTGCCCACCGCCGGGGTTGACAAAGTGAACAGCGCCGCGGTAGCCGCATTGGGCCAGGTTGCGGGTCAGGACAAAGCCTAGCTTGGTGGGGTTTTGCGTAGCGCCGAGGATAACCACCCCGGCCGGGTTGAAAAACGGCACCAGCGAAGCCGCGTCATTCATGTTCTACCCTCCTGAAAACAAAGACCTGGCAAGTCTGGGCGACCTGCCAGGTCCGTCTGCGCGATGCGGCTTAGACAGCTTCGGCAGCCAGCAGCTGCGTCAGCAGTTCAGAGCGGGGCGGCATCATCAGAATCTGCCCCTCGCTCTTCATCATCTCTTCCATTTCCAGAATGCGGAACATCGCCGCAGACACCTCAGCATCTTCGTTAATCTGCTGCAGCGCCTCGCCCACAATCTTGGGGCGCATCGCCTGCGCCTTGGCAAACTCCACGGCCGCGCGGCGTTCGGCCGTGCTGGTGATAACGCTGACCCGGTTGGCCCCGTCCTGCAAGATGGCCGAGGTCACCTGGCGCAGCCGGTTCACCACCTTTTCCTCAATCTGGCGAATCATCCCCGTATCGCGGAAATGCACCTTGCGGATATAGACGGAGCCTAGCTTATACCCCCACTGCTCCGACTTGGGCGACACTTCCATCCGCACCGTCTGGCTCATGACGTGGCGCGATTCCAACATATCGGCCAGGGGCATATTGCTCAGCGAACGCACCGTAGCATTGCTAACGTTGGCGGCCAATGAGCCGCGCGGATCGGTGTTCTTGAACAGGTAGGCCACCGGGTCGCTGATCTTCATCTCGTACCAGATGCCAATGCCGATGGGCGCGCCCTCTTCCGAGTTTACCGGCTGGCTGCGCAGATACTCCTGGTCCAGCCGCATATCCAGCACGTGGCGCTGGCCCAACCAGCGGGCGATGATGGCCATCGGTCCCATCTTCAGCCACAGCAATTGCAGCCCTGGCTCGTGCAGCACAGCCATGACCCGGCCAAAGAGCACGTAAACATGGCAGGTGCCCTCGTTGACAATGTCGTACACGCCAAACATGCGCAAGAAGAAACGCACCATTGGTTCGGCAATCAAGAAGAAGAAGAAACTAACCACCGCGGCGGTCAAAAGTTGCAGGATACTCATTGCGCTGCCTCCACAAAGATACGCTTTGCCTTCTGATACAATTTCAGGCGCACACTACGCTCATACGAGGCCAGCGTGTCGGGGCCGTTGCGCTTTAGCTCGCCCAATTGGGCGGCCAGCGAATTCAGCGGCTCCACCTCAGCCTGGGCGCGCAGCGTCTCAATCTCCACGGCACGCTTCGACTGCACGATTCGCTGGTCAGCCGTAGCCTGGGCCAGGCTGATCTCCGAGGAGACGTGGTTGTGGGCGGTATTGATGGCCGCCAGGGCCGACTCAACCTCGTTGGGCGGGTCGATGCCGGTGATGAGCGAGGCGTCGAGAACCATGCCATAGCGAGCCGCCGAGGAAAGGCATTCGCGGTCCATATGTTCGTTCAGGTCGGTCAGGTTTTTGCGCAGGTCGTTAATGGAGACGCCACCGATGGTGTCAATATCGAGCAGGTCATCCTGTTGGTCGTTGGGTGCTTCAAAACTGGCGATGCGTTCACGCAGGACGGCGACGAAGTAGCCCATGACGTGGGCGATGGGGTTCTTAACGCCAAAAAGGTAGGCGTAGAGGTTGCGTTCGGACACACGGTAGCGAATCTGGCCGGTGAGGCCGATGTTGAGGTGGTCTTTGGTGACGGCATCCAGCACTTGCCCGCCCTGGTTGACCTTGGGGTTTTGGGGGTCGAAAGCCATGCTGATGGTTTCGGTGGCGGTGGACACTTTGTAGACGCGCTGCCAGGGCCAGCGGAAGTAGGGGCCGCCGGGGGGAATGACGCGCACCTGGGGGTAGATGTAGCGCTCGCGCTCTTTCTGCCGCAGGAATTCGGCGATGGGATCGTCAAGGGTGGTGATGCCCTTGATGCGTTGGGCCCGGCCGAAGCTGGTTTTTACGGCGAGTTCGGCCTGGTTGACGGTGAAGAAGCCGCTAAGCACGTAGCGCAGGCCGAACCAACCAAGGAACCCGATGACTATGCCTAGAAATATCCACATACTGCCTCCTTTGAAAGCTTGCTTTTTTGAAAGGTGAGAAGGATGAAGGAAGACTCTTGTCGCTTCTGACGGGCGCGCCGTTTGGGGGGAGCGCTTTTGGGGGTGTGACATCCGGGCGACTGCGGCGCGAACATTGGCGCCATTGTAAGTTATTATAGAGGCAGTGCTCGCCGGGCACAATTAGCCAGGTGGGCAAATGGGTATTGGCCACTGGCTTACCTTTCTGGCGCGGGCTGGTACAATTGGCTTACGTTGGAGATACAAGGTGACTACACTGGTGTAGCCTGAGCCGGTCGAAGGCGGAACCGGGCTTCGACAAGCTCAGCCCTCAAGGACGTGCATAGTCGCGACACATGATGATGAAACCACTTGCTTCTGTTGTTTTGCCGATTTTGGCTGACCTGACCGGGGTAGGGCTATTTTTGTGGCTGGGGCCGGTGCTGCTGGGTCAGTTTGGGAAGCTGGGCTTTTTTAATTCGGTGCTGCTGGGCCTTTTTTTTGTGCTGTTTTGCCTGGCGGTGTATGCCATGAAGAAGCTGCAGCCGGAATCACCCCGGCCGGGGCCGGGCTGGCTGACAAGTTTGCTGGCTTCGCGGCGGGCGCTGGCCGTGCTGGGCGTTCTGTTCGCCCTGACCATTAGCCTGGCGACGGCTTATACCACCGGCTTTCTGGATTCGGTGGTACGGCTGGAGCAGACGATCCTGGATGAACCGTCGGCGACGATTTATCTGCTGCTGACGCCGGCCAGTTGGTTTGGCCTGGCGCTGGTGTACATGCTGATGCTGTCGACGCAGTCGGAACAGATTGTGCCGCCATTTACGCCGCGCTACTATCTACTGAGTTACCTGGGGCTGGTGGGAGTGAATTTAATGGCGGTGGTGCTGACGGCGGTGTGGCAGGCGCTGTTTGTGCGCTTCCCCCCGGCCGGGGGCAGCCCGCTGCCCGGTTTGCTGCTCTTCCTGCTCTACCTGGGGCTGTTTTTGCCCCCCCGCTTGATCTATGTGGCCCGTGTTTCCCGGCCGGGGAGCCTGATCACCTTCCTGCTCTTCCTGGCCCTGCTCGTCGCCAGCGCCGGCGTGTAAACAGGCATAGGCCCGGCAGAGCTCGGGGAGTTGCCAGGCCTATGCCCCAGTTGACACAGATGTGACAAATTTACACTAAACGCTCGGCGATGGGCAGGTAAAGATCGAGGACGAAGCGGATGCCAGGGAGGTCCGCCGGGACCATTTTCTCCAGCCACTGCTGGTGGCCACGCTGGTAGCCATTTTCGTCCCGCCAGGCGACCAGCTTCTGCCAGGTCTGGCCAATGACCTCCAGGCCCGGGGCATCCCCTTCGGGCACTTCGCAGCGCGTAACGGCATAGCGACCGCCGGGGAAGTTGTGCAGGCGCACCGCATCACCTTCGGCCAGCTCGAACTCCGGCCCAACCACAATCCACAGCTCGTACCCATAGTCCGGGTTGCCGGCCACAGGATCGGGATTGTTGAAGCCAAAGACCGGATGCTTTTCCGGATCGGCCAGCAGGCCACGGGGGCCAGCCCAGGCATCTAGCTTCTGGAAAGCCAGGTCTTCCGGGTTAGGGCCAAAGCCCGACAGGCTGGCCACGCGCAGGGGGGATAGGTTTACCAGGCGTACTTGCAGATTAGACATCGTAAACTCCTTGTGGAACGGCCCATGGACGGGGAACGATGGCTGGCCAGATGCTGTTCATGGGTCTGATAGATGATGAAGGTCTGTCGTAACGACCCTCGCCGGACGGCATGCCGCCGCAGCAAGCGAACCAGGCCCAGTCTTCCAGTCTATCCATCATACCTGACAACGAGTGTCAAGATTCCGGCTGTTCAGCGATCAGGGGACAAACAGGACGGGTGACTCCGTGAGCAAAAAAGGAAGGCAGGACGGCCGGCCTGGGATGGGAGCAGCAATGGCGCGTGATGTTGGCAGCAGTGAAGAACGTTGGTGGCAACAATGCGGGGCCGGCACGACCGTCCGCAACAGAGGACTATGATACCCGCACCTTGCAAACAAATGGTTAACGAAAGGTTAAAGATAGGATACTATTTGCAGGTACTTTGGTCCTATGCCCGTGTTATGTTGCTGTTATGGGGGGTGCCGCAGACTGTACTGTAACGGATAGGCGAGGCTCACCAGCCCAAACCATCCCAGTCATTTCAGAGGTTGTTAAACATGCGCACATCCCTTGGCAATCGCCCCACGCCCGACCAGACCAACACACCAGCCCAGCCCAAACGGCTGGCCGCGGCGGCAGTGGGCCTTTTGCTGCCGTTGGCGCTGCTGCTGGGGTTGCTGCTGGCGGTGCCCCCGGCCGGGGCCGCCCCCCGGCCGGGACACAACCTGCACGCTCGCTTGCTGAACAAAGGACTGACCTTACCCGCACAAATAACGCCCACCCCGGCCGGGGACAACACCCAGCCCAGCGCCCTGGCAAGCGTGCCCGAAGCCCTGGTCACCGGCAAAGGGGTGCGCCACTTCGCCTGGGGCGATATGGACGCCGACGGCGACCTGGACCTGGCCGTGGCCAGCTTCAACCTGGCCAACGTCGTCTACCTGAACGAGCAGGGGCGGCTGGTGGCTGTGGGCTGGAGCGACAACGCGCGCGACCATACCCGCGCCCTGGCCTGGGGCGACGTGGACGGCGACGGCGACCTGGACCTGGCCGTGGGCAACGACAACGCCGGCTACAACAAGCTCTACCTCAACGTGGCCGGCCAACTACAAAGCACCCCGGTTTGGACAGCCACGGTTAAGGACAACACCTTCGACCTGGCCTGGGGCGATGTAACCGGCGACGGCTACCTGGACCTGGTGGTGGGCAACTACGAGGAGCCAAACGTCATTTATGCCAACAATGGCCAGGGGATGCTGGCAGCAGAGCCGGCCTGGCGCGATGTGGATGCCGGCCCGGCCGGGGTGGCCGACGCCAAGACCACCTCGGTAGAACTGGCCGACATGGATGATGATGGCGACCTGGACCTGGCCGTGGGCAACTACACCTACCCGCGCCGCCTGGCCATCGTTTACCAGAATAGCGGGGGTGGCGGCCTCAATTTGCAGCCGGTGTGGCAGGGTGGGGCCAGCGCCGTCTCCGCCCTGGCCTGGGGGGATGTAGACAATGACGGCTTCCCAGAGCTGGCCCTGGTGGATGACTGGCTGTATGGCAGCAACGGGGTGTTCAAGAATGTAGACGGGATGCTGGAAAGCAGTTCCAGCAACGGCCTGGCCACCTGGCCGGGTTGGCGGCCGCAAGAACCCAGCCTGGGGCAGAGCGTGGCCTGGGGCGACATGGACAACGACGGTGACCTGGACCTGGCCATCGGCTCCAGCACCGACGTACCCGAACGAGTCTACCGCAACAACGGCCAGGAGCTAGAGGCCATGCCGGTGTGGGGATCGGCGGTGCTCGCCCGGGCCACCACCCTGGCCTGGGTGGATATCGACAACGACAACGACCTGGACCTGACGGTCCAATATGGCAACACGATTCACGTCTATCGCAACCAGCAGTGGGCTGTGAGCGAGCAGCCAATCCAGTTGGATGAGCAGCCCTTCGACTACACCTTTGCCCTGGCGTATGGGGATATGAACAACGACGGCGTGTTGGACCTGGCCGTGGGCAATTTTGGCTGGTATGGGCAGGCGGGGCAAACAAACCTGATCTACCGGATGCCCGGCCGGGACGGCGGCAGCCCCGTGGCCTTGGAACTCACCCGCTTCGTCAGCCGCACCACCAGCCTGGCCTGGGGCGACGTAAACGGCGATGGCTTCCTGGACCTGGCCGTGGGCAACCAGGGAGACAGCGGCCAGCACAACCTCATTTACCTCAACAACCAGGGGCAAATCAGCGATGACAACGTCATCACCCTGCCCGACAAAGACACCACCTGGAGCGTGGCCTGGGGCGACGTGGACGGCGACGGCGACCTGGACCTGGCCGTAGGCAATGACCGCCAGCACCCCAACAAGCTCTACCTGAACGACAACGGCAGCCTGCTGGCCCGCCCGCCCATTCTTTTTGGCCGCAAAACTGACAGCGATCTCAGCCTTCAAACAACCAGCGTGGCCTGGGGAGACGTGGACGGCGACGGCGATCCCGACCTGGCGGTGGGCAATTACGGCGAGTCGAACCTGCTCTACTTCAACGTCAATGGCACGCTTAGCGATGACAATGTGCAGGTATTTGGCAGTGAACAGAACACACATGGCCTGGCCTGGGGGGACATGAACGGCGACGGCCTGCTAGACCTGGCCGTGGCCAACGAGGGCGGGGCCAACGAGGTGTTCCTGAACCTGGGCGGTTACCTGTCGGCCGCGCCGGTCTGGCAGTCGTCGGACCTGGAGGCCAGCCGGGCGGTGGCCTGGGCCGACGTGGACGGCGATGGCGACCTGGACCTGGCCGTGGCCAATGGCAATGGCCAGAATGCGGCGGCGGCCGACCCCAGCAAGGTCTACTTCAATGAGGATGGCTATCTGCAAATGGCCGTAGACAATCCGTGGACCACAGCGCGCACCGGAAATTTGCCCGCCTTCAGCCTGGCCTGGGCCGATGTAAACCTGGACGGCGTGCCGGACCTGACGCTGGGCAATGGGCCTGGCTCCCGGCCGGGAGAGGGAGTAGGCTACAACCGGGTCTACCTGGGTCGTTCGCAGCCGGCTTACCAGCCCCGGCCGGGACTGGCAGCGGCCAGCCTGCACATCACTACGGTTTGGGATGGGGGACGGGCCACCAACCCCGGCCGGGACAACAGCCTGACGCGGGCCATGTTCCAGGCCCAGCCGCTGATTGCCGAGTCGGGGTTGGTCTCGCTGCGTTACGAACTGCGGCAGCCGGACAACCAGCCGGTGGGGCGGGTGTGGGGTTACTACTCGCTGGATGGCGGCGACAACTGGCAGCCGGCGGTGGCCACGGCCGATACGCCGCTGGCCAACCTGGCGACGACGCCGGGCAGCAACAGCCACATCTTCACCTGGGACGTGCGCCAGATCACGGCCGACAGCGGCTTCTTTGGCCAGAGCGACCAGGTGGTGCTTCGCCTGCTGGCCGTGCCGGTGGGGGATGATCGCCTGATCCCGGCCGGGACGTTCCGCTACCCCAACCAGACCGCTGGCCCCTACCAGACGGGCGCGGTCACGGCCACCAGTGCGCCATTCCGCGTGCGCGGCAACCAGATTCGCGTCTTCCTGGAAGCGGCGGTTGAGGGCCAGGGGGCGGCCGGGGCGCAGGTCTATCGCCTGGCCGCGGGCGACAACCCGCCGGCGCAGCCCCTCACCGACCAGCGCGGCACGGTTTACCTGACCAATGAGTATGGCTATTTGCAGGGGCGGGCCGCGCTCCGGCCGGGGGACCAGCTAGTGGCCATGTGGCCGGTGCCCACCGACACCATCCGCCTGCCCTTCACCAACCGCTACACCCTCTACTACCTGAGCGCGCCCCCGGCCGCCGACGGGCTGGCCATGCAGGCCATCGACCTGACCCAGCCGCGGCAATCGCTGACCGTTTCAGCCGAAAATCCGTTCATCCTTTTCCATCTACTGGTATCGCTGGAGTGGGATGCGCGCAGTGACCAGGTGTTTTTGCTCAACCTGGCCGACAGCTTCCGGCGCGCCTCCGACGTGTTGTTCGACGTCACCGATGGCCAGATGGGCATTGGCCGGGTGGATGTGCTGCATGGCAAGGATTACTGGAACGCGGCCGACGTGGTGGTGCTGGCGGACAACAGCCTGCGTCCTTCGGCGGCCATTGGTGGCGTGGCCGCCCGGCCGGTGTCGGAAACGGTGCTGGTGAGAGACGAGAACGGCCTGGTCTACACCCGAACGGTGCCGTCCGCCTACCAGCGCGGCCAGATCCGCATGGGGCCGGTGTGGGATCCTTACGGGGCCAGCACCACCGACCTGGGGCGAGATTGGTGGCAGGCGTTGGCCCACGAACTGTCCCATTACCTGCTCTTTCTGCCGGACAACTACCTGGGCTACGACGAGGCCGATGCCCTGGTACGCATCTACTGCCAGGGCAGCTTCATGACCTCGACCTATGACCCGCGCTTCACCGAATTCCTGACGCGAACGGAGAAGTGGGAGGGAGATTGCGAGCGCAGCCTGGCCGAACGGACCACCGGCCGGGCCGATTGGGAGACGATTCTGACCCACTACCCGATGCTCCAGCCACCCGGCGCCGCGGCCTTTGAAGGCCCCAGCATCCTGCCTCTGCATGTAACGCCGGTGTTCGATTGGGGACGACCGGAGGAGGTGACCACGCTGCCGGCGCGCTTCTTTGACGTGCGTGAACTGGGCGGCCAGCAGGACCGGCTGCGGCTGCGGGGCGGCCAGGTTTACCTGCTCCAGGTGCATGATCCGGCCGACGTGACCGATGACGTGCTGGTCTACCTGGGGTCACCGATCGGCAGTGGTGACCGCATTATGGTGCGCGGCGCGAATGCGGGCGACCGGCTGTGCCTGTATGACAGCAGCGGGGCGCAGCCACTGACCGGCTGTGTGGATCCGCTGACGGCGGCGGACGTGGCGCTCTTTGTTGGCCCGGTGGCGGGCGAAAACTGGGCGCCGGAGATTGAGGTGGTGCCGCTGACGCGCAACACGCTGCAACTTACGGTGACGACGGCGCTGCCGGTGGGAACGGCGCTGGATGTGCAGGTCTATCCGGCGCACTACGGATCGGCGCCGGGCTATGCGCCCACGGCCACGCTAACGCAGACCACCCCGGCCGGGACAATCTACACCGGCCGGGTGACCCTGCCCGCCTTTGATTACCAGGTGACGGTACGCGCCTGGCCAGAAGGTGAGCCGGCGCGTGAGGTGCTGCGCGGCTTCCTGCTCTCGCTGCCGCCGCTGGCCGAGGGGGAGATTGTGACCGGCACAACTGCGGCAACAACCATCCCGGCCGGGCCAAACGTCAACCCGCTGGGCGGGCCAAACGTCAACCCGCTGGGTGGGCCAAACGTCAACCCGCTGGGCGGGCCGAACGTCAACCCGCTGGGCGGGCCGAATGTGAACCCGTTGGGCGGGCCAAACGTCAACCCGTTGGGCGGGCCAAATGTCAATCCGCTGGGCGGGCCGAACGTTAATCCGCTGGGCGGTGCCGGCGGCGTGACCTCAGGCGCGCCCTTCCTGTCGGCCGATGCGCAGGTGGTGGTCTACAGCCAGGCGGGCTTTTTTGAGCCGAATGGAGTGCAGATTTTGCAAAGCCTGGACCGCGTGCCGCTGCAAGCGGCCTTCCCCTGGCTGCTGCCGGTGGGGCGAGCGTATCACGTAACGCTGGACCCGATGGTGACGGGCAGCCGTTACCTGGCCGCGACCTATTTGCAGCGGGATGTGCCGGAGGGATATGAGGAGACGTTGAAGGTTTACTTCTTGCCGGATGGGGACGGGTTGGGGCCGGACCCGGCCGGGTGGCAGCCCCTGCCCACGCGCCAATACGTGGAAAATCTGCTGGTTGCGCCGCTGCAAGAAGAGAACGGCACCTATGCGGTGATGTCTACGGTGGCGATGCCGCCGCTGACCGGCGGCTGGAACCTGTTTGCCTACCTCTTCCCGCAGCCGCGCTCGGTGACGGAGACGTTGGCCTCGCTGGCCGGGCAGTATACGCAGGTGTGCCGCGTGGCCAAGACAGACACTCTGGTGGCCCAGCCGCCGCTGCTCCCGGATAGCAGCAGCGATGAACTGGACAACCTGCTGGCGGCCGGGCCGCTGGATTGTGAGGTGACGGCGTTTGAGTTTGGCGAGGTGTATTGGGTGTGGCTGGCTGTGCCGGGGCCGGTGGTGCCCTATGTCGCGCCGCCGCGCTGATGTCCGGCGATGGGTGGCCGCGTCCCGGCCGGGGGGCACCCTTTGTGGCGCTGTTTCCCGGCCGGGTACCGGCACCTATTTCGCGGCCTGGCCCTTACTCTCTTCGACCCTGAATTCGACCACGCGGCGGATCAGGTCCAGCGGCAGGGGCTGGTCCAGGGGGAACTGGACTGAACCTTTGGCGCTCTTGTAGGGCTTGAACGCCTCTTTGAACGCCGCCACCCCGCTCGAACCCGGATAGAACCCGATGTGCTTCTGGTAGCCGGCGAAGTGCACCAGATGTCTGCCGTTCAGGTCGAAGGTGGGGATGGCGTAGCTGATCGTCTCTGTTGCGTCGGGCACCGTGGCCTTGATGAGGGCGCGCAGCGCTTGCAGCACCTGCTGCGTCTCAGGGGGGAATTCGGCGATGTATGCGTCGATTGAGTTGGCCGTTGACCGGTTGGCCATGTTGTGTCCCTCGCTAGCTCTTCACGTAAGATAGCTTTTCGCAGATAAGACCGTTCTTCACCTGGCAGATATCAACGCCCCGGACATGCCGCTTCTCCCCGGCCGGGGCCGTCCAATGGTAGCGCCAGCGCATAACGCAGCGCATCCCAAGACCAAAAATCTCCTCGATTTCCATGCGAGCCTCGGGTGACTGGCGAAAGAACGCCAGCCAGAACTGGGTCATGGCTTCCTTCCCGCGGTACACCGCGCCATCAGGGGCTGGCGTACTGCTTTCAAAGAGGCAGTCATCGCTCACAAGCTGCATCATGCCCGCCACGTCATGCCGGTTGAAGGCCTCATTGAACGCAAGAACGACGCGCAGCGCTGATTCTATCCGTGACATTTTCATAGCGAGCATTCCTTCAGCAAGCGCACGGCTCTCAGGGTTACCCATTTGTTCGGTTGGTTCTTCTTGCCGAACTCCACCCATGTTTTCCCGGCATAATCATACGCCAACGACCATCTGCCATTTCCGTCTTGCTTATCGCGAATTAGACTCAGCGCATTGGCAAGGCGCGGATCGTCACCATAGCCCAGGCGAACCAGCGCTTCCGCAATTTGCAAAATGTCTGTAACGTAAAAGAGTGGGAACCCGAACTTCCACCAATTTCCGCTCGGTTTACTGCTCCAACCAGTTGGATAGGCCGCCCCGGCCGGGTCAACGCCCAAGAGAAACGCCACCCCCTGCCGAACAGCGTCTTCAATAAGTGGGGTTCGTTGCTGCGGCGATAGTCGGCCAAAGGCCAACATAACCTTTACGGCACCCCAGGCACAGGGCAGCTTGTTGTTTGCGCCGCAGGCAAAATTGGGGCCACATTTGCCGGAGTAGTAGCGCAAGGGCGCTTTCTTGTCCTTCATTGGGGCTACGCCATCGCCCGTAACCGAGCGCGCCATCCATTCATAAGCCTTTTCCAGGCGCGGATCACGGAATCCCACGTCCATCATGGCTGTACACAAGTTGCCCTGCAAACAATCTATCGTACTAGAAGGCGTGCCCGAGGCGCTGAATTGACCGTTCTCAGTGAGGGCGTTTTCAAGCAAATAGTAACACGCGCGCTCAATCCGTTGATCCAGCGCGACGTCTGCTCCCAACTGGGCCAACAGGATCATTGACCATACTGTGCTGCGGTATTTCGGGCCGTAACCTGGACCCGCTTCCACCCAATATCCAGGCTCGCTCATTTGCTCCAGGATGGTCGCAATTGGGCCTTCGCGATGGGCCAACGCCTGGGCCGCAACCAGCTCGCCGTCATCGGCCGAACGGTCTAACAAATCGCGCAGGGCAAGATAGCGGACACCTGGTTCGTCATCTTCCAACAACCAGGTTAAGGCATCCCCGTTTAGTTGGCTTTGCCACAGCATCTGACGCTCATCCTTTGGTCTCGCAGACCAATGCCGGCGCAGGCCAGGCCGCCGGTAAACGGGCTGGCCAGTTGAACTACGGGCCAACGCTGATAGGAACAACTCCTCGGCCTTGCTCCGGCCGGTCAAGCCAGGGCCGGCGCCCGGCCGGGTCCACACCCCCACAACTAACCGCATTGTAGCATTTTGCCGCGAACAAGGTCAACCAATGTTGACGAGTGCCAGGCACAGCGCGGAACGATGCCCCATAGAGCAAGTTTTGCTGCCCTGTGCCTGGCACTTCTGACGAAACCGGCCGCACGCCCTCAGCTAAGCAAAGCCAGCAGCGCCCGGTTGAAAGGCACCGCCTGCAAAAACTGCTGCCGCAGCACCTCATCCTGAATGCTGGCCGCCCGCTCCTGCAGCAGCGTGTGGCCGGCGGCCAGCACCGCCGCCCCGGCCGGGTCGTTGGCCGCCTGCAAAATCCGGTAACAGATCAGGTAAATCTGCACCGGCAGTTCAATGCCCACCGTGCCATTGGCCGCAATCCAGGCCAGGATATCGCGGGCCAGGCGGGCCGCGCCGGCCAGGTCACCGCCCGCCTGGGCGGCCAGGGCCAGCCCTCCCAGCGTGTCGATCGCTTCGGCGTCTGCCCCCAGGGCGCGGCGGATGGCCAGCGCCTCCGCCAGGCGCGCGCTGGCCGCCGGGTA
Source organism: Ardenticatenaceae bacterium (assembly GCA_020634235.1). GTDB lineage: Bacteria > Chloroflexota > Anaerolineae > Promineifilales > Promineifilaceae > JACKCB01. The sequence continues at coordinate 115,739 of JACKCB010000006.1, read as the reverse complement.
ATCGCCCAGGGCGACCAGCGTGTAGCCAAGATGGGTGAGGATATACCCCTGGCTGCGCTGGTTGTCGATGGCCGCCTCAATGGCCAGGGCCGCTTCATAGTAAGTACGCGCCCGGCCGGGGTCTCCCAGGTAGTGGAAAATCAGCCCCAGCGTATCCAGGCTAATCGACTCATCCTCCTTGTCGTCGATGTCGCGGCACACTTGCAGCGCCTGCTCGTGGTAGGTGCGGGCGGCGGCGTAATCCCCCAGCTCGAAATAGTTGCTGCCCAGTTGGGCCAGAATCCGCGCCTCGCCATAGCGCCAGCCAATCGCCCGGCACAAAGCCAGCGACTCGGCGAACTTCTCGTCGGCGGCCACGTAATGGCCAGAGGCATACTGGATGGTGCCAAACAGATTCAGACACTTCAGCTCGCCCCATTGGTCCCGGCTGGCCTGGTAAGCGGCCTGGGCCTGGGCCACATAGCGCCACGCCTGCTCATAATCCGCCTGGTAATAGTAGATGGCCCCCAGGTCATAGAGACAGTGCGCCTCATCGGTGGGGCTGCTGCTGCTGCGGGCCAGGTCCAGGGCGCGGGCCAGGTGGGGTTGGGCTTTCTTGTAATGCCCGGCCTGCCACAGGCTGCGCCCCAGGCGCTGCCAGGCGCGCGCTTCGGCCAGGGTATCCTGGCGCTGGGCGGCCAGGGTGATGGCCTGTTGGGCGGCCGCCCCGGCCGGGGCGTAATTCCCCATGGCCAGTTCATAAGCCGCCTGGCGCAGGGCCACCTCCGCTTGCAGGGCGGCCGCCTCCGGCCGGGTGACCAGCGTCGCCAGCTCCGCCAGCACCACCTGCTGCGCCTCGCGCTGCCCCAACAGGCTGTAGATCGCCTCGCGCCCCAGCAGCAGCCGGCTGCGCGTCGCGGCGTCGGGCAGTTCGGCCAGGGCCAGCGCCCGCTGGTAATGGGCCAGCGCTTCCTCATTCTGGTAATTCTGCCGCGCCTGCTCGGCCGCGCGTTCGTAATAGTGCAGCGCCTTCACCACCACTTCCGCCTGGTCATAATGGTAAGCAATCTGGCGATAGCTGGGGGCCAGGTCCGCCTGGTAGATGCTCTCATAGGCCTGGGCAGCCTGCCGGTGCAGTTGGCGGCGGCGGGCGTGCAACTGCATATCGTAGGCCACATCGCGCAGCAGCATGTGGCGGAAGATGAAGCGCTGTTCATTGATGGGCGTCCAGACGTTGGCCCCCTGGGCGCTGAGCACTTCCTGGCGAGTCGCCGGGTCGTTGCCCCGCATGTGGGCCAGCAATGGAATCTCAAACTCGCGCCCCAGGACGGCCGCAGTCTGCACCACCTCTTTCACCGGCTGCGCCAGCCGGTCCAGGCGGGCCACCAGGATGGGGCGAACGTCGGCCGGCAGCGCCGCCGCCGGCCGCGCCTGGGGGATGGGGCGCAGCCCGGCCGGGCCGGTCTCCAGCAGCGCCTGTTCTTGCAGGTAGAGCAGGATTTGTTCGGTGAAGAAGGGGTTGCCGTCGGCCCGGTCTTGCAGCAGGCGCACCAGTTCAGGCGCGGCCGGGGTGTGGGTATGGGCGACCACCAGGGCGGCCGTCTCGCTCTCGCTCAGGCTGTCCAGGCGGATGGTTTCATCCCCGGCCGGGAGGTCGTCGGGTCCCGGCCGGGAGGTCAGGATCAGCGCCAGGGGGTAGCCGGCCACATTGCGCGTCAGCGAGGCCAGCAGGCGGCGTGACGCTTCATCCAGCCAGTGAGCATCCTCCAGGTAAAGAATTACCGGGCGGCGCAGGCTTTCTGCCTTGATCAGCGCCTTTAGCGCTGCCAGCGTGTTTTCAAAACGCAGTTGCGGCTCCAACTGCTCATACAGCGAGTCTGGCCAGTGCAAATCCAGCAGCGCCCCCAGGAAGGAGCGGGTGCGCTCCAGCTCCACCCGCAGTGCCACTTCTGGGGTGCCGGCCACGAGCCGCTCCAACCGGTCGGTGAAGCGCGCCTTGTTTTCCAACTCCCCGGCCAGCGCCGCCTGGGCAAAATAGTCGCGCAGCCAGTAGCGAAAGGGGTTAAAAGATTGGCGCAGGATTTCATCCGTCTGGCAGATGAACAGGCTGCACGCGGTTACGTCGGGGTTGTGGGCGAAGAATTCGTGGGCCAGGCGGCTTTTGCCGATGCCCGGTTCTCCCTCGATGTGCAGCCGCCCGGCAAAACGGCCGGCGAACAGGGGCTGAATGAAGCGGGCGAGCCGGGCCATTTCTGCCTGCCGCCCGACCATGGGGCTGGTGAAGAAGGGGGGGGTGGCGGTCTGGCGGCCGACCAAGCGGTAGACGGGCTGCGGTTGGGGGAAGCCTTTGAAGGTCTGTTTGCCGGCAAAGGCCACGGCAAAGTGTGACCCGGCCCAATTGACCACATCCTGATCCAGCCAGATTTCCCCGGCCGGGGCGCTGGTCATGAAGCGGGCAGCCAGGTTAACCCCCTGGCCGTAGCAGGTATAATCCTCGCGCAGTGGGGAGCCAATGAAGCCGGCGTGGGCGATGCGGAAGGTGATGCCGGCGTGCAGCGGCAGGGGGCTTTGCGCTTGCAGTTCCAGGATGAAGCTGAGTACGCGGCTGACGTCGTTTTCGTAGCTGACCGGCGCCCCCCAGAAGAGCAGCAGATGGCAGCCTTTGTCGCCGAAGTCGATGCGGTTGAGCAGCCCGCCGTACCGCTCTTGCAGTTGGAAAAGGGTCTGCATGAACTGGTTGAGTTCGTCGTCGCTGGGCGCGCGGGACAGCTTGATGAAGAGGTTGAAGATGTCGCGGAATTCGCCTCTGAGGGTCTGGGTGGTGAGTGCGGGGGAGAAGAAAGGGGCTTGCTGGGCGGCGCTGAGGGGGGGCAGGTGGACGGGAGCCGTCCCCGGCCGGGGGGCAGTGTGCAGTGCCGTTACCTGCCAGCAGCCGTTTAGCGGCACGGCGGCGGCCTGGTCGCCGAGCAGGTGGTAGAGGCTGCCATCCAGGATGATGTCGCCCTGGCTGGCCTGGTGTTCGGCGGCGGCGCAGGCGTCGATGGCCGGCCCACGGTAGTAGTAGGCGGCTCGCTGGCCCTGGGCGGCCTCGATAATGCCCCAGGTAACCGGCCCGGCAGCCAGCCCCACCTTGGCCGAGACGGTGAATTCGCCGAAGGGGGTGGCATGGTGGGGCTGCTGCTGCATTTGCTGTTGGATTTGCCAGCCGGCCTGGAGGGCGTGCCGGGCAGCGGCGGGCAGAGGGGTGTGCGCCCCGGCCGGGAAGATGGCGGTGAAGGCGTCGCCGGCAAAGCCGGCGATGTAGCCCTCATGGGCGTAAACGCTGCGAATGAGCGGGCTAAAGACGTCGCCCATGACGCTGGCCAGCACTTCTGCGCCGTATTGGCCGTGGCCCATCAGGGTGCTGGTGATGGTGGAGAAGCCGGAGATGTCCACAAACATGGTCGCGGCCGTAAGCCGGCCGGCGCGCAGACCCAGGGCGTACTGTTCCGCGATGAAGTGGGGGACCAGGTTGTGCATGTCGCTCTAGATGAATGGGGGTGTTGGCGCGGGGAGGGAACCGGCAGTTGCGCCATCGGGGGCAAGGCGGATGAGGGTGGTGTGGACCAGATCGATGAGGGGGGCGGGCGGCAGGGTTGGGGCCCCGGCCGGGTCTTGGCCGGTGAGTTGGCTGTATAACTGGGCGGCCCGGCGTTTGCTGGTTTGGGTCCCGGCCGGGTGCTGCCACACGGCCAGGGCGATGGTTTGGGCCAGGCTGAGGTCGGCGGCGGTGTGGACCAGGTAGGTGGCCGCGCCGACCAGAACGGCCAGGGTTTGGGGGATGGCGGCCATTTCCAGGATGGTGCGCAGGGCTTGCTGGTGGTAGCTGCGCCCGGCCGGGGTGTTGTTGGCGGCCAGGGCCACATACCCCAGGTTGCTGAGGGCATCGGCCACGCTCAACTGGTCGCCGGCACGCCGCGAGAGCGTCAGGCTTTCCTGGTAGTGGGTTTCGGCGGCGGCCAGTTGGCCCAGCGCCAGGGCTGTATCGCCCAGGTGTTTGCGGCAAATGGCCATGCCGCGTATGTCTTGCATACTTTGGCGGATGGCCAGGCTCTCTTCAAAATGGCGCCGCGCCTGGTCATAATGGCCCTGGGTAAACATGACCTTGCCCAGGTTCACCAGCGAGAAGGCCATGCTCCAGCGGCTGCCGGTCTGGCGTTCCAGGGCCAGGCTGGTGGTGCCGTAGCGTTGGGCGTCGTCCAGCCGCCCCTGGCGGTAGGCGATCTGGCCCAGGATGTTGTCGGCGATGGCGGCGCCCGGCAGGTTTTGCGTGGCCTGGCTAAGGGCCAGCGCTTCTTTGGCCAGCGCCTGAGCCTGGTCGTGGTCGCCCAGATGGTGGTGGACGGCGGCCAGGTAGCTGAGGGCAAAGACGAGGTCGGTGGGGGCGTCTTGCTGGCGCAGGTGGGCTACGCTGTTGGCAAGCATGGCCTGGCCACCGGTCTGGTGGCCGGTATGAAAGGTGAACCAGCCCAGCCGGGCCAGCAGCCGGGCGTAGACCAGAGGGTCTGTGACCTGCATGGCGTCGGCGGCCAGGGCGAACATCTCGGCCCCTTCCTGAAACCAACTGCGCATGTCGTAGAATTGGAAGAGGCTGTCCAGGGCCTGGCCAATCCCGGCTGCGTCTCGGGTTTGGGCCGCCCAGCGCCAGGCCTGGCGCACGTTGTCAATTTCCTGGCGCACGGTTTGCAGGGCGACTGACTGCTGGCTGCCGCGCAGGTCGCCGGTGAGCTGTTGGAGAAAGGCAAGGTAGTAGCTGGCGTGGCGGGTGGCGATCTGGCCGGCGAGGCCGGCCGCGTGTAGTTTTTCTCTGGCGAACTGGCGCAGAATCTCTTGCAGCCGGTACCGGCCGGAGGTGGTTTGCTGCACCAGTGAGCAGTCTACCAGGGCGGCTAGCTGTGGCAGGCCAGCCTGGGCGATGGTGTTGGCGGCGCTGTGGTGGAAGTCGTTGTCGAAGACGGTCAGGCGCATGAGGGCTTGCTGCTGCCCGGCCGGGAGCAGGACCCAGGAGTGTTCAAAGGCGGCGTCCAGGCTTTGGTGGCGCGTAGGCCGGTCGTGGGTGCGGCTTTGCAGGAAGCCCAGGCTCTTTTCGATTTCGCGGGAGATCTCCTGGCAGGAGAGCAGCCGGACCCAACTGGCAGCCAGTTCAATGCCCAGGGGCATCCCCTCCAGCAGTTGGCAGATGTGCAGCGCGGCCATCTGCTCCTCTGGTGGGGCGGTGGCCAGGCTGAACTGGCTGTTGGCCTGCCGGGCGCGCAGGTCGAAGAGGGCCAGGGCGTCGTCGAACAGGCGACCGGTCTGTTGGGGGTCCAGGGTCTGGCTGCCTGGGGTGGGCAGGCGAAGACCGGTGATGGACAGGACCCACTCGCCGGAGAGGTTGAGCCGTTCACGCGAGGTGACGATGATTTGGACGCCGGGGGTTTGGGCCAGGATGTCGGCTACCAGCTCACGGCTGGCGGGCAGCAGGTGTTCCAGGTTATCCAGGATGAGCAGCAGGTGTTTGTGGCGCAGGTAGCCCAGCAACTGCCGGGATATCTCAGGGCCGGTGAGGGCCAGGTCCAGGGTTTCGGCGAGGGTGCGTTCCAACCCGGCCGGGGTGTCGGCGGCGAGGGTGGCCAGGGGGATGAAGTAGACGCCATCCAGGAAGGGGCCGACGTATTGGTGGGCGACGTGGTGAGCAACGAGGAGGGCCAGTCTGGTTTTGCCGATGCCGCCAGGACCAAACAGGGTGAGCAGGCGGCGCGCCGGATCGGCCAGGAACTGGTAGATCTGGCGCAGTTCTGTTTCGCGCCCGACGACGTCGGGGCTGTTGGGGGTGAGGTTGTGGGGGCGGACGCTGCTGGCGGCGGTGATGGTGGCCTGGAGGGTCTGGGTTTCGGGCAGAGGCTCAATGCCAAGCTCCTGACGCAGCAGGCTGGCGTAGGTGTTGTATTGGCGCAGGGCGGTGTTGCGCTGGCCCTGGTAGGCTAGCAGGCGCATGAGCTGCTGCTGGGTTTCTTCTTCCCAGGGTTCTAGTTGAAGCAACTGCTGGGCGTAATGCTGGGCGATGCGGTATTCGCCGCTGTGTTCGTGGTGGATGGCCAGTTCTTGCAGGGCGGTGAGGGCGGCCTGGTGGAGGGTCTGGCGGTAAGCGCCGGCCCAGGTTTCATAGGCGGCGCTGTCGTCCAGGTAGAGGTCGGACAGGAAGGGGCCACGATAGAGTTGGACGGCTTGTTGGCGCTGTTGGCGGCAGCCGGGGCAGTGGGGGTTGTAGCCCCGGCCGGGGTAGTGTTGAGGGCAGCCGTGGGAAAGCTGTTGGAAGGTGGTTACATCGAGGCTGTAGTCGCTGTACGGGTTGAACTGGATCGATTCGCGGTTGATGATGAGGAAGGGCGGGTCGGCCTCTTCGTCCTGGATGGCGCGGCGCAGGCGGGTGAGTGTCTGGCGGAAGTTGGTGCGGGCCTGGTCTTCGGGCAGTTCGGGGAAGAGCAGGCCGATGAGTTGTTCCCGGCGGTGCGCGGTCTGGGCTTCAAGGATTATGAAGGCCAGCAGGGCTTCGATTTTCCGGGTGCGTGACTCGGGAATTGCTGTGCCATCTAGGGTTGCCTGGAAGGGGCCGAGGAGTTTAACTGCCAGGTGCATCGCTTATTGCTGTTGTCTGGCCAAGCCGCTTTGGTGGCTTTGGCTGGCCGCTGGGCCTGGGGTGGTTGATTCGGGTATTTGAGGAAGGATTGTAGCGCATCCGGCAGGGTGTGTCACGTTGGCGCTGCATCTGGTTGACAGGGGGGCTGTGTCTTGTTTTACACGCCCGATTGGCCTGATTAGAGTATAATCTAATGCTGGTATCCTGCCCCGGCCGGGGGCAGCCCGTTTCTCCACGCCCACAGTCATCATGAAGCCAGGTGCGCCTGGTGACCATGCTGCCGGCAAAGACAACCGACATTACGGCAGCACAACGCATCCATCACGTTCCAGAAATGGCAGGCAACTCATGTCTTTAGCAAAACCGTACAACCTGAACGAGGTCATTACCGGCAGCCGCCTGCAAGGCTTGTGGCGCATGCTCACCGGTTACCGGCTTATCTACCTGGCGGCCATCGTCAGCGTGGGCCTTTCAGCCGTGGCCCGGACCGGCTTCTACTTCTTGCTGGCTTACTTCATCGATGATGTGCTGGGGCAGGAGGATGTGCTGCGCCGGCTGCCCTGGGTGGCCCTGGGCTTCATCGGCCTGGCGCTGGTGCAGGGGGTCTTCACCTTCTTCAGCGGCCAGCTCTCGGCCCGCGCCTCCGAAGGGGTGACGCTGCGGCTGCGCGATTATCTGTTTGACCATATTCAGCGCCTGCCGTTTACCTATCACGATAACATGAAGACGGGCGAGTTGATCCAGCGCTGCACCTCTGACGTGGACGCGCTGCGCCGCTTCTACAGTGAGGAAGCGATTGGCGTGGGGCGCATTAGCCTGCTCTTTTTGGTGAACTGGATTGCGATCCTGAGCCTGAATGTGCGCCTGGGTTTCCTATCGGTGATGCTGGTGCCCATCGTTCTGCTGATTTCGCTGTGGTTCTTCAAGAAGATTTCGGTGGCCTATGAAAGGTTTCAGGAGCAGGATGCCGAGGTTTCGACGACGCTGCAGGAGAACCTGAGCGGGGTGCGGGTGGTGAAGGCGTTTGCCCGCCAGCAGTATGAGGCGGATAAGTTTGAGGTGGAGAACCTGAAGAAGTTCCGCCTGGGCAAGCGGTTGATCTTGATGCATTCGCTGTACTGGCCCTTTACGGACATTCTCAGCGGCTTCCAGATGCTGTTGGGTTTTGCCGTGGGGGCGTTGATGGCCATTGAGGGCACGCTGACGGTGGGTGAGTACCTGGCGTATGCCGGGCTGGTGATCTGGATTATCTGGCCGATCCGCAACCTGGGACGGCTGGTGATCCAGATGTCGACCGGGTTGGTTTCGTTTGAGCGGGTGCTGGCCATTATGCGCCAGGAGCGGGAGCCTTTGCTGGCGGGTGAGTTCACCCCGGCCGGGGACCTGCGCGGCGAGGTGGTGTTCGACAACGTCAGCTTTGCCTACGAGGATGCGCCGGTGCTGCATGAGATCAGCTTCAGCGCAGCGCCCGGCCAGGTGGTGGCCCTGCTCGGCTCCACCGGCTCCGGCAAGACTTCGCTGGTGAACCTGCTGCCGCGCTTCTATGACTATACCGCTGGCCGTATTTTGCTGGATGGTGTGCCGCTAACCGATTACCCGCGGGCTTACCTGCGCCGCCAGATTGGCCTGGTGCAGCAGGAGCCGTTCCTGTTTTCGCGTACCATCCGGGAGAACATCACCTATGGCGTAACCCGGCCGGTGTCGGACGAGGAAGTGGCCGAAGTGGCCCGCGCCGCGGCGGTCCACGACGTGATCCTCTCTTTCCCCGACGGCTACGACACGCTGGTGGGCGAGAAGGGGGTCACGTTGTCGGGCGGGCAGAAGCAGCGTATTACCATTGCCCGCACGCTGCTGAAGGATGCGCGCATCCTCATTCTGGATGACGCGGTATCGTCGGTGGACACGGAGACGGAGGCCACGATTCATGACGCGCTGAACCGGTTGATGGCTAACCGGACGACTTTTATGATTGCCCACCGGGTGCAGAGTATTATGCACGCTGACCTGATTCTGGTGATGGATGCGGGGCGTATTGTGCAGCAGGGCACGCACGCGACGTTATTGTCCCGGCCGGGGCCTTACCGCCGCATCTATGAATTACAGGCGCGCATCGAAGAAGAGGTGGCCGAAGAGATCGCTGCTGTCAATGGTGGCAACGGGGATCATGGTCCCGGCCGGGAAGCCAGCCCCATCTACCCCGACGGCCACAACGGCACAACCAGGGAACAACATGTCTGATACCGATTACGAATTCGAAGAAGAAGAATTCACCACCCAGTTCAACGGGGGCACCGTCTGGCGCATTCTGGCCCAGACGCGCCCCCACTGGCCCTACCTGGTCGCCTTCCTGCTGCTCATCGGGCTGGTTTCCGGGCTAGATTCCTACTTCACCTTCCTCAGCAAGCGCATCATCGACGAAGGGATCGTAGCCCAGGACAGCGCGGCCCTGATGCGCATCCTGCTGCAATACGGCGCGCTGATTGTCGTGCAGGCGCTGGGCGTCTTCGGCTTCATCTACCTCACCGGCGTTTTGGGCGAGATGGTGCGCTACGACCTGCGCAAGCGGCTGTTCAACCATTTGCAATCGCTGTCGCTCAGCTACTACAGCCGCACCCCGGTGGGCTGGATCATGTCGCGCGTCACGTCCGATACCGACCGCATTGCCGAGCTGGTAACCTGGGGTATCCTGGACGTTAGCTGGGGGCTGATGAACATCCTCACCGCGGCCTACTTCATGCTCTATATCAACGTGCGGTTGGGGCTGATTGTGCTGCTCATTATCCCCATCCTGGTAGTGGTGGCGGCCCAGTTCAAGAAGCGCATCCTGGTGCAGTACCGGGTGGTGCGCAAGACCAACTCCAAGATCACCGGCGCATACAATGAGAACATCACCGGCGTGCGCGTGGCCAAGTCGCTCGGCCGGGAAGAGGCCAACCTGGTGGAGTTTAACCAACTCACAGAGCAGATGTACCGCTCCAGCTACCGCGCGGCCTGGCTTTCGGCCCTGTTCCTGCCGGTGGTGCAGCTCATCAGCGCCTTTGGCGTGGGGGCCATCGCCTGGTATGGCGGCTGGCAAACGACCATCGGCGGCATGACGGTGGGCGGCATCCAGGCGTTTGTGAGCTATGTCACCTTTATGTTGTGGCCCATCCAGGAGATGGCCCGCGTGTATGCGGAAATGCAGCAGTCGATTGCCTCGGCCGAGCGGGTCTTCTCGCTGGAGGATGCGGTGCCGGATATTGCCGACCGGCCGGGGGCATTTGACCCCGGCAGCCTGCGCGGCGATATTGAGTTCGACAAGGTGGCCTTTTACTACGAAGCCGACAAGCCGGTGCTGCACGACTTCAACCTGACGGTGCGGCAAGGTGAAACAATTGCCCTGGTGGGTCCGACCGGCGGCGGTAAGTCAACCATTGTCAACCTGCTGTGCCGTTTCTACGAGCCGCGCGAAGGGACGGTGCGCATTGCCGGCCATGATTACACCCAGCTATCGCTGCACGCCATCCAATCGCGCATCGGCATTGTGCTGCAAACGCCGCACCTCTTCTCCGGTTCGGTACGCGAGAATATTCGCTACGGCCGGCTGGACGCCAGCGATGCCGAAGTAGAGGCGGCGGCGCAGATGGCCGGCGCGCACGACTTCATCAAGACGCTGACGCATGGCTATGATGAGAACGTGGGCGAAGGCGGCGGCCTGCTGTCGGTGGGCCAGAAGCAGCTCATCAGCCTGGCGCGAGCCATTCTGGCCGACCCGGAGTTGTTCATCATGGATGAGGCAACCAGTTCAGTGGACACGCTGACCGAGGCGCTGATCCAGCAGGGGATGGAAGTGCTGCTGCGCGACCGCACCAGCTTTGTCATCGCCCACCGGTTGTCGACCATCCGCCGCGCCGACCGTATTCTGGTGATTGAGGATGGAACGATTACGGAGATGGGCACGCACGCGGAGCTGATCCGGGCGCGCGGCCACTATTACAAGCTCTATACACAACAGTTCCGGCACGAGCTAGAGCAAACGTATGAGCAGTATGAGCGAGAGGCATTTCAGGTGGTAGGGGCTGTATGAGATTCTAAGTGCCAGGCAAGGGGCCGCAGGTCGTTAAAAAAACCAGGATCGTTCCGCCCCTTGCCTGGCACTACAGCAGGTCGTTAAAAAAACCAGGATCGTTCCGCCCCTTGCCTGGCACTACAGCAGGTCGTTAAAAAAACCAGGATCGTTCCGCCCCTTGCCTGGCACTACGGAAGCCGCAGGTTGTTGTGTCCCTTGCCTGGCACTACTACCATTCACCCAAATAATCCAACCCGGCGGGATGTCGACGGTCGCGCAGATAATCCAATACGAACTGGCGGTAGCTATCGGCTGTGGGGAAATGGTCGCGAATGAAGTCGTGGTCTACGAGGTTGCCAGAGCGGGTTCCAATCCATTCATGGTAATTGGTGTAGGGCCAGTCATCAAGGGTGCGGGTGATACCGTGGAGGACGGGGTTCGCATGGATGTAGCGGCACAGATGGAGCAGATAGCGCTGGTTGGTGACGGGCTTGACTTTGACAGGCCCTTCGAAGATAGTGCCGCTGTGCTGATATTTCAGGTTGTAGGTCTTGCCATAACTGTTGAAGATGCGTTGGGTGAGCAAACTGGCACGGGGTAAATCGTCCTGACGGCCCAGGATGTGGTAGTGGTTAGGCAAAAGGGTGTAGGCAATCGGGATGATGTGGTATTTACGGCTATAAGCTTTGAGCTTGTCGAGGATATCAAGATAGTCCCGCTGGTCGTGGCAGATGGAAAGGCGGCTGCGGCCACGGTTGTAGAGGTGATAATAATTTCCGGGGGCGTAAACGAGTTGGGTCATACGTTATCCTCGTTGGGTGGTTGGTTGTGGTTGGGTGGTTGGATGGGTTTAGAAGTGCCAGGCACGGCGCGGGAGGTCTTGGATAAACCAATGCCGTTCGCGCCGTGCCTGGCACTTCCGTCGCTCAACTCCTCGACAGACCCTGGCCAGCGCAAGGTGAAAGATTGCAGCCACCCCTTGAAAATGTCTAATGTTGTTTCCAGTATCGCGTCCATTGTATACCTGCCCGGGACACGGCAAACTGCCTATGTCACTTCATCGCGATTTGCGTGCCCCGGAGTTATCCACCACCACCAGCACCGTCTCCGACCGGCGCAGCACCGCCTCCACAAAATCTGCCTGGTTCACATCAAAGCTCATCATCCTCCCCCTGAGCGTCAGCAAGTTGAAAGGTCAACACGTTCACATGCGGGCATCTTCATTATACCATTGGCGTTTGCCGTGACTATGCTATGATACAGGTACTAGACGCGTAACCGGTTGCCAGAACAGCATCCACCCTTGGGAGTGCATAATGAGTCCAACAAGATGCCCTAACTGCCAGACGGAAAACCGGCCGGGGGCACGCTTCTGCCTGAAGTGCGGCACAGCCCTGGCCCCCGCCCCCGCCCCACCCCCACCCCCCGAACCCGTCTCCGACCGGCCCACGCCCAACCTGGGCACCGGCCGGCTGCCCGCCCAATCCTACCTGGCCAACCGCTACATCATCCTGCAAAAAGTGGGCCAGGGGGGCATGGGCGCCGTCTACAAAGCGGCCGATTCGCGACTCACCGGCCGGGTCATCGCCATCAAAGAGATGTCCGACGCAGCCATCACCACCCCCCAGGAGCGCCGCCAGGCCCTGACCGCCTTCCAGCGCGAAGCAGAGCTCCTCACCAGGCTGCGCCACGCCAACCTGCCTCGCGTCACCGACACCTTCGCCATAGGCAACCGCCACTACCTGGTGATGGATTTCATCGAAGGCGAGACGCTGGAACAAAAGCTCAACCGGGGCGACGCCCCCTTCCCCGAGGCGCAGGTGCTGGCCTGGGCCAGCCAGTTGTGCGACGTACTGGGCTACCTGCACAACCAGGAGCCGCCGGTCATCTTCCGCGACCTCAAACCGGGCAATATCATCATCGACCCGGCCGGGCAAGTAAAACTCATCGACTTCGGCATTGCCCGCTTCTTCAAACACGGCAAGAGCCAGGACACCATGATCATGGGCACCCCCGGCTACGCCTCGCCCGAGCAGTACGGCACCCAGCAAACCGACGCCCGCAGCGACATCTACTCCCTTGGGGCCACCCTCTTCCACTTAAGCACCGGCCGGGACCCCGGCCACTACCCCCCCTACCAACTCCCCCCCGCCCGCCAGGCCAACCCCACCGTCTCCCCCCACCTGGAGAAGATCATCGCCACCGCCGTCCACCCCTCAGCCGAGCGCCGCTTCAACAGCATGGCCGAAATGCAGGCCGCCCTCAGCGACCGGCGCACCACCGGCCGCCCCGCCACAGCCCCAACCCCCCGGCCGGGGCCTACCCCGCCCCCACCCGACAACAGCCAGACCCACCGCCCCACCACCCGGCTCCTCCTCCTAAGCACCGCCCGCTTCAGCAACCGCCAACTGAGCCTCATCGGCCTGGCCATCCTGGCCATCATCATCCTCGCCACCTGGTTCCTGGTCCCCATCCTGCGCCAATTCGTCTGGTTCTGGAACAACTTCCCCTCCATCGCCATCATCGCCCCACTGACCTACACCGCCATGCGCCGTCGCTGGGCCGCCGGCATCGCCCAGGCCCTCACCGCCTTCGCCGGTAGCCTCGTCGTCTCCCTACAAGCCGACCAGGACAACAGCCTGCTGGGCATCACCGCCGGCGCCCTGCTCAGCGCCCTGCTGATCGAGGGCCTGATCGCCCTGCTGCCACGCATCACCGGCCACCGCAGCCCCGACGCCCCCGGCGTCTGGCTGCGCGAACTCCTCTGGCTGGCCCTCACCACCACCCTGGGCTTCCTCCTGCTCAGCACCCTCTCCATCGGCACCCTGTTCTACCTCACCAACCCCCTATCCTGGTTCCTGGCCGCCCTGCTGGGCGGGCTAGGCTGGTTCATCGGCGACCTCATTTACAGTTACAACGATCTCCGCCGCAGCGGGCGACGCCAGCACTAACATCCGCGCCGGCCACCGGCCGGCCACCAGAGAGAGAACCATGCTCACAAATATCGCCTACACCCCTGAAACAACCATCTCCGCCAACGGCCTCAACCTGGTCTACGACGCCTTTGGCGACCCCGGCCGGGACCCCATCCTACTCATCGCCGGCCTCGGCTCCCCCCTCATCAGTTGGGACGAACCCTTCTGCCAGGCCCTGGCCGCGCGCGGCTACTGGGTCATCCGTTACGACCAGCGCGACATCGGCCATGCCACCTGGTTTGACGAAGCCGGCCTGCCCGACCTCACCCCGGCCATACAAGCCTGGCTACAAGGGCAGCCCGTCTCCGTAACCGCCGCCTACACCCTGCACGACATGGCCGACGATGCCGCCGGCCTGCTAGACGCCCTGGGCATCCCCACCGCACACATCATGGGCGTCTCCATGGGCGGCATGATCGCCCAGATATTTACCCTGCGCCATCCGCAGCGGGTGCGCACCCTCACCATTCTCAGCTCCTCCACCGGCGACCCGGCCCTGCCCCTGCCCCAGATGGAAGCAATCAACGCCCTGCTGACCCCGCCGCCCCCCGGCCGGGACGCCTACATCGACCAGGACACGGCCACCCGCCACCTCCTCCTCGGCCCCATCTGGCCCTTCGACGAAGCCTACGCCCGCGAACGCGCCGCCGAAAACTACGACCGCGGCCTGCACCCGGCCGGGACCGCCCGCCACCTCACCGCCATCGCCGCCGCCCTGGGCTGGAAAGCCAACCTGCACACCATCAAAGCCCCCACCCTCGTCATCCACGGCGACGCCGACCCCCTGCTCAACATCGCCTGCGGCCGCGACATCGCCGCCACCATCCCCCACGCCCGGCTGCACATCCTGCCCGGCGTAGGCCACATGCTGCCCCAGCCAGTCTGGCCCGAAACCATCGACCAGATCGCCGCCCACGCCATCTAACAGCACCAGGGAACACAAATCACAGCACCATTTCGCCGCCCGCCGCCCCATGAGAATCCTGTTTCTTACTGAAACACTACCTTACCCCGTGGTGACCCGCGCCAGGATTCGGGCCTACTACATGCTGCGCCACCTGGCCCAACAACACCAGGTCACCCTGGCCAGCTTCAGCAGCGAAGGCACCCGGCCGGAGAGCGTGGCCCATCTCAGCCAGTTCTGCCAGGTCGTACACACCGTCCCCAACCCCCAACACCTGGCCAACTCACGCACCCGGCTGCGCCACCTGCTGGCCGGCCAACCCCTCAGCCTGGTCCACAACCAGCGCGCCGCCATGGAAGCCCTCGTCACCCGGCTCATGTCCGAAAGCGGCTTCGACGCCATCCATGCCGACCAGACCGCCATGGCCCATTACGCCCTGGCCGCCCGCAAAGCCCACAGCACCGGCCCCATCCCCCAGATGAGCCTGGACCTGCACCGGGCAATGCACCTGCTGGTAGGGCTAAAAGCGGGCTACGAGCCAAACGGCCTATACCGCGCCCTGTGGCGGCAAGAGGCCGGGCGGCTGGCCCGCTACGAGGCCCACTTCCCGCGCCAGTTCGACCACATCTTCACCATGACCGCCAATGACAAGGGGGCGCTGCTGCATCTAGTGGCAGAGACAGAAACAGAGCTGGCGGGCAACCACATCCACGTCCTGCCGCTCGGCGTAGACCCGGCCGGGACACCCATGCTGCCCCACGAAGAAGCCGGCCCCCACATCCTCTTCCTGGGCGATTTCGCCTGGCCACCCAGCAGCGAAGGCGTACTCTGGTTCACCCAGCACGTACTCCCCCAAATCCTGCACCACGTGCCCGACGCCCACCTCACCATTGCCGGGCGCAACCCGCCACCCGCCGTACAAGCCCTGGCCGCGCCGCGCTCACCGGTCGCCGGCAGCGTGGAGGTAACCGGCTTTGTGGTAGACCCCACGCCGCTGCTGGCCCGCAGCCGCGTCTTCATCGTCCCCCTGCAAGTCAGCGAAGGGATGCAGGCCAAGGTGCTAGACGCCTGGCTGCGCGGCGTGCCCGTGGTCACCACGCGCATGGGCGCGGCCGGGATCAACATCCGGCCGGGGCAAACCAACCTGCTGGCCGACGACCCGGCCGAATTCGCCGCCGCCACCGTGGCCCTGCTCACCCAACCCGACATGGCCAGCGGCATCGCCCAAAACGCCCGCCACTGGGTCAGCCAGCAGTACGACTGGCAACTGCTCTACCGGGAGCTGGATGGGATATTCGTTGGCGGGTTGGAACGCTAACGCGTTTGCCCGTTGGAACGTTTGAACGTTTGCCCGGTCACATGGTACACTGTTAACCATACGCCGAATCACGAATCACGATCATGACCATTCAATTCTCTGGCCAGTTCCACAAAACGCATGTGCCCTTCTTAGGGCAGCCGCAGTTGCTATACACCTTGCTAGAGGCCCGGCCGGGGGCGGCTGTCAGCCAGGGTCGCCTGCCACTCAATATCAGCCTGGTGCTAGACAAAAGCGGCTCCATGTACGGCGACGAAATGGCCCAACTCCAGGCCGCCGTACACTGGATCATCGACCAGCTCCAGCCAGAAGACACCATCGCCATCATCGGCTTCGACAACCGCACCCAGGTATTGGTAGGAGCCACCCCGGCCGCCAACAAGCAAACACTGCATGACGCCGTAGAACGGCTCAAGGCCAGCGGCGGCACCACCATGGGGCCGGCCATCGAAGCCGGCCTGGCCGAAATCGCCCTAAATCAAGGCCCAGGCCGCATCAGCCGCCTCATCGTCCTCACCGATGGCGAGACCACCGGCATCAACTACTGCCGCGAACAGGCCGACGCGGCCGGGCGGCAGGAAGTGCCCCTCGTCGCCCTGGGACTGGGCAAAGATTGGAACGAGAATTTGCTGGAAGACCTGGCCCAGCGCAGCGGCTCCCTGGGTTACGCCGACCTGATCAAAGGGCCAGCCGATATGGCCCACATTTTCCAGGAGGTGTTTAGCCGGATGCAGGTGGTGGCCCAAGAGCTGGCGCTGCGCCTGCTGCTGGTGCAAGGGGTCGAAGCGCGCAAAGTATGGCAGGTGGCCCCGCTCATCCGCGATCTCTCCCGGCCGGCAGTGCAGGGGCGTACCGTGGCCATCGACGTGGGTGACCTGGATGAAGGGGGCGTGGCTTTCCTGGTGGAGCTAATGATGCCCGGCCGGGAACCCGGCCGGTACCGCCTGGCCCAGGCCGAACTCAGCTACACCCTGGCCAACCAGCCCCAGGAACCCACCCGGCAGCGCGTAGACCTGCTGGTCGAAGTCACCACCGACCCCACCGCCGCCCTGCAAAAAGAGAGCCGGGTCATGAACATCGTCGAGAAAGTAACCGCCCACAAGCTGCAAACCCAGGCCCTGGCCGACGCCGCCCAGGGCAACATTGCCGCCGCCACCCAAAAACTACGCGCCGCCCACACCGTCCTGCTAGACCAGGGAGAAACCGCCCTGGCCCAAAACGCCCTGGACGAAGCGGAACGGCTGGCGAAAGGGGAAGGCGTCTCCAACGAAGGGCGCAAGACCATGATCCTGCAAAGCCGCAAAACCATCCGCTTGTCTGACCCGGACGCGTGAGGGCGTGAGAGAACAAGATGAGCGAAGAAGGCAGCATCTTAATCCCAGTTGAGCAAAAGCAAGTCCTGTTTTACGAGGACGAGATTACCGCGGTGCGGGTGACCGAGGCCGGCCGGCCAGTGGTCTACGTCCCCCTGCGCCCCATCTGCGACTACCTGGGGGTCTCCTGGTCTGGCCAGCGCGATCGCACCGTGCGCGACCCCGTGCTAAAGACGGAAGTCCGGGGTGTACGTGTTACACGTACACCCGGCGCGGGCGGCGGCACCCAGGAGATGACCTGCCTGCCGCTGGACTACCTCAGCGGCTGGCTGTTTGGCATTAACGCCACCCGGGTCAAGCCAGAAGTGCGCGACCGGCTCATCCGTTACCAGCGTGAATGCTACCGTGTGCTGGCTGAGGCGTTCCAGGAAGGGCGGCTGACCGGCGACGAAACGTTCGAGGACTTGCTGCAAACGGCCGATCCCGGCGTGGTGCAGGCCTACCAGATGGCCCTGGCCGTGGTCAAGCTGGCCCGCAACCAGATTATGCTAGAGTCCCGCCTGGAAGGGCACGAACAGCGGCTGGAGCGACTGGAGGCCACCCTGGGCAGTCCGGACCGGCAGGTAACTGAGGAGCAGGCCAGCCAGATCAGCCAGGCCGTGAAGGCGGTGGCCATGGCCCTCAGCCAGAAGAGCGGCCGCAATGAATATGGCGGTGTCTACGGTGAGCTGTACCGGCGCTTTGCCATCACCAGCTACAAGCTCCTCCCGGCCGGGCGCTTCCACGAAGCCATGAAATTCCTCACCGACTGGCACCAAAACCTCACCGGCGAAGTACCCTTCTAGGGTGCGGCGCTAGAAAACGCAATACGAATCACGCCTATGACTAGCTATCGCATTCGCCGCCTACATTTTTTCCCCGCCTTCAAATTCGGCTGCCTCATCGGCACGGTTGTCACCGTGCTGCCCGCCTTCTTGCTGGCCCTGGTGGTCTACAACGTCCTGGGTGCCGTGCGCAGTTGGCTGGAATCCTGGGCCATTTTGGAGCTGCCCGGCCTGCTGCCCGACCTGAACCTGCTGCAAATCATCAACCTGGCCGACGTCCTGACCCAGATCCAGCGGCTGCACAACATGGGCTGGCTGCTGGTCGGCGGGCTAACCATCGGGCTGATTATCGGCGGTGGCCTGTTCAGCGCCGTGATGGCCGGCCTGAGCACCCTTGTCTATAACCTGGTGGCCGCCATCAGCGGTGGCCTGGTATACAGTGCCGATGTAGAGGGCCAGGTAGGCCAGGTAGCCCAGGTGGCTCAGGCTGCACCGGCCCCCGGCCGGGCCGCGGCCAACCCCTGGTTCAGCGCCCCACAAGACCCCCAACAGCGCTGGCCCCTACCCCCCGGCCGGATCACCGTCGGCAGCGCCGCCAACAACAGCCTGCCCCTGCCCAAACTCGCCCCGCAGCACGCCGAAATTCGCCGCGAAACGCAAGGCTACGTGCTGTACGACCTGAGCGGCGGCCAGACCTGGGTCAACAACCAGCCCGTTTTGCGCCCCACCCTGCTGCCCGAAGGAACCACCGTGCAGTTTGGCACCTACGCCTTCCACTTTCACCCCGGCAGCCCATAGCCGGGACCGCCCCTGCCCATGAATTTAGCCGGCGGAACCCTGCTCAACAACCGCTACCGGATCGAAAGGCTGCTCGGTCAGGGGGGCTTTGGGGCCGTTTACCAGGCCCAGGACACGCTAAAAAACCAGCCCTGCGCGGTGAAGGTCAACCTGGACCCCTCGCCGGAAGCAGCGCGCCAGTTTGAGCGGGAAGCCCGGACCCTGGCTCGCCTGCAACACAAGAATCTGCCGGAGGTGATCGACCATTTCACCCGGCCGGGGCAGAGCCAATTCCTGGTCATGCAGTTCATCGAGGGGGAAGACCTGGAGAGCCGGGTCAACCGCCAGGGGGCACTGAACGAGGCAGACGTACTGCCCTGGCTAGAGCAAATCGCGGCCGCTCTGGATTACCTCCACAGCCAACAGCCGCCCATCATCCACCGCGACGTCAAGCCGGCCAACATCCGTATCACCAACGACAACCAGGCCGTGCTGGTCGATTTTGGCCTGGTGAAGGTCTATGACCCGCAGTCGCGCACCACCTTGGGCGCGCGCGCCGTCACCCCCGGCTACTCGCCGCCAGAGCAGTATGGCCAGGGCCTCACCGACGCCCGCAGCGACATCTATGCCCTGGGGGCCACGGCCTACACCCTGCTCACCGGCCGGGAGTCGCCCGAAAGCACCCAACGGGCCATCCACGACAGCCTGCGCCCGGCCCATGAGGTTAATCCCCAGCTGAGCCAGCACGTCAGCCAGGCCATTGCCCGGGCGATGACCATTAACCCGGCCGGGCGCTTTGAGAGCGCCGGCGCGTTTTATGCGGCCCTGGCCACCCCGCCGCCCATCATATCGCCGCTAATCCCCCCGCCCCAGCGCGATCAGCCCAAGATCGGGCACACTCACTTCGAAAAAGCGACCCCGGCCCCACCGGCCGCGCCCGCCCCGGCCGGGCCACCGGCCAAAGCTCCCCCCGGCAGCGAAGAGCGGATCAAGTGGATTGCCTACGGCGTGCTGGTCCTGATCATGGTTGGCCTGCCGCTGCTCATGTCACTCTTCCTGCTCCAGAATCCCATCACCCCCCCGGCCGGGATTGGGCAAACGGCGGCCGCCGAGCAGGCCACCAGCGGCAGCCAGGCCACCGCCGCCGCCCAGGTCAACCAGACCACCACCGCCAACGAGACGGCCACCGGCCGGGCGCAGCAAACAACCGTCGCCCTGCTCACGCAAATACCGCCCTCCGCCACCCCCACCAATCCGCCATCGGTCACATCCACCAGCCCGCCCCCCACGCCAGCGCCGGCCACGCCCACCCCCCTACCGGCCACGCCCACCCCCCTGCCGGCCACGCCAACGCCGCTGCCCACCAGCACCCCGCCTCCTTCGCCTACCCCCCTACCGGCCACGGCCACCGCCAACGCCCTGCTGGCCCTGGTCGCCAACGCCCCCCCCGACGGCCCGGCCCTGGGCGGCGAGCTGAACGAGAGCAATAACTTCTTCAAATCGGCCAATCTGAACCGGCGCAACTTCATTATGAGCGCCACGTTTACCAACCCAACCAGCGGCGGCTGGATTTACGGCTTCTACTTCCGCGCCGCCAACAACCAGGCTTACCGGCTGGATATCACCAACGCGAGTACCTGGACGTTGCTGTATGTCGCCGGCAACGTGGAGACACCGGTCGGCGGCGGGACGCTTACAAAATTTAGCCAGGCCCCGGCCGGGATCAACATCCTGACGCTGGTCGTTGAAGAGGATCGCGGCCGGCTCATCGTCAACAATGAAGTCCAAACCCTCTCCCTCTCCCTCAATGCCCCCATCAACCCCGGCGACCTGGGCATCATCAGCGCCAGCCGCACGCCCGTCACCTTCAGCAACTTCCAGCTCAGACTGCTGCCCGAAAACTAGTTTGTGGCCAGTCTTGTTTGCTGCTATCATCTTAATCATCAGTCCCAATGTGGCATACAGCCACCCCAGTACAAAAATGGAGGTCAATGAATATGCGTAGAAGAGGTGCTAGAGGTGTTGCCCGGCGAACCACGCGGCGCACGATGCGCCGGATGCGCCGCCGTTTTCGGCGGCGGCTGCTAGTTGGCGGCATGGTGGTGCTGGCTGGCTCCATGGTTTACAAGATGAGCAAGCAAGATGCCGACCGTGTCGAGCAGCATACGGGCCAATCGGTGGAAGAGCTGTCTGACGAAGAGCTGCAGATGGCCATGAAGCAGTTGGGCATCCAAAACCAGGCCCTGACCGAGCAAGAAATGGCGCTGGCCAAACAGGAAGCAGCCCGGCTGGATGAGGATGAGGATGACGACGAGGAAGAAGACGAGCCGGCCGCAGCGGCGGCGGCGGCCCCTGCCCCGGCCGGGGGCGACTACCTGGACGAACTAGAACGGCTGGCCGGACTGCGTGACAAGGGCATCCTGACCGACGCCGAATTTGAGGCCAAGAAGAAACAACTTCTCGGGCTATAAGACAACCCGACGGCGGGCGGGCGGGCCTCATAGGCCCGCCCACCGCCCCACCTACAGCCAGGCCGGGCGTGATGGCCGGGGAAACAATGCCACCAGTTGACCTTGAACCCTTAGCGTTATCCTTGTTTGACATTGGGGCCGTGCGCCTGGGCCAGTTTGTGCTCCACAGCGGGCGCAGGTCCCCCATTTACTTCGACCTGCGCCTGCTGGTCTCCTACCCGGCTGTGCTGCGCCAGGTGGCCGCCGCCTATGCGCTGGTGCTGCGGCGGCTGCAGTTCGACATCCTGGCCGCCTACCCCTACGCCGGGCTGCCCATCGGCACCGCCATCGCCCTGGAAATGAACATCCCCCTCATTTACCCGCGCAAGACGGCCAAGAGCTACGGCACCGGCAAACAGGTGGAGGGGGTGTGGCAGGTGGGGCAGCGGGCGGTAGTCATCGAAGACCTGATCACCTCGGGCGACAGCATCTTGCAGGCCATTGCCGCCCTAAAGGCGGCCAGCTTGCAGGTGGAAGATGCGGTGGTGCTCATCGACCGGGAGCAATCCGGCCGGGAGATGCTAGCCCAGGCTGGCTACAACCTGCACGCCATCATCAGCATGCGCCAGATGTTGGGCATCCTGGAACGCCACAACCGCATCACGGCCAGCAAGATGGCCGAGGTCCTGGCTCTCCTCACCTGAGACAGCCTCAGTCCGGCAGCAGCGCCCGGGCAAACGCTTCAATCGCCTGCAAATGCCCGGCCGGGGTCGTTAGCCCCACCCCCATCGTATTCACCGTTAGATGCGTGGCCCCGGCCGCGCGCCACGACTCGGCCAGCGCCTGCCACTCGGCCGCATTGCCCGCCCCATACTGCAGCCGCGCCTCAATCCCCACCTCCGCCCGGCTGCGCCCCGCCGCCGCCAGAAACGCATCCAGCAAATCCAGCGACGGCTGCGCCTGCGCCGGCCGCCGGTAGTTGGGGAACCAGCCATCCCCCATCTGGGCCACACGCCGCAGCACCGCCTCGGCATGCCCGCCCAACCAGATAGGAATCGGCTGCTGCACCGGCAGCGGCTTCAGCCCGGCATCAGGAATATTGTGCCAGCGCCCCTGGTAAGTCACCAACGGCCGGGTCCACAACAGGCGCAGCACCTCCATCTGCTCCTCAATCCGCCGGCCCCGCGTGTGGAAATCCTGGTTCAGCGCCTCATACTCCACCGCGTTCCAGCCCACCCCCACCCCCAGCCGGAAACGGCCACCGCTCAGGAGGTCCAACGTGGCCGCCTGCTTGGCCACCACCGCCGTCTCGCGCTGCGGCAGGATGAGGATACCCGTCACAAAGCCAATGGTCCGGGTAACGGCGGCCATGTAGCTAAACATGATCAGCGGTTCGTGGAAGGGGTTTTCGTAAGTGTAGGGGCCTTGCCAGCCCCCCGGCCGGGCCGGATTCGCCCCCAGAATGTGATCATAAGCCAGGATATGGCTAAAACCCAGCCCCTCCGCCATCTGCGCATAATCGCGGACAGCCACAGGGTCATTGCCAAACTCAGTCTGCGGAAAAACAACGCCGATATTCATGAGACTCTCCAGGGCAAATGGGGTGAGCAAAGCTCAATTCTTACTGCGCTGCTAGCGCTGCCGCACCGGCTGCCAGGCGCCTTTCAGCGCCAGAATCGCCGCCAGGTCTGCGCCGTGATGCTGCTTGTACCAGGCAGCAATCGCCTGGTGAATCTGCTGCCGCTGTTCAAACAGCAGCAGGTCGTGGATGGTGCGCTGGGTGAAGGGATATTTGAAACGGTACACCAGGTCCGCCTCCGTCTCGCCGTTGACGGGCAGGATCAGGCCCAGCGCTTCCAGTTCATCGATCTGGCTGCGCAAGTTCTCGCGCCCGGCCGGGAGCGGGTACACATCTCGCAGCAGCGCCAGCGGAAACGCCGGCCCAATAACACTGGCCGTCTTCAGCAGCAGTTGGCAAGGCATAGGCAGCCCATCCAGCGTACTAATCACCGCCTTCTCAATCGCCTGGGGCACCGGCAGGTCATCCGCCGCTGCCGCCAGGTCCCCGGCCGGGTGGCACTCCCCCGCCACATTCACCAGCAAATTCATCGCCCGCAAACTACTGGCCAGCTCCTGGCAAAAAAGCGGGTTCCCCTCCCCCTTCTGCTGGATCAACGCCGCCACCGGGGGGGCCAGGCTGCGCACACCCAAATGCTTGCAGACCAGCTCCGCCGTTTCGGTCATTTCCAGCGGGGCCAGGCGCAGCCGGACCAGGTTAGGCGCGCTCTGCAAGTGCCGGTGCAGCCCCGTTTGCAGCGCGCGCGGCGTTTGGGCCGGCACCGGCCGGGTAGTCAGCAAAAACAGGGCCGGCTGCAGCGCCTGGCTGGCCGCCAGGGCCAGTTTCAGCGACGCCGCATCCAGCAGATGGGCATCCTCAAACACAAACAGCGCCGGCAGCCGCTGTTTGCCCACCTGCCGCCGCATCATCAGCTCCAACAGGCGCAGCAAAAAATAGTGGGCCGCCTCCTGCCGCTGTGCCAGGCTCAGCCGGCCGGTAAAATCATTGTCCGGCAAATTCAGCGGCAGGACCATGTTCAGCAGCGGCGCATAGCGCAGCGCCAGCACCGGGTACCCCCGTTCCGTTGGCCCGGCCGGGAGCTGGCTAAGCACATGGCGCTGCAGTCGCGGGTAAGACTCCATCAACTGCGGGGCCAGCTCCATCAACTCCTGGAAGACGGGCCGCCAGGCATAAAAAGGCACCGCCCGGCCAATCGTATCCCCCGCCCCCACCAGGGTGGTAATCTTCATCTTCTGGGCACGGGAGATAACCTCGCTTACCAGGTGGGACTTGCCAATGCCCACCTCTCCCTCCAGCACCACCAGATTGTTCACCGGCTCCCCGGTCAGCTTCTCCGCCAGTTGGCGGCGCACCCGGTGGTGGCGCAAACCATGCAGCATCTGGCCCAGTTCGTTCAACTCTGCCTGCCGGCCCACCAATTTGTGCCGGCTGATGGCCGGCGCGTGGTAGCTGGGGTATTCACCCCCGCGCAGATACCCCGACCGGAAACGCGGCCGGAAAATAGGCACCGGCACCTCTTTGCCCTTCACCATTACCGGCGGCAGGGTCTCATAGCTGAAGTAGGCACGCGACGCCTGGTACGTGGCCTCGTCGCACAAGATGGCGAACTGTGGGCTGCCGGTGCTGTTCACCGTGTCCAGGTTAACCGCTTCCATGAGCCGCGAGGCCAGGTTCACCGCATCGCCGACCATGGTGTATTCGCGCCGCCGTTCATGCCCCACCGAGCCGCAAAAGACCCGGCCGGTGGTCACCCCAATGGCGCTGGGGCGGCCCAGTTCGCGCAGGGCAATTTGCATCTCCATGGCCGCCTGCACCGCCCGCCGCGGGTCATCATCATGGGCCAGGGGGGGCAGCCCCAGGGCGGCCACCAGCGTCACCCCTTTGTTATCCACATTGAGCTTGTTGATGCTGCCCTCATAACGGTAGAGGGTGGTTTGCAGCGCTCTCATCACCGCCTGGGCCTGGGGCAGCGTGCGCTGGTAAGGGTGTTTGATGGAGGTGCCGTAGCCGGGCAGATGAATGAACAACACCGTCACCTGGCGCAGCTCCGCTTCCCAACTGGATTGGCCCGCTTCCAGGTGGGTGAGCACCGCCGCGGGAATGTAGCTTTGCAGCGCCGGCCGGGCGGCGGAGCTGAGCGAGGGTTGGGGCACGGGATGGGCGTTGATGGGCGAGAGGATGGCATTGAGCAGCATGTAGTCGTGGCTGACCGGCTGGCCCACGCACACGTGCTGGATAAGCTGCCAGGCTTCGGGGGAGAGGACAACCTGCCCCGGCCGGGCCAGTTCCTCCGCCCGGCTCATTTGCGCCAGCGGGGACCCGGAAAGCAAAAACTCCACCCGGTCTAGTACCCCGCCCAGGTGCACCGCCGACACATACCCCGCGCCAATGCCTATCTGCATCGAGAGACGCACACCAGGGATCAATTCATACGCATCCAGCAAAGTTTGCAGCGCCAGGCCGCACTGCGCCGCCCGGTGCGTGGCCTCGGTCAGCTCCACCTCCGCCCCAAAGCTGGGGCCAGGCTCATGGCGCGCCGGCCAGAGGGCCACGATGGCGTCGCCGGCAAACTTCACCACCTCGCCGCCATGGGCAATAACCAGTTCAATGAAGCGCCCAAAGTAGCGGTTGAGGATGTGGGCCAACTGCTCGGCCCCGGCCGCCGGCCCCAGGTCGTCGGACAGCCGTTCGGCCAGGGCGGTAAAGCCGGCAATATCGGCAAACAGCACCCCGGCCGGGAAGCGATCCGCCTTGGGAGGCACCAGCAGCGCCGCATCATCCACCAGGCGGCGCACCACCAGCGCCGGCACATAGCTAACCAGGGTTTGTATCAGAGAACTATCTTTACTCATCTTGCCCTAATTCAGTTTGACCAATACAAGCACAGCCACTAATCTTACTGCGCCATAGGAGGGTGGGCAAACTCCCGGCCGGGGGCCGGCCACCCCCACCAGGCCCCAAACCAGGCCGTGCCACCCCCATTCAGACAGATTGACCATAGTCACCCATGCCCGGTCACACTATAATGCTAAACAAATCCAGCAATTCCAAATTGGGGCCTGGTTCATTTTTAACAAGCTCATCTTTACAAATCTACCGCTTGTTGCTGACCAAACTCAGGGGCGACGCCTAGAGGAGTGGGTTTTTCAATTCTGGGGGTCAAAGACCCCCAGAATTGAAAAAACCCCTTGTTTCTATCCCGCGCCAGAAGGCCACAATTGGAATTGCTGAAACAAATCATGGCTGCCAGCAAACCGGCTGGCCAGTTGGCCAGCCAACGCATCGAGGCACAGAACGATGTTAGAACGAAATGCCTACGAAGATTTCAACCGCGCCTATCGCCGCGGCTTCTGGCGCAAACTGGTCGCCTGGATCAGCGGCGAAAGCAACGAACTGCTGCCCTACGAAGAAGTCCGGCGGCAGTTGCCCTTTCAGGGTCAGCGAGACATTGGCCTGCAAACCATTCCCATAGACAAAATCGTGGGCAGCGTGGGGCGCTACCGCGATTTTGACCGCGCGTACCTGCCCACCCAGCGCGAAACGGCCGAACGTTGGATCAATATCAGCAAGGCGCGCTACCGCGACGTGAGCCTGCCACCGGTTGAGTTGTACAAAATCGGCGACGTCTACTTTGTGAAGGATGGCAACCACCGCGTTTCAGTTGCCCGAGAACGCAGCCAGGCGTTTATCGACGCCGTCGTCACCGAGATCGACGTCTCCATTCCCCTGACCCCGGACATGGACCTGGACGACGTCATCCAGAAGCGGGATTACGCCCAGTTCATGAAGGAGACGGGGCTGAACAAGCTCCGGCCGGGGAGCAACCTGGAGCTGTCTGACCCCGGCAATTACCAGCGGCTGCACGAGCATATCAACGGCCACCGCTGGTTCATCAGCAAAGAGCGCGGCTACGAACTGCCCTACAGCGAAGCCGTCACCTCCTGGCACGACCAGGTTTACCAGCCGCTGGTAGCGATGATAGAGGCCCAGTCATTAACCACGGCGCTGGACAACCTGACCCCGGCCGACCTCTACCTGTGGGTCAGCGAGTTCCAATGGCTGCGGCGCGAAGCGTACCAGGCCGACACCGACCTGGCGGCGGCCGAGCAAAAGCTGCTGGCCATCTACAACGAAAAGGCCACCCGCCGCCTGCTGCAAACCCTGCGCCGCTCCACCTGGATCGACCAGATGATCCTGGCCCAGGAACGGGCCGATTTCTATGCCCGGACGCAGATTCAAACGCTCCGGCCGGGGGCAGCTATCGAGGCCAGCCTGCCCGGCAAGTACGAAAAGCTGCTGCAGCACATCAACGTCCATCGCTACTACCTGGGGCTAGAGCGCCAGAGCGATGTCGCCTACGAAGAGGCGGTCGCCTCCTGGTATGACAACGTCTACCTGCCGGCCATCCAGATGATCCTGGACCAGGACATGCTCAAGGAGTTCCCCGGCCGGACCCCGGTGGACGTATACATCTGGACGCTGGACCACGGCCAGGCGCTGGAAGATGTGCTGGCTGGCGAGGAAACAACGCCGCCGGCCAGCCCGGAACAGGGTATGGGCATCTAGCCGCAAGCGATGGATGGTGGCAGACATGCCCGCTTCACACCCCCCCCGGCCGGGGATTACAAATCGCGGCTGAACTGCATATCGCCGCCCTGCACGGCCACCGGCCGGAAGCCATTGCCCAGGTAGAAATTCACCGCATCCTCCCAGGTGGCCGTCGTCTCCAGCACAATGCGCGTGTACCCGGCCGGGGTGGCCCACGCCAGCAGCGCCTGCAAAAGCTGCTGCCCAATCCCCTGGCGGCGCCAACGCGCGGCCACCGACATCCGCACAATCCGCGCCACGCCCGGCTCCTCCGGCAGCAGCGCCCCGGTGCCCACCAGCTCCTGGCCCGCATAAGCCACCAGAAACAACCCGGCCGCGTAGCTGCCCAAGATATCATCCAGGTCGCGGTTTAGGGCCGGGTCCAGCGTACCCCAATGCTCGGCCAGGCCGGCCAGCACCAGCGCCCGCGCCGCCGCCGCGTCCGCCGCCGTCACCGGCCGGATCAGCAGCATACCGCAGCGGGCGGCCGCGAACAATTCACCATGCCGCCCCAACAATACATCACGACCGGAAGCGGGCCACCAGCGGATCGTGGTCCGAGCTGCGGCGCGGCGAGGGGTCGTCGGGGATGGGCGGCGGGTAATCGGCATTGACGTGCAGCACATCCACCGCCACCAGGTACTCATACAGCGCCGGAGAGAGCAGCATGTGGTCCAGCGTCTCCGATTGGCCCTCAAAAATGTAGCTGTAGAGCCGTTCCGGCGCGGCAAACTCGTAGACGTGGCGCAGCCCCGCCTGGCGCAGCGTATCCAGCGGCAGCGAATCATAGAAGGAGTTCAGGTCGCCCAGCACCGCCACCCAGGCGTCTGGCTCGCGGGCCAGAATCTCCTCCAGCAAGGTCACGTTCCAGGCCGCCTGCGCCGTGCGCGTCGGCTCGGTAGCCGCCTCGCCGCCCGACAGGGAGAGGAAGTGGTTGTTTAGCACATACAGCACCTGGTCGCCCTCCGCCAGGTGCAGGGTCACGGTGATGAGCAGCGGCGGGCGGCTGAACAGTTCGCCCGGCCCCGGCCGGGCTGCGGCCCCCACCAGCGTCGCCTGATCGCCGCGCACCAGGTAGCCCACATCAATCCCCCGGCTGTCGAAGCCTTCGATGAGCGCCGGCTGGTAGCCGTATGGGGCCAGCAAGTCAGTCGCCGCCAGGTCGGCCAGGATGTCGATGTTCTCAATCTCCTGCAAGGCCACCACCGTGGGGAAGCCCATGGCCTCGATGGTCGCCGCCGCTTTGGTCAGGGCCAGAGCATACCCGGCCGGGTCGGGCGGTGGCGGGCTGCTGGGGTGCGGCGCGGTCGCATCAAAGAAATTCTCGGCATTAAACGTGGCAATGCTGAACTCACCCGGTTCCAGCAGCGGCAAGCTGGGCAGCTCGGCGGCCGCGCTGCTGCGCAGCGTGGGGGTGATGATCGGCTCAATCTTGAACAGGTCGAAGGTATAGGCCAGCGGCCCCAGCAGGTCGCCCACCTCATCTCCGCTGGTGACGGCGTAGGGCAGCGTGGTGATATCGTCATGCACCATCGACGAGCCATCGTCTACAAAGATGAGCAGGCCGGTGTTATCGTCCCCCTGGAAGATGCGCGTTACCCCGCTGCCGGCCCGCACCAGGGCATATTCGCCGTACTGGCTGCTGGGCTGCACGGCCAGCGCCGGCTGTGTTACCTGCACCAGCATCCCTTCCAGCGCTTCGTAGTAGGCCAGGGCGGCGGCCGGGTCGGCCGGCGGGTCTAGCTCTACCCCGGCCGGGAGCGGATTCCCCTGGCTCTGCACCACCACCTCCCCACCGCTGGCATCCAGCGTCGTCTGGCCGGAGATTTCGCGCACCCGGCCGGCAACCGTCACCGCATCACCCACCTGGGCGGCCGCCTCAACGGCGGCGGCGTTGGCCAGCAGCACAAACAGCCCGGCCGAAGTTGCCGGGTCGGCATCGCTCTCCGGCTCTTGCAGCCAGAAGCCGCCCAGTTCCGGGAAGACACCGGTCACCACGCCGGCCGTGGCCACCTGCTGGCGGGTGTAGGGGGATTCCGCCCCGCTGCCCTGGATGGCCCAGATGGGCACGCCCGCGCCGAGGAAGGTGCGGGCCGGGTTGGAGGGGGCCGCTTCCGGCCATTCGCTGGCCGTGGCATACCCGGCCGGGATGTCGATCTGCGCCCCTTCGTCCTGGCCAGCGGTGAGGGTGTAGCGCAGGGCCGCCGTGCCGCCGCCGGCCGGCAGTTCGGCCAACGTCCAGGCCAGGCCGGCGTCGGTCTGCGTGCCGTCGTCCAGAACGGCCAGGAGTGTTCCCGCCCCGGCCGGGAGCGTGGTCGTTACCAGGACATTGGTCAGCGGCGCGGGCGTGTGGTTGGCCACGTGCAGCGTCACCGTGAGCAGTTCGCCGGGCAGCACATTGTTGGGTGCGGTCAGGTCCAGCCGCAGCACCGGCGGGAAAATCTGGGCGAAGTCATCCGGCCGGCGCGGCTTTAGCTGCCATTGGCTGGCATACAGCTCGGCAATGCCCGTCACGCGGTAATTCTCGCCCACCAGCAGCGGCTCCACGTCGACGCCGGTGTCTTTTTCCAGGAGCAGCAGCAGGCTGTTGCCCGCCTCATCCACCAGGTCCATGGTGTAATCGAAGCTGTTCTCCTGGATGCTGGCCAGCGTCCCTTCGGTGGTGATCAGGCGGCCCAGCAGCGCCGCATCGCTGGCCGCCTCGGCCAGGGGCACGGTGGGCGGCGTCAGTTCGCCGGCCGCGGGCTGCACAATGGTTATCTCTTCCGGCGTGGGGTCGGGCACAATCTCCAGCGAGTCGCGGTAAACCTCCACGCCGCCGGTTACGCGTACCTGGTCGCCGGGCTGCACCTCAATCGTCCCCATGCCGCCGGGCACGTAGACCTGGATGCCGCCCGTTTCATCCTCCAGGTAGAACTTGGTGCCGGTGGTGCCGGCGAAAAAGCCGCCGGTGTACATGGTGGCAATGCCCTCAATGGTCACCGTCTGGCCGGGCAGGGTGCGGGCGGCGGCAATGGGGATCGCCCCGCCGCCCACCGCCAGGGGACGGGGTTCGCCGTAGGCGCGGCGACCGTCGGGCGTGGCGGCGTAGTAGCCGCCAAAGCGGGTGGTGGTATAGGTCCAGGGAGTTTGGAAGGTCAGGGACAGTTCGGCCAGGTCGCCGGAAATGAGGCTGTCGATGGTCCATTCGATGCCGCTGCCGGTGACGGTGACCTCGGCGGGCGCGTTGAGCAGTTCTAACCCGGCCGGGACCGGCAGCAGCACGGTGATCGCCTCGGCGTCAGCTTCCAACTGGTTTTCCACCACCAACAGCACGTCGAAGGCGGTGCCGGGGGTCATCTCGGCCGGGGCGTCCAGCAGGACCACCAGGCTGCCGTCCCCGGCCGGGGTGGGCAGTGCGCCGCTGTTTTGCGGATTGGGCTGCTTGGTCAGGGCAAAGTCGGCGGCATCGTCGTCGTTGTCCTGCCAGTTGCCTTCGGGGCCGCCGGGCTGCCGCTCCAGGGCGCGGCCATCATCCGGGGCCAGGGCGGGGTTGGTCGCAATGGCCGGGGCGCTGCCCCAACCCACCACGTCCACGTCTTCCCCGGCCGCGTCGCGCAGGATCAGCGCGCCTTTGGCGGCCAGCGGGGTGCTGAACAGCACGTCGGCCAGTGTGCCCACGTCTTCCCCCTCGCGGGCCAGCAGGTAGTGGCCGTAGCCGGCCAGCCCGGCCGGGGCGCTCCATTCATACACCAATTGGGCTTCCTGGTTGTCGGCCAGCAGGTACCACAATGACCAGCCTTCCAGCTCTACCGCCAGGGGGCCGGCGTTGTACAGCTCGATGTATTCGTAGTTGTTGTTGCCGGGCACGCCGACCATCAGTTCGCTGATAAGCAGGCCGCCGTTGGGTAGGGGCGAGGTGACGGGGGTGGTGTCTTCCCCGGCCGGGGGCGGCACCGGCGGCGCGGCGGTGGGGATAGCTTCGGCCGTCGGCGGGGCCGGCGTGGGGGTGGCGGATCCGGTGCAGGCGGCCAGGGCGGCCAGTAGGGTGATCAGGGTGATGAGGTAGATGGTTTTGCGCATGGTAGACGCCTCGTGTTGCATGGTTTGTGAAGGGGCATTGTAAACCGGTGTCCCGGCCGGGGCAACCCGGCCGGGGTGGGGTTGCTGGTGCAGTACCTAATCCACGTCACCCAGGAGGACAATTGGCGGTTTTTTGAATGGGCCGTCCCCGATGATCAGCCAGCCAATCGGAAAACCCCCTTCATGAGCAATAACGACCCCGGCCGGGGTCGCACCAGAAGGCAGCCGAAAAGTACGGGCAACATCCACCGCTTCGTTCGGCAGCAGCCTGGCGTCAAAGGCAACGTCACCAGCGCTGCGCACCGCTTCGAAACGATGCTCGGCAGCGTCCGCAAGATACAGCACAACCCCCGTTTCACGCTGCGGAGCACGCCGGGCGCGGCTAAAAATCTGCGCGTGAACCACATAATCCTGTGCATCAACACTGGCCACACTTTGCACCGTGATACACCAATCATCAAAACACAGCGGCTCCCCCAACCGCACCTCTCTTCGAGAGCTAAAGGGCGAAGCCAGCAAGACAACTGCAAAATAGACAACCATACCGCCAAAGCAGCAGCGCAATATTTGCCGCGAAGCCTGGCGGTAGCCCATAAGCATGAGTCCCCCGGAAGCTGCCAGAGTCAAAAGGGCCAACAGTGCCAGCAGGATGAAAAGTACCTCAAACACATTCATTGTTGATCACCAATGCCACTGAATCAGCGAATTGTGGGCGATTACCCTATTGGCGCGGCGCTAATTTGCGATACAGTAGAGTATTTGCAGGTGTGGTCACTCAGAATCGGGCTTTTTGCGGGTCAGCGATCATCCCCGACCAACACAATAAACGCCACCACGCATTCACCAATTAAGGAAAGTGTGTTACATGATACAGTCCACGCTTAACAGGAATTACCGGCGGCTCACCACCCCGCGGTCTGCGGCCCTCGCGGGCATACTGTTTGCGCTGCTCTTCGCCACCAGCCTGACACTGCTCCGCATATCAATCCCGGCCGGGCTTAGCACCGACACCACCTGGTTAACCACCGACCGCAACTATATCACCTTCGCCCTGGGCCTGACACCCTTCGCCGGGATCACTTATCTGTGGTTCATCGGCGTCGTGCGCGACAGGCTGGGCGAATACGAAGATCGCTTCATTGCCTCCGTCTTCTACGGCAGCAGCCTCCTATTCCTGGCCATGGTCTTCGTCTCCATGGCCATCATGGGCAGCATGGTTGCCGCATACCGGCTAAACCCCGAAATCGAGGCCAACGGCCAGGTAATCTACTTCGGCCGCGCCCTGATCATCCAGCTCAACAACGTCTATGCCGTGCGCATGGCCGGCGTAACCATGATGTCGCTGGCCACAATCTGGCTCCGCACAGGCTTAGGGCCACGCTGGCTGACCTTCTTGAGCTTCGCGCTGGCCCTGGCTATGCTGCTAGTAATCAATTTCAGCCTGTGGGTAACGCTGATCTACCCCGCCTGGGTCATGTTGATCAGCCTGTTCATCCTGTGGATGCGTTACAAACATCCGGAACGACAGCTCACGGCGTCCGAATAGGCCCAGGCCAGGCATCATAACGAAGCACAGCTCAGGGCGGCCCCGTAGCTTGACCCTTTTCGCAGCGAGTTCAATGCCTATGGCCGCCGCCACACCAGCCAAATTCAGACCCCATTCCCTTGCCCCAACCGGGTAACATCAGCTACCCTTCCAGGCAGCAACCAGGCCACCGGCAGCCATCTGCCAAACCGGCAACCCAGCAGGCCACGGGTTCGTTCACCAATAACCTTTGTGCAGAAAACGAGCCCCAAAACTTGACCGCTAACCAAAACTCAAAAGTTAGAAACGGTCAAGCCCTAAGACAGACAGACAAGGAGCAACACCATGACCAAGATCACCTTCATCGGCGCAGGCAGCACCGTCTTCGCCCGCGACCTGCTCAACGACATCTTCAGCTTCCCCGAGCTAACCGAAGTCACCATCCACCTGCACGACATCGACAGCGAACGGCTGGAGACCTCCCGCATTGTGGCCGAACACGTAGCCCGCAAGCACCATGCCCACCCCACCCTACAAAGCGGCACCGACCGGCGCGCCGCCCTGGACGGGGCCGACTATGTGGTGACCATGTTCCAGATTGGCGGCTACAAGCCGGCCACCGTCACCGACTTCGAGATCCCCAAAAAGTACGGCCTGCGCCAGACCATCGCCGACACCCTGGGCATCGGCGGCATCATGCGCGGTCTGCGCACCATCCCCGTGCTGCTGGCCATGGACCAGGAGATGCAGGCGCTGTGCCCCGGCGCGCTGCACCTGAACTACGTCAACCCCATGGCCATGAACTGCTGGGCGCTCAGCCGCGTCAGCCCCATCAAAACAGTCGGCCTGTGCCACAGTGTCCCCCACACCGCCAACGAACTGGCCCAGGACATCGGCGTGCCCATCGACGAGATTAACTACGTGGTGGCCGGCATCAACCACATGGCCTTCTTCCTGCGCTTTGAGCGCCACGGCGAAGACCTGTACCCCCTGCTGCACCAGGTGGTGGCCGAGGGGCGCGTGCCCGACCATAACCGCGTGCGCTACGAGATGCTCACCCGCCTGGGCTATTTTGTCACCGAGTCCAGCGAGCACCTGAGCGAGTATGTGCCCTGGTTTATCAAGCAGACCCGGCCGGGGCTAATTGAGCGCTTCAACATCCCCCTCGACGAATACATCCGCCGCTGCGAAGCCCAAATCACCTTCTGGAACTTCGTGCGCGACGAGCTGGTATCCGGCCGGGGCATGCCCTTTGAGCAAGAGCGCAGCGTCGAATTCGCCCCACGCATCATCCACAGCATGGAAACCAACACCCCGCGCGTCGTCTACGGCAACGTGCCCAACCACGGCCTGATCGACAACCTCCCGGCCGGGTGCTGCGTCGAACTCCCCTGCGTTGTCGACAAAAACGGCGTCCAGCCCGTACAAATCGGCCCCCTCCCCCCCCACCTGGCCGCCCTCATGCAAACCAACATCAACGTCCAGGCCCTCACCGTCGAAGCCGCCCTCACCGGCAAGCGCGAACACATCTACCACGCCGCCATGCTAGACCCCCACACCGCCGCCGAACTCGACCTGGACCAGATTTGGGCCATGGTCGATGAGCTAATCGCAGCGCATGGCGACCTGCTGCCCGCTTACACCTAAACCTGATTCATGATTCCAGTACGGAGGAGACAGCCATGATCCCAATTCGGCTGCCGGCGGCGGGGCGGAGCAAAGAAGCAGTGCTGGCCGAGATGCAGGCGGCGCGGGCCAACGACCTGCGCTGGCACGAGGGCCGCGTCTTCAGCCTGGTCTTCTTTGCCGGCGACGAAGCCGCCAGCCTCCTGAAAGAGGCCTACAACCTCTTTTTCTCCGAAAACGGGCTAAACCCCACCGCCTTCCCCAGCCTGCGCCGCTTTGAGACCGAAGTGGTAGCCATGAGCGCCCGCCTGCTCGGCGGCGACGACCACGTCGTAGGCAACATGACCTCCGGCGGCACAGAGAGCATTCTCATGACCGTGCTGACCGCCCGCGAATGGGCCAGAGCACACCGGCCGGGTATCCACACCCCCGAGATGATCCTGCCCGCCACCGCCCACCCCGCCTTCGACAAAGCCGCCCACTACTTCGGCGTCCGGCTGGTGCGCGTCCCCGTCGCCCCCGACCTCCGCGCCGACGTGGCCGCCATGCAGGCCGCCATCACCCCCAACACCATCCTCATCGTCGGCTCCGCCCCCGCCTACCCCCACGGCCTCGTCGACCCCATCAGCGAACTGGCCGCCGTGGCCCAGGCCCACGGCCTCCTCTGCCACGTCGACGCCTGCGTGGGCGGCTTCATGCTGCCCTTCGTCCGCCAGCTAGGCTACCCCGTACCCGATTTCGACTTCCAGGTGCCAGGCGTCACTTCCATCTCCGCCGACCTGCACAAGTATGGCTACGCCGCCAAAGGGGCCTCGGTCATCTTGTACCGCGATGGCGCGCTGCGCCGCCACCAGCTCTTCGCCGTCACCGATTGGGCCGGCGGCATCTACGCTTCACCGACGATGGGTGGCACCCGGCCGGGGGGAGCCATCGCCGCCGCCTGGGCCATCATGAACTACCTGGGCGAAGAAGGCTACCGCCGGCTGGCCGCCCAGGTCATGCAGGCCACAGAGCAGATTCGCGCCGGCATCAACGCCATCGACGGGCTGCACGTCCTGGGCGACCCGCCCATGAGCCTCATGGCCATCGCCTCCGACCACCTGAACATCTACGAGGTAGGCGACGAGATGGGCGCCCGCGGCTGGCACCTGGACCGCCAGCAGTTCCCGCCCACCCTGCACCTGACCCTGAACTACGCCCACGTCCACCAAACCGACGCCTTCCTGCGCGACCTGGCCGCGGCCACCGCCCAGGTGCGCCGCCCCAGCCTGCGCAAAACGCTGGACCGGCTGCTGGTGGCCCTGGCCAGGGGGGCCGCCCGGTGGCTCCCGGCCGGGATCGTCAGCAAACTCACCGGCCGGGTATCTGGGCTGGTGGGCGGCAGCGGCGGCGGCCTGCCAGAACGTTCCGCCGCCATGTACGGCATGATGGGCTCCCTGCCCAACCGCGGCGACCTGAAAGAGGTAGTCCTGGACCTGGTCGAAGGCTTCACCACCCCGCCCCCCGGCCGGTAGCGCCCAGGCATCTCCGGCCGGTCAGGCTTCTACCACGCACAACCTGACAGGTCCTCTCTGGAACACCCAAAGAACGCCAGTGTCCAGTTGTCTGGTCTGGCAAGGAGGTCATTCGCATGGCAGCTATAACCCCCACCACCCCGCCGCTTTCGCGGTGGACCCGCATCGTTTACGGCTCCGGCGACTGGGGCATGGCCAGCTTTGGCACCCTGCGCCAGATCTTCTACGCCATCTTCCTCACCGACGTCGTCGGGCTGGATGCCCGGCTGGCCTCCTTCGCCGCCCTCATGGGCGTCATCTGGGACGCCATCAACGACCCCATTGTCGGCACCCTCAGCGACCGGGTGCAAAGCCGCTGGGGGCGGCGGCGGCCCTTCCTGCTCATCTTTGCCATCCCCTATGGCCTGGGCTTTTTACTGCTCTGGTGGGCACCCCCCTGGCAAAGCCAGTGGGCACTCATGCTCAGCGTCACCCTGGCCTTCATGATCTCCGACACCCTGCAAACGCTGGTCATCGTCCCCTTCCTCAGCCTGACGCCGGAGATCACCCCCGACTACGACGAGCGCACCAGCCTCACCGGCTACCGCACCTTCTTCAACCTCCTGGCCTCGCTAACCACCGCCGTGGCCGCGCCCATCATCGTCGACAGCGCCCTGGCCGGTGGGCTGACGCAGCAGCAGGGCTACCTGCTGGTGGCGGCCATCTTTGGCGCAGGCGCGGCGATCCCCTTCCTGCTCATCTTCGCCTTTGTGCGCGAAGACCCGCGCCACGCCGCGGCGGCCCAGGCGCACCGCCAATCCTTTGCCGCCACCAGCCGCACCGCCTGGCGCAACGTCCCCTTCCGCTTTGCCACCCTGCTCTACATGCTTAACTGGATCACCTTCGACCTGGTGGCCCTGATGCTGCCCTTTTTCCTGGTCTACTGGATTGCCGGGGGTGATTTGCTGGCCTCGGTGACCATTGCCGGCGGGCCAATTGCCCTGGAGTCGGTGGTGTTGGGGCTGCTGCTGATCACGGCCGTGCTGGCCCTGCCTTTTTGGACCTGGCTCTCCGGCCGGGTTGGCAAACGGCGCGCCTACATGATCGGCATGAGCTTTTGGGCGGTGGTGCAAACGCTGCTGCTGCTGGTCCGGCCGGGGCAGGTGGGCCTGGTACTGCTAATGGCCGTGCTGGCCGGCATCAGCGTCTCCACCGCCCACGTCCTGCCCGACGCCATCTTCCCCGACGTGATTGAGTGGGACGAGCTGCGCACCGGCCAGCGGCACGAAGGCATCTACTACGGCATCAAGAACTTCATCCGCAAGCTAACCGGGGCGGTGGCCATCTTCCTGGCGCTGCAAGTGTTGGGTTGGTTTGGCTACCAAAGCCCCCCGGCCGGGTTAACCCAGTTCAGCCAATCCCCCACCACCCTCAGCGCCATCCGCGTACTCACCGGGCCGTTTGGCGCGCTGATGCTGCTGGGGGCCATCGTCACCGCCTACTACTACCCGCTGACCCGCGAGCGCCATGCGCGCATCCGCCAACTTCTGGCCCGCCGCGAGGCCCGCCGCAACCCCCCGGCCGGGTAGAGCCTGCCACCCGCCCCAGGCCGCCCGCTCAGGTGGGGAAGGCGGGGGTGGGTGTTTCGGCCGGCCCCGGCCGGGACAGGTAGCCACAGACCAGGAACAGCACCGCCGGGACCAGAAACAGGAGCATCTGCACCAGGATGCCAGACGCGGGCATCCATTCACCGCGGGCCACGCGGAAGCCGATGGTGTGGGCCAGCCAGCCGGCGATCACAATCAACCCGCCGGCCAGTTCGCGCACCCAGGCCACCAGCAGCCCCAGCAGCGCGCCGCCCACCAGCAGCCCCAGCACCACCCAATCGCTCAGGGGCACGGGGGCCACGGCATTGGGATCGGGCAGCACGGCGATGAGCAGCAGCAGGGCCAGCAGAAACAGGCTCCAAATCCGCGCCACCCAGCGCAGCACAAGAATGACTTTCGGGGTTACACGCTGCGGTGTCATTGTTCACCTCCTCGTGATGAAAGGCGCGGGATTGTTGGCAAACCTTGCCAGCGCCGGCCTCTTGCCGCCCGCGCCAGACTTATGCACAGCGTAGCACCCCCCGGCCGGGACCACAAGTAGCAGAAGCCATCCCCGGCCGGTGACGTTTGTCACCTCTCGCCTCACACCCCCAGCGCGGCCCGGGCCTGGGCCACCAGTTCGGCCACCGGCCGGGCCGCATCCAGGGTCAGCACCCCGGCCGGGGGCTCCAGGGCAGCAAACTGGCTCTCGGCCAGGGCCGCGGGCATAAAGTGCCCCGGCCGGTGCTGCAAACGTTGGGCAATCAGCGCCGGGCTGGCTTGCAGGTAAAGCAGCGCCACCCCCGGCAGTTCCCCCGCAAGCTGCCGGCGGTAAGCCGCCTTCAGCGCCGAGCAGGCCAGCACCAGCGGCTGACCCGCCCCCAGGCGCGCCGCCAGCAAAGCGTGCAGCGCCGCCAGCCAGGGAGCGCGGTCGGCATCCGTCAGGGGCACGCCGGCCCCCATTTTGGCCACGTTGGCCGGGGGGTGGAAATCGTCGCCATCATAGAAGGGCCAGTCCAGGGCCGCCGCCAGCGCCTGGCCCACCGTCGTCTTGCCCGCGCCGGCCACACCCATGACGATGATGGCCTGGGGAGAAATTGCCGCGCTCATCTACCAAGCATAAACCCATTTGTCCCCAAAATACAACAAAACCCGGCCGGGTAACGTTACGCAGCGGCGCTTGCCAACCGGGCCTTCTGGCCTTACACTAATCGTATGGTCGGCTGCGGCTGCGCATACGCCGCACATAAGCCGCCATCCGGAGTAGCCATGAAACACACACGCTTTCCCCCCCTGGCCCTGGCCGATTGGCAAGAGACCCGTGATACCATCCACCAGTATGCCCGCGTGCTGGGCAAAATCCGGCAGGCGCTGGCCCCGCGCCAGAAGCATTGGTGGCACGCCAGCCTGCACGCCACCGCCGTCGGCCTGACCACCACGCCTATCCCGGCCGGGAAGCTCACCTTCGACCTCAGCCTGGACTTTGCCGCCCACCTGGCCTCCCTGCGCACCAGCCGCGGCGACCAGTGGGACCTGGTGCTGGAAGGGCAGCCGGTCAGCATCTTCTGCCGCGACACCTGCGACGCGCTGGGCGATCTGGGCATCCGGCCGGCCATCGACCACAGCCTGTTCGCCGACGACGCGCCGCGCACCTACGAAGACGCCCAGGTCGAGACCTACTGGCGCGCCCTCTCCCAGGTAGATGTGATGCTGAAAGAGTTCAAGGGCACACTGCCCGGCGAAAGCAGCCCGGTGCAGCTCTGGCCACACCACTTCGACCTGTCGCTGGTCTGGTTTTCCGGCCGCCAGGTGCCAGGGCAAGAGCCGGCCAACGAGGCGGAGGCCGACGAGCAGATGGCCTTTGGCTTTTCCACCGGCGACGCCGGCATCCCCGACCCCTACTTCTACATCACCGCCTACCCCTGGCCGGCCGGGCTGCTAACTGAGACGCTCCCGGCCGGGGCGCACTGGCACACCGAAGGCTGGCAAGGGGCCGTGCTGCCCTACGAAACCCTGCGCAGCAGCGACAAACCCCGGCGGACACTGCTCAACTTCTGGCGCACGGTACACGCGGCCGGGGCGCAGCACATGCTAGCGTGAGCCAAAAACCAGGCGCACAAAGCGGGCCAACAGTTCGCCCGCTTCCGGGCTGTCCTGAAAACGGTCCAGCGTGGCCTGCATCTCCGCTGCGCCCATCATGGACGCGTAGCCGGCCATGTAGCGGCGGAAACGTTTACCGTGTCATCCCGCTCGCGCACTTGCAGCAGCAAAACCTTAATCGAATTCATCGCGCACGCCAGCAAAACCGGCCGCCATCACCCCTCACGGCTAATCCCGCCTGCCTACGCCCCCCAGGCCGGGTCCAGGAACTTCTGAATCTCAATCAGGTAGCCGTTGGGGTCACGCAAAAAGCAGTGGTAGATTTTGTACTCCGGATTCAACTTGGGCAGGCTCTCAAACGCCACCCCCTGGTTACTCAACACCTGGTGCCACAAATCCACCTTCTCCGTCACAATCGTCAGGATAACCCCCTGCGGCTTCTCCGGCGCTTCCGCCCGCTGGCAAAAGCCTATGTAACCATCCTCCGTTACCTGGTAAATACGGCAGCTCCCCTGGTCCAACACCAGCGGCAGCCCCATAATCTCCTCATAGAAATGGGCCGTCGTGGGCAGGTCACGGGTGTATAGGAAGGTAATTTGCTGGTCGATGGGGGGATGGGACATGGGCATACTCCTGAGTCTGGTTTGGCCAACTGCGGCAAAAGTTTACCGGATGTGGCCACCAGACGCCAGCACCCCCCGGCCGGGGCACAACCAGCGCAAACGCTTCGGCCGGCTTCCCACCCCTGGCAAAAGAATACGCGAGTTTACTCGGTAACGTGGGGACGCTGCGGATTCACGGGCTGGGTCACGGGCATCTCATCTACCTCCCTGGCAACATAGACAACTAAGACAATAAACGCCGGCTGGCACGTTTTCCGGCACACACGCACTATATCCCCCCATCGCCCACAACCCGCCCACGCCCACTGTAAACCAGGCTACACCGGCCGGGCAGTCCGGCAGTAGGGCAAGCTAAGTGAGTGTCTAAAAACAACTTCCCTTCTTTGTTTGTAGTAACCGCTTTAGCGGTCTGGGCGGCTGAAGCCGCTACTACAAACTAATTTCTGGACGCTTACTAACCACTTGCCCGAACAAACTAGCCGTTTGCCCCACATTTTAGCCGGCGCGGTGGTTGCACACCGGCCGGTCTATGGCACAATCCAATCATGCCGTCCCAGGTCCGTTTGTCCTTGCGCGCGCGCTTGCCGGTGGTCTGGCTGCTGCTCCTCCTCGCGGCGGCCATCCTGCTCCCCGGCCGGGTGTGGACCACCTTGCTTGTTGGGCTGGGCGGGTTAGTGGTAGTCGCCTACGTTTGGGCCCGCCAACTGGCCCGCAGCGTGCGCGGCCGGCGGCAGTTGCGCTTCGGCTGGGTCGCCGTTGGCGACCGCCTCTCCGAACAGTTCGAAATCACCAACGACAGTTGGCTGCCCGCCTTTTGGGTCGAGGTGGTAGACAGCGCCAACGTGCCCGGCTACCAGGCCGGCGTAGTACGCAGCGTGGGCAGCCGCCAGACAGAGCATTGGCGCCAGGACGCCGTCTGCCAGCGCCGGGGACAGTTCCAGCTCGGCCCCTGGGCGCTGCACACCGGCGACCCCTTCGGCATCTTCCGCGTACTCATCAGCTACCCGGTGGGCGACGAGATCATCATCCACCCGCCCATCCACAGCCAACTGCCCATCCCCCTCCCGGCCGGGCAGAGCAGCGGCCGCACCCGCACCCGCGAACGCGCCTGGCAGGCCACCCTCAACGCCGCCAGCGTGCGCGACTACCAACCCCACGACCCCTACAACCGCATCCACTGGCCCACCACCGCCCGCCGTGACCAGCTCTTCGTGCGCCAATTCGACCTGGACGCCGCCGGCGACATCTGGCTGGTGCTAGACCTGGCGGCCGCCGTGCAGTTGGGCGAAGGAGCGCAAAGCACCGAAGAGCACGCCGTCCTGCTGGCCGCCTCGTTGGGGGCGGTGGCCCACCAACAGCAGCGCGGCGTGGGGCTGGCCGGCTATGGCCGCCAACCGCTGCTGCTGCCCCCCGGCCGGGGTCAGGGCCAGCAGTGGAAGCTCCTGCACAGCCTGGCCCTGGTCAACGCCGACGGCCAGGCCAGCCTGGGGCGCGCCCTGGAAGACCTGAGCCAGGTCGTGCGCCGCGGCGCGGCCGCCATCATCATCACCCCCAACGACGACGCCGGCTGGCTGCCCGCCCTGCTCCACCTCAGCCAGCGCGGCATCCGCTGCCAGGTCGTGCTGCTCGATCGGGTCAGCTTTGGTGGTGGGGGCAACCCGGCCGGGATGCAGCAGCTCATCCGTCACGCCGGCTTCACCTGCTACCTCGTTCGCCAGGGCGAAATCGGCCACCCCCTCCAAGAAGAAGTCCGGCGCGGCTTCTGGGAATTCAAAACCACGCCGCTGGGCAAAGTGGTGGTGGTAAAGCGGCCGGATGGCCGGAATTGAGAGGGTGAATGGGTGATGGTTGGCGCGGCCGGATAAACAACAATGCTCTACAACCTCCTCCTCCGCATCTACAACCGCTACCGGCCACAAGAAGGCTGGCTGTCCGTCTGGCTGCTGCTGGCCATTGCCGGCACCCTCACCGCCTCGGTGGCCATGGCCGAATGGGTGCCAGAAGGAAGCGTGGTCAACCTGACGGCCCTGGTGGGGCTGCTGGTGGGCGCACTGCTGGCCAAGGGGCGCATGCGGGCCATCCCGGCCGGGCTGCTCATCCTGGGTTACGCCCTGGCCAGCAGCGCCCTCTACCTGGCCGGAGCCATGCCCTGGCACATCCTGCTGCAACGGGGTGACATGCCGGCGGTTGCCTTTGCCCGGCAAAGCCTGGCCCTCTTCCTGGACCGCATGGGTGGCTGGCTGCGCGCCGCCCTGCAAGGCGGCAGCAGCGAAGAGACCATCGCCTTCGCCTTTGGCCTGGGGCTGCTGGCCGGCCTGGCAACCGCCTACCTGGCCTGGAGCACCTACCGCCGCCACCAGCCGCTGGCCGGCCTGACCGTGCTGGGGCTGGCCCTGGCCCTGAACAGCTACTACAGCAGCGGCGACGCCGACGCCTGGCTGGTAGCCATCTTCGTCGGGCTGGCCACGCTGCTGGCCGCGGCCATCTACTTCGCCGACCTGGAACGCAGTTGGACCCGGCAGGGCACCGACTACTCCGGCCAGATCCGGCTGGAGCTGCTGCTGGCGGCGCTGGCCGTGGCCATGGGGCTGCTGGCCGTCTCCTTTGTCCTACCGGCCATTCGCTTCCGGGCCATCGCCCACGCCTTCCGCCAAACCGCGCCGGTACAGCAGGCCGAAGAGACGCTGCAGCGGGTGTTTGCCGGCGTGCGCGACCCGTTCCCGGAGGGCAGCGGCGGCGGTGGCGCAGGCGGGCCGGGCATTTTGCCCCGTGCCTTTTTGCTGGGCAACGCCCCTGAACTATCAGAAACGCTGGTGATGACGGCCACGCTCAGCGGCCCGGCCGGGCTGCATTGGCAGGCCACCAGCTACGACATCTACACCGGCCGGGGCTGGGCCCGCTCCGAAGAACGACAGGAGAGCTTCCCGGCCGGGGTCGACCTGCCCCACCCCACCTTCAGCCAACAGACCGTACTCACCCAAACCATCTATTGGCGGCTGGACGAGCGCCGCACTCGCTACACCATGGGCCGGCCGCTGCGCTTCGACCAGGAAACCACCACCTACTGGCGCGGGCTGGATGATTTCGTCCGCGCCCTGGGGCCGCCGGATGCCGGCCGGCGCTACACCGTGGTCAGCGAACTGCCCACTAGCGCGGCGGAGCTGCTGCGCCAGGCCCGCCTGGCCGATGTGCCCCCCGCCCTCCTCGCTCGCTACACGCAGCTCCCCGGCCAGCTCCCCGGCCGGGTGGGCGAACTGGCCCAGGAGATCACCGCCGGCCTGGCTACCCCCTACGACCAGGCCCGGGCCATCGAGCGCTTCTTGCGCCAATACCCCTACTCGCTGGACGTGCCGCCGCCGCCCACCACCCGCGACCCGGTCGATTTCTTCCTGTTTGAGCTGCAAAGCGGCTACTGCGATTATTACGCCTCGGCCATGGTAGTGCTGGCGCGCAGCGTGGGGCTGCCGGCGCGGCTGGACATCGGCTACCTCAGCCAGCCGGAAGATGCGCGCGGAGTACAAACGATCTATCACATCAACGCCCACTCCTGGCCTGAGGTTTATTTCCCCGGCTATGGCTGGGTGGCGTTTGAGCCAACGGCCAGCTTCCCCACCGCCGGCCAGGGGCCGGCCACCCGGCCGGGTGACCTGGACCCGCCGGCGTTTGACCAGCCCGCGCCGCCGCTGCCACAACCAGATACGCCGCCCCCGGCCGGGCGCATCTCCGCCTGGTGGTCGCTGCCACCCATCCTGCTAATTCTGCTGGGCTGGTGGCTGTTTAACCGCTGGCAGGCGCAGCAGTTGGCCCTGGACGGCGTACTCTGGGCGTATGCGCGGCTGCAGCGCGCCGGCCGCGGGCTGGGCCAGCCCACGCCCCCCAGCCAGACCCCGGCCGAGTTCCAGCAGGCGCTGCTGCAAAGGCTGGCGGCGCTGCCGGCCGGTCCACGCCTGGCCAGGCTGCTGGCCCCCACCCGGCCGGGCATCGAAACGCTGGTGCAGAGCTTTACCCGGCGGCAGTACAGCCCGGACAAACCCACCCCGGCCGGGCAAAAAGCGGCCCGCGCCACCTGGCGCCAGTTGCGTACCCCGCTGTTGCTGGCCCGCTGGCTGCGGCGGCGGCAGGGCGGGGATAGGGGGTGAACATGCTCAGCGACGGAACGCGCCGCGCCTACTCGCCCAGCAGTTGGGCAACCAGTTCCCGCTGCCGCGGCCGGTTGTCAAAATCGACGTAGATGATTTGCTGCCAGGTGCCCAGGGTCAGCCGGCCGCCCACAAAGGGCACGGTGAGCGAAGGCCCCAGCAGGGCGGCGCGCACGTGGCTGTGGCCGTTGCCATCGCCCCAGCGGGCGTTATGGTCGTAGTGGCGGGCCGGGTCGGTTTGCCTATTGTGGTCTACCCGGCCCCGGCCGGCAAGCCCGGCCGGGATACGCAAG
This sequence comes from Ardenticatenaceae bacterium, assembly GCA_020634235.1. GTDB lineage: Bacteria > Chloroflexota > Anaerolineae > Promineifilales > Promineifilaceae > JACKCB01. The sequence continues at coordinate 70,880 of JACKCB010000006.1, read as the reverse complement.
AAGCGAAAAGTCAGCTACAATGAGAGGAATTGGCAGGCTTACCGGCTGAACAGCCGTTTTGAAGGAGTCTTAAATGAGTCGCACGCCCCAAGACGACATTCCCGAAATCTTCCGCCGGGCCATGGAAGAGGCCGGCTGGCGAGAAGAGAACAAGAGACGCGACAGCGAAGAAGGACCGCCAACGCCGCCCCCACCCCGGCCGGGGACACTCAAGCCCTGGTGGACCAATCGTTGGGTCTGGCTGCTGGTCATCGGCCTCATCTTCCTGGCCAGCTTCACCTGGCTCATCAACACCTACACCGAATGGCTCTGGTTCAAAGGCGTCAACTACCAGAGCGTCTGGGTAACCCAACTGGTGAGCCAGCTCATCACCTTCACCATTTTCTTCCTACTGGCCGCCCTCTTCCTGTGGGGCAACTGGATCATCGCCCGCCGCATGGCCATCGCCAGCGCGCCCCTCGGCCTGCCCATCCTCCGTCTGCCGGGCATCCGCTGGCTCATCACCGCCGCCGCCCTCTTCTTCGCCTACATCACCGCGGGCATCGCCGGCGGTCGCTACAACCTCTTCCTCCAATATCTCAACCACGTTCCCTTTGGCCAGACCGATCCCATCTTCAACCGCGACCTCAGCTTCTACATCTTTCAACTGCCCGTATACCGTTTTCTGCAGGGCTGGCTGCTGCCGCTCATCTTCCTGGCCATCATCGGCACCGTAGGTATCTACCTGGTCAACAACCTGCCGCGTATCCAGGGGCAGCGCATCCAGTGGGGCACCTTACCGCTGGCCATGCGCCAGCACCTGGCCCTGTTGTTCGGCCTGCTGCTGCTGCTGTGGGCCATGGGCTACTGGCTAAACATCTACGACCTGCTCTACTCACCACGAGGCGTGGTCTTTGGGGCCAGCTACACCGACCTGAACGCCACCTTGCTGGCCCTGCGGGTGCAGATGATCTTGATGGGGCTGCTGGCCCTGGCCGTTTTTCTGCTCTTCTTCCGCGCCGACATCCGGCCGGTGCTGCTCGTTGGCGGCCTGTGGTTGGTCGCCACCGTGGTCCTGGGCAGTCTCTACCCCGCCTTGCAGCAGCGCTACAAAGTAGAGCCAAACGAACTCACCCTGGAGCGGCCTTACATTGAATACAACATCGACTTCACCCGCCGTGGTTTTGGCCTGGACCAGGTAAACAGCCAGCCCTTCAGCCCCATCACGCAGCTTTCGGCCGGCGACCTGGTAGACAACAAAACGGCGCTGCGCAACATCCGCCTGTGGGACTACCGCCCGCTGCAGCAAACATATGCCCAGTTGCAAGAGCTGCGCCCCTATTACGAATTCAGCGAAGTTGACATCGACCGCTACGTCATCAACGGCGAACGGCAGCAGGTAATGCTGGCCGCGCGCGAATTGGAGGGGCTGTCTGACCCTACCTGGGTGAATGAAAAGCTGGAGTTCACCCACGGCTTTGGCATTGTCATGAACCCGGTAGACCAGGTCACCCGTGAGGGGCGGCCAGAGTTCTACATCAAGGATCTGCCGCCGCAGAGCGTGATCGACATTGAAATCACCCGGCCGGAGGTCTACTACGGCGAACTGGTCGACAACGTGGTCTTCGTGGGCAGCGGCCTCAAAGAGTTTAGCTTCCCCCAGGGCAGCGAAAACGTTTACTCCTCCTACGAGGGCGACGGGGGCGTCCCCCTGGGCGGCTTCCTGCAGCGGCTCGCCTTCGCCATCCGCTTTGGCGACACCAACCTGCTCTTCAGCCAATACATCACGCCAGAGACGCGGGCCATGTTCCACCGCCAGATTCAGGAGCGGGTACAGCGCATTGCCCCCTTCCTGGCCCTGGACCACGACCCCTACATTGTCGTGACCGATGATGGCCGGCTGGTATGGATGCAAGATGCCTACACCGTCAGCCGCGACTTCCCCTACAGCGAACCGACCACAGTGGGCACCGACACCGTGCCGTCGGGCATTAACTACATCCGCAACTCGGTCAAAATTACCATCGACGCCTACCACGGCACAGTCAACTTCTACCTGGCCGACACCGAAGACCCGCTCATCCAGACCTACGCCAAAATCTTCCCCGACCTCTTTCAACCGCTGTCCGCCATGCCCGATGGCCTGCTCAACCACATTCGCTATCCGGAAGACCTGTTCCTCATCCAGGCCCAGCAGTACCTGACCTACCACATGCTGGATGTGCAGGTGTTCTACAATCGGGAAGATTTGTGGGAGTTCCCAATGGAGGTCTTTGATGGCGGCCAGCAGTTCATGGAGCCGTATTACGTCACCTTCCCGCTGCCGGGCGAGGAGAAGGCGGAGTATTTGTTGATCCAGCCCTACACCCCGGCCGGGCGCAGCAACATGATCGCCTGGATTGCCGCCCGCAACGACCCGGAGCATTACGGCCAGATCATGGCCTACGAACTACCCAAGCAAGAACTGGTCTTCGGCCCCATTCAAGTAGAAGGGTTGATCGACCAGGACCCCGCCATTTCACAGCAGTTCTCGCTGTGGAACCAACTGGGGTCGCGGGTCATTCGCGGCAACCTGATCATCGTGCCCATCAACCAGAGCTTCCTCTACGTGGAACCCATCTACCTGCTCTCCGATACCAGCGCCCTGCCCGAACTAAAGCGGGTCATTGTGGCCAGCGGCAACCGCATCGCCATGGAGGCAACGCTGGATGAAGCGCTGCTGGCCATGCTAGAAGGCGAGGTCACCGACGCCCTGCAAGAGATCTTAGACACAGGCGTGGAATTGCCCCCGGCCGGGGACGACACCACCACCAGCAACACCCAAACCATCGACGAGCTAATCCGCTCCGCCAACGACCACTTCCTGGCCGCCGAAGAAGCACAGCGCGCCGGCGACTGGGCCACCTACGGCCGCGAGCTAGACGCCCTGCGCCAGGACCTGAACCGCCTGATGGACCTGACCGGCGTCGCCCCCGTACCCGAACCCACCCCGGCCGCGACCCCCACGCCCTGATGATTGGACCAATCGGCCCACCTGGCGGCACAACCCGCCAGGCCAGATTGGTCCAATCTCCACCCAATCACGGAACGCCCCCATGAACCGCTCCCAACAAGCCCTGGCCGAAGGCATCCTCTTCACCGACATGTACCAGCTCACCATGGCCCAGCTCTACTTCCGCATGGGTCTGCACGAGCGCCCCGCCCAGTTCGACCACTTTTTCCGCAGCTACCCCGACTACGGCGACCACAAAGCAGGCTACGCCATCAACGCCGGCCTGGCCTGGCTGCTCGACTGGATGGCCACCGCCGCTTTCGGCGCAGCCGAAATCGACTACCTGCGCAGCCTGACCGGCAGCACCGGCCGCCCCCTGTTCGCCGAGGATTTTCTAGCCTGGCTGCGCCGCCACGGCAACTTCAGCGGCATCAGCCTGCACGCCATCCCCGAAGGGCGCGTCGTCCACCCCAACGTCCCCCTAACCGTCATCGAAGGGCCGCTGGCCATGGCCCAAATCCTGGAATCGGCCCTGCTCAACTACCTGAACTACCAGACCCTCATCGCCACCAAGGCGGCCCGTATCAGCCAGGCCGGCCGGGGCCAGACCATGCTGGAATTTGGCATGCGCCGCGGCCACGAACGGGGCGTGAACGCCGGCGCGCGCGCCGCCCTCATCGGCGGGGCCGACCACTCCTCCAACATGGGCATTAGCGCCGTACTGGGCTACCCGCCCAAAGGCACCCACGCCCACAGCATGATCCAGGCCTTCATGGCCCTGGGCGAAGGCGAGCTGGCCGCCTTCCGCGCCTATGCCGACGTTTACCCCGATGATTGCCTGCTGCTGGTAGACACCATCAACACCCTGGAAAGCGGCATCCCCAACGCCATCACCGTCTTCCACGAGCTGCGGCGCAAGGGACACCGGCCGGGGGGCATCCGCCTCGATTCCGGTGACCTGGCCTACCTCAGCATCCAGGCCGCCCGCCAGCTAGACGCGGCCGGCTTCCCCGATACGGCCATCGTCCTCTCCAACCAGATGGACGAGCTAACCATCTGGCAAATCCTGACCCAGATCGAGAACGAAGCCCCAGGCTACGGCGTGGACCCCGACCATCTGGCGCGGCGGCTGGTGTATGGCGTCGGCACGCGGCTCATCACCTCCGGCGGCGATGCGGCGCTGGATGGCGTGTATAAGCTGGTGGCCATCCACAACGGCGCGGCGTGGGTGCCGGCCATTAAGGTATCGGAATCGCCGCTAAAAACGCCCAACCCCGGCCGGAAGCACGTCTGGCGCGTCTATGACCGGTATAACCACGCCACCGCCGACCTGTTGGCCCTGGAAGAGGAAACGCCAGCCACAGCCGACCCGCTGCTGCTGCGCCACCCCAGCCAGCAGCACGTCTACCGCAGCCTGGCCCCGGCCGACATCAGCGGCATGGAACCACTGCTGGTCGAGGTGCTGCGGGACGGGCAGTTGGTTTACGACCTGCCCCCCATCGACGCCATGCGCCAGGCCCGCCAGACTGACCTGGAACGGCTGGACAGCGGCGTGAAGCGGCTCATCTACCCCCACATCTACCACGTCTCGCTGACAGAGAAGCTGTGGCAGCTAAAGCAAACGCTCATCCGCACGGCGCGGCAAGAGGTGGGGCGCACTCCGTGAGGCGTGGGGCAGGCGCTGTTCTTCAAGCCCCGGCGTGGGGACTTGGCTAGCGTTGTCCTTTTGCGCTGGCTCTGCCAACCAGCTCCGCCGCGATGACCCACAGGAGAGCCAGGAGGCCCAGCAGTTCCAGCCAGGGGATGTGGGTCATGCTGCGCAGGCGGGCCCAATAGGCCCGCCAGAAGCCCAACTGCCGCCGCCGGGTGGAGGCGCGGTGAAACTGCCAGCCATAGGCCGGCCAGAAGAAGGTGGCCGGCATCGACCAGATGGCGTCGAGCAGCAGGTGGCCGCTAAAAGCTAACCCATACACCCACCCGGCCGGGAACCACCACCACAACCCGCCCGCCAACAACAAATGCAGCAGCAGCGTATGCCCCCACAACTTCGTCGCCCCCGTGCGCGCATACAAAAACGGGGCCAGCGGTTTATCCAGCAGGTCTGGCCCCAGCGCCGCCAGCACCAACAGCCGGCCATCCACCGGCAGCCCTAAAACCGCCCCGGCCGGGGACCGCCGCCCCACCACCCGCCGCGCCAACCGCCAGGCCGCCAGCGTAAACCCCAAATGCGCCGTAGGCAGCACCTAATACACTCCCAGTGTGATATTTTTCATAGCCAGACAAACCTTCCTGATCTACTGTATGGGCAAATTAGCGGAAACAACCACGCAGGTCTGTTCCCTGAGCCTGTCGAAGGGAACCGGTCCTCAACAAGCGCAGACCTCGACGAGCTGTATAGAAACCGTGTTACAAGCGGAATACGTAAACCAACCCAACCACCTGACCACCTGACAAACGCTCAAGGACCCGCCATGATCACCGCCATGTTCTTTGCCCACATCACTGGCGACTTTATCCTACAAACGGATCGCCTGGCCCACTGGAAAGCCACCTGCCAGAAAGGCGTACTCACTCACGGCCTCATCGTGCTGCTGGTCACCTGGCTCTTTAGCCTGCCTTTTGACCGCGGCTGGTGGCCCTGGGTACTGTTCATCGGCCTCAGCCACACCGCCATCGACAGTTCGCAGTTGTGGCTGGCCCAGCACACACCCCGGCCGGGGCCTAGCCCCGCCGCGCTGATCCGTTTTTGCGTGGATCAGGCCCTCCATTTTACCATCATTCTCATCGCCCTGACCGCTTCCGGCTATTTACCCCTGGCCAACCCGGCCGGGGCCATCCTGGCCGCCCTCCAGCAAACCCCGCTGCTTACCCTGCTCATGGGCTACGCCTTCCTCCTCATGCCCGCCTGGGTCATCGTCAAAATCCTCGTCTACAGCCTTGTCGGCGGCAGCCCGCCCAACTTCGCCGGCGGCACCGACAAATACATCGGCATGCTGGAGCGCCTGCTCATCACCACCTTCGTCCTGCTGGGGCAATACGTGCTGGTGCCCCTGGTCACCCTGCCCCGCCTCCTGGCCGAAGGGCGCGAAGTGCGCAACCGCCAGCAGACCAACCTCTACGTTGCCGAACTACTGGCCAGCGTCACCCTGGCCATCATCACCGGCCTGGGCATCCGGCTGCTGGCCGGCGGCTAGCGCGCAGCCCGGCCAGCCAACCACCTCCCCCACCCCCTTCCCCCCTGCCCCCTGCCCCAAAAACCCACTATAATCCCGCCATGGACAACACAGACACCCCCACCAACCTGCTCATCGTTGCCGCCGATCCGCTGGTGCGCGCCGGGCTGGCTACCCTGCTGGCCGACCGGCCGGGGCTAACCATCATTGGCCAGCTAGCCGCCGACGCCGATCTGCTGGCCAACCTGGACATCTACCAGCCAGACGTTGTGCTGTGGGACCTGGGCTGGGAAACGGACGAACTCCCCCCCGACCTGGGCGAACTGCCCCGGCCGGTGCTGGCCCTGCTGCCCAACGACGAACTCGCCAGCGACAGTTGGGCCGCCGGCGTCCAGGGGCTGCTCCTGCGCAGCGCCACCGGCAGCCAGATACAGGCCGCCCTTAACGCCATCTTGCACGGGCTGCGCCTGCTAGACCCCAGCCTGGCCACCACCCTGCAAACCGCTGCCCCCCTGCAAACAGCCGCCCTCAGCGAACCCCTCACCCCGCGCGAGCAAGAGGTGCTGCAACTTCTGGCCGAAGGTCTCACCAACCGGGCCATCGCCCAGAAGTTGGACGTCAGCGAGCACACCGTCAAATTCCACGTCACCGCCATCATGAGCAAGCTAGACGCCCAAAGCCGCACCGAAGCCGTCGTCCGCGCCACCCGCCTGGGGCTGCTGCTGCTCTAATCCCCCGCCCAACCTGGCCATTCTTCCAGGTCCCCACCCCGCCAAACAGTTGATCTACGCCCACCCCCGGCCGGGTAAGATACCTGCTAACAAGTCACAGATCACCAATCACCAACAAGGAGACACCCATGTCCAACACCCTCATCAGCTTATCCGACAACATGGTCCAGACCGTCGCCGCGGCCGGGCCGGCCGTGGTCAGCGTCTATGGCCGCCGCCGCATGCCCGCCAGCGGCATCGTCTGGGCCTCCGGCGATGGCGGCGGCATCATCGTGACCGCCCACCACGTCCTGCGCAGCAGCGAAAACCTGAGCGTGGGGCTGGCCGATGGCCACCAGCTAGCCGCCACCCTGGTCGGGCGCGACCCCAGCACCGACCTGGCCATCCTCCGCGTAGACGCCACCGACCTCACCCCGGCCGGGTGGCACGACACCCCCCAGGTTGGCCAGCTCGTCCTCGCCCTGGGCCGTCCCGGCCGGGACATTCAGGCCACCCTGGGCATCGTCAGCGCCATTGGCGAACGCTGGCGCAGCCCGGCCGGGGGGCAGATCGAACAATACCTGCAAACCGACGTCCTCATGTACCCCGGCTTCTCCGGCGGCCCCCTGGTCGCCGCCAACGGCCAGTTCCTGGGGCTAAACACCTCCGCCCTGCTGCGCGGCGTCAGCCTCACCATCCCCACCAGCACCGTACGCCGCGTCGCCAACACCCTGCTCACCCACGGCCGGGTTAAAAAAGGCTACCTGGGCGTCAGCACCCAGCCCGCCCGCCTGCCCCAACCCCTGCAAGAAAGCCTGAACCAGAAAACCGGCCTGCTCATCAGCAGCGTCGAGGCCGGCAGCCCGGCCGAACAAGCCGGTCTGGTCCTGGGCGACACCATCGTCAACCTGGACGGCCAGCCCATCCGCAGCCACGACGACCTGCTGAGCCTGCTCAGCGGGGACCGCGTCGGCCAAAAGCTGCCCATCGGCATCGTGCGCGGCGGCGAACTGCGCACCCTCAACGTCACCCTCAGCGACCGCGGCTAAAGTTGCCACAGCAAAAGATGGGGCCAATCTCGGCCAGATTAGCCCCATCCATCTGTTGGCTCCCCGGCTGTTTACAAGGTTGGCCCGGCCCACTTAGGATTCGCTCGCAGTTAAGTTTGTAGTAAAGGCTTTAGCCGTGCAGACCGCTAAAGCGGTTACTACGGACGGAAAGTCCAAACTCGCTTTTGGGCGGTCCGCTTAGCGACCAGGCCAACCTTTTCTGTCTCCCGGCCGGGGATTACGAACCGGCCAGCTTTTGCAACTTCTTCTTCTCCACCCGGTGCCCGTTGCCGTCACCGTTGGTCTTGGCCACCGCCCCGGCCGGGGCATCCATCACCCGCAGCGCGTCCGGGGCCACCACCAGCTTCGGCTGCACCTCCCGAATACGGTAACCCGGTGCCCAGAAGCAGACCCGCAGCTTCAGCGGCTCCCCTTCCGGCGTCTCCAGGATCTCCTCCAGCGGCAGGGCCAACTTCACATAAGTTGCCGACGGTTGCAGCCGGCGCAGCAGCCGGTCGCCATACCAGATCGTCAGCACCCCCTCCTTCACCACCGGATTCAACTGAATGTGCAGATAGCGCTTCTCAAACCACGATTTCAGCGTAATCCGCCGCGGCGCTTCCCGCCACAGCTCCAGCGTGGGATCGCCAACCACATGATAAATCTCAAAGTGGTCCTTAACGTAATCCACACTGCCACTCATCGAGATTGGCAAGTAATACTTGGCATAGTTCAGGATATCCCCCAGCCGGTTGTGCCGCACCGGGTAACTGGCCGTGGTGCCGGGGAAGGTCGGTAAGACACCGCCCCAGGTGGCATCAAACAACGCCTTAATCAGGTCATTGTTCAGCCAGGTGTGCGACACCCGCGTCGCCGCAATCAGCGACGGCGCACCGCCGCTAATACGCAGCATCTTCTCCGCAAAGGACTCCGTCGGGGCCACCAGGTCAAACTGGCCCGTGAGGCAGTTCACGCTGAAGAACACCGTGGGAGTGCCGCTGGTAATGCCATTCAGATCAGGCAGCTTAAACGAAGGGTGCGACCAACCATCGATATCGCCATGATCCCGATGGCCGGCCACCAGTTTGCCCTGGTTGCTGGCCGCAACCAGCCGGTTCGTGGCCGTAGCCGGGTCCACAAAAGCCGCCACCACATCTGGCGGCACCGGCGTGCCGTCAATGTAGAACTGCGGCGCCGGCGCGCCGGGCGTTTTCACGTAAACCCGATCCACGTTGTACCCCTGGGTCACCATGTGCTTGCGGATACCTTCCATGGTCTGCAAGTAGGCCCGGTCGGCCTTGCCGTCGAAGTTGTTGTCCTGGAAGTAGGCCGCGAACACCATCTGCTTGTAGTAAGCCGCCGCCGTCGGGGGCTGCTTCTCATACTTAATAATCTGCCGCGCCACTGCCAGCGCCTCGGTCGCCGTGCGCACCGGAATGCGCCCAATGGCCAGCCAGGGCATCACCAGGTCTTGCCAGTTGGCGGCGTCACGCGGGGTCGCGTAGTAGTAGTCGGTCACATTGTCGCCCCACGGACCACCGGCCACCAGCTCCGACGTAATCATGTCCACGTCGCCCAGCAGCAGCACGTAGCGCAACTGCGAAAGCCCCTGCCGCCGGGTGCGAATGTACTCCTTGATCTGCGGCACGCTGTTGCCCACCACATCGATGGCGACAATTTGGGTCCGCAAACCGCGCCGGTTCTTCCAGTCGGCCAGCAGTTGGGCGGCACGCACAAAGCCCGGATGGTAGATGATGAGGTATTCCGGGCCGCGGAACAGGGTCACCATCTCTGTCACCAGTGTTGGTTCCAGAGCCAGGTGCTCCACCACGCTGCGGCTGGGGTTCAGCATCAGGTTGCCAAACGCTTCCAGGTTCTCATCAGCATCATAGATAGTGGGCGGCGCATCGCTGTCGGCCACTGGCTCCAGTTGAATGGTTACGCTCACTTTGCCATAGCCAATGAGCTGCCGCCGCGCCGGGTTGTATTGGAAGGGCACCACGTGCAGCAGCAGGGCGGTGTAGCCGTCGAAGAAGAGTGGCCCCTGCACTTGCACCATCTCGGCCGGGTAAACCAGATCCCCGGCATAGAAATCGGTGTCATATTCAAACGCCACGTCCTGGTCGGGGCTGTCGGTCAGGCGCTCCTGGGCGGGCAGCACCAGCACATCCTCAAAGTGCACGGGGCCGCTTTTTTCTACGGCCAGCGTGTATTTGTGGTTGGGCGGGATCTGCACGTAGCGACCAAAGGAGGGCAGCAGCGGCTTGCCGCTTTCAGCCAGGAAGCCGGCCGCGGCAATGTTCAATTGGGTGAAGGGGATCTCGTCCCCATCCACTTCGCGGGCATCGTCGGACACGAAGAAGCCGGGGAAGGTGTAGGTAATGTTGATAAGGCCCGGCTCTTGACGAAGCTCTACGATTGGCTCTTCGCCGTAGATGGCAGCGTCGAACGCATCGGGCAACACCTCCGGCTGAACTAACTGCTTGAAGGTCTTCATGACGATTAACTCCTCTCTGCCCCGGCCGGGGGCCGGCACAGACTAAGGGCCTGGCCGTTTTTACCTTTTGAGTTTCGGTAAACGGCCAAGCCTTGGGGTTCGTTTTCCGAACAGAATCTAATTGTGAACGAACCCTAAACAAACCAGAAGGCGGCGCTACAGACAGGCCGCCGGTTACAACGCAAAGAACAACTGGGCATAGTCGCTGGCCGTGGCCGTGCCTTCGGCCAGGCGCTGGCGCAGCGTAGCCGCATCCGGGGCCATTTCGGCCGCCATGAACGGGTCAACCGCGGCATCGAACAACCCGGCCGGGGCCGGGGGCAGTTGGCCGGGCAGCTCCGGCACCTCGTCGTGAATCAGGGCCAGCGCCGCCTGGATAACCGGCTTGTGGCCGGGCAGCTTGCAATGCTCCTGGCGCACGTAATAGGTATCGAACTCCGGCCGGACAGCCGACCAGAGCGGCACCGTGCCATCACCCGAGTTAGGGCCGGTGGGCTGCTTCACCAGCTCATACTGCGGCGACCCATTGGCCGCTTGCTGCCGCACCGCCACCAGCGTTTTCAGGTGGCAGCCGGCAATTTGCGCCTGCGGCAGTTGGGGGTCGGCCACCGCCATCAACTGCTGGAACTGGCAACCCAGGTCAAGATAATCCTGCCGCACATCCGCCTTGTGCCAGGCTGCCGCATTGTACAGGTCCCAGTTAACGGGGTAGGGCCGCCCGGCCGGGAACATCTCCGGCGGCGGTGGCAGCAGTTCATAGATGCTGGGCATATTCATGATGATGCGACGGGGCACGTTGCGCGGGTTAATGCCCGCCACCAGGGCCAGCATCCGGTTGCCCAGCAGCAGATTCTCCACCGCCGAAGTGGCGCCGTAGTAGGGTGTGCCCAGCGAGATGACTTGCCGGACATGCTCCTCCGCCCCGGCCGGGTCCTGGGCCAGGTAAGCGCGAATCACCAGCCCGCCCATGCTGTGCCCCACCAGCGTAAACTGCCGGCCGGGGTCCGCCAGCGACCAGCGGGCCAGGCTCGCCCCCAACTGCCGCGCATTCCAGGTAATAGAGCGCCGCCAATCATAGGGGAACTCATACAGATCCACCTGGCGGCGCAGCGCCAGGGCCAGCTTGGTATAGAAGATCTTCTCCAGCGCCAGCGGCATCACCTGCACCTCGGCACAGCCGTCCCCGGTGCCGTCGTCATTCATCTCCAGGTAATTCGCCTCACCGTGCAAGAAGATCAGCGGATTAATCCACAGCAGCTTGGTCACGCCGCGCATGCTGGTGAGCAGCGAGCCCATGATGCCGGGCAGCAGCACCACTGCTTCCCGTGGCCCATCGTAGGGCGCATCGGCCAGCAGGGCCAGCATATCCTCCAGGTCTTCCGCGGCAAAGGGGGTATGCGGCTGGCCCCGGCCGGTATCGTCGCCCGCGGCGGCGTAACCCCCGGCCTGGCGCAGAAGGCGCTGTTCTATGTCCGCCAGGGATAAGCCGGACCATGCCAGTAACGTTTCATTGCTGTTCATCAGGTTCGTCTCCCAATCCCAGGCAGAAATCAATCTGCGCCGCCCAGTTGGGGAAGTCGATAAACGGATTGCGGTTGCCTTGCAGGGCAAAAATGGCCATGTTGCGGTGCCGCTCATACTCGTCTGGCGGGAAGCTCTGGTGCCAGTCTAGCAGGATAGGCAGGCGCTCGGCCTCGAATTCGGCCTGGTTGGCGTTGATTTCACCGGGATAACGCATGAGGAAGTAGAGTACGGCTCGCGCCACGGCCCCTTTGCCGCTGCCCGGCTCAAACTGGTTGCCGGCCAGCTTGCCACAATCATCTTGCTCGGCATCCAGCAACCCGGCCGGGAAGTCGGGGAAGTCGAAGTAAGCCCGGTTACCGCGAAAACTGTTGCAGCGCGATTCGCAGGCAAACAAGTGGTGCAGATCGCCACGCATCGGCTCCTGCTTGGCAAACCAGGATTGGGGCACAACGTGTTCGCAGTTGTAGGGCAGGGCATCTTCCAGGCTGTCCAGAGCATCGGCCAGAAGCTGCTCATCCGCCTGGTCAAAGTCGGGCAGGAGGTCGGTTAGCCAATCGGCCCGCTCACGGTCTGTCTGGGCATCGGCCAGGATGAAGTCGGCCGCATCGTAGGGCAGGCCGGAGTAAATGCTGTGAATATAGCCGTCGGGGTGCAGGTCCACCCAGGGGTAGACATGCCGGGCAGGCCGGTAGGTGAGACAGGTGGTGTGGGTTTCCCGGACCAACTGGCTCAGGCTGTCGAAGGTGATCGCTGCCCCGGCCGGGGCGGGCAGCAGCAGCGGTTCATAATACGCCTGACGCGCCAGTTCATCCTGGGCGGCATCGTAATAGTCGCGGTCGGCCGCCAGAGAAAGGTCAGCCAGTGCGGCGCGGGTAAGGTCATCCAATTCAAGGGGGTCGAGAAGGGTGGGAATACGGCTGAGCAACATAAGAGCCTCCTCTGAAGTGCCGCCCAGGTTGTGAACCCGGATTAAATGGTGCGAAGGAATACTGCTCTATGAAGGATAAACGCCAGGCGGGAGGATTTTCCGGGGTGATGGCTTTACCCGGCCGGGGGGCCAGGCATAGCCCTCAGCCTGGCGCACTGTTCCCCAGGCTGCTGTGCCAACTGGAAGCGGGAACTTCCGATACTCACTTTTCGCCAACGTCTAACGTGAATGACTGTGACTGCGATGCTGGCCCCGGCCGGGGGTAACTGCGCTAACGTGCCGGCGGCCTACCAACTCCACCCCTCAGCATTGAACGACAGCCAGGTGGCCACAAGTGACAGACTGCATGTCTTTCCCATGACATTCCGCACTATTTCCTACCGTATCTTGCTCAAGCGCCCCCGGCCGGGGCGCTCACAGCCGCCTCTCATTTCCGGTTATGGTTTTATGCCGCCTTCTCTGCTAACATTGCCACTCGCAAATACCAGTGTCAACAAGTGTGATGCGTAATGACCAAACGTTCTTTGTGGCACAGCGGGCTGGCCGGCCTGACGATCCTTCTGATGGCCATGCTCATGGCCATGCTCACCGCCTGCACCACTGCCAAAGCTGAAAGCCCGGCACCGGCCGCGGCAGAACTTGCCGCCGCCGATGCGGCCCGTGCTGCCGGTGCGGCCACAGCCGCCGCCGGCACCCCGGCCGGGAGCGCCACCCCCACCCCCATCCTGGCCGGCGAGCAGCCGCCCGCCCTGGTACCCACGCCCACCCTGGTCGGCGACGGCAGCGGCCCGCCGCCCGCGGGCAACCCGGCCGCGGCCATCAGCGCCACCCCCGTCTACAGCGTAAGCTACACCATCCAGTCGGGCGACACCCTGTACCAGCTTGCCCTGGACTACAACACGGATTTGGCCGACATCCTGGCCCTGAACAACCTGAGCGACGGCGACACGCTGGCCGTGGGCCAGGTAGTGCATATCCCCCTGGATGGCCCGCCGGCCGCGGGCGAAACCAGCGGCGAGAGCAGCCCCCCGGCCGGGCCGCCCCCCGGCCAGGTCAACGGCATCCCCTACAGCAGCTTCGTCATCCTGCCCGACAACGTGCGCCAGAACGCCCGCGCCATCTACGCCCGCGGCCAGGAGCTGGGCAACAACCCCCGCGCCTTCTCCAAAATGGGCGACAGCACCATCGAGCCACCCCACTTCCTCACCCGCTTCGACAGCGGACCCTACAACCTGGGCGACTACGCCTATCTACAAGACGTCATCGACTACTTCGCCGGCTCCTTCGGGCGCGAGAGCATCGCCGTGCGCCGTGGGCTGCACGCCTGGTCGGTCGACGACCCGCTGTGGGCCGACAAGACCTACTGCCAGGCCAACGAAACAGTGCTGGCCTGCGAATTTCGCCTGCACAAGCCCAGCCTGCTGCTCATCCGCCTCGGCTCCAACGACGTGGGCGTGCCCGAATCCTTCCGGCAGAGCATGGGAACGATTGTGCAGTACGCCATCGACAACGGCGTCATCCCCGTCCTGGGCACCAAGGCGGACCGCAACGAAGGCGGCGACATCAACAACGCCATCATCCGCGAGATTGCCGCCCAGTACCAGGTGCCGCTGTGGGATTTTGACGCCGTGGCCAACACCATCCCCGGCCGGGGACTGAGCGAAGACAACGTCCACATGACCTTCTTCTACAGCCACGACTACACCGACCCCACCGCCTTCCAAACCGGTCACGGCGTCCACAACCTCACCGCCCTCATCCTGCTAGACGAGCTGTGGAAGCAAGTTTTACAGTAGACCAGCGTGAGTAGAAGATCGAACGACCAGCCCATAACCTGAAAAGGACCCCACCATGAAACGACACCTCCCCCTGATCCTCCTGGCTCTGCTGTTGGGAACCCTGGCCGCCTGTTCCAATGCCGGCGCGGGCGACCCGGCCGGGACCGTGGAAAAGTACCTGCAAGCCAAAGTCAGCAGCGATGCCGGCACCCTGCGCAGCCTGCTCTGCGCCGACATGGAGTCGGTGCTGGAGCGCGAAATCCACACCTTCGACAGCATCAGCGACGTACAGATCGAGGGCATGGCCTGCACTTTTGATGGCAACGCCACCGTCAACTGCCAGGGCAAGATCGTCGCCCTCTACGGCACCGAAGAGACCGAGTTCCCGCTCACCAGTTACCGCGTCGTCCAGGAAGACGGCGAATGGAAATGGTGCGGCGAGGCCGGCCCCTAGCCCGGCCGGGAACGCCAACCACTATGGTCAAAAAACGACTCTCGCGTGAAAATCTGCTGGCCCTGGCCCTGTGCCTGATCATCATCCTGTTGATTATCGTCACCAGCGACAGCGCCCCTCAATGGATCTATCAAGGTTTCTAATGCTCCCTGTGCGCTTTCGTCACGTTCTGCTCCTGGTCATTGTGCTGCTTCTGGTCGGCTGCGGCGGGAATGAGACCCCCCCGGCCGGGGAAGAACCCACCGCCCTCCCCTTACCCACCGCCACCATCCTCTCCCTGGGCGACCTGGAGCAGACAATTGCCGCTCCCGCAACCGAGCCTCCCCCGGCCGGGACCCCACCCCTCGCCATCACCACCACCACCCCCGAACCCACCACCACCCCCGAACCCACCCCCACGCCCGAACCGGCTGCCACCCCTGGCCCGCCGGCCATCAACGGCATCCCCCCGGAACAGTTCGTGGTCATTCCACCAGAAGTGGCCGCCAACATCCGCACCATCTACGCCCAGGGGCAGGCCCTGGGCCGCAGCCCCAACTACTTCTCCAAGCTGGGCGACAGCACCACCCTCAACCCCAACCTCCTGGGCCGCTTCGACGACCCCGAACTCAACCTGGGCGACTACGCCTTCTTGCAGCCCACCGTGGACCAATACGCCGGCGCATTCGCCCAGATTGGCGTGGCCGCCCGCCTGGGGCTGCACTCCTGGTCCGTCTTCGACCCCCTGTGGGCCGACAAAGAGTGGTGCAACAACAACGAAACCGTCCTGGAGTGCGAATTTCGGCTCAACAACCCCAGCGTCCTCATCGTGCGCCTGGGTTCCAACGATTCCGGCTTCCCCGAAGGGTTCGACTTTAACATGCGCAAGGTGGTGCAGTACGCCATCGACAACGGCGTCATCCCCATTGTGGCCACCAAGGCCGACCGCTTTGAGGGAGAAGACAACATCAACAACATCCTGCTGCGCCAGATTGCCGCCGATTTGCAGGTGCCATTGTGGGATTTTGACCTGGTGGCGGCCACGCTCCCCGGCCGGGGGCTAAACACCGACCTCATCCACATGATCGACTACCCGCCCAACGACTTCCGCGACCCGGCCATCTTCCAGAGCGGCCACGCCATGCAAGACCTGAGCGGCCTCATGGTCCTGGACGCCATCCGCCAAATCCTATCCGGCGAGTAGACCAATGCCAGCCCCCGCTCACCTGCCAACGCCGCGCCCCATAGCCCCTTCCCTCCCAACTGCCAGCTTCCGGATGGTGACGCGTGCGGCGTAGCTGGCTTATCCTCACCCTGCTGCTGGCGCTGGCCCTGCTCCCGGCCGGGTGCAACCCCTCTCCCACGCCCCCCCCACCCACCGCTTCGCCCACCGCCGTGGCCGTGGCCCAAAGCACCAGCACCACCACGCCGCCGCCACCCACCGCCAGCGCCACCCTCTCCGCGCCGGCCACCCCCACCCCCATCCCCACCACCCGGCCGGGGCCAACCGATACCCCCACCGCTACCCCTCAACCCACCGCCAGCGCCACCCCCCTGCCCCCCATCTTCCTCAACGGCCTGCCGCCCGAAAGCTTCATCCTCATGCCGCCGGAGACCGTGGCCAACGTCCAGGCCATTTTTGCCCGCGGCCAGGCCCTGGGCCGCGACCCCCACACCTTCTCCAAGCTGGGCGACAGCGTCGCCCTCACCTCCCACTACCTGACCAAATTCGACGAAGGTCGCTACAACCTGGGCAGCGATTACGCCTACTTGCAGCCGGCCATCGACCATTACGCCGGCTCCTTCGCCCGCTACGGCGTGGCCATTCGCGTGGGGCTGCACGCCTGGTCCGTCTTCGACCCCCTCTGGGCCAACAAAGAGTGGTGCGAACCCAACGAAGACATGCTCACCTGCGAATTCCGCCTGAACAACCCCAGCGTCCTGCTCATTCGCCTGGGCAGCAACGACAATGGCCCCGGCTTCGGCGTAAACCTGCGCCAGGTCGTTGAGTTCAGCATCGAGAACGGCGTCATCCCCATCTTAGGCACCAAGGCCGACCGCTTTGAAGGGGAAGGTAACGAAAACAACCTGGCCATCCGGGCCATTGCCGAGGAGTACCAGGTGCCGCTGTTTGACTTCGACCTGGTAGCCGGCACCCTCCCCGGCCGGGGCCTGGGCAGCGACGACGACGTTCACCTGACCATTACCGACGCCAACGACTACACCCTGCCACAAAACTTCCAGCGCGGCTACCCGGTCCACGACCTCGTCATCCTCATGACCCTCTACCAGCTCCTCAACCAGGTGGGGTGGCCCGGTGAATGAGCTTACCGCCAGCCCCCAGGTTCCGGCCGGAGGGGGCGCATGAACCTGGACCTGCTAACCATTGCCATCCTGGCCGCGGCCGCCCTGCTCTATCTGGCCCTGCTCCCCGGCCGGGCACGGGGCTGGGCCTTGCTGGCCGGCAGCGTCGTCGCCATCTACTGGCTGCAGCCGGCCCTGCCCATCCGCTTCAGCGACTTCATCCTGCCCACCACCACCCTGGGGCTGACCCTGCTCAGTTGGTACCTCACCCGGCCGGGCAGCCCCCAACCCACCCGCCTCACCCGCGACGACCGCCTGACCCTGCTGGTCATCGCCGGCCTCGTCCTCCTTCTCTCCCTCAACCGCTTCCTGCCCGCCGACTACCGCCTCACCCCCTCGCGCCCGCCCAGCCCCCTGCTCGTGGCCCTGGCCCTGCTGGCCGGCGGCGCGCTCATCGCCGGGCTGGGGCGGCTGCTGCAAAAGCGCCGCCAATGGTGGGTCCTCACCGGCCTCATCACCCTCATCGCCGCCCTCTTCATCCTCCTCAAGACAGAACCGCTGGCCACCCTGGTCAGCGGCTGGTGGCGCGGCCTCACTGGCCAGGACACCAGCCTGGCCAGGGCCATCGACCTGAACTGGCTCGGCTTCTCCTACGTCGCCTTTCGCCTCATCCACACCGCCCGCGACCGGCAAACGGGCCTCCTGCCAGAACTCTCCCTGCGCGAATACGTTACCTACGTCATCTTCTTTCCCAGCTTCGTGGCCGGCCCCATCGACCGTGCCGAACGTTTTGTGGGCGATTTTCGCGCCTTGCCGGCGATGGAACGTTGGGGTGGGGGTAACCCCGGCCGGGTGCCCCTCGCCGCCAGCCGCATCACCCTCGGCCTCTTCAAAAAATTCGTCATCGCCGACACCCTGGCCCAGGGCATGGCCCTCAACGCCACCAACGTCAGCCAGGTCACCAACACCCCCGGGCTGTGGCTGCTGCTCTACGGCTACGCCCTGCGCCTCTACTTCGACTTCAGCGGCTACACCGACATCGCCATCGGCCTCGGCCTGCTGTTCGGCATCAAGCTGCCCGAAAACTTCAACCGCCCCTACCTGCGCAGCAACATCACCAAATTCTGGCAAAGCTGGCACATCACCCTCAGCGATTGGGCCAGGTTCTACGTCTTTTCGCCCCTCTCGCGCAGCCTGCTGCGCCGCCAGCCGCGCCCTTCGCCCACCCTCATTGTCCTGGCCAGCCAGGTGGCCACCATGGTCGTCATCGGCCTGTGGCACGGCGTTAGCTGGCATTTCCTCCTCTGGGGACTGTGGCACGGCCTGGCCCTCTTCGCCCACAAGCAGTGGAGCGACCGCACCCGCAAATGGTATCGCGGCCTGAAGCAAAAGCCGCGCCAGATGCAGGCCTGGACCCTGTTCACCTGGTTTCTCACCTTGCAATACGTCGTCATCGGCTGGGTCTGGTTTGTGGTGCCCGATGTGGGCCTGGCCGCGCAGACGGTTGGGCGGCTCTTCGGGCTAGGGTGGTAGGCAGCAAACCATGAACCATAACCAACAGCCAGCGGCCCACCCCGGCCGGGTCCTCCTCAAAGCCGCCCTCCTCTTCCTGCTGCTCAACCTGCTCTTTGCCCTGACCTACCCGCTAGAAGCGCTGGGGCAGGTCTCGCTTTACAACTGGCTGCTCCCCGGCCGGGACCGCCTGCCCTACGGCGAAAACGCCGCCGAATCCTACAACCTCAGCCTGAACAACCTGCCGGCCATGTTCGCCAGCCACACCGTCAGCCAGGGCAAAGCCGCCGATGAATACCGCGTCCTCATCATCGGCGATTCCGGCACCTGGGGCTGGTTCCTGGCCAACGACCACACCCTGGCCGGCCAGCTCAACGCCGCCCAACTAACCACCGCCGATGGCCGGCGCGTGGTCGCCTACAACCTGGGCTACCCCATCCTGGCCGTCAGCAAAGACCTGCTCATCCTGGACCAGGCCATGGCCTACCAGCCGGACCTCATCCTCTGGCCAGTAACGCTGGACTCGCTCTACCCGCCCAAACAGCTCACCCACCCGCTGCTGCAAAACAACCCCGGCCGGGTGCGCAACCTCATCACCACCTACCAGCTCAACCTGGACCCCCACGACCCCCGCTTTGTGGACCCCACCTTCCTGGACCGCACCATCGTCGGGCAGCGCCGCGCCCTGGCCGACTTGCTGCGGCTGCAAGCCTACGGCGTCAGTTGGGCCGCCACCGGCATCGACCAGGCCATCCCGGCCGAGATCCCCCTCCGCAAATCCGACTTTGAGGCCGACGAAAGCTGGCAGGATTACGAAACCCCCACCAACCTGCGCCCCACCGACCTGAGCCTGGACGTGCTGGCCGCCGGGCTGCAAGTTGCCGGCCGGGTCCCCCTGCTGCTGGTCAACGAACCCATGTTTATCAGCAGCGGCACAAACAGCGACCTGCGTTATAATTCCTTCTACCCGCGCTGGGCCTATGACCAGTACCGCCAACTCCTGGCCGCGGCGGCGGCCGGCGGCGGCTGGCGTTACCTGGACCTCTGGAACGCCATCCCGCCCGATGAATTCACCGACACGCCGGTACACCTCACCCCGGCCGGGACCCGCCAACTGGCCACCCTGCTCAGCCCGGCCATCCTGGCCATTGCCAACCAAACAGAGTAACGAGACCGCGCGAAAATGGACGAAAAAACAGTACGAGCGAAACTACGCCACTTCATCATCCACGAACTCATCAAAGACGACGCATACGACCTGGCCGACGACGAAGGCATCATCACCGAAGGGCTGATGGACTCCTTTGCCCTGGCCGAATTTGGCGTGTACGTCGAGCAAACATTCAACGTCTACATCCCCGACGCCGACCTGACCGTGGCCAAAATGGACACCCTAAACCAGATGGTTGCCCGCGTCATGCGGGATGCAGGTGCATAATTCGCCGGCACAATTCACGAGGCACCCCCTCACCCCCTCACCCTGTTGCCCCAACGCCGCCGATGCTAAAACAAACCAACCGCCCCAACTTCGCCACCCTGCTAGACGCCATAACCCTGCATGATGGCGACGAAGCCCGGGCCGCAATCATCTACCTGGAAACGGAGCAGCCCGCGGTGGTCGTCTCCCGGCCGGGTTTCCGCCGCGCCGTCACCACCTACGCCGCCGCCCTGCGCCACATGGGCCTCCGGCCGGGCGACCTCATCATCATCGCCCACACCCAAAACCTGGAGAGCATCTTCGCCTTCTGGGGAGCCTTGCTGGTCGGGGCCATCCCCGCCATGTTCCCCACCCTCACCGAAAAGCTAGACCCCGACATCTACATGGGCAGCATGGCCGAACTCACCCGCTTCTCCAACGTGCAGGCCATCCTGACCACCGACGAATTTGCCCCCCAGTTGGCCGGCCACGTCCCCTGCCCCGTTTACGGCTCCGGCCAGCTAGCCGCCTCCATCACCGCCGCCGAGCTGGCCGATTTTGTCCCCGCCGCCCCCGCCCCGGCCGGGATCGCCTTCCTCCAGCACTCCAGCGGCACCACCGGCCTGCAAAAAGGGGTCGCCCTCAGCCACCAGGCCGTCCTCAACCAGCTCGCCACCTACAGCGACGCCATCCAGCTAAGCGACAAAGACGTCATCGTAAGCTGGCTGCCCCTCTACCACGACATGGGCCTCATCGCCGGCTTCTTGCTGCCCCTCTTCCAGGGCGTGCCCCTGGTGCTCATGTCCCCCTTCGACTGGGTAAAACACCCCGCCCTGCTCTTCCAGGCCATCCACCACTACCGCGGCACCCTCTGCTGGCTGCCCAACTTCGCCTACAACCACTGCGCCCGCCGCATCCGCCAGCGCGACACAGAGCAGTTATCAGCCGCCAGCATGCGGCTGTTCATCAACTGCTCCGAACCGGTGCGGGCCGAAAGCCACGCCCTCTTCCTGGAGCGCTTTGCCGCCAACGGCGTCACCCCGGCCATGCTCGGCGTCAGCTACGCCATGGCCGAGAACACCTTCGCCGTCACCCAGACCCCCCCCGGCCGGGAACCCATCCTCGACACCATCGACCAGCACGCCCTGGAGCAAGAACGCCGCGCCCGGCCGGTGCCCGCCCACCACCCCCAGGCCGTGGCCAAAGTCGCCTGCGGGCCACCCATCCCCGGCACCGCCGTGCGCGTGCTAGACAAAGCCGGCCACCCCCTGCCCGAACGCCACGTGGGCGAGCTAGCCATCCGCAGCAGCTACATGCTCAGCGAATACTACCGCCGCCCCGACCTGCACCCCTTCCACGACGGCTGGTTCCGCACCGGCGACATGGGCTACCTGGCCGGCGACGAAGTGTACATCATCGGCCGCTCCAAAGACCTGATCATCAACGCCGGCAAAAACGTCTACCCCCAGGACATCGAAGCAGTCGTGAACACCATACCCGGCATCCACCCCGGCCGGGCCGTCGTCTTTGGCGTCCCCGACGAGCGCGAAGGCACCGAACTCATCGCCGTCGTCGCCGAGACGGATGAACTGGACCCGGCCGGGTACAAAACCACCGTCAAAGCCATCCGCCAGGAAGTCGCCCGCCAAACCACCGTCACCATCAGCTACGTCCAACTCGTTGGCCCCAAGTGGCTCATCAAAACCTCCAGCGGCAAAATCGCCCGCGCCGCCAACCGCGAGAAGTGGCTGGCCGAGCGCAATGAAGCAGCCTGACAAGACACTCCTGCCCCCCCGCGCCTAGCCGATCAGCACCGTCTCCTCCGGATACTGCACCAACTGCACCGGCGTATGCCGCTGCAAAATAGCCGTCACAATCGTCAGCGCCCCCAGCCGCCCCCAAATCATCATCAAAATAATCACCAACTGCCCAAAGCCATTCAACCCCCCCGTAATGCCCAACGACAGACCACAGGTAGAAAAAGCGGAAACCACCTCAAACAAGACTGAGCTAAGCGAAAAAGGATGGGTCAGCATAATCAGCCAACTGGCCACCATCACCACCCCCAGGCTGATAGACAGCACCGCCCCAGCCCGCAGCACCGTGCCCGAAGCAATGGTCCGCCACCGCACCTGCACCGCGGGATTTCCTTTGGCATAGCTCCACAAAGCCAGGGTAAGCACCACAAAAGTGCCGGTCGTAATGCCACCTCCCATAGAAGCCGGCGCGCTGCCGATGAACATGAGCACCATCACCAGCAGTTGCCCGGCCGGTTGCAGCCGCTGAAAATCCTCCAGGCCCGGGAAGCCCGCCGTGCGCGCCGAGACAGATTGAAACCAGGTATGCACCACGCGTTGTTCCCACCCCGCCGCAAACAGCAGCCCCCCCGGCCGGGACTCATCCACCAGCAGCCCCACCCACCCCAACAACACCAGCACCACCACCGCCACCAGCGTCAACCGCGTATGCAAGGACAGCCGCCGGAAACCCCGCTCCAAAAAATCGGCGTAGACCGGGATACCCAGCCCACCGGCAAACACCAGGCCACCCATAATCAGCAGCGTCGGACTGTCGCCAGGAATGCCCCGCGGATAATTCGGCAGCCCGGCAAACAGGTCAAAGCCGGCATTACAAAAGGCGGAAACCGCATGGAACACAGCATAGAACAGCACCCTATCCGCCGGCACAATGCCGCTGAAGCGCCAGTGCAGAAAAAGCAGCAGCGCCCCCACCCCCTCAATAATCAGGATACCAGCCAGCACCTGCCCCATCAGCCGCAAGATGTTGGTGGGCTGGGCCAGCCCCAGCGAACTGGACAGCGCCAGCCGGTCCCGCAGCGAGACCCGCCGGCGAAACAGGCGCAGGATAAGGGCCGCAGCAAACATATAGCCCAGCCCGCCCACCTGGATCAGCAGCAGCAGCACCGTCTGCCCCCACGGCGTAAAGTCCACGCTGGTGGTCAGCACCGACAGGCCGGTAACGGCCACGGCCGAGGTGGCGGTGAACGCCGCTTCGCGCAGGCTAATCGGCCGGGTTGTGACCCCCGGCAAAAAACGCAGCGCCAGGGTGCCCACGGCCACCAGCAGCAGCAGCCCCAAAACCACGCGCATCATCACCGGCCACGGGCGGGCACGTTCCCGGCCGGGGTCCGGCAGCAGCGGCGGCCGCCCAAGCAAATCATTCATGACCGCGAACCAAAAGCCGTCACCGCCTCATTTTCGCCCAGAACCAGCAGCACATCCCCCTTCTGCAGCACATAATCCGGCGGCGGCGACACAACCAGCTCATCCCCCCGCTTCACCAGCAGCACCATCACCTCGTACTGGTTGCGCAAATCACACTGCGCCAGGCTCTGGTAAGCCAGCCATTCCGGCACCACCACCTCCCCCAGGCTGTGATTCAGCCCCAGCGGCAGCCGCTCCAAAATGCGCGGCATCCCCAGCTCGTCGGCCAACCGCTTCCCACCATCCTGTTCCGGCTGCACCACCTGGTCGGCCCCCACCCGCAGCAAGATATCCCGCTGGCGCTCGTTATTCGCCTTAGAGATCACCCGCTTCACCCCCAGGTTTTTCAGCGCCGCCGTCGTCAGCAAACAGGCCTCAAAATCATCGCCAATAGCCACAATCACCGTCTCAAAGGCGGCAATGTCCACCGCCTTCAGCGCCGCTTCGTTGGTGGCGTCCAGAATCGCCGCCTGGGTAATCTCTGGGGCCAGTGTCTGCACCAGCTCCGGCCGGGAATCAATCCCCAGCACCGTATGGTTCAACTGCTCCAACCGGCGCGCCAGCGCGCTGCCAAACCGCCCCAACCCAATGATCGCATACTCTTCCCGTGCCACCTGTGTTCGCTTTCGCATGTCGATTCATCCTGTGCTTTCGCTCGTATGTTGCTAGGATACGCCAGCTTCCCCGGCCGGGCAAAGAATCTGCTGCCCACCACCACCCATTCTCACCAGCACGGCGTTGCCAGAGAGCAAATAGATGCCAAACCGGCAAATTTCCTCTACAATCTTGCCAGTGACAGTTGGGGCTGTAGGTTAGCGGGGAAAATCGCCCCAGAATTTCTTGCCCGCACTCGATACCAGTCGCCAGCGCAACCATTCACAGCACACAACAGGAGGATTCCCATGGTCAAACTCATAATCCGTATCGCCATCAATGCCATCGCCATCTGGCTGGCCGCCCAAATCGTCGCTGGTGTCACCCTCACCAACGACATCATCGGCATCCTGCTGGTGGCCATCATCTTCGGCCTCATCAACGGCCTCATCAAGCCCGTGGTAAAACTGCTCAGCCTCCCCCTGCTGGTACTCACCCTGGGGCTGTTCACCCTGGTCATCAACGCCCTGCTCCTCTGGCTCACCTCCTGGATCAGCAGCTACCTGACCATCGACGGTTTCTTCCCCGCCCTATGGGCCAGCATCATCATCAGCCTCGTTAGCTGGCTGCTGAGCATGTTCCTGGACGACAAAGATTAGCCTCCCCCAGACAGGCCCAGTCGAGCGGATTGGGCCTGTCACCACTACATTCCACGCCCCCCGGCAAAATGGGACTGGATATACCTGGCCGCCTTGCTCACCGTGAGCGGTTGGCTGCCATTGCCGGCCCGAATGTAGAAAGACTCCACCCCTTTGTGCGTGAGAAAGGCCGGCTCCCCGGCCGGGCGCACCGCCAGCTCACAAATCACCTTCCCCGCCACCGCCGGAAAACGCACCTCCACAAAGCGACGGAACTCCACCCCCACCATACTGTTAAACGCCGCATTAAACGCCAGCTCCCAGCCATCCACATTCGGCTTACGCAGCCCCTGCATATCCGCCGCCAGCCCCAACACCTCCCCATCATCACTCACCCCCACCAGCAGCGTGCCCCCCACCGTATTCATAAACGCCACCAGGTTCTTCATCACCGGTTCATACAACTCCTTATTCACCCGCTGCTGGCGATAATCCCACATCAGGCTGGCCTTAAACTCCACGTGCTGCGTCTCCCCCTCGGCAATCAGCGCCGCCACCGGCCGGGTCTCCGGAGCCGTGCGCGGTACCAGCGTCGGGTCGATCAGCCCCTCGATATAATCCACGTAAAACGCCGGCGTGGGCACATTGCGCACCAGCGCCGCCCCCGCCGCATCCGACGTGCGAATCACCAACGTGCCATAATCCAGCCGCCGCGCCAGCCACCCCTGCCGCACGGTGATGTGGGTGATAGCCTGCGTTCTGGCCAGCGGCTTATCCACAAACGGCCCGCCCCGCTTATAAACAACCTGCGTCCGGTCAATCTGGTAGCTGGGCAAATACCAGGCCAAAAAAGAGATGGCCAGGATAAGGATTTGCAGCGTCGTAATCACCAGCGTGGCCATCACCTCATAGGGAATAGAACGCGCCAGGACCAGTTCAGTGTACTGCTGCTGCAAGTTAAAGATGAGCACCAGCGCAATGGGTGTGAAGGCAAAGAAGAACTCAATCACCACCACCCACTTCAGAAAAATAAAGGGGCTGATCCGCGCCACCATCGTCTCTTGTTTCATAACACCTCGCCCTTTTCGCCAACCCAAACCCGGCCGGGAACACGCCGCCAATCTTACCAACAGCCCCACCCGGCCGCCAATGCGCTTTCTGGACACACCCGGCCGGGCATGGTAAATTTCCCATCAGTTGATCATTTCAGCAGCCCATCTACAGGGATCCAACAGTTACAAACGACGAATCACGAACCATGGAAAAACGCGCCATCCTCTCCGTATACGACAAAACCGGCCTGGTGCCATTCGCCCAGGCCCTGGCCAACCTGGGTTGGGAACTCATAGCCAGCGGCGGCACCGCCCGCCTGCTGCGCGAACACGGCCTGGCCGTGCTCGACGTCGCCGACATTACCGGCGCGCCGGAGATGTTGGGCGGCCGGGTAAAGACGCTGCACCCGGCCGTGCACGGCGGCATCCTGGCCCGCAACCTCCCGGCCGACCTGGCCGACCTGGCCGCGCAGGGCATTCAACTCATCGACCTCGTCGTCTGCAACTTGTACCCCTTCGAGCAAACCATCGCCCGGCCGGGGACCACCCTCGCCGAAGCCATCGAACAGATCGACATCGGCGGCGTTACCCTGCTGCGCGCTGCCGCCAAAAACTTCCAGCGCGTCACCATCCTCAGCGACCCGGCCGACTACCCCACCGTCCTGGCCGAACTCACCGACCACGGCCACACCAGCCCCGCCACCCGCCACCAACTGGCCATCAAAGCCTTCGCCCACACCCGCGACTACGACACCGCCATCACCACCTACCTGGAAGGAGTCCTATGACCAGCGAAATCCAACTCCGCTACGGCATGAATCCCCACCAGACGCCCGCCCGCGTCTACGTCAACAGCGGCGCGCTGCCCATCACCCCCCTCAACGGCACACCCGGCTACATCAACCTGCTAGACGCCCTCAACGCCTGGCAGTTGGTCCGCGAACTCCGGCAAGCCATAGGCCTGCCCGCCGCCGCCTCCTTCAAACACGTCAGCCCGGCCGGGGCCGCCGTCAGCGTCCCCCTCTCCCCCACCCTGCAGCAAATCTACTTCGTGGGCAACCTTGAACTCAGCCCCCTGGCCACCGCCTACGCCCGCGCCCGCGGTGCCGACCGCATCTCCTCCTTCGGCGACTGGGCCGCCCTCAGCGACATCGTCGACGTGCCCACCGCCCAACTGCTGCGCCGCGAAGTCTCCGACGGCGTCATCGCCCCCGGCTACGAACCCGCAGCCCTGGAAATCCTGCGCGGCAAAAAAGGCGGCGGCTACCGCATCATCCAGATCGACCCCGACTACGAGCCACCCCAACTGACCCGGCGCGAACTCTTTGGCCTGGTACTGGAGCAAAAACGCAACGATGCCATCCCCAGCGCCGCCGACCTGACCGACATCGTTACCCAAAACCGCACCCTACCCGCCAACGCCATCCGCGACCTGCTGGTCGCCCTCATCGCCCTCAAATACACCCAATCCAACTCCGTCTGCTACGCCTACGACGGGCAGGTCATTGGCATGGGCGCCGGGCAGCAATCACGCATCCACTGCACCCGCC
Organism: Ardenticatenaceae bacterium; assembly: GCA_020634235.1. Classification (GTDB taxonomy): domain Bacteria; phylum Chloroflexota; class Anaerolineae; order Promineifilales; family Promineifilaceae; genus JACKCB01. The sequence continues at coordinate 43,526 of JACKCB010000006.1, read as the reverse complement.
TGGCCGGCAGCAAAGCCGACACCTGGTACCTGCGCCAACATCCGCGCGTCCTCAGCCTGCCCTTCCGCGACAACCTGCCCCGGCCGGAGCGCGACAACGCCATCGACCAATTCCTGCTAGAAGAACTCACCCCCGCCGAAGAAGCCAACTGGCAGCAAAACTTCAGCCGCCTCCCCGTGCGCCTCACCCGCGCCGAAAAACGCGCCTGGCTAGACCAGCTCACCGGCGTCAGCCTCGGCTCCGACGCCTTCTTCCCCTTCCGCGACAGCATCGACCGCGCCTACCAGAGCGGCGTCAGCTACGTTGCCCAGCCCGGCGGCTCCATCCGCGACGACATCGTCATCGAAGCCTGCGACGAATACAACATGGTCATGGCCCAAACCAACACCCGCCTCTTCCACCACTAACCGCCCCTCACCCCCTCATCCCGGCCAACGCCCGCCCCGCCGCCGCCACAATCACCCGGTGCTCCGCCGCATGCATCCGCGCCGCAAAATCATCCAGCGAATCCTCCGGCAAGATCGGCACCACCTCCTGCGCCAGCACCGGTCCCGCATCCACCTCCGGCACCGCATAATGCACCATGCAGCCGCTGTACTCAATCTCACCCAACTGAAACGCCGCGTAGGCTCGCTCAATCGCCTGCGTGCCCGCAAACTGGCCCGGCAGCGCCGGGTGCAGGTTAATCACCCGGCCGGGGAACACCCCCAAAAACGCCGGGCTTAACACATGCATCCACCCCGCCAGCACCACCAGCTCCGGCCGGGCCGCCGCCACCCGCGCCGCCAAATCCGCATCATACGCCTCCCGGCTCCGCCCCGCCGCCCGGTACGGCTTCAGCGGAAAATACAACGTCGCCACCCCGGCCGCCTCCGCCCGCACCAACCCATACGCCCCCCGGCGGTTCGACACCACCAGCACCACCTCCGCCGCCAGCGCCCCCGTCCGCGTCGCATCCAAAATCGCCTGCAAATTACTCCCCGACCCCGAAACCAGCACCACAATTCTCGCCAACATCACACGCCTCCCAAACAGACCCGCAAACCCGCTGGCCCGCCGCGCATAGTACTCCAGAGCTAACAGTCTTGAGTTATGGTTACCAAAGCCTTATAATTCTAATGATTTTCCAATCTTTCACGGGGCAACTCTGTGGTGGAGCAGCAAACCGATCAAGAAGTGGTTGCCAATCCATTCAGACACCCCCCCTCAATCATAGCATTATTGCCGGTTTTGCGGAGGAATCTCATGAAATTACCCCACAGAGAGGAAGGGCAAGGGCTTGTTGAGTACGCGCTCATCCTGGTCCTGGTCGCCCTGGCCGTCATCCTCATACTCACCCTACTCGGCCCGGTCATTGCGGTCACCTACGCCGAAATCATTGGCGGCCTCAACGGCCAAACCATCGACCGCACCGGTCCCGAAGTCGTAGTCGGCGCCACCGCCGACATCACCCGGGCCGGCAACCTGTGCACGGCCTCTGTCCCGGCCGGGGCCACCATCATCGCCATTCAAGACGGCCAGCCCATCAAAAACGCCACCGTCACCATCACCATCTACGCCAACGGCACCGCCGGCGGCAGCACCAGCGCCACCACCAACGGCAGCGGCATCGGCACCACCAGCGGGGCCCTCTCAGTCACCGAACTGTGCCCCGCCGCCGTCAGTTACGGGCTAACCCCCTGACGCACACGGCCCTGCCCCCATTCACCAGGATGCCCATGCCTGCCGGCCAGCATACCCCCCAGTTGAGTTCTCTTCTCCGCCCCGCCCGGCCGCGGTCAACGCCGCCGGGCGGGCCTTTTTGCTTCTACCCGGCCGGGAGAAGCGCCCCAAGAGGAACCATTCCATGAACCGCACTCGTCGTTTACCCGTCCCCCAACACCCCACCGCGACCGCTAGCCTGCACAAAGCCGGCCTCCTCAGCCTCATCCCCGCCGCCGGCCTGCTCCTCCTGCTGGCCCTCCTGTGGCTCATGGGCGCCCTCCCCTCCCTGGCCCAATCCGGCCCCCAGGCCACCACCCGCTACGTCGCCCCCGGCGGCAGCGGCACCGCCTGCACCCCCCTCAACCCCTGCGCCCTACAAACCGCCGCCAACCAATCCGCCAACGGCGACACCATCAAAGTGCGCGGCGGCACCTACGCCTCCGCCGGCATCACCCCCACCCTCACCATCGCCACCTCCGTCGCCATCTATGGCGGCTACAACGCCAACTACGACGAACCCCCCGACCCACAGCTCAACGAAACCATCCTCGACGGCCAAAACACCGGCCGGGTCGTCGTCATCCAGGGCAGCATCAGCCCCATCCTCGACGGCTTCACCATCCGCAGCGGCCTCGCCGACCTCGGCGGCGGCATCTACAACCCCAGCGGCAGCCCCGCCATCCGCCACAACCACATTTACGACAACCAGGCCAGCAGCGGCAACCAGCGCGGCGGCGGCATCTACGACGGCGGCAGCGCCACCATCGAATACAACACCCTCCACAACAACACCGCCCAACGCGGCGGCGCCATCTTCGTCGAAAACCCCGGCGGCAGCAGCAGCATCCGCTTCAACGAAATCTACGCCAACACCGCCAACGGCACCTCCCCCTCCGGCGGCGGCATCCACGTTGGCCAAAACGGCCAGGCCTTCATCGAAGGCAACAGCCTGCACAACAACACCAGCAGCGGCAGCGGCGGCGGCCTCAGCACCCTCTTCGGCAGCAGCATCACCGCCCAGAGCAACCTTATCTACGACAACAGCGCCACCGGCAGCGGCGGTGGCCTCTACATCCTCAACAGCGCCACCCTGTGGAACAACACCCTGGTCGGCAACAGCGCCGGCGGCAGCGGCGGCGGCATCAACATAGAACAAGGCACCACCACCCTGCGCAACAACATCGTCGCCTTCAACACCGCCCCCACCAACGACGGCATCCACAACGCCGCCGGCAGCGTCAGCGGCGGCTACAACAACCTCCACGACGACCTGACCAACGTCACCCTCAGCAACCCCATCAGCGGCGACCCCACCTTCGTCAACCTGGGCAGCCGCAACCTGCACCTGGCCAGCGGCAGCCCCAACATCAACAGCGGCGACCCGGCCACGCCCGGCAGCATCAACATCGACATCGACGGCCAGGCTCGTCCCTACCCGGCCGGGGGGCGCATCGACGTAGGGGCCGACGAATACTACCCCGACTACCCCGCCTTCACCTTCACCCCCACCCAGATCGACGACTTCGTCAATCGCAGCAGCCAGGTCAACTACCAACACACCCTCGAAAACATCGGCACCGTCGCCGACACCTACACCTTCACCTGCAGCAACAGCCTCAACTGGAGCGTCACCTGCCCCAGCCCGGTGAACAACCTCGGCTCCGGCGGCAGCGCCAGCGTCCAAACCAGCGTCCAGATCCCCGACGCCGCCGCCTTCACCACCAACCAACTCCTCATCACCGCCACCTCCACCTTCAGCCCCGAACTACAAGCCCTGGTCGTGGTCAACCTCACCGTCAACCCCCTGCCCGGCGTCAGCTTCACCCCCGACTACTCCGGCACCCTCAAACCCGGCGAAGCCATCACCTACACCCACAACCTCACCAACACCGGCGACTTCACCGACACCTTCGCCGTCGAACTAACCAGCAACCCCGACGCCTGGGCCGAACTACTGCCCAGCAACAACTTCCAACTCCAATTGGCCCCCGGCCAAACCGAACCGGTGCAAATCGTCATTCGCGTCTCCGACACCGCCCCGGCCGGGTTGGCCCACACCTTCCAAATCCAGGCCACCTCCCTCTTCAGCGACACCTACTACGCCATCGTCTCCGACACCATCACCGCCAAAGCCACCATCGGCACCCGCTACGTCGCCACCACCGGCACCGACACAGACAACAACTGCACCGTCAAAGAATCCCCCTGCGCCACCGTCGCCCGCGGCATCAGCCAGGCCGTCCTCGGCGACGCCGTCCACATCGCCACCGGCCAATACAACGAAGCCAGCCTCAACCTCAACAACACCATCTTCATCGAAGGCGGCTGGGTCGGCGGCTTTGCCAGCCAGGGCGACCCCGACGCCACCATCATCAACGGCCAGCAAAACGGGCGCATCTTCAACGTCGCCCCCGGCGTCCAGCCCGTCATCAACAACCTCACCCTGCGCAACGGCCGCACCAGCTCCCCCGGCGGCGCCATCTTCATCGGCAACACCGCCCAGGTGCAGCTCACCAACCTCATCTTCGAGCAAAATCAGGGCTCGCGCGGCGGCGCCGTCTACGTGGCCACCAACGGCTTCGCCGGCATCGCCACCAGCAGCTTCCTCAGCAACACCGCCCTCATCGAAGGCGGCGCCCTCTACATCAGCAGCGGCACCGCCAACATCCACCAAAACCGCTTCATCGGCAACAACGCCACCAACACCCTGGAAGCAGCCGCCGGCGATGGCGGCGCCATCTTCATCAACACCGGCCTCCTCTTCCTGGAAAACAACCTCTTCCACCACAACAGCGCCGTGGGCAGCGGCGGCGCGCTGTACATCAACAGCGGCACCGTCGATTTTGGCAACAACACCCTGGCCGGCAACAGCGCCAGCGGCAACGGCGGCGCCCTCTACAACGCCGCCGCCACCGTAGCCATGGGCAACACCCTCTTCACCGATAACAGCGCCGCCAGCGGTGGCGCCATATTCAGCAGCGGCGGCCAGGCCACGCTCAACTACAGCAACCTCTTCGGCAACAGCGCGCCCGAAACAGTCGGCATCCCGGCCGGGACCGGCAACATCGCCGCCGACCCCCTCTACGCCGACGCCGACTTCCGCCTCGCCCCCGGCTCCCCGGCCGTAGACCGCGGCAACCCCGCCACCACCCTCGACGTCGACTTCGAAGACGACTTCCGCCCCTCCGACCAGGGCTACGACATCGGCTGGGACGAACTCGTCGGCTGCCGCGCCAAACGAGGCACCCTCACCTTCGGCAGCATCCAGGACGCCATCAACGCCACCAGCCCCGTAGACCTCATCCAGGTCACCGGCATCTGCCGCGGCGTCCACCCCCTCGAAGTCGCCGGCAGCACCATCAGCCAGACCGTCCACCTCACCCAAAGCCTCACCATCCAGGGCGGCTGGAACGGCGACTTCTCGCTGCGCACCGGCGAACCCACCTACGTCGATCCCGAAGGACGCGGGCGCGGCTTCTACGTCAGCGGCAGCTTCAGCGCCACCATCGAATCCCTCACCATCCTCAACGGCGATGCCAGCGGCCTGGGCGGCGGCCCGGCCGGGGCCGATGCCGGCGGCGGCATCTACAACGCCAGCGACAGCACCTTCCGCCAGGTAGCCGTCCTCACCAGCACCGCCACCCTGGGCGGCGGCTTCTACCACCACAGCGGCAGCGCCCACATCACCCTGCAAAACGACCCCCTGGCCCCCGCCCCCGGCGACGGGCTGGCCAACCCCTGGGGCATGAGCGAATTCACCGCCAACAGCGCCACCAACGGCGGCGGCCTCTACCACAACAGCGGCCTGCTCACCCTGGACGGCGTCCTGCTGCAAAACAACAGCGCCACCCTCGGCGGCGGCCTCTACAACCAAAGCCCCAGCCTCACCGTCCAAAACGGCGTCTTTCTCAACAACAACGCCACCAGCGGCGGTGGCCTCTACAACGCCAGCGGCAGCCTCAACCTGCTGCATCTCACCCTGTTCAACAACACCGCTAGCGCCAACGGCGGCGGCCTCTACCACGGCGGCGGCAGCCTCACCAGCCGCAGCAGCATCTTCCAGAGCAACCAGGCCGCGGCCGGCTCAGCCATTTTCGTCAACGGCGGCACGCCCAACATCGACTACAACTACTACCACACCGGCCAGGTCGTGGCCGGCGCCAGCCAGGGAGCCAACTCGGTCAGCTCGGCCACACCGCCCGGCATGGTAGACCCGGCCGGGGGCGATTTCCACCTGGTCGATGGCGCGCCAGCCGCCGACATCGCCGATCCCAATTCCCCGGTAAACCACGACGCCGACAACGATCCCCGGCCGGGTGACCAGGGCTTCGACATGGGTGCCGACGAAATCGCCGGCTGCCTCGTCTCACTCAACGGCGTCCTCTACGGCAGCCTGCAGCAAGCCCTGGCCGACGCCCAACCCGGCGACGTCCTGCGCGTCTCCGGCATCTGCAAAGGCAGCACCGACTACGACATCGGCGGCGGTGGCGGTGGCGGCAGCAACGCCTGCGCCGACGGCGGCATCGTCCGCACCAGCCTCTTCATCGACAAAAGCGTCACCCTGCAAGGCGGCTGGGACCCCGAATTCCTGCTGCAAGAAGACATCACCACCCTGGATGCCCAGGGCGACGGCCACGTCATCTACATCGCCCCCAACATCACCCCCACCATCGAAGGCTTCGACATCATCAACGGCTTCGTGCCCGGCACAGGCGGCAGCGGCGGCGGCATCTGCATCTACGACTCCTTCCCCACCATCACCCACAACCGCCTCTACAGCAACACCGCCGCCAACGGCGCCGCCATCTACAGCTTCAACGGCGCGCCCATCATCAACGGCAGCCGCATCTTCCACAACGACGGCAGCAGCGGCGCACTACACCTGGCCAACACCGCCCCGGCCGGGGGCGACCTGCCCACCCTGCAAAACAACTTCATCTACCAAAACAACGGCCTAAACGGCGGCGGCATCTACAACGCCAGCGGGGCCAACCAGCTCTGGCACAACACCATCGTCAGCAACACCGCCACCACCGGCGGCGGCCTCTACGTCGCCAGCGGCAGCCCCGACGTGCGCGGCAACGTCATCATGAGCAACACCGCCACCACCACCGCCGGCGGCGCATTTGGCGCGGCCGGCAGCAGCGCCCAGCTCGACTACAACAACTTCTTCGCCAACATCAACGGCAACTTCGGCGGCACCATCGCCGGCGACGGCCCCCACGGCATCGCCGTAGACCCACTCTTCGTCGACATCGACACCGGCGCCTTCACCATCACCTTCAACTCCCCCGTCGTCGACCAGGGCGACCCCGCCATGCCCCTCACCATAGACCACGAAGGCGACCTCCGCCCCTCACACCAGGGCTTCGACCTCGGTGCCGATGAAGTGGGCGGCTGTTACGCCCGCATCCTCAGCGACCCCGGCACCATCTACGGCAGCGTACAGTTGGCCGTGGGCCTGGCCCTGCCCGGCGACACGGTGCAGGTCGATGGCACCTGCCGCGGCGTCAACAACTACCAGATCACCCCCCTGCAAACCGTCACCCAAACACTGGCCATCACCCAATCCATCACCCTGGATGGCGACTGGAACTACGTCTCCCCCATGACGGCCACCCTGGACGCCGGCGGCTCCGGCCGGGTGCTCTACATCGCCAGCGGCCCGGCCGTCACCGTCACCAACATCATGCTGCGTAACGGCGCTGGCGACGGGGCCGGCCTGGTCAACGGCGGCGGGGCCGTCCTCAACACCGGCGACCTGGCCCTCACCAACGCCGCCCTGGCCGAAAACAGCGGCACACAAGGCGGCGCCGTCTACAACGAAGGCGACCTGCACCTGCGCTCGCTGGTCGTCTACAGCAGCACCGCCAGCAGCGGCGGCGCCCTCTTCCAGGCCGCCGGCACCGCCCTGGTCGAGCTAAGCACCTTCCGCCATAACCAGGCCGCAGCCAGCGGCGGCGCCCTGCACCACAACGGCGGCGAATTGCAGCTAGATGGCAACCGCCTGTTTGGCAACACCGCCCCGGCCGGGGGCGGCATCTACCTCACCGCCGGCCCCGCCACCCTGGCCGACATCTGGAACAACTTCATCTACGACAACCAGGCCAGCGACGGCGGCGGGCTGTTCAACAACAACAGCAGCGGCCGCATCTACCACAACAGCCTCATCCACAACCTGGCCACCGGCAGCGGCGCCGGCCTCTACAACGCCGGCGGCAGCCCCGACATCCGCAACAACATCCTCGACACCAACTTCGGCACCGGCCTCCACGTCAACAGCGGCAGCCCCACCGCCGACTACAACAACGTCTACGGCAACACCGCCGGCAACTACATAGGCATCAGCGCCGGCCCCAACGACATCTCCGCCCCACCCATCTACGTTGACCCCGGCCAACAAGATTACCACCTAAAAGACACCTCCCGCGGCGTAGACGAAGGAGACATCACCCTCCCCGTCCTCACCGACTACGACCGGGACATCCGCCCCACCAACGACGCCCCCGACATGGGTGCCGACGAAGTAGCCGCCTGCCTCATCAAAGTCGACACCCGCATCTTCGGCGTGCTGCAAACCGCCATCGACTACGCCGAAGGCGGCGGCTTCGACACCGTCCTCATCGCCCGCGGCGAGTGCAAAGGGGTGCAGCCGCGCAACGGCACCTGGCAAGTCGGCTACGTCAGCCAGGACTTGCAGTTCATCGGCTCACTACGCCGCACCGACTTCAGCGACCCGGACGACTTCCACAACATCTACATCGGCACCGTCAGCAGCATCATCAACGCCGAAGATCAAGGGCGCGTCATTCGCGTTGCCCCCGGCGCGCAGCCCACCTTCACCCACCTGGCCTTTGTCAACGGCAATGCCAGCGCCAACGGCGGCAGCGGCGACGGCGGCGGCATCTACAACCCCGACAACGGCTACCCCGGTTTCTACGAGAGCCTGGTATGCAGCAACACCGCCGTGCGCGGTGGCGGCTACTTCGGCGGCAGCTCCTCCAACGGCGACTTCAGCGGCGGCGGGCTGGGGGCCTGCCGGGTCGCCCAGGACATCGAAGACGGCAGCCCGCCCAACTACCGCAGCGTCTACTTCAGCGGCAACGAAGCCACCAGCGATGGCGGCGGCCTCTATTTCGCCGTCGGTGCCCTGTTCGACATCCGCAACTACGGCATCATCAACAACGACGCCGCTGGCAACGGGGGCGGCCTGTTTAACGGCGGCACCGGCCGGGCCATCAACGCCATCCTCTACTACAACAGCGCCACCAGCAACGGCGGCGGCATCTACACCAGCGGCGACCTGGAACTGTACCACAACACCTCCCGCAACAACGTAGCCCTCACCGGCCGGGGCGGGGCCATCTACAAGAGCGGTTCAGCCCAGTTCGTCCTCAACAGCAGCATCATCTACGCCAACACCGCCGCCCTCGGTGGCGGCGGCGTCTACGCCGGCAGCAGCAACAGCACCTCGCGCTACAACAACTACTTCAGCAACCTGCCCAACAACGTCGAAGGCGGCATCGTCGAAGGCACCGGCTCCTTCAACCTGGAACCACGCCTCTACGGCTGGATCCTCAGCCGCTACTCGCCCAACATCGACCGCGCCGACCCCGTGCTGCTAGACCCACCCTACGAGATCGACTTCGACGCCAACAACGTCATCCGGCCGGATGGCAACCCCAACCACATCCAGCCCCCCAACCCCCACCGCAGCGACGTCGGCGCCGACGAATACTTCAAAGATTTCGGCTGCACCGTCGACCCCAACATCAAAACCCAAACCGCCGTGCCCGGCAGCGTCATCACCTACACCTTCACCATCACCAACGAAGGCTACCCGCCGCCCCCCTCCCCCTACCGCCACGGCTACACCGACACCATCACCATCACCCTGGACAGCCACACCCAAGACTGGACCACCATGGCCGTCAACGGCATCAGCGGCACCCTGCACACCATCACCCTGGACTGGCTAGACAGCGCCCAGGCGGTGATCACCGTCACCGTGCCCGCCACGGCCACCTCCGGTACACAAGATACCAGCGTCGTCCGCTGCCGCTCGTCAGCCATCCCCGAACGCACCAAGACCGGCCGGGCCATCACCAACATCGGCCTCGTCAGCAGCGTCCTGGTGGAACCCGACTACGTCGACGACGCCCTGCCCGGCGATGTCCTCACCTACACCCACTACATCACCAACATCGGCAACCAGATCGACACCTTCGCCGTCATCCCCAGCCCCGGCCCGGCCGGGGCCACCGCCGCCATCAGCCGCATCGGCACCACCGTCATCACCGACCTCCTCACCCACACCGTCACCCTGGCCCCCGCCGAAGGCATCAGCGTCTCCCTGCGCGTGACCATCCTGGACACCGCCGCGGCCGGGGAGGTGGCCACGCCCGGCGTCATCGCCCGCTCCGTCACCGACCTCACCGCCTTTGGCGCCGCCCTCAACCGCATCAGCATCGGCTTCATCCCCGGCACGCGCTACGTCGCCGGGGCCGGAGCCAGCGACGAAGGCAACAACTGCACCGACCCGCAGCAGCCCTGCCAGACCATCCAGCGCGCCGTCGACCAGGCCATGGACAACGATCTCATCCTGGTCGCCGCCGGGCTGTACAGCGACACCGTCACCCGCACCCTGGGGGCCACCCTGTATGAGCAAAGCCTGTTCATCGACAAATCAGTAACCATTCGCGGCGGCTACGACGCCGCCGACGAATTCACCGTGGCCGCGCCCATCACCAACGCCGTCCGCCTGAGCGGCCAGGACAGCCGGCGGGTCATCTACATCGCCGACGGCGTCACCGTCACCCTCAGCAGCCTGTTCATCCAGCAAGGCGCCGCCTACCCCGGCGCCCTGCCCGCCTATGGTGGCGGCATCTACAACGCCGGGGCCAACCTCACCATCACCGGCACCTGGGTCCTGAGCAACGGCGCACAGTTTGGCGGCGGCCTCTACCACCAGGGCGGCGCGCTCACCATCCAAAGCTCAGTCTTCGCCCACAACAAAAACATCCCCAACCAGACCAACGTCTACGGCGAGGGCGGCGGCCTCTACATCGCCAACGGCCCGGCGCTGCTGGAAAACAACACCTTTGCCGACAACCACGCCGACTACATTAGCTCCGCCCCCGGCCGGGACGCCCCCGGCAGCACCGGCAACGGCGGCGCCATCTACCTCAACCAGGGCAACCTGACCCTCTACAACAGCATCTTCTTCACCAACACCGCCGAAATCGGGGCCGCCTTCTACGTCAGCGGCACCGGCAGCATCGACAACGACTACAACCTCTTCTACAGCCAGCTAGACATCGCCAACGTGCCCACCGGCCCCCACAGCCTGATCGCCGACCCCGCCTTCAGCGACCCCTTCTACCACATTGGCCCCAGTTCAGCCGCCAAAGACCGCGGCAGCAACGGCGTCAGCGTAGTCGATGGCTTCGACTTTGAGCTGGAAGACCGGCAGCAGGGCATCGCCGTAGACATGGGCGCCGACGAGCGAACACAGCGGCCCGGCTTCACCCTCCTCCCGGCCGGGTTCAGCGCCACCATCGACCCCAGCCAACGCTACACCTACACCCACGTCCTGCAAAACACCGGCGACTTCACCGACACCTACACCCTGGCCATGAGCAACGAGTCGGCCCCGCCCGCCGGCGGCTGGGACTACGTCCTCGCCCCCCTCAGCATCACCAACCTGCCCCCCGGCGGCGCAGTCACCGTAACCCTGGTCATCACCGGCAGCCCCTTCGCCGGCTACCAAAACACCACCACCATCACCGCCACCAACCTCACCGGCCTCACCCGCCAGGCCGTAGACGTGACCCAGATTCGCCAGACGCCCGGCGTCGCCATCGCCCCCTCACGTGAGGGCCTGGGCAATGCCGGCGCCGCCATCGCCTACACCCACACCCTCACCAACACCGGCGACGGCGTAGACGAATTCTTCCTGAGTGTGGCCAGCGCCACGCCGCCCGACTGGGTCGTCACCATCGTGCCCACCGCCACCGGCTTTGTGCAGCCCGGCAGCAGCCTGCCCTTCACCGTGACCGTGCAAGTCCCGGCCGGGACCCTCAGCGGCACCGTGCACCAGGTAGTGGTCGAAGCCAACGCCTACAACCCCGACGCCAGCGACCGCCTGACCGACACCACCACCGTGCTGCCCACCTACGCCCTGGCCCTGGCCCCCGACAACGCCCAAACCGCCAGCGCCGGCAGCACCGTCACCTACACCCACGTGCTAACCAACCTGGGCAACCTCAGCGACGACTTCACCCTGGCCGTTGCCAGCGGCTGGAGCGCCAGCGTCACCCCGCAAGCGGTCTCACTACCACCGCTGGGCACACAGCAGGTCACCGTCGTCATCCAGGTGCCGCCCGATGCCGGCGGCCAGACCGACGTGGCCCAGGTAACGGCCACCTCGCTGGGCAGCGGCTTGCAGGCCACGGCCACCAACACCACCACCGTACCGTCCGACGTAGGCGTCACCCTGGAGCCAGACTACCTGGCCGCCGCCGGCGTGGGCACCAGCCGCGTCTACACCCACACCCTCACCAACACCGGCAACGCCCCGGACACCTTCAACCTGGCCGCCAGCAGCAGCCAGGGCTGGCTGGCCGGCTTCACCCCCGGCCCCATCAGCCTGGCCCCGGCCGCGTCGGCCACCGTGTTGGTAACCATCACCATCCCGGCCGGGGCTGCCCCAGGCAGCCTGGACACCACCCTCATCACCGCCACCTCGCAGCTCGCCCCGGCCATCTACGACACCGCCACCGACCAGACCCTGGCCACCGCCCCCGGTTCGCTGGGCGTCGTCATCGAACCGGATAACAGCGACAGCGGCCCGGCCGGGGCGCAGATCATCTACGCCCACACCGTCACCAACACCGGCACCATCACCGACCTCTACAGCCTGGCCGTAGACTCGTCACAAAGCTGGCCGGTAGACGTGGCCCCCACCACCCTGACCCTCGGTCCGGGCGAAGCCGCCCCGGTGCAGGTAACGGTAGACATCCCGGCCGGGACCAGCGCCGGCACCATCGACCTGACCACGGTCACCGCCACCTCCATCGTCAGCCCCACCGTGGCCGACAGCGCCACCGACACCACCACCGTCAGCGGCGGCGGGACCTACGGCGTACTCATCGCACCGGACAATGCCGCTTCCGGCCCGGCCGGGCAGACGGTCACTTACACCCATTACGTCACCAACACCGGCAGCCTGGCCGACACCTACACCCTGGACAGCAGCTCCTCGCAAAGCTGGGCCGTGGGCATCACTCCGCTGGTGCTCAGCCTGGCCGCCGGCCAGCGCGGCCAGATCACCGTAACGGTAAACATCCCGGCCGGGACCCCGGCCGGGACCATCGACGAGGCCACCATCACCGTGACCTCCAACGGCGAACCCACCGTCAGCGACAGCGCCACCGACACCACCACCGTCAGCAGCAGCGGCAACATCGCCGTCCTGCTAGAGCCAGACAATGAAACCCTGACCCAGTGGGAAACGACGGCCATCTTCAACCACACCGTCAGCAACACCGGCCAGCAGGCCGAAACCTTCACCCTGGAGGCCAGCTCGGCCAGCGGCTGGGTCACCACCATCTCGCCCACCCTGGTAACCCTGGCCCCCGGCGAAGACCAGGCCGTGCAGGTGCAGCTCTTTGTGCCCGACGGCGTTGGCGGGGCGGTGGATATCACCACGGTGACGGCGCGCTCAACCACCGAGCCGGCAGTCCTGGACACGGCTACCGACACCACGCGGATCACCGGCATCTTCATGCCCATCATCCGCCAGGCGAGCAGCGTTATCCCGCCCACCCCCACGCCCACCCCCAGCGCCACCCCGCCGCCCGGTCCCACCCCCACGCCCACACCCGGCGCCTGCACGCCCACCAACGTGGACCTGATTGTGCTGAATGTGTGGGTAGAACCGGCCACCCCGGCCGGGGGCCAGCCGGCCACCGTCTACGTCAGCATCAAGAACCAGGGCAGCAACAACGTGCCCTTCGGCAACAACTTCTACCTGGACCTGTACGTAGACCGGGTGCCGGCCCCGCTGGTGCCGGGCGACTTCGACTGGGGCGTGCAGGGGTCGTTAATGACCGCCGGCGCCGTGCGCATCTTCAGCACGCAGTGGACCTTTGCCAGCGGCGCGCACCAGTTGTGGGCCCAGGTAGACACAGACAACAGCGTGGATGAGTGCCCGCACGAGGATAACAACATCCTCGGCCCGGTGAACATTGGCGTTACCGGCGCGGCCGGCGACCCGGCCGGGACACCCATCCCGCCGCCCACGCTGGACAAGCCGCGCAGCACCCCCACACCGGAACTGCCGGGGCGGGCAGAAGCAACGCCCACCCCCAGCCCCACGGTCACGCCCCCGGCAGCTAAACCGTAGCCGGCAGGCAACTGAGAAAGCCCCCGGCCGGGATGTGCCCCGGCCGGGGGCTTTTTTTATAGCGCACCAGGCCACTCCCAACAGGCAAATCAGGCAAGAGTATCGCTTGCCAACCCCAGATATGATATGATGACAGTAACCACACAGGTGTAACCTGAGCCTGTCGAAGGCAAAACCGGGCTTCTACAAGCTCAGCCCTCGAGGCCACGTGTAGTTGCCGATAGCAGAACCAGAGAACGAGACCGGCCGGGCAAATGCCAGAGCCAGACGCCAGGCCGGCACTCCCAAAAAACAGCCTCACCCACCTCAAGTCGCGCAACGCCTTTTCGCAAAAGGAGATACGCTATGCGCATTGTCATGGATTCCGTAGGCGACATCCCCGCCACCTTAGCCCAAGAGCTGCAGATCGCCATTGTGCCCGTCAACATCACCTTCGGCGAAGAGACCTTCCTCGACGGCGTAACCATGGACCACGCCAGCTTCTACCGTAAGGTAGCCAGCGTCACCGACGCCAACTTCCCCAAAACCGCCCAGCCCACCCCCTACCAGTTCCTGCAATGCTTCCAGGAGATCCTGGCCGGCGGCGAAACAGAAATCCTGGCCATCGTCGTCAGCCAAAAACTGGCCGGAACAATGCAATCCGTGCGCCTGGCGGCCGAAATGCTGGAAGGCCAGGGCACAATTCACAGCTTCGACTCCCTGGGTGGGTCCGCCGCGCAGGGCTTCCTGGCCATCGCCGCCGCCCGCATGGCCCGCGAAGGGGCCGGCATCGAAGCTATCCTGGCCCGGCTCACCGCCATGCGCGACGCCACAGTCAGCATCTTCACCATCGACAGCCTGGAATATGCGCTGCGCGGTGGGCGCGTCAGTGCCGTAAAATCCATGATGGCCTCTGTGCTCAGCATCAAGCCCATTCTGAAGCTGGAAGATGGGGCCATTGCGGAAGCGGGCCGCGTGCGCACGCGCAAGAAGGCGATCCAGCACATTGTCGCCGAAGTTCAGCAGCGGGTTGGTGCCCAACCGGTGCAGGCGGCCATTATCCACGCCGGCGCGCCAGAGGACGCGCAAACGCTGCAAGCACTGGTGGCCGCGCAGCTCAATGCACAGGAACTGATCCAGGTGAACATGTCCATTGCCGTGGCCATTAACCTTGGTCCCGGCGCGCTGGGGCTGGTTGTCGTGCCCGCCTGAGGCGGCCATTTGCCCCGCTAGCGCGCTTCTGTGGCGCGCGCTTTCTGTAAACAGGTACAAAGCAACGTGCGGCTCCAAGATATCACCAGCAGCAAACCCGTCACGCAGTTGGGCCTGTCTGCAGCTCGTCACCTGCCCCCCCGCGCTGGCTATGGCCTGGCCAATACCATCGTCCGGCTCATTGCCAGCCGCAAGCCGCAGTTGTACTTCGTGGTGCAGCGCAATCTGCGCCAGGTGCTGGGTCCAGAAGTTGACCAGGCCACCCTGGATGAACTCACCTACCGGCTGTTTAAGCATGCAGGGATGACTTACTACGATTTTTTTCACGCGCTGGGCCTGTCGGCCGCGGAACTGGCGCAGGTAATGCCCATCCCCGGCCGGGTGCTCGACCGCATCGACGACGCTCGCGCCACCGGGCGTGGCGTGCTGCTCCTGGGCATGCACCTCAGCAACTTCGACCTGGGTCTCCTATCCTTTGGGGCGCACGGGCTGCCAGTACAGGCCCTCTCCCTGGCCAACCCCCAGGCCGGCACCCACATCCTCAACGAACTGCGCGCCAAAGCCGGCTTCGAAATCACCCCCATCGCCCCCGAATCGCTGCGCCAGGCCATCCGTCGCCTCAAGCGGGGCGGCATCGTCATCACCGGGGTCGATAGACCTATCGCCAACGATCGCGAGTTGGTCCCCTTTTTTGGCCGGGAGGCTTACCTGCCGCTGGGACCGGCGCGCCTGGCACTGCTCACCGGGGCCGCCGTCTTTCTGGGCGCATGCCACCACACGCCGGCAACCGGCTACGTGATTGAGGTGCTGGGGCCACTAGAGATGGTCCACAGCGGTGACCGCCAGGCCGACATTTACAACAACACCTGCCGCTTCGCCGCTTTTATGGAAGCCCAGGTACGCGCTTACCCGGAGCAGTGGATGATGTTTCACCCATTTTGGCCGGAGAATGAGCAAGGATCGACGACGTGATTACGGTTAGCGAGACAGTAAGCCAGTTAGGGACGAGTTTGCTCCAGTGGCAGGACGCATCATCGGGCATCTGGATCTATTTGCTGTTGATGGTGCTGATTGTCATCCAGGGTCCCGTATCAACGATGTTGGGTGGGGCGGCGGCCGCGGCCGGGCTGCTAAATCCTTTGGGTGTGTTGGTGGTGGCCCTGGTGGGCAACCTGGGGGCCGACGTGTTCTGGTACAGCCTGGGCTATTCCGGCAAAGATATCTGGCGCAGGCGCTTCTTCCGCCGCTACCGCAACATTGCCGATATGCTGCGCACAGAAATGCAGCGCCACGCCGTCACCGTTTTGCTGATGGCCAAATTGTCGGTGGGGATGGCCGTGCCCACGGTGATCGCGGCCGGGTTGGCGCAGGTGCCCTGGCGCAGGTGGTTGCCGCCGGTTGTGGTGGGTGAGCTTATCTGGACCGGCTCCCTGCTGCTGGTCGGCTACTATGCCACGGAATCCATCATGCGATCTGAGTGGGCTGTGGTGCAATTTGGCATCGTCGTTTCCGTGGTTCTCTTTGTGCTGATGGTGCTGTACGTACTGCGCAAGTCGCAGCAAGAGAAAAAGGCGCACTGAATTGGTGGGCCAGGAAGGCGAGGAGGTAAGAGAAAATGGCGCAAATGAAGCCCCATAAAAGGGTGAATGATATCTTTTTTGGCCCTTTGGAAAGGCCGGCGTTGGCCTGGTTGGCCGCCCATATGCCGGCCTGGATGTCCCCCGACCTGCTAACAGGCATTGGCGTTCTCGGAGCGGTCATCATCCTGCTCAGCTATGCCCTGAGTAACGTGGCCAGCGGTTTCTTATGGCTGGCCAGCCTGGGCTTTGTCATCAACTGGTTTGGCGACAGCCTGGATGGCACCCTGGCCCGCTACCGGCACATCGAGCGACCCAAATATGGCTATTTTGTCGATCATACGGTTGATTCCTTCAATGAATTCATGATTGTGATCGGCCTGGGGCTTTCGCCCTATGTGCGCTTTGATATCGCCTGCCTGGCCCTGATTGGCTATCTGCTGATGTCGGTGCTGGTCTTCATCCGCACCTACGTGGATGGTGTGTTCCAGCTCTCTTACGGCCGGCTGGGTCCCACCGAAGTGCGCGTGATCCTTATTTCGCTTAATACTGTTATGTTCTTCGCCCGGCCGGGGCCAATCACCCTCCCTCTGGGCACATTCACGGTATATGACCTGGTGGTAGGCACCGTCGCCCTGCTGCTCATTGCGATCTACCTGACAAGCGTATACCAGCAAGCAAAAGTGCTGCGCCGCCTGGAAAGCGGCCTAGCCCCCCAGGCCGTGGAGGCATAAGATGCTCATCATTGAAAAGCTAGACACCACCGACCGCCGGCAGGTCAAGCGCTTTATCGACCTGTCATTCCGATTGTACGCCAACAACCCCCACTGGGTACCGCCCATTCGCAGCGACATCGCCCTCATGCTCAACCGCCACAAGCATCCCTTCTACGAACACTCCACCGCCGACTTCTTCATAGCCGTGCGTGACGGGCGCGACGTAGGCCGCATAGCCGCCCTGGAAAACCAGAACTACAACCGCTACCATAAGAAGCACACCGCCCAGTTCTACCTCTTTGATTGCGAAAACGATCCCGAGGCCGCGGCACTGCTCTTTAGCGCCGTTTTTGAGTGGGCACGCACGCGCAATTTGAATGTTGTGGTGGGGCCAAAAGGGTTTAGCCCCTTCGATGGGTATGGCCTGCTGCAGCGTGGTTTTGAACACCGGCAGATGATGAACATGATGAATTACAATGAAGAATATTATCTGCAATTAGTAGAAGACCAGGGCTTTGTCAAAGAAGTAGACTTCATCTCGCACTACGTTACCACCGAGAATTTCAACCTGGATGAACGCATCTACCGCATTGCCGACCGCGTGCGCCGGCGCGGTAATTTGCGCACCCTGCGCTTCAAATCAAAGGGAGAGCTGCGCCAGTGGGCCAACCGCTTGGGGCAGGCTTACAACAACGCCTTTGTGGATAACTGGGAGTACGTGCCGCTCACCGAGCGGGAAATCAAATTCGTGCTGGACAATATTCTACTGATCGCCATTCCCAAGCTGATCAAGGTGATTGCCCATGAAGATGAAGTGGTGGGCTTTGCCTTTGGCTGGCCAGACGTGTCGGCGGCCATGCAGCGCAGCAAGGGGCGGCTGTTTCCCCTGGGGATTGTCGATTTGCTGCTGGAGCTGCGGCGCGCCAAAGGGCTTTCGGCCAATGGGCTGGGGATTATGCCCCAGTTCCACGGGCGCGGCGGCAATGCGCTGCTGTATGCAGAGATGGCGGATACTGTGCGAGAGTTTGGTTTTGAATCTTGCGAACTAACCCAGGTGGCCGAAACGGCCGTGCAGATGCGCAACGACCTGGAAAACATCGGCGGCATCCCCTACAAAAACCACCGCGTCTACGCCAGGCACCTGTAGGGAGACCCCGGCCGGGAAAAAGCGTAATGCGTAAAGCGCCATGACTTCTAGTGAAGTCCTACGCCTTACGCATTACCAACAACCCCCGAACCCCCTTAAGTTTCACAAAAACCGCTGTTGTCTAGCGGGCGCGCAGCAGCGAGCGCACACCCAGGCCCGCCCCTACCAACAGCAGCGCCAGGCCAAGCAGCGCCAGCAGCACCAACCCATTAGCCGCCATAGGCACTGCCCCCTGGGCCGGCGCGCCCGATTCCGGCAGAACGACCGGGTAAGTGGGCATGGGGCCGGGCATCCAGCCCGGGCCAGGCGTCCAACCTGGTGGGGGCGTACCGCCGGCACGCGCCCGCACACAGAAATCCACCCCCTCCACCAGCCGCTGTTCGGCGCTCAGAAACGCCTGCCGGCTGGGCGCAGAGGTCGTCACAAACTCTTGCGGCGGCCGCACCGTCACCGTCCAGGTGCCCAACCCGGCCGCGACCAGACCATAGGTGCCATTGTCGCCCGACTGCAAATAAAGCACCACCTGCCCATCATTGCTGACGAATTCAATGGGAATGCCCACGGCCGCCGGTTCACCGGTGCCAATGCACCGGCCATCCCCATTCACATCCTGGAACACCGACCCGCGAATGGAACCGCGCACCGTGCCATCACCATCACCGGTTTGGTACGGCAGATTGGTGGGCGTGGGGCGTGGCTCTTCAGCCTGGGCAATGCCAGCCACCAGCAGCAGCAAAACAACGCTGAGGAGAACTACGACGCTGATTCTTTTGGACATGATGCACCTCATCCATGGATATTGATAATTCTGAACAACCACCCGGCACATTGGCCAACGGCCCGACAACTTACAGGGTAACGCCACTGGACGGAACTAATAGGACTCTCGCAACTGGAAAGTTGTAGCCTGAGCCGGCCGAAGGCGGCACCGGGCTTCGACAAGCTCAGCCCTCAAGGATGTGTATAGTCAATACACTCATGGCATTCTCATCTATTATACTCACATTCCCAGATTATGTATAGCAATTTAGTCCCTTGTTTTTGCACCGCGCTGTGGCTTTGGCGGGCGGCGGGTATGGCGTCTTATGCGTTATGGCTGGGGCACTTCGTCTTGCCCGGCCACAATCTCCACGCCACCCCGGCCGGGTACCATCTCACCCACCACGTAACAATCCCCCGGCAGCGCCGCCAGTGCCCGGTCCACGTCCCCCGGCCGGGTAATGACCAGCATCCCCAGCCCCATGTTAAACACGTGCACCATCTCCGCCGCCGGTACCCCGCCCAACCGCTGGATCAGCCCGAAGATAGGCGGCACCGGCCAACTGCCCCACCGCAGCACCGCCCCCACCCCGGCCGGGAAAATGCGCGGCGGGTTATCAATCAGCCCCCCGCCGGTGATGTGCGCCAGGCCGCGAATGGCCACGCCGGCCGCCTGCAATTGCCCCACCGGCCGCAAATAAGCGCGATGCACCGCCAACAGCGCCTCCCCTGGCGTCTGCCCCAGGTCGGGGTGCGCCGCTTGCCAGTCCAGGCCGGCCAGCACAGTGCGCGCCAGCGTGTAGCCGTTGGTGTGCAGCCCGCTAGAAGGCAGCCCCAGGATCACATCGCCGGCCCGGATTTGCGTCCCATCGATCAGCGCATCCCGGTCCACCACGCCCACCACCGTCCCTACCAGGTCCAGTTCCCCCGGCCGGTACACCCCCGGCATCTCCGCCGTTTCGCCGCCCAGCAGGGCACAGCCGGCCGCCTGGCAGGCCGCGGCCACGCCGCCCACCACCGTAGCAATCCGCGCCGGGTCCAGCTTGCCAGACGCCACATAATCCAGGAAAAAGAGCGGCCGCGCCCCCTGTACCAGGATATCGTTGACGCAATGGTTCACAATATCCTGGCCAATGGTATCCCAGCGGTCCAGCCGGGCGGCGACCATCGTCTTGGTGCCCACCCCATCGGTCGAGGCAACCAGCACCGGCCGGGGCAGGGCCTGCACCCCGGCCGCGTCATACAACCCGCCAAACGCGCCAATCCCGGCCAGCACCTCTGGCCCATAGGTCGCCTGCACGGCCGCCTTCATCAGGTCTGTCGCCCGCTGGCCGGCGGCGATATCCACCCCCGCCCGCGCATAGGCACTCCCTCGCTCGTCCGCTTCTGTCAAAGCCATCATCCCACCTTCCTGGCTGCGGCACCAGCCATCCGGCCACCATGCACCCTACGCATTACGCCCAATGTCCCGGCGAAAATGCGCCCCCTCAAAATGGATGTGGCCAACGCCGGCATACGCCCGCTCCAGGGCGGATGGCAGGTCCGCCCCCAGGGCACTCACCGCCAGCACCCGGCCGCCGGCCGTCACCAGCCGGCCGTCCTGCACCGCCGTGCCGGCATGGAAGACAATGACGTCGCGCAGGGCGTTGGCTGCATCCACGCCGTGGATGGGCGCTCCCTTGGGATAGACGCCAGGATAACCGGGCGCGGCCATCACCACGGTGGCGCAGGCCCCCGGCCGGGTACGGACCGCCACCTCATGCAGCCGCCCCTGCACACAGGCCCAGGCCACATCCAGCAAATCCGTCTCCAGCATGGGCAAAATCACCTGCGTTTCCGGGTCGCCAAAGCGGCAGTTAAACTCCAACACCTTCGGCCCACGGGAAGTCAGCATCAGCCCGGCATACAGCACCCCCACGTAGGGCGTGCCCTCGGCGGCCATGCCATCGACCACCGGCTGCAAGACGGTGCGCACGATGTCGGCCACAAACGCCTCCCCGGCCGGGCCGGTTAGCTCCGGTGGTGGGGCAAAAGCACCCATGCCACCGGTGTTGGGGCCGGCGTCATAATCATACGCCCGCTTGTGGTCGCGGGCCGGCAGCATGGGGGCCACTGTGCGGCCATCGCTAAAGGCCAGCAGCGACACTTCCGGGCCGCTTAGCCGATCCTCAATGAGCACTTGCTCCCCGGCCGGGCCAAACGCCTTCTCCACCATGATCTCGTGCAGCGCTGCTTCGGCGTCGGCCGGGTTATCGCACATGATCACCCCCTTGCCGGCCGCCAGGCCGCTGGCCTTCACCACCACGCCCGCCGCCGGGGAAAGGCTCTCCAGGTAACGGCGCGCCGCCGGGTAAGCGGTAAAGACCGTCGCCGCGGCGGTGGGGATGCCGTGGCGGTGCATAAAGGCCTTGGCAAAGGCTTTGGAAGATTCCAGTTGGGCTGCGTCCCGGCCGGGGCCAAACACCGCCAACCCATGCGCCTGAAACAGGTCCACCACCCCCGCCGCCAGCGGCGCTTCCGGCCCCACCAGCGTCAGGCTGACCCCCTTCTCGCGGGCCAGCGCCAGCAGTCCTGGCAGATCATCCGCAGCCACCGGCACATTGGTGGCCAACTGCGCCGTACCCGCATTGCCAGGGGCCACAAAAACCTCATCCACCTGCGGCGAACGCCCCAGCGACCAAACCATTGCATGTTCGCGGCCCCCTGAACCCACCACCAGAATACGCTGTTTTGACATTGGACTATCCCCTTTCTTCTCGTGCATACTGATGTGTGGCTCGGCACAGGCACCGGCCACAGCCAGAGACTATGGCGTGACTTCATGAAAACAACGGGGCCACAACCCCGGTGGATTGTGGCCCCAATCTATGCTGTTAACGATGTTCTCGGTTGTGCCGCTGCCGGCTCCCGGCCGGGAAGCCCCCGCTGAAATCACCATGAATGAGGCCGGTGGACGGTAACGGCACGACAATCACCAGCAAGCATTTTAGTCGAAAACAGGAGGGTTGCCAAAGCGAAAGGCCGCCATGGTCGTGCAAAATTCCAGCACGACCGTGACGGCCCGGCGTTCAAGCGCCAACTGAGTTGACGCTCCGGATGGAGCCAATGCTCGCGCCTGGCTCCATCATCCATGCCTCGCTCTGGTTACCGTTTCTCCCCGGTTGTGGGGCGGCGTGGCATGCGCCAGGTGATGACCGCCAGGACCAGCAGCCCCAGCAGCAGGATGGTGGGCAGCGGCTGTGCGCCGCCGCTCAGGGTGGTGCGGCTGAGGGTGATGGCCGTTGGCCCGGAGGAGGAGTCTCCCTCCACCGCCCCGGAATCGCAGGCGCTGTTGCCGGCGCCGGCGCCGTTGGCCCGGTAAGCGCCGCGCTGGTCCAGGGTGCCGCCGCCGCCGGTGCAGCCGGTGGCCCCCACGGGCACGCGCTCAATGGCTGAACTGCCCCCGGCCGGGAAGTGGGTGAGCGTCGGACCACCATTGTCGGCCAGGCCACCCAGGAGGGCGCTGGCTGTGGTGGTGTTCGTATCGGTGGGGCAGCCGGTCCCCGAACCAATGACATTGTAATTGCCGCTGGTAATCGTCCCGCTGCAATCGGCCGTGGCCGCGCCGCTCAGGTCACTGTTACCCTGCACGATGCTGTTGCGCAGCGTCAGCGCCACACTACCGCCCCGGTAGAGGCCACCGCCATCGCCAGAGGTGCCGCCAGTGTCGCTGTCGGCCGTGTTATTAGTGATGGTCACAAAGCTCAGCGTCAGGCTCCCGGTGTTGTCAAAATTGAGCCCGCCGCCGTTGACTTTGGCCTGGTTACCGGAAATGGTCGTGTTGCTGATACTAACAGTCCCAGTGCCGGCAGAATCAATGCCGCCGCCATCGCTGTCGGATCTGTTGTTGCTGAAGGTGCTGTTGGTGACTATTTGCGTATTGGTCCCAGCAAGAGCCAATCCCCCGCCTGCATCAGCACCGCTGCCGCTGGTGTCGCCTACGCTGTTGTTAGTCACCGTTGTGTTGTTCATGGAAAATGCACAACTGGTGCAATTCAAACCACCCCCGCTGCCCGTGCCATCGGTGCCAGCGCTGTTGTTGGTGATGGTGTTGTCGTTCACCGTGCAGGTGGTCGAGACACCACAGCGAATACCGCCGCCAAAACCGGTGGTAGTGTTACTGGTAACGGTCATTCTGGTGAAGGTGACGTTGGAGCCGCCGATGTTGTTCACATCTATCCCGCCCCCAAAATCGGTAGTGCTGCCGTTGCGCACCGTCATGTCTTGCAGGGTAACAGTGTCACCGGCCGAGCTGTCGCCGTTCACGTCGAAGATACGGTCGGCAGCCTGGCCGTCGATGATCGTAACGCCCTGCCCCGCGCCAATCAGGGTCATGCTCACGGTGAGGTCAATGTCGCCGGTGGCGTTGCCCTCTTCGTTGCTGCCGGTGAGGGTCAGGTTGTAGGTCCCGGCCGGGATGTTGATCGTGTAAGGTGGCGTGCCACTGCGCGTGCAGCCCCCAAAGTTGCTGTCGGTAATGGCCGACTGCACCGCTTCGCGCAGGGCGCAGTTGGCACCGGTGCCAAACTCATCGGTAGTGGTATTCACGGCAATGTTCCCGGCCGCTTCGGCAATGTGCCCCGGCCGGGAAGCGGCCAGCAAACAAAACAGAACAAGCGGCAAGGCCACGCGGGCAAAACGAATTAGATGTGAGTACAGCATTGGGGTCAGCTCCTTTGAGATACACGTAGACCTGGCAGGCCGGCATGGCCTGCCAGGTCTTCAGCCTATAAATCAGTCACGCGAGGGGTAAATCCCCTGCAAAGCGATGATGAAATTAACCGTGGCGAAGGGCTGCATGTTGTTCACCGGCTGGCTGCCGCCGCTGTTGCTCACGGTGACCTGTACATTGTTAGCCGCCATAGCCGCATTGGCCCCGGCACTGCTGTAGGGCATCTCGCCGGCGGTCTGCGCATCGGCCCAGGTGTTCCCGGCCGGGGAAGATGAATTCCCCCCACCGCTCTGCGCCTGGGCTGTGCCCGCGGCCTGGTGGTTGTGGCTGGGCATCTGGGCCACCGTCAGCGTGTTCGTCTCCGTGCCCCCCTTTTGCCCCAACTGGCGCGGGGTTAGCCCCGGCCCACTGCCGGGGTGCATGGGCACCCGGCCACGCAGATCGGGCAGGGCAAAGGTCGTGCGACCATCCCCGCCGTAAGTGGTGCCCAGCAGTGAAAACAGAGCCGTATTACTGGAAATAGACATGAGCTGGCCGTCACAAAAGGCCCAGCCACGCGGCGCAAAATTGCCGCCAAACATCGTAATTTGAGCAATGAAAGGTTCAGCCATGTTTAAACATTCTCCTTGAATCAACTGCAAAGTGACGGCACCAGCACAGTGCCAAACGACAACAAGCGGCCAGGCAATCTGTTGTGAGAGGCCGCAGCAGAAAAACCTGCAACTTAACGGAACGCTAGCACACCTCCGTGACACCACCGTGACAGATTGTAACCCCCGGCCGGGGCAACCAACAAAAACAGCCATTCGCCACCAGCTGATAACGCCCGTTACGCCCGCAAAACAACATCTCTTGTTATAATGGTGGCCGCGCGTTGGCCACACTCCATAACAACCGCAGCCGGATGGCCCTGCTCGCGCGCCGGTTGTGGCAAGGACAAACGGAAGATGCCCAATCAATTACAGCACGAGAATTTTACCGGCCGGGTGGGAGAAACCTTCCAACTATATCTGGATGAAACCACCTGGCTGCCACTAGAACTAACCGAGGTCTCGGCATTAAAGCCGCCCCCGGCCGGGAGCATCCTCACCGGCGTCTCCGGCATCACCCTACGCCCCAATCCCTTCGCTCTCGTCTTTCGCGGTCCCCTGGAACCCGCCCTCTGGCAGCATCCCGCCCTCCTCAAACACCCCATCCTGGGCACCATCGACGGCCTCTTTCTCGTTCCCATTGGCCTGGACGAACAGGGCCGCTACTACGAAGCAGTCATCAACTAGCCAACACCCCCTCACGCCGCGCGCCACTCCAACAGCCGGTGCACGTCCGTGCCGCCAACCTCCTGAAAGCCCAACCGCTGGTAGAGGTGCCTGGCCGGGTTAAACGTCTCCACGTGCAGGCGCACCGCCAAACCGGCGGCTGCCGCCTCGGCCAGGATCGCTTGCAGCAGGCCGCCGCCAATCCCCCGGCCGCGATAGGCCGGCAGCAAGGCCACATCCACAATCCGCAGCTCATCCGGCCGGCGGTGCACATACAGCCGGCCAATAGGCGTCTCGCCTTGCAGCACAATGTCAAACGCCGCATCGGCGAACGTCGCCATGTAATATGAATGCTGGGCGTAGAACTGCATCTTCAGGAACGCTTCCTGCTGCGCCTCGTCCCAGCCCGTGTGGGCCATCTCCTCCTGGCGAGTGCTGGCATACAGCTCATACAAAAACGCCTCATCTGCCAGCGTAAACGGGCGCAACGAGATGTTGGGCGGCAAGTTCTGTTCGTAGCGCAAGTTATCCATCCCTCTATTCTACCACCAGATCAGGCCAGATCACGCGCCGTAAACAGCCCCGGCCGGGGCCACCCTACTGCCCCACCGGCCGGAACAGATACACCTCACTGCGGTTCGTGGCATAGATATCATCCTGGTCGGTTATGGCCAGGCCAAAGATAACACCGCTGACTTCAATATCGCCCAGGTAGCGGCCAGCAGAGGAAAAGACGAGGATACGCTGGCTGTCGCCCACATAAATCCGCCCCTGGCTGTCCACGGCAATCGCGCTGGCACTCAGGCTGAACTGGTCCGGCGCGTCACCATAGCTGCCAAAGCGATTGATATAGCTGCCATCCGGACTGAACATGAAGACCGCCACCTCCGTCCCGGCATAGCGCGCCAGCACGTACATAGCCCCGGCCCCATCCACAGCCAGGTGGGCCTCAATCAGCGGCTCGTTAACCCCCAGGTGGCTGGAAACCACCTTCTCAAAGACCTGGTCAACCTGGCCATCGGGGTTAAAACGCACAATGGTATCGTCGATGAAGTCGCCCATGGCCAGCACCTGGCCGCTGGCATTCACCACCACCTGGTCAATAAGATGGCCAGCAGTGGGCATTTCGCCCAGTGGGCTGCCGCTGGCCGCCTCGTAACGGAAGATTTTGCTCTGCTGCACCAGGTAGGCCACGCCGCGGCGGTCCACCGCCAGGCTGCGCAGCGGCAGTTCCGGGTTGGCCGACCATTGGCTTACAAAGTCCCCGGCCGGGTCCAACACCTGTATCCGCCCGCCCTGATAATCACCCAGGTACAGGTTCCCCGTGCCGGCCACAGCAATAGCGCGCGTATCATTCAACTTGCCCGGGCCAATCCCCTCCCCGCCAAACTGCTGCACCAGCTCAGCATAGGCCGGCGTAGCCGTGGGCTGGGGCGTGGCCGTAGCCAGCGGCAGCACCGTAGCCAGTGCCCCGGGCAGCTCAATCCCCCCCTCCTCGCTCACCAATTCCTGAATCTGGGTCGTCACCTGGCCCACCGTGAACACCGTCAGCCCACCCCCCGCCAGCAGCGGCACAAAGATCGACGCCAGGATAATGAGCATAATCACGGTGACCAGGCAGCCAACCCGCCGGCCGCCGCCGCTGTAAACCACGGTGGGATTGGCCCCCATCCCCAGCACAATCGCCTGCCCCAGGGTTAGCTGGTCCACCGCCTGCTTGGCCTCGGCCAGGCCCACATTGAAGGTGCTGCGGTAGAGCTTAATCGCCTCAATTTGCCGGTTTTCATGGATGAGATCGATGATCTTCTCCAGTTGGGCGATCTGGTCAGTGTTAGCCTCCCCCGGCCGGGGTGCGGCACCACGCATATTCTCCGGCACCAAGATCGAATTATTACAAAACTCGCACGTAATCACCGCCCCATCCCCAGCCTCATAGCGCAGAGGGGCATTACAGGAAGGACAACGAAACGATTCAGTCATAGGGCATCATCCTCAACAGCGGCCGGCGGCCAGCAAAACCACCTTCACCCGCAAACCACCACGCCTTCACACAAAAGCAGTACAGAACACACACAAAAAACCGCAGGCACACATTTTCAACAACAGCAGCCTCAAGCATACACAGCAGGCGTCCGAAAAACGTCCAGAGCCAGCCAACATACTGCTTCACAGAATCTTCATACCATCTTCCACACATCTTCACGCCTCACGGCGATACTGGAGGGCACTGTTTTGGCTGGTCCGCGCCAGCCTTGCGCCGCCCGACCTATTGGCAAAGGTGAGACGATATGTCCGAAATAAACGAAAAATCCTGGAAAAATCGCCTGCTCTACACCACCAGCAACCCGGCCGACGACCGCAGCCGGATGCGCGCAGTGGCCAACAACCTCATTCTGCACCTGCACCCCACCAAAGTGCCCGCTCCGGCCCTGCGCTTCAGCTACACCTGGGGTCTGGGCGGGCTGTCGGCCATGCTGGCCACCCTACTCGTCGCCACCGGCATCCTGCTCATGTTCCGCTACGACGCCAGCGTAGAGCGCGCCTACAGCAGCATCCTCTACCTGGAAACGCAGGTACCCCTCGGTTCGCTGGTGCGCGCCATCCACCACTGGTCGGCCAATTTACTGGTAGTCACCCTCTTCCTGCACTTGTTGCGCGTCTTCTACACCGGCGGCTTCAAGCTGGGCCGCGCCACCAACTGGATCATCGGCATTGTCCTGCTGCTGGTGGTGCTGGCCTTCAACTTCACCGGCTACCTGCTGCCCTGGGACCAACTGGCCTATTGGGCCATCACCGTGGGCACCAGCCTGCTCAGCTACATCCCCCTGATGGGCGAGACCGTCAGCAAATTCCTGCTGGCCGGGCCAGAAGTGGGCCAGGGGGCGCTGCGCAACTTCTATGCCATTCACGTAGCCGTACTGCCGGTACTGCTGGTGGCCCTGATGTCTTACCACTTCTGGAAGGTGCGCAAAGATGGCGGCATCTCCCAGCCCCAAACCGACGCCCGCACGCGGGTTGAGCGCGTAACCACCATCCCCCACCTGGTGCGGCTGGAGCTGGCCGCGGCCCTGGCGCTGATCGCCGGGCTGCTGGTCTGGGCCATGCTGGTGCCCGCCCCCCTGGAAGCGCTGGCCGATCCCACCCACCCGCCGAACCCGGCCAAAGCGGCCTGGTATTTCATGGGCTTGCAAGAGCTGCTGCTGCACATGCACCCACTGGCAACCATGCTGCTGGTGGGGCTGGTACTGGCCGGGCTGGTGCTGCTGCCCCGCTGGGAGACATTTGGCGAGGATATTGGCATCTATTTCCGTTCCCGCCCCGGCCGGGGCGCGGCCATCGCCGGGCTGGTCATGAGTCTGCTGCTGGTACCCATGCTGGTCATCGCCGACGAGTTGTGGCTGGACCTGCCCGCCCTGCTGCCCACCTGGCCCGTCTTCATCAGCAACGGCCTCATCCCCCTGCTGTTGACCCTGGCCGGCCTGGCCGCCATCTACCTCACCCTGCGCTGGGTCGGCGGCGCCAACCACGGCGAAGCCCTGGTTGGGCTGTTCACCTTCCTCATGACCAGCCTCATCCTGCTCACCATCATCGGCGTCTACTTCCGCGGCCCCGGCATGACTCTCATCTGGCCCTTCTAGCACAGCACGCAGCCCAAAGGAACTCCCTCATGAAGAAACCACCCGCCACCACACCCCCCCCGGCCGGGGCCAACCAACTCAGCCGGCGCAACTTCCTCAAGCTAGGGCTGGGCGCCCTGGGCGCACTGGCCATCCTGGAAACAGGCGGCGCCAGCCTGCTCTTCCTGCAGCCCCGGGCCGCCGCCGGCGAATTTGGCGGCGTCGTCACCGCCGGCGCCAGCGACAGCTTCCCGGCCGGGTCCGTCACCGAATTCCCCGACGGCCGCTTCTTCCTGGTGCGCGCCCCCGATGGCGGCTTCCTCGCCGTCTACCGCCGCTGCACCCACCTGGGCTGCAGCGTAAGCTGGCAGCCTGCCGAAAACCGCTTCTTCTGCCCCTGCCACGCCTCCACCTTCGACCTGCATGGCAACGTCACCAACCCACCCGCCCCACGCGCCCTAGACACCTTCCCCGTCACCATCGAAGCCGGCCAGGTGCGGGTCAACACCACCCGGCCGGACACCCGCGACAACTTCACCCCCGACCAACTGGCCTACGAAACGTAATTTGCACCACCCACACCCGGAGACTCCCATGCCCCCCTTCAAATCCACCCTCGTCACCTTCGCCGGCCTCTTCATCATCGTCCTGGCCATTCCCATTTATCTCTGGCAAGAACCGGCCCGCCTGGAGCAGTCGCAGGCCGATCTACGCCAGCAGTTTGTCGATGAAGCCGCCCTCATTTATGCCGAAAACTGCGCCCTCTGCCACGGCCCGGCCGGGGAAGGGATCGGCGCCACCCCACCCCTCAACAGCGACGCCATCCACACCGCCGACTACGACTTCCTCTACAAAACCATCGCCCGCGGCCGCTACGGCACCAGCATGACCGGCTGGCACCAGGAAGAAGGTGGCCCGCTCAACGACTACCAGATCGAAGCACTGGTCGCCCTCCTCCGCTACGCCGATTGGGGAGAGGTACAACTGCTAACCGAAGCCCAGGGCATGTCCCCGGTCACCCTGCCCGCCCCCGACGTGCCCGAAGCCCTGCTGGCCGCCGTGGCCGACCTGGCCCCGGCCGGGAGCACCTGGGCCACCGGCATCCAACTCTACGCCGACAACTGCACCGTCTGCCACGGCGTCAACGGCGAAGGCAGCAGCCTGGCCGTCCCCCTCAACACCGCCGACGTGCGCGCCAAAGAAGCCCTGGAACTGGCCCGCATCATCAGCGAAGGCGTGCCCGGCACCCTCATGGTCGGCTGGCACAACGTCCTCACCCCAGACGACATCGACGCCGTGGTCGCCTTCCTGCAAAACTGGGACCAACTCACCGCCAGCGGCGTGGCCCTACCCACCCCAGCCCCCGTCATCGTCGACCTCAACAACCCGCTCGAAGTGGCCGAAGTCGGCGAACGCCTCTTCGCCACCACCTGCGCCGCCTGCCACGGCGAAGAAGGCAGCGGCGGCACCGGCCCCGTCCTCAACAGCCAGCAAATCCTGACCACCCGCAGCGACGACCAACTGCGCAGCACCATCATCAACGGCGGCACACGCCCCAACAGCATCATGCCCGCCTTTGGCGACCGGCTAACCACCCCCGAAATCGACGCCCTGGTCGCTTACCTGCGCGCCTGGGAACCCACCGCCCCCTCAGTGGCCAATCCGCGCGGCACGGCCCAAGGCGGCGGCCCACCCTGGCTGCGCGCCACCCCCGACCCCAACAACCCCGTCGCCCCCAGCACCGGGCAAGGCCAGGGCCAGGGACAGGGACAAGGCAGCGGCAACGGTCGCGGCGGCGGCCCGCCCTGGCGGCAAGACAACACCACCACCGACCCCACGCCGCAAAGCCCGGCCGGGGCCAACTCCACCACCGCCACCCTGGCCTTCCAGGGCAGCGTGGTGGCCGTCAACAACAACATGCTCACCTTCCAAACCGCCGACGGCATGCAGCACGACGCCATGCTGGGTCCCCCCTGGTTCTGGTCCGCCAGCGGCATCCCCCTCAACCCCGGCGACCAGATCGAGCTGGAAGGATTTGAATCCACCGACCACCTGGAAGTAAACTGGCTCACCAACCTGACCACCGGCCAGAGCATCACCCTCCGCACCCCGGCCGGGCAGCCCGTCTGGGCAGAACAGTAGTCAGCCTACAAGCCGGTCAGCAAGCCAGTTGCCAGCCTCTCGCTGGCTTACTGACTTGCTGGCCGGCTAACTCGCTTACTAGCTGCCCGGCGGGTACAATCCCCTCAGTATGGCCGGGCAAGTGAAGAACCCCACCCACATCGATCCCCCCTCCAGCCACATCCTGCGGCGCTGCTACAGCTACCTGCGCCCCTACTGGCGGCTGACCGCCGGGGCCTACCTCACCATGCTGGGCACCATCGGCCTGGCCCTGGCCATCCCCCAATTCATCCGCTGGATCGTAGACAACGGCATCGAGCAAAACGACAGCCGCCTGCTGGGCTGGTCCATCCTGGCCCTGCTGGGGCTAACCCTGGTCAAAGGTTTCCTCAGCTTCTGGGAAAACCGCTGGACCGAAGTAGCCTCGCAAGGGGTGGCCTACGATCTGCGCAACGCCCTGCACCGCAAGCTCACCGGCCTCAGCTTTGCCTACCACGACCGCACCGAAACCGGCCAGCTCCTCTCCCGCACCATGCAGGATACCGAACGTATCCGTTTCCTCACCGGCCGGGCCACCCTGCGCCTGGCCGAAGGCGTCTCCCTGCTGCTGGGCACCGCCCTCTTCCTGCTGCTCATGAACCCCCGCCTGGCCTTGCTAACCCTGGCCACCATGCCCCTGTTGGCCTACCAGGCATTGCGCTTCGGCCGCCAGTTTCGCCCCCTCTCGCTGGCCATCCAGCAGCAGTTGGCCGTCCTCACCACCCGTCTGGAGCAAAACTTGCGCGGGGCACGCATTGTCAAAGCCTTTGCCCAGGAAACGGCCGAAATCGCCCGCTTCGACGACGACAACGACGCCTGGTTTAACCTGGCCGCCCTCTCCGCCCGCTTGCAGGCCTACAACATGCCCCTGCTCGATTTCATCGCCAATATCGGCACGGTGTTCATCATCTGGTATGGCGGCACGCTGGTCATCCACAGCCAGCTCACCCTGGGTGAATTGGTCGCCTTCTCCACCTACATGGGGCAGCTCATCCAGCCCGTGCGCCGCCTGGGCATGATCATCCCGGCCATCGCCATGGCCAGCGCCTCCGGCGAACGCATCTTCGAGGTGCTAGACGCCGAATCCCCGGTGCAAGACGCGCCAGATGCCTACCCGCTGCCGCCCATCACCGGCCGGGTCACCTTCGAGCACGTTCACTTTGCCTACACCAAACCCCACCGGGTGCTGCACGACATCAGCTTCGAAGCCCGGCCGGGGCAAATCATCGCCCTGCTGGGGGCCACCGGCTCCGGCAAATCCACCATCACCAACCTCATCCCCCGCTTCTACGACCCCAGCCAGGGGCGCATCTGCCTGGACGGCCACGACATCCGCCACGTCACCCTGGCCTCCCTGCGAGCCCAAATCGGCATCGTCCTGCAAGAGACCACCCTCTTCGCCGCCACCATCGGCGAAAACATCGCCTTTGGCCGGCCGGGGGCCGACCAGGCCGCCATCGAAGCCGTCGCCCGCGCCGCCCAGGCCCACGACTTCATCCTGGCCATGCCCAAAGGGTACGACACCCCCGTGGGCGAGCGCGGCGCCACCCTATCCGGCGGCCAAAAGCAGCGCGTGGCCATTGCCCGCACCCTGCTCAAAGACCCGCGCATCCTCATCCTGGACGACGCCACCTCCAGCGTCGATACCGAAACCGAGGGACTGATCCAGCAGGCGCTGCACCGGCTGATGCAGGGGCGCACCTCCTTCATCATCGCCCAGCGCCTGAGCACCGTGCGCATGGCCGACCTGATCCTGGTGCTGGAGGATGGGCGCATCGCCACCGCGGGCACACACGCCACCCTGCTGCGCCGCTCGCCGCTGTATGCCCGGATCTACGAGCAGCAATTGCGGCCGGAGAATGGCGCAGAATTCGTTGGGTCAGGGCAGGAAACATAGCCAATATGCCGGCCGGGCGCGCGCACCACGCCCGGCGCAAGGAAGATCATGGGTTTTTCAATCACTCCCACCGGCCCCAACATGGGGCCCCGCGGCGCACTACACAGCTTTGGCCAGGAGGCCGACCGGCCCAGCGATTGGCGGGTGATTGGCCGGCTGCTGGCCTATTTGCGCCCCCACTGGCTGCGCATGAGCCTGGCCTTTGTGTGCATGCTGGCCGCCACCGGCCTGACCCTGGTCACACCCTACCTGGTGAAGGTGGCCATCGACCAACCCATTGCCCAGGGCGACCCGGCCGGGTTAAACCGCATCGCCCTCCTCACCGCCCTGGCCTTTCTGGGCATCTTCCTCAGCACCTGGGGACAGCGCTACCTGCTCTCCTGGGTGGGGCAGCGCGTGCTGGCCACCCTGCGCAGCCAGCTATTCCGCCACCTGCAAGCCCTCTCCCTCAGCTACCACGACCGCAACATCATCGGCGTCACCATCTCGCGCGTCATCAGCGACGTCTCCGTTATCAACGAACTGCTGTCACAGGGGCTAATCCAGCTCATCGGCGACCTGCTGGTGCTGGTGGGCATCATCATCGTCATGCTCTCCATGAGCCCGCGGCTGGCCCTGCTCTCCTTTGGCGTGCTGCCGCTCATGGCCCTGGCCACCTTCCTCTTCGCCCGCCAGGCACAGGTTGCCTTCCGCGAAACGCGGGCCAGCGTGGCCGCCGTCATTGGCGAACTGGCCGAAAACATCGCCGGGATGCGCGTGATCCAGGCCTTTGCCCAGGAAACGGCGGCGCAGGCGCGCTTTGACCAGGTCAACGGGCAAAACCGGGACGCGCTGGTGGGGGCTATGTCGCTCTCATTCGTCTTCTTGCCGGCGGTAGAGTTCTTGGGGATTCTGGCCACGGCCATTGTGCTCTGGTTTGGCGGCCGCATGGTGGCCGCAGAAACGCTGACGCTGGGGGTGGTGGTGGCCTTTCTGGCCTACGTTACCCGCTTCTTTCAACCGATTCAGGAGTTGAGCCAGTTATACACCACGCTGCAAGCGGCCCTGGCCGGCGGTGAACGGGTGCTGGCGCTGCTGGATACGCCGCCGGCGGTGCAAGACCGGCCGGGAGCCACCCCCTTGCCCCAACTCACCGGCCGGGTAACCTTCCAGCAGGTCTCCTTTGCCTACCGGCCGGGCGTGCCGGTGCTGCACAACATCAACCTGGCCATCGCCCCAGGGCAGACAGTGGCCCTGGTGGGGCCAACCGGGGCCGGCAAAACCTCCATGGCCAACCTGGTGGCCCGCTTTTACGAGGTGAGCGACGGCGCGATTTTGCTGGACGGGGTGGACGTGCGTGACGTGACGCAGCAGTCGCTGCGGCAGCAAATTGGGCTGGTGCCCCAGGACCCATTCCTCTTCTCCGGCACGGTGGCCGACAACATCCGCTTTGGCCGGCCGGCGGCCAGCGACGACGAAGTGCAGGTGGCGGCGCAGTTGGCCAATGCCCACGCGTTCATTTTGGGGCTCCCGGCCGGGTACGCCACCGAAATTCAGGAAGGGGGCGTGAACCTGTCGTTGGGGCAGCGGCAGCTCATTTGCATTGCCCGCGCCGTGCTGGCCAACCCGCGCATCCTCATCCTGGACGAGGCCACGGCCAGCGTGGACACAGTGACCGAATCGCTCATTCAGGAGGCGCTGGACCGGCTGCTCAGCGGTCGCACGGCCATTGTCATTGCCCACCGCCTGAGCACCATCCGCAAAGCCGACCTGATCTGCGTCATTGACCACGGCCGGATTGTGGAGCAGGGCACGCACGACAGTCTGCTGGCCACGCGCGGCGTCTATCACCGGCTGTACGAGCGGCAGTTTCTGGCCCCGGCCGGGGAGGAGGGGTGATGGGGTGCGGGGGTGATAGGGTGCCGCGGCCTGGCACATGAGCAAGGAGCCGCCACGCAGACAGCACCCTTCCGGCAAAGATCGCTTGACAATGCGTTTTTTTGCGCTATTATTTCGACATCAAACTATTTAATATCGAAAGGACTATGGGCACACATTATCAAGGCACGCCGGCCGAACAAAGCGCGCTGAACAGCTACATCAAACTATCGCGGGCCGCAGAAGCGGTGGGCCAGCGCATCAACGACCATCTGAAGGCAGCCCACCTGACCATCAGCCAGTTTGGCGTGCTGGAGGCGCTTTACCACCTGGGGCCGCTGCAGCCCGGCCAACTGGCCGAGAAGATTCTGAAGAGCAGCGGCAACCTGACCCTGGTCATCGACAACCTGGTGAAGCGCGGGCTGGTGCAGCGGCAGCGGCGGGCCGACGACCGGCGCTGTATCGATATTCAACTGACCCCGGCCGGGCGCGATCTCATCGCCGACCTCATGCCCGGCCACGTGGCCGGCGTCGTGGCCGCCTTCGCCCCGCTCACCCCAGAAGAACAGGCCCAACTAGGCGACCTTTGCCGTCGCCTTGGCCTGGCCCAACAAGAAACGTGAGGGGAGTCACAAAGCAGCCTCCCTTCTCAGCCAGCTTCAAGAGGAAACATCATGCAACCTATCCAGGGCTTACACCACATCACCGCCGTCGCCGGCGACCCGCAGCGCAACCTGGCCTTTTACGAGACCGTGCTGGGGCAGCGGCTGGTGAAGACCACCGTCAATTTTGACGACCCCGGCACCTACCACCTCTACTACGGTGATGAAATCGGCACGCCGGGGACCATCATGACCTTCTTCCCCTGGCGGCACATGCGCCGCGGCGTGCTGGGCAACGGCGAGACGAGCGCGGTGGCTTACACCATCCCGGCCGGGAGCGAAACCTACTGGCAGCAGCGCCTGGCCACCCACGGCGTCACCGTGGGCGAGCCGGCCACCCGCTTTGGCCAGACAGTCCTCCCCTTCCAGGACCCGGACGGCATGCGGCTAGAGCTGATCACCGCCGCTGGCCCGGCCACCATTCGCCACTGGGCCGGCGGGCCAGTCCCGGCCGGGCAGGCACTGCTGGGCTTCCACGGCGTCACGCTGTGGCTGGCCGAGGTCGAAGGCACGGCCCGGCTGCTCACCGACCAACTGGGCTACCAACGGGTGGGCCAGGAAGGGGCGCGCAGCCGTTACCAGGCCGCTTCCAACGACGTGGGGCTGTATGTCGATTTGCTGCACCGGCCGGGCGCCCCGGCCGGGCGCTTTGGCGTCGGCTCCATCCATCACATCGCCTTCCGCACCGTCGACGACAGCGAACAACTGGCTTACCAGCGCCAACTGCGCCAGGCCGGCCACAACGTGACCCCGGTGCAGGACCGGCAGTACTTCCATTCCATTTACTTCCGCGCCCCCGGCGGCGTCCTCTTCGAGGTGGCCACCGATGCCCCCGGCTTTTACTACGACGAGCCAATTGCCGACCTGGGCCGCAGCCTGAAGCTGCCCCCCTGGCTGGAACCACAGCGGGCCGAGATTGAGGCGGCGCTGCCGCCGTTGGCCAGGGACGTCATGCATACCCCATAATTCGCAAAGTTTCTGGGGCTGCCCGGCGCGTGACACAGCGCGCAGCGCATCCCCGGCCAATAGGACAACAGGATGAACAGCACAGCACGACAGACATTGCACCAGGGTGGGCCGGTGACCCCGGCCGGAAGCCCGCTCAACGACGCCCAGGCGGCCATGATCCTGCTGCATGGGCGCGGCGCGACGGCGGCCAGCATCTTGGAGCTGGCCCCCTACTTCGCCCACCCCGGATTGGCCGTCCTGGCCCCGCAGGCCGCCGGCCACAGTTGGTATCCCTACAGCTTCTTGTCACCACTGGCCCAAAATGAGCCGTGGCTTTCCTCCGCCTTGCAGGCGGTGGGCGAGTTAGTGACCCAGGTAGAGGCGGCCGGCATCCCGGCCGGGCGCATTATCCTGGGTGGCTTTTCGCAGGGGGCCTGCCTGGCCGCCGAATTTGCGGCCCGGCAGCCACGCCGCTATGGCGGGCTGCTGCTCTTCAGCGGTGGGGTTATCGGCCCGGCCGGGACCCCGCGCAATTACCCCGGCAGCCTGGCCGGCACCCCCGTCTTTATCGGTTGCAGCGACAACGATTCCCACATCCCGCTCAGCCGCGTACAAGAGACCGCCGACGTCCTCACCCGGCTCGGCGCACAGGTCAACCAGCAAATCTACCCCCAGATGGGTCACACCATCATCCAGGCCGAAATTGACCAGGCCCAGGCACTCGTCGCCGGCCTGCTGAACCACAACCAGTAACCGGCCACCGTAAACAACCCGGCGGCGGCCAGCAACCCGCGGAGGAACTCATGCGCAAATTACAGACCCAGGGCGTCCATCACATCACCTTTATCGGCGCAGACCGCCAGACTTCGATTGATTTTTGGGAGGGCGTGTTGGGCATGCCCATGATTTTTGAGCAGCCCAATCTGGATGTGCCCGAGGAAAATCACCTTTACTTCGACCCCGGCGACGGCCGCCTGATCACCGTCTTCACCCACGAAAGCCGCCGCCCCGACCCCGCCCCACCGCCGGAGGCCATTGGCAGCTTGCAGCACATCGCCTTCAACGTGTCGCGGGCCACTTATTCGCAGGCCGTGAAGCGGCTGGCCGAGCGGGGCATCCCCAATTCGGGCGAGGTGGACCGCGGCTTTATGGACTCCATCTATTTTCGTGACCCATTGGGGCTGCTGGTGGAACTGGCCTGCTACAAGTTTCAACCCCCGGCCGGGGTCAGCGAGGCGGAAGTGCTGCTAGAAGCCCACCTCATCCGCCAGGCCCGCGGCGATTACAACATCACCGACGAACACCTGGCCGATGCCATTGAGCAGTTGACCCAACGCACCACGCGCTCCCTGTCTGGCGACCGCCAGGCCAAAGACCCCTATGCCCGCCGCGCCGAAGCGCCCCGGCCGGGGTCCCACACCGATCCCCGCGCCTGAAACCCTTCGCCAACCCGGCCGGGTTAAATCGCATCGCCCTCCTCACAGCCCTGGCCTTCCTGGGCCTCTTCCTCAGCAGCTGGGGACAGGGCCACCTGCTCTCCTGGGTGGGCCAGCGCGTACTGGCCACCCTGCGCAGCCAGCTATTCCGCCACCTGCAAGCCCTCTCCCTCAGCTACCACGACCGCAACATCATCGGCGACCTAGTGGTGCTGGTGGGCGCCATCATCGTCAGGTTCTCCATGAACCCCGGGCTGGCCCTGCTCGCCTTTGGCATCCTATCGCTAATGGCCCTGGCCACCTTCTTCTTCGCCCGCCAGGCGTAGGTCGCCTTCCGCAAAACGCGGGCCAGCGTGGCCGCTATCATTTGCATTGCCCGCGCCGTGCTGGCCAACCCGCGCATCTTCATCCTGGACGAGGCCACGGCCAGCGTAGACACGGTGACCGAATCGCTCATTCAGGCGGCGCTAGATCGGCTTCTCAGCGGCCACACAGCCATTGTCATCGCCCACCGCCTGAGCACCATCCCCAATGCAGACCTGATCTGCGTTATTGACCACGGCCGGATTGTGGAGCAAGGGACGCACGACAGCCTGCTAACCCGGCATGGCGTTTACCACCGGCTGTACGAGCGGCAGTTCCTGCCCCCCGCCCCCCTACAACCCTGGCACAGCCCAACTTGCATTACCCTTTTAAACGGCGTAATGATAAAATTCACAGGACTCTGGCAGTTTTTGTTCTGCCAGAGAGATTTGTCAACCTTTGCGGCTTGAGAGTACATCTGCTTCCAGGGAGAAAGTTGACAAATCTACTTGTCGCCAGAGCCCAGAAATTCAGTTGGAAGCATTCCACCCATCCCCCCACAGCCACAAGAGATGAATTTGCCGCTATGAAAGTTAAGTTGACAGAACTGGACGACACGGACCCCGAACAAGAAAAGTGGGCCGAATCGGCCGCGGCTGCGCGCCAGACATGGCGCCACCTGGGCCTGCGTCTAAAAAGCACCACGCCCGCTTCCGTGGTGCGTCTGGCCCTAATCCTCAGCGCTCTAGGGAGCATTGCCTGGCTGGTCTGGGGAACCTGGCCAGCGCTGCTGCCGTTCCTCATCGGCAGCGTTGTGGCCTATGCGCTGCTGCCATTCACCAACTGGCTAGACAGATTCATGCCCCGTGTTTTCGCGGTCACCCTCGCCCTGTTAACCCTGCTGGCCCTGCTGGGGCTGGTTGTGTACGCTGGGGTGACCGTCTTGGGGCGGCAAGCCTTTTTTGTCTACCAAAACTTGCCCCACCAGGAGGAAGTTGACCTCCTTATTGGGCAAGTCAATGACTCCCTGACCGGGTTGCCGGCCCCCTTGCGCGATGCCATCAACGAGATACTCACCCAGCTTTCGGCGCGTTTGCGCAATAACCTTGAGATGTACAATGCGCAACTGGTGGAATTGGTTTTTTCTGGGGTATTGAGCCTCTTGAACACGCTTGGTTTTATCCTCGGTTTCCTGGCTGTGCCGGCGTGGCTGCTGCTGGTGTTAAGGGATCAGCAGGCGGGGGCCAGGGCGCTGCAGCGCCTGCTGCCGTCGGCCTGGATGCCCGATATCCTGGCTGTCTGGCGAATTTTCGACCGCTCTTTCCGCGCCTTTGTGGAAGGGTTGCTGGTGTTAGCCTTATTTGTGACGATATTTGTCTACGCCGGCCTGCTCTTGTTGGATAGCCTGGATCTGCTGAACACGACGTTTAAATTTGGGGCCGCTTCTTTTGCCGGTCTCATGCAACTCGTCCCCACCGTTGGTCCAATTATTGTTATCCTGATGATTTTGTTAACGCGGTTGACATTGTTTAATACCACCGAGATGCTAATTCTCTTGGGGCTGTACCTGGCGGTGGAGCAGCTCTTACGGATGACGGCTGAACGGCGGGTCCGTAAGCAGGTTGCGGCTGGCGTGCACCCGGCGTTGTTGATCATTGTGATTGTGGCGTTAAGTGGCCTGGGCTTCTTGTGGGTGTTTTTGGCCGCGCCAGTAACCACCGTTCTACGCGACCTGTTTTTGTATGTGTATGGCCGTTTCAGCGAACCGCCACGCCCGGCTGGGTTGCTGCCTGGCGAACCTCTACCCAAGACCAAGCCATCCCGCTCACCCGTGCCAAATCGGCGCCTTTCCTCTCCCCAACTCCCCTTAGCCTACCGGCACGGCCGGGCCGCCAAAGCCGACCGCCGCCCCCAAAAACCAGAATAACAAAACAATGCCTCAGGAGTTTAACATGGACTTCGCAGACCCTTTGTCCAACGAGTTTGTCAGTTTTGCGCAGCTAACCCAGATTCGCGTTCCTTTAGAAGACGCGGCCATGGCCTTCACCACCCGTGACGAAAACGGGAAACTGCCCATCATCCTGATTCCCACCCAGGCATTCCGCATTCGTAACGAACTGGTCATCATGGCCCTCAGCCTCTTGGTGGGCGGCGTTGTCCTGGGCATCCTGTTACGCCAGCCATCCCTCATCACGCTGGCCTTTCTCATCGGCCCCATTCTCCTCATCTTGGGCATCTATCGCGCCTTTCTCGTGCGCATCCCTGAAGGGGCCAAAGCCCTGTTAACCCGTGGCGGCCGTTTCGTGCGGACCGTTGAACCAGGCTTACACATCTTGCCCCCCTGGATCATCGTCTCCCACCTCGTAACGCAGCGCGAAATCCCCTTCGACGTGCCGGTGGTAGAAGCACCCACCAGCGACGACGTGCGCGCCAACATAGACACCCTCTTCACCTTCCATATTTACGATCCTTACCAATTCGTCTTCAATATCTCCGCCAACGATTTCGACCAGGTCTTGCAGGCCGTTTGCCAGGACACCCTGCGCGCCTTCACCCGCACCATCACCTCCCACCAGGTCATGGACCTGAGAGATGCCAACATCAACCACATTCTAGAATCGCTCAATATGGACATGGCGACCTAT
Organism: Ardenticatenaceae bacterium; assembly: GCA_020634235.1. GTDB lineage: Bacteria > Chloroflexota > Anaerolineae > Promineifilales > Promineifilaceae > JACKCB01. The sequence goes on along the minus strand of JACKCB010000006.1, from coordinate 2,534 downwards.
GGGGTGAAGGTCATGAAGATCAAGGTCACCTTTGCCCAGCCCCCGATTGAGTTCATGCGCTCGCAAGAAATGCGGCAGTTGGCCATTTTGCAGCAAGCGGAGCAGCAAGAAGCCCAAGCCCTGGCTATCCGCCGGCAGAAAGATGAGGACGCCCTCTCCTTTCAGCGTATCCTGGCCCAGGTAGAGCGAGAGAAGGAGATCTTGCGGATAACCCTGCAAAAAGCGGAGATGCGCCGCCTTGTGGAAGAAATGGAAGCGGAAACGGAGGAATTTCGCCTGGCCCGCAAAGAGCGGCGAATCAACAAATACCCGCAGGCGTGGGCCTGGGAACGTGAATTAGCCCGCCTGGAGGTGGCCCGTTCGCTGGCCGGTAACACCCGCGCCATGCTGCAATTGGGCGATGCCAACGATATCACCCGCGCCTTCCTGGTGCGCGATATCTTGCAAGACACCCCGGTCTCCCCGGCCGGGGAGACCGGGGAAAACGAAGAGGACGTCCAGCCCTAACCCCACAAACCCACGCTACGGATCGGCCTCCCGCTCCGCGCTGGCCTCGTCCCTGGCCGCGGCCCAGGCGGCGGCTTCCGCGCGTTCGCGCCATTTTTCCAGGGCGGTTAGCAAGAGCCAGGGGGAAACTATCAGCACCACCCCACCCAGCAAGCAGGGCAGCGCAGTCAGCAGCGCCGGCGGGCCAAAGACCAGGGCAATTAGCCCCCCACCCACAACCACCAGACCAAAAAGAACCAGCAGCAAGTATTTGCGCTCGGCTTGCCGGCGTTCGCGGCGGGTGTTGGTGGGTGGGTTCCCCTTTTTCTCTGGTGGATTGTTCATTGTTGGGCCATCGCACCCGGCAGCCGGGGCAGGCTGGCAGTGGGGCGATCCCGGCCGGGATCGCCAACAGCACGCCCGCGCACGAAATCGCAACCGGACAACACGTCACCACCCCTTCTTTTCATTAAAGTAAGAGTCAGGTCGTTTTTCTGATCAACCTGTACTTGAACAACTGGCTCATTGAGCATTCCTGGGAAGGGTCTGCTGGCCCTGGCGCGCCATGCCTGGAGCCTCCTGAACGGTTTAGGAGGAAGGTGAATGCTCAATCAAACTGTATTCGCGCGGCTGGCCAATCTGCTGGCCGCATTGGCGCTGGTTTTGCTGCTCGCCGGGCCGTTTGGCCCCGGTCAGGGCACCGATGGTGATTGTGTGGATATCCCGGCCGGGAATGCCTGCACGCTGGTAATCGATCAATAGGAGCCAACAGGAGCACGCCGGGCAGGGGCTGCCCCATCTCCGTGGGGTGGCCTTGCCCCGGCCGGGGAACCTTTAGCCCAGCCCGGCGCGCTGGGCCTGGAAATAAGCCGTCCAGCGCTGCGCCAGCGGGCTATCCGGAAAGGCCTGCAGCAGCGTTAGCGCCTCCTGATAGCAATCATCCGCGGCCGCCAACTGGCCCTGGGCCGCCAACGTTTCACCCAGCACCCCCACGCTGTTGGCCAGGTAAAGCCGTTCACCCGTTTGCCGCCAAACCGTTTGCGCGCGCCGCAGCGCCACCTCCGCTTCAGCCAGCCGGCCAGCCTTCAGGGCGATATTGCCCAAATTGTGCAGGATATTGCCCCGCAGTTGGTAGTCGATCTCCCCTTGCCGGCTCAGCGCTTCAGCTGCGCGCAGATTTTCTTCTGCCTTGTCCGGCATCCCCCAGGCATCATACAAGCTGCCCAACGACAGATAAACGCGGCAGCGGTCGATATGGTTGCTGGTGTCTTGCAGCAGGGCCAGCGCCTCTTGGTAATGAACCAACGCCTGGTCATAGGCCGCCTGCTGCCGGGCCAGGATGGCCAGATTCCGGAGGCAGCGCGCCTGCTGAGTGGGTTCGCCCAGTGTGTGCCACAGCGCCACGGCCGACACATACCAGTCGCGTGCCTCTTCGTAGCGCCCTTCTTCCATGGCAATGATGCCCAGCGTGTTATAAACACTGGCTTGCACCGGCCGGGCCTGGTCATGCGCCCCCAAGGACTGCAAGACGACAGTGCAGCGCACCGTGGCCCGGTCTAGCTGGCGCAAAATGCGGTAATCCTCGGCAAGTTGGAAATCGGCCTGGGCCACGGCTAGCCGGTCATCCAGCCGTCTGGCCAGGGTGCGGGCCCGCCGGTGGGCCTGGACGGCCTGCGTCAGATCGCCGCGGAAACGGTATAGGGTGCCACGTTGCAGCCACAGCTGGTGGGAAGTCTGGGGTGACAGCGCCCGGCCCTCAGTTAGCGCGCGCTCGTACATGGGCAGCCAGGTGTCCCAATGTCCACCCCGTTCGATGAAGGGCAGCAGTTGCAGCATGAGCTGCGCCGCAAAGGGGAGCGTCTCGTTGACCACCAGGCCATGCTGCACAAAGCGCAGCAGGTTGGCGTGGACGCGGTTCAGGCCGGGCAGGTCGTCATCGCGTACCTGCTGTGTCTGGGTTTGCCAGTAACCCAGGATGTTCTTGATGCCGCGCACGTAGTGCGGGCTGACCGCTGGGGTGACTGTCATACGAGATCCTCAGGCCAGTG
>JACKCB010000005.1 GCA_020634235.1 Ardenticatenaceae bacterium | reverse complement strand
TACGTTGCGTTTTGTGGCGGTCTGGCTGTAACATCTCAATATTCTGGGTAACGAGGCCTGAGCTTGTCGAAGGCCGGCCTTCGACAAGCTCAGGCCTCGTTGTTCAATGACGATTTAGCGATTTAGTGAGAAGGTACGCCTGGTTTATGAAGAGCTACCGGCATCTCTACCCCGATATCTGTCGCTTTGATGCGCTCTACCGCGCCTTCCGTGCCGCCCGCAAAGGCAAACGTGGCCGGGCCGCGGTGGCCGACTTTGAACTCAATCTGGAGCATAATCTGCTGCGTCTGGCCGAGGAGCTGCAAGAACAAACGTACTGCCCCGGCCCCTATACGAACTTCTATATCCACGAACCCAAACGCCGGCTGGTTAGCGCCGCCCCCTTTCCTGACAGGGTGGTCCACCATGCTCTGTGCAGGGTGATTGAACCCATTTGGGAGGCTCGTTTCATTCATACCAGCTACGCTTGCCGGGTGGGCAAAGGCACCCACAAAGCGCTGGACCAGTGCCAGGCCTGGATACGCCGCTGGCGCTACGTGTTCCACGGCGACATTGTCAAATACTTCCCGGCCATCGACCACGAGATTCTGCGCAGCCTGTTGGCCCGGCGCATTGCCGACCGCCAGGTACTGTGGCTTATTGACCAGATATTGCTGGGCAGCGTGGGCGTGCTGGCCGCCGAATCACCCCAAACCTGTTTCGCCGGGGATGATTTGTTTGCCCTTAACCGTCCCAGAGGGCTGCCCATTGGCAACCTGACCAGCCAGTTCTGGGCCAACGTCTATCTGCATGAACTGGATATGTTTGCCAAACACACCCTGCGCTGCCCGGCATATATGCGTTACATGGACGATTTCTTGCTGTTCAGCGATGACAAGGCGCAGCTCCAGGCCTGGCGGACCGCCATTGAACAGTTCCTGGCTACCCGCTTGCGGCTGCTGCTCCATCCGCAGAAGCGCCTGGTTTCTCCAGTGAAAGTAGGCGTAGACTTCTGCGGTTTCCGCATCTATCCTACCCATCGCCGCCTGCGCCGCAGCAGCATTCGCCGCTTTGTGGGCCGCTTTCGTCACCAGCGCGCCGCTTTCCAGGCCGGTAATCTGCCCCTGGAGGCGGTGCATCAGTCGGTACGCAGTTGGATTGCCCATGCGGCCCACGGCGATACCTGGCGTTTGCGCCAACGGCTGTTCAGCGATTATCCTCTGAGGTCACCGCGATGAAACCAGATGATCCTCGTCCACAATCGCCTCTGTTTGTTAAGACCTATGATTTCTTGTTGTGGCTCATTCCCACAACCTTGAAATTCCCCAAGTCGCAACGTTTTCTGCTGGCCGAAAGGCTGGGCAAGCTGGCCTTGGATTTCTACGACCTGATTTTGGAGGCAGTGATGGACCCGTCGGTACAGGTAGAGCGGCTGGCGCTCGCTGACGGGACGCTGAACAAGATCCGCCTGTACGTGCGACTCAGTTTTGATTTGCAGTGCATCAGTTTGGGTCAGTATGAGCACGCCGCCCGCCGTCTGGATGAGATTGGCCGTCTACTCGGTGGCTGGCAGCGCAAGCAAAGACAGTCACGGCGTGAAGCGGCATCCGCCCCTTGATGGGGTGGTTGCCGGCGCGTGGGGCCAGGCCGAACAGGTGCTGCGCGGGGGCAGTTGGAACAACAATGCGCGGAACGTGCGTGGTGCCAACCGCAACAACAACAGCACGTCGAACCGCAACAACAACATCGGCTTCCGCTGCCTTGTGCCCCAGGATTGCTCCCCAAAGGCCAGGTGCGCCGCGTTTATGGACGCGGTGCTAGTGCCCAGGAAGAGCAGACCAGGTCTGTTCCCGGTTGGGCCGGTTTAGCGGCCAGGTCCAACCAAAGATACCCGGGTCCTGCCCTGTGTGGTAAGCATCTTTGCCGAAGCTCAGGGCAGGGCCCCCTGGGGGCTAGCTATCATGAGCGCTGCCGGTTGAAACGCGGCAGCCAGGGCAGCAAACATGCTGAAGTATGTTGAAGAAGGTCGTTTCTTCTGGATTTGGTGGTGGATGGGCAGTGAATTGTAGGGGCGGGCCTGGTGCCTGCCCAAGCCAGGACGACCACAAGGTTCGCCCCTACCAGGGGGTGGTGAATTGGGCGGGCTTGACGGCCAGGGAACTACCTCCCATAATAAGTGCATGACCACACAGACGAGGGCGCAACAAGCTATTGCTGAAATATGTCACCAATTTGATCTGGCGGCGCTGTATGTATTTGGCAGTCAGAGCCGGGCTGTTTGGGAATGGCTGGCCAACGACCGCCCATTGTCGCTGGCCGCCGGCCATGATGTGGATATTGGCGTGAAATCATTGCCGGCCCAATCGCTAACCGTCCGGCAGAAGGTGGAACTGGCGTTGGCGCTCGAAACTTTGTTGGGTGCCGCCCGAGTAGATCTGGTTTGTTTGGAAGAGGCCGATCCCTTTCTGGCGGTCAATATTATGCGTGGCGAGCGGCTGTACACCGCCGATTCTTACGCCAGCGATGAGTATGAGTTATACCTGCTGCGCCGTGCCGGGGATCTGGCACCCTTTGAGCGAGCACGCATGAACGCCATTCTGGAGGGACGATCCGCATGATGCCTATGCTTATCTCGGGTCGTGTGGTTACAGATCGTCTTGACTGGGCTGTCCGCATGATGGCCACCATCCGAAGCCTGCCGCTGGATGATCGCGAGGCTTTTCTGGCTGACAGCCGCAATATCTGGACGGCCGACGCCTGTTTGCGCCGGGCATTAGAGGCGATTTTTGATTTGGGCCGTCACATTCTGGTAAAGGGGTTTGGGGTGGCTTCCGGGGAGTATAAAGAGGTTGCTTCAGCACTGTATCGCTGTGACGTATTGAACAGCGGAGAAGCAGAAACATTGCGTGTGTTGGCCGGGTATCGCAACCGGCTGGTGCATTTTTACCATGAGGTCAGTGCTGAAGAATTGTACAGCGTGAGCAAGAACGATTTACAGGATGTTGAACAGATCGTGGTTGCTTACCGTCGCTGGCTGCAGGCCCACCCTGAGAAGATAGACAAAACGTTGTGATTGGGGGATCAACGGCCGTAACCTCCCCGCCCGCTGCGCGTGTTTGTTGAGGTCTGGTCTCCTTCGACAGGCTCAGGAGACAGACCTGCCCGGTTACCTGCGAGTCACGAATTACGAATTGCGCTTCACGTATGCATAGAGGACGCCCAGCACCGTGGCCGGTTCGGCTTCGCGCTCTTTGTGGTATTGGCGGGTGGCGCGGCTGCGGCTGAGGTGCAGGTAGCGTTTGGCGCGGGTGATGCCGACGTAGAGCAGGCGCAGGCGCTCGCTGATGATTTCGATGTGGGCGGATTCGGTGGCGCTCCGGCCGGGGTAAATCTCGGCGTTGCCGGCCATGAGGTGGCGTAGTTGGGCGGCTGCTTCGGCGGTGGGGTCGCCGCCCAGGAAGTCGAGGACGCCCTGGAAGGGGGCGTCCAGGCTGCCGGGGATCCAGAAGCCGTCGATGCCGACGAGGAAGACGGCGTCCCATTCTAGCCCCTTTGCGCCGTGCTGGGTGGCCAGGGTAACCCGGCCGGGCTGCGGCTCATACCCCAGTTCATTGGCCGAGGCCAGGGGCAGGCTGCGGCGGCCGGTGGCTACGTCGGCCAGTTGGGCCACCAGCTCTGGCAGCCGCCACTCCGGCTGCACATCACGCCAGAAGCGCAGCACGGCGGCGATCTGGTAGGCGATGGCCAGGTCGGATTCGTGGATGACGGCCTGGTCTTCGGGGGTGGCGGGGGTGGCCGGCTGGGCGTGGGCGAAGAGTTCGTCGGCCAGGGCCAGGGTCAGGTCGTCGATGGGCAGGTGGCGCAGGGCAAAGAGGCGGCGCAGGAAGGCCAGGAAGGGCTGCAAGCTGGCCCAATCGTCGTCGTTGATGATCCCGGCCGGGAGGGCCAGGCGGGCGTCTTGGGGCTGCCAGGGGAAGAGCAGCGCTTCTGGCTGGTGGGTGCTGCGGAGGACGGCGTGCAGGCGGGCCAGGTCGGGCGGCTGGTTGTTGTTGTCCCCGGCCGGGGCAAAAAGGCCGGCCAGCGGATGGTCTAGTTCTACCAGCGATTGGTGGGCCTGGACCAGGGCGCGGGTATCCAGCGGGTCGGCCAGCAGGGCCAGCAGGGCGTGTAGGGCGGCGGCAATCTCGCGCTCGCGGCTGCCACCGCGCAGCAGGTTGTCGTAGTCGGCGTCGCGCTCGTCCAGGTGGTCGGCCAGGCGGTGGCCCAGGGCGTTGGTGGGCACCAGGATGGCCACGGTGTGGTGGCTAAATTTGCGGCTGTAGAGGTCGGCCAGGCGGGCGATGTCGGGCAGCTCTTCATCTTCGCGGTGCTTGTAGACCTTGATGCGGATGCTGGCTTCGCTGTCGGGCGGGTTGGGTTGGGCGTCCCCGGCCGGGGTGGGCAGGATGTCCTGGCGGCGGAAGGTGTGGCGGCGCACTTCGGGCACGGGGTGTTTGTCGCAGACCCAATGCAGCAGGGTGTTGGCGGCGCCGAGGATGAGGGGGGCGCAGCGGCCGGAGTTGGGCAGGGGGCGGGTGAGGACGCCCGGCCGGTCGCAGAAGGCGTTGAAGAAGCGGGGGTGGGCGGCGGTGAAGGTGCTGGTGATGGCCTGGTTGGGGTCGCCGACGCGCACCCAGTTGCCGTTTGGCTCGCCGGTGAGGGCGTTGAGCAGGTGTTCTTGCAGGGGGACGCTGTCTTGGGCTTCGTCTTCCAGGACGTAGGGCCAGCGCTGGCGGAGGGTTTGGGCCAGGTCGGGCCGGGTTTCCAGCAAGTCGGTGGCTTCCCAGATGAGGTCGTCGTAGTCCAGGGCCCCCTGGCGCAGCAGGCTGTTTTGGTAGCGGTGGTAGATGCCGTTGAGCATCCAGAGGAGGGCGTATTCGTCCCCGGCCGGGGGGGTGTCGTCGTTACCCGGCCGGTGGCTGAGGCGCTGCTGAATTTGCTCCGGCCGGTAGCGCTCATTTTTGGCGGTGCGGATGTAGGCTTTGGCGGTGCGCTCGGTGGTTTCGCGCCAGCGCGCCTGGCGCTGCACGCTGTCATCGGGCAGGAAGGCGTGCCACAGGTGGGGGTGGTCGTCGATCCAGGTGTGCACGGCCTGGTTGAGGAAGTTGTTGGCCTGGGTTTCGTCCAGCACGACCAGCTCGTTGCCACCGGCGGTGCCGCCGGCGGCGCTGCGGACGATTTCCAGCCCCAGGCTGTGCAGGGTGCGCACGTCGAAGCCCATCATGGGCAGTTCCTGGGCCTGCAACTGCTGGCGGATGCGGTTTTTGAAGTTGTCGACGCTGGCGTTGAGGTAGGTGACGATGAGGACTTGCTGACCGGCGCCGGCATTGACCCGGCCGGAGGCGATGAGCTGGGCGGCGAGCAGCGAGAGGGTGAAGGTTTTGCCGCTGCCGGGCACGGCGCTGACGGCCATGCGGCCCTGGCGGTATTGGAGGATGGCTTCTTGGGCGGGACGAAGGTTCATGGTTGGCTGCATGATAGCCAAAGATGGCGCGGCGGGCAATGAATTGCCGGGTGAGATATGCTCTGAAGTGCCAGGCACAGGGCAGCAAGACTTGCTCTAGAGGACATTGTTTTGCCCTGTGCCAGGCACAGGGCAGCAGAACTTGCTCTAGAGGACATTGTTTTGCCCTGTGCCAGGCACAGGGCAGTAGAGGACATTGTTTTGCCCTGTGCCAGGCACTTGTCAATAGACGAGCAGCCAGGCGGTGATGGTGGCGATGGCGGCGGGCAGCAGGAGGCGGCGGCGGGCGGTGCCGGTGATGAGGAGCAGGCTGAACAGGAAATATTCGGACATGGCGCGCATGAAGCCGATATCCTCGATCCAGACGTGGTGGCTGAGGCTGAGGGCCAGCAGGCCGTAGGCGAGCCAGGCGAGCTTTTGGGGCCATGCGCCGTGGAGGCTGCGCCAGGCCAGGGCGGCGGCGGCGGTGACGATGGCCACGGCCAGGATTTCGAGGAGCCAGATGCGGTGGAGGTGGCTGGCCGGGTCTAGCGATTGGAGTAGGTTGAGGAGGCCGCGCAGGGGCAGGCCCAGGTTTTGGCCGCCGGCAAGGATGGGCAGTTGCCCCCAGCGGGCATAGAGGGCGGCCTGCCAGGCGGCGTAGCTGGCCAGGGGGATGATGACCACGAGCCAGCGGCGCGTTTCTTTTTTGAGGAGCATGGCCAGGGCCAGGGCCAGGATGGCGAGGAGGGTTGTTTCGCGGGTGAGGACGGCCAGGGTGAGGAGGACCCCGGCCGGGATGGCGGAGCGCGCCTGCCGCCAGGCCAGGAAGCCGGCCAGCAGAAACAGCACCGCCAAAATTTCTGACAGGTCGCGCATGAAGCTGAAGATGAAGCCGGGGTACAGGGCAAACAGGCTGCCCCACAGGGCGTGGGCCTGGTGTTGTTGGGCGTAGCGCGCGGCCAGCCAGGCGATGGCGCACAAGGCCAGGTAGTTGGCCAGGAGCATGGTGGCCGGCAGCAGGCTGCGCTGGCCCAGGGCGAGCAGCCAGGCGGTGAGGGGGTAGAAGAGGCGCTGGTGGCGGTAGGGGGCGTTGTCGATGCGCAGGCCGGCGTTTACCTCCTGCGGGTTGAAGGGGTTGAGGGCCAGTTGGTAGAAGAACTGCCCATCATAGCCGTAGCTGTCGGGCCAGATGTAGAGGTCGGGCGGCAGTTGGTCTGCCTGCCAGATGAACTTGTCGCCAATGGTGATGAAGTAGGTGGGGGTGTGGCCGTGGGCGGCCATTTGGCCGCGCAGCAGGAGGAGATAGGCAGCGGCGACGACGATGGCTGCCAGCCAGGGGGAGTTGCTCTTGCGGCCGATGGCCTTGATCATGCAAGCTGTTTCCGGGCTGCCCCAGGCAGGGACGCGGTTGGCCGTGTCCCTGCCTGGGTGTGGCGGGCTGTCGTGCACCGGTTTGTCACCTGTCTGTGGCTTTGCCGACAGCCTGCGAGTGTGGCCCAATCTGTTTGGGCGAAGGGCTAGCGCATGATGGCCGGCAGGTAGATGGCGGCGCTGCTGGCGGCGAAGGGAATTTCGGCCATTAGCTCCGGCCGGGAGCGGTCTGTTTGCAGCCAGAGGTCATACAGGATTTCGCCGCGGTTGTTGGGGTCGCCGGGGAAGGGGGTGTTGTCCTTCAGGAAGTCGATGTATTCGCTGGAGGTGGTTTGGTAGAGCAGGCGCACCACGCCGTAGGCGGCGTTGTTGGGCAGGACGTAGTTGACGATGTCCCAATATTGGCCGTTGGCGTAGCGGGTGGGGTCGGGCTGGCCGTTGGTGTAGGGGGCGGCGCCGGCGGCCAGGAAGTCGTCGTAGTCGTAGCCACGGGGGGGGATGCGGTTGTCTTTGAGGGTGGTGTTGTTGAGGATGAAGTGGAAGCTCTCCCCGGCCGGGAGGCCCAACTGCGCCGCCCAATCTTCACTCAGGCCGTGCATCACCTCGTAGACTTGCAGCGTGGGGTCGGTGCCGTAGCCGATTAGCTCGCCGGTGGCGTAGTCGTAGGCCCCGGAGGTGTAGATGAGGTTGTTGCCCGCGTCATACGCCTCTACTTGAATCCACATGCGCCGCCCTTCGGGGTAGCCGGTGGGCAGCTTGTGGCCCGATTGGTTGGTGATGCGCACTTGCAGCACATCGCCTACGCGCACCACCGATAGGGTGGCGGCGTTCTCCAGCATGTAGCGGGCGCGCAGTGTACCGCTGATGAGCGCCTGCGCCCGGACCTGGCCGTTGGGACCGGTGAAGGTGTTGCCAAACTCCGGGTGCAGCGGCAAGGTTTGCGGAATCCAGGTATTGGCCCCGGTGAGGTCGTGGGTGGGCATATCGTCGCGGATGACGTAGTTGCCGAAGAAGTTGGCCCCGGCACCGGTGATGGTGCGCATGTGGCAGTGCTGGCAGGTGGAGACGTAGTCACGATTGCCGCCAAATTGGGGGGCGTAGACTCCTTCGGGGGTGTTGTACTCGCTGAGTTTCCATTCGGAGTAGGTGCGCTCGACGGGGAACAACGCGGCCGGGTCGGGGGCAGGGGTGTCCAGGTCGTTTAGCACGTAGCTTTGGGCCGTTTCGTCCCAGGAGAGCAGCGGGTTGCTAACATCGTGGCAGCTACCGCAGAAGTTGCCTTCCTGGTGGAAGGGGGATTTCAGCGGCCAGGGGAGCGGGCTATGGGGGTTGATGGCCCAATCCTCTTGCAGGTCGAAGGGGCCGCGCCGTTCGTCGAGGGGGTCGACGATGATGGCTCCGCTGCTGAAGAATTCCAGCGCGGGTGAGATGCCGGCCAGGACGATCAGGTCGCGGTCTGGGTTTTCGGGGTCGTAGAAGGGGTCGACCATGCGGTGGCACACTTCGCACTGCACGCCTTCCAGGTCAACGGGGTTTAGGGCGGAGCCGTCGGTGGGGGAGGAGCGGCCGTTGAGCCAGCCGCGCGGGGCGTGGCAGCGCAGGCAGACATCGCCGGACTGGTTGGCGTCGGCGTTGGCGATGTCCAGGGCGGCGTAGAAGAGGGGATCCCGGCCGGATTGGGACATCATGCTGCCCTGCCAGGCGGTCCAGGTTTCTGTGTCCCAGGGTTGGCCGGTGAAGTCAGAATATTCGGCATGGCAGGCACGGCAATCTTCTGGCGAGAGAATCTGGTCTAGGAGGGTGTTGGGCTGAGTGCCCGGCAAGAAGAAGTCGTTGAGGGTTGTGGGCAGCAGGGCATCGGTGGTGAGAGGATGGCTGCCGGTGGTGAGGTTGGGGTGGCCGTCGGGCAGCGCGGCGCTGGCGACTGATTGGCCTTGCAAGCCAGTCAGGCTCAGTCCGAGCAGAAGAATGGCCATTCCCAGAGCCAGGAATAAGGGGGGAACGCGGTGCATGAAACTCTCTCCTCGTGATAGCTGCCTGGGGGGGCAGCGGTGGAAATGGGGAAATGGATGGGTTTGGGTTTTGGCGGTCGGCACATGGTGCGCGCCGGGGTGTGTTAAAGTCCTCGCGAAATGGCGGCGCTCAGCTTTGGCATTCCGCAGGTGATGGTATTATACGGTCTCTAGCCGGGCTTTGCCCATGATTCTTTGGGAAAAATGGCACAATGAGGATGAAGAGAACGATCTGGTTGTGGTTGGTGGTGGGGGTTTGGGGGTTGGTGGGACTGGCCCCGCCCCCGGCCGGGGCGCAAAATGAAGCACCCACGGCCACGCCCCGGCCGGGGGGGGCGCGCGATCCCCGTTTTGGCGTGGTGGAGGCGTTTTGGTCGCCGGAACAGGCGGCGGCGTTGGGGCCGGGCTGGGAGCGCATCCTGTTTTATTGGAGCGAAATCCAACCGGCCGGGCCGGAGGATTGGAACACCCTACACGTGTTGGAGGAGTGGCTGCGCGAGGCGGATGCGCAGGGGCGGCAGGTGGTGGGGTTGCTGAAGCACACGCCGGCCTGGGCGACCGACGGCCCGGCGTTTGGCGGCGTGCCGCGCGGGCTGTATCTGCCGGTGGAGGACCCAGACAACCTGTGGGCCAATTATGTGCGGCGCATCGCGGCCTATTACGGGCCGTTGGGGGTGCATCACTGGATTATCTGGAATGAGCCGGATATTGATGTGGATACCTACGGCAATGAGTTTGCCGGCTCGGTGGCCGACTATTACCGGCTGGTGAAGGTGGCGTACCTGGTGATGAAAGAGACGGACCCGCAGGCGCAGATCCACCTGGCGGGGGTTACTTTTTGGCATGATGAGCTGGCCGGCCGGGAGCAGTATGTGCAGCGCTTTTTGGAGGTGGCGGCGGCGGACCCGGAAGCGGCGGCGCATGGCTATTTCTTTGATTATCTGTCGCTGCATATCTATTTTCGGGTGGAGACGGTGGGCTGGATTGTGACGCGGATGGAGGAGATTCAGGCCAGCTTTGGGCTGGATAAGCCGATCTGGATTGTGGAGACGAATGCCGCGCCGACGATGGACCCGCTGTGGCCGGTAGAGCGGCCGACGTTTGCCGTGGACCTGGAGCAGCAGGCGTGGTATATCGTCCAGGCGTATGCGCTGGGTTTTGCGGCCGGGGCGGAGAGCATTGGGGTGTATAAGTTTTCGGACGTGCTGGTGCCGCCGGGGGCGGAGTCGTTTGGTTTGCTGCGGGCGGATTTTAGCGAGCGGCCGGCGTTTGTGGCTTACCAGACGGTGATTGAGTATTTGCAGGGCTTTACGGCGGTGGCGGTGCAGGAGACGGCGGCGTACCGGGTGGTATCGTTTACCCGGCCGGGGGACACGGTGCATGTATTGTGGGCCAGGGAGCCTACGGCGGTGACGCTGCGCTTCCCGGCCGGGGCGGCGGCGGCCACGCTGGTGACTGCTTTGGGGGAGACAGCGCCGCTGCCGGCGGTTGATGGGGCGTATTTGCTGACGTTGGAGGGGGCGCGCTGTTATGATGAGTGCATTATTGGCGGGCCGCCGCTGCTGGTGGTGGAACCCCGGCCGGGGGATGCTACTCCAGAAACCCCGGCCCCTGTCCCGGCCAGCCCGACGCCGTTTGCTGCGCCGGCCCTGGTGGCCGCTAATACGGCCACGCCCTTCCCCACGCCCACGCCGCTGCCCACCGCCACGCCGCTGCCGGCCCCGGCCGGGGCGGATGGGCGGATGGGTGTAGGGCTTTTCTTGCTGGCCGGGGCGGCGCTGCTAGGCGGGGTGCTGCTGCTTTTTGTCTGGTGGCGGTTACGCCTGGTGAGCGCCTGATAGCCTGCCAACAAGAGACCGATGAGCAGTGCGATGGCAGACGATACCTGAGGGTTTGGCCGCGCCAGGTGCCGCAAAAAAGTGCCGCAGCTTGTTGACGCCGCCCTGTTGTGCTGCTACAAACGTAAGCATGAACTATCGTGTACTGATTGTTGAAGATGACGTGACCTTGCGCGAGACCCTGGCCTACAATTTGCAGCGCCAGGGTTACAGCGTGTTCACCGCGGCCGATGGTTACCAGGGGATGCAGTTAGCGCGGGATGAAGCGCCCGACCTTATTCTGCTGGACCTGATGCTGCCGGGTATTGATGGCTTTGAAGTGTGCCGGCTGCTGCGCAAAGAGATGAGTGTGCCCATCCTGATGCTGACCGCCCGCGATGAAGAGGTGGACAAGGTGGTGGGGTTGGAGATGGGCGCGGATGATTACCTGACCAAGCCCTTTAGCATGCGTGAGCTGCTGGCGCGGGTAAAGGCCTTGCTGCGCCGCGTGCGCCTGATCCGCGAGGAGATAGCGGCCGAGGATGAGCCGGCAATGGTGGTGGCGTCGGAGCAGCCGCTGGTGTTTAAGGACCTGGTCATTGACCAAGGCCGGCGCGAAGTGCGCCTGGGGGCCGAGGTGGTGCGGCTGAAGCCCAAAGAGTATGACCTGCTCATTTTTCTGGCCCGCAACCGGGGCATCGCCCTTTCCCGCGACCTGATTCTGGAGCGGGTTTGGGGTTGGGAATATGATGGCGGCAGCCGGACGGTGGATGTGCACGTGCGCTGGCTGCGCGAGAAGATAGAGCCAGACCCGGCTAACGCCCGGCGCATCGTAACGGTGCGGGGCATTGGCTATCGTTTTGAGGGGTGAGGCGCCGCCGCTGGAGAAGCGTTATGTTTGGTAATATTCGCTGGCGGATTGCGGTGCCGTATGCGGTGCTGATCCTGGTGGCTATGGGTGCCCTGGCTGTTTACCTGTCGCAGGTGGTGCGGACGGCGGAGCTGGCGAATTTGCAGGCCAATATGCTGCGGCAGGCGCAGTTGATTGCGGATGTGGTGGGACCGGACTGGGACGGGATGGCCTCGGAGGCCAGTGATGCCCAGGTGCAGGCGTGGTCGGAAGCGCTGGCGGTGCGGGTGACACTGGTGGCGGCCGATGGGACGGTGGTGGGGGAGTCGCACGAGGACCGGACGGAAATGGAGAATCATTTGTCCCGGCCGGAGATCCAGCAGGCGTTGGCGGACGGCGAGGGCAGCAATATCCGCTACAGCCAGACGCTGGCGACGGAGATGCTGTATGTGGCGGTGCCGGTGTGGCAGGCGCGAACGCTGGTGGGGTATGTGCGCCTGGCGGTGCCCCTGGATGAGGTGGCGGCCCGGATTAACCAACTGCGGGGCACGATTCTAACGGCGGCGTTCCTGATGGCGCTGGTGGCGGTGGCGCTGGCGGTGGTGATTGCGGAGCGCACGGCCCGGCCGGTGCGGCGGCTGACGGCGGTGGCGCGGCGGATGGCGGATGGTGACCTGGATGCCCGGCTGTATGTAACCTCGCGGGACGAGGTGGGGACGCTGACGCAGGCGTTTAACAACATGGGGGAGCAGTTGCGGCAGCAGGTGGTGGGGCTGCAAACGGAGCGGGAGCGGCTGGCCACGATTTTGGAGCATATGGCGGATGGGGTGCTGATTACGGATGCCTCCGGCCGGGTGCAACTGCTGAACCCGGCCGCCAGCCGGATGCTGAATACGTCGCCCGCGGAGGCGCTGGGGGCGTCGTTTGCCCAGGTGGTGCGCCATTATCGCATTATCGAGGTGTGGCAGCAGTGCCGGCAGACGGGCGAGCAGCAGGTGGCGGCGATTGAGGTTGCCCCGGCCGGGAAGGAGCCGGCCGGTCTTTTTTTGCAAATGGTGGTCACGCCGCTGTTTGACAGCCCGCCGGCGGTCAATGCGCAGTCGCTGCTGGTTATTTTCCAGAATCTGACCCCGGTGCGCCGGCTGGAAACGGTGCGCCGCGATTTTATCAGCAACATTTCGCATGAGCTGCGCACGCCGCTGGCTTCGTTGAAGGCGGTGGTGGAGACGCTGCGTGATGGCGCGGTGGAGGACCCGCCGGCGGCCGTTCGCTTTTTGGACCTGGCCGACCGGGAGCTGGACGCGTTGACGCAGATGGTGGAGGAGCTGCTGGAGTTGTCGCGGATTGAGTCGGGCCGGGTGCCGCTGCGGCTGGCCCCGACGGCGGTGGCGGCGGTGGTGGCCCCGGTTGTGGAACGTCTGCGGCCGCAGGCCGAACGGGCGGAGCTGGCCCTGACGGTGAATGTGCCGGCCGATCTGCCGCTGGTGTTGATTGATGGGCCGCGGGTGCAGCAGGTGTTGGGCAATTTGCTGCATAATGCGATTAAGTTTACCCCGGCCGGGGGCACTATTGCGATTGATGCGCGTGAGGCGGATGGGGCGCTGCTGGTGCGGGTGACGGACGATGGGGTGGGGATCCCGGCCGGGGATTTGCCGCGGATTTTTGAGCGCTTTTACAAGGCGGACCGGGCGCGCAGCGGCGGGGGGACGGGGTTGGGATTGGCGATTGCCCGCCACATTGTGCAGGCGCACGGCGGGCAGATCTGGGCCAGGAGTAAGGAGGGGGAGGGCAGCCGCTTTTACTTCACCCTGCCTGTTGTAGAGTCAGAACCACTTGCCGATTAGCGGAGGAGCAATTGGGCGCGGAGTTGGTTTAGGGTGGGGGCGGGCACCCCGGCCGGGCCGTGCAAATAAGCCTCAATGCTGCCATGCTGCTGCTGGATGTGGCTGATGACATGGCGCAGGTTGTCGCCGGAGACGGTGAGCAGGGGGAGCAGGCTGCGGCTGCCGACGCCTAGTGTAGCCAGCCGCTGCACATCTTGTTGGACAACGGCCTGGACCTGGCGCTGGTAAGCGTTGCTAAGGGTGAAGTCGGCAATGACGGTCTCATCGGGCACGCCCAGGGCGAGCAGCAGCAGGGCGATGGCCAGGCCGGTGCGGTCTTTGCCGGCGGTGCAGTGCAGCAGGATGGGGCGTTGGGCGGGGTCGGCGATGCGCTGGAGGATTTGGCCCAGGCTGGTGGCTCGTCCCTCGATGACCTGGGCCACGTAGGCTTGCCGGATGCGGGTGTCTAGCTGCCCCGGCCGGAGCAAAAGGGTGCGCAGGGTGCCCCATGCGCTGCGGTCCCGCTCGTAGAGGGGGAGGTGCAAGTCGATGATCCCGGCCGGGAGCCGGTTGGGTGCTTTTTCTCGCTCCTGGCTGGTGCGTAAATCAATTACCTGGCGAATGCCCAGCGCGTGCAGCAGCGCCTGGTCTGGCTCCTTTAGCTGGGCCAGCAGGGCTGAGCGATAGACCTGGCCCCAGCGTACCTGCTGGCCATTGCTGGTGGCGTACCCGCCGATGTCCCGGAAGTTGAAGGTGCCGCGCAGGGGCAGGGTGCGCTCGGCCACGACCCGGTGCTGGGTGGTGTAGGGGTTGCTCTGGAACTGGAGGTGGAAGTAAGGGCGTGGCCAGGGTTGGGGTGGGAAGGTGGCCCGGCCGGGGGTGGCGTCTGGTGGCAGGGGGGTGGGGCTGCCCCCGGCCGGGGTGGGGCCGATGGCCACCTGGGGTGGAGCCGCAGCGGCCGGCCAGTGCAGCTCCAGGCTTTGGTCTGGCCGGCGAGTGACCCGGATTGGCTCTTGGGGGGGTGTTTCCGGGCCGGGTGCTGGGGGGATGGCCTGGTAGCGGTGCTGACGCCGGGTAATGACCCGGCCCAGGATGAAGGGGGTGAGGATGAGGATGAGCAGGAGGAGTGCCCCGGCCGGGAGGAGATAAGCCATACGTGTTCGCACCTGTGAGCCTTGATTTGCCTGGTGGCCGCCGCCGGCCGCTACCCATTATGCCACAGTGAGGGTGAGACCCGGCCGGGTTAACCAGACGTTAACAATTCCATAGCTGAACGTTAACCGCATCTTGAAGGGGCGTTAAACGCCAGCAGATATGCTCCTGCAGACAACCGAAAGTCTGTACGTATTGTGGTGCCCAGAGAACATGGGCCTGCGTACTCAAAATTGATGACATGTTGGAGGAGAATACATGCGATCGAAGGTTTTGGTACTTGCGCTGCTGGCGATACTTTTATTGGTTGCCTGTGGCCCGACAGAAACAACCGAGGTGACCCGCGTGGTCACCGAGACAAACCAGGTTGAAGTGACGCGCGTTGTGGAAGCGACCCGTGTTGTAGAGGTGCCTTCCGAGCCTACGACGGTGGTCGAGACTGTGGAAGTGGTGGCCCTGCCGCCCGTTGACCCGCTGGCGGTCGACGGGACAATTGTCTCGGCCGGGAGCTCCACCGTTTTTCCCCTGGCCGAGCGGATGGCCGACCTGTTCCAGGATGAAGGCTTTGGTGGCAGCGTCACCATCGACAGCATTGGCAGTGGTGCCGGCTTCTCGCGCTTCTGCGAGGCGGGCGAGACGGACGTCTCCAACGCCAGCCGGGCGATCAAGGATAGTGAGGTCGAGAGCTGCCAGGCGATTGGGCGCGAGCCTATCGAGTTCCGCGTGGGCACCGATGCCCTGGCGGTGGTGGTGAGCCAGGAGAACGACTTCCTGGAAGATGCGTCCTTTGAGCAGTTGGCGCTCATCTTCTCCACGGCTGAGAACTGGTCGGACGTGGACCCGAGCTGGCCCAACGAGCCCATTCTGCGCTACATTCCCGGCACCGACAGCGGCACCTTCGACTACTTCGTGGAAGCGGTCTTTGAATCCGTGCCGGAGCCGATCCTGAGTGCGTCGAACCTGGAGCTGAGCGAGGATGACAACGTGCTGGTCCAGGGTGTGGAAGGCAGCCCGTATGCTGTTGGTTTCTTCGGCTACGCCTACTACGAGCAGAATGCGGACAAGCTGCGCGCCTTGTCGATTGAGGGGGTGGTCCCCTCGGCGGCGAGCGTGGATGCCAACGAGTATCCGCTGGCCCGGCCGCTGTTCATCTACAGCACGGCACAGATCATGCAGGAGAAGCCCCAGGTGGCAGCCTACATCAACTTCTTCCTGACCTATGTGAATGATTACATCATCGAGGTGGGTTATTTCCCGGCCAGTGACGATGCGCTGAACCAGGCGAAGCTGAACTGGCTCAATGCGATGAATTGATTTTGCTGGCAACAATGAGGAGGTGGCCAGGCTGTGTCTGTTTTCTGGTGCAGCCTGGCCACCCAGTTCAGACTGGCCGCACAGTTGTTCATGATGAATGAAGGAGAGGGCTACGTTGTGGTGTCCTCTCCTTCAGGCTGTTTGTGATAAGAGGGGCGGCGGACGAGGAGCGAAGGAGAGTGTCTGATGGCAAGTCGTGTGCAGGTGGAAACGGGTGCGACCCCACGGGTGGAGGAGCCTAGCCTGACCAAGCGGCCGCGCTTTGGCGAGATGTTTGTTGAAGCATTGCTCTTTTTGGCCGGCGTTATCTCGGTGCTGACGACGATTGGCATTGTGGTTGTGTTGGCTCAGGAGGCGTTCCACTTTTTCCAGACGCCGGAAGTGACGTTGTTGGAGTTTTTTACGGGGACGGAATGGCAGCCGCGGATTAACCAGTTTGGTGTGATGCCCCTGGTGACGGCAACTTTGACGGTGAGTATCATTGCCATGCTGGTGGCGCTGCCGCTGGGGTTGGCCACGGCGATCTTTCTTAGTGAGTATGCGTCGCCGCGGGTAAGGGCAACGCTAAAGCCCCTTCTGGAGATTCTGGCGGGGGTGCCGACGGTGGTTTACGGTTATTTTGCGCTGACCTTTATGACGCCGCTGCTGCGGGCTATTTTTGGGGCGGAGGTGGTGCAGATTTTTAACACTGCCTCGGCCGGGATTGTTGTGGGGATCCTGATTGTGCCGCTGGTCAGTTCTCTGAGTGAGGATGCGCTGCATGCGGTGCCGGATTCGCTGCGGCAGGCGGCTTATGGGGTGGGGGCGACGAAGTTGGAGACGGCGCTGCGGGTGGTGGTCCCGGCCGCGTTGTCGGGTATTGCCGCGGCGTTTGTGGTGTCGATTTCGCGGGCCATTGGGGAGACGATGGTTGTGGCGATTGCGGCCGGGGCGGGACCGAAGTTGACGGCAAACCCGTTTGAATCGGCGGAGACGATGACCGGGCACATTGTCCGGATTAGCGGCGGGGATTTGCCCTATGATTCCATCGATTACAACAGCATTTTTGCCATTGCGCTGCTGCTGTTTGTGATGACGCTGGGTCTGAATATCCTCAGCCGGCGGATTGTGGCACGCTTCCGAGAGGTGTATGAATGATTAACCAGGCGCAGCCGGGCGGGCAATACCCGGCCGGGCAGGATATGCAGCAGCAGATTACACGCCGGCAGCGCTGGGGCCTGATCTGGCGCTATGGCTTTTTGGCGGCCGCTTTGCTGGCCATCATTGTCTTGCTTATCCTGCTAGTCACCATCGTCAACCAGTCTTTTGGCCTGGTGGCGGTGCAGAATGTTATTCCCCCAGAGACGCTTGTTCTTAATTATCGTGAAGAGCGCATGTTGTCGGCCGACAACGTGTTGGCCGGCGAAGATGACCAGGTTTTGGCGGAGGGCATCGCCGGGCAGGCCAACGGGGTTGGCTTTTTTGGTTTTGCCTATTACGCTGCTAATGTGGATGATTTGAAGCTGTTGGCTGTGGAGGGGGTGACGCCGTCGGCGGAGACGGCGGCCAACGATACCTATCCTTTGGCC
This sequence comes from Ardenticatenaceae bacterium, assembly GCA_020634235.1. Taxonomy (GTDB): domain Bacteria; phylum Chloroflexota; class Anaerolineae; order Promineifilales; family Promineifilaceae; genus JACKCB01. Next base: position 214,386 of record JACKCB010000005.1, on the reverse strand, counting down.
CGCCCGCTCTACATTTACACGACGGCGGATATCCTGGCCCAGAAGCCAGAGGTGGCGGCGTTTGTCGATTACTACCTGACGCATGCCAGTGAAGTGGTGGCGGCGGTGGGTTATTTCCCGGCCGGGGGCGAGGCCATGTCACAGGCGGAGGCTACCTTAGCTGCGGCTCAAGGGTTGGACAGCTTGCCGGTGGTAGACCCGGCCGGGGTTAGCGGGACGATCAACACGGCCGGCAGTTCCACCGTCTTTCCGGTGACCACACGCATGGGCGAGCGTTTCCAGGCTGATGGCTTCACCGGCGTGGTGAATGTGGCGAGTGTGGGCACCAGGGCGGGCTTCAACAGCTTCTGTTTTGAAGCCGGTACCGATGTTGACCTGGTCAATGCCAGCCGCCCGATTAACCAGCTTGAGCATGAAGCCTGCCGGGCTAATGGCCGCGAACCGATTGAGATTCGCATTGGCACGGATGCCCTGGCGGTTGTGGCCAATCCGGCTAACAGCCAGGTCAGCAGTGTGACCCTGGCCGAGTTGCAGCAGTTGTTCACCACGGCCGGCACGTGGTCTGAGGTGAACGATAGCTGGCCGGCAGAGCCTGTCTACCGCTTCATTCCCTCGAGTGACAGCGGGACACTGGACTTTTTTGTGGAGACGGTTTTTGACGAACGCCTGGAGGATTTGCCTAAGGAGGCGTTGGTGGCTCTCCTGGCCGAGAATATCTCGCCCAATGTTGGCCGCCGCCTGGAGCGCGAGCAGCGCTTTTTTGCGGATGTGCTGGTGTTTGAGGACCCGGCGTTGTGGGCGGAGTTGTGTGCGGCAGAAGATGCCCCGGCCGGGTGTACCGCCGAGCCACGCAGCCAGCAAGACGTTTTCCTGCTCGTCCAGGAACGCGTGGTCCAGCCGTCCATTCAGCAGAGCTGGTACCTGTGGCCTTCGCTCACCCAACGGGCCGACATTGTGCGCGATACAGCCCTGAATTTCCCCAGCGCCGAGCTGGAATTCAGATCATGGCTCTCCCGCCAATATCTTGCCAGCCCGCAGTCCAGCGTGCCGGAACTGGCCGGGGTGCGCACCGCCATCCTCGGCTCCGTGTGGGTCATTGTCATCACGATCTTGGTGGCCTTTCCGCTGGGGGTGGGCGCGGCCATCTACCTGGAGGAATATGCCGACCAGCGTAAATGGTATAACCGCCTCATCCAGACCAACATCAACAACCTGGCCGGCGTTCCCTCCATCATCTACGGCATGTTGGGGCTGGCCGTCTTTGTGCGCGCCTTGGAGCCGCTGACCAGCGGGGCCATCTTTGGCGTTGTTGAAGCAGGTGCCACGGCCAACGGCCGCACCATCCTCTCGGCCGGCCTGACGTTGGCGCTGCTCATCCTGCCCATCATCATCATTAGCTCGCAAGAGGCGATACGCGCTGTGCCAGGCTCGCTGCGCCAGGCCGGCCTGGCCTTGGGCGCTACCAGGTGGCAGACAATCTGGGCCCACGTGCTGCCCAACGCCCTGCCCGGCATTCTTACCGGGGCGATTCTTTCCATGTCGCGGGCTGTTGGCGAGACCGCGCCATTGGTGGTGATTGGCGCTTCCACCTTCATTACTGCCGATCCTACCGGCCCTTTCTCTAAGTTCACGGTTTTGCCCATCCAGATTTACCAGTGGACCACCCGTCCGCAAGATATCTTCCGTAACCTGGCCGGCGCCGCCATTATTGTGCTGCTGGTGCTGCTGTTGACACTAAATGCGACCGCGGTTCTGCTCCGGAACCGCTACAGCAAACGAATGGGATAATGAAATGAGCCAGACATCAAATGGTATGCAAACAAGTAACGACAATGGCCATTACGCCATAGAAGCCCGTAACGTTAACATCTACTATGGTAATTTTCGGGCGGTGAAAGAGGTTAGCCTCAAGTTTGAACCGCGCCAGATCACGGCCCTTATCGGGCCGTCGGGCTGTGGCAAGAGCACGGTGCTGCGCGCTTTCAACCGCATGAACGACCTGGTCTCTAGTTCGCACCTGAAAGGCGAGGTCCTGTTTCAGGGTAAGAACATCTACGACAGTGATGTCGACCCGGTGGAGGTGCGCCGGCGGGTAGGCATGGTCTTCCAGAAACCGAACCCGTTCCCCAAGACGATTTATGAGAATGTGGCCTGGGGGGCGCGGATCAATGGCTATAAGGGCGATATGGATGCCCTGGTGGAGCAGTCATTGCGCCAGGCGGCGCTGTGGGATGAGGTGAAGGATAAGCTGGGCCAGAGCGGTCTCTCGCTGTCGGGTGGCCAGCAGCAGCGGTTGTGCATTGCCCGCACTATTGCGGTGAAGCCGGAGATTATCCTGATGGATGAACCGGCCTCGGCGCTGGATCCCATTTCCACCCTGCGCATTGAGGAGCTTATCCAGGAGCTGAAGCAGCGCTATACGATTCTCATCGTCACGCATAATATGCAGCAGGCGGCCCGTGCTTCTGATTTCACGGCGTTCTTGAACATGGATAAGGATCGCGCTGGCTATCTGGTGGAGTATGGGCCAACCACGCAGATTTTTACTAATCCGCATAATGAGCTGACGGAGCAGTATATCACCGGCCGGTTTGGGTAGAAGGTGTGACCCCGGCCGGGTAAAGGAGCGAGATGATGCTGAGAGAAAGGTTTGAGAGTGAACTGCGGACCTTGCAAAGCGACATTCTGGAGCTGGGTTCGGTTGTAGAAGAAAATCTAACCAGAACGGTAGACGCGCTGGTGCGCCGTGACCTGAAGGTTTCCCAGGAGCTGATTGCCACGGACGGTTGGGTAAATGAGCGCCGCATTGCCATTGGCTCGGCCGCCCTGCGCCTGATTGCCACCCAGCAGCCCGCGGCTGGCGACATGCGTCTCATCGCCAGCTCCATCGAGATTGCCGGTGAATTGGAGCGCATTCACGATTACGTGAAGGGCATCGGCCGGATCAACCAGATGATTGGGGAAAAGGTGGTGCCACCGCTGCTGCTGCGGCGCTTGCCCGACATGGCCCGGCAGGCGCGCCAGATGCTGCACCAGGCCCTGGCTGCTTACGCCGGCCGGGATGCGGCCATGGCAGCACAGGTACCGGCCTATGACGACATGGTGGACGACTGGTTCAACGAGACGTACCGGACGATAATAGATCACGTGGTAAAAGACCCCACGACAATTGACCTGGCCAACCGGGTGGAGTGGGCCGCGCACAACATGGAGCGGGCGGCCGACCGGGTGATCAATATCTGTGAATGGACGATCTATATGGTAACGGGTCGCTACATTGAAGTGGAATCAGAGTATGAGGCCCCACCGCTGCTGTGAAGCCGGTGAGCTGGTTCGCCGGCCGGGTGATTGATTGATTGGTAAATTAGCAGGCCACTCAAGGAACATCAATGAGCAAAAAGCGTGTTCTCTTTCTCTGTACCGGCAACTCCTGCCGCAGCCAGATGGCAGAGGGGTTGGTGAATTTCTACTGGTCGGAGCAGTGGATGGCTTACTCGGCAGGAACGGCCCCGGCCGGGTACGTACACCCCCTGGCCATTCAAGCCATGTCTGAACTGGGCATCGACATCAGCCAGCAGCATTCCAAAGAGGTTAGCGCCTATCAGAAGGTCCGGTTTGACCTGGTAATCACCGTTTGTGACGATGCCGCGGAGAACTGCCCCCTCTGGCTGGGGCGGGGCAAGGTGGTTCACATTGGCTTCCCCGACCCGGCCGGGGCCACCGGCGACGAGGCGGCCCAGCTAGCCGTCTTCCGGGACGTGCGCGACCAGATCCGCTCACAAATTGGCCAGTTCCTGGCCGGCCGGAGCCCCTCACGCACTGTTAACCAAAACTTTACACAGCCTTAACCGAGTCTTGAACCTTCGTTAACCAGTTCCCGCTATCCTCACCAGCAATCAGAGCTCCTTTTCCTCCTCCTCGCAAGTTTTGATTGACCGATTCCCAAAGGAGAGGCACCATGTCTCTCCCTTGGGCTATCGGGCGCAGTTGGGAGACATGCCGTGGTACCCAGGCAAACATTAGAAAGGGAGATACTGCGCCTCCAAGACGAACTGCTCACGCTTGGCAACCGCGTCTCCTACGCCATTGTCGAAGCCGTAGACCTGCTTAGGCGACGTGACCTGGTTGGTGCGCAGCGCCTGATCGCCGAAGACCGCCTGGTCAACCAACGGCGCATGGTCATCGAAGCCGACTGCCTGGCGCTCATTGCTACCCAACAACCCATTGCCGGTGACCTGCGCACCATTGCCGCCATGCTAGACATCGCCACGGAACTGGAGCGCATCAACGACTACGCCAAAGGAATTGCCAAAGTAACGTTGATGCTGGGTGAACGGGAGCTGCTAAAGCCACCGCCAGATCTCCCCCACATGGCCCAACTGGCCCAGGGAATGCTGCACCGCGCCCTCCACGCCTTCGCCCGGCGCGATGTTGACCTGGCCCGCGCGATCCCGGCCGGGGACGATGCCGTAGACACCCTCTACAACCAGGTCTACCGCGAACTCATGACCCTGATGATCGCCAACCCAGCCACGCTGGACTGCGCCAACTGCCTGTTGTGGGTCGCCCACAACCTGGAGCGCACCGCCGATCGGGTCATCAACATATGCGAGCGGGTAGTGTTTACCGTGACCGGGGAGATGGTGGAGCTAGACACAGAGATAGAAAGCCCGCCCACTTACCGCAATAGCCAACAAGGTTAACCAGCCCGTCCCCCTCCGTTTTCCATTCGCGCCACAGTAGGCTAGACTATGGGATTGTGGTGAAGACTGGATCATCGACCAGTCTCGCCCCGGTAAGAAATCCCGGCTCTTGGGACCACCTGGCGGTGCCACGGTGCAAATGCCCCAGAACCCCCAAGACCGGCTATCCTGGAGACAATACAATGCACATCTTGGTAACCAACGATGATGGTGTGACCGCCCCCGGCCTGCTGGCACTGGCCCAGGCGATGCGCCCCCTGGGCAAAGTCAGCGTGCTGGCCCCCGATCGCAACTGGTCAGCCTCGGGCCACGTAAAGACATTACACCGACCTCTACGTGTGAAAGAGGTAACGTTAGCCGACAAAAGCCCGGCCCTGACCAGCGACGGGGCACCCTCCGACTGCGTCGCCCTGGCCCTGCTGGGCCTTCTGGATGAGAAAGTGGACCTGGTCGTCTCAGGCATTAACCCTTACGCCAACATGGGGCACGACGTGACCTACTCCGGCACCGTGACCGCGGCCATGGAAGCAGTGATCGCCGGCATACCGGGCATTGCCTTCTCGCTGGCCTCCGATGAGAACTCGGCACAGGAGGAGTACATCCCGGCCGGGCACGTGGCCTACCGCGTGGTCAAAGCCGCCATCAGGCGCGGACTTTACAAAGACCTGCTGCTCAACGTTAACATTCCTAACCTGCCAGAAGAAGCCATCAACGGCGTGCGCATTACCCGGCTGGGTTTGCGTGTTTATCGCGACGCGCTGGACCACCGCCTGGATCCGCGCGGCCGCAGCTACTACTGGATTGGCGGCGACGTGCCCACCGGCGTACCTGACGAAGGCACCGACTTTGGCGCCATCGCCGATGGCTTCGTGTCTATCACGCCACTGCAGCTAGACATGACCGCCTACCCGGCCGCGCAAGAGCTAAGCACCTGGCAGTGGAGTGAGTTGTAGTGTTGTTGGAGGTAGCTATGCAACGCAAATTGTGGCTCAGTCTTGCTCTTGTTGGCCTGCTCCTGTTCTTGGGGATTGGCTCGCAGCCGGCCACAGCCCAGAACGAAAAATCCTACAGCGCCGACCAGTTCGACGTGGATGTGGCCGTGCAGCCCGATGGTTCTATCATCGTCAACGAGCGGATCGACTTCCGCTTTGTGGGCGGTCCATTCACCTTTGTCTTCCGAGAACTGCCCACCGACCTCACCGACGGCATTGTGAATATCTCGGCCGCGGTCGATGGGGATGCTTACCCGGCCGGGACCGGCCCCGGCCAGGTCGAAATCACCGGCCAAAACCCCATCCGCATTACCTGGCACCTACCCCCCACCAGCGACGCCGTACACCGCTTCATCCTCAGCTACCAGGTGCTGGGCGTTGTGCGCCAGGAGACCGATGCCGACCGGCTCCTCTGGCAGCTTCTGCCCGACCGCTACGACTACCAGATCGGCCGCAGCCTGTCCCGCATCACCTACCCCGAAACGACCCAACTGGTCAGCCCACCGCTGCTCGTTGCCGGCAGCGGCGACCTGGTGCAGCGGACCAACAACGTGCTGTTAACCAGCGAAGGGCTGGCCCCCAACAGCCCGCTGATCGTTGATCTGCGCTTTACCCCAGGCAGCCTCATCAGCGCCCCGCCCGCCTGGCAGGCCGCCGAGCAGGCCCGCCAGGCGGCGCAGCAGGAGCGGGATCGCTTTGCCCCGCTGTGGCTGCTGCTGGGCGGGCTGCTGTTGGCCAGCGGATTGGTCGCTTTTGCCGCCTACTGGCAGCGCGCCCGGCCGGGAACCAGCCCATTCCCCAGCCCCGTCTACGACCCGCCATCCAACCTGGCCCCGGCACTGGCCGGCACCCTTGTCAGTACCACCGCCAGCCCCACCTGGAACCAGGCCCTGGGCACGCTGTTCGATCTGTCGCAGCGTGGCGTGCTGATCATCGAAGAGCTGTCCAAAGAGAAGTGGTATGCATCCCGCGACTTTGTCGTGAAGCTGGTCGAAGTCCCGGCCGGGCTGCTGCCCCACGAAGAAGGGCTGCTCGACCTGCTCTACGAGACCAAGAAGGGGCGGGTCCAAAGCATCCGCCTCTCCAAACTGAGCGGCCAGGTCACTTCCGGCCAGTGGAAGCGCTTCGAAGAGCCGCTCAAGGCCGAGATCAAGGCGGCCGGCTACCTCAGCCCGGCCCGCAAAGCCACGCGGCAGCGGCTGATCGGCCTGGGCATTGCCGGCTTCATGCTGAGCATTGTGGGGCTGGTGGCCATCGCGCTCCTGCAATCCTTTCTGAGCCTGGCCGCGATGGCGGTGCCCCTGGCCCTCGCTGTTTTGGGCATGGTAATCCTCATCGCCGGCGGTGCCTACCCGGTGAAAACGGACGAAGCGCTGCAGTTGGCCGGTCATTGGCAGGCCTTCTTTGACCACCTCAAAGCGCTGACCAAAGGCAAGACCAAACCAACCCGGCCGGACCTCTTCGAGCTGTATCTGCCCTATGCCGCCGCCGCCGGGCTGCTGCATGCCTGGGCCAAACGCTTTGAAAAGGCTGGCGTTACCGCTGTGCCCGGCTGGTTCCACCCCCTGGCCGATGGCGGCAGCAGCCACATGGCCGTCTTTGTGGCCATGACCGCCGCGACATCCTCCTCCGGGGGCAGCGCGGCCGGGGCGGCCGGGGCCGCCGGGGCTGGCGCAGCCGGCGGCGGGGCCAGCGGCGCGGGTTAATACTGGTTCCTTTGCAAATTGGGTCGCTGGCCATACAATTTTGGCATGCGCCGCGACCCCATCCCCCGCCCCGATGTGAACGATGCCCGGCCGGGCAGCTTCTTGCGCCGCCGGCTGGGCTGGAACCGGGCCAGCTACGTACTGCTGAGCACCTTCCTGCTGGTCATTTTCCTGCTGGCCTACGTCTGGTGGCCGCTGGCCGAAGAATACCTGGCCCAAATTGATTGGCAAGGTCCCTGGTGGCGGCAGCTAGACTGGCTGCTGGTGGGTATCTTCCTCTTCATGACCCTGGTGCTCATGGCCGGGGCCGACCTGCGTGCCGATGGGCGCATTGTGCTGGTGGGGTTGGTGGGCGGCCTGGTCATCGAAAGTTGGGGGACGCAAACGGAGCTGTGGACCTATTACACGCTGGAGCGACCGCCCCTGTGGATCATCCCCGCCTGGCCCATTGCCAGCCTGACCATTGACCGGTTGGTGCGCTATGCCAGCCGGCGCACCGCTGGCCACCCCCCGGCCGGGTACCGGCTGCTCTACTGGCTCATTTTCCCCGCCTTCTACGGCCTGATGCTCTCCTTTGTCTGGCCCACCCTGGACAAATCCTTCACCCTCATCGCCCTGGCCCTATGCCTCTTTCTCCTGGCCACCCCCACCGATTACCGCCTGGCCGTGCTGACCTTTGCCGCCGGCAGCGGCCTGGGCTACTTCCTGGAGCTGTGGGGCACCACGCGCCTTTGCTGGACCTATTACACGCTGCAAACCCCGCCCCTGTTCGCGGTGCTGGCCCATGGCATGGCCGCTGTCGCCTTTTGGCGTGCCGCCTTGCTGCTGAGCATGGTGCTGGCCGCCCTGCGCCGCCGCTGGCCCTGGCCCGTCGCCGGCCTGCGCGACCCGCTGTGAAAGAGACTGCCCCTTGCTGCCCATCTTTTACGATCCCCACCATGTGCGCCACGACCCGGCCGGGCTGCACACCTACGATCCGCGCAACGCCGCCTACTACGTGGAAGTCGCCCGGCGCGGCGAGCTGATTCACCATGCCTTGCAAGCCGCCGGGTTGGGTCCCATCCAGCCGCCGCAGGATTGGGGTATGGCCCCGCTGGCGGCGGTCCACACCCCGGCCCTGCTGGAACTGCTGGCCACGGCCTACCAGCAGTTGGCCAGGGAAGCGGGCGCGCCCCGGCCGGTCATCCCCGAAACCTACCAGGTGAACCCGGCCGGGGTGCGCCGGCCGCGTACCATCTTTGGCCGCCTGGGGCAGCACTGCTTCGACATCGCTTCCCCCATTTTTGCCCATACCTGGGACGTGGCCTATTGGAGCGCCCAGGTGGCGCTCTCGGCCGCGGCGGCGGTGCAGGCCGGCCAGCCATGGGCCTACGCCCTCTGCCGTCCCCCCGGCCACCACGCCACGGCCGACATGTACGGCGGCTTCTGCTACCTGAACAACGCCGCTATTGCCGCCCAGTGGCTGGCCGGCCAGGGGCGGCGGGTGGCCATTCTGGATGTGGATTACCACCACGGCAACGGCACCCAGGCCATCTTCTACACCCGGCCGGGAATCTTCTTCTGCTCCATCCATGCCGATCCGCTGGACGAATACCCCTACTACTGGGGCTACGCCGACGAGCGCGGCGCAGGACCAGGGCTGGGCACGACCCTCAATCTGCCGCTGCCTTTAGGCTGTGATGAGGCGGGCTATTGGCCGGCGCTGCAAACCGCCTGCGCCGCAATTGCGGCCTTTGCCGCCGATGTCCTGGTCATCTCGTTGGGGGTGGATACGTTTGTGGGCGACCCGGCCGGGGGCTTCCGGCTGCATACTGGCAGCTACGGGCGCATGGCCCGCGAAATCGCCGCCCTAAAACTGCCCGCACTCATCATTCAGGAAGGCGGCTACCGGCTGGACGCGCTGGGGGAGAATGTCGCTGCCTTTCTGTCGGCACTGTGCGGTGGGTGATGGCTCCCTACCCATCCGGCCAGGGCAGTCGCAGTTGGCGCACGTAGATGTCGCGCTGCTCCAACTCGGCCAGCAGCACCCCGGCCGGGACATCCTGCAGCGGCGAGAGCAGCCCCCGGGCCGTGATGTCGCCATTCAGAAGCATCAACGCCCCAATGCTGGCCGTGTAACCCACCGTGCGCTGCATGGCCAGGAACCCGGTCACCGGGTCCCGCTGGTCAATGACCTGGTAGACCAGCCGCCGCCGCTCGCCCTGCTGCACGCCGCGCACATCCACGCGCACAATCGCCAGGTCTGCTTCCTCCGGCCCATATTGTAGCTGTGGGGCCAGCAGGTCGTGAATGAGCTGTCGTGGCACCACGCGCTGCCCACCAACAACCAGCGGCTCCTCACCCAGCAAGCCGGACTGCACCAGCGGATACCAGAAGGCGCAGTGACCCGGCCAGCGCATGCTGTAGCGCCCCGCCTGCTGCACCGTGCCGGCCAGGCCCAGCGGGGCCAGGTAAGGGATGGCATCACCGTTGGGATACGCCTCCAGCCGGCCCACCCCCTCAACCTCCAGGTGATGCACGTTCTCCGGCGCAAACAACTGGTCTGGCGGCACATCCACCACCGCGCCATCGCGCAGCAGCCGCGCCGGCCGGTGGTAGGAGTCCAGCACCCCGTCCCAACTCCAGGAGATCTTGTAGTGCAGCGGGTTGTGGGCCGCTTCTGGCGTGGGGATGCCCGCCCCGTAACTGTGCAGTTCATGCACCTCATCCATGGTGGCCACGGCCCGCGCCGCCAACACCAGGTCGATGCCGGGGTCCAGGCCAAATTCGGGCAGGATGGCCACGTTGTTGGCCAGGGCCAGGTCATGCAGGGCGGCAAAATCGGGATGGCTGTAAGAGGCGTCGATGAAGTGGCAGCCATGTTCCACGGCCAGCCGGGCCAGGCTGGGGCCGAACTCCGGCGGCAGTAGATGGATGACGACCATACCCGGCTCAAGCAGGGGGATGATCCCGGCCGGGGTGCGCGCATCGGCCGCCACACAGGCAATATTGCTGGCCCCCCACTGCGCCAACAGCGCGGCCACCGGCGCGACATCCAGGTCCACGGCCACGACCTGTACATCCGCCTGCCACAGCAGATCATAGAGCGCCGCCCGGCCTTGCAATCCTGTGCCCAAAACCATGATCTTCTTCATAGGCCGTACTTTACCCAATTTGCACCACCTCGCAAGCGGCCAGGGTATACTTGCCCTGCTGGCAACAGCCCGACGCAGTACGAAACACGCTGCACGCAAGACGAAGCACAAACCAGGGAGAAACGATGACCACTTACACTGACCTTGTGACCAGCGACCAGGCCCATATGCTGCACCCGCTGCAGCATCCCGCGGCGCACGCCGCGCCGCTAATTTTTGCTCGTGGGGAGGGGGTATGGCTGTACACGGTGGATGGCCGGCCCATTCTCGATGGGCTGGCCGGCTTGTGGAATGTGCTGGTGGGGCACGGCCGGGTGGAATTGGCCGCAGCCGCTCAGCAGCAGATGACGGCGCTGGCCTACTGCTCCAACTATGCCGGTACGTCTAATTTGCCGGCCATAGCCCTGGCCGAACGGTTGGCCGGCTTCGCCTACCCCAACTTGCACTATACCTACTTCACATCCGGCGGGGCCGAGGCCAATGAGAGCGCCTTCAAGACGGCCCGCTATTACTGGAAGCGGCTGGGCAAGCCGAACAAGGTGAAGGTTATTGCCCGCCAGGATGCGTATCATGGGGTGACGCTGGCGGCGATGAGCGCTACCGGGATCACTCCCTACTGGCCCATGTTTGAGCCGCGTGTGCCGGGCTTCCTGCATATTGTGGCTCCATATCCCTATCGTTTTGCCGGCGATACCCGGCCGGGAGAAAGCATCGGCCAGGCGGCGGCGCGCGCACTAGAACAAGCCATCCTGCGCGAAGGGCCAGACAGCGTGGCCGCCTTCATTGCCGAGCCGGTGCAAGGCGCGGGCGGCGTCATCGTCCCGCCAGACGACTACTTCCCCCGGGTGCGCGAAATCTGCGACCAGTACGGCGTACTGTTCATCGCCGACGAGGTAATTACCGGCTTTGGCCGCACCGGTGACTGGTTCGCCCTGAATCGTTGGGGGGTACAGCCCGACATCCTCTCCTTTGCCAAAGGGATCACCAGCGGCTACCTGCCCCTGGGCGGCATCCAGGTTTCAGACACGATCCGCGACGTGATTCTGAGTGCCCCGCCGGCGGAACGCTGGATGCACGCCTACACCTACTCCGGCCACCCAACCTGCTGCGCCGTGGCCCTGGCCAACCTGGACATTCTGGCGCAGGAGGCGCTGCCGGCCCAGGCGGCGGCCATGGGGCAGCGGTTGCTGGCTGGTCTGGCTGCGCTGCAGGAATTGGACTGCGTGGGGGATGTGCGCGGCCTGGGGTTGATGGCCGCGGTGGAGTTTGTGGCCGACAAGGAGACGAAGACCCCGGCCGGGATCGCCAACAATATCCTGGCCGCCTGCCTGGAACGTGGGCTGCTCACCCGCACCAAAGGAGAAAGCCTGCTCCTGGCCCCGCCCTTGATTATCAGTGCCGCCGAAGTGGACCAGATTCTGGCCATCGTCCGCGCCGCCATCGAAACGGTTGCTTCGTGAAAAATAGGGGGGAACGCGGCCGGAGCACTACCCGGCCGGTAGTGCGAACTGGCTCCTGGTAGCTGCGGCCGGGATGGCTACAGCTTGCGCACGGCCAGGACGATGACGCCCACCATCAGCAGCAGCGCCAGGGCAAAGGTGCCTACCCCGGCCGCAATCATCCAGCCGGGCGCGCTGCTGGTGGCCAGGGCGGCATTTTGAATTTCAGCTTGCCCCCCCGGCCGGGGCGTGGCCGGTCCATCCGCCACATTCGCAGCCAGCGCCAACGGCGTGGTGGTGGGCGTAGCGGTAGGGCCGTTGGGGTTGGCCACGATCACCACCTCGGCCGGGCCAGCGGAAGGGGGCATGGGGGTGAAGGTTGGCGGGAAGGGGGTTTCAGTGGGGACCGGTTGTGGCGTTTCCCGGATATACACTTCCTGGCCAACGCTCAGCACCGCATTTTCTGAAAGACCGTTTAGCGTTAGAAGCTGTGCCACCGTCAGCCCATAGCGCAGCGAAATGTCCCACAATGTTTCACCGCTGCGCACGACGTGAGCCAACTGCGGGGTGGGTGTGGGCGGCGGCGCTTCCCCCTCGGCCAGCCCAATCTTCACCACGTCGCCCGGCTGGATCAACGAATCCTCCGACATGCTGTTGTACCAGAGAAAATCCTCTAGTGTCAGGCGGAAGCGTGCGGCAATGGTCCAGGCATTGTCACCACTGCGCACAATGTAGGTTGTGGGGGGTGGTGGCGGTTCTGCGCCGTCGGCCAGGCGGATGGTCACCTCGTCGCCAGGGTTGATGGTGCTGTCCTCGCTGAGACTGTTGAACAGCAGCACATCTTGCAGCGGCACGCCATAACGGGCGGCAATGGACCACAACGATTGGCCTGACTGCACCGTGTGCACAATAGAGCCATCCTCGCGCGGTTCGGCCAGGTCCAGGGCGGCCACCACAAAAATCTCGTTCTCGCCCCGGGCGGCGGTGCCTGTGCCGGCCGCCACGGCCGGCGGACTATCGCTGGTGGTGCCGGCAACCAGGACGTAGAAGTTTTGGCCCAGCCCGGTAGCCACGCCAATGCCTACTTCGGTGTAGCGCGGCGAGATGAGGGTGTTGAAATGGATAGGGCTGTTGATCCACCAGGTGACGCCCTGCTGCGCCGTCAGGTTGGTCCCCCCCACAATGTTTTCGGCGACGTAGCCGGGATACCCGGCCGCGGCGGATCTGGATTGCGGGCTGGAGCCACCGGCTCCGGTGTGGCTGTAAAGGCCGGTACTGGCCATCCAATTGGCGTGGCTTTGCGCGGCCACGGCCAGGACGCTGCTCTGGCTGAAAGGCGGCAGCCCATACGAAGCGCGCAGGCTATTCACCAACTGCAAGACTTCGCCGGCCGAACTCTGGGCCGCAACAGGGGTGGGGTGCTGCCCGCTGGCTGCGAGGAGGGCTAGCAGCAGGCAAAAAAACAGCGCGTGTCGCCAAAATCGAAACATGCCGGAACTATAGCAATATCCGGCCGGAAGACCAAACGCTGTTGTCGTAGGCTTAGACCTGGGTTAGAAATCAGGCCTGCCCCTGTATTGCCTGTAACCGCTGCATTGCCCCCGGCCGGGCAAACAGCCACCACTCTACGACTGTGGCCGTCACGTACAACCCGGCTACCGACAGGAAGATCGCCACAAACCCCAGGTTGCCATACTGCACTTGCAGCCAGCCGCTTACCTGCGGCATCACAAACCAGCCGAACTGGAAGCTCAGGCTGTTCAGGCTCATGGTCAGGGCCTGCGTGTCCTTGGGCACATGCTCCAGCACAAACGTCTGGTAGACGGGGTTGCTCAAATTCATCAGCGCCAGGCGCAATATGTAGGCCAGGCCGGCAATGGCAAACCACAACTCTGCATTGCCCCGGCCGGTGGGCACCAGCCACGCGCCCAACGCCAACATCAGTAAAAACGGCACCGAAACCAACTGCGTCAGAATCACCGTGTGAATCTTGCCATACCTGTCCGCCAGCACCGGCCCCAGAAACTGGGCAATGGCCATCGCCAGGCCGCCAATGGCAAATACCCAGGCAATGGGCGGGTCGGGTTTGTTATACACGTGGCGAAAGTAGACATTCATGAACGGCTGCATCAGGCCCGCGCCCAGGCCAATGACCAGTTGCGGCAAGAGAAAGCGGGCCAACTGCCGTCCATGCTGCCACAACTGCACCCAGGGCAGCGCTACCTGGCGGCCCTTCTCGGGTGGGGGCATACGAATCAGCGACAGCGGCCCAATGCTCAGCATGGTAACCAACATCATGCTGCCGATGGCCAACTGGTAGGCCAGCGTGTCGGTGGGCATAGCCCCAAACGGCCCCCCCAGCCAGGTGGGCAGCAGCCCGCCCAGCAGGTTGCCAAAGAAGCTGGCCGTGGTCATGAGGCCGAAATTGAAGCTGAAAACCCACTGCCGGTCTTCTTCCGAGGTGTTGGCCATGAGGAAGGGGGCCATGGCCACCTGGCGGGTGCTCATAGAGACGCCGGCCAGCATGTTGAAGAGAATAAGGGCGACCCGGCCGGGGATGAGCACAATTCCCGTCACCGCCAGGCTGCTCAACAAGGCGGTCACAATCATCACCCGCTTCTGCGGGAAGCGTTCGGCCAGGTAGGCGGCCGGCAGGGCCATGGCGATGGTTGCCAGCGAACTCAGCGTTTGCAGCGTGCCGATGAACGCTTCGTCATAGCCCAGGCTGAGAATGTAGAAGTTGGCCAGGAAACGATAGACACCAAAGGCCAGCCCGGTAATGGCGCTGTAGATGAGCACCAGCCGGGCATTACGGCTGAATTGGCGGGTTTTGCTGAGATAGAGGGCCAGACCGCCGCTCTTTTCGTCCATGTGCGAACCTGTGGGTTAGATGATTGTCTAACGCCAACAGTTTAACACATTCCCGGCCGGGGGGCACGTGACATTTGTCAGGCGTTGCAGGCTTTGGCCAGGCGCAAAAAAAAGTGGCCCAATCTCGCGGATTGGGCCACTCTCAAGCGCGGTTGTTATTTGAGGGCAGCTAGCCAACTGGCCGCTGCCCTGGCGGCTGTATTAGCGGCGGCGATTGCCACCGCCACCGTCGCGGCGGCCACGACCACCACCACCGTCGCGGCGACCGCGACCACCGCCACCGATGGCCGCATCTTTGCCGCGCGCCTCTTCCAGGCTCCAGCCTTCCAGCACAGCCAGGCGCGAAAGGCGCACTTTGCCGGCGCTTTCGTCGATATCGGTCACCATGACCATGATCTCATCACCCAACTGCACCACGTCCTCCGCCCGATCAATCCGATCCTGCGAAAGCTGGGAGATGTGTACCAGGCCATCGGTGCCAGGCGTTAGCTCCACAAACACGCCAAAGTCGGTGATGCGCACCACCTTGCCGGTGTACAGCGCACCCAACTCTGGCCCCACGGTGATGCTGCGAATTGCCGCCAGGGCTTCGGCGGTCTTGATGCCGTCGACGCCGGCCACAAACACCGTGCCATCATCCTGGATGTCGATGGATACATCAAACTGCTCTTCCAGGGAGCGGATGGTGCTGCCGCCCTTGCCGATAATCGCCCCAATCTTCTCCGGGTCGATGTGGATGCTCTCCATGCGTGGCGCCCATTTGCTCAGCTCGGCGCGTGGCGCAGGCATGACGTCTGTCATCACTTTCAGGATTTCCATCCGGCCGGCGTGAGCCTGCTCCAGCGCCTGGGCCATCAGCTCTTTAGTCAGGCCGCCGATCTTGATGTCCATTTGCAGGGCGGTTACGCCAACGTCGGTGCCGGCCACTTTGAAGTCCATGTCGCCCAGGTGGTCTTCCACACCCTGGATGTCGCTGAGAATGGCATACTTCTCGCCATCGGTTACCAGGCCCATGGCCACACCGGCCACCGGCCGGGAGATCGGCACACCGCAGTCCATCAGCGCCAGGCTGGAAGCACAGACACTGGCCTGGCTGGTGCTGCCGTTAGACGAGAGCACTTCCGACACCACGCGAATGGTATAGGGGAATTCATCTTCGCTGGGCAGCACCGGCAGCAGCGCGTTTTCGGCCAGTGCACCATGCCCAATTTCGCGGCGGCGCGGCCCGCGAAGCGGCCACGTTTCGCCCGTGCTAAAGGGCGGGAAGTTGTAGTGATGCAGGTAGCGGCGCGTATCTTCGGGGTACAGGCCGTCCAGCTTCTGCGCCTCGCGCGGTGTCCCCAGGGCGGCAATGGCCAGCACCTGCGTCTGGCCGCGCTGGAACAGGCCGGAGCCATGCGCCCGCGGGCTAAGCCCCACGGCCGCGGCCAATGGCCGGATGGTGGTGTAGTTGCGCCCGTCCGGCCGGACCCCTTCGTACAGGATGCGGTCGCGCACTTGCTTCTTCAATTCATCGGCGATTACTTCGCGGATCGCCTTGGGTTCGATGGTTTCGTCTTCAGCCAGGAAGCTGTTCACGATTTCCTCGCGCAGGGCGTCCATCGCTTCGTTGCGCTCATCGCGCATCGTTTGCTCCACCACAATTTGCCGCACGCGGTCACCGAGGCGCTCCTTTACGCGCGCAACCAGCGCTTCGTCCTTGGCGGCTACGGTGAAAGCGGCCTTGGGCTTGCCCACGGCGGCCTGCATTTCCAACTGCACGTCGATCAGCGGTTGGAGCGCCTGGTGGCCAAAGGCCAGGGCTTCGATGAGCAGCGCTTCCGGCACTTCCTTGGCCCCCGCTTCTACCATGATGATGGCTTCGCGCGTGCCGGCGATGCGCAGGTCTAGATCGCTGTCGGCCATCTGCGGGATGGTGGGCGCGGCCACCAGTTGGCCGTCAATGTAGGCCACGCGCACTGCCCCAATGGGGCCGTTGAATGGCACATCGGAGATGGTGAGGGCGGCGCTGGCTCCGTTGACAGCCATGATGTCCAGGTGGTACTCGCTGTCGGACGAGAGGGTGGTGACGATCACTTGCACTTCGTTGCGCATGCCATCGGGGAAGAGGGGGCGCAGCGGCCGGTCGGTGAGCCGGGCGGTGAGGATGGCTTCGGTCGAGGGGCGGCCTTCGCGGCGGAAGAAGCTGCCGGGGATGCGCCCGGCCGCGTACATCTTCTCCTCAAAGTCAACCATGAGGGGGAAGAAGTCCAGCCCTTCGCGGATGTTGCGCGACATGGTGGCGGTGGCCAGCAGCATGCTGTCACCCATCTGGATGGTTATGGCCCCGCCGGCCTGTTCGGCCAACATGCCGGTGCTCAGGGTGACGCGGTGGTTGCCGACGGTGGTAGTGAATTTCTGTTCATTAAACATTGTTTTGTGTCCTCCACAAAGGGTGTGTGGGCGCCAAGGTACCAACTGCCTGTGCGGTGCAGACAAGCAGATAGCGCGATACCCGGCCGGGGCCGGCTATCGCACCAAAACGAAGCTCGTCAGTCGTTTGTTGACTGCGTTCAAATGCTGCTAGCGTTTACTTAGCGCCGTAATAGAGGAACAAAAGCGAGGATTTAGGGACTGGAGCGTACTGCATATGGGAACCGGACCCTTTTACCGGTTCACGAGTGCATAAGCACCACGCTCCAAACCCTAAACCAAACCGCACACCAGTGTTCCTGCTATCAATAGAATAGTGGGCGGAGCAGACTTTGCTGCGCCGCCCGTGGTTGCCATTGCAATTAGCGGCGGAGACCTAGCTCTGCCAGAATAGCCCGATAACGTTCGGGGTGGGACTTGCGTAGATACGCCAGCATCCGCCGGCGCTTACCAACCAGTTTTAGCAGCCCACGACGCGAACTCTCGTCATGTTTGTGCTCCCGCAGGTGATCCTGCAACTGGCGAATACGCTTGTCGAAGATAGCGATCTGGACCTCCGGCGAACCGGTGTCCGTGTCATGATGAGCGAATTTCTCAACAAGTTCGGCCTTGTCGACCTGTGTCAGACCCATGATAAAAACCTCCAAAGGTGAGTTGCGGTACAAGCCCAGATAGCCGTTGCGCCGATGACATCGTGCTTCCGAGCCAGACTGGGATAGATTATAGCTTACTGGATTGGCTTTGCCAATTTGGCTGTGCGCCAGCCGAATCAGCCGGTGTGTGAGTGGATTGGGCGATGGTGACCGGTTTCCGGGGGCATTTGCCAGGCGGCTTCTCGTCACCTGGGGAGTCAGCAATTATAATCGCCAGATGATGGTACTCTTGGTACAGACCAAGCTCAACTTTCCCCAAACCCAACCAGCCCTGGTTGCTCGGACACGCCTCATTGCAAAACTGAATGATGGGTTGGGATTGGATGGCAGTCCCTCCGGGAAACTGTTTTTGTTTGCGGCCCCGGCCGGGTTTGGCAAAACCTCGTTGGTTGTGGAGTGGCTGAATCATCTGCCGCACGGCCGTTTCCGTTTAGCCTGGCTGTCATTAGATGAGAACGACAGCGATCCCACAAGGTTCCTGGCCTACCTGGTCGCCGCTTTGCAGCAAGCCTGTCCTGAGTTGGCAAGCGCTGTGCCGGAAATGCTTCATTCCCCGCAAACAGTTGCGCCCACATTGGCCCTGACCTGTCTCATCAATGAGATCGCCGAGATTCACGCATCCATTTTGCTTGTCTTGGATGACTACCACGTCCTCAACAACAGTACCATCCATCAGAGCATTTCATTCCTGCTGGAAAATATGCCGTCTAATCTGCGGCTAATCATCACCAGCCGCAGCGACCCGCCGTTTCCTCTGGCGCGGCTGCGCGCCCGCCGCGAACTGGTAGAGATACGGGTGGATGATTTGCGCTTTACGGCCACGGAAACGGCCGTTCTCTTCCGCCACATCCTTCCCCTCAACTTGCCGCCGGAGGACGTGGCCGTTTTGGGGCAGCGCACCGAGGGCTGGATCACCGGTCTACAGCTTGCTGCTTTAGCCTTGCAGGGAATAGCAACGCCCCAGGCGCAGCGCCAATTTATCCAATCATTCAGCGGCACACACCGCTACATCCTCGATTACCTGCTTGAAGAAGTGCTGGCGCGGCAGCCGCAGGACACCCTTGCCTTTTTGCAGCAAACGGCCGTTCTGGATCAATTAACCGCCTCGTTGTGCGATGCTGTGACCGGCCGGGACGACAGCCAGGCAATGTTGGAAGCATTAGCGCGGGCCAACTTCTTCCTGTTCCCTCTGGACGACGCGCGGCAGTGGTATCGTTATCACCACCTGTTGGCCGATCTGCTGCGTGCCCGCGGGCAGCCCGATTCCCGGCAAAACGAGCGGCACGAACGCGCCGCCGCCTGGTACTGGGCCAACGGCCTGGCCGATGAGGCGTTGGCCCATTACTTAAAAGCCGGTCTGCCCGAAAAAGCGGCCCATCTTGCGGAAGCACAGGCATTGCCGCTTCTGGCCCAGGGGCAAACGGCAACCTTCCGGGCCTGGGTAGACCGTTTACCACCGGCAGCGGTTGCCGCCCGGCCGGGACTGCTGGTCTCGCTCGCCTGGAGCCAGTTGGTGACGGGGCAGATTGCTGACGCCTTCGACAGCTTGCAACGAGCAGAACAAGTTGCCATACCGGAAATTACGGGTGACATCGCCGCTATCCAGGCTTACATTGCTGCCTTTCAGGGCGATACGGAAACTGCCATTGACCGGGCCGAGCAGGCTCTGGCGCTGCTGGCGGCGGATAATTTGAATATTCGCAGTGTGATCACGTTTGTTTTGGGCAGTTTGCGCCTGCAGGTTGGCGCGTTCGCCCTGGCGCAACAGACCTTTGCCGAAGCAGCATCGAGTGGGCAGGCGGCACAAAATCGGCAGGTAGCGGTATCGGCCCAGTGCGCTGTGGCTGATATGGAAGTGGCTCGCGGCCAACTGCGCCAGGCTGAAGTAACTTATCAGAAGGCATTGGCGCAGGCACAACTGGCAGCGGGACGGCCGTTACCCCTGGCTGTAGAACCGGCAACTGGACTGGCGCGATTGGCTTACGAACGCAATAATCTGGATAGAGCCGCACACTGGTTGGATGAAAACGAGGAATTGATTCAGCAATGGCATAATCCCAATACGGCCGTCAATCACCGCCTCGCCCGGTTCGCTATTCACCTGGCGCGGGCAGAGCTGGCAGCGGCAGCCCGTGCCTGGGAAGAGGCCAGCCAGATCGCCGGCGATCACGTCCTGACCCCGCCAACTGCCAGCCGGTTGGCGGCCGCTCGCCTGCACTTACTCCTCGTTAATGGGCAAACGGCCGCTGCCTGGGCGCTGGCCGAGCAACAGGGTCTGACGCGGGAGCAAGCGCTGGGCTATGTGTGCGAACCGGAGCAGATTGCTGTGGCGCACATCCTCCTGGCGCAGGGGCGGGCAGAGCAGACCTTGCAGCTTTTGTCCCGATTGGCGGTAATGGCGCAGAGTGACGGCCGCAACGGCAGCCTCATCAAATTACTGACCCTGCAAGCTGTCGCTCATCAGGCGCAGCGCCAGGCAGAACCGGCGCAAAACTGTCTGCTGCAAGCGCTATCGTTGGCGCACCCGGCCGGGTACGTGCGCACCTTCCTTGATGAGGGGCAGCCCCTGGCCGAACTGCTGGCCAAATTACAGGCCAAAGACGCGGGGCCGTTAGATTACATCCACTCCCTGCTCCAGGCGTTCGGCGAAAAGGGCCCATCCACGCCAACGCTGCCCTCCCCGCAGCCAATCGTCGAAGCATTGACCCGGCGAGAATTGGAAATCTTGCGGCTTCTGGCGGCCGGATTAAGCAACCGCGCCATCGCCACAGAAATGGTCATCACTGTCGGCACGGTCAAGACGCACGTTAGCCGCATCATGGGCAAAATGGGCGCGGCCAATCGCACCCAGGCCGTCGCCCGCGCCCGTGAGCTGGGCCTTCTCCCCTGATTTCTCGAAGTCAACCCCTTTGTCTATCTTTCGCCAGATGACATATCCTTATTTGCCAGGCTAAACTGAACCCAGATTGGTTCAATCTTGGAGATGGAACCAACCTCGCCAGGTGAAAAACCCTGGCGAACGGGAGGCGGGCAAAATGAAGATTTGCGCCGCCGGTACTGTGTTGGCAGGTAATTGGATTTTGTCGGGAAAGTGCGCCGCAGCGTTTAGGCAGGCTATTGCCACAACAAATGGGTAATATGGAGATGGGAATGGAGGAAGGAGTGGTGCCGGAAACGGCCGTTTACATAATCTGCCTCGCCGGCTATCTCGATAGCTGGTGGACTGATTGGTTCCCCAACATGACCCTAACCCATGACAACGACGAGCATACCACCATCCTCACCGGCCCCGTGCCCGATCAGGCCGCTCTGCACGGCATTCTGAACCAGATTCGTGACCTGGGTTTGCCGCTGCTTTTGTTGACACGCCGGGAAGAAGAGCGTGACCGGTAATCGCCTATCCACAAACCTGCGGGTTGGCAATAGGAATTGCCTTATGAAAAAGAGCGCTGCGCAACCCTTTACCTGGCCAATTATCATGGTCATCGTTTTGTTGTACGCCATAGCGGGCGTGATTGTGGCCTGGCAGGTTGGCCCGTGGACGGCCGTGCGCCAGGTCATCATCAATGGCCTCATCGTCCTGGCCTGGCTGTGGAGCGCCCACAAGATTTTGGCCGACGAAGCCATCCCCGCGCTGCCGCCCATCCGCCAACCCGCCGCCGAACTGGTTTATGGATTCGCCATTTGGTGTCTGGCGGTTGCGTTCGCCGCCCTGTGGTATGCCGGCGTAACCTGGATTCCGCCGACATCGGTTCCGGTTGTGATGGTGGGCGGTGTGTTGGCGCTGTTCCTCACCCGGCGTTACCCGCCATCTGCACTGGGGTTGACGAAGCCTACGCGACGGGGATGGTTGGCGGTAACGGCCGTTATCCTGGTCAACTTTGCTGCTGGAGCGCTGTTTCAAATCCTGCCGCGAGATGTGCAGGAGGCGAGTTATGCGGGCGATATGGCGCAGCAAATCACCGGCATTGGCTCTGTTGTGCTGATTTTGTTGGGGCTGCTGCTGAAGGCTGCCATACCGGAAGAACTGCTGCTGCGCGTGACCTTGCAGCCGCGATTGGCGCAGTTCGTTAGCCTGGGCTGGGCCATTTTGCTGCAAGCGGCGCTCTTCAGCACCGCCCACCTGCCGCAGCATCTCATAGGATACCAGGAGCCGCCGCTGTTGGCGCTGGCCTCTCTGCTGCCGTTGGACAATGGCTTGATTGCCGGTTACTTGTGGCATCGCACGCGCAGCCTGCCGCTGCTGCTGCTGGCCCATCTGTTTGCTTTTCCGCGCTTTGGCATTTGAACGATGGGGTTTGTGATGGTTGGTTGTTTTGCTGAGGTAATGAGCGATGAGAGGTTGACCCCGGCCGGGGGGAAGGGCCAGGTATTGGCAAAGCTGTACCAGGCCGGATACCCTGTGCCTGATGGGTTGGTCTTGTTTCCGGCGGCTTTTATTGGCGATGGGCTGCGGCCTGAGGCGTGGGCAGTGGCGCGGCAATATCTGGCGCAGTGGCGGGGCAGCGCCCCCTCGTGTCGGTTTGCCGTGCGTTCGTCGGCCATGGGCGAGGATTCGGCGCAGGCTTCCTTTGCCGGGGCGTTTGAGTCGGTGTTGGACGTGGACACGGACGAGGAAGTTGAGCAGGCCATCCAACTGGTGCGCCGCTCCCGGCAGCAGGAACGGGTGCAGGCATACAGCCAGGCGCAAAAGCTAACGGCCGTTTCCGAAATGGCCGTCATCATTCAAATCATGGTTCCGGCGCAGATGGCGGGCGTTTTGTTCACGGCCGATCCTGTCACTGGCAGCCACAGCGCCATGACGGGTAATTTTGTCTATGGCCTGGGCGACAAACTGGTATCGGGGGTGGCGGCGGCGGAGATGTTTCAATTGGAACAGCCATCTGGCAGCTATACCGGCCCGGTGGCGCTCAAACGATACAGCCGTCGCCTCTTCAAACTCGCCATCCGCCTGGCACAGGAGCTGGGCAGCCCGCAAGACATCGAGTGGGCGGTGGCGGGCGGGCGGGTCTATATCTTGCAAGCCCGTCCCATCACCACCTTGCAGACCGTCAACCCGGCCACTGGCGAGCGGAACGACAGTCTGGGCGGCGATTATTTGTGGACGAACACCAATCTTGGCGAAGCCCTGCCCGATGTGATGACGCCTTTGACCTGGTCCGTTTTCCAGATTTACTTCGAGGAAACGTTCCCGCTGCAACTGCCCGGCAATCATCCTTTGGGCGGCAATATTGGCGGCCGCCTGTACCTTAACCTGAGCGTTCCCGCCTCGATCTTCGCCTCTCTGGGCATGAACGTGCGTAAGGCGTTGGTGCAAAACGCGGAAACGTTTGGCACGGTCCCGGCCAACACAGACATCCCGCTCATCCCCCTGTCGCGGCGAACTGTTGTGCAGTTACTATTGCCGGCCATCTGGCACATGCGCCGGCAAAACCGGCGCAACCGGCAGCTTTTGCCCGACTTCGTTCGCGCTGCGCCGGAGCAGATTGCCGCGATAAGGGCGCAGATTGCCGCTGCAACCACGCCCGCCCAACTGCACCAGGTCAGCGTTGCTCTGTTGGAGCCGTTTATGCGCCAGGGCAGCCGGATGATCCAGGCGGCCATCAGCCAGTTGGAGGAGCAAACTGCCCGCCTGCGCCGCGATCTGACGGCGCTTGTCGGTGACGAGGAGGCAGGTGTTTTACTGGGGCACGTCAGCGGCGATGGAGATGATCTGATGAGTTTGGGGCCGCTGTTGGGGTTGGCGCAGTTGGCGGCCGGGGAAATTGGGCGCGACGCGTATGTGCAGGCTTATGGTCATCGCGGCCCGCAGGAGGCAGAGTTGGCACAGCCCCGGCCGGTGGAAGACCCACACTGGATTGAGGCGCAGTTGGCGCAGATGTCGGAGCAGGACATCCACCGCGCCCGGACGATGCTGGCCGACCAGCGGGTGCGCTATGCGGCGGCCTGGGCCAATGTGCAGCTGCGGTTTCCCCGGCAGGCGGACAAGCTGGCACAGCAGCTGGAAGAGATGACCGCGCTGTCCCGGCTACGGGAGGCGGTGCGCTCGGAGATAACGCGGGGGTTGTGGGCGGTGCGCGAATTGGCGCTGCGTGCCGGTGAATTTACAGGTATTGGCGATGATGTGTTCTTTTTGTCGTGGGCGGAGGTAAATGAGGTGTTGGTTGGGGAGGAAACGGCCGTTTCGACAAGCTCAGTGCAGGCTGTCTCCCACATCCCTGCCCGCCGCCACACCTATGAAACCTACCGGGCGCTGCCACCTTACCCGCCGCTGATTCGCGGCCGATTTGATCCCTGCCAATGGGCCACCGATCCGGGGCGGCGGCCGGATTATTTTGACGCCCGCCACCCATACCTGGAAGCAGATGCTGCGGACGGGGTGATTCGCGGGCTGCCCGGCGCGCCCGGCGTGGTGGAGGGGGTTGTCCGCCGCCTGGACAGCCCGGATGAGGGCGGCTCGCTGCGGCCGGGCGAAATCCTGGTGACGGCGACGACCAACATCGGCTGGACGCCGCTGTTTCTGCGGGCGGCGGCGATGGTGACGGATGTGGGTGCGCCCCTGTCTCATGCGGCTATCGTGGCGCGGGAGTTGGGGGTAACGGCCGTTGTCGGCTGCGGCAGCGCCACGTCCCGGCTGCGTACTGGCGACCGGGTGCGGGTGAATGGCAGCCAGGGGTTTGTAGAAGTCCTATGAAGCGGTGTCGCCAAATCGCTTTGTACGCGGAGTGATTCTATGCAATACGGGCTTGATATTTCATTTCACGGCGAGTTTGCTGACCCACGAGGATTGGCTTGCCTTGCCTGGCCCGACGGCATCCATTCCGCTGGGCAGCCGGGTGGGATGGCGTGTACGTTGGCACAACAAAAGGCAACGGCGAGGTATTAACGCCTTATGATCTGACGGAAGTCATCGCTTATGTGGTAGCCCATCAGGATCAATCTCGCTCCTCTGAAGATGGGAGCGCGAGCAGCTTGCTCGCCCAAATGGGAGCGCGGTCAGCTTGCTCGCCCAGATGGGAGCGCGAGCAGCTTGCTCGCCCAGATGGGAGCGCGAGCAGCTTGCTCGCCCTTTGCGGTCTGGCAGACCGCGCTCCGCAGTCATTCATGGTGGTCGGCCGCAGCCGGTGAAGTCTCCCGTGAGGTGGCTCTTGCGGACAAGACACCACCCGCCCCGGAGCGAGGAGTGAAGATTGTTCGGCCCTAGTTTGGAAGCTGGGGCAACCTGGTGGCTTGAAGGAATCTGGGAATCATTTGCAGAAGGAAGATACCGGATTCAACAAGGCCCACCCAGGCGTGATTGATAACAGTTTGCCAGGTTCACCGCGTAAAACCAGACAAGAAACCTATTCAGACCTGACAGATTTCTACCAGACCATTTGCTTGCCAAAGGCGTTACAAAAAAGCTGCCAGGTCTTGAGAGGCTGTACAGTTACGAGGAAATGACCATGGACGAGAAAATATCTCTTCAAGACGCGCGTATGAAAGAAACAGAATCAATCAAAGCCTTTGTCAGGAATCTGGGCATAGACCTGGTCGGGATTGCGGACATGTCGCTCTTGCAGGGAATCCCAAGTGGGCTGCCCGGTGATGCCCAAACTTTTTTGCAGAAATATCCCTACGCCATTGTGCTGGGCGCACAATACAAAAAGGTGGGAGACGGCAAATCAGGCGACGCGCCGGCGTTGTTTTTGGAACAGGCAGCAATGGCCTTGATGTTCCACTTGACCGAGACGAGTGTCTACAAAGCCTTAATCGTCCATACGGAAGATGAGTTTGATCCCGTTCATCGCATTGGCTTGCTGTCGCTGAAGGCATTGGCCAAAGGGGCCGGTTTGGGCTGGCAGGGACGTTCTCTCCTGACTGTCTCTCCCATTTACGGCCCGATCCACCGGCTCGTCGCGGTTTTGACCGATGCGCCTTTGCAGGCTGACCCGCCTGTTCCCAACCAGTGTGGTGACTGCACTTTATGCGTTGACAAGTGCCCATATGGTGCCCTAACGGTAATCCAGTTTGACGATCATCCTGAACGGCGTGAAGATGTGTTGGATCTCGAAAAGTGCAGGGGGGACTTTGGCTGCAAGGTGTGTATCATGGTTTGCCCCTGGATGAAAATAAGGGAAAACTGTACAGCCTCTCAAGACCGTAACCTGAAGCGGATTATGTAAACTAATAACTAAAGACCTGATAGGTCTGGATAGTTACCAAATAACGAAAATAATGGTCAGTAAAATGGTTGAGAAGAAGAATTCTTGAAATGATAACCCACAGAGCTGTTGTGATGATGGCCGGACTGCCAGGGACGGGAAAGTCAACGCTGGCCACAAGACTGGCGCGGAGTCTTGGGCTGCTGGTTATTGACAAAGACCTGATCCACTCTGTTATGATGGACAGAGGCGCGGATAGAGCACAGTCAGCCGAAATCGCATATGAAATTTCGTTTTGGCTATTGGCCGATTTTGTCAATCGCCAAGATAAATCTGCGATTTTCGATTCGGCCGGAAGACAGCCGTTTGTTTTGGGACGATTGCAGAATATATGCGCACAGGCCAGGACGCCGCTGAAGGTTATCCACTGTCGAGCAACAGCAGCGGAACGCGCACGACGACTGAACGCCCGAACATCAGTAAGTTCTCAGCTCCAGACGAACCAGTTTGCGGATGCAGATGACCTGGTTTTTTACGCTTACCTGCCTGACAATCGTTTGATCGTGGATACGACAGATGGTGTTGATTTCGTGTTGCATGATTGCCTGGTGTATCTGCAGCAGTGAGTAAGAGGAGTGACAACGGTGGCAAATGGCAAGGTTGAATTTGTTAATCACGCGGGTTTGCATCAAAATCCGGCGTGCGTACCTACTCTGACGGCATGAAACGGCGGCTGGTCCTGGTGCGCGCTTTGCTGCACCGCACCGGCACCGTCTATTTCGGCATGACGATGTTGCCCCTGACTGCTTTTATGGCGGCGATGATGATTGGCGGCATGTTGACGGCGCAAGATTGCGAAACCAACGCCATCCTGGAACTGCGCCTGTTGCCCCGTTCGCTGCTCTGGGCGCTGCTGGCGCTGGCCATGGGGCTGGCAGCGGGTACGGTTTTGCTGGTCGCTCTCTACACCCGGCCGGGTCGCTATCTGCTGCTTGTCTTGCTGATGGCCGGGTTAGTAGCTCTGTCTTGGATTGGCATCGCCTTGTTGATGGGGCTGCGGGCGCGTCATTATGTGGCTGGGGCGTTAACGGCCGTACTCAGCGGTCTCATCATCTTCTTCATCGGTGGTGGATTGGCCCCCGTTCGCTACGCCACGTCGCGGATCACCTGGCTGGCGCGTCTGTTTCCCAACTACTACGCCATTGACCCCATGCGCGATCTAACCCTGTTTCAGGCTCGGCCGGATAATTTGAGGATGGTTCTTGTTATCCTGGCGGGATTTTCGCTGGCAAGTCTGACTTTGGGTTTTGGCGGCGCGGCGCGTATTTTGCGCCGTCCCCAGCCGTAAATCAAGTTGTTCCTCGTCTGAGGGGCAATCTGATGACATTTCTCCAAAATCGGGTGCTGAATCATGCTAGACGGATGTTAACAAATATGTTAACATTCCGTCATGGATTGGGAAATTCTTTACTACGATGAGGATGTGCAGGAAACAATCAATGATTGGCCTGTGGGCATCCGCGCCTTTTATGCCAGAGTGACCGAACGAATGATCATCTTTGGCCCAAATTTGGGGATGCCGTTCACACAAAGTATGGGTAAAGGCTTGTTTGAGATTCGAGCAAGGGGCAAAGAAGGGATTGGTCGGGCTTTCTTCTGCACAATCGTTGACCAGAGAATTATCATTCTTCATGCGTTTATCAAAAAATCGCAGAAAACGCCGAAGAGAGAGCTGGACATTGCGCGTCGAAGAATGAATGATGTCAAGACAAACTGGTGAGGTGTAATATGAAATCACATGATGAAATGACAAAAGAATGGAAGCAAGACCCAGCTTTCCAAGAAGAATATGATGCACTTGAGGCAGAATTCCTGCTTTTTGATGAGTTGTTAAACGCCAGAAAAGAAGCAGGGCTAACTCAGGCTGATGTAGCGGAAAGAATGGGTACAAAAACATCGGCCATAGCTAGACTGGAAGCAGGTGGCGGTAGTAACAAACATTCTCCGTCTGTGGCTACGTTGCGTAAATATGCCGAAGCTGTTGGCTGTCAGTTAGAAATTCGTTTGGTACGACAACAATAAACTGAACTCCGAGCAGTCTGTTGAATCTTAGCTCATATTTGCTTCCCCAATCGTAAATCAACCCCTGTTTCTATCTTTGGATGGACGACGGCCGTATCTTCCAAAGCGTATAATCCCACAAGCTACACCTGAACAATGGAAAGGAATATGGACAATACTTCACCAAATACAGCGTGGCCGCCCAGAATTGTTGTTTGTGTGGGCACAGCCGTTCTCCGCGACAACAAAATCCTGCTCATTCGCCAGGCAAAGGGGACGTCATTGGCGGGCCAGTGGAGTATTCCCTGGGGCGTGGTAGAGCAAGGCGAGACACCAGATGAGGCGGCTCTGCGGGAAACGAGAGAAGAGGGCGGAGTAACAGCCATTATCACCGGACTCCTCGGCTACCAAAACTTCAACTGGGAGACCATGACCGCGCTCATCTACCTTTGCCAACACGTCTCCGGCGAGCCGCAGCACGACGACGGCCACGAAACAGACGCCGCCGCCTATTTCTCACTGGCCGAGTTGGACGCATTAAACGAACCCATCGAACCCTGGTGCGACTGGCTGGCGCGGCGCGTCCTGCAAGGCAATTATCACCTCATCCCCCTGGTAGCCGACAACCCCCAGCAACCCAGAGCAGCCTTCTTCTGATCATGAAAGCTTTCGACGTGACATAGCTCTTGAACATCCTGACACAATCAAATGACAACGGTAAGCGCCGGCGCAGATGCTCGACGAACTTGAAAATGCTGAATGGTACGTGAACACGCCGTATCATCCCAAACACCCGCCCAACCCTGGAAATGCAAACTTATGGTCGAGAGATTCGCCTCCAATACAAGCAGCCTGTTTTCAGTTGTGTCCGGCATACTCTACGCCCTCAGCGGCATCCTCTTTATTCGTTTTCAGGCAAACCGCTTTGATTGGAATTCCATTCGCTCTATCAAACAGTATCTGGCAGCTACACCCCACGCCATTGCGATATGGACGCTAATCAATTGGGGCGCAGCGCTGGCATCCTTGTTGGCAATAGCTAATGTACAGGCTCTTGTGAAAAGGTTTGACGGTACAGGCGAGGCGTTGGCCCACTGGTCGAGTATTTTGGCCATGCTTGGCTATGGCATTATTGCGGTGACAAACATCGCTGACTTACACCAGGTTCGGCAGTTGGGATACAACCGTTCCTCAACAAACGACTCACACCCCCTTGGATCACAAGGCATTGGCTCCCTAGACCCCGATCTGAATTTGCGCTTCATCACCCTCGGCCCCTGGTTCTTGACGATTGGATTCCTGGCCTTACCCGGCCATTTATTGCCCAAACCCCTGGCTTATTTGGGAGTTTTCCTGGGCAGCGCGGCCCTTGTGTTGGTGATTGCTAATATCCTGAAGCAAACTTGGCTGCTGCCTTTCGCCGCTGCCATCGCCGTTGTTTTGCATCCTGTCTGGCTAATTTGGACGGGGATATACCTGACAAGGTGACAGGGTGGAAAAATGTCAGACTATGCCCTTCGCCAGTATTGAATTATCTATCCACTCTGGATAGCTGTTGGAAATCATGATGGATACGCATTATTACGTCTTCATTCACCGGCCCGGCCGAACTGGTTAGCCGGCAAACCGATTGCCGAACAGCCATTGGCGGGTCACTTTCAATACATGAGCCATTTGCAGTCCCGGCAAAAGCTGGTTTTAGAACGCCTTTTCTTCCTGTTCGTATTGACCATTTTGTTCAATGCGGCTTGCAACCTTAGAGGCCCGATCTCTCCTTCGTCCTCTTCGCCCACGCCAACGGTGGAACAGGCAGTCGTCGCCGCAGTAAGCGCGAAGTTTGAGTCCGATTTCTATGCCAGCCGCGACGACTGCATACAAGCAGTGGCAGAAGAAACCACAAATTGGTGTCGTTTTCCCCTGGCGAGCGAATTGACCTACCAACCAGAGTGGGAGCAGCTATTTCCAAACACGCTGTTTTATCTCGTCGATATTGGGCTTTGGCGCTCAGAAGAGGATACCCTTCCCGGTCATCAACAGGAAGAGACTCACCGATTCGTAGCTGCCTGGCAAGCCGAAGAGGTTTACATGGTACAAGGTTTTGGGGAGTTGTTAGACGCTAATGCCATTTCAGTAACAGACGCCAATCGCGAACTCGTCGCCCAATCGTTTGCCTTGATGAGTATTCCCGCATATTTGGGTGGTGGTGTGCGCTTTCTGGAGTGGAGCGCCATCGAGCCAGTTAGTGGCCGGCACAAATACAACTATTACTTGAAAGGGTGGACAGAGATTTGGGGTTGCCAGTTCACCTGGTTGTACGTATTTACTGATCAATGGCTGCCTGTCGTTACGCGCACACCCATTAACGCCTGCGCCAGCGGTGACTATGTTGAAAATTACAAATACTTCGGTTTAGCCGATGAAGGTATTCTGGTTAGCCCCCATGCCTATCTCGAAGATTTCTACTTCAATCGGTAGCTTGTGAGTTCGGACTGTTCACTGGGGCTTTCCATGGGATGGTCACTTTCTCTCGTTCAACTACTTTTGTTGTCCTTGCGGGCAAATGCTTTTCATCGGGACGTAAGAGTTACTCAACTGCGGAGAAATGGAATGGTAAAGAGAAGGTTCGGTTGGAGCGATATGATGGTAAGCCCGCTTGGCATAGGTCTGTGGGCAATTGGCGGGCCGTGGGTTTTTGACGATTGGCAGGCAGGATGGGGTGAAGTGGATGATGGCGAGTCCATTCGAATGATTCACCAGGCGATGGAACTGGGTATCAACCTGTTTGACACGGCCGCTAACTATGGCTGCGGACACAGTGAAAGAATATTGGGACAGGCTGTGAACAGCCGTCGCCAGGACATCATCATCAGCACGAAATTCGGATTCTTGGTAGACGAAAGAAACAAGCGAGTGACTCATTACGACAATCCCTCGCTGGAGGATATTCCACAGCTCATCAGACAATCGTGCCGGGCCAGCCTGGAGAGGTTGGATACAGATTACATTGACCTTTACCTCTTGCACGTGCCTGCAATACCGGCAGACCTCGCCAGTTTCATTCGTGACACATTGGAAGGTTTAGTCCACACCGGCATGATTCGTTACTATGGCTGGAGTACTGACGATGTCGCCGGGGCCAGGATTTTTGCCGAGGGCGAGCATTGCCTGGCAATCCAATACCAAATGAACATCTTGCGCCCCGCCCAAGAAATGCTCGCTTTTTGCCAATCCAAAGACCTGATAAGTCTAATTCGGGGACCATTGGCGCGCGGCGTTCTGACCGGCAAATATGGCTATGAAAGCGCGTTTGCCAATGATGATCACCGATCCAATGATTGGTTCAGGGAAAACTGGATAACGCCGTCCTTACCGAGAATCAGGGCCATCCAAGATATTCTTACCAGCCAAAACAGAACCTTGCCCCAGGCCGCCTTAGCCTATCTGTGGTCTCTCGATGAGACACTCATTCCCATTCCGGGCGCTCGTACAATGCAACAAGTGACAGAAAATATCCGCGCCTTCTCCGCGCCGCGTTTTGCGGCAGCAGAAATACAGGAAATACAACAACGCTTGTCCCCATTTGATTCGGCAAGCTAATTCTTGAGATAACCGCTATGCTAACTTTTTATGACCTGCTCGAACGGATTACTGGCTGGGCAAATTACACGCCCGACGTGCGCGCAGCACTCCTGATCGGTTCATATGCGCGCGATGATCATCCAGCTGATGCCTGGTCTGACATGGATGTGTTGGTTGTGGCCCGTCATCACGAACAGTTTATCCACTCGGCAGATTGGCTAAACAAGATTGGGCCAAACCTGTTGACCTTTATAGAACCTGTGGGTAACAGCCGTTCCTACGAACGACGCACGCTCTTTACCGGCGGCCTCGACGTAGACCTTTCCTTTGTCTCCCCCGCTTGGCTGGAAGGTGTCTTGCAGGAAATGCCACCTGACGTTGCCGACGTCATTCGTCGTGGCGCGCGGATTTTGGTAGACAAGGATGGCGATTTGCAGAAGCTGCTGCAAATACCCCTGCCCGCAGCAATCGCCTGGCAAAAACCAACAGAAAATGAGTTCATCAATGCAACCAGCGATTTCTGGTTTCATACATTATGGAGCGCCAGGCACTTGCGGCGCGGTGAGTTATGGTGGGCCAAGTCTGGCGTAGATATTCGCCTCAAGGAACACCTTCGGCTCATGCTTGAATGGCATACCCATGCCAGGCGGGGTGATCGCGTAGATACCTGGCTGCGCGGCCGTTTTTTGGAAGAATGGGCCGACCCGCGTGCGGTAGAACAGTTGCGTTTTGCTTTTGCGCACTACGATGCTCGTGATATTGCAGACGCCTTGCGCAACACTATGAACCTTTACCGATGGTTGGAAGACGAAACTGCTGCCTGTTGGGACTACGCCCCCCCAATCTCAAGTGAGAACCGGACGGCTGGCATAACCATCGAATTGCTAAAATCATTGTAGCTATACTGGCCGGAGATCTGTGTTATCGATAGCCATCATGTTATTTGAATTGTTAGCATTTTATGTTGGACAGATAGGGGGCTTTGAGGGTGCGGAACGCCCCCAAACGGCATTGATTACAAGTTGCTTGATTGTCGATGGGTCCACCCTTTGGCAAATGGCCGAGTTGTTGGCTTACCCCTCGTAGGCGGCTGACGCAGGCGTCAGGCGGACTTGACAGAGCGATGGCACAGCCAACAGCTTCTGGCAGGGGATTGTGTGCTCTGCAAATGGGGGGTATCCCGGCCGGGGTGGGGTTTGGCAACTGCCGCGGGTGTTATTTTGGCCGGTGGGGAGTTTTGGGGGGGGCGAGACAGGCGGGAGGCGAGCTGTTGCTGTAACGCCGGCCGGGTTCCCCGCCTGTCTTGCCCCTACACCCCGTTCAGATTTGGAATTGCAAATACCTGTCCAACCCTGCAGACTGGACAGAATCAACCTTAAAGATGCAGTTGGCTCATGAACTCCTTACGCAGCGTTTCGTTCTCCTTGAACTCACCCAGCAGCGCGGTGGTGACCATGCGCGGATGCTCTTTCTTCACGCCGCGCATCATGGAGCACATGTGCGACCCTTCCACCACCACAGCCACGCCGCGCGGCTGCAGGATTTCGTCAATCATGTCGGCAATCTGGCGCGTCATGCGTTCCTGCACCTGCAAGCGGCGGGCATACATCTCCACAATCCGCGGAATCTTGGAGAGGCCAATCACCTTGTCTGACGGAATATAGGCAACGTGGACCCGGCCGAAGAAGGGCAGCATGTGGTGTTCACACATGCTAAAGTATTCGATTTCCTTGACCACGATCATCTCATCGTACTCAACATCGAAGAGCGCCCCGTTAACCAGTTTCACGGGATCGACATGATAGCCGGCCAGAATCTCGTCGTACATGCGCGCAACCCGGTTAGGCGTGCCCACCAGGCCTTGCCGATCCGGATCTTCGCCTACGTTGGCCAGGATGGTCTGGACGGCAGCTTCGATGGCCGCATGGCCGCTCTTTTCGGCGGAGTGCCCATTGCTGTGCCCGTTGGCAAAGCCATTGGTATGCCCGTTACGATAGCCATTGTAGGTCTTGAGCACCTGGCCGTTCAGTTCATTGCTTGTGTTCAACATGTTCATCTCCTTAAATAGACGCTAGTAGACGCTATCCTGGTTATAATCGGGCTAGATGCCGCCGGACAGCAGGTTGTCCAGGGCCTGCGCCAGGGCTTCGCCTTTTTCGGGCGTGTATTCGCCGCTGGCACGCCACCAGACATGCCCGGCACGGTCAACCACCAGAATGTAGATGGTGCTCTCGCTGGGCAGATCCAGTGCCCGCCGAAAGGCAGCTTTGTCCAGGTATAGGGTAATGGTTCGTTCGCGAGCGGTATTGTCAGGGATACCGGCGCGCATACCTTCATTGATGAATACGCGGGATAGGCGATTCAGGCGTTGAATTGTCGGCAGTTCATAGTATCGCACGTTTGGGTGCTGCCGTTCAAGTTTCCGGGCGAGGGGTACCCAGCCGTCGACCAGACGCTGGTGCCACTGCTGGAAGGGAATGAATACGATGTTGAATTCGCCTTCAAATGCCTGGGGCAGCGTCTTTTGTTCCCGCTGTAGATTGGCAGCGGTGACGGTTGGGAAACGCATTCTGTTACCTGTTTGTCCCGACCCGGCCGGGTTGCTAACGTTCTGATAACTTGACACAATCATAGCAATATTGTATCATGTGATCATGATTTGTCAAGCTTTTGCACATATTTAGACTATGTTTTGTGAACCAGGATAACCGCATGCAACCAATTGTCCAGCTTTCTGGATTGAGTAAGTCGTTTCAAGAAGGGGGGCGAACCCGGCCGGTGCTGGCAGAGGTGTCGGCCGAACTGCAAGCGGGCGAGTTCGTCATTCTGTTGGGCCGGAGCGGCAGCGGCAAAAGCACGCTGCTCAACCTGATTAGCGGCATCGAAGTGCCCACCGCCGGCCGGGTGACCATCGATGGCACCGACATCACGCGCCTTGCCGACAAGCCCCGGACGCTGTTTCGCCGTGACCATATCGGGTTCGTCTTCCAGTTTTTTAACCTCATCCCTACTCTGACGGTGTTGGAGAACGTAACCTTACCCCAAGAACTGGCTGGCCGGCGCGGCGCGGCGGTAGCGGCCAGGGCGCTGCACTTGCTGGACGCAGTGGGACTGGCTGACCGGTGCGATGCCTTCCCGGACAAGTTGTCCGGCGGGGAGCAGCAGCGCGTGGCCATCGCCCGCGCCCTGGCGCACGACCCAATGCTGGTGTTGGCCGACGAACCGACCGGCAACCTGGACGAGGAGACGGGAGAGCGGGTGCTGAACTTGCTGCTGTCGCTGACGCGCAACGCGGGCAAGACGCTGATCATGGCCACGCACAGCCCAGAGGTGGTGCCCCTGGCCGACCGCGTTTTCCGGGTGCATGATGGCCACCTGGTAGAGACGGCGCGCCAAAACCCCGGCCGGGTATGGGAAGAGGCCGTCGCTGCTTTGCCACCACTCCCCGGCCGGGTGGCAGGCTAACAATGACCCCCCTCACCCGCCAACCCCGTTACCAGGCCGCCGTCCATGACCGGCCGCTGTGGCGTACCGCCTGGCGGCGCTTGCGCCGGCGGCCCTTCCAATACGTCCTCTTCATCCTCGGCGTGGCCCTGGGCGTGGCCATGATGGTCTCTATCGACCTGGCCAGCGGCTCGGCCAGCCGCGCCTTCCAGCTTTCCACCGATGCCATCACCGGCAAAGCGACCCACCGCATTGTGGGCGGCCCGGCCGGGTTGGCCGAAGACGTCTACCGCCAGGTGCGCGTGACGGCCGGCTATGCGCCTGCTGCCCCGGTGGTGGAAGGCTACGTCCTGGCCCGGCAGCTAGGCGAACAGCCGGTGCGCCTGCTGGGCATCGACCTCTTTGCCGAGCCACCCTTTCGCAGCTACTTCGGCGGGGAGGCCGCGGCCGGCGTGGGTGATCTGGCCCTCTTCCTGGCGGAGCCGAACACCGTCATCCTCTCGGCCCCGCTGGCGGCGCAATATGGCCTGGCCCTGGGCGACGAATTGACCCTGACCGCCACCGGCCGGGAAGTGCCGGTGCGCATTGTGGGGCTGCTGGAGCCGGCCGACGACGTGAACCGCCGCGCCCTGAGCAGCCTCGTCTTCACCGACATCGCCAATGCCCAGACGATTCTGGCCATGCCGGGCCAGCTCAGCCACATCGACCTGATTGCCAACGACCCGGTGGCCCTGGACCAACTGGCGGCGCAGCTCCCGGCCGGGGTTACCATCGAACCCGCCTCGGCCCGCAGCAACACGGTGCAGCAAATGACCGCCGCCTTCGAGCTGAACCTGACGGCGCTCAGCCTGCTGGCCCTGGTGGTGGGCATGTTCCTCATCTACAACACCGTCAGTTTTAGCGTGGTCCAGCGCCGCCCCCTCTTTGGCGTGCTGCGCTGTCTGGGCGTCACCGGCGGGCAGCTCTTCCGCCTCATCCTGGCCGAAGCGCTGGTGCTGAGCCTGATCGGCGCGCTGTTGGGGCTGGGGTTGGGCGTAATCCTGGGGCGGGCCATGGTTGGGCTGGTCACCCAGACCATCAACGACCTCTACTTTGTGGTCAGCGTGCAAGAGGTGACCGTGCCTATCGTGTCCCTGGTGAAGGGCCTGGTCATTGGCGTGGCGGCGGCGTTGGTGGCCTCCCTGCTGCCGGCGGCCGAGGCGCTGCGCACCAGCCCGCAGAGCACCCTGCGCCGCTCCACCCTGGAGAGCCGGATCGTGGCTCTGTTGCCCTGGCTGGTGCTGGCCTGGGTTGTGTTGGGCGGCCTGGGGGCCTTGCTGCTCTGGCTGAATGGCGTCAGCATTGTGGTCGCGTTTGCGGGGCTGTTTGCCGTGTTGTTTGCCTTTGCCCTGCTGACGCCGCCGGTTACGGTGCTGCTGATGCGTGGCCTGACCCCGGCCGGGCAGCGGCTGCTGGGGGTGCTGGGGCGCATGGCCCCGCGGGACATTGTCCGCTCGCTTAGCCGCACTTCGGTGGCCATTGCCGCGCTGATGGTGGCCGTCTCGGTCATCGTGGGCGTGTCGATCATGATTGGCTCTTTCCGCCAGACGGTTTCCCAATGGTTGAACGACACCCTGCGGGCCGACATCTACCTCTCGCCGCCCAGCCTGACGGCCAGCCAGGAAGATGGCACCCTGCCGCCCGACGTGCTGGCGGCGGCGGCGGCCTGGCCGGGCGTGGCCCAGGCGGTGACCTCGCGCCATGCCTGGGTGGATGTGCCGGCCTTTGCCCGGCCGGTGGAGCTGATTGCCCTGGATGGGGATGTTTCGCAGGGGCAACGCCCTTACGCCTGGCTGTCGGTCCCGGCCGGGGAGGTGTGGCAGCGGCTGGCCGCCGGCGAGGGGATCATGATCTCCGAGCCGCTGCTGCTGAAGGAGAACCTGACCCTGCCGCCGCAGCCCATCACCCTGGACACCCCGGCCGGGCCGCGAAGCTTTCCGGTGCTGGCCGTCTACTACGATTACGCATCGGACCAGGGCACGATGTTCATAGGGCAGCAGCTCTACCGTGACCTGTGGCAGGACCAGGCGATCAGCAATATGGGGCTGTTTGTGGTTCCCGGCCGGGACGTGGATGCCCTTACGGCGGAGCTGCAAGCCGCCTTCAGCGGCCGGCCGGAAGTAACCATCACCTCCAACGAGGGGCTGCGCCGTGAGGCGCTGGCTATTTTTGACCGTACCTTTGCCATCACGGCTGCGCTGCGGCTGCTGGCCGTGGTGGTGGCCTTCATTGGCGTGCTCAGCGCGCTGATGAGCTTGCAGTTGGAGCGGGCGCGGGAGTGGGGCGTGCTGCGCGCCGCGGGCATGACCCTGCCCCAGCTCTGGAAGCTCATTTTACTGGAGACGGGCCTGATGGGTGGCACGGCCGGGT
Source organism: Ardenticatenaceae bacterium (assembly GCA_020634235.1). GTDB lineage: Bacteria > Chloroflexota > Anaerolineae > Promineifilales > Promineifilaceae > JACKCB01. The sequence goes on along the minus strand of JACKCB010000005.1, from coordinate 176,839 downwards.
TGCTGGCCCTGCCCACTGGCTTCATGCTGGCCTGGATTCTCATCTACGTGATTAACGTGCGCTCGTTTGGCTGGACGCTGCAACTGTATCTGGAGCCGGGCTATTTCTTGCAGGCGCTGGGCGTGGCGTTGGTGGCGGCGCTGCTGGCCGGGGTTTACCCGGCCGGGCGGCTGAGCCGCATGGTGGTGGCCAATGCCCTGCGCCAGGAGTAAACCGTGACCATGACCCGACGCATTTTGTTGGTTTTGCTTTTTGTGCTGGCCGCGGCCGGGCTGCTGTGGTGGCGGCAGCAGGCGCGGCAGCCGGCGCCGGCCGCCGCGGCGGCCTTGCAGCCGTTGGCGGCCAGTGAGGACCTGCGCGGCTACGCACGGGCGACGGAGCCTGACGCCATTCGTTTTCCGCAAGACCTGGGGCCGCACGATGATTACCAGACGGAGTGGTGGTACTATACCGGCAACCTGGCCGCCGATGATGGCCGGGCGTTTGGTTACCAACTGACCTTTTTCCGCCGTGCGCTCACCCCGCCGCCCCCGGCCGGGGAGTCCCGGCCGGGTGACAATCCCTGGCGCACCAACCAGGTCTACCTGGCTCACTTCACCGTGAGCGATGTGGCCAACCAGGCTTTTTACCCGGCCGAACGCTTCAGCCGCGGCGCGGCGGGGCTGGCCGGGGCCCAGGCCGAACCGTACCACGTCTGGCTGGAGGATTGGTCGGCCACCGAGGTTGCGCCCGGTGTAGTGCGTTTGCAGGCGCAAACCGCCGATGCGGCCATCGACCTGACCCTGACCCAGACGCGGCCGCCGGTGCTGCACGGTCAGGGCGGCCTCAGCCCCAAGGGGCCGGAGCCGGGTAACGCTTCCTATTACTATTCGTTGGTGCAGCAGACGACCAGCGGGACGGTGCGCGTGGGGCAGGAGCAGTTGGCCGTGCGCGGCCTGAGCTGGAAGGACCATGAGTACAGCACCAGCGCGCTGAGCGCCGGGGCGATTGGCTGGGATTGGTTCTCGCTGCAGTTGGATGACGGCGGGGCGTTGATGTTGTTCCAGATTCGCAACGAGGCCGGCGGCCTGGAGCCGTTTTCGGCCGGTACCTACGTGGCCCCCGATGGCCGGCTGACGCCGTTGGCGCTGGGTGACTGGCAGCTTGTGGTGACGGATACCTGGCAGAGTCCGGAGAGCGGCGCGGTATACCCGGCCGGGTGGCAGCTAACCATCCCTGCCCTGGGGCTGTCCCTGAGTGGCCGGCCGCAAATGCCCAACCAGGAGCTGAATGTCTCCACCGTTTACTGGGAAGGCGCGGTTACGTTTAGCGGCACCATCGGTGACCGGCCGGTTACGGCCCAGGGCTACGTGGAGATGACCGGGTATGCGCACAGCATGAAGGGACAGATTTGAGCCTGATTGAGCTTGTAACACGCTGCTGAAGGAGTTAGGAATGCTCAAGAATCGTTTTTTCCGGATATTGTTGATTGGTGCGGGTTTGCTGCTGGTGCTGCTGCTGCTTGGCCCGCTGCTGGTGCCGGTGTCGCCGCTGGAAGATACCCGGCCGGAGCGCGAATTGGCCGACCCCGACAGCCTCTTTATTGAGGTGAACGGCATTGACGTGCATTACAAGCAGATGGGCAGCGGTGAACCTGTTTACTTGCTGCTGCATGGCTTCCTGGCCAATACTTCCACCTGGCGCGAAGTGATGGCTCCGCTGGCCGAACAGGGCACGGTGATCGCCTTCGACCGCCCCGCCTTTGGCCTGACCGAGCGCCCCATGCGCGATGATTGGGACAACGGCAACCCCTACACCCGCCAGGCGGCGGTGGAGCTGACGCGCGGCTTCATGGATGCCCTGGGGGTGTCCCAGGCGATCCTGGTGGGTAACTCGGCCGGGGGCACGTTGGCCGCCGAATTTGCCCTGGCTTACCCGGAACGGGTGCAGGCTTTGGTGCTGGTGGACGCGGCTATTTACACCAGCGGCGGTGCGCCGCCGTTTGTGCAGCCGCTGCTGCGCACGCCGCAACTGCGCCGCGTGGGGCCGCTGCTGCTGCGCAACCTGGAACGTTGGGGACAGCGTTTTGGCGACCTGGCCTGGCACGATCCCAGCAAGTTCACGGCTGAGGCGTGGGACGGTTACCGCAAACCGCTGCAGGCGAATAATTGGGATGTGGCTCTGTGGGAGTTCACGGCGACCAGTCAATGGTCGGATGTGGCGCAGCGCGTGGCTGAATTGGCCCCGCCGGTGCTGGTGATGACCGGCGATGATGACCGTATTGTGCCCACGGCGGAGAGTGAACGGCTGGCGGGTGAGATCCCGGGGGCGATGTTGGTGGTGGTGCCCAACTGCGGCCATGTGCCGCATGAGGAGTGCCCGGACTTTTTCCTGGCGGCGTTGGCGGATTTTGTGGCCCAGCTCCCGGCCGGGGTGGATTGAGACCCGGCCGGGGAGCGGCGTAAAAGCTCTGTAAGAATCGCCCCCGGCGATTGACATGCCTGGTGGGCTGTGCTAAAAACAACCCGGCGCGCCCCTGCCAGGGAGCGGCGGCAGGGTTAGCCGGTACTTCCATCCCGCAAGTGGTTGGCGTGGCGCTGCCCGATTGGGGCGGTGCTGGTGGGTCGTGAAGTCTGGTTGTGCTCCGAATTCGACGGCCAATGCGTTTTGACAAGGTTAGGCTGAACAGGGGCTGTTTGGCCTGAGTGCATTATGGAAGATACGATTCTCTGGTTTCCGATACTCCTGATTTTGGCCGGTGCGGCGCTGGCCGGGTTGTATGGCCTGCCGGCTCTTAACCGGCGGCTGACGCTGACCCAGGCCAGTGCGCTGTTGGCGCTGTTCCCGGCCGGGGCGCTGGCCTTTGTGCTGCAGCGCATCTGGCTGATCCGCGATGATAGTGTGCTTACCTGGCGGATCAGTTGGATACCCTCGCTCGGCCTGGAGTTGGGGCTGTACTACGACAGCCTGGCGGCCTTGTTCGCCTTTCTGGTTACCGGCATCGGCACGCTCATCATCCTGTACACCGGCCAATATTTCAAGGACGACAACAGCGCCTGGCGCTTCCTGGCTTACCTGCTGCTGTTCATGGGGTCAATGCTGGGGCTGGTGATGGCTGGCGACGTGCTGACCCTCTTTATCTTTTGGGAAGGCACCAGCATTACCTCGTTCTTGCTGGTGGCTTACAAGTACAAAGATGAGGCGGCGCGGCGCGGCGCGTTCCGGGCGCTGTTCATTACCGGCGGTGGGGGCATTGCCCTGCTGGCGGGGCTGCTGATGGTGAGCTACGTGGCCGGGAGCACCCAGTGGGGTGACATACTCGGCCAGGGTGCGCTGCTGCGCGGCAGCGCCCTTTATCCGGTGATGCTGGGGCTGATTGCTTTGGGCGCATTTACCAAGAGCGCCCAGTTTCCGGCCCACATCTGGCTGCCGGGGGCGATGAGTGCCCCTACGCCGGCCAGCGCGTACCTGCATTCGGCTACGATGGTGAAGGCGGGTATCTACCTGCTGGCGCGAATGAACCCGGCCCTGGGGCAGACGGAGGGCTGGTTCTGGCTGCTCAGCCTGGTGGGGTTGGTGACGATGGTGGCCGGTGCTTATTTGGGTCTGAAGCAGAATGACCTCAAGGCGCTGCTGGCCTATTCCACCATCAGCCAGTTGGGGGTGTTGGTGATGTTGATTGGCCAGGACACCTCCATCGCCTTCAAGGCGCTGGTTATTGGCGTGCTGGCCCACGCGCTGTACAAGAGTGCCCTGTTTTTGGTGGCCGGCATTGTGGACCACGAGGTGGGCACGCGTGACTTGCGCCGGCTGGGGGGGCTGCGCCGGGCGATGCCCTATACCTTTGCGGTGGCGGTCATTGCCGGGTTGTCGATGGCTGGGCTGCCGCCGATGCTGGGTTTTTTGGCCAAGGAGACGCTGCTGGCCTCGGCGGTGCATGAATCGGTGCCGCCGCTGTTTTCCCAGATTTTTGCGGCGGCGACGGTGTTTACCGGGGCGTTTATGCTGGCGCAGTCGGGGCTAATGGTGATGGATACCTTCACCGGCCGGGCGCGCGGCCCGTATGTTCGTGTTCATGAAGCGCCGTGGCTGATGTGGCTGGCCCCGGCCATCCCCGCTGTCCTGTCGCTGCTCATTGGTCTGTCCCCGGAACCGCAGCGGCTGGCTGAGTTCCTGGCCCACGCGGCCACCAACGCTTATGGCGGGGAGAAGGTGAAGGTGTCACTGGCGTTATGGAACGGCTTAAACGTGCCTTTGTTGCTGTCGGTCGTGGCTATTTCGCTGGGGTTTGTGGTTTATTTTTACCGGGCGCGGGTGCGAGCCTGGCAGGCGACGCTGGGTGCGGGGCTAACCTTTAACGCCCTGTATGATGGCGTGTTGGCGGGATTGGACCACGCGGCGGCCTGGGTGCTGCGGCTGCAGGCGGGCCGGCTGCGCCGCTATCTGGTGGTCATTTTGGGCGGTATGTTCTTGCTGATGGGCATCTTTGGCGGCTATGTGCTGCCGAGCCAGTGGGCCAGCACGACGCCGACGCTGAGTGTGGACGGGGTCTTGGGTGTGCTGCAGCTTTTTGCGCTGCTGGTGGCCGTGGGGGCGGGCCTGGCCAGTGTGCTGCTGCGGCGTGACTTGTATGCCATCCTGGCCCTGGGGGCGATGGGGTTGAGTGTGGCTTTGCTGATGGTCCTGAAGCCGGCCCCTGATGTGGCCCTGGTGCAAATTGTGGTGGATATTTTGTCCACGGTGGTGTTGGTGCTGGCGCTGACGCGGCTGCCGGTGGCGCAGCGGCGGCGGGCGCAGGGGCTGACCTTCCGGCAAAGCCCGGCCGGGTTGTGGCGCGATGGGTTGGTGGCGGCGGGCAGTGGGATTGTGGTGGCGATGCTGACCCTGGCGACGCTGTTATACCGGGCACGGACGACGGTGGTGACGCCGTATTACGAGGCCAATGCCAAGCCGCTGACCGGCGCGGCGGACATTGTGGGGGCGATCATCGTTGATTTTCGTGCCCTGGACACGTTGTTTGAGATTGGGGTGTTTGCCGCGGCGGGGTTGGGGGTGTATACGCTGCTGCGCTATGCGGCCCGGCTGCATGGTGATTCCGGGCGACAGGTGACGGAACTGCCGCTCCCGGCCGGGCCGCGCACGCTGGGCATTTCTGGCGCGCAAACTTCTTCTTTCTTACGGGCGTTGGCGTACGTGGTGCTGCCCCTGGCGCTCTCTATTGCTGCGGTGCACATGATGTATGGCCATGACCGGCCGGGGGATGGCTTCACGGCTGGGGTGATCATTAGCCTGGCGGTGGGGTTTTGGTTTGTGGTTTTTGGCTATGCCCAGGTGCGGCAGCGGCTGCGTTGGTGGCGTGGCGGCCCGCTGCTAGGGGTTGGGATGCTGCTGGCCATTGTGAATGGCGTGGGTGGCTTGCTTTTCCACGGCAGTTTTCTGGCGGAAGTGAACTACGGCGAGATGCTTGGACTGCGGCTGCCGGCCGGTTTTGCGATTACCAACGGCTTCATTTTTGAAGTGGCCATATGCCTGACGGTATTGGGCAGCATGGCCTTTATCTTGAATACGTTGGGGCATCCCGGTGACCGGGATGTGGAGAGTGAGGCGCGGGTGGCGGAAATTGGGCAGACGGCGGGCCAGGTGGCCGACGATTATGCCGGTAATGGGGTGGCGCAGGGGGTTGGTCCCCGGCCGGGGATGCCGCAGCGTGAGGGTGACTTATGGAAATCGTGACTGCCTTAGCGGTGGGGGCCTTGTTTGGGATTGGCGTGTTCCAGATTTTGCGCCGCAACATCATCCGGTCGGTCATTGGCCTGATCATCATGAGCAGCGCCATTAATCTGTTTTTGCTCAGCATTGGCGCGTTCAGTGGGCAGGCCCCGGCCTATGCCAACGCCGTGGGGACGCGCGCCGACGCGCTGCCTCAGGCGCTCATCCTCACGGCGATTGTTATTAGCATGGGCGGGACGGCGTTTGTGTTGGCGATGTTGTACATTATTTCCAGCCGCTACCAGACCAGCGACATGGACGAGATTGATGGGCTAAAGCATTAGCGGGACCGGTCCCGGCCGGGATGGAATTGTGATGATGAACGAGGTTTTAACCGAGATTCTACCGATACTGCCGGTGATATTGCCGCTGACCGGGGCCATGGTGGCCTGGTTTTTGCGCCGCTGGCAACGCAGCCAGGGCTGGTTTTCCCTGGGAGTGATGGGCCTGTCGCTGCTGTCGTCTGTGCTGCTGCTGGCTACCGTCTGGCAGGCAGAGACGCCGTTGGTGTACCTGGCCGGTGACTGGCCGGTGCCGTATGGTATTGTGCTGGTGGCCGATTTGCTGGCGGTGACGCTGCTGCTGATGAGCCAGTTGGTGCTGTTTTTGGGGCTGCTTTATGCGTTGGGGGCTAAGGATCGCTGCATTCGCTATCCGAGCTTCTACCCGCTCTTCCTGCTGCTGGCCACGGGCCTGAGCGGCGCGTTTCTAACCGGCGACCTGTTCAATCTGTATGTGTTTGCCGAGCTGGTGGTGATCTCAGGCACGGTGCTGACCGCGATTTCGGATGACCGGTATGGCACGGAGGCGGCGTACAAGTACTTTTATATGAGCCTGGTGGCGTCGGCCTTTTTGCTGCTGGCAGTTGGTGTGCTGTATGTTTCCTATGGTACGCTGAATATGGCGGACCTGGCGGCACGGATTGCGGACAAGCCGGATATGCCTTTGCTCCCGGCCGGGGTGGCTTTGCTGATGGCCACCTTCATGGTTAAGAGTGCCGTTTTCCCCTTCCACTTTTGGCAGCCCGACTTCCACACTGCGGCCCCTACGGCGGTGAGCGCAATGCTTTCCTCGGTGGTGGTGAAGCTGGGGGTGTATGGTTTTTTGCGCATGACGACGCTGTTGTTTGTGGCGCAGGCGCCGACAATCCAGGCGGTGCTGGTGGTGTTGGGGGTGGTGGGTATCATCTTCGGCGGGTTGTCGGCCATTGGTACGCACAACGCCAAGCGTATGCTGGCTTACTCCACGCTGGCCCAGGTGGGCTTCATCCTGGTGGGCGTGGGTTGGGGCACGCCCCTGGCCCTGGCGGCGGCCATTGTGTTTGCCTTTAACCACAGCCTGGTAAAGGCGGGCATGTTGATGCTGGCTGGGGCCATTGCCAGCCGCGCGCCGGTGAAAACGGCCGCTTTTGAGGTGGTGACGGGGTTGGGCAAGGCGCTGCCGGTGCTGTTGGCGTTGTTGTTTTTTGTGGGCAGCCTGGCGCTGTCGGGTATTCCGCCGACCAATGGCTTTATTGGCAAGCTGCTGCTGTTTGAGAGCGGCATTGGGGCGGAACAGTGGCTGGCGCTGGCTTTGATTGGGGTGAGCAGTGTTTTGACGCTGGTGTACACGATGCGGGCCTTCATGCGTATCTGGTGGCAGCCCCCGGCCGGGGAGGTGAAACCGAAAGCGGGCGACCAACTCCTGGCCCCGTCCTTGTTGATGCTGTTGGTGGTTGTATTGGGTGTTTATGCCGAGCCGCTGGTGCGCCTGGCCAGTGATACCAGCGCCTGGTTGGGCAACCCGGCCGGGTACATTCAGGCCGTGCTTGGAGGCTAACGTGCGCTATTTGCGAGTGATCATTCCCAGTCTGTTTCTCTACCTGGCGCTGACCGGCAATTTTGCCTGGGGCAATATCTTGTTGGGGCTGTTGGTGGCGCTGCTGGTAGCGCTGCTGGTGCAGCCGGGTGATGGGCTGGCAGACCCAAGCAATCTGCCGGCGGCGCTGGTGGCCCTGCTGCGTTACGTGCTGGTGCTGGCCTACGACCTGATTGTGAGTGGGGTGCAGGTGGCGCGCATTGTGTTGGACCCCAGGCTGCCTATCCGGCCGGGGATTGTGGCCATCCCTACCGACTGCCAGTCGGAGCTGGGCCGTGCCCTGAGCGCCCACGCCATCTCGCTGACACCGGGCGAACTGGTAGTGGAGGTGGGCGAGGATGGCACCATGTATACCCATTGCCTGGATGCCAGCCAGGCGACCGACCTGGTAGCCAACGTGCAGAAGATGCGCGAGGCGATGTTGACTAAGATATTTGCATAGGTAACCGGAAAGGTAAGCGCATGGCTGAACTTCTGCGAATTGTCCTCTTTACGTCATTGGCGATACACATTGTCCTGACGGCCATTTGTGTCTGGCGTTTGTGGCGCGGCGAGAGTGCGCCGGACCGGCTGATTGGGTTAGACCTGATGGCCACGTTGGTGCTGGCAATTCTGGTGCTTATGGCCCAGATTGAGCAGTCCCGCCTGTACATTGATGTGGCCCTGGCCCTGGCGGCGTTGAGCTTCGTCGGCACCATCGCCCTGGCCAAATACATTGCCGATCAGCAGATGTTCTAGTGGTGCGCCTGCATACGGAGATAAGATAGATGGTGACGACGATTTTGCAGTTGGTCGCGATTGTGGCGGTGGTGGTGGGGACGCTTTTTTCGGTGGTGGGCGTATTGGGCCTTGTGCGGATGCCCGATGTCTATTCCCGGCTGCACGCGGCCGGCAAGGTGGGCGTTTTTGGGGTGGTGCTGCTGCTGGTGGCCGCGGCGGCCAGTTCGCCGGTGAGCTTGCTGGAGAGCGTGGTGCTCATCCTGTTCTTGTTGGTGGCTGGCCCGGTGACGACGCACGCCATTGCTTCGGCCGCTTACCGGGTGGGGGTGCCCATGAAAAGGGGGCTGCGGGATGATCTGGCGGCGGTGTCGCCGCCTATAACGGAGAACACCCCGGCCGGGACTCCGCCACCGCTTGAATAATCGCCCATGCAGCTTCTCCGGCGTCATGGGCTATAATCCCCACCATGCGCTACGAAGAAAAGATCGCCCATGAACTCAAGCTGCGCCCCAAACAGGTGGCGGCAGCCATTGAACTGCTCGACGGGGGAAACACCATCCCCTTTGTGGCTCGTTATCGCCAGGAAGCAACCGGCGGGCTGGATGAGGAAGCGCTGCGCCAGGCGGCCGACTGGCTGGCCCGGCTGCGCGCCCTGGACGAGCGCCGGGCCACCATCCTGGCCACAATTGTTGGGCAGGAGAAACTGACCCCGGAACTGGCGGCGCAAATCGCGGCGGCAGAGACGCTGACGGTGCTGGAAGACCTGTACCTGCCCTACAAGCCCAGGCGGCGCACCCGGGCCAGTATGGCCCGCGAGAAAGGTTTGCAGCCCCTGGCCGATCTCATCCTGATGCAGCCGCGCAGTGGCCAGCCGGCCGCCGAACTGGCGCAGCGTTACGTGGTGGGCGAGGTGGCTACGGTGGCGGAGGCGCTGGCCGGGGCACGGGACATTGTGGCCGAGTGTATTAGCGACCATGCCGGTGTGCGCGGGGCGCTGCGTACCAGGGCACTGCAATGGAGCGTGCTGCAAGTGGAGAAAGTGGCCAACGCCGCTGACGAAAAGGGCGTCTACACCCTGTACTACGCCTATGAGAGCCGGGTGGACCGGCTGCGCCCGCACCAGGTGCTGGCCATAAATCGGGGCGAGGCGGAAAAGGTGCTGCGGGTGAAGCTGGTGATTGGCGAGGCGGATTGGCTGCTGGCGGTGCGCCAGGCGTTCCGGCCGGACCGGCGGTCGCCGCTGGCTGAGGAGCTGCAACTGGCTATGGAAGACGCGGCCCGGCGGCTGCTGCTGCCGGCCATTGAGCGGGACGTGCGCCGGGCGTTGACCGAACAGGCGGAGTCTCACGCCATTGCCGTGTTTGCGGCTAACCTGCGCGGCTTGCTCTTGCAGCCACCGCTGGCTGGTCATGTGGTCCTGGGCGTTGATCCGGGCTTCCGCACCGGCTGCAAGGTAGCGGTGATTGAGGCCACGGGCAAGGTGTTGGCGACGGCTACGATCTACCCGCACACCGGGGCCGGCGGGCGTGAGGCCTCTTTGGCAACGCTGGCCCAACTGCTGGCTCGCTATGAGGTGACGTTGATCGCCATTGGCAACGGCACGGCCTCGCGCGAGACGGAGCAGTTGGTGGCTGAGCTGTTGGGGGGGATGCCCCCCGGCCGGGTGCAGTACCTCATCGTCAACGAAGCGGGGGCCAGTGTGTACAGCGCCAGCCCCCTGGCGCGGGCCGAGATGCCCGACCTGGACGTGACCCTGCGCGGGGCGGTCTCTATTGCCCGGCGCGTGCAGGACCCGCTGGCCGAGCTGGTGAAGATTGACCCGCAGTCGATTGGGGTGGGCATGTACCAGCATGACGTGGACCAGAAGCAGTTGGCCGGGGCGTTGGATGGGGTGGTGGAGAGTGTGGTGAACCAGGTGGGCGTGGACGTGAATACCGCTTCACCGGCGCTGCTGACGCGGGTGGCCGGCATTGGGCCGCGGTTGGCGGAGCGGGTGGTGGCTTACCGCGATGAGCAGGGGGCGTTCGCGGACCGGCAGGCGCTGCACCAGGTGCCGGGGTTGGGGCCAAAGGCGTTTGAGCAGGCGGCCGGCTTTCTGCGCGTGCGCGAGGGGCGCGAGCCGTTGGACAGCAGTGCCATCCATCCGGAGAGTTACGGGGTGGCGCGGGCGGTGCTGGCCCGGGCCGGCACAAGGATGACCGATGCCCCGGCCGGGCGCGAGACGGCGCTGCAAGCATTGGTGGCGCAAGTTCCGCTGGCGCAGTTGGCCCGCGAGGTGGGCACGGGCGTGCCTACGCTGAGTGATATTCTGGCGCAGTTGGCCCGGCCGGGGCGGGACCCGCGCGAGGATGCCCCGCCGCCGATGCTGCGCAGCGACGTACTCTCGATGGCTGATCTCCGGCCGGGGATGCGGCTGCACGGCACGGTGCGCAACGTGGTTGATTTTGGCGCATTCGTGGACATTGGGGTGAAGCAGGATGGGTTGCTGCATCGCAGCCAGATTCCCCGGGGGCAAACCGTGCAAGTGGGGGACGTGCGCGAGGTGGAAATCCGCAGTGTAGACGCTGAACGGGGGCGCATCAGCCTGGGTTGGTAAGGCAGCAGGGAGGCAGCACGCCCGGCCGGGAGACGTGGACTGGGTTCTGGCTGTGGTTTGCGGGTCTGGTGGGATGGTGTGAAAATTGGGCCTGGTCAGGCCCGGCCGGGATATTGTTAGCAGGCTGTAAGATTGCCCCGGCCGGGTAAGCGTTGTTGGGCAAAATCGTTTATACTTCGCCGACATTGGCTGGCCGGCCCGCCGAAGGCTGTGACTGGTCGCGGAAGATGTATCAAATCACCTGGATAGGCTCTTGTAGATTGACATAATGATTGGGTTATGAGTACATGCGTAGTGGCAATGGCTGGGGGTGCCCGATTATGACGTTTATGCTCATTAGGCTATCCTCCGAAAGGAGAAGAAGTTGCGAAAAGTTTACCTGTTAGTTTTGTTAGTGGCGATGGCGATGGTGATGGCCCTGGTCCTGGCGGCTTGTGGCCCGGCCGGGGGGGATGAAGGCACCGGTGACGGTGAAAGCGGTGGGCTGATCACCACCGAGAGTGGTTTGCAATATGAGATTCTGACCGAGGGCACCGGCACGCAGGCGGAGCCTGGTGCACGTGTTACCGTGCACTATGTAGGAACGCTGGAAGATGGCACCCAATTTGACAGCTCCTATGATCGCGGCCAGCCGTTCAGCTTTGTGCTGGGGCAGGGCAGCGTTATCGCTGGCTGGGATGAAGGCATTGCGCTGCTGAATGTGGGCAGCAAAGCACGCCTGATCATTCCGCCAGAATTGGGCTATGGTGAAGCTGGCTCAGGCAGTACCATTCCGCCCAATGCCACGTTGATCTTTGAGGTGGAGCTGCTGGAAGTGGTGCAGCCGGCCAAGCCGGAGGCGATTGCGGACGAAGATTACACGGTAACTGACAGCGGCCTGAAGTACTACGACATCGAAACGGGTACGGGCGAGTCGCCGTCGGTGGGCCAGCCGGTGCGCATTCATTTTGCCGCCTGGTTGGAGGATGGCACGCTGCTAGCCGATTCGCGCGAGCAGGGCCAGCCGCTGACCTTTTTGGTGGGCAATGGTGATGTGCTGCCCGGTTGGGACGAAGGCGTGTTGACGATGAAGCCCGGCGGCATTCGCCAACTGGTGATTCCGCCGGCGCTGGCATTTGGTGAGGAAAGCCCGGGTGGGCAGATTCCGGCCAACGCGACGATCATCACCCGGCTGGAGCTGGTGGAAACGCTGGAGCCTGGCCCCACGGAGCCGCCGGAGGTGGCGGAGGAAGACCTGACGACCACGGAGAGCGGGCTGCAATATTATGACCTGAAAGTTGGCAGTGGCGATCCGGTAGAGGTTGGGCAGAACCTGACGCTGCAGTACACCGGTTGGTTGACGGATGGTACGCGGTTCGACAGCTCCTACAGCCGGGGCACGCCGCTGGCCTATACGCTGGGTTCTGGCCAGGCGATCCCGGGTTGGGATGAGGGTCTGGTGGGCATGAACATTGGTGGCCGCCGGCTACTCATTATCCCGGCTTCGCTGGCTTATGGCGCGGAAGGGTTTGCGCCGGTGATCCCGCCGAATGCCACGTTGATCTTCGAAGTGGAGATTGTTGGTATAGGCACGCAATAGGGTTGAGGATGGGCTGGCGGCCCACCATGGGCCGCCAGCCTGTTATGATTATGTTGCCAACGGAACAGTTTGAGGCTCTGGTTGAGCAGGCGTTGGCCGGGCTGCCGCCTTACTTCCAGGAGAAGATGAGCAATGTGGCGGTGTTGGTGCAAGTATGGCCCACGCGCTCTGACCTGGTGCGGGCCGGTGTCCCGGCCGGGCATACGCTGCTGGGGCTGTATACCGGCATTCCCCTGACTGTGCGCAACCAGGGATATAACCTGGTGGCCCCGGATACGATTACCCTGTTCCAGGGGCCGATTGAGGCGGCAGCGCTGGCGATGGTGTTGCCGGGCGATGAGGCGGGGGATGGCCTGGCGCGCATTGAGCGCCAGGTGCGCCGGACGGTGCTGCATGAGTTAGCCCATCATTTTGGGATTAGTGATGAGCGCCTGCGCGAGTTAGGGGCTTATTGAACGAAGACGGAGCGTGGCCTGGCGAGATAGCCGGGGCCGTTCTTAGGGTGAAGAGGGTGTGACATGAATCTCTTTCGACGCGCGATCCGCTTTTTCTTGATTGTTGCCGGGCTGGTGGCGGCCGTTGTGGCTGCGGCGACGGCGTTCTTCTTGCGTTACTTGCTGCGGCCACCGCGCCAACCGCTGTGGGCCACACCGGAGGACGCGGGCATGCCTTTTGAAGAGGTGGAGTTCCCGGCGCGGGATGGGCTGCGGCTGTCGGGTTGGTTTATCCCGGCCGGGGCGAGTACCCCCCAGCCCAGAGCCACGGTGATTTTGGTGCATGGCTGGCCCTGGAACCGGCTGGGCGAAGCGGGTGATAATCTGCTGGCCAACATCTCGGCGGCCTCCCCGGTGGATCTGCTGCGCTTGGCGCACAGCATCCACCACGCTGGTTACCACGTGCTGATGTTTGACCTGCGCAACCATGGGCAGAGCGCTTCGTCTGGGGCGGTGACTTTTGGCTTGCGCGAGGCGAATGATTTGCTGGGGGCGATTGATTATCTCTCCGGCCGGGGAGACGTGGCCCAGGATAAACTGGGGGCAGTGGGCTTCTCGATGGGCGCAAACACTGTGTTGTATGCCTTGCCGCGTACCAACCGGTTGCGGGCGGCGGTGGCGGTGCAGCCAACCAGCGTGCAAGTCTTCGCCCGTCGTTTTGCGGTTGACCTGATGGGGCCACTGGGGCAGCCGACGCTGACCCTGGTCGACGCGGCCTATGAGCAGCTTAGCGGGCTGCACCTGGCGGCGATTGAACCGGTATTCGCCGCGGCCGGGGCAGGCGACACGCCGGTGCTGTATGTGCAGGGCCAGGGTGACCAATGGGGCAGCGTGAGCAATGTGGCTCACATGGCCTCGGTGACGCCGCACGCGGTTGGGCCGCTGATTGTGGACAGCGTGCATCGTTACGGTGGCTACCGCGCGCCCATTGACCAACCAGAAGCCCTGCTCGATTTCTTGCGCGAGCATCTTAGCTAGTAGTTTAACAATGTTGTTTTGCCGGTTGGAGTCAAGGCTTTAGCCGGGAGTGACCGGCTAAAGCCTCAATTCCGGTATTCGTCAACAAATGTTGGTTCAACTACCAGTGTTTCGCCCCACAGACCACACTTAGTGATTAGTGAGTGTCTAGAAACAACTTCCCTTTTTGGTTTGTAGTAGCCGCTTTAGCGGTTTGGGCGGCTGAAGCCGCTACTACAAACTAATTTCTGGACGCTTACTTAGCCTACCAGCTCTATCCCTGCTTCTTGTAGCTGTTCCTGCACCAGCGTCAGCAGGCGCGGGCGCATTTCGGCGGCATGGCCGAAGCGGGCTTTGGCTACCAGGGTCAAGTCGGTGCGCTCGCCCATCTCGCCCGTTTCGCTGATGACCTGCCAGGGCTCCAGGAGATTGGGTAGCTCGGCCACGGCATCTCTGGCCATCCCTTCCAGCAGTTCCAGTGCCTGGTTCAGGTCGCTGGTATTGAAGGTCAGTTTCACTTTGGTCATGGAGAAGCGGCCGCGGCTGAAGTTGCGCACCACGCGAATCTCGCCGTTGGGCACGTTGTACAGTTCGCCGGTGTTGGAGCGCACCAGGGTCGTGCGCAGATTAACGATTTCGATGACCCCTTCCACGGTGCCGCCGGGTAGACCGGGCAGTTGGATTTTCTCGCCAACGTCGAAGGTGTCTTCGAACAGGAAGCTGAGGCCGGCCAGGAAATCGCTGACCAGGGGGCGAGCACCCAGGCCAAAGGCGGCGCTGAAGAGGCCAACCATCCAGATGAGGGTGCTGGTATCGACAAAGAGGGAGAGGCTGAACAGGGTGGCCAGGGTGAAGGCAAAGAAGGTGATCGCGCCGCTGATAAGACCTTGGAGGGTGGTCATACGCTCCGGCCGGCCGCGTCGTTCCATGGCGCGCGTGGCCAGCAGGCGACGGCTGAGCGGGGGGGCCAGCAGGTGGATGAGCCAGGCCAGCAGATAGAAAAGGGCAATCTGGCCGGCTTGCAGCCAACCGAATTGGCCGAGAGGTTGTAAGTCGATCTGAAAGAACATAGCTGCCTCGTGGTTTGGGCGGTGGGTTGTGTCTGTTTGCCATTGTAGCGCATCGGGACGTATCCGGCTTGTTGGTGCTGCCGCCTGTTGGGGGTATCATGATGGTTATGTTGAACGGACGGATGGTGCAGGCCGAGGGCGAGTGGCGCCAGCGGATTGATGAACTGAAGGCTCTGACCCAGCGCCTGGAAGCGGAGCTGGTGGAGGCGGAGGCGGCGCTGACGGAGCTGTTGGCGAGCCTGAACGCCTTTGAATTCCGGCTGCGAGCGGGCATTGGCCACCTGATTCGCCGCCTGGACGGGCTGAGCGCGGAGATTGAGGGGCTGCGCCACCAGCTTCGCCACAGCTACTATGATGAGCTTGGTGATTTCCGGCCGGGGGCCTGGGCTTACCAGACGGTGGAGGATGCGTACAACGAGCCGGGTATTGACTATGACGCCTATCGCTACCATGAGCCGCTGCCGGCCGCGCCGGCCGCGCCCCCGGCCGGGAGTCAGCGGGAGGAGCTCAAGAAGCTTTATCGCCAGTTGGCGCGCCGCTTTCATCCTGACCTGGGCGCCAACGTGGCCGACAGCGAGTACCGCACGCGGATGATGATGGCCATCAATGCTGCTTATGCGGCTGGGGACCTGGCCCGTTTGCAGGTGCTGGCCCAGGAGCCTGACCTGGGTGGGCTGCCCGCCCCGGCCGGGGACGGCGAACAGATGGTGGCGTTTTTGCTCAATGAGCTGGCCCGGCTGCAGCGCCGCCTGGCCGAAATCCAGCAGGAAGCGGCGGCAGTGCGTGAGAAAAAGAGCCATAAGCTGATGCAGCAGGCTCAGAAGGTTGAAGGCTCCGGCCGGGATTGGTTGGCGGAGATGAAGGAGCAGTTGCTGGAGGAGATCCGGCAGAAGATGGTTGAGCGGGACGTCTTGCAGCAGGCGCTGGAGACACAGGGGAGCAAGGACCTGGCCGAGGATGATTTGCCGGGCAGTGCCTTTGCCGACGCCATTTGGGATTTTTCGCTGGATACCGCTTTCGACATGGACCCGGACATTGAAGCTGAAGACTGGGTCTCGCGGCGCAAGCGTGAGCGCTTTCGCGACGATGACGATCCGGACGAGATGTTCGACTATGACTGGGGGTGAGTGAGTAGGGGCGGTTTACGAACCGCCCCTACTTTTTTGGGTGAGGAATTGGGCTGCCAATGCTCCGGTGCGCTTCTTTGGAGGACCGGTGCGGCGTGCTCTGCCGGGATGCTAATCAGACGGGAACGGTTCTAGCTCTGGTGCTTCAATCGTCCCCGGCTCGGCCTGGTTGGCATCGGGGGCTGTGCGGCGGAACTGGCTCATGTAGAGGTCGTAGTAGAAGCCGCCGGCGGCCAGCAGTTCGTCGTGTTTGCCGCGCTCGATCACCTGGCCGTTTTGGAGGACGAGCACTTGATCGGCGCTGCGGATGGTGCTGAGGCGGTGGGCGATGACAAAGCTGGTGCGCCCGGTGAGCAGCTTCTCCAGCGCGGCCTGGATTTCCCGCTCGGTGCGGGTGTCCACGCTGCTGGTGGCCTCGTCCAGGATGAGGATGCGCGGGTCAGAGAGGGCCACGCGGGCGATGGCCAGGAGCTGGCGCTGGCCCTGGCTGAGGCCGGAGCCGCGTTCGCCCAGGATGGTGTTGTACCCGGCCGGGAGGCGGCTGATGAAGCTGTCGGCGCGGGCCAGTTGGGCGGCGGCCAGGACTTCTTCGTCGGTGGCGTCGGGGCGGCTGTAGCGGATGTTGTTCATGATGGTGTCGCTGAAGAGGAAGGTGTCTTGCAGCACCAGGCCGATCTGCTGGCGCAGGCTGCGGCGGGTGACATCACGCACGTCGTGGCCGTCGATGCTCACGCTGCCCTGGGTGACGTCGTAGAAGCGCGGCAGAAGGTTGATGATGGTCGTCTTGCCGGCCCCGGTGGGGCCGACGATGGCGACGGTTTCACCCGGCCGGGCTTCCAGCGTAAGCCCCTTTAGCACCGGCTCGCCGGGGTTGTATTCAGCCCACACGTCATCAAATCTCACCGCGCCGGTGATCGTCGGCATCTCGATGGCATTGGGTTTGTCGGCAATGTCGGGTACGGTGTCCAGCAGGTCGAAGATGCGCTCACCGCCGGCGATGGCGCTCTGAATGTTGGTCCACAGCAGGGCGATTTGCTGCACCGGCCGGTTAAACTGCTGCGTGTAGGCGATGAAGGTAATAATCAGCCCCAGGGAGACGGCGCCGCTCAGAAAGCCGATGTAGCCCAGGATGGCAAAGCCGCCAATCCCGGCTACGACGGCCATGCTGACGTAGCTCAACGCTTCCAGGGTGGGGGCCAGGGCACTGGTGTACGCCTGGGCTTTGATATTGGCGTCCCGGTTGGCGGCATTGCTGGCCCGGAACTGCTCGATATTCTCTTGTTCGCGGCTAAATGCCTGTACTTCGCGCACCGCAGCGATGCTTTCCTGCAGGTCGGCATTCACACTGCCGATCTCCTGGCGGGCTTGCCGGAAGGCTTTGCGGGCCTGGTTAGAGAACCATTGGGTGGCGATGATCATCAACGGCAAGGTGATCAGGCTGATGAGGGCAAATGGCACGCTTTTGGAGAACATATTCCAGATGATCCAGACAATGAGCAGCGAACCCTGGGCCACGCTGACCAGGCCAAAGCCAACGACCTGGCTGATGGTATCGGTGTCATTGGTCATGCGGCTCATTACGTCGCCGACTTCGTGCTTGGAGAAGTAGCCCATCGTCAGCCGGTGAATCTGGGCGAAGATGTCGTTGCGTAAGTCACGCAGCATCTTCTGGCCGGCGTAGCTCATCAGGTAGAACTGGATGCCGCTGACGATGGCGTTGCCAATGAAAAGCGCGGTGATGAGGCCGATGAGGCCGGCCAGGCCGCGCACGACGGTGTCGCGGCTGCTGAGGTCGGGCGTGGTGTAGGTGCAGTTGCTTTCCAGGCCGGATTGAATGGAATCGACGAAGCTGGCCAGCCGGGCCGCGGCCTCGGGTGGCAGGTTGGAGAGCATCTCGGTGGGGAAGCTGCCGGCCGCCCCGGCCGCGGCGGTCTGGGCGGCGTAGGGGGAGAGGTAGCAGTCGACTGCCTGGCCGGTGAGGTCGGGAATGACGACCTGCATGTAGGTGCCGCCGATAATCAGGATGACGGTTAGGAATAGGGTGAATTTGTACTTGCGCAGGTATAGCCAGAACCGCTTGAGGGTTGGGCCGACGCGGCGGGCTTTGCTGACTTCTGCACCGAGTATTTGTGCTTGACGATCGAACATGATAACTCCGTAAGGCGTTGAGCCGTATTTTGGGGGATGGTGGCCTTACCCGGCCGGGAGCGCGTCGGCGTCCGTGTCGGGCAAGGCATCTTCGGCCAACTGGGAATGGTAGATTTCGGCATAGATGGCGCTGTTTTCCAGCAGCTCTTCGTGCGTACCGCGGTCAACCACAGCGCCCTTTTCCAGAACCAGAATCTGGTCGGCATTGAGCACGGTGCTGATCCGTTGGGCGATGACGATGCTGGTGCGCCCCTGCATGAGCCTGTCCAGTGCCTGTTGAATCTCATACTCCGTCTGCAGGTCCACACTGCTGGTGGAGTCATCCAGAATCAGGATGCGCGGGTTGATGAGCAGGGCGCGGGCAATGGCAATGCGCTGCTTCTGGCCCCCGCTGAGGGTTGAGCCGCGTTCCCCAACGGGCGTGTCGTAGCCCTGCGGGAAAGACATGATGAAGTTATGGGCGGCGGCCGCTTTCGCGGCCTGGATTATTTCTTCTTCGGTCGCGTCGGAGCGGCCAAAGGCGATGTTTTCGCGAATCGTGCCGCTGAACAAGGTGGTTTCTTGCAGCACAATGCCAATCTGCTGGCGCAGACTCTCAATGGTCAGGTCACGCACATCATGACCATCGATCAGCACCTGGCCTTCGCTGGCGTCGTAGAAACGGGGTATCAGGTTGATGATACTGGTCTTGCCGCTGCCGGTTGCGCCCAGTAGGGCCACCGTCTGGCCCGGCTCCGCCTCGAAGCTGACATTCTGCAGTACCCATTCACTGCCCTCAAAATAGTGGAAACTAACATGATCGAAGGCGACGTGGCCTTCCACGTTGGTTAGTTCGATTGCGCCGGGTTTGTTCTCCACATCGTTCTTGGCGTCCAGAATCTCAAAAATGCGGCTGGCGCTGGCTGAAGCCTGGGCCATCAGGGAGATGATGAAGCCCAACTGGCCCAGGGGGATGAAAACGTAGACCAGATAAAGGCTGAACTTCTGCCATTCGCCAATGGTTAGCGTGCCGTCGATGATCTGCACACCGCCGAAATAGAGCACCGCCGCCTGGCCAAGGTTGGCAATGAGGAAAACGACGGGGAAGAGGAAGGATAGGGTGCGGGCGACCTTGATTTGCTGCTCTAACAGGTGGTCATTGCCGTCACTGAACTTCTTTTCTTCCAGGGGTTCCTGGGCAAAAGCTTTGACGACCTTTAGCCCGGCCATGTTTTCTTGCAGCACGGTGTTAACCCGCGACAGGCGAACTTGTACCTCGCGGAACAGCGGCTGGGCCAGGGTGCCAAAAACCATGAAGATGATGAGGGCCAGGGGCAAGACCGGCAGGACGACCAGGGTGAGCCGGACGTTGGTTAGCAGGAGGATGATGAGGGTGCCCACTAACAGAATGAGGGCTTGTAGGGCCATGAGCAGCCCCTGGGCGATGAAGGTTCGCAGCCGTTCCACGTCGTCGGTAGCCCGGATCATGAGCTGGCCGGTTTGGTTTTTGTCGTGGTAGCTGAAGCTGAGCCGCTGGATTTTGGCGAAGATGTCGTTGCGCAGGTCGAAGGCGATGTTTTGCGAGAGGGCCTGCGAGAGGTAGTTTTGGGCGAAGGAGAAGAGGCCGCGAGCAATGGAGAAGGCGACAATGGTGGCCATGGCCACGGCCAGGGCGCGTGGGGCGTTGTCGTAGTTGATTTGCAGGGTGGCCAGGTCTTGCCCAAAGATGCGCGCCAAAATGGCTTGAATGCTCTCGTCCTGGCCGAGGATGAGGCTGGCGCTGTAGTTTTGGGTGATGGTGTCGATGATGTTTTGCACCAGTTGGGGCACGGCCAGTTGGGCGGCGGTGGCGATGAGCAGGGCCAGGAATGCGCCGATGGTCACTTTGGGATAGTGGCCGAGGTAGCGGATGGCCCGGCCCAGGGCGGGTTTGCTGTCACCCCGGCCGGGGCGCGGCGAACGTCGTCGTGGCATGGTTGCTTGCATAGGAATCTCCGTAAGGTAGGGTAGGGTCTGGTTAATGCCCGGCCGGGCTAAGAGCCAGGTTATCGGCCAGTTTTTCTAGCGTTTCACTCATCTGCGCCTGCTCGGCCTGGCTCAGGCCATCGAAGCAGGCGTGCAGCATCCCGAAATGGTGGTTGGCATGATTGCGGACCTTGTCCCGGCCGGCGCTTGTCAGGCGGATAAGAAACCGCCGCCGGTCCTGTTCGTCCAACTGCCGCGCAATCAGCCCCTCTGCTTCCAGATTGCGGATCAGGGCGCTAACCGTATTGCGGCTGATCCCTTGCCGCTCGCTGATTTCCGAAGGATTCAGCCCGCCGCACGCCTCAAACTGCTCGCTGAACATCAACTGCATCAGCAGGCGGTATTGGGCATAGGAGAGGTTGGCTTCAGACAGGCTGCTCTCACTGAGCTGGTAGAGGGCGTGGGCTACGCGGTGCAGCAGGCCAGACAGGCGGATGGTTCCGGGATCTGTCTCTGGATTGAGCTGGGCCACAAAGGTCAGCCAGCGGGCTCGTTTTTCTTGGGGGGAGGGGGACAAATCGGCATTGTTCATGGTTCTAAGTGATGGTGGTCAGCTGTCATTGGCATTTTTTGTTGTGGTGATGGGCGTCTTCGCGGGCTGGGCTTGTCGAGGCTCGATTCCGCCTTCGACGGGCTCAGGCTACACCCGTAGAGTCACTTCTTGGTTCTGATGTTCGCTGGGACGGCACAGGCTGCGCCGCCGAAAACAAGTAACAGTTGGAATAGTACGCCATCGAATTATTTTGTCAAGCATTATTCGTAAGCGAAGTGTTAGAATTGGGACCTGGCGCAAATCCTCACCCGCCTCACAAAATCTGTTACAATTCCAGCCGCAACGAACCAGCCAACGGAGGTGCTGACTCATGGCCTTACGTCGCCGCAGATTTTTTCTTGCCCTGCTAATTGGGTGGGTGGGTATCCAGGTGGCCTGCCGGGAAGCCCCGGCCGGGACGCCAACGACCGCGCCCGAACAGGCAACCGCCACCCCGGCCGGGGCAGGCGAGACCATCACCGCGCAGCCCAGCGCCACGGCCACCCTGGCCCCTACGGCCGAACCCACCGCCCAACCCACGGCCACACCCGAACCGCCGCCCAAAACCCTGACCGTGTGCATGGCCGCTGAACCGGCCGACCTTTACCTGTATGGGACCCACATGCTGGTCCAGCAGGCCGTTTTCCATGGCCTCTACGAAAACCTGATCACCAGCCTGGGTTACGATTACCAGGCCCAGGGGTTGGAGAAGCTGCCCAGCCTCGCTGACGGGGATGCGAAATTCGACACGGTGCTGGTGAAGAGCGGCGACCGGGTGGTCAATGCCAGCGGCGACCTGGTGCTCCTGGGCGAGGGTGTGGTTGTGCGCAGCCACAGCGGTGACCTGGTGGAATTTGACGGCGAACCGCTGGTAATGGACCAGATGGTGGTCGATTTCACCCTGAAACCGCTGGTGTGGGAGGATGGTGTGCCGGTCACCGCCGCCGATTCCGTCTTCAGTTACGAGATTGCCGCCGACCCGGAAAGCCGGGTGGCCGATGCCCGCCTGGCGTACACGGCCGATTACCGCGCGCTAGATGAACTCACCGTGCGTTGGACCGGGCTTCCCGGCCGGGTGGACAGCGAATTCTTCCTCAACATCTGGCAGCCTCTGCCCCGGTACGTGTTAGGCGACTACACCGCGCCGGAGCTGGCCGGCCTGGAGGCCGCGCTGCGCACACCGCTGGCCAACGGCCCCTTCCGCTTGCAAGAATGGGTGCCCGGCGACCATCTGACGCTGGTGCGTAATGAGCAGTATTACCGGGCCGCAGAAGGGCTGCCCTATCTGGACAGCGTTGTCTTTCGCTTTTTGGCTGAGCCGGGACCCATCCTGGAGGGCATCCTGGCCGGCCGTTGTGACGTGGCTTATCAGGATGGGGTGGATGTGGCCCAACTGCCGGCTCTGCTGACCGAGGCTGAGACGGGGTCGCTGCTGGTCTATGCGCAGACGACGCCCATCTTCGAGCATATTGACTTCGGCATTGAACCGGTGGCTGAATATGCCGAAACCCGGCCGGATTGGTTTGGCGATGGACGCGTGCGGCAGGCGGTGGCCCAATGTACCGACCGGCAGGCGATGGTGGACACGCTGTTGTATGGGCAGGGGGCGGTACTGCACGCTTATGTACCCGATACGCACCCGCTGTACCCGGCCGGGGCGGACGAATGGCCCTACGACCCGGCGGCGGCTAATCTGCTGCTGGTCGACGCGGGCTATGTGGACACGGACGGCGACGGCATTCGCGAAGACCCGGCCGGCGGCGCGCCCTTCCGGGTAACGCTGGCCACGACCGAGGGCAACGTGCTGCGCGGGCAGGTGGCGGAGCTGTTTCGCCAGAACCTGGCCCAATGCGGCATTGATGTTGAGGTGTTGCTGCTGCCGGCGGAAGTTCTCCTGGCTCCGGGACCAGCGGGCCCGATTTTTGGCCGGCAGTTTGACCTGGCTTTGTTTGCCTGGCTCATGCACGCCAACCCGGCCTGCGAAACGTATGAGAGCCGGCAGATTCCGGGGGAGGGCGCGGCGTTCCCGGCCGGGTGGACGGGCAACAACAACACCGGCTGGCGCAATGAGGCGTATGACGAGGCGTGTGATGCCGCCCTGGCGGCCGCTCCAGGCATGGCGGCTTATGCCAGCGGCCATGAGGCGGCGCTGCGCCTCTTCATGAATGAGCTGCCCAGCCTGCCGCTCTTCCCACGGCTGAAGGTCTCCCTGACCCGGCCGGGGGTGCTCAACTTCCGGCCCGACAGTACCGAGCCGTCGGAACTATGGAATTTGTTTGAACTGGACCTGGCTCCTGGGGAATAGAAAAGGGGGGGCATGGTTGGTGGGCATGCCCGGCATGCCCACCAACGAAAAGGCCGCAGCTTAATCCTGCTCTTGTTCGCGCTTGATTTTGGCGTTGGCCACAATTTGCTCTTGCAGATGGCCCGGCACGCGGCCGTAGCGCAGGAACTTCATGGCAAAGACACCGCGCCCTTGTGTTAGGGAGCGCAGGTCTGCTGAGTAAGTTTGCATTTCGGCCAGGGGGACTTCCGCTTTGATGATCGCCTTCATGCCTTCCTGAGCCATGCCCAGCACGCGGGCGCGCCGGGTATTCAGGTCGCCCATGATGTCGCCCATGTTGTCGTTGGGCACCGTGACGGTGACTTCGTAGATTGGCTCCAAAAGCACCGGCCGGGCCCTGTTTGCCGCCAACCGGAACACTTCCCGGCCGGCGATCTGGAAGGCGATTTCCTTCGAGTCTACCGGATGTTCCTTGCCATCATAGACGATGGCCTTGATGCCGGTGAGCGGGAAGCCGGCCAGGACGCCGCCTTCCAGGGCCTGGCGGCAGCCCTTTTCCACGGCGCTCACAAATGGCGCAGAGATCGACCCGCCGAAGATTTCTGAGGTGAACTCGAATTCAGCATCGTCGTCTAGCGATTCCACGCGCAGGAAGACGCGCGCATACTGGCCGGCGCCGCCGGTCTGCTTCTTGTGCGTGTACTCTGCGTCGCCCGTCTGGGTAATTGTTTCGCGGAAAGGAATGGTGGGCAGGGTCGTGGTGACGTTGGTGCCAAACTTGGAATGCGCTTTCTTGACGGCGATGTTCAGGTGGGTGTCGCCCATGCCAGACAGAATCGTTTCGCGGGTAGCCCGTTCGTTGTGCCAGCGCAGGGTGGGGTCTTCAGCCGCCAGGCGGGTCAGCGTGGCATTCAGTTTGGCCACATCGGATTGGGAAACGGGATGCACCGCTACCGAAACGATGGGGTCAGGCTGCGCGATGGGGGCGATGGCGAGTGTTTTGGCCTTGTCGCACAGGGTGTGGTTGGTGCTGGCATCGCCCAGCTTTACCACGGAGCCAATATCGCCACTGTGCAGGCGGCTTACGGCGATTTGTTCTTTGCCGCGCAGCAAATGCAGCGTGCCAACGCGCACTTCGCTGTTGAGGTCAACATCCCAGACGCGGCTGTCGGATTCCAGCACGCCGCCAAAGACGCGCAGGTAGCTCATTTTGCCGTAGGGGTCTTCGCGGGTTTTGAAGATGAAGGCGGACAGCGGCGACAGGTCGCTGACCGGGTTTTCCACTTCATTTCCGTCACCATCGGTGGCTGTGAAGGTGCATTCGCTGGGGGCGGGGAACAGTGCGGCCCAAGCTTCCAGCAGCGGCACAATTCCCAGGCCAGCCTGTGGGGCAGCATACAAAATCGGCACGACCGTGCCCTGGCGCATGGCCATTTTCAGCCCTTTGCGGATCTCCTCTGGGGTTAGGTCGCCTTCATCAAAATACTTCTCGATCAGGGCGTCATCCCCTTCGGCGGCGGCTTCTACCAGCGCCATGCGGGCTTCTTCTACTTCGTCGGCCATCCCGGCCGGGATGTCTGTCTCGGTGTTCGCTTCGCCGACGTATGCTTTCATGCTCAGCAAGTCCACGATACCTTCGAAGCTGGCCCCTTCACCGATGGGCAGTTGTAAGGGCACCAGGTTGCCGTGTAGATTATTGTGCAGGCTTTCATGCACCCGGCTCACCCGCACGTTTTCCCGGTCCATCTTGTTGATCAGCAGCACGCGGGGCATGTCCGCGGTATACTGCCACACCAGTTCGGTACCAACCTCCACGCCGGCTACGGCTTCAACCAGGACCACGGCGGCGTCGGTGACCTTCAGGGCCGCGTTGACTTCGCCAACGAAATCGGCATATCCGGGGGTGTCGAAGATGTTTAGCTTGTTGCCATGCCATTCAATGGGGGCCAGGGCGGTAGAGATGGAGCTGTTGCGTTCCATCTCCTCTTCTTCGAAGTCCATGGCCGCGGTGCCGTTGAGCACGCTGCCCATGCGGGTGGTCACTTTGGTATGGAAAAGCAGGCGTTCTACCAGCATGGTTTTGCCCGCGCCATTGTGGGAGACCAGGGCAATGTTGCGGATATGATCGGTTGGGTATTCTTTCATGTGAAGGGCACCTCTTCGTGTTGTTTTTTCTGGCAGCCCGGCAACCATGCCGGCTGCAGGGCGCTTTCAGGGTCAAGTTCAATCTCTTAAGTGGTTAAACGGGGGGATGGCTAAAACTATCGAATAGACATCGCGAAGGTCTAACACCATCGCGGGATTTTAGTGCAAAGGGGAGGCGTTGTCAAAATGGGGAAGCGGCTGCGGAGGGCTTCTGCTGCTGGTGGGCCGGGGGGAAGTGGGGTCTTACCCGGCCGGGATGTGCAACTATTGGCGGCGCATTGGCGTATAGAAAAAGCAGTCGATCTGTTGTCTTTTTGTGTGTCCTATATTGTGGAGGCGACTTTCCATGGCTGATGAAATCAACGAACTCAAGGAAGCAGAAAAGCAGGCGGCAGCGGCGGCGGCCAAGGGTGGCGAAGCGGAGGTCCCCGGCCGGGAGAAACCGCAGCCTGCCCATCGCCGGCGGCGGCATGAACACAACCCGTCGATGTTTGGCCCTATCTTCCTCATTGCCCTGGGCGTCTATTTCTTGCTCAGCAACCTGAACATGCTGCCCGATCTGAACTGGGGGGCACTGTTTAGCATGTGGCCGCTCTTCCTCATTTTTGCCGGCCTGAACATTATTGTGCGCCAGGTCCCCCGGCCGGGGGGCATCCTCTTGAGCGGCGTGGTTTCCCTGGCGGCGCTGGGGGTGGCCGTCTATCTGCTGCTTTCCGGCGGGGTCAGCGACGTGAACTGGATGAAACTTGCGGCAGTCCAGAAGGGACAGGTTAGTTTCCCGGCCGACGACGTGCAGGCGGCGCAGGTTGATATTGCCTTCAACGCCTACGGCGGGGCCGTGCGGGCACTGGCAGACAGCAACCAGCTCATTGATGGTACGATCACCTACTGGAACGAGTATGAATTCTCGCACGAGGTGTCCGGTGGGCAGGCGGAGGTGGCGCTGCGTGCTGACCTGGGGTCGTGGCTGAACCTGGTAGATTTTTCCGATGGTGACGCGGGAGAGCCGTGGCAGTTGGGGTTGTCGCCAAATGTGCCGTTGGACCTGACGCTGGATGGCTCTTCGGGCGCGCTGGACCTGGACCTGCACCAGCTAGACCTGCAGAAGTTGACGGTGGATGCTTCGTCGGGGGCGTTGGCGCTGCGGCTCCCGGCCGGGCGCTATCGCGCCATTATCGACGGCTCGTCTGGCTCCATGGAACTGACCTTGCCTGCGGACGGCCTGCTTGTGCTGGACGTGGATGGCGGCTCCGGTAGTGTGACCCTCTACTTGCCGGCGGCAATGAATGCCCGC
Organism: Ardenticatenaceae bacterium; assembly: GCA_020634235.1. Lineage (GTDB taxonomy): Bacteria > Chloroflexota > Anaerolineae > Promineifilales > Promineifilaceae > JACKCB01. Next base: position 150,284 of record JACKCB010000005.1, on the reverse strand, counting down.
GTGGTGATTGAGGACAGCGGCTCCGGTGGTTTCCGGCCGGGGGACCGGCTGGCATTGGTCTCTGGTGCGGCCGATGGCGAAGGCACCTGGGAGACGCCGGGCTTTGCCGCGGACAAGGACGGGGTGGTCATCACCCTGGACATTGGCTCCGGCAGCGTAACGGTGCGCGACTCATAAGCGGCCGGCGAATCACGCCCGGCTAATGCCGATCATCGACCCACTGAAGGCGGCGCAAAAGCTGGTCTTCAGGGGATTGGTCCTGGGGGGGGAGCGGGTCCTGATGGCGGCGGATCAGGCTGACGGTCAGGGCGTCACTGCCGGCGGCCTGGGCCATCTCTGCCCCCCACGCCGGGTGCTGCATCTTGATGACGAAGGGGCGCTGCCAGCCGTGTGGCTCACCGCTGCCCCACTTGGCCACCCGGCCGGGGAGGAGTTTTTCCACCAACACCACCAACACGCGCCCTGGCAGCCGGATCGACTCCCGTGTTTTGCCGATGTCGTGCAGCAAGGCCGCGGCCAGCAGCGAGGGATTGTCTTGCCCGTCGGCGGCCAGGCGGCGCATCACCTGGTAGGTATGCCACTGGTCGCCGGGGCGATAGCGCCCGTACAGGGCCAGTTCGGAGGGGGATAGAACCTGTTCTAGCTCGGGCCACGCCCCGGCCGGGAGTGGCTGGGCCGTCAGCACGCGCCAAAACTGTCCTAGACGATAGCGGATGCCCACGGCCGGCTAGATAAATCCGCCAATCAGCAGGTTGGTGATGCTGGCCGAGGTTGTTACCAGGAAGCTGCCCACGAAATCGGGGACGAAGGGCAGGAAGGAGGGCAGCAAGATAACGGCCAGCAAGATGAGCATGCCATACTGCTCCAGCGGCTGAAGCTGGTAAGCCATGTTGGCCGGCAGCAGCCCCGTCAGAATCTTGAAGCCGTCCAGCGGCGGGATGGGGATGAGGTTGAAGATCGCCAGAATGACGTTGATCCACAGGAATTGGGAGAGCAGGAAGTCGAAAGAGGGCACGACCGCGCTGGTGCTGAAAAAGGTGAAGCTCAGCAGGCCCAGGCGAAAGGGGACGGCCGCCGCGGTAGCCATGACGATATTGGAAGCCGGGCCGGCCAGGGCGACGACGGCCATCATCGAGCGCGGGTTGCCGCGCATGTTGTAGGGGTTCACCATCACCGGTTTGGCCCAGCCAAAGCCGGCGATGAGGAGCATGAAGGTGCCTACCGGATCTAGATGAGCCAGTGGATTCAGCGTGATGCGCCCCATGCGCCGCGGCGTGGAATCGCCCAGGCGGTCAGCCGAGACAGCATGGGCCAGCTCGTGTATGGTAAAGGCCACCAGCAGGGTAACGGCGCGAGCGATGATAACGGCTAATGAAACTCCAAGCATATCGTTTTCCTTTATGTACCTGATTCCGGGGTTCAGAACCTTGGCGCGAGTATATCTTGCCTGGAAGGCTTGGGCGAATGTTGGCCGGCGTAGGAGACGTGGTAGAAGCGTGGCTTAATCGTCTGTTCAGGAAGCGGGCAAGCGGGTGGAGCGTGCTATAATGCGGCGCTATGACGATTCAAGTGGAATTGGGTGACGTTGTCCGTTTGCGCAAGCCGCATCCTTGTGGCAGCTACGATTGGGTGGTTGTGCGGCTGGGGGTGGATATTGGCCTGGTGTGCCAGGGGTGCCAGCGCCGGGTGCTGCTGCCGCGAAGTACGTTCAATAAGCGCTGTAAGGCTATTGTGAAACGCGCCGCTGATCATGGGCTGGCTGGATGATCTGCTGCCGGCGGTTGTAGGCTGGCTGTATCTGGCGGCGCTGGCCGGGCTGGCGGTATATGGCTTGTTGGGGCTGTATACGCTGCTTCTTTTTTGGCGCCATCGCGCGGCCCTGGCCCCCCGGCCGGGTGACCCGCCCGGCCGGGCCATGACGTGGCCGATGGTTACGGTGCAACTGCCGGTGTATAACGAGCGCTACGTGGTGGAGCGGCTGATCGATGCTGCGGTGGCACTGGAATATGCACCCGGCCGGGTGCAAATCCTGGTGTTGGATGATTCGGCCGACTGCACGACAGAGCTGGCGGCCCGCCTGGTGGGCCAGTACCAGGCGCAGGGGGTGAATATCCAACTGCTGCATCGTCCCGGCCGGGTGGGGTATAAAGCGGGGGCCCTGGCCGCGGCGCTGCCAGCCACCACCGGCGAGTTTATCGCCATCTTCGACGCCGATTTCCAGCCGCCGCCCGATTTCCTGTGGCAAACCATCCCCGCTTTCCTGGCCGACCGCCGGCTGGGGGTGGTGCAGACGCGCTGGGGGCACCTGAATGATGGCGAATCGGCGCTGACTGCCGCCCAGGCCATTGCCCTGGACAAGCATTTTGCCGTGGAGCAGTTGGTGCGCAGCCGGGCGCGCCTCTTTCCCAAGTTTAACGGCACGGCTGGCGTGTGGCGGCGCGACTGCCTGGAGGATGCCGGCGGTTGGCAGGATGATACCGTCTGTGAAGATTTGTGCCTGAGCACGCGCGCCGTGCTGCGAGGGTGGGAGTTCCAGTTTTTGCCCCAGGTGGTGGCCCCGGCGGAACTGCCGGCCAGCCTGGGGGCGTATAAGCAGCAGCAGGCGCGCTGGGCGATGGGGTCTACCCAATGCCTGGTTAAGTTTGGCCGGGCGATCTGGCGTTCGCCGCAGTCGCTGGCGGCGCGTCTGTATGCTCTGCTGACGATGTCGGCCTACGCTACGAGCCTGCTGCTGCTGCTGCTGCTGCTGCTGCAACTGCCGCTGCTCTATTGGCAGGTACGGTTTTCGCCCTGGCTGGTGCTTTTGGGGCTGGCCGGGCTGGCCCAGCCGCTGCTGTTTGTCATTGGCCAGCAGGCGTTGTACCCGCGCTGGGGCGGGCGCTTGCGCTATTTGCCGGCGGTGTTGCTGGTGGCGGTGGGGATGTCGGTGACGATTGGGGGGGCGGTGCTGCAGGGGCTGGGGCGGCGACGGGTGGTTTTCTGGCGCACGCCTAAGCGGGGGGGGCAGGCTGTGGCCCCGGCCGGGGGTGGGTACCGTTTGTCACCCGGCCGGGGAGCGCTGCTGCTGGAGAGTGTGTTGGCGGCCTACGCGGCCGGGGGGCTGCTCCTGGCCCTGAGCCGCGGCCAGTATGGCTCTCTTTTCTTTTTTGCCACCTGCTTGCTGGGCTTTGGCTATGTGGCCGGGCAGGGTTTGCGCGAATGGTGGGCGCAGCGGTAAATGGGCCGCCGGGGTGGGGGGAGGGGGCGCAGCGCAATCTGCCCTGCCGTTGGGCTGCCAGTCACCCTGGCGAACGAATCTTGCCCCCTGCAACAAGAAAACTTCACTTTCGTATAAGAAAATGGCACGTTCCGCAAAAGAAAATTTGAAATTTTGCTTGACATGACCGTATTTTCGCGCTAATATTCGAGAAACGTTGAAAAAATCAATACAGAGATAAGAAAACTTAAGGTCCGGAAAAGAAAACTTACCAACAGTATTCACATAGGCCAGTGGACATTATCTAAGGATGCCGCGACAATCGCTACCCTGGTCGCGGCTGCCTGACCGAAGGAGAAACCATGAATCCCGTTATCGGGCTTTGCCCAATTTGCCAGCACACCCTCACAGTGACCAGCCTGCACTGCCGCAATTGTGACACTACTGTGTCCGGCCAGTTTACGCTGGGGCGGCTCTACCAGTTGAACATGGAACAACTGCAATTTGTGGAGGTTTTCATTCGCTGCGAGGGCAAGATCACCCGCGTCGAGGATGAGTTGAGCATGTCTTACCCGGCTGTTCGCTCGCGGCTGAATGATGTGATTCGCGCGTTGGGGTATGAGGTGGGGGAGACGGCCGAGAGTGGGCCGGTGCCTGAAGATGTGCGGCGCGATATTTTGCGCCAGATTGCGGAGGGTAAGCTCAGTGCCGAAGAGGGCATTGAGATGCTGCGGGGCTGACCCGGCCCCGGCCGGGTAGGGCCGCCCACCCGCAGCCACCCATGACGAACTGAATTGCAGAACGAGTTATTGTTTGTAAGGAGAACAAAGATAATGGCAACGGCAGAAGAACGGCAAAAGATTCTAGAAATGGTGGCCTCTGGCAAGCTCAGCGCCGCCGAAGCGGCAGAACTGATGGCCAGCATTGGCAGCGAAGCCCCCGAAGCCCCCCGGGTACCACAGCCGCCCCAGGTACCGCAGCCTCCCCGGGTACCAGAGCCGCCCCAAGCGCCCGGCGCGCCGATGGCGCCACCGGTGGATGAGGCGGAAATCGTTAAGAGCATCAAGGTGGAAGAGATGGCTACGGCCGGCGAGATGGCTGGCAGCGCCGCCGGGGGCAAGAAAGCTACCTGGCTGCACGTCCGCGTCAGCGACCTGAACACCGGCAAGGGCAAGGTTACCGTAAACATCCCCTTGCGGCTGATGAAGATGGGATTGAAGCTAGGCAGCGCCTTTTCACCGGAGCTGAAAGACGTGGACGTAGACGACCTCTCCGCCGCCCTTAGTGACGGCGGCAAGGGTATCCTGGTCGATGTGGAAGATGAGGAAGACGGCCATCGCGTACTAATCTACGTGGACTGAGCAGCTAACAGGCTGCGGGCAGACATGGTTGTTGTTTAGGAGAAATTGGGTATGAGCACCTATGAATTTGATCTGGGAATAGCACCGCAGATTACCCTGGCCGAAGCGCGGGGTGATGTTGCGGTAGGCAGTTGGCCCCAAGGCACCGTCCTGGTGAAGGGCGAGGCCGAGGCTGTGCAGACCGAGAAGGGCCTGAAGGTTACGGCCACCGGCGATGTGCAGCTTCGTTTGCCCGAGGGGGCGACACTGGTTGTGGTTGAAGCCCGCGGAGACCTCTCTGTGCGGAATGTGCATGGCGCGGTGGAACTGGCCGACGTGAGCGGTGACGTGAGCGTGCGCGGCGCGGCCGACGTGCAGATTGGCCGGGTGCGGGGCGATCTGGTTGTGGCCAACGCCGATGGGCAGGTGACCATTGACGAAGTCGCGGGCGACGTGACGGTGCGCCGGGTGCGCAGCCTGGCGATCACGACGATTAACGGCGACTTTTCCGGCCAGTTTGTGGAAGGGGTGGTCACCATCGGCACGATCGAAGGGGATATCAGCCTGGGCACGGTGAATGATGACCTGACGATAGCGCTAGGCAGCCGCGATGCCAACCTGAGTAATTTGGGCGGCATGAACCAGGTAACTCGGGTGAAGGGAGATGTGCGGCTGCGGGGTGGTCTGGCCGCGGGCAAGCATACCTTTGTGGCTGATGGCGACATTGTGGTGCGCTGGCCGCTGAATGAGCCGGTGAAGTTTCTGATCACCGCGTCGGAGATTGTGAACCGGCTGCCGCTGGAAGATGTGACCGAAGCCAAGGGTTCCCTCACCGGCCGGGTAGGTGAGGGCGAGACCACGCTGATTCTGGAAGCGGGCGGCCAGGTTGTGCTGAAGGAGCTGCCGGCCGGGTCTAATGAGCCGTGGGCCGGCATGGAGCGTGACTTTGCCGACTTTGGCCTGGAAATGGCCGGCCTGGGCGAGAAGATTGCCAGCGAGATGAACGCCCGGATGGTTGAATTGTCGACGCAGTTTGAGACTCGCTTTGGGCCGGAGTTTGCCCAGAAGCTGGCCGAGAAAGCGGCGCGCAAGGCGGAGCTGGCCATGGACAAGGCGGCGCGCCACGCCGAGCGGCAGGCTCGCCGCGCGGAGCAGCGCGCCGGGCGTGGCTTTCCGCCACCGCCGCCACCGCCGCCACCGCGCCGGCAGCCTTCGGCAACTGAGCAGTTGAAGGTGTTGGAGATGCTGGAAAAGGGCATTATCAGCGTGGAGGAAGCGAATACCTTGCTGAAAGCGATGGAAGGCTAAGGCTGGGCATGGCCCGGTTTTGCCAGGCGTAGAACGTGGCCTGCGGGTGCTGCGTTCTACGCGCGCGTTCCCTGGTCCTCACATGGCGGTGACACCGCTTTCCAGTGGGCTGAGCCTGTCGAAGCCTGGGTTGCTGGCCTTCGACAGGCTCAGGCAGCCGCTGGGAACGTTGTGCGGAGTGTTTGCGGCGGCGCGAATTCGTGATTGTGACGATTTTTGGCATAATAGGGCGACTGTCTGGCTCTGGGTGGCTGCCCGGCCGGGTGGTATGAACCGTTTGTCCGAAAATTGAGCGCCACCAGGCGACTGGCCGCGGCCCGGCCGGCCTGGTACAGGATTTTGGCACGATGATTGCAATTCCCGCCATTGCCCAGGAAGGTCCGTCCAGCGGCCTCCGGCCTATTGATTTGCGCACCGACGTTGCGCCGGTTATGTCGCTGCTGCGGCTGGCTTTTGGCGCGGCGCTGGAAAGTGACAGTCGCCCTCTGCTGCAGCCCGGCCCTTCGCTGGCGCAGTCCAACTGGGGCAGCCTGGCCAGCTTGCTGGGGCGTGGCATGCCGGCGGGCTTTGTGTGGGAAGAAGCGGGGCGGATTGTGGGCAATGTGTCGGTGCTAACGACGTCGCTCCCCGGCCGGTACCTGGTGGCCAACGTGGCTGTCCATCCCAACTACCGCCGGCGGGGTATTGCCCGCCGGTTGATGCTGCAAGTGCAGCAGGCGGCACAGGCCAACGCCGGCCGGGAGATCTTGCTGCAAGTGGATCAACAAAACGATTCGGCTATCCAGCTTTATGCGTCGCTGGGCTACGAATGGCTGGGGGCGATGACCACCTGGCAGGTGGCGCACCACCTGTTGCAAAGTCTGGCCGCCCCGGCCGGGCTGTACAGGCTGCGGCGGCTGGGTAGTGATGAGTGGCGGGCGGCGTATGCGTTGGACCGCCAGGTGCTGCCGGCCGACTTGCATTGGCCGCAGCCGGTCCGTGAGGATGCCTATAGGCAAGGTTTGTGGCGCTGGGTGAGCAATGCCCTGGCGGCGCGCCAGGTAGAGACCTGGGTGGCTGCGGATGACGATGACCACCAACTGCTGGCCCTGGCGGCGTTGACCAGTGAGTGGGGGCGGGCGCATTCGCTGGCGCTGCGGGTGGCCCCGGCCGGGCAGGGGCAGGTTGAGCGCCCGCTGCTGGCGTGGTTGATCCGGCGTGTCCAGCAGGCGGCACGCCGGCCGGTGCGTGTGGATCACCCGGCCGGGGATGACCTGGTCAACTCCTTGCTGCAAGAGGCGAACTTCCGGCCGCACCGCACCCTGGCGGTGATGAAGCAGAAGTTATGAAGTGAGGCGGCCGGCGGGCTGTCCGGCGCTTGAGGAGAGAGAACGATGGCTACGATTGAAGAGCGGATGCAAATCTTGAAGATGATTGAAGAAGGCAAGATCACGGCTGGTGAAGGCGCGGAACTGCTGCGGGCGCTGGATCAGCGTGAAAGCGGCCCGGCCAAGCAGTCGCTGAAAGGGGCCAGCGCGCCGCGTTGGTTCCGGGTACGCGTCACTGACCTGGCTACTGGGCGTAACAAGATCAACGTCAATATTCCGGTGGGCCTGGTGAACGTGGGGGTAAAGATGGGGGCGCGCTTTGTGCCGGATATGCAGGGCAATGAGTATGAGTCGCTGCTGCAAGCCATAAACTCCGGCCAGCAGGGCAAGGTACTGGACGTGGTTAATAATGAGGAAGGGGAGCGCGTGGAGATTTTTGTGGAATAGTGGCCGTGTCTGGTGCGGCGTCTTGTAGCGGCGGCCCCTGTGGCCGCCGCTTTGTTTTTGGCTTCCCGGCCGGGTTGCCCGCAGGTTTGGTCCATCCGTCTGCCTTTACTTGAGTCGTCCCCGGCCGGGTTTCGTGCTATCTTTGGTCCCGCAAGCCAGCGTGGTCGTTGCGGCCCGGAAGTGAGGCGAAGGAAGCATGGACAATGCGGTTCTGGCGGGTAAATCTTTGGCGTACTGCCTGGACGTGCGCTATAGTTGGCTTGTTTGGCTATTGACAGCCATGTGACACCACTCAGAGGGCAGTATAGCGAACGGCGACCCGGCCGGGGTGCGGTGCCCCCTCATGAGCGATGCCGTCAATCTAACAAAGGCAACGGTGTAAACATCTATGGATTCAAGATATGATGCAAGTGAAGTGGGTGGGGTGCGCGATTTTATCTGGCTGATTGTTATTCTGGCTTTGGTCGGCGCATCAATATGGATCATGCTCAACCCCGATTATCCGTTCCGGCCGGGGCTGGACCTGCAGGGCGGCCTGCAAGTGCTGCTAGAGGCAGACATCCCGCTCGAGGAACCGGTGGCGATGGAGGACCTGGATACCGCCCGGCAAATCATCAGCCAGCGGGTTAACGGTCTGGGCGTCTCCGAGCCGTTGGTCCAGACCGAAGGGGAGCGACGTATCCTGGTTGAGCTGCCGGGCATCGACAATCCCCGCGACGCCATCAACCTCATCCAGCAGACGGCGCTGCTAGAATTTGTGGACAGCGACACCGTCTCCCTGCCAGAAGGGATGTGCCTGCGCACTACCCTGAACGAGGGTCAGCCCTCTGCTTGTGAGACGGAAAGCGGTCTCTCCCTGGAATCCGCCCCCATCTACGAGACTATCCTTACCGGCGTGGCTCTGAGAGATGCTGGCGTCCAGACGGACTCCTTTGGCCGTTCGCTGGTAACCTTTGAAATGACGGACGAGGCTGCCAGCATCTTCGAGCAGTATACGGCCAATAACCTGGGTAAGTTCCTGACCATTGTGTTAGACAAGCAGGTCATCTCCAGCCCGCGCATTAACGCCGTGATTAGTGGTTCCGGCTCTATCACCGGCCAGTTCACCGCCGAAGAGGCACGCAACCTGGCCCTGCAGCTGCGTTTTGGTCGTCTGCCCATCCCGCTGCGTATTGAAAGCACGCGCGAGATTGGGGCGACCCTGGGGCAGCAATCCATAACCGCCAGCGTGCAGGCCGGCATCATTGGCGTCTCCATTGTGCTGCTGTTCATGCTCATCTACTATCGCCTGCCCGGCCTTTTGGCCGACCTGGCGCTAATCATCTACGCCCTGATCAACTTTGCCGTGTTCAAAGGGCTGGCGGTCACCCTGACCTTGCCAGCCATCACCGGCTTCCTGCTCTCCACAGGCATGGCGGTCGACGCCAACATCCTGGTCTTTGAGCGAATGAAGGAGGAGCTGCGGACCGGCAGCCGCCTGCCCGACGCTATCCAGGTTGGCTTTAGCCGGGCCTGGACCTCTATTCGCGATTCCAATATCGCCACCCTGGTTATCTGCGCCATTTTGTGGGCCTTTGGCCGCAATTTTGGGGCCAGCATTGTGCAAGGCTTCGCCATCACCCTGGCCATTGGCGTGATGATCAGCATGTTCACCGCCGTCATTGTTACCCGGACGTTTGTCCGGCTGGTAATGGGGCGCTCGGCTGAATGGCTAAGAGACAAGAAGGCCCTGCTGGGTATCTAGTTACAGGACCGGACCGGCAATCACAGCAACGAATTGGTGGATATAAGATGAGCATCTTCAACATTGTACAAAATCGCCGCTACTACTTCATTCTGTCGGCGGTGTTAATTGGCATTGGCCTGGTGGCCATGGTCATCTCCTTCATCACAACCGGCGCGCCATTCCAGATTGGCGTGGACTTCCGCAGCGGGACGCGCTTTGAGGTGCAGTTTCAGGATGTGGTGACGGAAGATCAGATTCGCGACGTCTACACCGACTTTGGCATCTCCAACCCGATGATAACTTCGATCCGGGCGGAGGGGCTGGAAAATGCCTGGCAGATTCGCACCGAGTTTGTGTCGCCGCAGACCGCCAAGGATATTGAGACGGAACTGGGGGCGCGGCTTTCGCCCATTGTGCCGGATACGACGCGCACCGAGAGTGTCAGCCCTAGCATTGGGGCGGAGGTGACGCGGGCGGCTTTTGGGGCTATTTTGTTGGCTGCGGGCATCATTCTGGTTTACATCATGTTTGCCTTCCGGCAGGTGCCCAACTCTTTCCGTTATGGGGCGTGTGCGGTCATCGCCATGCTGCACGACATCCTGATTATCTTCGGCTTCATTGCCGTAACGGGGATGTTGTTTGGCTGGGAAGTGGATTCGCTGTTTCTGACGGCCGTGCTGACGGTGGCCGGTTTCTCGCTGCAAGACACCATCGTGGTCTTTGACCGTATCCGCGAGAATATCAAGAAGCGACCGCGGGAGAAGTTTGACACAGTCGTCACCCGGTCCATTCTGGAGACGATTCACCGCTCGCTGGCCACGCAGTTGAATGCGATGTTTGTGATGGTGGCCATCCTGTTGTTTGGCGGGCCGTCGATCAAGCATTTTATTGCGGTGCTTTTTGTGGGGCTTTTTAGCGGCACTTACAGTTCACTCTTCAACGCTGTGCCCCTGCTGGTTGCCTGGGAAGAGCGGGCAGCGCGGCGGGTGGTGAGCAGCGGAGCGTAAGCGTGAGTGATTGGCCGCGCCCCCGGCCGGGACGCCTCCTACTGCTGCTGTTTTTCCTGCTGGCGGCTTGCTCCCGGCCGGGCGTAACCCCGACGCCACCGCTACCCACATCAGCGGTGATCGACACCCCGGCCGGGAATGCCGCCACCGTTACGCCGTTTGTCTTGCCCCCCACCTTTACCCCGCCCCCGCCCCCGGCCGTCCCATCGCCGCCGGCCCCGGCCGGGGTCACCCCCACCGCCACCCTGGGGGCCGATGTCGACTTCGCCGAAAAAGTGGTTGAGTTTCGCTACACCATTCCCGCCCTGGGCCTGGACCGGCGTGTGGAAGCGAACCGCGCCGGACGCATTGACATTGTGGACGAGACGACCGGGTTGGTGGCGGTGCTGCGCAACCAGGGGCCGATTATCGAGCAGTTCCGCCTGGGGTTTGGCGGGCTGAGCCTGCCGCCGCTGCCGGAAGATTGCCCCGGCTGCGTGGCTTTCAGCTATGAATTGGTGGACAGCGGCGAGTCGGGCGAGGGCTGGCTGCAAGACCCGGTGCTGCTGGCCAGCGTGGAGAATTACACCGCGGCCAATTTGGGGCCACACTTCCCGGCCGGGAGCGTTTTTGGTCTACGGCGTAACGCCAATGCTTTCAACGCTGCGCACAGCCTGGCGGTGACGGCCGATGGGCAGTTGTGGCGCTGGCTGGCGACGGATGCCGAGGTGGCGGCGCCGGTGGCGGTGGACAGCGAACCCGCCCTGGCGGCGGCACTGGCTGCCCTGCCGGCGCTGCCGCTGGCCGATCTGCAAGGGGAGTACCTGGTGGATTGCCCGGTGGTGCCGCTGGAGGTGCTGTACCTGGCCCCGGCCGGGGAGGGCGAGGGTGGCGCAAACAGCCGCACCATCCGCCTGATCTGCCCCGCGTTTTCCTTGCCGGCCAGCCTGCTGCCCCTGTACCTGGCGGCGGATGGGGCGCTGGCACCCCTGTTGGCGCAGGCGGCGCAGGAGGGCCTGGAGCCACCGCCGCTGGCTTTGCCGCTGGACACCATGCTGGATTACCAGCGGGTGGATGGGGCGCATTTGACCATGCAGTTGAGTGGCCAGGTGGTGGCGACCGACCCGGCCGGGAGTATCTACACCACCACTTTACCTGTGAGCCAGGTTATCAGCCTGACCACGCGGCTGGCCGAGACCAACCGGCTGGTGCGCGGCGTGACCGCTTACACGGCCGGGGAACTGCCCAACATTCTGTTGGTGCGCGGACCGCTGGCTATGCTGGAAGCGGCCTGGCGTGACCTGGCTCCGGCCGATATCCGGCCAATCCTGGTGGAGCTGGATGCTCTGCTGGATGAAATCATTGGCCTGAGCGAGGCGGAGCCAATTCCCCCGGAGCCAACGCCCACAGCTACGGCCACCCCTTAACGAACTGTCAGTTATCCAGCGCTTGCAGGGCGGCAGCGGCGGGTTGGAAGAGGGGGTTATACTCCAGGGCGGCGCGGAAATCGGCGGCTGCCCCGGCCGGGTCGCCCAGCGCCTGCCGGGCCAGACCACGGTAGTAGTACACCTCCTCCAGCCCGCCGGTGGCTTGCAGGGTGGGGTTGGCCAGGTCCAGCACATCCTGGTAGCGGCCAACGGCTTCATAGGCGGCAAAAGGCTCGAACTGGTACCACAACATGCGGAAGGGCAGGCCCAGGCGACGCGCTTCGTCGAAGGCGCTGGCCGCCTGCGCCATCTCGCCCAGGGCGGTGTAGCTGCTGCCGATGTTGAACCAGGCGTAGGGGTTGGCCGGGTCGGCCTGGGCTTCGCTTTGGGCGACGGCCAGGGCGTTGGCCAGCATGGTGGGGGTGTCCCCGGCCGGGCCAAGAATGGCCGCCACCAGTTCTGCCTGCTCCGGCCGGTAGACCAGCACATACTTGCGGTTGAAAACCTGCCACAGCGGGTCGAATCCGGCAATGTCTACCCGTTGGTCGGGGCCGTGCAGCGAATCCTGGGCGATGAAGCTGTTGGTGGCGCGGTCGTAGCCGGAGAGAAGCCGGTAGTGCCCCAACCCGCCCCGGTCCTCGGGGTCTAGCCAGGTTTCCACGATGACCGGCAGGCCGTTGCTGAGCAAGGTTTGCAGCAGGGCCACATCCCCGCCGAGCTGGGCGAGGGCCAGGTACCCCTGGGCGCGGGCGTAAGCGGCCAGTTCGTCGGGGCTGACGTTTTTGTCGTCGCGGTTGGGCTTGAGCAAGAGCGCAGCCTCGGCCTGGGTGGTGGTGGCCCCAAAGTAGCTCAGATTCATGCTGATGGTGGTGGGGCCGCAGTTGTTCCAGGTTTGCCAGGCGTGGGTGAAGCCGCTAAGGGTGACGCCGGCCCCGGCCGGGGTGACCGGGAAGGGGGTTGGCGTGGGCGTGGCCGAGGGTGTGGCCGTGGGCGTGGGGGAGGGGGTGAGGGGCGGGATGGGCGGTGGGGTGCGGCTGGGGATGGGGGTAGGGATGAGGGTGGGTGTGGGGACCGGCCGGGTGGCCAGCAGCTCCTCCGGCGAATAGGCGGACCCGGCCGGGGGAGTGGGGATGACCGGCGTGGGGCGCAGGCGGTTCAATTGGGTTTGCAGGTAGCGAGGCAGGTAAGCCACACGCTGCTTCACCGGCGGCACCGCCAGCAGCAGTACCGCCAACAGGGCCAGCAAGCCCAGGGCCAGCAGCAGGAATCGCCATCGTCGTGTGTTCATGGGGGCAAGTATACCCGATCTGGCATGGGTTGACGTGGGGCGCAGGTTGTTGGATAGTTGAGGCACAGTTCGCGCTTATTTTTGAGGGACAGGTGATGGCGATGGGTGAAACAGTGAGTAGCCAACAGCCGCCGATGCAGGCGCTGGTTGTGGCTGAGGGACGGCTGGCCTACGTGCAGAATCGGGTGCGCCCCCGGCCGGGGGCGGACGAGGCGTTGATCCGGGTGCGGCTGGCCGGGATTTGCAGCACGGACCTGGAGATTGTAAAGGGGTACGCCGGCGGCTTCCGGGGCGTGCTGGGGCATGAGTTTGTGGGGGAGGTGGTGGCTGCGCCCGCGCCGGACTGGGTGGGGCGTCGGGTGGTAGGTACGATCAATGTGGCCTGCCGCCAATGCGCCGTCTGCCTGGCCGACGGGCCGGAACATTGCCCGCAGCGCACGGTTTTGGGCATCATCAACCGTGATGGCGTCTTTGCCGACTATGTGGCGCTGCCCCTGGCCAACTTGCTGCCTGTGCCGGATGGCCTGCCTGACGAGGTGGCGGTGTTCACGGAGCCGCTGGCGGCGGCGCTGCGCATTCGCGAGCAGGTGCGGGTGCGGCCGACTGCCAGGGTGGCGGTGGTTGGCCCCGGCCGGTTGGGGCTGCTCATTGGCCAGGTGTTGGCGCTGGCCGGTGGCCAGGTGATGATGTTGGGGCGGAGTGAGATGGCGCTGCGGCTGCCGGCGCAGTTGGGGCTGCCAACGGGCCTGGTCGCTGACTTTGCCAGTGACAGCTTTGACCTGGTGGTGGAGGCCACCGGCAATGCTGAGGGGCTGGCCCATTCGCTGCGCCTGGTGCGGCCGCTGGGCACGCTGGTGATGAAGAGTACCTTTGCCGGCGCGGCGACGGTGGACCTGACCAAGCTGGTGGTGGGCGAGATTACGGTGGTTGGCTCGCGCTGCGGGCCATTTGCCCCGGCGCTGCGGCTGCTGGCGCGAGGCCAGGTGAACGTGAGCGCCTTGATTGAGGCTACTTATCCACTATCTGAGGGGGTCGCGGCGCTGGAACATGCGTCCCGGCCGGGGGTGCGCAAAATCCTGCTGCGGCCTGTCTAGGCCCAGACAAGCGTGTTAAGCGGGGTTCGCCGGCTGTATGCCGGGCGATGGCTGGCCGTTGGCGACCAGCCATGCCAGGCGAAGTGGGCACTATGCTGGTGAGCGCCATTCTGTGGCCAGGCGCTTCAGGTTGAACGAGGCTTGCGAGAGCAGGTTGTCGGCTCTGAAGAAGCGCGCCGCCAGGATAACGAAGACGTAGGTGGTGATAACCAGGCCGGCCAGGCTAACAATGATCTGCCACATGGGCACGTCGCTGACGGCCAGGCGGGTGACCATGGCGCTGGGGGAACTGAATGGGAAGAGACTGAGGGCAATGACCAGGGGATTCTCCGGTTCGCGGATGAACAGGTCGCCAAACATGAGGGTGGGCAGCAGGGGCACAATGAGGATCCAGGTGACCTGGCTGCCTTCGCGCGCGTTGGGCGCCAGGGCACCGGCGGCGGCCATCACCGTGGCAAAGAGCAGGTAGCCCAGAACCAGAAAGATAACGGCCCAGAAGAAGAAGCCGGGCGGGAAGGTGAACTGGCTGACCTGCAGCAAGGCCGCGCCGCGGTCCAGGATCAGGAAGGAGGTGGTACCCCAGATCAGTAACTGCACAATGAGTACCACGCTCATGGCCAGGATTTTGCCGAACATCAGTTGTCGCGGGTCCAGGCTGAGCAGCAGGACTTCGACGGTGCGGTTTTCCTTTTCGGAGACGACGCTGCGCAGCAGGTAGCTGCTGCCCATGAGCAGGAGGAAGTAGAAGATATAGGGGGTGAAGCTGGCCACCATGGTGGTCATGGCGTCGTTGGTGCGGCTGTTGGGGTCTATGGGGCTAACACGTACCATCTGGGCCTGGGTGGCTGGCGTGGGGTTGTTCAGGGCGAGGGTCAGGGCGGGGTCGCCGGTCAGGTTGTAGCTTAGCAGGTAGTCCAGGATCCAACTGTTTTGCCCGCCGAAAGCCAGTTCGCTGTTGTCGCTGTCCTGGCGAATCTGGAAGTCCTGGTCGTAGACGGTGACCTGGCCGTGGTCCAGGTAGTCGGCGGGGATGACGACGAACTGGGTTATTTCGCCGGCTTTGAGGGCGCTGGTGGCGCTGGCCTGATCGTCGAACTGCTGGAAGAGGTCGGTGGGCAGGCCGGGTGGCAGGTTGGCGATGATCCCGGCCGGGTCTACCAGGCCCAGTCGTTGGCCAGTTTCCTCAATGGGGGCCGTGTCGGTGGCTTCTTCCGGGGTGGCCGGCTCGTCGCGGTCTACCAGTACTACGGCGTTCATGGCCACGAGCAGCACCGGGATAATGAGCGTTAGCACCCAGAAGGAGCGCTGGTGCAGGATAACGCCGACATCGTGCTTGATGACTAACCAGATGGTGCGCATTATGATTGTCTCCTCACCGCTTGCATGGCGGCGGTCAGGCTAAGGGGTTGGCCGTAGCGCAGCATTCCCACGCGGAAGATTCTGGCGGCGGCCCACATCATGAAACCGGCACTGGCGACCAGCAGCAGCCAGCTCAGGAGGAGCTGCCAGAGAGGCACGGTGCCCAGTCCCCAGCGCAGGGAGATGGTGAGGAAGGCGGTGGGGGGGAAGAGGCTGAGTAGGGTGGGCAGCAGCCCGGCCGGGTTCATGAAGATGAAGATCAGGAAGAAGAGGGGGGACATGAAGACCAGGTTCAGCAGCCCGGCTACTTGCTGGGCCTGCTGGAGTTCCGTTACGGCGCTGCCAATGGCCACCATGATGGCTGAGATGAGTACGTAGCTGGGTAAGAAGTAGAGGAACATGAGGCCCACGTAGCCCCACGGCATGGTGGCATGTTGCAGGCTGGGTACATACTGCCGGGCGATGGCCAGCCCGATCAGGGCTGTTGCCAGGTAGATGGCCAGTTGGGTGAGGGCCGCGGCCAGGAGGCCCATGCCTTTGCCCAGGATGAGCTGGCCAGGGGTGATTGAGGTCAGCATGAGTTCCATAGTGCGGTTTTCTTTCTCGTCGGCCACCACTTGCAGCATGTAGCCGGAGGCGGACATGGTGGCGATGAAGAAGAAGATGGTGCCAATGAAGGGCAGGATCAGGGTGATGTCGTTGGCGCCGAAGGTGCGGCGGCTGGCGATGTCGTAGACGGTGATGTCGCTGCCTTCGAGCAGGCGAGCTTGCACGGCTTCAGGGTAGCTGGCCAGCAGATTGACGCGCATGAAGTCGTCGAAATCGCCCCAGGCGCTGTTGTTTAGGGGGTCGGTCCAGTAGTAAAGCTGGGTCTCCAGGCTGGTGGGGTACCCGGCCGGGATGACAAAAAAGGCCTGAATCTCTTCGCGCTCCAGGGCGGCCCGGGCCGCTTCCTCGTCGGCAAAGGCGCGCACTTCAATGCGGTCTTCGGGGTCGGATAGTGTGTGCTGGCGGGATTCTTCCAGGAAGCCGGCGTGGTCCACATAGCCCACGGGCAGCCGGTTCTCGCTGGCCAGTTCCACGACGACTGCCAGGGTAATTAGGGCGGCGAAGGCGATGGGGATGGCCAGGGTAAGCAGCACGAAGGCGCGGCGTAGGACGGTGCGCCGGTATTCGTGGCGGGCGACTAACCAGTAGTTACGCATGGCTGACCTCCGCCGGGTGGCTGTGGCCGTTGTGGCTGGCGATGTCTTTTCCTGGCTCGGCGCTGACGACGCTGACGAAGATGTCATCTAGCGAAGGCTCGGCCAGTTCAAAGCGGTTGATGCGGGTTCCCGGCCGGGCGGTTAGCGCTTGCAATACCTCCTGCGGGTCGGTGCCGATTTCCAGCGACAGGTGCCACAGGCCGTTTTGCTGCCGGGCCTCCAGCACGCCGGGCAGTTGGGCAAAGTCCCCCTGGCCGGCCAGGATGACCGCGTTGCCGGCGAAATTGCGCTTGATCTCGTTCACCAGGCCGTATAACACCGTCTGGCCATCGTCGATGAGCACAATGCGATTGCACAGCGCCTCTACCTGGTACATTTGGTGCGTGGACATGATGATGGCCCGGCCGGCGGCGCGCTGTTCCTCAAAGATATCTTTTACCAGGCGCGTGTTCACCGGGTCCAGGCCGGAGAATGGTTCGTCGATGACAATGAGGTCTGGTTCGTGC
The DNA here is from genome assembly GCA_020634235.1 of Ardenticatenaceae bacterium. Taxonomy (GTDB): domain Bacteria; phylum Chloroflexota; class Anaerolineae; order Promineifilales; family Promineifilaceae; genus JACKCB01. The sequence goes on along the minus strand of JACKCB010000005.1, from coordinate 133,095 downwards.
AGCAGAGTGGTGATGATTTGCGCTTTCTGCTGCATCCCCTTGCTCAATTCCTGGACTTTCTTGTTGCGGTGTTCGGCCAGGTCCAGCCGTTCCAGCCACTCACCCAGCCGCCGGCGCACCTCTTTCTCGTCCAGCCCCTTCAGGGTGGCCAGATAGATGAGGGTGGCTTCTAGCTTCAGATCTTTGTACAGGCCGCGCTCTTCCGGCAAATAGCCGATGCGCCGCTTCTTGGCCAGGTCCAACTGCCCGCCAAAAACGCGCACGGTGCCGGTGTCGGGCTTGAAGATGTCCATGATCATGCGGATGGTGGTGGTTTTGCCGGCGCCATTGGGGCCTAGCAGGCCGAAAATCTCCCCCGGCTCGACGGCAAACGAAACATCAGTCACGGCTTTGACATCCCCGAAGCGTTTGGCAAGATGTGAGACTTCAACGGTATGCATCTGGAACTCCTGTCGGTGGTTGGCCGGCCGGCGCGAGGGCTGGCCGGCCAACCGGCTATTTCGTTTCTACGGCGTGGCGAATGGCTTGTAGTTCGTTGAGGATGGCTTCGATGGTCAGGTCGGTGCCTTTGCTGATTGGTGGCCGGCCGGCCGGACTGCCGGATAGTTCCGTTGCGGTAGGGCCCATGGCCCCACGGAAGCGGCGCAGTTCCTCAACGACGACGTCGTACACGGCTTCGACGTCGGTTAGCCCGGCCAGGCTCTCCTCGGCTCCGGTGCTGCCGCTCATCCCGGCGGTTTGGATGTCGAGGGTGCCCAGGTTGAAGAGGTAGCGATCGAAGAGGCCGCGCTTGATGGTGAGGTTGGTGACGGTGCGGTAGGGTACGTGCTTGATGGAGCGGGTGATGATGCCGGCGCGCACGATTACCTCGTCTTCGTGGATTTCGTAGCTGAGGCTGTGGTAGTAGGGGGCGGCCAGGGCCATGCCCGGCAGCCATACGGCCAGGCCGATAAGGGTGGCGATGACCATGATCTGGTTGGCGCCGTCGGAGCCTATGTCTGGTTCGCCGGCCAGGAGGGCGGCAAATGCCCCGCCGGCGATGAGCCACAATACGAAGAGGATGGAGAGTTGCAGGTAGAGTTTGCTCAGGTATTTGTGGTTGGGTTTTAGGATGATGGTTTTCATGGCGACACCTCCTGTTGGGGTGCCAGGTTTATGGCTGGTTTACGCTGAGATAGTTTTGGCTGCCGGGTTGCCCCGGCCGGGTTAGCCGCTGAATGGTGTCTAGCAGGGTGCGGGGCGGGTCGATCTTGCTGATGAAGGCATGGACGCCGGCCGCGTGGGCATCGGCCCCAACTTCTGGCCGGCCGCTGAGGGCGATGATGATCAGGTCTGGGGCGTATTGCTGGAGCTGGGACAGCCCCCCGGCCGGGGTGAAGCCGGGTAAGCGCCAATCCAGGATCAGCAAATCGACCGGTTCACCGGCCAGCAGGGTAAATAGGTCCGCCGCCTGGGCGGCCTCTCCGACTACGTCCAGGTCAGGCTGCCGCCCTAGCACAATGCGCAGGGCATGCCGGACCCGTTCTTCGTCATCTGCCAGCACTACACGCAAGATACACCCCCGGCCGGGCTGTCTAGCGCAGGAACAGCAGCAGGAGCAAGGCTATCAGCACCATGATGCCGAACAGCACAGAAAGCGCGGCGATGAGCAGCGGCCGTCGTTTGGCCCGCAGCATCTCGTCCTGGGCCGATGGGCTGTCTTCTGAAAACGCAGCACCCAATGCGGCACCAATGCCCAGCCCCACACCCATGCCAATAGCGATGCTGTCCAACGCCAGGCCCATGGCGACACCAATGGCGACGCCGATGAGCAATCCCTGGGCCATACCGTTGCGGGTTTTGCGAGTGGATTCTGGTTTCAGTGGTTGCTTGTCCATAGGTTCTCTCCCGGAAATAGGATTGCTGCGGTCACGATTAGCCGGCAGTCTAACTATATGACCATTCTAGACGGTCTTGGACCCTGGCGCATCGGGCAGGGGAAGGATTGGCTATTGGCCAAGTGGGTAATTGGCGGGGTAACCGTTCACTCCCCCCTCGAGACGAGCAGTGAGGCCAAGCGCCGGGGGCGTCGCCTCGGCGCTGCGCGCCTGGCAACGCTAAACAGAGCAGGGTTTTTTCAGTTTTTGGGACATTTGCCCCAAAAACTGAAAAAACCCATTAAGCTCCCCCGTGCGGGGCGCGAAGCGCCCTCGCGCGGGTCAGCGCATAAATGCCACAGCGCATGGGGAGTGAACACCTACCTGGCGGGTTATTGGACCAGGTTGTGGCGCAGGGCCAGGGCCACCGCCTCTGCCCGGCTGCCAGCGCCCAGTTTTTCCAGGATGTGACTGACGTGGGCTTTGGCAGTGGAACGGCTGACGACGAGCCGCTCGGCGATTTCGGGATTGTTCAGCCCTTCCACCAGCAGGGCCAGCACTTCCATTTCGCGCTCGGTGAGGCCGAAGTTGGGGGTGTTGGGGGCCGGCTCCCCGGCCGGGTGCAGCAGCGCCTGCATTGCTTCCGGGGCCAGGGTGGATTGGCCGCGGTAGGCGGCCCGGATGGCCGTGGCCAGCTCGTCGGTGGCAACGTTTTTCAGCAGGTAGCTCACTGCCCCAGCCTGCATCACCTCGCGGATTTGCGCCGGCTCGTGAAAACTGGTGAGGGCAATGACCTGGATGTGGGGCCAGCGCTGGCGGATCTGGCGGGTGGCGGCCACGCCATCCATGACGGGCATGACCAGGTCCATCAGCACAATGTCTGGCTGTAGGGTGGCGCATTGGGCCAGCGCTTCGGCCCCATCGGCCGCTTCGCCGACCAATTCCAGGTCGGGTTTGACGCGCAGAAAGACGCCCAGCCCTTTGCGGACCATGTCGTGGTCGTCAACGAGGAGGACGCGGATTCGTTTGTTCGTGCTCATAGGTGACCTCGGGTTGCCGCCCGGCCGGGGGCGGTGCGGCGGCCGGCCAGTGGACGGTGATGGTGGTGCCCTGCCCCGGCCGGGTGTCGATGGTCAGGTCGGCTGCGATGGCGGCGGCGCGCTCTTTCATGATGGTTAGTCCCAGGTGCCCGGCCGGGACCTGGTCTGGTTCAAAACTTCGGCCGTTGTCGTGGATGGTCAGGGTAAGCCCGGTCCCGGCCGGGCTGTTGTGCAGCGTGACCGCCGCCTGGCTGGCCCGGGCATGTTTCACCACGTTGTTCAGCCCTTCCTGCACCAGGCGGTACAATGCCTCGCGCACCGGCACAGAGAGATTGTCGGTGAAGTCGATGTCCAGGGTAATGGGGATACCGGCCCGGCCGGTGTTGGCCTCTGTTAATTGACGCAGCAGGTCGGGTAATTTTGCTTCAGCCAACCCGGCCGGGCGCAGCTCCAGCAGCAGGGTGCGCATTTCTGCCAGCGCGCCGCGCGTGAGACGGCCCAGCTCATCTAGCAACTGTTGCCCCTCGGCCGGGTCTTCGTTCCACATCTCCGGCAGCGCTTCGGCGATGAGGCTGGCCGAGAAGAGCGTTTGCGTTACCGCGTCGTGCAGGTCGCGGGCCAGCCGGTTGCGCTCCTCGGCCACGGCGCTGCGCTCTGCCTGGCGGCGCAGGCGCTCGTTGGCAATGGCCAGCGCTGCCTGGTCGGCAAAGGTGAAGCCCAATTCCAGGTCCTCGGCGGAGAAATCGCGTTCGGCAGTGTAGAACAGCAGCAGGCCGCCGTAAATGTCGGAGCCCAGAAAGAGCGGGATGCCCAGCAGCGCCTGATGGTTGCCCAAAGAAGCGCGGGCGTCGGCCAGATAGGCGGTCCAGTGCCGTTGTAAGTCGGGGATGGTCAGTGGCTCTTTGTCCGGCAGGCCGAACTGAATCCAATCCTTGGTCAGGGCCAGCAGCGCCGGGCCAGGCGTGTAGCGGATCTGGCCGCCGGGGTTGGTGGCCACGATGGTGAGTGGCTGGTCGGCGGCCAGACGGAAGATGATGGCGTCCTCGGCGTCGGTGAGGCGGGCGGCCTGGGTGACGATGTAGTGCAGGCTCTCGGCCTGGGAGCGGTTGGAGTTGAGGATGACCAGGATTTCGCGCAGCCCTTCGGCAATCTGGCGGCGGCGCTCAATTTCGGTGGTGCGCTCGCTGACCTGTTGGGCCAGTTCGCGGTTGCGGCTGGCGATGTTGCGCGTGCGCAGCCGCTGGCCGGCGATCAGCAGCCCGGCCAGGATGAGCGCGGTTGGCAGGGCCAGGGCCAGCAGCAGAAACCAGGACTGGGCGTAGAAGCGACCGGGGGTGGTGGCCCCGGCCGGGGCGCAGCCCACCAACCCACTGACCATCAGAGCGGCAATTAGCAAATGTCTCCTACGGCGGAACGGCATCATGCTACCAGTGTATGAAGAAGCGGGGCTTTTGGCAACGCCTGGCCTGGCCGCCTGGCCGCCGGACGGCTTGATCTTTTGCGCCAATTCGGCTAAAGTAGAACATATGAGCGACGAATGGATTCGAGCTAGCGAGATTGCCGAGTATGTGTATTGCCGCCGCGCCTGGTGGCTGCGCCGCGTGGGGGGGCGCGCCAGCCGCAATCTGCGCCAGATGGCGGCCGGGACTGCTTTCCACGAGGCGCATGGCCAGTTGGTGCAGCGGGCACGCCAGGCGCGCAACCTGGTGTATGTGCTCCTGGCTTTGGCCCTGGCCTTCATTCTGGTCTGGGTGATCCGGGTGGTGTAAGGGTGATGGCTGAGATTCAGATGGGCTGGCTGGGTCTGGGAGTGGCCTTGCTGCTGCTGGCGGTGGTAGTGGCGCTGAAGGCGCGCGAGATGTGGTCGGAGGCGGGTCTCCCGGCCGGGCGGCTTATCTACAGCGATACCGGCACCTGGTTCCGGCAGGAAGAGCCGCTGTATGCGCCGCACATTCGCCTCACCGGCCGGCCGGACTACCTGGTGGAGGAGCGCGATGGCAGTATTATCCCGGTGGAGGTGAAGTCCAGCCCTGCGCCGCAGGTGGTGCACGATGGGCATCTGCTGCAACTGGCGGCGTACTGCCTGCTGGTAGAGGTGTCGTTTGGCACCCGGCCGGGGTACGGCATCCTCCAATACCAGGACAAAGCGTTTGCCATAGACTACACGCCCGAACTGGAAGAAGATTTGCTGGACCTGTTGGCCGACATGCACCAGGACCGCCGCGCGGCCAACGTGGACCGTGACCACGAGAATCCACGCCGCTGCGCCCATTGCGGCCATCGTGCCCACTGTGACCAGCGGCTGTAGCCGGCCGAAAAGGTGACATTCATCACGTGACGGGGTGGAGCGCTTTGTCGTACACTGTTTTTCAGTGTCTTTCCGGCAGCAGGGCGCATTCTTTTCTGAGGGGGCGGCTGCCAGGTGAAGGGCGCGGGAGGATGTGATGCAGCAAATCCACAAATCCATCTCTAGTTGGCTCATCCCGTTGGGGCTGCTTGTGGCGCTGGTGCTGGCTGCTTTTCCCGGCCGGGGCAGCGCCCAGCCAGCGGCCGGCAGCGCCGACCCGCCAGCCAGCCCGGTCAAGCTCATCTTTATCCATCATTCCACCGGCGAAAACTGGCTCAGTGACGGCTACGGCGACCTGGGCCTGGCCCTGGCCCAAAACAACTACTTCGTCAGCGACACCAACTACGGCTGGGGGCCGGACAGCATTGGCGACCGTACCGACATCCCCGACTGGCCGGAGTGGTTCCGCAGCGCCCAGACGCCGCGCTATATGGAGGCCCTCTTCAACGAGAGCGATCAGCACGCCAGCTACACGCGCACATTTGCCGATCCTGGGGGCGAGAACCAGATCGTTCTGTTCAAATCCTGCTTCCCCAACTCCGACCTGTATGGTAGCCCGGATGACGCTCCCACGCCCGAGGCCGATTTCACCGTGGGCCATGCCAAGTGGGTGTACAACGAGATTTTGGACTACTTTGCCACCCGGCCGGATAAGCTGTTTGTCGTCATCACCGCGCCGGCGCTGTCGGCCCCGGCCATCCCGGAGAATGCGCGGGCTTTCAACCAGTGGCTGGTAAACGACTGGCTGCGCGAGAATGCGTATCCTTACCAGAACGTGGCGGTGTTTGATTTTTACAACATCCTCACCGGGCCGGATGCCCATCATTGGCTGGTGGATGGCCAGGTGGCGCACGTGGTGGGCAGCCGGGACACGCTCTACTACCCGTCGGATGATGACCACCCTTCGGTGGAGGGCAGCCGCAAGGCTACGGCCGAGTTTGTGCCTTTGCTGAATCTGTTTTACCACAACTGGCAGGACAATCTGGCGGCGCAGCCCCCGGCCGGGACTGCGCCTACGGTTGTGCCAGAAGCCGCGGCCTCGGCCGCGCCAGAAGTGGCGACCGAACCACCGGCTGCCGCTGCCGCCGCACCGGCAGCCCTTATAGATGACTTCGAAGGCCCCCCGGCCGGGAGCAGCAGCGGCTGGCAAGCGTTCTGGGATGAGGGCACGCCCACGCAGATCAGTTGTGCCCCTGGCCGCGCCCCGGCCGGGGATGGCGCGGCCCTGCAGATGGATTTCGACGTGGCAGCCAACGCCTGGGCGACCTGCGCCCTCTTCTTCGATGCCGCCCAGGCCTGGGCCGCGGCCGACGGCCTCACCTTCCGCCTGCAAGCGGCGACGGCCGGCCTGGTCTTTAACGTGGACCTGTATGCCGGGCCGGAGGAGGCCCGCGAAAGTTACGTCTACACCGTCGAAGCACCGCCCGACAGTGTGGGCAGTTGGGTTCCCATCCACCTGGCGTGGGCCGATTTCCATCGCGTGGAGTGGGAGGAGAATGCCGGCGCGCCTTTTGCCGATCCCGGCCGGGTGAGCGGCCTGGCCTTTGGCTTTGAGACTTTCCCGGACGCGGCCAATAGTGGGACCATCTGGGTGGATGACCTGGGCCTGGCGGTGGGTGAGGCGACCGCGCCGGCGGCGGCGCTGCCCACTAACGCGCCCGCGCCTGAGTCTACGGCGGCGCCCGCGGATGCCGGTGGGGGGGGTCCGTGCCCGGCCGGGGGCCTGGCCCTGGGGCTGGTCCTGGTACCGCTCTTCCGCCGGCGAAAACAGTAGCCACAAACGGCGCAGGCCTGGTCCCCTGAAGTGCCAGGCGCAGGGCAGCAAAACTTGCTCTACATGACATCGTTCCGCCCTGTGGCTGGCACTTGTCAACATTCCCACCTGCTTTTGTTACCGGATGCCGTTATAATACCTTGCTGTTGCCGTCCGCCGGCGCAACACGAACCACAACTCACGCAAGGAGAAGCATCTTGTCGGCAATACAACGTGTGAAGGGCATGCAGGATGTCTTGCCCGATGATTACGGCTATTGGGACCTGGTCATCGAAACCGCGCGCAACCTGGCCCACCGCTATGGCTTTCAACGAATCGAGCTGCCAGTTATAGAGTTCACCGAGCTGTTTGCCCGCGGCGTGGGCACGGCCTCCGACTTCTTCGTGCAGAAGGAGATGTACACCATTGAGGAAGAAGACGGCAGCAGCCTGACGCTCCGGCCGGAGTTCACGGCCGGGGTTGTGCGCGCCTACATCGAGAATGGGCTGCACAACTGGCCCCAACCGGTGAAGCTGTACAGCATTGGCCCCATCTTTCGCCGCGAGCGCCCGCAGGCCGGCCGTTTCCGCCAGCACAGCCAGTTCAACTGTGAGATTATCGGCGAGATGGACCCGGCCGCGGACCTGGAAGTGATGATGGTGGCCATGAATCTTTACCGCGAATTGGGCTTCAAGGGGCTGACCTTTCAGCTAAACAGCACCGGCTGCCCGGTTTGCAAACCCCGTTACGTGGCTGTGCTGCAAGAATACCTGGCCAATGACCTGGACAAGCTGGCGGCAGTAGACCAGGAACGGCTGCGCCGCAATCCGCTGCGGGTGCTGGACAGCAAAGAGCCGGGCATGGATGCGCTGCTGGCCGGCGTGCCGCACATCATCGACCACCTGTGCGATGATTGTGCCGACCATTTTGCCGAACTGCGGCGTATGTTAGACGCGCTGGGCCAGACGTATACCGTTAACTTCCGCCTGGTGCGGGGCATCGACTACTACGTGAAGACGGTCTTTGAGGTGTGGGCGCAGGGCATTGGGGCGCAGGCGGCGGTTTGTGGCGGCGGCCGCTATGATGGCCTGTCGGAGGCCATTGGCGGCCCGGCCGCGCCGGGTGTGGGTTTTGGCAGCGGCATCGAGCGGATTATCCTGGCTCTGAAGGAAAGTGGCGTTTCGCTCCCGGCCGGGGCACAACCGCCTATCCTCATCGCCCACTTTGGTGGCGAAACGAAGATGGCGGCGGTGCAGTTGGTCTACGAGCTGCGCGCCGCCGGCCTGGCGGCCCGCCTGGCCTTTGCCCGCGGCAAACGGAGCATGAAGAGCCAGATGCGCGAAGCCAACAAGCTGGAGGCGCGCTACGTCCTCATCCTGGGCGAAGCGGAAGTGGCCGAGCAGGCGGTGATGGTGCGCCCGATGGCTGGGGGGGAGCAGGTGCGCGTGCCCCGGCCGGAGATTGCTGCTTACCTGCGTGGCGTGCTGGCCTAGCCTGGCCACCGGCGCGGGATGTTACGCTCATGAACAATCCGGTGGGCACAGAACTGGGACGCATGGGATTGGTGGGCATTGTCTACCACCCCCATAAGCCCGAGGCGCAGGCGCTGGCAGCCAGCGTTGGCCGCTGGCTGGCGGAGCAGGGCGTGGCCAGTGTGGTTGCCCCCGGCCGGGACGGGGATCAGAGCCAGAATCCTGTGGTCAGCCGCATGGCCGAGCTGTCGCTGCTCATTGTACTTGGCGGGGATGGTTCCACGCTGCGCGCGGCCGGGTATGCTGCCCCCCACGGCGTGCCCATTTTCGGCATTAACCTCGGCCGGGTGGGCTTCCTCAGCGAGGCCGATCCGGAGAACTGGCCCACCCAACTGGCGGCCGTGCTGCGCGGCGATTGGTGGCTGGAAGAGCGGCTTATGCTGCGCGCCTACGTCGAACGCCACAACCAGAAGTTGGCGGAGTTTGTGGCCCTTAATGATGTGGTCATTAGCCGGGGCCGCCTGGCCCGCGTGGTGCGGCTGGGGCTGTACGTGGACAACGACTACGTCACCACTTACATCGCCGACGGCCTGATTGTGGCCACTCCTACTGGCTCTACCGCTTACGCCATGGCCGCCGGCGGCCCGCTGCTCTGGCCGCGCCTGCCCAACTTTCTGGTTATCCCCGTGGCTCCCCATCTGAGCCTGGATCGGGCGGTGGTCTTGCACCAGACGGCTGTTGTGTCGGTAGAGGTGAACCCGGAACATGAGGCGGCCCTGACCGCCGACGGGCAGGGGCCGGTTTCCCTGCAAGCCGGTGACCGGGTTATTATTGGCCAGCACGAGCATCGTTGTTTGTTTGCCCGTGTGGGCAGTTCCAGCTATTTTTACCACCGTCTGATGGAGCGCTTTGGTTACTGGCACCCGCAGGCAGCTTCTGGTTAGGAATCGTCCCCAAATAACTTTGCAGGTCAGGGAGACGATTCTGCAAGCAATGGCCGTTTCTCCGCCAAGAATATGGAATGCTAAAAGCGGCCATTGCCTTAGTCGCGGCCGGTGCGCATCGACACAATATCAATGACGAGGACGAACTGAATGAGCACACCTACCCCCCGAATTCGCTCCCTTCTACGGCAGGCCAACAAGGTGGCCGAGGTTGGCAAAAAGGCGGCGGCCGCCAAGCTGTTCCAGGAGATTTTGGATGAAGCGCCGGATACTGTGGAGGCGTGGCTTGGCCTGGCGGAAAATACGACCGACCCGGCCGGGCAGCAGGCGGCCTACGAGCAGGCGCTGGCCCTGGCCCCTGACAATGTGGTGGCGCTGACGGCCCTGGGCCGGCCGGTGCCGGCGGAGTTGCTGGCCGCCGCCGCCGAAGCCGAGGCCGCCGCCGCCGCTGCCGCCGAAGCAGACGCGGCCGCGCAAATTCAGGAAGCGGCGGTGGAGGAGGAAGAGCTGCTTTACGTCTGCTATCGCCACCCGGACCGCAAGACCAACCTGAAATGCTACAACTGCAGCCGTCCCATCTGCATCAAATGTGCCAACCGGACGCCGGTAGGCTACCTCTGCCCCGACTGTAAGCGGGACATGGAGGAGGCATTTTTTACGGCCAATATCGTGGATTACATCGCGGCCGGGCTGGTAGCTTTTATCCTCGGCCTGATTGGCGGCTATCTGACCCAGTTCCTGGGCTTCTTTGTGATTTTCCTGGCGGCAGGTGGCGGGACACTGATTGGCCGGATCTCGTTCCGGGCAGCGCGGCGACACCGGGGCCGCTGGCTGCCGCACACAGTGATGCTCATGGTCATCCTGGGTGGCGTTTTGCCCATGCTGCCGCTGCTGCTGGGCCTGTTCGTGGGCAGTTTCCCCATTGGTTCCCTGATTTGGGCCGGCGTTTACCTCTTCCTCACCCCCTCGGCCGCGTTCTGGCAGGTGAAATAACTTTGTATGTTAACCGAGCTGTACATCCGCGATTTTGCCATTATTGATGAACTGCGCCTGGCCATTGCCCCTGGCTTCACGGTGCTTACCGGGGAGACCGGGGCGGGCAAATCGATCATCCTGGATGCGGTGACGCTGCTCCTGGGCGGGCGCGCTGATTCGTCTATGATCCGGGCCAACTGCGAGGCGGCTTACCTGGAAGGGAGTTTTATCCTGGCCGGTGCGCTGCAAGCCGGCTTGCGACCACTGTTGGAAGCGGAGGGGTTGGAGGGTGAAGCGGCGGATCAGCTGGTGCTGGCGCGCGATTTGCGGGCCAATGGCCGGAATATCTGCCGGGTGAATGGGCGTTCGGTTAGCCTGAATTTGCTGCGGCAAGTGGGCGAACTGCTGGTGGACATTCATGGCCAGGGGGAGCATTTGTCGCTGCTGCGGCCGCGGGCGCACCTGCCGCTGCTGGATGCGTATGCCGGGCTGGATGAGGAGCGCCAGGCGCTGGGCCAGGAGGTGCGGGCGCTGCGCAAGGTGCAGCAAACGTTGGAGCAACTGCGGCGGGAGGCGCGGACGGTTGCCCAGCGGTTGGATATGCTGCAATTCCAGGTGGAGGAGATTAGCGCCGCCAATTTGAAGCCGGATGAGGAGGAGGCGCTGCGGGCGGAGCGGATGCGGTTGGCCAATGTGGAGCGGCTGATGCAGCATACGAATGAGACGCTGGCGCTGCTGCTGGGCGTGGACGCCGATGCGCCGTCGGTGACGGATTTGTTGAGCCAGGCGGAGCGGGCGGTGAGTTTGCTGGCGCGGTTGGATGAGTCGAAGCAGGGGTGGGCGGCGCGGCTGCAGGGGCTGGTGACGGAGTTTGATGAGCTGGCCGGCGAGCTGCGCGATTATGTGGATGAGCTGGAGTTTAACCCCGGCCGGTTGGATTTTGTGGAGGAGCGGTTGGAGCTGATCGCCGGGTTGAAGCGGAAGTATGGGGATGATATCCCGGCCGTGTTGGCTTACCGGGATAAGGCGGTGGCGGAGCTGGCCCAGATCAGCCGGAGTGAGGCGCAGCAGGAGGAGCTGGCGGCGGCGGCGGAGCGCTATTTGCGGCGTATTGGGCAGATGGGGCAGGCGTTGTCGCAGAAGCGGCAGCTAGCGGCTAAAAAGCTGGCCACGACGGTGGAGCGGGAACTGGCCGACTTGCGGATGTCGGGCGCGCTGTTTGCGGTGGATTTTCAGGTGACCCCGGCCGGGGACGGCGCGTACGTGGGCGACCAGCGGCTGGCTTTTGACCAGTCGGGTATCGACAAGGTGGAGTTTCTCATTTCCACCAACCCGGGCGAACCGCTGAAGCCAATGGCCAGAGTGGCCAGCGGCGGCGAGACGGCGCGGCTAATGCTGGCCCTGAAGACGGCCCTGGCCCAGGTGGACGCCACGCCGACGCTGATTTTTGACGAGATTGACCAGGGGATTGGCGGCCGGGTGGGGGATATTGTTGGGCGCAAGTTGTGGGGGTTGACCACCGGGCAGGGGCACCAGGTGGTGGTGGTGACCCATTTGCCGCAATTGGCCGGCTATGGGGACAGCCATTTGCACGTGAGCAAGCACCAGGAGGAGGGGCGGACGATTACGGCGGTGGCGGTGTTGGATATGCCCGGCCGGGTGCAGGAATTGGCGGCCATGCTGGGTACCCGTGAGCATGCCCAGAGCGGGGCGGAATCGATTTTGCGCCAGGCGGCGGCCATGAAAGCCGCCGCCTGATAGGGGAGATGGGTCTATGCGGGGGGCAGCGCGGCGCGGATAAAGGCGGCCAGGTCGGCTTTTAGCTGGATGAGCGAGGGCATGTGGACGTACATCATGTGCCCCGCTTCGTAGTAAGTCATGCTGACGTTGCCGCGCAGGCTGGGGTCCAGCCCCAGGTGGTTGAAGGTGTAGCGGGTGGCCAGGTAGGGGGTCGCCAGGTCGAAGTAGCCGTTGGCCACAATTACTTTGAGGTAGGGGTTCTGGCTGATCGCTTTGCGCAGCGTTTCGCCCACGTCTACAAACTGGTTTTCGTGTTCGCCATAGCTCCAGGGCCAGACCCGGCCGGTGAGAATCTCATAGGGCAGGTCGCTCTCAAACGCCAGTTCGCGGCGCACATAATCGTTGAACGTGGCCGTGTAAGGCCCCTGGATGGTGGCGTAGCTGGGGTCGAACTCGTTCTGCTCCCCGGCCGCGTCGCGGTCGATACCGGTGAAGCGGCTGTCCAAGCGGCCAACGGTGCGCCGCTCGTCCCGGCGCAGCTCCTTTACGAAGCGGTGAATCTGGATGCGCAGGTCGGTGCGCAGGACGTAATCGACCGACAGGCCGGTGTAGCGGGCCAGTTTGTGGGCAATGGTGCTGCGGGCTTCCTCGGGCAGGGCGTCGCCTTGCATCAGGGCCAGGGTGTATTCACCCAGGGCAAAGGCCTCCACTTCGGCCAGCGTTTGGTGCAGGTCTGCTTGCAGGTCGGCCGGCAGCCGCTGGTGGTACCAGGCGGTGGCGGTGTAGGTGGGCAAGAAGAGGATGTAGGGCAGGTCGTTGCCGCTGGTGAAGCGGGCGGTCTGGAAGTTGAGGATGGAGGAGATGAGCATGATGCCGTTCAGGTACATGCCATGCCGCTCTTGCAGGTGGCCGGAAAGCCCGGCGGCGCGGGTGGTGCCGTAGCTCTCGCCGATGAGGAATTTGGGGGAGGCCCAGCGCTTGACCCGGCCGGTGTAGACGCGGATGAATTCGGCCACTGATTCGATGTCTTTCTTGAAGCCGTGGAACTGCTTGGGCTTTTCGCCGGGCACGGCGCGGCTGTAGCCGGTGCTGACCGGGTCGATGAAGACCAGGTCGGTGAGGTCTAGCAGGGAGTAGGCGTTGTCGACCAGGCGGTAAGGGGGCGGGGTGGGGTTGCCAATGTCATCCATGAGCACGCGGCGCGGACCAAGCAGGCCCAGATGCAGCCAGACGGAGGAGGAACCAGGCCCGCCGTTGAAGGAGAAGGTGATGGGCCGCCCGGCCGGGTCGTCCACGTCATCGCGGGTGTAGGCCACGTAGAAGACCGAGGCTTTTACCTCTTCCCCCTTCTCGTCCACCTCCTCCTTGAGCAGAATGGTGCCGGTTGTGGCCGTGTAGTGAATCGTCTGGCCGTCGATGGTGACGGTGTGCTGCGTCTGCACCAGCTTCTCCTCAGGGATGGGCGGCTTTTCGCTGTTGGGTTTCTTATCGTTGGCTGGCTTATCATTTTCGGCCATGGGGTATCTCCGTTGCGGCGAATGGTGATTGGCGCATGCGTGACTGTCTGAATGCGCTCAGGCACTCTTTTATACCCGGCATGGCCGGCAGCGGCAACGGCAGCCGCTGGTTGGCCGGTAATTCAAAAGGTCGTCCTGACCAGCTCAATAGGGGCCGCGATTCTGGGGGGGCATGAGGCGGGCGATGTGGCGCATGAGGTCGTGGCTGAGGTGGTCTAGCTGGTCCCGCCGGGCGGCGGCGCGCACCCCGGCCGGGACCGACAGCGGGCCAAAGGGTGGGCCAATGCGGATCTCTACCGGAGTGCGCCGCAAACGGCGCAGGTTGGCGATGATCTTCTCGCTGCCCAGGATGGCCACGGGCAGCAGCGGCGCGCCGCTTTTCACGGCCAGGTAGGCGGCCCCCGGCCGGGGCGAGGTCAGTTCAGCGCTGTGCCGGCTGCGATGATCCCCCGCCAGGTTGAGCGACAACTCGCCCCGTTCGCGCAGGGCATTCAGGGCCGGGTCCACACCCCCTTCGGGCATGAGGGCGAACACGCCGCCCTGCTCTAGCACCGCCAATGCCTGGCGCAAGGCTGTGCGGTCGGGCTGGCCGCGCCAGACCGGGATGGCGGCAAAGCAGCGCAGCAGCCACTTGCCCAGGGGGTTGGCCTGGGCTTCGGTGGCGGCAAAGAAGACGAGCGGGTAGGGCAAGAAGAAGATGAGCAGCGGGGCGTCGAAAATGCTGAAATGATTGGTGATCAGGATCAGGGGACCCCCGGCCGGGAGGTTGTCCCGGCCGGTGATGGTCAGGCGAAAAAGCAGGCGCGAAACAGCCCGGCCGGCAATGATGAGTAGGCGGCGGAGAACGGACATGGGCTTCCTGAGCCGGCCAGGGCTAGCGGACGAGCATGACCGGGCAGTAGAGTTCGTCTAGCAGGTGCTGCAAGCGTTCCCCTTGCAGCAGGGGGCTGCTGCCGCCCAGCACCAGCAGGCCACAGTGGCGCGCCTGGGCCGCCCGCACCAGGCTCTCCTGGTCGCCGTGGGGCAGGTATTCATAGTCATCGGGGGGGCTGTACCCTTTGTCGCTCAGAATGGCTTCGCACTGTTCGGCCAGCTCACGGGCGGAGGGGGAGTCCCGGCCGGGGACGTCATTGGTCAGCAGCACCACCAGGTCACTGTGGCCGCTGCGGGCCATGTTGGCCGCGGCAACGAGGGCCTGCGCCGCGGCCGGGGTGCCGTCGAAGGTGGCCAGGACCGGCTGTTCCAGGTCCATGCCGGGGTGCCCCAGCAGCACTGGCCCGGGGGCCTGGCTGACCGCCGCGCGGGCCGTGGAGCCTAGTTGGCGGCGGCGAATTGGGGGGCGGCTGGCCCGGCCCAAGGTCAGCAGGTCTGCTTCCAGGGCGGCGGCCAGGATTTCGGTGGTGACCACGCCGCGCACCACGCGGAAGGTCCAGGTGGCCTCGGCATCGGCGGCGGCGTTGGCCAGGGCGCGCCGCGCTTGTGAGGCTTGCAGTTGCAGGTCGCGCTCCATGCCCGCCTCGTCCAGCACCCGGCCGGTGCCGGTGACGCGCTGGACTTCGCTGGCGAAGGGCAGCCCGGCCAGGCGCAGCAGGTTAATGTCTTCCACGAAGAGGCCCACCAATTCCGCTTGCAGCGAAGCGGCCAGGCTGGCCGCCGTCTTCAGCGCGGCCACGCTGTCGGTGGAGGCGTCCAGGGCCACCAGGATGCGCCGGATGATTTGCTCAGGCAGTTCTTCTGCGCTCATGATTGTGCTTCCTTGCCCGGTTCCGCGGCCGGGGTGGCCGGTGTTTTCTCGTTGGCCCCGGTCTCCTCGTCTTTGGGTGGCTTGGCGTATTGACGCTGTTTTTGGATGATGTCTTCCAGCCGGTCGACAATGAGCCGGTTCAGGCTCCCGGCCGGGTAGCTGCCGTCGGGGTTTGGTTCCCCGGCCGGGAGGCCGGTGAGCAGCGCCAGCCCTTCGTCCACGTGGGACACGGGATAAATGTGGAAGTGGCCGGCGCTCACGGCATCGATTACGTCCTGGCGCAGCATGAGGTGGCGCACGTTGGCGGACGGGATCAGCACCCCCTGTTCGCCGGTCAGCCCGCGCGAACGGCAGATGTCGAAGAAGCCTTCAATCTTCTCGTTGACGCCGCCGATGGCCTGCACCTGGCCCAGTTGGTTCACTGAGCCGGTGACGGCCAGGGATTGGCGGATGGGGACGTTGGCCAGGGTGGAGAGTAGGGCGTACAGCTCGGCCGAGGAGGCGCTGTCGCCATCCACGCCGCCGTAGGACTGCTCGAAGACCAGGCTGGCGGAGAGGGAGAGGGGGCGTTCGGTGGCGTAGCGGCCGGCCAGGAAGCTGGATAGGATCATCACCCCTTTGCTGTGGATGGGGCCGCCCATCTCCACCTGGCGTTCGATGTCGACCACGTCCCCTTTGCCCATGCGGATTTGGGCGGTGATGCGGCTGGGTTTGCCGAAGCTGGTGTTGCCCAACATCAGCACCGAGAGGCCGTTGATCTGGCCGACTTTGGCCCCGCTGGTGTCGATGAGCACTGTCTCGCGCAGGATGGCTTCTTGCATGCGTTCGCGTACCCGGCCGGTGTGGTATTCCTGGGTGTCGATGGCCTGCTGGACATCGCCACGCTGCACAAGCTCCCGGCCGGCTTCGGCGGCCCAGAAGCTGGCCTGGCGCACCAGGTCGGCGATGCTTTGCATGTGCGTGCTTAGCTTTTCCTGGTCCCCGGCCAGCCGGGTGCTGTATTCGATGACGCGGGCCACCGCGCCGGGGCTGAAGTGCTTCAGCGACTCTTTGCGGACCAGCGTGGCCACCAGCCGGGCGTAATCCAGGCTGTTGCCCTCGTCGTAGGGCATCTCATCGGCGAAATCGGCCATCACTTTGAACAGTTCGGCGAATTCCGGGTCGTATTCGTGGAGCAGGTAGTAGAGCAGGCGGTCGCCCAGCAGGACCACTTTGACATCCAGGGGGATGGGTTCTGGCTCCAGGGAGATGGTGCTGATGAGGCTGTAGACCTGGCCCAACGACTCCAATACGATTTCCTGGGCTTGCAGGGCGCGTTTTAGCCCTTCGTAGGCGTAGGGCTGCTGCAGCATTTTGCGCACGTCCAGGATGAGGTAGCCGCCGTTGGCTTTGTGTAGGGCGCCGGGCTTGATGAGGGTGAAGTTGGTGGTTAGCGCCCCCATTTCAGAGACGTGTTCAACCCGGCCGATGAGGTTTTGGTAGGTGGGCAGGTCGCAGTAGACGACGGGGGCGCCGGCGGTTTGTTCGTGGTTGACCAGCACGTTGACCTGGTAGGGTAGGAACTCTTCGTCGTGCGCCGGCCGGGAGATGCCCATCATGGCCGCCAGGGGCGATTCGTCGGAGGAGCCGCCCAGGAACTGCTCGACGTTGTCGATGGTGTAGCGGCGCACTGCTTCCAGGTAGTTGAGGGTTTCGGGCAGGTCGGCGTATTTTTCTTTGAGTTCGTCGAACAGGGGGGAGGTGGTGAAGGAGGCCACGTTTTGGTTGAGCTGGCGGATTTGTTCGCGGTTTTCTTTGCGCCATTGGGGGACCTGGCGCAGGATGCGCTGTAGTTCGCCTTGCAGGGTGTCTACCTCGCCCTGGATCTGCTTTTGCTGGTCGTCGGGCAGGTCGAAGAACTCTTTGGGGGTGATGACTTCGCCGTCGCGCAGGGGGGCGAAGGCGAGGCCGGAGGGGGTTTGCAGCAGGGCGATCTTTTTCTCGCGCGCTTTGTGCTGCAGGTCGTCGAAGGCTTGCTCTTGCTGTTTTTTGAGCTGTTCGTCGATGGCCTGGCGCTGGTTGTGGTAGTCGTCGCTCTCGAAGGCGGCGGGTAGGCCGCCTTGCAGCTCTTCGAGCAGGCGGCGCATGTCGCTGTGGAGTTTTGGCCCCCACCCGGCCGGGAGGCGTAGGGCGTTGGGCAGGTGGGCCTGGGCAAAGTTGTGGACGTAGCACCAGTCTGGGGGCACCGGCCGGGTGGCGGCTTTGGCCTCGATGAAGCGGCTGACGGCGGTGGATTTGCCCACCCCGGCCGGGCCGAGGGCAAAGAGGTTGTAGCCGGCCTGGTGGATGCCAATACCAAAGCGCACGGCGTCCAGGGCGCGCGGCTGGCCGATCACTTCGGCCAGGTCTTCCAGGTCGGCAGTGCTGGCAAACTGGAACTGGGCCGGATCACAGCGCCGCAATAGTTGTTCGGGGGTCAGGGGGGTAGGTGTGGTCATCATGTTGCTCCTGGTGGGGTGGGCCGTGCCGGCCGGGCGCCGGCGGACGGTAGAAAGAGGCGATGCCTGTAACACCCCATGGCTGTATTATGATGCCAAGCGCGGCGGTTGTAAAGGGGGGACGAGGGTGGGGGGCGCGCCCCGGCCGGGTGCAGCGCTGCCCCCAATGGCCATTCCAGCCTTCTGTCCCCAAAACAGCACCTGAGTCACGGTGGTGTCACGCAGCGCTGGTAGTATTCGCACAAGTTCACAGGGTAGTACCTGGTACACCTTAAAGCAAACAACTTTACGAGGTACAAGGTTTCGGACCCCAACGTTGGAAAGAGTTATCAACCCATCTTAGTACAAGGAGAAATACCATGAAGAAGAATCTGCTGATTATCGTTTTATTGCTTTTTGCCCTGGTAGCCTGCAACAGCGGCGTTGACGTGGGAGGCGTTGCCACGGAAGTTGCCTCGCAAGTTACCGGTGGGGGCGATGAAGCAACGCCCACGGACGAACCAATGGATGAACCAACGGCCGAACCGGACGAACCAACGGCCGAACCACCGAACGTATCAAATGACCGCTGGGCAGGGAATACACTGGCCGATGTCGCTATCAGCATCAACGGGGTTGTCGCCCAGAGTGACGCCAATGGTGCATTTGAGTTATCTGTACCTCGTGCGGATGACAGCCGTTATGTGATTAATGCCGAAAAAGAAGGTTATCTGCCTGTTTCGCAAATTCACATCGGTTCCGCCCTGGAGAACCTGACCCTCGAATTCCAGCCAGTTGAAACATTCACGGTCAATCCGGCCGAAGGTGTGGCTGTCGAAGACAGTAGTGGCACGCAGATTGACATTGCCCCCAATCAGCTTGTAGATGAAAATGGCAACCCGCCTGCTGGCGATGTTACGCTGAGCATGTACACCTACGACCTGGAAAATGAAGAAATGGTTGGCGACATGAGCGGCACGAATTCGGACAACGAGCCGGTGTACATGGAGAGCGAAGGCGCCTTCTATGCCGAATTTACAGATGAGGGCGGCACCGAATATAACCTGGCCGATGGCGCAACCGCCGATATTTCTATCCCTTGTGAGCCGCGACCCAACGAAGTTCTGACCGTGTGGTCTTATGATGAAACGACGGGGCTTTGGGTAGAAGAAGCACCGGTCGTGATCGAAGGTGATCGCTGTAGCGCGCAAGTGAGCCACTTCTCCTATTGGAACTTCGATTATGAGAAGCGCACCCCCTCCTGTATCAAATTACAGGTCGAACAAAGTTACCTGGATGCGAACAAACCACTGAATGTCCGGGCTGTTTTGCAAACCAATCCGCCTCGTGTCATTGACTTCACGGTTTCAGAGCAGGTGAATGTGCTGATCAATCTGCCGAACAATACCGATGTTGTGTTTTACAAAGCACCAGATTACACCAATGCGTTTAACACGACCAACAGTGGTGCGGCCTGGGGCGGCGTTGGTACACCGGCATACCCCTATGATGCTTGCCAGGGTGGGGCAGAAGTCGTGGCCGCGCCTCCGCCTGCGCCAGCCACGTTGCAAGGGCAAGTAACGGATGCCACCAATAGCAACCCGATTGCCGGGGCCCAGGTCTGTATCAATGGCACAAGCCTCTGTGCCACCACTGATGCAAGTGGGAGTTACACCATTTCAGACGCACCCGCTGGCGATCAGACGCTGAGTGTAACGGCAAACGGATATATTGGGGTCACGGATCAAACAGCCACCATTACGGCCGGCCAACCCAACACACAACCCGTTGCCCTGTCGCCGGAGTTAGCCGCGGGCGAACTGCGTATTGTGCTCACGTGGGGGACAGCTCCCAGTGACCTGGATTCGACTCTGTGGCTGCCAGGTTCCACGAAAATAGACTATAACGTGAAAGGTCAAACCATTGAGAATGTAACCTTGGACGTGGACGATACAAATGGCGAAGGCCCTGAAACAATTACCATTTCGCAGTTGGCAGGTAGCGGCACCTACACCTATGCCGTGTATAATTACACGGGTAATAGCGGAGGCAAACTCTCTGAATCCGGTGCGACTGTGCGAGTGTATCGAGGAAGCCAAGAGATCGCTATCTACACAGTGCCGACGACAGGAGATGGCCTCTGGTGGTATGTCTTCACCCTGGATGGGGCAACCGGCAACATTACCCCGGTTAATACCCTGTCAGACACCCAGCCTATCCAAGCAAACTAATGAGCACGTCGGGCGTTGCCTGGTAACTGTACTGCCTCTCAAGACCTAACAGGTTTTTCGCAACGCTTTTGGCAAACAAATGGTCTGGAAGAAACCTGTCAGGTCTGAATAGTCACTGCCATTGTATGAGGACAGGAAAGACCGCTGGCTGAGGCCGGCGGTCTTTTTTGTTGCCAGTTGCGAGCGGGGGGTGAGGGCTGAGGGATTTTGCTTAGCGCGGTCACAGGCTGGTGCGCGGTCTCCAAGGGCAGCCTGGCCATTTATCCCCAAAACAGGACCTGTGTCACGTTGGTGTCACGCAGCGCTGGTAGTATTTGCCCCAGTTCACAGGGTGATATCAACAGACTGGCAACCCCTTGGCAAGCAAGGCCATTCTGAAGCAGTTGTAATTCTATTATCATGGAGGCACAGAAATGACAAAGCGGTGAGAGCGCAACGACCATCTGGCTGTATGAGTCATTCGGGGAGCAACATAACAAAAAACCGTTCAATTACCTGAAACCAAGGAGAAAAACAATGGCTAAGATCAAAATCTTCCAGCATAGTAACTACGGAAACCCGAGTGAGGAACATACTGAAGGGGTAGCCGCGCTTACCACACTGAATAACCATATGTCCTCCTGCCAGGTCGTGGAAGGCACGTGGATCCTTTATACGGGGGAGAATTATGGCATGGACAGTGACGCTGTGGAGCACCAGCCCAGCATTCTTCACAAAGGGGATTTTGCCAACCCCACCGCAATGAAGCTGGCCAATGACAAGGTGTCTTCGCTGCGGCCGCTGCCTGATAGAGGCATCTGCCTTTTCGAGAAGCCCAATTACTGCGGCCAAATGATTTCGCTGGCCGAAGGCGAACAACGGGACACACTCCCGTTTGCTGCGCAATCGGTTATTGTGATTTCAGGTGAATGGAACCTGTATGCCGCGGCAAATTTCGGGGGTGACCCCTGCAGTACGCCTGTCGGCAAGTATGCGCACCAACCACAGGGACTTCTCAACCGGACAGTTGCCTCTGTCAAGCCTGCACAGAAAGGCAACCTTGTTGTGGTTAGCCGCGCCGCTGGGGATGTGACGGGATCGGCACCGAAACTCGAGCTGCTTGACACGCCGTCGGTCGAATTGATTCTGGATGCCTCAGGGTCGATGGAAGGTTCACGGATGAGCCAGGCCAGGCAGGTCCTGACGAACTTGATCGACAACGACTTGCCGGACGGAATAAAGGTGGCGTTGCGTGTGTTCGGTCCTGGTAACCTGCAGGGACGCCAAACCCCGGCCGGGGCAGGCATTACCACGTTGGTCCAAGAACTTGAAACGTTGAACAGGGAAAATCTCAAGGCGAAGATCAACACCATCAGCGCCGGCGGCTGGACGCCCATCGCGGCCTCGCTCAAAGAAGCACAAGTGGACCTGAAAGACGCGCCCGGCTCCAAACTTGTCGTCTTGATCACGGACGGCAATGAAAACTGCGGTGGGAACGTAGAACAAGAGATTACGGATTTGCGGGCTGCCTTTGACAAAGATCCCGATTCCCAGGTTGACGACTTTGAAGTCGTTATGAACGTTGTTGGTTTTGCAATCGGCCAAGACTCGCTCAAGCAGAAATTTGCCGACTGGGCGAAAGCGGGTGGCGGTGGTTATTACGATGCCACCGATTCCGACAAGTTATATACGCTGACAAAGGCCGCGCTGCGTATTCCATTCAGTGTTGAACTGGAAGGTGATGAGGTCGGTGGTGGCTTTGTGGATGGCGATCCGGTTGAGCTTGACCCATACCAGGGTTACATCATAAAACTTGATTTCACGTTGGGCAAGGAACCAGATGGCAGGGACAAAAAGCCACGGTCGATTAAACGTGTCAATATTGCCGCCGGCGAGACAACGGAAGTCCCCATTGTACGCTGGCCCTAATCCGCGGTGTTGCTGACCCAGTAACACAAGCCGTCGATTCGCATACCAGATAGAGTGGCCTTTAATAGCCCGCTGGCAAAACCAGCGGGCTATTTTCTATGCTGCAAGCCAGGCGCTTCCAGGCGGTTGGTAGAAACAACCAGTCACTACCTCCGCCGTCGCCGCCAGAAAGTCCAGCACCTCCCCGGCCGGGTCCACCAACGCATGGCCCGCCCCTGGCAACAGCGTCACCGTTAGCTGCGGCAGGTGCTGCGCCAGCCGCGCGGCGATCCTGGCCGAGTCACGCAAGGCATCCTTGGTGCCGGCCAGCAGCAGCGTGGGCATCGTCAACTGCTGCAACTCGGCATCGCTAAAGAGGGGCAGCACGCCCATGCGCGCCTTGAAACTGCGCGTCACCACCACCAGTATCTCCTCCACGCCCTCCGGCACCGGTTGGTCGCCATACAGCAGCCGCACCAGCCGCCGCGTGCCCCACGACCCTAACAGGGAGAGGGGTACCGCCCGCAGCACAAAAGAGAGCCGGTCTGGCACTATGCCACCGGGGCAGAGCAGCACCAACCGGGCTACCCGCCCCGGCCGGGACACAGCCAACTGCAGCGCCGTCCAACCCCCTTGCGAAATGCCCAACAACGTTACCTGGACCAGGTCCAGCGCCGCCAACACCTCGGCCAGCCAGTCACCGTAGGCCGGGCTGTCCCAGGCCGGGCGGTTGGGGGCACTCTTGCCCGGCTCGCCCAGCAAGTCGATGGCGTACACCCGGTGCTGCCGGCCATACTCGGCCACATCGCCGGCCCAGATGGCCGAATTAGTGCCCGCGCCATGCAGCAGCACCAGCGGTGCCCCGGCCGGGTTGCCGCACGTCAGCACAAACGTCTCGCCGTAGCGGGTGGGTATCTGCCGGGTCTCAAAAGGGATGGGCCAATGGGCCAGGGCGTTGTCGTACAGCGCCATCACCGCCTGCGCCCCGGCCGGGGAATGATAGATCGAATTGTCACTGCTCATGGTTTACCTCCAGTCGTGCCCATAATGGCCCACCCATCACCCGCCGGCCAACTGCTGGCGCAGCGCCGCTACCCAGGCCTGCTCCTGGGCATAGAAGGCCAGCTAGTGGGCGTTTACCTGTTGCGGCAGCCACCCGGCCGGGGCGCTGCGCCCCGCCTGGGTTTGCAGCATCAACTGCTTCACCCGCAGCTCCTCGGCATAAGCCGCCAGCACGCCGTCCAGCTCAGCCGGCGCCAACAGCTCGCTCCACAGCAGGCGGATGAGCATGGGCTGGCGCAACTGCGGCAGTTCTGGGGGGGAGAGCAGCCATAGGCGCAGCGCCTCCCGGCCGGGGCCGGTGATGCTGTACACCTTGCGACTGGGCTTGTCCGCCTGGTGCTCCACCGTCACCGTCACCAACTGCTCCTGGTGCAACTGCACCAGCGTGCGGTAAATCTGGTTGTTGTTGCCCGACCAGTACAGCAGGTCAGAATCGGCAAACAGCTTCTTCAGGTCATAGCCGGTCAGGGGTTGGCGGCTCAGGAAGCCTAAAATTGCGTGGTAAAGGGACATGGTGCCATTCCTTGCCCATGGGGCCATAGCATTTATTGCTAACATATGTTACTGGTAACATATGTTAGCAATAAAACGGTACCATGTCAAGGCTGGCGGCACAGAGGGGCGTTAGAGTGCTTCCACCTGCAAGACGACATCCCCCAGCTGAATGGTATCACCCGGCCGGAGCAGGACCGGCGCGCTGAGGCGCTGGCCATTAACGGCCGTGCCGTTGGTGCTGTCCAGGTCGCTCAGGCGGAAGGTGCCGCCCTGCTGCTCGATGAGCGCGTGGCGGCGGGAGACCTTGCCATCGGCCAGGATGACATCGGCTTCGCTGCCGCGCCCCAGCACCATCTGCCCGCCCAGGGGGTAGGCCGTGCCCCGGCCGGGACCCTGCACCACCACCAACTGCCAGTGCGGCTGGCTGACCGGGGTCACGTCGCCGCCGGCAGCCAGGCCGGCCGCCCCGATTACCACCGCCGCCCCGGCGGCAATCCCGGCCGGGGGCAGCAATGGTTGGGTGATGGCCAGCCCCGGCACGTCCCCGGCCGGGTGGGGGCTGCTGGCCGATTTCGCTTCTGGCGGGGTCTCGCGCAGCGTGGCCGCGGGCTTCACAGCTTCCGGCGGGGCCGGTTTTTCGGCCGCCACAGCCTTAGCCGCCGGCTCGTCGAGCTTGGGAACCTGTCCGGGTGGGGTCTCGCGGACCGTGGCCGCGGGCTTCACAGCTTCCGGCGGGGCCGGTTTATCGGCCGCCACAGCTTTAGCCGCCGGATCGTCGAGCTTGGGGGCCTGTCCGGGTGGGGTCTCGCGGACCGTGGCCGCGGGCTTCACCGCTTCCGGCGGGGCCGGCTTTTCGGCTGCCACAGCCTTAGCCGCCGGCTCGCCGGGTTTGGGAGCCTGTCCGGGTGTGGTCTCGCGCAGCGTGGCCGCGGGCTTCACAGCTTCTGGCGGGGCCGGTTTTGCGGTCGCTGCCGGCTTTGCTGCCGGCTCGCCGGGCTTGGGGGCCTGCCCCGGCCGGGGCGCGTGGGGTGTGGCGTCTGCCTTGGCCGGTTGGGGTGGTGGGGGGGGCGGGGCCGTGCTCTCTGGCGGGGCGGGGGGCGTTCCGGCCGGGGCAGGCACCGGCTGGAGGGTATCACTGCTATCGGCGGCCAGCCAATCGCTCTCGGCCAGGCTGCGCGGCAGGCCACCGCTGAACAGCCCCAGCAGGACGCCACCGGCGGCCCCCATGGCCGGCAGCACGCCCATGGCGATGGCCCGCGCGGCGCCGGGGCTTTGCAGCCAGCCGGAGAGGGTGCCGCCTGCCTCCTGCCAGCCACCATCGTCGGCCCATACCGGCCGGGTTACCAGGGCCAGAAGCAGGGCCACGCCGGCGTTGATGAGCAGCCAGAGCAGGAGTTGGCCGCTGCCCGGCCGGGTCTTGACCCAGGCAATAACCGCAGCCATGGCCAGGCCCAGCAGCACCACGCCCACACAGCCGCCATACGGGGGGAAGGGCAGCCCGGACGCGGCCAGGAAGCCGAGGGTCGCGCCCAGGGTGGCCAGGCCGGCCCAGGCCAGGTTGAGCGAGGTGGGCTGCGCCCGCCGCGTCCAGCGCTGCACATCGCGCCAACCCAGGTGCAGCCCCATGAACAAGGCTCCGCTCTGGCGAATGACCAGCGCACCCAGGCCGGCGATGGCTAACTGCAGGCTGACCACGCGGCTGGTGAGGAAGGTGCCCAGCAGCAGGGCGATGGCCATGCCGCCCAGCAGCAGCAGCGGCCAGGCCAGGGAGCCGGCCTGGCGGGCGCTGTGCCGCAGCCAGCCGGGGGTCTGGCCCACCTGGCGCAGGGTGGGGCGCACGCCAAAACGGACCAGGCGCATGATTAAGAGCGTGGCCAGGCTGCTGAGCAATAGCCAGAAGAGGGTGCCGGAGCGCACGCGGTCGCTGAGGGCCAGCACCTGGTCGAGAAACGGGTTGGTGCCGGGGGCAAAGCCGCCGTTTGGCCCCACCAGCAGGTAGGTGTGAATGATCCAGGTGGCCAGGGCGATGCCGCCGGCCAGGGCCAGCTTCCAGGGCAGTCCCTTGAGGAAGCCGCGCCCCAGCAGGGCCAGGAATTGGGCCAGCGTTTGCGGGGGTTTGGTCATCGGGCAATTTTCTCCACTGGCTCCACTATGACAAAGCTGCTGCGGGTCTGGCCCGTGGTCTGTACGTAGACCTGGTAGATGCCCGGCCGGGTGTATTGGCTGCTCTCCTGCTGGCCGGCGGCCAGGGGCAGGCTGTAGTCGCGGGTGCGGTCGATGATGGTGGCGGGGGTCCCGGCCGGGTTGGTGAAGGTGATGTTGTCGTTGACGTTGATGCGTACCCAGCCGGGGTTGAGGCGATTGTCTTCTACGCGCAGGCTGCCGGGCTGGGCGCGGCTGTCGAAGGCTGTGCCGGGGGGCCACAGGGCTACCAGCAGAAAGAGCAGCAGCCCGACCACCGGCCAACCGCGTCGCAGCCAACCCGGCCGGGCGGCCAGCCAGGCCAGGGTGTCGTCCCAGCGGTAGACCAGCCAGCCCAGGGGCAGGGCGTAGGCGACGTGCCCCAGATAGGCGATGGCCAGGGCGTTGTAGTTGCCCACCAGGTTGAAGATAACGGCAAAGGGGGAGAGGACGGCGATGGTCTCCAGCAGCAAGGCCCAGGGGATGGCCCACAGCCAGTGGCGGCGGCGCATGAACAGGGCGTACATGATGCCAAAGGTGATGCCGTTGCTGAAATGGTAGGCCCAGCCCAGGGCGTGGGTCCACTGGCTGGAGATGGCCGCTTCGGCCAGCCAGACGCCGTAGACGTTGATGGGGGCAAAAACGCGTTGTCCCGCTAGCAGGAAGGGGATGCGCGCCAGGTCGTAGGCAACGGTACCCAGCAGCCCGCCCCAGAAGCCGATGGTTAACGCGCCAGCCAGGTAGTCCCGGCCGGTGCGGCTGGCCCACCACCACATGCCCACCAGAAAGAGCGCACAGGGCAGGAAGAGATAGAGGGTTACGGCTTGCAGGGGGGCAATGCCAAAAACCTTGGCCAGCAAGGCCCCGCCGGAGGGGATGCAGGCCAGAAAACAGAGCAGTCGCCAGCCAAAGTCTGGTTCGCGCCAGAAGTTCATGTTTAACCTCCTGAATACCTACGCCAGCAGTATACGCCCCGGCCGGGGCAAAATCAACCCACTATGTACCGGCGGCGGCCGGAATGTGCATTTTCGCTGCCTGTGCCAACCCAGGTATAATCCGGCAAATCATCCTGCGAGAGTGCCCTATGTTCAAACGTCACCGCTATGAGCCAGGCCCCGATGACCATACGCCGCTGGTGGCCATCTGGTACCAGACCCGGGAAGCCGTTGCCGAGTTGATCATCCCCTTGCTAGCGGGGCTGAAGACGTTGTGGCTGCTGGTGGCTGCGCCGCGCGTCTTTTTCCGTGCTACCTTTTTCCACGAACGGCCGCTGGAAAAGCTGCACAGCCCGCTTGGCCCGCTGTGGCGGACGCTGACTAAGGAGCCGCAGGAGCCGTTGAAGGCGGCGCAGTTTTTGCTATTTGGCATTTTGACGGCGGCGATGGCGGGTTACCAGTTTGATAGCAGCAACCGCTTCGTTGGTTTCCTGGGGCAGCAGGGGGTTACGGCGGACTTGCTGGAACGGCTGACGGCGCAGAGCGCTACCGTGGCCGCTGTGCTGGCGGCGGTGGCCAATTTCCGGGCGAATCCGCTGGTGGTGGCGGTGCAGGCGTTCCTGGATCAGCAGTTGGTGCAGGCGCTGACGGAACTGCTGCTGACGCTGCTGGCCACGCTTGTTTTTGCCTACCTGTTTTTCCTGCTCATCCGGCGCAAGGTTTCGCCGAAGTATTTGTATACTTTTTGGCTGTTTGTGACCGGCTTGCAGTTTTTTTCCACGGGCATTGTTAGTGTGCTGAGCCGCATCTTGGGGATGGGGTTCATCGGATTGCCGGAAGTGGTCCCGGCCGGGTTGCTCTGGCTGGGTGACTCTGGCTTCCGCATTCTTTGGTTCTACCTTTTCCCAGCCCTCATCTTGCCGCGCCTCTTTGAAGACCTGACCGCCCTGCGCACGGTGGTCGCCTCACTGCTGACCCAATTGGTGATGGTGGGGTTGGGCTGGTTGTTCACAACCGGCCTCTTCACCCTGTACACGCTCTTTGGGGCACTGCTAGGCTAGCAATCCGGCCGACACTCATCCCATTCTAACTGTTTCCTGGTATCATTGGCCCCATTCTGGCCGCCGCACCGCCGGCCAGACAACTGAAAAGTATCCCACAAAGAGCGACGACCGGAGGCAACTGTATGGAATCACGTAATCCCACTGACGCGACCCAACTACAGGAATTTGAGGCACGCATTGCGCGCGGCGAGAAGATAGAGCCAGGGGATTGGATGCCTGACGAGTACCGCCGCCAGCTCATCCGCATGATTTCGCAGCACGCGCACAGCGAAGTGGTGGGCATGCTGCCCGAAGGGGCGTGGATTACCCGCGCTCCCAATTTGCGGCGCAAGCTGGTGCTGCTGGCCAAGGTGCAGGATGAGGCAGGCCACGGCCAATATCTCTACCATGCCGCGGAGACGCTGGGCATTAGCCGCGAGGAGATGCTGGCGCTGCTGCTGAGCGGCAAGGCCAAGTATGCCAGCGTGTTTAACTATCCCACGCTGACCTGGGCCGATAATGGGGTGATTGGTTGGCTGGTGGATGGGGCGGCCATCAAGAACCAGACGATGCTGGCCCACGCTTCTTACGGCCCCTATTCGCGGGCGATGGTGCGCATCTGCGCCGAAGAGGGCTTCCACATGAAGCAGGGCAAAGAGATGGTTATCATGTATGCCCAGGGCACGCCCGGACAGCAGGCGATGGTGCAGGATGCCATCAACCGTTGGTGGTGGCCGGCGCTAATGATGTTTGGTTTGCCGGATGATACGTCGCCTAACAGCGAGGTTTTGATGCGCTGGGGGATCAAGACGAAGTCGAACGATACGCTGCGCCAGGAGTTTGTGAATGAGATGGTGCCGGAGATTCATGCCCTGGGGCTGACGGTGCCGGACCCTGACTTGCGCTATGACGAGGCAAGTGGCAATTGGCGGTATGGCGCGATAGATTGGGATGAGTTCTGGCAAGTGGTGCGGGGCAATGGACCGTGCAACGCGGAGCGGCTGGCGGCCCGTCGCCAGGCGCATGAGGATGGGGCGTGGGTGCGCGAGGCGGTGGCGGCCTATGCCGACAAGAGGGCCGCGGGGTTGGTGGTCTGATGGGCAGCGCCAAGCGGGATACGCAGTGGCCGCGTTTTGAGGTGTTTTTGCAGGCGCGGGTGGACCAGCCGCACAAGAATGTGGGGTCGGTGCATGCGCCGGATGTGGAGATGGCGCTGCAAAATGCGCGGGATGTGTTTGTGCGCCGGCCGGCGTGTGTGAGCCTGTGGGTGGCCCCGGCCGGGGCGATTCTGGCCCGCACGCGAGAGGAGTTGGCGCTGGCGGAAGTGGTGGGGGATACCCCGGCCGGGGCTGAGGAAAGCTGCTACTACGTCTTCCAGAAGCTGGGGCAGCGCCAGAGCATGGTTTATGTGACCCACACCGGGGAGGTGCAGGCGGCCAGCGCTGCCCAGGCGCTGCAGCGCGCCGTGGCCCAGTATGACACGCCCGATACTTACGTTTGGTGGGTCTGCCCGGCCGGGGCCATTGTCCGCAGCCAGGAAGAGGAAATC
Organism: Ardenticatenaceae bacterium; assembly: GCA_020634235.1. Lineage (GTDB taxonomy): Bacteria > Chloroflexota > Anaerolineae > Promineifilales > Promineifilaceae > JACKCB01. The sequence continues at coordinate 103,868 of JACKCB010000005.1, read as the reverse complement.
CCCAGCCTGTTTGAGCCGGCGGTGGTGAAGACCTACCGCCGCCCGCAGGAGTATCGCACCGTGACCCAGATGCACGAGATTAGGCATGCCCGTTCTAATGATGATGGTGCGGGCGATGCCCCGGCCGGGGACGCGGCCGCCGAGACAGGCTAACCGGAAATATGGACCTTCAACTAAGAACTGCCCTGGAAAACAAACTGCTGGCCCTGGCCGACGACGAACTAATTCTGGCTCATCGCGATTCGGAATGGACTGGCCACGCGCCGATTTTGGAAGAGGATATTGCCTTTGCCAATATTGCCCAGGATGAGATGGGGCATGCGCGGAGCTGGCTGGAGGTGCGGCAGGCCCTAACCGGCGAAACGCCGGACGAACTGGCCTTTTTTCGCGAGGCGGACGATTTCCGCAATGTGCCGCTGGTGGCCCTGCCGCGTGGCGATTGGGCCTTTAGTATGCTGCGCCAATATCTTTTCGACAGCTATGAGCTGGTTAGCCTGGCGGAGCTGGTGAACAGTGAGTACCGGCCGGTGGCCGAGGTGGCGCAAAAGCTGCGCCCGGAAGAGCTGTACCATTACCGGCACAGCAGCTCCTGGGTGAAGCGGTTGGGGCTGGGCACGGTGGAGAGCCTGGGGCGGATGCAGGCGGCATTAACGACGCTGTGGCCCTATGCGCTGCAACTGTTTGAGCCGCTGCCGGATGAGGCGCTGCTGGTGGCGGCCCGGTTTGGCCCGTCCCCGGCCGGGCTCAAGATAGCCTGGCTGGAACTGGTGGTCCCTTTCTTGCAGTATGCTGGTTTGCAACTGCCAACGGTGGTGACGCCCCCGGCCGGGTCGCGTACCGCCCACACCCCCCACCTGACCGAACTGCTCGCCGAGATGCAGCAAGTCGCCCGCCTCGATCCGTCCGCCATCTGGTGATCTGGCCTTTTAGCTGGTCAGCATCGCAGCTGAGGGGCGATGAGCGCCCTGCTGACATGCTGGCTCGTTTAGGAGAGAACGATGATTACGACAGAGCAGGTATGGCAGGCGTTGGAAGCGGTGAAAGACCCGGAAATCCCGGTGGTGTCGGTGGTGGAGATGGGCATTGTGCGGCAGGTGAACGTGGACCACGACCATGTGCGGGTGCAGATGACGCCCACGTTCTCCGGCTGCCCGGCGCTGCAAGTGATGCGCGACGAGATAGAGGCGGAGGTCCGGCGCGTGGGCGCGGCCGAGGTCACGGTGGAGACGATCCTGTCCCCGCCCTGGAGCACCGACTGGATTACTGAGGAAGCGCGGCAGAAGCTGCGCGCTTTTGGCCTGGCACCACCGCCCCGCCATGGCGGCAACCTGGCGGTCACTTTTTTCGAGGTCGTGGCCTGCCCTTACTGTGATTCCAACAACACGTCGGTCAAGAACACCTTTGGCTCTACGCTCTGCCGCGCCATCTACTACTGCAATGACTGCCAGCAGCCTTTTGAGCAGTTTAAGGCGCTGTAGCTTGTGCGTTTGCGGCAGCCAATTTCGGAAAAACCGCCTGAATTGCGTGCAATTTAATGGGTGGTAAGCGTATAATCATGTTACTTGAAGAGAAAGTACTATTGATAGTTCCTATGTAGCATTGTACCAGGCTGGAGGAGCTGGATGACCGGTAAGGAACCGGAAATGAGTGGCCATCGCGATGAGCGCCAGGGTGAACTGGCTGCTGAGTTGTCTCGATTGTGGCCGAGTACGGCTGCTGTGGCGGGAACATGTGCGCCCGCCTCACTGGAGACGGTAGCTGATTCACCCGGCCGGGAAGCCCCTTGCACCCCAAACCCGGAGCCGGGCCTGGCCCACCAGTACCAAACGTTGCCGCAGATGGAACAGGAGCTGCGGGAGCAGAATCGCCGGCTCAAGATTGTCTACCGCATGACGGCCACGGCCAGCCGGGCCGAGACCCTGGCCGAGATTTATGAGGTTGCCCTGGAAGCCCTGGCCGATATCCTGAGCGCAGACCGCCTGGCGGTGTTGGTCAATGACGCCAACCGGGTCATGCGCTTCCAGGCCTGGCGCAACCTGTCGGAGGGCTACCGGCAGGCAGTTGATGGCCATTCTCCCTGGGCCAGTGATGATCCCGATCCCCGGCCGGTGCTCATCCCCAGTATTGTTGATGACCCCGCCGCGCTGGGCATGCTGTATGACGTGATACATGCCGAAGGTATCCGGGCCATTGGCTTCTTCCCGCTGGTTTACCGGGCGCAACTGCGCGGTAAGTTCATGACCTATTACGACCAGCCCCACAACTTCACCGCCGACGAGGTGGAGTTGGTGGAGAATTTTGCCAGTCACATCGCCTCGGCGATTGGGCGCAAGCAGGCCGATGTCGATTTGCGGGAGAGCGAAAACAAGCTGCGGCAGATTATCGACCTGATCCCTTATCTCATCTCGGCCCGGGACCGGGCGGGGCGTTTTCTCATGGTGAACCGCGCCCTGGCAGCATCGCTGGACCTGACGGTGGACGAAATGCTGGGCCGATCTGAGGCGGATTTTGGCCGCCCGCTGGAGGTGTGGGCCGAATTTGGCGAGCTGGACCGGGTGGTGCTGGACGAGGGCGAGCCGGTATTTGTCCCTGAGCTGCGCTGCCTGGACAGCACCGGCCGGGTTCACTACTTGCAGGTGAACAAGCTGCCGTTTAGCATGGTCGGGCGGCGCGAACCCCTGGTACTGACGGCCATCCTGGACGTGACAGAGCGCAAGCTGGCCCAGGAGCAGTTGCACAAGATGCAGAAGATGGAGAGCCTGGCGGTCTTGTCGGGTGGGGTGGCCCATGATTTTAACAATTTGCTGGTGTCGCTGATAGGGCAGGCATCGCTGGCGATGGCCAAGCTGCCGCCGCAGCACGCCGCCACCGGCCACCTGCAAAAGGTGCTCAGCGCCAGTGAGCGGGCGGCGGTGCTCACACGCCATTTGCTGGATTACTCCGGCCGGGGCCAGTTTAGCCTGCAAGCTATTGACCTGAGCGCTTTTTTGGCCGAGCAGGTGTATGAGATGCTGCTGCCAGATGCGCCCCATGTGCGGCTGACGCTGGACCTGGCCCCGCAACTGCCGCTTGTGAGGGCGGATGGGGGGCAGTTGGCGCAGCTGCTGCGCAGTCTGCTGCATAATGCGGTGGAAGCGCTGGGATCCCGGCCGGGGGAGGTCGTCGTGCGGACGACTGTCCAGACGCTAACCGCCAAGGATGAAGGCTTCTGGCGGCACACTGGCCAGCCGCTGGCCGCCGGCCAGTATGTGCTGTTAGAGGTGCGCGATACCGGCTGCGGCATGGATCCCACCACCGTGGACCAAATCTTTGAACCATTTTACACCACCAAGTTCACCGGCCGGGGGCTGGGGCTGGCGGCGGTGTTGGGCATTGTACGCGGGCATCAGGGTGGGATTCAGGTGGAGAGCTGCCTGAACGGTGGGTCGGCATTCCGCGTTGCCTTGCCTATTAGCCACGAACAACCGGCACGCAGCGTTGGCCAGCGGGCCAGCGCGACCCAATCCCCACCTGTGCCGGTTCTGGTGATCGATGACGACGCTTTTGTCTCAGAGGCCATCGTGGATATTCTGTCCATAGCCAACATTGAGGCTATCGTGGCCCACAATGGCCTGGCTGCACTGCGACAGTTGGCCAAGTGTGCCCAGACGTTGCGGCTCGTCCTGCTGGACATGTCGGTGCACATGCCTGATGGCAGCAGCTTGCTGTCATGCATTCGGCAGGCATATCCGGCGCTGCCGGTGGTGATTATTTCTGGCCGCAGTTTCCAGCAGGCGCAGCAGCAGCACGCCGGTCTTTCGCCGGCGATGTTTATCCAGAAGCCGTTTGAAGCGGTGCACCTGATTAAACTGGTGCAGGCGCAACTGGCCGCGCCAGTGGGGCGGCCGGCGTAAACCAGGGAGTCAGCTCAGCCAGGTACGCAGCTTAACCGCCAATTCGTCGGGCGTGATTTCCGAATCGGCCTGGCGGTAATTGGGCACCAGGTCGGCGACGAGGAGATATTGCCCGGCCGGGTTGGTTTGTTGCAGCGTGGTTAGGGCGGCTGGTGGGGTATCCCCGGCCGGGCGCTCAACGTCCAGCAGCACCAGGCGAATGGAGCTGGCGTACTGGGCATAGAGCTGTTGGCCGGTGGCGACATTGGGCGCGTACATCATGCGCGCTCCCAGTTGGGTTAGGGCGCTGTCCAGCAGGTTCTTGGTGGTTTCGCTGCTGCTGATGACCAGCACAATCTTGAGCCTTGGGGTTGTGCCGCCCGGCCGGGCGCTTTCCAGGCTGGGGGTAGGCATTTGGCTGGTGGGGAAGAGGAGGGTGACGGTGGTACCCCGGCCGGGACTGCTCTCTACCCGGATGCCCCCGCGATGGCTGCGCACAATGCCCAGCACCAGAGCCAGCCCCAACCCCCGCTTGCGCGATTTGGTGGAGAAGAATGGCTCAAAGAGGCGCGCCTGGGTGGCCTCATCCATGCCGCTGCCGCTGTCGCCAACGATTATTTGGAGATATTGGCCGGCGGGCAGGCGTTGGCCGGTGTGCTGCCCATAGGTCAGGCTGTCTGCGGCCAGGGCCAGTAAATCCGTTTGTACGGTGATGGTACCCGGCCGGTCGCCAATTGCTTCCACAGCGTTGATCAGCAGATGGCTCAGTAGTAGGGATACCTGCTCGCTGTTGAGGGCCACCGCCGGCATGTTGGGCAGCAGGTTTAGCTGCCAGCGAAGGTTGGCCAGGTGGTCTAATATGCTGACCTGCTCCTGTACCAACTGGTTCAGGTCCAGGATTTCCTGGCCGGTGATTGGGCGTCCGGCGTAGACTTGCAGCTTGCGGCTGAGGGCGGCGGCCTGTTCGGTCGCCTGAAGGGCGCTCTCCAGGTGGTAGCGGGGGGGGCTGCCGGCGGGCAGCCTGGCCAGGGCCAGGGTGGTCTGCCCCAGGATGGCCGTGAAGAGGTTGTTGAAATCGTGGGCAAAGCCGCTGGCTAGCTTGCCGAGGCTGTCTAGCTGCCGGGCCTGGGCGTGCAGGCGGGCCTCTTCAACCTGGGTGGTTATTTCCCGGCCGGAGAGGATGATGGCGGCGATGTCTGGCTGGTCCAGGCAGCTTTGCCCGGCAATTTCCCAGTAGTGGCAGGTGCCGTCCTGGTGCAAACACCAGGTGGCTGGCCCTACCCGGCCGGGGGTGCTGGCCAATTGCGCTAACCAGGCCTGAAATGCCGCCGCTTCACTGGGATCGATGATGGTTTGCAGGTCGGAAACTGGCAGGGTGACACTGCCGTGCTGGGCCAGGATGTGCCCGTGGGCATCCACCAGCAAAGTTAGCGGCAGCATCTCGGCGGCCAGCGCCAGCCAGCGGGTCATGGTTGGATTGGGGGTGGGCAGGGGAGGGCGCGCCTGGTTGCGCCAACTGTAGGTGAGGCTCCCCAGCAGTGCCAGCAGCGCGGCCTGGGTGAGGGCCACGCCAATAGGCAGCAGTTGTTGGGTGGTGGCCCCCACTACCAGGTAGCTGACGGGGATGAGGGTGGCGATGATTAACCCGGCCGGGGGGGGCAGCAGCAGCGGATAAATCCCCGCGGCCACAAAGAGCCACAGGCTAAAGACGCTGCCTGCACCGCCAGAGAAGGCTGAAAAGAGACCTGACATCGCTATGAGGGCCACGGCGCGCAGCAGACGGGGCGCGGTGGCTGAGGGCTGCACCACACCCCACAGGCCCAGCACAATCAGGAGGCCCATCCCGCCCCATTGCCAGGGCAGGCTGTCCGGGCTGAACAGCAGGGCCGCATGGAGCGCCATCAAGAGGAGGAGCCACGGTTCGAGACGCAACGCACCTGCCGGCGCGTTCTCGTCTGCAAGACGGAGAGTTAAGGTACGCATAAAATACGCCCGGCCTTCGGAATTTGGGTCCGAGAACTTAGGGAGGTTAATCAAGTTCGATCGTCGTCTGTGCAGAAGGGCACGCGCGGCAACGCAGCGATCATTCTACCATATCTTGCTGCACTGTGTTATCTTTTCGCGGCAAGGATTAATCTGGGATTTGGCTTGTGTTGTGGCAAGCTTTTTTGCCTGGTGACCAGGAGGAAAACAATGAGAACGCAGATGTTGGGCCAGTCCAATCTGGCTGTGACGCCCCTGGGTTTGGGCCTGGCGGCCCTGGGCCGGCCGGGTTACATCAACCTGGGTCATGCGCAAGACCTGGCGGCTAACTACGCGCCGGCCGCGATGGAAGCGCACGCCCATGCGGTGCTGGATGCGGCCTGGGCGGCCGGGATTCGTTACTTCGACGCGGCGCGTTCCTATGGCCGGGCGGAGGCGTTTTTGGCTTCGTGGCTGGCAGCGCGGCAGATTGCCCCGGAGGGGGTGACGGTGGGTTCTAAATGGGGCTACACCTATACGGCCGGCTGGCAGGTGACGGCCGCGCAGCATGAAGTGAAGGCGCACACGCTGCCGGTGCTGCAGCGGCAGGCCGCGGAGAGCCAGGCGCTGCTTGGCCCATACCTGAAGCTGTACCAGATTCATTCGGCCACCCCGGACAGCGGTGTGCTGCGCAACGAACGGGTGCTGGGGGAGCTGGCCCGGCTGCGTAATGCGGGCTGGCTCATTGGCCTGTCGCTGAGCGGCGCAAATCAGGTGGCGACGCTGGCGCAGGCGTTGGAGGTGCGGTTTGACGGGGTGCGGCTGTTTGGAGCGGTGCAGGCGACCTGGAATCTGTTGGAACGCTCGGCCGGGGCGGCCCTGGAGGCGGCCCACGAGGCGGGGTTGGGGGTTATTGTGAAGGAGGCATTGGCCAATGGCCGGCTAACGGACCGGAATGATGACCCGGCTTTTGCCACCCGGCGGGCGCTGCTGGCACGGCTGGCGGCAGAGCGGCAGACGACGATCGATGGGCTGGCGCTGGCGGCTGTTCTGGCGCAGCCGTGGGTGGATGTGGTGCTGAGCGGGGCGGCCACGGTGGCCCATTTGCAGTCGAACGTGGCGGCGCTGGCGGTGGGGTGGGATGAAGCGGCTGTGGCCGAGACGGCGGCGCTGGTGGAGACCCCGGCCGGGTATTGGCAGGCACGGGCAGCAATGGCCTGGAATTAGTTCTGCTGCGCCCAGCGGGCCAGGACCGGGGCGAGCTGCTGCCTGATCTGGGCCAGATCGGGGGCATCCGGGTTGTGCTGGGCGTAGGCGTCCAGGTATTGGGCGGATGGGTAGAGGTGGCCGAGTTGGTAATGGACCAGGCCCAGGTCACGCAGGTGGCCGGGGTGGCCGGGATCGAGCAGGCGCAGCCGTTCCAGGACGGCCAGGGTGTAGGGCCAGTTTTGCTGCTGACTGTAGATGAGGCGCAGGTTGTTGAGCATGCGGTTGAGGATGGTGGGTGCCCCGGCCGGGGTGAGCCATTCCGGCTGCAGGGGGCCGCGGTAGCCGGTGGTCTGGCGTACGAGCCGGGCGCAGTCGGTGAGGGTGAGCTGCTGCCCGCCATGGAAGGGATCCAGGTAGATCATGCCGTCGCCGCTGTCCAGGCCCACGATGAAGTGGCCTGGTAGGTTAACGCCGTGTGCTGGCAGGTTGAGATGGGCGGCCACTGCCAGGTAGATGACGCACAGGCTGATGGGGATGCCCATGCCCCGGTCGAGTACCTGGTTTAGGTAGCTGTTGCGGGGGTCGGCGTAGCCCATGAGGTTGCCGCGCAGGGGGCCGTCGCGAAACAGGAAATGGGCCAGGGCCTGGGCCTGCCCGGCCGGGGTGGTGTGGGCGATGACACCCGGCCGGGCATCGCTGGCCAGTGCGGCCAGGCGTTCCAGGTAGGCGGTGATATCCAGGTTGGGGTAGGCGATTTCGCGGGCAAAGCAGAGCGCCGCCCGGGGCAGGTTCACCGGGCGGCGTTTGATTTCACGGCCAAAGTGCCAGTCGCTCATGGGAACATTATGCGGGATGGGCGGGCCTTTGGCAAGCGGACTGGCAGGGCAGTTATGCGCCGGGTAGTCTGCTGCCTGGCCCAATAGTCAAGACCCGCTGACCGGTTGCCGGCCAGCGGGTCTTGTAGAGAGAGGGTGGCTGAAGGTGGGTTAGTTGGTGGACAACGACAGGATCAGGTAGGGTTCGGCGTCGTTGGTTGGGTTAACGGTGCGGATGGCGGTGAGGTTTTGCTTGCCTTTGGACCAAAGCGTGGTCTGGAAGAGGTCGTTGCCGGTGTTGGCCGCGTCGAGAGCGGAGCTGACGATGTCGCCGCCGATGCCGCCTGCGCCGCTCTTCCAACCGGCGTCGCCCAGTTGGGTGTCGAAGAAGCTGCGCACGTCGTCCCAGGTGGTGCCTTGGGGCAGACGGAAGGCTTGCTGTTCAATCTGGCCGCCGACGCCCAGGCTGCTGCGCAGCGCCGCATCTTGCGACATGTTTTGCACCAGGGTATCGGCGATGGGGTCCTGGCCGGGTTGGAGGGCGGTGGCCCCAGGGTAGACGGGCAGGTCGCCGATGGTGGCCGGCTTGCTGCCGCAAGCGGTGAGGGCCAGCATGGCAAAGGCGAGAAGCAGGATGATGGGTAGGAACTTGCTTTTCATGACTTTCACTCCTTGGATTTTGTAGGGTCTTGCGGGTTGGGTTTGCTTGCTAAAGCGACAATGTGATGTTGGCCGGGTTGTTGGGATCGTACTGGATGGCCAGTTCCCGGCCGGGCTGTACCTGCCCTAATGCCGGACGGGGCACGATGGACCTGGTCTCGACTTGAAATGGGGGGTGACCGGCGGGCTGCACTTGCAGCAGCAAGCCTACCTGGGGATTGCCGTTGAGGGTGACGCCGGTGTCCCACATTTTTAGGATGGTGGCCTGGGCAGGAAGGTTTGTGATGGCGGCTGCTGGCCCCGGCCGGGCCGCCTGACTGCCACGGCGAATGAAAATAACCAGGCCTATCGCTACTGCGGCGGTGAACAGGATGGACAGGGCGAAGAGGCCGACGATGAGGATGCCTATGCTGGAGAACCATACTGCTGCATCGCCTAGACTCATGCCACACCTTCCTGACCGTTTCCTATTTGCTGCGGCCGGTCTGCTGCTTAGATGTCGGCATCATACCTTAGCGGCGTCCGAAAACTGTCCGAAGGGCGTCCCGGCCGGGGGCTGGCTCTGGCAGCGGGAGACGGCCAACGTGGTGGCTGTCGTTGTGTGGTTTTACGGGGCAGGGGGGCGAAAGGCTAGCCGCGATGCCAGACGAGGAGGGCCGCGACCAGCCGGCCAGCAGTGGCCAGCAGCAGGGTGGTGATGATCCCAATTTGCTCGGCCAGCAAGGGGCCGGCCAGTGACCCGATGAGGATGGCGGCGTTCAGGGCCAGGTTGTACCAGGCCAGGTAGGGGGGGCGGTTCTCGTCGGGTACGCGCTCCAGGATATAGTTGCTGATGGCCCCGCCAACCTGTGACCAGGCCAGGCCGCCGACGATGGAGGTGATCAGGTAGAGGGGCAGGCCGCGGGTGAGGGCGGTGAGCAGGGGGTAGGTGCTCATGAGCAGGATGCCGGCGGCCAGCAGTTTTTGGTTGCCCAGGCGGTTGGTGAGCCGGGCGAGTTGGGTGGAGCCAAACAGGACGGCGGCGTAGAAGAGGGCTTGCCCCAGGCTGATGTTGGCGTCGGTGAGGTGCAGCCGGTTGACCCAGTAGATGGGGAAGAGGGGGATGGCCAGGTATTGTGTAGTGTGGAAGATGAAGAGGATGATGACCACGCGGGCGAAGGGTTCGCGGCGGATGGCCCCGGCCGGGATGCGCAGCGACAGTGAGCGGCGGACAAGGTAGCGCAGGCCGACCATGGTGCGGGTGCCTAACCCCCCGGCCCGAACCACACCCGGCCGGGCCAGGTCACCTATGGCTTTGGCTTGCCCGCCACCATTCTGGCCGAACTCCTCGGCCGGGCGCACAAACCAGAGATGGTAGCTGCTCATGATGCCGCCAAAGGCCCCCAGGCCAAAGACGACCTGGTATCCCAGCGGAAAGGGCAGCCGGTCCAGGATTAGGCCGCACAGCAGGGAGGTGGTGATGAAGGCGGCGGCCAGCAGGGCGTTGCGTGTGCCCACGACATGGCCCCGCCAGGTGTCGGGCACGGCGGCGGCGAACATGGCGTTGAAGCCCACAGCCAGGAAGGTGCCGGGGATGGTCATGAGCAGGACCAGGAGGACCAGTGCCCAGACCTGTGCCGCCGGGGGCAGGAAGAGGGGCAGGAAGATCCAGAAGATGTAGAAGACGCGGTGGAAGGCGGAGGTCCAGAAGACGGCGCGGCTGATGGGCCAGCGGGGCAGCATGCGCCCGGCCGGGAGGGTGAGGAGTACGCTGACAATGGCCGGCATGGCGTTGAGCAGCCCAATTTGCAGGCCGCTGGCGCCCAGCCGGGTGGCAAAGATGACCATGAAGGAGATGGCGCTGCCGCTGAGTACGCCGTACCAGGCGATATCCAGGTAAAGGTGGTGGAAGTTGTGTTGATAGGCGGCCGGCACCGGCCGGGTGCGAGGCAGCAGAAGCGAATGTAACGCCATGATAGTCTGCAAATCTCCAGATGGTGAGAATTCAAAAGAGTGTATTTTATGCCCGGCCGGGTAGCTCTGACAACTACGAAAGGCCGCCGGCTCCCCAACAGGTTGCTAGACGGAGGGTGTACTGCAGGCTCAGGCGGCGTCGCGCCGCAGGATCATTAGCGTGATGTCGTCGGCCTGGGGGGCGTCGCCCACGAAGCGGTACAAGTTGTTCATCACCCGGTTCTCCAGGGCAATGGCCGACCGTTCGCGATTGGCTTGCACCACGGCTTGCAGCAGTTCCGCGCCGTAGAAGTTGCCATCCTCATCCTGCGCCTCCACAATCCCATCGGAATACAGCAGCAGCGTTGCGCCGGGCGCGATGTGTGCGCTGCCGTTGTGCCAGGGCAAGTGGTCGAACAGCCCTAACGGGATGCCAGTTCCTGTGAGGGGCACCGCCGGCGCAGCTGCCGGCTGGCCTGGCGCGGTGGTAAAGAGATAGGGGGGATTGTGGCCGGCATTGCAGTAGGCCAGATCGCCCGTGGCGGGATTGAGGATGGCGTAGAAGATGGTTACAAAGAGGTCGCTGCCGGTCTCGGCCAGCAGCCGCTCGTTGGCCAGGGTCATCACCCGGCCGGGGTCGTTGTCGTGGTGCAGGGCGTAGGTGCGAATGAGCGTGCGACTGACGGCCATATACAGCGCCGGGCCGATGCCCTTGTCGGCTACGTCGGCTACCAGAAGGCCAATGTGCCCATTGGGCAACTGGATGATGTCGTAGAAATCGCCCGAAGTCTCTCTGGCCGGTTCCAGGGTGGCCGTAAGTTGCCAGCCGGGGATGTAGGGGATGGTCTTGGGCAGGAAGCTGAGTTGGATGGCGCGGGCCAGGGCCAATTCCTGTTTCAGCTTCTCATACTCAACCTCAAGCTGCGAATGATAGGTCTGGCGATAAATTTCCTCGTAGATTTCCTGGCGATGGGTTTCGGTGATGGTCGCAATGGTCCGGGCGAACTGTTCATCCCGGTGGAGGGCGGCGGCTATTTGGGCGGCCAGAATTTGCAGCACGGGGACGGCGGCTTCCGGTTCCCGGCCGGTGTCTGCCAGCGAGGCAAAGACGCCGCCCATGATCTGGTCGTCGGCGACACGCTGAATGGGTACCAGCAGCGCGCTGCCAGGCAGCACCTGGTTAAAGGCCAATGGCGGCTTCTGCAGTGCCAGGTATGGGGCGGAGAGCGTCTCTAGCTGCTGCCAGACCTCATCCAGCAGTGGCGACCAGTTTAACCCCTGGAAATACAAGGTTTGGTCGGGCAGCAGCCGGACTTCTAGCCAGCAGTCAGGCAGGATCGCGGGCACGTGTTCTAGCAGTATTGGGGACAGGTTGCTGCCGGGGGGAGCCAGCAGCAGGGCGCGGCTGAGGGCCTCTAGACTCAGCGTTTGCTCCAGGCTGATGGTCCAGGGCGACATCAGTTGACGTCTCCCAGGTAGGCGATCGGCCCTTTGGGCATGCCGGCCATGAGGATGGGACGCAGGGTTTGTGGGTAGAGGCGGTAAGCCATCAAGTCGGGCAAGGGCAGCCAGTCGACGCCGGTTTGGTAGCTGTCTGGCGCGGGGCCGGACTGGGGGGTGTACCCGGCCGGGACCTCGCAGGCGAACATGAATTCCATCTGGTGTACCTGGCTATCCTGGTTGGCAAACTCGTGGTTCTGGGCAATGTATTCGCGCACCAGCTTCAGCGTTCCCACCTGCACTATGGTCCCCAGCTCCTCCAGGCATTCGCGCTGCAGCGCCTGGGGCAGTGTTTCGCCGTGCTCTTGCCCACCGCCGGGCAATATGTACCAGTCCCCCTGAGCATCGAGGTTGCGGATTGCCAGCAAGCAGTTGTCGCGGATCACTATGGCTTTGGCTGAGTTTCTAATGGTCATAGATACCTCCTTGCTGATCTTGCCTGAAATGGGCCGGGCAGGCTGTGCCCAGGTTTACAGGCGCGGCGGTGTTGGCGGAGGTCAGTCGGTGCCGCCGGCTATGGTGGCCGGCCCCGGCCGGGAGACAATGACCAGGGTGGCGACCAGGAACAACACCAGGGCCAGCCCCAGCGCACCCACAGCCAGCAGGCCGCCACCGGCGAAAATGGCGCCGGTGCTCAGGCTGCCGGTGCCGGAAGCCAGGGCAACCACCACTTCGCTGACACCCTGCGTCCGGCCGCGCTCATTCACCCCGACGCTGTCGGAGAGCAGGGCGGAGCCGGCCACGTAACAGAAGTTCCAGCCCAGGCCCAGCAGAAAGAGGGCCAGGGCCAGCATGGGGACGCTGTTGGCCACCGGCGCCAGCACACAGGCGGCTACCAGTACGATGGCCCCGGCGGCGATCATGGGGCGGCGGCCAAAGCGGTGCACAATCCGGCCGGTGACGCTGGAGAGGCCGAACATGCCCAGGGTGTGGGCCATGATAACCCAGGAGATGGCTTGCGTGGTTTGCCCTTGATGGTTCATGTGGACGGGGGTGATGACCATGAGCAGGGTCATGACGAGCTGGCCGATGAGCATGGCCAGCACGGCCAGGCGCACGGCGCTGCTGGCAAAGATGGCCGCCAGGGGTCGGGCGGGGATGAGGGCGTTCTCGGCGGCATCTGGTTCCTGGGCGGCGATGGTGCGCCCCAACTGCAATGGGTCGGGGCGCAGGGTGAGGAGGGCGACGAACAAGGCGACCAGCAGGAAGAGACCGGCCAGGAGGAATGGCCCGGCATATTCTGGCAGGCCAATGCTGGTGGCCCACGCCCCGGCCGGGCTGACCAGCAGGGGTGCGCCCACGGCGCCGATGGTGCCGGCAAAGACGACGGTGCCGATGATGTTGGCCCGCTGCCCGGCCGGGTACACCTCCGCGGCTACAAAACGGCCTTGCTCGGCCGCGGCCCGCATCGCGCCCAGGGTGAATGCCCCGGCCAGGAAGGCGATAAACGAGCCGGTTACCACACCCCAAAACGAGATTACTGCACCCAGGATGCCCAGGAAATAGCCCAGGGACAGGCCAAAGCGGCGGCCAACGTGGTCCATGAGCCAGCCAATGGGATAGGCCAGGGCGGCCCGGCCCACCAGCGTCAGGGTGCTGGGCAGTCCGGCGGCGCTTTCGCTGCCGCTCAGCGCTACGGCGATGACCGGCGTCAGGGTGAAAGCCACGATGGTGGCCGCGGTGAACAGCCCCTGCGTGGAGAACAGCCCCACATAGATTCGTTTCTGTATGGCCTGGATATCTTGCCCTTCAATGGTTGCCACGCTTGCCTCCGGCCGCCGCCTGGTTGGAATGCTCACAAAAAAAAGCGAAGGACGGAGTTTCCTTCATCCTTCGCTTCTGGTCAATGTTGGCCTGGGGCGGGTGGTGGCAGACCCGGCCGGGGGTGGCTAATACCCTCCCCAGCGGCCAAAGCGTTCCTCAGTCCAGGGGTCGGCGTTGTTGTGGTAGCCGTTACGCTCCCAGAAACCCGGCTGGTCCTCAGCGCGGAACTCCAAGGCCCGCAGCCATTTGCCCCCTTTCCAGAAATATTTGCTCTCTTGCTCGCGCCGGTCGGCGAAGCTGCCCACTACCACGCGCAGGGGGTAGCCATGGTCTGGTTCCAGGGGCTGGCCGTCAAAATGGGTGGCCAGCAAGACATTGTCGGCCAGCAGGAAATCAAGCGGCGTGTTGGTGGTATATCCATATTCGCAATGCTGGATGATGTGTCTGGCCTCCGGCCGGGGCCGGACAAGGCCCTCATCCACCAGCGTCTTTAGCGAAACACCCTCCCACAGTGTGTCGAACTTCGACCAGCGGGTGACGCAGTGGATGTCCATGAGTACCTGGGTGCGCGGCAGGGCCATGAACTCGTCCCAGCGCCACACCTTCTCCTCTTCCACCAACCCAAAGATGCGCAGCGACCAATGGGACAGGTCAGGGTATTGGGGTGTAGGGCCATAATGCAGCACCGGGAACTTCTGGGTGAGCGATTGGCCGGGGGGCAGCCGGTTCATGCTGCGCACCGCTTCTTCCTGTTCGCGGCGGTTGAGGAATTTCTTGAACATTGCTATCTCCTTTGGTGAACGGTTGTGCCTGCCTTCTAGCTTTGGGCTTCACAGAACGACCAAAGATAAGTATACAGAGATTTCTTACAGAAACGTTACCGGTGCGTAAGCGTTGCGTCAGCGTTGTGGTTTTGCTGTGGTTCTGGCTCCTGGATGTCTGGCAGCGGCGAGGGGGGCGCACTGCGGCCAATGAGCCTGATGATGCGATGGTAGATCTTCTCCAACCCCTGTGGCTGCCAGTCGTTGGCAACCTGGTCGACCAGGTCGGCCAGTCTCTCATAATCACCGTAATGCTCGCGCAAATTCTCGCGGTGTACAGACAGCCAGACGAAGAGGTCGGCTTCGGTCCGGCCGGGGAAGGCTTCCAGGATGTTGGAGTCGGCAATGATCTGGACGGAGGGGAGGTAGATCATCTCAAACCAGGCGTCGACCGCCTCGGCGAAGGGCATCGTCTCACCGTCGATGATGGCCAGGGTGTGGCGCAACTGCTCGACCTGCACCAACAGCTCCCGGTACCGGCCGGGGGTGGTGAAGCGGATGCCGTGGTCCGGGTGGCGCTGCGCCAACCCGGTCACTTCCATGAAGTGCTGCTCCCCCAAACGGATGAGCAGCTCATCCAGTGGCTCCTCCGGGTCAATTTCCACGACATCAGGGAAGCTCCAGACGTAAGCCTCAATCGTGTCGTTGCCCATCTGGCGGGCCACGGCCACGCGGTGGTTGCCATCGGAAACAAAATAGACGTCGCCCAACTGGTACAGCTCCACCGGTGGCCAGCCGCGCCGCATGGCCAGGGACTCCACGTTGATCCAGCGTTCGCGCAGGCTGTCCCTTAGCGGCAGGAATTGGCGGGTGAAATCTTCATAGCGGGAAACGCTGCCCACGATCTTGTCCACCGGCACTAACCGCACCCCCTGGCGGCGGGGGTCGCTTTCGGGCAGTTCGGCGCGGATCGCCTCAAAGGGCAGCAGGTGCTGCTGCTCCCGGCCGGAGAGCCAGCTCTGGAGCTGTTTGCGCCAGGCTCGCTTGCGCGCACGGCGAAAGCTTAGTTCTGCCTGGCGGCGGGCGGTCGAGAAATCGTCGGGCTTCATGGTGGTCATGATGTGCCCAGTGTAGCGCAAGCTGGCCGCGGCGCAAGAGGAAATCCGGCTGCCGCCCGGCCGGGCTGCCCGCCGGGCGGCAGTTTGCTATAATGCCCTTCAGGCCGCAGTGGCAAGAATCGGAGAGGAAACCCTATGAGCTTTTGGCAAGAATTTCATGGCCCGAATGCCGGATACGTCTTGGCGCTGTACGAGCGTTACTTGCAGGACCCCAATTCGGTGGACGCGGCGGCGCGAGCGATGTTCCAGGGGTGGTCGCCGCCGGCGGATGAGGCCCCCCGGCCGGGGCAAGATGGCGCGGCGGTGGTCCCTATCCCGGCCGGGCAGATGAACGCCCTGGCCGAGAAGGTGCGCTGTGCGGTGGACCTGGCCCAGAGCATCCGTGAGTTTGGCCACCTGGCCGCCCCACTCGATCCGCTGGGCAGCCCGCCGCCCGGCGATCCGGCGCTGGAGCTGGCCACCTACGGGTTGACCGAAGCGGATTTGCGCCAGCTCCCGGCCGGGATCATCACCGGCCCGCTGGCCGCAGACGCGCCCCACGCCCTGGCCGTGATCGAGAAGCTGCGCCAGGTGTACTGCGCTGGCATGGGTTACGATTATGAACACATCCAGAATCCGGCCGAGCGCACCTGGCTGCGCCAGGCGGCCGAATCGGGCCAATTCCAGCCGCCACAGGTGCTTTACGACGAGGTCGCCTTGCTGGAACGGCTGACCCAGGTGGAGAGCTTCGAGCATTTTCTGCACCGCTTTTTCCCCGGCAAGACGCGCTTCTCCATTGAAGGGTTAGACATGATGGTGCCGATGCTGGACCAGATTGTGACCGCCGCCGATGAAGCCGAGGTGCGCTTTGCCGTGCTGGGTATGGCCCATCGCGGCCGGTTAAACGTGCTGGCGCACGTGCTGCAAAAGCCCTACGCCCAAATCCTGGCCGAGTTCAAAGACCCCGGCTGGAACTTCTACATGCGCGAACTGGGCTGGGATTGGAGCGGTGACGTGAAGTACCACACCGGCCGGGAACGGGTGGTGCGTGACGTGGGTGAAGACCTGGTGCTAACCCTGGTCCCCAACCCCAGCCATCTGGAGCACGTGAATCCGGTGGTGGCGGGCATGGCGCGCGCGGCCGGCACAGCCGCCTCCCGGCCGGGGCCGCCCAGCTTCGACCCGGCCCGCGTGCTGTCGATCATCATCCACGGTGATGCTGCGTTCCCCGGCCAGGGCATTGTGGCCGAGACGCTGAACATGTACCGCCTGCCCGGCTACAGCGTGGGCGGCACCATCCACCTGATTGCCAATAACCAGTTGGGCTATACCGCGCTGCCGGCGGTTAGCCGCAGCACGCGCTACGCCAGTGACCTGGCCAAAGGGTTCAAAATCCCGGTGATTCACGTGAATGCGGATGACCCGGCCGCCTGCCTGGCGGCCGCGCGCATCGCCTTTGCCTACCGGCAGCACTTTGGCAAGGATTTTGTCATTGACCTGATTGGCTACCGGCGCTACGGCCACAATGAGGGGGATGAGCCAACTTTTACCCAACCGTTGATGTATGCGGTGATTGAGAAGCATCCCTCGCTGCGGCAGCAGTTGGCGGCGCGGCTGGTGGCGGCGGGCAGGTTGCCGCCGGAGCAGCCGGAGGCGCTGGTGCAGGCGCAGATGGCGGCGCTGCAAGCGTTGATTGGCGTGCTGGAACCGGAGAAGGCGTTTCCGGAGCCAGCGTTGGAGCCACCGCCGCGCGGCACGGCCAAACGGGCGCATACGGCCCTCCCGGCCGGGACGCTGCAAGCGTTGAACCAGGCGTTGCTGACCCTCCCGGCCGGGTTCAATCTGCATCCCAAGATTGCCCGCGGCGTGCGCCGCCGCCAGACGGCCCTCGACGACATTGATGCGCGGGAAGTTGATTGGGGGACGGCTGAAGCGCTGGCTTTCGCCTCTATCCTGGCCGAGGGTATCCCCATCCGCCTTACCGGTGAGGATGTGGAGCGGGGGACCTTCAGCCACCGGCACGCGGTCTGGCATGATGCGCAAACCGGCCGGGGTTACGTGCCCCTGCAAGCCCTGCCCCAGGCGCAGGCTGCCTTTGAAATTCACAACAGCCCGCTGTCTGAAAATGCGGCGGTGGGTTTTGAGTATGGCTACAACGTCATGGCCCCCGGCCGGTTGGTGGTCTGGGAAGCGCAGTTCGGCGATTTCATCAACGGGGCGCAGGCGATCATCGACGAGTTCCTGGTTTCTGGCAAGGCGAAATGGGAACAGACGCCGTCGCTGGTGCTGCTGCTGCCGCATGGCTACGAAGGGCAGGGACCGGATCATTCGACCGGCCGGTTGGAGCGATTCTTGCAGTTGGCCGCCGAAACCAACATCCGCGTGGCCAATCCCACCACGGCGGCCAACTACTTCCACCTGCTGCGGCGGCAGGCGAAGCTGCTGCACAGTGACCCGCTGCCGCTGGTGGTGATGACGCCCAAGAGCTTGCTGCGCCATCCGCTGGCGGCCGCGACGCTGCGCGAACTGGCGGAGGGGAGCTGGCAGCGGACGATGGATGATCCGGGGGTGGACCCGGCCGGGGTGCAGCGGCTCATCTGGTGCAGCGGCAAGGTGTATGTGGACCTGCTGAGCAGCGATGCGCGATCCGCGGCCGGCCATGTGGCCATTGCCCGGCTGGAGCAGCTTTACCCCTTCCCGTATGAAGATGTGCAAGCGGTGTTGGACCGCTACCCCAACCTGGCGGAGGTGGTCTGGCTGCAAGAGGAACCGAAAAACATGGGCGCCTGGGAATCGGTGCGCCCGGGCTTTGCCGAGCTGCTGGAGGGCCGCTGCCCGCTGCGCTATTCCGGGCGCACGCGCCGCGCCAGCCCGGCCGAAGGCTCGATGGCCTGGCACAAGGCGACTCAGCAGGCGCTAGTCGCGCGGGCGTTTGCCGCCTGACGACGCCATCCCTGACGACGGAACACGAACCAGGTAAGACAACTCACGAAACACCCGGAGATATCCCATGACAACGAAAGTAATCGTGCCCCAACTGGGCGAATCGGTGGTAGAGGCGACGGTAGGTGCCTGGCAGAAGCAGGTGGGCGACGCGGTGGCCGTTGGTGACGTGCTGGTGGAGCTGCAAACGGATAAGGTGGATGTGGAGGTGGGGGCGGAGACGGCCGGGGTGTTGGCGAGTATTGAGCGGCCGACGGGCGCGGATGTGGTGATTGGCGATGTGCTGGCGGTGATTGCCCCGGCCGGGATGCCTGATGCCGTGCCGGCCCCGCAGCCGGTTGTCCCCCAACCAATCCCCCCGGAAAAGGCAGCGCCGGCGGCGACCCCGGTGGCCCGCCGCATGGCTGGCCAGGTTGGCCTGGACGTGCGCCAGGTGCCCGGTTCTGGCCCGGCCGGGCGGGTGACCAAACAGGATGTGCAGACCTACCTGGCGCAGCAGCCGCCGGAAGCGGGACCGCCGGTTATGCCGGCCCCGGCCGGGGCTGCTCCGCTCCCTGCGACCGCCGCCGCCGACCCCCGCGGCGAACTGCGCGAGCGCATGTCGCGCCGCCGCCGCACCATCGCCCGCCGCCTGGTGGAGGCGCAGCAAACGGCGGCCATGCTGACTACCTTTAACGAAATCGACATGAGCGCGGTGATGGCGCTGCGCCAGCGGCGGCAGGCGGATTTCACCACTCGCCACGGCGTCAAGCTGGGCTTCATGTCCTTTTTTGTGAAGGCCAGCGTGGGTGCGCTGAAGGCCTTTCCCCGCCTGAACGCCGAAATTCAGGGGGACGACATGGTGTTGAAGCAGTATTACGACATCGGCGTGGCCGTGGGCGCGGAGGAGGGGCTGGTGGTGCCGGTGCTGCGCGACGCCGACCGCCTGTCGTTTGCCGAGATTGAGCGGCGCATCAAGGCGATGTCACAAAAGGCGCAGGCGGGCACGCTGACGTTGGAGGAGCTGCGCGGCGGGACGTTCACCATCACCAATGGCGGCATTTTTGGCTCGATGCTCAGCACGCCGATTCTGAACCCGCCGCAAGTGGGTATTTTGGGGCTGCACAAGATTCAGGAGCGGCCGGTGGTGGTGGATGGCGCGGTGGTGGCCCGGCCGGTGATGTACGTGGCGCTCAGCTATGATCACCGGATTGTGGATGGCCGCGAGGCGGTGCTGTTCCTGGTACGGCTGAAAACGCTGATTGAGGAGCCGGAGACGCTGCTGTTGGAAGGATGACGGTGGTTCAGGGACGCGCCGTGAGGTAGGACAGGCCAACCCAGCCTTCTTCCCCGGCCGGGGTGCGAATCTTCTGCCAGGCCACGCCGTTGGCAGCGGCGGTTGGCTCGGCCAGCAGGTAGACCAGCAGCCCTTCGGGCAGGACGGTGATTTCCGCCCCGGCCGGGCTGCTGCGCAAGGTCAGCCCGGCCCCGCCGGTGTTGCTGATGATGGCCAGGGGCAGGTCGGGCGTGGGGCTGGGGGTGGGCAAGGCTGGCAAGGGGGGCAGGTTGGGGGGATACCCGGCCGGGTCATTGAAATGGGCATAGGTCAGGCGCGACAGCTCGCCAATGAGCGGGTTACTGATCTCCCATTCCAGCCAGCCGGGGCTGTAGAGGGCCACGGCCAGCACGTAATCCCCGTTGGGTGAAAAGACGATGCCCGCGTCGCCGTGGGTGTCATCGATCCAGCCGTGTTTGTGGGCCAGAGGCACCCCGGCCGGGACGCCGCTCTCGATGAAGGCGTCTATGCGGTTGCCCTGGAACTGCTCCAAGACGGCCTGGCACTCGCCGGCCGAAAGCTCGCCGGGAAAGGTATCGATGAGCGGGCCGCTGCCCGCGGTGGCGCAGGTGTAGATCATTTGCAGCAGGGTGGCCAGGTCGCCGGTGGTTACCTGGCGGGCCGGGTCGGGGTTGGTAGTGAGATCGGTGCGCTGGTTGGCCGGGGTGAAGTAGGTGGCCGGGTAGGCGGGCAGGGCGTCCTCGTCGTAGGGCACGGCGATGAAGGTGTTGTAAATGCCCAGCCGGCGCAGCGACTGGGTGACAATCTGCGCTCCGGCATAGGCATCCGGCCGGCCGGCGACGAGTTGCAGCAGCAAATTGGCCGTGTAGTTGCCGGACAGCGTGGCTGTTTCGGTGATGATGCGCGTGGTGGCCCGGTCGGGTGGGCCGTCGAGCACGCGGTAGGTGTCGAGCAGGATGGGAATTTTGAGCATGCTGGCCCCGGCCACGGCCAGGTCGGCGTTGCGTTCAATGCGCTGGCCGCTGGTCAGGTCGATGACGGTGTAGCTGCTGATGCCGTTGGTGGTGCTGTCGAATTCGTCTAGCTGCGCGTCCAATGCCTGGGCCAGGTAGCGCAGGTCGGGTGGCTGGAAGGGAGTGGGGCTGGCGGCGGGGGTGGGGCTGGGGGTGGCTGTGCCCGGCCGGGGGGTGGTGGAAGCCGTTGGCTGAGGTGTGGGGCTGGCCTGAGGGATGGTGGTCCCGGCCGGGGTGGGCGTGGCCGGTGGGGCGGCCTGGCAGGCGACCGCCAGCAGCAGCAGGCAGAGGAGCAGGGGGAGGTGGAGATGGCGCATAGGTTTCATTGGACGCGGGCAAATGGGCCAGAGCCAGGGGAAGATACGCCAATTGCCCCGGCCGGGCAAGGAACGCTCATGCGAGTATAATCAGTGGGCAATAAGCCGCCACCCAGGGTGAAATGTGAACGACCAGCTCCCCGCCACCAGCTCCCCGCCGCTTCTCTACTGGCTAACCTGCCTGCTGCTCTTCGCCCTGCCGTTTGAGCTGGTGGGGCCGCTGGTGCGGCTGCCCTGGTTCCAGTTTACCAACCTGGAACTGCTGCTGGGGGTTGTGGGGCTGGTCTGGCTGGTGGCGGCCTGGCGGGGTGGGGTGGGCCGGCCGTCGCGCACGCTGCTGCTCCCGGCCGGGGCGTTTCTGCTGGTGGCCTTGTTATCGGCCCTGCTGGCGCCCGCCTTCCGGCCGACGGCGCTCAAATCCGCCCTGCGCCTGGCCAGCGGTCTGCTGCCCCTGCTGCTGGTCTACGCCGCGGCCGAGGACGGGGACGAGCGGCGGCGGCGGGGGCTGTTGTGGGCCATTCTCCTGGGGGCCGGGCTTAGTGCCCTGCTGGGGTTGGCCGAGTGGGCCGGCGTGCCGCTTGTGGCCCCGCTGCTGGCCCAGTTCAAGGCCAGCCCGACCTTTGTGGGCAACGTACTGCGGGTTAGCGCTTCCTTCCAATATGCCACGATTGCCGCCATGTATTGGGAGATGGCCATCCCGCTGGCACTCTTGCTGGCGACTATCGCTGCTACCCGTCCCGGCCGGGCGGCGGCCCTGGCCGTGGCTCTCCTCTTGACCCTGACGACTGTCCTCACCCTCACCCGGGCCAGCTTCATCACCCTGGCGCTGCTGCTGGTTGGGCTGCTGCTGGCTGGCTGGGTCTGGCCGCGCCTGCGCCCGCTGCGCCGCCCGGCCGGGGTGACCCTGTTGTGGCTAAGTGGCCTGCTGCTCTGGTCGTTGGTGGCCAGCGACAGCTTCCGGCAGCGGCTGGCCACCGAGAACGACCTGAACTGGTATGGGGCGCAGTATGACGCCCCGGCCGGGCTAACACTGGCCGCCGGTGAACAGCTCACGCTGGCTGTACCCGTGACCAACACCGGCCGGGCGGCCTGGGACAGCAGGGCGGCTTACCCCATTGTGCTGGGCTACCGCTGGCTTAGCCAGGATGGCCAGCAGGTTTACCAACTGCCACCCGGCAGCGCGGCCCTGCCGCGCGACGTGCGCCCTGGCGAAACGGCCATCTTCAGCGCCACGGTGATGGCTGACCTGCCGCCGGGCCAATACCGGTTGGCCTGGGGGATGCGCCAGGCGCAGTTTGCCTTTTACAGCCGCGGTGTGGCTGAGGCGGAGACGCGGGTGGTGGTGCGCCCCGGCCGGGTGACCCCACCCCTGCCCCCCACAACACCGCGCAGCCAGTACGAGCAGGCCGCGTCCGCCCCGGAAATCCCTACCCGGCGCGAGTTGTGGCTGGCCGCTGGCCGGATGTGGTGGCAGCGGCCGCTGCTGGGGGGCGGTCCCCACACCTTCCGGCTGCGTTTTGGCCCATACCTGGGGCTGGCCAACTGGGACCGGCGCACACATGCCAATAACCTCTATTTGGAACTGCTGGCTGACCTGGGGCTGCTGGGGTTGGCGGCCTTTGCCTGGCTGGTGGTGGCTGCCGGCCGGGTGCTCTATCTGGCTGCTGGCCGGCAGCCGCTGTGGGCGGCGGCCCTGGCGGCCAGTTTGCTGGCCGTTGGCCTGCATGGCGTGCTGGACTATTTCTTTGAGTTTTGGGCGGTGTACTGGCTTTTTTGGGCGCTGCTGGGGTTGGCGCTGGCTTTGCCCCGGCCGGGGAGCGGGCGCGAGCGCTAAAAGGGTGCGATGGGCGGACCTGGGGCGCGTTGACGGCGAAGAGGGTGAAGGCCCCTTGCTGGCCCAGGAACCGCAGCCCGGGGCCATCGCGCAGCCAGGCGTAGTTGTCGCCGGGGGCGCGCCCGGCCCATTGGCGGGTGACGTTGTCTACATCGAGCAGCAGATAATGGGGACGGCCATCGGCCAGGTAGCGGGCCAGGTCATCTGGCGTCAGGTAGAAGAGTTCCACCGTCTCCCGCTGGCCGTATTGCTGCAAGGCCAGCGTCTGGCCAAAGGCCAGCAGGCGGGCGTCTGGGTCTGTTTGCGCATCTACCCAGGCGATGAGGGCCAGGTCGGCCTGCTTGCGCTCGACGAAGCTGCGGCTGAGGGACCAGCCGCCGTAGGCCATCCACAGCAGGCCGAGGGTGATGACCCCGGCCGGGGCCAGGGCCAGGGCGCGCCGCCGGCCGGCCAGCCAGCCGGCCAGGCTGGTACCGCCCACGGCGGCGATGATGGCCATGGGGGGCAGGTAGGCCAGGGTGAAGCGGAAGTTTTGCCAGGCGGCCCCCACCAGGAAGAGCAGCATGATGCCGGCCCAGGCCAGGATGAGCCAGACGATGGCCGCTGTGCGCCGGCGGATGAGCTGCACCAGGCCGGGCAGCAGCAGCAGGGCCAGCAGGGGGGTGAAGTAGTAGCGGTGGGCAACGGCGGCGGTGTAGTAGAGGCCGTTGGGCCAGCGGTATTGCAGCAGGCCGTCGGCGGTGATGAAGCTGCGGCGCAGGGCGTTGAGCGGGTTCCAGCGGTAGACCTGGAGGTCGACGATGTAGGTGCTGCCCGCCCCGGCCGGGTCCAGCACAAAGCGAAAGACGGCGGGCAGGATGGGCAGCAGGGGCAGCAAGGCGCACAGCGCCGCGCCCAGGGCGTGGCCGAGCGCCTGCCGCCGGGGGCGCTGCCACAGCAGCCCCAGGGCATAAATTGTGGCCGGGATGGCGACCAGGGCGTAGGCCCAGCGGGTGAGAATGGCGTAGGCAAGCGCGCCGGCGGCCAGCCATAGCCAACCGGCCGGGGCATTTTGCCGGCCGTAGCGGGCCAGGGACCACATACCCAGGCTGGCGGCGGCCAGGGCGGGCAGGTCGCTCATGACGACGATGCTGGACTGCCAGAACTGGCCGTTGGCGGCTACCAGCAGGGCGGCCAGCAGGGGGGTCCAGCTATCCTGGCGGGGGCGGCCCCACACTTCCCAGGCCAGGCCGTAGGTGAAGAGGGGGATGAGCAGGCTGGCCAGGAGGCTGACGAGCTGCCCGGCCGGGGGGGTGACACCAACCAGGAAGGAGGCCAGGGCGACGAGGTAGGGGTAGCCCGGTGGCCAGTGGAAGGGGGGCGGCGGGGCCAGGGCCAGCAAACTGTCGCGCAGCGGCCCGACGGCGTAGTTGTGGTAGGCGTAGGGGTCCTGGCCATACAGCCCGTCGAAGCTGCCCTGGCGGATGAGCCACAGCCGGGCCAGTAGGGTGGCGCCCAGGAGGAGAAGGAGGAGGAGAAGGGGGCGGCGCGTGGGGCGGGGCATTTTAGACCGCCTGGATTCCGTAGTAGTAGCGGGGGGCGGTGGGGAGGAGGTAGGATTTGAGGTTGGCGCGGCGGAGCTGGGGGTAGGGATGGAGGCGGACGCCGGCGGCGGTGAGCCGGGCTTTGTCGTGGAAGTCGAGATAGCCTTTCATGGGCTTGAAGTTGACCAGGTCGTGTTGGGCCAGGTGTTGGTGGAAGGCGGCCACGCTGCGCGCTTTGGCGCGGGGGTCGCGGAAGAAGCTGAGACCGGTGTAGAGCACCCGGCCGGGGTGGGCGACCACCTTTTGTACCTCGGCCAGGTAGGCGGGCGGGTCGATGAAGAATTGCAGGCAGCGGTTGACAATGACCAGGTCGAACGGCTCGGCCAGTGGGGTCAGGTCGCGCAGGTCGAGTTGGATGGTGTGCCAGGTGATCCCGGCCGGGTAGTGGCGGCGGGCGCGCAGCCCGTCGTATGCGTCGCTGAAGTAGTCGACGGCGGTGACCTGGTGGCCGGCGGCGGCCAGTAAATGGCTTAGCCAGCCATTCCATGCGCCCAGGTCCAGAATGCGCAGCGGCGACCGGCCGGTCAGCTGCCCCAGGATTAGCTCAGCA
The DNA here is from genome assembly GCA_020634235.1 of Ardenticatenaceae bacterium. Taxonomy (GTDB): domain Bacteria; phylum Chloroflexota; class Anaerolineae; order Promineifilales; family Promineifilaceae; genus JACKCB01. The sequence continues at coordinate 78,780 of JACKCB010000005.1, read as the reverse complement.
TCGTAGCGGCGTAGACGCCACTCCGGGTTGCTTTGCAGGGCCGGGTTGTAGGGCAGGGTGGGGTACACGGCCGGGTCCAGGATGCGCCGCCCCTCGGACTGACGCAGAGCGGCGAATCTGGCCAGGAAAGCCTCCAATTGGCGGCGAAAATCGGGCCGGAGCAGCACCAGCAGGCCATCCTCCATGGCGAATTGGTGCCCCTGGGGGCAGGCCAGGCTGGCGTTGAGCGGCTGGTGGCATTCTGGGCAGCGGTACATGAGGGCGGGTCAGGCGGTGCGCCGGGCCAGGCGTTGGAATGTGCGCAGGTAGATGATGAAGATGAGCCATTTGACCAGGGCGGCGGCGATGATGGCCCCGGCCGGGCCGATACGTGGCAGCAATAGTAAGTCCAAAACGAAATTCAGGCCAATGCCCAGTAGATTGACCCGAATGACCAGTGCCTGCTGCTCGGCTTTGTACAGGGTGTAGATGATGGGTAGGAAGTAGTAGAGGGGCAGCACGTAGAGCGCGCCCCAGAAGTAGAAGGCGGGCGGCAGCGTGAAGCGGTAGAGGTGGGTGATGAGCAGGTAGACGAGGGCCAGAGCCGGACCGATGATGAACAGTCCCAGTAGAAAGAGGCGGCGGCAGATTTTTTGGATGGCGTCTGTCTCCAGGCGGTAGATGGTCTTGACGAAGGGCAGCAGGATGAAGCCGGCCGCGGCCTGGATGTAGAGCATGAAGTTGGTGAAGACCTGGTAGTGGGCAACGTCGGTGGGGGTGAGGAAGATGTTGACGGCGTAGAGGTCGATGCGTGAGTTGAGCATGCCGCTGAAGCCGAGCAGAAAGAAAGGGAAAGCCAGGCTGAAGTAGGCGGGCCGGAAGTTCTGGCGCAGATTGGCGAGCCACCCGGCCGGGGCGAACAGGCCGGTGGTGTGCCGGTAATAGAGGGTGTAGGCCACCCCCTTGAGCAGGTTGGCCAGGCTGAAGGCGATGACCAGGGGGGGGAGCTGCAGGCTGGCCCGCTGCCCCAGCACGGCGGCCAGGATTAGCAGGATGCTGCCCAGTTCCAGGGCGGCGGCCAGCAGGAACTCTTTTTTGTAGACGACAAGCACGTCGTGGGATTGGCTGAGGAATAGGCCCACGGCCCATAACAGCAGCCAGGGGAGCAGCCCGGCCGGGTAGAGCAGGGCCAGCAGCAGCCCCAACCCGACCAGCAGCGGCAGCCGAGAGGTGGCGCTGGCTTGCCATTCGCGGGCAATCCCGGCCGGGGTGCGGCTGAATTCGCGCAGCAGATACTCCTTGTTACCCCAACTGACCACGCTGGCCCCCAACTGCACGCCGATCATGACGTTGACGAAGCTGCCCCACAATTCGGCCCCGGATAAGCGAATGACCAGAAAAGAGAGCAGCGGGCTGAACAGAATCAGCAGAATCTGATTCAGCGAGTTGGCGACAACAAGCTGCAGCCGGCGGCGGTGTTTGCGTGGCAACGTTAGCATGTTGGCCTGCTTTAGCCTTCCATGTAGCCGAGGGCCTGGAGGCGGGCGGCGATTTCGGCTTGTTCGCTGGCGGGGAGGGTGGTGGCGGGATCGGTGGGCGGGGGGAGTGGGGGTTGGGTTGGCCCCGGCCGGGGGTCTAGCAGCGCGCCGCTGAGCAGGTGGCCATCCAGGCCGGTGGGGATGGGCACGCCCAGCAGGTGCAGGATGGTGGGGGCCAGGTCCACCAGGCGTGCGCCGGCCAGTTTGTGCCCCGGCCGGATGCCCGGCCCATGGGCGATGAAGATGCCGTTGGCCCGGTGGTGGCCGGAATCCCCCAGCCGCTGGGCGGTGAGAATGCGGCCGTCGGCGGCAAACATGGGGTAGGCCACGGTGCGGTAGCCATCCAGGATGAGGTGCAGGTCGGGGCCGTGGCTTTGGTAGGGGCCAGGGCCGGCGGCGGAAGCGGGCAGGATGGTGACGGCCAGGGGTTGGCCAGTGCCGGGCTGGCGCAAGCTGTGCAAGGCGGTGGTGATGGCGGCCAGGGTGGCCTGGGGGTTGGCCCGGCCGGGGGGCGTGAGGTAGACCTGGCCCATGTGCCCCAGGGCGTAGGCGCGGCTGTTTGGCCAGTCTACGTCGGCAAAATCGAGCAGTTTTTCGCGCTGCCAGAGGCGCTGGCCGAGGCGGGTGGTGAGAGGGTGGCGGGCGGCGGCGCGGCGTAGGGTGGTGCCCCGGCCGGGTTTCAGGCGCAGCAGCCCGCTGGCCAGGAAGAGGATGTTCAGGTTGGCCGTTTGCTGCTGCGGGCCAAAGCCGTGGTCGCTCATGACCAGGGTGGTGCTGCCGGGCGGCAGGCTGGCCAGCAGGTCGGCCAGGGCGCGGTCTATCTGCTGGAACAGCTCGCGGATGGCCGGGCCGAAGCGGGCCGCCTGGGCGGGATCGTGCCAGGGATGGGCGGGGTCCATGTGCCGCCATAGTTTGTGCTGGGCGATGTCGGTGGCCAGGATGTGCAGCATGAAGAAATCGACCGGCCGGTCGTGCAGCAGCCGCCGGGCGTAGGCAAATTGGGTGCGCGTGAGGGCGTGCAGGTCGGCGATGAAGGCGGCTTCTTGCCCCGGCCGGTAGAGAGCTGCCGGGGTGAGGCGATAGGGACCGAGTTCGCTGGCGTAGGGCTGCCAGACCCCGGCCGGGTAGCAGGTGGCCCCCTGGTCGGGGCTGAGCAGGCCGGGGATGAGGTAGCCGTTGACCGGCCGGGGCGGGTGGGTTACAGGCACGTTGAGGATGCCCACGGTCCGGCCGGCGGCGGAGAGGTAGTCCCAGAAGAGAGGGGCGCGGATGTGGCCGCTGTGGACCATTTGGATATTTTGGGGCTGCCCGGCCGGGTGGTGGAAAAAATCGTACAGGCCGTGCCCGGCCGGGTGCATGCCGGTCATGAAGCTGGCCCAGGCCGGGGCGGTGACCGGCGGCAGGGTGGAAGCCAGTTCGCCAGCCGTGCCTTCAGCCACCAGGCGGGCCAGGGTGGGCAGGTAGCCGGCGGCCATCCAGGGGGTGAGGAGGTCGAAGGTGGCGCCGTCTAGGGCGAGGAGGAGGAGCATGGGAGCATGGGTGAATGGGTGAATGGGTGATTGGGTGAGAAGTTGTTCGTGGTTCGTGATTATGGACGGCGGCGGCAGCGGACGGCGTGAATCATGAATCTGGCTGCATTTGCCACAGGGTGATGCGCTCGCCGGGCAGGTGGCGATGGGCGAGGGGGTGGGCGGTGTAGCCGTGGTGGCGGAAGGTTTGCAGGAAGGCGGTTTCGTCGCCGGTATTGGCGAGCAGGAGCAGGATGTGCCCGGCCGGGGCCAGATAATCGGCGGCGGCGGCGGCGAAACGCTCTACCACGTCGGTGGCGCGGAAGGCGTGGTCTAGCGGGCTGGTGGGGGTGCCGCGGTAATAGGGTGGGTTGAACAGGATCACGTCGAAGCGCTGGCCGGCCAGCGGGGTGAAGAGGTCACCTTCATAGACGGTGATTTTATCTTCAAGCTGGTTGAGCAGCACGTTGATGCGGGCACAGCGCACGGCGGCCGGGTTGACATCGACGGCGGCCACCTGGCCGGCCCATTGGGCGGCAAAAATGGCGCCGATGCCGCTGCCGGTGCCCATATCTAGCAGGCTGGTCCCGGCCGGGATCAGCTGCTCGTTAAGTGCCTGCACCATGAATTCGCTGGTGAGAAAGAGGGTGGGGTTGAAGACCTGGGGCAGCACCAGCAGCGGCCGTCCGGCGACGTGTTCCAGCACCAGGCGGTTGAAGCGGTGGCGCTGGAACAAGTGAAAGCGCAGCCAGAGCAGCAGGCGGGTGAGGTGTTTCATGGGTTGGCCCTGGCGGCCAGCAGGTAGAATTGGGCCGGTTGGCGGTGGCCGGCCAGGCGGGCCAGCCAGGGGCGCAGCGCCCAGCGCCAGCCGTAGAAGGGTTTGTAGATGCGCCAGGTGAGGCCTAGCTCGGCGGCCAGGGTGGCTACCCGGCCGGGGGTCAGGAAATTCTCGTTGGGCAGGGCGTTGGCGGCGAAGCCGAACGCCTGCTGGAAGCGCGCCTGCCGTTCACGCACCATTTGTGCGCCGCTGCTTGGCTGGCTGTAGCAAGGGGAGTCCATGATGACGATGGTCCCGGCCGGGGCGAGGAGGCGCCGCGCCTCGCGCAGCGTCTGCTCATAGTCGGTGGCGTAATGGATGGAGCCGTTGTAGATGACGAGGTCGGCCTGGCCGGCGGCCAGGGGCAGTTGGTTGAAACTGGCCTGGATGGGCAGGAAGGGGGGTGGTGGATAGTGATGGTGCGCGCCCAGCCCATCTACGGGATTGACCAGGAGGTCGATGGCCAGGAGGTGGTGGCCGGCCTGGGCCAGGCGATGGCTGAGCCAGCCGTTGCCCGCACCCAGGTCCAGGATGCGCTGGGGTGGCCGGCCGGCCAGGAGGCGGCGCTGCAAGGTTTGGTAGCTGCGGGCGCGGATGTGCCAGATGGCGGCGTGGGGGTCGTCCCGGCCGGGGTAGGGCAGGGCGCGGTAGTAGGCGGCGCTGGGGCTGCCCCAGCCTTCGGCGCGGCGCACGGTCTCGTATTCCTGCACGAATTGGGCGTAGTAGCTGCTTTGGGCGGGGGTGAGGCAGCGCCAGATGCCATCCTCCAGGGGGTAGGGTCCGTGCCCGGCCGGGCAGCGCCACAAGTTGGGCGTGCTGGTGTCCAGCAGGGCGTGGCATTGCGGGCAGGCGAAGGTGAAGGGGGGCATGGTGGCGTGTCTGTGCGGCGCATGCCGGCTAGAAACCGCTCGTTTCCGGGCGCTGGTAGTGCATGAGCCGGTGCAAGAGCGACAGCTCCAACGGGTAGCTGTAGATGCGCCCGTGGTAGCGCCAGGCGCTGGCGGCGCGCAGCACGGCCCGCCGCAGGCCGTTCAGGCGGACGTCGGTGGCGGTGGGGTAGTAGGCGTTGAGCACCCGCTCGAAGTTGTGCATCTGCCGCCGCAGCGGGTCATGAATCCAGGGCATGGTCTGGCTGCGCCGCTGCGAAAACTCCTGCCACTCGTCGCTGATCCAGCCCTCCAGCGTCTCCGGGAAGTGGAAGCCGTTGGCTTTGGCCTGCTCATACAGCTCGCCGGAGAGGGGGACGGGGGTGTAGAGGTAGAGAATGACTTCGGTGCGCGGGTTGACCCGCTTCACCTGGCGAATGAAGGCCATCGTCTGGTGTGCGTCGGCTTCCGGGTCGGGCGGGTTGCCAACGACAAAGGACATTTCCGGCACGATGTTGTGGGCCGCCATCCTGGCGGCGATTTCCAGCGTTTTGGCGGCCGAGGCCTGGCCGCCCTTGTTCATCCGCTTCAGCGTCTCGTCGGAGCCGGATTCGGCCCCCAGAAAGACCATGCGCAGGCCGCTGTCGCGCAGCAAGGCCCAGGTGTGGTCGCTGTATTTGAGCATGGTGTCGATACGCGCCTCGCCCCACCAGCCAATGCCCAGGTCCATAATCTGTTCGGCAAAATCGGCCACGCGGGCTTCGTGGGTGAAGAAGTTGTTGTCATAGAACTCTACGGCGTTCACGCCCCAGGTTTGCACCAGGTGGCGGGTGGTGTTGGCCGTGCGCGTGGCCGATTGGGCCAGCCAGCGGCCGTTGACCAGGTTGACCACGGCGCAGAAGTTGCAGAAAAAGGGACAGCCGTAGCTGGAGTGATGGGGCAGGGTGCGGCTGCCCATGAAGGTGGGCCGGATGTAGCGGGGCACGTCTACGCGCTGGTAAGGGAAATCGGGCAGGCGGTCGGGGTGGGGGATGGGGGCCTGGGGATTGGCGGCGATCTCGCCGCTGACGGGGTGGCGGTAGGCCAGGCCGGGCAGCGGCGTGGGGTCGCTGCCGCTGGCCAGGGCATCTAGCAGCCCCTTGAAGACGTATTCGCCGTGGCTGAGGACGACGTAATCGACGTATTCGGCGCGCAGGCAGACATCGTAATGCTGGCTGGGGAAGTAGCCGCCCCAGACGATGGTCAACTGCGGATGGCGGGCCTTGAGCGCTTTGCAGACAGGGACGGCGTTGTGCAACTGTGGCCCAGGCATGACGGTGACACCTAATACGCCGGCCCCGGTTTGCTGAATGGCCTGGTCGAGCGCGGCCAGGGGATCGGCAGCCAGGTTGCCGTCGATGATCTGGTAGTTGTGCTGGCCTTCCAGGACGGCGCCCAGGGCGAGCAGGGACATGGGCAGGACGGGTTTGCGTTGGGCGGAACTGGGGGGATTGTAGAGGAGGAGTTTCATCGTGCCTGGTATTGCCTGCTTGCGTGCTGCATGGGTGAGCGGGTTGGTTTGTTGGCCGGCTGGCTACGTGCCATCCAGGAGGTGGGCCAGAGTCTGGCGCTGGCGAATGAGCTGGTAACGTTGGCCGCTGACCAGGACCTCAGCCGGCCGGAGGCGGCCGTTGTAGTTGGAGCTCATGGCGAAGCCGTAGGCCCCGGTGTGCAGGATGGCCAGGAGGTCCCCCGGCCGGGGGAGGGGCAACTGCCGGTTTTGGGCCAGGAAGTCACCCGTTTCACAGACCGGGCCAACGACGTCCACGGTGGTCAGGGGGTGGTCATCTGCCTGGCGGGCGGGCCAGATGGGGTGGTGGGCCTGGTAGAGGGTAGGGCGGAGGAGGTCATTCATGCCGGCATCGACGATGACGAACTGCTTTTCCGCCTGCTGTTTCGTGTAGACAACCTGGGTTAGCAGCACCCCGGCCGGGGCGACAATGGCCCGGCCGGGTTCGACCACCAGGCTGTAGCCGGCGGTGGTGATGGGGGTGGCAACGGTTTGCAGCCACCCGGCCGGGGAGGGGGCAGGGGTCTCGTTCGTATAGTCAATCCCAAGCCCGCCGCCCACGTCCAGATAGCGCAGGTGAATGCCCTCGGCGGCCAGGGCGGTGGCCAACTGTACCAGGGTGCTGGCGGCAGCGGCAAAGGGGGCCAGGTCGGTGATTTGCGAGCCGATGTGGGTGGCCAGGCCGGCGGGAGCCAGCCAGGGGTGCTGCTGGACCTGGTGCAGCAGTTCGCGGGCCAGGCTGGGATTGACGCCAAATTTGTGGTGGCCCCGGCCGGTGCTGATGTGGGGGTGCGTCTCGGCGGCGACATCGGGATTGACGCGCACGCCAATGGGCACCACCTGCTGGCGGGCGGTGGCGATGGTGGCGATGACCGCCAGTTCCTGGGCGGATTCAACGTGTAGGGCGCGCAGCCCACCGGCCAGGGCGGCTTCGATTTCTGGGCCGGTCTTGCCGACGCCAGAGTAGATGATGCGCTGCGGTGGGCAGCCGGCGTGGCGGGCCAGGAAGTATTCGCCACCGCTGGTGACGTCGGCTCCCAGGCCGGCCTGGAAGAGGCGGCGCAGGAGGTGGGGGTTGCCATTGGCTTTGACCGCGAAACAGATGAGATGATCCCGGCCGGGGGGCAGGGCGGCTATAAACGCCCGCGCTTGGGCCACGAGCAGCGCTTCGCTGTAAACGTACAGCGGCGTGCCAAAGGCAGCCGCTAATTCGGCCACCGGCACGCCATCCATAAGCAACTGGTTTTCCTGATAGTGGAGGGGGATCATGAAAATAAGGAGTACGCCCGGAGAGACTCGAACTCCCAACCAACTGGTTCGAAGCCAGCTACTCTATCCATTGAGCTACGGGCGCAAATAAAAAGGGCGAGTGGTGGGACTCGAACCCACGATCTTCTGGGCCACAACCAGACGTGTTAACCACTACACTACACCCGCCATAGCAACCGGAATGCTATCATAAGCTGGCCGCAGGTGCAAGCGTAGGGAATTGCATGTTTTCCATGCAACGTCTGGAAAGACGGAACGGTAGGGGCGGTGCGGAGGGCGGGAGAGACAGAATGGTAGGGGCGGGACGACGCGGGTGACCGGTAGCTGGAACAGACGGCGTCTTCTCCGCGTCGTCTCGCCCGGTGCCGCCGGCATTTGCGGGCGAGACAGGCGGGCGAGGAGTTGTTGGTGAATGGCCAACACCTACCCCGCCTGTCCCGCCCCTACCATTCGCCTGGGGCGGCCGGGGCATTTGCGGGCGAGACAGGCGGGCGAGGAGTTGTTGGTGAATGGCCAACACCTACCCCGCCTGTCCCGCCCCTACCATTCGCCTGGGGCGGCCCGGCCGGGGCATTTGCGGGCGAGACAGGCGGGCGAGGAGTTGTTGGTGAATGGCCAACACCTACCCCGCCTGTCCCGCCCCCAACCATGGGTGGGGTGTTTGTTTTGCCCCGGCCGGGGCTTGGGGTGCGGCCCTGCGGGTGATGCCTAAATTGAGAATTGCTGGCGGACGGTTACGCAACCGGCGCCAATGCACGTATAATTGGCGCATGACGATTCCACTGATGATCTCGGGAACTGAGCTAAAGATAGATGACGTGGTGGCCGTGGCCGGCGGCCGGCCGGTGCAGTTGGATGAGGCGGTTGTGCCCCGCCTGGAGCGTACCCGGGCGGCGGTGGAGGCGTTGGTGGCCCGCGGCGAAGTGGCCTACGGCATTACGACTGGTTTTGGCCATTTCAAGGACAAGATTATCCCGCCTGACCAGGTGCGGCAGTTGCAGCAGAACCTGGTACGCAGCCATGCCGTTGGGGTGGGGCCGGAGCTGCCGGAGGCGGTGGTGCGGGCGATGCTGGTGGTGCGGGCAAATACCCTGGCCATGGGCTTTTCCGGCGTCCGGCCGGTGGTGGTGCAGCGGCTGGTGGATGTTCTCAATGCCGGGGTGCACCCCTGCGTGCCCGCGCAGGGGTCGCTGGGGGCCAGCGGCGACCTGGCCCCGCTGGCGCACCTGACCCTGGTGCTGATTGGCGAGGGGGAGGCGGTTTACCAGGGGCAGAGGATGCGTGGCGGGGCGGCGATGCACGCGGCCGGGTTGGCGCCGCTGGAGCTGCAAGCCAAAGAGGGGTTGGCGCTGGTGAACGGCACGACGATGATGGTGGGCTATGGCGCGCTGCTGGTGCGCCGGGGCATCAACCTGGCCCTGACGGCGGATGCGACGGCGGCGCTGTCGCTGGAAGCGTTGAACGGCACCGGCCGGGCTTATGATGCCCGGGTGCATGCCGCGCGGCCGCACCCGCGCCAGATTGATTGTGCCACGTTCTTGCGCCGGCTTTTGGATGGCAGCGAGTTTTTACGCGGCCGGGATTCCAACAATGTGCAGGACGCCTATACGCTGCGCTGCGTGCCCCAGATCCATGGGGCGGTGCGCGATGCCATCGCCTATGCCCAGTGGGTGATCAACATCGAGCTGAATTCGGCCAATGATAACCCGCTCATCTTCGTGGATGAGGTGACCGGCGCGGTGGATGTGATCTCGGCCGGCAATTTTCATGGTGAGCCGATTGCCATTGCTATGGATTATATGAAGCTGGCGCTGACGGAGTTGGGCAACGTGAGTGAGCGGCGGACGGCGCGGTTGATGGATGCGGAGAGCAATGGGCATGTGCTGCCCATGTTCCTGACGCAGCATGGCGGGCTGGAGAGTGGGCTGATGATGGCCCAATACACGGCGGCGGCGCTGGCTTCGGAGAATAAGGTGCTGGCGCATCCGGCCAGCGCGGATTCGATTCCTACCAGTGCCAACACTGAGGATCACGTGAGTATGGGGGCGGCGGCGGTGCGCCAGGCGGCGCAGATTTTGGAGCACGTGGAGATGATTGTGGCGATTGAGCTGCTGGCGGCGGCGCAGGGGATTGATTTCCGGCGGCAGCAGGTGGGGGCGGTAAGGCTGGGGCAGGGCACGGCGGTGGCTTACGATCTGGTCCGGCAGCAGGTGCCTTTCCTGACGGAAGACACGGTGCTGGCCCCGCACATGGAAGCGGTGCGACGGTTGGTGGCGGAGGGTGTTATTAAGCGGGCGGTGGAAGATGTGTTGGGGGAGCGTTGACGTGAATTGATCGTTGAGATTTGGGCTGGGAGGCTGCCGGGTTAATGGACTGGGCGGCTCCCCGGCCGGGAGAGGTGACAGATGCGCGAAGTTGTGATTGTGAGTGCGGTGAGAACGCCGATTGGGCGTTTGGGCGGGGCGCTGGCCGATGTCCGGCCGGATGATTTGGCGGCGCTGGTGATTAAGGAGGCGGTGCAGCGGGCGGGGGTGGACCCGGCCGGGATTGAAGAAGTGTACATGGGCTGCGCCAACCAGGCCGGGGAGGACAACCGCAACGTGGCCCGCATGGCCACTCTGCTGGCGGGCCTGCCACATCACGTGGCTGCGGTGACCTTTAACCGGTTGTGCGCCAGCGGGTTGAATGCCGTGAACCAGGCGGCGCGGGCCATTGCCGTGGGCGAAGGGGATATTTTTGTGGCCGGCGGCGTGGAGAGCATGACCCGCGCGCCCTACTCCTTCCCTAAGAATTCGCGGGCCTGGGGACCGCCCGGCAATACGACCGGCTACGACACGACGCTGGGCTGGCGCTATCCCAACCCGGCGATGGAAGCGCTGTTCCCCCTGGAGGCGATGGGCGAGACGGCTGAGAACATCTATGAGCAGAGCTGCGCGGGGCAGATTGCCGGGGGCGAGATTACGCGGGAAGCCCAGGATGCTTTTGCCCTGGAGAGCCAGCGGCGGGCGTGCGCGGCCATCAACGACGGCCATTTCCGGGCGGAGATCGTGCCGGTGCCCATCGCGCAGCGCAAGGGGGCGCCTATTCTGGTGGACACGGACGAGCATCCGCGGATTGTGAAGCAGGGGGAGCGGTATGAATTGGAGACTAGCATGGCGGTGTTGGCCAAGCTGCGCCCGGCCTTCCGCAAGGGGGGGACGGTGACGGCGGGCAATGCCAGCGGCCTGAATGATGGGGCGGCGGCGCTGGTGTTGATGCCGGCGGAGAAGGCGCAGGCAATGGGCTTGCGGCCACTGGCGCGTTGGTTGGGATCGGCCGCGGCCGGGGTGGACCCGCGCACGATGGGGCTGGGGCCGGTGCCGGCGACGCGTAAGCTGCTGCAGCGGCTGGGGATGACGCTGGCGGATATTGACCTGATTGAATTGAACGAAGCGTTTGCGGTGCAATCGCTGGCGGTGATGCGTGAGTTGGGCCTGGACCCGGCCATCACCAATGTGAATGGCGGGGCGATTGCTTTGGGGCATCCGCTGGGCTGTTCCGGGGCGCGCATTCTAACCACGCTGCTGTATGCGATGCAGCGGCGCAAGGCGGCTGGCGAAGCGATGCGCTATGGGCTGGCGACGTTGTGTGTGGGCGTGGGCCAGGGCGAGGCGACGGTGATTGAGCTGTTGTAGCCAATTATCGCTGCCGAAATTGCGGGATTTGCTGCGTGGGTCTGCTGTGGATAGGGATAGGCTCAGGCGGTGTGAAGCGTCTCTGTGGCAGATTGATTGTGATTATGTAATTTCGTTTGCGACTGGTTTTAGGGCCGGTTACTCGAGTGATAGAGGATGGTAAGGGGGGTGGGACACCCGGCCGGGGGGGTAAAGTGTGGTTGCCCCCCGGCCGGTTTCTGTTAGAATCCCGTTGTCCAGCTCGTTGCCGTTGTTCCAGGCATGTGTTATAAATGCGACAGATTTCACAATCGCCCTGAGGAGGATTTTTGGCGTGTTGACCGATTGGCAATTCATTGGCATTTTCCTGGTGCTTTCCCCAATTTTCCCGGCAATGCCAGTTATCCTGAATCATTTTCTCGGCCCAAGAAAACCCAATCCTCTCAAACAATCGACCTACGAATGCGGAATTGAAACTGTTGGGGATACCTGGATTCAGTTCAAGGTACAATATTACATTTTCGCCCTCATTTTTGTCGTGTTTGACGTTGAAGCCGTCTTTCTATTCCCCATTGCCGCGGCCTATGATCAACTGACCCTCTTCGCTGTTTTTGAAGTGGTGCTGTTTGTGGTTATCCTGGCGGTTGGCCTGGCGTATGCCTGGCGCAAAGGGGCGCTAGAGTGGTTCTAGCACAAAGCAACAGCCTGGGATTGCGGTGTCGTGCCGCCGCACTCTTCCCCGCTCATGGAGCTTAATTTATGAGTTTTAATATCTTCGATTTCCTGAAGAGCCTTATCACGCTGACTGTATTCGACTATCTGCGCGAGGTCTGGTCGGGGTCGATGAGTCCGGGCACCATTGAGTTGATCCTGGACGTGATCGGCGTGGTGGTGGTTTCGACCTTCTGTCTGCTCATTGTTATCTTCCTCATCTGGCTGGAGCGCAAGGTCATTGCCCGCATTCAGGACCGTGTAGGTCCGAACCGGGTAGGTGGTCGTTATGGCTTGCTGCAGACGGTGGCTGACGTCTTGAAGCTGCTAACGAAGGAAGACATCATGCCGTCCGGCGCGGATTTTTGGGCTTATAACCTGGCACCGCTGCTGACGGTAATTGCCGCGCTGCTGATGTGGGCGGTGATGCCGTTTGCCCCCGGGGTAATTGGTGTTGACCTGAATGTGGGGCTTTTCTACATTCTGGCCGTTAGCTCGACGTCGGTGGTGGCGCTGCTGCTGGCGGGTTGGGGGTCCAACAACAAGTACGCGCTGCTCGGTGCTTTCCGGTCGGTGGCGCAGTTGGTGAGCTATGAAGTGCCGATGGTGCTGGCGCTGATTGTGCCGATCTTGTTGGCTCGTTCCATGTATATGCAGGAGATTGTTGCGGCACAGGCGGTGCCGTTTATTTTGGTAGTGCCGCTTTCGGCGCTGATCTTCTTTATCTCTGCCCTGGCGGAAACGGGTCGTACGCCGTTTGACTTGCTGGAGGCGGAGTCGGAGATTGTGGCTGGCTTCCATGTGGAATATGGCGGCATGAAGTTCGGCATGTTCTTCCTGGCGGAGTTCATCAGCACGCTGTTTATGTCTGGCCTTTTTGTCACGGTTTATCTGGGTGGTTGGCGTTTCTTCGGCCTGGAGAATCTGGAGGTCGGCAGTTGGGCGATTGGCCGGTTGTTGGCGCTGGTGGTCTTCTTTGTGAAGATGTTTGCTGTGTACTTTGTGTTTATCTGGATCCGGGGCACGCTGCCGCGGGTGCGTATTGACCAGATGTTGAACTTTAACTGGAAGTTTTTGGTGCCGTTGTCGTTGATTTTGGTGTTGACGGTGGCGGTGGTGGATAAGTTGATCCCGGCCGGGGCGGACACGTTCTACCGGGCGGGCATCCATCTGGTGAGTAATTTGCTGATTGGCTTTGTGACGTTGGAGGTGCTGCGCCGGGTGGCGCGGGTGCGGCGGCAGGCAGAGGGTGAGAGCAGCCCCCCGGCCGGGGATGCCCATCACGACGAACACGCCTCCGAAGCACATCCGGTGCCCTCGGCCGCACACTAAGATTGGGAAGCGTTTATGGCACTCCAAATCGTCTTCATTATCGTCAGTCTGTTTGTTCTTGGCTCAGCCTGGGTGGTGGTTACCAACCGTAACCTGTTTCATGCGGCCCTGGCCATGATGGCTACCTTCCTGGGCGTGGCCGCCATGTACGTCTTGCTTGATGCCGGCATCCTGGCGGTCGCCCAACTGCTGGTATACATCGGGGCCATCTCCATCCTGGTCATCTTCGCTATTATGATGACGCGCCGCCTGATGCAGACCACGGAATCGGCATTCAACGCGCAGTGGCAGGGTGCGCTGGTAGCCTCTGTCGTCCTGTTTGGCATCATCCTGGTTGTTTATCTCAGCCTGTTTGCCAACGAGGGGTTCCGCCAGGCCACGGCCGGCGCGCCCGACGTGGGCGGCAACGTGCTACAGTCCAGTGTAACCCAACTGGGTGTGGCCCTGGTCAGCCCGGATCTTTACGTCATTCCCTTTGAACTGGCTTCGATCTTGCTGCTGGCGGCACTCATTGGCTCAATTCTCATCGCCCGGCCGGAGAAGGAAGAAGAATGACCTCAATACCCCTATCCTGGTATCTCATCGTCGCCGCTGCGCTCTTCTGCATCGGCGTCTACGGCGTCCTGGCCCGTCGCAATGCCGTTGCCATTCTCATGGCCGTCGAGTTGATGCTCAACGCCGTCAACATAAACCTCGTGGCCTTCTGGCGCTACCTTGGGCCAGATCGCTCAGTTGGCCTGACCTGGGCCGTATTCGTCCTGACAGTTGCCGCTGCTGAAGCGGCTGTGGGTCTCGCCTTGGTTATCTCCGTTTACCGCAACCGCGACTCGGTTATTGCCGAAGACCTGGACACACTCAAACTCTAGGGAAAAGGCTAGTTGTATGAATGAAGAGTTACTAACAACACTGACCTGGCTGATTCCTGTAGGTCCGCTCCTGGCATTCTTTGTGATTGTCTTGTTTTCAAACCGCAGCAAGACATTGAGCTGGATCATTGCCTGGATAGCCATTTTTAGCTCACTAGCTTTCGGCTGGATTGTTGCCATCAGCGTCTTCCTGGAGGCGCTGCGTGACGGCTTCCACGAGATAGCCGAACACCCCGTGGTCATTTCCAGCTCCTTTGCCTGGCTGCCATTCGGTGAGTTCAGCAACTGGCTGCGAATGGGGGTGGCCGTCGATCCCTTCACCGCGGCTATGCTGTTCATGGTGCCTTTCGCCACGGCGATGATCTTCGTCTACAGTGTGGGCTATCATCGCTGGGGAGCTGGAGCGGGCAGCCATCCGGTCCCAGGTACGCCCAATCATGATGGCGTCGAGCCGCTGTTCTCTCGCTTTTTTGCCTTCATGGCTTTGTTTGGCGGGGCCATGCTCACCCTCGTCGTCGCCGACAATCTGCTGCTGCTCTTCATGGCCTGGGAAGTCATGGGCCTGTGCTCCTACTTACTGATTGGCTTCTGGTACGCCCGAAACTACGATGATCCAAAAGCTACACCGCCACGCAAAGCGGCGATCAAGGCCTTCATGACCACCCGCGTGGGTGACGTCTTCATGCTGCTGGGTATTGTGTTCTTCTACCGTGCCTTTGGCACGCTAACCTTTAGCGAAGCCTTTACCGTGGAGGGTTTTGAAAGGGCACTTGAGTTGGTCGCCCCCGGCTGGCTGGCCATCATGGCCATACTGCTCTTTGCCGGGACTGTTGGGAAGTCGGCCCAGTGGCCCTTGCACGTCTGGCTGCCCGATGCGATGGAAGGCCCAACGCCGGTCAGTGCCATCATTCATGCGGCGGCTATGGTGTCGGCTGGCGTCTATCTGGTGGTCCGGCTTTTCCCCCTGGTGGCCGTGGCCAACGAGTCCAGTGCCATGGTAGGCCTGGTCATCGGCGGGATTGGCGCGTTTACGGCGATAATGGCGGCCACGATTGCGGTCGCCCAGAATGACGTCAAGCGCGTCCTGGCTTATTCCACGATCTCGCAGCTAGGCTACATGGTTGCGGCTGTGGGAATTGGCGCCTACGTGGCGGCGGCCTTCCATCTGATCACCCACGCTTTCTTCAAAGCCCTGTTGTTCCTTGGTTCAGGCTCCATCATTCATGGCATGGAGCATGGGGCCGAGCATGTCCATGATCATCACACCGATCCCCAGGACATGATGAACATGGGTGGCCTGCGCAAGAAGATGCCGTACACCTTCTGGACTTTCCTGATAGGGGGTTTGGCGCTTTCTGGCTTCCCGCTTATCACGGCCGGGTTCTGGTCCAAGGATGAAATTCTGGCCGATGCCTGGTACCAGGGCAACCACGGCAACGCGCTGGCGATGGTTATCTTCGTCACCCTGGCGATTGCGGCCCTGTTGACCGCTTTCTATACTATGCGCCAGATTTCGTTGACCTTCTTTGGCAAGCCACGCACGCCCCTGGCCGATCATGCGCACGAAAGCAACGGCTTCATGGTGGTGCCCCTGGTGGCCCTTGCCTTCTTCGCCGTCACTTTTGGCTGGCTAGGCATTCCTGACAACTTCCTGGGCACGAAGGACATTTTCACCAACTACTATCACCTTTTTGTTGGCGCGACCGTCGAAGAGCTGCTCCATGAGTTGGAACAGTTGCAATATGTGGCCCATGGTCTGGAGAAGCTGCCGTTTGACATTGTTCCCCTGGCAACTTCTGTTGTCGTGGCATTGCTTGGTCTGTTCGTAGGCTACTGGATTTACGGCCGCAAGCCGTTGGAAGAGAAACAGGCAGATCCGCTCGTAGCTCCGCTTGGCCCGCTGCACACCTTCCTGAAGAATAAATGGTACTGGGATGAGCTGTATCAAGTGGTTTTCATCCGCCCGACCGTGTTCTTCTCTGAAGTGGTTGTCAGCGAATGGATTGACCGGGGTCTGATTGATGGCACGCTGCACCTGATCGCCCGCGGTACCTACTGGTTTGGCCATTACGTGCGACGCTTTGAGGAGGTTGTGATTAGTGGCGGTGTGGATGCGGTGAAAGACGGTGTGCTGAGTATGGCCAAGGAGTTCCGGACTATCCAGACTGGCAAGATTCAGGAGTACGCGCTGTTTTCGACGGGCATTGCTTCGTTGTTGGCGCTGCTGATTCTGGCAATTAACTACGACTGGCCAAACCGGATCCTTAACTGGTTCAGCACCATATTCTAATCTCTTGGAGTTCCGATGGAATCCTTGCAAGAAAACATTCTGACCATTCTGATTTTCTGGCCTTTGCTGACAGCAATCGTCATTTATCTGCTGCCCAGCGATGCCAAGGACACCATTCGGCGGTTGGCGCTGACGTTCAGCCTTGTGCCGTTGGTTTTGGGCCTGATTCTATGGTTTAGCTATGACCGGGTTGATGCCGGGATGCAGTTTGAAGCGGTCGCGACCTGGTTCCCGTCTATTGGTTCCAGTTATCATGTTGGACTGGATGGCATTAGCCTGACGATGGTTTTGCTGACTGTCATCCTGACGCCGCTGGCGATTCTTGCCTCGTTTAATATTGAGGACAAGGTCAAGGATTACATGGCGTTGTTCCTGGGTCTGGAAACAGGCATGCTGGGACTGTTTGCTTCACTGGACCTGGTGATCTTTTTCATCTTCTGGGAGATTGGCCTGGTGCCGATGTATTTCTTGATTCGTCTTTGGGGGGGCAAGGATCGGGAGTACGCTTCGTTCAAATTCTTCATTTATACCATGGCTGGTAGCCTGGGACTGCTGCTCTCCATTCAGGTGATTGGCCTGGCTTCTGGCACCTTTGATATTGTCCAGCTCATGGATAAGTGGGTACACCTGACCAACGCAGATTTGCCGGGCACGGCGCTTACGACGGCAGTGGTGAAGCCGATTGCTTATGTTTTGTTTGTGATTGCTTTTGCCATTAAGGTTCCGGTGTGGCCATTCCATACCTGGTTGCCTGACGCGCATACGCAGGCCCCCACGGCCGGGTCGATGATTCTGGCTGGTGTGCTTCTAAAACTGGGCGCTTACGGTTTTCTGCGGCTGGTCATTCCGTTATTTCCTGAACAAGCCTATACGTCGGCCGGTATTCTGGCGGTGTTGGGCATGTTGAGTATTGTAATGGGAGGTTATGCTGCCTTTGGCCAATGGGATTTCAAGCGTTTGGTTGCTTACTCGTCAATCAATCATATGGGCTTTGTGATTCTGGGGTTGGCCGTGACGGCCTATGTTTATGGCTTGCAGGCGACCACGGGGGCGTCAAATCCGAATCTGGTTGGTGATGCGATCATGGCGACGAATGGCGCTGTGTTGCAGATGTTTAATCATGGGCTTTCGGCGGCCGGTATGTTCTTCCTGGTCGGCGTGATCTATGAGCGCACTCACACGCGAGAGCTGCGCAATTATGGTGGCATCTGGTCGGTGCTGCCGATGTTTGGGGCGATTCTCATCTTCACCAGCATGGCTTCACTGGGTTTGCCCGGCCTGAATGGTTTTGTGGGTGAGTTCATGATTGTGCGGGGCTCCTGGAATCTGTTTACGCTGCAGATTGGGCTTTCGATGCTTGGTCTGCTGATGACCGGCGCTTACATCCTGAAGGGTATCGGCAACACGCTGCATGGGACGCTGAATCCGGAGTGGCGGAATCTGAAGGATATGACATTCCGGGAGCATCTGGTGATTTGGCCGTTGATGGCGCTTATGCTCAGCCTGGGTCTGTGGCCGCAGTGGCTGCTGGCTATCATTAACGATACGGTTACTAAGATTTTTGGCTAACCGCTTGTCTTGTTACATCGCGCGTTCTCCGCTGGTGGACGCGGGCGCGGCCATGGTCGCAGTGCCAGTTTGTTTTTGGTAACTTAAACAACCTGTTGTTAGGGTAACTTGTATGGAGACTTTTCCGTATCTCTCTGTCATTGCTTTGTCACCGATTTTCTTTGCGGCCATCATCTTGATGCTGCCTAAGGAACGTGGTGAAAATGCCCGTATGTTGGGGTTGGCGGCAATGATTCTGGGCCTGGTGTTGTCGGCCTATGTCTACATTGCGTATTACAATTCCCGGCCGGGGCCCGGTACCGCCTGGGCAGACACCCTCATGTTTGTCGAGCAGCATAACTGGGTGCCCAGTATCGGCATCAACTACATTGTTGGTGTGGATGGCATGAGCGCGACCCTGCTGCTGTTGAATGCCATCGTTGGGTTAGGCGGTGTTCTTATCTCCTGGAGCATTGACGACCGGCCGCGTGAGTTCTATGCCTTCTTCATGCTCCTAGTTGCCGGTGTACATGGCGTTTTCGTGGCCGTGGATGGTTTCCTGCTTTTCTTCTTCTACGAGCTGGCCGTGCTGCCCATGTACATCATGATCGTCATCTGGGGTTGGAAACAGACCCGAGAGTACGCCTCGATGAAGCTGACCTTGTACTTGCTCATCGGCAGCTTCGTGGCCCTCGTTCCGTTCCTGGTACTCTATTTCCAGCTTGCCGAACCCACTTTCGACCTCCGCGTCTGGTCCCAAACAGACTTTGCCCGTGACCTGCAGCTCGTCACATTTCTGCCAATATTCCTGGGTTTTGGCGTACTTGCCGGCTTGTGGCCATTCCATAACTGGTCCCCGGACGGTCACGTTGCCGCGCCGACCGCTGTTTCCATGATTCACGCTGGCGTGCTTATGAAGTTGGGCGCTTACGCTGCCATGCGGGTTGGTATCCAGATGCTGCCCGAAGGCACCGTCTACTGGATGCCCTTCATTATCTTGTTTACGATAGTTAACGTCGTCTATGGCTCGCTGATTGCCATGCGCCAGCGCGACATGAAATACCTTATCGGCTACTCCAGCGTTAGCCACATGGGGTTGGTGTCCATGGGCTTTGCCACCATGAACCTGGCCGGTTTTACTGGAGCCGGCATTCAGATGGTTAGCCACGGCATCATGACCGCCCTCTTCTTCTCCGTTGTGGGCATGATCTATGACCGGGCACATACCCGCAACATGGATGACTTGTCTGGTATGGCCAAGGCACTGCCCCTTACCGTTGTGGCCTTCACCATTGGTGGTTTGGTTTCCATGGGCATGCCAGGCCTTTCCGGGTTCGTTGCCGAATTCCCCATCTTCCTTGGTGTGTGGCAGGGGGGCAGCCTCAATCTCGGCGACACATTCCTGGGCCTCAACCCCAGTGTCTACTATCCAATCCTGGCGCTGATTACAGCCTCGGGCATCATCATCACCGCCGCTTACATTCTGCGAGCTATAGGCAAAGTCTTTTTTGGCGATTACGAAGGTGATCGCTGGCATGACATGCGTCCGCTGCTGGCCATTGATAAACTGGCGCTGGTGGGCTTCTGTGCATGTCTGATTGCTATCGGTGTATTTCCCATGATCATTGCGCCAATCGTTGAATCCGGCGTCGCCCCGGTCGTTGAGCGCCTGCAGAGTGTTGGCCAGATGACAACTGTGTTGGACTCGGTGCAGTCGGTAGCCCTCAATCTCGTTCATTGGCTGGGAGGTGTATAGGTGGGTTCCCAGATTACGCTCGAAAGCGTTCTGGCCATTGTGCCAGAGCTTAGCCTGTTGATTTTGCTTGTAGCGATTATCTTCTACGATCGCTTACTGAAACCGGCTGACGGCCGGCGTACTGGCCTGATGACTGCCTGGTCCGGCGTGGTTGTGCTGTTCATCACGGTTGGGATCTGGTTGATCTACAACGTGCCCGATCCAAATTTGCCGTGGAACGAATCCCTCTACTGGGGGGGTATGATCCGGAACGACCTGGTGACCCTGGTATTCCGGGTCATGTTCTTGTTTGCGCTGATTACGGTGAGCCTGGTATCTGTGGATGTCAAGCGCTTGCAGCGGAACGAGTTTTTCGCTTTGCTTGTGACGGCGACTATTGGCTTCAACCTGATGGCCGCATCTGCCGACCTGATGATGCTGTTTGTGGCTTTGGAGACAGCCAGCATCAGTCTATATGTTCTGGCCGGCTTCTCTAAAAGCAGCACACGCTCCACTGAAGCGGGCATGAAGTACTTCGTCTACGGCGCGTTCGCCTCGGCTATCATGCTCTATGGTATGAGCCTTGTCTATGGTATCTCCGGCGACACGAATATCTACGTCATTGCCATGAATGTGCGCTCGGCCGGGGTACTGCCACCAGAAGTAAGTGGTATCTTCCTGTTGGCAGCCGTAGCTATTGTGTTTGGCTTTGGCTTCAAGGTGGCCGCCGTCCCCTTCCATTTTTGGACGCCTGATGTGTACGAAGGGGCTCCTTCAGCGGTAACAGCGTTTTTGTCGACGGCTTCCAAGGCGGCCGGTTTTGCTGTCTTCCTGCGCGTCTTCACCTCCGGGCTATTCGGGGCACCAGACTTCAGCAACGCCTGGTGGGCGATGTTGGTGGCTATGACTGTGGTTACGATGACCCTGGGCAACTTCCTGGCCATCTACCAGACCAACATCAAACGTATGCTGGCCTATTCCAGCATTGCCCAGGCAGGCTACACGCTGGTTGGGCTGGTCTCGCTCACGCCCGATGGGTCCGGCGCGGCGATGTTCTACCTGTTGATGTATGTGTTCACGAATATCGCGGCCTTCGGCGTCGTTATCCTGGTGAGCAACCAGACCGGTTCCGACGAGATGTCCGACTTCTATGGCCTTAGTCGCCGCTCCCCCTATCTGGCGCTGGCCATGATGCTAGCACTGCTTTCGCTGGGCGGTATCCCACCCACAGCCGGCTTCTTTGGGAAGTTCTTTATCTTCCGTGCTGCTGTCGACGCTGGGTTGTGGTGGTTGGCTGGCATTGGCGTGTTGAATGCCTTTGTGGCCCTGTATTACTACCTGGGCATTATCAAGTATATGTATCTCTACCGTTCCGAAGACGAGGAAATTGCGATTCCCGTTTCGCGCGCTGCGAAGGTTGGCCTGGCGATTACGGTTATTGGCATCTTGTATCTTGGCATTGCCGCTGCACCCGCCTTCGACTGGACCCGGCTGGCCGGGGCTGCTTTCTTCCTGGGCGGCTAGCGCTAGCAGCCATTGAATATGCGCATTTGAGAATTGTCGCCTCAAGCAATTGTGATATAATTCGCAAGTCGAAATCGAGTTTACGTAACCGTGTCCCAGAATCAACAATCGAATCAAGTAACGCTCATTGCAGGTGTGATGGGTCAGGTTGGATGCCTGGTTGTTCTATTGGTCGGCCTGGCACTTGGGGTGGGAATGCTCATTGATAGATTCCTGGGTACCAATGGTCTTTTTACAGTACTACTCATGCTGGGCAGTGTACCGGCGACACTGTATCTAACAGTGCGTGTAAGTATGGCTGCGGCCAAACGTGCCCAAGAGTATGTTGAACAGCAAAGCAAATCCAGTAGCACGGAGAAAGAAGACAACGCATGAAAAAAAGATACATAGTTTATTTATGTGTGTTACTGCTTATTGTCGTGGGCGGCATTATGGGGCAGGGCCTTATTCCACCAGTCTTGCCGATCATCCAGTTGCCGGGCGAAGTGGTGCTCAAGTGGGGTGAAGGGAGTCCGCTGAACGGCCTCTTCGCCAAGGGATTGACCAACACCTTCATCGCTGCCGTTCTCACCTTCATCATTTTGCTGGCCATGGCTTTCAGCTTGCGAGCCAAGTCTCGGACAGCTGACGATGTTCCTTCGGGTTTCTATAACTTTTTTGAGATGGTCATTGAATTCGCCTTTGGCTATGTGGAAGGCTCGGCCGGCAAGTGGGCCAAGGCGTTCTTCCCCTTTTTCATGACCTTTATTCTCTGGATTTTGGTAGCCAACTGGATGGAACTGGTCCCAGGCGTAGACGCGATTGGCAAGTGGGAAAATTTGCCCCACTATGCGGCTGAGAAAGCTGCTTTGGCAGCGAAGGAAGAGAACCCGGATATTAGTGAGGAAGAGCTGCACGCGATTGAGCTAGAGGCGGAACATGCCGCGGAAGGCACAGGGGATTTGCGCAACGGTATCTTGCTGCTGCGTGCCCAAGAGGGAGATGAGGGTGCCGACTGGGCTATTGTGCCTTATGTACGTGCTGCGGCGACGGACCTTAACTTTACCATCGCCCTGGCGCTTATATCGGTGGTGATGACCCAGTTTTATGGCATGCGCGCGCAGGGGATGAAGTATTGGAGCAAGTTCTTTACCTGGCCGGCAGAGCGTATCAAGCAAAACCCGCTGGCGATCCTTGATCCGCTGGTAGGTCTGCTGGAGTTTGTCAGCGAGTTGTTCAAGATTGTTTCTTTTGCCTTCCGGTTGTTGGGCAACATTTTTGCCGGGCAGGTGCTGCTGTTTGTGATTGGCGCCTTGCTGCCGGTGGCGAATTTGCTGTTCTGGCACCTGGAGTTTGCGGTGGGTGCGCTGCAGGCGGGTGTGTTTGCGCTGCTAACGCTCACCTTCATGGCTGGCGCAACGCAGGGTCATGGTCACGGTGATGAGCACTAGGGCGAGTGCCCTTAGACGCCTCACTGTCTTGTGAACAAAAGATCAGATGGTCTTGGTTTTTTGAATAACGATATCACGTAGCGAAAATTTTTTTGGAGGATATTGATTATGGATGCAGAAGCTGCAGCTTTGATTGCGAATGGCCTGAAATTGCTTGGTGCGGGTTTGGCCATGACTGGTGCTATTGGCGCCGGTGCTGGGGTAGGTATCGTGGTTGGTGGTGCGGTACAGGGTATCGCACGGAACCCCGATGCTGCGGGCCAGATTACGGGTAACATGATTCTTGGTGTTGCTCTGGCAGAAGCCGTGGCCATTTATGCGCTGGTGGTTGCGCTGATTCTGATCTTCGTGGCGTAAACAGAGACCAATTCTGATCGCTAACTGGACTGATAAAGAGAGGATCTAAGTTATGGACGCACTTGGGATTAACCTTGGTTACCTGATCATGCAGATCTTGCTCTTCACCATCTTGATGTTGGTTCTCTACAACTACGCCTATGCGCCCATCATCAAAGTGTTGGAAGAGCGAAAAGCAAGAATCGCCAAGGGATTGGAAGATGCCCGGCAAGCGGCAATTGCCCGCGATAATGCGGATGCCGAGGCCAAGAAGATTCTGGATGCAGCGCGGGCCGAAGCGGCCAAGATTCGCCAGGATGCTAATGTGCAGGCTGAAGAGCAGGCCGCTGGTGTCATGGCGAAGGCGAATGACGAAGGAAAACGCATTATTGCTGTAGCGCGTGAAGATGCCGAGGCGGAGCGTAATCGCATTCTGTCTGAACTGCGTGGGCAGGTGGTTTCGATTGCGGTGGCCGCGGCGAACAAGTTGATTGGTGAGGCGTTGGATGAGAAGCGCCAGCATGCGCTGATAAGCGACTTTTTTGCGAAGGTCCCGGCCGGGATGTCTGGAACCGCTGGTCAATCCGCCGAAGTGACCAGTGCTCTGCCCCTGACCGATGCCGAGAAAGCGCAAGTTGAGAAGGCCTTGAACGTGACCGCCGTTAACTTCAAGGTAGACCCCCGCATTCTGGGTGGGTTGATTGTGCGCGTTGGTGACCGTGTGGTTGACAACAGCGTCGCCAGCCAGATGAGTGCGCTGCGTGAATCGCTGCAGTAAGCAGCCACCTGGCTGTTTGCGATCTTGATTCTCGTTAAGAGCAGGAGAAGAATCCGGTGACAACCGGAGGATGACAGGTTTATGCCTGAGAGGCCAGCGTCGTTGGTGACACTGGCCTTTTTTGTTGTGCTACTGAGGGACTATCTTATGACCATATTGCTGCCAGAAGAGTTTGTTGCCCCGGATTATGCGGGTGGTTCGATTGCCAATGTGCCGGCGACGGTGGCCGGTTGGCTGGGGGTGCCGTTTGACGGGTTGCCACCACTACATGCGGCGCTGCACGGGCCGCTCCCCGGCCGGGTGCGGCGTGTTGTCCTCCTGCTCATCGATGGGATGGGGCAGAACCTGGTGCCGGTGGTAGAGGAAGCGTATCCTCAACTGCTGGCCCGCGCCGCCATCCGCGGGCAGTTAACCTCTATCTTTCCCTCTACCACCGTGGCGGCGCTCAGCAGCCTGTGGACCGGGGTCGCACCAGCGCAGCACGGTCTGCTGGGCCTGCGCCTCTTTTTCCCGGAGCTGGCGACGCAGGGGCAGATGATTAAGATGTCGCCGGAGTTTATTGCCGAGGCAGACGCCCTTATCCCGGCCGGGATAGAACCAACCACCTTCCTTGACCATCCGGGGGTGGCCGAACAACTGGCGGCCGCGCGTATCCCCACCTACAGCTTCAAGGGGCGCGAAATTGTCCGTTCCGCACTGAGCAAGATGCACGGGCGGGGCGCGAAGCACCAGTTCGGCATTGTCTCGGCGGCAGACATGTTTGTGCAAATTGCCCGGCTGCTTGAAGAAAAGCCCGGCAAGCCACTCTTCGCCTCGGCCTACTGGCCGGCTGTCGATTCCCTTAGCCATTACCACGGCTACGATTCGCCCAACACGGCGGCAGAGCTGCGCGCCGTGCTAGACCTGCTGCTGCGTGAGTTCTGGGAGCGGCTGTCGCCGGCGGCGCGCCGGGATACGCTGTTGTGTGTGCTGGCCGATCATGGGCAGATCAACACCCCGGCCGGGCAGCGAATCTTCCTTGCCGATCATCCGGCGCTGCAAGCCGGGCTGCTCATGTACCCGGCCGGGGAGCCCCGCACCGCTTACCTCTATGCACGCCAGGGCCAGGCCCAGGCCGTGCTGGCTTACATCCAGGCCCACCTCAGCCACGCCATGGTCGCCTACCCGGCCGGGGAAGCGCTGGACGCCGGTCTATTTGGCCCACCACCCTATTCACCCCGTACACCAGAACGCCTGGGCGACCTGGTAGTAGTCATGCGCGACGGCTATGCCCTGCTAACCGAGCAAGAGAGCCAGTTCATGGTCAATCTCATCGGTCGCCATGGCGGCATGAGCGCCGCCGAGATGCTTGTGCCCTGGTGGGTATTCCCACTGGATTCGTAAGGCTGCCACACATGGTAGATGAGAATCAACACCCGCCGCGGCCCACTGCTTGACAGCCGTTGGTAGATTCGGTAGCATCGGCAGACTATGACCACTGAGAGAGAGAACATGCCGCCGCAAAATCCAGAAGACGCTGCCCCACCCCAGAAAAAGACGCTCACCGACGAGCTTCGCCGCCTGGCATTCCCAATCATCGATCCCATCGTCACCCTATTGGCCCGCTTCAAGCTGTCGCCAGATGTTCTGACTGTTGTTGGCATGCTGGCCCATTTCATCCTGGCCGCATTCATTGCCACCGGCCGGATGCAGGCGGCCGGCATCGGGGCCATTCTAATTGCCCCGTTGGATGCCCTGGATGGCTCGTTGGCCCGCAAACTGGGCCGCAAACAAGGCGGTTTTGGGGCCTTTCTGGACTCGACGCTGGACCGGTTGGCCGAAGTGATCCTGTATGGCGGTTTTATCTACTACTATTACAGCACCGGCAATACGACGATGCTGGCCGTGGCCTACGTGGCAATGTCCGGCTCGCTGCTCACCAGCTATACCCGCTCCCGCGCAGAAGCCCTGGGCCTCTCCTGCAAAGTGGGCATTATGAGCCGCGTCGAGCGCTACGTGGTGTTGATTGGCTCGCTGCTGCTTAACCGGCCGGATATCGGCCTGATCATCATTGCCGTGGGCGGTTACATCACCTTTGGCCACCGCATTTACCATGTCTGGCGGCAGACGGCCCAGAGCGAACAGGAATGACGCGGTCAGCAGCAGGCAGCTCTCGCTGGCGCAGGCTGGCACCCTACTGGTATGTGATCCTTATCTTCTGGCTGGTTAGCCTGAGTCTTTACGCCTATCACCTGGCCACCGGCATCACCCCCGGCCGGGTCGCGCTCCAGATCAGTTTCCTCAATTTCGCCATCTACTGGTACGGCATCATCATCACCGGCGGCATTGCCCTGGGGGCGTATGTCACCGCGAAGCTGGCCCTGGCGAGGGCTGAGAGCCTGCTGGCGGCGCACGTGCCACCAGCCATTCGCCGCCGGCCGGTAGCCGACCTGCCCCTGCCGGATGAAATCCAAGCCATCCTGCAGCGGCAAAAAATCGTCACCCTGGGGCAGCTCCTGCTGCAATGGGGCTTTGGCCCGGTTTACACGGGGCTGAACCCGGCCGGGCAGACCGAACTGCGTCAGGTCCTGGCCAGCCAGCCTGGCCTCAAGCCCGCCTGGCTGGACGACTCCCCCTGGCGCATCTGGGACCCGAACCACGTGTGGAACGGCGTCATCTGGTGCCTGATCCTGGCCGTCATTGGGGCGCGCCTCTATCATATCCTCACCCCGTCGCCCAGCATGGCCGAGGTGGGCATCAACTCCCCGCTCGACTACTTCAATCACCCCCTGGAACTGCTGAACTTCCGCCGCGGCGGGCTGGGCATCTATGGTGGCCTGGCTGGCGGGGCGCTGGGGCTTTGGCTCTACACCCGCCGCAGCCGCATCCCCATGCTGGCCTGGGCCGACCTGGCCGTGGTGGGACTGGCCCTGGGGCAGGCCATCGGGCGCTGGGGCAACTTCTTGAACCAGGAGCTGTACGGCCGGCCAACCAACGTGCCCTGGGCTGTTTACATCGATCCCGCCTATCGCCTGCCCGACTACGCTGATTTCAGCCGCTTTCATCCCGCCTTCCTCTACGAATCCCTCTGGAATTTCATGAGTTTCCTGGTGTTGCACGCGCTGGCCACGCGCTACGCCGCACGGCTGAAGACGGGCGACCTGATGGCCCTGTACATCATCCTCTATGCCATCGGCCGGACGCTGTTGGAACTGGTGCGGCTGGACAGCCGGCTGGTCTCTATTGGCGGGGTGAGTTTGGGACTGCCGGTGGCCACCCTGGTTTCGCTCGTTCTGGCCGCCATCATGGCCGTCTGGCTGATCGCCCGCCATCGTCGCCCAACCCCGGCCGGGTAACTGCCCCTTTCACCCCTTACTTAGATACTGGTACTTTTTGCCCTGGTTGGGACTATTGGCCTATGCTCGCCTGGCGCAATCCCCCGGCCGGTGGTGTATAACTGAACCGACCGCCTCGCCTGGCCGCGGGGCCAACCCTGGACAACCGCAACGAACTACGCACCACCGGCAGCCCTGACCCGGCCGGAGAATACACAACCATGATCGAAACCGAAGCACTCACCAAGCGATTTGAGAATTTTGAAGCAGTGAAGGGTGTCACCCTGCAGGTGCCGCAAGGCGAGCTGCTGGCTTTGCTGGGACCCAATGGCGCAGGCAAAACGACCACCGTGCGCATGCTCAGCGCCATTTTGCGCCCTTCCGGCGGTTGGGCGCGGGTCAATGGCTACGACGTTGTGCACCAGGCGGGCGAAGTGCGCCGCGCCATTGGCGTGCTTACCGAGCAGCCCGGGCTGTATGACCGCATGACCGGCCTGGAGTACCTGGTCTTTTATGGCCGCCTCTATGGCCTGGCAGACGACTTCACCATCCGGCGCAGCCTGGCCTTGTACGAGCGCTTTGCCATGGATGGGGCCGCCCCCCGCCGCCTGGGCACTTACTCCAAGGGTATGCGCCAGAAGGTGGGACTGATCCGGGCGATGCTGCACAACCCTTCTGTGCTGCTGCTGGATGAGCCAACCTCGGCCATGGACCCGCACAGCGCCAAGCTGGTGCGCGATGCCATTGCCGAACTGCGCCAGGACCGGCGGGCGATTGTTTTGTGCACCCACAATCTGCCAGAGGCCGAGATGCTGGCCGACCGCATCGCCATCATCAATCGCGGTCAGATTGTGGCCCTGGGCACCCCGGCCGGGCTTAAACGGCAGCTCCTGGGGCCACCCCGTCTGGAGATACGGCTCGATCAGCCGCTCAACGGCCATGCCGCGGCCCTGGCTGACCTGGTAACCATCGAGAGCGTCAGCGGCAACGTGCTGCGCTACCGCACCGAAAACCCTGACCAGGCGAACCCGCAGTTGGTGCACCGCCTCTCCAATCTGGGCATCGGCGTCATTGCCCTGCAAGCGCTGCCGCAAAGCCTGGAGGAGGTCTACCTGAATGTCGTGGGTGCCTGATGCTGCCCGGCCGGGTACTGTCCATATTCCTACCCGCCTTCAAATCTTTTGAGGAATCAACCAATGGCCGCTGTTGACCAGTTAAAAACCGTCACCACTCCCCAGGCGCCCCGCACGCCCTTCAGCCGGCACGATGTGCGCATGGCCCTCTACGTAACCCGCCGCGAAGTGCGCGACTCCTTCCGCGACTGGCGAATTATGATTCCCATCATCTTGCTGACCCTGGCCTTCCCGGTCCTGATGAACTTCACGGCCGGTCGTCTGCTAGGGTTTGTCAGCGGCTATGGCGCGGAGATCATCGCCACACGGCTCATCCCCTTCTTGCTCCTGGTTGTCGGCTTCTTTCCGACTTCCTTCTCGCTGGTGATTGCTCTGGAAACCTTTGTGGGTGAAAAGGAGCGCAAGAGCCTGGAGCCTCTGCTGGCCACGCCATTGACCAACACCCAACTGTACCTGGGCAAAATCCTGGCCTCGGTAGTTCCTCCGCTTTCGGCCAGCTACCTGGGTATCACCGTTTACCTCATCGGCCTGGCTATTACCCTGAACTGGGTTCCCACCTGGCAGTTGTTTGCGCAAACGGTGCTGCTGACCACGGTGCAGGGCATTGTTATGGTCGCCGGGGCGGTGGTCATTTCCAGCCAGACCACGAGCGTGCGGGCTTCTAACCTGCTGGCCAGCTTCATTATTGTGCCAATGGCACTGCTGCTGCAAGTGGAAGCTATTGCCATGTTCTGGGGTAACCATGCTGGCCTGTGGTGGATTATTGCCGGCATGATGGTGACGGCGTTGGTGTTGGTGCGCATGGGCGTGCGCGTGTTTAATCGGGAAGAGCTGCTGGGGCGGGACATCGACCAGCTTCGCCTGGGCTGGATGCTGACGATTGCCTGGGGGCGGTTCACCGGCCGGGACGAACCACATTTTTCCCGGTCCCCCGTGGCCTGGTACCGGCAGACGGTGCGCATTGTGCCGCAACTGCGCCAGCCATTTTATGCGCTGACTGTCGCTTTTGTGGGGGCAGTCGTCTTGGGCGTGGTCTTGGCCCGCGCCTTTCCTTTCCCGGCCGGGTACCAGGCACTGCTCAGCGGTGACAATCTGGCGGCCAACCTCGGCCGCCTGGAGCCGTTCCTGGGCCTCCTGCCCCTGGTTATCGTCACCCAGAACTTGCGTGTGCTGCTGCTGGGCGCGCTGCTGGGCACCTTCACCTTTGGCGTCCTGGGGATACTGGTCTTCATGGCTCCCTGGGCGGTGCTGGCCTTCCTGGCCGCCCAAGTCGCCCTGGCCGGCGGCAGTCCGCTGGCCTTCTTGCTGGCGACGGTGGTGCCCCATGGCCTGGTAGAGCTGCCAGCCCTGTTCCTGGCCGCGGCCGCCGCCCTGCGCTGGCAGATTATGCTCATCGCCCCGCCCCCAGACCGCTCCCTTACTGAAGGCTGGCTAATGGCGGGGGCAGAGTTTGGCCGGCTGTTTGTAGGGCTGGTGCTGCCCCTGCTGGTATTGGCCGCGCTTATCGAGGCCTTTGTCACGCCGCAGGTGGCGCTGGCGGTATATGGTGGGTAGCCAGAGTCAGGTTGGCGTTTGCTAAACGTTGCCTGTTCGTGCTGCGCCGTTTCTCGCCCGGCCGGGGTGGGTTTGGTAAACTTGCCCCATGAATCGTCCCAAAGCATTCCCCATTTTGGTGGCCCTGGTGGCCCTGATCCTGGTGGCCATTGTCGTCGCGGCCGGGTGGCGGCTCATTGGGGGCAGCGGCGACCTGCTGCGTAACGTCACTGTCTCTGAGACGCGTATCACCCCCAACGCCGACGGCGACAACGACATCGCCCTCTTCGCCTACGAGCTGGCCCGCAATGCCACGGTCTCAATCTACCTCACCGATGCTGCCGGGCAGCGCTTCTACTTCCGGCAGGAGCGGCCGCGCGGCGCAGGTGAGTACCAGGTTTACTTCAGCGGGGTGGTGGATGGCTATTCCCGGCCGGGGGAGGAGGTACAGGGAGAGATTCTGGCCCGCCTGCTGCAAGATGGCGAATATACCTGGGTCGTAGAGGCCACCGACGATAACGGCCAGATTCAAAGCGTCAGCGGTTCGCTCACCATCGCCCAGGCCGACATTGCCCTGCCGGAGATGCGCAACTTCACCCTGGACCGGGCGCGCTTCTCCCCCAACCGGGACGGCATCGACGACCGCGTGGAAGCACAGTTCATGCTGCAAAAGCCGGCCAGCACGCGCGTCTTCCTGCTAACGCCTGACGGCACGGAGCTGCCCATCGCCGAGAAGGACCGGGGCGTGGCTCTGGGTGAGGTGGGCCGCCACTACTTCGATTACGAGGGTGGGGTGGACAATGGCGCTACACCACCGCCCGATGGCACCTACACC
Organism: Ardenticatenaceae bacterium; assembly: GCA_020634235.1. GTDB lineage: Bacteria > Chloroflexota > Anaerolineae > Promineifilales > Promineifilaceae > JACKCB01. The sequence continues at coordinate 48,236 of JACKCB010000005.1, read as the reverse complement.
ATCGTGGCCCTGGCCGAAGATGCCGAAGGGCAGAAGATGCGTGTGGAAGCGACGCTGGCCATTGAATACGGCGGCGTGCCGCGCGCCGAAATCATCTCGCCCGCCGTGGGGGATACGCTGGAATTCAACACCAGTTCGATCGTCCTGTGCGACACGCTTTACTTCACGGTGACCGTCCACAACTATGGCGACACACCCATCCGCACCACCGGCCCCTATCCCGGCACTGTTTACGACTCCGACTGGAACGCCACCACTCTGGGTTGGCCCACCGAATCGGGCGCGTGGCGGCTGGGTATCGGCTTTGAGAATGCGCTTTCGGATTACCCTTACCGCTGGTCGCTGGGCCAGCCGGAGGAGCTGACGGAGATCGACGGCCATTACTACCTGATGCCGGGGCAGCGCGTGGTGATTACTGGCGGCATCCGTGTGGTGGATCTGTTTGGGGTGCGCAATCCGCAGCCCATGTGGGCCGGCCTCATCCACGAGGATGTGGAGATTTCGCAGTTCAATAACCGGGTGGATCCGCACGCTATTTTGGTGGAGCTGCCAGACCCGGCCGCGCTGCCGGCCTGTGAACCGCGCGAGATTCCGCCCTTCCCGGCCGGGTCCTAACCCCCATTTCGCGGCCGCCCGCCACTTTCTTACTCTAATCCCGCTCTTAGTTCAGGGCTAGCTTTGTTGGGTATACTTGGTAATGAGCTTACCAGGAACAACAAACGCAGCGTGGGAACCGAACCCGTTTTCCCTTCCCCGAGTTGTTGTGGTTAAATCGAGGCAAATCTTTGTACACGGCGAGAAACAGACTCAATCTCTGGCTGGCAGCAGCCCTGCTGCTGCTGTTGCTGCCAATTGTGGCCTGCCAACCCCAGGTCGAAGTAGTTTATGCGCCGGCGACGTTTAGCGCCGCCGTTGTCACCGTGGAAGTGACCCGCGAGGTCGCTGTGGCTGAGCCGGCGGCGACCCCGCTGCCGCCCACGCCCGAAGTGCGCGTGGAGGTCCAGACAGTGGAAGTAACGCCCCCGCCCGCTGGCTCCAGCGAGCGGCCGGTGCGGCTGCTCTTCCCGCCACAGATCCCGGCCGGGGTCGTGACCGCCCGCGGTGAAATTTTGACCCAGGCTCTGGCCGAAGCCACCGGGCTGCAATACCGCGTTGAGCAGATGATGAGCTATGAGGCCCTCGTGGAAGAGATGTGCGTCTCCCCCACGGACACCATCGGCTTTTTGCCGGCCATGGGGTATGTGCTGGCCAACCGGCGCTGCGATGTCCAGGCCGCCAACACCGCGGTGCGCTTTGATTTGCCCTGGCAAATGGGCATGATTGTGGCCCGCGCCGACAGCGGCATCCGCACGCTGGAGGACCTGGCCGGCAAAACCGGGGCCGTGCCCGATGCCCTCTCGCTGACCCGGGACCTCTACTTTGAGGCCCAACTGACTGAGCTGGGCATCCCGCTGCCGACCCTGGTGGTGTATGAGAGCGACACCAGCGCGCTGTTGGCCGTCTACAACGGTGAAGTGGACTTTGCCATCGCCTCTTACATGCCGCCCATCTTGCCTTACAATGAGCGCACCTGGGTTTATGGCCAGGACAGCCCCGAACTGTGGCGGCAGTTGGGCATTGCCCCGGAGCGCCATCCCGTGGGCTATGTCGTGGTTATTGCCGATCCCGAAGATGGTGGCTACCGTGTGCGTGACGCCCGCTCCGGCCTGTTCGACACGGTTCCCGGCATATTCAACGAAACGCGGATTATTGGTATCAGCGCGCCTGTGCCTAATGACACCATCGCCTTTGGCGCTGATTTCCCCCTGGCCCTGGCGCGCCGTCTTACGCCCATTTTCAATGCGTTTGCGGCTTCGGATCAGTGCGTGCAGTCGATATGCTCCACCGACTTTTACGGCTGGAGTGGTCTGGCCACCGTTACCGATGCCGACTACGAACCGCTGCGCTACATTTTGCAGACCTTGTCCTTGCCGGACGAAATCGCCTGGCAAACCTTGGGTCACTAGCCGCGCCCCGGCCGGCCGCGGAAGAAGGATGTATGCTGGACTTAGCTGTTGTTATTGTTAGCTGGAATGTGCGCGATTATCTGGCAGAATGCCTGGCGTCGATCTATGCCGATCTACGCCGCAGCGGGCTGCTGGGTGAAGTGTGGGTGGTAGACAATGGTTCCACCGACGGCACCCTGGCCCTGCTGGACGACATTTTCCTGAATACACATGTCATTAAGAACCAGCACAATGTGGGCTTTGGGGCGGCCAATAATCAGGGGATGAGGGCGGCCGCGGCCCTGGCCCCGCGCCATTTCTTGCTGCTGAATCCGGATACTATCATCCGGCCGGGGGCGCTGCGGGCGATGGTGCGCTGCCTGGATGAGCAGCCCAAAGCGGGTATGGTTGGGCCGCGGCTGGTCTATGGCGATGGCCGTTTCCAGCACAGCGCCTTCACTTTTCCCGGTGTCGCCCAGCTCGCCTTCGACCTGTGGCCGCTGCCCGGCCGGTTGTACGACAGCCGGCTGAACGGCCGCTACGCCCGCCGGCAGTACCAGCCCAACAATGCCCCCTTCGAAGTCGATTTCATCCTGGGGGCCGCCATGTTGGTCCGCCGCGATGTGGCCGACCGCACCGATGGTTTTGACGAAGATTTCCACATGTACTGCGAGGAGATCGACTGGTGCCGCCGCATCCGCAAGGCGGGCTGGCGCATTTACACCGTGCCGGCGGCGGAGATTGTGCATTATGGCGGCAGCAGCACCGGCCAGGTGCCGGCCCGCTCGGTGGTGAATTTGTGGGCCAGCCGGTCGCAGCTCTACCGGCGGCATCATGGGCCGCTGCGCCTGGCGATGGCCCGGCTGCTGGTGCAGATGGGTTTGCAGCGCAAGGCTGAGGCCGCGCAAGATGCGGCCTTGCGGCAGGCGTATGTGGCGGCGGCCGATTTCTGGCACAAGGACTCCCCGGTGGTGCCCCCGGCCGGGGACACCGTTCTGGAGCCGTAACGCATCCCTCCCGGCATGGAACTGACCGCCATCATCCTGACCCGTGACGAGGCCGCGCACATCAGCGACTGCGTGGCCAGCCTGGCCTGGACCGACCGGGTGCTCGTCTTCGATTCCTTCAGCCAGGATGATACTGTGGCCCTGGCCCGCGCGGCCGGGGCGGAAGTGCAGCAGTCTCCCTTTGAGAATTATGCCCAACAGCGCAACGCCGCCCTGGATGCCCTGACTACTGACTGGGTCTTTTTTGTGGACGCTGATGAGCGGGGCACGCCGGCGCTGGGCGCGGAGATTCGCCAGGTGATGGCCACCCGGCCGGAGGCGGGCTGGTATGTGCCGCGCCACAACTACATTTTTGGCCGGCTAACGCGCGGTGCGGGCTGGTATCCGGACCACCAACTGCGCCTCTTCCGGCATGGGCGGGTGCGCTACGAGCGTCCGGTACACGAGATTGCCCTGGTTGACGGCGCGGTGGGCTATTTGCAGCAGCCGCTCATCCATCACAACTATCGCGACCCGGCCCACTTCCGTGCCAAGCAGGCGCGCTACAGCAGTTACGATGCCCAAATTCTGCACCAGCAGGGCGTCCACCCCCGGCCTTACACCTACCTCACCATGCCCTTGCGCCAGTTCTGGTGGCGTTTTGTCAGCCTGAAAGGGTACCGGGATGGGCTGCATGGTCTGCGCCTGAGCGGCTACCTGGCCTATTACGAGTGGGTGAAGTACCGCAAGCTGGCGCAGTTGGGCTGATCTGGGTCAACACAGAGAGGCAAGCGGGTGAAGCTGACGATTTCGCTAGGGCAAATGGATGTGCGTTTGGGCGACCCGGCCGGGAATCTGCGCACCGTGGCGGCGATGACCGCCGAAGCAGCGCGGCGCGGTTCCGATGTGGTCGTCTTCCCTGAGCTGTGGTCCACCGGCTACGACCTGGAAAATGCCGCTGCCTATGCCACGCCAACCGACACCGGCATCTTTGCGGCGGTAGCCAACCTGGCCCGCGAGCATGGGGTGGCTATTCTTGGCTCCTGCCTGGCGCTGCTGGGACCGGGGCAGATCGGTAACACGGCGCTGTTTGTTGGGCCACAAGGGCAGGTTTGGGGGGAATATAGCAAGATGCACCTGTTCCGGCTGATGGCTGAGGAGCAGTATCTGACGGCCGGTTCCCGGCCGGGGCTGATACCAACGCCGTGGGGCTGCCCGGCCGGGGTGGCCATCTGCTACGATCTGCGCTTCCCGGAACTGCTGCGCCAATACGCCTTGCAGGGGGCGCGCCTGCTCTTCCTGCCGGCCGAATGGCCCCATCCCCGCCTGACCCATTGGCAGACGCTGCTGCGGGCCAGGGCCATCGAGAACCAGATGTTTGTGGTGGGCTGCAACCGGGTGGGCAGCAGCAAAGGCAGCACCTTCTGCGGCCATTCTGCGGTTGTGGACCCGTGGGGGGAGCTGGTTATTGAGGGTGACGAGCGGCCGGGGCTGCTGACGGCTACCATCGACACGGCTCTGGCCGATGAGGTGCGCGCCCGTATCCCCGTTTTTGCCGACCGCCGGCCGGAGCTGTATGCGCCCGCGGCCGGCGGCCAGGATGGGGTCTAATCAGCTGATGGCCGGTGCCTTGTGCAGATAGGTGTCGTCGGTGAGCTGCTGCAGGGTGAAGGCGGCCACGTCGGCGCGTGACACCTGCCCCGCCTTCAGTTTGGGGTCCAGGCCGGACTGGTAGCTGCCGGTGGCCGGGCCGTCGGTCAGGCCACCCGGCCGGACGATGATCCAATCCAGGCCGCTGGCCTTTACCAGCGCTTCCTGCCGTTCTTTGTCTTCCATCGGCTTTCTTAGCACTGATTTCATGAGCATTTTGAAGGCCAGGGGGACCTGGTCCTTGCTTTCGCCGACGCCAATGGAGGTGATAACGATGAGCCGGCGCACCTTCTGGGCTTCCATGGCGGCCAGGACCTGTTTGGTTCCCTCGGAAACGATGTAGTCGGGATTGTTGGCTGTGTTGCCCAGGGTGATGATGACTGCGTCGCTGCCGCTGACGGTCTCGGCCACCGGGGCGGGCTCCAGTACGTTGCCGGGCACGATGGTCAGGGCGGGGTGGGCGATGGTGAACCCGGCCGGGTTGCGCACCAGAGCCTTCAGTTCGTGCCCTTGAGCCAGGGCCTGTTGGACGATTTCCCGGCCGGTGCCGCCGGTTGCGCCAAAAATCGCGATTTTCATGGGGGATAATTCTCCTTTGCTACGGCTATATGCCGCTGATGGGATAGGCTGGTCAGTTGCTCAGGTCAGCCAGGAGGCTGGTTTTGCGCTGGTCATAGGTGGGTATGGGCCACGCCTGGGCAAAATACTCCCGCCCCAGGAGCTGCATCATTTCCACTTCAGGCAGGGCGCGGAAACGGCTGCCCGGCCCAAACTGGGTGCGATGGCAGTTCCAGGCGGTGAACTTGGCCGCTACGTGGTCGCCGATATCGCTAAATACGTGAATCTGATCGTCTGGCCAGCCTTTCTCGCGCCGCTCGTCCAGTTTGAAGCTGCTCACGTCGCCGCCATGGGCGGCAATGCGGTCGCGCAGCGCTTCGAACATGAAGATGGGCAGGAGGGGGTAGAACAGGCGTTGGGGCTGCCAGGCGGGGCCGGACGCGGGGTAGGCGGTTGCATCGCCGGCAGCGTGGAAAGCGGCTACAGTGTGCTGGTGGATGGCGATGTGGTCGGGGTGGCCGTAGCCGCCAAACGGCTCAAAGGTGAGCACAATCTGGGGCTGGTATTGGCGGATGATGGTGACTAGTTGGGGAATGACTTCCCCGGCCGGGGCGTTTATGTACGCTTGCGGATGCTGGTTTTCGGCGGAGCCGGCCATGCCGGAATCCCGGTAGCCCAGGAAGATCAGTTCAGACACGCCCAGGGCGTTGGCGGCGCAGCGCATTTCCGCTTCGCGCACCTGCCCCAGGGTTTCTTTGGTGGCCAATTCCGGGGCGGCGATTTCACCGGCCTCGCCGCGGGTGGTGTACACCAGCACGACACGCGCCCCGCCGGCCGCGGCCTGAGCCAGCGTGCCGCCTGGGCCTAGTATTTCATCATCGGGATGGGCGAAGAAGCCCACGATTGTGATTGGTTCGCGCATACCTTGTCCTGTGTGGCTGGGGATTTGAGGGTGTTTACTTCGTAACGAGTCTGGTGTTCTATGTGCTGCGCACAATGATGCCATTCCCGGCCGGATCGCGCAAGTACAGCCCGTCGGCGGTGGGGGTTATAGGTATGCCTGCTTCTTCTAGCCGCCGGCGTAACTGGGCCAGGCTGGCTTCATCGGGCAGGTCCAGGCTGTACCAGCGCAGGCCGATGGCCCCGGCCGGGGGTGGCGGTGCGCCCACGCCGGCCCAGGTGTTGGTGCCGATGTGGTGGTGGTAGCCACCGGCGGCAAAAAAGCTGGCCATGGCCCCATAGCGGGTGACCAGTTCCAGCCCCAGCAGGTCGCGGTAGAACTGCTCTGTCTCTGGCAGGTGGCTGACTCGCAGATGTACGTGGCCAATGGTCGTTGCCGGGTCCAGGCCCGGCCGGGGCGCGGTGGCTGGCGGCGCTTCGGCCAGCAGCCCGTCAAGGTCCAGGGGGTCGGTGGCCATTTGCAGCTTGCCCTGCTCATAGGGCCACTCGTGGCGCGGGCGGTCACGGTAGATTTCGATGCCGATGCCGTCGGGGTCGGCCAGGTAGATGGCCTCACTGACCAGGTGGTCGGCGAAGCCTTGTAGGGGGGTACGGTTGGCGGCAAGCTGGCGCAGCGATTGGGCCAGGTGCCGGCGGCTGGGCACCAGGATGGCGAAATGGTAGAGACCGGTGCTGCGTGGCCCCGGCCGGGGCGCGCCGGGCTGCTCGTGCAAAAGAAGCAGGTCTGGCCCACCCGCGCCCAGGTGGGCTATGTTTTCCGCCCGCCGGTGCAGTTGGAAGCCCAGGTTGGCCTGGTAGAAGGCCAGGGAGCGCTCCAGGTTGCCGATGGTCAGGGCGACGGCGCCAATCTTGGTCTGAGGATGGATGGAAGGCGTGGAGGTTTTCATGGGATAGTAAGCCGGTTCCCCGGCCGGGTGGTGGCGAAGGCGGTGGCCGGCAAAAGTTGGAGGCCCGGACCAGGGCCAGGCCACCGATGACGCCGGGGCAGGTATTGTGCTGCTTGCGCGCTCCAAACGAAAACGGCGAACGGTGGCCGGGTCTGCAAGATCGCGCCCACCGTTCGCCAAAGGCCATTGGGTTGAAAAAGGTTAGGCCACGGCGGCCGTTTCACCTTCGGGCTGCTTGACAAGCTCCAGTTCAATGGCGATATTGACCTTTTCGCCTACAAGCCAGCCACCGGTTTCCAGGGCCACGTTCCAGTTCAGGCCCCAATCTTTGCGGTTGATGGTGGTGCTGGCGGAGAAACCGGCATTGGTGGTGCCCCAGGGGCTGGTGGCCAGACCCGCATATTCTACATCAAGCGTAACTTCACGGGTAATGCCGCGAATAGACAGATCGCCGACCAGCTTGCCTCTGTTGTCGTCGATGAGTTCCACGCGCTTGCTCTTGAAGGTCATGGTTGGGTGGTTTTCTATGTCAAAGAAGTCGGCCGAGCGCAGGTGGGCATCGCGCTGGGGTTCGCGGGTGTTGATGCTGTCCAGGTCGATGGTGATGTCGACGGTGGTGTTCTGGGGGTTGACATCGTCGAAGTTAACGCTGCCTGAGAAGCGCTCAAACTCGCCGCGCACCTTTGAAATCATCATGTGGCGGGCTGAGAATTGAAGGTGGGAATGGGCAAAATCGATGGTCCAACTCATGGTGTTAAGTCTCCTGGTGATTGTTATGTGGATTAAGTGGACTCTGGTCCGCTATTTGTGTTATAATGTAACGGACTTGAGTCCGTTTGTCAAGTCTTTGCCCAAAATTCAATGATTTTGGCCAGGTTTTGCCCCAGTGTCATGCGGGGGCTGTACTTGGCCTGGGGAATGCTCTATAGTATGGCTATTATGGAATCTTCGATTTCTTTAGGGCTGATTGGCGATGGTGTGGACCCCGGCCGGGTATCACGCAGCGATGCGCGGCAAAACCGTTCTCGTATCCTGGAAGCGGCAGAATTGCTTTTTGCCCGTCATGGTGTGGAGGCGGTTAACATGGCAGACATTGCCACGCTGGCGGGTGTGGGCAAGGGAACGCTGTACCGCCGCTTTGCCAATAAGGGCGAGCTGTGCCTCGCTTTGATGGATGCGCAGATGCGCCAGTTTCAGGAGACGATGCTGGCCCGGCTGCGGCAGATGTCGCTGGACGAGGTCACGGCGCTGGCGCAGTTGGCCCATTTCCTGGACACGCTGGTTTATTTTACGCACCAACACATGCCGCTGTTGTGCGAGGTGCAGCGCCATTCGCAGGAGCTAGATGAGGCGAGCCGGGTGATGCGCCCCCACTTCTGGCAGTATATGACGGTCCATGGGCTTTTGCAGACGGCGGTGCGGCAGGGGGAACTCCCGGCCGGGGCGGACACGGCTTTCCTGGCAGAAGCACTGTTGGCCCCTTACACGGCCACGATTTTTCGTTTTCAATTGGATGTGATGGACTTCTCGCTGGAGCGGATCAGCGCCGGCATGCAGCTCATGGTTGCCGGGCTGGCCAGCCTGCCCACTGCCCCGGATTGAGCTTGGCAAGCTGTTGCATGCAATGAGCGCGGCCGGTTTTCCTCGGTTCATTCGGGAAAGCTCGGCCGCGCTCTTGCTTCGTTGGGCCTAAGGCATTTCTCGCAAACGCCCCTGGCTGTTGGTTGCGCTGCCTGCTGCGGGCCTGGTACTGCTCACTATGCCGGGAAACCGGGTGTGGCCTGGCCGGCGGTTAGGGCGTGGTCTCATCCAGCAGGGTTGGCAGGAAGTTCAGGCCGAATGGTGGCGGCTCATAGAAGATGCGAAACCCGCAGAGTTGCAGCGTGCTGCCGGAAGCGACTGGCCGCCAGTTCAGCAGATAGGAGTAGGTATTGTAATCGATCTCATGGTTGATGAGCGCCGTGTCGAAAAAGCCATTGCCGGTGTTGCCGCTTGAACTGACGCTCCATTCGTTGACGATGCCTCCGTAGAGGTCGTAGATGGTGAACCAGGCGACGCTGTTGCTGCCGCTGGTGTCATAGTAGTACATGCGCAGCGTATCGACAACAGCGCCCTGGGGCAGCCAGACAGCCGCATTCCAGACGGTGCTGGTATCCCCGCTGACGACATAGGTGCAGGCGCCGCCGGTGCCGATGGTGTAGCTAACGTCGTTCTCGCGGGGCTTGAGCGCCGCGCCGGCAATACGGTAGGAGGTGAGGGCATCGGGGGCGTCTGGGCGAAGCTGGCCCCCGGCCGGGTTGTCGGGGACGCTGTAGGCCGGGGTTGTTAACCCGGCCGGGGGTTCGGCACTGGTTGTCCATTCCGTGGTAGAGCCAGTGGTGACGGCCACATCCTGGGCCGCGACCATGCCCCGGCCGGGGCCGGCCCCCAGCACCAGCAGCAGCGCCAACAGTGCCAGGCCAGTGGACATCACGATGGTTGGTAGCTGTTTCTTCAGCATGAAAGTATCCTCCGGTTGTGCGTGTTGTGTGAAATGGTTTATTGGCGGCATTGGCCACATTGCGGCATCATTGTAATTAGATGGCCCGCTGCGCTTCTGCGGCGCGCTGTGCTGCCGCCGTCATGGTTAGCTCGAACTAGTTGGCCATCTACTTACAGAATAAACGAAAATACCGGCCAGATTCCAGTTACCAGGCGTGAAAACGGGCCTGGTGTGTGGTTCCCGGCCGGGTCTGGAAACAAGGAGAGAATCATGGAATACCGTCAACTTGGCAGCGCCGGTGTGCGCGTTTCAGTCATTGGCCTGGGCACCAACCAGTTTGGGTCCGACATGCTCCCGCAAGCCGACGTGAACAGCCTGCTAGATGCGGCTCAGGAGATGGGCATCAACTTCATCGACTCCGCCGACGTTTACCAAAATGGCCGGTCAGAAGAGACGTTGGGCGTGGCTTTGAAGGGGCGGTGGGACCAATTTGTGGTGGCTACCAAAGGCTACTTCGCGGTGGGCGACGGGCCAAACGACAAGGGCGCCTCCCGTTATCACTTGCAGAACGCGGTGGAAGCGAGCCTGCGCCGCTTGCAGAGCGACCACATTGATCTGTATTACATGCACCGTTGGGATGAGCACACGCCCATCGAGGAGACACTGCGCACCCTGGATGACCTGGTGCGCAGCGGCAAGGTGCGCTACCTGGGGGCGTCGGCCTATGCTTCCTGGCAGTTGGCCAGGGCCAATTTGCTGGCCGAGCTGCGCGGGTTGACCCCGTTTGTGGCGCTGCAATCCCACTATCATTTGCTGGAGCGCGGGGTCGAGAAAGAGGTGCTGCCCTACTGCCAGGAAGCGGGCGTAGGTTTTGTGCCCTATTTCCCGCTGGCCGGCGGTTTTCTAACGGGCAAGTACAAGCGCGGCGAAGCGGCCCCGGCCGGGTCGCGCGGCGAGCGCAGTGGTTATGTGCAGCAGTACATGACCAAGGCCAACTACGACAAAGTAGAAGCGCTTACCACCTGGGCCGCGGAGCGCGGCCGGGGTATGAACGAACTGGCTCAGGCCTGGCTGATGGCCCAGCCCCAGGTCTGCTCAGTCATCTCCGGGGCTACCAGGCTGGCCCACGTAGAAAGCAACGTTAAAGCGGCCGACTGGCTGTTGACTGCCGATGAGGTAGCGGAGATTACGGCGGTGTTGGACCAGGCCTAACCGGTCGCGGTTGCCGCCCTGGCTTAGGAGGTGAAGCATGGCGACGAAGCTGCGCGCCCTTACGCTGTTGAGCTTGCTGCTGCTGTTGTTGACGCTGCTCATGGCCGGCCCCGGCCGGGTGGCGGTAGAAGCGAACCTGGCCCCGGCCGGGGCCGTACCCAGCCCGGATTACGGCATCGCCTTTATCAGTTCGGCCGAAGACCCGGCCGACGAGCAGATGTACCAGAACGGCCTGTCCACCGGTGCGGCCTGGAATCGCTGGCCGGTCTACTGGTCCACGGTCGAGTACTGGCCGGAACTGTATGATTGGTCAACCCAAGACGCGACCGTGCAGGCTGACCTGGCCCATGGCTTGCAGCTAAACCTGATTTTGCTGGGCACGCCCTGGTTCTACGTGACCGGCCAGCCGGCCGCGCCAACCAGCCTACCCCCGCGCCCGGCCGGGCGTGTTTCGCTCTCTGCGCCAGAAGCGGCAACGCCGGAGGGGCTGTACGAACCCGTCTTCAGCGACGGCAGCGATATTCCCGGCCCGGGCAAGCAGATTAACCCGGCCAACGTCTGGGCGCGTTTTGTCTTCCTGGCCGTAGACCGTTACCGGCCGGGGGGGGTACTGGCCCAGGCCAATGGCTGGCCGGCCGGGGTGGGGGTCACCCATTGGGAGATGTGGAATGAGCCAGACCTGCCCTCTTTTTGGGATGGCACCCTGCCCGATTACGCCCGGCTGCTTAAGGTGGGTTTCATGGCCGCGCGGCAGGCCGACGCCAACAGCCAGGTGCTGTTTGGCGCCCTGGCCAACAACTTCCAGTATCTCAGCTTTTACGACGACGTGCTGGCCTTGTATGATGCCGACCCCCTGGCCGGCCCCTTCAACTACTTCCACGACATCCTGGCCACACACAACTACTTCGTGGCCGAGCGATCCTGGTGGCATGTGGACCGCGCGGCGCAAAGCCTGGCCGCGCGCGGCCTGAACAAGCCCCTGTGGCTGAATGAGAGCGGTGTGCCGGCCTGGGACGATTACCCCGGCCCGGTTTGGGATCCGACCAGTGGCCTGCGGGCCACCACCAGCGAGCAGGCGGATTTTGTCATCCAGAGCGCGCTCTATGCCACCTACGCCGGCGCCGACGCCATCTTCCATTTCCAGCTCTATGATGGTTGTGGCAATCAGCCACGCGGCACTGACTTCCCGCCGCACAACGGGGAACTGTGCGACGAGAATGGCATGTTGATCACCGACCCCAACTTCCCCTGCGCCGGCGATGCCAATGGGCTGTTTAGCAATCCGGCCGATGCGGCCTGTTTCCGGCAGCATCCCACGCCTGAAGCACCGCGCCCCAACTACGATGCCTTCCGCTTGCTGACTACGTACTTCCGCGAGGTGGAGCCGTTGTGGTGGCTCCGGCCGGGTGGCCCCGACCCTAGTGATGGGCCGCAGGAGTGGCTGGCCTTTTACCGGCCGGGCAGCGGCGAGCGAATTGTGGGGTTGTGGGCACGATATGGGCAGCCGGAGACGGCGCTGCTGCCGGCCACGAGCAGCAGCGGCCTGCTGCTCACTCCGGACGGCCAGAGCCAGATTGTTCAGCCGGAAAACGGCTTTTACACCCTGCTCCTGCCCGCCGCTACCAATCACAACGCTTTTTGGGACCCCAACCTGTTTGCCATTGGCGGTCGCCCTTATCTGTTGATTGAGCAGGACACGCTGCCGCCCCAGGTGAACGCCTCGGCGCCGCCCATTGCCTGGGATGCCATTTTCCTGAATTGGTCCGGGGATGACGGTTTGGGCAGCGGCCTGGCCAACTTTGATGTGCTGGTGGCAGTGGATGGCGGGGCTTTCACGCCCTGGCTTACGGCTACGGCGCTGACCGGCGGGCGTTACCCGGCCGAACCGGGCCACACGTACACTTTCCAGGTGACCGGCCGGGACCGGGCCGGCAATGTGAGTGAGCCGCAAATGGTTGTGGTGACGGCGCTGGTCCTGGATTTCCACGGCTATCAGCCACAGATTCGCCGTTAGGCAGGCACAGGAGGTGCCGCTTGTACCCAGTTCACATCGATTTCCCAGACAGTTTTGAGACGCCGCGGCTGCTGATTCGCGCGCCCCGGCCGGGGGACGGGCCCAGCTTCAACGCTGCTGTGCGTGATTCGTGGCCGGAGCTGCGGCCGTGGCTGGCATTTGCCGCAGGCGATGTGCCCAGCGTGGCTGAAAGCGAGACACGCATGCGCACGGCCCACCAAAGCTTCCTGGCTCGCCAGGACCTGATGCTGCTGCTCTGGCTGAAGGGCAGCGACATCATTGTGGGCAGCAGCGGACTGCATCGCATCGACTGGCAGATTCCGCGCTTTGAGATTGGCTATTGGGCGCGCACGAACTACGCTGGCCAGGGATACATTACCGAAGCGGTGGCTGGCATCGCCCGTTTTGCTTTCGACGTCCTGGGGGCCAGGCGGCTGGAGATTCGCTGTGATCGCCGGAATGAGCGCAGTGCGGCCGTCCCGCGCCGCCTGGGCTTTGTGCATGAAGCCACGCTGCACAACAACTGCCGCCATCACCTGACCAATGAGCTGGGTGACACCTTGATCTTTGCCCGCACCCAGCCGGACTAGGCCCGGCCGGGTATCTTGACGCTGCTGATACTCGATGGTACTATACCCCCCTAGAGTATATTGTGTAAGAGAGGTGTCCTAACTATGCCAATGTATCAGTTCACGTGCCGCGCTTGTGGGCATGATTTTGACAGGCAACTGCGCATGTCGCAGGCCGGGGAAACGCAAACTTGTCCGTCGTGCAGCAGCCGCGAGACGCGCAAAGTGATTTCTGGGGTTGCCCTGGGTGGGCGCAACCAGGGTACGGTGGCCGCCACCCGGCCGGTGAGCAGTCCATTTACCTGAGCCAGCGGTTGTTAGCCCGGCCGGGGGCCGGTAACGCCTTGATTTGCTCAGGAAGAGGAAACAGGATGCAGGCAACATCAGAAAGAGTGAAAGCGGACATGAACCGGCGCTTGCGGCGCATTGAAGGGCAGGTGCAGGGGGTGCAGCGTATGCTGGACGATGACCGGGACTGCCGTGAGATTGTGCAGCAGCTGCAGGCCATCCGCTCGGCGGTGCAAAATGCCACCACGCTCTTTATGCAATCCTATGCCCGCGACTGCCTGCTGCAGACGGAGGAGCTTAGCCCGGCGGAGCGGGCGGATCTGGTTGATGAACTGCTGGACTTGATGGCCAGGACGGCCTAGTGTTCCGGCCGGCAGCCTCTTTCGCCGAGGGCCGGGCTGTTCAATAATGGTTATTTGGCAAGACATTGAGCGTGCGCCGGCTGGCAAGCCGGCAACGAGCCGTTAATTGGCGGAGGTGACACGATGGGTGATATCAAGCGGGCCAGCCTTGACTGGCAAGGGGAAGGGTTGGCGTTCAAAGGGACCTTGGGGTCTGGGTACACATTTGATCTGGTGAACCCGGCCGGGGAGGCCGGCGGCAGTCCCATGGAATTCTTGCTGGCCGGGGTGGCCGGCTGCACGGCGATGGATGTTATTCACATCTTGCGCAAGAAGCGGCTCAATGTGCATGGTTTTACGGTGGAGATCGTGGGGGAGCGCGCCGAGGAGCATCCTAAGGTTTACACGAATGTCGAGATAACTTTCGTGGTGCGCGGCGAAGATATCCAGCCCCGGGATGTGGCAGAAGCGATTCGCTTGAGCAAGGACAAGTACTGCTCGGCCAGTGCCATGTTTGTGCGCGCCGGGGCTGAGGTACACACCAGCTACCGCATCGAAGCCCCGGACGCCGCTAGCGAATAGCGGCCGGCACAATCCTCGCGGGTTTTGGTTGGTGCAAAGGAAGCGGCCGCGGTATAATTAGCGCCGTTGATTGATTCCAAGCGAGGAGATAGGCGTTTGATGCGTGCCCCAATTGTTCGTGTTCTATCGGTACTGAGTCTGCTGCTGATTTTGGCTTTGCCGGCGGTTGCGCTGGCCCAGGAGTCGGCGGCTGAAACGGCGGCGCAAGCCAGTTCTGGGGCTGGCGCGGCTATCGTTATGTCCCTGCTGGGGCTGGTCCTGGTTATTGTGATGGCCGTGGTGGTTATTGGGGCCGTGGGCCTGGGGATTATTGGCCTGGGAGCCGCTTCCGTTCAGAACGACGATTAACCGGCCGGGTTACGGTCTGGCGATATGACTGCCGGGTATTGCCGCGTCGGCAATACCCGGCTTTTTTGTCTGGTAGGTTATTTGCCCAGCAGGTAGTCGATGGCTGCCTGGAGTTGTGTGTCTACAAACGGCTGGCCTTCCACCGGTTCAGGCAGGGTTACTTCAATATCCGGGGTGAGGCCCTGCTCATGCACCCAGGTCCCGGCCGGGGTGAGCCAGCGGGCGATGGTGATGCGCACGCCGCCCCCGTTGGATAGGGGTTGCCAGGTCTGTACCGTGCCCTTGCCGAAGCTCGTCTGGCCTACGAGAACGCCGCGGCCGTTGTCGCGCAGGCTGCCGGCCAGCACCTCCGAAGCGCTGGCGCTGCCTTCGTCGATGAGCACGACCATGGGCACACTGGTGGCCAGGCCACCGCTGGTGGCCTCGAAGGTGCGGGTGGTGCCGTCGCCGAACGCTTCGGTCAGGATGAGGCCGCCGTCCTGGAACTGGCTGGCGATGTCGACGGCTGTCTCCAGGCCGCCGCCAGGGTTGCCGCGCAGGTCCAGGATTAACCCGGCCGGGTTTTGGGGCATCAACTCTTCCAGTACCGCCGCCAGCTCCTCGGCCGAGTTGTCGCCAAAGCGGCTGAGGCGGACATAGGCGATGTTGCCGTCCATCATTTCGCCGCGCACGCTGGGGATTCTGATGACGTCGCGGACGACGTCCAGGGTGAACTGCTCCCCGTCGCGCTCAATGACCAGGTTGACGGTGGTCCCGGCCGGGCCGCGGACTAACGCAGCCGCCTCCGACAAATCCATCCCCGTAAGGTCCACGCCATCGGCCTGGCGCAAAATGTCGCCGGCCTTGATGCCGGCCGCTTCGGCCGGCGAGCCTTCAAAGGGCGATACGACGGTGATGTTGCCATCGACAAATTCCACCAGCACACCAATGCCCTGGATCTCGCCGGCCATGGTGTCGCGGGCGGCCTCTTCGTCGGCCGGGGGCAGGTAGCGGGTGTAATCATCCCCCAGGGATGACATCATGCCGTCGATGGCTCCATCGGTCAGGGTGACGTCATCCACCGGCAGTTCGTAGTAGCGGGTGTGGACTAGTTGCCACGCTTCCCAGAAGGGGCTGAAGGTGGTTTCGATCTCGCTGGGGGTGTTCCCGGCCGGGTAGTAAAGCTGCACCGGCGCATAGGGAGATTGGCCTAACCAATAGCCACCGACAAACAGCACGACGATGAGCATGGAAGCAAGAAGGGCGTTGACAAGGTTTTTTAGCATCGTATATGTTTCTCCAACCTGGCCGGCCTGGCACAAGCTGCGGCAGGATAACCGGCAAATTTACCTGCTATTGTAGGCGCATTTCATTAGCGAGACATAGGCGTATTCTAAGCGCTGGTTTAGCAAGGGGTGGTCGTATGGTCTGGCAGCGCTGTTGCCGGTACACTAATTTGATAGTTATGGTCAATGTGCTAAAATTTTGCCTGTGAGGGAAGAGATTGTCAGAAAAAAGCCTGCATTTCCCGGCCGGGACCTTCGTGGGGTGATATGCCAGCATTAACCGAGAGAACCATCTCTGCGCGAGCCGAGCCAGAAGCGGCACTACAACCAGCGTCTGATAGTCCGAGATTCTCCGCCACTGCCCCCCAAAAGACATCGTCGAGCGTCGAGCGGATGAGTATAGACAACTTAGACCTGGCCATTGTCATTGTCAACTACAACGTATCTGATTTGCTGCGGCGCTGTCTGGCGTCTGTTTTTGCGGCCGAGGGGGACCTTAAGTTCGCAGTGTGTGTGGTTGACAACAATTCGCAGGATGACAGTGTGCTTATGGTGCAGCGCGAGTTCCCCAGGGTTCACGTGATTGCCAACAAGGAAAACCTGGGATACCCGGCTGCCAACAATCAGGGCCTGGCGCTCCTGGGAGTTACCGGTGATAAGCCACCGCGCTACAGTCTCTTGCTGAACCCCGACACCGAGGTGCCGCCGGATGGCTTCATCCGCCTGTTGGATTACATGGATGAGCACCCGGAAGTGGGGGTGGTCGGCCCTAAAATCGTCCTGCTGGATGGGCAGCTAGATCTTGCCTGTCGCCGCGATGTCTCTATGCCGGCGCTGGTCTATCGCATGCTTGGCCTCAGTTACTTGTTTCCGCGCTCTCCCCGCTTTGGCCGTTACAACCTGACGTATCTGGACGACAATCAGTTGGCGGCCGTGGACTCTGTTGTAGGGGCATTCATGCTGGTGCGCGGTGAGGCCATCGAACGGGTGGGCTTGCTGGATGACCGGTTCTGGATGTATGGCGAAGACCTGGATTGGTCCAAACGCATTCGCGATGCCGGATGGACGGTTATGTATAACCCCAGTGTGACGGTGAAGCATGTCAAGCGTGCTTCTAGCCGCCAGAATCCCCGGGCGCAAACGGAGTTTTACCGGGCGATGCTTATCTTCTATTACAAACATTACCGTGAGGAGACATCGTTGTGGCTGCACTGGCTTGTCCTGCTGGGTGTGGCCCTGAAGGGGGGCCGTGCTATCTGGCCAGACGTTATGGCTGGCCCGGCCATTGTGAATGGGGCGACGGCCCGGCCGCCCCGGCCGGGGCAGGAGCATGACCGTTAGCAAGCCACTTGCCCGCACGTTTGCCGGCGATTGAGCATGGCGTGACCCGGCCGGGTTGCCAGCGTACACCTCACGAAAAGTTATGAAAACGCAGAACATTCGCAATATCTACGCCATCACGCTCATTGTTCTGGACGCTATCCTGATTTTGGTGGCCTTTGTCCTGGCCTACCAGTTGCGGGTGGCCATCCCCTGGCCGGCGGAGGTGGCCAACCTGGCTCCCATTAGCCAGTACATCGGCCTCTACATCGTCCTCATGCTGGCCGTGATTCTGGCTCTGGCCGCCAAGCGCCAATATTACATTCCCCGCGCCATTTCTCGCATCGACCAGTTCTACGCCGTTGTCGGCAGCGTGACGGTGGGCACTTTGATAGGCGTGGCCCTTTCAGTCGTGGCCTTCAAGGGCACCGCCTTTGAAGTTGATTTCCCCCGGGCGATGGTTGTCTATGCCTGGTTGTTCATGATCGTCCTGATCATGCTGGGGCGTGGCGTGCATCAGTTGGTGCGCAATGAGCTGAAGGAACGGGGCATTGGCAAGGATCGCCTGTTGGTGGTTGGCACGGGGGATGTGGCCCGCATCATCTTGCAGCGCATTTTGTGGTCGCCGCATCTGGGCTATGAGGTCGTTGGGTTGATTAGCGTCAATGGTGATGGGCCGCCGGAGGCGGTACTGGGCGTGCCGGTTTTGGGTGACCCCGAAGATCTTCCCGACCTGATTGATCGCCAGCGCATTGATGAGGTGATTATTGCTGTCCCGGAAAAGGGCCACCGCGAGGTGGTGCGGATCATCTCCTATTGTGAGCGCGGCCGCATCTCCATCAAGGTCTTCCCCGACATCTTCCAATTTGTAACCACGGACGCTGGCATTGATGACCTGGGCGGCTTGCCGCTGCTCACGGTGCGCGACTTTGCGCTGCGCGGCTACATGCTCATCCTGAAGCGGCTGATGGATATGGCCGGCGCGCTTTTTGGGCTGATCGTCCTGGCCCCGCTGATGATGTTGGTGGCGATTGCCGTTAAATTGGAGTCGCCCGGTCCGGCGTTCTTTGTGCAGGAGCGGATGGGCCTGGATGGCAAGCCTTTTCGGATGATTAAGTTCCGGTCGATGCGCTCCGATGCCGAACGGAGTGGACCGGGCTGGACGGTGCAGAATGATCCGCGGCAGACGCGGCTAGGGGCGCTGCTGCGCCGGATTGATGTGGATGAGCTGCCGAACCTGGTGAATGTGTTGATTGGGGAGATGAGCCTGGTGGGACCCCGGCCGGAGCAGCCTTACTACGTGGAGGAGTTCCGGGGCACTGTGCCGCGCTACATGGAACGCCACCGTGAGAAAGCGGGTATGACCGGCTGGGCACAGGTCAACGGTTTGCGGGGGGACACGTCCATTGTTGAGCGTACCAAGTACGATATCTGGTACACCGAGAACTGGTCGCTGCTGTTGGATGTGAAGATTTTGGTGCGGACGATCTGGCAGATGTTGAGCGGCCGGATCAAGCGTTAGCCCGGCCTGACTGCGGTTTTCTTGCCTGGGTAGGGGGGATTACCCCGGCCGGGGACGTGCCTGCCTTTCCTTCGATCTAACGCCATTCTTATTTGACGCTGTTTTTTGGGCATGATATGATATCAAATACAGTGTGTTAGCACTCGGACTCTGCGAGTGCTAATTTTGCGAAACGGCCCCGGCCGGGACCACCATCACCAGATTGTTTGGCCCACAAGGCATCCATAAACGGCAGCGCTGCATCATCAAAACCATGGCAGATCAACTTTCCCCACGCCAGGAGCATATCCTCGGACTCATGGTCCGGACCTATATCGAAACCGGGCAGCCCGTTGGGTCCAAGTTCCTGGTGGAGCATTACGACCTGGGCGTCAGTCCGGCGACGGTGCGCAACGAGCTGGCCGCCCTGGACAGCATGGGTTACCTGATCCAGCTCCACACCTCGGCCGGGCGCATCCCCACGGAAGATGGCTATCGCTACTTCGTCCAGCGACTGCTGGGCGAGTTCGAGCTGCCCATTCGCGAACGGCAGATGATTAGCCACCAGTTCCACCAGGCCCGCCTGGAAATGGAACAGTGGATGCGGCTGGCTACCGCCATCCTGGCCCGCACCTCCCAGGGCGCTAGCTTTATTACCGCTCCCCGGCCGCGGCCTAACCGTTTCAAGCACTTGCAGCTCATCTCCACCCAGGGTCGCCTGGTCCTGATGATCCTCGTCCTCTACGGGGGCGATGTGACGCAGCAAATGCTGACCCTGGCCGAGCCGCTAGCCCAGGCCCGCCTCAGTCACGCCGCCGAACGACTGAACGCCGTCTGTTATGGCTTCACCGCCGATGAAATTTCCGCCCGCCTTAGCCAGCTCGATGGCCTGGAAGAAGAAGCGGCCCGCCTGATCATCGACAACCTGCGCCGCGCCGATGCTCGCGACATCAGTGACGTCTACCGTGATGGCCTGGCCAACCTGCTCGATGACGAAGGTGCGCGCCAGGCGGTGCGCGTGTTGGAAGAACGCCCCCTGCTGGCTGACGTCATCAGCCAGGTGCTGGACCCTGATGCCACCGGCGTTAAGGTGGTCATTGGCGGGGAAGGGCGCTGGGAGGAGCTGCGTGACTGCACCATCATCCTCTCCCGCTATGGCGTATCGGACCAGCTAACGGGTGAATTGGCCGTGCTGGGGCCTACGCGCATGCCTTACGGGCGCAACATTTCCGCCGTTCGCTATGTCTCTGACCTGATGAGCACGTTTATTGCCGACTACTACCTGGACAGGACGGCGCTGAATCCCGGTGATGACCAGGGTATAGAACTGTAACCAGACTAATTTCCCCGTGGGGACAACGAGGTATTGCCAGTGAGTGAGGACAACGCTAACAAAGTCGACCAGCCGGAAGAGGAAGCAGGGGGAGCTCAAGACCCGGCCGGGACAGAAACAAACGGGAATGGCCAGGCCCCGGCCGGGGCCGCCGAAGCCACCGGCGAACTTACACTTGAAGAGCGCCTGGCCCAGGCTGAACTGCAAGCCGCCGAATATCTCGACGGTTGGCAGCGCGCCCGCGCCGAGTTTGCCAACGCCCGCCGGCGTATGGAACGCGAGCGCGAAGACGCCTACCGCAATGCCACTGCCGACCTGGTGGTCAAACTGCTGCCCGTCATCGACGATTTTGATCTGGCCTTTGCCAACGTGCCCGACGAGATCGCCGGCCATAGCTGGTTTACTGGTATCCAACTAGTCCAGCGTAAACTGCAAGGCATCTTAGGCAGCGTCAAAATTGAGCCAATCGCGGCTGTTGGCCAACCATTTGACCCCAACTACCACGATGCCATCATGAAACGGCCCGACGCCAACTACGCCAGCGGTACCATCGTCGAAGAACTGCGCACCGGCTACAAGCTGGGGGAACGGGTCATCCGGCCCTCCCTCGTGGTCGTTGCCGACTAATGAGGTGCAGCACCTTCCCCCGCGGCGATAGGCCCCTGGCCTGAGCAAGACCGGCAACTGGTGACCGGCCGCCCAGCACGGGCCGCGCCCATCACCACCAAAAACAGCGAACGACTCATCAGACAGGAGATGTGAAAGAAAAAATGGGCAGAATAATAGGCATTGACTTAGGTACAACCAACTCTGTGGCCGCCGTCATCGAAGGTGGTGAACCCATGGTTATCCCCAGCGCCGAAGGTGGACGTCTTTTCCCGTCCATCGTGGCGGTGAACCCCAAGACCGGGGAGCGAATGGTTGGCCAGGTAGCCAAGAGACAGGCGGTTGTCAATCCCGAGAACACCGTCTTCTCCGTCAAGCGGTTCATGGGGCGCAAGTTTGAGGACCCCGACGTGAAACGAGCCCGCGAGTACGTCCCTTATGGCGTGCACAAAGCTCCCAACGGCGACCTCCGCGTAGTCATGAATGGCAAAGAATACTCACCGCCGGAGATTTCGGCCATGATCCTGCAAAAGATCAAGACCGATGCCGAAGCCTACCTGGGCGAAGCGGTAACCCAGGCGGTCATTACTGTGCCGGCTTACTTCAACGACAGCCAGCGCCAGGCCACCAAAGATGCGGGCAAGATCGCCGGCCTGGAAGTGATGCGCATTGTCAACGAACCAACCGCCTCCTCCCTGGCCTATGGCCTGGGCAGTGACAAAGACGAGATAATCGCCGTCTATGACCTGGGCGGCGGCACGTTCGACATCTCCATTCTAGAGGTGGGCGAAGGTGTCTTTGAAGTGAAGTCCACCAATGGCGACACCTTCCTGGGCGGCGATGACTTCGACCGGCGCATTATTGATTGGGCGGCGGCTGAATTCAAGATGGACCAGGGTATCGACCTGCGTAACGACCGCCAGGCGCTGCAGCGTCTGCGCGAAGCCGCGGAGAAGGCCAAGATAGAGCTGTCTACCACCATGCAGACAGAGCTAAATCTGCCCTACATCACCGCCGATGCCAGCGGCCCCAAGCACCTGAACCTGACCCTCACCCGCGCCAAGCTGGAGCAGCTAACGGAAGACCTGGTGGAACGCACCATTGGCCCATGCCGCCAGGCCATGAAAGATGCCGGCCTTAACGCTGCGGAGATTTCGCAGGTAGTGTTGGTCGGCGGCATGACGCGCATGCCGGCCATTCAGGACGCAGTGCGCAAGTTCTTTAACAAGGAGCCGCACAAGGGTGTCAATCCGGATGAAGTGGTGGGCATTGGTGCGGCCATCCAGGCCGGCGTTTTGGGCGGCGAAGTGAAGGATGTGCTGCTGCTGGATGTGACCCCGCTGACACTGAGCATTGAGACGCTGGGCGGCGTGGCCACACCGCTTATCGAACGCAACACCACGATTCCTACCCGCAAGAGCCAGATATTCTCGACGGCGGCCGACAGCCAGACCCAGGTGGAAATCCACGTTTTGCAGGGCGAGCGTCCCATGGCGGCCGATAACAAGAGTTTGGGCCGCTTTATTCTGGATGGAATTCCGCCGGCACCGCGCGGCGTGCCCCAGATTGAGGTCACCTTTGACATCAACGCGGATGGCATTCTGAAGGTGAGTGCCAAGGACAAGGCCACCGGCCGGGAACAGGCGATGCAGATCATTCCCTCCAGCGGCTTGCGCGACGAGGAAATTGAGCGCATGGTCGGCGATGCCGAACAGCACGCATCTGACGACCGCGAGCGCAAGGCGGCGGTCGAGGCGCAGAATACGGCCGACTCGGCCATCTACAGCGCCGAGAAGTTCCTGCGCGAACAGGGGGACAACCTGCCCGAGGCCAATAAGAAGGCGATCCAGAGCCAGATTGAGACCGTACGTTCTGTGTTGGGTGGCAAAACCGAAACCATTCGCACCGAGGTGGAGAAGCTGCAATCGGTGATGCAAGAAGCCGGCGCGGCCATGTACCAGCAGCAAGGCGGCCCGGCCGGGGCTGGCCCGGCTCCTGGTGCCGATGGCGGCCCGGCCGGCAGCGACGAAGACGTCATCGAGGGCGAATTCAGCGACGCCTGATCCATAGGCGCTGGCAACCTGTTACTACCAACTTCGTAAAACGTAAAGAGCGACCTGGTGTGGCTCTTTACGTTTTACATTTTCGAGGCCTCTTCGAGATACCTTCGAGACACCTTCGAGACAGCTTCGAGACACCTTCTCAACCATCCGGGGCAAGGACAGACCCACGTGTCTGTCCACCATTGGGCAGACAGGCTGGTCCGCCCCCAAATTTCTGAAGCGATACGACTATGGCCAACAAGCGAGATTATTACGACGTACTTGAAGTACAGCGGACAGCCTCTAAGGATGAACTGAAGAAGGCTTATCGCCGCCTTGCGCGCCAATACCACCCCGACATCAACAAAAACGATGGCTCGGACGAGCGCTTCAAAGAAATAAACGAGGCGTATGAAGTCTTGTCCGACGATGACAAGCGCGCGGCCTACGATCGTTTTGGCCATGCCGGCGTCCAGGGTGCCGGAGCCGGCTATCAGGATTTTGGTGGCTTTGGCAGCATGGCCGACATCTTCGAAGAGTTCTTTGGTGGTTTTGGCAGCCGTCGTCGCCGCCGTGGTCCCCGCCGCGGGGCAGACCTGCGCCATGATCTGACCATCTCGTTTGAAGAGTCTGTGTTTGGCACCGAGCAGGAGTTTGACATTCGCCGGCCGGAAGTCTGTGACCGCTGCCATGGCTCCGGAGCCGAGCCTGGTACCCAGCCGTCGCGCTGCTCTACCTGCAACGGCACCGGTGAGGTGCGCCGGATGCAGCAGTCCATTCTCGGCTCGTTTGTCAATGTTTCCGCCTGCCCCGCCTGCCAGGGAACGGGCGAGGTCATCATTAACCCCTGTACCACGTGCAGTGGGCGCAAACAAGTGCAGCGCACCCGCCGCCTAAAGGTCCGCGTCCCGGCCGGGATCAGCAGCGAACAGCAAATCCGGCTCACTGGTGAAGGCGCGCCCGGGGCCGACGGGGGGCCGCCCGGCAATCTCTACGTCTTCATCAACGTCAAACGTCACGATCTTTTCCAGCGGCGCGGCGACGACATCCTGCTCAACCTGGAGATCAACGTCGCCCAGGCCGCCCTGGGTGACGAAGTGGTGGTGCCCACCGTGGATGGCGAAACCAAACTGACCGTGCCGCCCGGCACCCAGTCGGGGACCGTGTTCCGCTTGCGCGAGCTGGGCGTCCCCCACCTCAACAGCTCCGGCCGGGGCGACCTGCTGGTGATGGCCAACGTGGTTATCCCCAAGCGACTGACGGAGCAGCAGCGCAAGCTTTTTGGCGACCTGGCCGAGACATTGGGCAAAGAGGTTATCCCGCAGCGCGAAAAAGGGCTGCTCAATCACCTCAAAGATGCCCTGGGTGATGCCCTGGGGCTGTCCTGATGTATTGGCTAGAGGTCAGCGTCAGGACGGATGGCGAGGCCGCCGAAGCGGTGGCCGAAGCGTTACAGCCATTGGCCCACGGCAATGGCGTGGTGCTCGAACAGCTTGGCGATCCTCATGACCTGGATCCGCTGGCCCTGGAGCCGGAAGTCACGGTCAAGATTTACTTGCCAGAGGACCAGGACACGCCTGCTGTACGCCGGCGCATCGAAGAGATTATCTACCACCTGGGCCGTCTGTACCCCATTCCTGCGCCTACCTTTCGTGAGCTGGCCGATGAGGATTGGGCTAACGCCTGGAAAGCGCACTATCATCCCTTCCGGGTGGGGCAGCGACTGTGGATTCAGCCTAGCTGGCTGGCGCTGGAGGCCGAGCGCGCCGCGGACGTGATCCTGACCCTGGACCCTGGCATGGCTTTTGGCACCGGGCTGCACCCCACCACCCAGATGTGCCTGCAAGCGATTGAACAGCTAACCCGGCCGGGGAGCACCATGCTCGATGTAGGCACCGGCACCGGCATCCTGGCCATTGCCGCCGCCAAACTGGGGGCCAGCGCCGTGCTGGGCGTGGATAATGACCGCCTGGCCGTGGCTGCCGCCAGCGAGAACGCCGCCAAGAACGACGTGGCCAGCCAGATCACCATTCGTGAGGGCACGCTGGCCGAGGTGCCGCTCGCCCCCTACGACCTGGTGGTTGTCAACATCCTGGCTCCGGTGATTGTGGGGCTGCTGCGCGAGGGCGGGCTGCTGGGCTATGTCGCCCCGGCCGGGCAGCTTGTGCTCAGTGGCATTATCGATGAACAGGCTCCCCAGGTAATTGCCGCCCTCACTGCGGCCGGGGGGAGCGTGCATGAAATGCTCACGGTGCGGGATTGGGTAGCCATCATCGCGCACCCGGCCGGGACATGAGCCTAGACTGGCGCACTGACGAGGAAGATGACTGGGCCGTTGAACCCGGCGAAGGCCAGACACCGCGACCCAGACCTACCCGGCCGGGACGCAGCCTGCTCCTCCTCTTCTTGCTCTTTGCCCTGGCGGCCGGCGTCATCTACTGGCAGGTTGCGCGCCTGGTCGCCCAGACGGCAGCGGACACCGAACAAGACGTGATTGCCGCGGCTGAGCTGGTGCGGTTTGCGGCCAGCAGCGGCGACGTAGAGCTGTTCACGACGCTCCTCTCCGGCCGGGATCCTCAATGGACGGTCACCCAGCAGCAGCTAGTGGGGGCTGGCCACCTGCTCCAGCGCCAGGCCTTCGACTTGCAGCCCCAACTCAGCCAGACGGCGGCCATGACCGTTAGTCTGGCCCCCGATTTTCGATCTGCCCAGTTGTGGACGCAGCAGCCCTACACCCTGACGCTGCCCAACGGCCAGCAGTCGCAGATCATCCTGGTGCAGGAAAGCCATTTCCGCCGCGGGAACAGCCGCTGGCTCTATGCGCCGCCCCCCGAAGATTACTGGGGGACCTGGCTCACCGACAGCGGCAGCCAGCTCAACCTCGTCTATCCGGAGCGAGACCAGGCCATTGCCCGCCGCTTGCTGGCCGATTTGGATGCGCTGGTTCCCACCATCTGCGCGCTTTATCCGGATGTGCCCTGCCCGGCCGGGGGGCGGGCAACCCTGCGCCTGGACCCCGACCCGGCCTCCCTGGCGCTGTTGGGTGGGGCAGTTGACAAGGTGCAAAGCCAGAGCCTGCTCAATCTACCCGCCCCCTCGCTCATTGGTATCCCGGAGGACGAAGCGGGTTACCAGGCGCTGCGGCGCGGCTATGGCGCGGCTTTGGCCGCGCACCTTATTGGCCGGCAGGTAGGCTGGCACTGCTGCCGGGGTGGGCAGCCGCCTGGCGCGGCCTTCTATGCTGCCGTGCTAGACAAACAACTCAATGCGTTGGGGCTGCGCGCCTGGCCGCTGACGCCCGCTCACCTGGAATCGTTTGTGGCCCAGCCGTGGCCCCTCAGCGATTTGCCCCTTCTCTGGCAGCGGCCGGCCGCCAGCCTGTTCGGCGAGGAAGATCGCTGGCTGGCCTATGCGCTGGTGGATTTCATGCTGGTGCGCAATCCGGAGCTCTCGCTGAGCGCTATGCTGCAAGGTATTGGTACGAGTGACAGCTTCAGCGGTTGGTATTTGGATTATCTCCCGGCCGGGTTTACCTCTGAAACAGAAAAGGCCTGGGTCCGTTTTGTCTACGACCGGCTGCGCGAGGCGCGCACGCCGCCCCTCCCTCTGCCGCAGCAAGACGTGTTGGCCTTTTGCGACCAGCGCCTCAATTATTACGATACGCAGGCTGGCGTCTGGCGAGACCCGCCCGCCTATGCCACCACCGACAGCATGGGTCGCCTCTACCCGCTGCCCGACAACCAGCGGGTGATTTTGCAAACCTATGCCATGGAGGGCAGTGCCACGGTGTTGTGGCAGGCCGGGCAGCCGACCACGCTGGTGGATAACCGCCGCAGCAGTGAACGCTGGGTCTATTTTGGCCAGAGTGACCCGGCCGGGGAGCAGCTTGTTATGGTGAACCTGGCCCAGGCTGAGCAGAGCGTGGGCCTGTTGCGTATTGGCCCCTGCCTGGCTGGCGACTGTGCTATCCGGCCGGTGGCAGATTTCCCCACCTGGTCGCCCGATGGCCGGCAAACGCTGTTGGTCGACCGGCTCAATATCTACCGTGCCGGCCCGGCCGGGCAGGATGGGCAGTTGGTGGCCGAAGGACGGCGCCCCTTCTGGCTGGACAATGAGCGCTACATCTACTTTGCCCTGACGGCCGGGGCATTTGGCCCCGACATTATGCTGGCCACGACTGGCGAAGATCGGCCGGAGCCGCTGGTGGCGGCCGGGGATTGGCTGGCGGTGCTCCCGGCCGGGAAGCGGCTAACTGGCTTTGAACTGATCTCGGTCGTTAACGACCCCAACCTGCCGGGTCGTTTCTTCCTCGGTTTTACCGACTTGCAGGGTGCGGGTGAGAGCTACATCATTAGTGTTACCGCCGCCGGGACCGGTGGCGGGGCCACCCTGGCCCTTCAGGCCAGCCTGACCGGCTGGCTTAGCGACATGACCTTCTCGCCCGACGGCCGCTGGCTTACGGTGATGACCTTCATCTACGACAACCAGGGTGTGGTGTATCTGTATGACCTGGCGGCCGATGATAGCCGGCAATACGCGGCCAGCTTCAACCTGGGTCTTTTCTTTGGCAACGGCAAGGCCAAGTGGTCTGGGGATGGGCAGTGGCTGTTGTTCAGCCAGTTGAGTGACGTGCTTAGTATCCTGGACCCTGTCCATAATTACCGCGAATGGCTGGTGCACGATTTCAGCGGCTGCACCGACTTTGCCTGGGTGAGTAGCGGATGATAAGCCGGCGCTGACCAGCGGCCAATCCCTTGCCGGGAGCTGATTTCTTCCTAGAATGGGACGGCAATGAGCAGCAATTTCGAATGGCGCACCGCAGAAGATGACAACGTCTGGGAGCAGACGGACACACCCGCCCCGCCGCCAACGCCCCACCGGCGCTGGCGGTTCTTGTCTGTGGTCCTGCTGCTAGGGTTAATTGTTGCCCTGGTCGTTGGCCGTCAGGTGAATCGGCGCGTGGCCGAAGTCACCAGCATGGTGGAACAGGATGTGCGCGCGGCCGATAACCTGGCCCGCTCCGCCGCCGCTGCCGCCGACGTGGAGCTGTTTGTGTCGGTGCTCTCCGGCCGGGACCCGGCCTGGACCGAAACTCAGCAAGCTCTTCTGGTAGATAATCTCTTGTTTGGCGGCGTGGCGGCCCCGCTGGGGCTGACCGGGGACGCGCCACCGCTCACCGCCACGGTGCTGGTAGACAGCAGTCTCAATCAGGCTGTGGTGCAGACCATGCAGCCTTTTGTCTTGACCCTGGCGGAAGGGGTTACGGCGACGGTGACCCTGGAGCAGACTCACGTTTACCGGCGTGGCGGCCGGAGCTGGCTGCTGGCCCCGCCGGAGCCGGAGTTCTGGGGGGAATGGCAAACCCGCAGCGGGCAGTACGTCACGATGGCCTATCCGCAGCGCGATGCCGCTTTTGCCACCGAATTTGCCAATCATCTTGACCAGGAGATTGGGCGGCTGTGCCTGCGCTTTCCCAGCCTGGCGTGTCCCGCCGACCTGCGCGTGAATGTCCGCCTGGACCCTAACCCGGATAGCCTGCTGGCGCTGTTGGAACCGGCGCGTGCGCTGGCCCCCGGCCGGGAGGTGAATCTGCCCGCCCCGACCCTTATTGGCCTGCCCCGGCCGGATGATGAGGCGGCGTATCAGGCGCTTTATCGCGGCTACGCGACGCAGGTTGTTTCGGCGCTAATCGCCGACCTGGTGGATTACCGCTGCTGCGACGGGCTGGTTATCTTCCAGCCGCTGCTGGACAAGCTGCTGCAGCAGTTAGCGCTGCGCCCCTGGCCGCAGCTTGCCTATGACCCGCTGCTCGCGTATGCAACCCTGCCGGACATTTTGCCATGGGATGGCAGCAGCCCGGCCGGGATCCCCGATATTGACCGCCTTAGCGGCTATGCCCTGGTGACGCTGCTGGTGGATGAAGGGTGGGCTGCCGGCCAGGATGTGGTCGATCTGCAGCGCAGCCTGGCTAGCAGCAGCAGCATCTCTGCCTGGCTGTACAGCGCAACTGCCAATCGCCTGGTCAATGAAGCGGACGTAGACCAGGCCTGGCGGCAGTGGCTGCGCCAACAGGTGCAGCAGGCGCAGCAAGCCCAGGCTCCCCCGGCCGGGCTGCCCAACCAGGATCTGCTGCTCTCCTGCCAAACGCTGGATCCGCCGAGCCTGACCTTGTGGCGCTATTCCCCGGCGAAGGACGAATGGACGGCCATGGCAGACCTGGCGGCCGATTTTGGGTTACTGACCAGCTTGCCGCAGCGCGATGGGGCCATGCTCTTCATGGCTCTGCCGGAAGCGCCACCACAGACTGTCCTTTGGCGCAGTGGGCAGCAGTACCCGGTGGCCAGTTCAGATACGGAACTGCTGCTAACCCTGGATTATCCGCCGGACCCGCAGGGGCAGTATTTGTTGGGATGGGGTTATCCGCTCATCGAAACGCTGGATTTCCAATCTTCTAACTACCTGATAGACCCGGCCGGGTGTACAACTGCCGGCTGCAAGCTGATCGCCCTGCCCGGCGTGGTGGCCTGGTCTACCGATGGGGCGCAGCTTCTGGCCGCAGATGGGGCCGGGCAGTTGCAACTGCGGGCGCGCCAGGCGGTGGCGTGGACCCCGGCCGGGAACGGCATCATCCCCTTCTGGTTGGATGAAACCACCTACGGCTTTGTGAGCGAGGCGAACAGCCAGGTCAATATTGCCCGCATGGGCGCAGCCGAGTCGCGCCCCTTGCTGCGCGTTGAGGCGCTGTCTCCCTTGCTGCCGGCCAGTTTGCAGCGCTTCCGGCTGGTCATACAAGACGTTTTCCATTTCCCCAACGTGCCGAACGCGCTGTTTATCGCCGCTTCGCACGGCTTTTCCTCCGAGTCCTACCTGTTTCGCGTGCAACTGCCGGATGAGAGCGTGGCCTGGTGGGACAGTGACCCGGCCGGGTTGGAACTGACCCTGCTGTTTGACGGACGAGGCCTGTATATGGACTTCCCCAGCCAGCTTGTCTCGCCTGACGGGCGCTGGCTGCAGGCTTATGCCCCTGGCAGCGATGGCCACGCGGCCGGTCAGGTTTTGCTCTATGACTTGCCGCAGAGCCAGGTTGTCTTCCGGGCAGACCTCAACGAATCGCCGGTAATCCAGGGATTTGCCTGGGCGGATGAAGGCAACTGGTCGGCCTATCGCGACTTTGACTACATCGCTCTGCTATCGCCCACCGGTGACCAGGCCGATTCCTTCACCCCCTGGTATGTTTTTCCGCCGGATGGCAACTGCCTTTCCCTGACCTGGGTTAACCCGTAACAGCCGGCGTATTGGTATTGGGCAAACGAACCATGGCGAAACTTGACTGGCAAACGGAAGAAGAGGCCGGCTGGGACGACCTGCCGCCACCCCCTCCGCCACGGCCGCGCCGGCCGCGCCGCTGGCCCTGGCTGCTAATAATTGTGGCTGCCGCGGCCCTGGTGGCGTACCTGGCGGCCACGCGCGTGCAGCAGCGCGTGAATGCGGCGGCGGCCAATGTGGAGGCGGATGTTCGCGCGGGGGACGGGCTGCTTTACAGTGCTTTGCAGGCGGGGGATGAGGAACTGCTGCGCGGTCGCCTCTCCGGCCGGGACGCGGCCTGGACGGATACACAGTTGGTGCTGGCCCAGGAGCGGCTGGCCTTGGGAGATGCGGCGCGGTTGTTTGGTTTCCTGCCCCGGCCGGGGGCGCGCACCATCTTCACCGTTACCCTCTCGCCTGAACTGGATGAGGCGTTGGTTGCCGTTGATCAGCGGTATGTGCTGACAACCACCGGCCAGCTAACGCAGAATATCACCCTGCGCCAGGAGCTAATTTACCGGCCCGGCGCGGCCGGCTGGCTGCTCGCCCCGCCGGCTGA
The DNA here is from genome assembly GCA_020634235.1 of Ardenticatenaceae bacterium. Taxonomy (GTDB): domain Bacteria; phylum Chloroflexota; class Anaerolineae; order Promineifilales; family Promineifilaceae; genus JACKCB01. The sequence goes on along the minus strand of JACKCB010000005.1, from coordinate 17,443 downwards.
CGAGAACGCCTATTGGGGCACCTGGTACGCCAGCAGCGGGCGCTACCTCACGGTGCAATATCCGGGGCGCGACGCTGCCTTTGCGGAGCGGCTGGCCCTGGACCTGGATGCCCAGATCAGTGTGCTGTGCCGCCGGGTTGAGTGCGCGCCGGATTACCACGTGCTGCTGCGCCTGGAGCGTAATCAGGCCAGCATCCTGCGCCTGTCTGACCCGCGCTTCTTGCTGGATGGAGATAACGACATCAGCCTGCCGGCTCCCTCGCTGGTGGGACTGCCGGTGGATGACGCCGGCTACCAGGCTTTGTCGCGGGCTTACGCTGCCCTGGTGACCCAGGCGACGATCGTCCGGCTGACGGAGTGGGAGTGTTGTGCCCGCGTGGCCTTCTATCGCGCCTTTCTAGCCTGGGAGCTGCGTGCCCTGGGCTTGCAGCCCTGGCCGTTGGTGGCCGCCAGCTACATCCGGCTGCTGGATTTGCCGCTGGATGCGCCGCAGTTGGAGGCGCTGTGGCAGGTGGATGACCCGGCCGGGATTACGCCCACGCAGCAAGCCCTGGCCTATGCGCTGCTGGAGTTTCTGCTGGGTGTGCCTGGCGAGTCGGCGCTGCCGGCGGACCTGTTGGCCAGCGGCAGCGACATCCGCGGCAGTGCCAGCTTCTGGGGCTGGGTTAACAGCATCAGCGAATATGACCGGCGCTCGGCCGGGGCGCTGGCCGCCGATTGGGCGGCCTATGTGTTTGCGCAGGCGCGCGCCCGGCAGACAGCGGCGGCCCAGGCTCCCCGGCCGGGGCTGCCCAACCAGGATGTGCTGGCCCTGTGCCGTGATGACCGCTGGCGGCTGCTGCGCTACGACCCGGCCGGCGGCGCGTGGGATAATCTCTACACCTTCAGTTACGACCAGGCCACGGGGGTGGCCCTGCCTGATGACAGCGGTTTGCTGCTGCTGGATTTTGAAGATGATCTCAGCCGTATGCGAACCGTGCTCTGGCGGCCCAGTGAGAGTCTGGTGGTGGCTGATGCCGCCTCCGATCCGCTGGTCTTCCCCGATTGGCAGGGCGCGGGTGACCCGGCCGGGCAGTTGGTGACCGTCTGGCAGGTTAGCCGCAGTGAACGAGGTGGTGGCCAGACGTCGCTGTTGGACCTGGCCAGTTGTACCCCGGCCGGGTGCCGCCTGCAGGCCATGCCCGGTTACCCCACCTGGTCGCCCGGTGGCGCGTATTTGCTGGCCCTGGATTATGGTCGCCTGACCCTATCTTTGGGCACGCGCGAGGGTGGGGCCTGGACGACGGTGGCCGACCAGGCGATATCCCCCTTCTGGCTGGATGAGCAGACCTATGGCTTTGTGCAGGGTGTCGATCGGCGGCAGTCCAACGACCTGGTGCTGCGCCGCGTAGGGGACCAGCGCGCGCGGACACTGCTCTCGGCCAGTGATTTGCAGGCCGCGCTGCCGCCGGAACGGCAGGGCAATGGGCTGGTGATTGTGCAGGCGGTGCCGCTGCCAGACCGGCCGGAGGCCTTCCTGGTGTTGACGGCCGGCCGGCCGTTCCCGGCCGGGGGCATCTTTGAAATTACCCGGCCGGACCCGGCGGTGGATTGGTGGGCGAGCGAGATAACCATTACCTGGCGCAGTACCAGCGACGACCTCTCCTATGCCGGCGGTGCCACCGTGACGCCGGATGGTCGCTGGCTGGATGCCTACGTGCTTAGCGGCGAGTCGCGGCGCCAGGTCTTCTACAATCTGGCGCAGGACGAGTTGGTACTGCGCAGCGTGGTCAACGAGCGTTCGCAGTTCCAGAGTGTGGATTACAGTGCCGACGGCCAGTGGTTGGTGCGGCTGCACGCCGGCTACCTGGAACTGCTGCACCCCGGCCGGGACGAGATCTACCGCGAGGCCGTCTTCTACGACTATGACGAATGCACGGCGGTGGTCTGGGCTGACCGGGAGTAGGGGTGGCTGGGCCGCCCAGGGATGGAAACCATGACTGAGAATCTGGATCAAGTGCAGACACAGTTTGGCCGGACGGCGGCGGCATATGCCACCAGCCAGGTGCATGCCAAGGGGGCCAGCCTGGCCCGGCTGCTGCAGGCTGCTGCCCCCCAGCCGGATTGGCGGGTGTTGGACGTGGCTACCGGCGCGGGGCACACGGCGCTGCTGTTTGCGCCGTATGTGGCCCAGGTGGTGGCTGGTGACGTGACGTTCTCGATGCTGCGTACCACGGCAGAGCTGGCGGCCGCGCGGGGGATCGGCAATGTGGTCCCGGCCGGGGCGGATGCGCAGGCGCTGCCCTTTGCCGCGGATAGCTTTGACCTGGTAACCTGCCGGTTGGGAGCGCACCATTTCCCGCAGGTGGCGGCGTTTGTGGCCGAGGCGGCGCGCGTGCTCCGGCCGGGGGGCGTGCTGGCTGTGGTGGATAACGTGGTCCCCGGTGGTCGCAAGAAGGCGGCGCAGGCGGTGGGGCGCTACGTGAATGCCTTCGACAAGCTGCGCGACCCCAGCCACCAGCAATGTCTCAGCCTGTATGCCTGGCGCGACCAACTGCACGAAGCCGGGTTTGTGCTGCAGCATGAGGAAACATTGCGCGAAGCGCTTGATTTTGACTCCTGGACGGCGCGTATGCAGGTGCCCGCTGAGGACGTGCTGCGGCTGCGGGTGATGTTGGCCCAGGCCCCGGCCGGGGTTGTTGACTTCTTGACGCCCCAGTTTAGCGGCGATAGAATCACTTTTTTCCTGACCGAGGCACTCCTTGTAGGCACCAAACCAGCCCGCCCGGTGGATGCGCCGCAGCGCTGACGAGCATAACCCATGAGCAAAAAATACCATTTCTGGATTACCGGCTGCCAGATGAACTACGCCGACGCACGGCGGGTGGCCACCCAACTGGAGAAGCATGGCTACGAAGCAACCCCTACGGTGGAAGATGCCGATGTGGTGGTGCTGGAAACCTGCACCGTGCGCCAGCAGTCAGAGGACAAGGCGTATAACAAATTGCAAAGCCTGCGCCCCCTGAAAGAGCAGCGCCCAGAGATGACGGTGGCGGTTATGGGCTGTGTGGTTGGCGTGCGCGGCAACCAGGTGTTGGAGAAGGCTTTCCCCTTTGTGGATGTTTTTATGGAGCCATCGACTGATGGCGCGCCGCTGGTGGCCCATCTGAAGCTGGGCGAGGACCAGGCGCTGGAGGCGCTGGCGACCGAAGCGCGGCATGCCGTGCAGGATGGCGAAGTCATTTTGCCGGTGGACCAGCGCGGGCAGATGGTCTCTGCTCCGGTCGCTGTGGTCTACGGCTGTTCCCATGCCTGTACCTTTTGCATTATACCGCAGCGCCGGGGTATTGAGCGCAGCCGGCCGGTGGGGAGCATTGTGGCGGAAGTGCGTTCGCTGGTTGCCCAGGGGGTGAAAGAGGTGGTGCTGCTGGGGCAGATTGTAGACCGTTACGGCTATGATGTACCCGATGGGCCGGACCTGGCCGACCTGCTGCGGGCGGTGCATGGCGTGGATGGCCTGGAGCGTATTCGCTTTCTCACCAGCCATCCCAACTATATGACCGACCGGATTTTGCACACGGTGGCCGAGCTGCCCAAGGTGATGCCCCAGATCGAGGTGCCGGTGCAGGCGGGGGATGATGAGGTGCTGGCCAGGATGAAGCGCGGCTACACGGCGCAGCAGTACCGCGAGTTGGTGCACCATATTCGGGCGATAATTCCGGAGGTGGCCATTCATTGCGACATCATTGTGGGTTTTCCGGGTGAGAGGGAGGCGCAGTTCCAGCGGACGTATGATTTGCTGGCGGAGCTGGCGCTGGACAAGATTCACCTGGCGCGCTACAGTCCCCGGCCGGGGACGGTGAGCGCCCGGCGCCTGGCCGACGATGTCCCGGACGAAGAGAAGCGGCGGCGTTTCCACCAGATTGAAGCGCTGCAGAAGGGGCTGCTGACGGAGAAGATGCGACGCTACCTGGGGCAGACAGTGCAGGTGTTGGTGGAAGAAACGAGCAAAGGGCGCTGGCGGGGACGCAGCCCACTGGGTAAGCTGGTCTTCTTTGACGATCCGCGGGATTTGCGCGGCCGGTTGGTGGATGTGCGCATTACCTACACCGGGCCGTGGAGCATGTCGGGCGAGAGTGTGGATAATCCGGCGCGGCCACGCCGGGCTGCCCCGGCCGGGGTGGAGGCCATTCCGCTGCCGCTGTTGTAGTTTTTCTTTTCCTCATGAAGCGAATTCTTATCCTGGACAGTGACGCGCAGTTTGCCAGCCAGCTTTTTGCTGCGCTGGGAGCGGCTGGTGATTTCTCTGTCTCGTCTACGCCGATGATGCGCGAGGCATGCCTGGTCATTGCCCAGCAGCCGCACGACCTGGTGTTTGTGCCCTACCTGAACTACGCTTCGGTGGTGCGCTCGCTGCGCAGCTTGCAGCCTGATTTGCGGGTGGTGGTGACGGTAGACGCGGCCGGCGCGGCCGACGCGGCGGGGGAGAAAGCGGTGGCGGAGATGCTGGCCGAACCGGAGACGGCGGCGCTGGCGGTACAGCGGTTTGTGCCTAAGACGCAGCTTTTGGCCGAGCCGCTGTTGGTGTTGGATTTGCTGCAGAAGCCGGCCGCGGCAGGAGTGCCCGGCCGGGATGAGGTGCCGGCCGCGGTGGCTCCCCAGCCGGCGGCGCCGGACATGGCCGCGCTGACGGCCCTGCTGCAGCGCGCCACCCGGCATGAGCAACTGCTGTCGATTGTGCTGCTGCACGGGCAGGTGTCGCTGGCCCACTCGGGCACGTTGAGTGAGCAGCAAGCCAGCGAAATTGCCGGTTGGGTGATGCGGTCCCGGCCGGGACCGGCACCGGAGGCGCAGATTCAGTTTGCCCGGCTGCCCGGCCGGGTGAGTGAGCTGCTGTTGTATACCCGGTCGGTGCAGGCAGATTACTGGTTGACGCTGGTGGCCTTGCCCAATATGCCGGTGACGCCGCTGCGCCAGCGCGCGGACCGGGTGGCCAGGGAGTTGGCGGAAATGTTGGGGGTGCAGGCGGATGCCCCGGCCGGGGCGCAGCCCGTGCCACCGCAGCGCGCCGACGCACCCAACCAGGAATTGAATGCCATGGCCATTGTCTGGCGGGCCGAGCAGCCGCTGCCGGGGGTGCTGCTGATTCCTCTGCGCCGGGCGCTGGAGCGCATTGCCGATGCCAGCGCCTGCGTGGTGAACTTTGAGGATGTGCAGCCCGACTATGTCCACCTGGTGCTGACCTGCCCGCCCGGCCGGGATAGCGCCTGGGTGGCACACCGTTTCAAGCGCGGCTCGGAGGCGGAAATCCAGCAGCAATTTGGCGTGCAAACCCGGTTGTGGACGGTTGGTTACTTCGCCTCGCCCAGCAGCCAGCCCTTCACGCCGCAGGAACTGGCCCTATTCCTGGAAGGCCAGACCGGGAGCGGGGGGTAGCATGGAGCCGACGCCGCGCCGCTGGTTTGCCCGTTGGCCGTTTACCTTGCGGCTGTTCCTGGTCCTGGCCCTCATTTTGCTGGCTTTTGGCCTGCTGGCCAGCCGGCTGCCGGCGGCGCTCTATCCTTTGCTCTACCTGGTTGGGCTGACTGTGGCCCTGGCCTATACCTGGTGGGAATGGCGGCGCATTCGCCGGCGGCGCGATGCCCTGCGCCGTGAACTGCGTCGCCAACAGCAGGATTGGCAGCAGGGGCTGCCGGCTCATCTGCGGGTGAAGGAAGAGGGGGAGGAGGGCTGAAGGGGTGGGGGAGTGTGTACACGTAGCAGTTGACGGTAATAGACAATGATGGAACACGCCTATGACAACGCCTATGACAACGCCTACGACAACGCCGACCTTCATTCCCCTGCCTGATTATCATGAGTATTCGCCGGAGGAGATGGCGCAGCGGGCGGCGGCGTTTTATGCCGATATCCGGCGGCGGCGGACGGTACGCGATTTTTCGCCCCGGCCGGTGCCCCTGGCGGTGATTGAGGATTGCCTGCGCGCGGCGGGGACAGCACCCAATGGGGCGAATTTGCAGCCGTGGCATTTTGTGGTGGTCGGCGATCCGGCGGTGAAGCGGGAGATCCGGCTGGCGGCCGAGGCGGAGGAGCGGGAATTTTATGAGCGGCGCGCGCCGCAAGCGTGGCTGGAAGCGCTGGCCCCCCTGGGCACCGACCCCAACAAGCCCTTTCTGGAGTCCGCCCCGTACCTGATTGCCATCTTTGCCCGCAGTTATGATTTGCTGCCGGACGGGCGCAAGGTTAGGCATTATTACGTTCAGGAGTCGGTGGGCATTGCCACCGGCTTTCTCATTGCCGCGCTGCACCACGCCGGGCTGGCGTCGCTGACGCACACGCCCAGCCCGATGAATTTCCTGAACCAGATTCTGGCCCGGCCGGGGCATGAACGCCCCTTTTTGCTGCTGGTGGTGGGCTACCCGGCCGGGGAGGCTCAGGTGCCGCTCATCAGCAAGAAGCCATTGGCGGAGATTGCGACCTTTATCTAGCGGGCTGTGTGGCCGCCGCGAACGAGGGGCGCAAGGAGCCAGGCCCTCACGCTGGTTGGATGGCAATGTGCAGGTCGCTGTCGGTGGGCAGGGGGACCAGGCCCTCAGGCAGATGGCTGGCGACCGTTACCTGCCGGGCGCGGGTGATGCTGATGATGTCGGCGGTGGCCTGCTGCAGGGTGTTGGCCAGGTCGTCGTCAGGGGTGGCCAGGTGCAGGTGGGCCAGTTCGGCACCCAGGGAGAGGTTTGCTTCGCTCTTGTAGCGGCGCACGGTGGTGGCGATGCTGACCAGTGTCTCCCCGGCCGGGATCGCCTCTGCGCGCATTTCGTGGGTCAGGGGGATTGTGGTGGCCTGGGGCCAGCGGCGGCGATGGATGGAGGTGGGTGAGGCCCCGGCCGGGATGAACAAGCCCTGGTAGATGGCCTCGGTGATGTAGGGCAGGATGGGGGCGAAGAGCTGCAGCGTGGCCAGCAGGGCGTGGCGCAGGGCGAAGATGGCTCCGGCCCCGGCCGGGGGGCCATCGTACAGCCGTTTCTTGGCCATCTCCAGGTAATTGTCGGCCAGGTCGTGCCAGAAGAAGGCTTCCAGCTCGCTCCTGGCCGTGGCGTATTCGTGCTGTTCCAGCAGGGTGGTGGTGCGCTCAATTGCCTGCTGGGTGCGGGCCAGAATCCAGCGGTCGGCCAGGGTGAGGGTGGGGGCAGGGGACCCGGCCGGGGGCATGTCGGGCGTGAGGAAACGGCTGGCGAAGCGGGCCACATGCCACAGCTTGGTAACCAGCCGTTGGCCGGCCTGAATCTTCTGCTCATCGATGATGGCGTCTTTGCCCAGGCCGCTGCTGGCGGCCCAATAACGCACGGCATCGGCGGAGTAGCGGTCGATCATTGCCTGGGGCGTGGCCGGACCACCGCCACGGCTCTTGCTGATTTTGCCGCTGCCTTCCGGGGCCAGCGCCCAGCCGGAGATGGTGACTTGCTGCCAGGGGATGCGGCCGAAGTGGTGGTGGCTTTTCACGATGGTGTAGAAGGCCCAGGTGCGAATGATTTCGTGGGCCTGGGAGCGTAGTGCAAAGGGGGTGAGTGATTCGTATAGTGACTGGTTGCTGAGCCATTGGCCGGCGATCTGCGGGGTTAGCGATGAGGTGGCCCAGGTGTCCATCACGTCTTGTTCGGGGGTGAAGTGGGTGCCACCGCAGGCGGGGCAGGGGTGCCCCGGCCGGGTTGTGGCGGGGTCGAGGGGCAGGTCGGCTGTGCTGGCCGGGATCGTTTCGCCGCAGGCGGTGCAGTACCAGACGGGGAAGGGCACGCCAAAATGGCGCTGGCGGGAGATGCACCAATCCCAGCCCAGGTTTTCTACCCATTGGCGGTAGCGTGCTTTCATTGGTGCGGGATGCCAGGTGATCTGTTCGCCGGCGGCCAGCAACTGCGGCTTGAAGTCGAGTACGCGGATGAACCACTGCGGGGTGACGATGTACTCGACGGGGGTGTCGCAGCGTTCGTGGATGCGCACGGTTTGTTCGATGGGTTGCTGGTTGAGCAGCAGGTTTTGTTGGGCCAGTTGGGCCACGATCTGCTGGCGAGCGGTGGCCAGGGGCAGGTTGGCGTAGGCCCCGGCCGGGGGCAGCATTCGCCCATCGCGACCAATGGCTTCCACCAGGGGCAGTTTGTGGCTGTACCACCAGGCGACGTCGGCGGTGTCGCCAAAGGTGCAGCACATGACGATGCCGGTGCCTTTTTGGGGGTCGGCGGCGCGGTCGGCCAGGATGGGCACGGACTGGCCGAAGAGGGGTACGGTGGCTTGCTGCCCTACCAGGCGGGCGGCGCGCGGGTCTTGGGGATGGATGAAGATGGCCACGCAGGCGGGCAGCAGCTCCGGCCGGGTGGTGGCAATGGGCAGCAGTTCACCATCGGGCAGGGTAAAGGCCAGGGTGTAGAAGGTGCTGCCGCGAAGCAGATCGTCTACTTCTGCCTGGGCGATGGCGGTCTGGCATTCGGGGCACCAGATGGCCGGTGCCTGCTGCCGGTAGGCCAGCCCCCGGCGGTGGAGGTCGAGGAAGGACCATTGGGCGGTACGCTGCGCCAGGGGACCGATGGTGCGGTAGCTGTAGCGCCAGTCGATGGACAGGCCCAATCGCTGCCACAACGTTTCGTACGCTTTTTCGGCCTTTGCCCCAACGGCCAGGCAGCGGGCGGCGAAGGCGGCGCGGCCGATGTCGCTGGCGCGCACGCCTTCCTGTTTTTCTACCAGCCGCTCGGTGGGCAGGCCGTTATCGTCGTAGCCCATGGGGTAGAAGACGTTGTCGCCTTGCATGCGCCGGTAGCGGGCGATGAAGTCGGTCTGGCTGTAGGAGTAGACGTGACCGAGGTGCAGGTGACCGGAAACGGTGGGGGGTGGGGTGTCGATGCTGAAGATGGGCTGGGTCCCGGCCGGGTTAAATGCGTACGCGCCGGTTTCGGCCCACCAGGCTTGCAGCATGGGTTCTTGGGTTTGTGGGTTGTATCGTTTGGCGAGGGCCATTTTGTCCTCCGTTGTGTATTCCATTGGGGCTGTTGATCGCCTTTTGCCGGTACCCGGAAACAAAAAACCCTTTCATCCTGTTGAGGACGAAAGGGTTGCTTCCGCGGTACCACCTCGGTTCGCCGGCAGCGCTGGCTGCCTGGCGCACTCTGCCCCCGACCAACATCGGGGCTGCGCTGTAACGGGCTTACCCGGGCCGATCTACTCCAACGTTGTTGGGTGACGCTGTTTCTGCGGCCACTTTACCGGGGGACGTTCGGTGGGGAGGGCTGTGGGGGCTTTCAACACCCGGCCGGGTGCCCCGTCTTCTCTGTCAGCTTTCTGGCCACTTACTCTGCCCGGCAGTTTTGTATGCGCATTATAGGCGGATTGGCCGAGCGCTGTCAAGCGCGATCTGGGTTGTGGGGTGCAGGGGGGCATGTTGCCGGCCCCGGCCGGGGCCAATAACAACCGTTACCGCGCCAGCCAACCGCCTTGCCTGACCCATCTGAGAGGCGCTAAAAACCGGACCCGCTTGGTTATTTGCCGTAACACCGGGCGTGGGTGTGGAATTTCAATCGGTGGCTAGGGGAGAAACGTGTTGAAGCACGTTAGCATTCGGCCAGGCTAACGTGCTTCAGCACGTTTGTTTGTTCTAGCCGATGAATTCATTCATCGGCGAATTGGCTGGCTTTCTGGCTTCCCTCCCAAACCGGTATCCCCGCCAATTGCATATGGGCATTGTTGCGGTGCGGCAGCGTAAAAACTGGCTTACCCCACTGCTGCACCTCTTGGGCCAGCCGCTCAGTGCTGCTGCCGGGGTGGGCATAGGCGAGGAGGACTTCATCAGCCAGCGCTGCCACCAGGCGATTGCGATAGATGGCTGTTTCCTTAGTAATCCGGCGCACATGATCTGGAAAGGGGGAAAGAATCGTGAGCCGGCCGGTGTCTAGCGCCGCTTGCCATTGGGGTTTGATGCGCCGGGGCAGGCTGCGCGCCGGGCAATAGATGGCTTGTCCTGGCCCACGCAGCAGGATTTCAAACGCTTCCTGTTCCACCGGCGAATGGAAGCCGCTGATGATGGTCTGCGGGCCGTGCCGCCACTGCTGCGCCAGATCATGTATGGTCAGCAAGATGCTGGCGGGCGCTTTGGCGGAGCAGAGCAAGGCTAACGAGCCGTCTAACCATAGTTCCGTCGGCCCTATGATGGCTAGTTGTCCTGGCCATGTTTCGCTCCCCAAACAAGCAGACACACGGGTGGGAAAACGAGTTGTTTTTGGGGTTAAATGTTGAACTGTCATTGAATAACTACGTAGTTTCAGGTATACTTAAGGCAATCCAGGTGACTGGAGGTGGAAGGTGTTAGCCTTCGAAGCCCCGAAAGGGGCTTTTTTTATGGTAGCCACTTCCGGCCCCACCCATCAATTTTGCCAGATGGGCTGCGATGGTATTTGCTTACCTCTAAAATCTTGCCAATTTCTCCACCAAAATTATCCGGTAGTGCCTTATTCTCCCGCCTTGCCTGAGTTACTTTAAAGCTCGGATGGGCTACTAAATCGGCCACTTGCAAACCGGCGATATTATTGCTTTTGGGCTTGACCTTGAGTTGTTTACTGGTGAGCAGGGTCGCAAATTTAGTCGCAGGTACATATTCAGTTCCATTGTCATGAAGCCGGGTAAATGAATCTTTCAGGCGACGATCTTCTTTACCCCCTCTGGATTCGGCCAGCACATCTCCGGTAATATGATGTTGCTCTAACCAAAAAACGTAACGCTCCATTAAAACCGCCAGGCAATAGTGATATGGATCAAAACGCCAGGTAGTGTACCGTTGCTGATGCTCTAATTTATCAATCACGGTTGTGATGACGGTGTACTGTAAATTGTGTAACAATGTCAGTAATTCTGCGTTGAATTGCTGTTCTATCTCCGGGTCTCGCAATGAGTGGAACGGGTACCGCTTGTTAACCAGTTCTTTGCGATGCAGAATAATCGGCTCGTCAGGGTGGGAATTAAAATAATTGGCTTTGAGCGTTTCGATAGCCGGGAAAACCGTTGTTTGCACGTATCCTAATTCGATGATGACGCCGGTTAGACTCAAGTAACGATGATTCGGGTCTTTGGAAGCATTCAGGTCTGAATTGCCAACCTCGTCAATGTAAAGGCGATACTTCATGATGGTTTGTCCGTAGCGGATTGACCTCACTCATCTTCGTCGTCGGTGAAGAGGTCGTCGCCGAGGCGGTATTTGATGTCTTAATTGATAATGAAGACAACTTCTTGCTATGACTCTTCAACCTCATCATCAAAATTTGTCCTTACAATTTGTCCATACATCAACTCGATTTCATCCCACAGTTCAGGGATTCGAAGGAGTTCTAAAAACACTGCATCGGAAGAGTCTGTAGCATAACGGCATTTAGCGAGATTGTAGTTCCCAACGTTTTTCCCCGCATTGAGTTTGAAAGATACAGCATTTTGCATTGCACTTGTTAGAATTTTGGCCTGCTTAGATAATGCTGTGCTTTGTAAAGCATCTAAATTGGAAAAATCTATCGGGAATTCAGTAAACATCCACTTTGCAACATGAAAATCATCACCAACTATAGCCCAATAAATGAATAGAATTTTTCCGTTTAGGAATTGAAAGGCAAGGTCTCTTAGTCCTGGATTGTCGAAATAAAGTGCATCAAATTGAGTGTGTTCTATCCTTCTACCAGAATTGTCATAGCAGGGGGGTTTTTCAATACAGAAATTCAACCAGTTGTAGGCTGTCTTCTTGAAATATAAAGGATGAAGAGATTTTCGGGGCGAAAGGACCTTCTCTAACTTTGGGCTCCTGTTCTTGAGCAGGGCTTCAATAGACCGTCCTATTCTTTGACTACTAAATTTTGGTATTCTGTCTTGCCAATATTCAGGTGTGAACTCGGCATAGAGTAAATTTGGAAATAGGTAAGCCCTTTCTGAGTCGAACCAGCGGTATAATCTAGTCGTAAATTGTTGTTGTGTGACAGCCTTACCATGATTGAAACCCAAATGGATCGTGTTGCGTACTCTCACATCAAAGCTAAATAGAGCAGACGGTATTCGTCCAAAAGAAGAAAACCAATTAATTGAGAATTTTTGAAAAAGCATTTTGCGGCATTGATCAAAGTCCTTACTGAAACCCAAGCTCAATGGAACAATCATTCCCGTTCTGCCTAAATAGGCTGTTAAGTTAGCAACTCGTTCCATTACCCACGCGTAAATATCCGAGGATTTTTGAGTCAAATAATCGCGAACAGTGTATTCTCTTTCGACTTTGGTTCTACTCACATACGGCGGATTTCCCACGATCACATCAAAGCCACCTTGCTTGAGAATGCCGAAAAATTCGGTGAACCAGTGGAAAGGCTGGTGACTGTCCAGCCATTTTTTGTAAGCTCGTTTATTATCCGGCTGCACGCCATACTGCCGCGCCAATAGGCGGTTTAGTTCATCATCCAATTCGCGCAGCCGTTTTTGCAAACGCTGTTTGGTCTCCCCAAAATCGGCGGCGTCAAAGTCCCGCTGGTCACCGCTGGTTTGCATCTGCCGGAACTGGCTAAACAGCCGGTCTATATCGCCTGCCTTTTCCTCAATGGCCGCCAGCGCCGCCTGGTCTTCGCCAAACAGCAGCCGCCCCTGCCCCGTTTGCGTCACTTGCAGCGCCTTCGCCACCTCATCCTTGCTGGCAAAACCCACCAGCGTATTCCCGGCACGGATGTTGAAATCAATATCCGGCAGCGGCTCAATATCTTCTACTCGCGCCACCTGCGCCGTCAGCTTCAAGAACAGGCGCAGCCTGGCAATTTCCACTGCCTCCGGCATGATGTCCACCCCATACAAATTGTTGACGACGATGGACTTGAGGACAAAGTAAGTCAGGTTGGGGTGGCGGTCAATATCCGCCAGCACCCGGCCAAAGCGTTCGGCGTAGCGCGGGTGCAGCTTCACCCACTCCGGCTCGGCCATAAACGCGTGCATCCGCTCAATCGCCGCCTCATATAACGGCTGCAAGATGTTCAACGCCGCAAACAAAAACGCCCCAGAACCGCAAGTGGGGTCCAGGACGGACACAGTCGTCAACGCCTTCCAAAACGCCGATAACAGATCGGCCCCTTCGCTGTTCTCAATCACGTCCTGCGCCAATTGCTGGATGTCCAGGTTGAGGGTGATAAAGTCGTTGATTACCGTGACTTCGCCCGCCGCTAGCTTGCCGCGCACTTCCTCATACCGCTGTCGCCGCGCGACGGTCTCGCGCCAGGTTTCAGTAGGCAAGGCAAAGGGGTCTGGCGTTGACGTATTCCAGGGGCCACGCTGGGCCACGTCATCAATGCCGGCGGCGATGTCTGGGGGAAGAGGATGTTCTGTGCCGTGCCGTACAGCTTCATAAATGTAGCGATCCGGATCAACCTGCGGCAGCGACCAGACCGGCCCGTCGGCTGTAAAGGCTATAGCGCAATCCTGCCGCGCCTGGTCAAAGAGGAAGGGGATGATGGTGTTTTTGCTGATGTATTCGGTGATGTCCTCTTTGGTGTAATAAGCGCCCATCTGCTTCTGATTGATGTATTTCTCGAAGATGTAGCCCAGCACGTCGGGGTTGATTTCCCGGTCGTCGCGCAGCGGCCGGTCGTCCAGGTGCCATTGGTATTGGTCAAAGAAATCAAAGATACGTTCAAAAGCGGCGTCAGAAATCTGGATGTTTGGGTAGCTTTGTTCCACCTCATGGATTTGGAAGATGCCCCCATTGAGATACGGCACCATGCCGATCAGCCGCTCCAGCTCCGGATCGTGGTGCGGTTGGCCCAGTCCTTCATGGAACAGGCGCAGGAGGAAGTAGCGGTAGAAAGAGTGGAATTGGTCATCGCCGTGCTGCTGCTGTACTTGCCGCAGCCGGTTCCGCAGGTAGTCGGGGTCGCCGTCCAAAAAGCCCTTGCGCTGGATGAAGTAGACGAACATGAGCCGGTTGAGCATGACGGAAACGTACCATTTGCTCGTGTCTACATCGGGAATACCCTGCACAAATTGCTCGAATACAGTGCGCTCTTTTTTGAAGTTTTCGTAGAATTTCTTGGTAGCGCGTTCCACATTGAAGGCGGCGCGGACGCGGCTGGTTACGTCTACCAGGGTGAGGTCTTCTTCTTCGGCAAAGCTAAAGGCGATGGTTTGCAGCTTTTGCAGCAGCAAATCGCCAGACTGGCGCCGCGGGGCGTAATTCACTGTGCGCCGGGCCAATGGCTGGCCGATTTCGCGCCGTACCCAGAGCCATATCTGCTCTGTGCGCGCGCCATCGACAAAGACGAGGAAATGTTCGCGGTGTGTTTTGGCAACCAGGCGCTCGATCTGGTTGCGCGTGTTGGCCGGGGGAATGTCGGCGGTGGCCCAATGGACGAAGACGACCATACCGCGCTTCTGCGCGATGGCCTGCAGGCGGTATTCAACGGCATCCACCTGGACGGTGAGGTGGCTGCGGGCGTTGTCCCACCCCAGTTCTTCGATGAACAGGTCCTGGAAGCGGAATTCGCGCAGATGGCGGCGAGCGCTGGTCATGTTGAGTTGGGTCATGTGTGTTCCTGATAAGCGGCAGAATGAGTCTTGCGGCCAAGGAATGAAAACCTGTTGAATTAGATTTGGTTATTGGCCGCCGATTTTAGACGGTGGCTAGAAGGGCATTTCGTTTTCGGGCCAGATCTGATAGACGGGTTCCGGTTCGCGTACTGCGGCAAGCACCTTGTCAGCCGCAAGGCCTTCATCTGGTGGTCCTTCGTCAAATTCGTTCATTCGCTCCAACCAGTTGTTGACGGTTTGTTGCTGATGGTGCTGTTTCTGGTTGCGCACGTAGGCAATAGCCTTGTCGAGTTGGCTTTCGCCCAGGGTAAAGACGCCATAACCGCGCTGCCAGTTGAATTGTTCGTCACCCGGCCGGGTATGGTTCAGATCAAAAGCGCTTGCGCCCTTAAGCCGCTTGACCACATAGGCGACCGCATGTTTGGGCGGAATAGAAGCGACAAGATGGATGTGGTCTGTCCAGCCGTTGATGGCGTAGACCCGCATCTCTAGTTCTCGCGCCTTGCCGACCAGATACGGAAATAACCGCGCTTCAATGCTGGGTTGGATCAGGTGGGCGCGTTCTTTTGTGGCCCAGACCAGATGGTAATAGGTGCGCCAGAAGGGCATCGTTCGTCCTCTAGGCCCCAAAGTGAATTCTGGGGCTATTCGGGAAAACATGTTTCAACATGTTTCCTCTGCGGCAGCCATTGAATTCATTCAATGGCGTATCATCTTTCGAGCTGTTCTCTCCGATAGCCGTTGAATTCATTCAACGCCCAGAATGAACTCAGGGCCTTGTGGGAAAACATGTTGAAACAAGTTTCCTTTGATTACCTCGCCAATACGCCCCAAAATGAATTTTGGGGCTATATGGGAAAACATGTTTCAACATGTTTCCTCTGCGGCAGCCATTGAATTCATTCAATGGCGCGTTCGATGGCGCATTCAATGGCGCATCACCCAGTGGAAACCAGCCCCAGCGAACAAATAATTTGCGGTTCCTGGTTTTCCACCTCGTCACGCACCAGGCAGAGCTTGTCCTCCTGGTGCAGAGTTACTACCAGTTCGGCCAGATGCTCATTACTAATCTGGCTGCGCAACTGCCGCCCCAGGCTGTTACGCGCCGTTTCCAGCAAGGGATGGCGATAGAGTGTGTCTAAGGCGGCCTCCAGCGGGGCGAACTCTTGCGGAAAGAGGGGACGGCGATTGCCCTGGACATAAGCTTTGAGACGACTATATACCTTGTCGGCCGTGCCGGAAAGCTGCCCGCCAATGTGCTGCTGCTCGGTGACCATGTGCTGCACCGCCCTGACCGCCAGGTCGTGATGGTCGGCGCGGCGTGGTTGGGCGGGGGTATTTAGGGCACATTCGGCGGCGCGCAAAATGGCAAACTGCGATTCGGTGACACTCTCGCCTTGGGGATTCATCCAGGCCAGGGCGCTGTTCCCTTGCTGTGTGCGTAGATAGACCAACACCCCATCCGGCCCGACGGCCTCGCTTCTTGCTTTTGTGGCATACACGACGTCTGGCAGGTTTTCGATGATGGGCTTCAAGTCGGGGTTCGCATCGGTGGCGTTTTTCCAGATCTGGTAGGCGTGCGATACCAGGTCAACTTCCCCATCCGGTTCTTCATCAAGAACACCGCTTTTTTCATGGTATAGGTCAACAAGCGGCTGGTTATCTGCCTCGTCTTCAAAGAACGCTTCATCGGTGCCTACCAATTCGGCGTTTTCGTGCAGGCGATTACGCAGCCGCTCGCGCAGGCGGATGATCCGCTCAACCCCGGCGGCGGGTAGAAAGGCGTGGCAGTAGATGTCCGCCGCTTGTTGGCCAATGCGATCTACCCGGCCGGCACGCTGTATGAGGCGGATGATGGCCCAGGGCAGGTCAAAGTTGACGACGATGTGGGCGTCTTGCAGGTTTTGTCCTTCGCTGAGGACGTCGGTGGCAATGAGGATGCGCAGCTCCCCGGCCGGGCTGACCCTGTCCCGCTTGTCGTTACTTACCGGGCTGAAACGCCAGGCAAGGGCGGTGGGATTTTCATCATCACCGGTAACGCCAGCCACACGCGCTACTCCTCGGGCTTTTAGTTCCCGCTCCAGGTAGCGTACCGTATCAGCGAACTGGCTGAAAATGAGGACCTTGTCGTGGGGATAGGTCTCGGTCAGTAGGTTGTGTAGGGCATTGAGCTGGGCATCCCGGCCGGGGTCCCATTCGCCGGCAAGGTGCAAAATATGGGTCAACGCCTCCGCGTCTTCACGCAGGTCCTTGACCAGTCTTCTCTGAAAGAGGTCGGAACGAATCCATTTGAAGCGGCGACGGTAACGACTGGCGTACAGTTCGTACACCGATTGCGCCTGCTGCCTAAAAGCAGGTTCATTATGCAAGCGGCCAAAAGCCACATCGACCGGGCCGTTACTATTACCATTTTCGCTTTCATCCAGCAGGCCGGACGTGTCGTAGCCGATTGCTTCGGCATCAGCATCCTCAAAGCGGGTGTCCAGCATCTCTGCGCCTTGTGTCCCGATGGGTAGTGGCAGTCCGTTTTCCAGGGCATGAATAAAAATGTAATTGCGCAAGATGTGGCGCTCGACGGAGAGCAAGAAGGCGTAACCACTACTCTCTAACCTTTTGAACAGGTTGGTACGGCTAAAACCCATCAGGCGACGGCCGCCACGAGACAGGTCTTCCAGGAGTTTTTGCTCACTCCCGTTGGGTGGCTGCGCTGGATTCTTGATTTCGTAGTTGCCCAGGCCATAGCGCGGCAGGTGTAAGTTATTGATGCCTTCCACCACGTCGTCGGCATAGAGCCGGGCATATTGGTCGTAAGGGTCATTGTCGTCAAGGGTGAAGCTGACTCGTCGTGGGTGGCGCGTGGGGAAATAGGCCCGGGTGCCATCGGCAAAGGTGA
>JACKCB010000004.1 GCA_020634235.1 Ardenticatenaceae bacterium | reverse complement strand
TGGGGTTGGCGGCGGCGTTGGCCACGGCCATGAGGGCGTAGCTGTAGCCCGGCCGGGATGCGGCGTGTTGGTCGGCCAGGTGGCTGAGTTGGCGCAGGGCGTTGGGGGTTAGCGGGGGGAGGGTTGCGGCGGCCAGGCGGCTGCTGGCCTGCGCGGGATCCGCCGCAAGTTGTTGGGCGAGGGCCAGGTATGGCATGGCTTAGGCTGAATGAATGTCGAGGGTCAGGTGCAGGCCGGTGCGTAGGGTTTGGTCGGCGGGCTGCCAGATGGTGTCGAGGGGGATGCTGGGTAGTTGGGTGTAGCCTTCGGTGGGTAGGGGGAAGGTTTGCTGGTAGCTGCCCCAGTGGAGGGTGGCGGTGAGGGCTGGCCAGGGGTCTTGGGGGTGCAGGCGGGTGACGGTGAGGGCGAGGGGGACGCTGTCTGCCTGGCTGTGGGGTTGCTGCATTTCTAGCAGGAGGTCGAGCTGGATGTGGGCGATGTTGACTTCGGAGCGCAGGAGGGTGTGCCAGCCGTTGTCTTCGTCCCACAGGTCGTAGTCGCTGCGCAGGGCGGGGGCCACCCGGCCGGGCGCGAAAAAATGTTGGAGCTGCTCAACGCTCTTCTGCCACTGGATGTGCCACTGCCCCGGCCGGGGTTGGCTGACCTGGGGGTGGGATTCGGTTTGGCGGAGGAAGCTGAGGTCCCGGCCGGGGGTGAAGGGCAGCGGTTCGGCGGCGGGTTCCTGGTCGGCCAGCAGGATGTCCAGGCTGTCGATGAACAGGCGATGCAAAGTTTCGTTGCCAAGCATCTGGCGGTAGAAGTCTGGGTAGCGCTGGGTGATGTCTACGCCGCTGAGGGCATCGTCCAGGACAATAGAAAACATATACTCTAGCTCCTCACTATTCAGCGCCTGGGTGGCGGCGGCCATGTCATCAGCCAATCGATCTCCCCCGGCCGGCCAACTGCCCGACGCCTCAAGCTGGCGGCGGAGTGTCTCTAGTTTTTGCTGCACCCAATCGGGTGGGAGAGGATTGGTTCCTTCACTCATATTATCTTCTTGCAAGCTGAAATCTTACTTCCTGATACGGCCAATGCCTATACGTTGTCGGGGATGGCCAGGTTGCGGCGCAGATCATCCAGCGCATCGAAGTGCAGTTTGTACAGCGTGTTCACCTTGCGGCCCATGATGGCCGCAATTTCGGCATAGCTCTTCTCTTCAAAGTAGTATAGCATGATGAACTGCTTGCGCGCGTCTGAGGCCAGATGGTCGATGGCCCACAGCAGCGTTTGCTTATCCCCCACCAGGTCGGAAACCCCCCGGCCGGGATCGGCAATATCCGGCAGCCAATCCTCCCACGCATCCAGTTCCACCAGGTTCTCCCTATTAGCCCCTTGCGCAGCCCTGATCTCCCTGGCCAGGTGCCGTAGGCAAACAAAGGTCAGGATTTTGTGCGCCCAACGCTCGTAGTGGACGTCATACGGAAACGGCTTCTCCAACAGCACCAGCGCGGCATCACTGGCGCAGGTGATGGCGTGTTCATAGAGTTCCGTACCCCGGCCGGGCAAAAAATGCCGCCGTTCCAACCAGCGGTAGGCCCATTTCTGCATCATCTCATACAACGGCAGCCACGCCGCTTCATCCCCCAACTGAAGCAGGCGGACCTTCTCATGCCATTCCTGGTAGCAGCGCGCCACCCGCTCCACATAGCCAGCCAGGGTGAACGCCGCATCATTGGCGGCAATCGTCGCCATGCGGCCCGAACTGACATTGGCCCGCACAATCCGGGCCACGGCCGGCCCCAGCAGCGGGTCCTCCTCTTCGAACGCGGCTAGCAGTTCATTCAAGCCGGCCAACGGATCACACCTTCATTCATATCTCTCTAAAACCCAACAAAATACCGACGAAAGTTGAATAGTGACGTTGGTCACGCAATTCAGCAATATCCAGGTAAGAATTATCCTGGCAGATAGATCATTTCCTAAGGAAGGCACTGTACATCCGGCACAGCGCACGCGCAGCGGAAACGTTCACCTGGCGGCGTGGCCGCGACATTAACTACCTACCCTTTTCAAGGCCCCAAGGATACTGACTTGCGGCAGCACCTCTGGGTTGGATGGGAGAGACGAACCAATTTGGTCGTCTGTTTACATCCTTGGGGTCATACTTTTCTTCTTTGTACCACAGCACTTCCCGGCCGGGGGCCGCCAAACACCCGCCCGGCACGCGCACCACCACTCAAACCACCAAATCCACCACCTTGAACTGCGTCACATCCACCAAACCCAGATCCGAAATACGCAGTTCCGGGATAACCACCAGAGCCAACAGGCTGAGCTGCATATAGGCGTTGTTCAGATGCACGCCACACGCCGCCATCGCCGCCACCATGCCCGCCGCCTTGGTCGCCACCACCTCCGCCCGCTCGTCCGACATCAGGCCAGCAATAGGCAGCTCAACCAGGGCGATTTCCTCCCCCCCCTTGATGACCACCACGCCGCCGCCAACCTCGCCCAGCCGGTTGGCCGCCTGAGCCATCAGCGCCCGGTCTGTGCCCACGACGATCATGTGGTGGCTGTCGTGGGCCACGGTGCTGGCAATGGCGCAAGGCACATCCAGGCCAAAACCGCTGACAAAGCCATTCACCACCCGGCCGGTGCCCCGATGCCGCTCCACCAGGGCAATGCGAGCCACATCCTGGGCCATGTCCGGCCGGATGAAGCCATCCTGCACCGGCAGCGTCCGCTGCAAGGCCCGCGTCGGGGCCTGGTTTTCCACCACCCCAATCACCCGCACATCGACCGCCGGCGAAGCAGCATCCGCCGCCACCGCAAAATCAGCCGCCGCCAGCCGCTTGCCCAGCTTCACCGTCCCTTTGGCAAAGGCCGGGTAATCATAAGGTGGCAGATCCACCCGCAGTTGCCCATCTGCGGCCACCACCTCCCCGGCCGCGATCACCAGCTCCACCGGCAGCGTCACCAGGTCACTGGTCAAAACAATGTCCGCGTACCGGCCGGGGGTAATACTACCCACATCCTTCTCCACCCCAAAATGAACCGCCGTATTCAACGTGGCCATCTGAATCGCCGTCAGCGGCGGCAGCCCCTGGGCAATGGCATGGCGCACCACCCGGTTCATATGCCCCTCCTGCACCAGCGTGCCCGAGTGGCTGTCATCGGTACACAAGATGAAATTGCGACTGTCCAACCCCATCTCCGTGATCGCCTTCACCTGGCTGGCCACGTCATACCAGGCCGATCCCAGCCGCAGCATCGCCTTCATCCCCTGGCGCACCCGGGCAATCCCATCCTCCAGCCGCGTGCCCTCATGGTCATCGGCCGGACCGCCAGCCACATAGCCGTGAAATGGCCGTCCCAGGTCGGGCGCGGCAAAATGGCCACCGACCACCTTGCCCGCCCGCATCGTTGCCGCCATCTCGGCATGCATCCGCTCATCCCCATTAAACACACCGGGGAAGTTCATCATCTCCCCCAGACCAATAATACCCGGCCAGGTCATCGCCTCGGCCACCTCGGCCGGGCCAATCGCTGCGCCCGGCGTCTCCAGGCCCGGAGCGCTGGGCACGCAGCTGGGCATCTGCACGTAGATGTTAATGGGCAGCGTGGCCGCCTCGTCATGCATCAGGCGCACGCCGGGCAGCCCCAACACATTGGCAATCTCATGCGGGTCAATGAACATGCTGGTCGTGCCGTGCGGAATCACCGCCCGCGCAAATTCTGTCACCGTCACCATACCGCTTTCCACGTGCATGTGGGCATCACACAAACCGGGCACCAGGTAGCGCCCTCTGGCCTCGATGATTTCAGTGTGTGGCCCAATCGTGTGGCCGGCATCTGGCCCCACGTAGGCAATGCGGCTGCCGCAGATGGCCACGTCTGTGCCGGGCAGAATCTCGCCGCTGTGCACGTTCACCCAGCGGCCGTTGCAGATCACCAGATCGGCAGCCTTGCGCCCCATGGCCACGTCTACCAGGTCGCCGGTCACCTCATGCCAGGGTTGTCGTTTGCTCATGCCGTCCTCCAGTAAAAAGGCAGAGGGGTGCCCAAGGCCCCCCTCTGCCGCAAGCCGCCAAAACTAGCTCAAACGTAAATCGGATAGTCCGGCTGGTACATCTGCGATTCGATGTAGGCCGGCAGGTTCTCCGGCCGGGACTTGGCCGTCAACCCGCGCGCAAACACCACCTCCGCCACCGCGATAGCAATGGCATGCGACACCTGCCGGATGCTCGTCAGCGGCGGATAAACCCGCCCCTGCACCAGATCATCCTCCGACACCAGCCCGGCCAACGTCTTGGCCGCCGCCAGGAACATTTCATCTGTCACGTGGCGCGCCTCGGTGGCCACCACGCCCAGTCCCACGCCGGGGAAGATGTACGAATTATTGCCCTGCCCCGGCACCAGCGTCTGTTCCTGGTAAGCCACCGGCGCAAACGGGCTGCCGCTGGCAAAAATCGCCCGGCCACCCGACCAGGTATACGCCTGCTCCGCCGTGCATTCCGATTTGGAAGTGGGGTTCGACAGGGCAAAGATGATTGGGTGCTCGTTAAAACGGCTCATCGCCTCCACCACTTCCTGGGTGAAGGTCTGCGGCTGGCCAGACACCCCGATAATGGCATTGGGGCGCAGCGCTTCCACCGCCGCCAGAAAATCGGCCACCGGTTCATGCTCGTGGGCATAGCCCAGCTTGTGCACGGCCAGGTCCGTGCGACCGCTCTCCACCAGGCCGCGCGAGTCTACAAACCAGCAGCGCTGCCGGGCTTCCGCTTCGTCCACCCCATTTTCCATCATCGCCGCCACAATCAGGTCGGCAATACCAATGCCCGCTTCGCCCGCCCCCAGGAAGAGCAGCCGCTGGTCCTGTAGCTGGCCACCAGTGATGCGCAGCGCGGAGAGCAAGCCAGCCAGCGTCACGCTGGCCGTGCCCTGGATGTCGTCGTTAAAAGTGCAAATCCGGTCACGGTATTCGGCCAGCAGGCGGAAGGCGTTCACATTGCCAAAATCCTCGAACTGGATCAGGGCATGGGGGAAGCGTTCGACCACGGCCATCACAAATTCCTCGATCAACTCGTCATAGGCGGCGCCGCGCAGGCGGGGCTGTTTCAGGCCAATGTACAGCGGGTCGTTACGCAGCGTCTCGTTATTGGTGCCCACGTCCAGCGTAATGGGCAGCGTTTGCGACGGGTTGATGCCGGCGCACGCCGTATACAGCGACAGCTTGCCCACGGGGATGCCCATCCCGTTGGCCCCCAGGTCGCCCAGCCCCAAAATGCGTTCGCCATCGGTAACCACAATGACGCGCACGTCGGTGTGCGGCCAGTTTTCCAGCAGGCTGGCGATCTCGCCCTTGTCCTCGGCGGAGATGAAGAGGCCGCGCGGTTCGCGGAAGATGTGGCCATATTTCTGGCAGGCCAGCCCCACGGTTGGGGTATAGATGATGGGCATCATCTCTTCCAGATTCTCCATGACCAGGCGATAGAACAGGCTCTCGTTGCGCGATTCCAGGCTGATCATGAGGATGTACTTTTCCAGATCGTTGGGTTTCTGCCGGAAATTCTCCATTAGCCGGCTAACTTGCTGCTCTTGTGTCAGGACGCTGGGGGGCAGCAGGCCGCGCAACTTCAGCAGTTCGCGCTCGCCCTTGGTGAAGCCGGTGCCCTGGTTGAGCAGGGGATTGTGTAGAAGCTCGACGCCGGTTGGGAAGTTTACGGTGCGCTCTAGTTTGATATGTCTGGTCTTGTGCTGACCCATGTGAACTGTCTCCTTTTTTCAGAAGTTCAACTTCGCCAAGAAGTTGAGCTTGTCGTTTTTTAGAGAAGTGGAACTTCTCTCGCTTATCTTGCTGCCAGCCCGGCAACCACGCGCGCCGGGGTGAGCGGGATTTCGTTGAACCAGACGCCGGTGGCGTTGTACAGGGCGGCGACGACGGCTGGGGCAAAGGGGATGAAGGGCATTTCGGCCATGCCGCGTGCCCCCCAGGGGCCTAGCGGGTCTGGCTCTTCGACGATGACGGATTCAACCCGGCCGGGGATATCCAACACCCCCGGGATCAGATACGTACTCAGGCGCGGCGTGAGAATCCGGCCTTCATGCACCTGCAAATTCTCCGTCACCGTATAGCCAGTTGCCTGGACCACCGCCCCCTCGATCTGCCCCTCGATCTGCTGCGGGTTGATCGCCCGGCCCACATCGTCGGCACACACCACCCGGTCCAGGTAAATGTGCCCCGTCTCCACGTCCACCAGCAGGTCTACTACCTCCGCCACGTAACCGTAGGCAAAGTTAGGGTCGCTGACGCCGGTGGCCGCATCGTAGGGCGTGGTGGCTGGCGGCACATAGCGGTAATGCCCCACCGCCGGCCGGTCCTCGTTTTGCCAGGCGGCCAGGGCCAGTTCGGCCGCGCCGCGGATGGCGTTACCGGCCATGAAAGTCATGCGCGAGGCGGAGGTGGAGCCAGAATCGCCGCTGGTGGCGGTGTCTGAAGGCACCACGCGCACGCGCGCCAGCGGCACGCCTATGGCCGCGGCGGCCATCTGGCGGAAGACGGTGTGCGCTCCCTGGCCCACGTCTGCCCCGGCATGGTAAACCGTGACCTCTTCAATCTCGTCCTTCCCGCGCAGCTCAATGGTCGCTTCACAGCGTTCCGGGAAGCCAAAGGAGAAGCCAACGTTTTTGAGGGCGCAGGCAAAACCCCGGCCGGGGCGCAGCACGGCCGGATCGGGCGGCAAGGATTGGAAGCTGCTGTGCAGGGTGGGCGGGGTGGGGGGCTGGCCCCAACCGGCCGCGGCGGCGCAGCGCTCAATAACCGTGGCCATACTCACCCCGGCCGGGAGCGGCGTTTGCGTCAGCGTGGGCGTACCCTCGCGCAGCACATTCTTCAGGCGCAGGGCAATCGGGTCCATGCCCAGCGCCTCGGCCAGCTTATTCATTTGCGTCTCGGCCGCAAACGCCCCCTGCGGCCCGCCAAAGCCGCGGAAAGCACCGCCGGGCACATTGTTGGTGTACACCCCATAGCTGTCCACGTGGGCGTTAGGAATCTCATACGGGCCGGCCAGGCTCATGTGGGCATTGCCCAACACCTTGTTGGTGGTGTAATTGTAAGCCCCGGCATCCATGATAATCTCCGCTTCAACGGCGGTCAGCCGCCCCTCGCGGGTGGCCCCCAGCCGGGCGGTGACATAGGCGGGATGGCGCTTGTGGTGGCCGATGATGCTCTCCTCCCGGCTCCAGACAATGCGCACCGGCCGGTGGATGCCCTGCTCGTGCAGCCGCATGGCCGCCAGCGCCAGCACAATTTGCAGCGACATATCTTCCCGCCCGCCAAAGGCCCCGCCAATGGCCGGGTAAATCACCCGCACCTGGTCAGGCGGCAGGGCCAGGGCGTGGGCAATTTGCGCCTGGTCCTCGTGGGTCCATTGGCCGGCAATCTCCACCGTCACCCGTTCCTGGTCGTCGATGTAGGCCAGCCCGGCTTCCGGCTGCAAGAAGGCGTGTTCCTGGTAGGGCAGTTGGTAGGTGCCTTCCACAATCACTTCGGCGGCGGCCCAACCGGCGGCCATATCCCCTTTGCGGAATTTGTAATGCTTGTAGGCGTTGCTCTCCTTGTCGGGGTGCAGCAGATGCTCGTCGCGCATGGCCTGGCGGGGGTCGGTGATAACCGGCCGGGGTTCCCAGGTGATGTGGATGCGTTCGGCGGCGGTGGCTGCTGCGGCGGCCGTTTCGGCAATGACCACGGCCACCTGGTCCCCTTCCCACAGGCTGATATCACTGCCGGGCTTGTCGCTGCCCAGCCCCACCAGCACCGGCTGGTCGGGGAAGATGAGGCCATATTCGTTGACGGGCACATCCTGGGCGGTGAGGATGGTGAGGACGCCGGGCACGGCCAGGGCGTCGTCCAGGTCCATGGCCAGCATACGGGCGTGGGGTTGGTTGCTGAAGAGCACTTTGCCGTGCAGCAGCCCGGCCGGGGTGATGTCGGCCGGGTACAGCGTTTGCCCCGTCACCTTACCCGGCGCGTCGATCCGGTAAGCAGTTTGTCCAATGCTCATGGTTCAATTCCTTGCGTATCACGTGCGGCGTGCTCCACCGCTTCAATAATCTTGTAGTAGCCGGTGCAGCGGCAGAGGTTGCCGGTGAGGGCCTGGCGAATCTGGGCGGCATCCGGCCGGGGGTTTTCCTCCAGCAGCTTGCTGCCCGACATGATAAAGCCAGGGATGCAGTAGCCACACTGCACCGCGCCGCTCTGGATAAACGCCTCTTGCAGCGGGTGCAGTTGGTCGTCCTGGGCCAGCCCTTCGATGGTGACGATATTCGCCCCGTGGGCGCGCGGTGCGGGCACCAGGCAGGCCATCACCGCCAGGCCGTCCAGATAGACGGTGCAGGCCCCGCACTCCCCTTCGGCGCAGCCTTCCTTGGTGCCGGTGAGCTGCCCTTCGTCGCGCAGCCAATCCAGCAGGCTCTTGTGCGTGCCATTGTTGGCTGAGATTTCGCGGCCGTTTACGGTGGCGGTGATGGGGGTGTGGGGGGCATGGCTGGCGGCGTAGGCAGCCCCGGCCGGGGCGTGCCCATCCGTCTTGCCCCACAGCAGCGGCGGATTGGCCGGCCACTGCGCCCATTCGCGCCCGTCGCGCAGGGCGGCCAGGGCGCGGCGCAGCATCACGGCCACCATGTCCGAACGATACCCGGCCGGGGCGCGCACGTCGTCAATGGGTGTGGCCGCCTCGGCCGCTAACTGTGCCGCCCGGTCAATGACCGCCGGGGTCAGCGGCTGGCCGGCCAGGGCCGCCTCGGCCGCCGGGGCGCTGATGATGGTGGGGGCCACGCTGCCCAGGGCAATCTGGGCCTGGCGCACCCGCTCGCCGTCAAAGTCCACGATGACCGCCAGGTGCACCACGGAGATGGCCTGGGCACGGCGCAGCCCCAGCTTCACAAACAGGCCGCGGGCGGTGGCTGGCAGCGGGGCAAATTGGATACCGGTTACTATTTCGCCCGGCCGGAGCACCGTCCGGCGTACTCCCTGGTAGAACTGGCGCAGCGGCACCTGGCGCGTGCCCGCCAACGAGGTCAGCGTAAGCAGTGCGTCCAGCGCCCACAGGGGGGAGATGGTGTCGTTGGCCGGGCTGGCGGTGATCAGGTTGCCGGCCACGGTGGCCCGGTTACGCAGTTGTGGCGATCCCACTTCCCAGCAGGCCTGGGCCAGGGGCAGCGCCTGCTGCCGGATGAGCGGCGAGGCGACGACCTGGTTGTGGGTGACCAGCGGCCCAAGATGAATGGTCCCGGCCGGGTCCTGCCGTATCTCATCCAGGCCGGGGATGCGGGTCAGGTCGATGAGCGTGTCGACGCCCGGCCGCTGCCCCCGGTGCAGCTCTAACAGCAAGTCAGAGCCGCCGGCAATCAGCCGGGCGCGCGAGCCGTGGGCGGCCAGCAGGCGCAGGGCATCGGCCACGGTGGTTGGCGTTTCGTAGCGAACAATATGTTGGCCTTGTTTCTGAATCTCGTGCATAAGCTTTGCCTCAAGTGGAATAGCAGGCTCTTTGGGATTTATCTGGCAACGAACGGTGGCCGCACAGCACAAAATGGCGCGGCCTGGCCGCTCCCCCCCAGAATGCCCGAAGGCTATCCCAGTATAGCCCCATCCCGTTGTGGTAAGAAGTTCCGCATTGCACCTGCCAGCCATGATGTTTGTCATGTCTTGCCCCGGCCGGGTAGCCCTGGGTGGTCGTAAGACCCGGCCGGGGCACTGCATCTATGATAACAGCGCCAAAGTTGCTACAATAACCACGGCTGTCAGCCTTTTTTGCCGCCGAAAATCTGCTTACCACCTTCACCAGGAGTTCCCATGACCAGGTTAAACGAATTGAACCAGGCCGGCCAGTCTGTCTGGCTGGATTACATCCGCCGGGCGTACATTGCGTCGGGCGAGCTTCAAGCCATCATTGAGGCCGGTGTCACCGGCATTACCTCAAACCCCTCTATCTTTGAGAAGGCCATTGCCGGCAGCAGCGACTATGACGCAGACATACAGCGGCTGGTGATGACCGGCCGGGGTACAACCGGCATCTACGAAGCCCTGGCCCTCGACGACATCGGCCGGGCGGCCGACCTGCTGCGGCCGGTGTATGAGCGCACCGCCGGCCGCGATGGCTACGTCAGCCTGGAGGTCAGCCCTGAACTGGCACACGACACGGCCGGGACCATTGCCGACGCCCGTCGCCTCTTTGCCGCCCTCGGCCGGCCCAACGTGATGATCAAGGTGCCGGCTACCCCGGCCGGGATCCCCGCCTTCCAAACCCTCATCAGCGAAGGTATCAACGTCAACGTCACCCTCATGTTCTCCCTGGCCCACTACGAAGCCGTGGCCGAAGCCTACCTGCGCGGCCTGGAAGCGCGCGCCGCCGCCGGGGGCGACCTGAGCCGCGTGGCCTCTGTGGCCTCTTTCTTCGTCAGCCGCGTAGACAGCGCCGTAGACAAAGCGCTGGCCGCGGCCGGCAACCAGCAGTTGCCGGGCAAAATCGCCGTGGCCAATGCCAAAATAACTTACCAACGCTTCCAGGCCATCTTCACCGGGCCGCGCTGGCAGAAACTGGCGCAGGCCGGGGCGCAGCCGCAGCGCGTGCTGTGGGCCAGCACCAGCACCAAAAACCCCGCCTACAGCGATACGCTGTACGTCGATGAGCTGATTGGCCCACACACGGTCAATACCATGCCGCTGAACACCGTTGATGCCTTTTTGGATCATGGCACGGTGGCCGAGACGCTAACCGCCGGCCTGGACGAAGCGCAGGCGCAGTTGGCCCAATTGGCCGAATTGGGCATCGACCTGGCGGCGATTACCGAACAACTGCAAGTGGCGGGCGTGGACGCCTTTGCCACTGCTTTCCGGGGGATGCTGGACAGCGTGGCCAGGAAGCGGGCGCAAATTGCCGCGGCCGGGTCGCCCATTCAGGCCCAATTGGGAGCGTACCAGGCGGCCGTGGACCAGGCGCTGGCGCAGATGGCCGCCGCGGACGTGCTCAAGCGCATCGAGCAGCGCGACTATACGGTCTGGCGAGATGATCCGGCCGAGATTCGTAACCGCCTGGGCTGGCTAGATGCCCCGGCCGGGATGGGAACCACCGTCCCCCGCCTGCAAGCGCTGCGCCAGACGCTGCTGGCCGAAGGCTACAGCGATGTGCTGCTGTTGGGCATGGGCGGCTCCAGCCTGGCCCCGGAGGTGTTCTACAACATCTTTGGCGGCGACCCGGCCGGGCTGCGCCTGGCCGTGTTAGACAGCACCGACCCCGGCGCGGTGCTGGCCCAGGCCGCCCGCCTGAACCCGGCCACCACGCTGTTCATCGTGGCCACCAAGTCCGGGGGGACGGTGGAGACCTTTTCCTTCTTCAAGTACTTCTACAACTGGACGGTTGACGCGCTGGGGGCAGAGGCGGCCGGCGCGCACTTCGTGGCTATCACCGACCCCGGCAGCAAGCTGCAAGCCGTGGCCGGCCAGCTTCAGTTCCGCGACACCTTCCTGGCCGACCCCAACGTGGGCGGCCGCTACTCCGCCCTCACCTTCTTTGGCCTGCTGCCGGCGGCGCTGGTGGGCGTGGACGTGGCCCAACTGCTGGACCGGGCACAGGCGGTGCGCAAGGATGATGGCGCCACCCTGGGGGCGATTTTGGGCGCGCTGGCCAAAGCCGGCCGGGACAAGGTCACCTTTGTCACTTCGCCCGCCCTGGCCAACTTTGGCGACTGGGTAGAGCAGCTCATTGCCGAGAGCACCGGCAAGGATGGCACGGGCATCTTGCCCGTGGTGGGCGAGGCGCTGGGCGACCCGGCCGTGTATGGTGCCGACCGGCTCTTTGTCTACCTGCGCCTGGCTGGGGCGGATGCGGCCCAGGGGGCGCACGATGCGGCGCTGGCGGCGCTGGCCGCGGCCGGCCACCCGGTCGTGACGATCCGGCTGCACGATCTGTATGACGTGGGGGGGCAGTTCTTCTTGTGGGAGCTGGCCACGGCGGTGGCCGGCCACCTGCTGGGCATCCAGCCGTTTGACCAGCCCAACGTGGAATCGGCGAAGGTGCTGGCCCGCCAGATGGTGGCCGCCTACCATGAGCTGGGTCGCCTGCCGGAGGATACGCCGGCTCCCCTCTCCTCCACCGCGCTGCGGGCGTTTTTGGCCGCGTCCCGGCCGGGGGATTACATCGCCCTGCAAGCCTACGTGCCACCCACACCGGCCACTACTGCGGCGCTAAACGCCCTGCGGCTGGCCCTGCGCGACAGGCTGCACCTGGCCACAACGGTTGGCTATGGCCCCCGCTTCTTGCACTCCACTGGCCAGCTCCACAAAGGGGATGGCAACAACGGCCTGTTCATCCAGTTCACCGCCGACGTGCTGCAAGATGCCCCCATTCCCGACGAGGCGGGCGCGGCCGCCTCAGGCATGAGCTTCGGCGTGCTAATCCAGGCCCAGGCGCTGGGTGATGGCCAGGCGCTGCGCGATGCCGGGCGGCGCGTCATTCGCTTCCACCTGGGCACAGACGTGGTTGGCGGCCTGGAGCGCCTGTTTGGCGGTTAGGTTAGTTGGAAGTTCAAGACCTGACAGGTTTGAAAAACCTGTCAGGTCTGCCTGCCCCCTATCTCTTTTTCGTCAGGCCGCGCTTGGGGATGCGCATGGGGAGTTCGGTGCGGCGCTGGCCGTCGAACTGGTAGAAGGCATTGGCGACGGCCCCGGCGGTGGGCACCAGGCCGATTTCGCCCACGCCCTTGGCCCCGTATGGGCCGTAGGGGTCGGGCACTTCCACGCCGATGACCTCCACCTGGGGCATCTCTTTGGCCCGCAGAATGCCCAGCTTGCGCAGGCGCGTGCTCACCGGCCGGCCATCGACCATGGGCATGTCCTCGCTGATGGCGTAGCCCAGCCCCATGTGGATGGAGCCTTCCAACTGGCCTTCAAACAGGGTGGGGTTGAAGATTCTGCCGGCATCGTGGGCGGCGATCACCTTGTCGATGAAGCCCGTTTCTTCGTTCAGGATGACGACCTGGGTGGCGTAGCTGTAGGAGTAGTGGGTGTAAACCTTCTCGACCATGGCCCCGGGCTTGGTGGTCCAGTCGACGCGCCAGGTGCCGGTGTATTCCCGGCCGGATAGCTCTGCCAATGTGTGTATGGCCAGGTCGGCGTTTAGCTGCCGGCAGGCATCCAGCAGGGCATTGCCCACCAGCGAAGTGGCCCGCGAGGCGGTGGTCATGCCGGCTACCTGTTCGGCAGCGGTGTCGATGCGCACCTCGATCATCTCCGGTGGCAGCCCGGTTTCGTTGCATACCACCTGCAGGGCAATGGTGTTGACCCCCTGGCCCATCTCCGTCCAGCCGTGGTCGATGATGATTTTGTCGGGCGCGGCGATGGTGATTTTGGCGGTGGATTCGTCGGGCATGCCGTTGCCGATGCCGGTGTTCTTCAGGCCGCAGGCGATGCCGGCGTACCGGGCCTGGTAGAAGGCGTCTTTGACGGCCAGCAGGGTGGCGCGCACGCCGGCGCCGCGCTCAATGACCTGCCCGGTGGCGGTCATGCAGCCATCGACCAGGGCGTTGTCGTAGCGGAACTGCCAGCGGTCGAAGCCGCCCTGTTCGCACAGGTCGTCGATCAGGCTTTCCAGGCCGAAGATGGCCTGGTTTACGCCAAAGCCGCGCATTGCGCCGCAGGGGATGTTGTTGGTGTAGACGGCGATGGCCTCGACATCGGTGACGGGGACGTGGTAAGCGCCGGTGGCGTGGCCGGCGGAGCGTTCCAGTACTTTCATGCCCACTGAGGCGTAGGCGCCGGTGTCGCCAATGAATTTGACCTTGACGAAGGTGAGCTGGCCCTGGGCGTCGCAGCCGACTTCGTAATCCATCCAGATGGGGTGCCGCTTAACGCTCATGAGGATGGATTCGTCGCGCGTGAGGCGGAATTTGACGGGCATTTGCAGCAGGTGGGCGGCCAGGGCGGCGTGCCCCTGCACGGAGAGGTCCTCTTTGCCGCCAAAGCCGCCGCCGTTAGGCAGCAGGGTGACGCGCACGGCTTCCGGGGGCAGGCCGAGCAAGCGGTAGATTTGCTCGCGGTCGTCGTAGATGCCCTGCCCCTGGGAGAGCAGGTGTATGCCGTGGCCGGTGGGGTAGGCCACGGCGACTTCTGGTTCCATGTAGCCGTGTTCGATGCGTTGGGTCTGGAAGGTGCCGCGGGCGGTGTAGGCGGAACTGGCGCGGGCGGCGGCGATATCGCCCCGGCCGGTGGCGGAGCGGGAAAGGATGTTGCCGCTTTCGTGAATTTGGGGGGCACCCGGCCGGAGTGCCTCATGCGGGTCCGTGAGGGGGGGCAGCACCTCATATTCGACGGCGATCAGTTCCACAGCCGCGCGGGCAATAGCTTCTGTTTCGGCCACGACCGTGGCCAGGGCGTCCCCGACGTAGCGGGTGGTCTCGCCCACGGCCACCAACACCGGCCAATCCGGCCGGATGAGGCCCACTACCCGTTCGCCGGGCACGTCGCTGGCCGTGATGACGCGCAGCACGCCGGGCAGTCGGGCGGCAGCCTGGGTATCCAGGCTCAGCACTCTGGCCCGGGGATGGTCGCTGAACTTGATGGCCCCATGTACCATGCCGGGCATACGCACATCGTCTACATACTGGTGCTGCCCCAGCACCAGCGCCTGGGCCTGGTACTTGGGCTGGCGCGTGCCTATCTGGCCGCTGCCGGTGGGGGGGGCAATGGTCTCTTCGTGCCGGATGGCTTCGGCGGCGGTCAGGATGGCGTCTATCACCTTTTTATAGCCGGTGCAGCGGCACAGATTGGGGGTGAGCGCTTTTTCCACCTCGTCCCAGGTCGGGTTGGGGTTTTGGTTGATGAGGGCATTGGCCTGCATCACAATGCCGGGGATGCAAAAGCCGCACTGCACCCCGCCGCGGGCCACAAATGCGTTGGCATAGACGTCCTGGCGATACTGGCCCAGCCCTTCGATGGTGGTCACCGTGCCGCCGTCTACTTTGGCCATGGGGATGACGCAGGACAGTACCGCTTTGCCGTTCAGGTCTACGGTGCAAGCGCCGCAGGCGGCTTGTGGGGCGCAGCCATTCTTGGGAGAGAGGATGTTTTGCTCTTCGCGCAGGTAATGCAGCAGCGGGGTGTCCGGGTCGCCATCATAGTGTTGCAGTTGTCCGTTTAGCTTGAATTGCATGGGAATCCTCCAGGTGCTGGGGCAGCCAGCCTTTTTGCCAGGCATGACTTCTGACCGCAACTGTTTTGCGGCTCAATTGAACTGCTAGTCAGAGATGGCAGGCAACGCTAGGCGGGGACGGCTTGCCGTTCGCCGGCCATGAGCAGGCCTAGCTTTTCGGCGGTAGCCTCGTCATGGGCGAGTTCGCCCATGATCTCGCCGCCAAACAGGACGATGATGCGGTCGGAGAGCGCCTTTACTTCGTCCAGGTCTTCGGAGATGAGTAGGGTGGCCAGCCCTTCGGCGCGCTGCAGCAGCAGTTGGTTGTGGATGTATTCGGTTGCGCCAATGTCCACCCCGCGGGTGGGTTGGGCGGCGATGAGGAAGCGGGGTTGGCGCGATAGCTCGCGGGCCAGGATGAGTTTCTGGATGTTGCCGCCGGAGAGGTTTTTGGCGGGGGTGTCCCGGCTGGGGGTCTTGACCCGAAAGGCCTTGATTAGCTTTTGAGCATGGTCGGCAATGTATTTGAAGGCCAGGAAAATGCCACGACTAAAAGGGGAACGCGAATGATCCTGCAAGATGAGATTCTCGGACACGCTGAAATCTTTGACCACCCCATCGTGCATGCGCTCTTCCGGGATGTAGGAGAGGCCGATCTCAAACATCTGCGCGGGGGTCAGATCGGTAACGTCGCGGCCTTCCAGGTAGATTTGACCGCTGCTCACGGGCTGCAGCCCGGCAATGGCGCGGGCCAACGGCCGCTGGCCGTTGCCGGATACCCCGGCCACGCCCACAATTTCACCGCTGCGCACTTCCAGGTTGACGTTTCGTAAGATGGTCTGGCCGTCTTCGTTGCTGGCGTTTACACCTTCCATTTTGAGGCGGACGTCGCCCAGGTGGGCCTCCGGCCGGGTGCGGGTTAGCAGCACCTCGCGCCCCACCATCATGTTGGCCAGGTCCGACTTGGTCACATCGGCCGTTCTGGCCGTGCCCACCACCCGCCCATCGCGCAGCACCGTCACCCGGTCGGTGAGGGCCAGAATCTCATTCAGCTTATGCGAAATGAAGATGAGCGCATGCCCGTCGGCGGCCATCTGCCGGAAGATGACGAAGATGTCGTCTACTTCCTGGGGCGTTAGCACGGCGGTGGGTTCATCCAGCACCAGCAGGGCCGCCCCCCGGTACAGCGCCTTGATGATCTCTACCCGCTGTCGTTCGCCCACGGCCATCTTGGAGATGATGGTGTTGGGGCTGATGTGCAGGCCATACTTGTCGGCCAGCTCCTGAATGCGGGCGGAGACCACGTCCAGGTCCAGGCGTGGGGCACGTGAGGATTTTAGCCCCAGGGCGACGTTCTCGGCCACGGTCAGGTTGTCTACCAGCATGAAGTGCTGGTGAATCATGCCGATGCCGGCCTGGATGGAGTCGTTGGGCGAATGGATGGCGATGGGCTTGCCGTTCAGGTAGATCTCGCCTTCGTCCGGGTGGTACAGGCCGTAGAGAATCTTCATTAACGTGCTTTTGCCCGCGCCGTTTTCGCCCAGCAGGGCGTGGATCTCGCCCGCTTTCACGTCGAAGTTGACGTGGTCGCTGGCCAGGACGCCGGGAAAGCGCTTGACGATGCCGCGCATTTCCAAAGATTCTATGCGCGGCAGGCCTGACGGTAACAAGTTGTTTTCGCTCATGATGACCTGCGTTGGTGAATGGACTGGCAGTCCGGACGACCTGAGTGGCCGGACTGCCAGTCCTGGCTTATGACGTTGGTTTATCTTGGTTCGGCAACAATCTCAATGGTGCCGTCGATGATCCCTTGTTCGGCAGCTTGGGCGGCGGCCACGGCCCCGGCCGGGAGGGTGTCCGCATAGATTAGCCGTTGGCCACCATTGGCCAGCGTCAATTGCAGCACCTGTCCGCCATACTCACCCGCCTGCAGCGACGTAATCATGGTTAGCAGCGTTGCCCGCCAATCATACAACACCGTGGCCACCACAACATCGGGAGCCAGCGGGCTTTGGTCCGCCTGAATACCCATCCAGGGAATCCCCTGATCTTTGGCCACGCCAATGGCCCCGGCCACCTGCTGGGCCGAGCCCGTCAACACGTCGGCCCCGGCCGCGATCTGCGTGTTGGCCGCTTCGGCGGCCAGCGCCGTGTCGCCAAAAGAGCCGGTGAAGGACACATTCACCTGCACGTCAGGGTTCGTGTCGCGCACGCCGGCCAAAAAGCCATCGACGTGCAGCTTGGCGTCGCCGGCGTCTACCGGGCCAACCAGGCCAATGATCCCCGACTCGGTCAGGTTGGCGGCCAGCACGCCCAGCACATAGCCACCCTGCTCCGCCCGTGGCTCATAGGCGAAGACATTGGTCAGGCCCTCGTCGGCCCCGACATTGGTGCTCGTGCCCCAGGCAAAGCTCGTCTCCGGGAAGTCGGGGGCGATCTCGAACAACGAGGTGCCGTACTGCGCCCCGTGGGCAATGATCAGATTGAAGCCGCTGTCCGCATAGTCACGGATGGCGGCGGCGGCATCGGTCACATTGAACATGTTTTCCGTGTAGGAGATTTCGATCACGTCTTCGCCGTAATGCGCTTGCAGCACCAGCAGCGAATCATACATCGACTGGCTCCAGGCCAGGTCGGTGATGGTTGACGGCATGACCAGGGCAATGCGGACCGGTTCGATCTCCGGGTAGGTCATCTCCATATCTTGTGACGTCCCTTCTTCGGCCATGGCTTCCCCGGCAATGGCCGCGGCTACGTCAATGCTGCCGGCCACAATCTGGTCAGATGCCTCTTGGGCGGCGGCCACGGCGTCGGCCGGCAGACTTTCGTCAAAGGCCATCACCAACCCGCCGTTCTTCAGGGTGAGGGCATAGGCGGTGCCGCCATACTCGCCGGCCAGGTGCTTGTTGATGATGTCGCTGAGGACGCCATCCCAGTTGTAGATTTGCGAGGCGATCACGGTGTCGGGGGCCAGCGGACTTTGGTCCGACTGGGTGCCCATCCAGGGAATCCCCTGCTCTTGGGCCACGCCAATGGCCCCCACAACCTGCTGGGCCGAGCCGGTTAGCACGTCGGCCCCGGCCGCGATGTGGGTGTTGGCTGCTTCGGCCGCCAGGGCGGTGTCGCCAAAGGAGCCGGTGTACGAGACGTTCACCTGGACTTCTGGGTTGGCGGCTTTGGCGCCAGCCACAAAGCCATCAATGTACAGCTTGGCGTCGCCGGCTTCTACCGGCCCTACCACGCCAATGACATTTGATTCGGTCAAGTTGCCGGCCAAAACGCCGTTAACGTAGCCGCCTTCTTCGGCACGGGCTTCATAGGCGAAGATGTTGTCCAGGCCGGCCTCTTTGCCGGTGTCGATGGCTGTGCCCCAGGCAAAGCTGGTTTCTGGGAAGTCGGGGGCGACCTCGAAGAGTGAGGTGCCGTATTGGGTGCCATGGGCGATGACCAGGTCGTAGCCGTCGGCGGCGTAGTCGCGGATGGCCGCGGCGGCATCGGTCACGTTGAACATGTTCTCGGTGTAGGCGATCTCCATGACTTCCGGGCCGCCGGCTTCGGCTTGCAGGCGCAGGAGGGCATCATACAGGGCCTGGCTCCAGGCCAGGTCGGTGATGGTGGAGGGCATCACCGCGGCAATGCGGATGGTGTCGATGTCGCCTACGTCGGCCTGGGCGGAGACGTCTTCGACTGCCTCCCCGGCCGGGGCCTCGGTGGGGGCAACGGTTTCTTCTGTGGCGGCCGGTGCAGCGGTTGCCGCACTGTTCTCGTTGGTGCCGCCACCGCAGGCCACCAGGGCCAGCATCAGGATGATCGACAGTAAAATCAGGGCCTTTTTCATTTTCTCTCCTTCAAATTGTTTGTGGATCATTGTGCTACTGTTCCGGCAGACTTCTTCTGATGCACAGGGTAGTGCGGTTCTGCCGGAACCTCAGGTTTCGCCTGCCGAGACACTGTTCGACTATGCCTGTTTGGCGAAACGTTAATTCCCGCCTCGGTCAAAAGGCTTGGTGAGCGCTGCCGGCTGCATGGAGCGGCGGAAGGGCAGGGCCAGGGCAATGATGGTGAGTAAGTATGGCATCATGACGGCCACGTCGGATGGGATGTTGAGGCCCAACACCTGCACCCAAAGCTGCAGCGCGTTGACGGTGCTGAAGAGCAGTGCCCCCACCAGCACGCCGGTGGGGCGCCAACTGCCGAAGTAAACTAACGCAACGGCGATAAAACCCATGCCGTTGGTCATGTTCTCCTGGAAGATGCCCAGGAGTGATATGGAAAGGGAGGCGCCGCCAATGCCGGCCAGGGCCGCGCCGAGCATGACGGAGCTGTAGCGCACGGCGGCGACGCTGACGCCCAGGGAGTCGGCGGCCTCTGGGTTCTGGCCAACGGCGCGGATGTTCAGCCCCCAGGTTGTTTTGTTGAGTACCCACCAGGAGATGGGCACCAGGGCAAATGCGCCGTAGGTGAGGAGGCTGTGGCTGAAGAAGATGTCGCCCAGGACGGGGATGTTGGCCAGGCAGAAGTCGGGGGTGAGGCAGAATCCCAGTTCGGAGAAGCCTTCGACGCCCTCGACGGTGCCCAGCATGGTTTTGAAAAGCAGGCTGGAGATGCCCAGGCCAAACATGAAGAGGCCAATGCCGCTAATGCCCTGTTCGGCCTGGAAGGTGATGCTGACGACGCACATGAGCAGGCCCATGAGGATGCCGATACCGGCGGCGGCCAGCAGGCCAAGCCAGGGGTTGTTGGTCTGGAAGACGGTGTAGAAGCCGAAGAAGGCGCCCATGAGCATGATGCCTTCGACGCCCAGGTTGAGTACACCGGAGCGCTGGGAGAAGGTTTCGCCGATGGCGGCGTAGAGGTAGGGGGTGGCCAGGCGGATGCCGGAATGGGCGATACCCAGGATGATGGCTAGAACTGTCAGGTTTTCGTTCATGCGCTCGCCTCTGCGGGGGGGGTGGAAGCGGGGGTGGCGGTTGGTTCGTCTGGTTTGTCCCCGGCCGGGGTGCTAACCGCAACCCGCCGGCTTTGCCGTTTGCGCACAAAGTAGTCCGTGCTGACAACAAAAAGAACTACCAGACCCAAAATCGCCTGGATCAACACCTGGGGCACCTGGATGGCGCGCTGCATCTTGTCGCCGCCAACCAGCAGGCCACCAAACAGGATGGAGGAGGGGATAATCCCCAGCGGGTGCAGCTTGCCAAACAGCGCCGCCACAATGCCCGAAAAGCCATAGCCGGCTGACACTGCCACCGGTTCAAACATGCGGTGGTGCAGCCCCAGAATCTCCACCGCCCCGGCCAACCCGGCAAAAGCCCCGCTGAGGGTCATAGACAGCACCATGGTGCGCTTGACGTTGATGCCGGCGTAGCGCGAAGCGTGGGGGTTTAGCCCCACGGCCCGGATGCGGTAGCCAATGGTGGTGCGCCAGAGAAAGATGTAGACGAGTATGGCCATGACGACGGCAAAAATGAAGCCGCTGTGCAGCCGGGTTGGCTCCACCAGCAGGCCGTATAGCTCTTTGGCCACGCCTTGCAGATCCAGTTCGCTGGCCGTTTTGGTGAGGCCCAGCGATTGGGCCAGATCGGTGAAGCGGGGCATGTCGATGGCTTTGGGCAGGCGGGCGGAGTGGGGAATGTTGGTGCCGGCGGCCAGTTCGGCGGGGTCGATCATGGGGCCGCGCAGCAGGTAGTAGCCAATCTGAATGGCGATCTGGTTCATCATGATGGTGCTGAGGATTTCGTTGACGCCGAGCTGGGCTTTGAGGTAGCCCGGAATCGCCCCCCAGATGCCGCCCATCAGCATGCCGGCCAGGAGGCCGATGACGATTACCAGGGTGCCGTTCATACGCTCGCCGAGCTGCAGCCCGATGTAGGTGGTGAGCAAGGCCCCAACAATGAGCTGCCCTTCCGCACCGATGTTGATGACGCCACCCCGGAAAGCGATGGCGATGCCCAGGCCAACCAACAGCAGGGGGGTGGCTTTTACCAGGGTGTCGGCCAGGCCGTTTTTGCTGCCGAACGCGCCCACAATCATGGCTTTGTATGCTTCCAGGGGACTGACGCCTTGCAGCCAGAGGATGACAGCGCCAACGACAAAAGCCAGTAACACAGCCAGGAGCGGCAGCATGGCGTCAAACAGCCGGTCCAGGGAGATTCGCTTTTTTGTCTTTTCCATTATCTTTCTCGCTTGACGTGGTGATTCATGGTGTGGTTGGGGGCCTTATGCGTCAGGCGTGGTCATCATGGACAATGAGCGTTGACGCGTTATGGGTAGATTCCCCCAACTCTGGCAGAGTCCGACGTTGCAGGTGGCGTTAGCCAGGGTGGCGCGTGGCGGGCGAGGGCGGCCAGCATACTGCCCAGGACGGTGGCCATGTCCGGTTCGGCGTTGATCTCTTCGATGTGTTCGCCGCGTGCTTGCAGGAAGGTGATGAGGTGGTGGTATTTGTCGCGCAGCTGCTCTAGCTGGTCTTCGAACATTTCCTGGTTTTTGTCGCGCCGGTGCATACGGTCGTAACAGACCTGGTTGCTGGCGTTGAGGAAGAGGGTGAGGTCGGGGCGGCGGGCGCCGGCGTTGAGGGCCATGACTTCCCCGGCCGGGAGGCTTTCGCTGCTCTGATAAACCAACGACGAGAGGTAGTAACGGTCACAGATGACAACCCGGCCGGGGACCTCATCCAGAAACGGGGTGATGAAGCGCGTAGTATGGTCCGCCCGGTTGGCGGCAAACGCCAGGGCCAGCGTCCAATTGGTTACCGGCCGGATTTGCCGCCCCAGCGCCGCCCGCAAAAAATCCCCGCCACACGACGCCGCATGCGGCTCATCCGTCACCAGCACCTGCGCCTCACCCAGCCATTGGCCCAGCGCCGCCGCTAACTGGTGGGCCATGGCCGTCTTGCCCGTGCCGTCCAACCCCTCGATTACGATGAAACAGCTTTCTTGCGCCATTGCGGATCGCAGGTTATCGGTTACCGGTGATGGTCAATGAGAAACAGAACGGGCAACACGCCTTACGCCCCATAGCCATCGGCGAAAATATCAATCATCAGGCGCGGGTCGCCCAGGGGGTAGAGAATGGGGCAGGTGGCCCCGTGGTCGATGTACTCGCGCACCTTGGCTTTGACCTCGGCCGGGGAGCCGCTGGCCGTGCACATCTGCACCACGTCATCGGGCACCAGGTGCATGGCCTTCTCAATCTCCTCTTCCGTGGCCGGCCAGGTCAATACCTGGTGAATTTCATCCAGCAGCTCCTGGCTGACGCCGCTGGCTTTCATCAGGTGCGGCTGCTGCCCCAGGTATTGGGTCATCATCTTGCGCGCCGCGTCCAGTGCTTTCTTGCGGTCATGGTCTACCGAGCAGATCACCAACTGCGGCCGGTCGATGTCGTCCAGGCTGCGGCCGGCTCGTTTGGCGCCCCGTTCCAGGGCATCCATCGCTTCGGCGTTATACTTGGGGTGCACCAGGTAGTTCAGGCAAACGCCATCAGCGATTTCACCGGCCAGCTCCATCATTTTCATGCCCGTGGCCCCAATATAGATGGGCACATTGCGCGGCGTGGTGCGCCCATGGACCACGTCGAGCTGGATGCCGTCTACGTGGTGGAACTCGCCGTGGAAGGTGACGTTTTCCATGTTGAGCAGGCGGCGCAGCACGGTGATGGTCTCGCGCATGGCCAGCAGCGGTTTGCGCCGCTCGATGCCTACTTTGCTGGCCAGGGGGTCCCACCAGGCCCCAATGCCGCAGATGATACGGTCGGGGGCCAGGTCATCCAGGGTGAGGAAGGTGGCGGCCAGCAGGCCAATGTTGCGTGTCCAGTTGTTGATGACACCGCTGGCGACTTTGAGGGTGGTGGTGTGGGCGGCAAAGGCGGCCATGGGCACGATGGCGTCGCGCACCAGGCGGCTTTCGGCCTGCCAGACAGCCTCAAAGCCTTGCGCTTCGGCATACCTGGCCAGCTCAATACCTTCTTGCAGTGGATGGGCGTCCTGTAAGTAGAGGGCTGTTCGATCTTTCGCCATGGGGACCTCCTTTGGTAGGTTCCGACGTGCGGATAGCGACAGATAAGCTGACACGGGGTGTCAGGCAGCAAACGGGTTGGTTGAGGATGAGTTTGTCATGACACTGGCGTTCACGACTGACTGTCGTTTATAATTTTAGCACAGAGTGCAAAGTAAGGTAACTTTTGTGGGGGTCCCGGCCGGGAAGGAAAAAATCATGCGCACACTCATTTCCAACGTCACCATTGTCACCAACGATACCGGCAATCGCGTCCTGACCGACTGCGCGGTAGCC
The DNA here is from genome assembly GCA_020634235.1 of Ardenticatenaceae bacterium. Taxonomy (GTDB): domain Bacteria; phylum Chloroflexota; class Anaerolineae; order Promineifilales; family Promineifilaceae; genus JACKCB01. The sequence continues at coordinate 210,224 of JACKCB010000004.1, read as the reverse complement.
ATCGACGGGGCCTACATCCGTGACGTGGGACCGGCGGCTGAGCTGGCCGCCCGGTATCCCGACTACGATCGCCTGGATGGCTCCGGCCGGGTGCTGATGCCCGGCTTTGTCAACGTCCATATGCATTTCTATGGTACCTATGCCCGCGGCCTGGCCCTTAAAAGCACGCCGCATAACTTTGGCGAAATCCTGCAGCAGCTTTGGTGGGCGCTGGACAAAGTGCTGGATGACGACGCCGTCTATTACAGCACCTTGCTGCCGGCCATGCTGGCCGCCAAGAAAGGGGTTACCAGCGTCATCGACCACCACGCCAGCCCCAACGCTGTTGCCGGCAGCCTGGACCGGATAGAAGAAGCGCTGGCCCTGGTGGGGCTGCGCGGCCTGCTCTGCTACGAAGTGTCTGACCGGGACGGCCCGGCCATCCGCGCGGCCGGCATTGCCGAAAATGCTCGCTATATCCGCCGCAGCCAGGCGGCACGGCAGGAGAATGCCGACCATTTGTTTGACGGCATGATGGGGCTGCACGCCTCCTTTACCCTGGATGATGAGACGCTGGCCCAGGCGGCCGGCACGGCGCGCGACCTGAACCGGGGCTGCCACATCCACCTGTTGGAGGATTGGATTGACGAGACGGAGTCGCGGGCCAGGTATGGCGCGGGGGCGGTGGCGCGGCTGCAGCGCTTTGGGGTGTTGGGGGCGCACAGCATCGCCGCGCACGGCATCTTTCTGGATGAGGCGGGGCAGGCGCTCATGGCCGAGACGGATACGATCATCGCCCACAATGCCCAATCTAATATGAACAATGCGGTGGGGCGGGCGGATGTGTTTGCGCTGCTGGAACGGGGGGTTTTGGTGGGCATTGGCACCGATGGCATGACGCCTGACTTGCGGGCGGAGGTGCGTGCCGGCTACCTGATGCATAAGCACCACCTGCAAGATTGCAACGCCGGTTGGGACGCCTATAAGCAGATGACGCTGCATAACAATCCGGCCATCTACCAGCGGTTAACGTCCCGGCCGGTGGGGCAAATTGCGCCCGGTTACCTGGCCGACCTGATCTTGCTGGACTATTACCCGCCGACGCCGCTGAACAGCGATACGTTGTGGGGCCATTTCCTTTTTGGCCTGGTGGATGCGCCGGTAGATACGACCATTGTCAACGGTGAGATTGTGCTGCAAGGGGGACAACTGCCACACCTGGACGAAGCGGCCATTGCCGCCGAATCACGCCTGGCTGCGGAACGGGTGTGGGCCAGGTTTGGTGCTTGAAGTCCCCCAAGAGCCACTTGCACCGGGTTTACGAGTTATGGGCCGTTTTAAGGCGTGGGCTTTGGGGCAAGCTCTTTTGTGGTTGCGCCAGGTTAGGAGAGGGTTGTGACGATGTCTGAGAAACAGAATGTGAATCCTGTGTTATTTGATCGTTTGGTGCGGGTGGGCGTGCCGGCGCTGGCGCTGTTGTTGGGGGTGCAGGTGCTGCGGGCGATGTTCCCGCTCTTCTTGTTTGTGCTGCGGGATCGTGTCGGTTGGACGGCTATCCAGTTGGGGGAGTTGGGTTTTGTGCTGTTCCTGACGGCGTTTTTGGCCGGGCCGCTGAGCCGCTGGCTGGGGATGCGCGTGATGCTGTGGCTGACGGCTGGTGGGTTGGGGCTGCTGCGCCTGCTGATGCAGCTCTGGACGGGGGACCCAATGGTTGACCTGTATCTGGTGATGGGGGCGCTGGTGCTGTTTTTGTGGTTTTGGCCGGTGTATGTGGGTTACACCCGGCCGGGGGGTATCTCCCACACCTTTGACCTGGCCACCGGCATTTTGCTGGGCCTGGGGTTAGACCTGGCGCTGCATGGTGCCTACCTCACCTACGACATGTTTTGGCGGCACGACCTGGGCACGCTGCTGCTCACGCTGCTGCCGGTGGTGGGGTTGGGCCTGGGGCTGTGGCGGCTGAATCTGCAGCCCAACGCGCTCCGGGCCACCGGCCGGCGCAGCGATCTGCCCCTGGGGCCGGCCTTTATCTGGCTGGTCTTTGGCCCGTACCTCTTTTTGCAGATGGTCATCTTCCAGAACGTGGCCCGGCTAACCAGTCTGACTGGCTGGTCTTTGCCGGCGGCTTTTGCCTGGGCTTTGACGGCCCATGCGCTGGGGCTGTTCTTTGTGGCCGAGATGCGCGAGTTGGGGCGCTGGCTGCTGCCGGTGGCCCTGGCGTTTGCCGTGCTGCTGCTGCTCAGCTTGCTAACGGCCTGGCCAACCGGCGGGCTGGCGGCGGGGTTGTTTTTGTTGGGCCAGGTGAGTGGGGCGGGGCTGCTGTTGGTGGCGTTGGGTGGGTTGGGGGTGGCGGCGCCCCGGCCGGGGCTGCGCAACCTCACCGTAAGCCATGGGGTGAGTGGGCTGCTGTTTTTGCTGCTCGGCTTTGTCTATTACAGCAGCTATGATATCGCCATCCCGCTGCCGAACAGCGTGCTGCCGCCGGTGGCCGGGGTGATTGTGGCCCTGGCGGCGCTGGGCGGGGTGTGGCAGTTGCGCCGCGCGCCGGAACTGCTGGAGACGTTGCCCGCCCCCGGCCGGGTGGTCTGGCTGCCGGCGCTGCTGCTGTTGGCCGGGCTGCTGCTGCCCCTGGGGCAGTGGCTAACCTGGCCGGATATGGGCGCCCCGGCCGGGGATGAAGCGGTGCGGGTGATGAACTATAACCTGCACAATGGCTTCGACATCCAAGGCCACCTGGGGCTGGAGGCCCTGGCCCAGGTCATTGAGGCGGAAAATCCGGACATTGTTGGCCTGCAAGAGGTGTCACGCGGCTGGATCGTGAACGGCTCGGTGGACATGCTCGCCTGGCTTTCGCGCCGGCTGGGCATGCCCTACGTCTATGGTCCTACGGCCGACCCGCTGTGGGGCAATGCTTTGCTCAGCCGCTACCCGCTGAGCCAGGTGGAACTGGTTGCGCTGCCGACGGAAGATCTACTGCTGCGAAGGGGCTTCATCTATGCCCGGGCCGACCTGGGCGATGGGCAGTACCTGGACGTGATCACCACGCATTATCACCACCCGGATGATGGCGGGCCGATCCGCTTGCAGCAAACGGAGGCGCTGCTGGCTTACTGGCGGGCTAAACCGTTCACCATCATCATGGGTGACATGAACGCCACGCCGGATGCACCGGAGCTGGGGCCGCTGTGGCAGGCTGGCCTGGAGGATGCGGTGTATCAGGATGAGGTGCAGCCGGGCTATACCTACCCGGCCGGGGCGCCCGACCGTCAGATCGATTACATTTGGGTCACGCGGGACTTGCAAGCGTTGGACGTGGTCATCCCCACAGCTACCGCATCTGACCACCTGGGCATTGCCGCTACCATCGAACGCAAAGATCAGTAGGTAGCCGCCAGCGCCAAAAGAGTATGCTGAAGCTGCCGGGCGAGGTCGGGGGCTTAGCTGCTGTCCCCCTCTGTCCCAAACTCCAGGGCCACCCAACCCTCGCTCGTCTCCAGGTGCAATCGTCCTTCCTGAATGTTTAGCGGTTCGTGCCCGGTCTGTTTTACCCACACGTGGTCCCCAAAATAGGCAAAGCGGCGCGTGTCGGTGCTGATGGTGTTGGCAAACAGCCACATAAACCCCTCCGGCCGGATGGGCGGTAACTTCTGATAATGCCCCCCTTCGCGAGTGGCAAAGAGTGCGCCTGCCTCCAAATCGCTGAAACGCTTCATCATGTTGCTGATCCTACCCGAATCAATATTGCCTGATGTGGGATTCATTGCACAAAATTCCTTTCCTGTTATAACATGCCCAATCGTAGCAAGCTACCCACATTAGACTGCGCACTGCATCCAACTATACAACTTACAAGAGGCATCCGCTTTTCTATGGTGGCAAGATGTATCTGACCGTAAATGCTTTTGGCAAATTGCGCCTTGAACATGACGGGTATGTGGTGTCGGCCTTTCCCACGCGCCAGGTGGAGGAGTTGTTTGCTTTCTTGCTGGTTAACCCCCAGACGGAGCACTCGCGCGAGAAGATCATCAATCTCCTTTGGCCAGAGCTGCCGGCCAGCTCCGGCCGGGGCCGGCTTAGCACCGTTCTCTGGCGGCTGCGCACCCTCTTCCAGCAGTTGGCCATCCCCGTTGAAGACTACCTGCAGGCCACCCGGGACTGGATTGCCTTTGTGCCCACCCAACCGCTAAACCTGGACCTGCTCCTCTTTAGAAGCCACCTGGCTGCAGCGGCCACGGCCACCAGCGACACGGAGCTGGAGAGGGCGCTAGAGCGGGCCATCGACATTTATCGCGGCGACCTGTTTGAGGGCCTGTATGCTGACTGGTGCTTGAACGAGCGCGAGTACCTGGCGCGGCAGCATTTGCGGGCCATGGGCCAACTGATGGCCTGCCTGATGCGGCAGAAAAGACACGACGAGGCATTGGCGCTGGGCACCGAAATTTTGCACCGCGACCCGCTGCGGGAGGAAGTTCACCGGGCCATGATGCACTGCTACTGGCAAAACGGCCAGTTTGCCCAGGCCGCGCGCCAGTTTCAGGATTGCACCCAACTGCTGCTGCGTGAGATGCAGATCAGCCCCATGCCAGAGACAGTGATCCTCTACAGCACAATCATGGAAGACCGTCTGAATTATGCGCGGCTGCAGAGCAGCATGCCTACGGCTGTGCAGCGACAACTTCAGCTTGCCTTCGCCGAATTTCAGCAGGTTGTGGTTCGCTTTAACCGGATGCTGGATCAACTGGGCGAAGTTAGCCTGGAAACTACCCAACACGAAAAGTCCCTGTGAAGGTTGTTGTGAGAGTTTTGAGAGACTCTTGTTAGAGGCGTGCGGTAACATCTTCATTGCTTCTGTAGAACTGCGCAATAGCACGGTGGGGGGCCGTTGGACAGCACAGCCGTTAAAAAGGGCATGACCATGGAGTAGTCGATGGCTATCGAAGATCCGGCGATGATGAGTTTCTTTGAGGTGGAAGCGCACTCCTTTGTTATTCGGCTGTGGCAAGAACATGGCCAGTCTGCCGCTCCTGCCAGCCCCTGGCGTGGTCGCGTCGATCACGTCCAGAGTGGCTCTCGGCGTTATTTTCAGCGCCTGGAGGAAATCCCCCAGATTATTCAGGGCTTTACCCGGCCGGCGCTAGATGATGTGTTTGAATCCCTGGGGCGGGAGCAGGATTAACCATGACCTGGCAGGCCACCCTGACGACGGACACACCCTACCCCAACAGCCAGGAGCATCTTCTCGCGGGGTTGAACTATGTCGATCTGCGGGTGCGGTGGGCGGTGGCACGGGCACGGGTGTTGGGGCTGGACCCGGATGATGAATTCCGTGGCCTTTATATCTCTGAGAGCCAGATTGATGATTTGCTGGATAATGACCTGGGCCATGATTTGTGGGCGGGGCGTAACGGGCATACGGTGGCCGAGCTGCCGGCGGAGCTGGCGCAGTGGCCGGCGCTAATTGTGCAGACGCGGCAGGCGTGGGAGACGCGCACGGCGCTGAGCCGTGCCGCCGGCTGCCCGCTGCTGTTGGATGCCCTGGCGCGCGATTTTGAACTGACACCGCTGGAAGTGGATGCGCTGCTGCTGGCCCTGACGCCGGAGATCGATCCGCGCTATGAACGCTTCTTTACCTATTTGCAGGATGACATTACTAAGAAGCGGCCCAGTGTTAATCTGCTGCTGAATTTGCTGACGGATTCGTTTGCCGAGAAGTTGCAGCTGCGGCGTATGTTCACGGATGACGGCCGGCTGGTGGCCAGCCGGCTGCTGGTGCGTTTTGCGGAAGGTGGGGTAACGGAGCCACCGCTGTTGATGCAGTATGTGCGCCCGGCCGGGCGGGTGGTGGAGCATCTGTTGGGCCATCCGGGGGTAGACAGCCGCCTGGCCGCCAGCGCGGAACTGCTGGAGGCTCCTGATTCGCAGCCGGCGTTACGCCTCCCGGCCGGGTTACAAACCCAACTGCAGCGCGCCCTACCCGACAACCCCTTCTTTGCCTTTATCGGCCCCTACGGCGTGGGCAAAGCAGATGCCGCCCGCCACCTGGCCCAGGTGACCGGCAAACGGCTGCTGCGCGTGGACCTGGCCACCTTGTCTGAAAGCGACGTTGGCTTGTATGAGGGGCTGCGCCTGGCCCTGCGCGATGCCCAGCTGCTAAACGCCATCCTCTACCTGACCCCGTGGGATAACCTGCTGCACGACAACCAGCCGCCAGCGCGCCTGTTCCAAATGCTGCTGGCTTACCCGGGGCTGGTCATTACCGCCGGGGAGGTGTTGTGGCAGCCGGCCAACCGGCGCGCCTCCCGGCCGGTGCTCACCATCCCCTTCCACGCGCCCGACTTTGAAGAGCGGCTGGCTATCTGGGAACAGCATCTGGGAGAGATTGATGTCGATCCCCGGCCGGTGGCCAACCATTTTCGCTTTACCCCCGGCCAGATAGAAGACGCCGTGGCCACCGCCCGCGACCAGGCCCGCTGGCACGACACCCCTCTCACCCCCCAGCACCTCTTTGCTGCCAGCCGCACCCACTCCAACCAGAAGCTCTCCACCCTGGCCACCAAAATCTACCCCCGCTACCAGTGGAGCGACATCATCCTACCGGCCGACACCTTGCAGCAGCTAAAAGAGATGGTCAACACCGTCTACCAGCGCCCCACGGTCTACGGCCAATGGGGGTTTGACCGCAAGCTGGCCCTGGGCAAAGGACTAAACGCCCTCTTTGCCGGGGAGTCTGGCACCGGCAAAACCATGGCCGCCGACATCATTGCCGGGGAACTGGGGCTGGACCTCTACAAAATTGACCTCTCCTCCGTTGTCAGCAAATACATTGGCGAAACGGAGAAGAACCTGGATAAGATATTCACCGAAGCCAGCACCAGCAACGCCATCCTGTTCTTTGACGAAGCCGATGCCATCTTTGGCAAACGGTCGGAAGTCAAAGACAGTCATGACCGCTACGCCAACATTGAAACCGGCTACCTGCTGCAGCGCATGGAGATGTTCGATGGCGTGGTCATCCTGGCGACCAATTTGCGGGCCAACCTGGACGAAGCCTTCACCCGCCGCCTTCACTTTGCCATTGAATTTCCTTTCCCCGAACCATCTGACCGGGAACGCATCTGGCGCGTAACGTTCCCGCCAGAAACACCCATTGCCCCCGACGCCGACCTGAAACTGCTGGCCGAGCGTTTTCGCCTGGCCGGTGGCGCCATTCGCAACATCGTGCTGGCGGCCGCCTTTCTGGCCGCCGAATCCGGGCAGCCGGTTGGCATGTCACACCTGCTGCATGCCACCCGCCGTGAGTATCAAAAGATGGGCCGTCTGATAGATGAGCGTCTGTTCACTGCATGAGGATGCAGGTCCGCTACGGTGGACAGCCACGGATCGCCGCCGGCTGGCCGCCTGAGCTACCTTTTTGGAGGATGATGGTATGACCAATGAATTTACCTTAGAGGATAAGGGCAAGGTTAGATCAAAGCCGGCCCAGGAAAGTGCCGCCCCGCAAAAGAGCGACCCGCCGCTTACCCTGGCGCGCATCCAGGGCAAATGGGATCCACCTACGGTCAGCCAGATGCAGCGCACTATGGGCAATGCGGCCGTGCAGCGCCTGCTGGCCCAGCGCAGTGAGGAGGGGGCGGCTGAGGTGGATGACGATGTGGCCAACACCATTAGCAGCCAGCGTGGTAGCGGCGCGTCACTGGACCAGGACGTGGCTGCCAAAGCGGGCAGCGTGATGGGCCAGGATTTTAGCGGCGTCAAAGTGCATACCGACAGCACCGCCGATCAGCTGAACCGCGAGCTAAACGCCAAAGCATTCACCACCGGCAGCGATATCTTCTTCCGTGCGGGGGAGTACCAGCCGGGCAGCAGCGCCGGGCAACACTTGCTGAGCCATGAGCTGACGCACGTGGTGCAGCAGGGGGCAAGTGCGCCTGCGGTGCAGGGCAAGATGACGGTCAATGACCCGAATGATCAATATGAGGCGGAGGCTGACCGGGTGGCCGATATGGTGATGAGCCAGCCGGCAACGCAGCGGCAGGAGGACGAGGAAGAGCTGCAAATGAAGCCGGTGGACGTGCAGCGGCAAGAAGATGAGGAAGAGCTGCAAATGAAGCCAATGGATGTGCAGCGGCAAGAGGACGAGGAAGAGCTGCAAATGAAGCCGATGGATGTGCAGCGGCAAGAAGATGAGGAAGTGATGTAGATGGTGACAACCCGGCCGGGAGTAACCCATAATCCATGATTGCCGATCTAGACGAAACCATTCGGCAGTTGCTTATTGCCGAAATCCCCATCCGCAACGGGGAAATAGATATCAAGTTCGATCAGCCCAAGCGAGAATGGAGCGCCCGGCTGACCCGCCCGACCATTAACTTCTTCCTGTACGACGTGCGCGAAAACGTGATCTTGCGCCGCCACCAGTGGGAGAAGATTGGGGCTGACGGCAATGGCGGCGCGGCGCTGCGCGCGGCCCGCCTGAAGCGCACCCCCTTCCGCGTGGACTGCCACTACATGATGACCACCTGGGCCACGGAACCGGAAGATGAACACCGGCTGCTGTCTGCCAGCCTCATGGCCCTGTTTCGCCATCCGGTGCTGCCCGAGGAGCGCCTGGTGGGTGGCATGCGCAACCAGCCCTATGAACTGCAAGTGCGATTAGCCAGCCACGATAAGCTGACGAATCCGGCTGAAGTGTGGGGCGCGCTGGACAATGAGATCCGGCCCAGCATCTCCTACATTGTTACGCTGGCCCTCGACCCCTGGGTTGACATTAGCATTCCATTTGCGCGCACGGTTACCCTGCGCACGGGGCAGATGGCTCCGGGCCAGGAGGGGTTGCTGCCGGGCGCAGCAAATGAGCCGCTGACAACCATCAGCGGCACGATTGTTGATAAGTCCCGGCCGGATGAACCCCGGCCGGGTGTGCAGGTAGCCATCAAAGGCACCGGCCATTTCGCCACCACCGATGCCCAGGGCCGTTTCCGCCTGGGCAGCCTGCTCGATGGTGAATACACCCTGGTGGCCTGGCCCCAAACCGGACCGCCGCTGGAAAAGAAGATTGTTGTTCCTGCTCCCAACGGCGATTATGACCTGGCGTTGTAATCAAGCGGAGCTAGCACTCTGCCCACCGTTGATCTTTCTGTTGTCGATCACCGGCTAGCCTTCCAGAACAGCATTGGTCAATTAGATTCGGATTTTGATCCAAAGGAGATAGCATGAGCGCACTTGTAGAGGTGACCGGTCGGGCGCCCCCCGGCCGGGATGGTTCCCAGGGTCCTTTTCCAGATAGCCTTCAACCGGCCGGTTTACAAAATCGGCCAAGATCATAAACACAAAGAGGGAAAAACATGGCTACAACCTATTTATCACCAGGTGTTTACGTTGAAGAAGTCGACAAGGGCGTAAAGCCCATTCAGGGCGTCGGCACTTCAATCACCGGATTCATCGGCATCACGGCCGAAGCCAGCCTGAAAGCCCTGAACCCGGCGACTGGCCAGAAAGAGCCGGTCGAGTCCCGGATCAACAAGGCGACACTCGTCACCAGTTGGACCCAGTACAACGAGATCTTTGGCGGCTTTGTTGATGGCGCCTACCTGCCCGATGCGGTCTATGGCTACTTCAACAATGGTGGTGGCGTTTGCTACGTAACCAGCGTCCGGGCTATGGACAGCGCCGATGCGGCCATCGCCGCTTCGGCCACCATCCCGGCCAGCAAAGGCGACAGCTTCAAAGTCGCTGCCAAAATGACTGGAGATGCCGGCAACAACCTCATCGTCACCATCAAAAACGATGTGGACGACAAGGGCAAAGAAACCGGCACCTTCAGCATGAGCGTTGGCGGCGAGACCAAGAGCGGCCTGAGCATGAAGAAGACCGATGGCGACAACTACATCGGCAACGCCACCTTCAATGCGGTCACCGTTTCCGATGTGGGCACCGCCACGGCCAATCCGGCCGACGGCACCTACAACCTCTCCGGTGGCGGCATGCCCCCGCTCTCCGTGCCCGACTTCTTGGGCAGCACCGCCGAACGCACCGGCCTGGGTGGCCTGGAAGTCTACGACGACATCGCCCTGCTCGTCTGCCCCGATATCATGTATGGCTACGATGGCTCCCCCGCTGCTAAAGAGCGCGTCAAGACCATCCAGGAAGCCATGATTACCCATTGCGAGAAGCTGCGGTACCGCTTTGCCCTGCTGGACACCCCGCCTGACCTGAATGCACAGCAGGCAAAAGAGTGGCGCGAGTACATCAACTTCGACAGCTCCTTTGCCGCCCTCTATTACCCGTGGATTCGGGTAGCTGACCTGAGTGACAGCCCGGCCACCACCAAGCTGGTACCCCCCAGCGGGCACATGGTGGGCATCTACAACCGGGTGGATGGCGAGCGTGGCGTGCACAAAGCCCCGGCCAACGAGATCGTGCGTGGGGCGATTGACCTGGAACTAAACCTCACCCGTGGTGAGCAAGATGTGTTGAACCCGATGGGCGTCAACTGCATTCGCTCCTTCCCCGGCCGGGGCATTCGAGCCTGGGGCGCACGCACCCTCAGCAGCGATGTCGCCTGGCGTTACATCAACGTTCGCCGCCTTTTCATCTACGTGGAACACTCCATGGACCTGGGGTTACAATGGGTCGTCTTTGAGCCCAACGACCCCGACCTGTGGGCCCGGGTACGCCGCGACATCACCTCCTTCCTGCGCAACGTCTGGCGCAGTGGTGCCCTGTTTGGAACCAGCGAGGACCAGGCCTTCTACGTCAAGTGCGACGAAGAGCTGAACCCCTCTGAAGTACGTGACCTGGGTATGCTCATCATCGAAGCAGGGATGTGCCCGGTAAAACCGGCCGAATTCGTCATCTTCCGCATCAGCCAGTGGGCCGGTCCGAATGCGGCCTAGTTATTCCGCCCTTTGGCAGTTCATCCCAACGGACAATTGCCCAGAAACGAATAACCATATAACCAACACATAGGAGTAAAAATGGGTACCACAGTAAATCAGCTAGTCGATACCTCGCGTGAAGATCCCCTTGTTGGTTTTCACTTCGCGCTAGAGATTCAAGGGGTTGTTACGGGCTACTTCACCGAATGCAGTGGCCTCGGGTCCGAGAACGAAGTCATCGAACACAAGGTCGTCAACGAAAAAGGTGTCGAAGTCACCCTCAAAGTTCCCGGCCGGCTCAAGTGGGAGAACATCGTGGTGAAGCGGGGCATTACCAGCAACATGGACATCTGGACATGGCGCAAGATGGTCGAGGATGGTAACGTTCAGGCAGCTCGCCACGACGGCTCCATTGTCATGTTTGACCAGACCCTGACGGAGGTCGCACGCTGGAACTTTGAGAATGCCTGGCCGTTGAAAGTGACCGGCCCGCAGCCCAAAGCGGACAGCAATGAGATCGGCGTAGAAGAATTAACCATCGCGCACGAGTTTATTGAGCGTGTTAACTAAGCGCCCAAAAAGCGCGATGGCCTAGACGGCTGGTGGCAGGTGGCGGCAAGGTCCTGAGGACCACCGCCGTCCTGCCCCGCCGTTTGGCACGTATCTGGAAAATCGGCCTATGCAAACCGTTTTTGACTTTGTCTTGCCACGTGGGTATCTGGACCCGGCCGGGACCATCCACCGTGAAGGGCGCATGCGCCTGGCCACCGCCCTCGACGAAATCGAGTCCATGCAAGATCCGCGGGTCCGCGCCAACGACGCCTACCTGCCCGTCCTGCTCCTCTCACGCGTGGTCGTACAGTTAGGCCAACTATCCGCCGTCACCCCCGGCGTCATCGAAGGCTTCTTCGCCGCCGATCTGGCCTACCTGGAAGATCTGTACCAGCGCCTGAACAGCCCGGTGCAGATCCTCGTCGGGGCTGTTTGCCCCCAATGCCACACCCAATTCCAGCTAGAGGTTGCCCCACTGGGCTAAGCCGCCGTGCCCCAACTAGAGACAACCACTACCCCTTGTCCACGATCAAGCAGCCATGGATTCGCAAGAAGCAGACAACAGCCAACCCAACCCAATCACCCCGGAACTTGTCCGCAAAGTTGCGGATGAGGTCTATGCCATGCTGCAGCGCGATCTTAAAATCGAGTATGAACGGAGACGTTTGCCCGCCAAACGCACTCTCCGAAGTCAGGGAGGGCGATAGACGTGCCCAATACCACCAGCCAGAATTCCACCCTCATGGCCATGGATGAAGTCCGGCGGCGAACCAATCCCGCCTTCCGCTACGTCATCTCTATCAATCAGGAGGCCATTGCCGCCTTCACCGAATGTACCCTGCCCACCATCGAGTGGGAGATGGAGCCGGTGAAGGAAGGTGGGCTGAATAACTACGTCCATCAACTGCCCGGCCGGCAAAAAGAGACCACCATCACCCTCAAGAACGGGGTCGGCCTGGGTACCGCCCTGATGGACTGGTACATGGACGCCCTGAAAGGGCAGTTCCAAAGAGCGCGCAAGCAGGTGTCGATCACCTTCATGAGCGGCCCCAACCGGCCCTCAATGGCCTGGACCATCGAGAACTGCATTCCCAAGCGCTGGACAGGCCCGCAGCTAAAATCAGATGACAATACCATCGCCATCCAGACCCTGGAGCTGGCTTGCGGCGAAGTTGACATCAGCATGGTGTCTGGGGCAGCCCTGCCGCCACCGCCACCACCCAAACCCTGGGTTCCCAAAGCCCCGCGAGCCAAAGATCCCAAGAACAAGGGGCTGATTGCCAAACGCCCACCGCGTTCCCCGCGGGCCACCAGCCCCAAAAACAAAGCGCTAATTCCGGTGGCCCCGGTGTCACCGGCAAAGCGGCGGAAACAAACAGGTGGGTCATAGCAGACCCGGCGGTCTGTTTGCCCGGCAATCAACGATGGACACAAGAATGGGATACGGCTTGCGGCAGCGCTTGTTAGCACAGGTGCAGCGACATGCGTCTCTGGCAGTGCTGTTCCGCGCCGCCACCCGGCCGGGGCGCTGGACGCCACCGCCACCACCCCAGTCCCTGCCACGCAACCCAGGGCAGTGGCTGGTGCGGGCCAATATTGTGCCACAAGATTTCGCCGCGCCCGTCCAACCGGCGGTCACGCCCCCCCCGGCCGGGGCCGCACCCCAGCCCACTTACCAACCCCCGGCCATCCAACGGACCACCGCGCCCGCGCCCGCCCAACCGGCGGTCACGCCCCCCCCGGCCGGGGCCGAACCTCTGCCTATTTACCAACCCCCGGCCATCCAACAGACCACCGCGCCCGCGCCCGCTCAACCGGCGGTCACGCCATCACCCGCCCCACCTCCCTCGGCCGCTCCCGACCTGCGCGAGATTATGCGCCGGCATGAAGAGAAGCGGGCCCGGGCCATGCAGGGGAGTCCTGCCACCCCGGCAGCCGGCACGCCGGCCCTCGGAGGGCAGCCGTTGCCGCCAGTACAGCCGGAACAGCCTGACCTGGCTGAGCCGGAGGATGCGGACACCAGTTGGCGCCGGCTGCAAGCCATCATGCGCAAACACCAGGAAAAACAATCTTCTGGTCAGCAGACTGAGACTGTGCCCAGGGCCGACGCCCCCTGGCTGCAACAGGCAATTCAGCAGGCCGAAGCAGAGGAGCAGCGTCCGAAGGCACGCCTGTCGCGCAAGCCCAAGAAGGCCGAGCCACCGCGGCCCATCAGCCCCGACCAACGCCGGCGCGCCAGCGTCGTTTACCTGTCGGACAAAGAAGCAAAGACGGGAATGGTTGCCCCGGACAAAACACCCAGTGCCCTGGCGCAACGACTGGCCGCGCAGCAAACGACCCCGGCCGGGACGACCTTGCCCACAACCGCAGAAGAGTCCGCCAGCCCCCCGGCCATGACGTCAGAGCCGGAAACGGAAGCCATTGAGCGCGCGGCCGGCGCACCGCCTGCTGCTATGGCTGCGGCGACGGTAAGTGCAGTTCCTGGCCTGGTACAGCCGCTTCAAGAGCCTTTGACTGAAACCGCCGCGCCGCCACCAGTTGTGTCGCCGCCGGACAAGCCACAGACTACCCCCACGCCTGAACCGCCCACCATCCAGCGCGCCGAGCAGCCCGCGGTCCCGCCGCCAACCGCCATTGCCCAACCACCGGCCCCACCAACTCTCACCCCCTCGCCCGTTCACCCCCTCACCCCGGCATCCCCCCCGGCCGGGCCGCCCACCATCGACGAGACGCCATCCTCTCCCTTACAGCCCTTGCCCCTGGAAGCAGTGCTGCCGGTGCAGCGGCAGGAAACGGAACCGCCGGCGCTGCCGCCGTCACAAGAAGTACAACTGCCAAACGGCCTGGTGCTGACCGAATTATCGCGGACGACCACCCCGCCGCCCGGAGAGCCGCTGCTGCAGCGCGCACTAGAGGAAGAGCAGCCCCTGCGCCAGATTTTGCAGGACGTTGCGACGGACCAGCAAAGCAGCGCGGCGGTGGAATTTGTGCTGCCCCGCCGCCCCCGGCCGGTCCCCACCCCAGCACCTCGCCCTCCCCAGGTTCAAACCAAGCCCGCTGAAGCTGCCTCTGGTTCAGACATGGCCGCGCCGCCAGTGCCTGGCAGTACGTCAGCCGAGCCAGAGGAGGCTGAGCCACAAATGATACAGACAGAGATTGGTGCCCTGCCCAGCGATTTGTGGACCCTGATTGGCCAGCAGCCGCCGTCCCCACCCCTCCCCCCGGCCGGGACAACCACCAGTGACGCCGCCCCCCTCGTGCAGCGCGCCATCGCCGCCGCTGAGGAACCACCCGCTGTCCCGGCCCCGGCCGGGACGCCCACCACCCCTCAACCGCCCACCACCCAGCGCGCCATCGCCACCGCCGAAGCGCCGGCCACCACCATGGACGTGCGCGCCCCGTCCGCCACGCAGCCCATCATCGACATCCTGCCTCCGCTGGCCGTACAGCGCAGCCCAATAAACGGAACCAGTTCTACCGCAGCGCCCCAAAGTGCCAGCGAAGACACGCCCGCCGCGCCACCCGTAGACATCAGCGAACTGTCCCGGCAGGTTTACGCCGAGATCAAACGGCGCATCGCCATCGAATGGGAACGCGATCGCCGCTTCTAACTTACAGCAAGGGAAACATCCATGACCACACGCGGTGGATTAACGCCCGCCAGCCTGACCGACATCAGCGAACAACCCCAGGGTTTCCAGAAGGTTGAGTTCATGTTCAACCCGCACCAATACTCCCTGAGCCTGTCGCACACCTACAAAGCGACCGGCATGGGCGGCAACGCCCCCAAGATCGAAATTACCGGGGTTGGCCAGCAGAAAGTCACCCTGAACGACCTCATCTTCGATCGCTATGAAGAAGGTGGGGACATTCGCCAGGAAATGACCCACTTGCTGCAGCTCATGGAGCCGGTGCGTGTGGGCGAAGCCAATAACACAGCCAAGGCCGATGCCCGCAAACTGCGCTTCCAATGGGGTTCCTTCAGCTTTGAATGCTACATCGAATCGATCACCCAGAACTACATCCTGTTTACCAAGGATGGCGTGCCGGTGCGGGCCAAAGTCAACATCACCCTGGTAGAATTTGGCACCGGGGCCTTGCCCCTGCAAAATCCCACCTCCGGCGGCGGCCCCATCGAGCGCGTCTGGCGCGTGACCCGCGGCGACCGGCTGGACACCATCGCCGCCGAGGTGTACAAGGACGCCACCAAATGGCGGCTGATCGCTGAGCACAATGGCATATGGAACCCATTGCTGCTCCGGCCGGGTGACGAACTAAGCATCCCGCCGCAAAACTAGCTCCCCAAGGAACCCATATGCCCAGCACAACCCTCTCCAGCCAGATCAAGATTCGCGTTGACGGCACAGACGTCGCCCCCGAGATCATGGCCGACCTCGTCGAAGTCATCGTCGACCAGCACGCCCACCTACCCGGCATGTTCTCCGTCCACTTCCGCGACCCACGACTTGACCTGATAGACGGCCGAACCCCCTTCAACCTGACCAAAGAAGTCGAAATCTTCGGCGCACAAGGCTCAGGTAGTCTCGTTTCGCTCATCAAAGGCGAGATCACCGCCGTTGAACCCATCCTGGGCGAAGGCATGACCTCCGAAGCGATCTTCCAGGGCTACGACAAATCCCATCGCCTCTACCGCACCAAAAAGAGCCGGTCCTTCCTCAACATCAAAGACAGCGACCTCGTCAGTCAAATCGCCAGCGGGGCCGGTCTCTCCACAGGCACGGTTGATACCACCAGCACCGTCTATGAACACCTCTACCAGCACAACCAGTCAGACATGGCCTTCCTCATGCAGCGCGCCTGGCGCATCGGCTACGAATGCTACGTCGCCCAAGGCCAACTGCACTTCCACCGGCCAGACCCGCAGAAGGATAAGAAAACACTCGAATGGGGCCAGGACCTCATCGCCTTCCAGCCCCGGCTCTCTACCGCCGAACAAGTAGACCAGGTGCTGGTCAAAGGTTGGGACCCCAAGCGTCTCGAACCCATCGTTGGGCAGGCCACGCCACAGCAGCTATTCCCCGCAATTTCCGACCAAAACGGCACTTCTTGGGCTTCCCGCTTTGGCCAGGGCGACGCAGTTATCGTCGACCAGCCCGTCGCCAGCCAGGCCGAGGCCGATGCCCTGGCCAAGGCCCGGGCCAATGAAATAAGCGGTTCCTACCTGGAAGCAACCGGCGTGGCTTACCAAAGACCAGATATCCAGGCCGGCAAAGCCGTGGAGATAACCGGCGTGGGTACCCGGCTCTCCGGCACTTTCCTGGTAACCAGCGCCTGTCACGTTTTCACCCCGGCCGGGCTCAAGACAACCTTCCACATCCGTGGCACTCGCAGCGGCCTGCTGGCCGAGCAAATGCTCCACCAGCCCCCCCTGGACCGCTGGCCGGGCGTCGTTCCCGCCATTGTCACCGACACCAACGACCCCCAGAAGTGGGGGCGGGTCAAAATCAAGTACCCCTGGATGACCGAAGACACCGACAGCGGTTGGGCCCGCGTTATCAGCAGCGGGGCTGGCCCCCAGGCCGGCTTCTGCCTGGTACCGGAAGTTGGCGACGAGGTGATGGTTGTGTTTGAGCACGGCGATTTCAACCAGCCCTACGTCATTGGTGGCGTTTGGAACGGCAAGCACAAGTTACCGCCCGACGTAAGCGGCGCGGCCAATAACCAGGTGCCCCTGGTTCGCGTCTGGCAGTCGCGCACCGGGCACAAAATGGTCATGTTCGACAACACCAACACCGCCAACGCCGTGCAGGTAATCACAGCTGCCGGTCACTCCATCAAATTGGATGATAAGGCGAAGAAGATTGAGATTAAATCTACGGGCGGTTTGCTCATTGAGATGGACGACAACAGCCGCAAAATCACCATCAAGTCCGGCGGCGATGTTGTTGTTGAGGCAACTGCGAACGTAAGCGTGAAAGCCAGCGCCGCCGTCAGAGTCCAGGCCAATTCCACCGTGGATATCAGCAGCAGCGGTCCGGTAAACATCAAAGGTGCGGTCATTAACCTGCAATAGCCGCTGACTGGCCGAGTTTTCAAGGAGACACCACGCGCCTACGGCGCACCAGCAAATGAATGAAAATATGGAGCGCGGTCTGCCAGACCGCAAAGGGCGGACGAGCTGTCCGCGCTCCATTTTCAGAGGAGATTTCTAATGGCAATTCAGGTATGTAATGGGGCGACGCTGCAATGTACATTTGGCGCAGCGCCCGGCACCATGATCGTCACCCCCGAAAACCGGGTCACCGCCAGCAACCAACCGGCCGCGACGATTCTGGACAACATCCCCATGAAAAACATCACCCCTTTTGGCGTATGCACCTCGTTGGCCAACCCCCAGGTGGCCGCCGCCACGGCCGCCGCCCTGGGCGTCCTGACGCCGCAGCCCTGCATTCCCGTCATTCCGGCCCCGTGGGCTCCCGGTTCGCCCAAGGTGCTCATCAACAAAAAGCCGGCCTTAAACAATACGTCCAAGCTCATGTGTGCCTGGGCCGGGGTTATCTCGGTGGTCAATCCCGGCCAGGTGAAGGTGATGATTCCCTAAGGAGCGCGCCGGCAGTTGGCTTGCCAGCGCACCACCTATGCACCCGTAAGGATTCCTATGCCCAAAGATATCGTTGGCCGCGGCTGGTCATTCCCCATAGCCATAAACCCGCAGGGCGGCCTGTCGCTAACGGATGAGAATAGTGAAATTGTCCAGGCCATCAGGATTATCTTGATGACGGCACCTGGCCAGCGGGTAATGCGGCCAACCTTTGGCTGCCGCCTGCATGAATTGGTGTTTGCGCCCAATAATGTGGCCACGGCAACGCTGGCCCAGCGCTATGTGGAAGAGGCGTTGAAGATGTGGGAGCCGCGCATCAACGTGGTAAATATTGTGGTTGGGCCGGAACCCGATCAGCCCCATGTGCTGATGATCCGGATTGAATACCAGGTGAAGGCCACGCGTGATCGGCGGAGCCTGGTGTATCCTTTTTATCTCATTCCGGAAGAGACGGCGTAAAACGGCGTGAACCGGCGTGAACCGGCGTGATTTGTAATGGCCCCCGGCCGGGTATGGCACACCACCCATAAAAGCCCCCCGGCCGGGCAAATTTTCAGAGAGACCAAATCTGCGGAGGCATACATGGCTTTAGCCAGCCCGAAACTAGACGATCGGCATTTTCAGGATATCGTGGACGAGGCCAAGAAGCTGGTGCCGCGTTACTGCGAGGAATGGACGGACCACAACGTTAGCGACCCCGGGGTGACGCTCATTGAGCTGTTTGCCTGGATGACGGATATCATTCTGTACCGGCTGAATCAGGTGCCCCGGCTGCATTACATCAAGTTCATGGAGATGTTGGGCATCCGTTTGCAAGAGCCAATTCCGGCACGAGTGCCGGTGACCTTCTGGCTGTCTGCCCCGCAAGAGACAACGATATTAATCCCGGCCGGGACCGAAGTCTCCAGTACCCAGACCGAAACAGAACGTTCCATCATCTTCACCACCGACCACGATTTCCAGATCAAAGTGCCCCAACTGCAAACCGTCGTCGCCCAGGTAGCGGCCGTGCAGGCCGAAGAAAAAAGCTTCCTGCCCATGAATCTGCGCCGTCTGGCCGCCGGCTTCGAGGGCATCTCCATCTTTTCCTCCATTCCCCAGGTCGACGACGCGCTTTACTTTGGCTTTGCCAACGACCTCAGCCACCACATTCTGAACTTCACCCTGGACTGCGACCCGGCCGGGGGCGCGGGCATCGACCCCACCCTGCCGCCCTACATTTGGGAAGCCTCCTCCACCACCGCCGACAGCCACTGGCTGCCCTGCGAAATAGAATTCGACACCACCAAAGGATTGAACAGCGCCGGCCAGATTCAACTGCACCTGCCCCAAATGGGCCGCCTGCGCGTTAACCAGGAAGGCCTGTTTTGGGTGCGCGTGCGCGTCATCGACACCACCGCCCCCGGCACCGCCGAAGGCATGCGCCCCTATCGCGTCAGCCCCCGTCTGCGGCAAGTCACCACCGCCAGTTGGGGTGGCACCATTGCCACCACCCACGCCCAACGCGTCAACCACGAACTGCTAGGTCGCAGCGATGGCTCGGCCGGTCAACGCTTCCAACTGCAAATGACCCCCATCCTCGACCGCCGGCCGGATGAACACGTGATCGTCAGTGTGGAAGGCGAAGTGCAAGAATGGATCGAAGTCCGCGACTTCGCTGATTCGCGGGCCATCGACCGGCACTACACGCTGGACAGCATCACCGGCGAAATACGCTTTGGCCCGGCCATCCGCCAGCCCGATGGCACCATGAAGCTGTTTGGGGCCATCCCCCAGCGCGGAGCCAGCGTCTACATGGCCCGCTACCGCTATGGCGGCACCCAGGAAGGCAATGTCCAGGCTGGCGTCATCAATACCCTCAAGACGGCCATCCCCTTTGTTGGCCGGGTCATGAACCGGCAAGATGCGGCCGGCGGCATGGACGCCGAATCGCTAGAGGCGGCCATGATGCGCGCCCCGCAAATGCTGCGCACCCGCGACCGGGCCGTGACCGAAGCCGATTTCGAGTTTCTTACCCGCCAGGCCATGCGCTCCAATGTCGGCCGGGTGAAATGCTTGCAGCCCCGCCCCTCGGCCGCCGGCCGGGTGGTGCCCGGCCAGATTTACGTACTCGTCATCCCGCGCGTCATGCGCCCCCAAGGCTTTTTGGAACCGGCCACGCTGGAGCTGGATGAAGAAACACGCATCCAGGTGACCGAATATCTGGATGAGCGGCGTCTGCTCACCGCGCGGCTCAACGTGCGCACGCCCGCCTACCGCTGGGTGTCGGTAAAGGTGCAGTGCCGGGCCATCCCCGGGGTTGACCAGAACCAGGTAGAACAAGCGGTGCTGCGAGCGCTGTACCAATATCTGAATCCGCTGGTTGGCGGCCCAGATGGCACCGGCTGGCCCTTTGGCCGTGACCTGTTTGTGTCCGATGTGTACCAATGTTTGCAGCGGGTGCCTAGTTTGCAGTTTGTGCGCGGCATTGAAATGCGGGCCGCCCGGCCGGGTGGCCCCGGCACTGGCGAACCATTAGAAACGCTAGAAGTGGTGGCCCACGGCGTCATCGCCTCCGGTTTGCACGAAGTGGAGTTTGTCTAGCCGGCTGCCGGCCGGAGAGGCTTCAGGTAGACGGTGATCTCGCTGCGGTTGTGGAAGAGCTGGCGCGCGCCGGCCACGGTGTATACCTGGCGCAAAATGTGGAAGCTGTGGTCCAGAATTGTCTCCCGGCCGGTCTCCGGCAGCTTCAGGGTGATCAGCGCCGCGCCGTGCGGATAGTAGAGATAGGGGGCATAAGCCACCATCAACCGCGCCGAATCGCGGGCGTCCAGGCGCATGTCGTTGACAATGAGGTCGTAGCTGTCTGGCCCTTCGGCCAGGTAAGCTTCGGCGGTGAGCCGCTTGTGGCGCACCCCCTTGTCTGGGGCCAGACTGGGGTGTAACCCGGCCGGGTCCACCGCCGTCACATACTGCTCACGCTGCCGCAAAACGCGCGTCCATCCCCCCGGTGCCGCGCCCAAATCCAGCGCCGTGCCTCGCGGCGGCAGCTCAATCCTGAACTGCTCCAGCGCCTCCAACAGCTTAAACTCCGCCCGGCTGATCTGCCCTGCCTCGCGCCGGAAGCGGCGCACCCCGCCGGCCCAATCCGACAGGTTGTGGCAGGCCAGAGAGAGACCCAGATACGCGGTGCGGACAGGCGCACCCCGGCCGGGGGCCACGGCCACCACCACCGACACAACCTGCTGCGGCTGGCGCACGTCCAGCACCGCGCCCGACTCGGCCACCAGCAGCGCCGCCAGGGCGCTGTTCACGTCGAACGGCTTGTAATCCGTCTCGGCCAGCAGCCGCGTTTGCACCGAGAAGGATTGGCTGGGGTCCAGCCGCGCCACAAACTGCGCCCGAATTGTCTCAGCCAGGCTGGCGGCCGATGGCCGGGGCAGCGCCACCTGGGCCGGGCATAGATGGCGGACAAAGATAGGCGGGTGTTGCCGCCACTGCTCGGCCAGTTCCCCAAAGGAGACGGGCAGGCTGGCCAGCCAGATGCCGGGCGCAAGCTGGGGTGGGGGCGAGAGCGGTGCCCCCAGCGCCTGGTCCAATTCCGCCAGGGCCAGCGCCGCAAAGCCCGGGTCCGCTGTCAGGATCGCCTGCCGGTCGTTCAGATCAGGCAGCATCGGCGGTTACCGCAGCTTCCATCAGGGCCAGATGCTCCACCCGGTTGTGGAAATGCAACCGCCACGTCTCGCGGCGCGGGTGGGCCACGTACTCAAAATGGCTGATGCCCGTGTTCTTGTTCCAAACCTCGCAGCGCCGCCACGGCCCAATGTTGAAGACGTGGTCGAACACAATCTCGACCACGCCTCCGTGGCAAACCGCCACCACGGTCTGGTCCGGGTGGCGCTCCACCAGGTTTTCCACAAACAGCCCCACGCGTGTGCGGAAGTGCATCATCGATTCGCCGCCCACCGTTTTGGGGGTTACCGAAGCAAAGGGGCGCTCGCTGGACCAGTAATCGGCATACTCGCGGGGCAGGTCGTCGTTGGGCCAGGGGGTGTGGTCCAGGCGGTTGTTGCCAATTTCGCGCAGTTGGTCGTCGTAATGGATGGGCAGGCCGTAGGCGGTGCCCAGGGGCGCGGCCGTTTCCCTGGCGCGGCGCATGGTGCTGCCATAGATGATGTCTACGTGGGGGATTTCTTTGGGCATCCAGGCGGCCAGCGCCTGGGCCTGGCGGTGGCCCAGGTCGGTTAGCCCTTCGTCGGTGTTGCCGTTGTTCCAGTCGGCCAGGTTTACCAGGCTCTGGCCGTGACGAATAAGATACAGGTGCATGGGTGTTCCTCTCATTTTGTGTGTGATGGGTCCATTATGCCACACCCCGGCCGGGAAAACACTGCCGCTGCTGGGCCAGGCCTGGCCTTAATCAGATGTTTACACAGCCTTAGCATGCCTTTAACCGGTTGTTAAATGTAACCCGCTATCTTTATAGATGTCAGGCTCAACGGGTTCATCTCTTCTCGTCGCACCCCCCCCTTCCTTAAGGGCCGGGCACCCCGCCCGGCCCTCCCCTTTTTTAGCCCCAGTCTCGCCCATGCCCCAACTATTACCGCGCCGCCGGTTGTGCCCGTTCCCGGCCGGAATGGGCAAAAATCGGTCGGGTTTAGACGCCCGGCCGGGGCAATGGCCTATGACATAACGCGCAATCACCCCGGTACGTCCGCTGCCAAACCAAAAATGTAGGGCTTACCCTCACCCCATTTCCCACAACTGGGGTAAGGGGACGCCCCCTGGCCGAACCTTAAAAAATCCCCGCAGTACTCTGGATCAGAATCCTGAAATAGGCCAGCTTTTAAGGCAAATTAACGCTTTTAGCATTGCGCTGTTGGCCACCATCAGTTAGAATGAACGGACCTTTTTGGCCAGTAGATTCAGCTTCGGGAAGAGAACTGTACACAAATCAGCCTTCAGTAAGGGATGAAGCTGAAAGGAGCCAGGATGTTCCGCCGGCAGGTATGGTATGGGGATTGATCCTGCCTCACTGCCCAACGACTGGTTTGTGTTAAGTGGAATGGTGCTTTATGCTGCCTGAAACAGCCTGGAAAACAGCTCTGGGAGAATTAGAACTTCAAATGACCAAGGCCACCTTTAACACGTGGCTAAAGGACGCCCATTTGCTGGATTGCAACGGTGATGAGTATCTGGTTGGCGTGCGCAACGACTATGCCAGAGATTGGCTGGAGAACCGGCTGCATGGTGCGGTGATACGCACGCTTTCATCCATTGCCGGGCATCCGGTTCGTGTGCGTTTTGTGGTGGGTGATGCTGTCCCGGCCGGGATGCTTTCCGAGTCACTCGCCGACGAGCGGTCCGTGGAAGAAACACCGCCCTTTCGCAATGGCTTTGCCAATGGTTCCAACGGCAAACGGACCGCGGCCGGGGGCGGCCAAAGCATCCTCATCGAGCGCTACACCTTCGCCAACTTCATTGTTGGCCACAGCAACCGGCTGGCCCATGCCGCCGCCGTCTCCGTGGCCGAGCGCCCCGGACAGGCCTACAACCCCCTTTTCATCTACGGTGGTGTGGGGCTGGGCAAAACCCACCTGCTGCACGCCATCGGCCACAAATGCTTGCAGCGCGGCCAGACCGTCTGCTACATCTCGTCCGAAACCTTCACCAACGACCTCATCCAGGCCATCCGCAGCCAATCCATGGCCGACTTCCGCGAGAAATATCGCAGTCCCGACGTGCTGCTGATCGACGATATCCAGTTCATTGCCGGCAAAGAGAGCACCCAGGAAGAGTTCTTCCATACCTTCAACCACCTGCACAGCAGCGGCAAGCAAGTCATCCTCTCCAGCGACCGGCCGCCCAAGGCAATGGTAACACTGGAAGAGCGGCTGCAATCCCGCTTTGAGTGGGGGCTGATGGCCGACATCCAACTGCCGGACGCGGAAATGCGTTCCGCCATTTTGCATGCCAAGGCGGAAGAGTGTGGCGTCCATGTGCCCGAAAGCGTGATCGAAGTGATCTCCCATCACTTCCGCAGCAACATTCGTGAACTGGAAGGGGCGCTCAACAAGGTCATTGCCTATTCGCAGCTCATCAATCAACCCATTGACCTGGACCTGGTGAAAGTGGCCCTGGCCGACCAGATGCGCGCACCGGTCAAGGTGACGGTGAACCAGGTGATTGACGAAGTCATTGCCTACTACCGCCTCTCGCATGAGCGGTTGTGCAGCCCCAGCCGCAGCCGCTCGGTGGCTTTCCCGCGCCAGGTGGCCATGTACCTGGCCCGCACCGAGACGGATGCCTCTTTCCCGCAAATTGGCAGCCAGTTGGGCAACCGGGACCACACCACCATCCTGCACGGCTACGAGAAGATTTCCGGCCTGATGGAGACGGATGAGAAGGTGCGGCGCGACGTCCTGCAAATCAAGGCTTCGCTTTACCAGTCGGCCCTGGCTTAACCGGCCAACCGCGACACGTCAGAACCTTGTAGAGCCTACCCGGCCGGGTAGGCTTTTTCTTTTTCGCCCAGCAGTTCGCGCTTCCCCGGCCAATTGGCGGCCGACGGCCGGCAGTTGCTGTACTATGGTCTCACGCGTTGTGAACTCCCAGCGAATTGTCTGGCGCACCGAATTGCGCCGCCGCATTGTTGCCCCTTCCAAGAAAGAGTACAATAATTGCCAGGTTTCAGCCCTGGAAACCCTGTTAAGAGCTAACCCGTAGCCGCTTCTGCGGCTCGTTTTCTTGGAGGAAACGTGTGACTGGTGTCGCTTTGCCTGAAGAAATACCTTCCCCGCTTGCTCCAGATACCCGGCCGGGCTACCGCATAGAGGTTACCACCCGGCCGGGGGCTGGAGACAAAGCCGGACAACAGTTGGTGGCCGCCGCCCATCAACTGGGCCTGACCCAACTGGCCACCTGCGAAATCTCCCGCCTCTTCTTTGTCCAGGGGAGCCTCTCCCTGACCCAAGCCGAACAACTTAGCCGCGAACTCCTGGCCGACCCCGTTACCGAGCAGTTCGTAGTGCATGCCCTGCCGGTGACCTTGCCCGCCCCGGCCGGGACCCACCGCATCGATGTCACCTGGCTGCCCGGCGTCACCGACCCGGCCGGGGATAACCTGGTGCGCGCCGGCCAACTCCTGGGGCTGGCCGGCTTGCGCCGTGCCGCCACCGGCCACAGCTACCTCCTCCACGGCCCCCTGGACGCTGCCGCCCTGGCCCACCTGGCCGCCGGCCTCTTCTCCAACCCCGTCGTGCAGCAGTTCACCATCGACCGCCCCATTGCCCCCCCCTTCTTCACCCGCCAGCCGGCCGACGACACCATCGAGCGCGTGCCCCTGCGCCAGGCCAGCGATGCCCGGCTGGCCGCCATTAGCCGCGAACGACGCCTGGCCCTCGACCTGGCCGAGATGCAAGCCATCCGCGCCTACTTCCAGGCCGAGCAGCGCGACCCCACCGACGCCGAACTGGAGATGCTGGCCCAAACCTGGAGCGAGCACTGCGTCCACAAAACCTTCAAAGCCACCATCGACTACACCGGCCCCGATGGCCAGACCAGCCAAATTGCCGGCCTGCTCAACACCTACATCCGCGCCGCCACCCAGGCCGTCAACAAACCCTGGGTGCGCTCCGCCTTCGTCGATAATGCCGGCATCGTCGCCTTCAACGAGCAGTTCGACCTGGCCTTCAAAGTGGAAACCCACAACCACCCCTCCGCCCTGGAGCCGTTCGGCGGGGCCAACACCGGCGTGGGCGGCGTAGTGCGTGACGTGCTGGGGGTCAGCGCCCGCCCCATCGCCAACACCGACATCCTCTGCTTTGGCCCGCCCGACCTGCCCGAAGCGGAACTCCCGGCCGGGGTCCTCCATCCCCGCCGCGTAGCCGAGGGCGTGGTCCACGGCGTCGAAGATTACGGCAACAAAATGGGCATCCCCACCGTCAACGGAGCCATCCTCTACCACCCCGGCTACACCGCCAACCCCCTGGTCTACTGCGGCTGCCTGGGGCTGCTGCCCCACGGCGCACACCCCACCGGCGCCCGGCCGGGGGACCTCATCATCGCTATTGGCGGGCGCACCGGCCGGGACGGCCTGCGCGGAGCCACCTTCAGCAGCATGGAGATGGACCAGAACACCAGCGAAATCGCCGGCACCGCCGTACAAATCGGCAACCCCATCATCGAAAAACAGGTGCAAGAAGTGGTGCTGCGCGCCCGCGACGAGCAGCTCTACACCGCCATCACCGACTGCGGGGCCGGCGGCTTCTCCTCCGCCGTGGGCGAAATGGGCGAAAAAGTGGGCGCGCGCGTCCAACTGCAAGATGTCCCCCTCAAATACCCCGGCCTGCGCCCCTGGGAAATCTGGCTCAGCGAAGCGCAAGAGCGCATGGTGCTGGCCGTGCCCCCCCCGCATTGGCCCCGCCTGCAAGCCATCTGCGCCGGCCAGGACGTAGAAGCCTTCTGCCTGGGCGAATTCGAGCCAACCGGCCGGATGCGCATCTTCTATGGCCCGCGGTTGGTGGGCGACCTGAGCATGGCCTTCTTGCACGATGGCCTGCCCGTGCGCCATCTGCAAGCCCAGTGGCCGCCACCCACCCCAGACCCTACCCCCGCCGCCAGACACACCCCCAGCCCCGCCGAGGCGCTGCGCCAACTGCTGGCCCTGCCCAACATCCGCAGCAAAGAAGCCGTGGTGCGCCGCTATGACCACGAGGTGCAGGGTGGCGCTGCCGTCAAGCCGCTGGTGGGCGCGGCCAATCACGGCCCCGGCGATGCCGCCGTCTTGTGCCCGCTGGACGTGCAGTTGGCCACCCCCGCCGCCCGCCGCCCCGCGGGAGTCCAGGGGGTGGCCCTGGGCAACGGCATCTGCCCCGCCTTTGGCGAGCTGGACCCCTACGCCATGGCCTGGGCGGCCATCGACGAGGCGCTGCGCAACGTGGTCGCCGTCGGTGCCGACCCGGACACGGTGGCCATTCTGGACAATTTCTGCTGGGGCAACCCCAATCTGCCGGACCGGCTGGGCGGGCTGGTGCGCTGTGCCCAGGGCTGTTACGATGCCGCCGTGGCCTATGGCACGCCCTTCATCTCCGGCAAAGACAGCCTGAACAATGAATACACCGGGGCCGATGGCGAAAAGCACGCCATCCCCGGCACGCTGCTCATCTCCGCCCTGGGCCTGGTGCCCGACGTGACCCACACCACCACCATGGATCTGAAACGACCGGGCAACTGGCTGATTGTCGTGGGCGACACCCGGCCGGAGCTGGGTGGCAGCCATTACCGGCAGTTGGTCCCCGGCCACGGCAAACTGCCCCGGCCGGTGCCCGATGCCCCGTTGCGCTTCCGCGCCTTGCACCAGGCCATCCGCGCCGGGCTGGTGCAGGCCTGCCACGACTGCTCCGAAGGTGGTCTGGCCGTGGCTCTGGCTGAAATGAGCCTGGCCGGCCGGCTGGGAGCCACGGTAGACCTGGCCACCCTGCCCTCCGAGCATATCCTCAGCGATGAGGCGCTGCTCTTTGCCGAATCCCTCAGCCGCTTTGTGGTGGAGGTCCGGCCGGAGGATGCCCCCGCCTTTGAGGCGCTGCTGACCGGTGTGCCCTACGCCTGCATTGGGCTGGTGAGCGGCGAGCCAACCTTGCACGTCAACCGCAGCGGCCAGCCCTTGCTCACCGCCCCCATCGCTGAACTGGAGATTGCCTGGCGCGGCCATCTGGCGCCCCGGCCGGGACTGCCTCCCCACGATTCACGCCGCACGATCCAGGCCTCGCCTCCCACACCGCTCACCCATGCCCCACGCATCCTCATCCTGCACGCCAACGGCACCAACCGCGACCGGGATGCGGCGTTGGCTTGCGAACTGGCCGGCGGCGCGCCAGAGATTGTGCACATCAACCAACTGTTGGCCGGCGAACGTGCCCTGCACGATTACCAGATGCTGGTTATCCCCGGCGGCTTCTCCTATGGTGATGACCTGGGCGCGGGCGTGCTGTGGGCCACCGATTTGCGCCACCGGCTGTGGGCGCAGGTGGCCGCTTTTGCCGCCCAGGGGCGGCCGGTACTGGGCATCTGCAACGGCTTCCAGGCGCTGGTGAAGGCCGGGCTGCTCCCCGGCCGGGCGGCACCCGACGCCCCCCGCGATGTCACCCTCACCTACAACGAAGCAGCCCACTTCGAATGCCGCTGGGTCTATTTGCAGCCCAACGCGCACAGCCCCAGCCTGTTTACCCGCGGCCTCACTGAGCCGATCTACTGCCCGGTGGCCCACGGCGAAGGGCGGCTGGCGGTGCGCGACGCTGCCGTCGCCGCCCAACTGCAAGCTGACGGCCTGGTGGCCCTGACCTACCTGGGCGAGGGCTATCCGGCCAACCCCAACGGCTCGGTGCTGAATATTGCCGGGTTGTGCAACCCGGCCGGGAACGTCCTCGGCCTGATGCCCCACCCAGAAGACCATATCTTTCCCTGGCAGCACCCCCGTCGCCACCGCGGCGAGCGCGGCCTCTCTGGCCTGGCCCTCTTTGCCAACGGCCTGGCCAACTGCTAGCCGCCAACAGCAGGAACCGCATGAAAGCGCTCATCTTCGACTTCGACGGCCTCATCATCGACACGGAATCGGCCGATTACCTGAGCTGGCAGGCGGTGTATGCCGCCCATGGCGTGCCCTTCCCGCTCGATTTATGGCTGGGCGAGGTGGGCACGGTGGGCGTGTTCGACCCGGTACACTACCTGGCTGAACGCGCGCCCCGGCCCATAGACCCGGCCGGGGTGCGGGCGCAGTTCCACCAGCAAGACGCGGCTACGGTGGCCGGGCTGCCCATCATGCCCGGCGTGCTGGATTGGCTGGCACAGGCGCGGCAGCAAGGGCTGGCCCTGGCCATTGCCTCCAGCTCGCCCCACGAATGGGTAGATGGCCATTTGCAGCGCCTGGGGCTGTATGACCGCTTTGACGTGATTGTCTGCCGCGATGATGTCTCCGGCCGGGCCAAGCCCAACCCCGACGTCTACCAGTTGGCCCTGGGCAAGCTGGGGGTAGCGGCGCAGCAGGCGCTGGCCCTGGAAGATTCGCGCAACGGGGTGCTGGCGGCGCGGGCGGCCGGGCTGCGGGTGGTGGCCGTGCCCAACCCGGTAACCCAGCACCAGGACCTAAGCCCGGCTACCTGGCAGCTCGCTTCGCTGGCGGCGCTGCCGCTGCCGGCGCTGCTGGCCGAAATCGCCACAAACGAGCCGGTCAGCCAGGAAGCTGAGACACTGATAAGCTGAGACACTGATAAGCTGGAGATGGGTGTTTTTTAGTTTTCCAGAGAAGACCTGTCAGGTTTTTGGTGGCTATGTTCACTTACTACTCCTGGTAAAAACCTGACAGGTCTGAAATTCGCCAGACTCCGATGATAAACTGAGACACTAGTAGAGGAAGAAACGATGCTAAGCCATGAAGAACTACTTGCCGCCGTGCCTCAGGCCTTGCGCAGCGTGGATGTGCCGGGCTGGGGCGAAAAAGATAGTGGAAAAGTGCGCGACATCTACCGGCGCGATGGGCAGCGCCTGCTCATCACCACCGACCGGGTGTCCGCCTTTGACCGGGTGCTGGGGGCTATCCCCTACAAAGGGCAGGTGCTGAACCAGCTCAGCGCCTGGTGGTTCGAGCAGCTCAGCGACATTGTCGCCAACCACGTCATCGCCGTGCCCGATCCTAACGTGACCCTGGCTCACGAGGCCGCGCCGCTGCCGGTGGAGGTGATTGTGCGCGGCTACATCACCGGCGTCACCAAGACCTCGCTCTGGTATCTCTATGACCAGGGCGACCGGGAGCCGTATGGCATTCCCCTGCCGGACGGCTTGCAGAAGAATGACGCGCTGCCCAGCCCCATCATCACGCCCACCACCAAGGCGGAGAAGGGGGGGCACGATGAGCGGCTGACCCGGGCCGAGATTCTGGCCCGGCAGATTGTGCCCACGGCGCTGTGGGAAGAGATTGAGGCGGTGGCCCTGGCGGTGTTTGCCCGCGGCCAGGCGGTGGCCCAGGCCGCCGGGCTAATCCTGGTGGATACCAAGTATGAGTTTGGGCTGGTAAACGGCCGCCTGACGCTCATCGACGAGGTACACACGCCCGACTCCAGCCGCTACTGGATTGCCGATACCTTTGATGCGTCGGGCGAGCCGGCCAACTTCGACAAGGAGTTCCTGCGCAAATGGTTTGCCGCCCAGGGGTATCGGGGCGACGGCGAAGCGCCGCAGATGCCGGCTGACTTCGTGGCCCAGGTGGCGGCTCGCTACATCGCCGCCTATGAAAAGCTGACCGGCCGGGTGTTTGTCCCCGGCGAAATGCCGGCCAATGCGCGGATTGTCCGCAATGTGGCCAGCCAACTGAGCCGCTGAACGGCGGCTGGCCCAAGGAGATCTGATTCATGCAGCGTGTGCTCGATGGCTGGTACAGCCCCCGTTTGAACAAACATATGGAAATTGTGACCTATGGTCACTACGGCTTTCCGCTGCTGCTGTTTCCCACAGCTGCGGCGGATTACCTGGAGTATGAACGCTTTCAACTGATCGCGGCCATTGCCGGCCAGATTGAGTCGGGCAAGGTGAAGGTGTTCTCTATCAACAGCATCAATCAGGAGAGCTGGCTGAACCAGGAGATGCCCACGCGGGACAAGGCGCTGCGGCAGGCGCAGTACAATGAGTACATTGTAAGCGAGGTGGTGCCCTACATCTGGCATAGCTGCCAGGGGCAGCCGGGCATTATCACGGCCGGGGCCAGCCTGGGCGCGTTTCATGCCGCCAACCAGCTCTTCCGCCGGCCGGACCTGTTCGACGGCATGGTGGCCATGAGCGGCTCGTATGACATTCGCGGCTATTACCACGGCGATTATTACGACGAGAATGTCTACTTCAATAATCCGGTGGACTACCTGCCTAACCTGGAAGGGGAGTACTTGTCGCTGCTGCGCCAGAAGCAGGCCATCTACATTCTTGCCGGCCAGGGGGATTACGAAAATCCTAATGCCTCGCGCCGTTTAGCGGCTATTCTGGCGGCCAGGGGCATTCCCCACGACCTGGATTTGTGGGGATACGATATGCCGCATGATTGGCCCACCTGGCGTAAGATGCTGCCCTATTACCTGGCAACCAGATTTTAGCGTTGGAAGGTGTGAAGGAGGAGATTATGAAACCGATTGTGCCTATTCTAATGGGATCGAAGGCGGATTTGCCGCATGCGCGGGCGATTGCCGAGGCGCTGGGTGTGCTGGGCGTGGCGTCGGCGCTGCACATTGGCTCGGCGCACAAAACGCCGGCGCATGTGTTGGCGCTGCTGGCGGCGTATGAGGAAGACCCGCGGCCGAAGGTGTTTGTGACCATTGCCGGCCGGTCGAATGCGCTGAGCGGCTTCACCGATGCCCAGGTGACGGCCCCGGTGATCGCCTGCCCGCCGCCGTCCACGGCTTTTGGTGGGGCAGATATCTATTCGTCGCTGCGGATGCCCAGTGGGGTGGCCCCGGCGGTGGTGTTGGACCCGGCCGGGGCGGCTTTGCTGGCGGCCAAAATTCTGGGCGTGGCGGATCCGGCGCTGCGCCAGCGCGTGGCGGATTTCCAGGCGAGCATGGTGGCGCGCCTGCTGGCCGATGATGCCGGCCTGGAGCGGGCTTGAGACGCTTGTGGATGGTAGGAGAAAGAGATGATTGAATCGTGGAATTACACCGGGCCAAAAGAAGAATGTGGCGTAATTGGCGTGTTTGCCCCCGGCCGGGAAGTGGCGCGCCTGGCCTTTTTTGGCCTGTATGCCCTGCAGCATCGCGGGCAAGAGAGCGCTGGCATTGCCACCAGCGATGGGCAGATGGCCTACCTGCACAAAGGCATGGGATTGGTGGCCCAGGTTTTCAACGAAAACAACCTGACCCCCCTCAAGGGCCACATCGCCATCGCCCAAAACCGCTACTCTACCACCGGATCCTCCCACCTGCGTAACGCCCAGCCCTACCTCATCGAGACGATGTCTGGGCCGTTGGGCATTGCCCACAACGGCAACCTGACCAACGCCCTTCATTTGCGCCACCAACTGCTGAAGCGCGGTGTGGGGTTGTCCTCCACCAGTGACAGCGAGGTGATCACCCAGATTCTGGCTGCGCCATCGGATGTGTGGGCCGACACCCGGCCGGGGCCGCCCATCAACGGCAGCAACCAGGCCGACCGCTGGGTGGCCCGCCTGCGGGCCTTCATGGAAATTGCCGAAGGCGCCTACTCTCTAACCATCCTCACCCGCGAGGCGGTGTACGCCGTGCGTGACCCGCTGGGCCTGCGCCCCCTCTGCCTGGGTGAACTGGAGGGGGGTGGGTACGTGGTCGCCTCTGAGTCGTGCGCCCTACAGACAATTGGCGCGGCCTTTGTGCGCGAAATCCGGCCGGGAGAGATCCTGCGCCTGGATGCCCACGGCCTCACCTCGCTAGAAGGGCGGCCCTCCGAGAAACAGGCGTTGTGCGTTTTTGAATATGTGTATTTCGCCCGGCCGGATTCCGCCCTGGAAGGCCAACTTATCCACAAGGTGCGGCAGCAGCTAGGCCGGCAGTTGGCCCGCGAAGCCGGGGTCGAGGCCGACCTGGTCATCGGCGTGCCCGACTCCGCCACCCCCCACGCCATCGGCTACAGCCTGGAATCTGGCATCCCCTACAGCGAAGGGCTGACCAAGAACCGCTACATTGGCCGCACCTTCATCCAGCCCGACGACCAACTGCGCAAGGTGGGTGTCTCGCTCAAATACAATCCGCTGACGGCCAACCTGGCAGGCAAGCGGGTGATCATGATCGACGACTCGATTGTGCGCGGCAACACGGCCGGGCCGCTGGTGCAACTGCTGCGCGATGGTGGTGCGGCCGAAGTGCACGTGCGCGTGGCCGCTCCCCCGGTGCGCCATCCCTGCTTCATGGGTGTGGACATGGCCACCTACAATGAGCTGATTGCCCATAATTTGGGTGTGGAGGCTATCCGCGCGCGCATTGGGGCCGACAGCCTGGGCTATCTCAGCATTGCGGGGCTGGACCTGGCGGTGAAGACGGCCATCGGCCACGACTCTGGCCACTGTAATGCGTGCTTCTCCGGCAGCTACCCCATCAATATTCCTGAGTGGCTCTTTGCGGAAGACCGGGAGAAGCTGATTTTTGAAGATATGTGGGGATAGACTCTAAGGGTTTGCGCAAACCCTTAGGCTCGGCTCGCAATTAAGTTTGTAGTAAAGGCTTTAGCCGTGCAGACCGCTAAAGCGGTTACTACCAACGGAAAGTCCCAAGTTGATTTTGGGCGGACCCTAAGGTTGGATGCCCGCTTCGTGGGCGATGGCCACGCCGCTGCTGGTGCCGATGCGCGTGGCCCCGGCGGCGATCATGTGGCGCACGTCGGCCAGGGTGCGCACCCCGCCGGAGGCTTTCACGCCGATGGCCGGCCCTACGGTGCGGCGCATGAGGGCCACGTCTTCCACGGTGGCCCCGCCGCGGCTGAAGCCGGTGGAGGTCTTGACAAAATCCGCCCCGGCCGGGACGGCAAACTGGCAGGCCAGCACTTTCTCCTCGTCGGTTAGCAGAGCCGTCTCGATGATGACTTTGCACAATGCCCCGCCGGCGTGCGCTTCGGCCACAACAGCCGCAATTTGCTCGGCCACAAAATCGTAATCGCGCCCCTTTAGCGCCCCAATGTTGATCACCATGTCAATCTCTGTGGCCCCGGCGGCGATGGCATGCTCCGTTTCGGTCAGTTTTTCCTGGGTGGTGGTGGCCCCCAGCGGGAAGCCGACGACGGCGCAGACGTTGACGCCGCTGTTTTGCAACTGCTGCGCGGCAAAGCGGACGTGGGTGGGGTTGATGCAGACTGAGGCAAAGTGGTACTGGCGCGCTTCGCGGCACAGTTGGGCGATGTCGGCTTCGGTGGCTTCCGGCCGGAGCAGGGTGTGGTCGATGAGGCTGACCACCCGGCCGGGGTCCTCGGCCAACAAATCGAGGATCAGCGCCGCGCCGGCCCGGTCCAGCCCCAGCAGCGGCTTGAAGCTGCTGCCGCGCGGCGGGCGGGCCACGCCCAGCATGTCGGCAATGGTGGCGGCCAGGTCGGCAAAGGTGGGGCGCACCCCCAGGTTCACCCCCTGGCGGATGGGCCGGCCAACCATCAGCAGGGGCACATATTCGCGTGAGTGGTCGGTGCTGGGGGTGGTGGGGTCGTTGCCATGGTCGGCGGTGAGGACCAGTACGTCGTTGGGCTGCAAGGCGTCTAGCAGCTCGGGCAGCCGCCGGTCGAATGCTTCTAGCGCCTGGGCATACCCGGCCGGGTTGTTGCGGTGGCCATATTGGGCGTCGAAGTCGACCAGGTTGGTGAAGATGAGGCCGCGCCCCGGCCGGGTGCGCATCGCCGCCAGCGTTTTGTCCACACCGTCGTTGTTGTCCTGGGTGTGAACGCTTTCGGTGATGCCCCGGCCGGTGAAGATGTCGTTGATCTTACCCACCGCATACACCATCAGGCCGGCCGCTTGCAGCGTGTCCAGCAGCGTTGGTTCGGGCGGCATCACCGAAAAGTCGTGGCGGTTGGCGGTGCGCACGAAGTGGCCCGGCGTGCCCACAAACGGCCGGGCAATCACCCGGCTCACCTCGTGCTCGCCGCGCAGCAGGTCGCGGGCAATGCGGCACATCTCATACAGCGCCGGCACCGGGATCACTTCCTCGTGGGCGGCAATCTGGAAGACACTGTCGCCGGAGGTGTAGATGATGGGCCAGCCGGTGCGCAGGTGCTCCTCGCCCAGCTCGTCCAGGATGACGGTGCCCGAGGCGGGGCGGTTGCCCAGCGTGCCCCGGCCAATGGCCTGCTCAAAGGGGGTCATGATGGCCGGCGGGAAGCCATTGGGGTAGAGGGGGAAGGCTTTCTTGAGCTGGATGCCCATCAACTCCCAATGGCCGGTGGTGGTGTCTTTGCCGGCCGAAACTTCGGCCATTTTGCCGTAGCTGGCGGCGGGGGTGGTTTGGGGGACCACGCCGGGCAGGATGGCGATGTTGGCCAGCCCCAGCCGTTCCAGGTGGGGCAGGTGCAGGCCGCCGACTACCCGGCCGGTGTTGCCCAGGGTGTGGCTGCCCACGTCGCCGTAGCGCGCGGCATCGGGTAGTTCGCCGATGCCGACGCTGTCGAGCACAATGAGGATGACGCGATGAACGTACATGGTGGCTGGAGCGTTATTGCTGGTTGATGATCACGGCTGTGCCCCGGCCGGGGCGGCGTTGTCTTTCTGGCTGTTGTAGGCCATCCAGACCGCGCCCAGCCCCATGAAGGTGATGATCAGGCCCACCGCCCAGCCCAGGTAGGGAATGGTGCAAATGATGACGTACAGCAGCAGCCCCAGCATCAATGGCCAGATGCGGTAGGCGGCAGCGCGGGGGTAGAAGCGCTGGAGGATGAGCAGCCCCACCAGGTAGGTGACGATGATCTTGCTGATGAAGGTGACAAACAGCAGGAAGGTCCAGAAGGCCAGGCCGGTGGCGGAGAAGCTAAGCCCGCCCCAGGTGAGGGCCAGGCTGGTTAGCGAGAGGCCGAAGATGCCGACGGTGGTAGCGATGGCCAGGACGACCAGGAGCACGGCGATGATGAAGCCCATGAAATAGGCGATGGTGCCGCTGCCGGCGGCGCGCAGGGGCTTGCGGCGCAGGTGGTCGGCCCAACTGCTGAGCTGTTGGGGGATGAGCCAGATGCACAGCCCGCCGACGATGAGGTAGGAGATGTAGGAGCGCAGGTGCTTGAGCAGGAAGTCGAGGGTGGCGGCGCCGCTGTTTGTGGTGTTGTCGGCCGCCCCTTCTTCCTGGGCCTGGATCTGTACCTGGCGGCTCCCGGCCGGGCCGGCTGCGGCTTGCCGTATCTCCAGGGGCTGGTCATTGACCTGGGCGATGGGGCTGATCCCGGCCGGGGCTGGGGCCAGCGAGATGGGTTTGCCGGTGGTTACCCCGTTGGCGGCGTTGATGGCCAGCCGGGCCAACTCCAGCATGCCAATCACCAGCTCCGTGTCGCGGGTGACCTGCCCGCGCAGGCGCGCACCCAGGCTGATCCCTTTCAGGTCGCGGCCGATGATGGCATCTCGCTCGGTGACCAGGCTGACGGTGAGCACGTAGAGGGTATGGTCAATTCTGGCTGAGGAGATAAAGCTGAAGTTGGTGGCAATGGCGAAGACGCTGCCGCTGACTGTGCCACCAACCGTGACCTTGTCGCCGACCACAAAGAGGCTGCCGTTGATGGTGCCGTTTACAGTAACGTCTTTGCCAAAGGCGAAGACGTTGCCATTAATGGTGCCATTGATTTCCACCTGGTCGCCGTTGAGGGCGGCGTCGTTGTCGATGGTCTGGTCGTCGGCAATGGTGTCGCCGTAGTAGATGGGTTCGGCGCGGGCTGATTGGACAAAGAACAGGGAGCCGGCCAGTACAAGGCAGCAGAGCAACAGTAAGCGGATAGGTGGGGTATGTTTGAACATGCAGATCCTCCTTACGAGCACAACACGGAATGCGTCAACGAGCTGCCGGGCTTCCCGGCCGGGCGATCGCTACTCCGCTAGTGTACCTTATTTTGCGCAAAAGTAACCGTTCCGTCCCTCTGGAGACCTGACGGATTTCCACACGAATTCTTGGCTCATACCTTTGGTAACAAATCTGTCTGGTCTATACGGTTACCGTAAAAATTGTCATTTCGCGGATTGTCACCTATAATGGGAACATATGTTCTAATTCGAAACGCGAAATACGCCACCATGTCTGCCGCAAACTACTACGACAACCATTACGATGAGGATGCCTATTGGCCGGAGGAGGAGCCGGCGTGGTTCGCCGGTGATGGGTATGGGGTGGCTGCCCCCCGGCCGGGGCTGGTGATCAATCCCCTGATGCTGGTGGCGGCGGCGCTGATCATCTTTGTGGGCTTTAGCGTGCTGGTGGAGTGGGTGAGCGCGGGCGGCGATGACGCGGCCCCGGCCGGGGTGGGAGGGCTGTTGATCCCGGCCGGGACGCCCCAAGTGCAGCCTTTGCCGCAAAGCGCGGCCGACGCCTTTGCCGCGCCTTACGATGAATATTGGGTAACCCAGGGGCTGCATGGTGCCGCCTACGGGCACATGGCCATTGACGTGGCCGCCGGGCAGGGCACGCCCATTAAGTCACCTATTGCCGGCGCGATTACGGCCCGCTACACCGATGGCGTGGGCAACCCGGTGTTGGTGATTGAGAATGCGGTGTACCGGGTGACGCTGCTGCATGGCATCTACACGGCCAACGTGGGGGACCAGGTGGCGCTGGGGCAGGTCGTGGGGGAAGAGAGCAACATCGGCTACACCACCGACATGCAGGGGCGGCTGTGCTCCGGCCGGGATTGCGGCTACCACACCCACCTCAACGTTTTTGACAAGCGCCTCAACAGCAACGTTAACCCGCTGGACCTGCTAAATCGCTAGCGGGTGGTGCATGGGCAATGGCCTGCCAGCCATCACCCATGCACCACGTTGGCCCCTCACCCCTTTACCGCTGCTTAAACAGGCCCTCAGCCGCTAACAACCATCCGGCACCACGCCGTCGCCCCCGGTGCTGAGGATGAAGAGCTGGTAGTTGCCCCCCTGGCCGCCAAAGCCGCGCACGGCGACGATGAGCGGGTAGTCTTCGCTGAAGAACTGCGCTCCCTGGCTGAAGTAGACGGCCTCTGGCTGGCCGGAGAAGCCATTATCGATATCATTGTCTAGCAGGCTGCCGCCACCGGCACCCAGGATGTTCAGGGTGGGGTCGAAGTCCTCGTCCAGGGGCACGAGAATGGCGATAAGCCCTTCCCCGGCCGGGACGCAAACGCGGTAGTTGTCCTGGCCGTCACTGGCCACGCTGCCTTCCGCCGAGTAGGCCTGGCCCAGGTCGACCCATCGCAGCTCAAAATCGCCGGCATTGCCGCCAAAGCCGCTCACGGTGACCACGAAGCTGGTGTCGGTGTCGGGCACCTGGACCAGCAGTTCGGGATCGCCAGAGAAGCCGGCGTCGATGTTGTCTATTTCGTTGCCGTCGGCATCATAAATGGTCAACACCAGGTCCAGATTTTCATCGGCGGTGGTGGCCAGCAGGACCAGCGGTTCGCCGGCCAGCGCCTCCACCAGGTAGGCCCGGCCGGTGTCGTCGCCCGTATTGCCAGACACGGTTTGGCCAGGGGCCAGCGGGCTGGCGCTTTCGAGGATATTGACTCCTTCGCCAAAGCCGATCTCGTAACTGCCGGCGCCGCTGTAAAACTCGCGCACCCGCACCCGGTACTCGTCGTTGTCGGTCAGGGTGTAGTTGAGTACCTCTTCGCCGCCGGACAGGCTGTTGTCTACGTAGGCTAGCTGTTCGTCCAGGTTGGCCGCGCGGTAGAGTTCAATGACGGCGTCCATCTCGCTGTCGGGCAGGACGGTGACGGCGATGGTGGTGCCGGCCAGGTTGCGCAGGGCGTATTCCTGGTAGCTCCCGGCCGGGAATTCGTGGATGAAGCTGCTGCCCAACTCGGCCTGGATCAGTTCCCCGGCCGGGACTTCCGGGCCGGTTCCGCCGGTTGGCGTGCCGGTAATCTCTACGCTGTTGATGATGCGTTCTAGCAGCGGCCGGAACTGCTCTTCTTCGGCCACGGAAGTAGCCGTCAGGATCTCGGCCAACACGCCATCCTTCTCGATGACCACAATATCTAGCACCGTGGCCAGGCCGTCGTCCGTGGCTCCGTAGAGGGTCATGCGCACCCCTTCCTGGCCCAGAATATTCACCGGCACCGGCGCTTCTGGCTCTTCTTCGTTGGTCAGGAAATTGCTGGCATCCTCCACCAACTGGTTCAAGAGGTCGTATGTGTTCAGGCCGTCCGTATCGCCGGGGATAGACACTTGCACCACGGCCCCGCCGGTAAAGGTGTCGGTGTCTAATACCGCCGCGTCGCTGGCCAGGTTCACGTAGTAGGAGCTTTCGTCCAGGAACCACCCGGCCGGGTATTCCAGGGTCACGCCAATCGCCTCGCTCTCAAAAGGCACAAAAGCCGCTTCTGGCGGGGTGGGGGATGGCACCGGGGTCGCCGTTGACTCCGGCGTGCTTGTAGCCGGGGGCAGCGTAGCGGTGGGTGGGGCGGTTGTGGCTGTTGGCAGCGGCGCAACCGTCGGCTCGGCCCCGGGG
Source organism: Ardenticatenaceae bacterium (assembly GCA_020634235.1). Taxonomy (GTDB): domain Bacteria; phylum Chloroflexota; class Anaerolineae; order Promineifilales; family Promineifilaceae; genus JACKCB01. Next base: position 171,123 of record JACKCB010000004.1, on the reverse strand, counting down.
AGGGCATCGCAGGCCAGCGCCGGGACCACGAGCAGCAAAATCAGTAAGAGTAAACGCACTTGTTTCATAAGAACCTTCCTTTGTCTGTTTAATTTGTCTAATCCCAATAACTGGCTTCAAATACCGCTTGCAGCAGGGCCTGGCGTTCGGCCGGTGTCATGCGGCGCACACGGGCATAATCCTCGTTGATGCCGGTCCATAGGTCCACGTTTAGCAGGCGGCCTTCGTAAAACGTGTAGGTATCGATGAACATCTGGCGGCTGCCCAGGGACCACATCTGGTCGGCCAGCAGGTTGCCCAGGCCGTAATGGACAAACTGCCCGCCGGCAAAGGCGAAGCCCTGCGGGTGGTGGGCGTGGCTGCCGCTGACGACGGCCGCCCCGGCCGCGGCCAGCCCATCAAACGCCTGTCGCTGCTCGTCTAGCACGGCGTACTGGTAATCTTCCAGGTATTGGATGGTGGCGATGACCTGGTAGCCGGCGGCGGCCAGGCGGCCGATTTCTGCCTTGATGGCGCTGTAATCGTCGCAGGGGAGCGCGCCGGGGTAGTTCTCGCGGGCCCAGCCCTGGTAAGGCCCCACCGGGTTGCAGCCCACGAAGGCGATGCGGTTGCCGTTGTGCTCGATGAGCAGCGGTTGGGCGGCGCTGGCCAGGTCGCGGCCGCCGCCGAAGGTCTGGATGTTGTTGGCCGCGTACAGGTCGAAGGTGTGCAGCAGCGCCTGCGGCCCCCAATCGTTCAGGTGGTTGCCGGTCATCTCGTTGACGTCGATGCCCATCCAGGTCATCAGCGACAGGTATTCGTCGCGGTTGCAGACGTTGTCACTGTCGTTGGGGTCGGCGGGGGGGCAGTCGCTGGCGAAGGCGTTTTCGTTGCTCATGTGGGCAATGTCCACCGCTTGCAGCACGGGGCCGGTCTCTTCCCCGGGGTAGTTGATGCCGTAGCGATCCATGCGGTCGGCTACGGCGCGGCGCATCCCGGCCGGGCCGGTCAGGCCGACGGTGGTGATGAGCGCGGCGCTGCGGTTGGTGGTGGGGCCGGGCCAGGCGGCCAGCACCTGGGCCACCCCGGCCGGGTCGCCGGCCAGGTAGATGGGGATGCTGAGGGCGTACCCGGCCGGGTCGAAGGCCGGGTCGATGGGGGCCAGGCCATCGACGCGCAGCACCTTCAGGCGCGGTGTCAGGGCGTCGAAGGGCAGCAGGGTGAGGGCGGGCGGGTCGTAGCCCGTCTGCGCCGCCCACAGGGCTGTGGCCAGGGCTTCGTCCCCGGCCGGGAGGGGTTGGGCTGGCTGCGCTGGGCTGCCCCAGGCGGCCCGCAAGAGCTGCTCTGTCTCCGGGGTCAGGTAGAGGCGGCCCGCCTGCCATGCGGCTTGCAGGTCAGTGCTGCTGACCTCGTCTTGCAGGGTGGCAAAGGGGGCGGCGGCGGCGTAGACCCAGGTGGCCAGCGCGCTCTCCCCGCTGAATGACAGGGTGACATCGGCGACATCGGCGACATCGGCGACATCGCCGACATCGCCGACATCGGCGACATCGGCCCCGGCCGGGTTTGCTTGCCAGGTAAACGCCTCCGGTGCGGCCAGGGCCAGCGCCTGCGCCGCCTGTGTCAACGCTGGCGGTACCCCTGCCGCGGCACTCAGGCGGAGGGGGGCCGGGCTGGCGGCTGTGGGCGCGGGTGCCGGTGGCGGCGTGCTGGTGGCCGGTGGGGTGCTGGTGGCCGGCGGTTGGCTGCTGGTTGGCAAAGGCGCAGCGGTGGTGGCGGCAGCCGTGGTTGGCTGCTCGCTGGGCGCTGTCAGTGGCAGCGTCTCTGCCCCGCAGGCGGTGAGGGACCCCAGCAGCAGGATCAGCAGCAGTTTCAGCGCGGTGCGGGTAGGTTGTTGGGGGCGCATGGCGTTTCCTGGCTGGTGAACATTTCGGTAAAGGTGGCTGCGGACCATTTGAGCTTTGCCGCCAGATCGGTATCATAACCTGATTCGGCTGTTGGGTGCAATGACGGTTTGCCGCGCTGGCCGCAAGGATGAGATGAGAAGACATTTCCGGCTGCACAGCCTCACGCTTTACCTGGTCCTGGGTTTCTTGGTGCTGGTCTTGCTAACCACGCTGAGCGCAGGCCTGCCCGCCTATTGGGTGGTGCAGCAGGAGCTGCAAGTGCAAACGTGGGATAACGTGGCCAACGCGCAGGGGGCCACGCTGGCGTTGTTGCAGGCGGAGGAGGCGCGGTTGGCAGACCTGGCGGCCCTGTTGGCCGCGCGGCCCACGCTGCAGCGGCTGGCCGGGGAGATGGGGGGGGCGGGGGCGACGGCCAGCGATGAGCTGGCGGCCTACCTGGCCGATTTTGCAGCCCAGAGTGACCTGGCGTTGTGGTGGTTTTGTGATCTAACCTCCCGGCCGGGGCCCCAATTCGGTTCGGCGGTGCTGGCCTGCCCGCCCACGCAGCCGCTGGGCATTGTGCTGCTGGGGGATCGCCCGGCCATCGTGGCCAGCCAGCCGGTGGTAAACGAGCTGACGGCCGACCCGCTGGGTGTGGTGCTTGTTGGCCGGTGGCTGGATGATGCCTACCTGGCTGGCCTGGCGGCGGCAGTGGGGGCGGCGCAGATCCTCCTGGGGCCAGATGGCGCGCCGTTGGCCAGCAGCCTGCCGGTGTCCCCGGCCGTTGTGCTGCGCCCGGCCGGGGGGGTGCAGCGCGAGGTGTTGGCGGTGGGCGGCAGCCGTTACTACGCCATGGTCGCCCCCCTGAACGATGGGGCGGACGCGGGGCTGTTTGTGGCTGTGGCCTGGTTGGTGGATGGCTTGCTGCGGGCGCAGGCCCAGGCGCGCCTGATTCTGCTGCTGAGCACCGGCCTGGTGGCCAGCCTGGGGGGGCTGCTGGCGCTGGCCTATGTGCGCCAGTTGGTGGCCCCGCTGCGCAAGCTCACCGGGGTGGCGGACCGTATTGCCCAGGGGGATCTGATGGCGCCCATCCCGCTGTTTTCGGCCCCGGCCGAGGTGAGTACGCTGGCCACGGCGCTGCAGCAAAGCCAGGCGAGTATGCTGCGGGCGATCGCGGAATTGGCCCAGGCACGCGATTGGCTGGACAGCCTGATCCAGTCGATTGTGGAGGGGGTGGTGACTTTTGATACTGCCGGCCGGGTGACTTTCTTTAGCCAGGGGGCGGAGACGCTGACGGGTTGGCCGGCGGCGGCGGCGGTGGGGCAGCCGATTAGCGCGGTGTTGGCCCCGGCCGGGGAGGCGGAAGCTGATTTCTGGCAGCAGTTGCCCCGGCCGGGGGGCAAACAGCAGATCCGTGTCCGGCACCGGCAGGGGCAGACGGTGGTGCTGGCGGTGACCGGGGCGCGGCTGGCCCCGCCGCGCGAGCAGCAGGTGCAGGTGGCGCTGGTGCTGCGCGATGTGACCCAGGAAGTCGCCCTGCGCGACCTGCGCGCTTACTTTTTGGCCAATATCTCGCATGAGTTCCGCACGCCGCTAAGTACGCTCATTGCCTCTATGGAACTGCTGCTGGATGAGCAGGAGCAGTTCTCGCTGGCCGAGGTGCGCGAACTTTTGCAGCCGTCGTACCTGAGCCTGATGAGTTTGCAGGCGCTGATTGATAATTTGCTGGAAAGCAGCCGGATTGAGGCGGGTTATTTTGCCATCCGGCCCCGGCCGGTGGACCTGGGGCAGATGCTGGCGGCGGCGCTGCCGCTGGTGCGGCCGCTGCTGGCGCGGCGCCGGCAGACGCTGGCGCTGGCCGTGCCGCCGGTGCTGCCGGCCATCTATGCCGATCCGGCCCGGCTGACCCAGGTGGTGGTGAATCTGCTGACCAATGCCAGCAAGTACAGTGACATCGGCCAGGCCATTGGCTTGCAGGTGGCGCAGTCGGCCACGACGCTGCGGGTGGCCGTGGCCGACCGGGGGCCGGGGGTGCCGCCGGCGGAGCGGGCGAACGTGTTCCGCCGCTTTGTGCGCCTGAATGAGGCCGAGGGGGAGCAGTATGGCATGGGCCTGGGGTTGTATGTGGCCAAGACGATTGTGACGGCGCATGGCGGCCAGATGGGGGTGGATGACCGGCCGGGGGGTGGGGCGATCTTCTGGTTTGAACTGCCACTAGAGGGTGTGCCGCCGGAGGAGGACGTATGAAAATCTTGATTGTGGAAGATGACCTGGCGTTGTCGGATGTGCTGGCTTTTACGCTGCGCCGGGCCGGGTTTGAGATTGTGACGGCCTATGATGGGTTGGCGGCCCTGGCCGCCTGGGAGCAGGCGCAGCCGGACCTGGTGGTGTTGGACCTGAACCTGCCGAAGCTGGACGGCCTGGTGGTCTGCCGCCGGATCCGGGCGCAAAGTGAGCTGCCGATCATTATGCTGAGTGTGCGCGGGGATGATGAGACGGTGGTGATGGGGCTGGAGCTGGGGGCGGATGATTATATTGTGAAGCCGTTTAGCCCGACGCAGTTGGTGGCCCGGGTGCGGGCGGTGCTGCGCCGGGCAATGGGTGGGACCCCGGCCGGGGTGCTGGAAGCCGCCTCGCTTAGCCTGGACCGCTCGCGGAATGAGGTGTCCCGGCCGGGGGAACCGCCTATCCGCCTGACCCCGCTGGAGAGCCGGCTGCTGGCGGCGTTGATGCTGCACCCCGGCCGGGTGCTGCCGGCGGAAACGCTCATCGGCACCGTGTGGGGGGCCGACGGGGGCGACCGGACCATGCTCAAGCAGCTTGTCTACCGCCTGCGAACCAAGCTGGCGCCGGACCCGGCGCAGCACCGCCCCATCGAAACTGTTCCCGGTGTGGGCTATATGTTGTCTGACCCGGCCTGACGGTCTGTTACCGTTTTGTTACCGGCGCATAACCGGCTTTGTTACCACCATCCTGTAGTCTACTCGCTTAATGCGTTTGGCCGCAGCGGGAGACCGTCGCGGTGACCAAGAGTTGAGGAGAGATGGGATGGTTGACACGAGTGACATGCCCCGGCCGGAGACCCCCGCGACGCTCTTGCCGGCCGGCCTGCCAGAAGAGAGCCAGGACATCGCCGAAGATCATCGCGCTCGTGCCTGGTGGCAGCGGGTGGCCTGGGCCAAAATCGGGCTGTTCATGGTGAGCCTCTTCCTGTTCATCACCGCCATTACCCTGATGAAGGAGGGGGCGCGCGATATGGGACCGCTGGTGCGCGACCGCTTTGCTGTGACCAATCCGGCCAACAGCCTGGGGTTTGGCTGGCTTTTTGCCTACGTCATCATGAGCGGGTCGCCGGTAGCTGCCGCCGCACTGGCCTTCTTTGATGCCGGCGTGATCGACAAGCTGAGTGCCTTCACGATGATCACCGGCAGCCGCCTGGGGGCCAGCTTCATTGTGCTCTTCCTGGGTTTCATCTACGTGGTCCGGGGGCGCGACCGGGCCAACAGCCTGAGCATGGGCCTGCTGTCGCTGCTGGTTACGGGCAGCACGTATCTGGCGGGGCTGGTGGTGGGCGTGGCCCTGCTGACCAGCGGCGTGATAGATGGGGCGCAACTGCAAAGCGGCCTGCTGCTCAACTCGGCCACCGACCTGATCTTTGACCCCATCGCGGCTTTTTTCCTGGCATTTTTGCCGCGCTGGGCGCTGTTTTTGGTGGGACTGGCCATCATCATGGTCAGCTTTAGCCTGTTTGACCGCTGCCTGCCGCAGATGGCGCTGAAAGAGAGCCAGATGGGGCGCATGTCGCGCCTGGTGTATCGTCCGTGGGTGATGTTTTTGTTGGGGGCGTCTATTACCCTGGTTTCCATGTCGGTCAGCGTTTCGCTCAGCATTCTGGTGCCGCTGAGCCAGCGGGGGTTTGTGCGGCGCGAAAATGTGATTCCCTACATCATGGGGGCTAATATCACGACCTTCATCGATACGCTGCTGGCGGCGGTGTTGCTGAAGAATCCGCCAGCGTTTACCATTGTTCTGGCCGAGATGCTGAGCATTACGCTGGTGTCGGTGTTTATCCTGCTGTTTTTCTTCCACCGTTATGAGCGGAGTATGCTGCGCCTGGTGAGTTGGGTGACGAGCAGTAATCGCAGCCTGGCCATTTTTATGGTGGCGATTTTGGTGGTGCCCTTGTTGTTGATGTTGCTTTAGCTGCTGGAGATTCCTGGTGTGTTGGGGTTTGGGAACGTGACCGTTCAGACCTGCCAGATTTGTTACCAGAGGTATAAGTCAAGAACTGGGTATCTTCTCAATAAAGCGCGGCGGAGTTGGTTGAGCCTGTCGAAACCAACGGCCTTCGACAAGCTCAGGCCTCGTTTTCCCCGAAATGTTGAGAAGATACAGAATTGGCTTAATAATCTGTCAGGTCTCCAGTGGACTGAATGCTTACTTGGGAATTTCTGGCGTCATAGGTTAAGTGTGGTCATTGAGGAGGCTTCATGCGTGTCTTGGTAGCAACGGGCGGTGCGCCCCATTCTGATGTGGCGGTGCGCCTTGGGGCGTATATTGCAGCCATGGCGCCGGGGTCATTGACCTGCCTGACGGTGGTGCGGCATGAACGGGAACGGGCGCAGGCGGATGCTATTTTGACGCGGGCGACGCTGGTGGTGGCGCCGGCGTTGGCCGGTGCGGCGACGCGCATTCGGGTGGGGCACCCGGCCGGGGAGATTTGGCAGGAAGCAGCGTCGGGCGATTATGATTTGCTGGTGGTGGGTGACCGGCCGGAGCATAGTTTGCTGCGCCGTTTGCTAGGCCCAACCACGGAGCGGCTGTTGGAGCGGCTGCCTTGCCCGCTGCTGGTGGCCCGTAACTGGCAGGGCACGTTGTCGCGGCTGCTGTTGTGTGAGGGGGGGCAGAACGCGGCCTGGCTGCCGCACATGCTGGCCGAGTTTGCGCCGCTGCTGGCCGCGGCCACGCAGGTGACGGTGCTGCACGTGATGTCGCAGATTGTGGCCCGGCCGGGGGTGCCCGGTTGGGAACTGCGTGCCGATGCACCGGCGCTGATGGCCGAGCATACGCCGGAGGGGGAGCTGTTGGCGCGGGATGTGGCCGCCTTGCAGCAGGTGAACCAGCGGGTGGCGGCCTGCATCCGGCATGGGCTGGTGGTGGATGAGATTCTGGCCGAGGCGGCCAATGAGTATGACTTGCTGGTGCTGGGGGCGCACCGCGGCCAGGGCTGGACACGTCTGCTGCTGGATGACCTGGCGCACCAGGTGGTTACGCAGGCCGACCGCTCGGTGTTGGTGACGTAGGCCCTGTCTGGAGATTGGGGGCGGAGATTGGTCTAATCTGAGGGAAGCCGTGCGCCGCAGCAAGATTACGGTAGATGGTAACTATTGTGCTGCTGCCTGAGCCTGTGGCAGGCAGCCGGGCTTCGACAGGCTCAGCCCTCAAGAGGCTTCGTCGCTGCGGTAGATGAAGATTGGCCCAACTGCCCGGCCGGGAATTACCGCCAATGTGCCGGGCATGTTATCATGGAGTGGTATGCGGGTTGGCCCCAGGCTTGCCAATGGCGAGACCGGGGCTTTCTGGTGCAATCTCAGGTAACAGGTCATGTCTGGTAATGCGTAGAGCGCTTTGGTTTTTGTTGGCGGGGGGGGTGTTGGCCCTGTTGGCCGGCTGGGTGGTGGGTACCCGGCCGGACCTGGCGGCGCAGGCGGCCACGCCGCTGCGCCAGGTTATTGGCAATGAGGGGGTGGCGCAGTTAGAGACGGCGGTTTTTACCCTGCAAGACCGGGTGCGTCAGTGGCAGTATGGGTTGGGGCTGGCGGAGCCGGCTGCGCCCTGGGAGGTCTCGGCGGCGGCCCCGACGGCCGAGCCTACCATGCTGCCGGCCGCCTCGCCCACACCCAGCCCCACGACCCCTGCGCCCACCCCCACGCGGCCGGCGGCGGCCCCGGCCGGGGAGGATAATCTGCCGGCCACGCCCCGCCCCACCCAAACGCCGCTGCCCACGCCCCTGCCCACCGCCACCCCGGCCGGGTGGCTTCTGCCGCCGGTGCCGCCCTTTGGCCCGCTGCCTGGTGAAGGGGTGTGGGAGCCGTATCTGTCTGGCCCGGCCGGGCAGGTGGTGGCCCGGCGCACCTTCTTGCAGCCAGACCCGGAACGGCCGTATGCCCTGGTGGCGGTGGTGGCCTTTGACCTGGCGCAAACGGATTTGCGCTTTGTGCTGGGGCTGCACGAGCCGGCGCTGGCTGATGGGCCACGTGGGACGGGGGTGATCCCGGCCGGGGACAAGCAGCCCGGCCAACTGCTGGCCACCTTTAATGGCGGTTTCCTGGCCACGCACGGCGAATATGGCGCGATGCAGAATGGGGTGATTGCCCTGCCGGCCAAGCCGGGCTATGCCACGCTGGCCATCGACGAGAGCGGCCGGGTGCAACTGGGCGAGTGGGGAACGGATGTGGACCCGGCCGGGGATTACCTGGCCTGGCGGCAAAATGCGCGCATGGTCGTCCACAATGGCGAGACCAATCCGCGGGTGGAGAATGGGTCGATTGTTACCTGGGGCGGCAACATCAACGGCAACATCGTCACCTGGCGCTCTGGCCTGGGATTGAGCCAGGATGAGCAGGTTTTGTATTTCTTTGCCGGCCCCAGCATGAGTATGCCTACCCTGGCCACGGCCATGCAGGCCGTGGGGGCGTACAATGGGATGCTGCTGGATATCAATGAGACCTGGGTGCATTTTGCGGCGGTGCGCCCGGCCGGGGCGGAGCTGATGGCCGAGCCGCTTTTCCCGGAGGGGATGGAGACGAATGTGGACCGTTATTTGCGCACTTCCGGCCGGGATTTCTTCTACGTGGTGCTGAAGCCCTAGCCGGCGGGGAGGGGGCGCATGATTGGCAGCCAGACGGTGAAGGTGCTCCCCCGGCCGGGTTCGCTGGCCAGGGTCAGCCGGCCACCATGGGCCTGCACCAGGTCACGGGTGATGGTTAGCCCCAGCCCCAGCCCTTGCGGAAAGCGGCGCAGCTTCTGGCTGCGGTAGAAGGGGTCAAACACCGCGGCCTGCTCGGCCGGGTCAATGCCCGGCCCGGTGTCCTCAACGCGCAGCCACAATTCCTGCCCCTGGACGCCGGCCGCCACGATGAGCTGCCCCCCGGCCGGGGTGTACTTAATCCCGTTGCTCAACAAGTTACCCACCACCTGGGCCATGCGGTCCGGGTCCAGGGCCAGTGTGGGCAAATTGGGCGGAATCTCTGCCTGCCATTGCAGTCCTTTTTCCAGCGCGGCCGCGCGCCAGGGCAGCAGCAGCGGCGGCAGCCAGTCGCTTATGGCCACCGGCCGGGGGGCCAGTGCCAGCGTGCCCAACACCTGGCCATGCAACTGCGCCAAATCATCCAGCAGCGGGTGCAGGCGCGTAATCTCTGCCTCTACCCCGGCCAGCAGCTCCTCGCGAATCTCCGGATCATCGCCTGCCCCCTGCCGCAGCACATGAATCGCCGCCTGGATGGCCCCCAACGGCCGCCCCAACTCATGCACCACGTTGGCCAGCAGGCGGCGGCGCGTCTCTTCTAGCAGGCGCAGCCGCTCGGCCAGCGTGTTTACCGCTGTGGCCAGGCGGCGGAGTTCGGCGGGGCCTGTTTCGGGCACCGGGGCAACGGCCTGCCCGGCGGCAATGTCAATAACTGCGCCGGCCGCCCGGCCAATGGGTTTCTCTAGCCGCCAGGCCAGCACGAGGCCGATGAGGCTGCTGAGGAGCAACTGCAGCAGCAGCGCCGCTACCACCAGCCTGCGCAGCCGGGCAAACTGGTCGGCCGCCGTTTTTACGGTCTGGCTCACGGCCACAATGCCCAGCAACTGTTCGTTTCCACCGGTCACCGGCAGCAGCACCACCGCCTGGGACTCGAGCCAGCCGTAGTAAATCTCAATGCTCTGCTGGCCACCGGCGGCTGTTTCCACGTCGCCCGGTGCCAGGGGGAGTTCGCTGCCCTGGATCACGGCCGGGTCGTTGGTGGCCAGCAGGTCACCGCGGGGCGTGAGCAGGGTGAGGCTGCCGCCGCTAAACTGGATGCTGACCCCCACCACGAAGGCCTGGGCGGCCTGCGGGTCGGTCCAGATGTCGGGCTGCTGGTTCAGGGTTGCGGCAATTTGCTGGGCGCGCTCGGTGAGCCGCTGCGACAGGTCGCTGAGCAGTACCTGGGTTTCCAAGATGTAGATGAGGGCCAGCCCCATGAGCGGGGTGACCAGCAGCAGGGGGAGGATGTGGCTGAGGATGAAGCGGCTGCGCAGGGTTCGCATGAGGTTTGCTTAGCCCTGGGGGACGAGCTTGTAGCCTACGCCGCGCACGTTGACGATGCGGCTGGGGTTTTGTGGATCCGCCTCGATTTTCTCGCGCAGCCAGCGGATGTGTACGTAGACGCCTTGCGGCTCGCCGGCGAATTCAGCGCCCCAGACGCGGCTGATGATCTCGTCGACGGAGAGGACCCGGCCGGGTTCCAGGGCCAGGGTGTGCAGCAGGGCGAATTCGCGGGCGGTGAGGGTTACTGGCTGGCCGGCGACGGTGAGGGTGTGCCCGGCCGGGTTAATCACCAGGTCACCGACCACCAGGGTGGGGGGGTCTGAACCGGCGGGTGTGGCCAGGCGGTCGGTCCGGCGCAGGACGGCCTTCACGTGGGCTAGCAGCACGTCGGGGTTGAAGGGTTTGGTGATGTAGTCGTCGGCGCCCAGCTCCAGCCCCAAGATTGTATCTAGTTCGCGGCGGCGGGCGGTGACGAAGATGACGGGGATGTCGGTGGTTTGCTGTAATTGGCGCAGCGCTTCCAGCCCGTCCATGCCCGGCAGGCCGACGTCCAGCAGAATCAGGTCTGGCGGATCGCGCTGGACAAGGGCCAGGGCATCTTCGGCGGCGGCGGCTGTGCTGGCCCGGTAGCCGGCCTGGGCCAATTGCAGGCTCAGGCTGCGCCGCAGCAGTTTGTCATCGTCTACGACCAGGATGTGCTTTGCCATGGGGGCATTCTACTCAATTTTGGGGAAAGGTGAAAGCACCCGGCCGGGGTCAATCTTGCGAAAATCAATCTCGCGCACGCCCACTACCTCAGCTGCCGTGCCACAGACAAACACTTCGTCGGCAATATACAACATAGGAAACCTCCTCAATGGGAATGTTTCCATTATGCCCAAAACGGCCGTTCAGTGGTCTCTTTCACACAAATTGCGGGAGTTCCATTAAGGGCGCATATTGACACGCTCAAATTGCCGATCTCGGATTTGGGAATGCGGATTGGGGGATAGGGGGATGGGGGATGGGGAACGGCCGTTTGCGATTGCGGAGTGCAGAATGCGGAGTGCGGAGTGGAGGAACGGCCGTTCCAATAAAGTTGGCGCATGTAGGACAACACCATCCCACCGTGCTATAATGCGGGGCATCATTTCACGTCATGCGGGATCAGATGCAATGGATATCGAGACTGCTCCAAATCAGAACGAATATGTTATTGCCGCTCCTGGCGAACCGATTGTCAATATAACCGCCTACACCGCCCGGCAGCAGGCCAGCGGTTACGTGGGCAGCCATGTCAGCCATTTAATGGGCGGCGGCGATCCTACCCTTCTGCTCGCCCAGGGGCGGATTATCTGGCGCGTCCCAATCCTGCTCTCCTCGCCACGTCGCGGACTTTTAGGCCAGGTAGCGCATCTGGATATTGATGCCCGCACCGGCCAAATGCTTGTTTCCCCCAATTTCATCAGCCAAGTAGAAACTCATGCCCAGGCGCTTCTTGACAGTTCCCCACCAGCCGCAGCGTCTTGAATCTGACTGCCTGGCAGCCTGCGCCTGGATGGTATTGGCAGCAGCCGGTGCGGCTGCGGATTATGATATGCTGCTTGCGGCGTTGAATATCAAGCCCTGGGGAACACCTCACCGTAACATCCGCCAACTGGAAGAGCTGATTGATCGCATTCAGGTCACCTATCGTCAGGGGGTATTGGCTGACGTGTTTCATGCGCTGGATGAAGGGCAGCCGGTCATCTTGTTTGTGTGGACAGGTGATTTGCCTTATTGGGCGCTTGAAACCTGGCACGCGGTCGTGGTGGTTGGGTACGACGAAGACCATTTTTACCTGAACGATCCTGCTTTCCCCACTGCGCCACAGGTTGTGACACATGGCGATCTGGAATTAGCCTGGATTGCCTATGACACTTACTATGCGGTGATTCAGTCAGCTTAACGCACAATATATTGACACGCTCAAATTGCCGATCTCGGATTTGGGAATGCGGATTGGGGGACGGGGGGATGGGGGATGGGGAGGGGGAAACGGCCGTTTCTGTCTCAAAAATCTTGACCCTGTAGCCCAAAAGTTCTATAATTATGACAAGTTTTGTGTAAACCCATTCAATGATGTACTATTGAACTGCAAGACTCGATCTGAGAAAAAGGGGTGACATGTTAGGTCTAGACGAGTTGGTTGCAGCGCTTGGGTATCGTAATTCCTCCCGCTATTACACTCAAGTTACTGATTTTGAGCCAGAGACTGCTCATTTATTTCGTGCTGCCCAAGAGATAGGCGTTGTCGGCGCTTACGTTATCCAAACCAGTTCTAGGCAAAACCAGATTCTCCCGACCCAACCGATTGTTTATGTGGCAGATGTCCAAACTAAAGATGAACAGTCCTTACAAGCAAGGGTAAGGAAAATTCATCGGGGGTTATGGAATTTATGCTTTGCCCCATTCATTATTCTAAAACTCCCCCACCAAATAAGAGTTTATACCGGTTTTAATTACTCGGAAAACGACGAATATGTTGGTCTATTAGAATCTGTAGAAACAAACCAACTGCCGATGCTAATAGAAAAATTATCTGCAAAGGCAATTGATACCGGTCAGGTTTGGACAGCATATGCAGAGCCGCTTCAAGCGAACCGGCGTGTTGATAAGCATTTATTAGCTAATCTCAAAAAGCTAGGAAAGCTATTAAAACAGGATGGTCTACTCCCCGAAACGGCTCATGCTTTAATCGGCAAATACGTTTTTCTTAGCTATTTACGAGAAAGAGACATCCTTTCAGACAAATGGCTGGCGCAACAGGACATTAGCCCCGAATCAATTTTCACCAGTCAGGCCACCCGTGCCACTCTTAAACGACTTATCGAAGCCCTGCGCGATTTTAACGGCAAGATTTTTCCGATCAATTTTGCTGATGAAACCTTACAAGATAAGCATATCTCATGGGTTGCCGCTATTTTTAAGGGGGACGAGCCATCAAAGGATGATGCAGAAATTTGGCAGTTGCATCTGGACTTTAAGGCTTATGATTTTCGCTATATCCCTGTGGAAACATTATCGGCTATTTACGAGCAATTTCTGATTGATGAGGACGAAAAAGCAAAACAGGAGCAAGGCGTAGTCTACACACCCGAATTCCTGGCCGATTATCTGCTATCAGAAGTGGCTTCTGTCAGGCCACTGGAAAGGGGCATGAAAATTCTTGATCCCGCTTGCGGATCGGGTATTTTTCTGGTTTTGGCTTACCGGCGTTTGATCGAATCTTTGGGTGGGAAAGCAACGCCAGATCAGTTGCGCGAGATTTTGCTTGAGAGCATATACGGTATTGAGCGCAAACGAGACGCCTGTTTTGTCGCCGAATTTAGCTTGATCCTGACATTACTACATTACTCTGAGCCAAGCCAGCTACAAGACCTTACCTTCAAGCTACCGGATTTGCACAACACGCGCATTTTTGAATGCGACTTTTTTGATTTTGCCGGTGAAAGTTGCGAAGCTAACTTGTGGTCGCTGAACTTGAGATTTGACTGGATTGTCGGCAATCCCCCTTGGGTAGAAAACCCTAAAACAGAAGATGACAAGCACATTCAGGCGTGGTTCACAGACAACAAAAATAAATATTCTCGACCGACCGGTGGCAAACGAGTTGCCGAAGCCTTTAGCTGGGTGATTACAGACTTGTTGCAACCAGACGGGGTGGCAGGTCTTCTCCTTCCGGCAACCAGCTTGGTCAATCTTGAATCCCAGACATACCGGCAGCAATTCTTCAGCCAACATGAAGTTCATCGTATCACCAACTTCGCCAATTTCCGGGATGTTTTGTTTGGCAAGAAGAACAGCAGCGTTTTACCGGCAGCCACGCTCGTTTATGGTTTGCCAAACGAAAACCGGCCCAAGCCCGACATTATTCATTACGCCCCATTTGTCGCCACCCAACAAACCACCGAGACCAACAGCGAACCCTGGCTCATCACCATCAATGAAAACGAGATACAAACTGTATCCTCGTCTGAAGCAGAACTAGGAGAAACTTCGACTTGGAAGCTGGCGCTTTGGGGTACACCCTATGACAAACGAGCTTTAGAGCGCATACAATATCTATTCCCAACAACGCTCACCAAATATTGTCAGCAACAAGGGTGGGGGGACAACCTTCCCTGTCAGGGCATTGAACTTAGATCGGGTGCTGATACAACCAAAAAACTTGAATATCTTCCAGAGTTTGTTGGTATGAAAGCATTTAATACAAGCCGACTCAATGAATATAAGCCTCGTTATCGTTTTTCTGCGCCAAGTGATGTGTTTCAAGAGAACTCCATGGCATATCTTCGAAGAGGCAAAACTTCCTTTCCTATTAACCTTGCTCCCCATATTATCATCTCGCCGGGCTGGCAGAATTTTGCCATTTATAGTGAAGAAGATTTCATCATTTCTCCGCGGCAGATGGGCATTGCCGCACCAGATACGCAAGAGAACAGAAACCTTTTGCGTGCTTTAACTGTTTACTTGAGTTCCAATTTAGTTGCCTATTATTTGTTCTTTCACGTTCCCCAATGGGGAGTTTTCAGTCAACGGCGTAGTGTCGTCACGACAGAAGTGAGAAAAATTCCTACGCCAATTCTTACGCCTGAACAAACAAAGGTTCTGGCTGCTCTTCATCGGGAAGTCGTAGACCTCGAAAAGGAGAAAATCGTGGCTTTTGTGTCAGGCATACGCCAGAATACACAAAAGCACTTACAGTTATCCGGTGATAATGAATTTGACATAGAAGCCAGCCCTGGTGGTTTGCCTAAAAAACTAAACACAACCGAGAAACGAGCGTATGACCAGTTTGTCCGGGAATTGTATTTAGAATTGCAGACTAAGATTGACGAGACTGTTTTTAACATTCTCAATATTCCGCACGACATTCAGTTATTGGTTGCCGATTTTATACAATATCGCCTACCACTCGATAAACCGGCCGAAACAGAAAATTTAATCCGCTTCCCTTCTCCTGATGAGTTATTCTTTTATGCCCACGCTTTACAAGGCTCGCTCAATGATTTCGCTATGGGCATGGTTTATCACCGGGTTTCTATCATCTGCTCTGATGAACTGATTGAGTGTGTAGTAGAACTCACAAACAGCCTGGCCCCTGTAAATCGGGATGATATTCAACCCGGTAGCATTACGATGGCTGATTTACTTGCTGAACTTAGCGACAGTTTACGCGAGCAGGTCAGTCAATGGGTTTATGTGCAGCGCGGGTTACGCCTGTTTGATGGACCGCGTGTTTATATTTACAAGTCACCTCGTTTAATTGACTGGACTTATGCCCAGGCGCTCAATGACGCTGGCGACATCATCGGATCATCGCTTATCGAACAATGGGGCCATCGTGAAGCAGAGCCAGCCTAGCCCAGTTATCTCCAATGCCTATTGGCCCATATTTAGAATGCATGCCCATCTTCTAATCGCCTGGGGGCATAAAGCAATCAAGTCGGAACTCAGAGCGACTCGTCAAGATGATGAGGAGAAGATTACTGGTTTATTGGCAAAAGCCATTGAGGATATTTTGCTGCTCGAACCTACTCCATGGTGTTGCAATTACGAGATTTTTAACGAGTCGCCTATTTCTATCGGAAAACGTCTAGGAAAGGACAGACGTAAAACGGATTTACTCGTGAAGTTTGTGACTAGGAAAGGGCGACCAAAGTATATCTTTGAGGCGAAGCCCCAGAACTATAGCAAAAGACACCAGCGTACTGGTTACTATGTTGGTTCAGAAGGTATGGAGCGATTTCTTGAAGGTGAATATGCCGACTATACCGCAGAGTATCCAGAAGTCGGTATGATTGCTTATGTATTGAGCGATTCTGTAGAAATCTGGCAAGAACGTTTGAAGCGATCCATAAACCGACGGAACGTCCCATTGCGACTGCTTTCACAAGAAGATGTGGCGGTGATTGATGAATTCCCTTTTGAATGGTGCAGTAAACACAATCGCAGTAGCGCAGATACTATACTTTCCATTTACCATGTGCTTTTAGACTGCACTTTAGAATGATTTTCACGGCCGTATCCTGGACAACCCGATTTCCCTACTTCAACAGAGAAACGGCCGTGGAATCTCCAGATTCTGCGGCCGTTTCCCCTCAACCACCCTACGGTCGTACCATCACCACCGCCCCTCGCCTTTCACTCACCCCGGCCGGGCCAACCTCTGCCGTCAGGCCATTGGGCAAAATGGCCGTTCCCATCTGTCACCCCCGTATGCCCGGCCACTGAGAAGGGGTGAGCTGCTAGCTAGCGGGTTTGTTTCAGGATTTCTTGGGCGACCTGCTCCATGCTCTGGCGGCTGTGGCGCGCGCGCTGCTGGATGGTGCGGTAGGCTTCTTCTTCGCTCAGGCCGCTGGCCATGAGCTGTTGTTTGGCCTGGTCGATGAGCTGGCGCGCGGCCAGCTTCTGGCTGAGTTCGGCGGTTTGCTGCTGCAGGGCCTGGGTGTCGGCGAAGCGGCGGACGGCGATGGCCATGGCCGCGGCGAGCTGGTCGGGCCGGATGGGTTTGACCAGGTAGCCGTGGATGGGCAGATTGGCGGCGCGCTCGATGAGGTCGGCTTCGCTGAAGGCGGTGAGCAGGAGGATGGGCAGGGGGGTGGTGCGGCTGATGGTTTGGGCGGCTTGCAGGCCGTCGGTGTAGGGCATTTTGACGTCGAGGATGACGAGGTCGAAGGTGTGGCGGCGGAGCTGTTGGAGTGCTTCGCGGCCGTCGTTGGCGGCGGTGACGGTGTGGCCCATCTCTTGCAGCATGGCCCGCAGGCCCATGCGGATGATTGGTTCGTCGTCGGCGATGAGGATGTGCATGGCTGGTTTAGCGGTGGCGGGGGATGCGGATGTGGACGGTGGTCCCGGCCGGGGCGGGGATGTAGGCCAGTTTGCCTTGCAGTTCGTCGTGGATGAGGGTGGTGACGATTTCGGTGCCCAGGCCGGGGCGGTACCCGGCCGGGAGGCCTACGCCATCGTCGTGCACGACCAGCACCAGGGTGTTGGGGGCCTGGCCCAGGGTGATGGTGATGCGGCCGGCTTCCCGGCCGGGGAAGGCGTGGTCGAGGGCGTTTTGCACCAGTTCATTGACGACCAGGGCGAGGTTGGTGGCGACCCGGCCGGGGAGCATGACCGTTTCGCCGGTGATGGTGATGGTGACCGGCCGGTGGGGGGTGGTGAGGCTGGCCATGGTCATGTGGGCCAGCCGCTGCAAGACCTCCTTCAAATCCACCAGGTGAAAGCCCCGCTCCGACAACACATCGTGCACGGCGGCGATGCTGTGCACGCGGTGGATGCTCATCTCCAGCACCTGGCGGGCATTCAGGTGGTCGGCGTCGGCCAGTTGAATTTGCATGAGCATGGCCACCGTCTGCAAGTTGTTCTTGATGCGGTGGTTCATCTCGCGCACGATGGCCGCGTTGGTGACCAGGCGCGCATTTTCTATGGCCAGCGCCGTTTGGTTGGCCAGGGTCAGGAACATCGCCTCTTGCTCTGGGGTGAACTCGCGCACGGCGGCGGTGTAGCAGTTCATCACGCCGATAACTTGTTCGCGCACGCTAAGGGGCACGGCCAGCAGCGAGACCAGCCCTTCGTGGCGGGCCAGTTCGCCGCTGAGGTAGGCCGGGTCCTGGCGTACATCGCGGACGTAGATGGGCTGGCCGGTGAGGGCCACGCGGCCCACCACGCCGCTGCCCAGAGGTAGGGGGGGGCGGTGGCGGTAGACGCTGGTGGTCCGCTTGGCCGAGCGCAGTTCCAGGTGGGTGCCGGCCTCGTTGAGCAGGAAGATGGCGCAGACGGCGGCGCTCATGACGCGGGCGGCCATGGCGGTGACCACATCCAGGATGTCATCCAGGTACTGCGGCGAGGTGACCACTTCGCTAACCTGGGCCAGGGCTTGCAGCTCGGCAATCTGGCGCTGCTGCTGATCGTGTAGTTGTGCTTTAGCCAGTGCCCCGGCGGCCAGGTCGCCGATGAGAGCCAGGATTTCTACCTCGTCCGGGGTGTAATTGTGGGAGGCGATGGTTTGTACGTTGAGCGCGCCGATGGGGCGGTCGTTGATGAGCATGGGCACGGCCAGCAGCGATTTGAAGGCCGCTTCGGCGGAGCCTTCGACCCATTTGAAGTGGGGGCTGCGCGGCGCGTCGGCGGCGTGGATGGGCTGGTTTTGGCGCACGGCGTAGCCGGTCATGCCTTCGCCTACTTTGAGGGTGGCGATGCCCAGGATGTGGTGGTCGAGGCCGGTGGTGCCGCGCAGGCGCAGGGTTTGCTGGTCGGGGTCGAGCAGGTAGATGGAGCAGGAGTCGACGTGCATGACCTCGGTGGTTTTGCGGGCGATGAGGTCTAGGAGGGTGTCGACGTCCCCGGCGGTGCTGAGGGCGCGGGCGATCTGGCGCAGGGCGGCGATGGCCTGGGGGCGAGTGGAGGGTTGGGACATCGGGGATGGGGGCAGGCCCAAGACCTGACAGGTTTTTTAGGACAATTGGTTGGCCTGGCTTCTGGTAAAACCTGTCAGGTCTGTAGGGTTGTATTGGTTATTTGATGAAGAGCATTTCCTGGTAGGTGGGCAGGGGCCACAGGTCGTCGGCGATGATGTTTTCTAGCTCGTCGGCGTCGTGGCGCACCTGGCCCATGGCGGGGAGGATTTCTTTGCCGCAGTGGCTGGCTTCGGCCGGGAGGCTGTCTGCGTTGTGCGTCAGCAGTGCTTCCAGGGTGGTGATGCTGTGTTGTAGGCCGCTGAGGAGTTGGGAAACTTTGTCCAGGATGGTGCGGTCGAAGGGGAGGCCGATGGCTTGCATGCTGGCGGCGGTGGCGGCCAGTTCGCCCTGGTAGCGCATCCCGGCCGGGTAGATGGTTGTGCGGGCCATTTCTACTACCAGCCTGGCTTCGGCGTGGATGCTGTTTACGTACTGCTCCAGTTTTACTTCCAGCCGGCTGGTGGTTTCGCGGGGGGTCATGACGCCATATTTTTCAAACAGGGCGATGGTTTCGGGCGTGGCCAGCTCGGGCAGGGCCTCGACGGAGGTGCGCAGGTTTGGCAGGCCGCGGGTGAATTCGGCTTCGTGGTGCCACTCGGCGGAGTAGCCGTCGCCGTTGAAGATGATGGCTTCGTGGTTGGTGATGGTTTCCTGGAGGAGGGTTTGGATGGCCTGGTGTAACCCGGCCGGGTCTTCGGCTACGGCGGCTTCCAGGCGGGTGGCCATTTCGTCCAGCGCTTCGGCCAGGATGGTGTTTAGGACCATGAGCGGGCCGGCGATGGATTGGTTGGCACCTACGGCGCGGAATTCGAACTTGTTGCCGGTGAAGGCGAAGGGGCTGGTGCGGTTGCGGTCGCCGGAGTGCTTGGGCAGCGGTGGCAGGGTGTCGACGCCGATGGTTAGTGTGCCGCTTTGCCGGGAGGAGGTTGCCTCGCCGTGCTTAATCTGCTCGAAGACGTCGGTGAGCTGGTCGCCCAGGAAGATGGAGATGATGGCCGGTGGCGCTTCGTTGGCCCCCAGGCGGTGGTCGTTGCCGGCTGAGGCGATGCTGGCGCGCAGCAGGCGGGCGTGGCTGCTGACGGCGCGAATGACGGCGGCGCAGAAGACGAGGAATTGGGCGTTGGCGTGTGGCGTATCTCCGGGGTCTAGCAGGTTGCCTTGGGTGCTGTTGCCCAGGGAGTAGTTGACGTGTTTGCCGGAGCCGTTGACGCCGGCGAAGGGTTTCTCGTGGGTGAGGCAGACCATGCCATATTTGGGGGCCAGCCGTTTGAGGGTGAGCATGAGCAACTGCTGGTGGTCGGTGGCGACGTTGGCGTTTTCGAAGACGGGGGCGACTTCGTATTGGCTGGGGGCGACTTCGTTGTGGCGGGTTTTGACGGGCACGCCCAGCTTGAATAGTTCGCGCTCTACTTCTAGCATGAGTCCCAGCACGCGTTCGGGGATGGCGCCGAAGTAGTGGTCGTCGAATTCTTGCCCTTTGGGTGGTTTGGCGCCGAAGAGGGTGCGCTCGGCGTTGATGAGGTCCGGCCGGGCGTAGTAGAAGTTGCTGTCGATGAGGAAGTATTCTTGTTCGGCGCCGGCGGTGGGCACGACCATGGCGCTGTTTTCGTGGCCGAACAGTTTCAGGATGCGCTGGGCGTGGGTGTTTAGGGCTTTCATGGAGCGCAGCACGGGTGTTTTCTTGTCCAGCGCTTCGCCGGTCCAGGAGACGAAGGCGGTGGGGATGCACAGGATGGTGCCGTTGGGGTTTTCCAGGATGTAGGCGGGGCTGGTGACGTCCCAGGCGGTGTAGCCGCGGGCTTCGAAGGTGGGGCGGATGCCGCCGGTGGGGAAGCTGGAGCCGTCTGGCTCGCCCTGGATGAGTTGGGCGCCGGTGAATTCGGCGATGGCGGTGCCGTCGCTGCTGGGGGTTAGGAAGCTGTCGTGCTTTTCGGCGGTGAGTTCGGTGAGGGGGTAGAAGACGTGGGCGTAGTGGGTGGCGCCTTTTTCGATGGCCCAATCTTTCATGGCGGTGGCGACGATGTCGGCCAGGGAGGTGTCCAGGGCGTCGCCGTTTTCGATGGTGCGCATGAGGGATTTGTAGACCCACTTGGGCAGCCGCTTTTTCATGATGGCGGGGCTGAAGACGTTGGCGTTGAAGAGGTCGCCGGTGGCGATTTTGGCGAAGTTTAGCCGGGGTTCCAGCGGTTTGTAGTTGGTGATGGCGGCAATGGCTTGTAGACGGGCTGAGTTACCACTCATTTGTTTTGTCTCCTAAGGATGGTACGCGGATGGCGTATTTTTTGTGGGTGGGGGTGTGTCCTGGTGTGGGCGGGAGTGTACACGTTTTTGTGGCTTGTGGCTTGTGTTGGTGTTTGTTTTGTCCCGGCCGGGGCCGGGATGGCTATGGGAAACCTCCTGTAGTGGGTGTGGGGGCGATGGTTGGTGGTGTGCCCCGGCCGGGGCCAACGAAAAACGCCCCGCAACATGAATGGTTAGCATCATGTAGGGGGCGTCCTGGCCCAGGTGTGTGATTCTTTTGTGGTGGGGTCAAGACGCCACCGGCGTTCTTGTTGCCAAGAAGCTGCCCGTAGCTTATCAAAATATGGCGCTGCGTCAAATGGTGGGAGGTGGCGCGCCCCGGCCGGGGTGGGCCGGGCAGTTTGTCTGCCGGGCGGCGAAAAGGCGTATAATGTTGTTAGGCGTATAATGCGCCGTTTTTGTAGAGGAGTGTGACTGATGAGTGAGCAGATGCCAGATTTGGGCTACTATTTTCACCCGGCCGGGGACCACGACTGTGCCTGCCATCCCCAGCTGGATGTGGTGATGCACCCGCTGCCAACCTACCGCCATTTTGACCCGGAGTATATGCAGGTGCCTGTGGTGGAGAACAACAGCCTGCGGCTGCTGCGTATTCATCACCCCTGGATGATGGGGAATGCGTTTCGGGTTTGCCCCGGCCGGGTGGTTCTGCATGATCGCCTGGGCAAAATGGTGGAGGCTTTCACCTTTGGCGGCGAGCTGGCCATTGTGTCTGACGAGGCGCAGACGCGCTGTACACTGACGTCGCCGGCCCCCATCTTTGACCTGGCTGCGCCGCAAACGCTGCCGGCGCTGTTCACGGCCGAAGTGGAGGTGCTGCTGGCCCGCCGGCGGGCGGCCTGGGCCAGCCGTGAGCCGTTTGCCTTCCAACACCAACTGGCCAACGTGGACCCGCAGATGTTGTATCTTAGCTGTCTGGCGGCGCTGCAGCAGAAGTTTGCCCATTTCCCGGCGCTGCCGGAGCCAGATTACCACGAGCTGGCCCACTTTGTGGCGCTGCAGGTCCAGACGTGGCAGGCAAGCGGCCAATGGCCGGCCCTGGTGCCCACGCTGGCGGAGCTGTTGTAGGTTTTCAGGTTGGTCCAGGCTCGTGGATTGGGCCAACCGCGCCAGGTCTAGGATGAGCGGTTACTACGGCAAACCTGGGATGGGCGGAATGGGCGGGATGGGCGGAATGGGCAGACCGGGGATGGTGGGGATGGGCGGGATCTGTGGGATGGTGGGGATGGGGGGGATGATGGTGTTGACGATGGGTGGAATGGTGGGTACGCTGCCGCCGGTATCGCCGCCGCTGGTGACGGTGGCGGTGGCCGTGGGGCTGGGGGTTGGCGTGGCGGTGGCGGTGGCCGTGGCCGTGGGGGTGGCCGTTTCCGTGGGGGTTGGTGTTTCGCTGGGGATGGGGGAGGGGGTTGCGGTGGGGGGGAGTGTGGCCGCAGGCGTTATGGTTGGGTTGGGGGTGGGGGTGCCGGAGCCGATGCCGCAGGCCAGGCCGGCCAGGGCCATGAGCATGAGTAGTAGTAGAAGGTGTTTCATGGGGTGTTCCTTCCTGTTGTTTCAATAATGGGTGCACCCCGGCCGGGCCCGGCCGGGTACCGCCGGGGGCATGCAACGACTGCTCACAGCATAGCACTAAACCGGGCCGATTTCCAGCGGGCCAGGGAGACGGTGACGTTTTTGCCCACCGGGCAGTGACAGGCAATGGTAAATCGGATACAACTGTAAGTGTAATGGCCGTTTATAATTTTGCTATAGGGGTCGTTTGGTCGCCATCCTGCCCCTGACTGGTGGTGAGACTGCTTTGAATGGGTTTGTTCCTGGCGAACAACCTGACTGTAAAGGTAGCCTGATCTATGTATGCCCCCCTGAAGACCCACACAAGACATCCGGTGGTCCGTGTCCTGGTTGTTTGGGTGATCCAGGTAATGGCGCTGCTGGTGATGGACCTGTTTTTGCCGGGCTTGCAGATTGACAGCCTGGCGGCGGCGGTGGCGGCGGTGGCGGTGATTGGGCTGCTGAATGCGTTCTTGTGGCCGATTATGAGCTATGTGACGCTGCCGTTTACGGTGTTGACGTTGGGGTTGTTTTCGCTGGTGCTGAATGGGCTGCTGGTGGACCTGGCGGGGACGTTTGTGCCGGGGTTTGATGTGGCGGGGATTGCGGTGGGGATTTTGGTGACGTTGGGGATGACGGCGGTGAACGCGGTCACGAGTAGTTTGCTGACGATTGACGATGAGAATGCGTATTATCGTAATGTGATCCGGCGGGTGGCGCAAAGCTCCCGGCCGGGACGAACCGCTATCCCCGGTTTTCTCTTCCTGGAAATTGATGGCCTGGCCCGGCCGGTGCTAGACCAGGCGCTGCGCCGGGGCTACATGCCCAACCTGGCCGGCTGGCTGGCCCGCGATGGCTACCAACTGTTGGAGTGGGAGACTGACCTCTCGTCGCAGACCTCGGCCAGCCAGGCGGGGATCCTGCACGGCAACAACGACAACATCCCCGGATTTCGCTGGTATGAAAAAGAGACCGGCCGGATTGTGACCACCAACAGCCCGGCCATGGTGGCTGAACTAGAGGCGCAAATCTCGGACGGCAACGGGCTGCTGGCCAACGGCGGCGTTAGCCGGGGCAATCTCTTCTCTGGCGACGCGTCGCGGGTGATGGCTACGGCCAGCGTCCTGGCCGATTTTGCCCGGCTGCACACCGGCGAATTCTACGCTTACTTCATGCACCCTTACAACGTGTCGCGCACCGTGCTGCTGTTTTTGTGGGAAATCGTGCTGGAGAAGGTGCAGTTTTGGCAGGCGCGGCGGCACCATGTGCAGCCATGCCTGGGGGCCGAAAAACGGGGTGGGGCCTATCCGCTGCTGCGCGCGTCGATGACGGTGATCATGCGCGAACTGAATATGTACACGTTGATTGGGGACGTTTTTTCCGGTGTGCCGGCGGCATACGCCACCTTTGTGGGGTATGATGAGGTGGCCCACCATTCCGGGGTAACGTCGCCCGATGCGTTTGATGTGCTGCGCAAGCTGGACCAGCAGTTGCCCCGTTTGCAGAGTGCCGTGCGGCACGCTTCGCGCCCCTACCACCTGGTGCTATTATCGGACCACGGGCAGAGTGGTGGGGCGACGTTTAAGCAGCGCTACCGGCTGACGCTGCGCGAGCTGGTGGATGCGCTGACCAGTGCGGAGTACCAGGTGCAGGCCCAGATGGCTACGGATGAGGGCTGGGGGCACCTGAATGTGTTTTTGACTGAGGCGATCCGCAATGAGCACCATGCGCTGGCCCGGCCGCTGCGGCGAGCAATGCGCCGCCGGACGTTTGACGGGGATGTGGTGCTGGGACCGGAACATGAGCGGCGGCGTTCGGCGGCGGCCGGCGCGGCGGAGGAAGGGCGGGTGCTGGTGTTGGCTTCGGGCAACCTGGGGCTGATCTATTTCAAGGATTGGCCGGAACGGCTGACGCTGGAGGAGATTGAGGTGTATTTCCCGGGCTTGCTGGCGGGGTTGACGGAGCATGAGGGGATTGGCTTTTTGCTGGTGTATTCGGCGGTGCATGGGCCGATGGCGCTGGGGGCGCACGGGGTTTGTTACCTGACGGAGGAGCGCGTGGTGGGGGAGAATCCGCTGGCGCCCTTTGGCCCGAATGCGGCGGTGCACCTGCGCCGGGCGGCTGGCTTTCAGGCGGCGCCGGATATTTACGTGAACGGTTTTTATGATCCGCAGCGTAATGAGGTGGCGGCGTTTGAGGAGTTGATTGGCTCGCATGGCGGGTTGGGCGGGGATCAGACGCGGGCGTTTATTCTGTTCCCGGCCGGGTTGCCCGCGCCGGACGGTAGTTTGGTGGGGGCAGAGGCTGTCTATTACCTCTTTAAGGATTGGATGGCCGGGGCGGGGACGCTGGCAGATGCTGCCCCGGCCGGGGACAAAAAATCCCGGCCGGTTCGTCAACCAGAACCAATGAGGCAATCTAATCGCAGATGACAAGACGAAATATACAACCTGAACACCAACGCGTTTTCAACCAGATATGGAGCCAGATGCCCCAACAGCAGAATCCCCGTTCTTCTACCTGGTGGTTTTTTCTTCTTTTTCCTAAACAAGGTGCGGGCTACGGCCCCCGGCAGATGATGTTTACGCTCGCCGCGTCGGTGGGGTCGCAGGTAAATATTGCCGGCATTTCTCATCAGGGCATGGACCTGCGGCGGCCCCTGGCGAACGGCCTGGACCGCTTTAACACGGTGGCCGTGGGTTGGATTCATGACGGGGTGCAACTGCACGAAGACGTTGTTCACCAACTGGCGCCGGCGACGCTGTCGACGGAGGGGTATCTGACGGCGTGGGCCGATGCCCCCGGCCGGGAACCGCACGGCGCGGAGATTCGCGTGGCCGCCGATGATCCCCTGGCCCTGGAAGCGCATTTCCGGGGAGAGCGGGGGGAGGCCCGTTTCCGCACCTGGGGCGACCTGGATTCACGGGTGACCGCGCCCCACGAGGCGATAAATATCCACACGCCGTTGGGCGGCACCCATTTTGTGGCCTGGCGCTACGTGCATTTTGCCGGCGAGTTCACCTCCCCGGCCGGGACCGAAACCCTCACCGGCATTGGCTACTTCCAGCGCGTTTGTCTCAACGTGCCCGCCTTCCCCTGGAAATGGGTCTGGGCGCTGCTGCCCGATGGCACCCTCTTCTCCGCCTACGTACCCTACGCCGGTCTGCAAGCCTTGCGGCGCAAGCACGCCTTCTACCGCAGCGGCCTGGAGAAAGCGACGCTGCCGGTGCTGCCCGGAGCGTTCCTCTACCGGCCGGGGTGGGACGACTGGCTGCGTGTAGACCGGGTGGCGGTGCGGCCCGATTTCAACGCCGGCCCCTATCCGCACTTCGCCATCCGCGCTGCCAATAAAGCGGGTGATTTCATCCAGTTCCGGGCCGAGCCACACGCCCACGCCCGCTTTTTCATGGATCGGCAGGTGCTGCGCGGCCGGCTGCGCACCCATTTCGACTACAATGAATATCTCTTCCGGATGGTGGGGGTCTCCGGCCGGGTGGCCGGCCAACCCTTCGACGAGGGCAGCGCCGGGCCAGGTTACGGCAACCTGGAATACACCTGGGGCCTGGGGTTCTGAGGAAAGGGGAGAGCTAGAGGGCGTATCGGAACCCCTCTAGCTCTCCAATAGCGTTAGCGTTAACGGTCGATGCGCGTGAAGCGCGCCACTTCGGCGCCATCCTCGTCGCGCAGGATCAACTGATTGCCGGCAATCTCAAACGACTGCACCGAGGCCATGGCCGCCAGGAAGGCGGCCTCTTGCTGGTTGGCCGCATCACCACAGGTCAGCCCCGTGGTGATCAGCGGCGTGAAGACCAGCGAACTGCCATCCACGGTATAGCGGCCGTTGTAAGTGTTGCAACTGGCATTGCCACTGATAGCCCCGTCGGCGCTGAAGTAGGCCGTCACGGTTGTGTCGGGCACCGGCAGTTGGTTCACATACAGCGTGGCCAGCGACCAGTTGGAATTGGCCAGCGGATTCTGCGGCGTGCTTTGGGTCACGGTGATCGCCGCGTTCTGGGCGGCCACGTCGCCCGAATTGTTGCGCGCTTCCACCCGGTAGGTGATGGTGCCGGGCGCGGCCGGGCAGTCGCTTGTCTGGCCATTCAGCGGGGCGCCATCTAGCACCACGTTGCCATCCCGCATAATCTGTACCCAGCTTACGCCGCCGCTAACTCGCCAGTAAATGCTGACACATTGGCCAACCTGGACCTGGCCGGGCGAAACGCTGAAGCTTAGGATGACCGGCGGCGGGTTCGGTGGAACTGGGGTGGGCGTGGGCGGTTCAGCCGTGGGCTGGATGACCTGGATGAATACCTGCTGCCGGCTGGTGCCACCAGGGCCAATCGCTTCCAGGTTGTAGGCCTGTTCGCCGGTGCCGGGTGGGCAGTCCTGGCGTGAGCCGCTGAAGGGGGAGCCATCTTGCAGCACGTCGTTGTTGCGGGTGATCCGCACCCGGTCTACCGCCCCTTCCACAATCCATTGAACCGTGACGCACTGCCCGGTGAAGATTTGGTAAGGGGGATCGACGGTGAAGCGGCGGATGGTTGGCGCGCCGATGGTTTGGTTGACCTGGATGCGGATCTGGCGGATTTCGACGCTGTTGTCCAGGCGGACCACGCGCAGTTCATAGGTGGTGGTGGTGGTAGGGCAGACGGTGCGGGTGCCTTCGCCTACGACCGGGTATCTGTCCCAGGGTTCGCCTTGCGGATACAGGAAGACGGCCCGGACGTTCTGTACCCGCCAGCTCAGGGTGGCGCATTCACCCTGGTTGATGGTGGTGCGGTCGGCGGTGAAGTTGATGTCGGGCGAGGGGGTGGCGGTGGGCAGCGGGGTGGGGGTGGGCGAACCGGGAACGGTGATGCCTACCCAGAAGCGTTCGCCGAAGCCGACGTTGCTGGCGTTGAACAATTGCCAGAAGCCCTGATAGACGCCGGGGAACAGCGGCGAAACCAGGCGCACGGTCAGGTCATATTCCTGCCCCGGCCGGACTTCGCCGACCAGGTTGGTGGGGAGGCCGCCCATGCGGGCCAGGCCGTTGTTGCCGCCCACGAATTGGGCGGTGTAGGCGGCTGTCCAGGTGCAGGTGCCCACGTTGCGCAGCCGCCAGATCTTCTCGAAGACGACGCCGGGGGATATTTGCGGCGGGTTCCGCATGTTGTCATCATCCAGGTTGACATCGTTGACAAACTGCATGGCGTCGATACAGGCGACGTTGTCGCCGCCGTCACCGGTGGGCGGGGTGGGATCGGTAATGGGTGGCAAGCGCTCAATGGTCAGGTGCTGTAGGGCGAGTTGGGCAACTGTGCCATCTAGCTGCAATTCACTGAGAACGCGGTTGATCTCGGCCTGCAGGGTGGGCGAGTCTTGTTTCATGGCGATGGCCAGGCGTTGCGGGTAGAGTCCCTGGCCGATGATCTTGTAGTCTCCGGCCTGGGCGGCGACTTCAGCGACCGGCCGGTCTACCACGGCCAGGTCAATTTCGCCTTCTGTGAGCGCGGTTTGGATTTCGTTGGCATTTTGGTAGACGAACAGGTTGGTTGGCTCCATCAGCTCTTCGTCCACCAGGTTGTCGCGCAGCCAATCTTCATAGACGGATAGGCGCTGGACGCCGACGCGAAATTCGGCCAGGTCGGTGATGTCGGTGATGGTGTAGGGGGCGTCGTTGGCGGCTATGACGGCGTCTTCGGTGATGAGGTAGATGTTGCTGAAATCGACAAGCTCGGCGCGGTCGGTGTTGGCCGAGATGGCGGAGATCGCCGCGTCGATCTGGTCGACCTGGAGGGCGCCGCCCAGGCCGTCGAAGGCGATGTCGCGGAATTCAACCTGAACGCCCATCTTTTCGCCAATGGCGCGCATCAGGGCGATGTCGAAGCCGTCGAGCAGGAAGCTGCTGGTGTAGTATTCGAAGGGCGGGTAATCGGCGGCGGTGCCGACAATCATCCGGCCGTTGGCCTGGATGCGCGCCCAGGCCTGATCACCGGGGGGCGTTTCTGTGGCCGGGGGGGCGACTGTGTTGGTGGGCAGCGGCACGGCGGTGGGGGCTTTGGTGGGCGGTACCGGCGTGGGGGTGGGGTCCTGGCGGGAGCAGGCGACCAGGATGGCCACCATGAGCGCCAGGATTATCAGGACGGATCTTCTCATCTTCATCTTATCTTTCTCTCCTTACAGAAACTTCATATGGCTTTGGACCCACATTGACTGGCACTTGCTCGGCGGCGGGGTAACGGGCGGTTCGGCTTCCTAGGTTGGGGAAGGGTGGAGCAAAACAGCCCCGCACCAATTGCCTAAATCTTAGTTCGCGCGCCTGATGCCAGATTGCCGCGACGCTTTGGGATTGCCCGGCGAGAGTCTTTGCTATGTTTCAGGCACTCCGGTTGATTATAGCTAGAGGGTATTGGTTGTCCAATTTGCAGCGGTTGGGGGGCGAGGGTGTGTTTAGCCATGGCGACTGCTGCCGCTGCTGTAGAGGGGTGGCTGGCCGGTGCTGTTTTGTGTTAGCGGCGGGATTGGGTTAGTCCCTGGCGGCCGGAATCACCCCCCGGCCGGGTGCCACAAACCGCCGCCAAAGCCCGCAGCCAGGCATCTTCCTCTGCCCCATACGTCTCTTCCTTCACATTGTAATCGTTCTTGCGGATGAATTCGGTTAGTTCGGCGTGTAGTTGCTGCCAGATGGCTTGTTGGGCGGTGAGCAGGGTTTCTAGCGCCGTCCCGGCCGGGGCGGCGGCCAACGTTTGCCGGAAGTGGGGCAGGCACAATCCGGCCGAGGTGGTGTAGGCGTCGACCAGGGCATCCCGGCCGGTGAGATGGGCTAACAGGCTGGCGATGGCCAGCCGCTCCACCTCGGCCACCTGCACGCAGACCGGGCAGGGGGCTTGCGGCGACAGCTCGCTGACCAGGTTGGCCGTGGCGGCCTGGGGGCGGCGGCTGTCCAGGCTGCGCAGCAGGCTTTGCCAGGTGGAATTGGGCATGGCGGTTAGCGGGCTGCCGGCCAGCACATCGAGCAGCGTCTTGGTGACCCCCTGCATGAGAATGGTGGTGCCGATGGCGCCACCGGAGCGCACCAGCATCCAGCCATGAATCTGGCAGTAGCCGCGGGCCTGGTTTAGCTCGGCGCGCAGCTTGAAATCGTTTACCAGCTCCCATAGGGTCGCGTCCAGGTAACGATCGGCGGCGTCATTCCCCAGGCGGCAAAGGGCACAACCGGGCTGGGCAAATGCCTCAAGTAGTTTCTGGTAGTAAGGAGCCTGTTCCATGGGCGGCCTCGCCGGCGATGATGCCGGCAATGATGCTCACCGTCCGGTCTGCGTAGGTCTGACCATCGGGCAAGGTACTCTTGCGGTCGAAGTAATCTTCCCGGCCGGTGTGTTTCATGGGGCCGGTGTCGATATTGGTGATGCGGCCAGCCTGTATGGCGCGGTTCCAGGCAGAGTAGCGCAGCAGCGGCCACCGGCCGGGCCACAGCAGGCCAATGAGGTGGGGTGCGGGGTCGCGGGAGCCGTTTAGGTGGTAAAGGTGGGCCACATCGGCGATGCCGGGTTCGTCGGCGATGACTCCGCCGATGGAGATAACGGTGATGGGCGCGGCGAATGCCTGGTGCAGGTAGCGGGCGGTGCCGACCGAGATTTGCCCGCCGCCGCTCCAGCCCATGATGGTGATCGGCTGCCCGCTCCCGGCCGGGTAGCCATGGGCCAGTAAGCTTTTGGCCAGCTCGCGGGCCACACCCACGTTGTAGATGGGGCCGTAGCGGGGATCGGCGGAGACGGCCACCTGGAGCAGGTTGCGCACAAAGATCAGGCCTGAGATGAGCGCCCCTCGCCCGCGCATGCGGCTGTTGTGAATGCGCTGCCACAACCAGGCCAGTGGCCGCTCGCCGTTTAGTGGATTGTTGGTGACGGAGAAGGGGAAAACGTCGTCTACGATGACGGTGCCGGGGACCAGGGCGCTGAGTTTGGCCAGGAAGCTGCGCTCCCGGCCGGAGATGTCGGCGGCGGAAATGCCGCCAATGGCGGTGAGGTAGATGACGTAATGCTTGCCGGGCTGGGGTTGGCCGGTGGTGGGGAGGGTTGGCGACCCGGCCGGGGAGCTGGGTGAAATGTCTCGCGCCGACCAGCCGGCCCACCAGCCCAGCGCCTCCAGGGGGGAGAGCAGGGCCATGACCAAGACCAGGAACAGCCCCAGGCCAACCAGGCAAAACAGTGATTCAAAGATGAAGCTCATGGTTGGATTCTCCTACCCTGTTCTGTCGTTGTCTTGCTGCCCGGCGCGGCGGGCATACTGCTCGGCCAGCTCGTCGGGGCTGTGCAACTGTGCCCGGCCGGTGCTTAGCCGCCACAACCATTGGCGGATGCGGGCGACCCGGAACA
This sequence comes from Ardenticatenaceae bacterium, assembly GCA_020634235.1. Classification (GTDB taxonomy): domain Bacteria; phylum Chloroflexota; class Anaerolineae; order Promineifilales; family Promineifilaceae; genus JACKCB01. The sequence continues at coordinate 140,270 of JACKCB010000004.1, read as the reverse complement.
GCGGCAGCCGCGAGGCCAGCTCCAACAGCAGCCAGCCCAGGATGCAGCAGGCAGCTGCGGCCCACAGGTTGAACTCGTAGACAGCGGCCACGGCGGCAATGGTGGCCAGGAAGATCCAGATGCGCAGAATAACGGCCAGGATGTTGCCCAGGTAGGGCAGCAGAACCAGGAAGCCGTAGAGCAGCGGCGCGTAGCAAAGGGCCACGATGATTAGAACTGTGTTGAAAGGGCGCTGCTGATCGAATAACAGGTTGGCCAGTAGCCAGATGGATGCGACCCAGACGATGACGCTGAAGACCAGCATGGCGGCGAAGGTGACCAGGGAGACGGCGAAGCGGCGGCGGCTGACGCGGTTGGCAAATAAGATCACGCTTTGCCCCACGGTGGCCGAGAGACCGGCCAGAAACAGCAGGACCATGGTGACGCTCTGGCCGCCGGGCTGGGTGAGGGCGGCCTGGAAGGCGGCTGGTTCCAGCCGCAATGCGCCGCTGGCCAACTGGTTGATGGCGGTGAGCCAGCCGGTGAGGGTGGTGAGGTCGAATGGTTGCATGGTCTGTCCTGTGGCTGTTGTGGGCGCTAGGGGTGGTTGGGTTCGGCCCCGGCCGGGGGGCGGCGGGCCGCGGCAACCAGCTTGCCCAACTGCAAATCAACCTGGCGCGAACTCCAGGTGCCCAAAATCACCCACACGCCCATCTGAACGGCGTGCAGCAAAATGGCATACGCCGTGATCGTACTCTGGTCCATGAGGCTGGAGATGCTTAACGTGGCAATCACGACCCCATGATAAATGCCGGCCATCGCCGGCGCGGAAGGAGGCGCTACGGCCAGCACGGCCATGGAAAGGGCCAGCAGGTCGATAGTGGGTAAGGGGACATGCAGGGCCAGCAGGCAAACATATTGAAAGAGAAAATAGGCCGACCACATGACAAAAGACAGCAGCAAGCCCACGATGAGCTGTCGCGGCGATGCCGCCACCGCCAGACCCCCGAGCAAGCGGGTCAACAGATCGTGTGCCTGCGCCTCGGTTACTCTGGGCAGTTTCCCCAGCCGGGGAGCCAGTAGATCGACCAGCCGGTCGCCATAACGCACCAGCAGCAGGATCAGGATGATTGCTACCACAATGGTCAGGCCACTTCTGAGAATGGATGCGCTGGCATTGGCGGGGTCGGCTGTTAGCAGGGCCAGGCTCAGGACCAGGGCTGTCAGCCGCATCACCTGCTCCAAAAGACGCTCGACGACCACCGCTGAGGTGACCTGAGGCATTGTGACCGGTGTGTTGCGGCTAATGGCTACCACCCGCGTGGCTGGGGCGGGGATGTGAATCAGGATGTTGAGCATGTAGCAGATGCTGTCGTCCTGAAAGGTGGTTAGCAGAGGGGGCTCGTTGTTCATCAGGTAGCGCAGGCGGACACTGAGCAGTACGTTGCCCGCCAGCAGAAAAGCGACGGCCAGCGGAATCAGTCGCCAATCTGTCTGCCGTAGTGTGTCAACCACCACCCGCAGATCGACGAATACCACCAGGAATAGGATGAGCACGATTACCAGGCCGATGATCATCCCCACTTGCTTGGGGGAACGTTTGGGTTTTTCGGTTCCTATGTCCATAATGACGTGGCTATCTCCTGGGCTAATTGGTTTGGCTTCATAAAGCTAAAGCGGCACGAGTGAGGTTATTCTACTGCATCCTGCCAGATTATCACTTATCTGGGCTGCCTGTTCTTGTTGGCCGGGGGATGTTTCCCCGGCCGGGTGGCTATGGCCAGACCTAATCGCCACCTTGCCGCCTCAAAAGGGGCTGTCAAGGCCAGGCAGCAGCGGAAACTGACAAAATATGAGTTAACAGTTAGAATTGGAACATCCAAACATGTGATGGCGTTTCTGCTGTGACAAGGCGACTGCCTTGTTGGACAAACATCAATCTAGAGAGGAGTAACCATGAAGAAAAGATTGGCTTTTGTAATATCGTTGGCGCTGCTGGCTGCTGTGGTGTTGGTGGCTTGTGGTGGTAATGAAGAGTCGACAGAGAAGACGATTTTTGTAAGCCCAACACTGGTAGACTGCCAGGGTGTTGTGCCGCAAAAGTGTTTGCAGGTTAAAGAGACGCCCGACGGCGAATACACCCTGTTCTACGATACCATTGAAGGGTTCAACTTTGAAGAAGGGTATGAATACGAGCTGGTTGTGCGCGAGGAGCAGGTGGAGAATCCGCCGGCCGATGCCTCATCAGTCAGATGGGTGTTGGTGGAAGAGGTGAGCAAGACGCCGGCGGCTGGGACGACAGCGGGCACGGATGCCGGCACAACGGCGGGCACGGATGCGGGCGCACCCACCAGCAAAGTGACGACCTTCTACGTGGGTCCGACGTTGGTTGATTGCCAGGGTGTGGCCCCGCAGAAATGTTTGCAGGTGCGGGAGGACCCCAATGCTGAATATAGCTTGTTCTACAGCACCATTGAGGGCTTCAACTTTGAAGAGGGGTATGAGTATATCATTCGGGTGCAGGTAGACCCGGTGCCAAATCCGCCGGCCGATGCTTCGGCGTTTCGTTATACGCTGGTGGAAGAGCTGAGCAAGACCCCGGCCGGGGCTGCCCCAGCTGACACGACGCCCGTTGCCGCCCTGGAAGAGGTCCTTTGGGGGCTGGTTAGCTACGTGAACCTGAACGGCGAGACGGTGGATGCCTTGCCCGACAGCCAGGTGACGGCCCAGTTTAGCGCCGGCCAGGTTACTGGTTCCGCCGGCTGCAACAACTACTTCGCCGGCTACGAATTGAATGGCGACGCGCTGACCATTGGCCCGGCCGGGTCCACGCAGATGTTCTGCGAGCCGGCCGAACTCATGGATCAGGAATCTGCCTTCCTGGCGGCGCTGCAAAGCACCGCCAGCTACAAGCTTGACGCCGGCCAACTCATCCTGAGCAACGCCGACGGCGGCGTTGTTGTCACCTTCCAACCCATACAGCCGGTCTCCCTGGAAGAAGGGACCTGGCGGCTGACCGGTTACAACAACGGTCGCGAGGCCTTTGTTGGCGTGTTGGAAGAGGCCGAAATAACCGCCCAGTTTAGCAATGGGCAGGTTAGCGGCTCCGCCGGCTGCAACACCTACAGCGGCACCTACGAGATTCAGGCCGACCAGATTACCATCGGCCAGCCGGCCGCAACATTGATGTTCTGCAGCGAACCGGAAGGGGTCATGGACCAGGAGACGGCTTACCTGGCAGCCCTGGTTGCGTCGACCAGCTTCAAGATTACGGGGGACGTTTTGGAACTGTTTGATGCAAATGGTGTGCGCATGTTGTCCTTTGAAGTGATGCCCGCCGGCACGCTGGAAGGCCCCACCTGGACGCTGACCGGCTTCAACAACGGTCAGGGCGGGTTTGTCAGCGTGCTCATTGGCAGCGAAATCACCGCTGAGTTCGCCGATGGCTCAGTTAGCGGCTCGGCCGGTTGCAACCAGTACAATGCCAGCTACGAAGTCGACGGCAACAACGTGACCTTCGGCCTGGCCATCACCACCCGCATGTTCTGCGGTGAACCGGAAGGGGTGATGGACCAGGAGACGCAGTACCTGGCCGCCCTGCAGTCGGCCGTGAGCTACGAGATTACCGGCGATACGCTGGAGATGTACAATGCTGACGGTGTGCGGATGGTTTCTTTCGCCGCGGCACAGCCGGAAGAAGCGCTGCCGCTGACTGGCACCGCCTGGGTGCTGGCGGCGTTCATGGATGCGCAGTCGTCTATCGACCCGCTGGAAGGCTCGGAGATCACCATGCAGTTTGGTGAGGATGGGCAGGTAGGTGGCGTCGCGGGCTGCAACAATTACTTTGCCAGCTACACGGTGAACGGGAGTGAGCTGACGCTAGGCCCGGCCGGGGCAACGCTCAGAAGCTGCGATACGCCCGAAGGGGTGATGCTGCAAGAGAACATGTTCCTGGCAGCCCTGGATGACGTGGCCAGTTTCCAGATTGAAGGCCGCGTCCTGACCTTGTTCAATGCGGATGGCGTGGCCATCTTGCTCTTTGCCGCCCCGGAAAGCTAGGCAGCGGCCCGATTTGCGGCGAGGTGTGGTCCAACTGGCAAGGTTGGGCCACGCTGGCAACTCCCAAGTTATTGGCGAGCGCGCCGCTAGCAAGCCGGCCCCGGCCGGCGGTGTGAATGCACTTCCCCGGTGATACTGGTCGCCGGGGAAGTTTTTTATTGGGGCTGGCTGATTGTGGGGAGCAAGGCAGGTTGTTACCAGCCTTCCTGGCCAATGAGCGGCACAAAACGCACTTCGCCCAGGTCATCATCGTCATAGCTGGTTTCGCTGCGGCGGGTGAGGCAGATGAGATGCTGGCGGCCATGGGGCCGGCCAATGGGCATTACCAGCCGGCCGTCAATGGCCAACTGCTGGCGCAGCGGTTCGGGCACGGAGGGGCCGCTGGCGGCCACCACAATGGCCTGGTAGGGAGCGTGTTCGGGCCAGCCCAGTGTGCCATCTCCCTGGCATACCTGCACGTTGCCGCAGCCTAGTTGGGCCAGGCTGTGACGGGCGTAGGTTACCAGTTCGGCGTGCCGTTCTACGGTGTAGACCTGCTGCACCATGTGCCCCAGGAGCGCGGCGGCATAGCCGGAACCGGTGCCTATTTCCAGCACGCGGTCGGTGGGGTGCAGGCGCAGGGCTTGCAGCATGTAGGCGACAACGTAGGGTTGGGAGATGGTCTGCCCGGCCGGGATGGGCAGCGGCGTATCGGCATAGGCCATGTCCTGGTAGGCCTCGCCCACAAATAGATGACGCGGCACCGCCTCAAAGGCATCTAGCACAGCCTGGTCCCAAATGCCCCGGGACACCAGCTGCTTGCGAACCATCTGCTGGCGCTGCCTGGCAAAATCCATGGTTAGTTGACAGCTACTGAAGGTTAGGGCGTGGTTGTGGGCGGCGGTTGAACGTCGTCGATCACCGGCACTGTGTTCAGGTCGCCGGTCGTTAGCACCGACTCGGCAAAGACCCAGCCACTCTGGCCATCGGCCAGGCAGCAGACCTGCCACCAATCTCCGGCGCTGCTGCGCCCGGTAATGGCTAGCTGGACGTTCCGGTCAATGGCCGCCACAATGGGATAGTCGGCCCCTGGCCCGCTGCGCACGTTCAGGCGCTCTACGTTGACAATCATTTGGGGCAAAGGCAGCGGCGTGGGGGAGGGCGGCACGGGGGTGGGCGCCGGCTGGGTGGCGGTGGGGGCTGGGGTTTCGCTGGGGCTGGGGGTGGCGGTGGGCGGCAGTTCGGTGGCTGTCGCGGTGGCGGTGGCGGTTTCTGTGGGGGAGATGATGAGTGCCCCGGCCGGGGTGGGTTCGACGGCGCTGGTCTCTTGCACAGCGATGGTGGCCGTGGGCAGTGCAGCGCCGGCGGCCGTCTGGCCAGAACGCCACATGACCCCAGCGGTTACGGTAGCCAACAGCAGCAGCAGGCTGAGCAGAAGGAGCCAGCGGGGTAAATGACCGTCCCCGGCCGGGGGGCCCTGCAGCTCGACCGGCAGCGTTTTGGGGTTCTTCATCTGCCACACCGGGCAGGCAACATGTTCCTGGGTCAGGCAGTACTGCTGCTGGTGTTCCAGGCTGACCGGCGCAATGTTCTTGACGTGGTGGCAGTAGTTGCCCACGGCCGGGAAGGCCAGGTGTGTGCGTGGGTCTGTCCCCAGCCCCACGTGGGGGCAGGCCGTAACCGGGGGGGGTGGCGGTGATGGCAGCGTGGCTTCTTTAATGGATCCGTTGGTGCTGCCTGATGTTTGCGAAACGGGCATGATGATATGGTCCCAAAAAACACAGGATTAATGATGCTCAATGCACGCCCAATTATAGCCCAACTTGCCTGTGGCGACATTTCTGGCCCAGGCGGTGGGGCTGGGGGTGTAGGTTGGGGCGCATCCCGGCCGGGGTTGTCAGGGATAACGCTCTGTGATGGGCGGCTCCATCATCACCGGCGGCGGCGGTGCCAGCGGCTGGGTCCGCTTTTGCTCCCGCAGGTAAGCTGTGTATTGCACCACCACCCCAAGCAGGCTAAGGCTAAGCGCAAACACGGCGGTTAAGTCGCTGCTCCTGTCTAGCCGCAAGGCCTGGCCTATCATGTCTACGCCCACTGCCATGGCAATCAGGATCAGCGTCTCTTCTCGATATTGGCGTATGATGAAGATCCCGATCAGCCCGCCGACGAAAAGCACCCCTAACCCCAACACCGTTGCCGCATTGTCCGATAATTGTGCTTGCCTGGTAGAGATCTGATACCAGATCTTGTAAAACCACAGGGACAAATCGGCCCCGGCAATGAAGCCAACGGCTAGCACGGCGATATCCAGCTTGTTGCGGCCCAGGTACACGCCCAAAGCCCCGGCCGCGACTGCCACCAACACCAGCCACCAGCGCTGGCTTGTGACTAGCTCTATCCCGGAATCGCCACCGGCCACCAGCACCGCCAACAGATTGGCCACAGCCACGGTGCTGACAACGCCCAGCGTTACCCAAAGCAGGCGACGCCCGGCCAGCAAGATCACCCCGCCAAGGCTCACCATACCTACCACAAGAAGGAGATTTAGCAGCAAATCCAACAGTATCATCTGTCTCTCCGGCTATCTATGCTTACCAGCAACGCCAAATAGTAACCAAATTGTGCCTGCGCGGCAGGCGGTCGATCATTCTGGCCAGGCGGACACGCCTTGCCCGCCCTTGCTCCGGATTGGATCTCAGGCATAGGGATCGTCATCCTCGTTTCGCTGCTGCCATAACGCACGTATGACCACATACGCGCCCACCAGCGCCCCGGCCACAAACATGTAAAACGCCAGGTCCGATAGGCGGAAGCCCATCAGTTCAACGTCGATGGTGCTGGCGATGGCCGCCCCAACGATCCAACCGGCCAGGACCAAACCCAGGACAAGCCGTTCCAGACCTTTGGTGAGGGCTTTGTCTAGTTTGGTAACTTCGCGGGAAAGATCGCTGGTGTCGATGTGTACGCTCAGCCGGCCCTTTTCGTATTGGTCCAGCCACTTGGTGGTGGCTTCGACCAGTGACGGGATGCGGTAGAGTACCTCGCGCGAACTGCGAGAGACTTGCACGCGGACGGTCTTGGCCAGGGCATCACTGGTGAGCTGTTCCCGCGCCAGAACCAGGCTGCTTTCGACCGCCACCTGTGACAGGGCCATCTCGGGGACAAGCCGGCGGATGATTTCGTCGGCCTGCATGAGGGTCTTGAAGGCCAGGGTGAAGTTTGGGTCCAGGCGCAGACCGGCACGGCGCATAACGTCTTGCAGGGCGCTGAAGCTGTAGGCGATGTTGGCGTTGGACGTGCCCAGGAAACGCTGGCCGAAGCGGTCCATTTGCTCCAGGAAGTCGGCTTCGTTGATAACCCGGCCGGGGAGTGGTTTACTCAGTCGCAGCGCCGCCTTACCCATGCTGTAGCCATCGCTCTCCTGCATCGAAACAAGCAGGTCGGCCAGGGCCATGCGCTGCGCCCGGTTCAACTCACCCATTAGCCCCATATCCAAAAAACCAATCTGCCCCGTTTCCAGGTTCACCAACACATTGCCGGGATGGGGGTCGGCATGGAAAAAGCCATCAAACAGCGCCTGCTTGGTCATGGCCTGCACAAATTCCCGCGCCAGCGCCCCCTTGTCTATGCCTGCCGCTTCGATAGCCGCGACATTACTTATCTTCTCGCCCGCGATAAACTCCATGGTCAGCACTTTAGAAGAAGACAGCTCCGCGTAAATCTGCGGCACATGAATGCCGTCGAACTGCGCCATGTTGCGGGTGAGGAGGAGTACGTTGGCCGCCTCGTTCTGGTAATTCAGTTCATACAAAATACCATTGGCAAATTCATCCACCAGGCCGCGCAAATCAATTTCCTGGGCCCATGCCTGCCGGCGCTGGATTCTTTTGGTCAGGTCACGCATCACATTCAGGTCAGCCTTAACCGTGACGTCGATGTTGGGACGTTGGATTTTGACCACCACCGCGGTGCCATCATGCAGTGTGGCGCGGTGGACCTGGGCGGTGGAGGCTGCCGCAAAGGGTTCCGGCTCAAAGATGGCAAAGAGCTTTTCCGGTTCATCCCCCAGCTCCTGGATGATGATCCGGTGCGCGATGTCGTAGGAAAAGGGTGGAACGTTATTTTGCAGCCGCTCCAATTCGGCCAGCCATTCCGGCGGCAGTTGGGCGGCCCGGCTGCTGACGATCTGCCCAAACTTGACGAAAGTTGGCCCTAATTCCTGCAGCATGTAGCGCACTTTTTCCGGCAGGCTTAGCTCTTGCAGCGGATCGACATCGCGGAAAAGCAGCTCCTGCATGAAACTGCGGAAATGGGCCAGGGGGGTCATGTCCACGGCGATGTCTTTAGTGTAACGGCCGATGATGTCGGTGATTTGCACCACCCGCAGGTTCTCGGCAATGGCATTGCGCCGGCCGGAGGACAACAAGCGCACCCACCGCCAGTAGAATTGGGTTTCGGTCTGGCTGTGGAATTCTGGCTTGTCCAGGCCGAAGAAAGCCTCCATCAGGATCACCACCACTGCCATTACGGTTCCGCTGAACACAATCCACAAGAGCTGTGGTGATGTAATGACAAAGGCGCTGGGCGCACTCCAGGTTAGCAGCCAGAAGAGGAAGGCGTTGATGACCACCGCAAACAGGCCCATGGTCCGCACCACCAGGCGCGCGGTGAGGAGCAGCACCAGCGGGCGAATGAGCGCGTTGATTGCGCCGAACAGGATGCCAAACAGGAGATAGGTGCTGCTGATGTCGATAACGCCAGGCAGCAGGGGCTGTACCCTTAATCCTGGCGAGAGGATGATGGTCACCGCCAGGGCCAATGCATTAACCAGGACGCGAATCACGAAATATATCATCGTCGTTTTCCCCAATGCTTACCGTTGTTATTGTTCTGTTAGGGCGGTAGGCAGGCAAATCCATTCTCGGGTGAACCGGCAAGCGTTACCCAAGTGAGTGAGTCACAGTATGCCACAAGTTGACAAAAGATGGTAAGCGGGATACAAGAAAGCCATGAGGCGCTTTTCGGTCTTGCTGTTAGCCTGTTATGAATTGGGTCACCAGCCGCTGAGTCTGGCGTGGCCGCTGGCTGTGCTTTCCCCGGCCGGGTTTCCCACCACCGCTCGCGACCTCTCCGTGACCGCCCTCGACCCGGCCGAGGTGGCCCAGGCCAGCCTGGTTGCCATTGCCGTGCCCATGCACACCGCCCTGCGCCTGGGCGTGGCCGCGGCGCAGCAAGTACGCGCCATCAACCCCCAGGCCACCATTGTCTTCTACGGGCTGTATGCCTGGCTCAACGCCGATTACCTGCTGCATGGCCCCGGCCGGGTCCCTCTGGCCGATGCCGTGATTGGCGGCGAAGCGGAAGCGCCGCTGCTGGCCCTGGCCCAGGCCCTGCGCGCCGGCGACGACCCGGCCGGGGTTCCCGGCGTCACCACCGCCAGCCAGCTCGCCCAGCCCCACCTGGCCCGCCCCCACCTGCCCGTGCCCGATCGCGCCAGCCTGCCCGACCTGACCCATTATGCTTATTACGTGGCCGGCGGCGTGGGCGTCCCGGCCGGGTACACCGAGACCAGCCGCGGCTGCCGCCACACCTGCCGCCACTGCCCCATTGTGCCCATCTACCAGGGGCGCTTCTTCATCGTGCCCGCCGCCACCGTACTGGCCGACATCCGCCAGCAGGTCGCGGCCGGGGCCAGGCACATCACCTTTGGCGACCCCGACTTCCTTAACGGGCCGGGGCACGCCCGGCGCGTGGCCCAGGCTCTGCACGCCGAATTCCCCTACCTGACCTTCGATTTCACCACCAAAGTGGAACACATTTTGCAGCACCGCGCGCTGCTGCCCGAACTGCGCCAATGGGGAGCCACCTTCGTGGTGTCTGCCTTTGAGGCGGTGAGCGACCCCATCCTGGCCCGGCTGGACAAAGGGCACACCGCCGCCGACCTGGACGAGGCGCTGGCCATTCTAGACGCGGCCGGGTTGGCGGTGCAGCCCACCTGGGTGCCCTTCACCCCCTGGACCACTCGTGACGATTACCTGGCGCTGCTGGCCTGGATTCGGGGCCGCGACCTGGTGGCCCACGTCCCGGCCGTGCAGCTCTCTATCCGGCTGTTGGTGCCGCCGCACAGCGCCCTGCTGGCCCACCCCGATGCCGCCGGCTGGTGCGGTCCGCTCGATGCGGCCAACTTCACCTACCAGTGGACTCACCCCGATCCGGGTATGGACGCCCTACAGCAGGCAGTGGCCCGCTATACAGCCCAGGCGGATGATGACCCGCTGACCGCGTTCCAGGCCATCGAGGCGCTGGCCTATGCCCAGGCCGGCCGCCCTGCACCCCCCTGGCCGTCCCCGGCCGGGTTGAAACCCCCACCCCCGCGCCTGACCGAAGATTGGTTCTGCTGAGCGGAGCCAACCGCCGGTCAGGTTGACCAGCTTACCCAAGGATAGACAAAGCGATGGACCCCATTCCCCAGATTTTGGCCCAAACCAAGACAATTGCCGTGGTGGGCCTGTCGGGCAAAGAGGGCCGCCCCGGCCGGTACGTGCCCGCCTACTTGCAAAGCCACGGCTACCGCATCATCCCCGTCAACCCCAACCTGGCGACCGCCCTGGGCGAAACGGCCTACCCCAACCTGTATGCCGTGCCCGAACCGGTGGACCTGGTGCTCATCTTCCAGCGCAGCGACCAGGTGCCCCCCTTTGTGGCCCAGGCTATTGAGATTGGGGCGCGGGCGGTGTGGCTGCAATCGGGCATTGTGCACGAAGCGGCCGCAGCTCAGGCCCGCGCGGCCGGGCTGGCCGTGGTGATGGATGCCTGCATGATGGTGGAACACCGGCGATATAACGCTCGCCCGGCCGGGTAGCCGTTGTTAAGATAAAGGCGGCTTTAGGCCCCGGCCGGGGCAGTTAATCCTCGCGCAAGAAGAACATATGTGCTAATATTGGCGCATGAAGAAGCGCCCCCAACGCCAGGCTGTACCCCTCGATTGGAACAAAGTGCTGCTAGAGCAGATTCGCCTGGCCAACCTGCCGGAGCCGGTGCGCGAATACCAGTTCCACGCCAACCGCCAGTGGCGCTTTGACTTCTGCTGGAAAGCGCGGCTGGTGGCCTGCGAAATTGAGGGGGGTATCTGGCTGCAAACGGAGACGGGGCGCAGCAAGGGGCACGCCCACCCGGAACGCTTTGAAAGCGACTGCGAGAAATATAATGAAGCGGCGCTGTACGGCTGGCTGGTGATTCGCGTTACCCCGGCCATGGTCCGCGACGGCCGGGCCATCGACTGGTTGGAGCGGGCTTTGCTGTAGGGCGGTGCGTCAGGCCGGGTGGCTGGCCAGGAACTGCCGCACTTCTTCGGCCTGGGGCATGGCGGGCATGGTGCCGAACCGGCCGGCCACGATGGCCCCGCAGGCGTTGGCCCAGCGCACGGCCTGGGGGAGGGGCTGGCCGGTGAGGCTGGCCCACACCAACCCGGCGGTGAAGGCGTCGCCCGCCCCGGCCGGGTCTATCACCTGAATGGGGAAGGCGGGTGCCCAGCCGGCGGCGGTGGGCGTGGCCCAATACGCCCCCCGCGCCCCCAGCTTCAGCACCACCACCGGCGGCCCGGCGGCCAACAGCGCCTGAGCTGCCGCCACCACGGCCGCCTCATCCGCCAGATTGTGCCCCACCAGCGCCGCCGCCTCCGGCTCATTGGGCGAAAGGATGGCCGCGTGCTGCCACAACCCGGCCGCATAGGGGCGCACCGGGCCGGCATCCACAAAGATGGGCACGCCGGCCGCGTAGGCCAGGTCGGCGGCCGTTTGCAAGGCCGCTTCATCCGCCTCCAGGTTGAAGAGCAGCCCATCCAGCCGGGGCAGCAGAGGCGTCAGCCGCTGCCGGATGTCGGCGGCGCTGACGCTGCGCCCCGCGGCCGGGTGGGCGATGTAGGCGGTCTGGCCGCTGGCTTCGGCCAGCATGATGACAATGCCGGTGGGTTGGCTGGGGTGGCGGCCAATCAGGCCGGTCTGGATGCCGGCCGCGGCCAGCTCCTGGCGCAACTGCTCGCCCCAATGGTCCCGGCCGGTGTTGCTGATGAGGTGTACCGCAGCGCCCAGCCGGACCAGGGTGACGGCGGCGTTGGTAGCCTTGCCGCCGGGCATTACCGCCAGGCGTGGTACATGGATATTTTCACCGCTGCCGGGCAGGCGCGGCGTTTCTACCACAATGTCGGTGACGGCGGAGCCGATGACGGCCAGGGTGGGTTGGCGCATGGTTAGCGGGGCGGGCTGCCTTTCCGGTCCCCGGCCGGGGGATTATCGGCCATGCTTTGTTCCAGGAGCGCCAGTTGTTGGCTCAGTTCGGCAACCTCGCCCGCGGTCCGTTCAATCTCGGCCTCCAGCGCCAGCCGCACCTCATCCCACCAGTTCAGCCCCTCTTCCTCCAGCCGTTTGGCTTTGCGCCACAACTGGGCTGTGCTCTCGCGGCGCAGCGCCTTTAGCTCTTGCTCCGCCTTGCGCTTGCGCCGCCGGCAGCCGATGATGTGCTGGCGCACCTTGCGCGCCGCCTGCGAATCTGGCCCATCCAACGTGGCCACCGCGGCCGGGTCCAGTTCGCCGGCCAATTCACGCAGGGTTTGCAGGTCGCCGCTGCTGTAGGCATTGTTGACCGCGGCCATGAGGCTGGTGCGGTAGGCGATTTCGGCCGCGCCGGCGGCCAGGTCGGGGTGGAAGCGGCGGGCGAGCTGCCGGTACAGCCGCTTCTCGGCCGCTTTGTCGTGGGGCACGTCGGTGAAGAGGGGCAGCCCGGCGGCCAGGTCGCTCTCCGCTGCTTCTTCTTGCTCCTCCTCTTCCGCTTGCCAGAATGGGTCTTCTTCATCGAAGGGAATGCCCAGGTCCTGGGCCTGGCGCAGCAGCTGCAGCCGGGTGAGCAGCCGTTGTTTGTCGGTGCGCAGGGCCAGCGCCTTTTCCACCTGCCAGCCGATTTTCAGGCGGCAGTGCATGCGGAAGGCATTGACCGCGGCCTGTTCGCTGGCCAGCGCTTCTTCAGCTTCTAGCAGCGCCTGCCGGGCGACGGCAAATTCGGCTTGCAGTTGCGCCAGCGGGTCTGGTGCGGGGCTGAGGGGGGTGATTGCTTTCATCGGACAGGGTCTCGCTGTTTTCGCCGGCCGGCATGTTCGCCGGTTGGCTGAATTTTCTGCTGCCCGGCCGGTTTTGGCAACTGGTTGTTGGTTGGCGGGCGGTTGGGGCGGGCGCACCCTTACCGGTAGGCCTGGATTGAGAGTTGCTGGATGGGGGGACCAAAATTTGCTCTTTGCCCCAGTGTTGGCTTATCATCCTTCGGCGCTACCCGGCCGGGTAGCGTCTGCCGTTACCTGATAGTAACTGGCGTTTGGGCGTGGCAACGGCGGGCGCGTTGTTCATGTGCCGCCAGTGCCGCGAAGACCCGCTCACATTTCAGGCCACACATCTGATAAGGATATTCAACATGCGTTTCCCTCGTTCTGCTGGTGTTCTGCTGCATCCAACTTCCTTCCCCGGCCGGTATGGCATCGGCGATTTTGGCGCGGCGGCCTATGCGTTCATTGATTTTCTGGTGGCCAGCGGCCAATCGCTGTGGCAAATCTTACCGCTGGGGCCGACCGGCTATGGCGATTCGCCTTACCAGAGCTTCTCGGCCTTTGCCGGGAATCCGCTGCTGATCAGCCCGGATAAGCTGGTGGCGGATGGGTACCTCCCGGCCGGGGCGGTGGCCAACGTGCCCGCCTTCCCCCGGCACGCCGTCGATTTTGGGCCGGTCATCGACTACAAAAATGGGTTGTATGCCCAGGCGTATGCCCATTTTCAGGGCCACGGCAGTGCCGAACAGCGCGCCGCCTACAGCGCTTTTTGCGCCACCCAGGCGGGCTGGCTGGAGGATTACGCCCTGTTCATGGCCGTGAAGACGTACCACGTGGCCCAGGCGGGTGGGGTCTGGAATACCTGGCCGGCGGAGATAGCGTTCCGTGACCCGGCCGGGATGGCCGCCTGGCGGGGCAAACTGGCCGGCGAGATCGAGCGCTACAAATTCCTGCAATTCCTCTTCTTTGAGCAGTGGCTGGCCCTGAAGAGCTACGCCAACGAGCGGGGCATCCGCATTGTGGGCGACGTGCCCATCTTTGTGGCCTTCGACAGCGCCGACGTGTGGGCCAACCCGGGCCTTTTCTACTTGCAGGAGGATGGCTCGCCGGAGGTGGTGGCCGGTGTCCCCCCGGACTACTTCAGCGTGACCGGCCAGCGCTGGGGCAACCCGCTTTACCGCTGGGATAAGATGGCGGCCAATGAGTACGCCTGGTGGGTGGCCCGCCTGGAGATGACCTTCACCCAGGTGGACATTGTGCGCATTGACCATTTTCGTGGTTTTGAGGCGTACTGGGAGATTCCGGCCACGGAGCCGACGGCGGTGGTTGGCCAATGGGTGAAGGGACCGGAGCACCGCCTGTTCCACGCTCTGCAAGCACAATTGGGCGAACTGCCCATCATCGCCGAGGATTTGGGGGTAATCACTCCCGGCGTAGAGGCGCTGCGCGATGATTTTGACCTGCCGGGCATGAAGATTTTGCAGTTTGCCTTTGGCGGCGAGCGCAACAGCAGCTTCCTGCCGCACAGTTTCCAGACGCCCAACTGTGTGGTGTATACGGGTACGCATGACAATGAGACGACGCTGGGCTGGTATCGCAACGCGGATGGGTATGAGCAGGACCACGTGCGCCGCTACCTGGCGCGTGATGGCCACGACGTGGTCTGGGATATGATCCGGCTGGCTCATGCGTCGGTGGCCGATACGGCGGTGATCCCCATGCAGGACCTGATGAATCTGGGTAACGAGGCGCGCATGAATTACCCCGGCCGGGAAAGCGGCAACTGGCAGTGGCGCTACACGGCCGACATGCTCACCGACCTCATTGCCCACCGCCTGCGTGAACTGACTGAGTTGTATGGCCGTGCCCCTGAGCCGGAACCGGACCCGGCCGGGGACGACCCGGCCGGAAGTGCAAATTGAGCGGGCACAAAACAGGCCCAAACAGGCCCAAGCAGGCGTAATCTGAAAAGCGGCTGTATTTCCGACTAGTATTGACGTTTATTACCTTGCAGTTCGTATTATTAAGTGAGCGTCCAGAAATTAGTTTGTAGTAGCGGCTTCAGCCGCCCAGACCGCTAAAGCGGCTACTACAAACAAAAAAGGGAAGTTGTTTTTAGACACTCACTAACCATAGCGGAGGACAGAGATGGCAAAACCAAACTGGATTGGTGAAACAATCGGTGGCCGGTATCAGATTGAGAAACTGCTGGGCCAGGGGGGCATGTCGGCGGTCTACCAGGCCACTGACCCCAACTTGCGGCGCGTAGTGGCCGTGAAGCTCATTCATACCCACCTCTCGGATGATCCCTCCTTTGTACGCCGCTTTGAGGAAGAAGCCACCACGGTGGCCCAACTGCGCCACCCCAACATCATCCAGATTTATGATTTCAACCACGATGGCGACACGTACTACATCGTCTTCGAGTTCATCCCTGGCGAAACGCTGCACGACCGCATGAAGCGGCTGCAAGCGGTGGGGCGGCGCATGGACCTGAACGAGGTGCTGTCGATTGCCACCAGTGTGGCCGATGCGCTGGATTATGCCCACAGCCGCAACCTGGTGCACCGCGATGTGAAGCCGGCCAATGTGATGCTAAACGTGCACAACCAGGCCATCTTGATGGACTTCGGCATTGTGAAGATTATGGGCGGTACACAGCACACCGCCACCGGGGCCACCATAGGCACGGCGCGCTATATGTCGCCGGAGCAGATTCGCAGCGCCAATATCGACGGGCGCACCGACATCTACTCGCTGGGGGTGATGCTGTATGAGATGCTGGCCGGCCGGGCTCCATTTGAGGCGGATTCGGCCATGACGACGATGATGATGCACGTCACTGACCCCGTGCCGGATTTGCGCCAGTTCCGGCCGGATTTGCCGGCGGGGCTGCTGGCCGTGGTGAACCGCGCCCTGGCCAAGGACCCGAACCAGCGCTATCGCACGGCGGGGGAATTCGTGGCGGCGCTGCGCGCGGTGGATCTGTCTGCCCCGGCCGTGGCTGCGGCCGTCGCCCCCATCACGGCCGCGGCCACGGTGATTGAACCGGTGCCGACCGCCCCACCGCCGGCCAGGCCCACCCCCGCTGCCCGCCCGCCGCAGGCGACGGCGGCCCCGCCACCGGCCGCGGCCCAGTCGACCCCGCAGGCAGTGCCCCAATCTGGCCCCCAACCGGCGCTGGCCCCGGCCGGGAAGCGTAAGGTCCCTTTCCTGGCTATCGGCATTGGTGGGGCGGCGCTAATTGTGCTGTTCATTTGCGTCATTGGCGCGTGGGCCTTGGGGTCTAACTTGCTGGGCGGCGGTGGGGATGAGAACGCCACGGCCACCTCTGTGGCCGAGGCGACGGCAGCCGCAGCGACAGCCGTTGAGGCCACGGCGGTGGCGGAAGCGACGAGTGTGGCCGGCGCTGGCCCGGCGCAGACGGCCACCGCGGCGGCCGGCGTGCCGCCTACGGCCACGGCCACGAATGCGGCCGCGCCGGCCACGGCGACTACCCGGCCCACCCAGCCGCCGCCCACGGCCACCGCCTATGCTGCGACGGCCACGGCGACCGGACCGGCCCCGGCGACCAACCAACCGCCCACGGCCACCAATGTGCCCCCGCCAACGGCGACCCTGGTGCCCCCGCCGACGGAGACGCCCCCGGCCGGGTTAAGCGTGCAAATCCTTAACATCACCCTGAACGGTAGTACCTACGTGGTTAACTATGAAACGTATGGCTACGTGGAGCAGCTTCCCGGCACGCACATTCACTTTTTCTTCAACACCGTGCCGCCGGAACAGGCGGGTATGCCCGGCAGCGGCCCCTGGATTCTGTACGGCGGACCGCGTCCTTTCCAGGGTTATAGTGTGAATGACCGGCCGGCCGGGGCAACGATGATGTGTGCCCTGGTGGCCAACCCCGACCATTCGGTGATTCAGGGGTCTGGCAACTGCATGGCGCTGCCGTAAGCCGTTGTTACGGACTGCGGTTTACGCAGCGGCGCAGCCCTTCGGCCAGGCCAATGCGGGGTGTGAAACCCAGTTCGGCGGCGGCGCGGCGCATGTCCAGGTGCAGGTCTTGCAGGGCCAGCGCCAGGGGGGGGAGCAGAGCGGCCCCCGGCCGGACCCACCCGGCCGGGACGGTGATAATGCGTGGTCCCCGGCCGGTGGCGCGGCGCAGGGCCAGCACAAAATCGCGCAGGGAGGTGGGGGCGCCAGGGCCACCATTGTAAACCTGGTTCACTGCCGCCGCTGACTGCGCGGCCAGCCACAAAAGCTCAGCCACATCGTCCACATAGATCAGGTCTAGCAGCGTTCGCCCGCCGTCGATGAGCGGCAGCAGGGGCAGGCGGGCCAGGCGCTGCACGGTGGGGAGGAAGTGGCGGTCGCCTGGCCCGTAGATGATGGCCGGGCGGATGATGGTGCCGGGCAGTCCCTGGGCCTGAAAAGCGCGTACCTGGGCTTCGGCCAGCAGTTTAGAGCGGCCGTAGTGGCTGCCCGGCCGGGTGGGGGCTTCTTCGGTTGTGGGCACTGGCGCATCCAGGGCATAGACGCTGCTGGAGCTGGCATACAGAAAGCGGGCTACCCCGGCGCTGGCGGCTGCGTCTAGCAGCGCGGTGGTAAAATCGACGTTGATGCTCTGGTAAGGGGCAGGCAGGGGGGCGCGGCCGGCGCGCTGCAAAGGGGCGTTGGCGCTGAGGTAGCCGGCCAGGTGAAAGACCAGCTCTACCCCGCGCATGGCCTGTTGGATGGCCGCCAGGTTGGCGGCCAGGTTGGCGGCATTGCCGTAGGCCAGTTGGAGCTGCCCCGGCCGGGCGGGCCACGCCGGCAGCCGGCTGCTGGGGCGCACAAAAGCGCGTACCGTGAGGCCGGCCGCCAACAGCCGCACTGTGACGGCCTGCCCCAACATGCCGCTGGCTCCGGTGACCAAGGCCAGGGTCATGGGCTATCTCACAGGGGGGCGTACTGGTTGTACGCCATGTAGGGGGCCAGCCGGCGCTGAATGCGGGCTTTGTGGCGCACGATGGGGGGCAGCAGCTTTAGCGGGCGGGGGTTGATCCAGCTTTCGTAGTTGCCCTGGTGGGGTGGCAGGTTGAGGGCCTGGATAATCTGGTTGATGCTCTCCCCCGGCCGGGCGCACAGCGTTTCGTACTGGATGCTGACCTGGTTCCCGGCCGGGATGCGGTTGTAATTGCGCAGAAAATAGCGAGTCCAGTTGATGGCCAGGCGGGTCAGAATACGCAAATCCAGGTCGCCAAAGCTGGGGAAGAGGGCACGGGCCAGGCGTAACTGCCCCGGCCGGTCAAACAACCGCGCATACGCCGGGTCTAGCAGTGCCGAATATGGGTTGCGGGCGGCCAGGATGGAGCGCACCGCCTTCAACTTGCTGTTGATGGCGTAAACGGGATGGCGATGGATGAAGATGAAGTGCGCGTTGGGGAAAGTCTGGCGCAAAAAGAGGAAGTTGGCCGCATCCCAGGGGTTTTTCAGCAGCAAGGGCTTGTCGTTGCCGGCGATAAACTGCACTTTACGGCAGAAGGTCATGAACTGTGGTAGATTGCGCCGCGCCAGCCGGGGGACGTACCACAAGGAAGCGCCCCGCTTGAGGACGAAGCTGTACTCCTCCGGTAGATCCGGCGTCACCCGAATCTGGTCGAAGCCGCGATCTTCCAGGTTGAGCGTGGCAAAGCGGGCTTGCAGCGCCTCTTTGGCGGCCGCTTCCTGCTGACAGATGCGGTTATGCAGCAGCTCGTTTGAGTGGGTGATGTGGTAGTAGGTGACGTAGTTAAACAGGCCGGTGGCGGCCAGCAGTTTGTATAGAATGGTGGTGCCAGACCGGTGTTCGCCAATGATGAACACCGGCCGGAAGGCAACATCATGCAGCAGGTGGAGGTAAGGTTGGTCGCGGGGGACAGCGGGGACAGACATCTGGTCCTGGTATGACTAGGGTGTACTGCTGGTCGTGTCTGCCCCCAGTACTTGCGCCAGCAGGTTCAGGGCCTCCTTTACCTGTTCTAGCAGCACATTGAACCCTAGCTGGTCCAGCGGGATGGTAACTGGGAAGTCCATGACTACTGGCACCTCTGTCTGGATGGGGATGTCGCTCTGGATGGGTACGTGCACTTCCAGGTTGATGGGCACAGTGGTTTCGACTTTGACATTGCGGCTGATGGGCACGGTAACATTCAGGTTGATGGGGATGTCGGTGACAATGGGGACGGGGATGCTGCCCAGGCCGGCCAGGGGCACATTGACGGTGGTGTTCACCGGGATGATGGTGTTGATGGGCACGTCAATCATGTCCTGGAAAGGGACGGCGGTGGAGATGGGGACGGTGGTGCTGATGGGCACGAAGAAGGTGTCGCTGAAGGGCACGGTCATGGAGATAGCCAACTGTTGATCGACGTGGATGGGCAGTTCCAGGTTGGTGATCTCGATGGCGTTCAGGGTTTTGGAAACGTTGGCTACCTCGCGTTGGGCGCGGAGGCGGAAGGTGAAGAAGCCGGCCAGCAGCAGCACGTTGAACAGCAGCGAGGCCAGGGTGATGATCCAGATGAGCCGATAATGCCAGGTGCGCCAGGGTGACGGGGATTCGGGCATAGTGAATACTCTCCTAATGAATGCGATAAGCGTAAGCGTTTGGCCGGTTAGGGCGGCCGTGAATCGGCCGGCGTTGGCAAGTTTGGCCGGGTGCCAGGCTCCGTATGGCGAGGATGGTATCTGAAATTGTGGTTTGCACAAGTTACCGGGCCGGGATGGCGTGGGCGGCCTGGGTTGGGTTACTGCGCCCCGGCCGGGGTGGTGACCATCTCGCTGCGAGCGGTGGCTGCTACCTGGTGGTAACTAGTTACCAGCCGGTTTAGAAAAGCGTCCAGGTCATACTGTGCGGCCAGGGTTGTGGCTTGTGCCTGCCACTGCGCATAGAATGCCGGATCCGTGTGCAGCCGCTGCAGCCAGATGGCGTACCCGGCCGGGTCGTGGGCACACAGGTAATGGTCGTAAAAATAGTCGCGGTAGGCCGGGATGTTGTGCAGCAGCAGGGGTAGCCCGGTGGCGGCCGCCTCTACCACGGCATAGCCAAAGCATTCCTGGCGCGAGGGAAAGAGGAGGGTGTCGGCCAGGGCGTAGTAAGCCGGCATCTCTTCGTGCGGCACGGCCCCGACAAAGGTGACATTGGGCGGCGCGTTGTCAATGGCCTGGGTCAGCGCCTGATAGTCGGCGGTGAGCCGGCCAAAGGGGCGACCGCCCACCCAGACGAACTGGAAGTGGGGCAGTTGGTGGGCCACGGCCAGCATCGTCTCTACCCCTTTGCGTGGCTGTATCTGCCCCACGGAGAGCACTACAAAGGCGTCGTCGGGCAGCTTGAGCTGCTGCCGGCCGGCAGCGCGCAGGGCGGGGTTGGGCTTGAACTGGGCTGTGTCGACGCCGTTGCACAGCAGCGTTACTTCGCTGGTGATGCCCATCTGTTGCAGGGCTTGCTGCACCGGCGGCGAGACGGCGACCACCAGCCGGGCGCGGTTGTAGGCCAGGCGCAGGTAGGTGGTGGTTAGCCGCTGGCAGAGACGGGCAAAGACGACGCCGCCCAGGCAGGTGTCGGGCAGCACGTGGGCGGTAACCACGAGCCGGCGGCGGTGCTGCAAGCTGAGCAGCAGATAGCGCGGCCCGACGGTGTGGGCGTGAATGACATCCGGCCGGGTAGCGTCTGCCGGTGCTACCAGGTGAATGTTGTCCCGGCCGGGGAGCCGGTGGCGCAGCTGCAGCAGGGCAGTGTGAATACCATTGGCCTCACGCGCAAAAAAGGGTTCCGCAAATAGCTGAACATGAAGGGGTTGGTGCATGGGGTTCCAACTGAAATGGGGGTTGTTCAAGCAGGTTGCTCAGTCTACCGGCCGGCGGAACAGAAATCGTTTGTACACCTTCTCGCCGTTGGCAAACGCGCCGTAGAAAAAGTCGGAGCCTTGCAGGCCGGCGAACTCCTTGAAGGTGCGGCGCAGCAGCAGGGGCACCTGGCGGTCGATCAGGGCCTGCTTGCGCTCGCTGTCCAGCTCCAGCGCCCGAAGGACGTTGGGGGTGATGTTTTCCTCCTCCAACAGTTCCAGACCGGTGGCGGCCAGTTGTTCGGCCCAGCCGGCCAGCTCTTCGCGGTTGCGGATATCGGCGTAGAGGAAGTGGCCCCCCGGCCGGAGCAGGCGCACCACCTCGCTGAAGAAGCGGGGCACGTCGGGGTAGCAGATGGATGACTCCACGTTGAGCAGGGCGTCGAAGCTGGCATCCGGGAAGGGCAAATCCTGGGCATCGCCCCGTTCAAAGCGCAGGCCATCTAGCCGGTAATGGCTGTTGCAGAAGGCAATGGCGTTGGCCGCCAGGTCTACGCCGAGGATGCTGCGGGGCTGCAAGTAGCGGGCCACGTAGGCGGTGCCGCCCCCACGACCGCAGCCTACCTCCAGCACGTCTTGCCCGCGAAGGTCGATGGCGCTGGCCACGTGGTGGTAGAGCTGGATGAAGTAGCGGTGCTCCGCGTCTTCGCTCCGGAGGTTGAGGGGGGCGTCATCGGCCAGGGGGGCAAAGCCGTAGTTCATGAAGAGCATGTCCCGGCCGGAGTCCCGCGATGAGATGTATTCAAACCAGCGACGGCTGGCAAAATAGCCCAGGCCGGGCACGGCCCGGTTTACAAAGCCAACAGATCTTCTAAGCAATTAAGCCTCCTTGAGCGAGCCAGTAATCCGGCTGGCCCGCAAATAAACTGATTGGCGCACTAGCCAACCACCAGCCAGCCCTGGGCCACGAAGTAGGCCAGGTAGTTGGCCAGCAGTTCGGGGCCGACGGGCGGGCAAACGATGTTGCTGCCGTCTAGCCCGGCCAGGGCGTTGCGGCAGTCAAAGGCGGGCAGGTAAATCTGGTCTGGCTCGGCTTCCTCCAGCAGGGGCAGGAAGGCGCCCCATTCGCCGCCGCCAAACTGGCGGGCCAGGCCTAGCAGGTGGTCGCGCCAGCTTTCGTAGGGCAACAGGGCCAGGTTGAAGCCCTGTGCCCGCACCCAGTCCACCAGCTCGCGGTAAGCCCAGCGCTGCGGGGCGGCCAGGTGGAAGGTCTGGCCGAAGGAGCCGGGCTGCAAAGAGAGGTGGACGATGGCCCGGCTGACGTAGTCGACGGGGACGATATCGACCATCACGTCCAGGTCGGGCACGGCCCCCAGCAGCACGCAGGCGCGGCTGAGGGTGGACATGAGGTCGGCGGTGTTGGTGGTGCCGCGCCGGCTGTGGCCGCCGATCAGCCCCGGCCGGTAGACGGCCACCGGAATGCCGCGCTGCCGGGCGATGTCTAGCAGCTTTTCGGCCACCCATTTGCTTTGGGCGTAGCCGCCAAAGGGCAGGCCAATCTTGTCCAGGGGGATATCTTCGTAGTAGGTGGTGCCGTCGTCGTGGTGGCCGCTGTGCAGCACCGACAGGGTGGAGACGAAATGGACCGCCTTTAGCCGGGCGCGGGTGGCCAGCCGCAGGACTTCCTGGGTGCCCAAAACGTTGGCCCCTTTGTGGGTGTGGTAGGTGTAGACGAAGTTGACCATGGCCCCGTTGTGGTAGATGACGTCAATCTGGCGGGCGAGCTGCCAGAAGGCGCCAATGGGCAGGCCGAAGCGGGGCCGGGCCAGGTCGCCGGGCACGACGACGATGCGCGCCAGCAGGGCTTCGTCCCAGAGGCCGTAGGCCAGCATGTTTTGCCGCAGCCGCTCTTCCCCGGCCGGGATGTCATCGGCGCGCACCAGGCAGTGGACTGTGGCCCGCGTGTGCTGCAGCAGATCGTACAGCAGGAAGGCGCCCACAAAGCCGGTGGCCCCGGTCAGGAAGACGTGGGCCGGGTCGGTGTGGTTGGCGCGGGGCAGCAGGAGGCCGGCGGTGATGTCTGGCGGCAGGGTGGCGTCGGCCTGCAATGTCTCCAGGGTGATGTGGCCGAAGAGGCCTGGTTTGGCGTGGCCGTTGCCGTTGAGACCGCCGGCCGTTGGGCGCACACTGTCCAGCGCCTTGCTCAGGCCGGCCACGGTGGGTTCGGCGAAGAGGTGGCGCAGGGGCAACTGCACCTCGAACTGTTCGTTGACCTGGAAGATGAGGCGCGTGGCCAGCAGTGAGTTGCCGCCCAGGTCGAAGAAGCTGTCGTGCCGGCCGACCTTTTCCAGCCCCAGCAGTTCGGCCACCAGCCGGGCCAGGGTTTGCTCTTGCGGTGTTTGTGGCGGCGCGTAGTCGGCCAGCAGCTCCGGCCGGGCCTGGGAGGGCGGGGGTAGGGCGCGGCGGTTGACCTTGCCGTTGGGGGTCAGGGGCAGGCTGTCCAGGGGGATGAAGTAGGCGGGCATCATGTAGTCGGGCAGGTGTTGGCGCAGGAAGTCGCGCAGCTCCCCGGCCGGGGGGAGTTCGGTGCCGGGCGGGGTGACGAGGTAGGCGACTAGCTGTTTTTGGCCCGGCCGGGTTTCGTGGGCGGTGACGACGGCGCGCGCCCCGGCCGGGGTGGCGGCCAGGGCCGGGTGTTGGGCCAGGGCGGCCTCGATGTCGCCCAGTTCGATGCGGAAGCCGCGCACCTTTACCTGGTGGTCGTCGCGCCCCAGGAAGATGAGGCGGCCATCGGGCAGGTAGCGGGCTTTGTCGCCGGTGTGGTAGAGGGTTCCGTGGCCAAAGGGGTTGGGCACGAAGCGGGTGGCGGTTAGCCCCGGCCGGTGCAGGTAGCCGCGCGCGAGGCCGTCGCCGCCCAGGTAGAGGTCGCCGACTACGCCCACCGGCACTGGTTGGTGGTGGTGGTCCAGGATGTAGACCTGGGTGTTGTCGATGGGGCGGCCAATGGTGATGGCCTCGTCGCTGCTGATGGGGTCGGTGGTGGACCAGACGGTGGTTTCGGTGGGGCCGTACATGTTCCACAGTTCTGCGCCGTTTTGCCGGAGCTGCCGGGCCAGGCTGGCGGGCAGCGCTTCGCCGCCGCACAGCAGCTTTTGCTGTGCCGGCTGCCAGCCGGCGGCCAGCAGCATCTGCCAGGTGGCGGGGGTGGCTTGCATGACGGTGGCCCGGGATTCGGCCAGCAGGGTGGCTAACTGCTGGCCATCGGCGGCCTGCTCGCGGCTGGCGATGACCACGGTGCCGCCGACCAGCAGGGGCAGGTACAGCTCTAGCACGGCGATGTCGAAGGAGAGGGTGGTGACGGCCAGCAGGGTGTCGGTGGCGGTTAGCCCCGGCCGGGTGGCCATGCTGTTGAGGAAGTTGACCACGGCGCGGTGGGGGATCATGACGCCTTTGGGGCGGCCGGTGGAGCCGGAGGTGTAGATGACGTAGGCCAGGTTGTTGGGGGTGGTCCCGGCCGGGGGTGGGGTGTCGCCGGCGGCGGCGATCTCTGGCCAATCTTCGTCCAGGCAGAGCAGGCGGGGTGCGCCGGTGTGTTGGAAGGCGGCATGGTTGGCGCGGTCGGTGAGGAGCAGGCGGGGTTGGGCGTCGTCTAGCATGAGGGCCAGCCGCTCGGCGGGGAAGGCGGGGTCCAGGGGGACGTAGGCCCCGCCGGCTTTGAGGATGCCTAGCAGTCCCACCAGCATGTGGGGGGTGCGGTCTACGCCAATGCCTACCAGGTGTTCTGGTCCGACGCCCTGGCGGCGCAGGTAGGCGGCCAGTTGGTCGGATTGCTGGTCCAGTTGGGCATAGGTGAGGGTGGTGCCCCGGCCGGTAGCGGCAATGGCCTGGGGGGTGCGCCGGGCCTGGGCGCTGATGAGTTGGTGGAGGCAGTGCCCGGCCGGGTAGGTGGCCTGGGTGGCGTTCCAGTCGGCCAGGAGTTGGTGGCGTTCGTTTTCGGGCAGCAGGGGGATGGCGCTGATGGCCCGGTGGGGGTTGTCGGCGACTTGTTCTAGGAGGGTGGCGAAGTGGGCCAACATGCGCTGCATGGTGGTGGCGTCGAATAGATCGGTGTTGTAGTGCAGCGATGCGCCCAGCCCGTCGGCCATGTCGGCGACCATCAGGGTCAGGTCGAATTGGGCGGGCATGCCGGGCAGGGGCAGGGAGGTGAGGGTTAGCCCGGCCAGTTCCAGGCGGGCATCGGGCATGCCGGGGGCAAAGGCGCTGAGCGGCTGGCCGTCCTGGATTTGGGCCTTTTGCATGATGAACATGGTCTCGAAGATGGGCGGGCGGCTGGGGTCGCGGTGGAAGTGGAGCTGGTCGGCCAGCAGGGGCAGGGGGTAGTGCTGGTGGTCGATGGCGCCCAGTACTTTTTGCCGGACCTGGGCCAGGAATTGGGCGAAGGTGGGCTGCTGGCTGAAGTCGGCGCGCATGGCCAGGGGGTTGATGCAGTAGCCGATGACGTTGGCCAGTTCGGGCTGGTCCCGGCCGGAGAGGACGGTGCCGACGATGAGGTCGTTTTGGCCGCTGTAGCGGTGCAGCAGGGCCTGGAAGGCGGCCAGCAGGGTGACGTAGAGGGTGGCGCCGTGGGCCTGGCCGAGGGTGGTGAGGCGGTGGGCCAGGCTGGCGCTAAGGCGCAGGCTGACGGTGTCGCCGCTGTAGGTTTGGGTGGCGGCGCGGGGGTGGTCGGTGGGCAGGTTGAGGGCGGGTAGTTCGCCGGCGAGTTGGTCTAGCCAGTAGTCGCGCATGCGGGTCCCGGCCGGGCTGTTGACGAGCGCGGTTTCCCAGTGGACGAAGTCGGTGTAGTGGTAGTGGAGGGCCGGCAGGGTGGCGGGTTGGCCGGCCTGTTCGGCCAGGTAGAGCTGGTGTAGTTCCTGGATCATGAGGGAGATGGACCAGAGGTCGACGATGATGTGGTCCATGGCCAGGAGGAGGATGTGGCTGCCACCCGGCCGGGTAAGCAGCTCCAGGCGGAGGATGGGGCCGCGGGCCAGGTCGAAGGGTTTGTAGGCTTGCTGCTGCAGGTAGCTGTGGACGGTGTCTTCGTCCCAGTGGGTGGCGTCTTGTTGGTAGAAGGGTAGGGGGGTGTGGGGGGAGATTTGCTGCACTGGCCGGGCGGCTTCCATGCGGAAGGTGAGGCGCAGGCTGGCATGGCGCTGGTAGAGGGTGGCAAAGGCGGCGCGCAGGGCAGCGGCGTTGAGCTGGCCGTGCAGGTGGACTGCGCCGGCGACGTTGAAGGACAGCCCGGCCGGGAGGAGTTCGTGCAGGAACCAGAGGGCTTGCTGGTTGTAGGAGAGGGGATGGGGGCCATCGGCGGGGGGGACGGGCTGCAAGGGGGGTAGGGTGGCGGGGTCGGCGGTTCCGGCCGGGGTGGCCAGGTAAGCCACAAGCTGCGCGGCCAGTTGGGCCACGGTTGGCCCTTCCAGGAATTTGACCATGGGTAGGGAGACGCCGGCCTCTCGTTCCAGGCGGCTTTTTAGCTCGATGGCCATGAGCGAATCCAGCCCCAGGCTGTCCAGGGGGCGGTCTAGGGGCAGCCGCTCTGGGGACAGCCCCATGACGGCGGCGGTGCTGCTGTGGAGGTAGGCCTCGGCCAGGGCCTGGGCGGCGGCCGGTTCGGCGGCCCGCAGCTGCGCGGCTAACCCGACCTCTGGCGTTGGCGCTGGGGCTTCTTCGGCTGCTGGTGCCTGGTCCAGGGCTAAGGCTGGTGTGGCTGGGGGTTGGCCGGCCAGTAGCTGGCCGCCGCCCAGCAGGGTCCAGCCGGTGTCTGGGGTGGCCTGGCCGAAGAGTTGGGCGGTGGCGGTGGTGGGGGATTGCAGGGTGAGGGCGGCCTGGTAGGTGGTGTAGGTTGTCCCGGCCGGGGTGGTCCAGACCTGTACCTGGTGCGCGCCGGGGCCGAAGAGGTCGGTGGCGGCGGCGTGTAGGAGTTGTTGGGCGGTGTTGGCGGGGTCCCCGGCCGGGTCGGGCGGGGTCCATTGGTAGATGGGTAGGGCGGTGGGCAGGCGGTGGGGGGTGGTGCCCGGCCGGGGGGCGGCGGTCTGCGGGGGGGTGGCGGTGGGGGTGAACCAGCAGCGTTCCCGCTGGAAGGGGGTGGTGGGCAGGGGGAGTTTGCGCCGGGGGTAGGGGCCGTGGAAGTTGTCCCAATCGATGGTGAGGCCGGCTTGGTATAGCTGGCCCAGGCTGTCCAGGATGACTTGCCAGTCGTCGCGCTTCTGGCGCAGGGAGGGCAGCCAGTGGGTGTGGGCCTGCTGTTGGGCGCTGAGGCTGCGGCGGCCCAGGGCCAGGAGGGTTGGTTGGGGGCCGATTTCCAGGAAGATGGTGGCCCCGGCGCTGGCCAGGGCGTTTATGCCGGCGGCGAACTGTACGGGTTGGCGCAGATGCTGTTGCCAGTGGGCCAGGCCGAGGGTTTCGTGGGGGGGAATGACCCGGCCGGTGAGGTTGCTGACCAGGGGGATGCGCGGTGGGTGGAAGGATACCTGGCTGGCGGCGGCGCTGAAGCTGTCTAGCATGGGTTCGACGAGGGGGGAGTGGGCGGCCTGGGAGATGGCCAGGGTCTGGCCGGCGATGCCTTCGGCGGCCAGTTGGGCCAGCACGGCGTTGACGGCGGTGCTTTCGCCGGAGATGACGACGTTTTCGGGGCCGTTGATGGCGGCGATGGCCAGGCGGTTGTGGTAGGGGGCGAGGGCGGTTTGGACCCGGCCGGGGTTGGTGTAGAGGTTGGCCATGCTGCCGGTGGTTGGCAGGGTTTGCAGGAGCCGGGCGCGGGTGGCGACGAGGGCCAGCCCGTCGGCCAGGCTGAGGACGCCGGCGATGGTGGCGGCGATGTATTCGCCGGTGCTGTGGCCGATGACCAGGTCGGGGGTGATGCCCCAGGTGGCCCATAGTTGGGTGAGGGCGTATTCGACGGCGAAGAGGGCGGGTTGGGCGTAGGCGATCTGGTGGACCAGGTGGGTGTTGGCCTGGCTGGGGTAGAGGATGTCGTGCAGGGGGAGGTCGAGGTGGGGGCGCAGCAGGTCGGCGCACTGGTCGATGGCGGCGCGGAAGACGGGGCTGGTTTGGTATAGCTGCTGCCCCATGGCGGGGTATTGGACCCCGGACCCGGTGTAGAGGAAGGCGATTTTGTGGCCCCCGGCCGGGGGTGGCTGGGTTGGGGTGGGGCGGCTGGCAAAGTGGGTGAGTTTGTCGTGCAGTTGGTTGGGGTTGGTGGCGGGGATGGCCAGGCGGTGGGGGTGATGGTCCCGGCCGGTGTGGCTGGTGTAGGCGATGTGGGGTAAGTCGGCCGGATCGGCGTTGGCCAGGAAGGTGGCGTAGCGCCGCGATGTTTCGCGCAGCGATTCTGGACTGGGGGCGGACAAGGTTAGCAAGCTGACGGTGGGTTGCCGCTCGTTGTTGGTGGCCGGCTGGCTGTGGTTGGCTGGCTGTTCTGGTGGGTCGCCGAGGATGAGGTGGGCGTTGGTGCCGCCGAAGCCGAAGGAGCTGATGCCGGCCAGGCGGGGGGTGGTGGCGGGCCAGGGTTGGGGCTGGGTGGGGATGGTCAGTTGGGAGCCGTCGAGGTTGATGTAGGGGTTGAGGCTTTGGAAGTGGAGGTGGGGGGGGATGGTTTGGTGTTGGAGGGCGAGGATGACTTTGATGAGGCTGGCGATGCCGGCGGCGGCTTCGAGGTGGCCGATGTTGGTTTTGACGGAGCCGACGTGGTAGGGCTGCCCGGCCGGGCGGTTTTCGTCGTAGACGGCGCGCAGGGCGTGGAGTTCGATGGGGTCGCCGAGGGGGGTGCCGGTGCCGTGGGCTTCGATGTAGCTGATCCCGGCCGGGGGCAGGCCGGCGTTGGCCAGGGCCTGGCGAATGACGGCTTGTTGGGATTGGCCGTTGGGTGCGGTGAGGCCGTTGGTGCGGCCGTCCTGGTTGATGGCTGAGCCGTAGAGGACGGCCAGGATGTTGTCGCCGTCGCGGCGGGCGTCGTCGAGCCGTTTGAGGAGGACGAGGCCGCAGCCTTCGCTGCGGACGTAGCCGTCGGCGCGGGCGTCGAAGGCTTTGCAGCGGCCGTCGTCGGCCAGGGCGCGGGCCTGGGAGAAGAAGATGGTGAGGTCGGGGACGAGGATGAGGTTGACGCCGCCGGCCAGGGCGAGGTCGGATTCGCCGCGCTGCAGGCTGTGGATGGCCTGGTGGATGGCGACGAGGGAGGAGGAGCAGGCGGTGTCGATGGCCAGGCTGGGGCCGTGCAGGTCGAGGAGGTAGGAGATGCGGTTGGCGGCGATGCTGTGGGCGTTGCCGGTGCCGGCGTAGGCGTCGATGTCGGCGGGGTTGTGGAATTGGCCGCGGGCGTAGTCGTAGCTGCTGATGCCGATGAAGACGCCGGTGCTGCTGTGGGCGACCCGGCCGGGGGCTTGCCCGGCATGTTCCAGGGCTTCCCAGGCGACTTCTAGCAGGAGGCGTTGTTGGGGGTCGATGCGGCTGGCTTCGCGGGGGGAGATGCCGAAGAAGTGGGGGTCGAACTGGTCGATGTTGTCCAGGAAGCCGCCGGAGCGGGTGTTGGTTTTGCCGGGGGTGGCGCGTTCGGGGCTGTAGAAGGTGTTGGCATCCCACCGGTCGGGGGGGACCTGGCGGATGGCGTCGCGGCCGCTTTGGAGGAGCTGCCAGAAGGTGTCGGGGGAGTCGGCACCGGGGAAGCGGCAGCCGAGGCCGATGATGGCGATGGGGGGTTGTTGGTTCCCGGCCGGGGGTTGGTGGTGGGGGTGTGGCTGGCTGTCGGGCGCGGCCGGCTGGTCGTTGGCCAGGTGGGCGGCCAGTTGGGCGATGGTGGGGTAGTCCCAGACCAGGGTGGGTTCCAGGCTGCGCCCCAGCCAGCGCTCTAGTTCGCCGGAGAGGCTAACGGCCTGGGCAGAATCGAGGCCGTAGTAGTTGAAGGGTTGGTGGTTGTCGATGCTGTCGGGGCTGATTTGGAGTTCGGTGGCCAGGCGGTGGCGGAGCCAGTGGGTGATCTGGGGGGCGCTGTGTGCTTCGTGGTGGGTGGTGCGGGCCTGGTGGCTGGGGGATTGGGTTTGCTGCCATTGGCCGATGACGTCTAGGGAGCCGTCGAGGAAGCCTTGTTGGCAGGCGTAGCGCTTGATTTTGCCGCTGGAGGTTTTGGGGATGCTCATGGGTTTGAGCAGGAGGACGGCGTGGGTTTGCAACTGGTGTTTGGCGGCAATGGCCTGGCGGATGGCGCTGGCGACTTCGTTGATGTTGGCTTTGCGCTGGCTGCGGGCGAGTTCGTAGGTGATGATGAGGCGCTCTTCGCCGTCTATGTCGCAGGAGAAGGCGGCGCCCATGCCGGGGGCGAGGGCGGGGTGGCAGTTTTCGATGGTGTGTTCGATGTCTTGGGGGTAGTGGTTGCGGCCGCGAATGATGATGAGGTCTTTGACCCGGCCGGTGATGTAGAGCTGGTTGTCGTGGATGAAGCCGAGGTCGCCGGTGCGCAGGTAGGGGCCGTGGCCGGTGTCGTCGAGGTGGGCCTGGAAGGTGGCGGTGGTTTCACCCGGCCGGGACCAGTAGCCCTGGGCGACGTTGGGGCCGCTGACCCAGATTTCGCCGACTTCGTCCGGGGGGCAGAGGGTGCGGGTGTCGGGATGGACGATGGACAGGGTTTCGTTGAGGAGGGCCTGGCCGCAACTGATGAGGGTCTGGCTGTCGGCGGCGGTGGGGGGGGCGGGCACAATCTGGTTTTGGGTGAGGCTGGGGCGGTGGAGGCTGAAGCTGACCGGCCGGGCTGGGCCTTCGCCGCCGGCGACGATGAGGGTGGCTTCGGCCAGGCCGTAGGTGGGGTAGAAGGCGTCGGGGCTGAAGCCGTAGGGGGCGAATTTGGCGGCGAACTGGGCTAATGTTTCCGGGCGCACGGGTTCGGCCCCGCAGAAGGCGGTGTGCCAACTGCTGAGGTCGAGGTTGGCGCACTCTTCGGGGGTGATCTTGTCTAGGCAAAACTGGTAGGCGAAGTTGGGCGCGCCGCTGATGGTGCCGCGGTGGTCGGTGATGGCCTGAAGCCAGCGGATGGGGCGCTGCAGGAAGGCGGCGGGGGGCATGAAGAAGCTGGGGCCGGCGACGTACATGGGGGTGAGCAGGCCGCCGATGAGGCCCATGTCGTGGTAGCTGGGCAGCCAGAAGACGCCGATGCTGTCAGGCGCGATTTGGAAGCCGTGGCTGATCATGGCCAGGTTGGCGATGAGGTTGCCGTGGCTGACCATGACGCCTTTGGGGTCGCCGGTGGAGCCGGAGGTGTATTGCAGGAAGGCGAGGGTGTTGGCGGTGATGTGGGGGGGGTGCCAGGTGGGGGTCCCGGCCGGGGGCTCTTCGGTGTTGAGCCAGTGCAGGGCGGCCAGTTCGGGCGTTTGTTCAAAACGCTGGGTGATGTTTTCTAGAATTTTGCCGGTGGTGAGGGCGAAGCGGGCCCTGGAATCGGCGACAATGCCCTGGATGCGGGGGTCCGGCCGGTTGAGGCGGGGGGCGTAGACAGGCACGGCGGTGACGCCGGCGTACAGGCAGCCAAAGAAGGCGGCAATGAAATCGACGCCGGGGGGGTAGAGCAGAACGGCGCGCTGGCCGGTGGCGTTGTATTGCTGGAGGCGGCTGGCAATGGTCTGGGCGGCCTGGTCTAGCTGGGCGTAGGTGAAGCGGGCCTCTTCGCTTTCGCCATCGGATAGGAAGCTGTAGGCGAGTTTGCGGGGATAGGTTTGGGCGCGCTGGCGCAGCAGGTCGACCAGGGTTTGGGGTAGGCTCCCGAAGTTGTAGGCGTGAGTTTGGGTTGAGTTTGTCATTTTCTTTGCGTGAGGGCACGATTGCTTACGGTCGTGCCGTGCTGGAGGGGTTACTAGCCGGGCTTATGGTTCTGGGGTGCAACGAACCGGTCTGCGGGCCTGCAGACCGGTTGGCAATGTGTCAGCCTGTCTGTATCTGGTGCAATGGGTGCGACCTCTTGTTGGCGGATGTGTGAAAGCGGTGTTTGCCTGCGAATGCCTATGAATGCCTATGAATGCCTATGAATGGTAACCATTGTTCCTTATGATTTGGGTTCACGAGAACTGACCATCGCTATATTAAACGAAAAAACCTAATAAATCACCTGTCGGTTTGAAAATGCGAGATAAGATGTGTGCCCCGGTCGACCCGGCCGGGGGCCAACTTGCCGTTTCTTTGCTTAAGTTTCATAATATTGTTGTTTCTCGTTTCCTGTTTTGTGCCAGTTCTGGCCGGTCGTTTCCAACTGGTGGTGGAGTGGTGTGGCCGCACCGACAGTCAATTGAACGGACAGGGGCCTGTTTCTTGGCTGGCCTGACGAAAATTCATTTGACATCGACCGGAATTTCACTTACCGTTAACGTTTAGTTTGCGAATTTACTACCAATTAGGTACGCAACGAATAAACTGGTGATATGCTTCTTGTCGTGGCCAGAGTGGATGTTGGTGGCTTTGAATACGTCGGATCGGCCCTAGCGTTCCGGCAAACTTCTTCTGACGCCCAGGGTGATGCAGTTTTGCCGGAACCTGAGGTTTTGCCTGCAGATGCACTGCCCGCGAATACATGGCTGGCGAAACACTCGCGCTGGAGGGAAATTAGCTCATGAAATATCTTTGGTTGCTGCTCTCGTTGTTACTATTGGTGTCCCTGGCCTGCGGCACAGGCGACCCCACCCCCGTGCCCACCGCCCCGGTGGAAAACACCCCCCTGCCGGCCGCGACTGACCTGCCCCCAACGGAGGCCGCTGCGCCGACGGAAACGCCAGTGCCAACGGCCACGGAAACGGCCACGGCCACGGCCACGAGTACCGCCACGCCCACACCCACCACTACGAATACCCCCCCGGCCGGGGATCCCCCACCGGCGACCCAAACCCTACCCACCATTCCGCCCGATCTGGCAACGTTGATCCCCACGCTGCCGGCCATTCCAACTTTACCCATTGGAATTCCTACCCTGCCATCCCCTTGATGGCGGCCGGCCAGCAAGGTCAGTTGATCGCAGCCCGGCGCTGTGACCAAAGCTGTCAACGAACCGTTAGCAGTACGCTTCACAGGAGTGATTCATGCAGACTCAATATGGCAAATTGGTTGTTCTTGCTGGGACAAACGTAGGAGAGTCTTACGATTTGCCCGGACCGGAAACCATCATCGGCCGGGATCCCACCGTGGATATTGCAATACCGTTGGGCTCCATTTCTCGCCGCCATACGCGCATTGGTTTTGACGGTCAGCGCTATTTTGTAGAGGACCTGGCCAGCAGCAATGGCACTTTCCTGAATGGCCAGCGGATATCCGGCCGGGTGGCGCTAAATCCGGGCGATCGCATCGACCTGGGTCAATCTGTGTCGTTTACGTTTAGCGTACCCATGGCAGCCACGGCGGTTAGCCCGCAGGCGGGCCTGGGGGCCGCCGCCACGCAAATGGAGATGTCGGCGACGATGATGCAGGAGGTACGGCAGCCAGGGCCACCCCCGGCCGAACCGCCGCGCCTGTCGGTGACTGTGGCCGGACAGCCGGCCCAAACCTATCCGCTGACCGGACCGGTGCTGGCGTTGGGCCGGGCAGATGACAATGATATTGTTGTGCGTGCGCCTATTGTGTCACGCTACCATGCGCGGTTGGTGAAGGTGGGGGCCGGATATGAATTGCAGCCGCTGCCCCAGGCCAGCAATCCGGTGATCATTGGCGGGCAGCCGCTGTCTGGGGCGCACCTGCTGCGGGATGGCGAACAGTTACAAATTGGCCAACCGGGGTCGCCATCGACCGTCTTGTTGACGTACCATGCCCCGGCCGGGGCCCCAGCCGGGGCCGGAGCCGAAGCCACGGTCAGAGCGGCCACGCCAGAGGCCACACACCGCGCGCCGGTGTATACGCAGAAGATTGACAACGTGTTGGACGACGTGGGCACAATGCCGGTCCCGGCCGGGACCGGTGTAGGCGCAGGCATGAGCGCCCCGGCCGGGGGCGGCATGCACACCATGATGGAGAGCGACTTTCTCCAGTCCGCGGCGGCCCTTGGCCCCCCCCAACTCGATGTGGTCATTGCCGGAGCCACACCGCAAACCTACACCCTGGGCAAAGCCCGCATGACCATCGGCCGGGCACAAGACAACGACATCGTCATTCCCTCACCCATCGTCTCCCGCCACCATGCCTACCTGGAGCGCGTAGGCACCAGCTACCAACTGGTGCCGCTGGCCGAAGCCAGCAACCCGGTCATGTTTGCCGGCCGCCCACTCACCAGTGCCCATCGCTTGCAGCACAAAGACCTGCTGCGCATCGGTGGCCAGGACCCCGGGTCCATGGTCACCCTGAATTACCGCTCCCCAACCGAAGCCCGCGAAGTCGAAGCGGCCCCGGCCATCGATTTCTCCCAGAAGAACTTACTGACCTTTGGCCGGGATGCCAACAACGACATCGTGCTCACCGCCCCCACCGTTTCCGGCTTCCATGCCCAGATTGAACGCGTGGGCCAACGCTACCGCGTACGCGACCTGCGCAGCTCCAACGGCACCTTCGTCAATGGCGAGCGCATTGAAGGAGAAGTCTGGCTAAAGCCCAACGACAACGTGCGCATGGGCTCCTTCCGCTTCGTCATGGGGCAGGACCAACTGGCCCAATACGACGACAGCGGTGGCCTGCGCGTGGAAACCATCGGCGTTAACAAGTGGGTGCGCAAAGACCTGAACATCTTGCAGAACATCTCGCTGGTCTTCCAGCCACGCGAGTTTATTGTCGTGGTGGGGCAGAGCGGTGGCGGCAAGACAACGCTGGTGGACGCCATTGCCGGTTACCGGCCGGCCACCCATGGCCAGGTGCGCGTCAACAACATCGATGTGTATCGCAGCTTTGACGCCATCCGCAACGACATTGGCTATGTTCCGCAAAAAGACATCATCCATACGGAACTGACCATCTTCCAGGCGCTGGACTATGCGGCCCAACTGCGGATGCCGCCCGACACCACCAAGGCGGAGCGCCACCAGCGGGTGCAAGAGGTTATGGAAGACCTGGACCTGGCCCACCGCAAAGACACCCAAATCAGCCGGCTGAGTGGTGGCCAGCAGAAGCGTGTCTCCATTGGCGTGGAGCTGCTCACCAGCCCCGGCCTCTTTTTCCTGGATGAGCCTACTTCTGGCCTGGACCCGGGCACAGAGACGGCCCTGATGCAGTTGATGCGCCGCCTGGCAGACCAGGGGCGCACCATTGTGCTGATTACCCACGCCACCAAGAACGTGATGCTGGCCGATAAGGTGGTGTTTTTGGCTCGCGGTGGCCATCTGGCCTGGTTTGGCCCGCCGGACGAGGCGCTGGCCTACTTTGACCAGTACCGCACTGACCGGGAGCGCCGGGCCCGTGAGATGGAGTTTGACGAAATCTACGCCATCCTGGAGAACGAGAGCCTGGGTAAGGCGGCCGACTGGGGGGAGCGCTTCAAGGAGCACCCGGCCTACCAGCAATATGTGGCCGAACCGTTGGCACACCGCGACCTGGCAGCCCAGCCGGAGAACGTGGTGGCTGCGCCGCAGCCCAAGCGCAAACGGCAGGTGTCGTCGCTGCGCCAGCTCAAGATTCTTTCGGCTCGCAACCTGCGCATTCTCACCCGCGACCGCTTTAGTCTGCTGTTGATGTTGGCCGCCGCGCCGATTGTCAGCATGCTGGATGTTATCCTCTCGCTGGCCCTGGGGCGCAATCTGTTTGATGTGCGCGAAGGTTCCATCCAGAATGTGATGATCACGCTGTTCTTGCTGTCGGTGTATGGCGTGATGGTGGGTGGTCTGGCGCAGATGCGCGAGATTGTGAAGGAGCAGGATATTTATAAGCGGGAGAGGCTGGTGAATTTGCGCCTCTTCCCGTATATCCTGTCTAAGGTGTGGGTGGCGGCGCTGCTGGCGCTGTACCAATCCTTTGTGTATGTGTTTGTGCATTACCTGGTGTTTAACATGCCGGGCAGTTGGCTGGAGTTTGGCTTGATCTATATCACGCTGACGCTGGCCACGATGTCGGGCATGATGTTGGGGTTGTTTGCGTCGGCGGTGGCCCCTAATTCTAATTCGGCGCCGTTGATTGTGGTGCTGCTGGTGCTGCCGCAGATTGTGCTGGCCGGGGCACTGGTGCCGCTGCCGGGCTTTGTCACTGGGGTGACTTCGACGCGCTGGGC
Organism: Ardenticatenaceae bacterium; assembly: GCA_020634235.1. Classification (GTDB taxonomy): domain Bacteria; phylum Chloroflexota; class Anaerolineae; order Promineifilales; family Promineifilaceae; genus JACKCB01. The sequence goes on along the minus strand of JACKCB010000004.1, from coordinate 104,173 downwards.
TTACCAGGGCTTTATGGCCATCACCGGAGCGGGGTCGGATGTGGCGGCAGATGCGTGTTGGACGCTGTCTGAGGAGGAGCAGAAGGCGCTGACCACGGAGCAGAAGGTGACGAACTGCCGCTGCCTGGGGCCAAACGTTTTGCGTGAATGTAATTTCCCGGGTGTGGCGGCTTCGTACAGCAGTGTGGTGGACCAGCCACCCCCGTCGCCGCCGGATATGGAAGAGCCGCAGCGGCCGCCGAACCCGCCACCGGAACCGGCCCGGCCGGAGTTCCCGCCACAGCCGGTGCGCCCGGCCGATGAGGCCGATACCATTGCCCAGGCGGAGTACTTTGATGCCCTGGAAAAGTGGCAGGCGGAGGTGGAAGAGATTCAGTCGGCCTTTGATGAGGAACTGGAGAGCTGGCGGGCGGAGGTGGCCATTATTCAGGCGCAAGCCGATGCCTACCCGGACCAGTTGAATGCCTATATTGAGGCGCAGCGCAACTATCAGGAGCAGTTGGCGCTGTATGAGGCGTCGCGCGCGGCGGCGATTTTGCCGGCGGAGGAGACGATCCGCACCATTTATCCCGGCTTTAGCTGGACCTTTACCAATAAGGAGGATCCGGCTGCGTACTGGGGCGTGATTGGCAGGGCCTGGGCAGCGCTGGGATTAGTCAATCTTATCCTTTTTGTGGCGATTGTTATCCTGCAAAAGCGCAAGGATGTGACGAAATGAGACGACATGCATATCTGCTGCTTTTGATGGTGGCGTTGTTGGCGGTGGCGTTGGCTTGTAACCCGGCCGGGTCTGGCGATGACGGGCGGGAAGCGACGCGCACGGCTTTGCAGGCGACGTTGAATGCGGGGGTGACGGTGGCCGCGCCAGCCACGGCGACTGCGGCCCCGGCCGGGGAGCAACCCGCCGAAAATACCCCAGAGCCAGCCCCGCCAGCCGAAGATGATGCTGTGGTACAGGCCCGCGCCGGGGCCACGGCCACGGCCGAAGCCATTGCCGCGCGGCAAACAGAGCAGGCTGTGGCGGCCGGCGATGCCGCCGCGGCCACCGCCGCCGCCGTCGCGCCCATCGAAGAAGAGCTGCGTTCCTACGGCATTGACCCGGCACAGGGGCGGGTGGCCTGGATCCACCCGCCGGTGGAGATATCTGCTTCGGGCTACATGACCTATGAGTGGGACGTGGACCTGGTGGCCGTGGCCAAAGATTTTGTGGTGGCCGGTGACATCACCTGGAATACGCAGTACGGTTCCACCGGCTGTGGCTACGTGATGCGCTCCGACGCCAACGACAACAGCGGCAGCCGTCACCTGGTGATTGCCACGCGCTATGCCAATGGCGAGGTGCTTTTTGTTACCCAGGCAAACGGCAATTTGCTGCGCGATGAAATCCAGCGCCTGGATGCGAATATCATTGACCCGAACTTTGAGTGGCAAAACGACACCACCAACCATATTGCCGTGGTGGGGCGGGGGAATGTGTTTTCGGTGTATACCAATGGCACCTATATTGGTGACGCAACCGCTTCGCAAGGATTGGAAAAGGGGTTTGTGGCGTTCGTCGCTTTGAATGAGTCGGGCACGACGTATTGCCGTTTTGACAATGCCTGGTTGTGGTTGTTCAATTAGCTTGAGCGAGATGTGTCCAATCTTAGAGATTGGACACATCTGAAAACCGCTATGAGCCATTCCGGAAAGGGCGTTGGCGTGCGCTCCAGGCCCAGCAGCGCGTTCTCGCAGCGGTTGGCCGGCTGGCTGCTGTGGCCGGTACAGCCCCTGCCCCGGCCGGAGCAGGTGCGCAATGCTTCGCTGGTCGCCTTCTTGCTGCTTGTCCTTCTCCTGGCCATCCTGATTGAGCAGATCTGGTACGGCAACACCCCGCTCATCATCATCCCCTTCCTCCTGGCTGCCTATGGGCTGAGCCGCACCAAGTATTTCATGGTGGCGACCCTGCTCACTATTCTGGTGCTTTCATACCCATCCTATTTCGTGGCGCTGCGGATGGTGAGTCCCAGTGCGGCCGAGGTTACGCAGACGATGGTTTGGATTTCGCTGCCCATATTGCTCAGCAGCCTGCTGCTGCCGTTGTGGGCGATGGCGCTGCTGGCATTGGCGCACGCGGTGTTTATGCTGCTGCTGCCAGGGCTAAATCCCGCCATATCGTTTGTCGATCTGGTGGGGTCTCTGGGGTTTGTGCTGCCCCTGTCTCTGGTGGTGTTTATCGTTGCCCGGCAGCGTAACTTGCTTGAACAAGATCGCCAGCGGGAGCTGCAGCGCAGCCGGGAGGCGCTGCACCTGGCGCTGGATGCAGCCAATATGGGGGCCTGGGAATGGGTGCCGGACACGGGCACGGTGAGTTGGTCGGTTAATGTAGCGCCGCTGCTAGGGCTGCCACCCGATACGTTCGACGGCCGGTTTGAGACGTATCTTAGCCTGGTGGTGGAAGAGGATCGGCCGGCGGTGCAAGCCAGCCTGGGGGATGCGCTGGCCGGTGGGCAGGATCATTACTATGTGCAGCATCGCGTTACCCGGCCGGGGGGCGAAGTGCACTGGCTGGAAGGGCTGGGGCGTGCACACCGCACCGGCACCAGAAATGATCCGGGCGGGCTTATCACCGGCATTCTGGCCGATATTACCCCCCGCAAAGCGGCCGAAGCGGAGCGTGAGCGGCTCATCCGCGAGTTGGGCAGCAAAAATCTGGAACTGGAACGCTTCACCTACACCGTTTCCCACGATCTCAAAAGCCCGCTCATTACCATTCAGGGTTTCCTGGACTTTTTGCAGCAGGACATTGCCAGCCAGAATGAGGCAAATGTGGCTACCGATATGCACTACATCCGGCAGGCCAGCGAGCGGATGTTTAGCCTGCTCAATGACTTGCTGGCGCTGTCGCGGGCCGGCCGGGTGATTCGCGCCCCGCAGGCTGTGCCTTTTGGCGACCTGGCCCAGGAGGCGGTGGACCTGGTGGCCGGGCAAACAACGCGCCAACAGGTTCAGGTTACAATTCAGCCCGATATGCCGGCGGTTTTGGGTGACCGGGTGCGCCTGGTGCAGGTGCTGCAAAATCTGCTAGACAATGCCATTAAGTATATGGGCGACCAGCCGCAGCCGCAGGTGATTATTGGCAGCCGGGTGCAAGATGGGGAAACGGTGTTTTTTGTAACCGATAATGGCATGGGCATTGCCCCCCGCCATTACGAGCGGATATTTGGCCTCTTTGAGCGGCTAAGCAATGAAGTTGAAGGTTCCGGGCTGGGCCTGGCACTGGTGAAGCGGATTGTGGAGACGCACCAGGGTCGCGTCTGGTTGGAATCGGCTCACCCGGATCGTGGAACGACTTTTTACTTCACCTTACCATTGGTTGAAAGTTAAGGTATCATAAAGTCGTTACCTTGACCGGCGTGCCGGCCGGGTTCCCAACGAGTTATCGGTGCCTGATGAAGTTATTGGTGGGCGGCGATGCGAGCCCCCGGCCGGGTAGACAGCAAGCTTCTTATGGAAAATGGCAAGTTACACATCCTGTTGGTAGATGACGAACCAGCTCACACCGAGTTGATCCGGCGCACTTTCCTATCTCGGCAAGAGAGCGTGCGGCTCACGGTTGTGCAAAACCTGCAAGAGGCCGAGGCGGTGATCGCCCAATCGCCACCCGACCTGTTCATCATCGACCTGCTGCTGCCCGATGGCAGCGGTATCGACTTCCTGAATCGAACGGACTGCGCCACCCGCTTCCCGGTTATCCTGATGACCAGTCACGGCAATGAACACGTGGCCGTGGAAGCTATCAAGGCTGGCGCAGTTGATTACGTGGTCAAATCCACGGCCACGCTGCTAGACATGCCCCGCATTGCCGATCGCGCTCTGCGCGAATGGAGCCATATTGTGGAACGCCGCCAGACAGAACGCGCCCTGGCCGAAAGTGAGCAGCGTTTTCGCGGCGTCATCGAGCAGTCGGCCGACGGGATTATGCTGGCCGACGAAAACGGCGTTATTGTGGAGTGGAACCAGGCGGCGGAGCAGATTTGCGGTTTGCCCCGCCATGAGGCAGTTGGCCAGATGCTGTGGGACACCTATTACCACTATTTTGATTACGGCATTACCTACGATGTCCTGAAACAGGCCCTGATGAATTTTCTGGAATCGGGTTCAGCTCCCTGGCTCAATGAACTGCATGAGCGCACGCTGCGGCGGGATGATGGCACGACGCGAATTGTGCAGATATTGATGTTTCCCATCAAAATGGAAAGCCGGCAGATGCTGGGCAGTGTCTTCCGTGATGTTACCGACAGCCGGCGGACGGAAGAGCTGCTGCACCAGCAGGACCGCCTGGCCGCGGTGGGGCAGTTGGCCGCCGGTATTGCCCATGATTTCAATAATATCATGGCGGTGATCTTGCTTTATGCCCAGACGCCGCTGCTAACCATGGATCTGCCGCCACGACTGCGCGATAACCTGACCACGATTGTGCTGCAAGCCAAGCGAGCGGCGGAGCTGATTGAGCAGATATTGGACTTTAGCCGGCGCACGGTGTTGGAACCGCAGCCGCTGGTGCTGGTGCCTTTGCTAAAGGAGCAGGTTAAGCTGCTGCAGCGCACCCTGCCGGAAGATATTGTGGTTTCGCTGGCGTCTGACAACAACGATTGCGTGGTGATGGGGGACCCGGCGCGTATTCAGCAGGCGGTGATGAACCTGGCGCTGAATGCGCGGGATGCCATGGCCAATGGCGGGCGTCTGACGATTCGTATTGCCGGGCTGCAACTGCCCGCTGGCGCACCGCTGCCGCTGCCTACGATGAGTGCCGGCGATTGGGTGGTGCTGAGTGTGGAAGATACCGGCGTGGGAATTGACGATGAGGCATTGCCGCACTTGTTTGAGCCGTTTTTTACGACTAAAAGCCCCGGCCGGGGGGCGGGCCTGGGTTTGGCGCAGGTGTATGGCATTGTGCAGCAGCACAATGGGCACATCCACGTGGCTACGAAGCTGGCCTCTGGCACCACGGTCACTATCTACTTCCCCGCTTACAGCCGCAGCGACGCCGACGACTTCCCGGTTGAGTCGGTGACTGTTGTGCGGGGCCACGAGGAAACCATTCTGGTTGTTGAAGATAACGAGTTGGCCCGCGAGGCGCTGGTTAGCAGCCTGGAACGGTTGAACTACCGCGTGTTGGCCGCCCAAAACGGCCGTGAAGCGCTGCAGTTGTTTGCCCAACACCGCCTTGAGGTGCAGTTGGTATTGAGTGACGTGGTGATGCCGGACATGGATGGCCTGGCGCTGCTGCGCGCCCTGCGGCAGCAAACGACCAGTGTACCGGTCTTGATGCTCACTGGCCATCCGCTGGAAGATCGGTTGGAGACGCTGCGGCAGGCGGGGATGTCGGATTGGCTGCTCAAGCCGGTTGGGCTGCCGCAGTTGGCCCAGATGATTAGCCAGCTCTTGCTGCGCGCGGCCTGAGTGGGGGTGCAACGTCCCGGCCGGGGCCTTTTGGGGGGCGCGCACTCCTGAAGGCCTCTCTAGCCGGTGGCCGGCCGGGTTGGCGGCCGGTTATCTGATGGGTGGGGCCATTGGTAAACTGTGATAGTGTCCTGTTGGAACTCGGCGCGTTAGCCAGGACGAAGGTGATGGCAGAGAAATCGATTATTATCATTGGGGCGGGGATTGCCGGGTTGGCGGCCGGCTGCTACGGCCAGATGAATGGGTATGACACGCAGATTTTTGAGCTGCATGACCGGCCGGGTGGCCTGTGTACGGCCTGGGAGCGGAAAGGGTATACGTTTGATGGCTGTATTCATTATCTGTTTGGCTCCGGCCGGGGGCAGCCGTATAACCAGGTGTGGCAGGAGCTAGGGGCGGTGCAGGGGCGGCCGATGATTGACCACGAGAAGTTCATGGAGATTGTGGACCCGGCCGGGCAGCGGCTCATTGTCTACAGCGACCCGGAGCGGCTGGCGGCGCACATGAAGGCGCTTTCGCCGGAGGACGCGGAGTTGATCGACGCCCTGGCCGGCGGTATCCGCCAGTTCACCCGTTTTGATATGTCGGTGCTGCAGCAGAAACCGCGGGCGCTGATGGGGGTGGAGGATTGGCGCGAGTTTGGGGCGCAGATGATGCCCTACCTGGGGGCGCTGATGAAGTGGGGACGGATGTCGGCGCAGGAGTTTGCCGATCGCTTCCACAGCCCTTTCTTGCGGCGGGCGATTCCGCAGATGTTTGCCTGGCCCGATATCCCGATGATGGCCGGGTTGTCGCTGCTGGCTTATATGCATACGGGTAATGCTGGTTTCCCGGCCGGGGGGTCGCTGGCTTTTGCCCAGGCCATCGAGCAGCGTTACCTGGCTTTGGGTGGGCAAATCCATTACAAGGCCCACGTGGAGAAGATTCTGGTGGTGGATGACCGGGCGGTGGGGGTGCGGCTGTACACAGATGAGGAGCGCCGGGCTGATTACGTGATTTCGGCGGCTGATGGGCGTAATACGGTCTTTGAAATGTTGGATGGGCAGTACGCTGACCGGCGCATCCGGCAGCAGTATGATGGCCGGCTGCCCATTCATTCGCAGATTCAGGTGTCGTTGGGGGTGAATGCGGACCTTTCCGCTGCGCCCCATTGGGCGACCTATTTGCTGGATGAACCGCTGGTGCTGGCGGGAGAGCCGTATGCGCAGTTGAGCGTGAAGCATTACGGTTTTGACGCCAGCCTGGCCCCGGCCGGGAAGTCGGCGGTGGTGGTGATGTTCAAGGCGGACTACGCTTACTGGCAGCGCATCTACGGCCGCCGCCTGTATGACACCGAGCAACTGCAGGTGGCCGGCACGGTGATCGACTTCCTGGAGCGGCTTTACCCCGGCATTCGCGGCCAGATTGAGGTGAAGGATGTGGCCACGCCGCTCAGCTATGAGCGTTTTACCGGCAACTGGCAGGGGTCTAGCTGTGGCTGGCTGCTGACCAAAGAGACGATGGGGCTGATGATCCAGGGGTTGGATAAGACGCTGCCGGGTCTGGCCAACTTTTACATGGCCGGGCAGTGGGTGGAGCCGGGGGGCAGTGTGCCGGTGGCGGCCATGTCGGGGCGCAATGCGATCCAACTGGTGTGCGCGAATGATGAGCGCCCCTTTGTGACCAGCCTGCCGGAGGATGGCCCGGCCCCGGCTGGCTGATTGACTGGGCTGGCTATGGCCGGGGGTGGAGGCGGATTTCGTAGAGGTGGGGCCATAGTTTGCCGGTGACGAAGAGACGATCCCCGGCCGGGTCGTAGGCGATGCCGTTGAGTACGTCTACCGGCTGGTTGGCGGGCACGTCGCGCAGCAGGCCGGTCAGGTCGATGCGGCCCACCACCCGGCCGGTGGCCGGGTCGATGCGCACAATGGTGTCGGTGTGCCAGACGTTGGCCCACACCTCCCCCTGGACGTATTCCAACTCGTTGAGCTGGTTCACCGGCCCCTGGTCGTCGAAGACGGTAACCTGGCCGGTGATGGTTAGCCCGGCCGGGTCCAGGAAGTAGAGGGTGCTGCTGCCATCGCTCATGATGAGCTGGCGGCCATCATGCGTTAGCCCCCAACCTTCGGTGGGGTAGCTGAATTGGCGCTGCAAGGCGAAGCTGGCGGCGTCGTAGACGAAGCCGGTGTGCTCTTGCCAGGTGAGCTGGTAGATTTGCTCCTGAAAGAGGGTGATGCCTTCGCCAAATAGATCGGGGGCCAGGGGGATTTGTTGCCGCACCCGGCCGGTGGCCAGGTCTACGCGGCGCAGGGTCGATTGGCCGCGCCGGCCGGTGCCTTCTAGCAGTTGGCCGTTGTCGTAGACCAGGCCCTGGGTGAAGGCGGTCGGGTCGTGGGGGTAGACGGCGAGGATCTCATAGTCGTAGGTGGGGATGGGCGGGGGGGAAGGGGTGGGCGTGGGGGTGGGGATGGCCGTGATTGTGGCCGTGGGGCTGGCGGTGATGGTAGCGGTGGCGGTGGCTGTAGCTACCGGCCGGGGGGTAGGCTGGGTTATGAGTGGCATTAGGCTGGCCGGCTGGCAGGCCGCCAATAGGAACAGCAGCAGCAGCGCCAATGCGCCCCTGGCCACGTTTAACCGCTTCTGCCCGAACTGTCTGCTCACGCCTGATTCCCGGCCGCCGGCTGCCCACCGTTGACGCTGACCCGGCCGCGTGATTTTTCGGGGTGGCGCATGGTCATGGTGGAGACGCCTACGCCGTAGGTGACGAAGGATTTTTCTGGCTGGACTTCGATGACGGCGGTTTCCTGGCGTATCTCTGGCTCAAGCTCCAGGCCGCGGTATAGTTTGGCTAGCAGGTCGGCGGGCACTTCGTCCACGGAGAGCAGACGGGCCCGGCCGGGGAAGGTGATGGTGGCTGCCGGAATCTTGATCCAGGGCAGAAAGGGGATGCGCCTGGCGATGGGCACGGTGAGCGATACGTGTGGGTTTTGCGCCAGGTGGCGTGCCTTCCAGGTGTCTTTGCGGGTGGTGATGTACAGCTTGCGTTGGTGCACAACGTAGACGACGCCTACGGTGCGTGCTTCTTGCTGGGCTGTGACCATGCCCAGGACGGCGAAGAGCTGTTTTTCCAGTTCTGCCCAGACCAGTTCGGAGGTGAGGTTGGGGATCATGTTTTTTGGTCTCCAGAATGACCGGCTGGATGCCGGCACAATGAAAATGGGCCGGCGAAGCCGACGCTAGCTGTTGTTGGGTTGCGGGTGGGCCGCGCCTATGCGGCGGCGGCGTGCCCTGATGAGCCGGTATTGTACCCGTTTTGTGGTGAATGGGGCAGGCGGTTGGGGCGTCTTGGGCCGGTTTGGGTATACTGTGGGGCATGAGGGATATGAAGGGCATGAACCGGCGGGAACTGCTGACCCTGGCGCTGCACAGCCTGGCCATTAGCGGTGGGGTGCTGCTGCTGTACCTGGCCACGCTGGCCCCAACGGTGTTGTGGGGGGATGATGCGGAATTCCAGCGGCTGGCTTTTACCGGCCGGGTGGGGGCTGGGGTGCGCAGTTATCCGCTGTGGGTGGCGGTGGCCCACTCGCTGAGCCGCTGGCTGCCGGCCGAGGCGGCCTGGAGTGCCAACCTGGTGTCGGCGCTGTGCGCGGCGCTGGTTGTGGGGGTGCTGTTTGTGCTGGTGTCTGGGTTGACGCACTCGCGCCCGGCCGGGTGGGTGGCGGGATTGGCGTTGGCTTTTTCGCACACTTTCTGGCTGCACGCGGTGCGGGCGGAGGTGTATACCCTCTTCTTGTTGGGGTATGTGCTGGTGTTGGCGCTGCTGTGGGGGTGGCGGCTGCGCCCGGCCGGGGGGCTGCTGTTGGCCGCCTTTGGCCTGGCCGGCCTGACGCTGCTGGCCCACCGGCTGCTGCTGACGGCCTGGCCGGCGCTGGGGTATTGGCTGGTGCGCGTGCCCAAACCCCGGCCGGGGCGGGCTTATGCCCTGGCGTTGGCCGGGCTGCTGCTGGGTGGGCTGCCATTTTTGCTGCTGGTGCTGCTGCCCGGCCGGGGGGCAGCGGGCGAGATTGAGGGGGAATTGGGGCTGGTGCGCCTGCGCGATGTGGGCTTGGGGTTGGGTTTTTGGGGTTACCAGTTCCTGTTTTTGCTGCCGCTGGGGGTATGGGGGGCGTGGCGGCAGTGGCGGGCAGACCGGCCGGGGGCGGTTTTTCTGGGGCTGTTGTGGGGGGGCAGCGTCCTCTTTGCCCTCTCGTTCCGGGTGAATGACCAGTATGTTTTTTATTTACCCGCGTACCTGGTGTTTGCGGTGTGGCTGGGTTGGGGGGCGGCGGATTGGCTGGCGCGGCTGGCCGGCCGGGCGCGGGCTGTTTGGCTGGTTGGGCTGCTGCTGTTGGCGGCCGGCGCGCCGCCGCTGGTCTACCGGCTGACTCCGGCGGCACTGAATTACCTGGACCTGGATTTGCTGCCCGGCCGGGATGTGCCCTACCGTGATAACAACCTCTTTTTTCTGTATCCGCCTAAGGCGGGCTATGACGGGGCGCGTCGCTATGCGGCCGAGGTGCTGGCCAGCCTGCCGCCCGATGCGGCGCTGCTGGCTGATTGGACGCCGCTGCAGCCGCTGCTTTATTTGCAGGTGGTGGAGGGGGTGCGGCCGGATGTGCTGCTGGTGCAGATTCATCCCGGCCGGGGGCAGCAACTGCCCTGGCTGCTGGCGCAAAGCCGGACCCGGCCGGTGTTCCTGGCGGACCTGGAGCGGTATTATGACCTGGCGGAGATTGAGACGCGGTTTGAGCTGCTGCCGTATGGGTTGGTGTATCAGGCGCTGCCTTACCCGCCATCGACACCCTGCACAGCAGTTGGCTGGTGGCCTGGCAGCAAGGCGGCGACCTCTACGGCCAGGTCGTAAACAGCGCCGGCGCGGCGCAGGGTGGCGACCGGCCGCTGGTAACCCATGAAGGCAACCAGCAGGAAGCAGCCCTGGCCACCGGTCACAGTGCCGGGTACGGGCTGCTGGCCTGGCGGGACAACCGCAGCGGAAACGACGACATCTACAGCCGCCTCATCACCCCGCCCCTCCAGACCACGCGGATTAGCTACAGCTACGACCCCCTCTACCGGCTGAGGACAGCCATTTACACCGGCGCAATTACGGCTACATATCACTACGTCTATGATGGCGTGGGCAACATGACCGCCTACACGGAGCAGGTCAACGGCCAGACCACCGCTGTCAGCCGCAGCTTCAACGCCGCCAACCAGTTGGTCAGCAGCAATGATGGCAGCGAGACGGTTGACTATGCCTACGACGCCAACGGCAACCTGGTGACGATTGACCACTGGCTCATGTCCGTGCAAACCACCTACGCTTACGACCAGCGCAACCTGCTCACCAGCCAGACCAACTGGCGCATTGGCGAGCCGGATTTACAAGCGGCGTTTGTCTACGACGGGGATGGCTACCGGGTGCAAATGATTGATTACACTGGCTTGCCCCTCGCCACCACCTACAGCAACGACATCCTGGGCCTGACGCAGGTCTTGCTGGCCGATGACGGCGCCACGACGACTGCCAACCTGTTGGGCCTGGATTTGATTGCGCAGGACAATGGCAGCGAAACCCGCGTGCTGCTGGCCGATGGCCTGGGCAGCGCCCGCGTGGAGATGGTGGGCGGGGTGGTTGAAACCACTACTACTTACGAACCTTATGGCAAACTGCTGGCGCAAACCGGCAGCAGCGGCACAACCTACGGCTTCACCGGCGAGCAGGAGGATGCGGCCACAGGGCTGGTGTACCTGCGGGCACGCTACTACAGCCCAGAACTTCATGGATTCCAGATGAAAGACCCCTTTTCTGGATATGGCACATTGCCAGTCTCTCAAAATGGCTACAACTATGCCAATGGAAACCCCATCAATCATACTGATCCAAGTGGATTGTGTGCTGAAATTGGAGATGAAGCATGTTGGTCGCTTGCCGAACAACTTTGGCGTACTGGTCAAGGTTCATTAAACGAACTTGGGTCAATGGATTATCGAGATCTGGAACTGTTAAGAATCTATGCAACCTGTGCTTCTAATTCTGTGTTTGACGGAACGCATCCTGTGGTAAAAGCAAGAGCTTGTGCCATGATCAACCAATTGGCAAGTGAAAACTACCTTGTGAGTAGTAATCCCTCTATTGTTGTTTCGCAAGGCTACCGCACACCAGCGGATGCGCACCGATTCAGCACCTCTTATCATCTTTTTTATGGGTTTATTGATTCGGAGGTTTTGGGATGTTATCCCATAGACTCTGACGGTAACATTTGGAATGATCCGGCTACAGATTTTCTGTACACATTTGCTTGCTCAGGTTCGTCAACTTTGAGTATGCCTGCAAACCTGTGTAGTCCCAGAGCCAGATGGTCCATAGAGAATGCAAAAAAGGGTGAAGGGTCAAATTACTTCTGTGGTGCATTCAAGTGTGGATTTTCCTATGCACAAGAAGGATATCCACCGGGTGACCCGCGTCGTTTGCCTAATTCAGACGATGTGCCAGTAAGTAATCATGTATATGGGCTGGCCGTAGACATTGTTGGCTGGTGGTCGGATGACCCAGATGATATATGGGGTTTGCCAATAACCAACATTGCCCAGCAGTTTCGCCTGGATCGGCCGTTTACTGAAGCGTATGTAAACGAACAAAACGCTCAGTTAGCTAGAGATAATGGAAGAACAAGATTGCAAGCAGAATTTTGGCACTTTGAGCCAATAGACATTGAGCGTTATCGTTAGCGAGTTGAGAGTGTACTATGGCGAAAATCAAATTGTGGGGGATAGTAATTTTATTAGTTGTTGGTGTGGGAGCGACTTATTACTCGGTTGCCAACGTGACCACACCCCCTCCTTGTGATTCCTTGGGAGTTCCCGTGTTTTATCCGGATGGGTTGTACAATGCTGTCATCTATAAGGGTGCCATTGTGCTGGAATTACCTCACTTGGGAGTAGAGCGGTTACGGAAATGGCAATCCTTAACAATCAATCATGAGGGGTTATGGATTGCTACAACAAAACTAATACGTATTGAAAATGGGGAAGCATCATTCCAATACAGCTATAGAGATACGCGACAAAAGGATGCAATGAGATGTTCTTTTCAACTTTCTTTAGAAGAAGTAACAACACTTCCAGAAAAGGAAGAGGGATTTACTACCCAGAATCCCGAAAGTTTGCGACCCTTTCTAATCCAACCAGAAGAACTGAGTGGGCAGTGGATATTGGATTCCTTCAAAGAAATCACACATGGCTTACCAAGTGGAATGTCAGAATTAAGCGATGAAATTCCATACGAAGACAGGCTTTGGGCTAGTTTACAAAAAGAATCGTCGGATTATAGAATGGGGCAAGATATCCGGATTTATGCCACAGAAGATAATGCGGTAGCTATCTTTGAGGCAGAATATTATCCTGACAAGAGGTTCAATGCGGTAAGCCTTCCAGACGAAATTACCTTTCAACCCGTTTCAAAGAACTATATTCTTGGCTGCACGTTGTTGCCAGCAGACGGCCGTTGGTGTTATTTCAAAGAACAATATGGGCAATACATTGTTTCCATTCATGTTCCGATTGATGGAAAATCAGTCACTTTGCAAGATTGGGAAGAAATGAGTCGTCTGCTTGAAACAAAATTAATTGCACAGGTCGAGCCGACACAATAGGTTGCTGGATATGTGGATAACTGCAAACATCCCAGTTACCCGCACACCCACCGATCTACGACAGCAGCTTACCGTTGACCACTGGCTCATGTCCGCGCAAACCACCTACGCCTACGACCAGCGCGACCTGCTCACCAGCCAGACCAACTGGCGCATTGGCGAGCCGGACTTACAAGCGGCGTTTGTCTACGACGGGGACGGCCGTCGGGTGCAAATGGTTGACCACACCGGTTCGCCCCGCACCATCACCTACAGCAACGACATCCTGGGCCTGACGCAGGTCTTGCTGGCCGATGACGGCGCCACGACGACTGCCAACCTGTTGGGCCTGGATTTGATTGCGCAGGACAATGGCAGCGAAACCCGCGTGCTGCTGGCCGATGGCCTGGGCAGCGCCCGCGTGGAGATGGTGGGCGGGGTGGTTGAAACCACTACTACTTACGAACCTTATGGCAAACTGCTGGCGCAAACCGGCAGCAGCGGCACAACCTACGGCTTCACCGGCGAGCAGGAGGATGCGGCCACAGGGCTGGTGTACCTGCGGTCCCGCTATTACAGCCCTTATATATACCAGATGCTCTCACCGGACCCCATTGTACCTGACTTCAGAAATCCACAAAGCCTGAATCTTCACACCTACGTGCTAAACAACCCCATTAATTTTGTAGATCCTACAGGTCAGATAGCTTGTAAAGACAGTTCAGATCCAGAGTGTATTCAAAAAGCTCAAGGACTTTATGTAGAAGCCTTCTCTCTTAAGATGCGAGTTCAAACAGGGGTTTTGCTACCTGTTGAAGCTTTAGCTCGGTTGGCCGATTCGGCAGTTAGCAGCTTTGGCGAGGCAGATGGATTCATGTGGGGGATGAGCAATGTTCTCCTGGGAATCGACCCCAATAAAACCTCACCATGGAAGTTAGGATTGGCTGGCCGTTACAATATCGACAGCTCGGCGAACCCGTTTTGGATTAAAGGTAACTGGCTAAAGTATAGGCACAATCCAAGCCTCGGAGGTCGGCATTCGGAGCGGGGAGACTGGCGACCTGACTTTTGGGATGGAACGCCAAATCAAGCATATCATTTCTGGTACTTTGCTTCGGTAGGCTACTACGACAATAGATTCATCGGCTACGCTGGGAACCTCGTCCATGATCCTTATTTTCTCGAGGGAATTTGCGGTGATGATCTCACGAAGTTAGACGCAATTCCAGGGATTGGCCCAAGCATTACCGGGTTTACGACAGAAACTTCTGAGGAAGATTACAGGCTTTCATTGAAAGGAATCGAATTGGGTCGTGGCCTCTGGTGGTCATTTAAACTGCCGAGCGTTTGTGTTCGTGGAATCTGTACGCCCTCAAATGTTCCTTGGAGTATTAACGCACCAGGCGCTTGGATTAGGACTAATCTGCGGTAACCGCGAAAGGCTCATCATGACATTTAAGCAACTTGCTTTCATCCTTCTTGTAGTTTCAATAATCGCCTTGTGCGCGTGTGGTGGAGTCTTCGCTGGTCGATTATGGCAGTACACCATCGACGACGCACGCATACGAGGAGAAGTTGCCGAGCGACTTGAAGTATCAGACGACTGGGCAGAAATTCGAGATTACGTTGATTGTGAAATCCTTACCCTGGGAAGCTCACGCCGCGAGATTGAGGAAAGACTGCTGAAAGTGGGACCTTACAAACAACACAGTTTTGACAATTCGACCACATTCGTGTTTGACAATTACTTTATCCGCCTTGAACTTTCTGACTATACGCTGTGGTTCAATGATGATGATACCTTAAGAGAAAAAGTAAGGCGGGCGGGCTTGGATTTTACAACGATAACCTGCCCATAAATGGTTTATGGAAAGACCCCTCTACTTCAGCAGACCGTTCGTTAACAATGCCCCATGATCGCGGGGACCACATACCCCAGAGCAGAAACAAGAAGACTAAAGCGACCCTCATTGTCAAGACCACAAATCAGCAAGAATAAGGTGGATAGTTTGACGTCAAGACGTTCTGCTGGCCCGGTCGCTGCCTTACCCGCCATCGACATCCTGCACAGCAGTTGGCTGGTGGCCTGGCAGCAAGGCGGCGACCTCTACGGCCAGGTCGTAAACAGCGCCGGCGCGGCGCAGGGTGGCGACCGGCCGCTGGTAACCCATGAAGGCAACCAGCAGGAAGCAGCCCTGGCCACCGGTCACAGTGCCGGGTACGGGCTGCTGGCCTGGCGGGGCTTGAGAGGCGGTTTGGGCCGCTGCCGTATGGGTTGGTGTAGCAGGCGCTGCCCCGGCCGGGTGTCTGGCCCAATTTGGCTGGCGGGTGAGGTGTAGGGTGGTTAGCAGCAGGGGGAGGAGGAGCAGCAGCCAGTACCGGTCCCCCGGCCGGGGGGCGGTATCTGCGCCCACGTTTACGTGGTGCAGGGTGATGGCGGTGGGGTCGAGAATGGCGTTGAGTTCCATGGTGTCCTGGCCCACGCCGCCATCGTCGTCGATGACGGTGATGGTGACCAGGTAGAGGCCGGTGGCGGTGTAGGTGTGGGTGGCGGTGATGGTTCCGGTGAGCGGCGACAGTGGGCTGGCCAGGCTGCGCGTGATCACGCTGCCGTCGCCCCAGTCGATGAGAGCCGTGTGTGTATCTAGCCGGCCGGGGTCGCTGTAGCTGGCCAGGGGCAGACTAAAGGGCTGGCCGTAGGGGACGTCCTGGTTGAGGGTGGCGGTGACCAGTGGGGCCACGTTGGCGATGGTGGCGGTGAGGGTCAGGCAGCCCTGGCCGCCGTCGTCGTCCATGACACAGGTGAGGAGGGGGAAGAGGGCGTTGTCGGGGTAGGTGTGGCTGGCGGTGAGCGTGCCCCCGCCGGCTTCCTGGCTGATGGTGCCGGAGATGATGGTGCCATCGGCCCAGTTGATGCTGCCGCTGTGGGTATCGACCAGGCCGGGGTCAGTGAAGCGGGTGAAGAGGTTGAGGGGCTGGCCTTCGTCGGCTACCAGGCGGGTGATGGTGAAGTTTTGGAAGGTGACGGTGGGCTGGGCATGGGTGAAGAAGCCGAAGTTCCCGGCCGGGACGTCGCCCAGGTAGTCAAATTCTAACGTGCCATCCACCCAGACGCGCAGCCGGCCGGGCAGGTAGTCGAAGGTGAAGGTATGGCTGCTGCCGTAGCCGCTGCTGCCGCGGGTGAGGCCCAGGGCCAGCAGCTCTAGCCCGCTTTCTGGTGGGGTGCAACTGCGGTTGGCGTGGATCCAGAATTCGTCCCCGGCCGGGGTGCCGCTGACGCGGGAGAGGGCCAGGCCACGGGCGGCCATGCCGCTGCCGCAGGGGCCGTTGTAGCTCTGGTTGGTTTGTTTCCAGTCGACCAGGAGGTAGTTGGCGGTGGGGTTGGTTTCGTCGCCCGGCCGGATGCCGAAGACAAAGCCGAAGCGGTCGTTATCGCTGCCGGGGGTGACAATGCCCTCGATGCGCACGCCGGCGCTGCTCTCCGGGTCTAGCAGGGTGGAGGGGCCATTGTTGGCCAACTGGCGCACGCTGCGCCCGTCGGCGGCGATGCTCCAGTTGGGCGTGGTGCCGTTGTGGTTGACCTGGACCCAGGTGTGGATGTTGTGCAGGGCGGGTGTGACGAGGGGCGGGGCGTTGTTGACTTGCACGGTCAGTTCGTCGCAGCCGGTGTCGCCTTCGTCGTCGGTGACGCAGATGCGCACGGTGTGGGGCGCGCTGCCGGGGGCGTTGTCGGGGTAGAGGTGGCTGCCGGCTACGCTGCCGCTGCCACCGGCTTCGGTGACCAGGCCGGCTTCAATGGTGCCGTCGCCCCAGTCGATGGTGGCGGTGTGGCTGTCGGTGAGGCCGGGGTCGCTGAACCCGGCCGGGGGCAGGCTTAGGCTCTGGCCTTCGGTTAGCACGGTGTCGGGGCCGGCGTTGACCTGGGGGGCGACGTTGCTGATGGTGACGTTGGTCTGTGCCCGGCCGGTGAGGCCGGCGTCGTTTTCTACGATGAGGGTTACCGGGTAGTGGCCATCTTCGACGTAGGTGTGGGTGGGGGTGAGGCTGCTGCTGGCCTGGGTTCCGTCGCCAAAGTCCCAGGTGATGGTGTAGCTGCTGCTGGCCAGGGGGTCGGTGTAGCTGCCGGTGAAGGAGATGGGGCTGCCCTCGAACCCGGCCGGGGCGTCGCCGATGTTTACCAGGATGGTGGTGACGTTGATGGACAGCGCGTCGCAGCCCCGGCCGGTGTCGTCGTCGGTGACGCAGAGGGTGGCGGTGAGGATGCCGGTGCGGGTGAAGGTGTGGCTGGGGAAGTTGAGGGTGCCGCTGATGCCGCGGGGGCTGCCGGCGGTGTAGCTGATGCTGCCGGTGTTGGTCAGACCGTCGCCCCAACTGATGGCTGCGCTGTGGGTGTCCAGTGCGCCGGGGTCGAAGAAGGTGGCCAGGGTGAGGGTTAGGGGTTCGTTGAGCAGGAGTTCATGGTCGGGGCCGGCGTTGACCTGGGGGGGGAGGTTGGCTACGTCGGCGGTGATGAGGTCGCAGCCGGTGCCGCCGTCGTCGTCGGTGACGCAGCCGGTGATGGTGTAGAGGGCGTTGTCCTGGTAGATGTGGGTGCTGCTGAAGATGCCGCCGCCGAACAACTGGGCCACGGTGGCGCTGCTGACCTGGCCGTCGTCCCAGTCGACGGTGGCGGTGTGGGTGTCCAGGAGGCCCTGGTCGCCGAAGGGGGCGGCCAGGTTAACGGTTCCGCCCTCGAAGCCGGCCAGGTTGGCCAGGGCGAGGTTGGTGTATTGGACGTTGGCCTGGGAGTAGTTGTAGAAGCCGATGCGCCCGGCCGGGAAGCTGCCGTGCAGGTCGATTTCCAGGATGTCATTGACCCAGACGCGCAGGTGGGTGTCGCTGTAGTCTACGGTGAAGTCGTAGTAGGTGCCATAGGCCCAGCCGCTGCTGCCACGGGTGAGGCCGCGGGCCAGTTCGGTGACGCTGTGTTGGGGATCGGGGTTGCAGGCCAGGGTTTGGTGGGCCCATAGTTCGGGGCCGAGGGGGATGCCGCGGACGCGAATGATGCCGATGCCGCCGGCGCCGTACTGGCTGCCGCAGGGGGTGCCGAAGTTGTAGCTTTGGTTGCTCTTTTTCCAGTCGATGATCAGGTAGTCGGCGTTGGGGTTGGTGGTGTCGCCGGGTTGGAAGCCGAGGACCAGGCCGAAGAAGTCGTTGTCGCCGTTGCTGAGGCCGCGAATGCGAGCTTGCAGCCGGCTGCCGTAGGCGGGGAAGGGGCTGTAGAAGAAGGTGGGGCCGTTGTTGATGGTCTGGTCGACGCGGGTGTCGTTGACGATGTTCCAGTTGCTGCTCCCGGCCGGGCCTAAGTCTTCGACGGCCCAGTTGTACAGGTCTAGCTCGCCCAGGGCAACCTGGGGTGGGGCGTTGTTGATGGTGGCTGGCAGGCTGTCGCAGCCGGTGGCGCCGTCGTCGTCGGTGACGCAGATGGTGACGGGGTAGAGGCCGTTGTCGGCGTAGGCGTGGCTGGCGATGACGCTGCCGCTGCCGTTTAGTTCGTTGACGGTGGCGGTGATGGTCTGGCCATCGCCCCAGTTGACGGTGGCGGTGTGGGTGTCGGCCCGGCCGGGGTCGGTGAAGGTGGCCGGGGCCAGGTTGAGGAGGCTGCCTTCGGTGGTGATGGGTAGGCTGCCGGCGATGACCCCGGCCGGGAGGTTGAGGAAGGTGAGGGGCGTGTGCTGGCTGTCTTGTTCGCCGCTGTCATCGGTGACGCGCAGGCCGGCCAGGATGGCCAGGTTGTCGCTGTAGGTGAGGGTGGCGGTGATGCCGGTGGCGTCGTCGAAGAGGCCGTCGCCGTCCAGGTCCCATTCGTAGCGGACGATGCTGCCGTCGCGGTCGCTGGAGCTGCTGCCGTTTAGGAGGATGGTGCCGCCTTCGGGGGCGCTGTAGGGGCCGCCGGCCTGGGCGTCGACGGTGAGGACGGTGTTGTGGTCGGTGGCGCTGTTGTTGGCCGGGCTGGGGTCGGGGCCGTGGCTGCCGTCGTCGGTGAGGCTGGCGGTGGCGGTGATGTGGCGCACGGCCAGGGGGATGGCGGGATCGACCTGGATGGCCAGGGTGCGGGTGGTGTAGCTGTGGGGGGGCAGGCTGAAGCTGGGCCAGGTGACCTGGCCGCTGCCGTTGTGGCTGCCGCCGCCGCTGGCGCTGCCGAAGAAGGTGTGGGTGGGCAGGGTGGCGGTGACGAGCAGGCCGGTGAGGGTGACCGGCCGGGCGTTGACCAGGGTGAGGGTGTAGGTGGTGGGGTCGCCGGCGTTGAGGGCGGCCAGACCGTCGTCGATGAGGGTGGCCAGGCCGATGTCGGCCAGGTCGTAGGCCAGGCTGTGCTGGTTGTTGTCTTCGCGGCATTCGTCGTAACGGCCGCGGCCCTGGCCGTCATCGTCGACGACGGCCCATATTTCGCCGGGGGTGGTGACCAGGCTGGTGTGGTGGAAGGTGACGTCTTGGTAGTGGCCGGGTTGGAGGACCTGGCTGGTGTGGGCCAGGCCGAGGAGGGTGCCGCCCCCGGCCGGGTTGCCATCGTAAAAGGCGATGGGCAGGCCGGCGGCCAGGGGGGCAGCGCCGCCGTTGCCCACGCGGGCGGTGAAGGCCAGGGTGGGGTAGCTGCTGCTGTCCAGGCGCAGGTAGCCCAGGGTGGCATCGGGCGCGGCGTAGGGGGAGACGTTGGGGTCCAGGTTGGTACGGTAGGTGTTGTGGTCCAGCCAGAACCAGTCTGTTTGGGTGGGGATGGTGCCGTTGGGGTTGACGTTGCTGACGTGGTAGGCGTGTTGGTTCCAGATGGCGCGGGTCCAGGCCCAGCGGCCGGTGGCGCTGCCGAGTACGCGGATGCCCTGGGTGCGGATCCAACTGCCGTCGCGGTTGCGTAGTTCGTCGCTGCTGACGATGATTTCGGCCTGGCCGTCGCTGTCGACGTCGGCGACGATGGGCGATTCGTTGACGGTGGCGGAGCTGAGTTCGAGCTGGTAGAGGATGGCGCCATCGCTGCCCTGGTAGATGCGCAGGTATTGTTCGTCGCGGTAGATGAGTTCGTAGGTGCCGTCGCCGTCGAGGTCGAAGAGGGTGGAGCCGGTCATGCCGGAGCTTTCGTCCTGGCTGTTGCTTTGCCATTTGAGGCTGCCGTCGGTTTCGTAGACGACGTAGCGGTTGGAGCCGGCGAGGCCGATTTCGGGCTGGCCGTCGCCGTCGAAGTCGGCGATGGTGGGGGGGCCGCCGGGTTCGGGGTCGCTGCCGGGTAGGGGGATGGGGCCCCAGATGAGGCTGCCGGTGTGGTCGTGCAGGCGCAGGTAGCCGCGGCTGGCGACGACGATTTCGGGGAAGGCGTCGTCGTTGAAGTTGCCGATGGCGGGGTAGCCGTCGTCGAGGCTGGCCAGGTGCCAGTAGATGCTGCCGTCGGCGTGGTAGGCGGTGCGGCCGGTGACGATTTCGGGGCTGCCGTCCAGGTTGAGGTCGGCGACGGTGGAGAGGGCGCCGGAGCGGGAGGAGAAGAGGTCGCCGGGCTGGAAGTTGTTGATGGCTTGCCAGGCCATGCCCAGGCTGCCGCGCCAGCGCAGGCTGCCATCGGCGTTGAGGACGGTGCTGGCGACGATGATTTCGGGGGTGCCGTCGCTGTCGAGGTCGGCCAGGTAGGGGTGGCTGCGGTCGGTGCCGCTGTTGGCGGGTTGGGCGTAGAAGCCGGGGCTGACCCATTTGAGGGTGCCGTCGTGTTCGTAGGCCAGGACGTGGTTGGGGTTGGGGCTTTCGGTTTGGTCGGTGGTGAGGATTTCGACGATGCCGTCGCCGTCGATGTCGCCGGCGGCGAGGCCGCTGCGGGCGTAGGTGTAGCCGGGGGTGCGGACGCTGAAGAGTTCGTGGCCGTCGTCGCCGCTGATGGCGCGCAGGACGTAGGTGGCGTCGAACCAGCCGCAACTGTTTTCGCCGCAGCCGTAGCCCCAGGCGAAGCTGACGAAGATGATGTCGGGGGTGTCGGCGTTGTTGATCTGGCCGTCGTTGTTGTCGTCGCTGACCTGGACGACGAGGGGGGTGGAGAGGCTGTTGCGGGAGGTGCTGTAGTTGGTTAGGGGTTCCCCGGCCGGGGGCCAGTTGAGTTGGACGGTGACGCTGAGGTTGTTTGTGGGGGGGAGGATGGTGCAGACCTGGGCGGTGCTGCCGAGGTTGTTGTTTTCGTTGAGTTCGGCGATGAGGTCGCCGGCGTCGGCGTAGGCGAGGATGTGGTTGTGGCGGAAGGTGGTGGTGCCGGAGAGGGGGACGGGGAGGGTGATGACCCCGGCCGGGGCGAGGCTGCCGGTGACGAGGGTGTGGCCGAGGGGGTTGTCGCTGGTGGGGTTGTATTGGCCGTTGTGGTCGCGGTCTTCGAAGAGGGTGAGGCTGAAGGGGGTGGTGATGGTGAGGCTGCCGCTGTTGCGCAGGCTGACGCTGGCGCTGCCGCTGAGGGCCAGGCTTTGGGGGTCGGTGGTGAGGCCGGCTGGGTTGGGGGTGATGTGGGCCAGGTCGGGGTTGAGGTTGAGGGTGTTGCTGTCGCTGGCGTGGTTGTTCCCGGCCGGGTCGGGGCCGTTGGTGCCGTCTTCGTGGACGTGGGCGGTGTGGGTGATGGTGGTGGCCCCGGCCGGGAGGGGGCTGTTGACGCGGGCGATGAGGGTGCGGACCAGGCTGTCGCCGCCGGCCAGGCTGGGGATGCTCCAGCTTATGACGCGGCTGGCCGGGGGGCTGCCGTAGGGGGCGCCGCCGTAGTCGGCCCCGGCGAAGCTGGTGTGGGCGGGTAGGGTGGCGGTGAGGATGATGCCGCTGGCGGCTTGCTGGCCGGTGTTGGTGAGGGTGAGGCGGTAGATGAGGAGCTGGCCGGGGGCGGCGGTGGTGCGCAGGTCGGTGGTGGTGAGGGCCAGGTCGGGGGTGGCGATGATGGGGGTGAGGGTGGGGTCGGGGGTGGCGGGGGTGGTGGGGTCGTCGCTGGGGGTGGTTTGGAAGTTGCTGCCCCAGAGGGTGGCCTGGTTGGTGGTGGTGTCGATCCCGGCCGGGAGGGGGGTGAGGATGGTGACGTGGAAGGTGATGGTGGCGACCCCGGCCGGGGGGAGGTTGCCGAGGTTGATGATGACGCGGCTGTCGCCGGCGTTGTTGCCGCTGAGGATGGTGCCCTGGCTGGTGGTGACGCTCCCGGCCGGGGTGGTGACGATGCTGTCCAGGGTGTCGCTGAAGATGATGCCGC
The DNA here is from genome assembly GCA_020634235.1 of Ardenticatenaceae bacterium. Lineage (GTDB taxonomy): Bacteria > Chloroflexota > Anaerolineae > Promineifilales > Promineifilaceae > JACKCB01. The sequence continues at coordinate 81,847 of JACKCB010000004.1, read as the reverse complement.
TGGCGTTGATGCTGCCGTGGTTGGTGATGATGATGGTGTAGCGCAGGGTGTCGCCGGGGGAGATGAGGCCGTTGTTGTCGGCGTCGTTGTGCAGGGTGGCGCGCTTGGTGGCCTGGAGCAGGTCGGGCAGGTTGACGGTGAGGTTGAAGCTGTCGCAGCCGCGGTCGCCGTCGTCGTCCTGGACGCAGACGGTGGGGGTGTAGGTGCCGGTGGTGTAGAAGATGGTGCTGCCGGTGATGGTGCCGCTGCCGTTGACGTGGCCGACGGTGCCGTTGATGAGGCTGCCGTTGCCCCAGGTGACGCTGAAGGTGTGGCTGTCGGCGAGGCCGGGGTCGGTGAACCCGGCCGGGGGCAGGCTGACGGTCTGGCTGAGGGTGGTGGTTTGGTCGGGGCCGGCGTTGACGCTGGGGGCGACGTTGTTTACGTTGACGGTGGTGCTGCTGGTGGCGCTGCCGCCCAGGTTGTCGGTAACGCGCAGGCCGACGGGGTAGGTGCCGTTGTCGGCGAAGCTGACCAGGGCGGCGATGCCGCTGGCGTCGTCGTATTGGCCGTCGTTGTCCAGGTCCCAGGCAAAGGCGGCCAGGGTGCCATCGGGGTCGTAGGAGGCGGCGGCGTTGAGGGGGATGTTGCTGCCTTCGCTGCCGTTGTAGGGGCCGCCGGCGTTGGCCACGGGGGGGTCGTTGGCGGTGAGTTGGCTGGTGGCGCGGCTGGATAGGCCGTGGCTGTCGGTGATGGTGAGGGTGATGGTGACCCGGCCGGTGCTGAAGGCGTGGCTGGGGTTGGGCTGGCTGCTGCGGCTGCCGTCGCCAAAATCCCAGGCCCAGGCGGTGATGCTGGCCGTGGGATCGGCGTGGCTGGAGGTGTTGGTGAACTGTACCGGTTGGTTGTTGGCCGGCTGGGTGGGGGTGTAGGTGAAGCTGGCACTGGGGGGCACGGTGACGGTGACGGCCTGGCTGGCGCTGCCGCTGTAGCCCAGGCTGTCGGTGACGGTGAGGGTGACGATGAAGCGGCCGAGGCTGTTTTGGTAGGTGTGCTGTGGGTTTTGCAGGCTGCTGCGGCTGCCGTCGTCAAAATCCCAGGCCCAGGCGACGATGGGGCCGGCGGTGCTGTTGGAGGTGTCGCTGAATTGTACGGGGGCGTTGGCCAGGGCGGGGTTGGGGTTGTAGGTGAAGCTGGCTACGGCGGGGCCGTAAACGCGGATCTGCCGGGTGAGGAAGTTGGTGCTGCCGTCGTTGTCGGTGACGGTGAGGGTGACGAAGTAGTCGCCGGGGGTGGCGTAGCTGTGTTGGGGGTTGGGCAGGGGGCTGCTGCCGCCGTCGCCGAATTGCCAGGCCCAGGTGATGAGGTTGCCATCGGGGTCGTTGGAGAGGTCGGTGAATTGGATGGGGTCGCCGGCGCGGGGGGCGGCGGGGCTGTAGCTGAAGTTGGCGGTGGGCAGGGCCAGGACGCGCACGGTGGCGGTGGCGGTGGCGGTGAGGCCGTCGCTGTCGGTGATGGTGAGGGTGGGGGTGAAGGTGCCGTGGCTGGCGTAGGCGTGGTGGGCGCTGGGACCGGTGGCGCGGCTGCCGTCGCCGAACTCCCAGCCCCAGGCGACGATGGGGCTGTCGATGTCGCTGGAGGTGTCGGTGAAGGTGATGGTTTCGCCGATGAAGGGGGTGGTGGGGGTGTGGCTGAAGCTGGCGCTGGGGGGTTGGGGGGTGCTGAAGGCGACCAGGTTGAGGTGCTGGTGTTGGCCGGATTGCCAGGGGGTGGTGTTGATGGCGGGGTGGCCGCCTACCTGGAAGGTGATGGGATCGCCGGGTTGGCCGCCTTCCCGGCCGGGGGTGTCGGGGTTGTTGCCGGGCAGGTGGAGTTGGTAGACGACCCGGCCGGTGGGAGCGAGGAAGGTGGTGGCGGTGGCGTAGGCGGTGCCGCTGATCCAGGCGGTGAGGGTTGTCCCGGCCGGGGCGTCGCTGCCGTCGAGGGTGACCGTGCCGTAGAGGCTGTGGGGCAGCGGTGGGGCGGCGGCCAGGGCCAGGCCGGTGAGCAGGAGAAGAAGTGGCAGAAAAGCGACGGCAATCAGCGAGAGACGGTGTTTTAGGGATATGTTAGCCATGATAGAGGTGATCCGCGTCCTTGACCTTAGTCAGATACCAGAGAGAACAGCCCACGGGCCATTTGTTGGGCGTGGTCGCGCAGGGGGCCGCGCGCGGCCAGTAGTTCGGCTTGGTACCCGCCGGCCAGGCGGGCGAGGGAGGGTACCATGCTGTCCAGGCTGCGTTCGACGATGGCGGAGGGGACATCGGGCCAGGAGTAGTAGTAGGTGATGCCGAAGCCAACGGACAGGGAGAGGTCCCTGAGGGTGATCTCCCCTTTGGGGTCGGCTGAGCTGGCCAGGGTGAAGGCCCAGCCGTAGCCATTGGCTCCCCAGGATTTATCCAGGGTGGCGCGGTCGAAGGCGGGTGAGCCGCTGAAGACGGACAGGCCGGCGGCGAAGCCACCTGCCCCCATGCTGCCGGAGATGGGGAAGGAGGAGCCGGTGTAGCAGCCGGGCGAGCCGCTGCAGTTGAAGACGTGGCCCAGTTCCAGGGTGACGCTGGCGTCGAAGGCGATGGGTTCGGGGCTGGGCGCGCCGATGGTGGCGCCCACGGAGCCGCCGAGGTAGTAGTAGAAGTGGGGGCCGGGGTTGGGTTGGTCGGCTTCGCCGGTGAAGTAGAGCATTTCGACGCCGGCGTTGGCGCCGAGGGAGCCGAGGCCAAAGAAGCTGGCGCCGCCGGCAAAGGATAGGGCGACCCGGCCGGCGTGGGCGGGCGGTTTGAGTAGGGTGGGGTTGGAGAAGACGGTGGCGCCGATGATGTAGGTGGCACCGACGATGGTCTGCATGGCGTTGAGGGTGTTGGCAATGGAGGCGGCGACGATGGCTTCGGCGGCGGAGAAGTGGCCGGTGGGATCGGTGAGTTGGACGGGGTTGTTGAGGGCGTAGAGGTAGGGGTTGAGGGTCTGGCTGTTGGTGGGGAGGCCGAAGAAGGGGTCCCGGCCGGTGAAGCGGCCCTGGTTGGGGTTGTAGTAGCGGGCGCGCAGGAAGTAGAGGCCGGCGGCGCTGTCGTATTGTTCGCCGGCGTAGAGGAGGGGGTTGCTGCTGCTGCCGCTGTGGCTGAGCAGGCGGCCAAAGGCGTCGTAGGTGTAGCTGTCGGTGATGGTTTGGCTGTTGTTGCTGAGCTGGCGGGTGCTGCGGTGGGCGTCGAAGTGGTAGTAGGCGCGGCTGCCGGCCTGGCTGGTGGAGAGATGGCCGTGGCCCAGGACGTAGCTGTTGAGCAGGGCGTCGCTGCTGTTGCGCTCTTCTAGCAGTTGGGGCACGGGGGCGTTGATGTCGTAGAGATAGCGCGTTTCTGTGCCGGCGCTGCGCTGGAAGGTGCGCAGACCAAGGGGATCGTAGCCGTATTCGATGAGCGCGGTGGGGGTGGCGGCGCTGAGGAGGAGGTTGCGGCTGTCGTAGGTGTAGGTGGTGGTGCCGCCGGGGGTGGTGCGGGTGAGTTGGTTGCCGTTGGCGTCGTAGGTGTAGGTGGTGGTGCCGGCGGCGAGCAGTTGGTCGTTTAGGCCGTAGGTGTAGGTGATGGTGTTGGTGAGGGTGCCGGTGAAGGTGGTTTGGGTGTGGCGGTTGCCGGCCGGGTCGTAGGTGTAGCGTTGGTCGTGGAGGGTGGTGTTGGTGGGGCTGGTTTTGTGTTCGCGGGTCAGGCGGTTGAGGGGGTCGTAGGTGTAGGTGGTGGTGCTGCCGTCGAGTTCGGTGACCTGGGTGCGCAGCCCGGCCGGGTTGTAGACGTAGTCGTAGGCGGCGATGAGGGTGCCGCTGGATTGGGCGGTGCGTAGCCGGAGCGGCTGGTTGAGGCTGTTGTAGCTGATGGTGGTGGTGATGCCGTTGGGGTAGCGGATGCCGGTCAGGTTGCCTTCGTTGTCGTAGGTGTAGGTGGCCAGGCCGCCATCGGGGTCGAGGACGGTGGCCAGGCGATCTTGGGCGTCGTAGGTGTAGCTGATGCTGCCCGATGGGGCGATGCGGCCGGCGAGGTTGCCGGCGGCGTCGTAGGTGTAGCTGAGGCTGTGGCCGCTGGGGTAGCTGACGCTGGTGAGGCGGTGGCGGTTGTCGTAGGTGAAGCTGGTGGTGCCGTCGGGGCCGGTGATGGTGGCGAGCTGCCCGGCCGGGGTGTAGGTGTAGGTTTCCAGGATGCCACCCGGCCGGGTGCGGCTGGCCAGGTTGTTCATTTCGTCGTAGGTGTAGGTGGTTGTCTGGCCGTTGAAGTCGGTGTGGCTGGCCAGGTTGCCGCGGCTGTCGTAGGTGAAGCGCTCGAAGCTGCCGGAGGGTAGGGTGCGGCGGGTCATCTGGCCCAGCAGGTCGTATTGGAAACTGGTGGTCCGGCTGAGGGGATCGGTGATGGTGATGAGCTGGCCCATTTCGTTGTAGGTGTAGCGGGTGGTCTGGCTAAGGGGGTTGGTGACGCTGATGAGCTGCCCGGCCGGGTCGTAGCCAAAGCGGGTGATGTGGCCCAGCGGGTCAATTTCGGCCGTTTTGCGGCCGGCGCTGTCGTACCGGATTTGGTGGCTGGCACCGTTGGGCAGGATGACGCGCGTTGGCCGGTTGGCGGCATCGTACTCGTATTGGGTGGTCTGGCCGTTGGCGTTTGTCTCGGCCACCAGGTTGCCGGCGGCGTCGTAGGCGTATTGGGTGACCTGGCCGTTGTTGAGGATTGTGGTGGGGCGGCCGAGGGGGTCGTAGCTGAGGGTTATTATGTGGCCCCGTTCGTCGGTGTAGCTGGTCAGGTTGCCGGTGGGGTCGTAGCCCCGGCCGGTGCTGTGGCCATCGGGGGCGGTGGCGGTTGTTTGCCGGCCCAGGGGGTCGTAGGCGATGGTGGTTAGCTGGCCGCTGTCGTCGACCTGGCGAGTGAGCAAGCCGCGGCTGTCGTACTGCTGCTGGTGGGTGGCCCCGTTGGGTAGGGTGGTCTGGCTGACCTGGCCGGCGCTGTTGTAGCTGGTGGTCAGGGTGCTGCCGCCGCGGTCGGTGACGCTGGCCGGGCGGCCAATGGGGTTGTAGGTGATGTCCAGGCTGTTCCCGGCCGGGTCGGTGCGCTGCCGCAGGCGGCCGCTGTTGTCGTAGCTTTGGGCGATGGTGACGGATTGTGGCCCGGCCGGGGTGGTGACGGTGATTTGCTGGGTGAGCAGCAGGCCGTTGTTGTTGTAGGTGGCGCGGGTGATGCGCCCGGCCGGGTCGGTAACTTGCAAGACGTTGCCCTGGCTGTCGTAGGCCAGTTCCGTGCGATTGCCCAGCGGATCGACGATGGCCGTCTGATTGCCCTGCGCGTCGTACTCGAAGGTCGTCGTCTCGCCCAGCGGGTTAGTGACGGCGGTCAGGTTGCCGCTCAGGTCGTAGTTGTAAGTGATGGTGTGACCCAGAGCGTCCGTTTCGGTGGCGATTTTGCCCAGGGCGTTGTAGGTCATGAGGGTGGTTTGGGTGAGGGCGTTGGTGTAGGAGATCACCCGGTTGTCATTGTCATAGCGCCACCTTTCTGTGTTGCCGCGGGCGTCGGTGCGCGCCAGCAGATTGTCGCGGTTGTCGTGGTGGTAGCTGGTCTGGCCGCCGGCGGCGTCGACAACGGAGATGACGTTGCCACGGCGGTCGTAGCTGATGATGGTGGGGTTGCCCAGGGGGTCGGTGATGATTTCCTGGCCGGCGTCGTCGTCGTGCTGGATGTTGATGCGGTGGCCGTTGGCGTCGATAGTGGCCACCATGCGCCCGCTGTCGTCGTAGATGATGGTGCCGGGAATCTGGCCGCGGGGATCGATGAACTGCACCAGGTTGTGGTGGGTGTCGTAGATGTATTGGGTGAGGTAGCCGTCGAAATCGGTGGTGGCGACCAGGTCGCCGTTGGCGTCGTAGGTGTAGGTGCGGCTGCTGCCGTTGGCGTCGGTGAGGCTGGTGATGCGCCCCTGGGGGTCGCGGGTGAGGCTGATGCTGACGCCGCTGGAATGGGTGAACCCGGCCGGGGTGATGGCCAGCGTGTTGCCGTTCGGGTCTTCAATCTGGGTCAGGCGGTAAGTGAGGGCGGCCACCGAGCCGTTGCGGGTGAAGGTGAGTTTGGTGCCGTCGATCAGGGCCAGGGTGTAGCTGTTGGGGCTGTAGATGCCGCCGCCGCTGTCGAGGATGGTGCCGGTCAGGCTGTCGAAGAAGGCGGGCGGCGGGCTGGCGGTGAGTTGGGAATTGGTGCTGCCCAGAGGTTGGAAGACGGCACCGTTGAGGTTGGTGATGGGCACGAAGGGCTGGCTTTCCGGGTTGGGGCGCATACGAAAGCGGTGGAAGGTGCCATCGGGCAGGCGCACGGTGAGGCGGTGGTCGGCGGTGGCGGCGATGGCGTAGACGCTGCCCTGCTGCACTTGCTGCCAGTCGTTGCCCAGCACGCGGTTGGCGTTTAGCCTGGTTTCGCCCAGGCTGAGGTGCCAGCCTACGCCAAAATCGCCGGTTGTTTTATCGCGGGAGTCGTAGATGCGTTGGACGGCGATGGGGAAGCCGGCGGCGTTGACCAGCCCGTCCTGAAAGGCGAAGTGCATGATGCCGGGCAATACGTTGCGGCTGTTTAGTTCATAGCGCAGGGGGGCGCTGCAGCTCTGGTTGCCCCAGGTGTCTTCGGCGCAGACGCGCACGTCGTAGAGGCCGGGCGGGAAGGCCTGGGGGTTGAGGGCACCGAGGGTGCCGGTTAGAACGGGGCTGAAGCGGCGCAGGAAGGTGCTGTAGTCGCCGGTGTCTCCCGGCCGGGCTTGCAGTTCGTAGTAGGCCAGGTCGCTGTCGGTGGCGGTGCCGGTGAGGTTGGTGGTGGCGCTGATGATGCTGTCCCCGGCCGGGGCGAGGAGGGCTACTTGGGGTGGCCCATTGTCCACGGCGGCGCGGGCGCGGAAGTAGGCCGTGTCGTGGCCGGTGTTGCCGTCCAGGTCGGTGGCCGTGCCAGTGGCGGTGTAGATGCCGGCCACGACCGGCACGTAGCTGGCCTGGCCATATGGGTCTAGGGGCTGGGGCACGCCGTTCACGGTGAGGGTGCGGGAGAGGATGGTGGTGTCGTCGAGGGCGGCCACGGCCAGGTACACCGTTTGGCCGGGGTCGACAATCTCCGGCTGGGCGATGACGGTGACGCGGGGCAGGCTGATGTCGGGTCCGGGGGGTTCGCTGAAGGTGAGGTTGGTGTTGGTGGTGGCGTAGATCCAGTAGCCCCGGCCGGGGAGCATCACCTCCAGATCGTTGCCCCATGTTTCGGCCGCCGGGCTAAATACGGCCCAGGGGTCGGTGAGCTGGGGGGCGTCGTAGGCAAAGACGCGGCTGTACTGGCCCTGGATGCTGGCCAGGGCCGTGGCTACGGTTTGTGGCCGGGCGAGGGGGTAGCCAACCAGGTTCCAGCCGGTGCAGAGGGGGATGGTGGTGCTGAGGTGGGCGGTGCCGCTGATGGCCAGGGTGACCGGCGCGCTGCTCTCCAGCCAGAAGCCGAGGGTGTGGTCGAGGTTGGTCAGGTCGCTGGCGGGCAGGTCGGCCGGGTCGTACAGTTTCCAGGGGTCGGCGCTGTCGCAGCCGTCGTAGGCGTAGACGCGGCTGAGGCTGCCGGCCAGGGCGGCGAGGACGGCGGCCGGATCGCTGTTGGCCGGCTCTTGGGGCAGGGAGAGGAGGTTCCAGCCGGCGGCCAGGGGCAGGCTGCCGTTAAGGGTGGGGTGCTGTTTGTTGGCGGTGGGGAAGCCGGCCTTGTTGCTGAGGCGGCTGAGTTGGGCGCCAGGGGGGCTGGGTGGTTGGGGGAAGCTGGCGCTGCCCGGCCGGGATTGTGGCGGCGCGGGTGGGGTGAGGCTGGCGGCGGGGGGTGGGGTGGTGTCCCGGCCGGGGGCGGGCGGGGCGGGCCGCAGGGCGAAGTAGGTGGATTGGGTTAGCAGGGCCAGGCAGAGAATGAGGCCCAGAAGGGTGCGTAGTTGCTGTGTTGTGCGCCAGTTTAGCATTCGCGGCCTCCGTTTGCGCGCTTTGGGGCTCCCGGCCGGGGTGTCTCTGCCGGGGCGGGTACAATCGTTTCGCCGGTTTGCTGCTCCAGAAAGGTCATGAGGCTGGCCAGGTTGGCGAAGTTGTGCTGCTCGCTGTTGTGTGGGTTGGCCAGGGTGGCGCGCCAGCCGCCGGTGTCGCTCTCGCGCCAGAGGCGTACCAGGTAGGCGATGTAGCTTCTTTGTGCGGTCATACGATTCCCTTGTTGTGCCGGGCCGGTTGTGTTGTGTCCCGGCCGGGGGCTGAGACCTGGTTAATATAACAAGCTACTCTTTAGAAACTCTTTAGAATGGACTGCCCAGGGGCGATTTTTGTGAATTGGGGTGATTTTGGCGGGCTGGGGCCGTGCCCGGCCGGGGGCAAAACGGCCTGCGCCGGCGCGATGTTTTGTCAGGAGGATTGTTAGCTTGGTGTGCTATGAATAGAGTCCTGGCTGCCCCCACTGCCCTGCCAGCAGCATGGCCGGGGTGGCCGTGGGAACTGGAAGTAGGAGAAATGAATGGCTGAACAATCATCTTGCCCCAACTGCCGGCGGGGGCCAATGGACGTTTTTTACGAAGTGGCGCAAGCGCCTACCAACAGCGTTTTGCTGCTGGGCACGCGCCAGGAGGCGCTGGCTTTCCCGCGCGGTGAGATTGCGCTGGGGCACTGTGCGCACTGTGGCTTTATTGGCAACACCGCTTTTGACCCGGCGCTCACCCAGTATTCGGCCCGTTATGAGGCGACGCAGGGCTATTCGCCAACCTTCAGCGCGTTTCATCGGCGGCTGGCCGAGGACCTGATTGCGCAGTACGACTTGCACGGCAAGGCGATTATTGAGATTGGTTGTGACAAGGGTGATTTCCTGACGATGCTGTGCGAGCTGGGGGACAATCGCGGCGTAGGCTTTGACCCGGCTTATGTACCCGGCCGGCACACCAGCAGCGCCGACCTGACCTTTATTGCCGACTTCTATTCGGAGCAGTATGCGGCGTACCGGGCGGATTTTATCTGCTGCAAGATGACGCTGGAACATATCCCGGACACGGCCGATTTTGTGGGGCTGGTGCGCCGGGTGATCGGTGACCGGCCGGGCCCGGCCGGGGCGCCGCCCATCGTCTTTTTCCAGGTGCCCAACGCGGCCTACGTCTTTGGCGATCTGGCCTTTTGGGACGTTTATTACGAGCATTGCAGCTACTTCAGCCTGGGGGCGCTGGCCCGCCTGTTCCGCCAGGAGGGGTTTGAGGTGCTGGATTTGTGGTCGGCTTATGAAGACCAGTATTTGATGATTGCCGCCCGGCCGGGGGAATCCGCGGCCGGGCCAACGCCGCCACTGCCGCAGGAAGACGACCTGGCGGCCATCGCCCAGGCCGTGACCCACTTCACCACCCACTGCCCGCCGCTGCGCGCCCAATGGCGGGCGGAGATTGAGCGGCTGCACAGCCAGGGGCAGCGGATTGTGCTGTGGGGCGGCGGCTCCAAAGGCGTCTCTTTTCTTACCACGTTGGGGCTAACAGAGCAGATTGAATACGTGGTAGACATCAACCCGCACAAGGCGGGCACCTTCATGGCCGGCACCGGGCAAGAGATCGTCTTGCCTACCTTCCTTACCGGCTACCGGCCGGACGTGGTGATTGTGATGAACCCTATCTACCGCGACGAAATCCAGCGCAGCTTGCAGGCGCTGGGCCTCTCGCCCGACCTGCGCACTGTTTAGGGTCCGCTCGCAATTAAGTTTAACGGCCATTGCCTTAGCCGGCCACGAATCGCGCATCACGGAGTAACCCATGACCCCCACCTATCCCTGTACTGTCTGTGGCCGTCCGGAGACGGTCCATTTTATGACCATGCCGCAGATGCCGGTCCACTGTAATGTGCTGTGGCCAACCCCGGCCGGGGCGCGGCAAGCCCCCCGCGGCGACATTCAGCTTCATTTTTGCCCCACCTGTGGCCACGTCTTCAACGCCGACTTCGACCCGGCGCTGATGGCCTATGACCAGGCGTATGAAAACTCGCTGCACTTCTCCGACCGCTTCCAGCAGTATGCCACGGCCCTGGCGTCTGACCTGGTGGCCCGCTATGGGCTGCAAGGCAAGGATATTGTGGAGATTGGCTCCGGCCAGGGAGATTTTTTGCAACTGTTGTGCGAATTGGGGCAGAACCGCGGGGTGGGCTTTGATCCCAGCTACGACCCCGGCGCGGTGCGGGCCAGTGGCGGCCAGGCCGACCCCGGCCGGGTGCGTTTTGTGCCCGACTTTTACGGCGCCAAATACGCCGGGCAGCCGGCCGATTTCATCGTTTGCCGCCACGTGTTAGAGCATATTGAGGACCCGGCCGGGTTCTTGCGCCTGGTGCGGGGGGCGGTCGGCCCGCGTGAAGCAACGATCGTCTTCTTCGAGGTGCCTAACGTGCTGTTTACCCTGCGCCAGCAGGGCATCTGGGACATCATCTACGAACATTGCTCCTACTTCAGCCCCCACTCGCTGGCCTACGCTTTTGCCCAGGCCGGCTTTGAAGTACTGCGCGTGGCGGAGACGTTTGGCGGCCAGTTTTTGACGATTGAGGCGCGCCCGGCCCCGGCCGGGAACCCCCTGCCCACCCCCAACACCAGCGACCTGGCCGCCGACGTGGCCCAATTCGGTCGCCTCTACCACGACAAAGTGCAAACCTGGCAGCAGCACCTGGACGAGATGGCCCAATCCGGCCGGCGCGTGATTATTTGGGGGGCCGGCTCCAAAGGCGTCTCTTTCCTGAACACCCTGCCCACCCAGGACGTGGTAGCCTATGCGGTCGACATCAACCCGCGCAAAGAGGGCATGCACGTGGCCGGCTCCGGCCAGCAGATTGTGCCCCCCACCTTTTTGCCTGGCTACCGGCCGGATAACGTCATCATCATGAACGCCAACTACATCGACGAAATCGGCCAGCAGTTGGCCGCCCTGGGTCTGTCGGCGGCTATCCTGGTGGCGTAAGCCCCGGCTACCTCAGCGCCAGGACGTTGGCCGGATCGAAGGCAATGATGGTCATGGTTCCGTAGACGAAGGCCACGAGGCCCAGCACAACCGCGCCGCCAACCAGGGCGCGCTTGTAGGGCGTCACCCGCTCCACATCCATCAGCACCGCATAAGCGCCGGTGAGGGCGTGGAGGAGCACGGCCAGAAGGAAGAGGATGTCGATGCCCTTCCACACCGGGCTGGCCAGGCGTTCAATCACCCGGTTAAAATCGAGATGCCCCGGCGGGTAGTGCACCACAATCATGTGCAAAGTCATAAAGAGGACGAGGGCCACGGCCGTTAAACGCTGCGTGATAAAGACGCGCATGGTTAATTTCCCTCCAGAGCGAAGAGTAGGATTGGCACGCCGCCCACAATTGAGACGAGAATGAAGAGGACAAACATGGCGTAAAACAGGCTCTTGCGGTATTCGGTCACGTCGAACCAATGGACGATGAGCAGCCGGATGCCGTCGAAACCGTGATAAACCACGGCCACCAGCAGCGCCACCTCCAGAAAACGGAACAGCGGGGCCTGGACCATGGCCATGCGGGCATTAAACGCGGCCGGGCCGCCGTTGGCCGAGCCAATGACCCAGATGTGCATGAACAGATAAAGCACCAGGGCCACCCCAGATACCCGCCGGAAGAGAAAACTGACGAAGCCGGTTGTCTTATACATAGCGCACTCCTACAAACTCTTCTGCCGTTCCAGCCGGGCCGCTTCAAATGCCTGCCGCTTCTGGGCTAGCTTGCGCAGCGTTTCGATGGCTTGTGTGGGGTTCAGCCCTTTGGGACAGGCGTCGATGCAGTTGAAGATGGTGTGGCAGCGGAAGACGCCATCTTCGCCGCCGACAATCTCCAGTCGCCCGGCCGGGTCGCCATCACGCGGGTCCAGCACCCGCAAAAAGCCCTTCAGCAAGGCGTGGGGGCCAATGTACTTCTTGTTCATCGCCACCACCTGGCAGGCCGAGTAGCAAGCGCCACACATGATGCAGGTTTCGGCCGTTTTAAGGGCCGCTACCTCCTCTGGCGTCACGCGAAATTCGCTGGTGGCCGGCAAGCTGTCATCGTACCCGGCCGGGGGGATGAGCCACGGCTTCACCCGCAAATACTGCTCCCAGAACGAAGTCCGGTCCACCACCAAATCCTTGATGATGGGCAGGTAAGGGAGGGGCCGGACTGTCACCTGCCCTTTGCGGTCCAGAAACGCCGCTACCCGCCGGTTGCAGACCAGCGTATTGGCCCCATTGACATTCATGGCGCAGCTGCCACAAATGGCGTGGCGGCATGAGCGCCGGAACGTCAGGCTGCCATCCAGATAGTTCTTGATATGCTCCAGAGCATCCAACAACGTTGTATCGTCCGTAATCTCCAGCTCAAACGCCTCCAGATACGGTTTGCGATCAACGTCCGGGTTAAAGCGCTGCACCCGGATTACCGCCTTCTTAGCCTGACCATTTTGTGTCATCGTCTCATTCGCTTTTGTTCCCAGAGTCGCCCTCTGTGAACGCTAGGCCCTGTGTGGCGGGATCGCCCTAATATTTCCGCTCTTGCGGCGGGTAGCGATCCCAGAAGATCGTCACATCTTTGTAATCCAGTCGCGGCGCATCCGCGCCGTTCTTGTGCGCCAGGGTGTGTTTCAGCCACTGCACATCGTCACGTTTGGTGTAGTCGGTGCGGTAATGTGCGCCGCGGCTCTCGGTGCGGGCCAGCGCGCTGGCCACAATCACTTCGCTGAAGGTTAGCAAATGTTCTGTCTCGATAGCCGCCAGCAGCTCGGTGTTGAAGCGGCTGCCCTTGTCCATGATCTGCGCCCGGTCAAAACGTTCCTGCAACGCCTGCACCTCGTTCTGCGCGATTTGCAGCCGCTCCCCATCGCGGAAAACGCCCACGTTCCTGGTCATGGTCTCCTTCAGGGCGGCGGCTACGGCGGCCACCGATTCGGCTTCCTTGCCCGGCGCGCCATTGGTGTAGCTGGCCAGGCGGGCCTGGTTGCGGGCCACCGGATCGCCGGAGATGGGGGGCAGCGCCGCCCCGCCTTTGATGAATTCGGCCATGGCCAGCCCGGCTCGCCGGCCAAACAGTGACGCGTCTAGCAGGCTGTTGGTGCCCAGGCGGTTGGCGCCGTGCACGCTGATGCAGGCACATTCCCCGGCCGCGTAAAAGCCAACCACCGGCGTGTTGTTTGCATCGGCAATGACCTGGCAGTCGGCCCCGGCCGGGATGCCCCCCATGCTGTAATGCGCCGTCGGCTGAATGGCCACCGGATCGGTGATGATATCGACCCCGGTGAAATCGCGGGCCAGCTCATGCACCTGGGGCAGCCGCTGCATAATCTTCTCCGCTCCCAGGTGGCGCAGGTCCAAAAAGACCCCCTGCCTATCCGCCCCCACACCGCGCCCCTCATCAATCTCCCGCTGCTCCGAACGGCTGACCAGGTCCCGCGGGGCCAGCTCCATCTTGTCCGCCGCATACCGCTCCATAAAGCGCTCCCCCTGGCTGTTGAGCAGGTAGCCCCCTTCACCGCGGCACGCCTCACTCATCAGGATGCCCTTGCCATACAGGCCGGTTGGATGGAACTGCACGAATTCCATGTCCATGAGCGGCACGCCGGCATTGTAGGCAATGGCCACGCCGTCGCCGGTGTTGGCCGCCGCATTGGAGGTGATCTTCCAGGCCCGGCCGTAGCCACCGGTGGCAAAGAGTACCGCCCTGGCCCGCATCAGGTGCAGCTTGCCCGTCAGAATATCCAGGGCTACCAATCCCCGGCAGACGTTGTCTTCCACGATCAAATCCAGGCAGTACCATTCGCTGTAGAAACTGACCCCCTGCCTGAGCGCCTGTTCGTGGATGGTGTGCAGCAAGACATGGCCAGTATAGTCGGCGGCGTAGTTGGCGCGGGGGACGGTGTGGCCGCCAAAGCGGCGCTGGGCAATGCGGCCATCCTTCAGGCGGCTAAACACGCAGCCCATGCGCTCATACTCGTAAATGATTTCCGGCGCTTCCTTGACCATGATCTCGATGGCATCCTGGTCCCCCAGCCAGTCCGAGCCTTTGATGGTGTCGAACATGTGCAGCTCCCAACTGTCGGGCGGCTCCTCGCCCGGCGGCACGGCTTCTAGCGGGCCACGCGGCCCGGTGCCGGCGACCGGGCGCACGTTGTTCAGGGCGGCGGCAATGCCCCCCTGGGCCGCACCGCTGTGCGAGCGCAGCGGATGCAGTTTGGAAAGCACGCCGATGTTGTTGACACCCTGTTTGCTGGCGGCCAGGGCGGCCCATGAACCGGCCAATCCAGCACCAACAACCAAAATATCGTGGGTGATCGCTTCGTTGTGGGCGATACCGGTAATATAGCTCATCGTATCCGATTCCTTTTGTACGCCGGGGTACACGCCTACCCAATGGTTCTTGAACAGATGGGGCAACGCCCTGGATGGTTTAGCAGCGAACCATTCTGAGCATAGCCGCAGGCTGGCGCGCGGGATAGTAATACATGTAACAGACAGGCAGCGATGAATGTCATAATCGCCAGGCTTCTGCTGTTGTGGCTTTGTGGGGTGGGTGTGTAAGATGGGTCAGGTGGCCTGTGGCGTGCCGGCCAGGGATATGACGGGCTCGATGGTAAAGTCTAGCTGTTGATGGGCCTGGCGTAGGGCGGCTTCCACCCGGCCGGGACTATCACCCCGGGCAAAGATAAACCCCAGGTAGCTGTCCCCCTCCGGCAGCGGCCGCAGCAGGTTGTTCAGCGGGGCGGTGATCTCCACGTCATCAATGCCCGGCAGCGCTTTGGCCTCCGCCAGCCCCGCCACCCGGCGCAGCAAGCCCCCGGCCGGGATAGGGATCATCATCACCCCGCGTGCCGCTGCCTCCCGGTTAAGCGGCGGCAGCGGCAGCCCTGCCGCCTGGCGCAAGATCAGCGCCTCCAACGACGCCCCCTCGCCGGCGGCCTCATCCACCCCAAAGCGCAAAATCCGCGAACAAAGACCGCCAATTGAGCGGCCGGCCACCTCCACCAGCCACGGCCCGGCCGCGTTCACCCGCAGCTCGGCGTGTACCGGCCCCTGGCGCAGCCCCAGGGCCGCCGCCGCCTGGGCGGCACACGCGGCAATGGCCTGCTGTGTCCCGGCCGGGAGGCGCGAAGGAGTGACGTAAATCGTCTCCTCGAAAAACGGCCCATCCAGCGGGTCCGGCTTGTCGAACAAAGCCAGGACGTGCAGTTGCCCGCCATCCAGCAGTCCCTCCAGGGCCACCTCAAAACCGGGGATAAACGACTCCACCAGGATGGGGTGCGGCCCGGGGTGGCCGGTGACCTGCACCAGCAGCCGGCCCAAGCGCCCCACCGTGGCCACCAGTTCGGCCGGAGTGTCGGCGCGCATCACCCCCTGGCTGCCGGAGCGGCGCGTAGGCTTGACTACGCACGGGTAAGGCACCTGGGCGGCAATCGCCGCCGGGTCATCGGCGGTGGTGAAGGGGAAGAAGGCGGGGCAGGGCACCCCGGCCGGGGCCAGCAGCGAACGCATCAGCAGCTTATCCCGCGCCGCTTCGGCCGCCGCCGGCGCGTTATGAGGCAGCCCCAGGGCGGCGCTGGCACGGGCGGCCAGCAGGCTGCCGCTGTCGTCCACAGCCAGAATCGCCCCTACCTGGTGTTCCTGGCCCAGCCGGATGAGCGCGGCTGTGGCCGCCGGCACATCGTTAAAATCCACCCCCAACGGCTGCTGCCAGAGATCGGCCAGCGGCGCGGGCACGTCGGTCACCACGCGCACGGCCAGGCCCAGCTCGGCCGCGGCGGCCAGGAAGGGGCCGGCGCGGTAGCTGTGGCTGGCGGCGAGCAGGAAGATGGTGCGGGTCATGGGCTAATTGTGCCGCTTCCCGGCCGGGATGGCAACCACGCCCCCTCGCCGCGCCGGCAGCCGCACCCACCCGGCAAAAATCGCCCTCCCCAAACGCTTGACAAAGTCGTCTTCTCATAATAATATCATGTTACCGGTCACGTGACCGGTAACATGACCGTTTGCTCATCCCACGAGGCCCCACGATGTCCCGTTCCCGCGTTACCATTCGTGACGTGGCTGCCCTGGCCGGCGTATCCCACCAGACAGTCTCCCGCGTGATCAATGACAGCGAGCGCGTGACCCCGGAAACGCGCCGGCGCGTGGAAGACGCCATCGCCCAGTTGGGCTACCGCCCCAATGCCATTGCCCGCTTCATGGCCAAAGGGCGCAGCGCCACCCTGGCCTGCATCGCCCCCAATCTCACCGACTATACCTTTGCCAGCCTGATCAGCGGCGCGGAAGTGGAAGCGCGGCAGCACGACTTCTTTCTCCTGTCGGCCTCCGCCCCCGATGAAGCGACCTTCGCCGCGCTCATCGACCAGTTGGTAACCAGCGGACGGACCGAGGGGATCATCGTCATCAACCCCTACGCCGATGGCCGGCACACCTACCTGCCCAGCAACGTACCCTACGTCTTTGCCGGGGCGCGCCCACGCGAGGATGCGGCCAATTCGGTGGCCCTGGATGACCCCGAGGCGGCGCAGCGGGCCACGGGGCACCTGCTGCAGTTAGGACACTGCCGCATTGGCCTGGTCACTGGCCCACCGGTGGAGGACTGCACCCAGGACCGCACACTGGGCTATGAGCGCGCGCTGCAAGCAGCGGGCATCGCCCCGGACCCGGCGCTGGTGGTGCAGGGTAACTGGCTGGCCCCTTCCGGGTATGAGGCGCTGATGTGCCTGGCCCAGCGCGGGCCGCTGCCCACGGCCGTTTTCGCCGAAAATGACCAGATGGCGGTGGGGGTGCTGCGTGCCGCGCGTGATCTGGGGATTCGTGTGCCGGATGAGCTTTCGGTAATTGGCATTGATGATATTCCTCTGGCGGCTTATTTTGAACCGCCGCTCACAACATTGCGGCAGGATTTTGAGGCGATTGGCCGTGAAGCGGCACGGCTGCTGATCCAGGCTGTGGCGCAGCCGGCGCTGGAACGACAGCACTTGCGTCTCCCGGCCGGGATGATCATCCGCCGCTCAACAGCCCCACCATCCTCACCCGGCCGGGACGACCCCGGCCGGGCGGCCTGACGGAGGTGTCCCGACACGAAGATAAACCCTGGTTAACCTTCCCATTTGTCACCCTGAGTCTGATTCCTAACGGAGGAGAATACCTATGAAAAGCAAGCGATTTTGGCAGTACCTGGCCCTGGCCATTCTTTTGACGATTGGCCTGGTAGCCTGTGGCGGTGGCAACACCAACACAACCGAGAATCAGGCGCCGGCCGCCACCGAAGCGCCGGCGACCGGCGACGAAGCCGTAACCCCCACCGAAGCCCCCGCCGCTGATGGCGAGATCACCCTGCGCTGGCGCACCCGGCCGGATAACCAGGCCGAGATCGACGTCTACCAGTCGGTTAGCGACTCCATCAACATCCCCGGCGTGACCCTGCAATATGAAGCGGGCGGCAGCGAGACCTCCAGCTACCAGGACGTGCTGAAGACCGAGCTGGCATCGGGCACCGCGCCAGACGTCTTCTGGATTCCGGGCACCGACGTGGCCGACTTTGCCACGCGCGGGCTGCTGATGGACCTGCGGTCGATGGCCGACGGCACCGCCGGCTACAGCGATGCCGACTTCTATCCGGGGCCGATGTTCCACCTGACCTTCAACCCGGAGACGGGCAACACGGGCGAGACGTTGTGGGGCCTGCCGCGCGACGTGTCGACCTTTGCCCTGTACCTGAACCTGGACCTGCTGGCTGAATCTGGCGCGCCCGACCCGCGGGAGCTGGCGGCCAGCGGCGAGTGGAACTGGGACAACTTCATCGTGGTGGCCCAGGCGATCAACGCCCTGGGCGACGACATCTACGGCTACGGCCAAAATGCCTGGTGGGGGCCGTATGGCTACTGGATCAACGCGGCCGGTGGTGGCTTCTTCAACGAAGACCGCACGGCCTGTGGTCTGGACACGGCGGAGTCGCTGGCGGGGCTGGCGTTTGAGCAGCGCATCTACCAGGACTTCAACGTGGCGGTGCCCTACGGCGAAGACAGCGAACCGCCCTTCCTGGCGGGCAAGGTGGGCATGTTCCAGAATGGTCGTTGGGCCACGCCCGGTGCGCGGGCCAGCGCCAACTTCAATTGGGACGTGGTGGAATTGCCGGACGGCCCGGCCGGGCCGAGCAACTGGCTCTTCTGGGGCGCATACGTCGTGAACGCCAATACCGCGCATCCTGAAGAAGCGTGGCAGTTAGTACAAGAACTCACCCAGGCCGAAACCCAGGCCAAGATTGCCGAGCTGGGGGCCAACGTGCCCAGCCGCGTCAGCCAGGCCGCCCTGGATGCCTTCCTGACCTTCACCCCGCCGGCCAACAACCAGGCATTCCTGAACGGCCTGGCGCGCAACCCGGCGACGGAAGGCCCGCTGTGGGCTGGCAGTTGGCCGGAGTTCGACGCCATCATGGGGCCGGCCGTAGCGGCCGTGCTCAATGGCGAGATGACCATCGACGAATATGGGGCGACCATCTGTGATGAGGCTAACAAAGCCTTCACCGCCGGCGGCGCGCCCACCGACACCGGGGCCACGGAACCGGCCGAAACCATCACCCTGCGCTGGCGCACCCGGCCGGATAACCAGGCCGAGATCGACGTCTACCAGTCGGTTAGCGACTCCATCAACATCCCCGGCGTGACCCTGCAATATGAAGCGGGCGGCAGCGAGACCTCCAGCTACCAGGACGTGCTGAAGACCGAGCTGGCGTCGGGCACCGCGCCAGACGTCTTCTGGATTCCGGGCACCGACGTGGCCGACTTTGCCACGCGCGGGCTGCTGATGGACCTGCGGTCGATGGCCGACGGCACCGCCGGCTACAGCGATGCCGACTTCTATCCGGGGCCGATGTTCCACCTGACCTTCAACCCGGAGACGGGCAACACGGGCGAGACGTTGTGGGGCCTGCCGCGCGACGTGTCGACCTTTGCCCTGTACCTGAACCTGGACCTGCTGGCTGAATCTGGCGCGCCCGACCCGCGGGAGCTGGCGGCCAGCGGCGAGTGGAACTGGGACAACTTCATCGTGGTGGCCCAGGCGATCAACGCCCTGGGCGACGACATCTACGGCTACGGCCAAAATGCCTGGTGGGGGCCGTATGGCTACTGGATCAACGCGGCCGGTGGTGGCTTCTTCAACGAAGACCGCACGGCCTGTGGTCTGGACACGGCGGAGTCGCTGGCGGGGCTGGCGTTTGAGCAGCGCATCTACCAGGACTTCAACGTGGCGGTGCCCTACGGCGAAGACAGCGAACCGCCCTTCCTGGCGGGCAAGGTGGGCATGTTCCAGAATGGTCGTTGGGCCACGCCCGGTGCGCGGGCCAGCGCCAACTTCAATTGGGACGTGGTGGAATTGCCGGACGGCCCGGCCGGGCCGAGCAACTGGCTCTTCTGGGGCGCGTACGTGGTGAATGCCAACACCGAGTATCCGGAGCAGGCGTGGCAATTGGTGATGGAGCTGACCAAGGCCGAAACCCAGGCGCAGATCGCGGCTCTGGGGGCTAACGTGCCCAGCCGCGTCAGCCAGGCCGCCCTGGATGCGTTCCTGACCTTCACCCCGCCGGCCAACAACCAGGCGTTCCTGAATGGCCTGGCGCGCAACCCGGCGACGGAAGGCCCGCTGTGGGCTGGCAGTTGGCCGGAGTTCGACGCCATCATGGGGCCGGCCGTAGCGGCGGTGCTCAATGGCGAGATGACGGTTGACGAGTACGCCGCGACCATCTGTGATGAGGCTAACAAAGCCTTTAATCCGTAAGCGGTAAGCATCGTTTGGTGGGTGAAGCGACCGCGGCCGCTTCACCCTTTCTTTGCAATGCGCCGGGGCCGGGCTGCCCGCCCGGTCCCGGTGCCTGGTTCCGTCCCACGGAGGCGTATGATGAGCGCGACGACGATTGATGTGTCCCGGCCGGGGCAGGCCCCGGCCGGGGGCGTGAGCACCTGGATTACGCTGGCCGCCGGCTGGCACGTCCTCTACACCCTGTTGGCGCTGGGCGGCGTGGTCTACATCTGGTCGGCAGCTGACACCACGGTCGCCCTGGCCCTGTGGCTGAAGATTCTGCTGACTGTGGCTGGCCTTGCCCTGGCGGTGGCCAGCGCGGCCGCCGTCCTGTTCATTCTACGCCGCGACCACCGGGGACGGGTTATCTCGCTGGTTATCAACTACCTGACCTTCATCGCGGCCGGGGTGGGTTTGCTCACCGTTTTCCAGGTTTTTACAGGCCTGGACTCCCTGGCCGATACCTTCATGCAGGGCATCCCCTTCCTGCTGCTCGTCTTCCTGGGCTACGTCATCACCGTCCTGGGGGATCGTTTTGAAACGAGCAATCCGGCCCGGCAGCGAGCCTTGCGCCAGGTGGGTAAATGGGTTGCCCTGGCGGGGGGTGTTGTGGCGATCTTTGCCATGGGCCTGCTCAACGGCCTGCGCAGCGTCATCGAGCGCTACAACACGCCGGTGCCGTTCCTGCTAACCGGGCTGCTCGTCTTGCTGGGGCTGATGCTGTGGGTGATGTGGCGGCGGCCAACGGCTGAGGCTTTCCGGGCCACCAACGCCGACGCCGAAATGCTGCTCGGCTACCTCTTCCTCTCGCCCAACCTCATTGGCTTCATGGCCTTCTTTGCCGGGCCGCTGCTGCTGTCCCTCTATGTTAGCTTTACCAACTGGGACGCTTTTGGCACTTCTGACTGGGTGGGCCTTCAGAACTATGCTGAGCTGGTGAACCTCACCGTAGCCCCGCTGGAGCGGGCCGACCAACTGGCGCGTGAGGTGCTGGACGTGACCGTGTACGATGAGCTGAGCCGCATCACCGTTCTTGGTCGCAGCTACCTCATTGGCGCACAAGATAAGCTGTTTTGGATTGCCCTGGGCAATACGCTGAAGTATGTGCTGCTGGTGGTGCCACTGTGTGTCATTCCGGCCTTGCTGCTGGCCAACCTGCTGAACACCAAGCTGCCGGGGATGGCCTTTTTCCGGGCGGCATATTTTGTGCCCAGCGTGGCCGCGGTGGTGGGCATTGCCCTGGTCTGGCAGTGGCTGTTTAACTCGACCATTGGCTATATCAACTATGGTATATCGCTGGTGGTGGATTTTGTGAACCTGATCGGCCTGGGGGAGGTGGCCGACCCGCAAATACGCTGGTTGTCTAGCAGCAATACCGCGCTGCTGTCGGTGATTATCATGGCTGCCTGGCAGCTTATTGGCTTCAACACGGTGCTGTTCCTGGCCGGCTTGCAGGGGATCCCGCGCGAGTTGTATGAGGCGGCAACGGTGGACGGGGCAGGGGCGTGGCGCAAATTCCGCAGCCTGACCATTCCGCTGCTGGCCCCCACCACCTTCTTTGTGGTGACGACGACGGTGATCCGCACTATGCAGGTGTTTGAGGAGATTTTTATTCTGATCCCAGGCCAGAACCCGGCCGGGCCGAACAACTCCACCCTGTCCATCGTGCTCTATCTGTACCAGAAAGGGTTCCAGCGCTTTGAGCAAGGCTATGCCTCAGCCATCGCCTGGGTACTCTTCCTGCTCATCTTCAGCCTGACGCTGGTCCAGTTCCAACGGCAGCGCACCGCCGGCTCTTCTTACGACGCCTAAGGGGGCAACAATGCTATCCTCTTACCGGTTACTAATCACCATTCGTAATCTGGCAGTCTACATTGTCCTGGGCGTCATCGCCTTCTTCATGCTCTTTCCCTTTATCTACATGCTCACCACCTCGCTAAAAGAGCCGAAAGACTCTTTTCGCTACCCGCCGCGCCTGCTGCCGCGCGAAGGGTTGACCACCGACGCCCTGGGCGGCGACGAGCCGCTGCCGCTTTACTACGTGACGATTGATGGCCAGGAGCGGGAGTTTGCCCTGGTGCAGAGCAACATCCGCGTAGGCATCTATGCCAATCCCAACGACCCTACGGAAACGTATGAAGTGGACGTGACCGAGGCCACGCCGGTGGGCGGCTTTGTGAACCAGGAAATGGCGACGATTGATGGGGAGGAGTACCCGCTGTATGAAATTACGGTGGATGGCCAGACGCTGCAGGTGGCCCAGGTAGGGCAGACAGCCCTGGGGCGCTTTGTGGACCCCAATGATCCCGCGGTGGAGGTGCTGCAAAATGTGCGCCTGAGCCGGCCGGTGGAACGGCTGACGGCCCACCCGGAAAATTACCGGGACGTGGTGGCGCTGCAAAACATGGACCGCAGCCTCTCTAACACGATTCTGGTGACGCTGGGGGTGGTCTTGGGCACGCTGACGACGTCGGTGTTGGGCGGCTATGCCTTTGCCCGGCTGCGCTTCCCCGGCCGGGACGCCCTCTTCGTCCTTTACCTGGGCACCATTATGATCCCCTTCGTCGTCCTGGTCACCCCCATGTACCAACTCATGGTGGCCATCGGCTGGGTAGACAAGATCGTGGCCCTCATCGTGCCCTGGATCTTCAGCGCCTACGGCACCTTCCTCATGCGCCAGTTCTTCATCACCATTCCCCGCGAGATTGAAGAGGCGGCCCTCATCGATGGCGCTTCCCGTCTGCAAATTCTGTGGCGCATCTTTTTGCCGGCCAGCACGCCTGCCCTGGCCACCCTGACCACCTTCGTCTTCCTCTACGCCTGGAACAGCTTCTTCTGGCCGCTGGTGGTCATCAACACCGGCAACGTGGACAACCACGTGCTCACGCTGTCGCTAAACGTGCTGCGTGGCCGGGCATCGGACAGTCCCAACCTCATCCTGGCCGGCGCGGCCATTGCCATCTTGCCGCCGATGATCATCTACATTCTGGGGCAGCGCTTCTTTGTGGAGAGCGCCACCAGCAGTGCCGTGAAGGGCTAGGCCATTGGCCCACGACTTGCTATGAACCGGCCTACGCAGTATTACGACGCTTACATCTTTGACCTGGATGGCACCGTTTACCTGGGCGAGGCCCTGCTGCCCAGCGCCGGGGAAACAATCACCCGGCTGCGGGCGCTGGGCAAACGGACGGTGTTCCTCTCCAATAATCCCACGCGCACGCGCAGCGACTACGCCCAGAAGCTGACGAGACTGGGGCTGCCCACCCCGGCCGGGGACGTGATCAACGCCTCCCTGGTCATGGTCGATTTCCTGCGCCGCCGCCTGCCCCAGGCCCGCCTCTTCGTCGTCGGCGAATCCTCCCTGTGCGACGAACTGGCCGCGGCCGGCTTCACCCTGGTAGACGATGCCCGCCAGGTAGATGCCGTCATCGCCAGCTTCGACCGGACTTTTGACTACCGCAAGCTGCAAATCGCCTTCGATGCCATCCGCGCCGGGGCGCGCTTCTTTGCCACCAATGCCGACCGTTACTGCCCCGTACCTGGCGGCGGCCAACCCGACGCCGCCGCCATGATCGCCGCCATCGAGGCCTGCACCAACACCCAGGTGGAGGCGGTGGTCGGCAAACCCTCCGTCTACATGGCCGAGGCCATCCTGGCCCTGCTGCGCCTGCCGCCAGCCCGCTGCCTGATGACCGGCGACCGGCTGGAAACGGACGTGCTGCTGGGCTTGAATGCCGGCATGGCCGGCACACTAACGCTCACGGGGGCTACAACGCCGGCGATGCTGGCCAACTCCCCCATTCAACCAACCTACGTCATCCGCCAGCTCAGCGACCTGCTGCCGGATTTGTAACCGCGCCCGCCGTGCGAGATTAAGACCTATGACGAAGTCATTTCTGTTGGGTGTGGACCAGGGGACCAGCGGCAGCCGGGCGCT
Organism: Ardenticatenaceae bacterium; assembly: GCA_020634235.1. Classification (GTDB taxonomy): domain Bacteria; phylum Chloroflexota; class Anaerolineae; order Promineifilales; family Promineifilaceae; genus JACKCB01. The sequence goes on along the minus strand of JACKCB010000004.1, from coordinate 58,097 downwards.
GATCCTGGATGATGCCGGGCAGGTGCGCGGCTATGCCTACCGCCCGCTAACCCGCTTGTATTCCCGGCCGGATTGGGTAGAGCAGGACCCGCAGGCTGTGGCCGAGGGGGTGGCCGAAGCGATTGCCGAGGCCATTGGGCGAGCGGGCTGCCGGCCGGATGAGATTGCCGCCTGTGGCCTGACCAGCCAGCGCAACACGGACTTTGTCTGGGATGCGCGCACCGGGCAGCCATTGGCCAATGCCATCACCTGGCAAGATTTGCGCACGCTGCCGCTGCTGGATGAGCTGGCCACCTGGCCCCCGGCCGGGGAGACCCGCCACCGCCTGGGTTATGCCCCCGGCCCCTACATGAGCGCCCTGCACCTGGCCTGGCGTATGCGCCACGACCCGGCCGTGGCTGCCGCGGCCCAGGCGGGCCACCTGCGCCTGGGTCTCTCTACCGCCTGGCTGCTCACCGCCCTGGGCCACCCGGCCGGGCACCAGATGGACACCTCGTTAGTCCAGGCCATGGGTCTGTACGATTTCCGCGCCGGGGCGTATTGGGCCGACTGGCTGGACTGGTTGGGGGTCCCGGCCGGGCCGCTGCCCGCCGCCGTGCCCACCATCCACCACTTTGGCACCCTGCGCGTGAGCGACCCGGCCGGGGCCAGCGCCGACGTGCCCGTCCTGGCCATGCTGGGCGACCAGCAATCGGCCCTCTTTGGCCACGGCTGCCGTTACCCTGGTGCCGCCGAATGCACCCACGGCACCGCCTCCTTTGTCAAAGTCTTCCTGGGCGAACGGGCACCCAGCCAGGAGCGGATCAACGTTTACTATGCCTGGCACCTGGGCCAGCAGCAAACCTACTGCCTGGAAGCACCCACCACCGTCACCGGCGCGGCCATTCGCTGGATGCGCGATAACGCCCGCCTCTTCGATGAATACAGCGAGATGGACCAACTGGCCGCCAGTGTGCCCGACGCCGGCGGCGTGGTTTACGTGCCCGCCTTTACCGGCCTGGAAGTGCCCTACAACGACCCCAAGGCGCGGGCGACCATGCTGGGGCTAACCCTGGGCCACCACCGCGGCCACATTGCCCGCGCCTTTTTCGAGTCGATTGGCTACCAGATTCGGGCTATCCTGGAAACGATTATGACCGAGGCCGACGTGACCGTGGACCGGCTGCTGGTGGGCGGCGGCGTCTCGGCCAGCGACCTGGCCTGCCAGATTCAGGCCGATTTGCTGGGGATTCCCATTTTGCGCCCCACCTTCACCGAGACAACGGCCTGGGCCGCCGGCTTGCTGGCCGGGCTGGGGGCCGGCTTCTGGGCCACCCCGGCCGATCTGCCCCCCTTGCCCGGTTCCCACACCCAGTTCGACCCACCCGGCCGGGGCAGCGAACAGCGTGACCGCGGCTATGAACACTGGCAGCAGGCCGTGGCCCTCGTCCAGCAGTGGGGGGATAGAGCCAGAGCGTGAGGTTGAAACATGAGTTTTGGCGTTTGCTACTATCCGGAACATTGGCCGCCGGCCCGTTGGACGGTGGATGCGCAGATGATGCGCGCGGCCGGGCTGACGCTGGTGCGCATCGGCGAATTTGCCTGGGCCAACATGGAACCGGCCGAAGGGCAGTATGCCTGGGATTGGCTCGACCGGGCGATTGAGACCCTGGCCGGCGCCGGCTTGCAGCTCATTCTAGGCACGCCCACGGCCACCCCACCGGCCTGGCTCACCCGGGCCTACCCCGACATCTTGCGGGTGGATGCCAACGGCCGGCCGCGCGACCACGGCACGCGCCGCCACTACTGCCCCAACAGCCCCACCTACCAGGCTTACAGCGCCGGCATCGTCACGGCCATGCTGGGGCGCTATGGGGCGCACCCGGCGGTGGTGGGCTGGCAGATTGACAATGAGTTTGGCGGTGGCCAGACGGCGCGCTGTTACTGCGACTGGTGCGCCGCGGCCTTTCGCCGCTGGCTGCAGGCCCGATACGGCTCGCTGGCGGCGCTGAACGAGGCGTGGGGCAATGTTTTCTGGTCGCAAACCTACAGCGATTGGGCGCAGATTGCCCCGCCCGGCGCGCGGGTGGACAAGCGCAGCCCCAGCCATGAGCTGGATTATTTCCGCTTTTCGTCGGATGCCTGGGTGGCTTACCAGCAGTTGCAAATTGACCTGGTGCGCCGCTATGCCCCCGGCCGGGTAGTGACCACCAACTTCATGGGGCTTTTCCCGGACCTGGACCAGTACGACCTGGCGGCGCCGCTGGACCTGGTGAGCTGGGACAATTACCCCACCGGCAACCCGGAACGCTGGCGGCCGCGGCTCTATGCCCCCGGCCGGGACAGCCGCCGCAACGACCCCACCTACGCCTACGACGTGGGCGAGCCTATCATCACCAGCCTGGCCCACGCCCTGACCCGCAGCCTGAAGCAGCGCCCCTTCTGGGTGATGGAGCAGCAATGCGGCCAGATCAACTGGGGGGACGTGAATCCTGGCGTCCGGCCGGGCAGCTCGCGCTTGTGGGCCTGGCACGCCGTGGCCGAGGGAGCGGCGGCGGTGCTCTATTTTCGTTGGCGGGCTACCCGCTTTGCCCACGAGCAGTACCATTCTGGCCTGCTGCATCACGATGGTTCGCCCGATGTGGGTTATGGCGATCATCTGCGGCTGGAAGCGGAGCGCGCCCTGCTGGATGAGGTGATGGCCGCGCCTTGCCCCCCGGCCGGGGTGGGGCTTCTCTTTGATTTTGCCGACCTGTGGGCACTGCAATTGCAGCCCCACCGGGCCGACTTTGGCTACCTGCGCCACCTGTTTGTCTACTACGAGGCGCTGCAGCGGCTGGGCATTCCGGTGGACCTGGTCTCCCCGGCCGGGGACCTCTCCCCCTACCGCCTGCTCATTGCCCCTACCGCGCACCTGGCCGGCGAGGCGCTGGCCGGGCGGCTGGCTGATTACGTGGCCGGCGGGGGCACGCTGCTGCTGGGGGTGCGCTCCGGTTTCAAGACGCCCAGCAACCTGGTGACGGCCGATCCGCTGCCGGGCGAGCTGCAGCACCTGGTGGGGGCCACGGTGACCGATTGGCAGTCGCTGCCGCCGGAGGTGGGCTGGCCGTTGGTGGCGGAGACGCCCGCGCTGGCGGCCCTGGGTGAGGACCCGGCCGGGTTCTGGGTGGAGCGTTTGCGGCCGGGCAAGGCCCAGGTCCTGGTCCGCTATGCCGGCGGCGGGGCCGCGCTGACGATGAATGAGCGGGGTCCCGGCCGGGTGTATTACCTGGGTTGGTACCCCCCGGCCGGGCAGGCGCGCACCCTGCTGGCCTACCTGGCCAGCCAGACCGGCCTCCAGCCGATTGCCAGCGATTTGCCGCCGGGTTTGCTGGCTTTGCGGCGCGCACAATTCATTTTTCTGCTAAACTTTACCGACCGGCCGCTGACTGCCACCCCGGCCGGGTACACCATCACCGTCGCCCCGCGCGATGTCTGGGTTGGCATAGCGGAACAGCCAGATAGATAGCCGGTGGTCGCTTCATGAATCAGCCTGAGTTAACCATTTCACTGCTGGGGGGGCTGATAATTGAGTACAAAGGAACAGTTGTAACCGGGTTTGCCTCGCGCAAAGCGGAAGCGCTGTTCATTTACCTTGCCTGCCAACCCCACCCCCAATCGCGCGAGACACTGGCCACGCTCCTCTGGCCCGACAACGACCAGAACCGGGCCAGGGCGAACCTCAGCGTCGTGCTCACCAGTTTGCGCAAGCAGCTAGACGCCTACCTCATTGTTGAGCGACACACCGTTGCCTTCAATTCCGAAGCGGATTTTCAACTGGACACCGCTCTCTTTCAGCAGGCGGTTGCCCAGGCGCGACGGCAGCAGCAGCGCAGCGGCCAGCTTGGCCGGACGGGAGCGGGGCAACTGGCCATGGCCGTGGCCCTTTACAAGGGGGATTTCCTGGCCGGTTTCACCATCCGCAATGCGCCAGAATTTGAGGCCTGGGTGCTGCTAGAGCAAGAGCGTCTGCGCCAGCAAATGCTCGACGCCCTGGCCGACTTGATCCGCTTCTACCGGCAGCGCAGCCAGTTTGGCGAGGGTATCCGCTGCGCCCAGCAGCTCCTGGCCCTCGATCCGCTGCGCGAGGAGACCCACCGGCAGCTCATGCAGTTGTACCTGCTGGACGACCAGCGCCCGGCCGCGCTGACCCAATACAACCAGTGCGTGGCCATCCTGGCCGAAGAGCTGGGCGTGGCCCCAGACCAGGCGACAACGGCGCTCTATGACCAGATTGTGTCGGGCAAGATAACCGGGGAAGACACGGTTGCCCGGCTGCCGGTGCGCCGCATCCCGCGTGCCCCCTTGCACAACCTGCCTGTGCCCACCACCGCTTTCATTGGGCGCGAAGCTGAGCTGGCGCAGATTAGTGACTGGCTGGCACAGCCAGATAACCACCTGCTTACGATCCTTGGACCGGGCGGGATGGGGAAGACCCGGCTGGCCCAGGAAGCGGCCCGAGCGCACCAGGGTGAGTTTGCCAACGGCGTCTGGCTGGTGTCGCTGGTGTCTTCGCAGAATCTGAACGAGGTGGCAGCGGCGGTGGCCGAGACGATAGGCTACACGCTGTCCGGCCGGGAAGGACTGCACACCCAACTGCTCAACCATCTCCGGTCGCTGGAGATGCTGCTGGTGCTGGACAATTTGGAGCATCTGCTCAGCCCGGAGCTGCGCGACTTCATCAGCCTGCTGACCCAGTCGGCGCCAGAGCTGCGCCTCATTGTGACCAGCCGCGAGCGGCTGCACCTGCATGCTGAAACCTTGTTGGACCTTTATGGGCTACCGGTGCCGGCCGCGGCTGATTCGCCCGGTGCCGCTGAGGCTGCCCCGACCCCGGTGGCGCAATTTGCGGCGGTGGCGTTGTTTGCCAACCGCGCGCGCCGCGTCCGGGCCGCTTTTGACCTGGAGGCGCAGGCGGCGGCGGTGGTGCGGCTTTGTCAACTGGTAGGCGGGCTGCCGCTGGCGCTGGAGTTGGCGGCCGCCTGGACGCGTGTGCTTGACGTGAACGAGATTGTGGCTGAGCTTCAGCGTGGTCTGGGTTCGCTGGCCACGACGTTGCATGACGTGCCACAGCGCCACCGCAGTCTGCACGCCGTGATTGAGTCTTCCTGGCGGCTGTTGGCGGCCGATGAGCAGACGCTGCTGCGCAGGCTGGCTGTTTTCCGCGGGGGGTTTACGGCGGCGGCGGCGCAGGCGGTGGTTGGTGGCTCGCTGCCCCAGCTTATGATGCTGGTCGACCGCTCTTTTTTGCGGCGGGATGAGGATCAGCGTTTTCGGCGCCATCCGCTGCTGCTGCAGTTTGCACAGGAGCAGTTGGCGACCCGGCCGGGGGAAAAAGCAGAAACCGAAGCCGCCCATGCCCGCTTCTTTGCCCACCTGGTATACACGCACGAAGCTGCCCTTAAGGAGAGCGATGCGCCCGCCCTGCTGGCCGCCATTGGCGCAGACCTGGAGAATATCCGCGTGGCCTGGCAGTGGGCCATGGCCCATATGGACATGGCCATCCTCAGCCAACTGGCGGGCGGTACCGGACGCTTCTTTGCCAGCCGTGGCCGCCCGCTGGAGGGGGGGCTGTTCTTTGAGGAGAGCTTGCAAAGGGTCCTGGCCCAGCCGGCCACGGATGCCCGCGAAGCGCTCATCGCCCAGATGCAAGTAGAGCTGGGCTACTTCTGGGAGCAGACCGGCCGGCTGCCGGAAGCGGAGGCCGTTTTGCGGGAAGCGGAAGCGCGCACCCGCCAGTACCAGCTCACGGCAACGCGCATCACCTGCCTGCGCGTGCTGGGCGTGGTGACCGATCATCAGGGCCGGCGCGACATCGCCCGGCGTTATTTGGAGGAAGCGCACCAGCTTTGCCGGGCACAGGGTACACCAGACCAACTGCTACCCATCCTAAACGCCCTGGGAATTCTGTGTGTTAACGATGCCGAATTTGAGCCGGCGCGCGCCTACTTCGAAGAAGCGATGGCCCTGGCCGAATCGCTGGGAAATACGCTGCGCGTGGCGGTTTTGCACGGGAACATGGCTATCATTGCCAACCGCCAGAAGAATTACCCCGAGGCTATTCGCCAGTGGCGGCTGGCGCAGCAGGGTTTTAGGGAACACGACCACGAAATGGGGTTGGCCAACGTCATTTTCAACATCGCCATGGCGCTGCATGGCCTGGGGCAGTATGACGAGGCGCTTGAAAATATCCAGCAGGCGTATGCCTTGCTGGAGAAGCAGGGGCAGAAGCATGGCATGGCGGCCGGGTTGGGCGTTATGGGCATGATTTACCACAAGTTGGGCAAACGGCGTGCCGCGCGCCGCCATCTTTGCGATTGCCTGCTGCTGTCGCAAGAGATCGGCGCGGCCAATATTGCGACTTCTGGGGTTGCTGAGCTGGCGGAAATGGAGATTAGCGGCGGCAATCTGGCGCAGGCGGCGCTGCTGCTGGCCTTTATCTTGCAGCACCCGGCAACGGGCGGGACCACCCGGCAAAATGCGCAGAGGCTGCTGGATGAGCTGCAGGCCGAACTGCCGCCGCAGGTGATGGCTGAGGCGGCAGCGGCTGCGGAAGCGCTGACCCTGGATTCCCTTGTCAGGCAGTTGGTCGGCCAGCCAACTGACGGATTGACTGGCTGAGGTGCGTGGGAGGAATCATGAAGCTGGATCGCACCAGATTGCCGCGGCGGTTCATGCCTGCCTGGACAGCGGCCCCGGCCGGGTTCCCCCCCTTCTCCTTACCCCTCCACCAGGTCACCATGCCACAATGCCTGCATCTCCGGGGAGGTGGCCAGCAGTTCTGTTAGCGTGCCTGTGGCGGCCACGCGGCCGTCCTGCAAGACGATGATCTGGTCGGCGCGCATGAGGGCGGGGCGGCGGTGGGAGACGGCCAGGATGGTGGGCTGCCCCTCTTCGCCCAACAAACGCTGCCACAACGTCTGCTCTGTCTCCACATCCAGGGCGCTGGAGAGGTCGTCGAAGACGAGCAGGGCCGGCTGGCGCACAAACATGCGCGCCGCGGCCGCCCGCTGTACCTGCCCGCCAGACAGACGCACGCCGCGCGGCCCCACGACCGTGTCCAGCCCTTGTTCCAGGGCGGCTATGTCTGGTTCCAGCACGGCGGTGTGGATGGCGGCCGGCAGGTCTACGTCTGCGGCGGCCAGCCCCAGCAGGATGTTTTCTTGCAGTGATTCGCTGAACAGGCGTGGCACCTGGGGGGTGTAGGCGCTGTGCGGCGGCCCAAAGAAGCTGGCCGGGTCGGCCACCCGTTGGTCATTCCAGCGGATTTCGCCCCCGGCCGGGGGCAGTAGTCCCAACAGAGTGCGCAGCAGGGTTGTTTTGCCGGCCCCCACGCGGCCGGTGATGACGGTGAAGGAGCCGCGCCGGATGGTCAGGTTGATCTGGCTGATCCCGGCCGGGGGGCTGCTGCCGTGGCTGCCCGGCTGGTGGTGGTAGGTGAGGCCGGTGACGGTGAGTGTGTCCAGGGGGATGGGGGGGCGTGCCCCGGCCGGGGGTGGCGCGGCGTCGATAGGTTGGGGCTGGACCAGGCTCTCCGGCCGGGCCTCTGGCTGCATGGCCTGCATCCGGTCCAGCGACACCCGCTGCTGGGCGATCTCCGACAAGAAGCTGCCGATATCGGCCGGGAAGCGGGCGGCAAAGAAGAGGTAGCTGGTGAACAGGGCGAAGTCGCCCACGGTGAAGGTGCCGGCCTGGAGGGCCTGGGCTGAAAGCAGGACCATGATGGCCACGGCGACATCGCCCAGGTTGTCGGCGGCGGAGTTGAAGACGGCGTAGAAGAGGTTGTGGCGCACATTGCGGCGGCGGCGTTCTTCGTTCAGGTGGCGGAAGTAATGCAGGGCATCGGCTTCGGCGTCGGCGACCTTTACCGCCTGCACGGTGCCCAACAGCTCCCCCAGGAAGCCGGTAACGGCGCTGTCGGCCTGGCGGCTGGCGTGGTAGTAGCGCAAAAAGCGCTGCCAGGCGAAGCGGTTGAGGAAGGCAACGCCCAGCAGGGGCAGGGTAGTCACCAGGGTGATGGCCGGGTTGATGCGCCACATGATGATAAAGGCGACCAGGGTGAACAGCAGGTGGCCGGCCAGTTCTGGCAGCCAGGTGGGGAAGTCGGCGAAGTCGGCGGCATCATCGTCCAGGCGGGTGATGGCGTCGCCGGGGGGCACGGGTTGGGGCAGTGCCCCCGGCCGGTGCAGGATGTTGCCCACGATGTTGGCGCGCAGCAGCACGCCGTTGGCATTGCGCACGCTGGCCCCGCCCCAGTCGCCCAGCAGGTTGGCGGCCAGGCGGGAGGCTTCGATGGCCAGCAGCAGGGCCAGCAGGGTCCACAGGCTGGCGGTGGCCGGCGCAGCCCCGGCGAGCCGGTCCAGGAACTGCTGCAGCAGCAGTCCCGGCAGCAGGCGCATGGCCAGGAAGTAGACCCGGCCGGTGAGGTTGGCCAGGAAGTAACCCGGCCGGAAGCGAATGAGCGCCCAGGTGGCCCGGGCGACGGGTAAGGGGGGTGTGGTTGTCAGCGGGGTTTCCATCAGGCTAGCATCGCCTCCATGCCGGTTTGCAGCAGTTGGTAAAAGCGGGATTGGGGATTGCTGGCCAGGGCCAGCCGTTCGCCGAACTCTACGATGCGGCCGTTATCCAGGATGAGGATGTCGTCGGCGCGCTGTACGGTGCCCAGCCGGTGGGCGATGATGATGGCCGTGCGCCCGACCAGCAGGCGGTCGATGGCCTGCTCCAGCAACTGCTCGGTGGCCGGGTCCAGGCGGGAAGAGGCTTCGTCCAGCACCACCAGGCGGGGGTTGCGCAGGTAGACGCGGGCAAAGGCCAGCAGTTGGGCCTGGCCAGCGGACAGACCCTGGCCGCCGGCGGTGAGTTGTGTGTCCAGGCCGTGGGGTAGTTCTTGCAGCCAACTGCCCAGGCCAAGCTGGGTCAGGGTTTGCTGCATCTGCGCGTCGGGGATGGGCTGGCGGCCGTAGTTTTGGAAGAGGGTCAGGTTGTCGCGCAGGCTGGCGGCGAAGAGCTGCACTTCCTGGGTGACCATGCCGACGTGACGGCGCAGGTCGCTGAGGCGGGCCTGGCGGATGTCGACGCCGTCTAGCCGGATGTGGCCCTGGTCAACGTCGTAGAGGCGGAAGAGGAGGCGGGTGAGGGTGGTTTTGCCGCTGCCGGTGCGGCCCAGGATGCCCAGCACCCGGCCGGGGGCCAGGGTGAAGGTCAGGTCGTGCAGCACGGTGGGCGGGGCGCTGCGGCCGTTGGCGGGTGGCTGGTCTTTGTAGGCGAAGGTGACGCCCTGGAATTGTACGGCCGGGGCGGTGGGGGGCAACCCGGCCGGGGTAGGTGGCTCCTGCACGGTGGGCTGCACCTGGCGCAGCTCGGCCAGGCGGCCAATGCTGGCCAGCCCCTGCTGCAAGCTGGCCACCTGGCGGCGAATGGTGTTGAGGGGCGATTCCAGGTTTTGCATGTAGAGTACCAGGAGTACCACGGTGCCTATGCTCATTTGCCCGCTCAGGTGGCTGCCGGCCCCCAGGGCCAACGTGGCCACCAGGGCAAGGGTGTAGAGGAAGAAGCTGGCGGAGAAGGTGATGCTGCCCAACATTTCGCCGCGCACCCGCAGGCGGCGCACCTGGTTGAGCCGTTCCAGCAGCCGGGCCATGGCGTAGGCTTCGCCGCCGTTGGCGCGAATGTCTTCTGTGCCCGACAGGCGTTCTTCGATGAAGCTGTACAGCCCGGCAAAGCTGCGGCTGATGTCGCTCCAGATGGTGACGACCGGGGCCTGTAGGGCGCGCAGGAGGCCGAGGATGGCCCCGGCGTAGAGCAGGCCAATTAGCCCGGCCCGCCAATCTTCGCGCAGCAGCAGCAGCAGTACGCCCAGGACCAGCAGGGCGTTGCCCAGCAGGTTTACCACCAGGTCGGAGAAGTAGTCGGCCAGGTTGCTCACGTCGCCATCAATGCGCTCGATGAGTTCGCCGGGGGGATGGAGCTTGTGGAAGCCCATGTCCAGGCGCAGCACGTGGCTGGTGAGGTCGCTGCGCAGTTGGTTGGTGGTGGCCCAGCCCAGATCGACGCCGGCGTAGACCGAGAACAGGGAGAGGATTTTCTGGCTGATGGTGATGGCCAGGAAGAGGAGGGCGGCGCGCAGTAAGAGGGATAGGGCCGCGCCGCTTTGGGCCAGGTCCAGGAAGTGGCGAATGACCTGGGGGGCGGCTAGCTGCAAGCCGATGCTGCCCAGGAGCAGGAGGAAGAGGGTGAGGACGCGCCACAGGTGAGGGCGCAGGTAGTGACCCATCAGGCTGAGGGATTGGTTGAACATGAACAGTATCCTATGGGGGTGACGGCTGGGGGGATGGTCCCCGGCCGGGACTGTTGGCAATCCGTGGTGCCCGGCGCCGCCAGGCAACAAAAAAGCCACGGGCAGTTACGCTCGTGGCCGCCTGTTTGGGGTCAGGAAGGGGGTTGGCTCAGGCAGGGATCACGGGCGCACAAAGACAAAGTTGCCACAAGAGGGAGCCAGGGTTGTCATTTTTTGTCTTTGTGTACCTCCTTGCCGGTAAGATGGGGACAATTTACCATAGTTGCCAGGAGTTCGTCAAGAGCTGCTGGTTTTTGGGGAACTCCAATGATTGGTGATTGGTGGTTGGCGATTGTGTTGGGCCATCGTTCTATGCTATGATGCGCTTGCGCAGCCGTTTTCTGGCACATCAAAGCAGGTTCTAAAAGGTGAAGCATGGGCATTTGGGGCGTAAATCCCTGGGATAGTGATGCGGCGGCCGACTGGTTTGCCAGCTTTTTTGAGGGCTTTGATATTGATGCCCGCCTGGCCGATGCGTTTGACGTGCCCGACGATTATGAGGTCATTCGCGCCGCCTGCTATATTTTGCAGGTTTTGGGGCAGTCGTATATCTGGCCCGGCGACCTGGACCGGTTGGATGTGTACCTGGCGCGGGGGATTGAGCTGCTGACGGCGATGATTGACCCGGAGACGGGGCAGGCGTTTCTGGCGTTGTGGCAGGGGGAGCCGGCGGTGGTTGCGGCCATAGCGCAGCAGATTGCGGCGTTGACGGCGCTGCTGCCGGATGAGGGTGAGATGGATGAGTATGATGAGGAGGTAGGGGACGATGGGGCATAGACAATCGCCGGAACAGAAGAAGCCGCCGTCCCGGTTGCCGCCGGGGCACCAGGTGCAGGAGGGGGCGGATAAGCTGCCGTCGCTGGCGGAGGAGGTGTCCCGGCCGGGTAGCCTGGACCACGGCACCCTTTCTACCGGGGATGTGCTGCGCTTGCAGCGCACGCTGGGGAACCGCCGGGTGACCAGCCTGTTGGCCAGCCAGTTGACGTTTTCGGCGGCCCGGCCGGGGATGATCCAGCTAGGTAAGATCAACCCCAACTCTAAGTACGCGCGCAAAAACCGCCGCAAATACCAGATTTATGCCATCCGGCACAAAGCGACCAAGAAGGTGGCTTACGTGGGCCAGACGGTGGCTTCGGTGGGCTACAAGAATCGCTTTAAGCAGCATTTGCGTGAGAAAGCGTGGCTGAGCCGCAAACATTACACCATTACCTTGCTGGACAGCGGCAGTTGGACGCCGTTTGAGGCTAATGCTTTTGAGCAGTGGTATATCGATGAATATGGGGGCCTGGGGACGTTGGAAAACAAAGTGCTGGCTCTGACTCGCGCCAAATACAAGTTGTATCGCGGGCTGCATGGCAAGGGTTACCAGGGGCCGTACAATTGGCGGCCCAAGAATTAACCAGGCTGCCTGGCGGCTACGGGCCGGTGATCAGCAGGCTGCAGCAGGTAACGGCTCCCTCGGCCTTCACCAGTTCCGTTACCTCGACGAGTTGGAGCGGGATACCGGCCGCGGCCAGGCGTTGGGCGGTTTGGGGATACCCGGCCGGGTATATGAGCGTCTCGCCCAGCAGCAGCCCATTGCCCGCGTATGGCTCCGCCTCGGCCACGGGCACCAGGCGCAGCGGGCCGAACAGGTGGCTGTCGACCCACTGCCGGTTGATGAGCAGCGTGTCGGGCGCGGCCAGGGTGACGGCCGATTTCAGGTGCAGGCAGCCGCTGACGGGCACGCCGACCACATGGTAGCCGTAGGGGGCCAGGGCGGCGCGCAGTTGTTCGATGGCCGCCTGATTGCTGCGGCCGGAGCTGCCGATGTAGAGGCGGCGACCCATGCGCAGGACGTCGCCGCCGTCCAGCGTGGCCGGGGCTTGCAGGTGGATGAGCGGCCGGTAGGCGGCCAGGGCGGCGGCCACGCTCGCGGTTTCGGGGCGACGTGAGATGGCCCCCGGCCGGGTGATGATGGCCACTTCATCCAGCACCACCGCCGTATCCTCCACAAAGACCGCGTCGGGCAGGTGGGGCGTGGGCGGCAACTGCTGCACCTGCGCGCCCAGGCTGTGCAAGGCCGCTTCGTAGGCGTGGTGCTGTGCCTGGGCCAGGGCCACGTTTATGGGCTGGCGGGCCAGGTGAGTTAGCTCGCATTGGCCGATGGCCGGGCTGACGGCGCGGGTCAGGGCGGTTATCATGGGGCATATTCCTCCGGTTGGGACTTCTGCCGGGCGAACGGCGTTATCCAGACAACGCCACCGGCAGTGTGAGCGTAATTGTAAGCCCGGCCGGGGCGAGTACAAAGAAGCGGGTTAGCTGTTTAGCGAGTTGGCTAAATTGCTGACTGCCATGGAGATGGACCAATGAAGTTGTGGCGACGATTGATGCCTCTGTTAGTTTTGCTGTTGGCGGCGGCGTGCAGCGGCCCCAATGCCGGCTTGCCGGTCACCGCGACCCTGCCTCCCCCAACCGGGACCCGCCCGCCCACTGCCACCCGCCCGGCCACCGCCACCGTGCTGCCCAGCGCCACTATCCCGCCTACGGCGACGGCGGCCCCGGCTGTGCCTACCGCGCCTCCGGTGGTGGATACGACCAGTACACCCGACGTCGCCGAGGCGGGCGCGGCGGGTTGGCAGCCAATGGCCACGCTGCCGGTGGATTTTGTCTATGCGCTGAGCTGGGCAGCGGGCGACCAGCAATTGTTGTTTGCCGATGAGTTGGGGGTGTGGGCGGTGGGCCGGGATGGCTCCGGCCGGGTGCAGTTATTCACCGCGCCCAGCCAGGATGAGCGGTATGAAATCAGCCCGGCCGGGGTGCTGGCCCAACTCCTCAACCAGAGCGTGGCCCAACTGTACTACCTGAGCAGTGGCCAGCCGGCGCAAGCGCTGACCGTTGGCCCGGCCATTGGCCTGGCCCTCAGCCCTGATGGGCGTACCCTGGCCGCGGCCTCGGCCGAACGCATCGCCGCCACGCTGTTCGACACTGTGGGCGACCGGCCGCAGCGCACCCTGAACGGTTTCGAGACGGCTGCGCCAATTTACAGCATCCGCTTTAGCGATGACGGGCAGACGCTCATCTGGCTGGCGCGGGGGACGGTGCAACTGATGGATGTGGCCAGCGGCCAGCCTGGGCCGCGCTTTGAGCATGAGGATTTTGTGGGGGCGCTGGCCCTGGCGCGAGATGGGGGCACGCTGGCCACGGCCAGTTACGGCACGGTCAATGACAATTTTGGCCCGGTGGTGACGTTGTGGGACACGGCCGGCGGGCCGGCTATTTCCTTGCCCCAGGCGCAGCCGGTGATCAGCCTGGCGTTTGCGCCTGATGGCCAGCTTTTGGCCCTGGGGATGGCCGATGGCACGGTGCAACTGCTAGACGTGGCCACGCAGCAGGTTGTGGCGGTGCTCAACGGGGATGGTTCCTCGATGAACTTCCTGGCCTTTTCGGCCGATGGCCAGCTTCTGGCGGCAGCCGGCCAGGCGCTTACGCTGTGGCAGCGGCCTTAGCGCCTGGCCCACGAAGCAGCCATGAGGGGCAGGGGGTGGTTTTAGCCGGCGGGCAGTTGGCTGGCGGCGTGCTGCAGGGCGTGCCAGGCGATGTTGGCATCTTGCTGGGTGGTGCGCCAGTTAGTGATGGAGAGGCGCAGGGCGGGAAGGCCCTGGTAGTGGGTGGGGGTGAGGAAGATGGCTCCGCCGGCCTGGAGTTGTTCGAGGTAGTGTTGGAGGGTGGCCGGCCCCGGCCGGGTGGCCAGGGTGAAGCAGATGCCGTTCAGGCGGACTGGGGCCAGTAGTTCGAAGGCGCTGGCGGCGGCAATCTGCGCCCCCAACCATTGGGCCAACCGGCAGTGGCGTTCCACGATCTCGGCATAGCCGGCGCGGCCATAGGCCATCAGGGTGAACCAGGCGGGTAGGGCGCGCAGGCGGCGCGAGTTCTCTGGCGTGAGGTTTACGAAGTTGGCGGCGGCGGGGGCCTGCCCCAGGTAGACGGCGTTGTTTTGGAAGACCTGTGCTTGCAGGGTGGGATGGCGGGTGAACTGCATGGCGGCATCGTAAGGGACGTTGAGCCATTTGTGGGCGTCGATGGTGATGGTGTCGGCCAGCGCCAGCCCGTGCAGCAGCGGGCGGTAGGTGGGGGAACAGGCGGCAAACCCGCCAAAGGCGGCATCGACGTGCAGCCAGAAGGGGTAGCGCTGTTTGAGGGCGGCGATGGCGGCCAGATCGTCAAAATCGACGGTGTTGACGGTGCCGGCGTTGGCGACGACCAGGCAGGGCTGCCCGGCCTGATTTTGCAGGGCTTGTTCGAGGGCGGCGACGTTGATTGCTTCCCGGCCGGGCAGGCAGGGCAGCTCTGTGAGCGAGGCGCGGCCCAGGCCGAGCATGGACAGCGCTTTGTAGACACTGGCATGGGGCGTGCCGCTAAAGATGCGTACTGTGCCCAGGGCGGCCAGCCCTGCCTGGGCCACATCAATGCCCTGCTGCTGCCCCAGCCACTGCCGCCCCAGGGCCAGCCCGACGAAGTTGGCCATGGTGGCCCCGGTGACAAAGCTGCCGCTGTATGCCTCGGGCAGCCCAAACAGCTCGCGCAGCAGGTGGAGGGTATCTAGCTCGATTTGGGGGGCGATTGATTCGCTGCTGCCGAGGGCGTTTTGGTCGTAGGTGCTGGTGAGCCAATCGCCTAGCAGCCCGGCCGGGGTGACGCCGCCGGTGACGAAGCCGAAGTAGCGTGGCCCGGCGCTGCCGCTGAGCCAGGGGGCGTAGCGCTGCTGGAATGTGGCCAGGGCGGCCTGGGCCCCGAGGCCGGTGGCGGGCAAGGGGGCGGGGGGCTGGGCTGGTGGTGGGGTGGCCCCGGCCGGGTGGGTGTCCAGGCCGGCCAGAAAGCGTTTGGCTTCGGCCACGGCGCTGTCTAGCAACTGCGCCAGCCTGGCCTGGTCCTGTGCCAGTTGGGGGTCCATGCTTTAGCTGAGGTGTGGCTGCAGGCGTTGGGCCAGCGCTTGCAGCCGGGCGTGGCAGTTGTCATCGGGCGCTACCCGGCCGGTGAGTACGTCCAGAAAGAGCAGCAGGGCGTTGCCCTGGTCGTTCTGTTTGTCGTACAGCAGGTCGATGAGGGCTTCGGCCCGGCCGGTGGGGGTGGGGGCGGTGGGCAACTGGTTGCGCCAGGCATTGAGGCGACCATCGACGAAGAGGGCTTTGAGGCCCTGGTCGGTGTCGAAGGGGCCGCAGTTGAGCAGGAGGGCGACGAGCTGCTGGTAGAGGTGGGCGGGGAGGCCGCCGGTTGTGGGGATGGGTGGGGCGGTGTCCCGGCCGGGGGGTTTTGGGGCTTCCCGAATTTCTGTTACCCAGGCTTGTAGATGGGTGGGATCAAAGCCGCGCCCTTTGGGCATGAAATCCTTTACGCCATAGCGCTGGTTTAGCTCAAAGGCGCGCTGTGGCTCCCCTTCGAAGCTGGCGCTGAGGACGTAGACGTTGGTGTGCGGCGAATCGGTGGCCAGCCGGTTTACCAGGAGTTCCCAGCCGCTGCTGCCGGCCACGCCGCTTTGCTCTTCATCCGGGCTGAGGGCCATGTCCAGGGTGACCATGTCGTAGGTGCGCTGGGTCAGGCGGCTTTCTGCTTCCAGGTAGCTGCCGGCGACATCCACCTGGCACTCGTAGCGCTCGAACCAGCGCCGTAGCCGGTTCTGCCAGGTTGGATTGTCTTCAATCACGAGGACGGTTACTTTCTCCATAGGCTAACTCTGCGGCCCGGCCGGGTTCTGTTCATCTTTGGCCTGCCGGCTCAGCATCACGCCCTGGTCTACCCAGGCGACAAATGTTTCGCGCTCCTTCGACAGGATTTCGCGCTCCAGGTAGGTGATGGCCTGGTATTTTTGGGCGAAGCTCTCTTTGTTTACCGTGGCCGGCCGGCCGGAAACGGCAATGGTCATGGTGGTGGGGGAGAGGGCTTTCACGTCTAGCAGCAGGTCGATGCCGTCGGTGTTTGTTTCGTCGCCGGATAAGCCGATGTCGGTGACGACGACCTGGTATGGGGGGGCGCTGCGCAGTAGGGTCAGGGCTTCCTGGTAGGATGCGGCTGTGTCTACTTCGTATTTGTGCTGTAGGGCGCGTTTCATGCTGTTGCGCCAGATGCGGGTGTCGTCTACCACCAGGATTCGTGCTTTCATGGGTTGATTACCTTGGGTAAGCGTACTTCAAAAGTGGCCCCGCTGCCGGCTGTGCTGCTGGCCGTAATGCGCCCGCCGAGCCGCTCGACGTTGAGGCGTACCCAGAAGAGACCGTACCCGCCGATGGTGCCCTCCGGCCGGGTGGTGAAGAATAGCTCAAACAGCCGCCCCAGATTTTCAGGTGAAATGCCGGTGCCGGTGTCGCTGACGGTAACGACGACCCAGGGCAGTTCATGCACATAGTCCAGCTTTTCGACCACTTCAATGGTGCCGCTGGGGTTGCCGGTTTCGTCGATGGCCCGGATGGCATTGTCGATCAGGTTGCGGAAAATATACTGTATCTGTGCCCGGCCGCCTTCGACGATGAGCGGCTGATCGGCCAGCTTTAGCACCAGGTCGATCCGCGGTTTTGCCGCTTGCCGCTCTTGCAAGCCCAGCCGGACCTGGCTCAATTGCTCGTGCATGATTTGGGTCACATCTACCTGGCGCACTTCCCAATCGGTCAGCGGCTGCATAAAGCTTTCCACTTCGGCCAGGGCCAGATCGGCCGCTTCGACAATCTCGTCTATCAGTTCGGCCGATTCTTCGCCTTGGGCTTCTTGCAGTTCATATTGGGCGATGGCGCGGATGCCGCTGACGTAGTTCTTGAGGTTGTGGGCCAGCTTGCCGGCAATGGCACCCATGCCGGCAATGGTGTCGGCGGCCACTAATTTGCGTCGTGCCTGCTCAATCTGGGCGGCGTTTTCCATGGCGACGGCGGCCGAGGCGGAGAGCCATTGCAGGATTTCCAGGTGCTCATCGTCGAAGGCGTGCGGCTGCTGGCTGAGGACCTGGATGGCGCCGACGGTCTGGCCTTTGGCGATGAGGGGGACGCAGATGATGGCGTGGATGTTGGGGTCTATCTGGCGGTACCAGTAGGGGACGCGGCTGGTGCGCGGGTAGCCGTCGAGGATCAGGATGTCGGTGTTGGCGTCTAGCCACTGGTCGAGGTCGTAGTTGGGTTCGCTTTGCAGGCGGTGGGTATCGTGGATGAGCAGCCCGCAGCGATTGTTGATGACCCAACCGACGATGCCGGTGCCGGGCTGCAGGCGCAGCCCCGGCCGGGGGGGGGCCTCGCTGTCAGAGATAATCTTGCGGAAGATCAGCTCGCCCGTCTCATCATCAATGGCGTACAGCGTGGCATTACGCGCCTCCAGGGTGCTTTCGATGGCGTCCATGACCGCGTCCAGCACCTCATCCAGGGTGATGGCGTTGGAAAATGCCTGCGTGATCAGCAAACGGGCTTCGGTAATCCGCCGGGCGCGCTCATAAGAGCGGGCATTCTTCAGGGCCAGGGTGGCCAGCCCGGCGAACATCTTTAGGGTGACCAGATTTGATTCTTGAAACGCGCCGGCCGTTTCATCCATGAGTTGGATGACGCCGACCACCTGTTCGCCCACGCGCAGCGGTGAACACATCATGGCATGGATGCTGGGGTCGTGCTGCCCGCCGGCCCAGCGAGGGTCTTCATGCACGTTGCGAATGATGACGTCCTGGCCGTTGCGGGCGACCCAACTGGCGATGCCGGTCCCCAGGGGCATTCTTAGCCCATAGGGCAGGGGATTGCTGCCGGTGGAGCTCATCACCATCAGCATTTGGGCCGCCGGATCCACCTGGTAGAGCGTGGCTTTTTCGGCGGAGAAGGATTGCATGATCTGTTCCATGATCTGGGAGAAGACGGCCGCTTCGTCGGGCAGGGGGTTGGAGACGATTAGCTGGCCTACATCGGAGATGGTGCGGTGGATGCTGCTCATCGACTGCCGCTCCAGGGCGCCGTCGATATGTTTGCATAGCCATTCGACGCGCCGCCGGTCTTGCGGGGTGATTGGCTCCGGTGCGGGCAGCGTGCCGGCGGCCAGATCGATGAACTGGTACAGGTGCACGCCCTCTTCGATGCCCCGTACCTTGATCACGCCCAAGTCGTTGGTTGTGTACGCTTCGGGGCCGACCAGGGTCTGAATTTGCTCAACGACGAGGTCGTTGACGATGATCTTTTTCTCCGGTGCCGCTTTTAGCAGGATTTCGTCTTTGGTCATCTCTTCGGCGCGGGCGGCAATGTTCACGGCGGTGCTGATGATCATTAGCTCCTGCCGCCAGGAGCTGGGGTCCCCGTCTTGCCCGATGTTGCCAAACCAGGCTGGCCCGCCGGCGCAAATGCCAATGCCAACCTCGAACTGGCGCAAGCTGGTGGCAAAGGAGGCGTCTTGCTTGAGGGTTTCGCTCATGCGCTGGATGGCGAAGGCGGTGCTGACGGCGCGGCCAACGCTGAGGGCCAGGTCCCCGGCCGGGTTGGCCGCATCTATCACCGAAGTGGGCGGGTAGCCAAACGTGATCAGGACCCGGTCCCCGGCCAGTTCGCCCACCAGCCCCCGGTGTTCAAACGAGATGCGAATAATGTCGGCGAAGAATCTGCGCAGCAGGCGGGCAACTTCATCCAGGCCCCGGCTGGTCTGTTCGCCCGACTTTGTGGTGCGCACGAAGCCCCGGATGTCCAAAATGAGGGCCGTGATGGTGCCAATTTCCTGCTGCTGCAGCAAGAGGTCCAGCTTGTTCTGGCGGAAGAGTTCGTGCGTGACCAGAGGGGACAGATAACGACGCAGGTAGGTGTTCAGGCGCACCAGGTTGGGGGCCTGCCCCGCTTGCAGTTGGCGCTCGATGAGGCTGTCTAGCGTTGAGATCTGGCTCTGATAGTCTTCGGCGTTTGGGTAATAGTCGTTGTCCATAGCTCTATGCTCATTCACTGAGGTAGCTGCAGCATACCATACCATGGAAGGTCAATCTGTGAAGTTGTTCACAGCTTGCCGGTGCCACGTGTTGCCTGTGCCGGGCACCTTCAGCACGGCAATTGTAGCAGTCTGTGTCAAAGCAGGCGATTTCCTTGGCCAGGAATCGGGCCTTTTCCCTCAATGTCAATGATAGATACATTATTCATTGATAAATTGCCTGGGGATGGGTACAATGTTCCCGGTGGCTCCGGCCCTGTGGGCCTGGGCCAGGTTTGTCTGGCGGCGGTGGCGTCCCCGGCCGGGGGCGAGGCAGAAGGAGAATGATGAGCGATGATTGACCCTATCGACCAGGCATTGCACGCGCTGTTTAGAGAGCTGCTGCTGCTGCATGATGCGGCCGATAAGCATGTGCTGGCGCAGCACGGCTTGCGGCGCGCCCGCTATTTTGTGCTGCACCATCTGTACCATGAAGCGGGGCTGACGCTGGGCCAGTTAAGCGAGCTGACGCTCATCTACAGCGCCAGCGCGTCGCGCATTGTCTACAGCATGGAGCAAGAGGGACTGGTGCAGCGGGTCGTTAACGAAAGCGACCGCCGGCTGTTTACGCTGTCGCTGACGGAAAAGGGGCGGCGCTTTTACGAGCGGGTGAGCGCCGACCTGGCCGCCGACGTCCAGGCGCGGTATCAGGGGCTGGATGCGGGGGCGAAATTGGCGCTGCTGGAAGACAGCCGCCGGCTGCGTGATATGCTGCGGGAGCACTGCCGGTGGCAGGTGGAGAGCGGCGCTGCCAGCGCCAGCGGTTAGCGGGTGGTTTGGCGGCGGGCGTGGATCAGTGCCTGTGTTTGGGCCAGCAGGGCTTTGTCCTGCTCATCGCCCCAGGGCATGGGTGCCCGGCTCACTTCTAGCCCGCCCTGCGCGGTGCTCATGGGCTGCAACAGGCCAACCTCGCTGCCGTAGTAGATGACCGGGGGGTTGGGCAGGCGCATGAGTGCCTCCATGGCTGCTAGCTGTGCGCTCTGATCACCGTCGGTGATTTGCAGAAAGCGGTCCATATCGTGGTTGTCGATGAAGGCGGGCATGACGAAATCGGCGGGCATGACCTGCTGGTGGCGGGTGACAAAGCGCTGGAATGCGGCGGGTGACCATTGGTGCCAGCCATAGGTCTGGCGCAGGGCGTGGTTGAGGTGGAAGTCCAGCGCCCCATCCAGCCGGCCGATGTAGGCTTGCAGCATGTCGGGCGTGTCGATGATTTCGCCGAAGTAGAAGGTGTCGGCCTTTTCGCGCTTGCCGGCGTCGACGAAGTAGCTCCAGAAATCGGGGCGGGGGCCGTTGGCGTAGTCCAGGCGATAGCCGTCGATATCGAATTCGCGCAGCCAGTAGAGGGCGTTTTCGACCATCCAGTCGCGGGCGGCCGGATGGGTCAGGTTGACTTCGGGCATGGTGGGCACCCCAAAAAAGCCGCGATACCCGGCCGGGGAGTCATCGAAGGTGAACCAGTCGCGGTAGGGTGAGGTGCTGCTGGCCAGGGCCGCCTGGAAGATGGGGTGCTGGTTGGACAGGTGGTTGCAGGCCATATCGAACAAGACGCGCAGCCCGCGGGCATGGGCGGCGTCGATCAGTTTGCGCAGGATGGCCTTGTCGCCCAGACGGGGTTCCACCTGGCGGTAATCGGCGGTGTCGTAGCCGTGGGGGGTGGGGCTGGTCCACAGGGGGCTTAGCCAGAGGCAGTTGACGCCCAGGGCGGCGATGTAGTCCAGCTTGTCGTAGACGCCCTGCAGGGTGCCGCCGCAGAAGCCGTGGAGATTGTTGGTTTGCCGCCAATCTTGCCCGTCACCGGGATAGAAGCGGTCGATCATGAGGTGGTAGATGATGGCCTGGTAGGCCCAGTCGGGCGCGCCGGGTTGGCCGATGGTGAGGGTGAAGATGGTCCCCGGCCGGGGGGCACCCCAGCGGATGGCGGGGTCCGGCGGCAGCTTCTGGCTGAAGTGGCGGTGGGCCGCATTTTCGGCGCTTAACTTCAGGTCGGGATAATCGGCAAACAGCTCTTCGCCGCCGGCGGACCAGGCCCCGATGCGGTAGCGCAGCCGGGTGCCGCGGGCGAAGCCGGGTAGGGTGGTGGCCCAGCGGGTGGTGTAGCCCCAGACGAAGTTGTCCCAGGTGGTGGCGATGTTCTGGAAGATGGCCACCTGGCCGTTGTGGGCCACGCCCCGCTGCCCGGTCGGCTCTGAGCCGTCGGTGGTGTAGTAGCAGGCCATGGCCTCGGCGGTGACATCGACGCCGACGGTGGCGAAGAGGGTTAGTGGTTGGTGGGCGGCCGGTTTGCGCGGCTCTATTTCGTGCCCGTGGCGCACGCCCTGGCGCAGGAGTTGGTGGTGGTAACGTTGCAGGGCGTCGGTTGACAGGGTGCCGAATGCGAAGTCCATGGTGGGTGCCTTTTCTTGTGCTTTACTTGATGTATCAACGATTGATATATTAGACCATCTGCGATCTTGTGTCAATAGGGGTAGGGGTAGGAGCGGGCGCGGAAAAGGGTGTTGAAAGGCAAGCTGCGGTGTTTCTAACCGGCAGCATGGCGGTATAATCGGGAGACTATGAACCGACGCCCTGCTCTTTCCCTGCTCATCCTGCTGTTCTGCCTCATCCTGCTGGCGGCCTGCGCCGACACCCCGGCCGGGACGCCCACCACCACCGCCCCCTCCCCGGCCGGGGAAGGCCTGGCCATCACCTCGCCCGACGGGCGGCTGGAAACCCGCTTCTGGCTCGACGAAGCCGGCGCGCCCTACTACCAGGTCACCCGCGACGGGCAGCCCGTTATCCAGCCCTCGCGTATGGGCTTCGTCCTGGCCGACCGGCCGCTAAACAGCGGCTTCGCCATCAGCGACAGCCAGACCAGCAGCTTCGACGACACCTGGGAGCAGCCGTGGGGGGAGGTCCAGTTCATCCGCAACCAGTACAACGAACTGCGCGTTGACTTACAGGAAAGCGGTGCCGAACCGCGGCAGATGACCATCGTCTTCCGCCTGTATGACGACGGCCTGGGCTTCCGCTACGAATGGCCGGAACAGCCCCACCTGGCCGCCTTTGAAATCATGGACGAAAGCACCGAGTTCGTCCTCAGCGGCGACCACCAGGCGTGGTGGATTCCCGCCTACCTGGACAACCGCTACGAATTCCTCTACAAGCAGACCAGCCTCAGCAGCCTCAACCGGCCCACCTTCCGGGCCATGCACACCCCGATGACCATGGCCACCGCCGACGGCCTCTTCCTGACCATCCACGAGGCCAGCCTGGTCGATTTCGCCTCGATGACCCTGGCCGTCACCGGCGACACCACCCTCAAGGCGGACCTGGTGCCCTGGTCGGATGGGGTGTTGGTGCGGGCCAGCGCGCCGCACCGCAGCCCCTGGCGCACCATCCAGATTGCCGATTCGGCCGCCGGCCTGCTCACCTCCCACCTCATCCTCAACCTGAATGAGCCGAACCGGCTGGCGGATATCAGTTGGACCCGGCCGGGGAAATACATCGGCATCTGGTGGGGCATGCACCTGGACACCTACACCTGGGGCTCTGGCCCGCAGCATGGGGCCACCACCGCCAACACCCAGGCCTACATGGATTTCGCCGCCCGCTACGGCTTCGACGGCGTGCTGGTGGAGGGTTGGAATGTGGGCTGGGATGGCGATTGGTTCCGCAATGGCGAGAATTTCCAGTTCACCACCCCCTACGATGACTTCGACATCGCCGCCGTCACCGCCTACGGCCGGGAACTGGGCGTGGCACTGATTGGCCACCATGAGACCGGGGCGGCGGTGCTGAACTACGAAGCCCAACTGCCGCAGGCTTTTGCCTATTACCAGGATTTGGGCGTGCATCTGGTCAAGACTGGCTACGTTGGCGCCGGCCAGAGCATCAAGCGCATCGACGAGGCGACCGGCGAGGTGGTGCGCGAATGGCACCACGGCCAGTTCATGGTCCGCCATTACCAGTACGTGGCTGAGCTGGCCGCCGAATACCAGATTATGCTGGACATCCACGAGCCGATTAAGGATACCGGCCTGCGCCGCACTTACCCCAACATGATGACCCGCGAGGGGGCGCGGGGCATGGAGTACAACGCCTGGAGCGCCGATGGGGGCAACCCGCCGGAGCATGAGACGATCTTGCCCTTCACGCGCATGATGGCCGGGCCGATGGATTTCACGCCCGGTATTTTTGACCTGCTGTTTGCGGAGGCCCGGCCGGGTAACCGCGTCAACACCACCCTGGCCAAGCAGTTGGCCCTCTACGTGGTCCTCTACAGCCCCTGGCAGATGGCTGCCGACCTGCCGGCAAACTACGAAGGCCAGCCTGCCTTCCAGTTCATTCTGGACGTGCCGGTGGATTGGCGCGATACCCAGGTGCTGCATGCCCAGATTGGCGACTACGTGACCTACGTCCGCCAGGACCGCGGCAGCGACGATTGGTACCTGGGCAGCGTGACCGATGAGGAAGCCCGGGTGCTGGAAGCGCCGCTAACCTTCCTGACCCCCGGCGTGACCTACGTGGCCGAGATTTATGCCGACGACCCGGCCGGGGATTGGCAGACCAACCCCCTGGCGCTGACCATCACGCAGATGCTGGTAGACAGCGAAACGCTCCTGACCCTGCGCCTGGCGGCCGGCGGCGGGCAGGCCATCCGCTTCCGGCCGGCCACGCCGGCGGAACTGGCCCCGTGAGGCTGAGCATCAGTGAAGCTGCGGCGGGCTTAATGTTAGGGAACAGCGATTCCCCGCCCCCGGCACGGGGGCGGGGCCAGGGGTGGGGGTATCCGGGCGAAAGTTGACCGAGTCTGATGGAGTTGCGACATGAGTGAAGCGTTTGCGGCGACCTGGCAGATTGTGTATGAGCCGGCGTGGCCGTTGTTCACGGAGTTTAAGGAGAATTATGCCGATTACCGCCCCGGCCGGTACTACATCTCTCCCTTTGATTTGTACACCGCGGATGGGAAGCCCTTGTGCCGCTTTCAGGGGGCCGCCGGCTTCATGGCCCGGCTGCTGTGAGGGAAACCGGGGCTGGCGCGTTTGCCTGCAAACACGCCAGCCAGGCGACAGTGCCCAAGGGAAAGATTTACTCAATCATGAGCGCCGGTTGCTCCTGACGCGTTATCGCAACTGCACCAATAGATGCCGCACCCGCTGCACAAACTCGCCCGGGGGCAGAGCAGTTACCTCTGGATGACCGGGGCGGAAGTGGCGGGTGTTGAAGGTTAGCAGCCAGGGGCAGTTCTCACGCAGCGCAGCCACGAGGATAGAGAGGTCCTTGCTATCGGCCAGACCGGCATACGCTGCCCGTTCTGCGCCCGTGGGCGTGGCGGCGACTCGCAGGCAGCGGCTGGCCAACAGGCGAAAAGTGGGCAGCGCGGCCGGCATTTTCGCCGCCAGGTTACGCGCCACTTCCGTAATCACCTGCTCAGAGGTGATGGCCTCAATCAGCGTGATTTCAGCCATGCGCAAGACAACCAGGCTGGCGCCATGCTCTGTTGGCGAAGCGGCCCCGGCAAACAAAACGTCGGCGTCTACAAAGACTCGCGGCCGGGGCAGGCTATTGGTCGCCATACGTTTCCTGGACGTATCTGGCCCGTTCTTCACGCAGGGCTTGCAGCAGTTCTGTTGTGTCCAGACCCGCTTCCAGGCGCAGCTTTTCCATCTCGTGGGCCAATTCCGGGACCATCGGCACCATCGGGGTCAAGATGAAGATGCCATCCAGGTCAATCACGCGAAAGGTGTCGCCCGGTTCGATACCGTACTTCTGGCGAATGTCGGCCGGAAGGGTTAAGGTGCCTCGCTGCCGCACCTGTATTGTGGTGCTCATAAGGTCTCTCCTTGTATGATCTTGTGTGTAACAACTGAATTTCTGCCATGGCAGATAATCCGCTTATTGCAGCATACAGTTAACGGCATTAAAAAGCAAGCACAAGGATGACGAGACGGCAATTCTCAATTTTATATTGTGGGCGGGACGGTGCGGATAGGAATAGGGGAAAACGAACGGTCGATTCTCCGCACCGTCTCGCCCCCACCGGTGATGCCTGCATTGGGAATTGCTGCCCACGCCCAATTAAGCCTCCTCAAACCCGAAATTCTCAAACTTTAGCGTGGCGGCGTTTTCGGTGACAGTGCGCACCAGCTCGTCAGTTGCACCGCCTGGCAAATCGGCATGAATCTCCAACGTCACCTTCACACTCGCCCCCATGCATTGCCCCGGCCGGTACTACATCTCCCCCTTTGATTTGTACACCGCGGAGGGGAAGCCCTTGTGCCGCTTTCAGGGGAGCGCCGGCTTCATGGCCCGGCTGCTGTGAGGCAGCCTGCGCGGTGGCCGCGCAGGCAAGTTCTGGCCCACCGCCATGGGACATCAATCATCTGGCACGGCCATTGGCGGTATGCTATCCTTATAGCTGTCAGTTGGTGCGGGAGAGGCCAGCCCGCCTTTCCATTCACAGCCTCAGCCGTCAACTGCACAGCTTTAGCCAGACAGCCCGCCGTTTAGGCTGGCCTGGCCTTTTGGGTACCTAGATTTGGGGAAGGATTGATCCGCATGGCCAACAATAACACCGCTGAACCACTCGAAAAACAGCTCTGGAAAGCGGCCGACAAACTGCGCAAAAACATCGACGCCGCCGAATACAAACACGTCGTCCTCGGCCTCATCTTCCTGCGCTACATCTCCAGCGCCTTCGAGGCCCTGCACGCCAAACTCTCGGCCGACCAATGGGGCGACCCCGAAGACCGCGACGAATACCGCGCCGAAAACGTCTTCTTCGTGCCCCCCTCTGCCCGCTGGCGCTACCTGCAATCCCAGGCTAAAGACCCCGAAATCGGCAAGAAAGTGGATGCGGCGATGGACGCCATCGAGCGCGACAACCCCAGCCTGCGCGGCGTGCTGCCCAAGGTGTTTGCTCGCGGCAACCTCGACCCCACCAACCTGGGCGGCCTGATCGACCTGATCAGCAACATCGCCCTGGGCGAGGCGCAGGAGCGCAGCGCCGACGTGCTGGGCCACGTCTTTGAGTATTTCCTGGGCGAGTTTGCCCTGGCCGAAGGCAAGAAGGGCGGCCAGTTCTACACGCCCAAGAGCGTGGTGAAGCTGCTGGTGGAGATGCTGGAGCCGTACAAAGGGCGCGTCTTTGACCCCTGCTGCGGTTCCGGCGGCATGTTTGTGCAGTCGGAGGAGTTTGTGGTCGCCCACCAGGGGCGCACCAACGACATTTCCATTTACGGGCAGGAGAGCAACCAGACGACGTGGCGGCTGGCGAAGATGAACCTGGCGATTCGCGGCATTGACAGTTCGCAGGTGCGCTGGAACAACGAAGGCTCGTTTCTGAATGACGCCCACAAGGATTTGAAAGCAGATTATGTGCTGGCCAACCCGCCTTTCAACGACAGCGACTGGAGCGGCGATCTGCTGCGCGGGGATGGGCGATGGCAGTACGGCGAGCCGCCCAGCGGCAACGCCAACTACGCCTGGATTCAACACTTCCTCTACCACCTCAGCCCCAGCGGGCAGGCGGGTTTTGTGCTGGCGAAGGGGGCGCTGACCTCCAAGACCAGCGGCGAGGGCGACATCCGCCAGGCGCTGGTGGAGGCGCGGCTGGTGGACTGCATTGTCAACCTGCCGGCAAAGCTGTTCCTGAATACGCAGATTCCGGCCTCGCTGTGGTTCTTGAGCCGCAACCGTTCCGCAGATTTGACAAATCTTAAAGATTTGTCAAATCTCCACCGCAATCTCCACCGCAACCGGCGCGACGAGATTTTGTTTATTGACGCCCGCAACCTGGGCCACCTGATTAACCGGCGCACCCGGGAGTTTGACGACACGGACATTGCCCAGATTGCCGACACCTACCACCGATGGCGTGCAAGAATTGACAAATCTTCAAGATTTGTCAATTCTCCGTACGAAGACGTAGCCGGATTTTGCAAGGCTGCGCCGATTGATCGTGTGCGCGAACTGGACTACGTGCTGACACCCGGCCGGTACGTGGGCCTGCCGGATGAGGAGGATGACTTTGACTTTGCCGAGCGCTTTGCCGAACTGCAAGCAGAACTGGCGACGCAGTTGGCCGAGGAAAGCCGCCTGAATGCGCTGATTCAAGAGAATTTGGCAAAGGTGGTAGTTGGCGATGAGTGATTGGGCCGAGTTTAGTTTAGAGGATTTGGTTGAGGTACATAATCATAAGAGAGTCCCTTTAAGTAGTATGCAACGTGCTGAGAGGCAAGGGTCTTATCCATATTATGGAGCATCAGGCATCATCGACCATGTTAATGACTATCTTTTTGATGGCGAGTATGTTTTAGTATCGGAAGATGGAGAAAACCTAAAATCGAGAAATACTCCTATTGCCTTCAAGGCAACAGGCCAGTTTTGGGTAAACAACCACGCACATATCTTGAGAGGGAAAAAACCTCATATCAATGATCTGCTAATTTACTATTTTCAGAATTTAGACTTACATCCCTTTATTACTGGTGCTGTCCAACCAAAATTAAACAAAGCCAACCTTTTATCTATTCCACTCTTTTTGCCAAGAAAAGATGAAGAGCAGAAAGCAATCACGGCCGTTCTCGCCTCCCTCGACGACAAAATAGACCTGCTCCACCGCCAGAACAAAACCCTCGAAACCCTCGCCCAAACCCTCTTCCGCCACTGGTTCATTGATGGCGCTGAGGATGATTGGGAAGAACGCAGCTTGTACGATGCGATTGATTTGGTAGGTGGGGGCACTCCCAAAACAAGCGTGGAAAGCTATTGGAACGGAGATATTTATTGGCTGTCAGGCGGAGACATTGCGAGCAACCACAAAAGTTTCGTAGTTTCAAGTGAAAAAAGTATCACGGAAGTAGGATTAAATAACAGTTCGGCAAAGCTTTTACCAAAACACTCAACTGTAATTTCAGCAAGAGGGACGGTCGGAAAGTATTGTATTCTGGCCGAACCAATGACATTCAGTCAATCTAATTATGGAATCAAACCAAAGTTTGAAGGCTGTTTTTTCTTCACATATCTACTGATTGACTATTCAGTGACGGCCTTGCAATCAGCAGCATACGGAAGTGTGTTTGACACGATCACAACCAGAACTTTCAAAAATCATATTATTGACATTCCTCCTGTCGCAGAGATTTATAAATTTGAAGAGGAAGTCGCACCATATTTCCAACGTATGGAATTGAATCAAAAACAAATTCGCACACTAGAAAAGCTACGCGACACCCTGCTCCCAAAGCTCATGAGCGGCGAGGTGCGCGTGCGCTTGCGTCAACAGAATTGACAAATCTTCAAGATTTGTCAATTCTCGTCGCGCAAGATTCGTCAATTCTTAAATCAAACCATGACCATCCAACCACTCCGCTTCGGCCAGACCTACCACATCTACAACCGCGGCAACAACCGCGAAAACCTGTTCGTCGAACCACGAAACTACCCCTACTTCCTCAACCTCTACGCCAAACACATCCTGCCCATCGCCGAAACCTACGCCTACTGCCTGCTGCCCAACCACTTCCACTTCGCCATCCGCACCCGCACCGAAGAAGAACAAGAGGCGTATCACGAGCAGATTTGTCTATTCTCTGAGAATAGACAAATCTCACCACCACTCTTCAAACTGCACGAACCCAGCCTCGCCTTCAAAAACCTCTTCATCGCCTACACCCGCGCCTTCAATAAAGCCAACGGCCGTACCGGCGTCCTGTTCGAGCGTCCCTTCCACCGCAAACCGGTAGAAAGCCAGGCCTATCTGCTCAACTTAATCATCTACATTCACCTCAACCCGCAAAAACATGGCCTGACCGATGACTTCCGCAGCTGGAAATGGTCATCCTACAGCGCCTATTGCACCCATCAACCATCCAACATCCAGCGCGAAGACGTCTTCGCCTGGTTTGGCGGTCAGCGAAACTTTTTTGATGCGCATGAAGATTTGACAAATCTTCAAGATTTGTCAAATCTATGGGAGCCAACATGACCAAACTCAGCGAAGACGCCATCGAACACCTGGCCCTTGAGCGCCTGGAAGCCGAAGGCTACAGCTACCTCTACGGCCCCGACATCGCCCCCGATGGCAGCCTGCCAGAACGGGCCAGCTACGAAGACGTGCTGTTGCTCGCCCGCGTCGAAGCCGCCATCGCCCGCCTCAACCCCGCCATCCCGCCCCAGGCCCGCCTGGATGCCCTGCGCCAGTTGCAGCGCCTCAACTCCCCCAGCCTCATCGCCAACAACGAAGCCTTCCACCGCCTGCTCACCGAAGGCATCCCCGTCACCACCCACCACAACGGCCAGGAACGCGGCGACCTGGTCTGGCTGGTGGACTTCGCCCAGCCCGAAAACAACGACTACCTGGCCGTCAACCAGTTCACCGTCATCGAAAACGGCATCAACAAACGCCCCGACGTGGTGCTGTTCATCAACGGCCTGCCCCTGGTCGTCATCGAACTCAAAAACGCCGCCGACGAAAACGCCACCATTCGTGCCGCCTTCAAGCAGTTGCAAACCTACAAACTCACCATCCCCAGCCTGTTCACCTACAACGGCCTGCTGGTCATCTCCGATGGCCTGGACGCCCGCGCCGGTTCCCTCTCCGCCGCCTACAGCCGCTTCCTGGCCTGGAAAACGGCCGATGGCCTGACCGAAGCCGCGCCGCAAATCCCGCAAATCGAAACGCTCATTCGCGGCCTGCTCAACCCGCGCACCCTGCTCGACCTCATCCGCCACTTCACCGTCTTTGCGAAAGATTTGTCAAATCTTGGCGATTTGACAAATCTACAAACCGTCAAAAAAATCGCCGCCTACCACCAATACTATGCCGTCAACAAGGCCGTTGAATCTACGCTGCGGGCGGTGGGCGACCTGAGAATTGACAAATCTGCAAGATTTGTCAATTCTGGCCTCATCCAAGAAGACCCGGCCGCCTACAACCTGCCCACCGTACAAAACCAGCCCACCGGCGATCGCAAAGCAGGCGTGGTCTGGCACACCCAGGGCAGCGGCAAATCGCTCTCGATGGTCTTCTACACCGGCAAAATCGTCCTGACCCTCAACAACCCCACCGTCGTCGTCATCACCGACCGCAACGACCTCGACGACCAGCTCTTCGACACCTTCGCCGCCTCCAAGCAGCTGCTGCGCCAGGAGCCGGTGCAGGCCGACAGCCGCGACCACCTCAAGACCCTGCTCAAGGTGGCCTCCGGCGGCGTCGTTTTCACTACCATCCAGAAATTCCAACCGGAGGAAGGCAACGTCTATGAAACCCTGTCCGAGCGCGACAACATCGTGGTCATCGCCGACGAAGCCCACCGCACCCAATACGGCTTCGCCGCCAAAATCGTGGACGAGAAAGACGCCGCCGGCCGCGTCATCGGCAAGAAAACCGTCTACGGCTTCGCCAAATACCTGCGCGACGCCCTGCCCAACGCCACCTACCTGGGCTTCACCGGCACGCCCATCGAAAAAAGCGACATCAACACCCCGGCCGTCTTTGGCAGCTACGTAGACATCTACGACATCGCCCAGGCCGTCGAAGATGGGGCCACCGTGCGCATCTACTACGAAAGCCGCCTGGCCAAAATCGAACTGACCGACGCCGGGCGCAAGCTCATCCGCGACCTGGACAAAGAACTGGACGAGGAAGACCTGACCACCACCCAGCAAGCCAAAGCCAAATGGACACAGTTGGAGGCGCTGGTGGGCAGCGACAAACGGCTCAAAACTGTGGCCCAGGACATCGTCACCCACTTCGAGCAGCGCCAGGAAGTGTTCGAGGGCAAGGGCATGATTGTGGCCATGTCGCGCCGCATCGCCGCCGACCTCTACCGCGAAATCGTCGCCCTGCGCCCCGGCTGGCATCATCCCGACCTGGACAAAGGCGTCATCAAAGTGGTGATGACGGCCGCCTCCAGCGACGGCCCGGAAATCGCCCTGCACCACACCAACAAAGAGCAACGCCGCGCCCTGGCCGACCGCATGAAAACCCCCGACGACCCCTTAAAAATCGTCATCGTGCGCGACATGTGGCTCACCGGCTTCGACGTGCCCTCGCTGCACACCATGTACATCGACAAGCCGATGAAAGGCCACAACCTGATGCAGGCCATCGCCCGCGTCAACCGCGTCTACAAAGACAAGCCCGGCGGCCTCATCGTCGATTACCTGGGCATCGCCGCCGACCTGAAAGAAGCGCTGGCCTTCTACGCCGACAGCGGCGGCCGGGGCGACCCGGCGCTGGTGCAGGAGCAGGCCGTCGCCCTGATGCTGGAGAAGCTGGAAGTGGTCTCGCAGATGTTCGCCGCAAGATTTGACAATTCTTTGAGAATTGTCAAATCTGTTCAACCCGGCTTCCCCTACGAAAACTACTTCGCCGCCGACACCGCGCAAAAGCTCTCCCTTTTGCTGGCGGCCGCCGACTTCATCCTGGGGCTGCCGGACGGCAAAACGCGCTACGTGCGCGAAGTGACCGCCCTCTCGCAAGCGTTCGCCCTGGCCGTGCCCCACGACGAGGCGCTGGATGTGAAGGACGAGGTGGCCTTCTTCCAGGCGGTGAAAGCGCGGCTGGTGAAGTTTGACGGCGGCGGGGGGCGGAGTGATGCGGAAATCGAAACGGCCGTGCGCCAGGTGATCGACCAGGCGCTGGTCTCCAACCAGGTGATCGACATTTTCGACGCGGCCGGGTTGAAGAAGCCCGACATCTCCATTCTCTCCGAGGAGTTCCTGCTGGAAGTGCGGGGCATGGAGCAGAAGAACCTGGCCCTGGAAACGCTGAAGAAGCTGCTGCTTGATGAAATCAAGGCCCGCGCCAAGAAGAATCTGGTGCAGAGCAAGAAGCTGCTCGATATGCTGGAGGAAGCGCTGCGCCGTTACCACATCAAGGCGATCACCTCGGCGCAGGTGATTGACGAGCTGATCCACCTGGGCAAGGAGATCCGCGACGCGGACAGCGAAGCCAAAGAGATGGGGCTGACAGAGTTTGAGTATGCGTTTTATACGGCCGTGGCCAACAACGACAGCGCCCGCGAACTGATGCAGCAAGACATGCTGCGCGAGCTGGCCGTCGTCCTCACGGAGCGGGTACGCGCCAACACGTCGATTGACTGGACAATTAAGGAGAGTGTGCGCTCCAAGCTGAAGGTGATTGTGAAGCGCACGCTGCGGGAGTACGGCTATCCGCCGGACATGCAGAAGCTGGCGACGGACACGGTGCTGAAGCAGGCGGAGTTGATTGCGGAGGAGTTGGTGGGATGAAAAGTCATTGGCATGTAGCCACTGCGGCAGAAGCTTTTGCTGCGGCTCAGTTTGCACGACTCGGTTGGGACGTCAATATCCAATATGGACCTAATCAACCAGGCTATGATTTTGTCGCTGTATTTGGGTCAATAAAATTACTGATATCTGTAAAAGGTAGTAAAGATGGCAGTTGGGGGTTAACTCAATCTCACATAAAAAATGCTGATTATCATGGTGCGGTAGATGACTGGCTCCAAAAGCACATTGACGTTTCAGTTTTTTGTTTTGTTCAGTTTAAGAATGTGGGTTTGGATGAACTGCCCCGGATGTATCTTGCTACACCAGTCGAGATCGCAACACGGCTAAAGGAAACCAGGCGCGGACTTGGCGACTCGGTTCTCTATGAAAAACACATTTGGGCAAAGCTATCTCCGGCGGCGGGTTCCGAAGATAGAATCCCGCCACATTGGAAATTTACTCAAGAAAGGCTTGATGAACTTGTGGCGAGCCTAAATTTCCACTCGTAGGGATCGCCTTGCTTCCAATTCGCCAACCCCAATCAGTACGTCGCCAACCCACCCTTGACCATTAGTTGGACGCCCTGCGCGGCATCTTGTCCGGTCGTTCTCCCCGTTTTTTCACCACTACCTGTTGCCAACTATAATTTGCGCTGCTATACTGCCAGTAAGAGAAAAGGTTGTTTATGCCCAACGCCAAGAACGTCATCGTTTACCGTGCAGCCACCGGCAAAGAACCCTTCACCGATTGGCTCAACAGCCTGCGCGCCCCAACGACCCGACGGCGCATTCTCAAGCGGCTGCTGCGGCTGGAGCAGGGCAACTACGGCGATTTCAAGCCGGTGGGCGCAGGCGTAAACGAACTGCGTTTCTTCTTTGGCGCTGGTTATCGCGTCTACTTTGCCGAAGACGGCGATACCATCGTTGTTCTGCTTTGCGGCGGCGACAAAAGCAGCCAGCGCCAGGACATTCTACAGGCCCAAGCCTACTGGCAGGAGTATCAAACCCATGACTGATTACCGTTCCTTAGATGACGTCACCGTTGAATACTTCACCCAACATCCAGAGGAAATTGACGATTTCCTCAATGAAACCTTCGCCGATTACGCCCTGGACGGTGATTCGGCCGCGCTCCTTTCTGCGCTGCGCATCATCGCCCGCGTGAAGGGCATCTCGACGATGGCTGAAGAAGTGGGCATGACCCGGCAAGGTTTGCAGAAAGCGTTGTCGGCCAGGGGCAATCCCCGGCTGGATAATATCAATGCCATTATGCGGGCGATGGGTTACCAACTCATGCCCCATCGCCTGGAGAATACGGCCGCCTGAACGAAACGGCCGTCACACACCTCTTGCTCTTGATGCTCCTGGTTTGTTATCCCATCTCTATGGAACGTTCATTCCG
Source organism: Ardenticatenaceae bacterium (assembly GCA_020634235.1). GTDB lineage: Bacteria > Chloroflexota > Anaerolineae > Promineifilales > Promineifilaceae > JACKCB01. The sequence goes on along the minus strand of JACKCB010000004.1, from coordinate 24,163 downwards.
CGGAGATACCCATGACCACACCCTCAACCCAACGCCCCTTTTGAATTCGCCTGGATTCTCCTGGCTCGGCCGCTAGCAACCCCGGCCAGTAAGTCGAACACGCCAACCACCAGCTAGACGCGCTGCGCGGCATATTGTACGGCCTTATTGCAGCAGCCGGTATCAACCTTACGGTCGAAGAACAGGTGAAAACACGCAACTAACTGCGATTGTTGTAAGAATTCGGAATTCAACTAGGGATGCCCCAGGCACTGCCGTTGACGGCACACAAACCCTTGTGGGAGTTGCGGCCGATGCCCAATCGCTTGATTCACGTGGCAATTAGCGGGAAACAATTGGTTTTCCTGCACGCTTTCAGGAAAAAAAAGCCAGAAGACGCCGCAGAAAGAAATAACTATCGCCGGAAGGCGCTACCGAAAGCCACAGTTTAGCGGCGTTTTTTGCGGGTGGGGAACGGCCGTTTTCCTTTGTGCCTCTTTGGCAAACCGGCTTCCTCATCTACCGCCGCCTTAAACATCCGGTAATGGCGTTGGATACGGGCCACATACGCCTTATCGCGCAGCAGCTCCTCCACCAGCGCCAATAGAGCGGGGGCCAACGGCGATGTTGGGGCGAAATCATTCAAGATTGGGCCTTGCATTTCTTGGATAATCGCCGGTTCGTTCGTGCCGTACCAATCGGCGTAAAACTGCGCGCTCTCCCAGCCATAGCTAACCGTCGCCAGCGACGTTGGGTTGCCGCGCTGGTAGATAGTGAACATTACCCGGCGACAGTCGCAGCCCGGCGTGGTGCAAAAAAGCTCAATCAGAGCATATTCGCCATCGGGCAAATAGGGGTTCTCCGTGATGATTGCCGAGCGCGTCTCACGCGCCGCCAAATCGGGAAAGCGTTCGTAAAATGGGCCATAGTGCATAATCAATCTCCGCGGCCACGCAGGTGGCGCATGAACATCCCCGCGCCCCGGTCTGGTTTATTCGCCCAAAATGTGGATGGCAATGCCGCTGCCAGCCAGTTTGCGGCGCAGGGGGCTATCGGCCGTGATCAGGGGCAGGCCCAACTGCTGCGCCAGAGCGGCATAACAGGCGTCATAGGCCGTAATGTCGTATTGCAGCGCCAATGCCAGGGCCGGGGCCAGCACGTCGGCCGTGGAGACGGTTTGCAGCCGCAGGGCCAGCAGGTCGGCCACATCCTGGCGAGCGTTCCCGGCCGGGTAGCCAAAACGGCGCACATATTTCCACAAAATGTTGGCACATTCGCTGTAAAAAAGGTCGGGCACGTAAAAACGGGCGGGTGGCGACTGGGCTAATTGGGCAAACAAGGCATCGGCGGCGTCTGAGCCTTCTTCGGCCAGGAACAGCTTGATGCCCACGCTGGCATCCACCACACAATCCCCGGTCATTGTTCGCGGTCCTCGCGCAGCAGGGTTGTGCTGTCGGGGGCGTTGACGCTGGCCGGGTCAAAGAAACGGCGGCGGCGGATACGGTCCAGCACCTGCGCCTGGTTGTCTTCGCTTTCTTCCAGGGCCAAATCCAGCAGCATCACCACTTCGGCGCTGATAGAGCGGTTGCGCGCCTGCGCCCGTTGGCGCAGCCGGTCATAAATGGAGTCGGGGACGTTACGGACGTGTAAGGTTGGCATGGTTCACCTCTCAAGTTGATTGGCCAGACACCACTTCGCCCAAATTGTAAACACAGCGGTTGCACTATGCAACACATCCGCAGGCTGTGTAGGGCTGACTTTGACAAAAGCGGCCCGGTCGTTCACCAGGTGATATTTCAGGGCATGCCGGAGCATCAATGCTCTGTCGTAGCTCTGACGCATCCCAGTATGCGCCCAATCAATGTTGGGCGACGTCGGTATCGAGATAGGCAAGGGGACCTGGCAGAGATAGGTATGGTGAGGGAAGGTATGGCCGCGGTTTCTTAACCGCGTAGCGAGGGGCGTGCATAAAGGCACGGCTAAATGGAGTCGATGCCTAAGGCAAAGCAGAGGGCTTCTTCGACGGCCTGTATTTTGTCAGGCGACAGAATGGTGAGCAAGGGGCCAATGCTTGCTTTTGGTATGGTCTGGAGGTTATCGAGATTGACCGCGCAGGTTTCAAGTACGCCATCAACCTCAGGGGTCAAAACAACTTCTGTGGGAATCTCACGGATAGTCGTGGTTAGCGGGGCAATGGTAATGCCGGTCAGCACCGGAATGGCCGAATCTCGCGTCAGAATGAGCACGGGGCGGCGTTTGTCTGGCAGCCGAAAAGTATACCAACGAACCTCTCCCCGATTCATGGTGTAGACCCCCAAACCTGCTCCTCTTGCCAGATGTCGAATTCGTCTGGCGTCAAAGGCTGGCGCTCGTAGCCGGCTCGGTGCTGTTCTTCTAAAACTTTTACCTGCCGCTGTTTGAGGGCACTTTCCAAGGCCTCCCGCATGAAGGCGGAACGGTTGGTTCCCAACGCTTCGACCAGCGTGTCCACCTGCGTTAGCAAGACCTCATCTATTGTCATCTGGACCGTCTTCATCATGAGTGTGTGCCTCAACCACTATTCAAATAGGGATAACTATCCACATTATAGGGCATATTCAAGTCGCTTTCAATCAGGACGCACTTATGCAAACCGTCGCCCAGAACGACTTCAGGTTCTTTGGGTTCTCATTGGGCTAACAGCACATCTGAGATTAGGCAACGAAACGCCGGCACCTATTCAGGTGAAGCCACAGACGGCAGTTGACCCGGTTTACCAGTTAACCGCCCACCAGCGCGAGATGCTGGTCCTGCTCGCCTGAAACTATGGTACAGGTTTTCATTCGCCCGGCATCTATGCTATGATTTCCACACGAACGAATGAGAGTCGCTGCTACGTACTTCGTACCTTTGGATTCAAGAAAGGAATGCCATGACAGTCACAGTTAAGCTCGACTTACCAGAGGAAACATTGCTCAGTCTGAAGACAGGGCCACAAGAATTCGCCCGTGAAGTGACCATGCTCGCGGCCGTGAAGCTCTATGAATTGGGCCGGTTGTCGTCGGGACGCGCTGCCCAACTAGCCGGTATCAGCCGGGTCGAGTTTCTACTGGCGCTCGGCCGTTATCAGGTTTCTCCCTTCCAGCTAGATGCCGACTCCCTGGCTCAAGACGTTGCCAATGCCTGATCGGCTGACGCTCTGCAACACATCCCCCCTCTTATACCTTAATCTGATTGGGCAGCTGGATATCTTGCCTGCCCTTTACCAGACTGTCGCTATTCCAACGGCCGTAAAGGACGAACTGCTGGTGGGCCAACAACAAGGCATATCGGTACCCGACGTGGACAATCTGTCCTGGATAAAGGTTACAGCACTCAAAGATCGCACATTGATCCCCCTCATAACTGATCTGGGACCTGGTGAGGCTGAATTAATTGGCCTGGGCCGGCAACATCCGGGTAGCCGTCTTATTCTCGACGACACGCTGGGTCGTCGTATTGCCAGTCTCAACAAACTGACCTTCACCGGAACAGTGGGCGTGGTGATAAAAGCTAAACAAGCGGGTCTTGTGCCCACAGTCCGACCTATCGTGATGGCGCTGCGGCAGAGTGGTCTGTGGCTTGGCGATGATTTGATTCGGGCAGTATTACGCCAGGCAGGCGAATAGGGAGCGAGTAAGGGCGCCGTTACCACGAAGAGGAGTCATCAAGGACCACGTGGCCGATTACCCAAAAACCCGCTTACGTGGCCGACTTTGTCGAACTAAGCAGAAATTTGTAGCAGGCGGTCGTGGCCGCCCTGCAAGAACTGGAACAAGACCCCATCACCCCCCGCAGCAACACCATCAAGAAGATGAAAGGCTACACAAATGTGTACCGCTACCGCATTGGCGACTTCCGTCTGCTGTATGTGGCGGCGCTGGGAGCGCGCATGATTCAACTATTGGCGATTGGTTCGCGCGGGACTGAGTACAAGCGGTTTGATTTTCCCGGCCGGGGCAAGGCAAAGCCCATGCTTCCCACGGCTTAACGGATGAATGAACCCGGCCGGGACCACACCTACCGCCATTGCCGTGCCGGGACGTCGCGCGTACTTTCCCGTTGGCCAGCCGTGCTCGCTTCCATTAACAACCTGTGATTTTCCTCGCCCGGCCGGGAAAATCAGGATAACTTACCGGCTATGCGTAGACGAATGGGGCGGTCGTTGACCTGGCCAAAAGCGGTCGCTTTCCCGCTGGTCGTTTTCCTTCTGCTGGCTGGCTGCCAGGCGGCTGGCCCTGGCGCGCCGCCCGCTGCCCCGCCCGGCAGCCCAGTGGCCGCCCTGGCCACGCCCACGGCCGTTCCCACCGCCACCGCCACCCCCTTGCCCAGCCCCACCGCGACGGCCACCCCCTCCCCCACGGCCACCCCGACCCCCACCCCCACGCCCCTGCCCATCCCGGTCACCGGAGACCCGCGGGCCGCCATCCTCCACGATCCCGAACCGCAAGAGAACGCCCTGTGCGGCATTGTCGACCTGCTAGACTTCCCGCTCGACCCGCCGGATGCGCTGAACGTCAGCTACGGCGGGCGGGGTTTTGGCCAGTTCCGCAGCCGCTATGACCTGTATCATGCCGGCGAGGATTGGCAGTTGGTGCGCGGCCGCTCCAATCTGGGGGTGCCGGTCTATGCCATTGGCCACGGCCGGGTAACCTATGCCCACCCATACGGCTGGGGGACCGACCAGGGCACTATCATCATCCGCCATACTTTCGCCGATGGCCGCACGGTGCTCTCGTTTTATGGCCACATGGACCCCGACAGCGTCACCCTGCGCGCCGGCGACTGCGTGGTGCGCGGCCAGAAAATTGCCGAAATCGGCCAGCCGCGGACGCCGCCGCATCTTCACTTTGAGATTCGGACCCACATGCCGGATGAACCGGGGCCGGGCTACTGGGGGAGTGACCCCACGGAAGCGGGCTGGCTGCCGCCGTCGCCGTTTATCTGGAACAACCGGATGGCCGCCATGCCGGGGGTGGCGTGGACCCGGCCGGGGACCGCCGAAGACCCGCAATTCGTTGGCGTGGTTAACGGCAACACGCTCCTGGCCCTGCAGGATGAGGAGCTTGTTGGCCTGGACGTGGCCGACGGCCGCCTGCGCTGGCGGCGGACCCTGACCGAGACCATAACCAGCGTCGTTGTGGATGCCCACCAAACGCAGCTCTACATGGTCACCCGGCCGGGGCAGGTAACCGCCTACCCCCTCCTGGCCGCAGACGAGGCGACAACCACGTTGGCCGAAGCCCCCCTGTGGCAGGTTGACCTAAACAAAGTGGGTTTGCCTACCCTGCGGCCCCTGCCCGGTGGCGGGGTAGTGGTGGCCGTCCGCCAGGACCTGACAGCCATTGCCGCCAGCGGCGAGGTGCTGTGGTGGGCCAGACTGGCCCAGCCAGCGGCCGACTGGCTCCTGACGGCGGACCAGCTCATCTTATCGGTCACCGGCCATCAAGGGCCGGTGTACGCCCTGACGGCGTCTGGCCTGCAAACCTGGCCCATGCCGCTGAACGGCCAGCCCGTCAGCGCCGGCAGCCAAATCTGGCTGGCAACCTATGACGGCCTCTACCGCCTGGATCCGCTGACGATGACCGCAGACCGCCTATACCAACTCCCGCGCAGCACCCTCGGCGCGGCGAGCGTTGTGGCCCTGCCGGATGGCGGCGCGCTGCTGGCCCACCGGGAGCTGGGCGGCGGCCGCCTCATCGCTTTGCGCCCCGATGGCACCATCCAGTGGCAGCGCGCCTACAAGCAGCCCGAAGTGGCGGAAATGCAACTGCTGCTGCACCAGGGGCAGCCCTACCTGCTGGTGCAAACGGGCAGCGACATCACCACCCAGATTCTGTTGTATGCCATCGACATGCAGAATCCGGCTTTGCAGCACATTTTTACCGGGGGCACGCGCACGCCCCGGCCGGGGGGCAACTGGTTTGTCTCGGCCAATGATACGCTGCTGCTGATCAACGTCGGGGGCGGCAGCCTGGCGGCGCTGGACCCCGCTGTGGCGTTTCCCCTCGTCTTTCCCTCGGCCAACATTCCCGGCCGGGTAACGGAGCAGGCCCCCTAAACCGGCCGGGGAGCCGGGCAGTCTCCAGACAGCAGCGGGGGGGCAGGGCTGCTGCGGCCTGATGCACTTCATCCCCTTAAGTTTCGCTTAAGACAACTGGCGGTTGGCCTTAAAGGCAAAGCGCGGCCCGTTTTGCTAGGCTGTAGGCATTCTACCCCGGCCGGGACCTTCGCCCCGGCCGGGATCACTACGGCGAGGTGCAATGAAATCAATCCCGCGACTGTTCTTGCTGCTGCTTGTCCTGGGCCTGGCCGGCCTGACCACCCTGGCCGCCACGCCCCAAACCACAGCCCCATTCACCGGCACATTTTACGGCCGGGTAACGGGCGACCAGGGCAGCAGTGCGCCGCTGGTCCTGCGGTTGACTCAGACCGGCGACGTGGTGGACGGCCAGGTCTTTGTGGGGCGTGGCCTGGTGGTCGATGGGCGCAATTGTGGGGTGGTGGCTGTCCCGGCCGGGGTGCAGTATGCCACCGGCCAGATCCAGCGCCAGAACCCGCGCCAGCTAACCGCCACCGTCCCGCTCAACGTCGATGGCCTGAAGGTCAACATACAACTCACCGGCCGGCTCAGCGCCGACGGCCAGACCCTGGCCACCCAGGCCCGTATCGACCTGCCCTGGCTCTGCGGCCGGGACCCCGTGTTAAGCGGCACGCTCGCCAGCCAATAACCCCCAAACAGCCCCCCAAATCCAAGGAGATGTCCCATGAATCTGACCGCCATTCGTGACACGAGTGCCTACGTAAGACAAGAAGCCCTGTTCCTGCGCCCCCTGCTGACCGAAATCAACAAGGTCATGGTGGGGCAAGAAGAGCTGGTGAAGCGCCTGCTCATCGCCCTGCTGGCCGACGGCCACATCCTGCTGGAAGGCGTGCCCGGCCTGGCCAAAACCCTGCTGGTAAAAACCGCCGCCGAAGCGATTCAGGCCGACTTCGCCCGCATCCAGTTCACGCCCGACCTGCTGCCGGCCGACCTGGTGGGCACGCAAATCTACAACCCGCGCACCTACGAATTTAGCGTGCACCAGGGCCCCATCTTCGCCAACCTGATCCTGGCCGACGAAATCAACCGCGCCCCGGCCAAAGTGCAGAGCGCCCTGCTGGAGGCGATGCAAGAGCGCCAGGTGACGATTGGCGATGTCACCTTCCGCATGGAGGATCTGTTCCTGGTGCTGGCTACGCAGAACCCCATCGAGCAGGAAGGCACCTACCCGCTGCCCGAAGCGCAGGTAGACCGCTTCATGCTGAAGGTAAAAGTGGATTACCCCACCCGCGCCGAAGAGCGGCTGATTGTTGACCGCATGACCGGCACGCCGCTGCCGCCGGTCCAACCCGTGGTCCAGCCAGAGGCGATCTTGCACGCTCGCCAGGTGGTGCGCCAGGTGTACGTAGACGACAAGATCAAGAACTATGTGCTGGACCTGGTGCTGGCCACCCGCCAGCCGGGCAGCAACGGCCTCAGCGACCTGAACCACCTGATCAGCTTTGGCGCGTCACCGCGGGCCAGCATCAACCTGATCCACGCCGCCCGCGCCCACGCTTTCCTACACGGCCGGGGCTTTGTCACGCCAGAAGATATCAAGCAGATCGCGCCCGACGTGCTGCGCCACCGCATCATCACCACCTACGAGGCGGAAGCGGAGAACATTACCAGCGATCACATCGTCCAGCGCATTCTGGACCATACTGACGTGCCCTAGGCCGACTCCCAAAAAGGAACGTGCGCCATGCTAACTGCCGACCTGATGAAGAAAATCCGCCGCATCGAGATTCGCACCCGGCGCCTGGTGGATGACAGCTTTGCCGGAGAGTACCACGCCATTTTCAAGGGGCGCGGGATGGCCTTTGATGAGGTGCGCCCGTACCAGATGGGGGATGAAATCCGCACCATCGACTGGAATGTAACCGCCCGCACCGGCGAACCTTACGTGAAGCGCTACGTGGAAGAGCGTGAACTGACGGTGATGCTGGTGGTGGACGCCAGCGGTTCGGGAGATTTCGGCTCGGTGAACCGCTTTAAGCGGGAATTGGCGGCAGAGTTAACCGCTGTGCTCTCCTTTGCGGCCACCACCAACAACGACAAGGTAGGGCTGCTCATCTTCACTGACGAGGTTGAGCTGTTTATCCCGCCGCGCAAGGGGCGCACCCACGTGCTGCGCCTGGTCCGGGAGCTGCTGGCCTTTGAACCACAGAGCCGGGGCACCAACATTAAGCTGGCCCTGGATAAGGTGAACCAGATTCTGAAGCGGCGCAGCATTGTCTTTGTGGTCTCGGACTTCCAGGCTGACCCGGAGAGTTACCGGCGCTCGCTGGCGGTGACCAACAGGCGGCATGATGTGATTGCCGTGGACTTGCACGACCCGCTGGAGGTGGCGCTGCAAAACGTGGGCCTGCTGGCTATGGAAGACCCGGAGAGTGGTGAGATTGTCTGGGTGGATACCGGCAGCCGGCCGTGGCGCGAGGCGTTTGCGCAGCGGGTGCAGGCGCAGGCCCAGGCCAGGCAGCGGGTCTTCCGCCAGGCCAGTGTGGACCGCATCGCGGTGAGTACGGACCAGGATTACACCATGCCGCTGACGCTGTTCTTCCAGGAACGGGCCCGCCGGATACGGCATTAGGGGCGACCCAGGGATAAATGATAATGAAACGACAACTGTTACTCCTGCCTCTATTGCTGCTGCTGGCGCTGCTGGGCTGGCCCCGGCCGGGGGCGGCCCAAACCCTGGCCACCGCCACCCTCACCGCCACCGGCCAGGACTGGACGGTAGGCGACCCCCTGCCGCTGACCCTGACCGTGAACCACCCGGCCGGGACCCAGGTCATCTTCCCCCAACTGCCCGGCGAGTGGGGGGACTTCACCGTGGTCAGCCAATCCCCGGCCACCAGCGTCACCAACGCCGATGGCAGCAAGACCACCAGCCAGCAGATCGACGCCCGGCTGTTTGCCCCCGGCCAGTTCAGCACCCCCACGCTCACCGTGACCCTGGCCGACAACGCCGGCCAGCTCAGCGATATCACGGTTAGCCCGGCGGTTATCACCATCAACTCGGTGCTGACAGAAGACGACCGCGAACTGCGCGATATCAAGCCGCAAGCCGAGCTGCCTGTGTCTAACCTGGCCCTGTGGATAACTGCCCTGCTCCTGGCCGTGGCCGCTGGTAGCGGCGGGTGGCTGTGGCAGCGGCAGCGGGCGCGCCTGGCCCCGGCCGGGGTCGATAACCGGCTGCCGCACGAAGTCGCCCTGGCCGAACTGGCGCGCATCGAAAGCCTGGAGCTGCCGCAGCAAGGCCAGTTCAAGACCCATTACACCCTGGTATCCGGCTGCGTGCGCCGCTACCTGGAACAAACCTACGGCGTGCCCATGCTGGAACGAACCACCGGCGAAGTGCGCGCCAGCCTGCGCCAGATCGCCATGCACCCCGACACCGCCCGGCAGTTAGCGGCCTTCCTGGACGAGAGCGACCTGGTGAAATTTGCCAACTTTACCCCCGGCATCACCGATGCCGCCCAACTGCTGGCCCTGGCCCGCGCCCTGGTCGAAAGCAGCCGCCCGCTGGTCATCACGGCCGACGACGTGGCGGCGGCCGGCCAGCGCCAGCCAGGCTTCTCGGCCAACGGCACGCAGCAAAAAGCGGAGGCCCGCGCATGAACTTTCAATTTGCTGACCCCTGGATTCTGCTGCTGGCGCTGCTGCTGCCGCTGCTGCTGCTGGTTTACCACTGGCGCAATGGGCGGCAGGCCCGGCCGGCCACCCTGCAATACGCCGCCACCAGCCTGACCCGCGGCCTGCCCCGCACCTGGCGCACCAGCCTGCGCCCGCTGCTCACCGGGCTGCGCCTGTTGGTGGTGGCCCTCATCCTGCTGGCCCTGGCCCGGCCGCAAATTGTGCAGGGCCGCGAGACGATTAAGGGAGAAGGGGTGGAAATTGCCCTGGCCCTGGACATCTCCGGCAGCATGGCCTCGCTCGATTTCCAGCCGCAGAACCGGTTGGAAGCGGCCAAGCAGGTGATTAACGACTTCGTGGCCGAACGTCCCTATGACAAGGTGGGCCTGGTTGTCTTTGCCAGCGAGGCGTTTAACCAAAGCCCGCTGACCCTGGACCACACAATGTTGAGCCGCGCGCTGGCGCAGGTGCAGTTGGCCACCGACCTGGGCCTGGATGATGGCACGGCCATTGGGCTGGGGCTGGCCAACGCGGCCAATGCCCTGGCCAACAGTGAAGCCCGGAGCAAGGTGATTATCTTGCTGACGGATGGCGTGAATAACTCTGGCCAGATTGACCCGCTGACGGCGGCCGAGGCGGCCAAAGCGCTGGGGATTAAGGTGTATACGATTGGCGCGGCCCGGCCGGGGCAGGTCCCGGTGCCGGTGCCCGGCGTCTTTGGCGGCCAGCAGATCGTCTACCAGGAGAGCGTGCTGGATGAAGAGACCCTGCGCCAGGTGGCCGATATTACCGGCGGCCAATACTTCCGCGCCGAAGATACAACCGGGCTGCAAGCCATCTACGATGAGATTAACAGCCTGGAAAAATCCCAAATTGAGGTGCAGGTTTACAACCATTACACCGAACTGGCCGTCTGGTTCTTGCTGCCGGCGCTGCTGCTGCTGCTGGCCGAAATGGTGCTGCGCCACACGCTGTTCAGGAAGCTGCCATGAACCATACCTTTGGCGTGCTCATCGTGGATGATGACTGGTTGATCCGCAAGATGGTGACGGTCTGCCTGACGCAGTGGCCCCAGTACCGGCTGCTGGGGGAGGCGGAAGATGGGGCCACGGCGGTGGCCCTGGCCGCCACCCTGCAGCCCGACCTGGTGCTGATGGACGTGCAGTTGTCGGGTCTGGATGGCTTCTGGGCGCTGGCGCAGATGCGGCAGGCCCGGCCGGGGCTGCCCGTGGTGCTGATGTCGGCCGCGGCCCAGTATGGCCCGGCCGCCCTGGCCGCCGGCGCCAACCAGTTCCTCAGCAAACGGGGGCTGAGCACGGAGTTGAACCGGCTGCTGGCCAGTTTCCCGGCCGGGGTGCTCAACAACCAGCTCCCCCATAACCCCAACCCCAATGAAGGTGTCCAATGACCTTTGCTAACCCCTTTTACCTTAGCGCGCTGCTCTTGCTGCCGGCGGCGGCTCTCTTCCTGTGGTGGGCCGGCCAGCAGCAGCAGCGCGCCCTCGGCCGGCTGGGCCAGCCCCAACTGGTGGCCCGGCTGACGGCCAATGTAAACTGGCGCGGCCGCCGCTGGCGGACCGTGCTCTGGCTGGCGGCCCTGGCGCTGATCCTCATCGCCCTGGCCCGGCCGCAGTGGGGCACGGAAGTGCAGGAGATTGAGCAGGAAGGCTTGCAGGTGATGGTGGCCCTGGACGTGTCGCAAAGCATGCTGGCCCAGGATATGAAGCCCACGCGGCTGGACCGGGCCAAGCTGGAGATTGGCGACCTGATGGACCGCCTGCATGGTGACGAAGTGGGGCTGGTGCTCTTCTCCGGGGCCAGTTTTGTGCAGGTGCCGCTGACCAGCGATTACTTCACCGCACGCAGCTATCTGGACAGCGCCGGCCCGGGGGCTATCTCCCGGCCGGGGACGGTCATCGGCGACGCCATCCGCACCGCCCTCACCGGCTTCGACCCCAACCTGGCCAGCCAGAAGGTACTCATCCTGATGACCGACGGCGAAGACCGCGAGACCGACCCCCTGGCCGCGGCGCAGGAAGCGGCCGACCAGGACGTGATCATCTACACCATTGGCTTTGGCACGCCCGAAGGGGAGCCGGTGCCGGAGACGGACGCCGCCGGCCAGATCACCGGCTACAAGACTGACCAGAACGGCGACGTGGCCATCTCCCGGCTGGATGAGACCACGCTGCAAGCCATTGCCCAAACGGGCAGCGGCCGCTATTACCGGGCCAGCGCCGGCGGGCACGAACTGGACAGTCTGCTGGCGGAAATTGACTCGCTGCAAAAGGCGGCGCTGCAAACCCGCTTTGAGACGCGGTACATTGAGCGCTACCAGATTTTCCTGGCTGTGGCCCTGCTGCTGCTGGTGGCCGGTGAGTTTATCCCTGACCGGGTGGGCCGCCCTGTGCTACCACGTAGGTGGGCCCGGCGGGGCGCGGCGCTGCCCGGCCGGGTGGCCAAAAGCCGGCCCTAATAGACAACGCTCCCGGAGGAATGACCCGATGCGACGATTGCGTGTGAAGAATGCCCTGCTGTTTGTGCTGGCCCTGGGATTAGGGCTGCTGGTAACGGCCTGCGGCCCGTCGGCCGAGCGGCTGAACAACCAGGGTAACGATGAATTTGCCAAACAGGCGTATGAGGATGCGCTGGTTCAGTACCAGAAGGCGCAGTTGGAAAACCCGGAGCTGGCCGAGCCGTATTACAACGCGGCCAACAGCCTCTATCGCCGGGGGGCGTATGCCGAGGCGCTGGAGCAACTGCAACTGGCCCTGAGCCTGGCCAGTGGTGAAACGGTGGCCCAACACGGCCTGTTTAACCTGGGCAACAGCTTCTTTAACCAGCAGCAGTTGGCCGAAGCGGTGGCCGCCTTTAAGCAGGCGCTGCTGCTGGACCCGGCCGACGGCGACGCCAAGCATAACCTGGAGCTGGCGCTGGCGGCGCAGCAGCAGCAAGAGCAGCAGCAGGAGCAGGAGCAGGAGCAGGAGCAGGACCAGGAGCAGGAGCAAGAGCAGCAAGGCGAGGGACAAAACCAGGACCAACAGCCGGGCGAGGATCAACAGCCGGGCGAGGATCAGGCTGGGGAGCAGTCCCAGGATGGGCAGGATGAGCAGCAGGCGGCACAGCCGGATGAGGCGGGCCAGGATGGCCAGGATCAGGCTGAAGGGCAGTCGCAGACCCCGGCCGGGGAGCAGCGCATGACTGCCGAACAGGCGCGCCAACTGCTGGCGGCCATCGCCCAAAGCGCCCAGACGCTGCAAGAGCGGCTGGGACAGATTTTCAGCAGCCCCTCCCGGCCACCGGCGCAGGATTGGTAGGCGGCGGATGGTATCGGTTGGTAGGCGAAAGAGGATGGTAGACGTGAAACGATTGGCAAAAGGTTTTTGGGTGATTTCACTGGTGGTGCTGCTGCTGGGCGGGCTGGTGCTGCCGGCGGCGGCGCAGAGCGGCGGCGTGGTCACGGCCGAGGTGGACCGCACCAGCCTGAGCACCGATGAGGTGCTGCTGCTGACGGTGACGGTGGACCTGGCGACGGATGCCGGGCAGCCGAGCCTGCCGGCGCTGGATGGCTTTGACTTGTTGAGCAGCAGTAACAGCGCGCAGTTCCACCTGGGGAATGGGGGGATGCAGGCACAGGCGATTTACCAATACCAACTGCGGCCCACCCGGCCGGGAACGCTGACCATCGGCCCCATTGAGGTTGAGGTGGGTGGCCAGCGCTACCAGACTGACCCCATTACGGTGCAGGTGAGCCAGGGCACGGGCAACCTGGTCCAGCCTGTGCCGCAGCCCGCCTTGCCCGGCTTCCCGTCGCTGCCCAACTTCCCCAGCTTCCCCAACTTGCTGGGCGGCGGTGGGGCCGCAACCGGGAACCTGCCGGTTTTCCCGGCCGCGCCCCCGGCTGGGCTGCAAGGCCAGGATTTTTACGTGACGGCGGAAATAGACCAGGCCACGCCCTACCAGGGGCAGCAGGTCGTTTACACCTTTCGCTTTTTCCAGGCCAGCGAGCTGTTTGACCAGCCGGAATACCAGGCCCCCGATTTCACCGGCCTGTGGCACGAGCAGCAGCCGGAGCAGGCGGAATATGTGCTGGAGGTGGCCGGTCGTAGTTACCGGGTGACGGAGCTGCAAACGGTGCTCTTCCCCACGGTGGTGGGCGAGCTGACCATTGACCCGGCCGGGCTGCTTATCCCTGGCGGCTTTTTTAGCAATGACCAGGAGCTGCACACCCAGCCGGTTCCGCTGACCGTGCGCCCGCTGCCCGACCCGGCCCCGGCCGGGTTCCAGGGAGCGGTGGGGCAGTTTAGCCTGGAGGCGGCGGTCGACCCGCTGCAAACGGTGGTCAATGATACCGTCACCTGGCATGTGGCCATCAGCGGCCGGGGCAACATCGGCAACCTGCCCGATCCGGCCTGGCCGGAGGGGCCGGAATGGCGCGCCTTCGACAGCCCGGCCAGCGTGGAGACGACCTTTGCCGATGGCCTGCTGCAAGGGACGCGCCGCTATGAGCGGGTGCTGGTGCCCACGCAGGCGGGCAGCCTGACCCTGCCGCCGCTGACCTACGTCTATTTTGATCCGCTGCTGGGCAGCTACCAGACGCTGCAGAGCGGCCCGACGGTGGTGGCGGTTGCGCCGGACGGCCAGAGTACGGCCCCCAGGCTCCCTACGCTGCCGGCAGGGAGCGGTGGCCAGCCCCCGGCCGGGGATGGCGCTGAGGTGGCCGGCTTGCAGCCGCTGAAGCCGGTGCAGGATACCTGGCAAAGCAGCCGCGCGCCGCTGCCCTTCCAGGCCGGCTACTGGCTGCTGTGGACTATTCCGCTGGCGCTGTTGGTGGGGCAGTGGGGCTGGCAGTGGCAGCAAAAGCGGCGCGCCGGCCGGGCGGAACAGCGGCAGCAGGCGCAGGCGGCCGCGGTGGCCCGCCAGGCGCTGCGCCAGTCTGGCCCGGGCAGCGCCCCGGCCGGGCAGATTCTGTTGGATTATCTGGCGATGCGATTGTCCCGGCCGGTGGTGGGCCTGACCCGCTACGCCCTGGCCGGCCTGCTGCGCGACAAAGGTGTGCCCGACGAACTGGTGCATCAGACCATGGACTGCCTGGCCCAAAGCGACGCCACCCGTTTCGCCCCCGCGGCGGCGCCCAATGCGGGCCTGCTGGCCGAGACTGAGCAGCTCATCACCGCCCTCGATCCGTTTTTATCGTAACACGAGTATCTTCTCAATAACGCGCGGCGGAGTTGGTTGAGCCTGTCGAAACCAACGGCCTTCGACAAGCTCAGGCCTCGTTTTCCCCGAAATGTTGAGAAGATACAAACGCGATTTGGAAAATCGCGCTACATTGGCGAAGGAGAACCATGAAAAAAGCGACCTTCCTCTTCATTAGCCTGCTCTTGCTGGCTTGCCTGGCGACGACGGCCTGGTGGATGATGCCCCGGCCGGGGGCCGACACCGAGGTGCTGACCGTAGCCCAAAGCCTCTATCTGGCGGGACATTATGCCGAAGCGGCGCAGATCTATGAGCAGTTAGCGGCGCAGGGCGTCCAGGACAGCGGGCTGTTTTATAACCTGGGCAATGCGTATTATCAGTTGGGGGATGTGGCGCAGGCGCTTGTGAGTTATGAACGGGCGGCGCAGTTGGACCCGCGCGACCCGGACGTTCGCGCTAACCTGGCCCTGGCCCGGTCTCAGGTGGCGGGCGCGCCCCCGGCCGGGGGGGATGGCCCGCTGGCCAGCCTGGCCAACCTCACCGCCGGCTGGCTAACCCTGAATGAGACGGCCCTGCTGGCGCTGGGGGCTTGGTTTTTGCTGGCGCTGCTGCTGCTGGTGGGGCGGATGGCCCGGCCGGGGCGCAGCCAAAAACTGCTGCGGGCCGCGGCCGGGCTGGCGCTGCTGTTCCTGCTGTTCACTGGTGTCTCGCTGGCCGGCCGGCTGTATGTGGCGCAGACCCGGCCGGGGGGCGTGGCGGCTGTCCCGGTGGTGGCCGCCCTCAGTGAAGCGGTGGACGGCAGTTAGAGGGTGGGGGCGTCGTCCCCGGCCGGGGGGTGCGCCTGGGCCGAGCGCTGCACCATTTCACGCAGAAAGGCCAGGCCGACGAGCAGCGCCACCAGCAAAACAGCAATCGCTACCCGCTGCGCGGCGGGTGGCAGTTGGCTGAACTGGCGCAAAACCACATTGTCTACCTCACCATTCACTGTAATTGGCGTTTCGTCTTGTTCGTTCATTGGCCTACCTTAACGATGCAGGGTGCCGGCGCGCCAGAGGGGGCGGCTAAGCTTTTTTGTGCATCAGCTCTTCTTTGAACTGGCTCATGTACAGATTGTAATAGAAGCCCTTCCTGGCCATCAGTGCCTGGTGTGAGCCTATGTCCACAATGCGGCCCCGGTCCAGGGCCACAATAATGTGCGAATCGGTGATGGTGCTGAGGCGGTGGGCAATGACAAAGCTGGTGTTACCGCTCATCAGCCGTTCCAGCGCCTGTTGCAGTTTGCGCTCGGTGCGCGTGTCTACGCTGCTGGTGGCTTCGTCCAGGATGAGGATGCGCCGGTTGGCCAGCAGGGCGCGGGCAATGGTGATGAGCTGCCGCTGTCCCTGGCTCAGGTTGGCCCCGCCGCCATCGAGCAGTGTCTGGTACCCTTGCGGCAGCCGGCTGATGAATTCGTGGGCGTTGGCCAGTTGGGCGGCTTCGATGCACGCTTCGTCGCTGGCGTCCAGCCGGCCGTAGCGCAGGTTGTTCATCACCGTGTCGGTGAACAGAAATGGCTCTTGCAGCACAATGCCCACCGTCTGGCGCAGGCTGCCGGTTTGCACGTCGTAGATGCTTTGCTGGTCGATGGCGATGTCGCCGCGCTGGATGTCGTAGAAGCGGGGGATGAGGTTGATGATGGTGCTTTTGCCGGCTCCGGTAGGGCCACACAAGCCGATTTTCATCCCCGGCCGGGCGACGATGTTGATGTCATGCAAAACGGGCCGGCCGGGCACATAACTAAAATCCAGGTCACGGATGACCACCTCGCCCGCATCGTTGACTAGCGCCTGGGCCCCAGGCTTATTGGTGATATCCGGCTCTTCGTCCAGAATCTGGAAGACACGTTCGGCACCGGCCAGCGCTTGCAGCACCAGGTTGAAGATTTGGGCCATCTGCGTTAGTGGCCGGGCAAACTGGCGCGAATAGATAAGAAAAGTCGCCACCGTGCCCACTTCAATGGTTCCCAGCAGCGAAAGGATGCCACCGGTTAGCCCCACCAGGGCAGTGTCGGCATTGACGAAAAAGGTGGCCAACGGCAGCACTGTCAGCGAAATGAAGTTGGCCCGAATGCCCGCCTTCATGGCCGCCAGGCTGATCTCTTCCAACTGGCCAAAGGTATGCGTTTCCATCTGGTACGCCTTCAGCACCTTGTTGCCAGTGATGTTCTCTTCCATGAAGCCGTTCAGCTCGCCCAGCTCTTCTTGCAGTGCGGAGAAAGCGGGGCCGGCAAAGTTGGCCGTGAACAGGATCAGCCCGCCCATGAAGGGCAGAATCAGCAGTACCGCAATGGTCATTGCCGGGCTGATGAGCAGCATGATGGTCGTAACGGCCAGCAGCATGAAGACAGCCTGGATTAGCTGGGTGAAGCCTTTCTCAAAGAACTGGTTGATGGTGTCTACGTCGTTCAGGATGCGGCTCATCAATTCGCCGATGGGTTGGCGGTCATAGAAGCGCAGGGAGAGGGTTTGGATGTGTTCAAACATCTCCTGCCGCAGCTTGAACATTGCCTTTTGGGTCACTTCGGCCATGATCAGGCCGGAGAGAGACATGAGTACCCAGGCGGCCGCCGAGGCAACCAGCAGTTGGATGACGGCGTTGGCCAGCCCGGCCTTGTCTTCCTGGACGATGTAGATGTTGATTGCCTGGCCAACCAGGAAGCCCGGCACCAGCAAGGCCAGGGTGCCCAGCAGGATGAACAGAATCGACAGGCTGACTTGCAGCTTGTAGGCCGTGATGTAGCCTAGCAGGCGGCGGAAGGCCTGGCCGCGGGAGGGTGTGGCTGGTTCTTGGGGTTGCTGTGCTTTCAGAAAGGGTCGTTTAGCCATTGGCTTGTACTCCAAGATCGTCCCCAAGCTGGGAACGGTAGATTTCCTGGTAGAGGGGGCTGGTGGCCAGGAGTTCTTCGTGGCTGCCGTAGGCGGCGATTTCGCCGTTGTCCAACACAATGATTTTGTCGGCGATGAGGACGGTGCTGATGCGTTGGGCGACGACGAAGGTGGTTGCGCCGTGCATCAGGTCGGCCAGTGCGCCCTGGACGCGGGTTTCGGTGGCCACGTCCAGCGCGCTGGTGCTGTCGTCCAGGATGAGGATTTTGGGTTTGCGGACGACGGCGCGGGCGATGGAGACGCGCTGTTTTTGCCCGCCGGAGAAGTTTGCGCCCTGGCGCTTGACCTCGGCATCGTAGCCGTCGGCGCGGGCGCTGACAAAGCTGTGGGCGTCGGCGGCCGTGGCGGCTTCGATCATGTCTTCGTCGCTTTTGCCCTGGGCACCAAAGAGGATGTTGTCGCGCACGCTGCCGCTGAAGAGGACGGCTTTTTGCAGGACGGGGGTCACATGCTGCAGGATGGAGCTTTGGCTGTAGTCGCGCACGTCGATGCCGTCGATGGTGACGCGCCCTTCGGTGACGTCGTAGAAGCGGGGGATGAGGTTGACCAGGCTGGATTTGCCGGAACCGGTGGCGCCCAAGATGGCCACCATTTCGCCGGGTTCGGCGGTGAAGTTGATGTTTTTGAGTACGGGGGTGGCCGCCGGCCGGCCCTGGTTGTCCAGGTAGCTGAAGCTGACGTTTTCAAAGGTGACCCGGCCCTGGGGTTTGGTGAGGGGGGTGGCCCCCGGCCGGTCTTGAATATCCGCGTCGGCCATGCCCACGTCACGGATGCGCTGCAGTGAGGATTCGGCGGCGGAGATTTGCGGCAGCAAGAAGGCTACCAATACCATGGGCAGCATCACCAGCACCATGTAGTTGGTGAAGGCCATGATCTCGCCGACGCTGATGGCCCCGGTGTCGATGGCGGCGCTGCCGCCAAACCAGAGGGCCGCCGCCAGGCCCAGATTGACAATGATCACCAGCGACGGGGTGAGAATGGCGGCCAGGGCCTGGGCACGGCGGGCGGCCAGGCGCAGCCCGTCGTTGGCTTCGTGGTAGCGCTGGTTTTCATAGTCGCCGCGCACAAAGGCTTTGACCACGCGCACCCCGGCCAGGTTCTCTTGCAGCACCAGGTTTTGTTCATCCAGGCGCTGGTTGCGTACCTGGTAGAGCCGGGGGGAGATGTAGGTGTAGAGGGCCAGGATGAGGATCAGGGCCAGCAGGGCCAGGACCATGATCCAGGCCAGGCCCGGGCTGGTGAGCAGCAGTAAACCGACTGCGCCCAGGATCATGAAGGGGGCACGCAGGAGGGTGGTGGTGCCGTTCATGATGACCAGCTTGGCGGCGTTGACGTCGGCGGTGAGGCGGACGAGGAGGTCGCTGGTTTCAAAGCGGTCCAGGTTGCCGAAGGAGAGGGATTGGATTCTTTGGTATACCCTGGTGCGCAGGGTGTGGGCCGCTCGTTCGGAGAAGTTGGTGGCGTACCAGGCGTTTATCACGTAAAAGACGGTGGCGGCCAGCGAGGCGATGACCATGTACAGTGCCGCGCGCGAAATGACGCGGAGGTCGCCAACGGCGATGCCGTCGTCGACCATGGTTTGTACCAGTTGGGGTACGGCCAGTTCGAACAGGACGGCGATGGCCAGTAGTAGTTGGGAGACGAGGAGCCGCCGGGGGACGTGGGGAACTGAGAGGTAGTAATGCAGCAAGCGCCGGATGTTTTGCATGGGCGTATTCTCCAGGAAGCAGGCTATGAATTGTGCGGCGAAGATGAGGGTTGGTTTACCCGGCCGGGGGCCAGAAACCAACACGAGATTGCCCAGATGCAGGGCGGAACAAGACTGGACAAGGCGCAAGTTTAGCCGACTTGCGACAGTACGTCTAGGCAACGCTTGTGGTCGCCCTGGACTGGGCCGGCACAAGGCCAGCCCCTACAACTGCCTGCGCCCTACGCAAGCAGGCAGGCACTGCCTGCTTTGGCAAAAGCGTGGTGGCCTGGCAGCAATTCTAAATGGGTCTTTAGGAATTCAGGGGGAGTGGAGGCTTTCGCCGGAACAGTTCCAGCTAGGGCCTCCACTCCGCCGTAAATATGGGGGCAAACCCCACGAAATCCGGAAGAACCTTCTAAATTTGGGCCAAAGGGGGCGTCGCCTTGGCGCTTCGCGCCTGGCGACGCCAAGAGGAGGGGGTTGTTTCAATTTTGGGGGTCAGAGACCCTCAAAATTGAAACAACCCCTTACTACCCTCCCGCGCGGGGCGCGAAGCGCCCTCGCGCGGGTCAGCGCCAGGAGGCCATAAATTGTAAAGATGAAAAGGCCGTCTTTGAACCATGTCCGTTTTTCATACCCGCCACCGATTCCCAATCGGTGGCGGGGGCGGCAAATGCGCTAAACTGAGAATTGCTGGTGGCCTGGCAAATGGCTACCGGGAAAATGGCAGATGTGCTATACTGACAACTGTTGGCGGACCGCAAAAAGCCCGAATAACCCTGTGAAATCCACACGAACTGAACAGGCCTGTTGTGAGTGATTGGCGAAGTTGTGAAGCTTTTCTAGAACGCGCGGTGTTGACCGACGCTCGCTGACGCTGAGTACGTCGCGCGACCATTATCACCCCCACTCCCCTGGCGCAGCCCAATTCCGTAACCCCCATTTCAGGTAAACTTATGACCACGACCAATACGCGTCGCCCATTTTCGCAGATTTTGCTTGGCCGTCCGCTGGATACTGCCGCTGCGCCCCACCAGGCCATCGGTAAACTGCCTGCTCTGGCTGTCTTTGCCTCTGATGCCCTTTCCTCGGTGGCTTATGCTACCGAGGAAATTCTGGTCATTCTGGCCCTGGCCGGGGCCGCCTACTTCTTTACTTCCATCCCCATCGCCCTGGCCATTTCCGTCCTGCTGCTGGTGCTGACCATCAGCTACCGGCAGACGATCTTTGCCTATCCCGGCGGCGGTGGAGCTTACATTGTGGCCCGCGACAACCTGGGCGAACTGCCGGCACAAACGGCCGGGGCGGCTTTGCTCACCGACTATATCCTGACTGTGGCCGTCAGCATCTCTTCCGGCGTGGCCCAAATCACCTCTGCCTTTCCGGCGCTGCACCCCTACCGGGTGGAGCTTGCCCTGGGGTTGGTGCTGCTGATGACCATCATTAACCTGCGCGGGGTGAAGGAATCCAGCACTACTTTTGCCATTCCCACCTACTTTTTTCTGGGGATGGCTTTTTTGATGTTGGGGGTGGGTCTGTTTCGCTGGCTGACCGGCACCTTAACGCCGGTGACCGGTGTCACGGCGATGACGGCGGCGGTGCAGCCGCTAACCCTGTTTTTGATCTTGCGTGCCTTTAGCAGCGGCTGCACGGCGTTGACCGGGGTGGAGGCGATCTCTAACGGCATTACGGCATTCAAGGAGCCGCGCTCCAGGAATGCGGCTACGACGATGCTGGCCATGAGTGGCATCCTGATGATCATGTTTGTAGGCATTACGCTGCTGGCCCACGCGGTGGTGGCTGTGCCCAGCGAGACGGAAACGGTGATTTCTCAGGTGGCGCGCTCGGTTTTTGGCAATGGACCGATTTACATCATGATGCTGGTGGCAACGACGACCATTCTGATCATGGCGGCCAATACCAGCTTTGCCGACTTTCCGCGGCTGGCGGCTTTGCACGCCGGGGATGGCTTTTTGCCGCGCCAACTCACTTTCCGGGGCAGCCGGTTGGTTTTTTCCTGGGGTATTGTGGGGTTGGCGTCTATCGCCTCTTTGCTGATTGTGGTGTTTCGGGCGTCGGTGTCGGCGCTGATCCCGCTGTATGCCATTGGGGTGTTTCTCAGTTTCACGCTGTCGCAAACGGGGATGGTGGTGCGCTGGCAGAAGATTTCGCGCATCCGGCCGGGGGAGGAGCATCTGCTGCATGGGGCGGTGGTGCGCTATGATCCGCGTTGGCGGCTGAAGCAGGTGATCAATGCCCTGGGGGCGGTGATGACGGGCGTGGTGATGCTGGTGTTTGCTGTTACCAAGTTCCGTGATGGGGCGTGGTTGGTGATTTTGCTCACGCCCACGCTGGTGTGGGTTTTCTTCCGCATTCACCACCATTATCGCAAGGTGGCGGCGGAATTGAGCCTGGCGGGCACGCAGAGTGTGGTGGCCCCGCGCCAGGTCATTACCCTGGTGATGGTGGATAATTTGCACGCTTCTTCGATCCGGGCCATTAATTTTGCCCTGTCGCTGGGGCAGCCGTGGACGGCGGTGCATATCAGTATTGATCCGGAGCGAACGGTGGACTTGCAGCGTAAGTGGGTGGCACGGATGGGGGACCGGCCGCTGGTGATCTTGCCGTCGCCTTACCGCAGCCTGACGCAGCCGCTGCTGCGCCATGTGCGCGAACTGCGCGAAAGGCAGCCGGATGCGTATATTCACCTGATTTTTGGGGTGCTGACGATGGAGAGTTATTGGGAGCAGGGGCTGCACCAGAATAGTGGGGCGGCTTTTCGGTTGGCTTTCCGGCAGGTTGAAGGGGTGGCGATAACGAATGTGCCGTTTCAACTGCATCATGGGCTGCTGGCGGACGCCCCCCGGCCGGGTGGGGAATGACCCCCGGCCGGGATAGTTTTGCTCGTCCCTACCTGAACGGATGTGTGGGTGGGGGAGAGGAGAGGGTATGGCGTAACTGGCGGAATGTGTCTTTCCCGGCCGGGGCAGTACAGTGGTTAGCTTGCCAGCGCGTATCCTAAATATTTGTGGCATAAGAAGATTCCTTCTAAAATCAGGTACATCTTCAATCAGGTTGTTGATTGTTATTCAGGAGAAAATATCATGACCACAGAAAAACTGACCACACCGATTGGCGATTTCGAATTTGTGCTGGATGGGTATCCCACCAAAGAGACGGCCCAAAAACTGTTTGATGCGCTTGATTTTCAGCGCGCCTGCCAGGCTTATCTTGATTTTATACCGGCGATGTCGATGTATTCCTTGCTTGAAGGGGGGGAAAAAGGCTGGGGGTGTAAAGAATGTTCTGACCTGGTTGTGGCGGCCGATTTGCTGGACGCCACCCCGCTGGTTCTGACCGGCAATACGGAAAGCGTTTATTTTGCCGGTAATGTTGACCTCAAGAAAGATGGCCCCACGGTGGTTGAAATCCCCCCGCAGGTTTTAGGGATGGCCAACGATGCCTATTTCCGGTACATCATCGATTTTGGCCTGGTTGGCCCGGACAAGGGGCAAGGGGGCAAATACTTGCTGCTGCCGCCGGATTACGAAGGCGAAGTCCCCGAAGGCTATTTCGTCGCCCGTTCGCTCACCTACAAAGTGTGGATCATGGCGCGTGTAGGCCAACAGATCAGCGGCATGGGTGAGCAGGCCATCAAATGGTATGGCGATCATTGCGCGGTCTATCCGTTAAAGGATGGCTTTAGAAAACCCAATATCATCAACGTCAGCGGTTTAGTGGCAGATACCACCCACCCCAATGATTTTCAGTATTTTGTCAACCTGGATAAGATGATCCAATACGAACCCACCGAAGCTTTCTCCACGGAACATTTGGGGCTGTTGCGAGCGCTGGGCATCGAGAAGGGCCAGCAGTTTAACCCCGATGAGCGCATGCGGGAGATTCTCGATACCGCCGCCAAAACGGGTTTTGGCATGGCCCGGGCGATTGCCTATCAGTCGCGCGAACCGGAAGCGAAGGTGTACCCGGATCGCAATTGGGAATATATCTTTGTGGGCGGCAGCCATGAGTTCTTGAAGAACGGCGTCCGCAACCTGGATGCCAGAACGCTCTTCCACTTCACTGCCATTGCCGTGACCCCGGCCATGATTAACAAAATCGTGGGCGCCGGGTCTCAGTATCTGGGTGCCTATGTGGATGCCGATGGTGATTACCTGGATGGCAGCCAGACCTACAAGCTGCACCTGCCACCGAATATTCCCATCAACAGCTTCTGGTCGGTGACGTTATATGATCCCAAGACGCGCTCACTGCTGCAAAACGGTATGCCCAAGCCCAGCATCAATAGCTTTGACGGGCCTGAACAGAACGATGATGGTTCTTATGATGTCTTCTTTGGTCCGGAAGCACCCGCTGGAAAGGAAAAGCACTGGGTCAAAACCGTTCCCGGCAAGGGTTGGTTTACTTACATTCGCCTGTACGGTCCGCTGGAACCCTTCTTTGATCAGACCTGGAAACCGGATGATATTGTCAAGATTGGGTAGTTGAACACCTGGTTCTGGTCGACTATCCCAAAAAGCAGGCTGGCCCCGGCTGTGGCTGACCGGGGCTTTGCCCCGCGGATAGGCGGCGCGCTTTTTAGCAATTCAAGTCAAGCGAGGCCGTGTTTTGG
>JACKCB010000003.1 GCA_020634235.1 Ardenticatenaceae bacterium | reverse complement strand
CAGGCGGGACCGCTGCCCGTTTGTCGTTGCTTTCAGGGCTAAAACGCCAGGCCAGCGCCGTAGGGTCGGGCGAGTCACCGGTCACGCCGATAACTTGTTGTACACCGCGCAGATGCAACTGCTGCTCCACGTAATGCACCGTGTCGGCAAACTGGCTGAACACCAGTACCTTCTCGGTGGGATGAGTTTCGGTTAGCAGCGTTTCCAGGGCGTTGAGCTTGGCGTCTTCCGTGACCGACCAGTCGCTGAACTGCTGCAAAATGGTGAGCAAAGCGCGGGCGTCGGCCAGCAGATGCTGGCGCAGCTTCCTGTCAAACAGATTGGCACGAATCCACTTGAAACGGCGGTGGTAACGGCCGTGATACTCCGCATAAATTCCCGCTGCCCGCTCCAAGAATGCCGTCTCACTGCGCAAGGGAGCCATGTCGATGATGACTGTTGCCCCGGCCATCTCGTTGCTGTCATCATCAAAAAGCTCATCGGTGGCGTAATCAACCGCTTCGGCATCCTGGTCTTCAAAGCGCGTATCGAGCATCTCCGCGCCTTGCGTGCCAATGGGCAGTTCCAGGTTGTTTTCCAGGGCGTGGACAAAGATGTAATTGCGCAAAATATGCCGTTCCACCGAAAGCAAAAAGGCATAGCCGCTGCTTTCCAGCCTCTTGAACAGATTGGTGCGGCTAAACCCCATCAGCCGCCGGCCGCCGCGCGAGAGGTCGTCGAGGATTTTCACTTCGCGGGGCGTGGGTGGCCCGGCCGGTTTCTTGTGCACGTAATTGCCCAATCCGTAACGTGGCAGGTACAGGCTGTTAATAGTGTCCACCACGTTTTCGCCATACATCCGGGCGTACTGGTCGTTGGGGTCGTTTTCGTCAATGTGGAAGGTTGCCCGCTTAGGATGGCGGTCAGGGAAATAGGCGCGGCTGCCATCGGCAAAACGGAGGTATTTGCGGCCGTTTTCCGCGTCGCTGAAGGCGTAATTATCACGGATGAAACTGCGTGTGCGGCGCACCATGAACAGGCTCATCAATTCCCGCCAATCGTCGGCGTATTCGCTTTTCTCAAAGGCTTCCAGCGAACGCAGCGGAGCCTGGTGACGGCGCACAAACTCCACTTCCGTCAGTTCACGCAGCAGCTGCTCCGGGCGAATGCCGAGATCGGCAGTTTCTGGCACAAACAGGCGTAACTGGCTGGACAAATCGAGATAGGACTTATTATAAGGTGTGGCCGAAAGCAAAATGCAGCGGCTCTCGTTCTTTTGGATGTACTCTTGAATGGCCCTGTAACGCATGCCCTCACGATTGCGCAGGTTATGGCTTTCGTCAATCAGCACCAGGCGGTAGCGGCGCAGGTCCGGCAGTTCTTGCTGCACCCTGGTAATGGACAGCACTTTGGCGTGCAGGCGATATTCAGCCGCGTACCATTCCCACATCTTCACCAGGTTCTTGGGACACAGAATCAGGGTGTCCATGAGGTAATCTTCTTCAAAGATTTTGGCAATGGCCGTAGCCATGATGGTCTTGCCCAACCCCACCACGTCGCCGATCAACACCCCACCGCGCTGGTTCAGATGACGGGCGGCGATTTTGACGGCGGCCGTCTGGAAGTCAAACAATTTGTCATTGAATTCGCGGGGGATGGTGAACTCGCTCAACCCGGCGCGGGCCTCGCGGGAAAGATGATAGGCCATCTTCAAGTAAATGTGGTAGGGTGGGATCAGCCTTTCACCGGCCCAGCTTTCCTCAATGATTTCGACCAATTCGTCGGAAATGTCCACGCACCAGCGGTCATCCCAACGCTCCTCAAACCAGTGAGCTAATTTGTTGGCAGCATCCTGCTCCACCACATCCAGGTTGAGTTCCCCCTGCCCGGAAAGGCCGGAGAAGGTGAGGTTGCTGCTGCCGGTGTAGCCAATTATGGGCGTAATGCTGTCGTGCCGAAACAGCAGATAGAGCTTGGCGTGTAGTGCATGGCGTAAGAACAACTTCACGACGACCTGGCCATCGCGGAGCTGCTGTGCCAGGCGGCGCAGTCCTGCTTCATCGGCGTTGGTAGGCGGGCCGATGATGAGCTGCTCACGAAATTCCTGGGCCAGCTGCTGGCGGAGGCGAACGGCCATTTTGTTGTCCAGGCGGTCGCTGCTTTCCTGAAAGCTGAACAACTGGCGCAGCTCCTCTTGGGGCAGACGCTGCATCCCTACCAACAGGCGGCATTGTGCGCCCTCTCCCCCAGTCCATTCCTGGATGCGGCTGTCCAGTTCGCGCCAGCCGCGCAAGTTATAATAGCCCACGGCGAAATCGGCGCGATAGGATTGCTCAAGGGTTTGCTGGAGATGAGGAAGCAGTTTGCGGTCGATATTATCGAAGATGATTGGCATACCCGGCATCCTGCAACAAGGAGGCCGCCCCTACATTCAAATGTACTCAAGGTACTGCTGGCTGTACAGGCGGCATCGCTAACTGGCAAAAACATAGGTTGGCGACGTGGCTGTTCTCCCAATTGAACTGACCGAGGGTAGGATAACATAAAGCCGCCATGCGAACAATGAGATAAGCCGCCTACATCGGACGATTGCAGCCGCCGACCCGGACCAGGTGTTGCAGTGGGCCACGCGCATTGGCGGGCGCTACATGGGCCAGGAGCAGGCGGAAGCGTTTGGGCGGCGGAACGGCGTGCTGACCCCCAGCAAGGTTGTTTGTTGGCTGTCCGTTAGCCATTCAGCACGAGCTTCCGCTCTGGCGGTTTAGTAGGGCTAATAACTGGTTCACCAAAAGCGTCTTCCTGCTGATGGCTTCTATGCCCAGGTTACTTGAGCTTTGTTAGCCTCATGCAGGCGCCATGACGTAATGCCTGTTTGGGCTACGCGCAGCACATGTCCCATGCGTTTTGCCGTGGTATCAAAGACCTCGTGACGCAGCGTGCGGCGAACAAAGGTAGCTGCTTCATATTGATCCACGTCTAGAAACACCAGACAGTAGCGAGCATGGCGCAACGTCGGGTGAAAGAAATCAGCATCCAGCGTGAAAAACGTCGGTCGAGTAAGCTGGTGCAACAGTGCAATGATTTCCTCGTCCTGCATCCCGTCCCGGCCGACTTCCTGGCCAACCTGCCGCACAGCGATCCGCCAACCAGCCAGAATCAAACGCTGGCTCTCAGGGTAGTTCTCGTCCAGAATGATCATGCCGGTTCAAGAATGTAATCGGCAACATGATCGGCGAAAGCGCGGTTGGCTAACTGCACCGCCTCAGCGATGGCCTCTCGAGACACTTTTCCACGCCATTCTTCTTCAATCGTTTCCCAAGCCATACCTCTGGCAACCTGATCTAGCACCTGCGATACCATGATACGTGTGCCGCGAAAAGTAGGCTTGCCGTGACAAATCTTAGGATCTGTGACGATATAGCGACCGACTATCTTTTGTGTCATATTTCACCTCATTGTCGCCGTAAACTACTCATCTCCGACCACCTCAGGAGGTGGGAGAAACGAAAATACATTTCTGCGCCCGCTCCCGCTACCATAACCTGAGGATCCAGCGGCTGCGTCACAGCCATCATCACCAACTTTGCCCATCATATCAGTTCGATATGATTCTGTCACCCGCCAAATACCGGCCGCCAGCCTGCACCTTCTGATTCCCTCCAACTTTTCTACTGTGCGAGGTTGCGGTATTCATCTTCCCCCCGGCCGGGGCCATCCCCCCACGCCCCCTACCCACCTCGCCCCTTTTCAGCTACCATACCGCCCAACCCAATCACCAACGAGGCCCCCATGCAAAAAATGACCCCCGCAGAAATCCGCACCTTTCTCACCCACGGTACGCGCACCGGCAAACTGGCCACCGTGCGCGCCAACGGCCGCCCCCACGTCGCCCCCATCTGGTTTGTCCTGGACGGCGACGACCTGCTCTTCACCACCTGGCACAGCTCCGTCAAGGGGCTAAACATCCAGCGCGACCCCTTCGTAACGCTGTGCGTGGACGAAGAAGCCCCGCCCTTCGCCTTCGTCATCATCGAAGGCAGCGTCACCATCTCCGCCGACCCGGACCAGGTGTTGCAGTGGGCCACGCGCATTGGCGGGCGCTACATGGGCCAGGAGCAGGCGGAAGCGTTTGGGCGGCGGAACGGCGTGCCCGGCGAACTGCTGGTCCGCCTGACCCCCAGCAAAATCATCGCCCAGAAGGATGTCGCCGGTTGAGGCTAGTGGTTTGCCCCCCGGCCGGGGCCTCCTACCCCGTGCCCCCTTCTGCCACCACCCGGCTGCGCAGTTGCCCGCACCCCGCCTGGATATCAATCCCCCGCCGCACCCGCACCGTGCTGCTCACCCCGTAGCGGGTCAGCTCCGCCTGGAACGCCGTCACCCGCTCTCGCGAAGAAGGGTCGCCGCCATAGCCGGCCGTGGGATTCAGCGGGATCAGGTTGACGTGGCACAGCAGGCCGCGCACCAGCCGCCCCAGCGCCTGCGCCTGCTCCGGCGTGTCATTCTCCCCGGCGATGAGCGCCCACTCAAAAGTGATGCGCCGGCCGGTGCGTTCCACGTAGTAGCGGCAAGCGGCCATTAGCTCGGCCAGCGGCCATTTGCGGTTGATGGGAATGAGCCGGTCCCGCTCGGCGTCGGTGGCCGCGTGCAGCGAGACGGCCAGCGGCGTCTGCCGCTGCTCGTCGGCGTAGCGGCGGATGGCCGGCACCAGCCCCACCGTGGAGAGGGTGATCTTGCGCGCCCCCAGGTTGAACCCGGCCGGGTCGGTCAGCCGGTCCACCGCGGCCAGCGTCTGGTCATAATTGTGCAGCGGTTCCCCCATGCCCATCACCACAATGTTGGTCACGTGCGCCCCTTCCGTTGCCAATTCGCGGGCAAAGTAGAGGACCTGGGCCACAATCTCACCCACCGTCAGATGGCGCAAAAAGCCCATCTGCCCCGTGGCACAAAAGACACAGCCCATGGCACAGCCCGCCTGCGAACTGATGCACAGCGTGCGCCGCCGGTCGTAATCCATGCGCACCGTCTCGATCAGCTTGCCATCCGGCAGGGCGAACAGCACCTTCGTCGTCTGGCCGTCGCTGGAGCGCTCCTCGGCCACCGGCCGGGCACGGTCCAACACCGCCACCGCCGCCAGCTTATCCCGCAGCCCCTGCGGCAGGCTGGTCATCTCCGCAAAGCTGGCCGCGTAATGCTGGTACAGCCACTGCCACACCTGCCGCGCGCGGAAAGCCGGCTCGCCCAGCTCCTGCAAAAAGTTGGCCAAAGCGGCCAGGTCAAGGTCGTAAAGGGGGGTTCGTTGGGTCATGGGAAGGCGCTTTGTGTTTGGTCGTGCGTTTTCAGCTTGTTGGTTGGTCGTTTTCCAGGTAGGCGGCCAGGGCGGTGATATCGGCCAGCACCAGGTCGGGGTGGATGGGGCTGCGCGCCAGCTCCTCCCGGCCGGTGACCCCCGACAGCAGCAGGATGGTGCGCAGGCCGGCGTTCTGGCCGCCGGCAATGTCCGTCTCCAGCCGGTCGCCGACCATGGCCGTTTGCTCCGGCCGGGTTCCCAAACGGCGCACCGCTTCATCAAACAGCACCCGGCCGGGTTTGCCCACAATCGTCGGTGCCTGGCCCGACCCCGTCTCCACAAAGGCCAGCAGCGACCCCGCCCCCGGCAGCGGCCCAATCTCGCTGGGGAAGGTCTTGTCCGGGTTGGTGCCAATGAAGCGCGCCCCCTGGCGGATGAGGTAGGCCGCGGTGGCCATGTCGGTGTAGGTGGCGTGGCGGTTAAAGCCCACCACCACCAAATCGGCGCGGGCCGTTGGGTCCAGGCGGCCGTTGTTGGGCAGCAGCTCAAAGCCCTGCGCCGCCAGGGCCAGGTGCAGCCCCTGCTCGCCCACCACAAAGATGCGCGCCCCGGCCGGGTACTGCTGCCGCAAAAAGCCGGCCGTCGCCTCGGCTGAGGTTAGAATCTGTTCCGGGGGCACCGCCACGCCAAAGCGGGCCAGCTTCTCTGTGTACTGCGTGGCAATCTTGGTGGCATTATTCGTGGCCAGCATAAAATTGAGCTGGCGCCGCCGCAGCGTGGCAAAAAAGTCGGCCAGCCCCGGCATCGCCGTCTCGCCCCGCCACAAGACGCCATCCATATCCAAAACCAGTGCTGTCAGGTGCATCTGCAAAAGTCCTTGTTCATGCAAAACGCCATTTGGATCACGCGCCGGCCGCCAGCGCCTGCTCCGCCAGCGCCAGAAACGCCCGGTAGAGGACGTCGAAGCGCGGGGCGGGCACGCCGGCCCATTTGCTCAGGCTGTACTGCGCCCCGGCCGGGTTGGTTAGGGTCAGCATTGGCCGGGCCTCATCCGGCCGCCCTGGGCGCTCCGCCGGCGAGATCGTCAGGAAATCCTGGTCGATGAACTGCTGGACGAGGGCCGCCCACCCGGCCGGGTGGATAAGCAGCCCAACCTGCCGTTCGTGGCCGCCGGGGGCCACCACCTGCACTGTGACCTCGCCCCGGCCGGTGACCCACACCCGCCGGCCGCCCCACAGCGGCTGCACATCATCCAGCCGGGCCGCGGCCTGCGCCCAGGTCGTTTTGTCCCCCAAAAAGCGCTGCGTCTCGTTCATCGTCATCATGCCCGGATGCCCCGGCCGGGGCATCATCAGCAGGGAGTGTAGTCAGAAAGCGGCGCTGGCGCAAGGCCGCCGGCGCACGGCCACAACCGCGCCGCTTTGCCGCGAAACCGGCAAGCGGGGTAGAATTCCCCTATGCCCAGGCCCAGCATCTCCCCCACGCCCCTTCGCCCCATGGCGGCGCGGTTCCCCAGCCGCAGCGCGGCGCAGGAGCGCCCCTGGTGAGGCGGCGACCGCAAGCGTGGTGGCTGCTTCCCGGCCTGCTTCTGCTGCTGCTGGCCGGCTTTGGGCTGCGGCTGCCCGGCCTCTTCGCCAACACCTTCCACCCTGACGAGGCATTGTTTGCCAGTTGGGCGCGGCTCATCGCCGTGTGGCGCGACCCCCTGCTGCAAACGCAGGCCGTCGATAAGCCGCCGCTGCTCTTTTATCTGCAAGCGCTCTTCTACCCGCTGCTGGCCACCCCGGCCGGGTTCCCCGCCCGCCTGCCCAACTTCATCGCCAGCCTGCTGCTGCTGCCCCTCACCGGCCGGGCCGCCTGGCAACTGTACCGCGACCCGCTGGCGGCGGTGGCCGCCGTAGCCCTGGTGGCTTTCTCGCCGCTGGCCATCCAGTTCAGCAGCAGCGCCTTCACCGATCCCCTGCTGACCACCTGGCTGCTGGCGGCGGTGGTGGCCAGCAGCGCGCCCGGCCCCTACCGGCGGCGGGCGTGGTGGAGCGGGCTGTTTTGGGGGTTGGCCCTGGCCACCAAGTACCAGGCCCTGCTCTTCCTGCCGCTGCTGTTGGGGCTGGCCTGGCTGGCGCGCTGGCCCGGCCGGGCCTGGGGCTGGTGGCTGGCGGGATTCGCCCCGGCCGGGGCGCTCCTGCTGCTGTGGGACGGGCTGCGTCCGGGCGGCTTCTCCCTGTGGCACAACCAGTTCAGCAGCTACGGCGGCCTGCGCCTGGCCTGGTCTTGGGAATTGTGGCCGCGCCTGGCCGCCTGGGCCAATCTCAGCCGTTACCAACTGGCCATCCCCTGGCCGCTGCTGCTCTTGCTGCTGGGTCTGGGCCTGTTGGCGCTGCGCCGCCAGCCGGCGGCCGGGGCGGCCTACGACGCCCTGCTGTTCCTTTTCCTGGCCGGTTACGGGCTGCTGCATTGGCTGCTGGCCGTGCCGGTGTGGGACCGTTACTGGCTGCCGCTGGTGCCGCTGCTGGCCTTGCTGGCGGCCCGACTTGTGGCGCGGTTGCTGGCTGGCCTGTGGGCTTATGCCCGGCCGGGGCGTTCGCCGCGGCGGCGCTATGCCCTGTTGGCCGGGCTGGCCCTGCTGCTGCTGGCGCAAATCCCGGCCGCCCTGGCCGCCGGCCGGGGAGCGTATCCCGTGGGGGCGCGGCCGGGGGCGGATGGTGGCGCGGCGGCGGTGGCTGCCTACTTGCAGGCTGCGCCCTATGGCACGGTGCTGTATGACCACTGGTTTAGCTGGCAGTGGCGCTACTACTTTTTTGACCGCGGCGTGTACGTGAGCTGGTTCCCACACCCGGCCGGGTTGGGGGACGACCTGGCTGTTTTTGCGGCGGGTGAAGGGGCGCGCTACCTGGTCTTGCCCGACTCGGCGGTCGCCCGGCCGGTGCTGCGGGCGGTGACGGCGGCTGGCTTCGCGCCGGAGCTGGTTTACCCGGCCGGGGGGATGAACCTCTACCGTTTGCAGTTGGCCCCGGCCCCGGCCGGCTGGCTGGTGGAGGGTAGGCGATGACCCGGCCGGGGCTGCTCGTGCGGCGTTGGTGGCCGGCGGGGCTGCTGGTGGCCGCGATCCTGCTCTTCTTTCACAAGCTGGTCTTCAGCGGCCTGATCCTGGCCCGCGGCGACACCTTCCTCTACTTCTACCCCTACTGGCAGGCGGCGGCCAACGCCCTCTTTGTGGCCGGCCGGCTGCCGCGCTGGAACCCCGACCTGTTCATGGGCGCGCCTTTCCTGGCCAACAGCCAGGTGGGGCTGCTGTACCCGCTCAACTGGCCGGCCTGGGCGCTGCTGGCTACGCCCTATGCCGTCAGCGCCAGCATTGTGCTGCACCTGGCCATCGCCGGCGCGGGGACGTATTTGCTGGCTCGGCGGGTGCTGCGGTTATCCCGGCCGGGGGCGCTGCTGGCGGCGCTGCTCTTTGCCCTGGGCGGCTACCTGACGGCCCAGGTGGAGCATGTGAACCAGCTTCAGGGGTTGGCCTGGTTGCCCTGGCTGCTGCTGGTCGCCGGCGACGGGGCGTGGCTGGGCGGCGCGTGGCGCGGCGTGGTGCGGCGCGGCCTGGGGCTGGCCCTGCTGCTGGCCCTGCAATTCATGGCCGGCCATACCCAAACGTTGTTCATTAGCGGGGCGGGGTTGGCTATCTGGCTGCTGGTGGGCATACAAATGGGCCGGCGGTCCGTATTACTTAGTGACGTAATGCGTACTGCCTGCCACGCCCATAACGCCTTTTCCATTTCGCACTACGCATTACGTTTGCTTTTATTCCTGGCGCTGGGCGGCGGGTTGACCTTGCTGCTGGTCCTGCCCCAACTGCTGCCAACGTTGACCCTGGCCGGCCAGTCGAGCCGGGCGGGGGGGCTGCCACCCAACGAGGTCCTCTCCTTCTCCTTGCATCCGCTGCTGTTGGCGCGGGCACTGCTGCCCGCCTATGGGCAAACGCTGTTCACCGAGTATGTGGCCATGCTGCCGCTGACGGCGCTGCTGCTGGCCGGGGTGGGCGTGGCCCGCGGCCGCACCCGGCCGGGGGTGTGGCCGGCCATCCTGCTGGCGGCGCTGGGGTTATTCCTGGCTTTGGGGCAGTTCAACCCGCTGTACCAGCTCCTGGCGCGGCTGCCCGGCTTTGACCTGTTTCGCGTGCCGGCGCGCTGGCTGGCGCTGTACGGGTTGGGCGTGGCCCTGCTGGCCGGGGTGGGCTGGGAGTTGGTGGTGGGGGGGCGGCCGGCGGATTGGTCCCGGCCGGTGCGCCTGGCGACGGCGCTGCTGCTGGGGTTGATGGCCTGGGGGGCGTTGGCTGTGCCCCTGGCGCGGGTTATCCCGCTGGGCGCGGAAAGCGCGGCCGAGTGGCCTTCACGGGGGACTTTGATTGGCTGGCTGCTGGAGTTGGGGCTGGCGCTGGGGCTGCTGCTGGCCCGGCCGGGGGGAAGGCCGGCCCGCGGGCGCGGCGCGGCGCTGGCCGGCCTGGGCCTGGTTGCCCTGTTGGCGGCCAGCCGCAGCCTGCCCTACAATCATCCGACCGCCCCGGAAGCGTATTTTGATTTGCGCCCGCCTATCGCCCGCTTGCAGGCGCGGCAAGATTGTGGCTTTTTTCCGCAGGAGTGTGGCCCGCCCCCCGGCCGGGTGCTGAGCCTGTCGCCAATCCTCTTTGACCTGGGCGACCAGGCGGAAATGGATAGCATCTACGCTGACCAACTATCGCCCGGGGCGCGTTTTGACCTGACAGTGGCCACCAAGCACAAGGAGGTGCTGTCGCCCAACCTGCCGCTGGCGTATGGCCTGGCCGCGGTGGATGGCTTTGATGGGGGTATTTTGCCCCTGCGCGATTACACCACGCTGATGCAGCTTATCCTGCCTGAGGGGGTGACGACGACGGATGGCCGCCTGCGGGAGTTTCTGCCGGCGGTGCCGGAGGCGCGCTGGCTGGACTTGTTCAATGCGCGCTACCTGATCACCGACAAGGTGGGGGATGAGTGGCATGAGGGGGTGTTTTTTGACCGGCAGCATCCCGTGACGCTCCGGCCGGGGGCGGCGGCGAGCGTGGGCTACGTGCCGGATTATGAGGCGACGGCGCTGTGGCTGCTGGCGGCGGGGGAACCCGGCCGGGTGCTGGTTACAGACCCGGCCGGGCAAACGTGGACGCTGACGCCGCAGCCGCTGGCGGAACGTTTGTGGCAGGTGACGCTGCCGCGGCCGCTGGCCCCGGCCGGGATCCGCTTGCAGGCGGGGGATGGCGAATGGTTGGTGGAGGGGTTGGCCCTGGTGGATGCGCGGGATGGCAGCTTTCAGCCGTTGGTGCCGGGCCAATACCGGCTGCTGCTCTCCGGCGACGTGAAGCTGTATGAGAATTTGGATGTGCTGCCGCGCGCTTTCCTGGTCTATGGCTGGTCGTGGCGGCCGGATGTGGCCGGCAGCGTGGCGGCGATGTCGGCGCCGTTGTTTGACCCGCGCACTGAGGTGGTGTTGGTTGGGGAAGGGGAACGGGTGTGTGATTGTGCCGGAGAGGTGGGGGCGGAACCCGGCCGGGTGACCATCCTGAGCTACGCGGCGGAGCGGGTGGTGCTGCGCAGCGAGAGCGACCGGGACGGCCTGCTGCTGCTGACGGATGCCTTCTACCCCGGTTGGCAGGTGGCCATCGATGGCGTGCCGGCCACAGCCTACCAGGCGGATGGATTGTTTCGCGGGGTGTTCGTCCCGGCCGGGGAGCATGAGGTGGTGTGGACGTTTGCCGGATGGCGGTAGGCGTCCCGGCCGGGGCGCCTACCGCCACCCGGCCGGGTTATGGCGTGTAGCGGAGCAGGCCGTCTACCTGGTAGGAGACGCCGCGCGCGGCAAAGTTCATGCTCAGGTCTTCCTGGTGTGTCCCGGCCGGGTCTGGGGTGATAAACCGGAAATCCATGCCCACGAAGTCGTCCTGGTTTAGCGACCCCGGCCGGCGCAAGGTCACGGTTGCCTTGAAACGGTCGCGGATGTGTCCCTCGATATCATGGCGGATGGCGGCCAGCTCCGCATCAGACAGCGGCCCGGTGTTCAGTGTCTGGACACGGCCCTGAATGAAGTCGTTGAGCACCAGGGCGGCATCGCCATAGGCGGCTTGCACGGCCCCGGCCGGGGTCCGGTCATGGTCCCAGGCCATGGTGATGAACCCCAGTCCCAGCCGGCCGAAGATCGGCTGGACCGGCTTCTCGATACGGCCGACGCTGTTGGGGATGGTGCGCTTTTCCCCCTTCTTGAAGCGCCCGCCCAGGTTGCCCGGCCCGGCCGGGCGCTTGATGATGAAGCGGGTGGGGTCGCTACTGGAACCCACCCCCAACTCAATGGCAATACCAAAGAGCCAAAGGTATGGTTCGTCCCGGCCCAAGTCTGACTTCTTGATGACTGTGAAACTATTCAGATCGACGAGAAAGGTGCCCATTACTCACTCCTTGTGGCTGAGACTGGCGTTATGCTGGCGTTTGCTTCCAGCGTGGTCCATGTTCAGGTGGCAGCGGCATGGCCGTGCCCTCCTGCCCAAAATAGGGGCGAATCTAATGGCATAGTAAACGCATACGCGGCTCGTTTTTCCTGTGGGCAGCGCCCGGCCGGGGCGGCGGCATTGGGCCGCCTACTTGCGTGCCCGTTCCTGGGCTCCCTGCAGCCCGGCCACCCGCGAGACCGGCAGCACAAACAGCACCCCATTGTCGGCCTTGTTCAGGTCGCCGATGATCGCCTCGGTGGCGGCGATGAGCTGGTCTACCTTCTCTTCGCTGTCTACCACTGTGAACAGCGTGCGGTGCCGCTCTTCGCGCCCCTTCAGCAGGCTGGTCAGGCTGGGCATGAGGGGCAAATCATCGCGCGGTCCCGCTCTTTTCATCCGGCCGAGGCCGGTGCTCTCCAGAATGGTCACCCCACCGACTTGCAGCGCCTCCCAGGCGTCCAGCACGGGGAAGCATTGATCGACGTTGTTGATGACCAGCAATACCATGTGATACATATTTGCTCCTTACGCTTGGGGGCCGTCGTTTTCCCGCTGCGCCATAACTTTTGCGGCTGTGCCCGGCCCGGCCGGGTCCGACCGAGTCGGGGAGGCAAACGAAGCTCGCAGCAGCGGCGGGGTCAGAATCGTCGCCACAATCACCATAAAAACCACAATCGAGAAACTGGCCGAACTGATCAGCCCTTCCACCAGGGCGAAGGAGGCCACAATCAGCCCCACCTCGCCGCGCGAAACCATGCCAATGCCCAACTGCAGCGATTCGCGGGTGCTGAAACCGGCCAGCCTGGCCCCGCCGCCGCTGCCCACAATCTTGCTCAGCACCGCTATGACGGTAATGACCAGCGCCAGCAGCCAGTCATTGCTGCCAATGGCCGTCAGGTCCACATCCAGGCCGATATTCACAAAGAAAATGGGCACGAAGAAGGCATAGGCCATGGCCGAGATCCCTTCCTCGATGCTTTGCTTGAACGGCGTGCGCGCCAGAAACAGGCCCACCAGGAACGCTCCGGTAATGGCCGCCATGCCGCCCAACACCTCCGCTGACCAGGCGTACAGCAGGCAGAGTACCAGCGTAAGGGCCAGCAGTCCCTTGCTGATTTGCAGGCGGCTCACCTGGGGCAGCAGGCGCGGCAGCAGCAACATGCCCACCGCCGAAGCGGCCAGCAGGTACCCCAGGATGCGCAGGACTGTGCCGGCAATGCTGACCAGCCCGCCGCTCCCGGTGACCAGGGCCAGGGACACGGAAAGGATGAGGATGACCAGGATGTCATCGAAGACGGCGGCGCCCAGCAGCGCCAGCCCCACCCGGCTGCGCAGTACGCCCAATTCCAGCAGTGTCTGGGCGGAGATGCTGACGCTGGTGGCTGACAAGGCCAGGCCGATGAACAGCGCCTCGGAAAACTCCAGGCCAAACAGCATGGCGGTGCCAATGCCCAGGGCCAGCGGCAGGAAGACGCCCAAAACGCCGGCCACGGCCGATACCTTGCCCGCCCCCAGCAGTTCGGCCAGGTGCAGCTCTAGCCCGGCCAACAGCATCAGGAGGATGACGCCCAGTTCGGCCAGCAGGGTGATGGATTCGGAGAGATGGGGTGTGGCCGCAAAAACGGGCCAACTGTGGAGCATGTCCAGCACGGTTGGCCCCAACAGCAGGCCGGCCAGCAGTTCGCCCAGGACGGAAGGCTGCCCCAACCGGTTGCTGATGTAGCCGCCGGTTTTGGCGGCGAGGATGATGACCACGATGGCCAGGATGAAATCTAGAAATTCGCTTGCCATGGGGTTCCTTGTTGTTCGCCGGCCAGTTGCAAGGGCTTTACTGTAGCGGGGCGGCGGGATTTGTCAAATGAGGATGGGGGGTGGTCACGCTATTCGTGGCGCAGGGGACCCCCGGCCGGGACGTGCACCACCGGTACCCCCGGCAGCCGTGGTTGCAGCCATTCGGCCAGCCAGGCCATGCCTGGCTCCTCGCTTTGGGCGTGGCCCAGCACGATCAGCCCTTTGGCCCGGCCGGTGTAGGCCGCGTCACGCACATACTCACAGCTCTCCCATTCGTTCAGCTCGCCCACGACCAGCAGGTCCACATCGTTGCGCCCCAGCATGGCGGTTTGCAGAATGCCCGGCAAAGAGCCGGGCAGCAGCGCCACCCGCCGGCAGGGCAGGTCGGCCGGGCCGGCGACGCGCAGCGGGCCGCTGCCCAGCCGCGCCCGGAACAGCGCCGCCAGGGCGGTCAGCGTCATGGGCGGGATGGTGCACAGGTAAGCGCGGGAGGGGTCGGCAAAGGCGGCCAGCCCGGCATCCTTGAGGAGGCGTCTGGCCAGGGGGGAGGCCAGCCAGTCGTCGCGCGGTTCGGCATACGCCTCCCAGTCCAGCGCCTTCAGCAGGCCGGTGTAGATGCCATCCGGCCGGTGCATGTGCCAGCCATCGTGAAAGCGCCAGATGGCCATCTGGTGCTGGCGAAGGAGGGCCATCTTGGCCTTGTAGACGGGGTCGTCTTGCAGCCACCAGGTGGGCTGCTGGTAGAAGGTTGGTTCGTGGGTGATGATGAGATTGGCTCCCAGCCTGGCCGCGTGGGCGATGACGGCGTAGGTGGCCATGAAGGTGGTGACGATGGCTTGCACCGGCTGGCGCGCGTCGCCCACCTGTAGCTTGTCGACCGTTCTGGGGAAGGGCGCGCCCGGTACGGCCTGCTCAATGGTGCGGATGACCTCGTTGATGCGCATGGATACAACCTTCTCTTGTCCCGGCCGGGGGCGGGGCAGCTTAGCGGGGGTTGAGCGAATTGGTCAGCCGGTAGATGGTGTCCAGGATGAGCGGCGCTTCTGTGGGGTCGGCCAGGCGGGGCTGCCCGCCCAACTGCACCACGGCCGGGATCAGCTCAATCTGCCGCACGCCGCTTTTGTCCAGCCAGGCGTTCAGGATGGCCGTCTCTGGCGGGCCGTCGATGGTGAAGGCGAAGTTGGCCAGGCCATAGACGATGACGCCGCCGTTGTAGAATTCAATGCCTTGCAGGATGTGGGCGTGGTGGCCGATGACCAACGCTGCGCCGGCATCGATGGCGGCGCGGGCGGCGGCCATTTGTTCCTCGCTGGGGGGCGGCACGTACTCGTAGCCGCTGTGCAGGACGACTACGACCAGGTCGGCCTGCTGGCGGGCGGCAGCCACGTCGCTGGCCACGCGGGCCGGGTCGGCCCAGGCCAGGCCGGGGGCGCTGGCGGTGGCACTCCAAGTTTGGGTGTCGAAAAAGGGGCTGCGCCCTTCCACCGGCACGTGGACGTAGCCCAGAAAGGCCACGCGCAGCCCGTCGCTGGTGAGGATGGCCGGCTGGTGGGCGGCGGCGTCGTCTGCCCCAGCGCCGATGGTGGCCAGCCCGGCCGCGTGCAGCAGCCCCAGCCCTTGCAGCAGGGCCTCGGGACCGTAATCCATGGCGTGGTTATTGGCCAGGGTGATCACGTCAAAGCCGCCCATGGCCAGGGCTTCGGCCCCGGCCGGGGGGGCGCGGAAGGTGTAGGATTTGTCGGCCGGCTCGCCGACGTCTCCCAGGGCGCACTCCAGGTTGCCCACGGCGATGTCGGCCGCCTGGAAGAGGGGGGCGACGATGGCGAAGGGGTATTCCAGCCGGCCATTGTTGATGGCCTGCCCCAGGGTACGGTCGAGATTGATGTCGCCGGCGGCGGCGATGTGCACGAACGCCTGGCGGCTGACGGCTTCGGCCAGTGACGGGGCCAGCAGGGCGGCGGCCGCCTCGTAACCGGCGGCGGCGGCCAGGGCATAGGGCTGCTGCAGCGGGTAGCCGGGGTCGATGGGGCGCAGCCCATCGATGCGCAGCGCTTTGCGCTCCGGCGTCAGGGTGTCGTAAGGCACAATCTGGGCCAGGCTGTTGCCGTAGGTCTGGATTTCTTGGGCTTTGGCCAGGCTGGTCTCTTCCCAGGGGGTGGTGAAGGGGATGGCCACGGCCAGGGGGCGCGCCCCGGCCGGGAGGCCTTCTTGCCCGGCGTCCAGGGCCAGGTCGGCCTGCCCGGCGGCCAATGCCCCGGCCGGGGCGCTGACCGGGAGGCCCTGCCACTGCCAGCCGCTGTTTTGCAGGGTGGCCAGCACTGGTTCGAGGCGTGCTTCCCACCCGGCCGGGTAGGCCAGGCGAACCAGGGGCAGCGGCGTGGGGGAGGGGATCGGGGTAGCGGTGGCGGTGGGAAGGGGGGTGGCGCTGGGGGGCAGGGTTGCCGCAGCCGGCGGCGGCAGGGGGGTGGCTGTGGGCAGGGCGGGAACAGCGGTGGGGTTAATGAGGGCCATCTCCAGGGTAGGTTCTGGCCCGGCCGGGGTGCAGCCGGCCAACAGCAGGAGCAATAGCACCCCCCACCAGGCGCGGCGCAGCAGTATCGTCTGGCGTGTCTGGTGCGTCATTGGCTTATGGCTCCGGGGTGGGAATGCAGGGGATGGGCTGCGTTTCCAGCAGGTATTGGGTGAGGGTGATGCCCTGCTCTTTGAGCATGGTGGCCATTTCCACGCCCACGTAGCGGTAGTGCCACGGCTCGTAATAAAAGCCGGTTAGTTCCAGGGTATCACGCGGGTAGCTGAGGGTGAAGCCGTACTCGTGGGCGTGCTCCTCCAGCCAGATGCCCTCGCGCGTCATGTAGAAGTAGGTGTGGAACTGGATGTCCGGCTCGCCCACAATGTCCGGCAGCTCTGGCGAGCCAAAATCGACGGTGGTTCCCAGTTGGTGTTCGCTGGTGCCGGGGATGGCGCTGATCTGGTCGACCCAGGCGGGGTATTTTGACTCCCACTTCTGGCGGGCGATGGCCTGGGCGCTGTAGCTGCGGTAGCCGGAGATGATGAAGGGGGCGAGGCCGTCGCTTTGCATGGCTTCGACGATGGTGATGAGCGGCTGGAGCATGACCTGGCGCACCTCGGTGGGGTAGCCGAGGGTGACGCCCATGGGGAAGTAGGGAAGGATGGCGACCAGGTCTCCGGGCGTGTAATTGCGGCTGAGCGGGTAGGTGCGCGTCACCAGGGTGAGCAGGTCGTCGGTGGGCACGCGCTCGGTGCAGGGGCCAATGGGGGTGGCGGTGGGGCTGGGGCTGGGGGTGATGGTGGCGGTGCCGGTGGCGGTGGCGGTGGGGCTGGGCGTGCTGGTGGGGGATGGGGTGGCGGTGACGGGCTGCGGTGGCGGCAGGGTGGGGACCTCCGTTGTGGCTGCGGCCGGCGTGGTGGGAGCTGGCGGGGTGGTGGCGTTGGCGGCTTGTGCCCCGGCCGGGGCCTGGCAGCCGCTTAGCAAGCCGGCCAGCAGCAGCACACAGATGGCGAAGAATGGGCGAAGCATGGGTGTCATAGGCGGGAATTGTAACGCAGGCTGGGCAAGAAGTGAAGCGACGATTTTCTGGGGGGTGGCTTAGGCCGCGCCCCAGCCGCCGCCACCGGGGGTGGCAATGCGCAGGATGTCCCCGGCTTGGAGGTCCAGGGTGGTTTTGCCGGGTAGTTCTTGCTCTTCTCCCTGGCGGATGAGGGTGTTGCGGCCGCACTGCCCCGGCCGGGCACCCTGCAAGCCATAGGGGGGCTGCGCGCGGCGCTCGCTGGTGATGGTGGCGGTGACCGGCTGCAAGAACTGGATGGCGCGTACCAGGCCATCGCCGCCGGGGTGTTGGCCGGGGCCACCGGAGCCGGTGCGCAGGCTGTATTGGGTGACGCGCAGCGGGTAGGCGTATTCCAGCGCTTCGACCGGCGTGTTGAGGGTGTTGCTCATGTGGGCGTGCATGGCGTGGCCGCCATCCGCCTGCGGCCCGGCGCCCAGGCCGCCGCCCATTGTTTCGTAATAGGCGAAGCTGCCCTGCTCGTTTTGGCCGCCAAAGGTCAGGTTGTTCATGGTGCCCTGGCTGGCGGCGGGGACGAGCGCGGGTAGGGCCTGGGCCAGCGCGCCAAAGACGACGTCTACCAGCCGCTGTGAGGTTTCTACGTTGCCGGCGGCGACGGCGTGGGGGGGGTGAGGGTCTAGCAGGGACCCGGCCGGGATGTGGATGGTGAGCGGGGCGAACGCGCCCTGGTTCATGGGCAGGGGCAGCCCCAGCAGTTCCAGGGCCAGGCAGCGCAGGCAGTAGACCACGGCGGAATGGACGATGGCCGGCACGGCGTTGAGGTTGCCGCGCACGGCCGGGGCGGTACCGGCAAAATCGACCAGCATGGCCTCGCCGCGGACCTGGATGGTGACCTGGATGGGCACGGGGGTGGTGGATTGGCCGTCGTTGTCCAGGATGTCGCGGAAGGTGTATTGCCCGGCCGGGATGCGGGCGACGGCGGCGCGAGTGAGCCGCTGCGCGTAGTCAATCAGTTGGTCGGCGTAGCCGAGGACGGTGGGCAGGCCGTAGCGCTGCACGATGCCGGCCAGCCGCCGGGCACCGGTGTTGTGGGCGGCGAGTTGGGCGGCCAGGTCGCCGTCGCGCTCGGCCGGGGTGCGTACGTTGCGCAAAATGAGCTGCCAGAGGGCTTCGTTGCGCTGCCCGGCGGCTAGTAGTTTGAGGGGGGGGATGATCAGTCCTTCCTGGTACAGCTCGGTGGAAAGGGGCATGGAGCCGGGGGAGATGCCGCCGATGTCGGCGTGGTGGGCGCGGCTGGCGACGAAGAAGGGCGGGGGCGGGGGTGTGGTCCCGGCCGGGGTGTCCGCCAGAAAGACGGGTGAGACCAGGGTGACGTCGGGCAGGTGGGTGCCGCCCAGGTAGGGATCGTTGAGGATGATTACATCACCTGGCTCGAACGGGGCGCAGTGGGCCAGCGCGGCCTGGACCGAGGCGGGCATGGCCCCCAGGTGTACCGGGATGTGGGCGGCCTGGGCCAGCATCCGGCCATCGCCCAGGAAGAGGGCGCAACTGAAGTCTAGCCGCTCTTTGATGTTGGGGCTGAAGGCGGTGCGTTCCAGGGTGACGCCCATCTCCTCGGCGACGGAGGCGAAGAGGTGGTTGAAGATGGAGAGAACGGCGGCGTCGGGCGGCGTATTCATGGCTGGTTTTGGGTGCGGGGAGTGGCGACAGGTGAATGAAGCGGATTGGGTGGTTGGTTTTTGTGGGCCGTTGCGGCCCGGTTAGTCGAGGAAGACGGGCAGGTTGCCCAGGGCGACGACGTGGGACCAGTCCTGAGCGCCTTCGGTGAAGACGGCGGCGGTGGCCAGGGTGTGACCGCCGGCGGTTTGCACGATTGTGGCCATGCCTTGCAAGGTGCTGCCGGTGCTGACGACGTCATCCACGATGATGACTTGCTTGCCCTGGAGCAAGGGGATGTCTTTTTCGTCCAGGTAGAGAATCTGGGTGTTGCCGGTGGTGATGGATTTGGTCTCTGCTTTGAGGGCTTCGCCCATGTAGCTTTTGTAGCTTTTGCGCAGGACCACGTAGGGCAGGCCCATGAGGGCGCTCATTTCGTAGACGAGGGGCATGCTTTTGGCCTCGGCGGTGAGCAGGACCTGGGCAGGGGTGCCTTTGAGGCGCTCGGCCAGGGCGGCGGCGGCGGCTTTGACGACGTAGGTGTCGCCAAGCATGTTGAAGATGGCGATGCGTACGCCGGGGGCGACTTCAAAGAGGGGCAGGTGGCGTGTCAGGCCGGCCACGGTGACGGTGTGGGTTTGACGAGTGGACATGCGATCTTTCCTTTGTGTGTTGCTGTGCCCGTGGTGTTTTGTGTGCGCCAGAAACGAGACACGGGCAAGGTGGTTCTGGAGGCAGCCAGGGAGGGTGAGCAGGGTTGGGGTGCGGCTGGCCCCGGCCGGGCTGGGGCCGCTCAAGCGCCGCCGGAAATCTGGATCAGGTTGCGCAGTGCTTTCTGGTTCAGGATGATGAAGCGGCGGCCTTCGGAGCGCACCCATTTGGCCCGCCGGAAACGCCCCAGGGTTTTGTTGATGCTGACGCGGGTGGCCCCGGTCATTTCGGCCAGGTCGGTTTGGGTGAGGGAGATGTCGATGAGGATGCCGTCTTTCACTGGTTTGCCATGCTGCGCGGCCAGGTTTAGCAGGGTGCGCGCCAGCCGGCCGTTCAGGTCCAGGAAGAAGATGTCACTGATCTGGTCGTTGAGGTTGCGGATGCGCTTGGCCAGTGTTTGCAGCACGTGGGTGACGAAGCTGGGATTGTGGGTGAGGAAGCGCAAGAACTCTTCGCGGTGGAGGGTCAGGGTGTCGGTGGGTTCGATGGCTTCGGCCGTGGCCGAGCGGGGGGATTCATCCAGCAGGGCCAGTTCGCCAAAGAAATCGCCACTGCCAAGGATGGCCAGGAGTGCTTCCTGGCCGTCGGGGGTGCTGTGGGAGATTTTGACTTTGCCACGTATGATGATGTAGAGGAGTCCGCCGGGGTCACCGAGGTGGAAGATGACCTGGCCAGGGCTGAAGCGGCGCGGTATGAGGCGTTCGGCCAGCGCGGCTGCTTCTTCAGGATTGAGCTTGGTGAAAAATGGAACCTGTTTGAGCAGGGTGTCGGCCGCGGGACTGGTTGAGCCGTGCATCTCTTCTCTCCTGGCAAGATAGTAATAAACGCCAATGGTTGGCTGGTGCTTTATTCAGGCTGGTGTGCTGCCTCTGATTTTAGCTCATCGTAGAGATGTTCCAAACTGAGGCGTATCTGTTTTTCTACCCAGTCGCGGGGCCATTGGTTGAGGGGGAATTGGTGTAGGAAGCGGGCGATGTTGCCGGGGCCGACTTGTTCGCGCGGGTTGCCGGCTTGTAGATGGGCGTGGACGGTCTGGCGCATTTCGGTGAGGTAGT
Source organism: Ardenticatenaceae bacterium (assembly GCA_020634235.1). Taxonomy (GTDB): domain Bacteria; phylum Chloroflexota; class Anaerolineae; order Promineifilales; family Promineifilaceae; genus JACKCB01. The sequence goes on along the minus strand of JACKCB010000003.1, from coordinate 280,100 downwards.
CGATGATGGGGAACACGCTGCTGAGATCGCCGGCGGGACCCCGGCCGGGGATGATGGTTTCTACGCCGGCAAAGCGTGGGTCGTGCAGCAGCTCGTTGAGGCTGTCTAGCCATTGGCGGCTGTTGGCCTGGGCCAGCAGGGGGTGCTGCTGGCTGACGACGCTGTCGCTGGTGAAGAGGACGCCATCGTTGGGCAGGTGGACCCAGATGGTGGCGCTGGTGGGCCCCGGCCGGTGTAGGAGCGTGATCATCCGCCGGCCATAGCCGATGGTCAGGTCATGTTCAAAGCTGAGGGCTGGTTGTTCAACGGGGCTGCTGGTTAGTTCGCGCCCACAGTCGGGATTACGGGCGATGAGGCTGTCGAGCAGGCTTTGGGGATAGCGTTTGTCGTAGCTGTTTAGTTTCTCTTCGGTGATCTGGTGGGTGATGATGGCGGCGTTGAGCCAGCGGCTGTTGAGGATGCGGTCGCCGTGAAAGTCGGAGAGAACGAGATATTCGACGGCGTAGGGGTGAATCTGGTGGACGCGGGTGGACCAGTTGCGGGCATCGCGGGGGAAGGAGGGGGTGTCGATGCAGATCAGTCCTTTGCGGGTGACGATGGTGCCAACGTTGACGCCGGGATAATTGGTCTCTACGTAGATTTTTTCGGCGATCTGATTCATAGCGTTTGTAGGGATTCCCGGCCGGGGCGGGGTGGCGGGGGGGGCAGGGTCATTTTAGTTGGGCCATTAACAAGCGTTCTGCGCGCTCCAGGGCCTGCTGTACGCGGTCCAGGTCGGCCGGCGGGCCGCCGCCCTGGGCGAAGCTGCTGCTGCCGCCGCCGGCGGCGGTGCCCAGCACTTGCAGGGCGGGCTTGATGATCTGCCCCATTTCGCCCGGTGCGTCGACGGCCCGGCTGAAGACGAGCTGGGCATTGGGGCCGGCCAGCCCTAGCAGCACGATGACCCCCGGCCGGGTGCATAGGGCGCGGGCTAGTTGGCGAAGGTCGTTCACATCGCGGTCGGCGAAGGCCTGGCAGATGATGGTGGCCCGGCCGGTACGTTTGCTGTTATGCAGCAGATGGGCTTGCTCATAGGCCAGCAAGAGGCCTTGCTGTTTCTTGAGCTGCTTTTGGACCTGTTTCAGTTCGCCGCGCTGTTTCTCAACGGCGTTTTCCAGCTCGGTATAGCTGGTGGTGAAACTGGTGGCCAGCTTGTTGATGATGCTGTTTTTGGCCCGGTAATCTTGCAGCGCCCGGCGGCCGCACACAAACGCCACGCGCAGTTGTTCGCGGCGTTTCTCTAGCTTGATGATTTTGAGCAGCCCAACCTCGCCGGTGTGGGCGACATGGGTGCCGCCGCAGGCGGTCAGGTCAAAGCCGTCAATGTCGATAAGGCGATAGTGGGTGCCGTTGATGGGTGGCAGCTTGCGTACGTTGAGCTGCTCTGCTTCGGTTTGCGGTACCATGCGGGCGGTTACCGGCCGGTTCTGCCAGATGACGCGGTTGGCCAGGGTTTCGGCTTGCTGGACCTGTGTGCCGCTGAGGTTGGCGGTGTGCAGATCGATGGTGGCTGAATCGCCGCTCATGTGGAAGCTGACCGTCTCGGCCTCGCTGGTCTGGAGAAAGGCCTGGGATAGGATGTGCTGCCCGGTGTGGTTTTGCATGTGGTCAAAGCGGCGCTCCCGGTTGATCTCGGCAGTGACCTGGTCCTGCCATATCTGGCCGGTGACAACGTGAACAATCGCCTGGTCGGCTTCGCGGATGTAGACGTCGGTGACGGGGAGGCCCTGAATCTGGCCCAAATCGTGGGGTTGGCCGCCGGAAGAGGGATAGAAATAGGTGGCGTCGAGAACCAGCCCGATCTGCTGTTCTTCCCCGGCCGGGAAATGTTCCACAATTCGTGCCTGGAACCTGGTGGTGTAGGAATCCTGATAGTATTTGCGTGTTGTGGTCATAAATCTGGCCTTGGGGCGGTGGGCTGTGCCTATTACCCGGCTACCGGCAGCGTGAAGCAGAACTGCGCGCCGCCCTCCGGGGCATCCTCAACCTCAATCCGGCCGCCGTGTGCCTCTACAGCGATGCGGCAAAACGCCAGGCCAAGACCAATGCCGCGTGGCATCTGCTTACCCTCGATACGCCGGAACTTCTCGAAAACCGTCTTGCGGTATTCCGGCGGAATTCCCTTGCCCTGGTCGCTGACACACACCAGCACCTGATTCATGTCGGCCAGGTAGGCAGCGGACACGGTGATGCTCCGATTCTCCGGTGAGTACTTGACGGCGTTGTCCAGCAAATTGATGATGACGCGCCGGATCATGTCTTCGTCCACCAGCACGTCGGGCAGGTCCTCGGGAATGTTGTTGACCAGGCCAATGCTGCGCCGTGCCAGCGTTGGCTCGATGGTCTCTGCGGCTTCAGCTACGAGCCTGGGCAGGCTGGCCGGCGTTTGATTCCTGATAGTGTTGCCGGCCTCCAGGTGATTGATGTCTAGCAGCGAGCGGATGAGGATTTGCAGGCGACGGCTGCTGCGGATGGCGATGTCCAGGATGGCGGGAACCATCGGCCCTGCTCCTGGCGGAATTTCGCCGCTGAGCAGTTCCAGGCTGGCGATGACGTTGCCCAGCGGGCTTTGCAGGTCGTGGACGAGCATAGCCGTGAGGTCATCGCGCATCTCTTCCAGCTCTACCTGCTGGGAGATATCGCGGAAGATCCATTGCCCCAGTTCGATGCCCTGGAAGGCGGTGTGTTTGGCGTAGATGGCGACCGGGATCAGGTGGTCGCTCTTGGTGATGGCCTTGCTGTGGAAGACGTGGACCTCGTTTGGATCGATGCCGGACAGCAGGTTGAGGGCATCTTGCAGGGCGGTGCCCATGGTGTGTAGGTCGGCGATGGCCACGCCGTGTAGTTCACCGGCTGCGTAACCGAGAAAATTGTGGGCGCGCCGGTTGGCCTCTACGATGTGGCCGCTGGCGTCGGTGAGGAGTATGGGGTTAACGCTGTCTTCAAACAGGCCCAAATAGCGTGCTTCGGCGCTTTGGGTGCGCTGGTATTGTTGGGCGTTGGCCAGGGCGCTACTGGCCAGGTTGGCCAGGTTTGTTAGCAGGCGCAGGTCTTCATCGCTAAAGCGGCCGGTGCGGGGATTGATGGCCTGGATGGTACCCATGACCTCTCCTTTGGCCTGCACCGGGGCGCAGATAATGGCCTGGGTCACGTAGCCGGTCTCATGATCGACTGACTGCAGGAAGCGGGGGTCTTTGCTGGTATCGGGGACCAGGGCGGGCACGGCGTTGTGGGCAACCCAGCCGGAGACGCCCTGGTTGGAGGGCAGGCGCATGCCGATGATTTTTTCCCGGCCGGGGCCTTCGGCCACCTCATAGACCAGTTGATTTGTTTGCCGATCCAGCAAGGCGATTGAAATGGCCTCAGCATTCAGCAGCTCGTTCATGTGCGTCAGCAGGGATTGCATGATCTGGCTGGTGTCCAGGGTGGAGTTGATGACTTTGCTGGCCTCATTCAGTAACTGCATCACCTGGAGCTGGCGCTGCGCGTTGGCGTACAGGTCGGCATTTTCAATGGCCACCGCGGCCTGGTTGGCCAGCGTTTGCAGCAGGCTGATCTCTTCACGCCAGAAGTGGCGCGCCTGGCTGAAGTGCATGATCTCGGCCAAACTGATGGCGCGCTCTTTGGCGAGCATGGGGATCATGAGCAGGGATTTGATTCCCGCCTGGCGCATGAAGTTGTGTTCGGCCAGGTTTGACCGGGACAGGTCGTCATCGGCGAGTTGGACCGGCTCGAACCGTTCCAGCACTTGCCGGGTGAGGGCGTAGTCTTCCAGATGGAAGTGGGTGCGCGTCTTGGTTTCGTTGGGCGTGTTTTCGGTCAGGTAGAGGGCGCGCCGGGTTACGGTGAGGGTTTGTGGGTCCCAGTCCAGGATGGCGCAGCCTTCGGCCTGTGCAAAGCGGCAGATCTGCTCGGCCACGTTAGCCAGCAGGGTTTCTGCTTCCAGGCTGGTGGAGATGATGGCGGTGGCGCGCACCAGGGCGGCCAGGTCGGCGGTGCGCCGCTGGCTTTCCTGGTAAAGCCGGGCGCTTTCGATGGTGCTGGCGGCCAGGTTGGCGATGTTGTCTAGCAGGCTCAGGTCGTCTTCGGAGAATTGCTTCTTCCCCGGCCGGGTCATGGTAATTGCCCCGATGGAGCGATTGCGAATGATGATGGGCACGCAGATGGCTGAGCAGATAGTGGGTTTTTGCCCCGGCCGGTTTAGCCAGCGCGCATCAGTCGACGAGTCGTGCACAATAGCTTGCTGCTGCGTGTGCACCGTCCAGCCAAAAAGGCCGCTGCGCACCACTTTCTCCAGGAACTCTTCGGAGTCTTCTCGCAGGCCATCGTTGTCGATGAGCCAATGGTGCTGTATGTTGTACGCCTCATCAATCACAATGATGCTGCCTGAAGCAGCCTGCAGTGCTTCATGGGCAACGCGCACTACCTCCGGTAGGGCCTGGTCGATGTCTAACCCCTCGCCAACAACCTTCTTGAGGATGTCGTTGATCCTGTACAAGACGTATAGGCGCTCGGCGTCTCGGTTGGAGATGGGAATATCCCGAAGTTCATTCATAGGGTGGTATTCTAATCTGTGCGCCGCAACTATTCAACTTGACTTGTGTGATCTGCGCCTCACCGCCCGCAGCTGCGCTATTTCAACGATTGAACTCCTGCTGCAGGAGTAGGACCTGGTGTGGTTTGTCGGCATCCATGGCCGTTTCGGCGTGGGGCGAGAAGATCACCTTGACTGGGCTGCCCAACATGCGTTGGGCGGTGGCTTCGATGTCGGCCGTACCGATGCGCCGGAACAGAAATTTGATGAGGAAGGGCAGGCCCACAATGCGCGCCAACTGCCAGGCATGTTTGCGGGCATTGGTCAGCGCTTCCCACAGGTCGTCGCCGGTTTCCAGGATGCGCAACTGCAATACCGACAGGTCACCGCCGGCGATCTCGGCATCTTTTAGCTTGACAAAGGTACGGTTGGAGTGGGGAAAGCGCTTTTCCATGGTCTCGCGGGTGACCAGGGTGTAGTAGCCCAGGTAATCGAAAGGGCGGCAGGCGTCAACATGCTCGTCGACGATCTTGCCGGTAATGAGGGGGATGTCTGAGGAGACCAGCAGCATTTCGGTTGCTCCCGGCCGGTGGGTGGCGCCCCAGTTCAGCCCGGCCCGCGCATTGGCCACCAGGCTGCCGTGGTCGGGCGAAAAGGAGACCGGCCGGTGGAAGGTTAGCCCTTCCGCTTCTTCCTCGGTTAGCCCCACGATGAGCACGTCATCAACACACTGGGCGTCTTCCAGTGCATCTACCACGCGTTCCAGCATGGTGCGCGAACCCATGGGAATGAACGCTTTCGCTCTACCCTGGGTTAGCTCATAGATAGGATCTTCCGGTTTTGGCCGTCCGCCGGCCAACACAGCACAGTCCATTGCTTTCGCTCCTGATAATGCCTGTTATGCTGCGCAAGAGGCAGCGCAGATCAGAACCTGGACCTGGCAGCCAGCTTGCCCAGGGCTGGCTGCCAGGTGATTTTTGAGACGTTGCGAGCATTCCCGCAACTGTCTCACTGGCTAAGGTCGTGCACGGTTGGCTTGAGCGCCAGGGTCTGCAGCATCTCGTTTAGTTCCGAGTAGGTGAGCGGACGCTTCTTGCCAGCAATGGCGGTGAGGGCGGCTTCCATCATGTTGGTGCCGAAGGAGCGTCCCTGGAGCTGCGGCGTGGTGGTAAGGACGTAGCGCACGCCACGCTGCCGGAACAGGGCCATGTCCTCTTCCGTGGTGGTGTTGGTCACGATCACCTTGTTGGTCAGGGTGGGGGGCATGTGGCGCTTGATGTAGTGGCAGTCGCCGGCGATGACGTTGGCCCAATCGTACCATTTGGTGTATTTGGGCACGATCTCCTCTTGCTTGGACCCGGTAGGGTAGAGGACGCTGATGGGCAGCCGCCCGATGATGGGCAGCAGCAGCCGGCCAACCAGTTTGACGGTGCCAAGCCGGCGGATGGGGATGGGGATGCCCAGTCCAAACATGAAATCGGCGCAGACCACGTCGTAGCCATGCTCGTAGAAGGCCAGGGTCATGCCATAACGGTCGACAGCGGCGGTGAGCATCACCCGGCCGGAGCCATACGCCGGCCCCAACGTCTCGATCAGGGCATCCACGACGCCCCGCTCCAGAGTGTTTTTCAGGCCGCTGCCATCGACGATGGGCGTTTGCCGTACATTCTTGACCAGCTTGTGCGCGGCGTAGATGGGGTATTTGTGCTGCTCCAGTTCGATCCAGAGGTCAATGCCGCCGACGCCAAAGGCGTCTACCTGGCCATCTAGCTCGGTGAACAGGGCAGTGGCGCGGTCGACGTCGCCGTCGGTGCCGCGCCGTTCAATGACCACTGTTTCGCCCAGCAGGGTGACTTCTACTTGTTTGTCCCGTTTGGAACTGCCCAGACTTACGCTGACGGCACGTTTCATTGCAGCCTCCCGGCCGGGTTACGGCTACTGGTGCAGGAAAGGAAGGAAGATTTCGTAGGTCGGCTCGGCGATGACATCGGTGCTCACCGGCGGGCCGCCTACAAAGGCCACCTCGTCGCTGCGCACGCCGTAATCGCTGTTGATAACCTGCGCGCCGGCCTCCTCGGTTACCTGGACCACCAACTGCACCGCCCAGGTGTCGTTGGCCGCCAACTCGTTCAGGTCCCAGCGAATCTCATCGCCCACCTGGGTGAAGGGTAGGGTGGCGGTAACGAGCGTTGTCCCGGCCGGGATAACGTCCGTAATGACCACATTGTAGGTTGGGTCGGTTGGGTGGCTGTGCGACACTGCCAGGGTATAGGTCAGCACATCGCCTACCATCACGCTGGTTGCCGACGCCGTCTTCTCCATACCAATGGTGTGGGGCACTTCGAACAGGGCGTTGTAGGCGGCCAGGGCATTGATCCGGCCATAGCCGAAGGTGTTGTTGGGGATCTGGCTGCCGGGAATGCCGCCGCATTCTTGCGTGCTGGTCAACTGCACGGCCGTATCCTGGATCAGGGTCTCAATTGCGGCAACGTTACCCGCCAGTGAGGGTTCGGCCGAGACAATTAGCCCAACCAGTCCGGCCACGTGCGGCCCGGCCATGCTGGTGCCGCTGAAGACAGAGTAGCCGCCACCGGGCACGCTGGAGCGCACGCTGGAGCCGGGGGCCGAGATGTCTGGCTTGAGCCGGTTGCTGCCGTCTACGGTAACGGGGCCGCGGCTGCTGAAGCTGGAGATGGCATCGGTGCTGGTGGTGGATCCCACGGAGAAGCTCTCGTCGTAGATGGCCGACGGGGTGTCGACGCTGCTGCAGCCGGAACCGCTGTTGCCGGCCGAGTGAACGGTGACAATGCCGGCGGCGCGCACGGCCTGGACCGTGGACAGCAAGATGTTCGGGTCGGTGCAGCCTTCGCTAACCGGACAGCCCCAGGAGTTGTTGATTACGTCGGGGGCCATCGCCGGGTCGGGGTTCTGGTTGTTCAGGTCGGTGGGGGCGATGAACCATTGGTAGCATTCCATGTAGGTTGTGGGGGTGCCGTTGCCCTGGTCCATGTTGCGGCAGCCAATCCACCTGGCGCCGGGGGCCATACCAATCTGGTTGCTGCCACCGTCATCGCCGACCATGGTGCCCATGGTGTGCGTGCCGTGGCTGTGGTCGTCGCATGGTTCAGAGGAGTTGGGGCCGCAAACGCCGCCGCCGCTGTGAATGGCATCGTGCCACTGGTAGTTGTGGTCAGCGGTGACACCGTTCCAGCCGCGATATTGGTCTTGCAGCGCGGGATGGGTCCAATCGTAGCCGGTGTCCTGGCCGCCAATGACGGCGCCCTGGCCGGTTACGCCAGCGGCCCAGACGTCGGGGGCCTGCACTTTCAGAATGTTCCATTCGATGGTGTCGGGTGATTGGGTGGCCAGCAGTTCGGCGGCCGGGAATTCCATCTTGACGGTGGGGTTGGCGTAGATGTGGGCGACATCGGCGCGGCTGGCCATGGCCTGGACGACGGACAGGTCGGCGCGTACCCAGATGGCGTTGACGACCCAATAGGGGCGATAGGTCACGCCCAGAGCGTCTAGCTGGGTGGTGACCGCGGGCTGGGTGCGGGCGGCGATTTCGGTTAGCCGCTCATAGACGTAGGTGCCTTTTTCCAGCTTGCTGGTCAGGGCGTCTGCCCCGCTCAGGTCGGCCTGGGCGTCCAGGTAAACCAGGAACTCGGTCTGGCCTTCGCTGCGGGCGGTGGTCATTACCCAGGGATCGACCTTGGTTTCCCAGTCGGCGGCGATCCCGGCCGGGGCGGTGCCCACCAGCCAGATGCTCGCCATGAAAACAACTAACAGAACCGCTAAAACAACCAGTAACTTTCGCATGCATCTCTCCTACAATATGGCCGCCGGTAGGACACCGTTGGCGATTTGGGGCGCCAGCCACTGCCAACGCATTTTCTGGGGCAATTCATCTCATCGGGTGACAACGAAGGTGTGGGATTTCGACGCCCGGTCATGAGCCAAACGGACTATCGCCGGCACAGACACAGCCTGCGCTGCCTGGGGCGGAGGGGCTTGGGGGTGCGATGGGGTTGGCGTGTTGTGAATGGTGGTGTCCTGGTGCGCACTCGTTTTGTGTTGTCTTCATGCTCGACCCTGGCCCCCGGCCGGGGGCAGCAAATGATTACCCATGGAATGGCGTGGATTTTAGCCGGGTATGGGGGCGCAAGCAACCTGGCTCCATACGTAATTCGTACTATGTGCCGGAGCGGGCGTGGCGCGTGAGCAGATGTAAGAGCCGCAACGTTGGTGAAACCGGCCGCCGATGCTCCTCTGTCGCCAGCCCCCAGCTTTGGCTCCCGCGCCAGTCTGCTACGGCTCAATAACCACGACCACCCCGGCCTCGGCCCACTCATACAGCAGGGCGGAATTTTCGGTGCTGAGCAGGATGCAGCCGTAGGTGACTGGCGTGCCCAGGTTGCCCGTCCAGAGAAGGTTGCTGCCGTTGCGGGTGGGGAAGCCGTGGAAGCCGTTCATGAAATCGACTTGTGGCACCGGCCGGTAGATGCCCATGAAGTTGGGCATCCACAAATCCCAGTTGCCGGCGTAGGCGTTTGGCTCGTGGCTTTGAATCTGGTACACGCCGGGCGAGGTGGGGCTGTCTTCGATGCCAGTGCTGATGATCCACTCCCACTTGAGCTGGCCGTCTTCGTAGGCCCAGAGGCGCTGCTGGCTGATGCTGAGCAGGATGCGCTTGTTTTCCACTACCGGCAGTGGCAGGAACTCATCGGGCGAGGGGATGACCAGGGTCTGGCCGGGGCGCAGGCCGTCGAGGTTGGGGTTGGCCTGCTGCACCCAGGGGTAGGGCATGCCGTAGTTGTAGGCGATGCTGGCGATGGTCTCGCCGCTTTGCACGATGTGGCTGCGTGGGTGGTGGTAAACGCGCAGGTTCACCTGGCCGCTGCCGCTGGTGATGGCGCCGGCCAGGGCGGTGGTGCCCGCGGCAGTCTCCAGGTAGCGGTCGCTGCCCAGGCTGGTGGCCAGGGTTTGCAGGTAGGCCCCGGCCGGGGCTTCGTCCACGGTCCAGGTCACGGCCAGGGTATTGGCGGCGTCTTGCTGGAGGATGACCCAACTGGCCCATTCGGCCGGCGGCACAACCCAATCGAACCGCTCGTCGCTGACCGGGTCGTAGGCGGTCAGGCGTACCGGCTGCGACAGTCGTTCGTTGATCTGGGCGGCGGCCTGGGTGGCATCGGTAAGCTGCGGCAGGACGGGCTGCACGACCAGGGGGAGTTCGCCGGTGACCAGTACCTGGGCGGTGTTGGCGGTCAGCCAGGTGGTGGTGGCCTCGACGTCCAGGGCACGGCCGGGGCTGCCCGGCACCACTTCGGCCTGCCCGGCAACCAGGCGGATGGTGGCGTCCTGGGCGGGCCGGTTGAACCCGGTAGCGATGGCGTTGAGGGTGGTGGTGGCCCCGGCCGGGTGCAACTGCCAGCCGGCCGGGAGCGTTTCGCCATAGCGCAGGGCGCGCCACGCGGCCGGCAGCGTGGCTGGCGAACGCCCAATGGCATACGCTTGCTGGACGATGTCGGCCACATCGGAAGTCAGCCCCAGTTCGGCCCGCGTGACCGGCCAACTCTCGCCCCCGGCGGTGAGGCGCACCGTTTGGGCGGCCCACTGGTTGGCCAGAAGCTGCTGGGCCTGGGTGCGGCTCAGGCCGCCGATGCTAAGACCGTCTACCTGTACGCCGGGCATGATGTAGTCGCTGTCGTAAGCCAGCAGGGAGAAGGCGGCCAGCGCGGCCAGCGCGGCAATGCCCAGCAGGCAAAGTCCCAGGAAAAGGAGCAGGAAGCGGCGTCCCCGGCCGGACCCGGCCGGGGCGGGCGGGTCATAGGGAGCGGGGAAGGTTGGGGGTGGGGCAAGGTTGTGCATGGTGATTCGTGAAGCCTGTTTCATGTTCCGTGTTGGCGAAGTATAGCGGTTTTGCTGGTGGGCTGCTTGACGCTGGTCCTTAGAACGCCGTACGCCAGGGCTACGATTCATCCAGTTTTCATGTGCGCCCCGGCCCCGGCCTCCATTTTCGGCAGCGTATCATAATCGTGTACAATCGCAGGCAACACGTTGTTTACCAAAGCGTGAGACGCCGCTAAGATGGTGTTTCACGTTTTGTTTTGTGGCGATCTTATGCGAGCGAAATTAGCGCGATTTGATGTTGGATTCCTGGTGGTAGTGGCCATTTGCCTGGTGGCCATCTGGCCGTTTGTGTCCCGGCCGGGTATGCCCCTGGAGACCGACGCCGAGCTGCATATCTTTCGCCTGGCCGAACTTAGCCGGCTGGTGCAGGGGGGAGCGTTCTATCCCCGCTGGTCCCCCAATTTCTACTACGGCTATGGCTACCCCATCTATAACTACTACGCCCCACTGACCTACTACGTGGGACTCCCGGTGGCGCTGCTGCCCTTTTCTGATCCCGTGGTGGCGGTGAAATTCGTCTTTGTCTTGGGGCTGCTGCTGGCTGGGCTGGGGATGTATGGCTTTGTACGTGACAGTTGGGGCCGCCCGGCCGGGTACGTGGCTGCTGCCGCGTATGTATATGCACCCTACATCTTGTACGTGGACCCCCACGCGCGCGGCGATCTGGCCGAGGCGTTCAGCTTTGCCATGTTTCCGCTGGCGCTGTGGGCGCTGCACCGCACGTGGCAGAGCGGCCGGGGTGGGCCGTGGCTGGCCGCTGTTTTGGCCGTGGCGGCGGTGATTCTCACCCACAACCTGATGGCGATGGTCTTCTTTGCCATGCTGGTCGGTTGGGTTGCCTGGCAGTTCATGCTCCATTACTGGCCCCGGCCAGAGGGCCGCACCCCGGCCGGGCGCTTGTGGCTGCTGCCCCTGGCCCTGCTGCTGGGCGTGGGCACCGCCGCTTTTTTCTGGCTGCCGGTGGCCCTGGAGCAAAACGCCGTGAACCTCAGCAGCCTCATTGGCGACGGCAGCCACTTCGATTTCCGCAATCATTTCCTGACCATCGGGCAGCTTCTGGACGCCCCCCAGCGGCTAGATTGGGGGGCTACCGAGCAGGCATTTGTACTCAGCCTGGGGCTGGCGCAGTGGCTGCTGGGCGGGTTGGGCGCGGTGTTGGTGCTGGCCGGCCGGGTGCGGCAGCGCGGCCAGGCACTGTTTTTCCTGCTGGCGGCCTTGCTGCTCATCTTCCTCATGTCTGCCCCGGCCGCCTTTTTGTGGGAGCGGGTGCCGCTGCTGCCCTACTTGCAGTTTCCCTGGCGCTTGTTGGGGCCAGCGGTGGCTATGCTGGCGGTGTTGGCCGGCGTGGGCGTGAGTGGGGTGCTGGATTGGCTGCCGCGGCGCTTCCCCGGCCGGGGCGAGCGATGGGCAGGCTGGGTCCCGGCCGGGGTGGTGGGCTTCACCATGCTGCTGGCCCTGCCGCTAACCCAGATGCCCCCCTGGCCGGCCGAGTTTGGCGGTACGGGGCGCAAAGAGGTCGTGGATATCGAATTGACCGGCCGCTGGCTGGGCACCACGGCCACGGCCGATTTTGTGCCGGCGACGGTGGAGGTGCTGCCCCTGCCCAATAACGCCGTGCTGTGGAACTTTTGGACCAATGAACCGTTGGAGCGTTTGAACCGGGCGACGATTCCCAGAGTGGCCACGGTAACTGGGGGCGAGGTATCGCCGCTGCATTTTCGTTACCAGGTGGACACGCCAAAAGCGTTTCCGCTGCGCTTTTTTGTCTTTGATTTTCCGGGCTGGCAGGCGCGGATTGATGGGCAGGTGGTGCCAAAGGAGTTGGGCTTGCCGGAGGGGTTTATTGTGGTGCCGCTCCCGGCCGGGCGCTACACCGTGGACCTGGAATTTGTGAATACACCGGTGCGCAGTGCCGCCTGGCTGATCGCGGGCCTGTCGCTGGTGGTGGCCGTGGCCGCTGCCTGGTGGCTGCGGCGGCGGCCGCTGGTGGCCGGGAGCGGCGCGGAGCCTGTGCCGCCCCCCGGCCGGGAGACCCGCCCGCTGTTGGCTATGTCTCTGGGGCTGGCCTTGCTGCTGGCCGTGGCCCTGGAGCCGCTGGGCTGGCTGCATCTTAGCTCCAGTGGCTATACGGCGCTGCCGGCCACGGAACAGGTGTATGCTGATTTTGGCGGGCAGATTGCGCTGATTGGCTACGACGCGCCGGCCGAGGCCCGGCCGGGGGAGACGATACCGATTACGCTTTACTGGCAGGCACAGCAGCCGCTGCAGATTAACTACCAGGTTTTTGTCCATTTGCTGCTGCCCGATGGCCGGACGCTGGTGGCCCAGTCGGACAAACTGAACCCGGCCGGGTTTCCCACGCGGCGCTGGCCGACGGACAAGTATGTGCGTGACGAACATGAGCTGACCATCCCGGCCGGGACGCCACCCGGTACCTACCTGCTCACAACCGGCCTGTGGGTGCAGACGGAGGGTTGGCGCTTGCCGCTGCTGGATGCCAACGGCCAGCAAATCGGCGATAATTACCAACTGCGCGAGCTAACGATTCGCTGAAAGATGGCGAAGGTTGGGCAGTGAGGAGGAACCCATGCGCGTGATTAGCGGCAAGGCCCGAGGACGGAAGTTGAAGATGGTGCCAGGGGATACCACGCGGCCCATTATGGACCGGGTGAAGGAGAACCTGTTTAACCTGCTGGGGCCGGACTTTGTGCCTGGCAGCCGCTGGCTGGATCTGTTTGCCGGGACGGGACAGGTGGGGATTGAGGCGCTGAGTCGCGGGGCGGCGGAGGTGGTGTTCCTGGACACGGCCCGGGCAGCCATTCATACCATCCATGATAACTTGCAGCACACGCAGCTAAGTGATGGGGCGAAGGTGATCCAGGCGGACGCTTTTGCTTATTTGCGCGAGCTGCGGCAGCCGCCATTTGACGTGATCTACATTGCGCCGCCGCAGTATAAGGGGGTATGGGTGGCGGTGATGGAGCTGCTGGACACCCGGCCGGGGCAGTTTCTGACCCCTGATGGCCTGGCCATTGTGCAGATCGATCCACGCGAGTATGAGGCGCTAGCCCTGAAACGGCTTGCCATTTACGATGAGCGCCGCTACGGCAACACCGCCTTGATCTTCTATGAGCAAGGCGCGCCGGCGTGAGACGGGCCTGGCCCGCCCCGCCTACCCGTTGTCCAGTGAGATGCGGATCTCGCACTGGTTGGTAATGACGTCGGCTGTGTTGGTTACACTCAGGCGCACCAGGTAGGGGCCAGAAGTCCAGGTACTCAGGTCGGCTGAGGCTAGTAAGCCATCTTCCACCCGCTGGGCGATTTTTCGCCCCAACAGCGATGCCCAACGGTCATTGGTCTGGGGGCCGTTGATTTCCAGGTCGTAATAAGCGAAGTTGGGGATATTGGCGCTGCCAAAGAAGGAGACTGTGCCGACCACGGTGTCACCATCGCGTGGGTCGGTGATGGTGACGGTGGGGGAGCAGCCGCCGATGACTACCGTGGCGGTGGGCAGTTGGATGGCCGGGATGGTGGCCGCCCCGGCCGGGGTGGTGTCCGTAATGACGATGGTGGGAATGATTGGTGAGGCCAGGGGGATGTTGCCAGCCAGGGTGACAGTAGGGGCGATGGGGGAGGTGGGACTGGCGAGAATTGCCGTCCCGGCCGGGGTTGGTGACGCCGGGAAGGAGAGTGGGTTGGGCGTGGGCGTGGGCGGGCGCAGCAGCTCCTGGGGCAGTGTTGGCGCAACCTGGTAGTTTACATAGAGGACGGCACCAATAATCGAGGCAAAGATGAAGATGAAGAGCAGAGCACTATTACGGGCGCGGAGACTCGATTCCCGTTCCAGGCCAAACATCGCGCGCCGCAAGGCCCACCGCGCGCGCGCGAATTCGTTGGTATACCAGAGTAGTCCCAGGGCGCACAAGATGTATATCCACACGTCATTGCGGATGAGGAAGACATAGACCCGTTCCATAAGCGCCTAACGACCAGGACCAAACGCCAGCCGGGAACCCGGCCGGGTAATGCGAGAAACCTGATTAGCAGCCAACTGTATTGACAAGGGTGGTGAAGAGAAGCCGGCGGAAGGCCAGCGCCGCTGCCGGCTGCAACTTATAGCTGAGATAGCACACCATGGATTAAGCGCACCAGCCGCGGAATAACGCTGCTGCCCACCGCCAGAACCTCTTCGTGAGAGACTCCGGCTGCATTAAGCGGATCCAGATTGACCATGTTGGTGATGGTGGAGATGCCCAGCACGCGCATGCCGGCGTGGCGCGCCACCAATACCTCTGGGGCGGTGGACATACCGACCGCATCCGCGCCAGCCAGGCGCAGAAAGCGCAGCTCGGCCGGGCTTTCATAATTCGGCCCGGCCACGCAGGCATACACCCCTTCTTGCAGCGTGAAGCCCGCCGTGCGCGCTACCTGGTGGGCCATGGCCCGCAGCGCACCATCATACGGCTCCGACATATCCGGAAAGCGTGGGCCGGCGCTATCGTCGTTGGGACCACGCAGCGGGTTGTGGCCGGCCATCCCCGGGAAATTCAGTTGGTCCCGGATCAGCATCAGGTCGCCGACCTGGAAGCCAGCGTTAATGCCCCCGGCCGCGTTGGTCACCAGCAGCGTTTTGATGCCCAGGATGTTCATCACCCGCACCGGCAGCGTCAGGTGGCTCATGCTGTACCCTTCGTAGAAATGGGCCCGCCCTTGCATCACCAATACCTGCTGGCCTTCCAGGTTGCCCAACAACAGCCGCCCACTGTGCCCATGAACCGTAGAGACCGGCCAATGAGGGATTTCGCGGTAGGGGATGATGTCCGGGTACTGGATGGCATCCCCCAGGCTGCTCAGGCCAGAGCCCAGGATCAGGCCGACGGTTGGCTGGTAGCGAGAACGGTTCTGGATGATGGCTGCGGCTCCCTCGCTTTGCGCGCGGGTGAAGAATTCATTCATCGGGGTGCCCTGTCTAGGAATCGGTCTCGTCGGCCGAGATTTGCCGGTAGATCTGGGTTGTGGAGATGTTGGCATGGCCCAACAACTGCTGCACCTGCTGCAGGTCGGTGCCATCGCTGAGCTTGTGGGCGGCAAAACTGTGGCGCAGGGTATGCGGCGTCACGCTGCCGCTCAGCTCCGCTTCCTCGGCATAGGCTTTGATGATCAGCCACAGTCCCTGGCGGGTGAGCTGCTGGCCACGATGGTTCAGAAACAGGGCATCGACCCGGTCATCCTTGGCCAGGAAGGGGCGGCCCCGCTCCAGGTAGTGCGCCAGGATGTCCCGGGTGCTGTCATCATACGGGAGAATGCGCGGGTGGTCGTCTTTGCCGGGGCATTGCAGGGTGAGGTTCGCCAGGTCCAGGTCGTCCAGGCGCAGTGAAACCAGTTCGGTGACGCGCATTCCGGTGGCGTACAACAGATGCAGCAGCGCCGTATCGCGCAGGCTTTTGGGCCCGACACCTTTGGTTGGCGCGGCTAGCAGGTTTTCAATGTCGATGGCGTCCAATGTTTTGGGCAGGCGTTTTTCTACTTTGGGCGAATCAATCTCAGTGGTGGGGTCTTCGGTAACAACTTTGTGCGATTCCAGATAATGGAAGAAGGATTTAATGGCGGCAACTTTACGGGCTACCGAAGAGGAGGCGTAAGGCTGGGAGGTCATCTGCTCAACGTACTCGGTGACAATTTCAGGGTTTACGTCAGTCCAGACTACGACCGAATTGGCGTAATGCTGTTGCAAGAAGCGCAGGAATTGGCCCAGATCGTTCCTGTATGCGGCGGTGGTATTTTCGGAATAGTTGTGTTGTGCTTTAAGATAGTCTAAGAAGGCGGTTATTTCATGTTCCATCGCCGGCCACTCCTGTTGGCAATGAAGACGACGCGTTTTTGCGTGTAGCCATGATAACGTGACAGAGATACAAGATTATGTTAGTTAGTACCATTGCATTATAGCACTACTTTTCATAAGATCAACTTCAATCAACATAATATTTTTGTTAGATGGGCAGATTCCGAACAGGATGGCGGGGACAGGTTGGTGTACTATACGAATATTGCCAAGAAAGCGCTGATTTGGCGACGAAATAGGGAGGCGTGGTGGCTGCTGCTCCCCGGCCGGGGGCTGGTGCACTCCTCCCAATCTGGTATCATTGTGGGCAGGGTGGCCAGAACTTAACATCACACTATTTCTAGGAGTCCCTATGCAAGCCAATCACGTTAACCGCATTCTTATTGCCGGGGCAGCCGGCCGGGATTTTCACGATTTCAACACCGTCTTTCGTGACGATCCCCGTTATCAGGTCGTGGCCTTCACGGCCACGCAGATTCCCAACATCGATGGACGACGTTATCCGCCATCGCTGAGCGGCCCTTTGTACCCGGCCGGGATTCCCATCTACCCCGAATCCGACCTGGAGCGCCTGATTGCAGAAGAGCAGATCGATCAAGTCATCTTCGCTTATTCCGATGTTGCCCACGAATACGTGATGCACCTGGCCTCCCGCGTGCTGGCCGCCGGGGCCGATTTTCGCTTTCTGGGGCCGCGCCGGACCATGCTGAAGTCCAGCAAACCGGTTGTCTCGGTGGGCGCGGTGCGCACCGGCAGCGGCAAGAGCCAGACCTCACGCCGGATTGTGCAACTGCTGCAGAAGTTGGGGTATGCTCGCGTGGTGGCCGTGCGCCATCCGATGCCTTACGGCGACCTGGGGGCGCAGGCTGTGCAGCGCTTCGCTACCTTTGAGGACATGGACCGGCATGAATGCACTATTGAGGAGCGCGAGGAGTATGAGCCGTATGTGGCCATGGGGGCGGTGATTTACGCCGGCGTGGATTACGAGGCGATTTTGCGCCAGGCGGAGGCCGAAGCGGACATTATTGTCTGGGACGGCGGGAACAATGACCTGCCGTTCTTCCGCTCGCAGTTCCACGTGGTGGTGGTAGACCCGCACCGGCCGGGGCACGAACTGAAGTATCATCCCGGCGAAACCAACCTGCGCATGGCCGCGGTGGTGGTCATCAACAAGGTGGACACGGCCGACTACGACAACATCGTGACCGTGCAGCACAACGTGCGCCGGGTCAACCCCAACGCCACCATTATCAAGGCCGCTTCGCCCATCTTTGTCGATGATCCGGCGGCGATCCGCGGCAAGCGGGTGCTGGTTATTGAGGATGGCCCCACCCTGACCCACGGCGAGATGGCCTACGGGGCCGGCTATGTGGCCGCGGACTACTTCGACGCTGCTGAAATTGTCGATCCCCGACCGTATGCGGTGCGCTCTATTGCCGCCACCTACGAGAAATACCCCAACGCCACCGGCATCTTGCCGGCCATGGGCTATGGTGGTGACCAGATCGCCGATCTAGAAGAGACGGTGAACAACACCCCGGCCGATATGGTGATCATCGCCACGCCTATTGACCTGGGGCGGCTGATCAACATCCGCAAGCCGTCGCAGCGGGTGCGTTATGAATTGCAGGAGATTGGCCAGCCGACGTTGGAGGAGCTGCTGCAGGCCCGCCTGGGCCGCGACTAGATACCGGCGCTGGAATAACGCGGATTGCCGGGTTCTCGCTGATTACTCTGTTCGGGCAGCGAGAACCCGGCGACACGGCCTTGCTACGCGCTGGCCCGGCCGGGATCGGCACACCATTCACTCCAGGAGCCAACATAGAGTTTGCCTTCCGGCAGGCCGGCGTGAAGCTGGGCCAGCAGGTTGTGGCAGGCCGTTACCCCCGACCCGCAGTAGTAAACCACATCTTGCGGTGGTTGATCGCCCAGCACGGCCAGCAGCTGCTGGCGCAGCTCTGCCGCCGGCCGGAAGCGCTGTGTTTCCGTTAGATTGTTCTGGAAGGGGTAGTTAACGGCACCGGGGATGTGCCCCGGCCGGGGATCGATTGGCTCTACTTCGCCGCGGTAGCGGGCACCCTCCCGCGAGTCCACCAGCAGCGGCGCCGCCGGCACCTGGTCAAGCAGCACCAGCCTGTCCAGCCGTGGCTGGCCCTGGAACCCGGCCGGGGCATTCTCCTCTATCCCACCCCGCGTGGGCAAACCCAGCGCCTGCCAGGCGGGCCAGCCGCCATCCAGCACCGCCGCCGCCTGGTGCCCCATGTAGTGCAGCATCCACCACAGCCGGGCGGCAATCGCGCCGCCAGAATCATCATAGGCGACCACCTGCCGGTTCGCGTCAATCCCCAAACGGCTGAACAACGCGGTGAGGGCCGCCGGCGTGGGCAGGGGGTGGCGGCCACGGTCGGTGACCGGAGGGCCGCTCAGATCATGCTCCAGGTGGGCGTAGACCGCGCCGGGGATATGGGCGACCTGGTAGGCTTGGGCCCCGGCCGGGGGTTCGGCCAGGCTAAAGCGGCAGTCCACCAAAACCCAGGTGGGGTCGCCCAGATGCCGGGCCAGCGTGGGGCAATCAATCAACGTTTTGTACATGGTGATTTACGTCATCCTATTTGGTTTCTGGCTGCTTCTCTTGCGGATGAGATTACTGGGGCGAAGGGGGTTGGACCGGCTCTTCCAGCTTCAGGCCGAATTCAGCCGCCCAATACCAGATGTTCTCCGCATTGGCGTTGGCGGCGTAGCCCACACCCAGGTGGGTAGTGTTGGGGTTGAGGATGAGTACCCGGTGGGGCGGGCTGTTCACCCAGAATTCGACCACGGGGATGGGGCTGCCCCAGCCCCAGGCAACTGCTTCGCCGGCATAGTAGCCGGTGAAGCCATAGCGCGCCTGCCGGTCTGCCGGCCGGGAGCCGTCTGAACCGATGTGCAGGGTGCCAGGTACGCCCAGCATGTCTTCGGCGTGAATCTGGGCGGCGATGCTCAATTCGTAGCTGTAGGTAAGCATGGGTAGGCCGTAGAGCCGGCGGGCCTCGTTCACCCACCAGAGCAGGCTTTCGGCCGGGGTGGCTTGGGGAGAGAGGGGGGCTTGCGGTGGCAGCGGCGTAATCGTCAGGGTCTCCGGCGGGCGCGTATCGATCTGGGGCTGCACTGTGTCGGGGAGATTGTCGCTGGTGGGGCCGGCGCCGCCAGGATTAGCGGCGATCTGGTCCGCCGGTGGCGGCTGGGGCGGGGTGAGGGCGGGAATGACCGGCAGCGTGGCCTGGGCCACCTGGGTTGGTTGCGCCGGCTGGGTGACTTGCCCGGCCGGGGTGGCAAAGCCTGTGCCCCCGACTGGCAAGAAGATGAGCGGCAAATAGGTCTCCAGAATGCCGGCGCCCACCTGGATCAGCTTGCTGACCACGATTTCGCCATACTCATTGCGCGCGGTCATCGTAACGTTAAAGGTGCCCATTTGGTGGTAGACGTGGGTTACCTCTTCGCCGCTGTACTGCTTCCCGTCGCCCATGTCCCACTGCATCTCGGTTACGGTGCCATCGTGGAAGGCCTGCATGGTGGTGGCCCGGCCGGTGACGGTGGCCGCTTCCATCATGAAGTCGGCGCTCGGGCTGTTGCCAACCACCAGCGTTTGCACGGTTTCGGTGGTCCCGGCCGGGCTGGTCACGGTCAGGCGCACCGGGAAGTAGCCGCTGGCCGGGAACTGGTGAATGGGGTTGACTTCATTGCTGCTGGTGCCGTCGCCAAAATCCCAGGCGTAGGTAAGCGGGGGCTGGCCGCCGCTGAGGTTGATGAACTGCACCGCTTGCAGCGGCACCGGTTTGGCGTCATCGGTGCGGAAGTTGGCCGCCGGCTGGGGCACGACGGTGATGGTTTTGCTGGCGGTGGTAACGCCCAACGGATTGGCCAACTGGAGCGTAACCTGGTAGGTGCCGGCTGTGCCGTAGGCGACCTGCGGGTTGGGGGTGGTGATGCGGCGGCCGTCGCCGAAATCCCAGTTTTGGGTGAAGGGGCCGGTCCCGGCCGGGTTGGCCCACAATTGCACCGGCTGGCCAATGGCCGCCACTGCTGGCTCGGCGGTGAGGTTGGCCTGGGCCGGCAAACCAATCCAGACCGGCAGGCTAATGGTCTGGCTCTGGCCATCGCGGGTCAGGGTGGCGCTGATGATCTGCTCCGGCTGGGTGAGATCGGCGACGGTGACCTTGAAGGTCAGGTTGAGCTGCTCCTGGCCACCGCCATTGAGGAGGGGCAGCCAGGTGAGGTCATTGGTCTGGTAGTTGTGATTGGTCCCGGCCGGGAGCTGGACGTCATCGAAGCTGAGGCTGTTGGGCAGGTTGAGGGTGATTTGCGGCCCGGCCGGGGTGCTGAGCTTGTTGCTGGCCAGCAGTTGCACACTCACTGTGCCCCCGGGGGTGGTGATGGGCGGGTTCACCGACAGCTCCAGGCTCAATGGCCCATCGAGGATAGCGTAGCCGGAGAACAGGGAGTGCTCCGCGATGCCGGCCGCCAGCGCGCCGAACCGTATTGGCCAGCAGACCAGGCCAATAATCACCAGCAAAGTCCCCACGAACTGCACGGCACGTTTCATAATTGGCAGTTTATCAGAGTCAGGAAAACATAACAAGCGAAGTGACCAGCAATATGAGAAGCATTTCAGCTTGTCTGTCTGGCGCTGCCAGGGTCTGTCACTGGCCGGTCAATTGGCCGACCCGCTGACCTGCTTTCTCAGATGAGGCGGCTGCCTTCCAGGCGGAGGAGCCAGGCTTTGGTCTCCAGGCCGGCGCCACCGCCGTAGCCATGTAGTTTGCCGTCGCTGCCCAGGACGCGGTGGCAGGGGATGACGATGGGCAGGGGGTTGGTGGCGTTGGCTCGCCCTACGGCACGGGAGGCGCCTGGCTTGCCCAGGGCGCGGGCGATGTCGCCATAGGTGCGCACCTGGCCGTAGGGGATTTGCTGCACCAGGGACAATACTTCTTGCTGGAAGGGGGTGAGGATGCTGTTGTCGATGGGCAAGGTGAAGCTTTGCCGCTGGCGATGTAGATATTCGTGTAGTTGTGCGAGGGCGGGCTGCACCCGGCCGGGGTCCCGCCTTATATCCGCTTTGGTTAGCCTGGCTATGATCTCGCGCAACCGTGCTTCGGGTGCGCCGATGTAAATGGCCACCAGTCCGGCATCAGACTGGGCCACCCAGATGGGGCCGATAGGGGATTCACGGAGGCAATCTATAGTGAGCATCGCTGGCAACTGGGAAGCGGTGAGGTGTTGGTGCCGGACCTGCGGTATGCAGGGTGGATGACGTGTGTCCCGTATTTTACGCCGCTGGGTCCCGGCCGGCCAATCCGCTGCTAACGGACCAGCCACTGCATTAGCCAGAGGGCGACCATGCCGGCGGTGATGGTGAGCAGCACGTTGCGGGTGCGCCAGGCCACCAGGGCGGCCAGCAGTCCGGCCAACAGCCGCAAATTGCCCATTGAGAGATCGAGCTGGCCACCGGGCAGCAGCAGCTCCGGGAAGATGATGGCTGAGAGAACGGCTGGCGGCACGTAGTGCAGGGCCTGGCGCACCAGCGGCGGCACGTCGATGCGGCCGAGGAGCAGGATGAAGGAGAGGCGCAGGGCGTAGGTGATCAGCCCCATGCCCAGTACTGTGAGCCACAGACCGGTCTGGCTCATGGTTGGGACGCCCCCCGGCCGGGGTGCTTCTCCAGCAGCACGCCGACCACAATGCCGGTCAGGGCGGCGGCCATCAGCCCCAGCTTGTAGGGCCAGCCGGCCGCCAGCAGGGAGACGAGGCCGGCTGAAAGGGCGGCGGCCACGCCCGGCCGGGTGCGCAGCGCCGGGATGACCAGCCCGATAAAGGTCAGGGCCAGGGTGAAGTCCAGCGCCCAACTGGCCGGCACCTGGGCCCCCAGGAAGATGCCCACGGCGGTGCTGGCCTGCCAGCAGCCCCATAGGGTCAGGCCATTGCCCAGGAAGTAGTAATGCTTGCGCTCTGCTGCCGTCTCCTCCTGGTAGCGCAGAATGGCCAGGACATACGCCTCGTCGGTTAGCAGGTAGGCCAGCAGCCAGCGCCAGCGGGCCGGCAGGTGCTGCACGTAGGGGGCGATGCTGGCGCTGTACAGCACGTGGCGCAGGTTGACGATGAAGGTGGTGAGCAGGATGACCCCGGCCGGGGTGGCCGTGGCAAATAACTGCGTGCCGATGAACTGGGCTGACCCGGCAAAAACGATGGCCGACATCGCCTGGGCCAGCAGCGGCGGCAGCCCGGCGGCCAGGGCCAGCACGCCATAGATCAGCCCAAACGGAATGACTCCCAGGGCGATGGGCAGTTCCGCCCGCACCCCGGCCACAAACTCGCGCCGGGCACTCATCGCGCCGCGCTAGCTCGTTTCTGGGTGGTCAAATTGGGCGGCATGCGCAATCAGCAGCAGGCGCAACGCAGCACAAATCAGGCATCGCGCCCAATCTCCAGCCCGGCCAACTGCTCCAGCGCTTTGGCCAGCGCATGGTTGCCGTCGCTGCCCAGGTCACGCGCTTGCAGGGTGCGATAAAGTTGGAAGACGGTGCTGGTGCCCAACAGGGGAATCCCCATCTGGTCGGCGGCTTGCAGCACCAGGCGCAGATCTTTTTGCTGCAAATCGACGGTGAAGCCCGGCCGCCAGTCCCGCGCAATGACCTGAGGACCGCGGTTGCTAAGCATCCAACTGCCGGCGGCTCCCTGGCTAACCGCTTCCAGTGCTTTGGATAGGTCCAGGCCGCCGGCCTGGGCAAAGAGGAGCGCCTCGCTTACGGCCAGCATGTTGACGACCACCAGAATTTGGTTGACCAGCTTCACAGTCTGCCCGGTTCCATGATCGCCTACATGGGTGATGGCTTTGCCCATGGCCTGGAACAGGGGCATGGCCCGGGCTACCTGGTCGGCCTGGCCGCCGACCATGATGCTGAGCGTGCCCCGTGCGGCCCCCTCGCTGCCGCCGCTGATGGGAGCATCGAGCATGTGTACCCCTTTTTGGGCCAGTGCCGCGGCCAGTTGGCGGGTAACCTGGGGGCTGATGGTGCTCATGTCGATGACCAACGCCCCGGCCGGGGCGCCGGCCAGCACGCCATGTTCGCCCAGAATCACGGCTTGCACATCAGGCGTGTCGCTGACGCAAATGATGATGATGTCGCATTGGCGGGCCAGGTCGGCGGGGGAGGTGGCGGTGGTCGCCCCGGCCGGGACGAATTCCGTCATTTTGGCCGCGGTGCGGTTCCATACCCGCACGGCAAAGCCGGCCCGCAGCAGGTTGCGGACCATGCCGCGCCCCATGATGCCCAGGCCAATGAAGCCGATTTGTTCTGCCATTCTGAATCTCCTTGTGCGGTCTTTTTCGCGCCGCCGGCGGCACGACACAGGCTGGTGGCACGAACTGCGTGCCGGTTATTCTCCCCACCGTCTGTTTGTTGTCAAGAAGCACGCGGGGCAGTATCATGGCATCCACGGTGCCGGTGGCGGACCGTCTAAGAGCTTGACCGTTTTCAATTTTTGAGTTTTGGTTGGCGGTCAAGTCTTGGGGTTCGTTTTCTGAACAGAAGCTGTTTGTGAGCGAACCCTAAGTGCGAGGAAACCATGCCCCAGGTTGAAAACAGCCCTCCTTTGCCCCGAATTAGCCAGGCCCAGGCCCGGCGACTGACCCGGCGTGCCCCGTGGCCGGTGCGACTGCTGACCCTGCTGCTGCTGCTGCAAGCGTTCATCTATGTGACTTTGCCGGTGCTGGCCATTGATTGGTCGCTGCTGCCGTTGGTGCTGTGGCTGACTTATGTGTCGGAGATTGCCATGCTGGCATTGGGGGTGTTGGGGCTGATTGCGGCGATTGGGTTTGCGCTGCTGCGCCCGCCGGCCTGGTTGGAAGCGATGCTGGTGCAGGGATTGTTCTTGCTGCTGGGCCTGGTGGTGTATGCGCGCTACCGGCCGGAGAACACGGGCCTATACCTGCTCATGCTGTTCAGTATCGTGTTGGTGCTCTATCTGAACCTGGGGGATGTGCGCCAGGTGTTTCGGAACCCGGCCGGGGCCGGCCAGGAGGGCCAGTCATGAGCGAGATGCCGGAGGACCTGGTCTTGCGCCTGCTGCGTTATTACGAGCCGGAGGTTCGATATAACCAGGGCGAGTCTTTTTTGCCGATGTCCGTTGAGGCGTATATTCGGGAGTGCAGCTTGTGGGTGCAGCACCCCGGCCGGGAACCGGAGCTGCTCGTTCCCCAGGGCGAGCTGACGCTGGACGTGCTGGCCCAGCCGCGCCAGGCAGCTTTTGGCGCGGTCCATTTTTTGCGCTACATCGAGCCGCTGAACCTGGCCGACCTGGCCGCCCACCGGCTGCGCGAAGGATTTGTGCGGCGTGAATTCCGCGCCGGCCGGGGGCGGTTGGCCCGCGTTGGTTTTGGTTCCCGCCTGCTGGATGCCCTGTTTGAGGTGACCCTTTTTGCCCGCGGCCGGGTGCCCGGTGACACAGCCGCGGCGGCGGTGCTGGCCTACCAGCAGTTGATGGCCGGCGACCCACACCACACCTATTATGGCCGCGTAGTTGAACAAAATGGTTGGGTGGTGCTGCAATACTGGTTCTTTTACGCCTTCAACAACTGGCGTTCCGGCTTTTTTGGGGCCAATGACCACGAGGCGGATTGGGAGATGGTGTGTGTTTACCTGGCACCAGTATCCTCAGACCCAGGCAGCACGCCCGATCCGGCTAATCCCCGGCCGGACCTGCGCCCGCTGTGGGTGGCCTACGCCTCGCACGATTTTTCTGGCGACGATCTGCGCCGCCACTGGGATGATCCCAAGTGGCACAAGAATGGCAGCCACCCGGTGATTTACGCCGGGGCAGGCTCTCATGCCAGCTACTTCCGGCCGGGCGATTACCTGGCCGAATTGGAATTGCCGTTCCTGCGGCCGCTGGTCGACCTGACTGACCGGCTGCAAACAAGCTGGGCGAAGCTGCTGCGCCGCTACCAGCTCAAAGAGGAGCATGAGCTGGAGCAGACCCACCTGAACGTTTTTCGGGTGCCATTTGTGGACTATGCTCGTGGTGATGGTGTGGTTATTGGCTCTGCCATGGCTTCCGGGAGCGCGGAGACGCGCTTTTTGCACAGCAAACCGCAGCGCATTTTGTGGAGTGAGCCGGAGCTGCTGCAGCCGGAGCCGGGCTGGGTGCTGCATTATCGCGGCCTGTTTGGCCTCTATGCGCGCGATCCGCTTTCCGGTGAAGACGCCCCGGCCGGGCCGCGTTACAATCGCGATGGTTCCGTGCGCCGCGCCTGGTATGACCCTCTGGGTTGGGCCGGGCTGGACAAAGTGCCACCACCTGCAGAAGCGGTCCAGCGGCTGCTGGCCCGCCGTGAGGCATTGCTGGACGAGCAGGCGCAGTTGGCGGCGGACATCGCCGCCAGGAGCGAGGCCATTGTCACCCTGGGGGTGGAGCTGGCCGCCATGGAAAGCCAGCCCCATTTGCAGACCCGCGGCCGGTTGGAACGCCAGCGGCTGGACGAGGCGATTCAGGCCACCGATCGCCTGCGGGCCACCTATGCCGAGAATGAGGCCCTGCTGGATGCGCTGCGCCAGCACGCCGATCTGGTGAAAACCGGCCAGCAGGACCCGCGCTCCCTGCGCAAACATATCCGGCGCGCGCACCAGCCATCCAGCCCGTTGGGCCTGAGTCGCTTTGCCGAGGGGTGGGCGGCCATCAGCACCGGTCTCTTCCTCATCATCTTCGTGCTGCTGTTCCTGCTGGCCCGTGACTCGCTGGATGTGGGGCTGGGGGCGCTGCTGCTCCTGCTGTTGACCATCGAGGCGGCCTTCCGCCGCCGGCTGGAGAAGCTGATCGTCACGGCGACGGGCATCCTGGCCTTCCTGGCGGCGCTGGTCATCATCTACGAATACTTCTGGGAGCTGACGCTGTTGGGCGTCTTGCTGCTCGGCGGCTTTCTAATCTTCGACAATTTGCGTGAATTCTGGTCGTAGGGGCCGGCCGCCCGGCAGTCTGCCGGTCTGTCTACCCGGCCATGCCGCACCTGCGGACTGGATGCGAAAGGACACACCATGACCACCAAAAGACTAGTGCTTATCGATGGCCACGCCCTGGCCTACCGTGTCTTCTACGCCCTACCGCTAGAGGCATTTACCACCAAGCTAGGCGAGCCAACGAATGCCACCTACGGTTTCACCCGCACGCTGCTGGACCTGATCTACGGCGATGACCCGCCCTATTACCTGGCGGTAAGCTTTGACCTGGGCGCGACCTTCCGCGATGCGCTGTTTGCCGAGTATAAGGGCACGCGCGAAAAGATGCCGGAGGAGCTGCGGGTGCAAATTGAGCGTATTCGCGAAGTGGTGCACACGTTCAACATCCCTATTCTTGACCTGGATGGGTATGAGGCGGATGATGTCTTGGGCACGGTGGCCCGGCAGGCGGCGGCGCAGCAGGTGCCCGTGCACATCATCACCGGTGACCGGGATTTGCTGCAACTGGTGGATGAGAATACGCTGGTGGAACTGCCCCCCGGCCGGTACGATCGCCAGCCCGCGCTGTTTGACGTGGCCGCCGTGGAAGCGAAATATGGACTGAAGCCGGCGCAAATCGTAGACCTGAAGGCGCTGATGGGTGACAGCAGTGACAATATCCCTGGTGTAAAGGGGGTGGGCGAGAAGACGGCCACCGGTTTGTTACAGCAGTATGGCACGTTGGACGGCATTTATGAGCACCTGGAGGAGGTGCCTTCTCGTTTCCGCAGCAAGCTGGCGGCGGAGAAGGAGATGGCCTACCTGAGCTACAGACTGGCCAAGATCGTGACCGATGCTCCTATCCATCTGGACCTGGCGGCGTGTGTGGCCCAGGAGTTTGACGCAGAGCAGGTGCTGGCGCTGTTCCGCACGCTGGAGTTCCGCACGCTCACCGGCCGGGTGGCCGAGCAAGTGGAAGAGCGCAAGAGCGGCC
Organism: Ardenticatenaceae bacterium; assembly: GCA_020634235.1. Taxonomy (GTDB): domain Bacteria; phylum Chloroflexota; class Anaerolineae; order Promineifilales; family Promineifilaceae; genus JACKCB01. Next base: position 252,813 of record JACKCB010000003.1, on the reverse strand, counting down.
CCCGGCCGGTGCTGACGCAGCCGGTGTTGGTCAATACCCCGGCCGGGCTGCGCGAGCTGGCCAGGCTGCTGGATAAGGCGACGATGATCAGCTTCGACGTGGAAACGACTGGGCTGGACAAGATGGTAGCCGAACTGGTGGGCATTTGCCTGTGCACCGAGCCACCGGTGAGCTACTACATCCCGGTGGGCCACCTGGCCCAGCCGGCCCAGGCGCAAAGCGGGCAGATGTCGCTGTTCGCGTCCGAACCACGCCTGGCCGAGGGTCAGTTGCCGCTGGACCAGGTGTTGGAGGCTATCCGGCCGGGGCTGACCAACCCCAACATTCCTAAAGTGGCCCACAACGCCAAGTATGACTACACCATCCTGGATCGCTACGGGGTGCGCGTGACCCCCGTTACCTTCGATACGATGATTGCCGAGTGGCTGACCAACCCGGCCAGCAAGTTCAAAGGGCTAAAAGGGTTGGCCGGGCACCGGCTAGGCATCCAGATGACCGAGATCAGCGACCTGATCGGCTCTGGGGCCAAACAGCGCTCCTTTGCCGAAGTGCCCATCGCCGATGCCGCTCCTTATGGCGCAGCCGATGCCGACATGACTCTGCGCCTGGTCGCGCCGCTGCAAAAAGAGCTGGCCGAAAAAGGGCTGGCCGACCTGATGGCTATGGAGATGCAGTTGATGCCGGTCTTGTCGGACATGGAGCAGGTGGGCGTGGGGGTGGATGTGCCCTTTTTCCACCAGATGTCGGGGGAGTTGGCGGCCCGCATTGCCCAGTTGGAAGGGGAGATCTATGACATTGCTGGCCATCCTTTCAACATCAACTCTACCCAGCAGTTAAGCGACGTGTTGTTCAAAGAGCTGAATATGCCCCATGAGCGGCTGCGGCGTACCAAGAGCGGCTATTACTCGACCGCGTCTGACGTGCTGGAGGGTCTGCTGCCCAATGATGAGCTGGGGATTGTCCACCGGGTGGTGGAGTATCGTGAGCTGAATAAGCTCAAGAGTACGTACGTGGATTCGCTGCCGGAGATGGTGAACCCCACCACCGGCCGGATCCACACCCGCTTTAACCAGACCGGCTCGGTAACCGGGCGGCTGGCCAGTGAGGCGCCCAATTTGCAGAATATCCCCATTCGTACTGAGGTGGGGCAGCAGATCCGGCGGGGGTTTGTGGCCCGGCCGGGGTGGGTCTTCCTGGCTGCCGACTATTCGCAGGTAGAGCTGCGCATCCTGGCCCACGTCAGCCAGGACCAGACGCTGTTGGAGGCGTTCTGGGCCGACCAGGATATTCACCGTACCACCGCCGCCGCCGTGTACCACATCCCGCCCGAAGAAGTGACCTACAATCAGCGTCGCTTTGCCAAAGCAGTTAACTTTGGCCTGATGTATGGCATGGGCGCTTACCGGCTGTCCCGCGATTCTGAACTGACCCTGGCCGAGGCGGAGAACTACATCAAAGCCTACTTCGAGCGGCTGCCCGGCGTGCGCGAATACCTGGACAACACCAAGGCGCTGGCCCGCAAGCAGGGGTACGTGGAGACGCTGCTGGGGCGGCGGCGCTACTTCCCCGTTTTTCAGGTGAAGGGTGCGGCCAACCGCGAGGCCATCAGCCGCGCCGAGCGCGAAGCCATCAACCATCCCATCCAGGGCACGGCGGCCGACATCATCAAGCTGGCCATGATCCGGCTGCATGAAGCGCTGCTGGCCGGTTACCGGGCGCGTATGATTTTGCAGGTGCACGACGAGCTGCTGCTGGAGCTGCCGGAGGAAGAGGTGGCCGAGGTCAAGCCCCTGGTGATGACGACGATGTCTGGCGCCTTTAAGCTGGATGTGCCCTTGAAGGTGGAGGCCAGTACGGGGGGGAATTGGTTGGAGTTGAAGGGGTGAGGGTGTGTTGTGTTTTGTGGGTTGTTTGTGTTTGGCAGCGAGGTTGCGATGCAAGCTTTGATTGAGCGTATTCAGGCCGAGGCCGTTTATTTGGGGCGCGGCATTATCAAGGTGGATGGGTTTATCAACCACCAGATTGACCCGACGTTGACCATGGGGATGGGGCAGGCGTTTGCCGAGGCATTTAGCGCGGCCGGGGTGGTGGGTATCACCAAGGTGGTGACGGCCGAGGTGAGCGGCATTGCCCCGGCGTTTGCCACGGCGCATGTGCTGGGCGTGCCGCTGGTGTATGCACGCAAGCACCGGCCGGTGACCATGGCCAATGGGGTCTTCACTGCCGAAGCGCCCAGCCGGACCAAGGGCGGCATTGTGCAATTGATGATCTCGCCCGAATATCTGGGCCTGGCTGACCGCGTGCTGCTCATCGACGATTTCCTGGCCAAGGGACACACCATCGAGGCGTTGGCCCGGCTCATTGCCGCCAGCGGGGCGGTGCTGTGCGGCATTGGCTGCGTGGTGGAGAAGGTGTTTGAGACCGGCCGGGAACTGCTTACGCCGCTGCAAGTGCCCATCATCAGCCTGGCCAGGGTGGACGTGCGGGACGAGCAGATTGTGGTGGCCTGATGGCTGCCTGACCGGAGATGCCTATGGCTGACATGTCCCCCGTTGCTATTACCCTGGCCGAAGCGCGCCGGCTGGCGATTGTGCAGCAGCAGCTAACTGCCCCCCGGCCGGGGCCGGCGACCACCCCCAATGACATCCTGGCCCTGCTGCGCGCCATTCGCTGCCTGCAACTAGACCCCATCCGCGCCGTCGAGCGCACCCATCTGCTGGTGTTGTGGAGCCGGCTGGGGAATTTTGACCCGGCCGGGCTAGATTTCCTGCGCTGGGAGAGCCGGCAGCTCTTTGAGTATTGGGCCCACGCTGCCTCCATCGTCCTCACCGAGGATTACCCCATCTTCCGCTACCACATGGAGCAGTACGCCGCCGGCCACAGCCGCCACATTCGCACTTTCCACTGGCTGGCCGAGAACCAGGGGCTGCGCGAACATGTTTTGCAGCGCCTGGAAGCGGACGGCCCGCTGGCCTCGGCGGCTATTGAAGACCTGTCGGACAAGGCGTGGCAGTCGACCGGCTGGACCAACGGGCGCAACGTGCCCCGGATGCTGGACGTGTTGTGGACCGAGGGGGTGCTGGCGGTGGCCGGGCGTAATGGCAATGGCCGCCAATGGGACCTGGCCGAGCGCTGGCTGCCGGACTGGACGCCGCGGCGCAGTTTGCCCCCGGCCGGGGTGAGCACCCAGGGGGCCGAACATGCGCTGCGTGCCCTGGGGGTAGCCACGGCGCAGCAGATCAAGGAACATTTCCTGCGCGGCGGTTATCCCGATCTACCGGGCGCGTTGGCCGCCTTGCAGCAGCAAGGGCGCATCCGGCCGGTGCAAATCATGACTGAGGATGGGCCATGGCCGGAAACGTGGTACATCCATGCCGATGCCCTGCCGCAGCTTGCCCGCCTGCGTGCCGGCGAATGGCAGCCGCAAACAACGCTCCTCTCCCCATTTGATAACCTGATCTGCGACCGCAAGCGCACCGAGCAGTTGTTTGATTTCTATTACCGGGTGGAGATTTATGTGCCGGCGGCCAGGCGGCAATATGGCTACTACGTGCTGCCTATTCTGCACGGCGACCGGCTGATTGGGCGGCTGGATCCCAAGATGGACCGCAAGACGGGCCGGCTGCACGTGAACGCGGCGTACACCGAGGCGGGGGTGGATTGGGCCGGCCCCGGCCGGGCGGTGTGCGCCGCCATCAGCGAACTGGCCAGCTTCCTGGGGGCCAATGAGATCATCTATGGCCCCGGCGCGGCCGCACTGGCTGCCCTGGCTAGTTAGGCAGGCCGCCCGCCAATTGCAGCGCCAGGAAATCGAAAGCGGCGCTGTCGCCGAAGCTCTGGGCGTACAGCCCAACCTGTCCGCTGGCCGGCAGCCCGGCCGGGGGCCACACCCCCTGCCACAGCCATTCCCGGTTGATCCGCACCGTCATTTGCCCGGCTTGCACGTCCAGTTGGAACTCGTTGCTGGCTGTGCCCGGCCGGGCATGGGGCCAGGTCTGCCAGGGCAGAACCTCCTCCCGCTGGCCAGCGACCGTTTGCCAGATGGCCACGTAGCCCAGCGGGGAGAGGGCCACCACCCATTCGCTGGCCGGGCTGCCCAAGGCTATGCCGTAGCCGCTGTCCGCTTCGCCGGCGGCCAGGGCAGCGGTCAGGCGGAGGCTGAAGGGTTGGTCCAGGGGCAGGGTATTGGTGAGCCAGGTGGTTTGCGCTGCCCCGGCCGGGATGGCGACCCGGCCGGGAGTCAGGACGGGGCCGAAATCGGTACCCGGCCGGGGGTCAAACAGGCCGCTGGCCACCAGCGCCACGCCCAGCAGCCCCAGCAGCAGCAGCAAGCCGCCAGCCAGCTTCAGCCAGCCCGGTACCCCATCTGCTTGCGCTTCGTTCATCGCCTCTACCTGTTGCCATCCTCGCCAGCGGTGATGGTCGCTAGGCGTCGGAACGTATGTTAGAGCAGGCGCGCGCGGGTGGCAAGACCAGCGCGCCCAAGATGGTCACAGCGCACAAATTACACCCGGCCGGGCGGGTCTGCTAAACTATGCCGCATGAAAAACGTGACTGAATACCAGGTAACGGAGGGCATTGGCGTGCTGCAGGTGACCCGGCCGGAAGCTCGCAACGCGTTGAACTGGCAGGCGCAGGTAGAATTTGCGGCAGCGGTCGCGGCGGCTGCCGGTGACCCGGCCCTGCGTGTGCTCATCATCACCGGCGCGGGTGACCAGGCGTTTGTCTCCGGCGGTGATTTGCGCGAGTTGGCACGCCACCCGGAGAAGGCGGCGGCGGAGCGGCTAAACCGCACCATGAGCGCGGCGCTGGCGCAGTTGCAGGCACTGCCGCTGCCGGTGATTGCGGCCATAAACGGGGATGCGTTTGGCGGCGGCTGTGAGATTGTGACGGCCTGTGACCTGCGGCTGGCGGCGGCGCATGCCCGGCTGGGCTTTGCGCAGGTGCGCAACGGGCTAACCACGGGCTGGGGCGGAACGGGCCGCCTGGTGCGCCTGCTGGGGCAAAGCCGGGCGCTGGAGCTGCTGTTAACCGGCCGGGTGCTAACCGCCACCGAAGCGCAGCAGATTGGCCTGGTGCAGCGGGTGGTCCCGGCCGGGGAACAGACGCTGGCCGCGGCCCGCGCCTGGGCGGCTGAGCTGGCCGCCCTGCCCCAAGACGCCCTGGCCGCGCTGAAACTGCTCACGCACGCGGCCGGGCAGCTCTCCCTGCCGGAGACCAATGCCTACGAAGCCCAGTTGTTCAACCAGCTCTGGAACGAACCCAACCACCGCGAAGCGCTGGATGCCTTTCTGGAGAAACGCCCGCCGCGCTTTAACCGCCCGCTTTAGCCCCCGGCCGGGGGCTGCGCCAGCACAAAAAACGGCTGATTGCGCAACCCGCACAATCAGCCGTCCGTCTTTGGGCCAGGGAGTACCAGGCGGTCAGGGCCGGCGTTAGTGGACGTGTTGGTGGGCGATCTCCTCGTCTGTGGCCTGGCGCAGCCCCTCCACCTTCACGCTGAAGTACAGCTTCTCACCGGCCAACGGGTGGTTGAAGTCCAGCAGCACGCCGGCTTCGTTGATGTCGGCCACCGTAGCCCCAAAGACCTGGCCGCTCTGGCTGTCCCGCATTTGCAGGGGCATACCTTCCTCAAGCTTCAGGTTGTCTGGGAAGGCGCTGTGTGGCACCAACTGGAAATTTCCCTCGTCTCGCTCGCCATACCCTTCGGAGGGCAGCACTTCCACCTGCTTTTCATCCCCCACCGCCAGGCCATACAGCGCATTCTCCAGGCCGGGGATGAGTTGGCCGTTGCCATGCAGGTAAACCAATGGCTGGCCTTCGGCTGACTGGTCAACCAGCTCGCCATCCTCTAGCTGCAGCATGTATCCCAGGCTTACGACGACGTTATTAGCTACTATCAGGTCTTCTTTGGTCATCAGTTGTTCCTTTTTTGTGGTCAGTTGCTGGCGTGCCGGCTAATTCACGGCCATGCACCGGTGCATGGCCCGGTTGTTCCGGCCGGGCTGCCGCCCGCATGATGTTGGCGGCGATGATACCATCGCTGGGGATAATCGCGAAACGGTTGGCGGGCGCGCTAGCGGGCCTGCCGGATTTCGGCTACGGCGTCGGGGTTGAGGAGGCTGGAGGTGTCGCCGGGATTTTCGCCCAGGTAGGCGCTGCGGATGATGCGCCGCATGACCTTGGCGCTGCGGGTTTTGGGCAGGTCGCTGACAAACCAGATCTCTTTGGGCTGCAGCGGCTTGCCCATTTCGCCGGCCACTTTGGCTTGCAGCTCAGCGCGCAGTGCGTCGCTGGCGGTGTGGCCGGGGAAGAGCACGCAGAAGCAGACGACGGCGCTGCCCTTGACCGCGTCGGGGATGCCAATGACCGCGGCCTCGGCCACGGCGGGATGGTCTACCAGAATCGATTCCATTTCCGCCGGTCCCAGCCGCTTGCCGGCCACCTTCACCGTATCGTCGGAGCGGCCCAGGATGTACCACTGGCCATCTTCGTCGATGGCGGCCCAGTCGCCGTGTACCCAAACGCCGGGGAAGCGTGACCAGTAGGCGTCCAGGTAGCGCTGCTCATCTTGCCAGAAGCCGCGGGTCATGCCAATCCAGGGGGCGCGGATGACCAGTTCGCCGACCTGGTTGCGGATGGAGTGGCCGTCGCTGTCAACGACGTCGGCGGCGATGCCGGGGCAGGGGCCGGAGAAGGCGGCCGGTTTTAGCGGCTGCAGCGGGTTGCCCATGACAATGCCACCGCCGATCTCGGTGCCGCCGGAGTAGTTGATGATGGGGCGCTGCCCTTTGCCGACGACGTTGTAGAGCCACAGCCAGGGAGCGGGGTTCCACGGCTCGCCGGTGGAGGCGAAGAGGTGCAGGCAAGAGAGGTCATGGCGGGTGACCATCTCGTCTCCTTCGGGGATGAGGGCGCGCACCAGGGTGGGGGAGATGCCCAACTGGTTTACGCGGTGGCGCTCGACCATGGCCCACAGGCGGTCCCCGGCCGGGTAGTTGGGCGCGCCATCAAACAGGAAGCAGGTGGCCCCCAGCAGCGTGGCCCCAAAGATGAGCCACGGTCCCATCATCCAGCCCATGTCAGTGACCCAGTGAATGACGTCGCCGGCATGGACGTCGGTGCCAAAGGCCATGTCCTGGGCGGACTTGATGGGAAAGCCGCAGTGGGTGTGGACGGTGCCCTTGGGCTTGCCGGTGGTGCCGGAGGTGTAGATGATCATGAGCACATCTTCGGCGCTGGTGGGGGCGGGTTCGGCGGTGGCGGGCTGGCCGGCCAGCAGTTGGTGCCAGTCGTGGTCCCGGCCGGGCTGCATGGCCACCCCGTGCCCGGTGCGCCGCAGCACAATCATGTGTGCCAGGGTGGGTACCTCTTGGGCCGCTTCGTCGGCTGTTTGTTTCAGGGGCACGATCTTACCCCGCCGGAACATGCCGTCGGCGGTGAAGATAGCCTTCGCGCCGGGATCATTGAGGCGGGCGCTGATGGCCCCCGCGCCAAAGCCGGAGAAGAGGGGGATGATGATGCCGCCCAGTTTGGCAATGGCCAGCAGGGCCACGCAAATCTCTGGCGTCATGGGCATGTGGATGCCAATGCCGTCGCCCGGACCCAGCCCCAGGCCGCGCAGCGCGTTCACGCAGCGATTTACGTCGGCGGCCAGTTCGCCGTAGCTCAGGCGCGCCGTTTGTCCCTCTTCCCCTTCCCACAGGATGGCCGGCCGGTCACGGGTGGCCGGATTGGCGGCCCATTTGTCTACGCAGTTGGTAGCGATGTTCAGCTGGCCGTCCACACACCAGCGCGGCCGCTCAATGCCGGCCGACAGGTCTAACACCTGGTGGTAGGGCTTTTGGAACTGGATGTCCAGGTAGTTGAGGACGGCGTCGGTGAACCAGGCGATGTCGGTGGTTGAGCGCGCTTGCAGTTCGGCCAGGCTGGCCAGGTTGTGCCGCGCCATGAACCGCTTCAGGTGACTGCGCTCGGTGTAAGCCGGCGTGGGATACCAGACGAAATCACCGCCAAAATCAAAACGCTCGGTCATTGTTCGCTCCTTGCACGGTCGTGAGAAGGTGGGATGGTCTACCTTGCATTATACTGCCTATGGCCGTGGCTGTCAGCGCGGCGGCGGTGTTTGCGGTGGGGCAGCAGCCCTTACACAATCATTACACGCCTCTTACTCGTTGTTTATGCGCCGCCGGTAAGCTTGAGGGCATAACCTTACTGACTATGCCACCTGCGGTCAACCCGGCCGGGGGTGGCACCAAGGAGAGAATATTATGGCTTTGCTGCGTGAAGAAGACCGCAATGCGCTAAGACAACAGTTTGCTGCCCTGGACGAGCCGGTGACGCTGGCCGTTTTTACCCAGGAGATGGAATGCCAATACTGCCGCGAGACGCGCCAGATCGCTGAGGAGCTGGCCGAACTGTCGGGCAAGATCAACCTGGCCGTCTATGATTTTGTGAGCGATGCCGACCAGGCCGAAGCTTACGGTATCGACAAGATTCCGGCCATTAGCATGCTGCGCGGGGACGAGAACCCCACCGACTATGGCATTCGCTACTATGGCATTCCTTCGGGCTACGAGTTCAGCTCCCTCGTGCACGACATTGTAATGGTGTCGTCGGGCGAGTCTGGTCTCTCGGACCAGGCCAAGGCGATGGTGGCCGATTTGCAGACACCGCTCCATTTGCAGGTGTTTGTTACGCCAACCTGTCCCTACTGCCCGCAGGCGGTGCGCCTGGCGCACCAGTTGGCACTGGAGAGCGATCTGATTCAGGCGGACATGGTTGAGGCAATTGAGTTCCCGCACCTCTCAACGCGCTATCAGGTGCAGGGCGTGCCGCGCACGGTGATCAACGAGACGGTGCATCTGGAAGGTGCTGCGCCTGAGGCGATGCTGATGGCCAAGGTGCAGGAAGCGGTGCGCCAGGCGGCCTGAGCGGCGAAGGAAGCTGTGAGCGATGTCTTTTGGTCTGGATTTGAACCTGGGCTTGTCGAGCCTGGGTCAGAACGACAATGTCTATGACGTGATTATTATTGGCGGCGGCCCGGCCGGGGCGTCTGCCGCCATCTATGCTGCCCGTGCCGAGCTGCGCACCCTGGTCCTGGACAAGGGGCTAACAGCCGGGGCACTGGGCATCACCGGCAAAATCAGCAACTATCCTGGCGTGCCCGGCCCGGTGACCGGGGCTGAGCTGGTAGCCATCATGCGCCAGCAGGCAGAATCCTTTGGCGCGACCTTTCTCACCGACAAAGTGGTGGGCGTTGACCTGACCAGCGAACCCAAGATGGTCATGGCCGGGACCAGCACCTTCTATGCCAGGGCACTGATCCTGGCCACCGGCTCCATGGGGCGCACTCAGGTGGTGCCGGGCGAGATGGAGCTGCTGGGACGCGGCGTTAGCTACTGTGCCACCTGCGACGGGGCCTTCTTTCGTGATCAGGATGTGGCGGTCGTGGGCAACAACGACGAGGCGCTGGAAGAGGCTCTCTTCCTGACCAAGTTTGTGCGTCACCTGTACCTGATTGTGCCCACGCCCGAACTGAAGGCCCAGCCGGCGCTGATCGCTGCGGTGCAGCAGCAGCCGAAAATCGAAGTGCGCCTGGGCACGCGGCTGCGGGCGGTAGCGGGGGCGGATAGGGTCAGCGGTGTGCGGGTGAAACCGCGCCATGGGGCGGAGGAGGTGCTGCCGGTTTCTGGGGCGTTTGTGTACCTGCAAGGCGGCCTGCCGATCACCGATTACCTGATGGCCCAACTGGAAACCACGGCGGAGGGCTGCCTGTCGGTGGACCGCGAAATGCAGACCGCCATTCCCGGGGTCTTTGCCGTAGGCGATCTCCTGTGCACCCACGTGAAGCAGGCGGTTATTGCGGCCGCCGACGGGGTTATTGCGGCCATCGCGGCTGACAAGCAGATCCACGGCCGGGAAAAGCTGCAGATGGACTGGCGCTAGGGTTAGCATTATGCCGGCGTTCCGGCCTAAACCTGGACAACGCGCCGCGAATCAAGTGACTCGCGGCGCGTTTTTGTCTGGGAAGTGGACCGTTCCCCGGCCGGGCAGGTGCAGTTTGTCTATGTTTTGCAAAGAAATATGGTGCAATTGCTTGACAAAATCTGCGACTATGCTATTCTCTTAGCAGGTCGTATGCACTCACCCTCCGCAAATTTCGCCTGAGGCACCCGGCCGGGTGACCCCAGGCAGGAGCTTCAGGTAGATGAACGGTAACCAGCAGGACAGCAGCAAAGCAGGTGCAGGGCGGCAGGCGCTGGTCATTGGGGCCAGCATCAGCGGCATCCTGGCGGCACGCGCGCTGTGTGACCATTTTGACGAAGTGATCCTCGTGGAGCGTGACCAACTGCCGCAGAGTCCGGCTTCCCGGCCGGGGGTGCCCCAGGACCGCCAGGTGCACGTGCTGCTCATGCGCGGCGCGCAGATTATGGCCCGCCTTTTCCCGGACCTGGAAGGTGAACTGCGGGCCGCCGGTGTGCCGCAACTGGACCTGGTGCAGGACACGCGAGCCAAAATTCGCGGTCACTGGATGCCGCGCTACCCATCGGCTTACAAGAGCTTTGCGTGCAGCCGCATCCTGCTGGAAGATAAGCTGCGTCGCCAACTGCTGCGACAGCCCAAGGTCCGCCTGCTGAGCGGCGCGACGGTGACCGGGTTGATGACCGACCCGGCCGGGGTGCGCGTCAGCGGCGTAACCCTTAAGTGGCGCCAGCCAGAAGGGGGGGGTGAGACCCGGCCGGGTAGTCTGGCGGCCGATCTGGTGGTCGATGCTTCTGGGCGCTCTTCCCGTGCCCCCGATTGGCTGGCGGCGATTGGCTACGAGCGACCGGCGGAGACGGTGGTGGACGCCCACGCCGGCTATGCTGGCCGCCGCTACCGTTTGCCCATGCCCCGGCCGGGGGACTGGCGCGTCTTGGCCATTGGAGCCGAACCGCCGGACAAGACCCGGCAGGCGTTGATTTATGAAGAAGAGAACGACGTCTGGATGGTGATGGTTGCCGGGCTGAAGCATGATTACCCACCGACAGACGAAGCGGGTTTCAATGCCTTTCTCGGCACGGTTGATCCGGTGCTGCCCGCCCTGGTCGCCCAGGCCAGCCCCATTTCGGGCGTAATTGGCTACCGGCGCACCGAAAACCGGATGCGCCATTACGAGCAGCTTTCGCGCTGGCCCGACCGCCTGGTGATCCTGGGCGACGCGGTGTGTGGTTTTAACCCGGTTTATGGCCAGGGTATGTCGGTGGCCGCTTTGGAGGCGGAGTCTTTGGGCCATATGGTGGCCGGGGCAGGCCAATCGTTGGATGGGTTGGCCTGGCGCTTCCAGCGGGCGCTGCCGCGGCTGGTAGAGCCGGCCTGGCTGCTGGCTACCGGGGCCGACTACCCCTGGCAGGATGAGGCGGATGACCGGCCGGGGAGCGTGGCCACCCGCTTTAGCCATTGGTACCTGGACCGGCTGCTGAATGTGGTTGCTCTGAGCCGGCCGGTACAGAATGCGTTTGTGGAGGTGCAGCACCTGCTGCGCCCAGCCAGTAGTTTGTTCCGGCCGGGACTCTTTGTGCGTGTTTTGTGGTATGGCCGCCGCGCCAGGCGGCGCGCCCCGGCCGTCGGCGAGCCATTGACACCCGATTTCCCTTTGCCAGACAGGAGCGTATCATGAGCAAGATCACCCTTAACCAGCCCGCCCCCGACTTCACGCTGACCGACTATCGCGGCCAGCACGTGGCGCTGGGGCAGTTCCGCGGCAAGCTGAACGTGCTGCTGGTTTTTAACCGCGGCTTTACCTGACCGTTCTGCCGCGCGCATATGGCGCAGTTGCGCCAGGATTATGATAAATTTGTGGCCCGCAACACCGTTATTCTGGTTATTGGTCCGGAGAATAGTGCCCGGTTCACAACCTATTTCACGGAGAACGACCTGCCCTTCCTCGGTCTGCCTGATCCCAAAGCCAGTGTGCTGAAACGTTATGGCCAGGAAGTGAACCTCTTTAAGCTGGGCCGGATGCCGGCGCAGGTGCTGGTGGACCGGGAAGGGGTGGCCCGCTATGTTCATTATGGCCATAACATGAGTGATATTCCGGCCAATGACGAGATTCTGGCCCTGGTTGACGAGCTTAACCAGGAGGCCGCGGCGGTGGCCTGACTGGCGGTCCCGGCCGGGTTGGGTCCGCCACGGGCATTGCAGTTGAAATCTTTTATGGAGTGTGTTTGAAAATGGTACCAAATCTTACCGGCCAGGTGATCATGGTCACTGGGGCCAATTCCGGAATTGGAAAAGTTACCGCTCGCGAGCTGGCCGCCATGGGGGCTACTGTCGTCATGGTTGTCCGCAGCCGCGAACGGGGCGAGGCCGCCCTGGCGGAGATCAAGCAGCAGGTTAGCCAGGCAGATGTGCGCCTGATGCTGTGCGATCTCTCGGCGCAGGCGGATATCCATCGTTTTGCGGCCGAGTTTAAGGCGACCTATGATCGGCTGGATGTGTTGGTGAATAATGCCGGCGCTTACCTGCAGAAGCGTCAGGAAAGCGTGGATGGCCTGGAAATGACCCTGGCCCTGAACCACATGGGCTATTTCTTGTTGACCAGCCTGCTGCTGGATCTGCTGTTGGCCAGCGCCCCGGCCCGAATTGTCAATGTTTCTTCCGATGCGCACCGCTCCCGGCCGGTTAACTTTGGCGACTTGCAGCGGAAGAAGCGTTACAGTGGTTTTGGCACCTACGGCGAATCGAAATTGATGAACATCATGTTCACCTTTGAACTGGCGCGCCGGCTGGCTGGCACGGGCGTTACGGTGAACGCGCTGCATCCCGGCTTTGTGCGCACCAATTTTGGGCGCAACAACAATGGCCTGATGAACAGCCTGTTCATGCCGCTGGTGCAGCGCTTTGCCCTGAACGAGGAGGAGGGGGCGGCAACGTCGATCTATCTGGCTTCTTCACCGGAAGTGGCGGGGGTGACCGGCCAATACTTTGTCAAGAAGCAGCCGGTACGCGCCGTGGACTATGCCTATGACGAAGCAGCGCAGCAGCAGTTGTGGGCGGTGAGCGAGGCGCTGCTGAAGCCGGTGGCGTCGCCCCCGGCCGGGGCGGTATTCCCCGTGTCCTGACGCCAGGCTCCTGGCGCACTAGACGAAAACCCACGACAGGTGGTGGTTGGGAGGTCCCAACCACCACCTGTTTCTTTGTCCCTTTTGTGGCCGCTATTGCTTGGAATCTGGCGGCCAACCCGGTAAGATTGGCCCATGATCAACGTAACGCTGTACACCAAAGAAGATTGCCCGCTTTGCACCGCAGCGAAGGCGCTGCTGGCCGCTTTGCAGCCCCGCTATCCGCACCGCCTGAGCGAGGTGGATATCATGGCGGACCCGGTGGTTTACGCGCGCTATCGCTACCGCATTCCGGTGTTTGACATTGCCGGCCGGGAGGTTGCGGCACCCATCACCAGCGACGATCTGGTGGCGGCCCTGCGTGCTGCTGCCGGCGATGTGCCTTGAGGGCCTTTCGTTCTTCCTCTGGCCAGGTGGGGCAGAGCGCCAGGTTAGAAACGATCTAGACATGCCCGCAGCCGGTTTTTGTTCCCAACTGCCCCTTGACTCTGACATGGTGTTGTGGTTTGTGGCTGTGCCAGAGTTGAACCTGACCAACAAACCACGGAGGTGATGAGGATGGCCGCAGAAACGAATTACGTGATTTTGGGGACCGGGCAGTTGGGGCTGGCGATTATGGATGAGTTGTTGGCGCGCGGCGCAGCCGGCTCGCTGACGCTGGTGAACCGCTCCGGCCGGGTGGGGGAAACGCTCCCGGCCGGGGTGCAACTGGCCACGGGCGACATGAATGACCCGGCGGTGGTGGCCCGCCTGTGTGCGGATGCCGATGTGGTTTTTATGTGTGCCCAACCCCCTTACGACAAGTGGCCGGAATTGTGGCCACCGCTGATGCAGGCGGTGTTGGAGGGCCTGGCCCAGACCCAGGCGCGGCTGGTCTTTGGCGACAACCTGTATATGTACGGACCCAGCGGCGGCCGGCCCATTCGTGAGGACATGCCCTATGCCGCCACCGGGCGCAAGGGCAAGACGCGGGCGCAGGTGGCCGAGATGGTGCTGGCGGCACACCGCGCGGGACGGGTGCCGGCTGTCATTGGGCGGGCGTCCGATTTCTACGGGCCGCGGGTGACTGATTCGGCTTTTGGTGACCGTTTCTTTGACGCCGCGCTGGCCGGTAAGCCGGCCGATCTGGTGGGGAACCTGGATATGCCGCATACCTACACCTTCATTCGTGACTTTGCCCGCGGGCTGGTGACGTTGAGCGCGGAGGAGTCAGCTTATGGGCAGGCGTGGCACGTGCCCAGTGCGCCCACGCTGACCACGCGGGCCTTTGTGGATCTGGTGGCGGCGGCGATTGGGCAGCCGGTTAGGCCGCGCCCGGCCGGGCGGCTGCTGCTGACCGTGATTGGCCTGTTCCAGCCGATGGTGCGCGAGATCAAAGAGATGTTGTATGAGTGGGAGGAGCCGCACGTGGTGGACCACAGCCGTTTTGCCGAGGCGTTTGGGGCGCAGACAACGCCGCACGCGGAGGCGATTGCCGAGACGGTGGCCTGGTACCGGGCACGGACGCCGGCTAGCTGATCAGGTCGAAGCGCTCGCCGATGGCCGGGACCCGTACCCGGCCGGGGAGATTCTCGGCCTGCCACACCTGTGCCGCCTGGGTGCTCCATTGGGCATTGCTCCAGCCCCAGGCGGGCTGGCCGGGGCCATCGGGATGGCCGCTCAGGTGGACCAGCAGTGTTTCCTGCGGTTGGAGCGTGCGGGCAATGCGGCGCACGTTGTAGAAGCCGGGATGGCTCATACGCGGCCGGTGGTACTGCCAGAAGCCGGTGTCGATGAACAGGTGATCGGCCCCGCTCAGGCGCTGGACAGCGGCCTTTTCGGCCGCTGTGGTTGGCTGCACCAGCCATTCATTCTCACTGTCGATGTCCCACAACAGCACTGTTTTGCTGCGGGCGGTCTCAATGATGAAGACGGCGCAACTGTAGCGGGTCTGGTGGCGGTCGTTGGGGCTGATGTCGGCCCGCAGGTGAGAGACGGTGACGGGGGTGATGGTGACACCGGGCAGGTCGATGGGCAAGGGGGGGAGGAGGGTTCCCGGCCGGTGATATTCGCCGGATTTGTGCGGCTGGAGCAGGTATTCCATATCGTAGCCATGCTCGCGGTGCAGCCAATCGGCCGAACCGCTGCGGCACCAGGTGGGGATGCGGAAGTCGGGCCGGCGGCGCAGGCGGTAGGAGACGGCCACGCGGTTTAGTTCCAGGGTGTGATCGGGGTGCCAGTGGGTGAGCACAATCCAATCCAGGCGTGCTTTGGTTCCGGCCAGGTGTGGATTTTGCACCAGGCTGTCGACGACGCCCAGGCCCACGTCGAACAGGATGTGGTGGGCGGTCTGTCCCTGGTCGTCCAGGCTGATTAGTGAGGCGGAGGTGTTGGCCAGCCGTTCCCGGCCGGTGCAGCGGGCGCAATCGCAGCCGAATTGGCGCAGCATGGGGCCGTCGAGGCCGTTGAGGGTGAGGTAATGGTGCATGGGGTAGGTTCCGTGTTTCATGTTGCGTTTTGATTTGCTGGTGGCGGGATTATAGCGGATTTGGTGGGTGGTTGGGGCACGGTTGGGCTGTGTTTGGCCGCTGATATCGCTGTGACCCGATTGTGACCCGGAATATGACTTCTGGCACATCTATCCCGGCCGGGGGCCGGTTATAGTGATAGTAGCTCAGCTCGTCAGTGGGCCAGGGCAGTTAAGAAATCTACGACGGAAAATGGAGCAAACAGGAGCGAACCATGGCCAACATGATCTTAGAGACCCAGGACCTGCACAAGCAGTTTGGCGACAATCACGCTGTGCAGGGCATATCTTTTGGAATTTTGGAGGGGGAGGTATTCAGCCTGCTGGGACCGAACGGAGCGGGCAAGACGACGACGATTTCCATGCTTTCTTGCCTGCTAACACCGACTTCTGGCGATGCGACCATTGGCGGCCATTCGGTGCGCCAGGAGCCGCAGGCGGTGAAGCAGCTTATTGGCGTGGTGCCGCAGGAGATTGCCCTGTATGCCACGTTGACGGCACGCGAGAACCTGGTCTTTTGGGGGCAGATGTATGGCATGGGCGGCGCGGCGCTGCGGCAGCGGGTGGACGAGGTTCTGGAGACAGTGGGGCTGAAGGATCGGGCTAAAGAGCGTATTGAGACCTTCTCCGGCGGGATGAAGCGGCGGATTAACATTGGTGTGGGGCTGCTGCACCGGCCGCGGCTGGTCTTTATGGACGAGCCGACGGTGGGCATTGACCCGCAAAGCCGGCGCAATATCCTGGACATGGTGCAGGCGCTCAATGAGCAGGGCATGACCGTGCTGTACACCACACACTACATGGAAGAGGCGCAGGAACTCAGCAACCGCATCGGCATAATTGACCACGGCAAGCTGATTGCTCTGGGCACGCTGGCCGAACTGACCCGCATGGTCGGGCAAGAGGATGTGGTGGAGCTGGGTATTGATGCGGAGCACAGTTCGCCGGAGCTGGTGGCGGCCCTGGGCCAGGTGGCGGGTGTGCGCCAGGCGCTGGCCGAGAATGGCACGGTGCGGCTGGTGGTGGCCGATGGCAATGCGGCTTTGCCGGAGCTGATGCTGGTTACCAACCAGATGAATGTGCGGGTGACCAATGTGGCTATCCAGGAGCCGAACCTGGAAGCGGTGTTCTTGCATCTCACCGGCCGGGCGCTGCGTGACTAAGGGAGGCGAATCATGAAGAAGCTTATCCTGATTGGATGGAAAGATTTGCGGATTGCCTTCCGTGACCGGGCGGCGCTCATTTTTATGCTGGCAGCGCCTCTGGCGTTGACGGTGGGTATGGGCTTTGTTACCGGCCAGTTTTCCGGGGGCAGCAGCAGCGGGCTGAGTGCCATCCCGGTGACCCTGGTGAACGAAGATGAAGGCCAGTTGGGACAGGCACTGGTCGACACGTTTTTGTCGGAGGACCTGGCGGAGCTGGTGCAGGCGACGACGAGCACGGACGTGGCCGCGGCGCGGGCGCAGTTGGAGGCGGATGAGATTGCGGCGGTGGTGATCATCCCGGCCGGGTTCACCGACAGCATTTTGCCCAACCAGGCAACCGGCCAGACCGGGCCGCTGGCCACCATCGAGGTGTACACCAACCCGGCGCGGCCCATCAGCAGCGATGTAGTCCAGTCTATTGTCGCCAGCTTCATTAACCAGGTGGAAACGGGCCTGGTTGGGGCCCAGGTAGCGGTGACCCAACTGCTGGTCACCGGTCTGATTACGCCCCAAGATGCGCCCGCGGCCGGGCTGGCCCTGGGCCAGCGCATGGCCAGCGCGGGCAGCAGCGGCCAGCTCATCCGCCTGGAAACAGCCGATAGCGGCACGGCCGGCAGCGGCGCGGACGAGAGCGATGCGATGGCCTTTGACCCGTTGGCCTATATTGCGCCGGGTATGGCCCTGCTTTTTCTGATGTACACCGTGACCTACGGGGCACGCAGCCTGCTTAGCGAGCGCGACGAAGGCACCCTGCCGCGCCTGATGGTTAGCCCAACTGGTGCGTCGCAAGTGCTGGGGGGCAAGATGTTCGGCATCTATGTCACCGGCCTGGCCCAGATGGGGATTCTCATGCTGGGCAACCGTTTCCTGTTTGGTTTGAATTGGGGTAATCCGCTGGCGGTGATGGCGCTGATCCTGGCGGTGGTGGCGGGAGCGACGGGCTGGGGTATCCTGCTGGCTTCATTTGCTCGCAACCCGTCCCAGGTTTCCAGCATTGGCTCAGCGGTGATGCTCCTGTTTGGCATCCTGGGCGGTAGTTTTGTCTCGGCCAATGCGTTCCCGGCCTGGCTGCAAACCGTGCGGCTGGTGACGCCCAATGCCTGGGCGCTGGATGGCCTGACAGAGCTGGCGCTGGGGGGAACTCTGGCCGATATTCTGCCCTACGTGGGCGCCCTGCTGCTGATGGCGGCGGTGTTGTTTGCAATTGCGGTCTTCAATTTTCGGCGGCACGGCGTGCTGGATCGAGCGTAGGAGGGTGTGACATGCGTAAAATCTGGGCGATTACCTGGAAAGATGTGCGGCTGCGATTCTCTAGCCGTTCGGAATATCTCTTCTTCTTGATTCTGCCGCTGTTGTTTACCACGATTTTGGGGGGGCTGAGCTTTGGTTCTGACGGCGATAATCGTATCCGGCTGCCGGTGGTGAACGAGGATGGCGGGGTTGAGGCGCAGGCGCTGCTGACGACGCTGGCCGACTCCGGCGCGGTGCGGACGGAGGAGGTGGCGCGGGCGGAGGCGGAGACGCTTTATGAGGATCAGGACGTGGTGGCGATGCTGGTTATCCCGGCCGGGTTTAGCAGCAGCTTGCAGCAGGGCGAGGCGGTTACGCTGGGCTGGTATGCCCAGGCGGGTAATGGTGACAGCCTGGCGGCGGAGCAGGCGGTACGCGCTGCGGTGAGCGACGTGAGCCGGGCGCTGGCCATTGCCAATACCAGTGTGGCGGCGGCGGCAGAGGTGCGCCCCTTTGACTCGGACGAGGCGGCGGCGGACTTCTTTGCGGCCAGCCTGGCGCAGGCGCAGTTGTTGTTGGCGGAAGAACCGGCGCGGGTGGTGGTTACCCGGCCGGAGGTTACGGAATCGGGCAGCGGTGAATATGATCCTGGGGCGCAAGCCTCGGCCGGGCAGCTCATCACCTGGGTCTTCATCCCCCTGCTGGGCACCTCGGCCCTCTTCGCCTACGAACGGACGCGGGGCACGCTGCGGCGGCTGCTGACCACGCCAACCAACAAGGCGACCTATCTGTTGGGCACTATCTCTGGCCAACTGCTGGTGGCGCTGGTGCAGATGGCCATCCTGGTTGGTTTTGGCGTGCTGGTGATGAAGCTGAACTGGGGGCAGTCGCCGCTGGCGCTGGCCGTAATGCTGGTGAGTTTTGGTCTGGCGGCGGTGGCTATGGGCACCATGCTGGGCACGTTCATCAAGTCGGAAGGGCAGGCCAACAACCTGAGCATTATGCTGGGCATGGTGATGGCCCTGATGGGCGGCTGCTGGTATCCGCTGGAGCTGTTCCCGCCGGCGGTGCAGAGCGCCGTGCGCGTGCTGCCGACCACCTGGGCGATGCTGGGGTTGATGGACCTGGTGCTGTGGGGTCGGGGGTTGGTTGAGATTCTGCCCAAAGCGGGGGTGCTGTTGGGCTTTGCCCTGGTGTTTTTTGTGATTGGCGTGCGGCGTTTCCGTTACGAATGAGCAGGGGAGGGCGCAAGGGCAACCTGAGCCTGTCGCCGTGCGGCGTCAGGCTCAGGCCCCCTTCCGCAGTGGCGCGCAGGCGGTAATGCAGCGGTCATGGGTCATTTGGCCGGGGGATGGGCCAGCCAGGTCTACTTGTTCTGTTCAGACGGGCCGGCATAGAAGGCCTTGTGGCGCAGGGCAGCCGGCTCAACACTCACGCCCATCTCAGGGATATCTGGGCTGGCGCTTTCCAGCCGGCGGCCATACCAGTTGGCCAGAGGCAGCGCTGAGGCACCATGCAGCAGCACACTCAGCAAGATGGTCCAGCCCACGGTTGCCACCAGGGTGCTTACCTCCAGCTGGGCCTCGTGGGCGGCTTCGTAAGCCATGATCAGGAACACCACTGACGCCAGGCCGCGTGGCCCTAGCCAGCCCATCATGAAAACTGTGTCTCTGCGCATATGCGTGCCAATTAGAGAGATGGCCACCGGGACCATGCGTACCACCGTCAGGCTTAAGATGGCATACAACAGGGCCAGGGGGTTGAAATCCAGCAGTAAGGGAATGGCGATGGTCGCGCCGAAGATTGTCCATACGAACAGCGACAGGAATGTGCCGGTGACCTCTGTGTATTCTACGGCCAGGTGGAGCACATTCCGGCTGGCAAGGCCAAACGTGATGCCGCCCACAAAGACGGCCACAAACCCATTCCCGCCCAGCTCCTTGGCGGCGAAGAACACCAGCAAGGCCAATGCCGGGTTGCCAATCTGGCGTGCCACGTTGGAAGTCCAGTTCTTGCGGACCGCCTGGGCGAACAGCCAGCCGCCGGCCAGACCCAGGGCAGTTCCTACGCCGACGGCAATGGCAATCTCGCTGGCGGCCGAAAGCGCCCAACCCTGATGCCCTGCGCGGGTCACCTCTTCCAGCGTCAGGGCAATGAACAGTGTGACCAGTGGCGTTGCCAGGCCATCGTTCAGGCCGCTTTCGACGTTGAGCGCCCGGCGGATGCGTGCCGGGACGCGCGGGTTGTTGAAGATTGGCAGCCCGAGTGCGGCATCGGTGGGTGCCAGGATTGCGCCAACGAGCAGGGCAAAGCCAATGCCGGCTGCGGGGAACAGGAGGTAGGCGATGAACGCACCTAGCAGCACGACCAGGGGAAAGGCGATGAGTAGGAGCCGGCCGGGCATTTGGGCGTCGTCTTTGACCTGGTTGAATTGCAGCGAGGCAGCGTCGGCGAAGAGGAGCAGGGCCAGGGTGAGTTCTGTCAGGAGTTCGACCTGGTGAGCCTCCAGGGGAAAGGTGGTCCATCCCAGGCCGTACTTGCCGACAATGGCTCCGGCGATGACGAAGAAGATGGGCATGGTGATGGAAAAGCGGCCCAGGATGTGCCCCAGGATGGTGTAGATCACGGTTAGGGCAAGCAAAACAATGATGTCTGATTCCATCTTGATAGCCTCGGGGTTGTTCAGGTGGCGAGCCAGCCGGTGACCAGCTCAACAATGTGACTGGGGTACCCCGGCCGGGTGATGTCGAACCAGTGAATGGTGGGATCATCCAGCCGGAACCAGGTGTACTGCTGCCGGGCAAAGCGGTGCGTCTCGAATTTGATGCGCTCGACTGCTTCGGCCAGGGTTAGTTCGCCGGCCAGGTAGGCCCACAACTGCTGGTAGCCCAGGCTGCTCATGCTGGGCAGCCGCCGGTCGTAGCCGGCGGCTTGTAGCTGGCGCAGCTCGTCTAGCAGCCCGGCGGCCATCATGGCCTCGACGCGCTGGTCGATGCGGGTGTAGAGTGTCTCCCGGTCGCAGGTGAGGCCGATGGTGAGGATGCGGTAGGGCGGGGGCTGCTTGCGTTGGAGCTGGGAGATGGGCCGGCCAGCGATCAGGGTGACTTCCAGGGCGCGGATGACGCGGCGGGTGTTGCGGGGATCGATACGGGCCGCCCCGGCCGGGTCCAGGAGACGCAGCCAGCGGGCGGCCTCGTCGCCGCCCAGTTGGGCCAGGGCGTGGCGCAGGCGGGGCTGGGGGGGGATGCGCGGGATGCCCCAGCCTTCGACCACGGCTTTTACGTATTGCCCGGTGCCGCCCACCAGAATAGGCAGCCGGCCGCGCTGCTGGATGGCGTGGATGGTGGTGTAGGCGCGCTGCTGGTATTCGCCCAGGGTGATGGTTTGCCCCGGCCGGGTGATGTCGATGAGGTGGTGGGGGATGGCGGCGCGCTCGGCCGGCGAGGGTTTGGCCGTGCCAATGTCCATACCCTGGTAAAACAGGCGCGAATCGGCGGAGACAATCTCGCCGGCAAAGCGGCCGGCCAGCTCCAGGGAGAGGCCGGTTTTGCCGCTGGCTGTGGGACCAACCAGCACCAGCAGGGGTGGCGTGCCGGCATCAGTGGGCACGGCTGTTACCATCCGGGCAGCGCATTGGGGATGTGCTCGCAGCGCAGCAGCTTGCCCGCGTTGTCCAGTTCCACGGCCACCAGGTCAATGCGCCAGGCCACGTCGTCGATCTCGTTTTCATACAGGTAAGTTTGGGCCAACTGGAACAGCTTTTTGGCTTTGGCGGGGGTTAGCGCTTCTTCGGGGGTGCCCATGCCCCGGCCGCGGCGCGTTTTCACTTCCACAAAGACCAGGGTTGCGCCGGCCTGGGCGATCAGGTCGATCTCGCCCCGGCCGGTGCGCCAGTTGCGGGCCACGATCTCATAGCCTTCGGCTGTGAGGTGGTGGGCGGCGACGTTTTCCCCCCACTGGCCTAGCTTGCGGCGTGCGTTGCTCATGGTGTGCGGCCTGTTCCCTGTTTAGTCTTGGGGGCGGAGCAGCCGGGCCAACTGCTCTACCAGCGGCTGGCGGTCTTGCCAGCGCCAGAGGATTTTCTCTTTGCGGCGCTCCAGGTCGGGGCGTTCGCTGCGCAGCCGATCGTAGAGGGCCAGGGTTTGGGCCACGGTGCGGCGAATGTCGTACTGCCGGCTGTCTTCGCGGGCGGCGGCGCTCATGGCCGCCAGGCGTTCTGGCTGGCTGGCCAGGGCAACAATGGCGGCGCTGAGACCAGAGACTTGCCGGGCCAGCAGCCCATTCCGGCCGGGGATCACCGTGTCGCTAATGCCCGGCGAAGCGACGGCGGCAACCGGCAGGCCGGCGGCCAGCGCCTCGATGACCGTCAGGGGATGGACTTCGGTGACCGAGGCGGTGACGAAGGCATCGGCAGCGGTGAGCAGGTTGCCGATCTTGTCGTGGTGGACCTGGCCATGGAGATGAATGCTGTCTTGCAGATCGTGTTCGCTGATCATCCTGGCCAGGCTGGCGGCCTGAGGTCCGCCGCCAATGATGAGCAGATGCAGCCGGCGGTCTACGTCGCGGGCCAGGGCAAACTGCGTAACCAGGCGGTCCAGGTTTTTCTCTACGGAGAGGCGGCCGACGTAGGTGAACACGATGGCGTCATCTGGCAGGCCGAGGTCTTGTTTGCTGTGGGGGCTACCCGGCCGGGCGAAGGTGGTCAGCTCGATGCCGTTGGGGATGACTTCGATGGGGCGGCGCACGCCAAAAGCGCGCATCACGTCCTGCACGCTGGCCGAGGGGGTGATGACCACGTCGCAGTTGTCGGTGAGGTCGGGCCAGAGCTGGCGCATGACGGCATCGGCCGCGGCTTGGGGCAGGGGGATGTGGCTGCCGGTGTAGAGGTCGTAGCGGGTGTGGTTGGTGTAAACGATGGGGCAGCGCCCATAGCGACGGGCCATTTCGGCGCTCATCAGCAGGTGATGGCAGTGGATGATGTCCATCTCGCGCATTTTGGCGCGGGCCAGCCTGTTGTAGCGAATGGTCAGGTAGTAGCCGGTGTCGCCCACGGCAATGCCTGCGGTGCGGATGACGTCTGGCTCGTCGCTGACCTCGTCGGGTTCGCCCACTGTGAAGACTGTTACTTCATGCCCCGCCGCCGTCAGATACTTCTTGTACAATTCGATCATGCGGGTTACGCCATTGACGACTGGCAGATAACACGCCGTAACCATTCCTATCTGCATTCTTTACCTGTAGTCAGTTGGCGTCAGGGGTGAGGTGGTGTGTGAACCACCTGCTAGACGCCTTGCTGTGCTGGCCGGTGCGTGAGCAGCCACCGGCGGACGTGGACCAGGGCCAGGGTTGTGGCCCATTGGCTGATGTTGTCGGGATGGCCGCCGAAGGAGCGCTGCATGACGGAGATGCCGCTCTCGCTGGCCAGGGTGAGCAGTATTTGCACGCCGCTGCGCGAGACGTTGTTGTAGAGTACCAGGGCCAGGTCGCTCTCTGCCTGGCTGCGCAGTATTTCGGCGGCCAGGCGGCACCAGCGGGTGAGGTCGCTGTCGAGGGTGAGGGGTTCCAGACCAAGGTAGGCGGCCAGGCCGATCTGGTTGTTAACCGGGGCAAACCAGGCTAACTCCTGGGCCCCGGGCACGGTGGCCATGATTTGGGAGAGTACCCGGCCGGTGTGGCATTCGGCCACAGCCAGGCGGATGTTGTGGGTCATTAGCTGCCGGACCAGCACGTTTTCTAGCCGGTCTTTGTCCCGCCCGTAGATGTTGTCACCTAACTGCCGGTATACAGCGTTTATCAGGCGGAGCATGTCTTCGCGATAGGCTTCGCGGCTGCTGGCGGTGACCCACAGACGAATGTCTGTTTGCCCGGCAAATGAAGCATACGTCAGCCTCTGATTTCTGTCCAGTTCAAGGCTGCTCAACTGCTGGATGATGGTGCTTTCCATGATGCCGGCGGTGCGCAGCAGCACCCAGCCGGCGGCGTCGTCTTTGTGCTGCTGTTTTTGCAGGAAGGGCAGTACTTCGGTTTCTAGCAGGTAGGCCATGTGGCGGTGGCTGCCGGGCAGGCAGATGAGGGTGCCGGCTGATTTTTCAAGGAGGAGGCCGTGGGCGGGCTGGCCGGGAATGCCCAGGATGGTGGCCCCGGCTACGGAGGGGGGGGTATCGATGAGGGCCCGGCCGGTGATCTGGGCGACGGCCGGCCGGGTGAAGTCGTTGGCATCTTGCCCCAGCCCGCCGGTTACCAGGGCTACGTCCGCGCGCCGCAGGGCGCTGCGGATGGCGTCGGCGATGGTTTCCAGGTCATCGCCCACGGTGATTTTGCAGGTGATGCCGATATCAAGCTCATCCAGGCTGCGGATGATGTGGGTGGCATTGGTGTCGAGAATATCGCCCAGCAGCAGTTCGTTGCCGATGCTGATCACTTCGACTTTCATAGGGGTGTCCTGCAAATGGGCCGCGGCATGAGTGGTTGTAATCCTGTCTTTGGCTGCTGGGGGCGGGACTAAGGGCGAACGACCCCGGCTGGCAGCGGGCACGTGGGCTGCCGGAAGGTTGGTTGGTGCAAGGTGGCCCCGGCCGGGAAGGGTGACCTGATACTCCGGAGCAGGGCCAGCTATCTGTTATTCGGAACGACGCGGTAATGATAAGCGAAGCTGGTACTCACGAATGATGAGATCGGATTGGCGCAGTTTTAGGGCCAGTTCAGCGGCCAGATTGCGCATGATCTTGTAGCCCAATTCTGGGTAGGTGTCGCACAAGCGCATGAGTTGGGCGCGGCGGATGCGCAGAATGTGGGCGTGCTTATGGCTGATGCGGGCGGTGGCGGTGCGCAGCCCTTCATCGACCAGGGTGACTTCGCCCAGGATATCACCGGCTCGCAGTTCGGCCACGACGATTGGTTGCATGTCTTGGTGGTGGGATATCATGGCGGGGCTGATCAGTATCTCGACCCCGCCGCTGACGATGACATATAGCTCATCGCTGTGGTCGTTTTCGCGTAGTAGAATGTGCCCCTTTTCGTAGTGACCGGGCTGGCAGATGGCGGCTACCAGCGCCAGTTGGGTGGCGGTGAGGTTTTCGAATAGGCCTGTCATGGACAGGGCGGCGTCGGTACTGAGCTGCATTTGTTCACCCTTTCCCCTTGGGCAGAGATAGCCGGGCTGGTTGCTGGCCGGTGGCCAGGAGCCAGACGGTGATTGGCGGCGATTGTAGCATAGAGGCAGGGGGCTAGCAATTGGCGGGTGAGGGTGGGCGAGACCCCGGCCGGGAAAGAGAGACTGCGGATTTTGCCGTTTGGCTTTATAATTCTGGTGTCTTGCCGTGAATTGGCGGCGCTGCAACGGAGGTTTTGGATGCGTATTGCTATTGGTGCAGATCACGCCGGGTGGGCGCTGAAGGAGCTGTTGAAGCCGGAGCTGCTGGCGGCCGGCTATGAGGTGATCGATGTGGGGGCTCACGCTTATGACCGGGAGGATGATTACCCTGATTCGGCGGCGGCGGTGGCGCGGTTGGTGGCGGCGGGCCAGGCGGAGAAGGGGATTTTGGCCTGTGGCAGCGGGGTGGGGGCGAGTATTGCGGCCAACAAGGTGAAAGGGGCGCGGGCCTGTTTGTGCCACGATATTTACTCGGCGGTGCAGGGGGTGGAGCATGACGACATGAATATTCTGTGCCTGGGCGGGGCGATTGTGGGGCCGGCGCTGGCCCGCAAGTTGGTGGATGGCTTTCTGGCGGCGCGCTTTTTGCCGGAGGTGCGGTTCCGGCGGCGGCTGGAGAAGGTGTTGGCGTTGGAGGAGGCGGTATGATGGCGCGGCGAGGGGTTGGGTTTCCCGGCCGGGTGGTGCTTTTGCTGTGCCTGGCCTGGCTGCTGCAGGTGGGTTGTGCGCGCGTGGCCGAAGCGCCGAATAAGTCGGCAGATGTGGCGACGGCTGTGTCTGACGGGGGGCAGTGCCAACCAACCGCGGCCGATGCGCTGGGGCCGTTTTATGTGGCAGGTGCGCCAGAACGGAACCAGGTGGGTGAGGGGTATGTGTTGCGTGGGGTGGTGCGTTCGGCGGTGGATTGTGCGCCGATAGCGGGGGCGCGGATTGAGTTTTGGCTGGTGGGACCGGATGGGGTGTATGGGGATGATTACCGGGCGACCTGGTTTGCGGATGCGGATGGGGCGTATCGCTTTGAGAGCCATGTGCCGCCGCCGTATGAGGGCCGCCCGCCGCATATTCATTTGCTGGTGTCGGCACCGGGTTATGCGGAGTTGGTGACGCAGCATTACCCGGCCGGGGGGGCGGCGGCGGGGCTTATGGACCTGGTGCTGGTGCCGGGGCGGTAAGCCGCGGCGGCGGGTCAGGTGGTGGCTGGCGGCTGGGCAAGGGCGGCCAGGTAGGCGCGGTCGAAGGCGGCGGGGATGGTCTCCAGGGGGGAGTAGGGGCCGGGGGTGTAGGCGCGGGAGCTGATGCCCAGTTGTGAGAGTTCGCAGACTTCCCAATCCTGGCGGTTGGTGGCGTCCCAGAATTGGATGGCGTCGTCGGGGTTGTAGCCCGGCCGGGATGCGGCGGCGGGGTCGAAGAGCCATTCACAGCGGATGTGGACCCGGCCGGGGCCGTCTGGCCGGATGGTGTGGGCCATGACGTAGTCGGGGTGCAGGCTGAGGAGCATGTTGGGGAAGATGGAGTAGTAGTAGACGCGGTGCAGGTCTTCACCGCCGATGCTGCCGATGACGGGGGCGCAGGCGGCACCGGAGAGGGTGAGGCTGCCCTGGTCGTGGTTGAGCAGGGAGGGGCCGCCCAGGAAGGGGCCTTCGGTCAGGTCGTTTTGGCCGCTGCGGTAGGGGGAGCGTTGGGCCAGGGCGGGGTGGACGCCGGGGCAGTGGTAGCACTCGTTGTAGTTTTCGAAGATGAGCTTCCAGTTGGCGGCAACCTGGTAGTCGATGTGGCCGGCGATGCGCAGGTTGGGGAGCTGCCACTGGCTGAATTTGCCCAGCAGGGGGGCGAAGGCCTGGGTGAAGGGTTCCGGCCGGGGGGCCAGGTTGATGAAGAGGAAGCCTTCCCATTCGACCAGGGGGACGGGCTGCAGGGGCCAGCGGTGGCGGTCGAAGGTGGGGTCTTCGTTCATGTGCGGCGCGCCGATGAGCTGGCCGTCGTGGGCATAGGTCCAGGCGTGGTACGGGCATTGCAGGGTGTGGGGGAGCTGCCCGGCCGGGGCGGTGCAGAGGCGCGAACCGCGGTGGCGGCAGACGTTGTGGAAGGCGCGGCGCACGCCGTCGCGGCCATGCAGGAGGATGATGCTCTCGCGGCCGAGGTTGAAGAGGGCGTATTGGCCTGGCTGGGCGATTTGCTCGACCCGGCCGGGGCAGAGCCAATGGGTGTAGAAGATGTGGTCCAGCTCTTGCTGGTAGATGGCGGGGTCGGTGTAGTACCGGCCGGGGAGGGTCATGATGGGGTCTGCTGATTCGCTTTGCATATTGCCTCCACGCTTTTTGGCTGGGGTCGCAGGCTGCTGTGACCAGCCAGAGCATTGAAAGGAAAAGTAACCTGGACTATACTGTTGGCGGCCCGGTGCGCGGGCCGCGCTGGCAACCCCCAACAGGAGATTATACGGGCGGACAGTGGGCGTAACAAGCACAGGTCTGTGGTGGTTGCCCTTGAGGGGCAAGGTCGTCAGGCGGCGCATTTGTGGGGCAAACGTCATCTGAGGTGGCGGCGTATGAAGCGATTTGCGCGCCTATTCAAGCCTTCGTGGTCTGGGTTGCGCCGTGACCGTGAAGCGAGAGATTGGCTGAAACGATTATCTCAGAAGCCATCGCACACCAATAGGCATGAAAATGCCGCTGTTTTCAGGAGAGAGCGACACATGCAGTTTGTAAGAAAAACAGTACTTCCAATTCTCATAGCGACCCTCTGGATAAGCGTCTCGGAGTTCTTCAGGAACGAGCTGCTCCTGAAATCTTACTGGACAGCGCACTATGAACAGCTAGGCACGGTGTTCCCTTCCGAGCCAATCAATGGGGCCATCTGGGGTTTGTGGTCCCTTCTTTTTGCCATCGCGATCTTTGTCATTCTCAAGAGATTTTCCTTGCTTCAGACGACGCTCCTTGCCTGGTTTGTGGGCTTTGTCATGATGTGGGTGGTCATTGGCAATCTGGGTGTTTTGCCGGCCGGATTGCTCCTGTTTGCGGTTCCCCTGAGTTTGCTCGAGACTTTTGTTGCGGCCTTCATTCTCCACAAGAGTTCCGGGTAACTACCCCGAATTTCTATGAACCAGACGCCGTTTCACGGTGTTTTTCCTTATCTCGTCTCGCCCATCTTGCCCTCCGGCCGGGTAAACGAACCCGTCCTGGCGCAGTTGTGCGATGACCTGATCGCCCAGGGCGTGCACGGACTGACGCCGCTCGGCTCTACCGGGGAGTTTGCCTACCTCTCCTGGCCGCAGCGGCAGCGTATTGTCGAGGTGGTGGTTGCCGCGGCGCGGGGCCGGGTGCCAGTGGTGGCCGGCGTAGCGGCCACCACCACCGCCGAGGCGGTGCGCCAGGCGCAAGCCCTGGCCGGCCTGGGCTGCGACGGTATCCTGGCCATCCTGGAAAGCTACTTTCCCATTCCCGACGACGGCGTCCTGGCCTACTTTCAGGCCATTGCCGCGGCCGTCCCGCTGCCGATTGTGCTGTACACCAACCCCAACTTCCAGCGCACTGACCTGAGTCTGGCGGTTATCGAGCAGTTGAGCCACGTCCCCAACATCCGCTATCTAAAAGAGGCCTCGTCCAACACCGGCCGGGTGCTGTCTATCCTCAATGCAGTCGAAGGCCGCGTGCAGCTCTTTGCCGCCTCGGCCCACATCCCGGCCGCGGTCATGCTCATTGGTGGCGTGGGCTGGATGGCCGGCCCGGCCTGCCTGGTGCCGCGCCAGAGCGTTGCCCTGTACGAGTTTTGCCGGCGCGGTGACTGGACGGCGGCCATGGCTTTGCAGCGCCAGTTGTGGCAGCTCAACCAGGCCTTTGCCCGCTACAACCTGGCCGCCTGTATCAAAGGTGGCCTGGCCCTGCAAGGGTACGACGTGGGCCTGCCCCTGCCGCCACAAGCGCCGCTGCCCCCGGCCGGGGTCGCTGAAGTGCGGCAGGCGTTGCAGGCTGTGGGCGCGCTGGCCGCGTGAAGCGCTGACCGTGCCGGCCAGCGAACAGAGAAGGGCGGCTGAGCGACCCAAACCGCAAACTGTAAACTCCGACATTGACATTGCCGCTGGCCCGTGCTAGTATCTTGACCGTCGCCTTCTGGGCGACAAACTGAACATCCGAAAGACGTTGAGTCGGAATAGTAGCTGGCAAAGCGGGTCGCAGAGAGTTGGCCCATAGGCTGAAAGGTCGATGGCAGCGCCGCCAGTGAATGGGCCGAGGAGTTGTCGGGGCGAATTGGAGTAGCCCCGGCCGGGAATACCGCCGTTATCTGGGTAAAGGTCTCGCTGCTGAACGCGGCCGGGCCGACAAGAGTGAGGACAGCCATTCGCCCGCTTGCGGGCCTGGCAGCCTAACCAGGGTGGCACCACGGGAGAAACGCGCTCTCGTCCCTTAGCGGGATGAGGGCGTTTTTTGTTGCCGCGGCGCGGCGTCAACCATAATCTTGGAGGTAATGAATTGTGAGCGAACAGTACAAGTACATACTAGATGAGAGCAAGCTGCCCAAGGCGTGGTACAACATCAACGCCGACATGCCAGTGGCCCCGGCCCCGGTGCTGCACCCGCAAACCAAAGAGCCGGTCACCCCCGACTTCTTGAGTGTGCTCTTCCCTATGAGCCTGATCATGCAAGAGATTAGCACTGAGCGCTACATCGAGATTCCTGAACCGGTGCGCGAGGTGTACAAGCTGTGGCGACCCACCCCCTTCTTCCGTGCCCACCGCCTGGAAAAAGCGCTGGATACCCCGGCCCACATCTATTACAAATACGAAGGCGTCAGCCCGGTTGGCTCCCACAAGCCCAATACCGCCGTGGCCCAGGCTTTCTACAACAAAGAAGCCGGCACCCACGCCCTGACCACCGAGACCGGGGCCGGGCAGTGGGGATCGGCCCTGGCCATGGCCTGTAACTTCTTTGGCATGGATTTGGAAGTCTACATGGTCAAAGTCTCCTATAACCAGAAACCTTACCGGCGCATGGTGATTGAGAGTTATGGCGCTGAGGTATATGCCAGCCCCACCGACCGCACCAATTACGGCCGTTCCGTGCTGGCCCAGGACCCCGATTCGCCCGGTTCGCTAGGCATTGCCATCTCCGAAGCCGTCGAAGTGGCGGCCACATCGGGCGGGACCAAGAAATACAGCCTGGGGTCGGTGCTCAACCATGTGCTGCTGCATCAGACCGTCATTGGCGAGGAAGTGTTGCTGCAGTTGGAGATGGCCGGCGAATACCCCGACATGGTCATTGCCTGCACCGGCGGCGGTTCCAACTTCGGCGGGTTTGCCTTTCCGTTCCTGCGCAAGAACTTCACCGAGGGCAAGCAGACGAAGATCATCGCCGCCGAACCGGCCGCGTCCCCCAGCCTCACTCGTGGCAAGTACGCCTTCGACTACGGCGACACGGCCCAGATGGCCCCCATTGTAAAAATGCACACCCTGGGCCATACCTTTGTGCCGCCGACCATTCACGCCGGTGGGCTGCGTTATCACGGCATGTCGCCGCAGGTTAGCGCCCTGGTAGAGCATGGTTTTGTAGAAGCGCGGTCGGTAAACCAACTGGCCACGTTTGAAGCGGCGCTGACCTTTGCCAGGACCGAGGGCATCATCCCCGCGCCGGAACCGACGCACGCGATTCGCGTAGCCATTGACGAGGCGCTGAAGTGCAAAGAGACGGGCGAAGCGAAGGTGATTGTGTTCAATTTGTGCGGCCACGGCCACTTCGACATGGCCGCCTACGATGCCTACCTGAAGGGGCAGTTGGTGGATTATGAATACCCGGCCGAGGAAATTGAAGAGGCGATGAGCCACCTGCCGGAAGTTGCATTCTAACCATTTCACTGGCATGAAACGAATTGGAGCGCCGGCCTCTGGTGGCCGGCGCTTCGCCGCCCAATTAGCCTGGGCGGCATCGCTGAAGGAGAAGGACCATGAGCACAGGCAGCTCTGTTTACCTGCCAACACTGCCCCAGTTCCGCGAACTGGCGGCCGGACCGGCCAACCTGATTCCCGTTTACCGCGAATTCGCGGCTGACCTGGAGACGCCGGTCTCGGTCTATCTGAAGCTGATGGATGAGATTGGCCCCTCCTTTCTGCTGGAGTCGGTGGAAGGGGGAGAACAGGTGGGGCGGTACTCTTTTGTGGGGGTGAACCCGCGGGGCATGATCTCGCTGCGGGGCCGCGAGGTGCAGGTGGCGCGTAATGGGGAGAATGTGACCCGCCCGCTGGCGGACGGTGAGGATATTCTGCATGTGCTGGAGGCGGAACTGGCCCGTTTCACCCCGGCCGGGGTTCCTGGCCTGCCCCGCTTCAACGGTGGGGCGGTGGGCTACCTGGGCTACGACGTGGTGCGCTTCTTTGAGAAGCTGCCCGAGACGGCCGAAGCCGTCCTGGATGTGCCCGACGCCATCTTCTTGCTGGCCGAC
Source organism: Ardenticatenaceae bacterium (assembly GCA_020634235.1). Classification (GTDB taxonomy): domain Bacteria; phylum Chloroflexota; class Anaerolineae; order Promineifilales; family Promineifilaceae; genus JACKCB01. The sequence continues at coordinate 221,184 of JACKCB010000003.1, read as the reverse complement.
ACCCTGGTGGTCTTTGACCACGCCCGCCACCGCCTGCTCATCCTGGCCAGCGCCGACCTCACCGGCATGGATGACGTAGAAATGGCTTACATGCTGGCCATCCAGCGCATTGAGCAGGTGAGCGAGCGGCTGCTGCGCCCGCTGCCGGCTATTCCACAGCGGCGTTGGGGGGGCGCGCGATTCCACCAGCTCAACGGTGAACTGGCTTCGAACATGACGCCGGCGCAGTATGAGGCGATTGTGCGCCAGGCGAAGGAGTACATCGCGGCCGGGGATATTTTCCAGGTGGTGCTGAGCCAGCGGCTCAGCCGCCAGACCAATGCCCATCCCTTTGCCGTGTACCGGGCGCTGCGCATGCTCAATCCCTCGCCCTACATGTTCTACTTTGATTTTGGCCCGCACGATATGCAAGTCATCGGCGCGTCGCCGGAAATGCACGTGCGCTTTGAGGATGGCATGGCCTACGTGCGCCCGATTGCCGGTACCCGCTGGCGTGGCCAGACGGAGACGGAAGATGAGGCGCTGGAAGCGGAGCTGCTGGCCGACCCCAAGGAGCGGGCGGAGCACGTGATGCTGGTGGACCTGGGGCGTAATGACCTCGGCCGGGTGAGCGAGTATGGCTCGGTGCGGGTGCGGGATTTGATGGTGATTGAGCGCTACAGCCACGTGATGCACATTGTGAGCCACGTAGAAGGGCGCTTGCAGCCAGAGATGAATGCCTTTGACCTGATGCGGGCCACCTTCCCGGCCGGGACGGTCAGCGGCGCGCCCAAAGTGCGGGCTATGGAGATCATCGAAGAGCTAGAAGGGCAGCGGCGCGGCCTCTATGCCGGGGCCATCGGCTACTTCAGCTACGACGGCAGTATGGACACCTGCATCGCCATTCGCACCATCCTCATGCAAGGTGACACCATTCACATCCAGGCCGGGGCCGGCATTGTGGCCGACAGCGACCCCGCCCGCGAGCACGAGGAGTGCCTGAACAAAGCGCGTGCCCTGGCCGTGGCCGTGGACCGCGCCGAACATGGCCGGCTGTAAGACAACCGTGCCTGGCGATGCGTCAATCCCATCCTGTAAGCTAGAAAAGGAGTACCAATGAGTGACCGAAAACGAGTCTTTAGCGGCATCCAGCCTACCGGCAACATTCACCTGGGTAACTATCTGGGCGCGGTGAAGAACTGGGTGGCTGCCCAAGATGAAAAAGAGAACTACTTCTGCATTGTCGACCTGCACAGCCTGACCTTGCCGCAAGATCCGCAAGAGCTGCGCTTCCAGACGCGGTCGCTGGGGGCAATGCTGCTGGCGGCCGGTATTGATCCCCGCAAGAGCACCCTGTTCATCCAGAGCCATGTCACGGCCCACGCCGAGGCCTGTTGGCTGCTCAACTGTGTCACCCCCCTGGGTTGGCTGCAGCGTATGACCCAGTTCAAGGACAAGTCTGCCCGGCAAGAGAGTGTGCTCACCGGCCTGCTAGATTATCCGGTGCTGATGGCTGGTGACATCCTGCTTTATGATGCTCACGAGGTGCCGGTAGGCGATGACCAGAAACAGCATGTGGAACTGGCGCGCGATATTGCCCAGCGCTTCAACAGCCTGTTTGGTGAGGAGTTCTTCGTGGTGCCCGAACCAAAGATTCCGGCAGTGGGTGCGCGGGTGATGGGCCTGGATGATCCCACGGTGAAGATGTCTAAGAGCTACGCCCACATTCGCGGCCATGCGGTGCGCCTGCTAGATGAGCCGGCGGAGATTATGCGCTCGTTTAAGCGGGCGGTGACGGACTCCGGCCGGGAGATCATTTTCTCCGACGATCCCGAAAAAGCGGGCGTGAACAACTTGCTGGGCATTTACAAAGCGATCACCGGCAAGCCGGAAGCAGCTGTGCTGGCCGACTTTGCCCACGCCCGCGGCTATGGCGACCTGAAGAAGGGCGTGGCCGAGGTGGTCATTGATATGCTGGCCCCCATCCGCCAGCGGTACGACCAGCTTATGCAAGACCCGGCCGAGCTGGACAGCCTGCTAGCCGTCGGCGCGGGCCAGGCCGCCGCCGTGGCCATGCCCAAGCTGGCGCGGATGAAGGAAGCCATGGGCCTGGTGCTGCCCCCGTCCCCGGCCGGGGGCTAAGCGCCATTTCCTGGCCCCGGCCATGAGGAGAACATGATGATCGTTGTCATTGACAATTACGATTCCTTTACCTACAACCTGGTGCAATACCTGGGCGAACTGGGGGCCGAGATCCGCGTCTTCCGTAACGACCAGGTGACGCTGGACGAGATCCGCGCTCTGAAGCCGGATCACATCGTCATTAGCCCTGGCCCAGGCGATCCCGACGATGGCGGCATCTCCAACCAGGTGATCCGTGAACTAGGACCAACCATCCCCGTTTTGGGCGTTTGCCTGGGGCACCAGTGCATTGGCCACGTCTACGGCGGCAAAGTGTCGCGCGCCCCGCGGCTGATGCACGGCAAAACCTCGTCCATCTACCACAAGGGCAAGGGGCTGTTCGATGGCATCCCCAGCCCATTCCGGGCTACGCGCTACCATTCGCTCATCGTGGAAGATCCACTGCCCGACTGCCTGGAGGTTACCGCCTTCACTCGCGACGGCGAAGTGATGGGCCTGCGCCACAAAGCGTACCCGGTAGTTGGTGTGCAGTTCCATCCTGAGAGCATCCTTACCGAACATGGCAAGCGGATTTTGCAGAACTTCCTGGACGGGCGGTTGTAGGACGTGAGGCGGAATTCCTGAAAGGAGGAGACGATGCCACTGCGCGCGATGATTGCTGAAGTGATCCATGGGCGTGACCTGACCTTTGCCCAGGCGGAGGCGGCGATGAATGTGATAATGCAGGGCGAAGCCACGCCGGCCCAAATTGGCAGCTACCTGACCGCCCTGCGCATGAAAGGGGAGACGGTGGCCGAGATTGCCGGCAGCGCCAGGGCCATGCGCGCCCACGTGGTGCAGGTGCGGCCGGCGCTGGCGGCCGGCGAGATGCTGGTAGATACCTGTGGCACCGGCGGCGATGGCAAGCATACGTTTAACATCTCTACTACGGCCGCGTTTGTGGTGGCGGCCTGTGGCGTGAAGGTGGCCAAGCATGGCAACCGGGCGGCCAGCAGCCGCAGCGGTTCGGCCGACGTGTTGTTGGCCCTGGGTGGCAACCTGGACCTGGCGCCGGCGCAGGTGGCGGCCTGTATCGATGAGGTGGGCATTGGCTTCTTGTATGCGGTGAAGCATCATCCGGCGATGCGCCACGCCATCGGACCGCGCCGCGAGCTGGGCCAGCGGACGATCTTTAACCTGTTGGGGCCGCTGACCAACCCGGCCGGGGCCACACACCAGCTTATCGGCGTTTACGATGCCGCCCTCACCGAGCCGTTGGCCCGGGTGCTGGGCGAGTTGGGCAGCCAGGCCGCCCTGGTTGTTTATGGGGCCGATGGCCTGGATGAGCTGTCTACCACGGGCGTGAACCGCGTCAGCCACCTTGTGCAGGGGCAGGTAACCACGTTTGCCCTGGACCCGGCCGGGTTGGGCCTGCCGCGCGCCACCCTGGATGATTTGCTAGGGGGCGATGCCCAGGAGAATGCCCAGATCACCCGCGCCATCCTCAGTGGCCAGGCGCAGGGGCCGCGCCGCGACATCGTGCTGCTAAACGCCGCCGCCGCCCTGAGCCTGGAGAGCCGTGACTGGGCCGCCGGCCTGGCCGCCGCCCGCGCGGCCATCGACAGCGGCGCGGCCCTGGCTACCCTGGAGCGCTGGATCGAGCGGACCAATGCGAAGGAGTTCCGATGAGTGTATCTGGCCAGGCCAAACGGCGGGGAACCATCCTGGACGAGATTATGCGTTATCACCGTGAGCAGCTTCCCAAGCTGATGCGCGAGGTGCTGCCGGAGGATGTGCGTGCCTTTGCTGCGGTTGCGCCCCGGCCGGTGGACTTTCTGGCCGCGCTGCAAGCGCCCGGCGTGTCGCTGATTGCCGAATGTAAGAAGGCGTCGCCCAGCAAGGGGCTGCTGCTGGCCCATTACGACCCGGTGGCACTGGCCAAAGCCTATGTGCACGCCGGGGCTGCCGCCATCTCCGTGCTGACCGATGCGCGCCACTTCCAGGGTTCGCTGGTCCATCTGCGGGACATTAAGGAGGCGCTGCCGCGCGTGCCTGTGCTGCGCAAGGATTTCATCTTCCACCCCTACCAGGTGTATGAGGCGCGCGCGGCCGGGGCGGACGCCATCCTGCTCATTGCCGCGGTGTTGTCGGCCACCGAGATGAAGGAGCTGCTGGCGCTGACTCACCAATTGGGGATGCAGGCCCTGGTCGAGGTCCATGCTGCGGCGGAGTTGGATTGGGTGCTGCCGCTGGAGCCGCGCATTGTGGGGGTGAACAACCGCAACCTGCAAACGTTCGAGGTCGATTTTGGCAATACGGCCCGGCTGCGCGCGCTGATCCCGGCCGGGGTTGTTATCGTGGCGGAGAGTGGCCTGAAGAGTGCCGCAGACGTGCGCCAGATGGCGGCCATCGGCGTGGATGCTATCCTCGTTGGTGAGACGCTGGTCCGGAGCAAAGAGATCGAGACGACGGTCCGGCAGTTGGTGCGCGCCGGCCGGGTGGCCAGTTAGGGTTGTTGCCCCGCCTCAGCCGCCCCGTGATTTTCGTAAAAGCCGCTGTGCCCCGGTATAATCAGGCCCAGGCATTTGCGCCCGGCGCTGGGCCGGGCGGCCAACTTCCCATAGGATCAAGAGAGGGTTACCAGATGAGTGAACGGCAGATTCGCGTATTAGTTGCCAAGCCTGGCCTGGATGGCCACGACCGGGGGGCCAAAGTAATTGCCCGTGCGCTGCGTGACGCTGGTATGGAGGTTATCTACACCGGCCTGCGCCAGACACCGGAGATGGTGGTAGAAGCTGCGCTGCAAGAAGATGTGGATGTGATTGGCCTGAGCATTTTGTCTGGGGCGCACAAGGCGCTGGTGCCGCGCATTATGGAGCTGATGGCGGCCGAGGAGATGAGCGACGTGCCTGTCTTCCTGGGCGGCATCATCCCCAACGAGGATGTGCCGGCGATGAAGGCGATTGGCGTGGCCGAGGTTTTTGGGCCGGGGACCAGCACGGAAGTGATCATCTCGACCATCCGCCAGGTGGTGGCGCAGCGCGAGGACGTGGCGTAGTGGAGGAGCTTGTTGCGCAGGTACGGCAGGGCCGGCGCCGGGCCATTGCCCGGCTGATCACGCGTGTTGAACGCAGCGACGTTGAGGCGCGGCTGGCGGTGCAGGCGTTGTATGCGGCCACCGGCCGGGCGCATGTCATCGGCATTACCGGATCGCCCGGTTCAGGCAAAAGCACGCTGGTTAACGAGCTGGCCAAGGCGTTCCGGCGGCATGACCGGCAAGTGGGCATCATTGCCGTGGACCCCAGCAGCCCCTTCACCGGCGGCGCGGTGCTGGGTGACCGCATCCGGATGCGCGATTTGTCCGGGGATGAGGGCATCTTCATCCGTAGCATGGCTTCGCGAGGCAGCCTGGGGGGGCTGGCGCGGGCGACGTCGGCGGTGGTGAAGGTGTTGGACGCGGCCGGGTTTGATGTGATTCTGGTGGAGACGGTGGGCGCGGGCCAGGCCGAAGTGGATATTGCCCGCGTGGCCCACACCACGCTGGTTATTGAAGCACCGGGGATGGGGGATGATATTCAGTCGATCAAGGCTGGTATTTTGGAAATCGCCGATATTCTGGTGGTGAACAAGGCCGACCGGCCGGGGGCGGCCAATACGGTGAAGGCTTTGCGCATGATGCTGCACCTGGGGGGGGAGATGAGCATGCGCCATCATGGCGAGTTGGTGGCGGTGGCGGCGGTGGATGGGGCGGCCCCGGCCGGGGCGTGGCATGTCAGGGTCTATGAGACCGTTGCGCCCGATGGGCAGGGCATCCCGGAACTGGTTGCTGCCATCCAGGCCCATTATGACCACCTGCAAGCGTCTGGTGAGTGGCTGGTGCGCGAGAAAGATCGCAGCCGCCAGGACATCGCCCAACTGCTGCAAGCGCATTTCATGGAGCAGTTGGCCCTGGCGGTGCCGGTGGCTGACCGGGAAGCGCTGATTGCGGCCGTTGCCCGGCGCGAAGTGGACCCCTATACGGCGGTGGCCCGGCTCTTTGCCCAGGTGAACAACGTCAATTCGGCTGCCGTGGCCGTCTGAGGCAGTGCCCGGCCGGGGTTGCTGCCGTGTGGAGATGAGGATGACCGTAGCTGCCTTCAAGGATATCAAGCTCTTTGCCGGGTCCGGTTGCCCGGAGTTGGCCCAGCGCATCGCCGATTATCTGCACCTGCCCCTCAGCAATTGGGAGATTGTCGATTTCCCCAACCAGAATATCTGGATTACCCTGAATGGCAGCGTGCGTGGCCAGGATGTGTATGTGATTCACAGCCATGCCCGGCCGGTGCACCGCAACATCATGGAGATGCTCATCGCCATCGACTGCCTGAAGCGTGACTCGGCCGGGCGCATCACCGTGATTACCCCCTACCTGGCCTATTCGCAAAGCGACCAGAAGACCCAGCCGCGTGTGCCCATTACCGCCCGCTTGCTGGCCGACATGATCGAAGTGGCCGGCGCGGACCGCTATGCGACGCTGGACCTGCATGCCGGCCAGATTCAGGGTTTCTACAAGATTCCGGGCGACATTCTGACTGCGCGCTACATCCAGGTGGCCTATTTTCGCCAGAAGGATTTGAGCAACGCCGTGGTAGTGACGCCTGATCTGGGCTTTGCCAAGAACGGGCGCAAGTATGCCGATGATCTGGGGCTGCCGCTGGCCTTTGTGGAGAAGCGCCGCCTGGGCAATGACCTGCGCCGCGAGGCGCTGACCCTGATTGGCGACGTGGCCGGCAAGGATGTGATTATTGTCGATGACCTGGTGGACACGGCCGGCTCGATTGCCCAGGCGGTGCGCGTGGTGAAAGAGCATGGCGCGCGCGACGTTTACATCACCTTTGTGCACCCTGTTTTGTCCGACCCCGCCACCGATCGCCTGGCGGAGCTGCCAATCAAAGAGATTGTGACCACGGACACGCTGCCCATTGCGCCAGAGAAGCTGCGCCGCCTGCCGAACATCACCATTCTCTCGGTGGCTGAACTGCTGGGCGAGGTGATTTTGCGCTGTCACGAAGGGCGGAGCGTGGGCGAGCTGTTTGATGAGTAACAGGGAAATGTTTACCTGTTTCTAATGGCGATTGGCGGCAAGATGGCGTATTCTGTTACGTTTGTAATCTGACGATTTTACTGCGCGAAGCAATAGACGATTCTCGGGCCTACCCCGGCCGGGGTGCTGACCAACAGCGCACCGGCTGCCCCGCTGGGCCGGCATGAGAAAGGGTGCATACTGGCTATGTTCAAAAAGTTGATGACCAAAATTGTTGGCGATCCCAACGAGAAACTGCTCAATCGCCTGAAGCCCCAGGTGGCCGCCATTGCCGCACTGGAAGAGCGTTTCCAGCAGCTCTCCGAAGAGGAACTGCGCGAGCAGACGGCCCGCCTGCGCGAACGGCATGCCGCCGGGGAGACGCTGGACGACCTGCTGGTGGAAGCCTACGCCCTGGTGCGGGTCGCCGCGCAGCGCACAACCGGGCTGCGTCCCTATGACGTCCAGTTGATGGGCGGTATGCTGCTGCACCAGGGGGAAGTGGTGGAGATGCGCACCGGTGAAGGCAAGACGCTGGTCGCAACGCTGCCGCTCTATCTGAATGCCCTCACCGGCCGGGGTGTGCACCTGGTCACCGTTAACGACTACCTGGTCCGCCGTGATGGTGGCTGGATGGGCAAAATCTTCCATGCCCTCGGCCTCACCGTGGGCTGCATTGGTCCCCAACGCTTCTCCGCCCGCTACGACCCCGACTACGTAAATCCCGGTGCTGAACTGGAAGACGAACGCCTCGTCCACTGGCGGCCCGTCACGCGCCAGGAAGCCTACCAGGCGGACATTACCTACGGCACCAGCAGCGAATTTGGCTTTGACTACCTGCGCGACAACATGGCCCTCAACCGGGCCGACCTGGTGCAGCGCGACCTCTACTTCGCCGTCATCGACGAAGTCGACAACATCCTCATCGACGAAGCCCGCACCCCGCTCATCATCTCCGGTCCAGCCGCCCGTTCGGGCAAAGACTACCAGCGCTTTGCCCAATATCTGCGGGGCCTCAAAGAAAATACGGCCGAAGAGGACGAAGAACCCAACGGCCACTACGACCTGGACGAAAAGAGCCGCACCATTTCGCTGACCGAAATGGGCATTTCCGAGGTGGAGGGCCGCGTGCCTGAAGTCGACGTGAGCGCCGGCGATAGCCTCTACGACCCCCGCTTCTTCCACCTGACCTACTACCTGGACAACGCCCTCCGCGCCGAATACCTGTTCAAGCGGGATGTCCATTACGTGGTGCAGAATGGCGAGGTCTTGATTGTGGATGACTTCACCGGCCGCCTCATGCCCGGCCGGCGCTATTCCGACGGTTTGCACGAAGCCATCGAAGCCAAAGAAAACGTCGAGGTCAAGCGCGAGACCGTGACCGTGGGCACGATCACCCTGCAGAACTACTTCCGCCTCTACGAAAAGCTGGCCGGCATGACCGGTACCGCCCTCACCGACGCCGAAGAGTTCTTTGAGATCTATGAACTCGGCGTGACCCCGCTGCCGACCAACGTGGAGTACGTGGTTAAAGAGGGCGTCATGGGCCTGGTGCAGAAAAAGCGCAGCCTGGACAGCGCCGAGGAGATTTACTACACCGAGCCCCAGTCCGACCAACCGGTGTTCTTCAAGCGAACCGACTTCGCTGACCAGGTTTACGGTTCGTCAGAGGCCAAAGACAAAGCGATTGTGGCCGAAATCAAGCGAATGAGTCAGAGCGGCCGGCCGGTGCTGGTTGGCACAACCTCCGTTGAACACTCAGAAGTCATCGACCAGATGCTGCGCAAAGAAAAGATTGCCCACAACGTGCTAAACGCCAAGCGACACGATTCCGAAGCGCTGATTGTCGCCCAGGCCGGCCGCAAAGGGGTGGTAACCATCTCCACCAACATGGCCGGCCGCGGTACCGACATCTTGCTGGGTGGCAACCCCGAAGGGCTGACCGCCGAAGTGCTAGAAAAAGAGATGTTTGACCGCAACCTGCTGACGCAGTTGGCCAGCCAACTGTTGACTGAAGGGGAAGCGCCGGCGCGGGCGTTTGCCGCCCGGCATCGCAAACTGACCGAAGACCTGGTCGACGGCTTGCTGGCGCGCCAGGCGGAATTTGAGCAGGCGGCGAGCGAAATCGAGGAATTGCAGGTGGTGGGCTTCCTGGCCCGGCAAATGCAGAAGAGCCACAACGTAGACTACAACATCATCCGCCAGGTGCTGGGCCTGCTGCGCACCAATCGCCTGATGGACGCCCGTGACTACCTGGAACAGAACAACCAGGATGCCATCATCGCCGATGAAGCGCTGCACCTGCTGCAGCTGCATACCCGCTACCAGCAGGCCCGCCTGGATCCCCAGTTGGCCGCCCAATTTATTGCCGATCTCGTTTTTGAGCTGAATTACAACGGCCGGGCGGCCCTGATTCGCGCCGTGCTGGCCGGGAATGTAGAGGAAGCCGAGGCCCTGGCGCGGGATGTGCCCGGTCTGGAGCCAGCCCTCATTGAGCGAATTCAGGCCATCAGGCGCCAGGCTGAGGAAGAGCGCCAGGAGGTATGGCAGTTGGGGGGCTTGCACGTTGTTGGCTCCGAGCGTCATGAATCGCGGCGCATCGACAACCAGCTCCGTGGGCGCGCTGCCCGCCAGGGGGACCCTGGCTCTTCGCGCTTCTTCCTGTCGATTGAAGATGATCTTATGCGCCGTTTTGGCGGGGAACGCTTGAAGCGTTTCATGTCTAGCAATGTTTTGCCAGACGACATGCCCATCGAGATGGGCATCCTGGACCGGATTATCGAAAACGCACAGGAGCGCATCGAAGGGTACAACTTCGACATGCGCAAGAATGTTGTTGAATATGACGACGTCATGAACAAGCAGCGCCAGGCAATTTATGCTGAGCGGCGGGCCATTCTGCTGGGTGAAGCAGTTGACCTGGACGACAAGGTGCAGCAGGCATTTGACGGAGCCATTGATGATCTGGTCAAGAACTATCTGGAAGATTATCCTGGCTTCATTCGCCGGGAGATTGAGCGGGCCATCGATGACTTTAGCACCGATGCCACCGATTCCGTTAACGTTAACGGGGTGGTGAACCGGCTGCGGGGCTTCCTGCCCGGTATCCTGGCGCTGGATCGCGCCCAGCTTGCGGCCATGCCGGCCCGCAAATTGGTGGATTATCTCATGGTTCTGGTACAGGATAACCTGGAAGATGGCCAGAACCTCTACCAGCTTCTCCAGGCCATGAACCGGTTCCTTCCGCTGCTGCCGGCGGTTCCCAATGTGGCCGCGCGCATCAGCACCATGCGTTCTGGCCAGATGCAGGTGCGCGAAAACATTCGCCGCGATTTCGTGGGCCAGGTGCAGGATCTGTATGACAGTTTCCTGGCACCCCATATCGAGCAGAATCAGCGCGAGGCAATCTGGCGTAAGGCGCTGCAGGGGATCAACCAGGCCTTCTTGCAGTTCAATGTTGAGGGCCTGTCGATCCAGGCTATGAAAGGGCAGCAGACCCGTTTTCGGGGCCAGGTGGACGAGACGCTGCGCGAACTACTGTTGGAGAGCCTTTCGGCCCTGGACGGGCCTAGCCTGGCCGAGGCTTTAGATAACCACATCCGCCAGCAGCAGGATATCTGGCGTAAGCGGATTAGTGGAGAGCAGTATCAGAGTTTCCAGCGTGCCCTGCTGCTCAGCGCTATTGACCGGGAATGGCGCGATTACCTGACGGCGATGGATGACTTGCGCCGCGAGGTGGGGCTGGAGGCGATTGGCCAGCGTGACCCCAAGGTGGAGTATAAGCGGCGCTCGTTCCAGATGTTCTCGGACATGCGGCATAACATCGATGAGGATGTGGCCAACCGCTTTTTCCGGGAGATTCAGGGACACCAGGATTTTATCCGCAAGCAGGAGTTGGCCGCGGCCCAGCAGGAGCAGATGAGCCAGGCCGGCTACCAGGTGGTGCAGCGTGAGAAGGGACGGGGTGTGGAGCTGCGGCGTGATCTACCGAAGGTTGGGCGAAATGATCCCTGCCCTTGTGGCAGTGGCAAGAAGTATAAGCAGTGCCATATGCGCCAGGATATGGGGCAAACGAATGCCCCGGCCGGGGCGGGAGCCGTCCCGGCCGGGGCGGCAACCAAGCAGCGACGCAAACGCCGCTAACCGGCGCAGCAAAATGGCGTAGGAAATTGTGACCAGGAACCAACATTTCCTGGTCACTTGGTTTATAATCATAAGGCGTGTCTTTACCGGTGACTTCAGAGAATGGCATCAGAGGGGATAACACAGCGGCATGACGCAAGACGCCTCAATTTTGCTTGCCCTTAATAACCTGCAGCGCAGCCTGACCATGCCCAGGTCATTCGAATCGCTGTCGGCGCTCATTGCCGACTTCGCCCGGGAGCATTTGCAGGCCAGCAAGACTGCGCTGGACGTGGCCACCCCAGACGGGCGCAAAAGCCAGCCCGAATCAGGTCTGCTCCACATTTCCCTGAGCAATTCCCCGCTCTGCCTGACCTTCGAGCGCGCAGATCCCTTCCGGCCGGTCGATGTTGCCCTGGCCGAACTCATTGGCGCTATCCTCAGCACCGCCCCCTATCACATTCCCAACACCAACCCGGCCGTGCCGGTATCCGACGAACCGCTGCAAAACGAACAGCTAGAAGCGATCTACCACATTGTGCGCTCGGCCGGGGCGCTGCGCCCCTTGCGGCAGACCCTGGCCGAAATCCATGGCCAGGTCATGCAGATTTGCCGCACCCCATCCTTTGTCGTGGCCCTCCGTGACCTGGAAAGCGATTTCATTCGTTTTCCTTACGCTGTGGAAAACTACCACCTGGTCGATATCTCGCCCATCCCCTTGTCCAGCCAGACCAGCATTTGCGCCTGGGTCATCACCCACGACCTCCCCATCATCTCCACCGATTGGGCCAGCGCCGAAAAGCCGGTTGGGGGTGTACTCATTGGTGAGACGACCCCGCGCTCGGTCATGTGGCTGCCGCTGCGTGCCGGCAGTGAGGTTGTGGGCGCATTCTCGGTGCAAAGCGACCAGCCGGACGCTCTTGACGAGAATGCCTACCGGGTTCTGCGGGTGATGGCCGATCACCTGGCCGTGATTATCAAGAACGCCCAGCTTTACTCGACTATGCAGATGCTGGTTGACAACGTCGTGGGTGAGTATCTGGTTTCCTCCGCCGTTCGCCGGGCCGTGACCAACATCAGCACCTCGCTGGACCTGGATTCTACCCTGGAGCAACTGCTGATTTCGCTCAGCGAAGTTGTGCAATTCGCTTCTGCCTCAGTTGGTTTGCTGGAGGAAGGCCGGGTGGTCTTTCGTATGCACCGGCCCTATGTGGGGGCCGATGCCTCGCTGCTAATCTCGCGCGCCAATGATGCAGTGGCCGACAGCGCCCTGGTACGCAGCATCCTGGAGCAGCAGCGCCCGCTGTGGATTGATGATGTGCGCCTGGATCCGCGCTGGAAGCCGATGACCGGCCTGGATTACGTGCGTGGCTGGATTGGCGCACCGCTCATTGCCGGCAGCAAGCCGGTGGGCGTTCTGACCATTGACAGTGTCAAGGTGGGGGCCTATGGTGAGCGCGAGGCCTGGTTGGTGAGTACCCTGGCTGCCCACGCCGCCCTGGCCATTCACAATGCCCGGCTGCACGAGGAAGTGCAGCGGCAGGTTATTGAACTGCGCACCCTTTACGACGCCAGCGCGACCATGACGGCCAATCTGGACCTGGATTTTGTGCTGCAGGCGGTGGTGCGAACCATCGTCCATGCCCTTTCGCTGGATAGCTGTACCATTTTTGTGCAGGACACCGGCCGGGATACCCTGCGCCTGGCCGCCCACGAAAACCAACTGCGGGCTGACCAGCCGGGGTCGGTGCTGGTGGGCATGGGCCAACTGGAGAACCTGGCCAGTTTCGCCACCGTCAGCCAGGTCCTGAGCCAGCGTGAAATCCGCGCCCTGCGGCTCTCGGCGGCCACAACGGCGGATGAGCGGTCGCTGCTGGACGCGGCCGCGCTCAAATCGCTGCTGTTGGTGCCGCTGGTGCAGCGGGACCAGGTCCTGGGGTTGCTGGCCCTGGGCCAGGAGCGGCACGCGCGCCGTTTTAGCGGCTACGAGACCCGGCTGGCGCAGAATCTGGCCAGCCAGGCCGCGGTGGCCATTGAACACGCCCACCTCTTCACTCAGGCCCAACGCCGGGTTCGCGAACTGTCGGCTTTCCACGAGATTGTGCTGCGCTTGAACAGTCCCCTGGAATTGGAGGTGGTGCTGCAATACATCACCGAATCGGCCCTGGCGCTGATTGGGGCCAGCAACCTGCATATCTTCCTGTATGACCACGAACTGCAGGACTTTACCTTCTGCTCTGCCCTGTGGCGCGATGGGCGACGGACACCGGCGGTGACACAGCCCCGGCCGGATGGCCTGACGGCCACAGTGGTGCGTACTGGTGAGCTGGTGGTGATTGATGACGCGCGCAGCCACCCCCTTTACCAGGCGCAGTCGGCCCGGATCTGGGGCATTCACGCCATTGCCGGCTTTCCGCTGAAACATGATAACCAGGTCATTGGCGTTTTCACCGTGACCTACCTGGAACCCCACATTTTTTCCCATGACGAGCTGCTGCTGATGAACCTGTTGGCCGAGCAGGCCGCTGTGGCGGTGGAAAACGCCCGCCTTTACACCGACGCCACCCGCCGCCTGCGCAACATGTCGGCCCTGGTGGAAACGGCCAAGCAAGTAACCGGCAACCTGAAGCTGGAACTGGTGATGGACACCACGGTCAGGATGCTGCAGCGCGTTTTTGATGCGCGCGCCTGCACCATTGCCCTGCTCATGCCGGAAGGGGACGAATTGGTTATCGCGGCCGGGGTGGGCATTAAGCCGGAGTTCCAGAATGTGCGCATGAAACTGGGCGATGGCGTGTCGGGCAAGGTGGTGCGCACCCGCGCCCCCATCTACGTGCGCGATACTTACGAACAGCCCGACTTTCTCTTCTTTGATGCCGTGGTCCGCAGCCTGTTGGCCGTGCCCCTCATTACCCGCGATAAGGTTATTGGCACCCTGACGGTGGACAGCGACCAGCCCGACGCCTTTGGCCAGTCGGACATTCAGATGATGACGATTGCCTCAGCCCAGGTGAGCATCGCCATTGCCAATGCGCGGCTGTTTGAGGCGCTGGAGGAGCGAGCCGCCGAGCTGGCCCTGGCCTATGAGGAGCTGAGTGAAAACGACCGCCTGAAGGATGAGTTGGTGCAAAATGTCTCCCACGAACTGCGCACGCCGTTGACCTTCATTCGCGGCTATGTTGACCTCATCCTTGAGGGCGAGATGGGTGAATTGACGCCCGAACAGGCGAGTTCGTTGAGCATTGTCTCGGACAAGACGGACGAGATTACCCGCCTGGTGGCCGACATCATGGCCCTGCAGCGGATCACCGCCGCGACACTGGTGATTGAGCCGTTTTCCATGGTGGAGCTGATTGATTCGGCGCTGCGCTATTACCAGATTGGCAATGAGTATGGCGGCGCGCAGTTGTCCTTCCGGCCCTGTGTTCAGTCGGGCATCATCTCTGGCGACAAGGGGCGGATCAACCAGGTATTGGATAACCTGATTGGCAATGCGCTGAAGTTCAGTCCCAATGGGGGCGAGATTACGGTGCGGCTGCTGGAGCGGGCGGATGATGTGCTGGTGGTGGTGGAAGATCAGGGCATTGGCGTGCCGCCCGACAAGGTATCGCGCATTTTTGAGCGTTTTTACCAGGTGGATGGCTCTTCGCGCCGGCGCTTTGGCGGGGCGGGACTGGGACTGGCAATTGTCAAGCGCATTGTCGATGCGCATAAGGGGGATATCTGGGTGAAAAGCGAGTTGAACCGGGGCAGTACGTTCTACGTCTTGCTGCCGAAGGTGACCGCGGATGTAGACCAGGAGGGGGGTGGCAGCCAGGTGAGTTTGCCGGGACGCCTGGGCAACGTACCTCTGAAGGGTTGAGTTTTTGAGCTGGGGGTGCTCCCCGGCCGGGACAAACCCTAAGACCGCTCCCACTCCACCAGCGCCTGCTTCAGCACCTTCTGTACCGCTTTGTCCTCTATTTCGGCCGGGCGCTGGTAGTTCTTGCCGTCCACCCGGATTTGCAGCTTGCCGCCCGGACCCGGTTCCATGCGAATGTCGCGGGCGGCCAGTTCCGGGTCGGCGGCTACCAGCCGCTGCAAGATGGTGTCAATCTGGTCGACGATATTGACCTGGCTCAGCAGCGCCCCGGCCGGGGGGATACTCTTTGTTGGCCGGCGAAAACCAAACGACAGCGGTGACGACGGTGCGGCCGGCGGTTCCGTGGGCGGCTGCACCAGCGAAGCCAGAAACCTGGCCTGCGTCTCCTGGGCCGGCGCTGCCGGGGGAGGCGTGGCCGCGGCCGGTGGGGCAGGGGGGACCAGTTCCGGGGCAACCCCCGCATCCACCAACCGTTTGTAGCCGCCGGCAAAGGTGATTAGTTCGCCAATGGCGGCCAGGATACGCTGTTCGGTCGCCTCGTTTTGCAGCTCGGCCAGCGACTCCAGCCGGCGACCCCCTACTTCCACCGCCAGTTTGCCCATTGGCGGCATCCGCCAGACCTTCATGACCTCGATTTCGTTGCGCATGGTGCCTCTGACCTCCAGACCGGTCCCGCTAAGCTTGGCAGCGAGGACAAAAATGAGTGCTACGCCCGCCCAGGACAATACGTTCTATCGGGCTGCCACAAGTGTAGCACGGGTCGCCCGTACGGCGAAAGACCGCCACCGCATTTTGCATGTCCCCTTTGTCGCCGTCAGGCTTGACGTAGCTGTCGATGCTGGCCCCTTCCCGCGCAATGCCCAGGCGCAGCACCGCCTGGATGGCCGCGTGCAGCCGGCCAATCTCCATGTCCGTCAGGGTGTGACTCAGCCGGGTTGGGCGCAGCCCGGCGTAGAACAGCGCTTCGTCGGCGTAGATGTTGCCGATGCCGGCGATGACGCTTTGGTCCAGCAGCAGCGGTTTGAGCACGCGCCGCCGCCCGGCCAGCCGCTGCCGCAGCGCCGCCACGGTGAACTGCTCGTCCAGCGGCTCCGGCCCCAGCTTGCCCAGGATGTCCTGGGGATCGTGCACGAGATAAACGCGGCCAAATTTGCGCGGGTCACGGAAACGAAGCTCCTGGCGAGTCTCCCGGCCGGGTTCCGGAACCAGGCCAAAGATGGTGTGAACGTGTTTGTCCGGCGGCGTGCGGCTGTCCACCACCGCCAGGTGGCCGCTCATCTTCAGGTGGATGATGAGCGTTTCGTGCTGCGACAGGGTGAACACCAGGTATTTGCCGCGGCGGCTGATGGCCAGGATCTCCCGGCCGGGGAGGCGGGCGGCCAATTCTTGCGGCGCAGGGGTGGCAATGTGGCGCGGCCAATCATTGCGCACGTCGGCAAAGACCCGCCCCACCAGCGGTGCGCGCAGCGCCCGCACAACAGTTTCAACTTCAGGCAGTTCAGGCATCAGGCAGTCCGGCCGGGCGCAAAATTGCCGCAAAAGTGCGCGTAGTCATGAGCGGTCAATCCAGCAGGAGGAAGCGGCCGCTGTCATAAAACAGCTCGCCGTCCACCCAAATCTGGCCACCCTGGCGCATGTCGCAGATCATGTCCCAATGCACCGCCGACTCATTATGGCTGCCCGTTTCCGGGTAGCCGGCCCCGACGGCCAGGTGAATGGTGCCGCCGATCTTCTCATCGTACAGAATGGACTTGGTGAACTGGTTGATGCCGTCGTTGGTGCCAATGGCGAATTCGCCCAGGTAGCGCGCGCCGGGGTCGGTGTCCAGCACCTGCTGCAAGAAGGCTTCGTTCTTGCTGGCCGAGGCGCTGACCACTTTGCCCGCTTCAAATTGCAGTTCTACACCGTCCACTTCCCGGCCGGCGTAGATGGCCGGGTAGGTGAAGCGGATCCAGCCGTTGACCGATGTCTCGACCGGCCCGGTGAAAATCTCGCCGCTGGGCATATTCTTGTGGCCGTCGGAATTGACAAAGGTGCGCCCGGCGATGGACAGGGTGAGGTCGACGTGCGGCCCCCTGACCACGACCTGGCGCTTGCCGGCCAGCCAATCCACCAGCGTCTGCTGCCGGCCGGAGAGGCTGCGCCAGGCGGCTTCCGGATCATCCAGGTCGACGTGGCAGGCGCGGTAGACAAAATCCTCATACTCGGCCAGCGACATGTCGGCTTCCTGGGCCAGGGCGTGGGTGGGGTAGAGGGTGGTCACCCAGCGGAACGCCCCGGCCGCGGTGCGGTTCATGACGGTGCGCTGCAAAGCGCGGCGCGCCTGCTCTGCTTTGCGGTGCTGAGCGGGGTCTACGTTGCTCAGGGCGCGGGTATTGTTGACCGCGCCCAGGTTGATGAGCGCATCATAGCTGTCATACAGCGCTTGCAGCGGGTCGGGAATGAAGGCCAACTGCTGGTCGTTGGCTTGCTGGAGCAGGATTTCGGTAAATTCCTGGTCGCGCCACAGCAGAAAAGGGTGGCCACCGGCCTGCAAGATCGCCCGGTAGGTCTCGGTGACCAGGGGGAGGGCGCTGCTGGTGCCGGCCAGGATGATTTTGTCACCCGGCCGGGTGGCCACACAGTAGTTCACCAGCAGCCGGGCCAGTTTGGAAACGCGAGGATCAGCCATATTCTTCCTGTTGGTTATCGTTGCCGTTGGATTTTGATGCTGCTTCAATTATACTGGAGTTTGGAGGGCGGGCTAGCGCCCGGCCGGGGTAGATGAAATGGTAACCCGAACAGCAGCACAAACAAAAATGGCGCAGGCCGCCGGGCCTGGCGCGGGAGATGGCGGTGTATCCTGAGGATCGGGTGCTGGTGGCGTATGTGCCCCGGCCGGAGGATTTTGCCCTGGTGCAGCAGGCGGGCTGGTATCGCGTGCCGCTGCAGCATGCCCCCAAGGGGCTGCACGCCGAATACTTCGCCTTCTACTTCGGCCGCCACTTTGGGGCGGAGAAGCACGCCATTCATTACTACGCGCCGCGCCTGGGGCACGAGCTAACCACCCGTCTGGCGCTCTTCCCCAACCAGCCCGATCACCCGCGGGCGGGCGCGCTGTATTACAAAGTGCAGTTGGGGCCGCTGCAGCGTTTGCCCCGGCCGGTGGTCAGCCTGCGCTGGCGGCGGATCACTTTCATCCACACCACCTGGGACCGTTTCCAGGACGCCAGCGAGATCAATGACCTGTTTGTGGATGGCGAGGGGTACGTAGACCGGCTGTACGCCACCCTGAAGGAGCGCGGCTTGCAGCCGGAGCGCCATTACCAGGTGCAGGAGGGGGGCACCGCCTACGAGGTGCCCTTGACGCTGGTCTGCCGCACCGGCCGGGTTGATCTGCCCCGCCGGCCGGGCGACGAAGCGGATGTGGCCCGGCTGGCGGACGAAATGAGCCGCGCGGCGGCGGCCTTGGGGGGTGAGGGCCAGGGGGGCAGGCCGGTTTAACGCTGCTGGTAGGGGTAGTTGAGGAACAGGTTTTCCAGCACCAGCCGGGTGTTGGCGTTGCGCGCTAACTGCTCCAAAGCCCGGCCGGTGTAATCCAGCCCGGCGTGGGCCTGGGCGCGCGTCCATTGGCCGGCCACGGCTTGCAGGTGGGGGAGCTGATCCACGTTGGTCAGCCGGGCGGTGGGGCTGTTGCCCCAGCACAAGAGCACCAGGTCACGCCACCAGCCGAGCCAGGTTTGCAGCAGCAGCGGCAGCGTTTCCGGCTCTTTGGCCAGCCTGTCGGCCGCCGCAAAGCGGCCCACGCGCTTTTCCGGCAGGAGGGCGTACAAGGTATCCAGCCGTGCCTTTCGCATAGCCAGGAGCGACTCGTCCCCCGCGGCCTGGATGCCCCAACCCGGCCGGCCATCGGCCAGGTGGGCCAGCAGCTCGGCCTGTGGGGGAGGGAGGTGCCAGCGGTTTTGCAGGGCGGCGGCAATCTGCCCGGCCGGGAGCGGGCGCAGGGCGATGGTTTGGCAGCGGGAGCTGATGGTGGGCAGCAGCGTGTCGGCGTCGTTGGCGGTCAGCAGCAGCACCACGTTGGCCGGCGGCTCCTCCAGCGTCTTCAGGAAGGCGTTGGCCGCGCTGGCGTTGGCGGCATCAAACTCCCTCAGAATGGCCACCCGCCAGCGGGCTTCGTAAGGGGCCAGGTTTAGCTCGTGCTGCAAGGCGCGGATCTGGTCGATTTTAAGGCTGGCCAGGCCCCGGCCGGTGCGTTCTGGCAGGACCAGGCGCACGTCGGGGTGGCGGTCCTGGGCGATGAGGCGGCAGGCACGGCATTGGCCGCAGGGCTGCCCGGCCGGGGCCTGGCAGTTCAGCGCCTGGGCAAAGGTGCGCGCCAGCGTGGTCTTGCCCACCTGGGCCGGGCCGGTGATCAGGTAGGCATGGCCTACCCGCTCATGGGTGATGGCGCTGCTGAGCAGGGCCGCAGCCCACTCATGGCCAATAAGATGCTGCCAGGTGGTGTTGATCATGCCAATCATGGGCCGATTTTAGTCGTGAATTGGCGGGGCGCAACCTGATGACGCCGGCCGGCAACTGCCGGCAGCAATTCTTATCTTTGCCCCGCACGGGGCGCGCAGCGCCCTCGTGCGGGGTGGCGCGCCGTGACTGCTAGGCCAGCAGCAGGGCCAGCAGCAGGACCACCGCCAGCAGCAGCAGCCCCAGGCCAAACAGGGTGAGGGCCGCGGCCAGGCAGCGGCTCTTGAAGCGGACGATGGTTTGGAATGCGGCCGCCTGCTGCTGGGGCAGGTCGGGGGCGGCGGCGTAGCGGCGCGGCCAGACGGCGATGAGGGCGGCCCACAGCGCGCCCAGCAAGGCCAGGATGGCCAGCCCGCCGGCCGGCCGCAGCCCGCCGCTGGCCAGGTAGGCGGGCAGCGGGTCTTCGGCCACGGCCAGGATGGCCAGCAGCAGCCCCAGCAGGCTGGTGACCAGGGTGATGATCTGCCGCGCGGCCGCTTCCAGGTTGGCCGGCGACTTCAGTTCTTGCTCGGCCCACCACTGGCGCAGAGCCAGCTCGCGGGCCGTTTCCGGCGTGCCGGGGTAGATTTTGGGCCTTTCCTCGCTCATGCTGCCTCCTTCAGTAGGACAAACTGTCAGTTTGTCCGCCCAAACAGACCGTCCAGGCGGCGTGGGCTTCGACAGGCTCAGCCCGCGCCGGCGGGTCAGGATTGCCGCAAATGGGGCGGCAGTTCGCTTTGGGGGATGTCGCGGACCATGCTCTCTTTGTGGCAGATGGGGCACTCCAGGCGCAGGGTGACGGGCGCGCCGGCGCCCATAAAGATCACAATCTTTTCTCGCCCCACCTGGGCCAGATCCTGTGTCCAGGGGTTGCCGCAGTTGTGGCAGGTGATGGTAATGGTATAACTGCTCAAGATTCACCTCCCGCTTCTTCATCAATTTGGGCCACCACGCTGCCGTAGCCCTGGGGCACGGGCGGCCACG
Source organism: Ardenticatenaceae bacterium (assembly GCA_020634235.1). GTDB lineage: Bacteria > Chloroflexota > Anaerolineae > Promineifilales > Promineifilaceae > JACKCB01. Next base: position 200,575 of record JACKCB010000003.1, on the reverse strand, counting down.
GCTGGCCGCGCAGCACCTGGGCGGCGGCGCGTATGAAAGCGGCCAGGTCGTGCCGCTCTGGCCCTAGATCAGGGTCGGCGGCGATTTGGCCGGCGACCGTGTCGGCCTGGTCGGCTACTGCCAACCCCTGCGCCGGGGGCAGTTGTCCGCGCCGCAGGGCGACAATGGCCTGGCTGACCTGGGCCACCAGGCTGTCGCGAATGAGGCGCCGCTGCAGGGCGGCCTGCTCTTCGGGGGACATGGCCGCCACCTGGCGCGCTACTTGTTCCAGCAGCGCCTGTTCTGCGGGGGACATGGCCGCCACCTGGCGCGCTGCCTGTTCCAACTGCGCCTGCTCTGCGGCGGTAAGTTCTTCCTCGGCCGTGGCCGCGGCCGTGGCCACGGCCGGCTGCGGCGGCTGACCGGCGGCAGTCTGCCGGGCGGCGGCCAGGGCGGCGCGGTCGCTGGCCAGGTCGGGGTGGCCGGTGCGTTCGTCCAGGGCCACCACTTCCTCCAGGGCGGTGACGGCCGCCTGGTGCTGGCCGGCCCGGCCGTAGTAGCCGGCCAGGTTGTAGAGCAGAATGCTCAGCCGGACCAGGGCATCATGGTCATCACCGGCCTGGCGGGCCAGGGCCACCGCCTGCTCCTGCGCGGCCACTGCTGCCTGGTAATCGCCCGCTTCGTCGGCCGTCCGGGCCGCCTGGCTGTGAGTAAGCAGCGGGTCGTCAGGCTCCCCGGCCGGGCCGCCCGCCAGGCTGGCCAGCATTTGTTCCACCTGGGCCGTTTCGCGGGGCATGCCCAGGCGGCGGAAGATAGCCAGCCCCGCCTCGTACTGCTGGCGGGCCTGGGCCAGGTCGCCCTGGGCCTGGGCCACCTGGCCCAGCTTGACGGTGGCAAAGGCGATGTTCTGGGAATCGCCCAACTGTTGGCTCAGGGCGAGCGCCTGCTCCAGGAGCGTTTTCGCCTGGCTCAGGTTTCGCGTAGTCAAGTATAGGTTAGCCATCTGGTGGAGCGAGGCGGCCTTGCCCTGGATGTCGCCGATTTGCTCCAGGAGCTGCAGGCTCTCCTGGTAGAGGGCCAGGGCGCGGGCCAGGTCGCCGCGGGTGACGTAGACGTTGGCCATCTGGTAGGCCAGGCTGCTGATCAGCTTCTCTCTGTCCGGCTCGTCCCCGGCCAACTGGCGGGCCTCGGCCAGAGCGTCTTCCAGGAGGGCCAAAGCCCGGCCGGTCTGGCCGTAGGCGTCTAGCAGCCAGCCCACGCGGCGCAGGTGCCACAGCCGGCGGCTGCCCTGGAGATGCCCGGCCGCGGCCGGCAGGCTCTCCAGGCTCAGGCGCAGCACGCGGTTCAACCCCACATCTTTGTGGATGTCGCCGTAACCACGCTCGGCCAGCCAGTAGGCGTAGGCGGCGGCCCGACCGGGCGGCGGTCCTTGCGGCGCCCGGCGGGCCACCTCCTGCTGCACCGCCGGCTGGAAGCGGTAGGTAGCCGGGGTGCCGTCCTCATAGAAGCTGTCACGCTCCAGCAGGCTGCGGTCGGTCAGCTCGCGCAGCCAGCGGCGGCTCTCGGCCAGGTCGTCGTCATCCTCCGGCAGGGCCGGCTCGTCGCCCGGCTGCCACAGGAGGTAAGCGGCCACGCTGTAGAAGGGGTAGGTGAAGCGGCTCAGGGCGCACAGCCGCGCCTGCTGCGCCGCGGTCAGGCTCTCATAGCTGCGGTCGAAGGCGGCGGCAAAGGTGCGGTGGTGGTCGTCCAGGGCGTCGCTGCTGGCGGCGGCCAACTGCGCCTCCCAACCGGCCAGGAAGCGGTCCGGGGCGGCCGGGGCGGCCTCAAACTGGCCGGCCAGCAGGGCGATGGCCAGGGGATGGCCATCCGTTACCAGGGCCACTTCGCGGGCCAGGGCCAGGATGGCGTCCTCCTTCTGGCGGCCGGCCGCGCTGGGGCTGTAGCGGAAAAAGAGGTCCGCCCCGGCGAGGATGTCCAGGCCGGGTAAAGCGCGGCCATCTTCGGGGAAGAGGCGTTCGTTGGGCAGCCCGGCCGGCTTGTGGCGGCTGGTGAGCAGCAGCCAGCCGCCGCCGCGGGCGATAAGCCGCAGCAGGCGGTGGATGGCGCGGGCCTCGGCCTGGGCGGCCGGGTCATCACCGGTCAGGGCCTGCTGCACGCTTTCATAGTTGTCTACCAGCAGCAGCCCTTCCCACGGCTGCAGGGCGGCCAGCAGCGCTTCTTCCTGGCGGCGGGTGGGCAGGTCAGCCCCTTCGTCCCCGGTTAGCCGTTCCAGCAGCTCGCCCCGGAAGCGGGCCGCCTCGACCAGGCCGGCGGCAAAGCTGAGGCCGATGACGCCGTCTGGCCAGCGCAGGGCGAAGCGCTCGGCAAAGGCGGCAGCCAGGGCGGTTTTGCCCATCCCCCCGGTGCCGGTGACGGTGACCACCCTGGCCGCGCCCTGTTCGGGGTGGAAGCGGTGGGCCAGGTCGTGCAGGGCCTGGCCGCGCCCCAGCAGGGGGCGGGGCGGCCGCACTTCCAGGGGCAGGCGGCAGCGTTCGGAGAGGTCCAGGCGGCGCAGTTCGGCCCGGCCTTCGGGCACGGCGCGGGGGGCATCGCCGCCGCGCCGGACGTAGGCCACCGGCAGCCCCACGGCGGCGGGCATCTGGCTGAGGGCCAGGCGGGCGCGGCGCAGGGCAGCGCCCAGGGGCTGGCCGGCCAGCAGCGCGCCGTAGAGGGCGGTGGCCAGGTCGTCGCTGAGGTGGTCGGGGAAGCGCCCGATCATGCCGATGGCCGCCGGCAGACCGGCGGTTACCAGGGCGCGGGCCAGGCTGGCCTGGCCATCGGCGGTGAGGCAGGCGCTGAGCAGGGCCAGGCGGACGTTGTCCCCCTGGGCCAGGGCGGCCAGGTGGGGGCCGTCCAGGAATTTGGCCCGGCCGTTGTCGTCTTCCAGGAGGAGCTGGGCCAGGGGGCCGTGGGTGGTCTGGACCACGCTGCCGTGGCAGGAGAGGTGCAGCCAGGTAGGCTGGCCGGCGGCCAGGGCGCGGCCCAGGGCGGCGGCGGTGGGCAAAATGCGCCGGCCGCTAACCTGGCGGCCGCTCTCTTGCAGGGTGCGGCGGATGCGGCTCATTTCGTGGTCCAGGCGCAGGCGCGGCTCGTGGTCACGGCTGCGCCCCTGGCCATCGACCAGGGGGTCGGCCCCCAGGGCGATGAACTGCAGGGGGCCATCTGGCCCGGGTTTGGCGGGCGGCCCATCGACCAGGCGCAGCAGGCCGTAGACGCCGGCCAGGAAGCGGCCGTCGGGTAGTTGGGCAAATTCCCAGGGGAGGGCGTCGGCGGGGTCCCCGGATGGTATGTCCAGGTAGAGCAGGTCGCTGCCGCCGGCGGTTAGCCGCGCCAGCAGCGCCTGGCCGCCCAGGGCATCCAGGAAGCGGCGGCCGGCATCGGGGGGGTCCAGTTGGGCCGCGGCCACGCCGGGCAGGCTGTCCAGCGCGGTCTGGGCCAGCGCCGCGCCGTCCACGCAGGCGGTAATTTGCCCCGCCGCGGTGCTGATGTTGAGGGTGATTGGGGAACTGCTCTCCGCCTGGTTCATCATATAGCGCCTCTCCGCCGGCCGGTTGCCGGTGAACCGGCCTGTGGGCAGTATAATGCAGGGGCAGTCGTTCGGCAAGGAGCCCGCGCGGCAGCGGCTCGAAGAAGACTCGAAGAAGACTCGAAGAAGACTCGAAGAAGGCACGGCACAGGCCGCGGGGCGACCACAAGGGCCGCCCGTAGCGTATTGAATATGGGCGTACATATTTTGGAGGTATGTACGAAACGCCTTTTTGGGCGAGCCAGGGCATTGGGGGCGATGTTTGCCACTGGACAGGGCCGGCAGCTTGATCTATGCTGTCAGCAAGAGAGGCTCGTTACGTATCCCTGGTCTCTATGGAGGCAAACGCTTATGTCCTATGATGACACAGTCAGCGCGTTAGCTGCCGATGCAGCACAACTGGAGCAGGTTTACCAGGCGGCAGTGCAAGCCGGCGAAGCGCCGGCTTTCCAGGAGGCCATCGACGCCAGCTATGGCGCTGCGCCTGACAACCTGCTCTACGCCGCCTGGTTCTACCGCCTTAGACAGACGGCCACGCAGGCGAAAGGGTACGTGGTGGCCTGGGCCTGGGCCATTCCCCTGGCCATCATCAATGGCCTGCTGTTCTGGTGGCTCTCTGATGAGCGCTTCATGATCAGCATAGCGGGTCTTGTGCCGGGCACCGGCCGGGAGTTCATACCCGGCCTTGTGGTGTTGGCGGCGCCCCTCTGCGCGGTTTTTGTGCTGGTTTACCTGACGGTTGTGGGCCGCAAAAGCTGGCGCCTGAGCACGCTCATCGGGGCCATGGGGCTGGGGGCAGCCGCCTACGTGCTGCTGACCTACCCTCAGGCAGGGATACGGCCGTACCAGGAGCAGTATCTCAACCTGATGGCGATCCATTTGCCCCTCCTGGCCTGGGCGGGTGTGGGGGCGTTCCTGGTCGCCGACCACCGCGATCCGGTCAATCGCTTCGCTTTCCTGATTAAGTCCCTGGAAGCGTTTATTTTTGGCGGGTTATTCCTCCTGGCCGGAGTCGTTTTCACCGGGATCACCGCCGCCTTGTTTGCGGCGCTCAATGTCGACTTCCCGGATATGGTGATCCGCCTTTTTGTCGCTGGGGGCGTGGGCCTGGTGGCCGTGTTGGCTGTGGCGGTGATGTATAACCCTGGCGTGCCCCCGGCCGGGCAGGCGTTTAACGAAGGGTTGAGCAAACTGGTCGCCCTGCTCATGCGCCTCATGCTGCCGCTCACGTTGCTGGTACTGCTGGTTTATCTGGCCTTCATCCCCTTCAATTTCCGGGCTCCCTTCGACAATCGCGATGTACTCATTGTTTATAACGTCATGCTCTTTGCCGTTGTGGCGCTTCTGGTGGGCGCGACTCCGGTGAGCCTGAGCGGCATCGCGCCGCGCCTGGCCCACTGGCTGCGGCTGGGCATCGTGGCCGTGACTGCGCTGGCCTTGCTCGTCAGCCTTTATGCCCTGGCGGCCATCCTCTACCGCACTGCGCTTGATCGGCTCACGCCCAACCGGCTCACCTTCATCGGCTGGAACCTGATTAACATTGGCCTGCTTGTTTTGCTGCTGCTTTTTCAACTGCGGGTTAGAGAGGGGCGCTGGCTGGCTGGACTCTATCGCGCCTACAGTGTGGGCACCGTCGCCTATGCCGCCTGGACGGTGGTGGTGATCCTGGCCCTACCCTGGCTCTTTGGCGCAAATCAGAAGGTGTTGAACAGCTTACCGGTGTCTGTGCAAGAGATCATCTTCGACAAACCCGATCCCATCCTGCTCAAATGCACCGGCAGTCCGCACATCTATCTCATAGAGGACGGGCAGAAACGGTGGATAGACACCATTCAGACATTCAATGACCGCGGCTATCTGTGGCGTGACGTGTATTTTGTCCCTTGTGCTGACTTGCGCAGCGTTCCGGATGGCGTGCCCATCCCGGCCGGGGCTGGCCCACCGCCGCAGCCGTAGAGCATAAGTCCCTTTACCCGCTTTGAGCTATAATGAGGGCAACCTGGGCCGTTGGCCCTGGCCCATGCAGTTCTTTTTGTTTTCCAGTCTATCAATGAGAGATACCGGCCTTGTCTACAAGAAGACTTCTTCATCGCCGCAGACCGAGTGCACCACCCAAAGAAAGCATCTTGACCAACGTCCTGGGGGAGTTCCTTGACCCCATCGATGCCCTTTTCACCATTTTCTTCAGCATACTCTTTGCGCTGCTCTTCACACTGTCCTATTCCGTTTTCATCTATCGCGGCATTATCGACTCATCTTTCGCAAGTGGCTACGGGCAAGAGTTGTTTGCCGCCATTTTGGGCGCCGTCGCGGCCTGGGGGATCATTGACGGCGTTATCTATGTTTTGGGCGAGGTTTTTGCGCGGGGTGAACGCTATCGTTTGCTCCAGTATGTGCACACGAGCGATAGTGAAGAAACGGCCATCGCCGCGATTGCCGACGAGCTAGACTTCATCCTGGAGCCGATCACGACCGACGCGCAGCGCCAGGCACTTTATCACGATGTTCTCGGTCACTTGAGCCAGGCGGAACCTCAGGCAGCGGGTTTGCAGCGGGAGGATGTGGTAGGTGCGGTGGCCGCCGTATTGCTATCCGTCGTGGCCGTATTGCCTTCCCTGCTGCCGCTGCTGCTGCTGCCCAACAACACGGCGCTGGCTATCAGCATCTCTAACGTCATTTCGATCTTTGTTGTTTTTGCTACGGGTTATGGCTGGGGGATTCATACTGACACCAATCCCTGGAAGATAGGCTTGCTCCTGGCGTCTGTCTGCCTGTCCATGGTTGTGGTGGCGATGCTGCTGGGGGGTTAGGTGCCTATCTTAGCTATTCACGAGCATTTGGCGGCTATACAGGTGCGACCTGAGCCTGCGGAAGGCGGGGACGGGCTTCGACAAGCTCAGCCCGCGTAACGGTCGGCGGGACGGGCTTCGACCAGCTCAGCCCTCGTGGCAGTTCAACGTTACACCGCCTATGAGTGTCAGCGGATAGAAATCTGGGTGATGTTCACCAAATCAACAAGCTTGCACCAAGGAGAAAAAGATTGAAAAAGCGTTTGCAAAGACCCCTGTTTTTATTGGCCCTGCTGTTTGTCCTGGCAGCCTGTGGGCAATCGGCAACAGTGAGTGAAGAAGACAAAACGCCCGCACTGCCCACGGAAGCGCCCACGACGATTCCTGAGGCTGACGAACCCGTTAGCGATTTGCCTACCGCGGTAGAGTACAACCTGGGCGAAACAACCATCGTGCAATCCCAATTTTCGGAAGACAGCCGCTTCCGGAATATGCCGGTGCGTTTGAACGGTATCATTGCCGTCCCGGCCGGGGATGGCGGCCCCTACCCGGTTGTCGTCATCTTCCACGGCACCCATCCCGGCTGCCCCGTAGACGAGACTGAGGTCGATCGCTGGCCATGCGATCCCGAGGTGGAGCAGCCCAACTACCGCGGCTTTGCCTACCTGGCCGAGGCCCTGGCGGCTCAGGGCTACGTGACCCTGGCCCCCAACCTCAACGCTGAAAACACCTTTGGCTTCGGCGAACCGCAGCCCGGCGAGCGGCTGCTGCAAATTGTAGAACTACAACTAGACGCGCTGGCCGAGGCAGTGGCCGGTGGCCCGAACGGCTTCGGCGTGGCCCTGGCAGGCCGGGCCGACCTGAGCCGCATGGCCATATTTGGCCACTCACGCGGTGGTGAGGCAGCCTCCTGGCTGGCCAACACCCGGGGCCTGGCGGCACCTGACGCCGCCGAGAAGTTTGGCTATGGGCCGGTTAAAGGGCTGCTGCTGCTGGCCCCGGCGCCCATCTTCACCGTACCGGCCGCCTCCAGCGTGCCGCAGGCGGTGATACTGCCTGCCTGCGATGGAGACGTCATGCTCCAGGACGGGCAGCTTTTCTATGAGGGGGCGCGGCTGGACCCTACCCAAGAGGCGTGGGCCTTATCGGTCTGGCTAGAACAGGCCAATCACAACTACTTCAACAGCACGTTGGGTTCTGACATTTTCGCCATTGTCAACCGTGCGGACTGCGAAACGCTGCTAACCCCAGAGACACAGCGCCAATTTCTGGTAGACTTTGCGACTACTTTCCTGACGACGATTTTCAGTGATGATCCGCAAGCCGTGGACGGAGCGCTGGCTGCCCTGGGCATGGACCCGGCAGCGCTGGCGCCCGATTCGCTCTTCGGGCTGCCGGCGCGGGTGATGACCCTGGCCCCAGCGGCAGACCGCCGGCCGCTGCTAATCCCGGCCGGGGCTGAAGAACTGACCACCAATCTGGCCGGTGGCGAGGTTGTGGCTGACGGCGTTAACCTGTTTTACTGCGAGGCCGGCTACTTCACGCCGTCGGTAAGGCCAGGCAGCGAGCCGTGCAAGCGGGCGAACGTGACCATACCAGGTAATCCGGCGATGGTGGTCACCTCCTGGGAGCGGTCTGGGGCAATATTAAGCCTGGCCCTGCCAGAAGGGGCCGGGGATCTCAGCGACTACACCACCTTCAGCCTGCGGGCGGCAGTTGACCCGATGTCGGAACTGAACGCGGCCGGCACGCCGCAAGCTTTCTCTGTGCGGCTAACTGACCGCAGTGGCGCTTCAGCCACCGTCCGGACCCGGCCGGGTGAACCGGCCCTGACCTTCCCGGTTGGCATTGTAACAGAGGACGATGTCTTTGAAGACGGGCTGTTCTCCGGCCGGGTGCCCATGACCACCATCCGGCTGCTGCTAAGCGACTTCTCAGGGGTGGATTTGAGCCAGATCAGCCAGATTACCCTGCTGTTCGATCAGACGGACAGCGGCGCGCTGTTCCTGGGCGACCTTGAGCTGGTAAGAGAATAGGATTGGTCAACGGTCCGCCGCACCTCCGGCCCACCACCTGGAAGTATGTGCAACACGAGCTATAATTGCCGTGTTGGCTGCTCAGGAGAGTGACGCACATGGCGACGGATGATAACCAGACCCCCAAGGATGCCCTTGTCCCGCTCAATAATCCCGGCCGGGCGCTGCCACCCGGCCGGGTAACCCCCCTGGAAACCGCCGGCCAACTCGCCAATGAAATGGCCGGGCGCACCCTCTTCCAGCGCTACCTCAGCGAGAAGGCACCCAACACCGTCAAACGGCACGCGCGGGACCTGGAGCTGTTTGCCGAATACCTGCTGGACCTGGGCATCCCGTTGGAGAGCGGCGCCGACTTCCAAACCAACCCGGCCGCCTGGCGCGGCGTCAGTTGGGGCATCGTCGAGGGGTACGTGCACTGGCTGCTGCGCGAAGGCTACGCCATCGCCTCGGTCAATGCCCGGCTCTCCACCGTGCGCACTTACGCCCAGTTGGCCGTCAAAGCTGGCACCATCGAACGGCAAGAAGGGCTGCTCATCCAGTCAGTGAAGGGCTTCTCGCGCCAGGGCGGCCTAAACGTGGACGAGCAGCGGGCGCAAACGCGCATCGACAGCGTGGCCTACGCCTACAAGCCGGCCGGGCGGCGGCGGCGGGTGGTCGTGGAGCGGCAATCGACCAAAAAGGCGCGCCCCACACTGCTAGACGAAGCCACCGCCGCCGCCCTGAAACAGGTACGCAGCGAGTCGCCCCAGGGCTACCGGGATGCGCTGTTGATGTGCCTGCTGCTGGACCATGGGCTGCGGGCCAGCGAAGCCGCCCTGCTAAAAGCGAGCGACGTGGACCTGGCCTCCGGCCGGCTGCGTTTCTACCGGCCCAAGGTGAAGGGCACAGAACATGAATGGACCACCCACGCCCTGACGCCGGACACACTGGCCGTGGCCACGCTCTTCATCAGCCACCTCTACCCCCCCTCCCTGCGCCCCAACGGGCCGCTCATTCTGGGCACTACCCGGCTGCTAAAGGATGGCCGGGGCGGCCAACTGCGGCCGGAGGGGTTGTCGCGCATTCGCATTAGCGAGCGGGTGGCCTGGCTGGGCAAGCAGTTGGGGCTGGAAAAGCTGTCGGCTCACGACTGCCGCCATTACTGCGCTACGCAAATGGCCCGCCTGGGCTATGGCGTAGATGAACTACTGGCCTGGTTCGGCTGGACCAGCGCCCAGACGGCCATGCGCTACGTGGCCAGCACGGAGGTCCAGGAGCGAGACAAGGGGTGAGCCAGGCTGTTCCAGATTAGGCCGGGGACAGCCGCCAGCGTTCAGGCCGGGCGCAGCCGTAGGGTCACAATTTCGTAGGGCTTCAGCGTGAAGCTGACCGCGTGGTCCTGGTGGGGCAGCGGGACCTGGTTTTCTTCCAGCAGGTTGGTGCGCCAGGCGGCCGCCAGCGGAAAGGCGGTGCGCAGGGTAACCGGGCCGCGCTGCCGCATACTTTCATACAGGCGCACAATCACGTCGCCGCAGCCATCTTCCGACCCTTTTATCGTCTCAATGATTACCTGCGCCGCATCGGCAGCGACAAGGCTCTCCCCGGCCGGGGTGGCCAACACCCCCTCCCCCACCCCACTCACCGTCCAGGCGGGATCATTGAGGGCATAGGCCGCGGCCAGCGTCGCCCGGCCCCAGCGGCCGGCGTGGGGCAGCAGGCTGTAGGTGAAGCGGTGCTCCCCCTGGTCTGCTTCCGGGTCCGGCCGGGTGGGGCTGCGCAGCAGGCTCAGGCGGATGCGGCCATAAGGTGGTTCGCCCGGCGCGGTGACGTCCTGGATATCGTGGCCATATTTGCCATTGTTGAGCAGGCTCACGCCGTAATCTCCCTCGCTCAGGTCCACCCACTTCTGGGCGCACGTCTCAAAGCGGGCCCAGTCCCAACTGGTGTTGCGGTGCGTGGGGCGTTCCACGTTACCCCACTGGATTTCGTAGGTGGCCGCGGGGGCCAGGATGTCTACCGGGAAGGCGACCTTGAGCAAGATATGCCGCTCGCGCCAGTCGATGTGCGTGTCGAAATCGAGGCGCGGGCTGTCGTAGGCCAGCGAGATCCGCTGGCTGTAGTCGCTGCCCAAAATGCGCCGCCGGATTTCCAGCGTCGCCCGCAGCGGCCCCGCTTCGACCAGGCGGATGGCGGTGGCCGGCTCGGCCAGCCACTGTTTGTCATCGTAGAAGATGTCGATATCCCAGGCATCCCAGGCCAGGGGGCGGTCCTCAAAGGCCTGGAACTGGTTGGCGACGCCCCCGGCCGGGAGGATGTCGCGGGCGTTTTGCCTGTCATAGAGCTGGACAATGTCCCCGGCCGGGTTGAATGCCACGCGCAAGAAGCCATTTTCCAGCCAGGCGGCCGGGTCCAGGCCCGCCTGCACCGGGGTGAACGGGGCCAGCGGGCGCAGGCTGGCCAGGGGAGTCAGGCTGTAGGGGGGCAGCGGCTCGGCGGCCAGCAGGACGCCCTCCGCGGTGGGCTGCTGCCCGGCCGGGGGCCATTCCGCCCGGCCGGGCCAGTCGCCGGGCACGGTAACGGGGCCGCCCAGCGCAAAGCTGGTGGCATTGACCACCGCCCCGCCTGCGCCCAACGCCGCCAGGGCGGTACTGCGCACCTGGGCGGCCAGGGCGCGTACCTGGGCATATTGGGCCTGCGACTCGTCATACACCGGGCCGATGCTGCTGCCGGGGATGATGTCGTGGAACTGGTTGAGGCAGACCAGGGTCCAGGCCTGGCGCAGCGCCTCCTGGGGATAGGCGTAGCCCGGCGCATAAATGGCGGCCAGCGCGGCCAGGAACTCGGCATCGTGCAGCAGGAACTCGGCCTGGCGGTTGGCCCGCTTGTTGCGTCCCTGGGTAGTGTAGGTGCCGCGGTGGTATTCCAGGTACAGCTCCCCGTTCCAGGTGGGCAGGCGGTCACCGGCGGTGGTTTCCAGGCGACGAAAGAAATCCCCTACCCGGCCGGGGCGGACCTGCGGCGTGGCCGGGAACTGGCCCATGGCGGCGATATTCTCCAGCATCTCCCGCGTGGGGCCGCCGCCGCCGTCACCGTAGCCATAGGCCATAAGCATGAGCTGTGACTGCTCCTTTTGTTTGTAACTGCGCCAGGTGCCCAGGGCATCTTGCGGCGTGGCTGCGGCGTTGTAGGTACTGCCATAGGCGCTGCCCGGCTCCGGCGTGGGGCTGAAATGGGTGAGCACGCGCGTGCCATCCAGCCCCTGCCACCAGAAGGAGTCGTAGGGCATGCGGTTGTACTGGCTCCAGCCAATCTTGATGGTGAAGAAATAATCCAGCCCGGCCTGCTTGATGAGCTGCGGCAAATTCCAGGCGTAGCCAAAGACATCGGGCAGCCACAAGACGGGCGACTCGGCCTGCGGCCCGAAATGCTGGCGGAAGAAGCTGCGCCCCAGCAAAAACTGGCGGGCCAGCGATTCGCCGCCGCTGAGATTACAGTCGGCCTCTACCCACATGCCGCCCATTGGCTCCCAGCGCCCCTGCTGCACGGCCGCTTGAATGGCGGCGAAGAGGGCCGGGTCCTCCCGGCGGATGTCGTCGTAGAGCTGTGGTTGGCTCTGGCTGAACTGGTAGCTGGGGAACTCGGCCATCAGGTGCAGGGCGGTGTGGAAGGTGCGGCGCGCCTTTTGCCGGGTCTGGTCCAGCGTCCACAACCAGGCAACGTCGATGTGGGCATGGCCGGCGGCGACGATCTCTACGGGCAGGGGGTCCCCGGCCGGGGCCAGCCCGGCGTGCAGCAGGGCCTGGGCCGGGGCTACGCTGGCGTAAAAGGCTGGGCCGAAGGGTTCGCGCGTGTCCAGGCGCTGGAAAGCGGCGTCCAGGGCGTTGAGCAGGTGGGCGCGCGCCGGGTCGTGGCTTTCCAGGTGGCGGGCTACGCCCAGGGCCACGCGGGCGGCGACCACAAAATCGCGCGCCGGCTGGTCGATGGCCACCACGGCGCACGGTTCGGCCCACAGCCGCTGGTCGGGTGGGTTGTCCCAGGAGCCGCCCATGCCGGTCCAACCGACCAGGGTGAGTTGGTGGGGCTGGTTGTCGTTGTACCCGGCCGGGAGACGGATCTCCTGGTGGTGGCGGTCGCAGGCGGCCAGCGGCTGCCCGTCCAGGTAGACCAGGCACTCCGGATGGCTGAAGTCGCCGGCGTCGCCAAGGGGCAGATAGAGGGCCAGCGTGGGGGGAGCATCGGCTGGCAGGCAGAAGCTGGTGCGCAGGGCAAAATCGGCCCGGTTGCGCCCCCAGCGCGCCGGCGGGGCCAGGCGCTCCCAAGCGCTGTCATCCAGGTCTGGTGCGATAGGGGGTTCCTCGCCGGGGCTGGCCAGCCAGCGGAGCCGGAAGGGGGGCAGCGGCCAGCGCTGCCGGTAGACCAGCGGGGCGATCAGGGCCAACCGTCGTTCAATTTTCTCAACCGTCCATCGTTGGGTGTGGTGCATTGTTCCCTCGTGCGAGCAGGCATGGACCCGGCCGACCCGGCCGGGTATGTTTGTAGGGTGGCCAGGCTGGCCCAACCAGCAGACGCATTGATTGTGACCTGGAGATGGCCTATACTGATGTTGAAGGTAAAGAGATAGTGCCAGGAGTATAACGTTATCGGGCAGTTTTTGTGAAAGGGTGAGGCAAAAGAGATGCGCGTTGAGAAAGATTTGATGGTCGCTTTGGGGTACGGGAAGTATTTTCGCTCAGACGTGATTGTGGGCTTGCAGCCGATTGAGGAGGAGGCGGGGCGCGGCCCCGGCCGGCGCACGCTGGTGTATGTGCAGGGCTACGCGGAGCCAGTGGTCGGGTCACGCTCAGAGGGCGCGATACTGCGTGACATGGTGAGCATGCCCAATGAAGTAACCCGGGCCCAGGAGCAGCGCCAACTGCTGGCGGAAATCCTGGAGACGGTGCAGGAAATTGACCCGATGCTGCGGGCCTTTATCCGTGACCAGGGGCATTGGGACCTGACACAGTTGGAGCGGCGAATTCGGGAGACGCTGCGCGAGACAGAGGAAGCAGGTTAACAAAAAAAGAGACCCGGTTTGGGTCTCTTTTTGTCACAATCGGCAGAGCGGGCAACGGGAATCGAACCCGTACCAACTGCTTGGGAAGCAGCTATGATACCTTTTCACCATGCCCGCATTTCTCGCGTAGACGGTGGAAATTATACGCTGGCCCGGTATGGCTGTCAAACGGCTAGCGCCCGCGGAGGGTGCGCCAGATATGGCCCAGCGACAGACTTTGTCCAGACAGCAAGTTCTGGCCGCGGAAGATGCGGGCCACCAGGAGGGTGACGCCGACCCCAAAGGCGGTGGTGATGAGCAGCCCGGATAGCCACTGCCCGGCCGGGACGTCTGTAGCCACCAGGCGCATGGGCATTGCCAGGGGAGCCGTTAGCGGGAACAGGCTGAGGGCCAGGGCGGCCGGGCCGTCCGGCTCAGTCCAGAAGAGGTTGTTGAACCACAAAGGCAGGAATACCGGCAAGGTGATGAAGAAGGTATACTGCGAGCCTTCCTTGGGGTTGGGGGCCATGGCGCCCAGGCCGGCAAAGAGCGACGCATAGACGAAGTAGCCGGCAATGAAGAAGAGGGCCACGATGAGCCAGCGTGCCGGGCTGAGCTGGGGCAGCGGCAGGTTGGCAAAAAGGCTGGCATCTGGCCCCAAGACGAGCAAGCTGACGCTGCTCCACACCACTAACTGCACCAGCCCAACGGCCCCCAGGCCCATGATTTTGCCAAAGAGCATAGAGCGTGCTGGCACCGAGGAAAGCAGAATCTCCATCACCCGGTTCTGCTTCTCTTTGCCCAAGGTTTGCAGCAGGTAGCCGGCCGAGCCCATGGTTACGGCGAAGAAGAGCATGGCCACGCCAATGCCCACCAGGAACTGCTGGCTAAAGAGGGCGCTGCCGTCGCTGCTGCCGGCCAGCCCCTCCCCCGCGGCCAGGTTGACGAACTCGAATTCGGCGGGGTCTATGACCCAATCGACGATACGCGGGCTGCTAATGAAGCTGCCGACCAGGTAGCGGTAGAGGATTGAAGCTTCGGCGCTGCGCCGGGGGTAGCTGGGACTGGCCGCGTAATGTTCTACCTGGTCACCATCGAGGTAACCGGCCGGGATGACGTAGTAGCTGCTGACTTCCCCGTGGGCGTAGGCTTGTTGGGCGGCATCCCGGCCGGGGAGCAGCACGAAGAGGCTGCCCGGTGGCACCTGGGTTATGTGGCCGGTCTCGTCAACCAACCCGGCCGGGATGGTGACGGCCACGTCTTCGCCCAGCACGAATTCGTTCAGCAGGCTGGAGGCCTGCCCAACCGTGGTTTCGTTGAGCAGGCCACCGGCCTGTGGCGCAGCCAGCCGGTTGATCAGGGCCATGAAGCCCACCAGCAGGAAGGGCAGACCAAACATCACCATGAGCACCGAGGGGCGGCTCATGGTGGAGACGAATTCAAAGCGCGCGACCTGACCGAATTTACCAAACATGCCCATGCCTCTAGGTGCGCCGCGCCCCGGCCGGGGGGACGGCCGCCGCCAAAATCTGGCGCAGCGACATCCGCTGGCCATAGCGCAGCATGCCCACGCGCAGCACCCGGCTCACCAGGTAGAGCGAACACAGCGCGGTGAAAGCCAGAATGGCCCAGCTCAGGGCCATCTGCCAGAGCGGGATATTGGTCAGGGACCAGCGCGTGAGAATGGACAGGGGCGAAGTAAGTGGGAAGAGGCTCAGGGCCACAGACATGGGGCTGTCGGGCGCGCTGACCAGGATGAAGAGGAAGTAAAAGGGCAGCGCCGCCATCAGGCTGATGAGGCCGGCGGCCTGCTGTCCTTCGCTCACCTCGGTTACGCTGATGCCGATGGTGGTCATCAGGGCTGCGAAGATGAGGTAAAATGGCAGAAACCAGGCCAGGGCAACCAGAATTAGCGTGATGGCCGGGGGATGCAGGTAATCGGACAGGGTAGGAAAGCTGGCCCACAACAGTAGGAAACCGGCCAGGATGAAGCTGGCCCATACGCCGGTCTGCACCAGCCCCACGCCAACCAGGCCGCATATCTTGCCGACCATCAGCTCCTCCGGCGACAGGCAGGTGATGAGAATCTCCATCGTCCGGTTCTCTTTCTCATCGACAATGGCTTGCAGCATGTAGCCGGCGGTGGTGAAGATGGTCATGATCAGCAAGATGCCTATGACGAAGGGAAAGAGAAAACCGATGAACTCGTTCTGGGCTTTGTCTTCTCCCAAGGCAATGAAGCGGACGTTGGCCCGGCCCTCTAGAAGCAACTGGCTCGCGACCGAACTGGCGTCGCTGCGTGCCAGCCAACTGGCGCGCAAGTAGCGCTGAATATCGCCGGTAATCCCGTCGAATGGGTCATCGCGGTGATAGATGGTCACCCGGCCGGAGCGTTCGTAATCGCTGCCCACAACAACAAAGGCCTGAACCTCCCCCGCCTCCAGGGCGCGCTGCGCGGCTGCTTCGTCGGCAAAGCTGAGCAGAGGGGCACTGAGACGCGGGGGGTCGTACCCGGCCGGGGAGAGCAGCCAGCCCGTCTCATCCACCACCCCCACCGGATCACTGGCATCCCGGGCCAGGAGCCAGATCGCCACCCCAAACAGCGCCGCCAGCAGCAAGGGCATGCCAAACACCACAAACAGAAAACCCTTGCGGGTGACATAGCGCCAGAACTCATAACGGGCGACCAGAAACGTCTTAATCAACCGCCGCTTCGCCATTGTCACTGCCTACAATCTGGATGAATATGTCGTGCAGGCTGGGCAGGGCCACAGCAAACTGCTCCACCTGGCAATCGTCCCTTTGCGCCAGGTCGCGCAGGAAGGTTTGCGGCGTAACCCCCTCGGCCAGCAGCAGGTGCCAACTGCCATTGCGCTGGCTGGCGTGCTGCACTTGCGGCAGCGTGGCAAACGGCCCACTACCAGAGACGGTGACGCTGTTGCCGGCAAACTGCCGCCGCACGGCCATCACCGGGCCGTCTAGCACATTGTGGCCGTGATGGATCAGCGCGATGCGGTCACACATCGCTTCCACCTGGTGCATCTGGTGGGTAGACATGATGATCGACTTGCCCGCCTCGCGCAGGCCGAGCAGGATATCCCGGATCAACTGGGTATTCACCGGGTCCAGGCCGGAAAATGGCTCATCAACAATGATCAGGTCGGGATCATGCAGGATGGTGACGATGAATTGCGCCTTCTGGTGCATACCCCGGCTTAGCTGGCGCAGCTTCTTGTCTTTGTGCTCCCACAAGTTAAGCTGGCGCATGTACGTTTCGGCCCGGCGGGCGGCTTCTTTGCGCTTCAGCCCTTTTAGGGAGGCCAGGTAGAGGATGACGTTCATCAGTTTGATGTCGGCATAGAGGCCGCGCTCTTCCGGCAGGTAGCCGATGCGGTCCTTCTTGGCCTCGGTCATGGGGCCGTCAAAGACGGCAATGCGCCCCTGATCCGGCCGGAGTATGTCCAGCATCATGCGGATGAGTGTCGTTTTGCCGGCACCATTTGGGCCAAGCAGGCCGAATATTTCGCCCGGTGCCACGTGCAAGGAGACATCCTTTACGGCTTCGGTGGGGCCAAATCGTTTGCTCACGTGCTCAACGACGACGGTGTTCATGGGTGAATGGTTGCTCACTATTCCTATCCCGGCCGGGGGCACTGCCAGCCAGAGCCTATTCTATCGCAGATTGGCGCATACGACCCGCGGCAGTGGGCCAGCGCGCTGGTCATTCCTAAGCCACAGCCTCTACTGCCGGCAGTCCGCAGCGCCCAAACTCTAACTGCCAATGGCTTGCACCAGACCTGTTTACCCCTATAATGACGGCATCATTTTTCGCCAGTTTGTGCCGGATGAGTTAACGTAATGGAGCAACAGAACATCCTGCTGCTAGAGGGAGAGCGAGTGGGCGAAGCTTCACTCGTTGGCCCCCTGCGCAAGGCAGGTTACCAGGTCACGCTGATCCATACCAGCGGCGCGGCGCTGGATTATCTGCAACAAGAAGGGCCGTTACCACACCTGGTGGTATTTGATGCGGCCTCCATGCGAACTAGCGGCGTGCGTAGCTGCCGCCAGATGCGTCGTCTGTTGGCCGACCATCCGATCATTCTCACCTACCCGGCCGGGGCCGAGCCTAACACTCACGCCCAGGCCACCCTCTATCTGGCCAGGCCATTCACCGCCCGCAAACTGCTCAACCGCATTCGCACCCTGCTGCCGCCCGATGAGCTGAAAGAAGAGATCGTGCGGGCAGGCGACCTGGCCCTCTTCTTGAATCGCCGTTCAGTGGTCCTGAACGGCAAAGATGAGGTCCACCTGACCCCGCGCCTTGTACGCCTGCTGGAAGAGTTTGTGCGCCACCCCAACCAGCTTGTCACCCGCGAGCAAATCATGCACAACGTCTGGCAAACGACATACCTGGGCGACACGCGCACCCTCGACGTACACATTCGCTGGATTCGGGAAGCCATTGAGCCTGAGCCGGGGCGACCGGTTCGCCTCATTACGGTACGCGGCCGGGGCTACATCTTCTATCCCCAACCTCACCGCAACCAGGTAGACCAGTCCGGATAAGGCCGCGTCTACGTCCCTGGGGTAGGTTCCCCTCCCCAAGGGTAGGAAGCAAAAAAAGCACCACCGAAGGGTGGTGCTGTAAGTTCTCGCGACGATCAATTTGGTGGCCAGGGGGCCACAGAATACGTCTAAGCGTCTAAGAAACGCAGTTGTGTCGGGCGTCGTAAGGCGTGGTCAGGCCTGGCGGCGCGCAGCGGCCAGGGCGGCCATCAGGCGGCCTTTGCGGCGATCGGCGTTGCGCGGGTGGATAATGCCCCGGCGCGCTGCCCTATCAAGCGTGCTGGACGCCTGCTGCGCAACCGCTTCCGCTTCGTCAAGACGCCCCTCAGCAATAAGCTGGCGGGTCTTCTTCACGTAAGTCCGGGCCGAAGCACGGTAAACACGGTTGCGATCGCGGCGACGTTCATTTTGCCGCATGCGTTTCTTTGCTGATGCTGTATTAGCCAATTGGTATACCTCCGTCATACAATCCTGAGTCTAATCAATAAGACTGAGGCGTGAGAGCGACTGAAATACTATCACATGTTTACAGATCCGCCAATAGCTGTGAGGCCGCAAAACAGTGCTTACGCGGTGGGTGGCGCTGCTTAGTCGCCCAACCATTTCAGGAAGATGACCCCCAAGGGAGGCAGCGTGACCTTCACGTAGAAGGGCGTCTCAGCCACGCGCGTGGGGGCCGTTTCCAGCGGGTCGGGATTCAACACGCCGCTGCCACCATAGCCGGGGGCGTCGCTGTTAAGGATCTCCTGATAGCGGCCCCCTTTTAGCACCGGCACCGCATATTCATGGCGGACCACCGGGGTGAAATTGCAGATGACGGCGATGATCTCCTGACGGTCGGCCGTGTGCCGGGCAAAGGCCAGGACGCTGCGCTGGCTATCCTGGAACTCCAGCCAGGTAAAACCATCCCATGAGAAATCGACCTGATGCAGGCTGGCTTCCTGCTGGTACAGGTGGTTCAAATCGCTGACCAGCCGTTTCAGACCCTGGTGCTTTTCGTCCTGGTCCAGCACTTCCCAATCCAGGGCGCGGGCCTCGCTCCATTCGCGCCATTGGCCGAATTCGCCGCCCATGAAGAGCAGTTTCTTGCCGGGATGGGCGTACTGGTAGGCGTAGAGGGCGCGCAGATTGGCAAAACGGCGCCAGACATCGCCGGGCATTTTGTCTAGCATGCTGCGTTTGAGGTGAACAACCTCGTCGTGGGAAAAGGGCAGCAGGAACTTTTCGCTGAAGGCATAGAGTAAGGAGAAGGTGAGCGAACCGTGGTGGTAGGCGCGGTAAACGGGGTCGTTGGCCATGTAGCGGAGCGTGTCGTGCATCCAGCCCATGTTCCATTTGAGATCGAAACCGAGGCCGCCGTCTTCTACCCGGCCGGTGACGGCCGGCCAGGCGGTAGACTCCTCGGCAATAGTCAGCACGTCTGGGTATTGCTGGTGTACCCGTGCATTGAACTCGCGTAGGAAAGCAATTGCCTCCAGGTTCTCGCGCCCACCGTACCGGTTGGGTACCCACTGCCCCGGTTCGCGTGAAAAGTCCAGATAGAGCATAGAGGCCACAGCGTCTACGCGCAAACCGTCAATGTGATACTTGTCCAGCCAGAAAATGGCGTTGCTTACCAGGAACTGGCGCACTTCGTTACGCCCGAAGTTGAAGATGAGCGTGCCCCAATCGGGATGAGCGCCCAGGCGCGGGTCGGCATGTTCATAGAGGTATGTGCCATCGAAGAAGCTGAGGCCGTGTTGGTCGCGGGGGAAGTGGGCGGGCACCCAGTCCAGGATCACCCCAATGCCGGCCTGGTGACAGGCATCGACAAAAGCCATGAATTCATCGGGCGTGCCGAAGCGGCTGGTAGGGGCAAAGTAACCAGTAACCTGGTAGCCCCAGGAGCCATCGAAGGGGTGCTCGGCGACGGGCAGCAGCTCTATGTGCGTGTAGCCCATCTCCTTAACGTAAGGCACGAGTTCGCGCGCCAGGTCGGTGTAGGTGAGCCATTCCCAGCCGTTCTTGCGCCGCCAGGAGCCGAGGTGAACCTCGTAGACGCACATAGGCGCGGTCCGGTTTTGGTTTTGAGCGCGCCCGGCCATCCACTTTTCATCCTGCCACTGATATTGGTTGATGTCCCAGACGATGGAGGCGTTGTCTGGGCGCATTTCGGTGAAGAAGCCTACGGGGTCGGTTTTGGCGACGGTGTAATCCATGTAGCGGGTCTTCAGTTCGTATTTGTAGAGCGTGCCCTGGCCCAGGCCGGGGATGAACAGCTCCCATATACCGCTGTTTACATGGAACCGCATGGGGTGCCGCCGGCCATCCCACTGGTTGAAGCTGCCTATGACGCTGACGCGTAGGGCGTTGGGAGCCCAAACGGCAAACAGTGTACCGGCAACACCATCCAGCGTCGTGGGGTGGGCTCCGATGCGCTCGTAGCTGTGGGCGTGGGTGCCTTCGGCCAGCAGGTACTCGTCGTAATCGGACAGGGTGGAAGGAAAGCGGTAGGGGTCTTCCACTTCGGCGGTGCTGGCGTTGTAGTCGGTGTAGCGCAGGCGGTAGCTGTAGGGCAGGCTCTGGTGGGGCAGGAAGCATTCGAAGAACCCGGCCGGGTGCACCCGCTGCATGGCGGTTTCGGCCCCGGCCGGGGACAGCACCACCACCTCCTGCGCCTGCGGCAGAAAGACCCGGACAACCAGCCCATCAACCCCTTCCTGCTGGTACGCATGTGGACCTAATACGGCAAACGGATCACCGTGATAACCGTAAACAATGGCTTCCAGGGCTTCGGGTGAAGCCGACAGCGAATGACTCATCTCGCACTCCTTAATGAATGGCGGGCCAGCTAAAGCGAATACTCCGTTGTAAACGGGGATGACTTAGTATGCCCGCTTTCACCCTAAATGACCAGCCATCTTGGCCGGGGATGACGGCACCGGCCCGGCAAGCAGCCCCAGGCTCCGGCCCCTGGCCAACACTCAGAAGCTACCCGGCCGGGGGCGTCTCCGGCGCCAGCCCCAGCGCGGTAATACGCAGGCGGATTAGCCCCTTCACATCGTCCGGGTCGGCCGGCTGGCCTTTGCGCAGAATGACAATTTGCCCGGCCACGGCCAACTGCTTGCTGGTGAGCCGGATGCGCTTCAGCAGGGTTTGCCAATGGTCGGGCAGGATGTGACGGGCCACATCTTCGGGGCGCACGCTGCCGTCTGGACCGGCCGTGCGGCAAAAGCTCAGAATCGTCTCCCGCACCTCGTCATCACTAACCCGGCGCGGTTTTTTTGGTATCTCGTGTGTCATAGCTGCCAATTGTAATTCAGTTCAGCAAAATGGCTACCTACCCGGCCGGACAGTGCTCGGACGCCCACCGGACGTCACTGCCGTACCATTGCCTCTGACTAGCCGCTCATGCGAACAGGACGATGTCCTGGCCGCCGCAAAGCCATGATGCCGAGGACAAACAGCATGACCCCTACCCCAATCATCCTCCCCGCCCGTTTCCGGGAATAATCGGCTCTCCCGCTTTTCTTGTGTGCCGGCCGCTGCCGCTTTACAATGTGCATAGGCTGGCCGCCGCTGGTGTACCTGGTGAGGGTCGTGTTGTATTCGTTTATGGTCACGTCTATACGAAAATTGTCGCTGCTGGTCCTGTTGGGCGGGCTTATCGCCTGCCATCCGGCCGGGGAACCATTGCGCTTTGCCCTCCCGGCCGGGGAGCCTACCAGCGGAATTCTGTTCGTCTCCACCCGTGATGGCAACGAAGAGCTGTACCTGGTGCAGGCCGATGGCCGCGGCCTGACCCGCCTGACCTCGGAACCGGCCGTGGATAGTGACCCCGCCTGGTCGCCCGACGGGCGGCAAATTGCCTTCCGCAGCCGCCGCGATGGTAGTTCCGACATTTTCATCATGGACCCGGCCGGGGCGCAGGCCACAAACCTGCTCAACGACCCCCGCGATAGTGTGGATGATGAGTTCTACCCACGTTGGGACCCGGCCGGGGAGCGACTGGCCATCTATACCGACCGGCCACCCTACATCGGCTGCTCGCCGCACATGCTGGCCATCATTAGCCTGAGCAGTGGCCTGGAAGGCATCGTGCGCGCCAGCACCAGCGCCGAATCCTTCACCTGGCAGCCCGATGGCCAGACGATTCTTTTTAGCACCCCCTGCCGCGGCAGCGGTGTCCGCCTGGCAGTGTGGGATCCAACCGCCGACCGCATCACCGGCTTCGCGCCTGCCCTGGACATCCCCCTGGTGGCCCGCCCCGACTTCTCGCCCGACGGCCGCTTTCTGGCATTCCAGGGCACGGTTGAAGGAAATGCCGACATCTACTTGCTAGAAATGAGCACCGGCCGGGTGACCAACCTGACCAACCACCCCGCCACCGACGCCCACCCCACCTGGTCGCCCGATGGACGCTACATCGCCTTCAGCACCAACCGCGACGGCAACGACGAGATTTACGTCATGGATCGCAGCGGGCAGCAGCCGCGCAACCTCACCCAAAACCCCGCGCCGGATACCCGACCCCACTGGTCCCCCGTGCCACCGCCTTAGCCTCCCGGCCGGGGTTCACCCCCTCACGCCCGGTCATCCCCAATCCAAGGGTCATAGCCATCCTCCAGCACATGGTAGCGCCCGTGGGCCCAGGTATAGAAACTCCCAAAACTCTTGAGCTGCTGGCCATCAATCTCGACCACGACATCCGCTTCCACCGCCCGCCGGATTTCTCGCAAACTTTCCACCAGCCAGCGCCAGGAACGCTCTGCATAAGCCACATCAAGCTCGTGCAGTTCCTCCTCTGAAAAAACGTAGCGCTGCACCGGAATCATCAGCCCAATACCGCTTGCGCTCAACGCCAGGGCAAAGTTCGTATCACTTTCCAGCATCTTCTTGATGAATCTTTCATGAAAGCTAAACCACGGCGCAGGCCAACCCTGTTCCCTGGCCCAACGCCGCAGCCCCTTATCGTCCGGCCAGACAATCTGCAGCGTCTTCCGGCGGTAAGCTTGCTCAACCCGGCCGCGATCCCCCACCGTCACCTTCTCCATCGCCCAGGTGGGCAAATTGCTTGCCATAGCCATCTCCTTATGCACACAATGCTTGCAGATGTATGACAGTATAAGAGTTGGCGGCCGCTCCGACAACCCGGTTTTCCGGTTAGCCTGCCACCCGCTATAATAGACTGCATCATACCCTACTCTTGACCCTATCCAACCGCATGAGGTGAACCATGAGCGATCAGCTAGAATCCCCAATCATTGCCGAAACCGATAACTTCATCATTTGGGCCAGCCGCGAAGAAGGCGAAGCCGTTTTCCATGTCGAGCTGGGCGGTATCAGCCTCCATCTTAGCTCCGAGGAATGGGAAGAACTGGTCATCCTGTTCAAGAGCATCGAGTAGCCGGCCGGGAGCCCATCATGAGTGATTTGCCATCGACCGAAAGCAGTTACACACTGATGATCCGCGACCTGCCCCAGCAAGAGCGGCCGCGCGAACGGCTGGCACGGGTAGGCGCACCCGCATTGTCCACCGCCGAATTACTGGCCATCACCCTGCGCACCGGCGTTGGCGGCGAGAATGTCGTCCGCCTGGCCGAGCGCCTGCTGGCCCACTTCAGCGGCTTGCCCGGCCTGGCCCGGGCTTCCATCTCCGAGTTGCAGCAGGTGAAGGGTGTAGGCCCGGCCAAAGCGGTGGAGATTAAAGCGGCGCTGGAACTGGGCCGCCGGCTAACGGCCACCCAGCCTCAGGAGCGTCCCAAAGTGAGCTCGCCTGGCGACGCGGCCAACTTGCTGATGTCCGAGATGATGTTCCTGGAGCAAGAGCATCTCCGCGTCATCTTGCTGGATACGCGCAACACTGTGCTGGCCACGCCCACCATCTACGTGGGTAGCCTGAACACGTCGGTGGTGCGCATTGGCGAATTATTCCGGGCGGCCATCAAGGAAAATGCCGCGGCGGTCATTGTGGCCCACAACCACCCGTCCGGTGATCCTTCACCGTCGCCAGAAGACGTCCACGTGACGCGCCAGTTGGTCAAGGCCGGCCAATTGCTGGACATCTCGGTGCTGGACCACCTTGTCATTGGCCACCAACGCTTCGTGTCGCTCAAAGAGCGCGGCCTGGGCTTTGATTAGCGTTCGCACGCGCGAATGCAAGAACGCGCCACAAGGATGGCAATATGAGTGAAAATCTGCTGCAAAACGGTTACTTTGAAGAGGGGTTCTATCCTTACCGCAATGAGGATGACCTGACAGTGGGGATTGGATGGGCCCCCTGGTGGCAAGACCCCCGGCCGGGGATGCCCCGCTGGAAAAACCAAAAACCGGCCTGTGCCCCGGCCGAGCTAGATGGCCAGATTGTGCAGCAGATCAGCACCCCCTACGGCACCCATGTCGCCGGCCTGTGGCAGCAGGTCCCGGCCGCGCCCGGCAACCGCTACGAATTGTCCATTGATGTTCAGGCCTGGTCCAGCGAAGAAGACACACCCGGCCGGAGCAGCGACGGCAGCGACGTCAATCTGCGCATCGGCCTGGACCCCACCGGCGGACTGGACCCCACCAGCCCCCTCATCGAATGGAGCGAAGCCGTGCAGGCCCTGGACCGCTGGGTTACCTTGCGGCTGACCACCCAGGCCGAAGCCGCTATCATCACCGTCTATCTCAGTTCCGCCCCCAGCCTGCCCAAGCGGCAGCAAATCGTCTACTGGCGCAGCGCCGCCCTGCTGCCCATCGGCCGCTACAAGCGCAGCCGCACCATTGTTGGTCCGGGCGACACCCACATCAACCTGGAGCCAGAGCACCCCGACCCCGACCAGCTAGTAGAGGTTATCGTCTCCTCCACCCGCAACTTCCCCTTTGTCGATCTGCTGGTGCGCCGGCCGGACAACCAGCTCGCCACGGCCATCTTCCAGGGCATCACCCGCGAAGACGGCCGCACCGTCTGGCGCTACACCTTCTCTACCGGCGAGGATGGGCTGTACGATCTGCGCTTTGTGGGCGACCGGGGCGCGCGGCTGCTGGCGCAGCGGCTGGTACGCGCCTCACGGCAGACACAAATCGTGCCCAGCGGGGATCCGCGCACCAGCTACCGCCGCGTTTACGTGCTGCTGCCGCCCACGGCCAACGAGAAATGGGCCGTGGCCGCCGCGCGCGGTAGTTTTGAAGGGCGCTACACCATTGGCTTTTCAGCCGATGACGCCGGCGTGGGCGATCTGGAAGAGCGGCACGTGGTTGCCGTCAACCCCCACCATTGGCCTGGTGTCCTGACCGCGGCCTGGT
The DNA here is from genome assembly GCA_020634235.1 of Ardenticatenaceae bacterium. Lineage (GTDB taxonomy): Bacteria > Chloroflexota > Anaerolineae > Promineifilales > Promineifilaceae > JACKCB01. Next base: position 175,366 of record JACKCB010000003.1, on the reverse strand, counting down.
TCACCCAGAACTACCCCGGCACCCGCTTCACCCCCGTGGTAGCCAACTCCCCTGAAGACCTGGAGACGTGGCTCAAGCGCTGGATACCGGAAGGGACCGCGGTCTAGGCCGGCTGCAATCTTGTGGCTAGGGATTGGTGGGGGCTGGCTCTGTCTCTGGCTGTTCCTCGGCAATGATGCTCACGTCCAGCACTTCCACGTCGAAGGTGTGCCCGGCGGCAAGGATGCTGATGCTCTTGATGCGGCTGGGGGGCAGCATGCCGTACTGTGGTAGCAGCTCCAGCAGCTCCCCGCGATAAAAGGCGAACTGGCCCGACGTTACCTGTTGGTGCCCCGGCCGGGGCGGGGGGCAAGAGAGGCAAACATCGGGCGTGCCATCCTGGCCAAACTGGCCATTGGCAAAGAAACCCTGCTGCCAGACCTGCACATTGCCATTGGTGTCTTCATACTCCACGCGCACCGTCAGCGGGCACTCGCTGCCCAGGCTGCCGCACACCGCCACCGTCTGCACCATCACCCGTAGGCTCACCTCCAGGCGCAGCGAGCTGTAGTCGGTCACATCCTGGTTCACCACCTGGCGCACGCCCACATCCGCGTGCCCTTCCCCCACCCGGTTAAAACGCAGCGCCGCTTCACCAGCAATATTGGCGATCTCCGTCTTGCCGGCCGGCTGCTCGCCCAATTCAATATTCCAGGCCAACTCATCCCAGTTCTCCAGGCCGCGGCCAAAATTGCCGTTACGGATGAGGTTACGTTCCGGGCTTAACGGCCCGGCCGGGGGGCCATCCACCGGGATCACCGCCCGCTCATCCGCTGCCAGCGCCAGCTCCTCCGCTGCCGCCGCAGTCGCTTGCAGCACAGCCCGGCCTTCCAACACCACCACCTGCGTCTCCACATTGCTTACTTCCACGGCGTAGCTGCCCGCCTCCAGTAGTGACACTTCCCCCTGCGGCGTGCGCACCACCAGCTCCAGCACCCGGCCGGGATTGGGTGGCAGCCGGAAGCGCACCCGCCCATTGCCCAGGTAAACATGCAGCCGCTGGGGCCGGTCACTCAGGCCATAGCGGGGCGCTTCGGCCAGCTCCACATTGAGCGACGTATTGCCGTAGATTTGCAGCAGGGAGAGCAGTTGGGCCTCTTCCGGCACGTAAGCCAGCAGCGTCGCGCCGTCGGCGGCATTGGTGACAATCTGGTCGGCCACTTCCAGCGAAACAGGCGGATCGCCGGCAAACACCGCTGTAGTCTCTTCGGCCCCTGTCACGCGCACCGTGCCCTGGTTCACTTGCAGTTGCAGTTCCAGCGGTCTGGTCGCCGCCTGCAAATGGCGGCTCACCAGCACCGGAATCGCAATCACCAGCGCCAACCAGATGACAAAAGTGGTGATCAGGACGGCCCAGGCCAGCCGGTCGCGTCCGCCGTTATCGTTCATAGCCAGCGTACATCGAAGTTGGTGAATTCATACGTTGCCGCCTGCCACGCCAGCGCCACATTGTGCACGCGCGCGGCCGGTGGTCCGTGGTGTAGATAGTCGATTAGCGCCTGCAGGGCGTCGGGGGGGCCTTCGGCCACCACCTGCACGCGCCCATCCGGTAAATTGGCGACCCAGCCGCTGAGCTGCAACCGCTGAGCTTCCTGCCGGGTGTAATAGCGAAAGGAGACACCTTGAACCCGGCCGGTGACCACCGCCGTAAATCGTTGCGTGAGGGCCATTTTTCTGTCCGTTACGATTATAACGCCCAACCCGGCCGGGGGTGCACAGCGTCGCCCTGGCGGCGGCCAATCAGGTGGCAGCCGTGGTGGTTTCGGTGGTTACACCGGCCAATTCGCGCAGTACCCGGCCGGCAAAGCCTGGCCCGCCATACACCAGCCCGGTATATACCTGCACCAGCGTTGCCCCGGCGGCCAGCTTGGCTTGCACCCCGGCCGCCGATTGCACCCCACCCACACCAATAACCGGCAGCCGGCTGGCCGTCTGTCGCTGGATGTAGGCGATGATCTCATTGCTGCGGGCTTCCAGCGGCGCGCCGCTCAGCCCACCCGCCTCTTCCCCGGCCGGGTGGGTTGTTCCCTCCCGGCTGAGGGTGGTGTTGGTGGCAATAACGCCGGCGATGTGGTTATCCAGGGCGGCCTGCAAGATGGTGTCCAGCTCCGGCCAGGTGAGGTCGGGGGCGATTTTGACCAGCAGCGGCCGGGTGGGGCAGCGATGCAAGAAGGCCAGGTTGCGGTTCTCGGCCATGAGCTGGTGCAGCAGGTCATACAGATAGCGCCCGCCTTGCAGTTGGCGCAGGCCCGGCGTGTTGGGCGAGCTGATATTCACCGCCAGGTAATCGGCATAGGGGAAAACGGCCCGCATCACCGAGACGTAATCCTGGGCCGCTTCGGCCAGTGGGGTCTCTTTCTGCTTGCCCAGGCTAACGCCGATGATGTGGCTGCGCGGGCTGCGCGCCATTTGCCGCAGGCGGCGCGTGGCGGCCACCATGCCCCCGTTGGGGAAGCCCATGCGGTTGACCAGCGCCCGATCTTCGGGCAGGCGGAAGATGCGCGGTTGGGGGTTGCCGGCCTGGGGCCAGGGGGTGATGGTGCCAACTTCGATGTGACCAAAACCGAGCAAGGCCAACCCGGCCGGGACGCGCACATCTTTGTCAAATCCGGCCGCCACCCCCAGCACATTGGGGAAGGTCAGGCCAAAGACCGGCACCGGCTGAGACGGGAGCTTACCGGCAATACGCCGCAGCATCGCCCGGCCGGGGGCTGTGCTTTGAGCCAGGGCCAGGGCCCGCAGCGTGCGCTCGTGCACCTCTTCCGCGTCCATGCGGCTCAACAGGGGAAAAACCGTGCGCTGATAGCGGCTCATAAGGTTACGTAGGTGCGGCTGCCGGGTCATAGAAGCCGGGCCGCGCTAGAACATCAATCATCACTCAGCTTCAGGACGGCCATGAACGCTTCTTGCGGCACTTCCACATTGCCGATCATCTTCATGCGCTTCTTGCCCTTCTTCTGTTTTTCCAGCAGTTTGCGCTTGCGGGTGATATCGCCGCCATAGCACTTGGCCAATACGTCCTTGCGCAGCGCCTTGACGTTGGCCCGGCTAATCACCTTTTTGCCCACCGCCGCCTGGATGGGGACTTCAAACATCTGGCGCGGAATACGTTTGCGCAGTTCGGTCACCAGCCGCTGCCCCCGGTTGTAGGCATCATCATCGTGCACAATCATGGCCAGGGCGTCCACCGGCTGCCTGTTCACCAGCACTTCCAGCTTCACCAGGTTGGAGGCGCGATAGCCGGCGAAGTCGTAATCCATGGAGGCGTAGCCGCGAGTGGCACTCTTGAGCTTGTCGTAGAAGTCAACGATGATCTCGGCCAGGGGAATATCGAACTTAAGAATGACCCGGCCGGGGGCGGGAAACTCCTGCCCCGTAAAGTCGCCGCGCCGTTTCATGGCCAGCTCCATCACCACGCCGTAATACTCCTCCGGGGTGAAGATTTGCACATGCATCCACGGCTCGCGAATCTCCTCAATAATGCTGGGATCGGGCAGATCGGCCGGGCTTTCGATCACCTCTACCTGCGCCGTATTCTTGTGGACCACCTCGTAGCGTACGCTGGGCGCCGTGGCCACAATGTCCAGGTCATACTCCCGCTCCAGCCGCTCCTGGATGATTTCCATGTGGAACAGCCCCAGAAAGCCACAACGGAAGCCGAAATTCAGGGCGTTTGAGGTTTCCGGCTCGAAAACCAGCGAGGCATCGTTAAGCTGCAACTTCTCCAGCGCTTCTTTCAGCAGGTGATAGTCGTCGTTTTCCGAGGGGTAGAAGCCGGCAAAGACCATCGGCTTCACCATCTGGTAACCGGGCAAGGGGGACCCGGCCGGTTGGCTGGCCAGGGTGATGGTGTCGCCAACGCGACACTCGCGCACCGTCTTCAGGCCGGTAGCGATGTAGCCCACTTCACCAGCGGTCAGCTCCTTCACGGGGACCATCCCCGGCCGGAATACCCCCAGCTCAATTGGCTCAACCTCCACGCCGTTGGCCATCATGCGGATCGCCTGCCGGTCACGCAGAATGCCATCAAAAACGCGCACGTAAGCAATAACCCCTTTGTAAGAGTCATAGTGCGAATCGAAGACCAACGCCCGCAGCGGCGCGCCTGGCGTGGAGCTGGGCGGGGGGACACGGTGCACGACCGCTTCCAAGATGCGCTCCACGTTGGTCCCCATCTTGGCACTGATCGGAATCACATCGGCGGCATCAATGCCAATGAGATGTTCTACTTCTTCAGCCACATCTTCCGGCAGCGCGGCCGGCAGGTCGATCTTGTTCACCACCGGCACCAGCTCCAGGTCTGCTTCCAGCGCCAGGTAAAGGTTCGCCAGCGTCTGCGCCTCCACGCCCTGGGTCGCATCGACCACCAGGATGGCCCCTTCGCAGCTCAGCAGCGCCCGGCTAACCTCGTAGCCAAAGTCCACGTGGCCGGGCGTGTCGATCAGGTTCATCTCGTAGGTGATACCGTCGCTGGCCGTGTATTCCATGCGCACCGCCGAGGCTTTGATGGTGACGCCCTTTTCGCGCTCCAGGTCCATGGTATCCAGCACCTGAGCCTGCATTTCCCGGTCGGAGATGGTGTGCGTAATCTGGAGCAAGCGGTCGGCCAGGGTCGATTTGCCGTGGTCGATATGGGCGATGATGCAAAAATTGCGGATTCTACTCAGATCCATTGTCTCTCACTTGGTTGGCCGGCCGGGTTACTGCCGGCCGCCCCTTTCATCGGGTTGAGTCTGGTCCACACCACCAGGGCGCGGCCACCTGCCTGCATACCCGGAGGCATGCAAACATCCCTAAGTATAGCAAATTGCTGGCCAAATGGTGAAAAGTGGCGGTGGCGGCTCAATTACCCTGCAGGGCTTGCATAGCGGCACGCAGAGTTTCCGCAGTTTGGGGGCCGAAGTAGCGGTCAACCACCCGGCCGGGAGCATCCAGCATCAGGAAGGCGGGATGGCCGCGCACCTCGTACGCCTGCAGCAGCCCTGCGTTCGCCGGATCATCTGCATCCAGCCGCACCACCGCCACTGCCCCGGCAAATTCCGCTTCAAGCCCATTCACGATGGGCGCCATGTTCAGTCAGGGCACTCAGTTATCGGTGACAAACACCACCATGGCCGGGCCAAGGATAGGCGTGGCGGTGGGGAGGGCGGTCCCGGCCGGGGTGCCTCCCGTACAACCGGCTAAAATGGCCAGGCACGCGCTCCCCACGATGAGCAGCCAATATCGCCAGCGCATAAGAACCTCGCTTCCTGAAAGTGATGACATCTGCTGATTGTAGCCAGGAGGGGCGGACGATGCAATTGCTCGCCCCCGGCGCACCATGGCAGACAGCGCCGGTCGGCATATAATACCGGCTGTGGACGAACCTGTTCAGTTTTTGCGTCTATTCATGCAGCCAGGAGCCACATTGGAGGCCATATGCGTCACGATCCACTTCACCCTCATGCCCACGACCCGAATCTGGAGACCCCGGCCGGGGATGGCCGCTTTGTCTTGTCCCGGCCGGGGCACGCCCCCCTCACCCTCACCCCCCAAGACCTGGCCGCATTGCCCCAAACCAGCCTGCCTGGCTGTTTCATTGTCAGCACCGGCCACGGAACCAGCGGTCCCTTCACCTTCAGCGGCGTCACCCTGCGCGACCTGCTGCGCCATTACCTCCCGGCCGGGGAAGGCTACGCCCACCTCGAAATCATCAGCACCGACGCCTTTGGCACCCGCGTATGGGCCGACGAACTACACCCCGGCCGGGATCACCCCATCCTGCTGGCCACCCACCGCGACACCCTCCCCCTCACCCGCGACCAGGGACTCGTTCGCCTCATCGTCCCCAGTGAGACCGACGACGCCCTCCGCCAGGTCAAATGGATTAGCCACATTCACTGCATCGCCCCCTGATGTACCCTCCTGGCCACGCCAGGATGCTTTACGCCCGACACATAACGCCATATAATGTGCCCGATTTCACGAACGCCTGGGAACTACCGTTATGAAAAGCAACAACATCTACGTCATCGGTCACGTCAACCCCGACACCGATTCCATTGCCTCGGCCATGGGCTACGCCTGGCTGCTGCGCGACAGCCTGGGAGAAAACGTCATCGCCGCCCGCGCTGGCCAGCTAAACCCCCAAACCACCTGGGTTCTGGAGCGCCTACAGTTAGAACCCCCCTTGCTCCTGCCCGACGCCTCGCCCCGCTTTGAAAGCATCACCCACCGCTTCAACACCACCACCCCCGACCGCCCCCTGCGCGAGGCCTGGGCCATCGCCAACCGCACCGGCGGCGTTGCCCCGGTCATCAACAGCGATGGCACACCTTATGGCCTGGTCTCGGTGCTCAGCCTCTTCGCCTTTCTCAGCCGCACCATCGGCTCCCACCCCCGCCGCGAAGAGATGCGCGTGGCCGAACTGCTCGACCAGCCCATTCGCGAGGCATGTGATGCCGACGTGCCCCGCTTCCAGCTCAGCAGCCGCATCCGTGACGTCCTGCCCCGCATCCTGCGCGAAGAGCGCACCGAGTTCTTCATCGTGGATGAACACGGCAGTTACGCCGGCATCTGCCGCCAGCGGGAGGCCCTGCGCCCGCCGCGCATCAAGCTGATCCTGGTGGACCACAACGAAGCGGGCCAGGCGCTCGGCGCCCTGGACGAAGCCGACCTGCTGGAAATTCTGGATCATCACCGGCTGGGCAACCCCACCACCCATACGCCGATCAAGTTCTCGGTGGACGTCGTTGGCAGCACCAGCACCCTGGTCTCGGAACGCATCGACGAGGCCGGCCTGAGCGCCCCGCCGCAGTTGGCCGGCTTGCTGCTGGCCGGGTTAATCTCCGACTCGCTGCTGCTTACCTCGCCCACCACCACCGAACGTGACCACCGGGCGGCTGAACGGCTGGCGCGCTGGGCCTTCATTGGCGGCTCCGTTTTGCAGGGCGAAACAATCCAATCTTTTGGCGACCAGATTCTGCAAGCCGGGGTGGACCTCTCCTCCCGTGACCCGGCGACGATTGTCAACGCCGACTTCAAGTTGTATGAAGCGGGTGGTATGAGTTTCGGCATCTCTCAGGTGGAGGTCACCAACTTCGCTCAATTGGATGAGCATAAGGCAGAACTGTATAGGGCGTTGGTCAGCCTGCGCGATTCCAAGGGGTTGGACTTTGCCATGCTCATGGCCACGGATGTGGTCCGGGGCAGCAGCCGCCTCATCTTTACCGATGAAGTCATGGAGCTGGATGTGCTGCCCTATCCCCGGCTAGATGATGGCACGCGTGATGCCCAAGGCGTCGTTTCGCGCAAGAAGCAGCTCCTGCCCATTGTGCTGGGGGCGCTGGAAGGCTAAAGAGGGCGGCCGCTACGCTTCTTCCAGCAGCGACTCGATGATCGCCTCCATACCCGGCCGGGGTTCACCCCCCGGCCGGAGCCACAGCAAAAACTCCACATTCCCATCCGCCCCCTCAATGGACGAGCGCACCAACCCGGCCGGGGCCAGCCCCTGCGCCGCCGACCACCTTACCAGCTCGGCCAGCACCTGCCGGTGCACCGCCGGGTCCTTCACAATGCCCCCCTTGCCCACCTGATCCCGCCCCGCCTCAAACTGCGGCTTCACCAGCGCCACCACGTCCGAATCCTGCGCCAGCCAGCCCTGCACCGCCGGCAAGATCAGCTTCAGCGAGATAAACGACACGTCAATACACACAAAGCGCACCGCCTCCGGCAGCGCCGTCACGTGCCGGGCATTGGTCCGCTCCATAACCACCACGCGCCGGTCGCGACGCAGCTTGTAATCAAGCTGACCATAGCCCACATCCAGCGCATACACCCGCGCCGCCCCCTGCTGCAGCAGCACATCTGTGAAGCCCCCCGTGCTGGCCCCCACATCGGCACACACCCGGCCGGTTACATCAATGCCAAATGCCTCCAGCGCGCCGGCCAGCTTATACCCCCCTCGTCCCACATATGGCAGGCGGCTCACCACTGTAATCTCAGCCCGGCTGTCCACCTGCATCCCCGCCTTGTCAGCCCGCACCCCATTCACCTGCACCTCACCGGCCATCACATACGCCTGCGCCTTGGCCCGCGTCGGGGCCAGCCCACGCGCCACCAGCAGCTTGTCAAGACGTTCCTTGCGGCTTTTAGACATGAGCGAGGAGACCCGACCCACCATCTACCACGGAAGATGCAGGACGCACCATGCCTACCTCCCGCGCGCCAGCCACTCGGCCAGCGCATCCGCCAGTGACTGTTCCAGGCCAATCGTCGGGACCCAGCCGGTGTCTTGCTGGATTTTGCCGTAGCTGCCAAACAGCACCGGCGTATCAGACGGGCGCATGCGCGCCGGGTCATAATTAATGGTCACCGAAACCCCAGCCAGCCTGACCAATGCCTCCAACAGCACCTGGATAGCAACAGCCCGGCCGGAGCAGATAATATACGTTTCACCCGGCCGGGCGCGGTCAGCCAGCGCCCGATAAGCCCGCGCCACGTCGCGCACATCCGTAAAATCACGCTCCGCCGAAAGGTTACCCACCAGCATCTCCGGCGGAAGCTGGCCCAGCTTAATGGCCGCCAACTGGCTGGCGAAGTCTGGCACCACAAAGCCCAGCGTCTGCCGCGGCCCGATGTGGTTAAAAGGGCGTGCCTCCACCACTGGCAGGTCATACCGCTGTTGGTATAGCGGCACCAACTGCCCGGCCGCCCACTTGCTCACGCCATACGGATGGCGCGGCTGGGGCACACTCCGCTCGGTGATGGGCAAATCTCCCGGCCGGATTGCCCCATAAATCTCCGCACTGGTCACGATCACCGTCTTAGGGCGGCCATAGGCTACCACCGCCTCCAGCAAATTCACCGTGCCAATTGTATTCACTTGCAGCGTCAGCGCCGGTTTCTGCCATGACTGCGCCGTGAGCGCCTGCCCCGCCAGGTGGTAAACCTGCTCCGGCCGGGACGCCGCCACCGCCACCTTCAACGAGTCCAACACCAGCAAATCCCCCTCAATAGCCACAAAATTGGGGTGCGGATTAACCGGCTGGTTGCTGGTGGCCGGGTGTACCAGGCCAAAAACCTGGTGCCCTTCTGCCAACAACTGATCCACCAAATGCGAACCGGCAAACCCCGTAGAGCCAGTGATGAAAACACGCATGCCATCTCTCCTAAACAAGTCGGTACGAGCGAACTGCGCCTATTATACCGCTCTTTTGCCAGATGAGAGATTAACCGCCGGGCCATCTTCCCCCGGCCGGGTGGTCGCTAATCAGGCATACTCGGCTATAATCATCTATTATGGATTTCGCTGCCGTAGATGACCTCGTCCGCGTACTCGATCAGCGCCTGGCCGATCAGTTGGAGGCTGTTTACCTATATGGCAGCGCCACCACCCCCTACTACGTCCCCGGCCGGTCCGACATCAACCTGTTCGTCATCGTGACCGATGGCACCAGCCTGCACAGCGTGCGCGAGGCCTTCGGCCCCGTCTGGCAGCGCCACCAGGCGGTGCTAGGACGCCCCCCCGCCATCATGACCCAGGCCACACTAGCCCAGCTAGTGTCCCTCAGCCCCGCCCTCAGCCATCACCTGTACCACCACGCCGAGGCCTACGCCGGCAAACTTGCGCCAGGCAGCTTCTATCCCGATCCCGTGGGCCAGGCCGCCTACCTGGTCACCGAGGCGATGCGCGCCTCCACGGCGCTGGCCACGCGCCTGCTGTCGCCACGGCTGGTAGAACAGGCGCACCACCGGCTCCATCGCCTGGCTCGCCAACTGGCCAGCCGGCCGCTGCCAGACACATTAACCGCGGCCCAGCTCTTTGCCCTCATCCAGGATCAGCTGAACAAGCGCGTAGGCTCATTTATCCCCGGCCGGGGCACTGCCCCGTTAACCCTGCGCCGCCACGACACCTTCAACCTGGAAGGCATCTACCGTGACAGCGCCCGCATCATCTTTGTCATTCCGGCGCTGGCGCCGCCGCTGCTGCTCGGCATCGACTGGGACCGGCTCAGCGAATCCATCGACACCCACTTTCAGGCCATTTGCGTTACCACCGCCGCCCAGCTGCGGCTGAGCGTCCGCGGCTACGCCCCGCTCGATTTCTTGCTCTCCCGCCTGGAACACGTCTGGGGGCAAGATCCGCTGGCCAACCTGTCCGTGCCCCCCTCCATGGCCTGCCGCACCATGGCCCGGCGCGCCGCCATCTGGGCCAACGTCACCCTGACCCAACAATATCTGGCGGCCGCCAACCCCGATGAAGTCCACAAAGTTATCCACGACCTGCAAAACCGCCTGCTCAACCTGCAACTGCAATCAGAGCTGCTCTATCGCCTGCAAGGGTTTCCCCGCCCGGACTCGTCTGAGCCGCTCCCCGGCCGGGAAGCGCCCCAAATCCAACGCATCGACGCCATCCAGCACCAGTTGAGCTGGTGGATGGATCATTACCGCGCCCTGGCCGAGACCGTGGACGACAATTATGCCCACCCGGCCGGATAGGAAGACCGCGCGACAGCGGTTGGCCGGGCTGCGGCTGGGCAGCGGCCTCCGGCTGCTGCTGCTGCTTAGCCTTTTCAACACCCTACAGCCTCCCCCACTGCTCATCACCCCTGGCCCGCCGCAGCGCGTCCACACCAGCCACCCCCTCCTGGCCGTCCACACCCGCCTCACCGACGAAGTAGAGGCGTGGAAGATCCAGCGCAGCTTGCAGATGGTGCGCCAGATGGGCGCCAGCGCCATCGTGGAGTTCTTTCCCTGGGCCTATTACCAGGCCCAAGATGGCAGTATCGCCTGGGAACATCCCGACCTGGTGGTCGAGCATGCCCACGCCCAGGGGCTGCAAATCGTCGCCCGCATTGGCCTGACCCCCGATTGGGCCAGGCCGCCAGACACGCCGCTCACCTACCTGGATGCCGGCGCTTACGGCTACTTCGCCGCGTTCGCCGCCGCCTTTGCTGCTCGCTACCAGGGCAAAGTGGGCTACCTGATCGTGGGCAACGAACCCAACCTGAGCTACGAATGGGGCTACCGGGTGACCACGCCCCAGGATTACGTGGACCTGCTCCGCGTGGTCTACCCGGCCGTGAAGGCCGCCAATCCGGACGTCACCGTGCTGGCCGGGGCGCTGGCCCCCACGCTGGAACCGGCCGGGTCGCCCTGGGGGCTAAACGACCTCGTCTACCTGGATGAGATGTACGCGGCCGGGGCCGCCGATTACTTCGATGGCCTGGCGGTACACGTCTATGGCCTCACCTTTCCGCCGGAAGCCGAGCCAGACCCCGGGGTCCTCAACTTCCGCCGCGTGGAGCTGATGCGCCAGGTGATGGTGGCCCACAACGATGCCGCCACGCCCATGTACATCACCGAAACGGGCTGGAACGACCACCCGCGCTGGACGCGCGCCGTCCGGCCGGGGCAGCGTATCACCTACACCCTGGACGCCGTGCGCTACGCTGAAGCCAACTGGCCCTTCGTAGAACTCCTGGCCATCTGGGCCTTCCGCTTTCCCGCGCCAACCAAGAGCTACATGGACTATTACACCCTGGTGACGCCGGAATTCATCCCCAAGCCCATTTACGATGCGCTGCAAGAGTTCACCGGCAACGTTCCCCCGGCCGGGTCATAAACGTGTCTATCAAAGCTCGTTTCCCCCATCACCTGCTGCTCCTGCTCATCCTGCTGCTGGCCGGCTGCCGCCCGGCCGGGGGCGTTTGGCCCCAAATCCAGGCCAGCGGCGTACTGCGCGTAGGGCTAGACCCCACCTATCCACCATTTGAGTCCACCGAAGGCGGCGAGCTGCACGGCTTCGACGTTGACCTGGCCCACGCCCTGGCCAGCGACCTGGGACTAACGGCCGAATTCGTTCACCTCGGCTATGACGGCCTGTACGACGCCCTGGCCACCGGCCGGGTGGATGTGCTGCTCTCGGCGCTGGTAATTCAGCCGGAGCGGACGCGCGATTTTGCCTACAGCGAGCCTTATTTCAACGCCGGACAGTTGTTGCTGCTCCCGGCCGGGTCAGCGGTGCGCAGTGTGGCCGACCTACCCGGCCGGGTCGTGGCCGTCGAGCTGGGGGCCGAGGGGCACGTGCTGGCCACCGAATACACCCGCCGCCTGCCCAACCTGACCATCACCCCCTACAACACGCCCGACGAGGCCCTGGCCGCCGTGGCCGCCGGCGCGGCCGATGCCGCCATCACCGATGCCATTAGCGCCTACCTCTATCTGGCTGCGACACACGATGAGGGACAACTGCACCCGGCCGGGGAGCCGCTCACCACAGAACCCTTTGCCCTGGTTGTACGTATAGAAGACGAACAGCTACTAGACCAGCTCAACCAGAGCCTGGCCCGCCTACAGGCCGGCGGCCAACTCGCCACCATGCGCACCCGGTGGCTGGAATCGCCGGCCAATAGGCCAAACTAGCTGCGAAAAACGGCAAATTCCACTATACTGTGCAGAATACTGTTTGTATCAGGCAGTTGCCTTTCGACCCAGAAAATCGCTGCATGTTTAGGATGGACACCCATGAACCCCCGTTCTCGTCACCACCTGCTTGTTGTCCTCGCCCTTCTGCTCGTTGGCCTGTTCTTATTTCCCCAAACCAGCGCCGCCCAAACCAAGGACTATTTTTGGGAAAGCTTCAACGTAGAGATCACCGTCCTGGAAAATGGTGACCTGCGGGTGGAGGAAGAGCAAACCCTGGTCTTCTCCGGGGAGCCTTTCACCTATGGCTATCGCAACATCCCCATAAACGACGCCGGCCGCAACGATGGCCTGCGCGATATCGGCGTGCGCGAGGGCGTCACCATCTTCCGCGAAGACAGCAGCCAGGCCCCCAACACCTTCCGCGTCTCCACCAGCAAAGACGAAACGACAGTCTACTGGTACTTTGCACCGGCCACCGGCCAGCACGTCTACACCTTCAGCTACACGGTCGCCGGTGGCATCCGCACCGAGCCGGGTGGCGACCAGGTATATTGGAATGCCATGCCGGCCGACCTGGGCAAGACCATTCGCGCCGGCCAGATCACCATCACTTTGCCGGAAGGCATCCGCGCCGAATCGACCACTGCCAGCGTCGCCGGCCGGGAAAACGACGGCATCACCACCCAGGTCAGCGAAGATGGGCGGCAAGTGGTATTCACGCTTACCGAACCCCGCCCGGCCGGGTCCGACGTAGAAGTTGGCGTGCGCTTCCCCACCGGGCAGTTGGCCCTAACCACGCCCGAATGGCAGCAGAACGAGCAAGTTGCCGACGTCCAGGCCCTGCTGATCCTGCTATTCTCCATCTTTGTGGCTGTCGTCGGGCCGCTGCTGGTGCTGCTGTTGTGGTACCTCGTTGGCCGTGACCCGCAAGTGGGCACCGCCGTTCCCGACTACCTGGCAGAACCGCCCAGCAACCTCCCCCCTGCTGTCGTCGGCACCCTGATCGACGAGAAAGCACAAATCCAAGACGTCATGTCCACGCTAATCGATCTGGCCCGGCGCGGCTACATGACCATGACCGAAACAAAGAGCGGCCGGGATTTTGTCTTCAGCAAAACCGACATTACCCCCACAGACCTGCGCCCCTACGAACGGGCCATTATGGACGGTGTCTTTGGCCGAAAGAGCAGCCGCAGGTTGAACGACCTGAAATACAACTTCTCCAGCAAGCTGCCAGGTATCCGCAAGCAGCTCTATGAAGAGCTGCGCACAGCCGGCTATGTTCGCAGTTCGCCAGAGTCCACCCGCAACAACTATGGCTGCCTGGGCATCCTCATCCTGACCCTGGCCGGTGGCTCTTTCTGGCTGGCCAGCGCCTTCCTCAGCGACAGTGTGGCCACGGCGCTGTGCCCGGCCTTCGCCTTTGGCCTCACCGGCCTGGTCATGCTGGCCACGGCCCAATTCATGCCGGCTAAGACGGCCCTGGGCGCTGAGGAGGCAGCCAAATGGTCTGCCTTCAAGACCTATTTGCAGGATATTGAGAAGTACGCCGATCTGCAGCAGGCAACCGCGATTTTTGAGCAGTACCTGGCCTATGCAGTTGCCTTTGGCCTGGAGCGCAGTTGGATTCGCAAATTCTCGCAGGTTCCCAATACGCCCGTGCCCCATTGGTACGCCCCGGTCATTCTGGCGCACGGCCCCGGCCGGGGGCATCAGGGCAGCATGGGCAGCGCCGGAGCCGGTGGCCCTAGCCTGGAAGGCATGTCCCGTGGCATGACCGGCGGCCTGGAAAGCATGTCCAGCGGCCTCACGCGGATGCTCACCTCAACCCAATCCGTCCTGGTCAGCACCCGTTCCTCCAGCAGCAGCGGCGGTGGTGGTTTCAGCGGTGGCTTTAGTGGCGGCAGCAGCGGCGGTGGCGGCGGCGGTTTTGGCTAACATGCCATAACAATGCCGCGCTGTCGAGGGCTGAGCCTGTCGAAGCCCGGTGCCTGTCGACAGGCTCAGCAAACCTACCTGTACAGACACAAAAGGACGCTCCCTATGGCACGAACGATTGGCATTCTCCTGATTATTGGCGCCCTCATCGGCTGTTTGCTGCTGGCGCTGGTGATGTTTGTCCCCACGCTAGAAGGCAGCCGCACGGCCGGAGCCGCCGTGCTGGGTTTTGCCCTGTTTGGCATCATCTTGCTGGCCCCACTGGGCGCCGGCCTCTTCTTGCTGTGGAAGGGCGGCCAGGAAGCCAAAGTGGCCGGCAAAGCCCAGCAGCAGCGCCAATTGCTCAACATGGTGTCTACCCGCGGCCAGGTGGCCATCAGCGATCTGGCCATTGAGATGAACCTCGGGCGTGACGAAGTACAACAGCTTTTGTATGATCTGGTGGGCAAGCGCCTCTTCTCAGGCTATGTCAATTGGGATGAAGGTATGTTATACTCTCGACAGGCCAGCCAACTGCGCGAACGGACCCAATGTGAGGTCTGCAATGGACAGTTGACCCTGGCCGGTCAGGGGGTTATTCGCTGCCCCTATTGTGGCACGGAGTACTTCCTGGATTAGATGCGACCCGGCCGGGAACCATCCGGCCGTCGTTCTGGTGCAGATGCTTGTGCCGGAGAAAGGCGTTAGAGGAATGACCGCCATTTTCCTCCGGCGCGGTCTCCGGGTCTTTGCAAATCGGTCCTATCAACTTACTGAAGGAGTGAAAAATGGCAGATTACCCAGTGTTTAGCAGTTCGGATGATGCCCCCAAGGCCGACCCGGCCGGGGCAACCCCAGAAACCCTCAAGGCAGCCAGTCCCATCACCTACGACACCCCGGCCGGTAAAGATTCCGCGCCCATGCCCGACATGTACGAGCGTATCGCTGACGACAGCAGCTTCCTGGGCCGTCTGGCCAGCAAGATACCCGGCTTCAGCGGCTACATGGAACGCGGCCGGCGGCGCGAAGCCGACCAGATCATTCGCGAAACACTGGCTGCCCGGCTGGAAGAAGTCCGCCTGAAGCTGTCCAACGTTCACCAGGACCTCAGCGGCGACATCATCAAAGCCATCGACCACGCCGAACCACTCGGCCGGGCCGAAAGCCGGCTGATGGGTCTCATCAACAAAATTCGCAGCGCCCCCCAGGGCTACGCCGGCTTCTTCGATGCCATCAAAATCAAAGAAGAAGAACTGGCCCGTATCTACGAATTTGATGCCCATATGATGACCCACGTCGACAAAATCGCGGCCGAGGTAGACGTCTTGCAGGTGGCCGTAGCCAATGATGGCGACATCAAGGGCAGCATCCGCGCCCTCGATACGGCCGCGCAAGAAGCCTCCACCATCTTCAACAGCCGGCAAGAGCTTCTTTCTGGCGTGGCCTGACATTTCTGAACCGTAATTCTTAGTTTGCATAGGAGAAAGCGAGATGCCTCAAGTATTTGACCGTGTTGCGGCAGAGCCCTGGCTAAATGATGAGATCGTGCAGAAGTTCCCACGTGGTGGCCCGGGCGACATCAAGTTAGGCTCGCCGTTGATTGTCCAGCCGGGGGAGATGGCCATTTTTGTGCGTGGTGGTGAGCCGCTGGGCGGCTTCACGCCCGGTACCCACGTGTTAACCACAGCCAGCATTCCCTTCCTCACCGATCTGGTAGAGAAAACATTGTTCGGTGGCAAGAATGTCTTCACCGCCGACATCTGGTTTGTCAAGACCACCGACCTGACCATGAAGTGGGGCACCGCCCAACCCATCATCGTCGAACACCTGAACCGCCCGCCGGGGGCCAGCGCCATCGTCGGCAACGGCACCTATGTCGCTCGCGTCAAGGATCCCTGGGCCTTTATGACGGCCATGGACGCCTTCCGCGACACCGTCCGCCAGCCGCAGATCAAGGACCGTCTGGACCCGATGCTGGGCGTGATGATGCAGGATAAGCTCAGCGAGCTGGCCATTGCCAAGAACCTGGGGCCGGCGCAGTTGCAATCCTTCTCCAAGGACCTCAACGACTTGCTGGTGGGCTTGCTGCAAGCAGAATTCGACAATATCGGCATGGCCCTGGTCGATTTCAACATCCGCATGGGGCTGCATCCCAAGTCGCTGCAGGTGGTCACGGAAATGGGTTACGGCACCAGCTATACCCAGAAGCAGATCGCCGACGCCGCCGTGGCTGCCGCCGAGAATCCTGCGGGTGGTAACCTGGGCGAACTAGGGCTTGGTATGATGGGGATTGGGGCCATGCAGCAGCAGCAAATGATGCAGCAACAGATGATGCAGCAGCAAATGCAGGCTCCCCAGGCTCCCCAGGCTCCCCAGGCACCTGCCGCTCCCCAGGCGGCACAGCCAGGAGCCGCCTCCCCGGCCGGGGCGATGCCCGACGTTATGACCCCCGAACAAGCAGCTGGCTTCGTCCAGGTCAGTGAAGCCGACATCATCGCCGCCATCGAAGCCGGCGATCTGAAAGCGCGCAAAATCGGTTCCGCCTACCGAATTAGCAAAGCCAATCTGGAAGAATTCCTGAGTGGCTAAACGCTTCCAAGTGCCTTGTAACCGTTGCAGCTGACAGAGACGAGAGGCCGGCCCTGCTTTCAGGGCCGGCTTTTTTGTTGAGCACCGTTTTCTGGCGACCAGCTAACCAGCTAGCTGAGAGCCGCCTGCCAGGTGGCCTCCACTGCCGCCTCAGCCAGGTCACTGTTGAGCAGCCAGCCCAGCAGCGCCGCACAATCGGCACAGAATTGGCGGCTGTCAGACTGGTCCACCCGCCCCGGCCGGGTCCAGTCCGGCGGCGGCACATGCCCGGCCGGGGCCAGCACCAGGATGGCATCGTGGGTCAGCGAGCGCAGGTTGGCAATGTGAACAGATACAGGGTTTTCCGAATGGACCACGTAGCGATTGAGCAGTACAAAGCCAGCCCGCCGCAGCGCCAGCGTTAGCGCCGCCCACCCCTTGGGATTCCAATGGTGGAAGGTAAAGATGAGCCGTCCCCCGGCCGGGCGCAGCACCCGGCGACACTCGGCAAAAATCCCGCTCAGCACCGGCGTATACTGGCCATCTCCGTTCAAATGCGGGTCCACCGCCGATCCGGCCAGGTCATAGGTCCAATCCGCCCCGGCCGGGAGCAGCCGGGCCAGCCACACCCGGAAGAACGCCGCCAGGTCACTGTACTGCACACTGTCGAAGTACGGCGGGTCGGTAACAATGTAGTCCACACTGGCATCCGGCAGGTCCAGGGCCACCGCCGACCCCTGGCGCACTAAAAAGCGGCGTGGGCCGTCTTGCAGCCCGGCCGGGGCGGCCACCTCAACGCCGCTGTCCAACTCCCCGTGCAGGGTGGTAAAACGACGCCGTGCCGTCAACTGCCGTTCGCGCGGCTGCTGCGCCCAGGCCCGCGCCCGGCGAATCCGGTCATGGAACAGCTTGGCCAGCGTGCCCGACGCCTGTTCCGGGTAAAGCGGGTTGTTTTCCAGCGCCGTGTAGGGAAAGGCATAAGCATGGTAGGAAAAGGTGTGGCGGATAGCTCCCGGCCGTTCGCCGCGCCGCGCCCCCTTGTAGCCGCACAGCAGCGAATTGAACTCCAACGAGGTAGACACAAGCAGGGCCAGATTAAGCTGCACCAGCGGTGGGAACTGGGGCAGCAGCGCCGCCGCCTGGGCCAGGTAGAGGAGCTGGCGGCTGCTGAACAGTTCCAGGTAGCTGCCCACACCGCGGCTGACCAGGTCGCGCGATTTGGGACCAGAGGCGATGGCAAACGCCCCGGCCGGGCCAAAATCTAGCTTCTGGCGCGCTTCATCCGCGGCCGCCAGCAGGGCCAGGTCGGCCGCGGTGGGGGCGGCGTAGAACAACCCCGGCCGGGAACAACCGTCCGCCTGGCAACTGCCAACCACCACCAGCGGCACGTATCGGGCATAAAATGGCACCGCCAGGTCCTCGCGGTAGCTCTCGCTGCACGTTGGGCAGTGGGTTTGCGCCTTTTCTACCAGGGGCGGCAGCCCGGCCGGGGCGCAGGTGCAAGCGGTGTTGGCCGCTACCACCTGGTGGCAGGCCGGGCACAGGCAGATGGCTGGCAGCCCTGCCTCGTAGCGCAGCACCAGCGAATCCACCAGGATCACCGGGCCACAGGCACAACTGCGCCGCTGGCCATAGAGCAAATAGCGCAGCGGGACATCCGCCTGGCAGTGCGGGCAGTGAGTGGTAAACAGCGGGGCCAGTGCCTGCGCCATCTGGTCGCAAAAGGCAGCAAACGCCGTCTCCAGCGCCGCCAGCGGCAGGTCGGCCAGCGTTGCCCGGGCCTGCAAAACGGGGATAGGGTCAATATCCACTCCCACAACGCTGGCCCCCAGGCGGATCGCCTCGTGCAGGGTAGTGCCACCGCCCATCATCGGGTCGAGGATAATCTTGCCTTCCAATCCGCCGGGGGCGTAATAATGGCGACGGGTCGGGTCGGTAACCAGGTGCTTGAGGATGAGCCGGAAGGTGCTGCCGCAGCGGCGTGCCCACCATTTGTGCAGGTAGGTATTGGGCCGGTAATGGTGCTTGTTGTACAGCTCCAACCGGGCCATCTTGTCGGCAAAGCTGGTATCGAACGTGGAATCGATGGGCAGGGGTAAATCCCGGCCGGTCGGGTCCCCGGCCGGGGAGGCAAACTCAAGAGACAACTGGCCTAGACGATTCATAACCTCAACGCAACGCCCGCGATTTGGATACCGGCCGTTTTTACCCGCAATATTGCACCTTCGCAAGCAACAGACGCCGGCGCAGATCGGGCAAACCACCTCGGCGCGTGACAAACCCGCGCAACTCCGCGATAATCACAGACAAGTTGTCAGGAGAGGACTTTATGCAAGCAATTCAAGATTTCGCCCGGCCGGTCATCCAGAACGTCGAGAAAGTCATCATCGGCAAGCGCAGCGCCATCGAGATGCTGCTCATTGCCCTGTTGTGCGAAGGACACGTGCTGCTGGAGGACGTGCCCGGCGTGGGCAAGACCATGCTGGCCCGTGCGCTGGCCACCTCCCTGGGCATCCAGTTTAAGCGGCTGCAATGCACGCCCGACCTGCTGCCCAACGACGTCACCGGTGTCTCCATCTTCAACCAGCAACTGCGCGAGTTTACCTTTGTGCCCGGCCCGGCCTTCACCAACATCTTGCTGGCCGACGAGATAAACCGGGCCACGCCGCGCACCCAATCCGCCTTGCTGGAAAGTATGGGCGAGCGGCAAATCTCGGTAGACGGCACAACCCACCAGTTGGAACGCCCCTTCTTCGTCATGGCCACCCAAAACCCCATCGAATATGAAGGCACCTTCCCCCTGCCCGAAGCCCAATTAGACCGCTTTTTCATGAAGCTGAGCCTGGGTTACCTGGACGAGGCCACCGAAAGCCAGATGCTGCTGAACCTGGGGCGGGCACACCCCATCGAAAGCCTGACCCAGGTAACCGATGGCCGCGACCTGCCGGCCCTGGCGCAGATGATCTGGGATGTGCACATCGACGACACGGTGCGCGAGTATATAGTGCGCCTGGTCGCCGCCACCCGCCGCCATCCCGACCTGCTGATTGGTGCCAGCCCACGTGGCAGCTTTGCCCTGTACCGGGGCATCCAGGCATACGCCGCGTTGCATGGCCGCACCTATGCCCTGCCCGACGATGTGAAGCGGCTGGCCCCGGCCATTTTGGCCCACCGCTGCCTGGTACACCCCGAGAGCGCACTGCGTGGTGTGCAGGTGAACAATATCGTCGCCAGCCTGCTGGTTGACACACCACTGGATATTGGCCAGGTTTGACGTTGCTTGTTTTGTTTTTTGTGTAGATTTGTTTGGCTTATCGGGTTGTTTTTGTTAGTGACTACGCGAAATATTCTCTATTCTTGTCCCGGTCATGGGTGAACTTTCCGTTTTCATTATCTGGCTGGTAGTTCTGGCCGTCTTCTTGCGCGTAGACTTCATCTTCTACATTGTCTACGTCTGCCTGGGTGTTTACGGCTGGTCACGCTGGTATACGCCACGCGCCGCTACCGGCCTACGCCTGACCCGCGACTACCAGGACCACGCCTTTCTAGGCGAGCAGGTGCCGGTAACCCTGTCGCTGGGCAACGCGCGCCGCCTGCCCCTACCGTGGCTGCAAATCGCGGAAAGTATCCCGCCGGTGCTGCAAACTGGCCCGCCACCGCGCTTTGCCTTTTCCCTCCCCGGCCGGGGTCAGGTCACCTTCACCTATCACATCCGCGCTGGCCGCCGCGGCTACTACCGCCTCGGCCCCCTGCTGCTCAACAGCGGCGACTACTTCGGTCTACGCGAAATCCACCGCACCTTCCCGGTCAGCTACCTCACCGTCTATCCCCGTATCACCCCCCTGAACCAATTAGGGCTGCCCTCTCGTCTCCCTTTTGGCACCATCCGCAGCAAACAACGCCTCTTTGAAGACCCTGCCCGGCCGGTAGGCGTGCGCGACTTTCGTTCCGGCGACTCCTTGCGCCAGATCAACTGGAAGGTCAGCGCCCATGCCAGCGGCAGCACCAACGCCCTAAAGGTAAAAACCTTTGAGCCGGCCATCTCGCTGGACACCGCCATCCTGCTCAACCTGGCCCGCGCCGACTACCAGCGCAAGTTCTTGCAGTCCAACACCGAATGGGCCATTGAAGTAGCAGCTTCGCTGGCCGCCCACCTGGCCAACCAGCGCCAGGCCGTCGGCCTGATGACCAATGGCGCCGACCCGCTGCGCCTGACGCTGCCCCCCCCCACTGCCGAAGCGCCGGGTGAACGCCTGGCATTTGATGAAGCCAGCGGACGGCTCCTGTTGGACGAGGCCAATGGCCATGGAACGGCACCCCCGGCCGGGCAATTGCTGCCCCTCGCCATCCCCCCCCGCCCCGGCCGGGCCCACCTGATGAAAATCTTGGAACTCCTGGCCCGGATCGAACCCGGCTACGACCCACCCTTCCTAACCTGGGCCCCGCGATCCTGCCTGCCCCTCAGTTGGGGCGTCACCATCCTGACCATTACCCCCAGAGGTGATGAGGCCACCTGCAACATGCTCCACCGCCTCGTTCGCGCCGGTTACAACCCGGTACTGGTCGTTATCGAGCCTACAGCCAATTTCGGCATTGTCCGCGAACGTGCCCGCCGGTTAGGCTTTAGCGCCTACCATGTGGCCCAGCGCAGCGATCTGGACACCTGGCAGCGCCCACGCCCGGCGGTTTTCCACCCGGCCGGGCGCTAGCGAACCAAGCGCATGGAAACCGCCGCCACCCCCACCCCCACCGCCGTTGGCCGCCTGCCAGACCTGGTCAACAACCTGCTCATCGTCATCCTGACCACCTGCCTGATGGTCGGCTTTGCCAGCGTCCTCTACATGCTGCAACCCTCACCCAGTGCCCTCATGCTGCCCCTGCTGGGCATGGCTGTGGCCATAGAAGGGTTGCTCACCACCCGCTGGCTCAACCACCCCGACCGGCGCGAGGTTCATCGCATCATGTACCGCCTGTCCGAATGGCTGGTCATCCTGCTCTGCTTGCGCCTGCTTAGTTGGGCCGTGGGCGGCGGACTGCCCAACTGGCCCCAGATTCGAGGCTACCTGCAAGCACCACTCTCCTTTTTTGATCTACGCTTTGTCGCTTTTGTCTTCTTCAGCCTCATCGCCTGGGAGCGCGCCGTGACCTTCGGCAGCATCCTGCAAAAACTAGCCCTAAGCGAATCAGAACTGTCTTTTCACACCCTGCCCTACAACGAACGGCAGCAGCAATACGAGGACCGTCCGCTAGACAGCGAGCGCCGCTCCCGATACGGCAGCTTGATCAACAACTGGTTATTTGGCGGCTTCGCCCTCACCCTATGCGCCGCCATCACCACCTTCCAACTGCCGGCCGCCGATGCCGAAGGGCTGGTGCAGTTGCGCAACATCAGCCGCCTGGGGCTGCGCCCCGAGATTCTGGTTAGCCTGCTGCTCTACTTCCTGCTGGGCCTGTGGTTTATCAGCCGTGCGCGGCTGGTTGCCATGCACGCCCGCTGGATCACCAACGGGATCCAGGTACAGCAGAACATGGAGCGTACCTGGCACCGGGCCGGTATCGGCCTGCTGGTCGTGGTTGGCTTTGTGGCCGCCCTGCTGCCTATTGGCTCCACGTTTGGCATTGCCACTATCCTGGCCGCCATCGCCAGCTTCCTGCTTACCGTGACCACGCTCCTGCTGGTGCTGCTGTCGCTGTTCATTTACGCGCTGCTGTCGCTGATTGGCACGTCTAACACAGAGTACGACCTGAATCTGAAGCTGGAAGAGGTGCTGCCGCAAACGGCGGACCCGGCCGGGCCGGCCAATGAGACGTTAACGCTGGTAGCGGGCACCCTGTTCTGGCTGCTGATTATCGGGATTACGGTGGCCGCGGTGCTTTTCTTCTTGCGCGGCCGGGGCTATTCACTGGGCGATGGGCGGCTGGGGCTGTTGTGGCAGCGCTTTGCGGCCTGGTGGCGAAGCCTGTGGCGGGGGGCCTCCGGCCGGGTAGCCACCTTAGCCAAGGCCATCAGGCAGCGCGGAAACGCCCCGGCCGGGGACGAAGCCACTGCGCCACCCTGGCGTTTCATCCGCCTCAACGCCCTTAGCGCCCGCGAACAAATCCGCTACTTCTACCTCTCCACCGTACGCCGGGCAACCGAGCAGGGCGTAGAACGGCGGCACAGCGAAACGCCCACCGAGTATGCCGCCGACCTCAAAGCGAGCTGGCCAGAAGCAGAGACAGAAATCGAGGCGCTGACCGCCGCCTTCCTGGCCGCGCGCTACAGCCCCCAACCCATCGACGAAAGCGACCTCTCGCCAGTGAAGCGCACCTGGAAGCGCGTAAAAGCCTCGCTGCGCCGCCGCCGGCAGCGTTGGGCTAACCAGACAACACCCGAGGAGCCTGCCGGCGACACCCCCACCCCGGAATAGGCACACGGCTGAGACCGCATTTCACCGCCACAACCGCCAAAGCCGTGCCAGCCGTGCACCTATTCCCGCCCCCTACAGAATGACCGCCCTAACCGGCAATCAGGTCCACAATTTGCTCCGGGTGGTCCGCCACGCGCACGCCAGCATTATTCAGCGCGGCGATCTTGCCCTCGGCGGTGCCACTGCCACCTTCCACAATGGCTCCGGCGTGCCCCATCCGCCGGCCGGGTGGCGCAGTCCGCCCGGCAATGAAGGCCGTCACCGGTTTACTCATGGACTGGGAGATGTAAGCCGCCGCCTGCTCCTCATCATTCCCGCCAATCTCCCCGATCATGATGACCTGCTCCGTCTCCGGGTCTTCCTCAAACATCCGCAGCACGTCGATAAAACTCGTGCCGTTAATCGGGTCGCCCCCGATGCCCACGCAGGTAGACTGGCCAATGCCACGCATAGTCAGCGCATACACCACCTCGTAGGTGAGGGTGCCGCTGCGCGAGACCACGCCCACCGGCCCCGGAATGGCGATATTGCCGGGAATGATACCCACCTTGGCCTGGTTGGGAGTCAATAGGCCAGGGCAGTTTGGCCCAATCATGCGTACCCCTTTGCGGTCCAGGTAAGCGCGCACACGAATCATGTCTTGCACCGGGATGTGTTCGGTCAGGCAAACAATTAGCTCAATCCCGGCGTCGGCTGCCTCATAGATGGCGTCCGGCGCAAAACGGGCGGGCACAAAGATGACCGACGTATTAGCGCTGGTCGCCTCAACCGCCATCTTGACCGTGTTGAACACGGGCACACCATGCACCCACTCCCCTTCCCGGCCGGGGGTCATCCCGGCGACCACATTCGTGCCATACGCCAACATCAACTGCGTGTGAAACGCCCCTTGCCGGCCGGTAATTCCCTGCACCACCAGGCGCGTGTTTTTATCAATCAAAATACTCATGATAACCTCGCAATTTACCTCATTCCACCGTTTAACTGGACCGCTGCGCCGCAGCCACCGCTTTTTGCGCCGCTTCTGTCAGCAATGTCGCCGTTTCCATCTGCGCCTCAGCCAGGATAGCCCGCCCTTCCGTCGCGTTGGTGCCC
Organism: Ardenticatenaceae bacterium; assembly: GCA_020634235.1. GTDB lineage: Bacteria > Chloroflexota > Anaerolineae > Promineifilales > Promineifilaceae > JACKCB01. Next base: position 150,929 of record JACKCB010000003.1, on the reverse strand, counting down.
AGCAGGCGCACCACCATGGGCACCGTCGTCTCCACCTCTTCCAAAGCGGCCACAATGCCCCTGGCCACTTCATCACAGCGGACAATCCCGCCAAAGATGTTGATCAACACCGCCTTCACGTTCGGGTCAGACAGAATAATCCGCAGGGCGGCCGTGACGCCGGCCATAGAAGTACCACCGCCGATATCCAGGAAGTTGGCCGGCTGGCCCCCAAACAGCTTGATAATGTCCATGGTGGCCATAGCCAGGCCGGCCCCATTAACCATGCAGCCGATGTTGCCATCAAGCTGAATATAGCTAAGGCCGTGGGTGCGCGCTTCACGCTCGGCCGGGGTTTCTTCATCGGCATCGCGCAGTTCGGCCAGGTCGGGATGGCGCGAGAGGGCGCTGTCGTCGATAGACATTTTGCCATCCAGGGCCAGCAGTTTGCCCTCACCGGTAATGACCAGCGGGTTAATCTCGGTCAGCGTGGCGTCATTCCGGGTGAACGCGTCATACAGACCCAGGGCCAGTTTATGGAAATCGGACCATAGGCTGCTGGGCAGCCCCATGCTGGAGGCCAGATAGGTGGTCTGGTAGCTGCGCAGACCAACCGTCGGGTCGACATGAATGCGGAAGATTTTTTCCGGCGTGGTGGCCGCGACCTCTTCGATCTCCATGCCGCCTTCGGCCGAGGCCATTAACATGGGCAGCCGCCGGCCGCGGTCGATGAGGACAGCCAGGTAGATCTCTTGACTGATGCCGGGGGCCTGTTCATCTACCAGCACTTTGCGGACCGTGAAGCCCCTGATGTTCATGCCCAGGATTTCTTTGGCGCGCAGTTCGGCCGTATCCAGGTCGTCGGCCAGCTTAATGCCGCCGGCCTTGCCCCGGCCGCCGATGAGCACCTGGGCCTTGACCACCACATGGCCACCCAACTCCCGCGCAACTTCCCGCGCCCCGGCCGGGCTGACGGCAACGTCACCTTTGGGAATGGGCACGCCGCTCTTGGCAAACAAACGCTTCGCCTGATATTCGTGCAGATTCACTTTTCAAGCTCCTTTCTGTGGGATGATGAAGATTGGGACCGGTGGAAAGCTGTCCGCCGGACCAGAAATCGACGCTGTGGCCAGGGCCGCGTGTTGGGGTGGACCCGGCCGGGTTCAAAGAACAAGGGTGCATAGGGCGCCAGGCCCCATGCCGCCCCGGATTATAACACGCCCCAAACGAGAGGCGAACCCATACTGCGCCCTTCCTCGCCAACCCGTGTATCATTCACACCTTCCCAACACGCAGCACAAATCACCATTCTATGAACCCATCCCCGACGACGCAACCACCCTTCGCACCCCAGTTTGGAGCGATCTGCATTCTTGCTATAATTCCGCCGTCATGAACGAAGCGCAAAGCGGTAAAAAACTCCAATTCTGGCTGGGCATGCTCGTCAGCGTCGCCTGCCTGGCCGCCATCTTCATCGTCATCGATCCTCGCGAGATCTGGCTGGCGCTGCAAGATGCTCACCTGGGCTACCTCGTCCTCAGCACGGCCGGCATCCTCAGCTTCATGGCCATCCGTGCCGTGCGTTGGCGCTTCATGCTCAACAACACCGTCCCCTGGGGACAGGTCTTCCACATCCAAAACATCGGCTACATGCTGACCTACCTGCTGCCCTTCCGCCTGGGCGACCTGGCCCGCGCCGTACTCATCGGCAACGTCCCCCCGGTCACCTTGCCCCAGGGGCTTTCCACCATGGTCGTAGAACGCGTACTCGACCTGCTGTTCATCGTCACTTTGCTGCCCTTCACCCTGGTGGCCGTGCCCAGCCTGCCCCCGCAAGTGCAAACCGCGGCCCGCGGCGCCGGCATCCTGGGCCTGGCCGCCATCATCATCCTGATCATTGCGGCCAACCAGCGCCCCCTGGCCCAACGCATCAGCACCTGGGTCTTCAACCGCATCCGTTTCATGAACACCGAAGCCTGGGTGCGCCGCGTGGATGAGCTGCTAGAAGGGTTAAGCAGCCTCACCCGCTGGCGCGACGGAGCCCTGCTGGTCATGCTCAGCATCCTCGTCTGGCTGCCCATCCTGGCCGCCTATTACTGGGGCATGCAGGCGGTCAATATCCAGCCCACCTGGGCGATGACCGGCTTCGTCGTCTGCGCCGCCGCCCTCAGCGTTGCCGCGCCCTCCTCACCGGGCCAGGTGGGCGTCTTCCACGCCGGCGTCACCTTTGCCCTGGCCGAAATTCTGGGCCAGCCCCATGGCCAGGCCGCCAGTTTTGCCTTTCTCTACCACGCCCTCAACTTCGTCGTCATCGTCACCCTGGGTCTGATCGGCATTCCACGGATTGGCGCTACCTTCAGTAACGTCGTCGCCACAACCCGCGCCATGATGACCCGGCCCAAAACAACCGCATGAAAGTCCTGGAAGTCCTGACCTACTACCGGCCGCACGTCAGCGGCCTCACAATCTATGTCGAGCGCATGAGCAAGGCAATGGCGCGCGAGGGACACGAAGTCACCGTGCTGACCTCGCAGTATGATCCCGCGCTACCCCGCCGCGAAACGCTGGCAGGCGTGCGCGTCGAACGCGTCCCCGTCGCTTTCCGGGTGAGCAAGGGGGTGATCATGCCTACCTTTGGCCACCACGCTACCCGCCTGGCCCACTGGGCCGACGTCATTCACCTGCACCTGCCCCAATTCGACGCGCCCGGCCTGGCCATACGCGGCCGGTTGTTCAAGAAGCCCGTGGTCCTGACCTACCACTGTGATCTGCAGCTTCCGGAAGGCACCTTCAACAGGCTGGTCAACAGCGTCGTGCTGGGCATGAACCGGCTGGCCGGCAATTGGTCAGATGCCGTGGTCACCTACACGCGCGACTATGGCACCCATTCCCCTTTCCTGGCTCGCTACATGGGGCAGAAACTGCACATCATCCCCCCGCCGGTTGAGCTGGACGCCTGCCCGCTGCCGGTCCGGCAGCAGTTCCGGGAAGAACATCAGCTTAACGGACACAAAGTGATCGGCATCTCCGCCCGGCTGGCCACGGAAAAGGGGGTAGAAGTGTTGCTCAAGGCGCTGCCCCTGGTGCTGGCCGTCCATCCGGAAGCGCTGGTGTTGCATGCTTCCCCACCCGCCCTGGGCGAAGAGGAGTATGCGGCCCGGCTGGCCCCCCTATTTGCCCAATACAAAGATTATTATCGCCGGTTGAATACGCTTACAGGGGCAGAGCTGACCGCATTCTACCAAAACCTGGATGTCCTGGTGATCTCCAGCCTGAACAGCACCGAAAGCTTTGGTCTGGTCCAAATCGAAGCCATGATGAACGGCGTGCCGGTAGCCGCCAGCAACCTGCCCGGCGTCCGCCAACCGGTCAGCATGACTGGTATGGGGGAGGTCACGGCCATTGGCGACCACGAGGCGTTGGCCCAGGCGATTATTCGCATCTTGTCTGACCACGCAGCCTACACCCGGCCGGGACAAATCATCGCCGACAGTTTCAGCCCCGACCAGACCGCCGCCGAATACCTGCGCCTCTTCGAAAACCTCCGCCGCGGCGTCCGCGACCACAGCGCCGCCGAACCAGCCGCCTACAACCGCCTGCGAACCCTAAACCAGCCCGCCATCGCCGCCATCGCCCCAGAAACAGCCAGCAGCACCAGCCCTATAGGCCGCGGCCCGGCCGGGGACAGCGCGAGCTAACCGCCGAAATGCACACCGAAACCCCCAACGACGACCTGCTGTGGCGGCACCTGAAGACCCTCCCCGCCTTCCGCGCCCTGCTGCGCGCCGTGGAAGCCCGTTTCTACCACCACCTGGACATCCCCGAACCGGTCCTGGACCTGGGCTGCGGCGATGGCAACTTCGCCCAGATGGCCTTCGACCAGCCCCTGGCGGCCGGCATCGATCCCTGGTGGGGACCCCTGAAAAAGTCAGAGAAGGCAGGTGCTTATGCCGTGCTGGCCCAGAGCATGGGCGACCACATGCCCTTCGCTGACCACCATTTCGCCAGCGTCATCAGCAACTCGGTGTTGGAGCACATTCCCGACGTGCAGCCAGTCCTAAACGAAGCCAGCCGCGTCCTCCGGCCGGGGGGCATCCTCATCCTCACCACTCCCAGCCACCACTTCACCCAAAACCTCGGCGGCGCGCGCTGGTTTGGCGACCGCTACCGCCGCTTCTTCAACCGCATCTCCCGCCACGCCCACACCGACCCACCCGAACTCTGGGCCGAGCGGCTGGCCCTGGCCGGTTTCCGCGTCACCCGCTGGCAATATTACTTCTCCCAAGGAGCGCTGCACGCTCTGGAACTGGGCCACGTCCAGGGGCTGCCGTCAGCCGTGCTGCACTTCCTCACCGGGCAGTGGATTCTGGCTCCCTGGCCGGAGAACCTGCGGCTCACCGAGCGCTGGGTGCGCCCTTTCTATGATGAGGAGCCGCCGGCGGAAGGGGCCTACATCCTGATTGTGGCCCAGAAAGTGGCCGACCACCCGGTAGACGCCCCGCTGCCGCCGGCGCAGCCCTTCACCCAGGCAGAGCTACAAGCCCCACCCCAGCCCCAACCCGCCCCCCCCGAGCCGGCCATCCCGGTCCTCCCGGCAGCCGTGGCGGCAGCCCCCGCCAGAGCAAGCGCCGAACCAGCCCCACCCGCCGTGGCGCCCAGCCAATCCCTGCACCGGCTGGGCCGCCGCCTGACGGCCATCAGCCTGGCCGCGCTGACCCTGCTGCTGGCCGCCATCGCCCAGAGCGATTTGCGCGCCACGCCGCCGCCCGAGGTGCCCATCAACGGCCTGATCACCTTTGGCTATGCCTTGCTGGCCCTGCTGGGGCTGTTTGCCTATGTGCGGGCGGGCATGCCGGCGCTGGCTTTACCCCGGCCGGGCAGCATCCCCCGCCGCCGTTGGTTCTACGCCATCGCCTTCCTCTTCGTCGTCGTTGCCCAACGCCTGGCCGGCACCAGCCTCACCGGCGGGGCCAGCCCCGGCCTGGCCGTGCTGCTGTGGCTGCTGGCCGGCAGCCTGGCCTTCTACGCCTGGTATGATGCGCCCGCCCCGGCCGGGGCAAAAAACGCCGGACCAGCTTTCAACCGCCGCGCCCTACTCGTCACCAGCGGCCTGTTCCTGGTCGCCCTCTTGCTGCGCGTCATCGGCCTCACCAGCCACCCCTTCACCATGAACGGCGTCGAAGCCAGCCTGGGGCTGGATGCCGTGGCCATCGGCAACGGCCTCATCCGCAACCCCTTCGCCACCGCCTGGCTCACCAACCCCACCCTGCCCATCTACTTGCAGCGCCTACCCATCAGCCTCTTCGGCCAGACCGTTTTTGCCGTGCGCATCCTGCCGGCCATCCTGGGCGCGCTCACCGTCGCCCTGACCTACAGCCTCGGCCGGCGCATCTGGGGTGAAGCGGTCGCCCTGGTGGCTGCCATCTTGCTGACCGGCGCCCACGTCCACCTCCAATACAGCCGCCTGGGCATGAGCAACATCTGGGACCCGCTGATGCTCTTGCTGCCGCTGGGGCTGCTGGCCCTGGCCCACCGCCGTGGCCAGCGCGAGGGCTGGCTGTTGGCCGGCCTGGCCAGCGGCTTGAGCTTCTACTTCTTCACCAGCTCGCGGCTGCTGCCCATCATGCTCTTGCTGCTCTTCGTCTACCTGTTGTTCTTTGACCTCGCTTCGGTACGCCGCCAGTGGCAGCACATGCTGGCCGCCGCCGCCCTGACCCTGGTCGTCATCTGGCCACAGCTTGTCTACTACAATGCCAACCCCACCATTTTCATGGAGCGCGCCAACAGCCTGGGCATTTTGCAGAACGATTGGCTGGTCACCGAGACGGGCCGCACCGGCCTGAGTGCACAGACCTTGCTGCAGCAGCAGTTGGCCCAGGCGGCGCTGGCCTTCAACAGCAGCCTGGATACCACCACCACCTACAACCCCGGCATCCCCTTTTTCCGCTTCTGGCCGGCGGTGCTGTTTGGTCTGGGTCTGGGGTTGGCCCTGTTCCGCCTGCGCGAGCTGCGCTATGCGCTGCTGCTAATCTGGCTGGCGGTGATGGTCCTGTTTGCCGGGGCGCTGCTGGTCAGCCCGCCAGACAGCCACCGGTTAGTGGGCTTGCTCCCGGCCGGGTGCATCTTAGCCGCCACCGCCCTGGTCTGGTTCGTGCAGAAACTGGCCGCCGCCTGGCAAAAACGGGAAGATGATGCCGAGACACGGGAGACCAACCCGGCCGGGGGGCGCTTACAACGCGCCCTACTGCCAATCCTGGTCGCCCTGGCCGTCCTGCTGGCCGCCGGCGACTTGCTCTTCTACTTCGGTACCTACCGCAACAGCTACCGCTTCGGCGACCGCAACACCGAGATCGCCTACGGCATTGCCAACTACCTGCAATCCCTCGACGACCCGCACACCGCCTACCTCTACGGCCCGCCCACCATCTACGCCGATTTCCCCACCATCCCCTTCCTGGCCACCAATTTCCAGGTGAACATCAACCTGTTCAATGTCCTGGAGCCGGGCGCGGCCCTCAGCGAACCACTGCTGCCAGACAGCCCGCTGGTCTTTCTCTACCTGCCAGAACGCATCGATGAACTGGCCAATATCCAGGCCACCTACCCCAACGGCAACCTGCTCACCTTTGAAGGCCACCTGTCGAACCCGCTCTTCTTCGCCTACGAGGTAGAGCCATAGCAGGACTCCTGTTTCCTGTTGCCCAACAAAAACCTGTCACCTGTAGCCCGCCCATGAAAATCAAGTCCGCTGCCCTCCTGCTAATCCCCACTCTGCTGTCAATGCTGGTCGCCTGCGGCAGCCAGCCCCCCCAACTGGCCATCGCCGGCCGGGACAACGGCAACATGGAAATCCTGCTGCTAACCGTGGAAGCCGAAGATGGCAGCCAGGTCAGCCGCACCAACCTGAGCCAAAGCCCCAACTTCGCCGAGATCCAACCCGCCTGGTCACCAGACGGCCAGCAAATCGCCTTCGTCTCGGCGCGCGATGAGAACATCGACATCTACGTCATGGATGCTGACGGCCGGAACCAGATCCGGCTCACCAGTGACCCGGCCCGCGACGCTTACCCCGCCTGGTCGCCCGATGGCCGGCAGATCGCCTTCGTGTCCGACCGGAACGGCAGCGACGATATCTTCGTGATGGATGCCGATGGCACCAACCCCCGCGCCCTGACCAGCGACCCGGCCCAGGAATCAACCCCCGCCTGGTCGCCGGACGGGCAGCGCATCGCCTTCACCTCGCAGCACCCCGGCCGGGACGAAATCTTCGTCATGGACGCCGACGGCCGTAACCAGGAGCAGCTCACCACCAGCAACGGCGCCAGCGCCGCCCCCGCCTGGTCGCCCGACGGCAGCAAAATCGCCTTCATGTCCGGCCAGGGCGACATCTTCGCCATCTTTGTCATGGATGCCGATGGCCAGAACCCCACCCGCCTGACCAACAACCCGGCCGGGGACGCCTTCCCCAGTTGGTCTCCCGATGGGCAATACCTGGCCTTCGTTTCCAACCGCGATGGCAGCTTCGCCATCTACCGCATGAAGGTTGACGGCAGCGAACAGGTCCGCCTCTCCCCCACCGGCAGCGAAGAAGACCTGTACCCGGTCTGGCAGCCCAACTAACCACTTCCCCGGGAGATAGAGCCATGGGCAAGCGCATTCTTGTGATCACCGGCAGCATCGCCCTCCTGCTGCTGCTGGCTGTGGCATACCTCTTCTGGCCGGAGCAAGACGACCTGGCCTACCTGGCCACGTCTGGCCAGGGATATGACGTGGAAATCCTGCGCGACACCTGGGGCGTGCCACACATCTTTGGCCAGACCGACGCCGACGTGGCCTACGGACTGGCCTACGCCCATGCCGAAGACGACTTCCTGACCATCCAGCAGACGCTGGCCGCGGCCCGGGGCACGCTGGCCGCTTATTATGGCCAGGATGCCGCCGCCAACGATTACATGGTACAGCTTCTGCGCGTAGCCGACGTGGTCGACAACCAGTATCCCACCCTCAGCCCGGAGGTGCGGGCCATTTGTGAGGCGTATGCCGACGGCCTGAACCATTACGCCGCCCTGCACCAGGCCGACGCCCTGCCCGGCCTCTTCCCCATCACCGGCCGGGACATCGTCGCCGCCTCAGTCCACAAAGCCCCCCTTTTCTACGGCCTGGAGCGCACCCTGGCCGAACTGTTCGCCGATACCCGCCAAAACAGCGTCTCCACCCATACCGGCGACCCGGCCGGGTTAAGCTACTACCAAACCCTGACCGACCTCGGCTCCAACAGCTTCAGCGTCAACCCCGCCCGCTCGGCCAACGGCGAAACCTTCCTCGCCATCAACTCCCACCAACCCTGGACCGGCCCCGTGGCCTGGTACGAAGCGCACCTGCACAGCAACGAAGGCTGGGACGCCGTGGGCGCCCTCTTCCCGGCCGCGCCCACCATCGTCCACGGCCACAACCGCGACCTCGGTTGGGCCTTCACCGTCAGCCACGCGGACCGGGTAGATGTGTACGTCCTGGACACCAACCCCGACAACCCCAACCAGTACCGCTTCGACGGCCAATGGCGCAACCTGGAAGTCCGCCAGGCGGACATCACCGTCAAGCTCCTCGGCCGGCTGCGCTGGACGGTACAGCGCGAGGTGCTCTGGTCGGTCTATGGACCGGTCATCCGCCAGGATCACGGCACCTACGCCGTACGCTACGCCGGCATGGGGCAGGCCGGCATCTTCGAGCAGTTGTACCGCATGAACAAAGCGCGCAATTTCCAGGAATGGCAAAATGCCATGCGCCTGCTGGCGCTGCCAACCTTCAACGTGAACTACGCCGACCGCGAGGGGAACATCTACTACCTCTACAACGGCTTGCTGCCCCTGCGCGACCCGGCCTACAACTGGCAGCAGTATCTGCCCGGCAACACCTCGGCCACGCTGTGGACCAGCTATCTGCCCTTCGACCAGCTTCCGCAAATATTAAACCCGGCCAGCGGCTTCCTGTTCAATACCAACAGCACCCCCTACCAGGCGACCATCGGCCCGGAGAATCCCGACCCGGCCGGGTACCCGCCCTCCTTTGGCATCGAAACCACCCTGAACAACCGCGCCCTGCGCGCCCTGGCCCTCTTCGGTGGCGACAATGCTATCAGCGAGGTCGATTTTTACAGCTACAAATACGACATGGCCTACGCCCCGGATTCGTTGATGGGCGACTTCCAGCGCCGGCTGCAGCTCATCCCACCCCCGGCCGGGTACGAAGCCGCCCTGGCCCTGGTCCAAAACTGGGACCGCCGCGTAGACCCCGACAGCCGGGCCGCCGCCCTGGCCATTCTAAGCTACTACTTCCTCTCCAACAGCTTCGACGCCGTCGATCTGGCCCAAATCAGCGACCAGGCCATCAGCGACGCTTTTGTGCAAGCCGTTGAGCTGCTCATGGACAACTATGGCCAGGTCAACGTGGCCTGGTCGGAGGTGAACCGGCTGCAGCGCGGCCCGGTGGACCTGGGGCTGGGCGGCGGGCCAGACGTTTTGCACGCGGTCTATGGCCAGTTAAACGACGAGGGGCGGCTGGTCGGCACCGCCGGCGATTCCTACGTGCTGATGGTAACCTGGGACCCGGCCGGGAACGTCCATTCCCGCAGCATCCACCAGTTTGGCACCGCCACCCTGGACGAAAGCTCGCCCCACTACGCCGACCAGGCCGCCTGGTTCGTGCGCCGCCAGCTCAAACCCGTCTGGCTAGATGAGGCGGAGATCCGCGCCCACCTGGAACGGGCCTACCGGCCGGGGGCCGAAGTAACGCCCTGATTTCCTTGCCGCGCCGGGCCGACACCCTATAATTCCCGGAAAGCAGATGCGTTCCTGAGTCGTTAGCTCGTGCCAGCCGCCGGACCGTGCTCTGAGCCAGGCCGCCCGGCCGGGGACTGAACCGCCAGCGCTCTTATCATAGACAATGGAGGATTTGGATGACCATGACGTTCATCACCATGGGTGGCTGGCTAGCCACCATCTTATTCGCTCAAGGCAACGGGGAACTGGCCCCGGCCGGGACCCCCATTTGTGTTCCCCTGGGCCTCATCGCCCTCTTCCTCGTCATCTTCGGCTGGTACTTCGTGCAGCGCTCCTGGCCCAAAGGCCCGGCCGCCCCGGCCGCTCACAATGCTCACGCCGACCACGCGGCCCACGAGGCAGCACCAGCAGCCGCCGCGGCCACCGTCGAAACCGCCCCCCCGCCCCCACCGCCCACCCCGGCCAAGCCCGACAACCTCACCCGCATCGAAGGTATTGGCCCCAAGATTGGCCGCCTGCTCAATGGCGCGGGCATCAAGACCTTTGCCGAACTGGCCAACACCAGCGTGGCCACCCTGGAAAAAATCGTCCAGGAAGATGCTGGGCTGGAGTTCATCAACCCGGAGAGCTGGCCAGAACAAGCCGCCCTGGCCGCGGCCGGCGATTGGGAGGCGCTCAAAGTGCTGCAAGCTGACCTGAAAGGAGGTCGCCGCCAATGAGCCGCTTGCGCACCCCCTGGCCCCGCTGGGCCGCCCAGTTTGGCATCTTCGCCTCGATACAGTTCGGGGTGCTCACCGTCCTGGCCATGCTGCTCTATGCCGGTGGCAACAACGCCGAGCCAACCCGGCCGGGCTACGCCTTCTTCGCCAACTTCTTCAGCGACCTGGGACTGACCGTGGCCTACTCCGGCCGGGCCAACACCTTCTCCATGATCCTCTTCGCCACCGCCCTCACCCTGGCCGGCCTGGGGCTAATCATCTTCTTCGTCGCCTGGCCGCGCTGGATCGCCAACCGGCTGCCGGCGCAGCTCATCGCCTACCTGGGCAGCTTCTTCGGCATTGGCGCGGGCCTCTCCTACATCGGCGTGGCCTTCACCCCGGCTAACCTGCTGCGCGAGGCGCACATCAACTTCGTTTACGCCGCTTTCGTCTCCTTTTTCCTGGGCGTACTCTGCTACCTGGTGGCGATTCTGCTCACTCCCGGCTACCGGCGCGGCTACGCTGCCGTGCTGGGGGTCTTTGCCTTGCTGCTGGCCGGCTACATCTGGCTGCTGTTCAACGGCCCCAACACCAACACCGTCCAGGGCCTGACCATCCAGGTCACCGGGCAGAAGGTCATTGCCTACGCCTCCATCACCACCCTCTTCATTGTCGCTCTAGGCGCCAACCGCATGATCGTACCGGCCACCTCGCCCCCGGCCGGGGAACCCCTCGCCAGCCCGGCCGATTGAGCAGACCGGCCGCCCCAACCTGACCATGAACAGCCGCTAAGAGTTTGCCCGGCCGGGCCTGCCCACCCGGCCGGGAGCGTTGGCGCAGAGGCTGAAACAGCTATAATGGCTCCCGATGCGCACCAAACGTGGGTTCCTCCTCTTCTTGCTGCTGGTCATTGGCCTGGCCGCCAGCCTCACGCTCTGGCAGCTACCGGCCATCCTGAAGGCGATTCCTAGTCGCTACGTGGCCCGGCTGCCAGAGGCGCTGCAGGCTGTTGGCGAGCGGGAACACGTCGCCCAACTGCCTACGGTGGCCGCCCCGGCCGGGACCGATCCACTGCTGCAGTTAGCCGCCCGCCCCGGTGAGAAGGCCGTCCCGGCCGCCCCCACACCCACCGACCTGCCCAGCTTTGCCCCGCCCCCGGCCGGGGAACTGGCCAATCACAGCCAGGCCACCCCCACCCCGCCCCCCCCACCAACAGCCACCCCCTTGCCCACCCCCACCCAGGTTCCCATCCCCGCCGCCGCCCGCCTGGAAAACATCCACCACCGCTTTCAGGAGTGGAACAACTGCGGCCCCGCCACCCTGGCCATGAGCCTCAGCTACTTCGGCCTCAACCTGGGGCAGAAAGACACCGCCGCCGTCCTCAAGCCCAACCCGGAAGACCGCAACGTCAGCCCGGCCGAGATGGCGGCCTACGTGCGGAACTACACCGACGTCCTGGCCATCACCCGCCAGAACGGCGACCTGTATACCCTGCGCCGCCTGTTGTCGGAAGGTATCCCGGTCATCATAGAGCTGGGCATTGAGCCGCCCGGCGACTACGCCTGGTTAGGCTGGTATGGCCATTACCTGCTGCCGGTGGCCTACGATGATGCTTACCAGCAGTTCTGGGTCTACGACTCCTGGTTTGGCACCAGCGAAGTGCCCCTGGAGAACGCCACCAGCGACGGGCGCATCCTCAGCTATGCCGATCTGGACGCCGGCTGGCGCGATTTCAACCGCACCTACATCGCCTTGTACCGGCCGGAGCAGGCCAATACCCTGGCCGACATCCTGGGCCCCAACCTGGACGATGCCACCATGTGGCAAAATGCGCTGGCTCGCGCGCAAGATGAGCTGACGGCAGAACCGGAAAACGCCTACCTCTGGTTTAACCTGGGCAGCATCTACAATGCCCTGGCGCAGTACGACCTGGCGGCGCTGGCCTTTGACCAGGCCCGCAACATCGGCCTGCCCTGGCGCATGTTGTGGTACCAGTTTGGCCCGTATGAGGCGTATTACCAGGTTGGCCGCTATGAGGATGTGCGGCTGCTGGCTGACGTGACGCTGCAAGACCGGCCCTATTTTGAAGAAGCCTACTACTACCGCGCCCTGGCCGCCGCCGCCCTGGGCGACCTGCGCAGTGCCCGCGCCGACCTGCAGCGGGCCATTGACTTCAACCCGAACTTTGCCCCGGCCGGGGAAGCCCTGGCCAATTTGGGCAGTTAACCCGGACAGAATCACCATGTCGAACAGCGTAAAACGCCTGATCATTCTGGTTGCCATCGCCCAGGTCTTGCTGATGACCGCCCTCTTCGCCCTGCCGCAGGTGGTGCGTGCCCTGCCCGGCGCTTATTACGTGCGCCTGCAAGCTCACCCGCTCACCGCCGGGGTGATGGAGCTAATCACCACCCCCCTGCCCGAATCCCTGCCGGCCGCCAACCCGGCCGGGGCCGTCAGCCAATCCCCCGCCACCCTGCCCGACATTCCCGGCCTCCCCACCGTCCCCGCGGCACTCACCGCCACGCCCACGCCCACCGACCAGCCAACCGCGGCCCCCACCACCGCCGCCAGCCCCACCCCCACCATCCCCCCCACGGCCACGCCTACCACCACGCCCACCCCCACCCCCGAACCCCTGCCCGAAAGCGCCATGCTAGAAGGGCTGCAAAACCAGAAACAGGCCTTCAACAACTGCGGGCCGGCCAACCTCACCATCGTCCTCAACTTCCTGGGCAACCCCATTACCCAGGAAGAAGCCGCCAGCTATCTCAAGCCCAACCAGGAAGATCGCAACGTCAGCCCCTGGCAAATTGTGGAGTACGTGAACGAGGTGAACCCGGCGACCGGTCTGGGCGGCAGTGGGCTGCAAGCCAGCGCTTACAGCGGCGGCAACATGGCCATGCTCAAGCAGTTCATCGCCAACGGCATGCCCGTGGTCATCGAAAAGGGCTACGAACCCAGCAACGGCGACGGCTGGTACGGCCATTACCTGACCGTCATCGGCTACGACGACGCCAAGGGCGAAATCTACAGCCTGGACACCAACCTGGGACCCTTCGACGGCCGCCCGCGGGTGGACACTTACGAGGAGTTCGAATATTGGTGGCAGCAGTTCAATTACACCTTCTACGTGGTCTACGAAGCTGACCAGCAGGAAATTGTGGCCGCCACCATCCCGGCCGGGTTGTTGGAACCTGAGACCATGTGGCAGTACACCGCTGACCTGGCCCAGACCGAAATTGACCAGGACCCGGAAAATGTCTTCGCCTGGTTCAACCTGGGGGTCAGCCTCACCCGGCTGGGCGAAATCTCGTTGGAGAACAACGCCGACTACTACCTGCGCGGCACCGAGGCGTTTGACCAGGCGCGGGCCATCGGCCTGCCCACGCGCGCCCTCTATTACGAGCACCGGCCGTTTATGGCCTACTGGAAGACCGGCCGGTTGGATGATGTGCTGGAGCTGGCCGATGCCATGCTGAACACCGTCGGCGGGCAGTACGTGGAAGAAATCTACTGGTATCAGGGGCACGCCCTGGTCGCCCAGGGCAACATCGCCGGCGCCCGCGCCGCTTACGAAAAGGCCCTGGAAGTGAACCCCAACTTCTCCCCGGCGCAAACGTCGCTGGACTGGATCATGGCGACCTACTACGGTGGCTAGGAGCCTGCTCCCCACCTATGCACCAACATCACGACGCGCACGCAAGAGACTAACGCATGAGTTCTAATACAAAACGCATTATCCTGTTGATTGTGGTGGCCCAACTACTGCTGGCCGTGGCCATTCTGGCCCTACCACGAGCGGTGCGGGCGCTGCCCGGCGATTATTACCTGCGGTTGCAGCACAACCGGCTCACTTCCGGAGTGATGGGGCTGATTACCACGCCAATGCCGGCCGCGCTGCCAGCCCCGGCCGCGACAACCATCGGCGGCAACCCGGCCGGGGACACCCAGGCCGCCCTCAACATTCCCGGCCTGGAAGATGACCTCATCGCCCGGCCGGGGACCACCCCCACCCCCCAACCCACTCGCCAACCCGTCAGCAGCAGCGCCAGCAGCCTGCCCACCCCTACGCCGCTGCCCAGCCCCACCCCCATGCCCACCGCCACCCCCCGGGCCACCGCCCCGCCCCCCCCGGCCGCCTACACCATCGACGGGCTGGGCGTAGTCATCCAGGGCTTCAACAACTGCGGCCCGGCCAACCTCTCCCTGGTCCTCAACTACTTCGGCGACCCCACCACCCAGGCCGACGCCGCCGCCTACCTCAAACCAAACCGGGAAGACCGCAACGTCAGCCCCTGGCAGATCAACGACTACGTTAACGAATTCACCAACCTGCGCTCCACCGCCCACAGCGGCGGCAACATGACTATACTCAAGCAGTTCATCGCCGCCGGCATCCCCGTGGTGGTGGAAAAAGGCTACCTGCCCAACGAAGAAGAAGGCTGGTACGGCCACTACCTCACCGTGTACGGCTACGACGATACCAGGCAAGAGGTATACACCCGCGACACCGACGCCGGCCCCTTCGATGGCAGCGCGCGCGTTGACCCCTACGATGATTTCCTCTACTGGTGGCAGCAGTTCAACTACACGTTCTATGTCGTCTACGAACCAGGCCAACAGACGCTGGTAGACAGCATCATCCCAGCCGTGTTGCAAGACGAAATGAGCATGTGGCAGTACACCTCGGACCTGGCCCGTGAAGAAATGGCCGCCGACCCCAACAACGTTTTCGCCATCTTCAACCTGGGCGTCAGCCAGACCCGTTTGGGGCAGCTCACCGGCGAACAAAGCTACTACGAAGCGGGCGCGGCCGCTTTTGACCGGGCGCGGGCCATTGGCCTGCCCCCCCGCACCCTCTACTATGAACATCGCCCCTTCATGGCTTATTGGAAAACCGGCCGGATGGATGACGTGCTAACCCTGGTCGACGCCATGCTGGCCACCCCCGGTGGTCGCTACGTGGAGGAGATTTACTGGTACCAGGGCCACGCCCTGGCCGCAGAAGGGGACTACCTGGGCGCACGGCAAGCCTACCAAAATGCGCTGGAAGTGAACCCCAATTTTTACCTGGCCCAGCAGTCGCTGGATTGGCTAAACGCGACCTTCTTTGGCGGTTAACCCGGCCGGGCGTCCCCCCTCCACACAGCTCAAAGCTGCTTTCTCAGGAAGTAGCGCTTGTGCCCGGCCGGGAAATCCTCCAGCACCCCAAAAATCTCATAACCATACCGCTTATAGAATTCCGGCGCCTGAAAACTGAACGTATCCAGGTAGGCCTGCTTCGCCCCACGCTGCCGCGCTTCCTCTTCAGCCAGCATCAACAAGCGCTGTCCATAACCACACCCCCGCAAATCATCCCGGATCCACATCAAGTCCACATGCAGCCAGTTCCAATAAGTAGCGCCTATCACCCCCCCCACAATCGCATCATCCGCTCCCTTGAGCACAAAACAGAGGCTCCGCCCATTTTCCGCCCCCGCCTGTGCCGTATTGTAATCGGTGATACCTTGCCCAATCACTTCCCACGCCGGCTTATCGGCATATTCAATGCCGTACGCTTCACCCATCATTCGCTCTGACTCCTTACTTGGTCAACCATGACGCTGCAGCACAATCAACTGCCAGCCCAAAGCGGAAGAGACCGCCACCACTACCCAACCCCTGGCAGCATTGTACCACTCCGCTGCCGGCAAGGTCAACGAACCCCAAACCCTCCAGCCCACACCCTGGCAGAGATTCGTAACCCACCCTGATTCACAGTATAATAACGGTAACTTTGTCATAAAAGGCTCTTCGGGTTTCAGACAACCCACCAATCCCACAAACAATCTAGGAGGCAATAACATGTCTGAACACAAATTCAAAGTCACCTACTCCACCCTGGCCAGCCCCGACCCCCTGCTGGACCAGATGTTTGACGAGGCCGTAGCCCGGGTCAGGGCCAACATGGGCCAGACCTTCCCCATGTACATCAATGGCGAAGAGCGCTTTGCCAGCCAGACCTTCACCAAGATCAGCCCGGTAGATCTAGACATGGTCATGGCTCATTTCCAAAAAGGTGCAGAAGAGCACGCCAACGACGCCGTAGCCGCCGCCAAGGCGGCCTTCCCCGGCTGGCGCGACACCCCCTGGCAGGAGCGCGTGGCCCTGCTGCGCAAAGCCGCCGACCTTATCAGCGATCGTTTATTTGATATTGGCGCCATCATGAGCCTGGAAGTGGGCAAGAACCGCCTGGAAGCGATGGGCGACGTAGAAGAGACCGCCGACCTCATTCGCTACTGCTGCGACCAAATGGAAGCGAACAACGGCTACAGCTTCCAGATGAAGTCAGAGACGAGCCGCCATCACAACCGCAGTATCCTCAAGCCCTATGGCGTGTGGGCGGTCATCTCCCCCTTCAACTTCCCCTTTGCCCTGGCCGGCGGTCCCAGCGGCGGCGCGCTGGTAGCCGGCAATACCGTCGTCTTCAAGCCGGCCACCGACACCGCCTACACCGGCTGGCTGCTCACCACCTGCTTCCGCGACGCAGGCATCCCGGCCGGGGTCTTTAATTTCGTCACCGGCGGCGGTCGCTCCGTGGGCCAGACCATCGTCGACCATCCCGACATCGCCGGCATCACCTTCACCGGCAGCTACGACGTGGGCATGAACATCCTGCGCACCTTCACCCAGGGCCTCTACCCCCGACCGTGCATCGCCGAAATGGGCGGCAAAAACCCCACCATCATCAGCAACAAAGCCGACCTGGACAAAGCCGCCATTGGCGTTATGCGCTCCGCCTTCGGCCTGCAAGGGCAAAAATGCTCCGCCTGCTCACGCATCCTCGTCCACGAGGACGTCAAAGAGGCCTTCGTCGCCAGGCTGGTCGCCCTCACCAGCAAAATCAACGTCGGCGACCCCACCATCAAAGACAACTGGATGGGACCAGTGGTCAACAAGAGCGGCTACGAAGATTATCAGCGCTTCGTCGCCGACCTGGCCGCCCATGGCGACATCATCTACGGCGGCAAGACGCTGGACCTTAACGGCTACTACGTCCTGCCCACTCTGGTCGACAACCTGCCCTACGACCACCCCCTGTGGAAAGTAGAAATGTTCCTGCCCATCTCCACCATCGGCTCCTTCTCCACCCTGGACGAAGCCATGACCATTGCCAACGACGTGGAATACGGCCTCACCGCCGGCTTCTTCAGCGAAGACCCGGCCGAGGTGCAATGGTTCCTGGACAACATTGAAGCTGGTGTCGTCTACGTGAACCGCGAGTCGGGCGCCACCACCGGGGCCTGGCCTGGCTACCAGGCCTTCGGCGGCTGGAAAGGCAGCGGCTCCACCGGCAAAGCCGCCGGCAGCCGCTACTACGTCCCCCAATACATGCACGAACAAAGCCAGACGGTCGTCGACTAGGCAGCCTGGCGATTGAGGAGCTGCCGGCCGGGTCGCGCCGGCAGCTCCCCCACCCATCCTACCACCGGAACCACATCACCCACCCGGCCGGGACCCACCCACACACCCTATGAACAGCAACAGCAAACTCATCCCCATGCAAGAAGCGGTCCACCGCTACGTCACCGACGGCGCAACCATCGCCATCGAAGGCTTCACCGCCTTCATCTGCTTCGCCGCCGCCCACGAAATCATCCGCCAGCGCAAGCAAAACCTCACCCTGGCCCGCATGACCCCCGACCTGGTCTACGACCAGATGGTCGCCGCCGGCATCGTCGACAGGCTCATCTTCAGCTACCTGGGCAACCCCGGTGTTGGCAGCCTGCACTGCATCCGCCGCGCCGTAGAAAAAGGCACCCCCCGCCCGCTGGCCCTGGAGGAATACTCCCATTACGGCATGGTCGCCCGCTACGCCGCCGGGGCGGCCCGGCTGCCCTTCTACCCGCTGCGCAGCTACAGTGGCAGCGACCTGCCCCAGGCCAATCCCCTCATTCGCTTTGTGAACAGCCCCTATGGCGACGGCCCCATCGCCGTCGTGCCGCCGCTGAACCCCGACGTGGCCTTCATCCACGCCCAACGCGCCGACACCCAGGGCAACACCCAGATTTGGGGCCTCATCGGCATGCAAAAAGAGGCCGCCTTTGCCGCCCGCAAAGTCGTCGTCGTCGTCGAAGAGGTCGTAGACGAAGAAGTCATCCGCCGCGACCCCAACCGCACCCTCATTCCCGGCCTCATTGTGGACGCCGTGGTCCACGAGCCATACGGCGCTCATCCCAGCTACGTGCAAGGCTACTACGACCGGGATAATGTCGCCTACCTGGCCTGGGACAAAATGTCCCGCGACCAGGCCTCCACCGACGCCTGGCTACAAGAATGGGTCTACGACCTACCCGGCCGGGCCGCTTACCTGGCCAAACTTGGTCCGGCCCGCCTGGCGGAACTGGCCCCCGGCGAACTCTGGTCCGACCCCGTTAACTACGGCCTGTACGGCGCGTAACTGGCAACCTGATGACACCCTTCGACCTGAACTACCTCCGCCTGACGCTGGAAATAGAAAAACACATCCCCGGTTACATCGACGCCTACTTAGGCCCGGCCGGGTTGCAAGCCGAAGTCAACGCCGCCCCCAAGCAAAGCCCGGCCGGGCTGCTAAACGACCTGGCCCAACTGCAAGACACCATCCCGGCCGGGGACCCCGCCCGCCAGGCCTACCTGCAAGCCAGCCTGCGCGCCATCGGCGGCACCTTGCACATCCTCAACGGCGCTGAAATCAGCTACCTGGACGAAGTCGCCACCCTGTACGACATCACCCCCCGGCCGGTGGACGAAACCATCTACACCACCGCCCACCGCGAGCTAGACAACCTGCTCCCCGGCCGGGGCAGCCTCGCCGAACGCCAGGAAGCACACCGCCAGCGCTACCTCCTCGCCCCCGAACAACTCATGCCCCTGCTGGCCCTGGCCCGCGACGAAACACAACGCCGCACCGCCGCCCTGGTCGACCTCGTCCCCAGCGAGAGCATAGAACTACGCATCGTCTACGACAAGCCCTGGAGCGCCTACAACTGGTACCTGGGCCAGGGCCACTCCCTGGTCGAATTCAACAACGACATCCCCATCAACGCCCTGCACATCCTCAGCACCATGGCCCACGAAGGCTACCCCGGCCACCACACCGAAGCCCAGCTAAAAGAGCGCCATCTGCTGCACCAGCGCGGCTACGGCGAACAGGCCAGCTTCCTGCTGCACTCCCCCGCCGCCGTCATCGCCGAAGGCATCGCCACCACCGCCACCGAAATCATCTTCCCCAACGGGGGCGAACACACCTGGAACGCCGAACAGTTGCTGCCCGCCGCCGGCATGGCCTTCGAGAGCGCCGCCGCAATGCAGCGCCTGGCCCAGGCCCAACACGCCCTGCGCAGTGTGGCCGCCAATGCCGCCATTTTCTACCACACCGGCCAGTTCACCCGCGACCAGGCCCTGGACTACCTGCAAACCTACGCCCTATCCAGCCCCGGCCGGGCCGCCAAAAGCTTCCAGTTCTTCACCAACCCCCTGTTCCGCTCCTACATCTTCACCTACACGCACGGCTACGACCTGATCGCCGCCGCCGCCAACAACCGCGACAAAACACCCCTCTTCAAACAACTTCTAACCAGCCAACTGCTGCCCTCACAACTGGCAGCCATGGCCACCGACGGAGAGAGTACATGAAACGATTCCCACCCCTTGCCGCGCTGCTGCTCCTGGCCCTACTGCTGGCCGCCTGCGGCAGCAGCAACAGCGTGACGACGAATGACAACGCGGCCACCAGCACCCCGGCCGGGGTCACCACCACCGGCCTGGTAGACTACCAAAACCCGGCCAGCGGCATCAGCCTGCAATACCCGGCCGGGTGGAGCGTGCTCGAAGAGTCCGGCAGCGCCCTCACCCTCAGCTCCGACGCCAGCATCGCCACCGGCGTCATCCCCAGCGAACCCTACGGCATGATCCTGGTCAACATCACCGGCCGGGGCATGGCCGGCCTCAGCGAAAACCCCAACAGCAGCGAACTGGTCAGCTTCCTGACCAGCCGCTTCAACAGCTTTGGCCTGCCCGAAGGCAGCATCACCAGCCCACCCACGGCCATCACCATCAACGGCCAGCCCGCCGCCACCGGCAGCGTCATCGTCGACGACGGCACCGCCAACGAAGTCACCAACATCTTCACCATCTTCATCAACAACGACCGCCTCGTCACCACCATCAGCCTGGCCCCCACCGCCGCCATCGACAGCTATCGCTCCACCTTCGACAGCGTCACCGGCAGCATCACCCTCAGCGAGCCCAACCTGGCCCTGGTAGAGGGCGTCGCCCAAAGCCCAGACCAGGAACGCGGCCACGACGACAACATCACCTACCCCAACACCGGCCGGCCACCCGTTGGCGGCATCCACTCCCCCTTCTGGCAAAACTGCGGCATCTACGACCAGCCCATCGACGCCAAAAACGCCGTCCACTCCCTGGAGCATGGCGCAGTCTGGATCACCTACCAGCCCACCCTGGCCGCCGACGCCATAGCCCAGTTGCGCAGCCAGGCCCAGGGCCAGGCCTACGTCCTGCTAAGCCCCTTCCCCGACCAAACCAGCCCCGTCGTCCTCACCGCCTGGGGCGTTCAGCTTGAGCTAGATTCGGCCAGCGATCCCCGCCTCGCCCAATTCATCGACAAATACCAGGCCGGTCCCCAAACCCCCGAACCCGGCGCCGCCTGCACCGGCGGCATTGGCAACCCAAACACCTAGCGTGCACCATGCCCTACCAACTGCACCCGACAAACAATTCAACACCGATCACGTGAGCATCCCATGACCTTCTCCCCCTCTGAACTCATGATTGTCAACGCGGCCCGTGCCCTGCAAGGCAACCGCGTCGTCTTCGTTGGCGTTGGCCTGCCCAACATCGCCTGCAACCTGGCCCGGCGCAGCCACTCGCCGCACATGGAACTGGTGTATGAGAGCGGCGTTTTTGGCGCCCGGCCGGCACGCCTCCCCCTCTCCATTGGCGACCCCACCCTGGTTAGCGGCGCGACCTCGGTCATGGGCATGCTGGACCTCTTCTCGCTCTATTTACAGCGCGGCCTCATCGACGTGGCCCTGCTGGGCGGCGCACAAATCGACCGCTTCGGCAACCTCAACACCACCGTCATCGGCCCCTATAACCGGCCCAAAGTGCGCCTGCCCGGTTCCGGCGGGGCCTGCGAAATCGCCATCAATGCCAACCAGATTTTCATGATTATGCGCCTGAAAGGGCGCGCCTTCGTCGAGAAACTAGATTTTCTCACCAGCCCCGGCCACCTGGATGGCGGCGATGCGCGGGAACGGATGGGCTACCCCGGCCGGGGTCCCCAACTCATCATCACCGACCGCGCCCTCTTCAATTTCGCCAACGAAGCGCGCGAAATGACCCTCAGCGAACTAGGCCCCAACGAAACGATAGACAGCATCCAGGCCGACATCCCCTGGCCGCTGCGCGTCTCGCCCGACCTGCGCCCCATGACACCACCCACCCCCGAAGAGCTGGCCATCATCCGCCAGGAACTCGACCCGCAAGGTCTCTACAGGTAAAACTCATGCGCCCCACCAAACGCTGGCTCTGGCTGCTGCTGCTCATTCCGCTGGGGGCCGTTCTGGCCTTTGGCGGCTACGTCGTCAGCGGCAGCAACCGCAACGCCCCCCTGCCCGAAGCATTGGCCGCCCTGGCCTCCGACGACCAGGTAACCGTGACCACCAACGACTGGCTCGTCTTCACCCCGGCCGGGACCACCCCCACCACCGCTCTCCTCATCTACCCCGGCGGCCTCGTCCCGGCCGAAGCCTACGCCCCCACCGCCCGCGCCATCGCCGCCCAGGGCTACCTGGCCGTCATCGTGCCCATGCCCCTCAACCTGGCCGTTTTCGCCCCCGGCCGGGGGGCCGACGTCATCGCCGCCTACCCCAGCATAAGCCACTGGGCCGTGGCCGGCCATTCGCTGGGCGGCAGCATGGCCGCCCAATTCGCCCACGATAACCCCGATACCATCGCCGGCCTCATTTTGTGGGCCTCCTACCCGGCCGGGAACCTCGACCTCTCCCCCCTCACCCTGGCCGCCCAATCCGTCTACGGCACCAACGACGGCGTCGCCGCCCTCGCCGACGTCCTGGACGGCGCCAACCGCCTGCCGCCCAACACCGAATTCATCCCCATTGAGGGCGGCAACCACACCCAGTTTGGCTACTATGGCACCGGCCTGCAGCAAGGAGACAACCCGGCCGGGATCAGCCGCGCCGAACAGCAAACCCAGATGGTCAACCACGCCATCACCCTGCTGGCCTCGCTGTCGCAATAAGCCACCGGCTGCCGCACCAGCCCCCACCCACCTCCCACAATTCGCGCCACCGGCGCCCCACTATTTCTCTAGGAGATTCCCATGCGTTACGCACATCCCCAAGGCCACGTCTTCTATCGCAAGATGAATCATGCCCGGCCGGTTATCTCCCACGGCGAAGGCATCTACATCTACGACACCGACGGCAAGCGCTACCTGGATGGCTCCGGCGGCCCCCTGGTCGTCAACGTCGGCCATGGCCGCACCGAGATCGTCGAAGCCATGCAGCGCCAGGCGCAGGCCGCCGCCTACGTCCATGCCCTCATGTTCACCAGCGCGCCACTGGAGCAATACGCCAACGAACTGGCCGAAGTGGTACCCCTGCCCAAGCCCCGCTTCTTCCTGCTCAGCAGCGGCTCCGAGGTCGTCGAAGGGGCGCTCAAGCTCGCCCGCCAGATTCAGATGGCCCGCGGTCGCAATGGCCGCCACATCATCATTGGCCGCTCCCTCAGCTACCACGGCATGACCCTGGGCGCGCTCAGCGTCAGCGGCAAACCCGGCCTGCGCACCCCCTACCTCAGCATGATGAACAACATGCCCCACATCCGCCACCCCTACCCCTATCGCTTCGCCGCCAACGGCCTCGATCTGGCCGACCGGCTGGAGGAGTCCATCCTGGCCTACGGCCCCAACAACGTCGCCGCCTTCATCGCCGAACCAATCAGCGGGGCCAGCCTGGGCGCCGCCGCCCCGCCCGATGATTACTGGCCAGCCATCCGCGACATCTGCACCCGCCACGGCGTGCTGCTCATCGCCGACGAAGTGCTAACCGGCTTTGGCCGCACCGGCCGGTGGTGGGGCCTCGACCATTGGGACACCGTGCCCGACATCATGGTCTCCAGCAAAGGCGCGGCCGGGGGCTACTTCCCCCTCGGTTTCATCGCCGCGCGCGGCGACGACGTGGAGCAAATCCGCCGCAGCCTGGGCGACTTCAACCATGGCGGCACCTTCAGCCACCATGCCGTGGGCGCCGCGGCCGGGCTGGCCACCCTGCGCATCCTGCGCCAGGAAAACCTGGTCGAGAACGCCGCCAACATGGGCCGCCTTCTGGGCCAAAAGCTGCGCGCCGCCCTCAGTGACCATCCACACGTGGGCGACATCCGCGGCCGGGGGCTGTTCTGGGGCCTGGAACTGGTGCTCGATCGCGCCACCAAAGAACCATTCCCCGTAGAACAACACATGGCCAGCGAGATTTGGCAGCGCGCCTTCGACCTCGGCCTCATCGTCTACTACTCCCAGGGCTGCGCCGATGGCCTCAACGGTGACCTGGTCATGCTGGGACCACCGCTCATCATCAATGAAGCGCAGGTGGAGGAACTGGTGAGCATTCTGGTCACCGCCATCCACCAGGTCCTGGGCTAGCGTCTCGCCAGGCAAATAGCCGGCAGGCCACAGCACAGAAAAATCATCCCCGTTATGGGCGAGATGGGGCAGCAGCAATCCGGGCAAACCTCAAGCCCGGCTCCCCGCCCCATCTCGCCCAGGCTGGTCCCAAGAGGGTCAGGCCGACAGGCAACAACAGGCCCTTTCCTGATCCCGGCCGGCTTCCCGCCCGCTCGCCCATCACCCCGTCCAAATCAGTAACCTCCATAACCATTGGGCCAATGCCAGGGTAATCGCATGCTCGGTGACCAATGTCAAATCATTCGCCAGTGCCGCCGTTACTGTTATAATTTTACTGGAAGCGTTCAGTTCATCACATCCTCTCTAGCCACGCGCGCCCCAGGCCCGCCCCTAAGCCAACCTTAGCTTTTCCCCGGAGGTGGCCCCAGAAATATCTCAGCAGCGGCACAGCCGCCCGCCAGCCATAACCCAACACTGATTTCCATTCCCACACCCACATGGAGGAGAAAATGCGACAGTACAAATGGTTTGGGCTTCTTATTCTAATCAGCCTGCTTCTGGCATTAGTCGCTTGCGGCGGCAATAACAGCACAACATCCACCAGCGACGCCACCGCAGAAACCCCGGCCGGGGGCAGCAACGATACGGCGGTCGCCCCGGCCGGGCCTATCATCGCCCGCATCGGCTGGGCCGGCAGCCCCGACACCCTCAACCCCGGCACCGCCGTCCTCTCCGAAGCCTACACCCTCTTCGAACTCGTCTACGATTCCATGTTCCAGCTAAACCTGGACGGCACCTACTCCCCCGAACTGGCCGAAAGCTGGACCACCTCCCCAGACGGCACCGTCTGGACCTTCAAGATCCGCCAGGACATGACCTGGCACGACGGCGAGAAACTCACCGCCCAAGACATCGCCTTTAGCTACAACATGTACCAGAGCAACGAAGACTTCGCCTTCCTGCCCGTCTACACCGAATACTTCGACAGCGTCGAGGCCCCCGACGACACCACCGTCGTCATCACCCTCTCCGAGGCCATCCCCAACATGGAGAGCCAGCTCGTCTTTCTCTACGTCGTGCCCGAACACATCTGGTCGCAATACGCCGACGCCAACGCCGCCGAATTCGAAAACACCGCCATGATCGGCAGCGGCCCCTTCAAAATGAGCGAATACCAGCAAAACCAGTTCGTGCGCCTGACCGCCGTCAAAGACCATCCCCTCTACCCGCCCAAAATAGACGAAGTCGTCTTCCAAACCTTCGACAACCAGGACGCCCTCGTACAGGCCATACGCACCGGCCAGGTCGACATGATCACCGAGATGCCGGCCACCGCCGTGCCCACCCTGCGCAACGAACCCAACATCGTCATCGTCAACGGCCCCCCGGCCGCGCCCGGCGTCACCGACATCATCATCAACCTGGTCACCCCGGAAAACTGCCCGGCCGGTGACGGCACCTGCAGCGGCCACCCCGCCCTGCTCGACCGCAACGTCCGCCTGGCCCTGGCCCACGCCACCGACAAACAGAAGATGATCGACATCGTCCTGCTCGGCTTCGGCGCGCCCGGCCTCACCCTCATCCCCGACAGCCTCGGCGTCTGGTACAACGACAGCCTGCAAGACTATCCCTACGACATCGACCAGGCCAACCAGGTGCTAGACGAGGCCGGCTACCTGGACACAGACGGTGACGGCATCCGCGAAATGCCCGACGGCACCAACCCCCTCATCTTCCGCCTCAACTGGCCCAGCGACAGCACCGTCGCCCCGCGCATGGCCGAGATCATGGCCGAATCCTGGGGCCAGATTGGCATCAAAGCCGAACTGCAAGCGCTGGACCCCGACACCCTCACCTCCATCTGCTGCCCCGCCTTCGACTACGACGTCCTCATCTGGGGCTGGGGCTCCGACCCTGACCCCGCCTTCCTGCTCAGCGTCATGACCACCGACGAAATCCCCACCGGCACCAGCGAGACCGGCTACTCCAACCCCGACTACGACGCCCTCTACAAGCAGCAAGCCACCACCCTGGACCCCACCGCCCGCAAAGACATCGTGTGGGAGATGCAGCGCATCGTCTTCGACGACATCGTCTACATCATCCCCTTCTACAGCCAGGCCGTCCAGGCCTACCGCAGCGATCGCTTCACCGGCTGGATCACCGACCAGGGCAAGATCGCCCTGGAAGACCTCAGCTCACTGTGGCAGATCGAACCAGTCAAGTAACCTGACCAAAGCCGGATGAGAGGCGTGCCGGGCGTGGCATCCCTGCCCGGCACGCCGTGGGAGGTGTGCGTTGAGACGCAGGCAGTACTTGTTGCGCAAAGTCGGCTGGGCCTTGCTAACCATTCTCTTTGTCATCTGCTTCAACTTCTTCCTCTTCCGCGTGCTGCCCGGCGACCCGGCCCGGTCCGGCATTCGCGACCCGCGCCTCACCGTCGAAGCCGTGGAGGCAATCCGCGTCCGCTTTGGCCTGGACAAGCCGGTCATCAACTGCTTCGAATCGCTCAACCCGCTGGAGCTGGGGAGCTGCGCCATCAACCCGTTGGAGACACAGTTCTTCATCTACGTGGGCAACCTGCTGCGCGGCGAAATGGGCTTCAGCTACCACACCAACCGGCCGGTCATCGACATGCTCGGCGAAAGATTGTTCAACACCGTTTTGCTCATCGGCACCGGCCAGCTCTTCTCAATCATCATTGGCATCAGCCTCGGTGTGCTCGCCGCCTGGAAATCACGCACGGCCATCGACTACGTGGCCCTGGTGGGCAGCTTGCTCGCCTGGGGTCTGCCCACCTTCTGGTTGGGCATCATCCTCCTCTTCTGGGGCAGCCGCCAATTCGCGCTGCCCATTGGCGGCATGGTCACACCCGGGGCCACCTTCGACACAACCTGGGACCGGTGGCTGGACATCGCCCGGCACATGTTCCTGCCCACCCTGACCTTCACCATCGTCTTCCTGGCCGAATACATGCTCATCATGCGCAGCACCATCCAGGAAGTGCTGGCCGAGGATTACATCCTGACCGCCAAGGCTAAGGGCATCGGCACCGGGCAAATCTTGCGCCACCACGCCCTGCGTAACGCGCTGCTGCCCACCGTCACCCTCATCGCCCTGAACCTGGGTTTCACCGTTGCCGGCTCCATCGAAATCGAAACCGTCTTTTCCTGGCCAGGCCTGGGCGCCGCCATCGTGGAATCTGTTAGCCGGCGCGATTACCCCATGCTGCAGGGCGCGTTCTTGCTGCTGGCCATCAGCGTCATCCTGGCCAACCTGATCGCCGACCTGCTATACAGTTACCTGGACCCACGGGTCCGGGTGGAGTAACACGCCATGCAACCAGAAAGTGTCAACCTGAATGCCTTCTGGCCCAGTTTTCGCCGCAATCGCATGGGCGTGGTTGGGCTGTTTATGCTGCTGATCGCCGTTTTTGTGGCCGTTTTCGCCCCAATTCTGGCCCCCTATGATCCCAAGGCATCGGTCGCGGTGACCATTGATGACATCTACGCCCCACCCAGCGCGGCCCACCCACTGGGCACCGACGACGCGGGCAAGGATGTGCTCTCCAATTTTCTATTTGGTGCGCGTGTCTCGCTGATTGTTGGTTTCTTTGCGGCCTTCATCGCCCTGGCCATTGGCGGCACCGTCGGGATTACCGCCGGCTTCTACGGGGGGCGGTTGGAACAGGCGCTAATGCGGCTGACAGACTTTCTGCTGGTAATACCCGATCTGCCGCTCATTGTGGTCCTCATTGCCCTGACCAAACCCAGCCTGAGCAACCTGATCATCGTCATCGGCATTTTGGGCTGGACGACCACGGCGCGCCTGATCCGCTCGCAAACGCTGTCGGTGAAGGAGCGTAAATTTGTCCTGCGGGCCAGGGCTATTGGCGCGGGCAACGGCTACATCATCCGCCGCCACATCTTCCCCCTGGTCTTCCCGCTGATGATTGCCAACTCCGTGCTGGTGATTTCGGCAGCCATCATTAACGAAAGCGTGCTGGCTTTCATTGGTCTGGGTGACCCAACAACGTTGAGTTGGGGGCAAATGTTGAACTTTGCTTTCAATCGCGGGGCAATGAGCGCCGGGGCCTGGTGGGCGCTGGTTATCCCGGGCCTGGGCATTGTCTGGGTTGTCCTGGGGCTGACGCTGCTGGGCAATGGGCTAGAGCAGGTGTTCAACCCGCGGTTGGAGGTGCATCACCTGTCGGTGGGGCCGGGCATGGTGGCCCGCCCCGGCCGGGAAGCACCCATCCCCACCGTACCCCCCCGCCAGACAGGGCAGGCCGCATGAACAACTTCGCCCAGGCCCCCACCCTGCTTGATATCCGCCAGGTCTCCGTGGACTACGTCAGCCGCGACAATCCCCCGGCCCATGCCGTCAGCGACGTCAGCTTCGTCCTGCGCGAAGGCGAGATGCTCGGCCTGGTTGGCGAAAGCGGCTGCGGCAAAACCACCCTCATGCTCAGCCTGATGCGCCTGCTGCCCGCCGCCGGCCGCATCGTCAACGGCCAGGTCAACTTCATGGGCCGCGACCTGCTGGACCTGAGCGAGAAAGAGATGGCCGACGTGCGCTGGAAAAACATCGCCATGATCTTCCAGGGCGCGATGAACGCCCTCAACCCGGTGCAAACCGTCGGCGACCAGATCGCCGAGGCCATAATCCAGCACAACATCGCCAACGACCGCAGCAGCGTCAATGACCGCGTCAGTGAACTGCTGGAGCTGGTAGGCATTGCCGCCAGCCGGCAAAAAGATTACCCCCACCAATACTCCGGCGGCATGCGCCAGCGGGCGATGATCGCCATGGCCCTGGCCTGCTTCCCCCAGGTCGTCATCGCCGACGAACCAACCACCGCCCTGGACGTGATGGTCCAGGCCCAAATCCTGGAACTGCTCAACCGCCTGCGCGAGAAACTGGGGTTGGCCGTGGTCCTGGTAACCCATGATCTGGCCGTGGTGGCCGAAGTGTGCGACACGGTGTTGGTGATGTACGGCGGCGTCACCGCCGAGTATGCCGACGTAGACACCATTTTTAACCGGCCGCAGCACCCGTACACGCGCCAACTGCTGCAAGCCTTCCCCGACATCACCCGCGCCGGCAGCACGCTGGCGGCCATTCCCGGCTACCCGCCTCGCCTGGACGCGCTCCCGGCCGGGTGCCGTTTTGCCCCCCGCTGCCCCCAGGCCGTTGCCCGCTGCCACCTGGAGCAGCCACCGCTCTACCAGCTAGGCGGTGACCACACCGCCAGTTGCTTCCTGCTGGAAGCCAGCAACCCGGCCGGGACAGGTACACCATGAACAACGACCCCATTCTTGAAATCCGCAGCCTGCGCAAACTCTTCCCGGCCGGGCGGCAGCGCCTATGGGGTGAACCCGACCGCTTCGTCCACGCCGTCGACGACGTCTCCCTGACCCTGGGGCGCAGCGAAGTGCTGGCCGTCGTCGGCGAAAGCGGCTCCGGCAAATCCACCCTGGCCCTCACCCTCATGGGGCTGGAAAAAAGCACCGCCGGCCAGATCATCTTCAACGGCCAGGACATCACCGCCCTCTCCGGCCGCGCCCTGAAAGACGTGCGCCGCCAGATGCAGATGATCTTCCAGGACCCCTACGAATCGCTGAACCCGCTCATGACCATCGGCGAAGCCGTGGCCGAACCCCTGCGCGTCCACAAACTCGGCCGCAGCGGCGGCCGCAGCGGCGGCCGCGACAGCGGGGAAAAGATGGCCCGCGTGCGCCAGGCCCTGGAAGATGCCGGCCTCAAGCCGGCCGACGACTACCTGCACCGCCGCCCCCACGAGCTGTCCGGCGGCCAGCGGCAGCGGGTGGTCATCGCCTGCGCCCTGGTCCTGGAACCCATCGTCCTGCTGGCCGACGAACCCGTCTCCATGCTCGACGTCAGCATCCGCGCCGAAATCCTGACCCTGCTCTCCGACCTGCGCCAGACGCGCGGCATCTCCGTGCTGTTCATCACCCATGACCTGGGCACCGCCGCCTACCTGGCCGACCGCCTGGCGGTGATGTACCTCGGCCGGGTGGTAGAAGTTGGCCCCACCGCCGGCGTCTTGCACAGTCCGCAGCACCCTTACACCAAAGCCCTGCTCTCCGTCGCCCCGGTGCCCAACCCGCGCCTGCGCCACGAGAAGATTATTCTGCAAGGTGAAACACCCAACCCCATCGACCTGCCCCCCGGCTGCCGTTTCCACCCCCGCTGCCCCGTGGCCTTCGACCGCTGCCGCGAAACCGATCCGCCCCACATCCAGATCGGCCACGGTCACAGCGCCGCCTGCCTCCTGCTGTCCGCTGAGGAGGTGGGGCAGTAGGCGGCTGGGGCCGGCCAACAGCCCACAGCCGGCAGTTAACACGCAGCACAAATCACGCTACAGGTTTCCCATGACCACTCCCATCACCCTTTCCGAAAAGTACGTCCGCAATGGCTGGCCGGCCGTAAAACGACCCGATATCACGCCCCCGGCCGGGTGGAGCCTACCCCTCGTCGCCGGCATTCCCCGCCTGCACCAACACCAACTCAGCCCCGACGGCCGGCGGCTGGCCTTCATCTGGCAGCGCGACGACCTGTCCGACCTCTACGTCATGCCTGCCGCCGGCGGCTGGCCGGCCCGCCTCACCATGGACCGCGGCCCGGAAATCGACTGGCTGGACCGCGCCCCACAATGGTCGCCCGACGGCCAGTGGCTGGCTTATGGCCAGGCCGGCCACGTCTACGTAGCCCACAGCGCCGGGCAGTCAGCGCCGCGGTGCATCAGCGACTTCACCGGCAGCGCCGATTCGCCCGTCTGGCTGGACGAAAATCGGCTGATCATCAGCAGCAGCCGGCACGAAACCAGCCAACTGCTGCTCACCGACCGGCACGGCGCCTGGCCGCGCCCGCTGACCCACGACGAAAGCGGCGACGCCTGGGATGCCCAGCCTTCGCCGGACCATGCCTGGCTGGCCTACGTCTACCGGCCGGTCAACGACCTGAACCGCCTGGACCTGCACCTGCTGCACCTGGCCACCGGCCGGGACATCCCCCTCACCGGCTCCGCCAAACAAAAAGATTGGTCCCCCCGCTGGTCGCCCGATGGCCAATGGCTGGCCTTCCTCTCCCAGCGCAGCGGCTACAACGAGCTGTGGCTCATCCGGCCCGATGGCCAGGGGCTGCACCCGCTGGCCCACCAGGGGCTGGACGTGGGCGAATTCGCCTGGTCGCCCGACGGCCAGACGCTGGCCGCCACCCTCAACCGCGGCGGTGCCTTCGACCTGGCCCTGATCGACGTGGCCACCGGCCGGGTCACCGATTTACAACGTGGCCAGGGCATCTACAGCAACCTCTGCTATGCCCCGGCCGGGGCCTTCCTCACCGCCGAATACGAAAGCCCCCTGGAGCCGCCCGACCTCTACCGCGTCGACCTGCCTGGCGGCAGCATCACCCGCCTCACCCATTCCCGGCCGGCCACCCTGGACCACCTGAAGCTGGTCATGCCGGAGCCGGTCAGCTATCGCAGCTACGACGGCCTGGAGATCCCGGCGCTGCTCTACCGGCCGGGGCGCAGCAACAGCGCCGCCATCCTCTACCCCCACGGCGGCCCCACCGCCCAATACGGCTACCATTGGGACCTGTGGGCGCAATATTTCATCGCCAAGGGGTACACCTACCTGGCCCCCAATTTCCGCGGCAGCACCGGTTATGGCGTGGCTTACGAGCACGCCAACTACGACGATTGGGGCGGCGGCGATACGCAGGATTGTCTGCATGGGGCCCGTTTTTTGCGCGACTTGCCGGGGATTGATCCCGGCCGGGTGGGCATCATGGGTGGCAGCTATGGCGGCTACATGGTCGCCTGCTGCCTCGCCCGCGACCCCGACTACCTGTTCGCCTGCGGCGTCAGCCGCTACGGCGACGCCAACCTCTTCAGCTCCTGGGCACAGTGCGAACGCAGCACCCGCCTTTACACCGAGATGCAGCTCGGCCACCCCGCCCTAAAACCGGCCATCTACCAGGCCGGGTCGGCCATTCACCAGGTAGACAACATCCACCGGCCGGTGCTCATCCTGCACGGCCTGCTCGACGACATCGTCCCGCCGCAAGCCTCCGAGGAATGGGTGGAGGCGCTGCAGCGCGCCGGCAAAACCTTCGAATACAAGACCTACGCCACCGAACCACACGGCTTCCTCTACCGCGCCAACGTCATCGACGTCCTGGCCCGCACCACGCAGTTCCTGGATTGGCACCTATGGCCGCGCCCTGAACCGGCCGACCAACAATGAGCCATCCCCCAGGTGCCGGAGACAATGCCCATGAGCCTATCCACCACTGGCCTCGTTCTCGCGGCCGATGCCGCCATTGACCTCCAACTGCACACCATCCACAGCGATGGCCAGTGGACACCGGAGCAGTTGCTGAACTACCTGGTCCGCGAGCAGTTCGGCCTGGCAGCCATCACCGACCATGATCGCGCCGACACGGCCGTCGCCCTCCAGCAGTTGGCCCAGACCAGGCAACTGCCCCTTCTAGTGGGCGTCGAGATGACCGCCTCGTGGCGCGGCGAAATGACCGACTTGCTCTGCTTCGGATTTGCTCCCGGGCCAGGCCCGCTGAACAACCTGGCGCAAAGTCTGTTGCGCCGCCAACAGGAAAATACCCGCGAGGTGTATGAGAATCTAAGCCGCAAGGGCTATGCCCTTCCCCAGTCGCCCGCCGCCCTGGCCGACATCCTGGCCAAACCCAGTGCGCAGCAGCCGCACGAGCTGGTGGCTCTGCTGCAGCGCCAGGGCTACGGGCAGGGTGAGCCTTCACCCGGCCGGGTCGTGCTGGAGGCGGGCTGCACCTTTGCTATGAATGACCTGGCCGAGGTGGTAGCGGCGGCTCATCAGAGTGGGGCTGTCTGTCTAATTGCCCACCCCGGCCGGGTAGACGGCTTTGTAACCTACGACACCCAACTGTTGGATCAGGTTCGCCAGGAAGCGCCGATCGACGGCATAGAGGTCTTTTACCCCAGGCACACCCCGGCGCAAACAGCAATGTATCAAGAATACACCCGGCAGCACGGCCTGTTAGCCAGCGCCGGTTCCGACTCCCACGGTCCCGACAAGCCCCCGATCAAATACCCGGCCGGGCTTTGCCGCGCCTTGCTGGAACGGGTCGGCATCCGCATAGCCTGACCGGCCCAGCTTCAGGCAACGCCCAAAGAGACCCACGCTTGTCAATCTCCGGCCATAAAAGTTCTCCCGCGAGTTGGTCGACAGGCGCGCAGCGCAAGGGGGAAATCGGGCGCAATCGAGTCGAGAGGGGGGGGCGGATTTTTGTTGACGAGTGCCAGGTACAGGGCGGAACGATGTCATGTAGAGCAGGTTTTGTTGCCCTGTGCCTGGCACTTCACGCCTGGTCGAAGGATAATGATTGACCTTTTCCAGTCCAGACTGCTATAATGACGCTGGTCATGGGGGTGCACGGTCGTGGTTATCAGGCAATCCCCAGGCTTAGATTCCAGGTGGAAGCGCTGCCGTCAGATGCGGCTTCGTTCAACGCAGGATTACACGGCGGCTCCGAACACGTTGCGCCGTATGAATCCTTACTTCGTTAGGCAAGCCTATCCACACTATCATGATTAAGAAGATGGAATTATCTCAGTCAGTATATGGCTTCTAAGTCAGTAGAAATGGGGAGGAGGAAAAACGAACCTATGAGAATTTCATATATATGCATCGAAAACTTTAGAAATTTCAAGAAATGCGAGGTCAATCTTGGGCAAAATATCATTTTGATTGGTGAAAACAAAGCAGGCAAAAGTAACTTTATTACGGCCCTACGTCTTGTATTGGACCCGCTTCAAAATCGCCAGTTGACGGCTGATGATTTCTGGGGAGGTTCTGGATATCCTTTTGATGGACGTTCAATACAAGTTACTGTAAGAATTACTGACTTTGGCGGAAAAAAACCCGATCTTGTCCCTTTAACATGGCTTAGTTCCTGTTTGATTGAACAAGACCCTCCAGTTGCACAACTCACATACTTGTTTTATCCAGACGTAAATGTAAATGAGAAAGATCAACAACAAGTTCCAAAGCAGTACACTGAAGATGATTATAAATGGAAGATTTACCCGAAAGATGATGCCGAGGGGAGAATATCTCTTTCGGGAATGTGGCAAGATATGCCGCTAAACTTCATAAACGCATTAAGGGATATTGCTGGTGACAGCAATGTGTGGTCAAGGTCGCCCTTAAACGAACTGATAAAACTTAGCGATGATATTAGTCCTGAAAAAATACAACCTTATGCTGACAAAATCGCAAATACAAGTCAGAGTATGGTTAATGATCTACTCCAAACATTGGGAGAAGAAATAAATAGCGAGTTGATAGATATGGTAGGGAAACTTTACAGTGTCGATCCGCGTTTAGGATTAGATATTACAAACCCTGATGCTATTGTCAAAGCCTTACGAGTTTTTGTTGATGGCGATCAGAACCGCCCAATTTCTCGTACAAGTTTAGGACTTCAGAACGCGATTTATTTATCATTGTTATCTCTTCAACTGGACAAAAGACTGAAAAGGCGGGCAGGTAGAAACAAACATTATTTACCTATTGTTACTCTGGAAGAACCAGAAGCTCATCTTCACCCTCATTTGCAACGGTTGGTCTTTAAGAATTTTCTTGATAAAGCACGGGCAAGAAATCTGCCTGTAATTATATCTTCCCACTCGCCTTATTTAGTATCAGCAGCAGATATTGCCGATTTAGTACGCCTTAAAGATGAAAAAAAGACTGGAGGAACAGCATCTTCTGCATTTGAATTCCTTAAAACACTTGAGGATCGTGATCGAAAAGATTTGTCACGCTTCCTTGATATTACAAAATCAGAAATGGTCTTTGCTAAGGCTGTCTTATTTGTTGAAGGTGATGTTGAGATTTTACTCGTCAAAACATTTATGGACGTGTTGGGTATTGATTTCGATGAGTATGGTATATCTGTCTGCAATGTATATGGGGTCAATTTCTATCATGTTGCCATGCTTGCAGTTAAGTTGGGAATTCCTTTTGCAGTTTTGACCGATGGTGACAAGTTCAATCCTGTTAACGGATTACAGCGAGGTATCAACTTAGCTAAAGTGTTTGAGAATGGAAACGAGATTAAGAATGCATTGCAGGAACAGTATGATAACAAGACTGTTGATAATGATGTTGTGCGAAAAGAACTGGCGAATTTGGGGGTTTTTGTAAATGACTGGACACTTGAACCGACCCTAATTGAGGCCGGGTTAGCTGAAGAACTCAAACTTACATTTCAGGAATTGGGTGACGAGCTAGGACAGAATGTACGTGCAGGGTCGAATCATATAGATGGATATCTTGCTAATCCTACAGATGAAAACATGCGAAATATTTTGACAGCCATTAATGACACCCGATGGGGAAAAGGTCGCTTTGCACATAGGCTCTGTACTCATATTTTGACAATGGCTGAGGCAAACGAGGAAGGTAAAAAGCAGCGAATTGTTCCTGCTTATATGGTTGATGCAGTTGATTATTTGATAAAGCAAGTCACTCCCCAGGATATTGATGAGGCAGGAGAAAATGTGGAATGACCCTCTATCATAGCCAAGTCCAAGAACTAAACACAAAGCAGCGAGAGGCGTTTGATAGTCCGGGAAATACGGTGGTTATCGCTGGTCCGGGGAGTGGGAAGACACGAGTTCTATCTTTGAAGGTTGCTAAATTATTGCGTGATGAAATTGCTCCACCGCAGGGTATCGCTTGCCTTACTTATACGCGAGGGATGGCAAGAGAGTTGGCACAGAAAATTAACTCTCTAAGTGTAGACGATAGACCAAATGTTGTTGTTGATACGATTCATGGCTTCTGCTTAGGTTATGTAATCAGACCGTTTTCAAAACTATACGGCCTAGATATTCCATATCCCATACGCATTGCCCCCCAATCTGTTTGGGATGAATGCTTAAGTATTGCGCGGCAAGAGGTGAAAGGGCAAACATATAATCCAGGGTATGATCAACAATTTAAGATGGACTTGGCCAAATACCATTTACAACATATTGATCAGCCATCTAGTGAATGGGACAATCAAGATTACGCCCAAATAATTGAGCAGCATTACACTTGCTTAAAAGGTAAAGGCCATATCGATTTTGATTTAATTATTAAGTACGGCCTTGATCTGATTGCAAATCAGCTATTTGTAAGGCAGTGTTTATATGCAAAGTTCCCATGGTTTGCAGTTGATGAATATCAAGATTTAGGCTATCCCCTATTTCGCATAATTACGGAAATGTTAGACAAAACACCCATCAATCTATTTGCAATCGGTGATCCCGACCAATCCATATATGGCTATATGGGTACAGACCCTAAATATTTGCGCGATCTTGCTAATCGAGCTGATGTTCCTGGCTATGTGGAATTGGATTTCAATTATCGTTCAACGAAAAACATCATTCAAATCTGTAAACATATTCTTGACCCAAGTACAGATTACGATTCTGATATTATAAATAGCGATAGCAAATGTAGGGTTTATGAAGTAGGAGTATGTCATGATGGAAAACCTCGCCGAGTGGAAAGGGTAATTGAGAAACTGATTCAGGAATATACAAAGCGTGGAATTCCCCTGCATCAAATAGCTGTTTTGCATCCGTGGCGACCAAACAGTGCGAGAGGGACGGAGGGGATTAAGTTTGTTGCAAAAAAATTAAAGAGGATCGGTCTCTTCTATCATCTTGATAGAAATTCACTGTATGATCGAAGAATGCGGCTTATCCAGTGGTTAGAAGAATTGGCCGTTTGGTGTTTATCAGGATGGACAACACTTGAAGAACAAACTTCTAGAAAATGTGATTTTGAGGAAATCCAGCATTTTTGGGAAGCAATTAACACAGGTCAACATGTTAGTGGTGAATATGAGTCAGATTTACGGGTAGCTCTCACAACTGCTCTATGGAAAATCAAGGGGCAAAATTTATCACTAAATGATTGGTTGAATTATTTGCAGGAGAGCTTGGACTTAAACGAAGTCTTGACATCGTATGGTATCGAGTTTCCCGATGAAGTTGATGAATTTAACAAGCTCGTTGAACTTAGTGCGGCAAACGGGAGGTTAGCAAATCTTCACATTGATAAGTTTGCCCATATGCAGTCTGCGGTTCAGCTAACAACAATACATAGTAGCAAGGGAATGGAATTCGAGGCTGTCATTATCGTGGGTATTGAAAGAATAAGGAATGACGAAGATGGTAATCGTCTCTTTTATGTAGGTGCTACACGAGCGAAACAACAATTAAGTCTTATCTATAGTAAGGCTTGGCCTGAAGAAAATCCGAGAACTCCACAATACATCAACCAACTACATGACAATTGCAGTGATTTTGATTTTTTTGCGCATCACAGAATCTGATCAATTTTCTAGACGGTGGCACGTCATCAATCGCCTGTGTTAAGTTGAAAACCTATCCTGACACAACTTTGCAAAAGCCATTTTGGTGGATGAGTTGTACAAGGAGGCGTGATGCTGTGCCAAAGGTTTTGGTTATTGTTGGTTAGGCCGATAAGGCAAAGTTATTGTAAATGGTTGCCTAACATCGCGTCAACCCGACTTGCGAGATCGGTGTTATTCGCGCACCAAGTTTAGAGTTATGGAAGGCCAGCCACCCGAAAAGGTGTTGGTTATTCTCGCAAACGGATTACGTTGGCGTTAGCCCGCTCCTGCAAATCAACTTAACGTAAGCGAAAGGTCAAGAAAGCGAAATATGGAAAAAGTCAAAAATGTATTCACCATTCTTGGAGTGGGAATTACCATCGGCATTGTCATTACTGTGATTTTTCTGTTTGTCATTCGGGCAACGCCGACAAGAGTCACCGTCGGTGGTGTTGAGTTTGAAATTCCCACATCAACGATTGTCCCAACGCAAGAGCCTATTGTGATTATTCCATCTGCAACTGATACTCCGCAAAATCAAGCAGCAAATACTCAATCCGTTGTACTACAACCTGCAATACCGCCAGTACCTACACAAAGCCCCATTCTAATTCATAGCGAATCTGCATCTCCTGAATCACTGGCGAGAATAGTCGGTGGCGACGCTGCCTATTGGAAACAAGCGGGACCTGTTGTGTGGGTTTACTCAAACAAAAATAACAATACAACAATGCGGCATCCTGGCGAAAATATGGTGCTGACTTATTGGGCAGGTTTTGGAGACCCGCAAAACGCTAGTGATTGTCAAATCATTATTTCCCCTGTAGACAGTCTTGAAAAAGCAGTTAAGTGTCCATCGGGTACAAACGCACAGATAATAGCCGACCAAGTTGGGCTTCATGTTGTTGATTACACAGGTTTCTTTCCATGAGAAGCGGGTTAACAAAGCGTGCAGTGGATTTGCGGAAGTCTGCGCGATCAATAAGCATTTTTCTGGCTTCGGCTTCTTTCTGCTCTCAGGCATTTCCCCAGGCCGCCCGCAAACCACTAACGCTGGCCGTTAGACAAACTTGACATTCCCCAATTTGCCTCCGCATTACATGACGGGGGCTGGGGCGGCCAACAGCCGTCTAACACCTGAAGAAGCTGACCTGCAGTTGTGGGGTGTCCCGGGATTGGCAGCTTGTCTGCACCGCAAGACGAACTTAACAGCTGAAGCCGACCTGGAGATGGGTGGTATCCCGGCCGGGGCATGGATTGGCCGCTTATCCTCACCGCTAGACGGACTTAACGGCTGAAGCCGACCTGGAGATGGGTGGTGTCCCGGCCGGGGCCTGGATTGGCCGCTTATCTTCACCGTTAACATTGCCATCTCATAAAGGACCGCACCTGGACCGCCCCACAAGACCGTTAGCCGCGCAATTCGCCACCCGCTGCGCCGGATGGGCGCACACAAAACATGATAACAACCTTCTTCCCCTACGAACACCTGACCTGGCCCGAAGTGGCCGCCCTGCCCCGCCATACGCCGCTCGTCCTGCCGCTGGGCAGCGGCTATCCCCTGGCCGCGCTGGCCGAAGCGCTGCAACAGCCAGCCCAGATCGGGCTGCTGCCGCCCATCCCCTTTGGCTGGCGTGGCAGCGGCCTGGCCGTGCCAGAGGGCGTGCTGGGGGCGCTGCTGGCCAACTTGCTGGACAGCCTGCGCCAGGATGGCTTCAGCCACGTCCTGGCCCTCACCCCACCGGAGATTGAGCTGGGGCTAGGCCCCGGCCGGGTTGCCCTCCCCCACCCCAGCCAGCACCACCCGGCCGGGGCCATCCCCACCGACCACGACCGCGACAAAGTGATCCTCATCCCCATCGGCCACACCGAGCAGCACGGCCACCACCTGCCCCTGGCCACCGACAGCCTGATCATCGACGCCATCAGCCAGGGCACCGCCAACGCCGTGCCGCAGCAAGCCGCCAGCCTGCCCACCTTCCCCTACGGCGTCAGCACCCACCGCGCCGCCTTCGCCGGCACCCTCAACGCCGGCGGCCGCGCCTTCGAGGATTTCTGGCTGGCCATCCTGGACACCCTCGTCGCCCGCGGCTTCACCCGCTTCTACCTGATGAGCGGCCACGGCGGCAACTGCTCTTTCCTGGTCAACGTCGTCAAATACGCCGGCGAACGCCACCCCCGCACCTTCAGCGCCACCGCCTGGCTGCACACCGCCGGCCACCTCGGTGCCCCAGCCATCGCCCAACATCGCCGCTCCGGCCGGGGCGGGATGGGCCACGCCGGCGAACTAGAAACAGCCATGATCCTCCACCTGCGCCCCGACCTGGCCCACATGGCCCGCGTCATCGACGAAACCGACTTCATCGCCACCCCCAACTACGACATGGATTGGATCGAAGGGGGCAGCCTGGTCGCCAATCCCCCCTGGGCCGACGACACCGCCACCGGAGCCTACGGCGCCGGCAGCCTGGCCACCGCCGCCCACGGCCGCCTCTGGCTGGAGGCGGCCATCGCCGAAAAAGCGGCCCACGTGGCCGAAATCCACGAACAGCACCGGCGGCGCGAAGCCCGCCGCCAGGCCGGCTTTGGTCTGTGGGGGCACACGGCGTAACAGACCCGCGCCGCGTGCCCACTCTGGCGTCGTTACTCCTTAAAGCCCAACATGCGCAGGCCGTTCAACGAGACCAGCACCGTGCTCCCTTCATGGCCAATCACGCTGAGCGGCAGCGCCAGGTTAAAGCCCAGAACAGCCAAAATCAGCACCACAATCATCCCCATCGCAAACACCAGGTTCTGCACCAGCGTCTTGCGCGTCTTGCGGCTCAGGGCAATGACGTAAGGGATCTTCTGCAAATCGTCGGCCATCAGCACGATGTCCGCCGTCTCCATGGCCACATCCGTCCCGGCCGCGCCCATGGCAATGCCGATGTCGGCCGTGGCCAGCGCCGGCGCATCATTCACCCCATCCCCCACCATCGCCACCGGCCCATACCGCCGGGCCAGATCCTTCAGCAGTTGCATCTTGTCTTCCGGCAGCAGATCGGCAAAAAACTCGTCCACGCCCACCTGGGCGGCAATCGCCTGGGCCACGCGCTGGTTATCACCCGTCAGCATCACCACGTGCTCCACACCATACGCCTTTAGCCGCTGCACCACCGCCGGCGCATCAGGCCGCACCACGTCGGCAATGCCAATGACGCCCAGAGGCAGCGCCTTCTCGCCGTCCAGCAGTTCGGCCACAATCACCGACGTCTTGCCCTGGTCTTGCAGCAAATCCACCTGCCGCACAGCCGGGGCCATGTTCAGCGTCTCAAAAGCTTCGAAGTAGCGCCTGTTGCCCACGGCCACGTGCCGCCCTTCCACCATCGCCCGTACCCCCTTGCCTGTCTCCGATTGGAAGGCAACCACATCCGGCAGGGTCAGTCCCCGGCCGTGGGCCGTGGTCACAATCGCCTGGGCCAGCGGGTGCTCGGAACGCACTTCAACGGCCGCGGCCAACAACAGCAGCTCCTGCTCGCCAATGGCCGCCTCATCCACCACCCACACGTCGGTCACTTGCGGCTGCCCCGAGGTCAGCGTGCCGGTTTTGTCGAAGGCCACCACCTTGATCTCGGCCGCCTGCTCCACGTAGGCCCCACCCTTGAACAACACGCCGCGCCGCGCCCCATTGGCAATGGCCGAAAGGACCGTGGCCGGGGTGCTGATGACAATGGCGCACGGGGAGGCAGCCACCATCAGGGTCATGGCCCGGTAAAAGGCGGTGCCGAACGCCTCGCCCAACAGCACGGCCGGGATGAGGAAGGCCAGGGCGGTCATAACGATCACGCCCAGGGCGTAATATTGCTCGGCCTTGTCGATGAAGCGCTGGGTCTTGGCCTTCTCGCTCTGCGCCTCCTCCACCATCTGGATCAGCTTGGCAATGGTGGAGTCTTTGGCCAGCTTGGTCACGCCCACTTCCAACGCGCCGGTCTGGTTGATGGTTCCGGCCAGCACGGTCTCGCCCACGCTCTTGGGCACGGGGATGGACTCACCGGTGATGGCCGCCTGGTCCACGCTGGTACTGCCCTCGATAATCACCCCGTCCAGGGCAATGCGCTCCCCCGGCCGGACCATCATCCGATCCCCTATGCGCACCCGGTCCAGGGGCAGCGTCACCACCCGGTCACCGCGGCGCACCTGGGCCTCCTCCGGCCGGAGGGCCATCAGCGCCCGAATGGCGTTGCGGGTGCGGTCCAGGGCATAGTTTTGCAGCACGTTAGACAGCGAGAAGAGGAACAGCAGCATCGCCCCTTCAAAGGGCGCGCCCACAATGGCCGCGCCCACCGCCGCCAGGATCATCAGCAAGTCTACGTCGATGGTGAGCTGGCGCAGCGATTCCAGCCCGGCGCGCAGGCCATAGGTGCCGCCGGCCACGTAGGCCACGGCATAGAGGATGTGCCCCAGCGTCGTCGCGCCCTGGTTGTGGGCAATCAGCCCACCAAACATGGTGAAGAAGGTGACGACGGTGAAGATAAGCTCCAGCCGGTCGCTGGTGAGATAGGCCCGCACCCGGCCGGGGATGGTCGTAGGCCGCACCTCCTCCGCCGGCTTGCGCAGCGGCACGCCCAACTGCGCC
The DNA here is from genome assembly GCA_020634235.1 of Ardenticatenaceae bacterium. Classification (GTDB taxonomy): domain Bacteria; phylum Chloroflexota; class Anaerolineae; order Promineifilales; family Promineifilaceae; genus JACKCB01. The sequence goes on along the minus strand of JACKCB010000003.1, from coordinate 108,728 downwards.
ACGCGCTCGGTAATATGCGTCTCCGTGAGCAGTTGTTCATCATACGTCACCGACAGCACGCCGCCCAAATAGCTGGCCGACGCCCGGCGAACGCCCGGCATCTCTTGCAGCTTCGATTCCAGGGCCGCCGCGCAAGTCTCACACGCCCGCCCGCCGGTGCGCCCCACGCGCAAAACGCACGTCTGCCACCGCTCTTGCAGCTGCGGCCCCATCGTCTCCGCTACGTGCAGCACCGCCTCGGCCGGCACCTGCTGCGGGTCGTAAACCAGCGCCACCTCCTCTTTGTTGGTGTCCAGGCGCAGCGCCAAAATACCCGGCTCCTCATCCAAAACGCCACCAAAGACGTCCAGGCAGCTTTCATCTTCGTCTGCTTGCGCGGTTGCTTTCGTCTTCCCCAGCGATAATTCACTCATAAACAATCAATCTCCGAAATTTGCGTGCACGCTCGCATTTTGCACGGCCGGGCCGCTTTTCCCAAGTGCCATTACACATGAAAAAAGCTGACAAACGACCAAATTGCTAGGGCGCAGTGGATGCTGCCCCGGCCGGGGCGGCCTGGCAAGCCGCGCACAAGCCATAATAAACCAGCCGCGCCCCCATAATCCGGTAGCCCGACGTGCTGTTCACCGCACTGTCCACCAACGCCAGCGACGGATCAAAGAAATCCTCAATCCGGTGGCAGCGGGTACAGACCAGGTTCAGATGCGGGCTGAGGTCGGCGTCGTAATGCAGCGCCCCATCGCCGGCATCGCCCAATTCGTGCACCAGGCCGCAAGCCACCAGGGCTTGCAGGCTGTTATACACCGTGGCCTGGCTCAGAGAGGGCAGCGCCGGCTGCAGCCGCTCATACAGCATCTGGGCCGTTGGGTGCTCCGCCGTAGCCACCAGGGCACGGTAGATTGCCAGCCGCTGCGGCGTCACCCGCAGTCCATGTTCTTTCAGTCGCTCTGCCAGCAGTTCATCCCCATCAGTCGTCATCTTCAATCCTTAGATTGGTTATTACTTTATAATCATTCCAAATTATAACCGATTTTGCTCCGCCGGGCAACAGTTTTCAGCCTGTTGTTAGCTCGCCGCGCAGGTTCCGCTGCATCTCGGTCATCACCTGGTGCGGGTCGCTGTATTTGCTCAGCAGGTAGGCCAGCTTGGTCAGCGCTGCTTCGGCGGTCATGTCGTAGCCGCTGATGACGCCGGCCCGGGCCAGAGCCGCCCCGGTAGCGTATTTGTGCAGCTTCACCGCCCCATGCAAACATTGGGTGCAATCGACGATAATCACGCCCCGGCCGGTGGCCTCGGCCAGCACATCCAGCATCGCCCGGTCACGGGTGGGCGCGTTGCCCGCGCCATACGTCTCCAACACCAGGCCCCGCAGCGGCGGTCGCAGAATGTTCTCCAGCACGCCCGCCGAAATGCCGGGGAAAAGCCGCAGCGCGCCAACTTCCGGGGTGGTGATGGGTTGGAAGTGCATCTCGTCCGTCCCCGGCCGGGGCCGGCGCACCAGCCGCTGGTTAATCTCAATCTCCGAACCCACATGGGCCAACGGCGGATAATTGGGCGAACTGAACGCATTAAAGCCGGTAGCGTGCACCTTCACCGCCCGGCAGCCGCGCAGGAGCTGGTTGTGAAAAAAGAGGCACACCTCCGGGATCACGTTGTCGGCCGCGGCCAGGATAAGCGACGTGATGAGATTATTCTGGGCGTCATTGCGAATCTCGCACAGCGGCACCTGCGACCCGGTCAGGATGACCGTTTTGCCCAACCCTTCCAGCATAAAAGCCAGCGCCGAAGCCGTGTAGGCCATCGTGTCGGTACCGTGCAAGACCACAAACCCATCATACTCGTCGTACCGCTGGCAAATATCGCCGGCAATCGTCGACCAATCGGCCGGCGTCATGTTGGGAGAATCGAGCAGCGGGTCATACTGCTGGATGGTGTACTCGGGCAGGCTGGGGTGGTGAAAAGCGGGAATAGCCGCCATCTGCTCTTGCAGCGAGCCAGGCACCGGCTCATAGCTGCCATTAATTCGCTGCATGCCAATGGTGCCGCCAGTATAGGCGATGTAAATACGCTTGCGCATCTCCGTTCCTCTACAAACTCAGTGGGATTTTGGGGGACAAACCGGACATAGCCCCATTCTAACAGCTTGCCTGCGAAGTCGGAATAGCGACTTGCCGCGCTTTCGCCTTCTGCAAGTCGACCCCGGCCGGGCGCTACCCCCACCCAATTGGCCAAAAAACGCCCGCCCAAACGAAACCACCGGCCCTGCGCCTCACATCGTCGCCAGGAAAATACCAGCTACCGTGAAATAGATGAACAGTCCGGTGGCGTCCACCACCGTGCTCATCGCCGGGCCAGAGATCACCGTGGGGTCAATCCTCAGCCGGGCCGCCAGAATGGGCAGCAGCGAACCCAGCCCATTCGCCCACACCACAATGCAGAAGATGGCGATAGACACCGTCAGGGCCACGTCACTGCCCGTCCCCCACAGCAGCGCCCGGCCGTAGGCGATAATCGCCATGCCCGTTCCCAACAGCAAACCAATGCGCAGCTCATGCCAGAAGGCGCGCAGCGCATCCTCCAGGCGCAGGTCACCCACCGCCAGGGCACGGATAATGGTGCTGGTGGTTTGCGAGCCGGCATTCCCCCCCGTGCCGATGAGCAGGGGCACAAAAAAGGCCAGGGCCACTGTCGCTTGCAGCTCCCCCTCAAAATGGCGCAGCACGCTGCCGGTCAGCGTCTCGGTCAGGAACAGCAGCAGCAGCCAGCCAATCCGCTTACGCGTGATGGTGAGCACGCTGGTGTCCAGGTAAGGCCGGTCCAACGGCTCGGTCGCCGCCATGCGCTGGAAGTCCTCGGTGGCTTCCTCCTCCAACACGTCCATGACGTCGTCAATGGTGATGACGCCCAGCAGCACCCCCGCGCTGTCTACCACCGGCAGCGCCAGCAGGTCATAGCGGGCCATAATCTGGGCACACGCTTCCTGGTCAGTCCCCACCGGCACCGAAATAACTTCCGGGTCCATCAGGTCGCTGATGATCTCCCCCGGCCGGGCCAGGATAATCCGGCGCAGGCTCACCAACCCCACCAGCTTGCCAACCCGGTCGGCCACAAAGAGGAAGCTGATGTCGTCATCGTCCGGCTGCCATTCGCGCAGGGCCTGGATGGCCTCGGCGGCCGTCATGCGCCGCCGCAGCGCCAGGAAAGCGGAAGTCATCAAGCCCCCGGCCGAGTCTGTCGGGTGCAGCAGCAGCGGGCGAATCTCGTCCGGGTCCTCCAGGCGGTCCAGGAAAGATTGCGCCTGGCCCGGCTCCATCTCGCCCAGCACATCCGCTGCCTCATCCGGCTCCATCTGGTCGATGATGCGCGCCGCCGCTTCCACCGGCATGGCCGCCAGCAGGTCGGTCACCGCCGCATCATCCATCTCCTCCAGGATGTCGGCCGACTCGGCCGGGGGCAGCGCGGGCAGCAGCGCGGTCTGGTCACTGTCGGCCAGCTCAGCCATCAGGTCAGCCTGGTCGGGTGGGCGCAGCCCCTGGATCAGGGCCGTGGCCGCGCCGATATCCCCCGCTTCCAGCGCAGCCTGTAACTGCTGCAAAATCTCATCAAGTGCTATTGCAATGTTTGCCGAAATAGACATCGTGACCTCCGCTGCCGTCCCGGCCGGGGGCGGACCGCGCATGTTGGATATTCACTCACGATTATTACACTGTCGGTTGTGGGAATAAAACCGGTTCAGGCAGGCAGCCACCACAACCGGCAGCCACTGAGCATAACCTGAATCACGGCAGCGACAATATTTCGGCTCCAAGACAGCCCGGGCCAGGACCAGGCCAGAGCCGCAGCACCCCCTAAATGCTCATGTTACATAGCGCGAAACAGCCGCCTTCAGTTCACGAGAACTGGTAGGTTTGGTCAAGAACAGGTCCGCACCCTCTTCCTTTTTTTCAAAACGCTGCTGCACCCAATCAATCGCCGTCAACACAATAATCGGCAGATGCCGGTACTGCGCATCGGCCCGCAGTCGCCTTACCAGCGTCACGCCATCCATATTGGGCATACTAAAATCGGTGATCACCAGATCGACCGCTACTTCCTGCAAACAGCGCAGCGCGTCCTGCCCGTCGTTTGCGGTAACGATACTGTGATTCTCCCGCTCCAGCATCAGGGTCAGCAAGCGCTGGTTCAGGGGGTCGTCTTCAATGATTAAAATCGTCGCCATTGTTTCCTCTGTCTCATCGGCAAACGGGAGCCACCTGAAGTGCCGCACAGCAGTTGCGCGGTGGATGCACCGCTGGTCCATTACGGCCAGCCACGGGCTATTGGCGGTTTTCTTCCCCGTTTGCCAGGTACTTCACCAGCAGCCAGCGATTGTTGCCGGCGGCCGGGATGTAGTCCAGTTCGTCCACCAAAGCCCGGACCAGAAACAGGCCGTAGCCGTGAATCTGGGCCTGGTCCAGGTCTGGTTCGCGCACGCTGCTCAGGTCAAAGACCCGGCCGGTGTCCTGGAACTCAATGATTAGTCTACGTGGTGCCGGGGCCAGGGTAATGACAATCTCCACCCGGCCGGGATACTCCGCATAAGCGTGCTGCATGATGTTGGTACACACCTCATGCGCTGCCAGTCCAACGTCAAACGCCAACTGCTCCGGCTGCGGTATCCGGGGAATCCGTTCAACCAGGGCCGTCACCGTGGCCCCCAACACATTCAGAAACCGGATTTCGGCAGGCAAATTCAGCCTGATTTCAGCCGCCTCAGTTTCCGGCTGGCTATCACCACCCTGCTTACCTTTCATTACTCGACCCCTCGCAAGACAACCATCGTCTGATCGTCGTCCTGCATATGTCCGGCACTATATGCCTCCACCTCGTCATACAACGTCTCGGCAATTTCTTGAGCCGGTTTGTGGGCCAGCGATGTCACCAACGACATCAAGCGGCCATGCCCAAACAACTCATCGTGCGCATTGCGCGCCTCATTCAGCCCATCAGTCGCAATCACCAACAGATCGCCCGGCTGAATCCCGATCCTGTGGTTAGCCGACAAACTCACCGGCAAGATACCCATCGGCGTGCCATCAGCCTCCAACATCGTCGCCTGCCCCCCGGCCGGGACATAAATCACCGGCGAATGGCCAGCATTAGCATAAGTCAACTGCCGCAACTCGCTGTAATAATGCCCCACAAACACCGTGGCAAACATGCTCACTTCTGTGAAATCATCATACAGCGCCTCATTCGAGCGCCCCATCACGTCCTCTGGCGAAGGCCAGGGCAAAACATTCGACTTGGCTCGGATCACACTGCGCGTCATCGCCATCAACATCGCCGCCGCCATACCCTTGCCCGAAATATCCCCCACCGCAAAGGAGAACGGCCGCTCTTCAGAGGGAATGAAATCATAAAAGTCACCGCCCACTTGCAGCGCCGGCCGGGATGCCGCCCACAGGTCCAACCCCGGCACCGCCGGTGGACGCTGCGGCAGCAGACGCAGTTGCACCCGCTGCGCCCACTCCATCTCCGTACGCAGGCGCGCCTGCTCCAGGCTAGATTGGTACAGCAGCACATTCTCGATCTGCGCCCCGGCAAATTCTGCAATAGCCTGGGCCAGCTTACGGTCCGGCGAGACAAACTCGTTGCCCACCTTATCCAGCAATCCCAGCCCGGCAAAAACCCGCCCATGCAGTTCAATGGGCACCATCAGCAGCGAATTATGCCCCCCCGCCTCATTGGCCAGCCGTGGCCAGTAAAGCAGCGGCTCCCTGGCCGCCTCCTGAAGCTGGTGCAGAGATTGCTCAACCAGCTCCGCCGCCAGGGCCGCCTCCGCCGCAAAAGCGGTCAGCGGGGCCTGCCCCGGCCGGGCCAACACCAGAAACGCCCCCGACACCTTAGCCAGCCGCTGCGTCTCCGTGGCCAACTGGCGCAGCAAGGGCAGCACCTCCAGATGATTCCGCGTGGCCCGTGTCAATTCATACAAAGCCAACAACTGGTCCTGCGTGTCAATCAGCCGGTAGGTCATGCCGCGCAGATCATGTTCCAGGTTACAAAGACGGCCCAACATAGCCGCCTGCGCTTGCAAGCGTAGTTGGGCACCCGGCATCCTCACACCGGTCACCTGCAATACGCCCAGCACCCCGCCATCCTTCTCCTGGCGAATCGTGGCCTGCAGCCCACCGCGCATTGGCGTGTAATGCGCCGGCCACGTCATGATCGGCCGCTCGTCAACCCAAACCGTATAGGACGCAGCGCCATCAGCCAGCCAGGCCGTGGCCAGCATGGCTACAACCTTTTGATGTGCCGCCAAAACATTTGCCAACATTTCTCAATCACATTCCTTGGCGCTGAACGGGCGTGAGAAGGCGTTCAGGCCGTCATCACTACCCGGCCGGGGCACTATCCAGCCCGGCCAGCGCCGCCACCGCATCCTCTTCGGCAGCAAAAATCGCAAACGCCTTATCCAGGCGCGTCATTTCAAAGATCATCCGTACCGGCTGCCGCAAACAGCACAGGTACAGATCGCCACCCATCTTCTGACAGAGCTTCATACCCTGCACCAGCGTGGCCAGCCCCGTAGAATCCAAAAAGGCCACCGCGTCCATATTCACCACAATCTTGCAGCGCGGCCGGGCCAACGTATTAGCAATCCAATCCTGCAGCGGTGGCATCGTAAAAATATCCAGCCGGCCAGCCAGGTCCAGGATAACCACATCGTCCACGTCTGCCTCTCGTTCTCGCAACTCCATTACAGATTTGCCTCCATCCTAGCACTCAATCCACTTCCTGTCTGCCGCAAGCGCCGCCACCACGCACCAGGGGTACGCCAAAGAATGCGCAGCGCTTCGCGCCAATTCCGGGTCGCCACATAGTAGGTATCTGTCACCAGCACCGTATCCAGATTGGCCGCAGCCGGGGCCTCAACATACCACAACCCGGTCACCCCGGCCATAGCTGCATAGCGCTGCTGCTGCCACGGTTCTGTGACCTCGGCCGCCTCGGCCAGGGTGAGCGGCTTCACGCCCACCAGCCCCAACTGTCCCTGCACCACGCTCCACAGTTCCGGCAGCCGGTGTCCTTCCCAACGCATCAGCCAGCGCCCGGCCGGGGTGAGGACACCCTGCCGGCAGGTGCGGAAATGCAGCAGGTGCAAGTCACTCACCTCCGCCCGCCGCCCCCGGCCCAGGTGGGCCGGCAGCACACCCCGCCGGGGCACACGCTCCAGCACACCACCGGTTGAGACCCAGGCCACAACCACGCCAAGCAGCAGCAGCGGCCACAACAGCAGGAGCAGCAGCAGCGCCAGCAGCTTGTGGCCCGCCTGCTGCAAACCCATACCCAGCACCGCCGTTGTCGCTTCGCCCAGCAAAAAATGGTCCACAATCTGGGCATACTCAGCAGTGAGAGCATCTATGAGCAGCGCCCTGGCCACGACCCGGTTTTCCAGGTTCACCAACTGCCCGACATAGGTGTTGTCGAGCACCGTGCTCTGGAAAACGGTCGCGCCATCATCAATCATCACGTTGGCCCCAATAACCGCCCCCGGTCCAAGCTCCACTTCTGGCCCAATGCGGCAGTTAGGGCCAATATAAACAGGGGCCGACAGGCGGGCAGAGGGATGGATCATGTGGTTGCGCCCCACCCAGATGCCGCGCGCAATCTGGCTGCCCTCCGTCTCCGGAAAGCCGAAGGCGGGGGTACCGTTGAGGGCCGTCGTGTCGGCCACAGCACTATACAGCAGGTGCTGTTGGGCCGCCTGGTACTGGCCAAAATCCTGCAGCGGGTTCCAATACCCGTCCAACTCATAAGCCAACACCGGCCGGGACGCGGCCAGCAGTTTCGGCAGCAAGTCAAAATGAATGTCAAACGGGACCCGGCCGGGAATCTCAGCCAGCACTTCCGGCTCAAACACGTAGACCCCGCTGTCCAGGTAATCACCCTGCCCCACGCCCAGCACCTGGCCCACCCCATCCACCAGCAGCGTATTGTCAAAGCCAGGGGCAATAGTCCGTCCCCGGCCGGAGGGCACCACCCCCACCGTCGCCAAAGCCCCCTGGGCCTGATGAAAAGCCACCATGGCTCGCAGATCCACATCCACCAGCCGGTCCGCCGGCAGCACCACAAACGTCTGCTGCAATCCCGATGCCGCCCACTTCAGCGACCCCGCCGTCCCCCACGCATCACGCTGCAAACGGTAATCCAGGGTCATGCCCCAACGCTGGCCGCTGCCAAAATAAGCCTCAATGCTGCCGCCCAGGTGATAAAGGCTCACCAGCGCCTGCTTAATCGACTGGCGCGCCAGCAGCATCACCGGGTAGCTCATCACCGGCCGGTTCAGCACCGGCAGCATCGGCGTACACACCGCTTCCGTCAGCGGCCGCATACGTTCCGTCTCACCGGTCGCCAGCAAAATCACCTGCATCGCCTCCGCCACCTCGTCCATCACGCCGCTGCCGCCGTGGCCATTGCCACGTCCTCAAAGACGGTCAACATCTTATCAAAACGCACCAGCGACAACACCCGGCGCACATCGGGCGCACAGCCAGCCAGCCGCAGCTCCCCCGCCTGCGCGGCCGCCACGCGGTGCAGCTCCGCCAGCGCCGCCAGTCCGGCACTGGCCAGGAACAACGTGTCGCTAAAGTCGATCACCAGTTGGGGCGATTCGTCCAGCAGCGCCAGGCAGTGGGCCGTCATCTCTGGCGCTGTCTGCGCATCCAGCCGGCGCGGGGCGCGATAAACCGTCCACGCCTCACGTACCGCTACCGGCTCCGGCAAGGGCGCATCGCTGGCAGCCAACCCGGCCGGGACCGTCGCCTCAATGGTGAAAAAGCGGTCCAGGCGCAGCAAGTTCAGGGTACGCTGGATGGCCGGCGGCACCTGCACCAGCACCAGGTCACCGCCCGCATCCCGCGCCTGCTTGGCCAGCCCCACCAGCGCCCCAATGGCCGAACTATCCAAGAACTCGGCCTTCTCCAGGTTCATGACCAGGTGCGCCGTCTCTTGCAGCGCCGCGGCCCACTGTGACCCAAAGGAGTCATAGTCGCGCACGTCAATCCGCCCCTGAACGTTGATAACCGCCTTGCCTTCAACCAACACCACGTCGCTGGTTGGCAGCAGCGCCGCCGGCACGCCTCCGCGGCGCATCACCCACCACTGCCGGCTAAAGAAAATAGAAAAGCCCAACAGGTCGGTCACGTAACGCTTCCACATGCGACGCGGCTCTTGCAGCAGGCGGTAAAGCCATTCCAGCCCGGCCTGCTGCATCCAATCGGGTGCGCGGCGCACGTTCCCGGCCAGGAAGTCGAGCGTCCCGCCCACGCCAATCATCACGGGCACGCCCAACTGCGCCCCGTACATGCCAATCCACTTCTCCTGCTTGGGGTTACCAAAAGCAACCAAAAGGATATCCGGCCGGGACGCCCTAATCTCCGCCAAAATCGCCGGATCCATCTCCAGGATAGAGCCATAGGGGGGCGATTGGCAGCCGGCCAACCGCAGCCCAGGATTCTCGGCTTGCAGCGCCTCGGCCGCCCGCTGGGCCACGCCCGGCCCCGCCCCCAACAGGTACATAGAGTATCCCCGCTCGGCCGCGCGGGTAGCCAGGGCAGGAATGAGGTCGGCGCCGGTAACCCGGCCGGGGAGATTCACCCCCAGCAGCCGCGCCCCCCACACCAGGGGCATACCGTCCGCTGTGGCCAGGTCCGCCTCTTGCAGCAAATAACGCAGCTCCGGATCGCGCATCGCCTTCACCACAAAATCGGCATTCACCGTGGCCACCTGGTGCGCTTTGCCCGTCGCCCGTCCACGGGCAATAAACAGCTCCAGCCGATCCAGTACCTCCGACATGGACAGATCATCAATTGGAATCCCCATCATGATGATGAGCTTACGCATGGTTCGTCCCTGGTGTTCAACGCGACTGCAATTCAGAAGAAGGGCTGCGGTTAATGTTCAAGCAGATCAATGGGAGAGCCACCGCTCTGTTTCTCAGGCGAAGGGGTGCAGAAGCCGTCACAACTAGCGGGCACCGCGCGCCAATATGACCGCCGGCAGCGTCTTCAGCAGGATTTCAATGTCCTTCCAGAAACTCTGCTCGGCGATATACTGCAAGTCTAGTTCTACCCAGCGCTTAAACGCCAGATCACTCCGGCCGGAGACCTGCTGCAGCCCGGTGATTCCAGGTACTGCGCCCAGGCGTCCCAACTGGTAGAAGTCATACTGGCTCACTTCATAAGGCACCGGTGGGCGCGGTCCCACCAGGCTCATGTCCCCCCGCAATACATTCCAAAACTGCGGCAGCTCGTCAATGCTGTACTTACGAATGATGCGCCCCACGCGCGTCACGCGGGGGTCGTTAGCCATCTTAAACACCACCGCGTCAGCCTCATTAAGGGCCAGCAAGTCCACCTTGCGCGCTTCAGCGTCCACTGTCATGGAACGGAACTTGTAACAGGTAAATGGCCGGCCAAAAGCCCCCACACGCTCTTGCCGGAAAATGACCGGGCCGGGCGAGTCCAGCTTTATGAGCAGGGCCGTAATAGCCATGACGGGCGAAAGAAGGATGAGCGCCACTGACCCCAGCACCAGGTCCGACATGCGCTTGAGATTGCCCAGGACCTTGTTGCGCAGCACCCAGACAATGAGCTGCACGCGCAGGCGCTGGATATTGCGCGGGCTTTTGAACTGCTCGTTGGCGTATATCTCCAACATGCGGGCGGCTTTTTTGTCCAGAGCGGGTTGAATTTCTTGGCTACTCACACGTCACTCCACGGGCAATGATGATTCGGATAAGGGTTCTTTGCGAGCGGTGCGCACCCAGTCGTCTTTGCCCCGGCCGGAGAGCACACCCAGATACAACAGCAGCTTCCACAACACGTAGCGCGGCGCGGCCAGCAAAGATTGGTACACCTGGCGCGGGGCGCGCACCAGACGCAGCCCGGCCAGCAGGTAAATGGCCTGCCCGGCCAGCAGCGCCACGCCCAGCAAGAGGTTCACGCCGGGCAAACAAGCGCGCTTGCGCCGCCCCCGGCCGGGGACAGCCAATAAACCAGCCAGCAGCAGCCCAACCCCACTCAGCGCCGCCAACAACGAAAAAGGCGGGATAAGATGCTCCAGCGCCGCATCAAACAGCAGAAAGGCGCGGCCGCGCCGGCCTTGCCGCGCCGCGCCCCGCGCCTCATGCAGCAGCCGGGGCACATAGCGCCGGGCCAGTTCCACCCGGCCGCGTTCCCAGCGCTCGTTTTGGGTCTGGGCTTCGGCCAGAGTGTCGGGCATTTCGGCCCACACCAGCGCGTCGGGGGCAAACGTCACCCGCTCGCCAGCCAGGATCAGGTCCATGTGCAGCTCAATGTCCTCGGTAATGGAAGCCGGCCAACGATGGGCCTGCATCACCTCCGCGGCGAAGACCATACCGTTACCCTTCAGCCCGGCCGAGCCGCCCAACACCATCCGGCCTTGCGGGCGCAGAAAGTGGAGTACCGCCAGGGCGGCATAACGCAGGCTTACCGCCGTGCCCCGGCCGGGGTCACGCACCGCGTAATAGCCCTGGATCACCCGTTCGCCACCCGCCAGCCGGGCATCCATCACCCGCAGAAAACCAGGCGCAACAACCGTATCGGCGTCCACAATCACAAAAGCATCGGCCGCCGGACCGGCCGGTTCTTGCCAGATTCGCGCCAGCAGCCATTGCAAGGCATACCCCTTGCCGCGTTCCGCCGGATTCTGCCGCTCGTGGACGGTGGCCCCCAGTTTGCGGGCCACGGCGGCTGTCTGGTCGGTGCAGTTATCGGCCACGACATGAACCTCATACAGGTCACGGGGGTAATCGAGCGCATCCAGGCTGGCCAGGGTCTCGGGCAGCAGCAGCGCCTCATTGTGTGCCGGGATTAGAATGGCGAAGTGGTGGGTGGGGTCACCCGGCCGGGGCGGGGTGTGCCGTGCGGCCCGCCAGGCAGCAGTTGTCAACAGGAGCAAATACCCCACAATAAACGCTAACGCCGCTTGGGCCACAAGTAGGGTTGCTGACAGCCAAAACAATAACATACAACTCGATCCGGAACCATTCCAACTGAAGTCTCCACTCCGCCCCACATTGGGGGGGTAACCCCACGAATTACAAAAGAGCCACAGAGCTAGCGGTATGGTGTGGCCGATTCACGGCGGGCTTGCTGCACCAGTTTGTTGAGCCGGGCCACGTAACGCGCCAGACTCATCTCGGCCACAACCCGTTGGCGACCGGCCCTACCCATCTGCTCTGCCTCGACCGGATTCTTGAGCCAGGCCTCCATGGCCTGCCGCAGGGCTTGCGGATTTTCGGGCGGCACATAGATCCCGGTCACACCGTCTACGACCACATCCGTCTGTCCGGGTGTTCGGGAACAAATCACACCCTTGCCCATGGCCATGGCCTCCAGAAGTGCCGTAACACCGGCCTGGAAGTACACATTATACAAAGGCATGGTTACAAAGCGGCTTACTGCATACAGTTCGCGCAATTCATACTGCGTGAAGCGGCGTACCAGTACATTGGCCGGTATTTCCCGGCCGGCTGTACTATCCACCCGACGCGACCAGGGGCTGGCCGCCGCGATAACCACCTGAACCGGCAATCCCGCAACCGCAGCCAACAACGTGGGGTAATCGCGGAATTCCAGGCCCACGGCGCAAATGATGGGCAAATCCCGGCCGGGTAGCTCCGGCAGCAGGTCCAGCTTCCCGGCTTGCTCCGGGGCAAAAAAGCTCGTGTCCACCATGAAGGGCGTCCACACCACCCGCTCCGGCGGCAGGTGCCAGCGCTGCTGGATGAACTGCTGCTGCCAGGTGGCGTAGGTCAGAAAGCGGTCAATGTGGGTGTGCAGCCGCAGCCAATCCAGCAGGCGCATCTTCTTCCCCACCGACAGGATATGCACAATCATCAGGTGCTGGGGCCGCCGCCCGCCCCCCAAGAACTTCAGCAGCAAGGCCAGGGGCAGCCCCACTTGCTCGCCATCGGTAAAGAGGACGCGGTAATGGTGGCGCAGCCGGAAGCAAACCCAGGCCAGCAGCAGATTGGGGCCGCCCAAACGCTCCAGCAGCCGACCCACCCGGCCGGCGCGCCGCCGCGCCGCCGTGTAATCCAGCAAATCCGCGCCAAAGGTGCGGGCCATGGCTATGTAGTCCGCTTCCGGGCGTTCGCCGCGGGCCGTCTTGGTGGCCACATCCGGGTCCATTTCGCCAGAAACCGTCAGCAAGACATCGTTGCGGCTCATGCGGCCTCCTGGGCAACCCGGCCGGGGTCGGCCGTCGCTTTGAGCAGTGCCAACAGCCGGCGGGCGTTGGCGGCAGCGTCATAGCGGGCGGCCACCTCGGCCACCGCCTGCTGCCCCTGGCGCAGCCGCAGGGCTTCGTCCGTCACCAGGCGCTGCAGGACCGCGGTCAGGGTGGTTAAATCCCCGGCCGGGACCAGGAAACCAGTCTCCCCCTCCAGCACAATCTCCGGGATAGCGGCCACGCGGGTAGACACCGCCGGCAACCCGGCCGCGCCCGCCTCCGACAGCACCATCGGCAGGCAATCGCCGTAGGTGGGCAGGCAGAAGATATCGGCCGCGAAGTAGAGCTGTTTCAGGGCGGGGCTGTTGGGCTGCATCGCCCGGTAGACAGATAGGCCCGGCTCTGGGGGCAGTTCGTCGCGCGTCACCAGGTGCAGGGTCACATCCAGCCCCGCCTGGCGCAGCGCCCGGAACGCCTCCAGCAGCAGCAATCCCCCTTTGCGGGCCAGGTTGCCGCCCACAAACAAGATATTCACCGGGCCATCATGCGGTTGGCGGGGGGTTGGCCGCTGCCAGGCGGCCACGTCTACACCTGGAGGAATGACGGTAATCTTCCCGGCCGGGACCCCATATTCCGCCACCAGGCCATCCCTGGCCCAGTCGGACCAGGTAACGATATGCTGTGCCAGGCGAAAGCAGCGCCGGGTCAGCCGGTACTTGCCCTGTTCCATCCAGGCCGGCCCCGGCTCGTGGGCATAGTAGGCCCCCAGCCGGTCATATTGCAGCGGCGTGGCGTCCAGCGACACCACCGAGGGGATGCGCCGCAGCCAGTCTGGGGCCAGCACAGCGGTGACCTGAGTGTGAAAAAAGAGCGCGTCGAGGCGGGATTGCCGGTGTATGGCGGCCACGGCCCGCCGCGCCCGCCAGCCGGCGCGCACCGTCCAGTTGCTCCTGTAAACGGGCAGCCGCGCAGCCCAACCGGAGGTCTCCCAGGCGGGCAACCCCCAATGGGCCACCACGGCCGGGTCCTGGGCCACGTTGGCCTGCAAGTTCTGTCCGTGGGTTACGTGGCCCAGGGCCTGTTCAACGATAAAACCGATATGGTAGGGCATGGCTGCGTTCGCTTGCGCTGGTTAGTCCTGCACGGCGGGCAGGACAAGGTGGGTGATGCTGTAGGCGGGCAGGGTCAGCACGGTCCCGGCCGGGGCCAGGGTCACGCTGCCGGCTTCGATGCCGCGCTGGCCCGCCTGGTAGCGATACTGCTGCCCGGCCGGGGCGGCCTGGAAGCCCGCCAGATCCAGGCGCACGGTCAGGGCCTGGTTCGGCAATTTGTTAAGCAGGACCAGGTGCAAGGCCCCGCTGGCGCTATCCAGCGCGGCAAAGCTGCTGACCCGCGCCAGGTCATCCGGTTGGGCATAGGCCGAGGTGTCGCCAAAGCGGCCGCCCGCGCCATCGTAGTTGGTGTAAAGCTGAAAAGCGTAGAAACCAGGCGAGTCCAGGGGCGGCTGCCGCCAGTAAGCCGCAAAATCAGCCCGCTCGCGCCCCAGAATACCCAGCACATCGGCAATGGCCAGCGCGCCGTTCATCGTGTCGTCCGCGCCCCAATTCCACTCGCTCAATCCTAGCAGGGTGCCGGGGTAATGGGTCTCTATCAGCGAACGCATCCGTGGCAGGAGGGTCACCGGCCGGGCAATCCAGGACTCATCGACGTAGCTGGGGTCCCACAGCGAGCGCGTGCTGCGCAGCCGCCAGGCAGCAGTCTCCTCGTCGACCTCATTGTTGTACAGCCCTTCCGGGTAGTAATGCAGGTCCAGCACGTCCAGAGTGCGCACACCATTGGCGGCATCGTGGGCGGCCACCTGCTGCAAGAACCAGGGCAAGAAATCTTCGTCGCCGTGGGCGGCCTTGTCGGCCGGCCCGGCCGCTGAGTCCCAGTAGTAGTACCAGCAGCAGGTGATGGGGCCGGTGAGCAAGAGGCTGGGGAAGGCGGCCCGCAGGGCGCTGGCATAGGTCAGGTACTTGTCTAGAATCTCCTGGTAGGTGGTGCAGGTGGGATGGACATCGTAATGGGTGTAGCCCCACAGCTCCGGCTCATTGTCCAGGGCGACGTACTGCGGCAGGCTGCCCACTTCTTGTTGCAAGTGTTCCAGCCAGGCGATTACGTCGTCAACGTCGCTGGGCACGTTGGCCAGGGTGGGGTCGGCAATCTGGATGGGGTTGGCGCAGTTGGCCCCGTCGCCATCGCCGCAGCCGCCACCGGGCAAGGGGAAGGAGCAGGTGGCGCTGTCGTCGTTGCTGGCCACCCAGCCCAGGGTGGGCACCACCATGCGGGCCACAATCTGGTTGTCGGCGGCAAAGCGCACAAATTCATCGGCGGCATTGACCCCGGCCGGGACGCCATAATTGCCGTTGAGGTAAAGGTAGTCACTGCCGGCGTTCCAGGCGTTGCCCAGACGCCAGTTGTAGCGTGTGCTGGGGTTGCCGCCCCAACTGAGCAGCGTGGGGCGCACGGCGGCGGCATAGGCGGCGTCCGCCTCCGACAGGCCGTAGATGAGGGGGCTGATGGGCCACACGTCACGGTTCACATCGACCTGGACGACGACATCGGCGGCCGGGGCGGGGCTTGCTGCGGGCGACGGCGTGGCCCCGGCCGGGGTTGGCGAGGGGCCGGTCTCGTCCTGGAAAATGGCGGCGATGGTGGGCGGGGCGTTGGTCCCGGCCGGGGTGGCCGGCGCGCCACACCCAACCAGGCCCCCCAGCAGCAACCAGCCCAATAGCAGGCTAACCGGCAGCCGCGATGACTTGCGCTTCATAGGCTATCCTCTCTCGGCTGCCCTGCCCGGCCGGGGCAGCTAACGTGTCTCCGCATCCGCCAGGAGAAGCAATTGCAGGTTATCGATGTAGTAAGGCTGTGGCAGGTCATCGTGGTAAAGCCAGATGCCGACCACATAGGCATAATCGGGATCATACAGCAGTTCGTCCAGAACAATCTCAATGGGTACCCAGGTTTGCGGCGGGATATCGGTGTTTACCCCCAGGAAATAGAGGCGCGTCTGGGAGAAAGTGGGCAAATCGGCCGCGTTCTGCACCGACGTATCCCCGGCCACCCAATAGGGATACTGGTTGCTGCCCAGGATGGACACCGCCAGGTCATCGGTCTCGATAAGCCCATCGCCGCTGCCCAGCCAGAAACGTACCGCATACACCTGGTCACGCGGATACTGCACCACGGCATCTTCGCGCACAGCAAAGGCCAGTTGGCCCTGGGCCAGCGTCGGGGACACGGCCAGGGCATACAACCCGCTGTGCGGATTAGTGGCATCGAACAAGCTGTACGTCACTCCCACGCTGTTGTTCAGCGTCCAGGCCGGGTTGATGCTGTCGCCGTAGATGGTGACGGTGACAAGCTGGGTGGCGTCCAGCGTGGGCTGGGGCATGGGGGTGGCCGGCGCGCCGTCTGGCGTGGCGGTGGCCGCCTGCGCCGTGGGTGGCTCGGTCGGTGAGTTGGCGAAGATGGGGGCAATGGTGGGCACTTCCCCGGCCGGGGACGGCTCCCAGGTTGCGGCGTCCAGGGCAGAGGGTGAACCGGCAAACAGCGCATGCACGGTCGGTGTCGCAAAGGCTTGCGCCTGGTCGCCGCTGCCCGACAAAGGCGAGCGGCAGGCGGTGATAAGCAGTCCCAACACCAGGACTAAGAACAAATAACGAGGATGTTGATTCATCGATTTCTCCCCTTCCGTAGTGCGGCGAACAATAACGCCACCACGCGGGCAGCGTTGCGCCGGGCATCAAAAAGCGCGCGGGTCCGTTCCCGCCCCACCTGGCCCATCTGGTGGCGTTCCACCGGATGCCCGGCCAAAAAGCGTAGATGGCGGGCCAGGGATGCTGGGTCATCGGGCTGGATCAGGAAGCCGCTCTGCCCCGGCAGGACAATATCGACCAGCCCGCCAGTGGCAGTGGCAATGACCGGCAGGCCGCTGGCACTGGCCTCGATGGCTGCGATGCCAAAAGCCTCGGCCTGCGTGGGCAGTACAAAGACGTCGCTCTGCCGGTATAGGTCAATCAGTTCCGCTGAGTTGGGCTGAAGATGGTTGTAAACGGTGATACCGGGCTGGCCGGCCAGGTCGGTGGCGCGAGTTACCAGGGTTAGGGTGGCCAACCCGGCCGGGAGGGACCGGAAGGCCTCCAGCAGCAGTGCGCCTCCTTTGCGGTAAAGATCGCCGCCCACAAAAAGGATACGCAGCGGCCCGGCAGCTTCACGCGGCGGACCTGGCTGCCAGAGGTCCAGGTCTATACCCGGCGGCACAATCTCTACCCGGCCGGGGTCTACCCCATAGTCGGCCACCAGCGATTGGCGCACCCAGGTGGACCAGGGTAAGAGGCAGGCTGCCTGCTGGAAGAGATGGCAGTTCACCCGATGCTTGTAGCGGCTGAACCAGCTATCCGGGTCCGGCCGGTGGCCATACTGCGCAGCCATGGCGTCATACTGGCGCGGCGTGATGTCGGTGCTGAGCAGGTAGGGCCGGCGCTGGACCTGGCGACCCGCCAGGGCGGCCGGTACCTGGGTGTTGAAGAAGGCCACCTCATAGGGCTGCTGCCGCAAACCACGACGCACCTGGTCCCGGCCGGTTAGCGAACCTCGCCAGGACGCCGGCAGCCCCGGCAGCCGGTACCACCGGCCGGCCGGGTCATGGTAGGTTACTTCGATCCAGGTGGGCTGGAGCCGGGGGTCGTTGTCGACGGCGCGCCGCAAGTTCTCGTAGTAGGTGCGGTGCCCAATATGCTGCTCCATGACAAAGGTGACTTGGGTCATCCTCTTATCAACTGGGCGGTCGCCCGAATCTCATCAGCGGTTAGTTCGGGGTAGATGGGCAGGGATAGGATCTCGTGGGCTAGCGCCTCGGTAGTGGGCAGGGGGGTGACCAGCGGTATGCGCCCCGCATAGGCGGGCTGCTGGTGAATGGGCACCGGGTAGAGAACCTGGGTGCCGATGCCATGGGCTTGCAGCCGCCTTTGCAAGGCGTCGCGCTGCGGGGCACGGATCACGTATTGGTGGTAGACATGGCTTGCGCCGGGCGCTTCGCGCGGCAGAATAACGCCGGCACCGGCCAACGTTTCGGCGTAAAGGGCGGCCCAGGCCCGGCGCTGCCGGTTGTCCTGGGCCAGGTAGGGTAGTTTCACCCGCAGCACGGCGGCCTGGAGCGGGTCCAGGCGGGAGTTGAGGCCGGGGACAAGGCTGATGTAGCGCTCGCGCCAGCCATACTGGCGCAGCAGGCGGACGTTATCGGCCAGTTCGGGGTTGTTGGTGGCCACTGCGCCGCCATCACCCAGCGCGCCCAGGTTCTTGGTGGGGTAGAAGCTGTAGGCAGCGATGTCGCCCATGCTGCCCACCTGGCGACCGTTTAGAGCTGCGCCGTGGGCCTGGGCGCAATCTTCGATGACGAGAAGCTGGTGGCGGCGGGCGATATCGAGAATGGCCGGCATCCCGGCCGGGTGACCATACAGGTGAACGGCGATGATCGCTTTGGGCCGGCCCAACTGGGGAAAGCGGCCGCTGTGTACCTGGTGGATCGCCTGTGCCAACCCGGCCGGGGAGAGGGTGAAGGTCGCTTCATCCACATCCACGAACACCGGCCGGGCACCCACCAGCTCAATGGCCGCAACCGTGGCCACCGCCGTGTTGGACACCGTAAAAACAGCATCACCCGGCCCCACACCGCCAGCGCGCAGCGCCAGCTCCAGGGCATCCGTACCGTTGGCCACGCCAATCACGTCGCTAACACCCAACCAGGCAGCATATTCCGCTTCAAAGGCGGCCACCTCCTCCCCCAAGATATACCAGCCGCTGTCCAACACCCGGTGGATGGCGGCATCGATGGCCGCCTTGTGGGCCTGGTAGCTCGCGGCCGGGTTGGCCGGCATTATGCGCATGGCAGTGGTCATTTTGGTCTCCGGATGGCGGGTTGCCAGTCAAAGGTAGTATGGGAAGGCCTGTTCGTAGTAGGCCAGGGTGCGCGCCAACCCATCAGCCAGCGAAACACGTGGCCGCCAGCCCAGCACCTGGCGAATGCGCGTGTCATCGGCATAATAATCGCCGATATCGATGCGCTGGCGCTCTGGTGGATAACTACGCACCTGATAGTTACCCCGGCCGGCGGTCGTCACCAGGAGATCGGCCAGCTCCCGGAGGCTGATGATGGGCGCGCCGCCCAGGTTGAAGACGTGGCCGGTGGCTTCCTGGCTGACTGCGGCCAGCAAGAAGGCGTCTACGGCATCATCAACGTAAGAAAAATCACGCAACTGCTCGCCGCCCCACACTTCAAAGGGCTGGCCTTCTAGCAGCCGGCGTATCCAGATACCCAAGAAGGTTTGCCGGGCGTCTTTGATGCGCATTCGTGGTCCATAGGTGTTGGTAAGGCGCAGGGCACAGGCGCTGATCCCGTAAACGTTACTGTAGAGGATATGATACCACTCGCCGGCCATTTTATTGATGCCGTTAACATCCACCGGCCGGAGCAAATGCTTTTCGTCCACCGGCAAGTAATCGGGTTTGCCATAGATCTGGCGCGTGCTGGCAAAGACTATGCGAATCTGGGGGTTCACTTTGCGGCACGTCTCCAGGATGGAGAGTTGGGCACGGCAGTTGATCTCCAGGTCGGCAAAGGGGTTTTGCATGGAGTCCATGTGGCTGGTCTGGCCTGCCAGGTTGAAGAGGTAATCCTGCCCCTGCACCAGGTATGGCATGCTGTGCTCATCGCGCACGTCGGAGATATTCACGCGCACCTGGCCGGCAATGCCGGCGATGTTGTGGAGGTTGCCACCGTACTCGGGGATGAGGCTGTCGACCAGGGTAACGTGCGCACCCAGGTCAACCAGGCGCGCGGCCAGATTGGAGCCAATGAAGCCCAGGCCGCCGGTGATTAGCACATTGCGATTGGCGAAGTGTTCGCGCATGATCCTCTAATTTTGTCCGCGCCCGGCCGGGGGCACACCCAACCTATGGGCCTGCAAACCAGCCTGCCATAGGGAAGATGCACCGGTTACCTGGTGGGTTTAGGCAACGTGGTCAGGCAGGCTGTCTGCCGTTTCGCGGACGATCTTGGCCGGGATACCGGCGACGGTGGTATGGGGCAAGACGTCCTTGTTCACCAGCGCACCGGCGGCCACAACGGCGCCGGCACCGATGGTCACGCCGGGCAGAATGGTGCTGCGCGCACCCAGCCGGGCGCCATCTGCGATGGTCACCGGCCGGGCGTAGGCCAGATCCGCTCGCCGCACGCTCAGGCCAATCTCGTGGCTGGTGGTCATCAGCAGGACCTGGTGCTCTAGCACCACACCGTCGCCGATCCGGATCGGTGCGCCCAGTTCAAAGTAGCAGCCGGTGCCAAGCTGGCAATGCCGGCCGATGCTCAGGTACTGAGCCAGTTTTTTGTGGCCGGTGATGGTTGGCATGTCCAAGAGCCGGGTGCCCTGACCAATGTCAAAGCCGAGGCCGGCCAACACGGCGCGCCGCAGGTGGCTGCTGGTATTGGCCGGCAGTGGCCACAATAGAAGCTGTGCTAGTCGCAAACGGGGATGGAGACCGGCCAGTTCTTGCTGCAGCACCTGGCGCAGTTTAGCCACGTTCTACCTCGTTGGGGATGGGCAGCAGCCCGGCCGGGGGAACAGGATCAGGCTGCCAGGGCCATCGTTTGGGGTGCGGGGGCACCGGCCGGGCCACGATCCGTTCCAGGCTGGCCAGTATGCCCATCATCATGCCCATATACAACATGCTTTGCGCATCCCAAGAAATATCCGCGTAAGCGTAGATGAAATGCATGACCACATACAGCGTGGCCACCAGGGCAATGGCACTCATCTCATCGCGCGGCATGCGCAGCAGTACCCGCACACCCACCAGCAGCGTCAGGCCCACCAGGTAGAGCATGGCCACAAAACCGCCTACGCCCATTTTGAGCCAGATCCAAATGATGGAATTGTGGGGCATATACTCCCACCATAAAAAGAAGCTAATGTCTGGTAGGGGCACAATGAAGTAGAACTTCTGCCCAAAACCGACACCCGTCAGCGGGTGCTGGTGGATGGTGAAGCCGGTATTGACGTTTTCGATTTCCCGGTAGATGTTTGAGGCCTGGTCGCCGGCGCTGGCCTGATTCTGGGCGATCACTGACTTTACAGCCTGGGCGGGCAACCCGAGGGCACCAGGGTTGTTCCAGAAGGTGGCGATGTAAGCCAGGGCGATGATGCCCCCGGCCGGGACAAGGACCCAAAAAGCACGCCGGTTCTGCCGGTAAAGAAAGATAGCCAGCAGCGGCAAGGCAATGGCCAGCGTCAGGAACGCTGCCCGGCGCTGCGTGGCAATGTAGGTGAGCATGACGACCAGGCTCATCAACGCCAGCAGCAGTCGCCTGGCTGGGGTCGAGTCAAAGATCCACAGGGCCATGGCCAACAAAAACATCGTGTTCATGTGAATGGCCGCCCCATGTTCAGTAATGGCTTGCACGCCACCCAGGCTGGCTCCCAATGTGACCAGGAAGAACCAATCGCCAACCAGACTTTCCACAAATATGGCCAGCATCGCCGCCCACACAAGATTGGTCACGTGCTCGCGCCGCTCCAGCAAATTGCTGGTCAAGATCATCATCAAGACCAGGTAGAAAATGGGGCGGATCTCCCACAGGCCAATGTTCGGGTTACCGCCTGTGCCCAGGCCATAGATCAGACCCAAGATAGCAAAACCCAGGAACAGCATGGCCGGCCAGAACAGATCGCTGACATAGAACTGGATCTTGCGCTGGATAGCCCCCCGCCCCAGCCAGGAGATCAACATCAGAACCAGGTAAGATTCCATGGGACTGATCACGAGCGCATCGTTGACGAAGAGCAGCGACTCACGGCTGGAGAAGTTCTTGACAAAGGGATACCAGGGCATCAGCGAGGCATCACCAACCAGCGCCAGGAAGATGATGAGATACAGCCCATAACGCGGCCGGTACAGGATGGCCACAATACCAGCCAGATATGCCAGCCAGAGCAAAGAAGCGACGCTGGCCTCGCCCCGCACCATGAACAGGCCCATCAGCAAGGCCAGCAGCAGCGTGGTTCCCAACCAGCCGGCCGAGAACAGCCGGGCGCGCCACACCCTGGCGCGGACCGTATGCTCATTCAAGCTGTTGGCAACAACGTCCAAAATCATGTGGCTTTATGCTGCGATCGGGACTATATCTGGTTCAGGAAGTAGTAGGCAAAAGTAAGCAGCAGGCAAAGGCCCAGCAGAAGCCAGGATCGCTGCCGGGATGGGGCTTTCCACAAGAACATGCCGCCCAAGAAAACAAGTAAGAGAAAGGCAATAAAGAGTTTCATTGCTATCTGGTGGGAATGAACTTCAGAATAACCGCGGGCGTAGCATAGTGCGCCTGGTTCAGCACGGTACCCAGAATGGTGAGGTGCTCTATCTCATCAAGCGCCAGGCGAACATCTTCCACCGGGGTTACCCCCTGGCGAATGACCAGGCAGCAAGCGTCGCTCAAGGAGGCCAGGGGCACGCTGTCGTTGGTGGCCAGGATAGCTGGGATGTCGAGGATGAGGTGGTCGTAGCGCTGGTCCAGTTCATTGAGGAGTTCACGCAGAGCCTGGCTGCGGGCCATGACGGGTCGATTCGGGCGAGCTAGCTTCCCGGCCGGGATCAACACCAGGTTCGACCACCCCGACGGCGCAATCACGTCCTCCAGGGCGGCCTCGTTGCCCAGGACTGCCGCCAGGCCAGGGTTATCCGGGGCTACCAGCGGCGACTCAGATGGCCAGTACCAGTTTAGATCAAGCACGCATACCCGCTTCAGCTGATCGTTGGCCAGTGTTGCCGCCAGCGCCATGGCCGTGTTCGTCACCCCCTCCTGGCGCAGCGCAGCCACAACCCCCAGGCGTCCCGGAACTTGTTCCTTCTGATCCAGCCGGGTCAACAATTGCCGCAGGCTCTCCACCTGGGCATTGGGAAACACGTGCGCCGGGGTGCCATCAATCGACGACAGCGTCAGTGGCAGTGGCGGCTCTATTAGTTGCTGTTTCTTCTTTCGTTTCATAGCCAGGCTTGCTCCGTAGAATGCACGCACCTACCGGCCGGTTCTAACCGGTAGGGATACCTTTGCCAACACTACTTCCGGCCGGCGACATTTCGGTAGGCGGCGGGCAGCAGCACGCTCCCAGACCCCGGCCGGGTCCGTCACTCGTCGGCTGGTCATCTTAATGGACGGGGTCTACCTGCTGCGGGGCGTCATACGGTTCAGACTCGGCCACCAGCGCGGCGGTATAGGCTGGCCGCCCGGCCGGGGTTGTACTACCCGCGGCTGCACCCGCCCCGGCCGGGGCGCGGCGGCGCAACCAGCGGCGTTTCATCTTAGGGGTTGTGTCCGGCACAATCGTCAGCACGGGCAGATCCAACCGGCTAACCACATCCACCGGGAAGCGGAAACTACGGTCCAGCAGCGCGCCACCCACAATCGCCCCCCCGGAAATCACCACACCCACCGCCACGAAAATGGCCATATTGACCGCCGTCTGCCTCAACGACACCACCGGCCGGTCCGGCAAGATCGGCGCATCAATCAGCAGATAGGATTGGCGCATCTCGCTCTCAATCTGCGCCATGGCCAATCGCGTGTTCTCTTCCTTATCCAGCGCGCTGGCATAACGGGAAGCCGCAAGGTCAATGGCACTCTGCAAGCGGGTTACTTCTAACTGCTCAATACCAGAACGCGTGCCCCGCACTGGTTCAGGATGCGCCTCCAGGTAAACACGCATCGCGTCACGCGCATCGGCCAGCTCCGTCTCATACGTCTGAATCACATCCTCAAAAAACGATTGCGCCGTCTGGCTATCCGCCCGCTTGGCATTAATCTGCCACTGAAGATAACCTTCAACCGTCGCATTCACCAGCTCAAAGGCAACTTGTGGGTCTTCGCTGGTAGCCACCACCTGCAAATGATTATCCCCCACCGGATAAACCCAAATGTTCTTGCGCGTCTCCTGCAAGATGTTATTCACCACATCAGGTCCCTGATCCATCTCCGCCTCAAGCTTGGTCGGCCGAATGACAGAGCGGATAAATGCATCCGTTTGCAGCAGTTCATTCAAGTCGCCCATGGTTGCCTGGGCCGGCGTAACCCACCACGACGCGCTGTTCGCCCGTACGTCGGTCAGCGAAGAGAGCAGCGAATCCGCCTGCACATAAAGCACGCCATCAGCCTGATACTTCGGTCGAGCATTCAATACTGAAAGCAGCGCCAGGGCACTCATCAGGACAATCGGCAGCAGATAAAGCCAGCGATGGCGAAAATAGCTTTCAAGTAGTCGGAGAAGAATAAGTCGTATCATTTGCGCTCCACTTGTACCGTTATAATTGCCCTCGCCTGTCTATAGTACCGGTGAGACCCATGCCATAACAACATAAACGCGCCGGGCCGCAGCCAGATGACAACCAACAACCACGCCCGGCGCACGCGTAACAGGTATTATGATGGCAGGCTTACCTTACAATACAGTTATCGGTCACAATTCCCGGCGGCCACGCCACCAACAATCGTCAATTATGCCACCAAATCCGGGCCGGAGCTATACGCGCTGGCCGTTTCAAGAGCGATTGTAATGAGACAGCAATGAGAGCCCGCAGGAAACTGGACATTCTTCGGCGAATAGGTTATTCTAGTAGGCGATTGTATTGACTCAATTTCCTGGAGCTGCAACCTGCGGCCTTTGGTTAACCGCATTGCCCCCACTCGTTGAGCAAATTACTTTTTTTATCCACCGTGTCCATGTTGCGCACGCAATTGCGTGGTCGTATCATGGCAAATAATACTCTGGAGAGAATGTTCGTTGGCCAAGAAAATCTATGTGGGAAACCTGGCCTTTCAGGCAACTGAAGACCAGGTGCGCGAGTTATTCGCTGCGTATGGTACTGTTGAATCCATTGCGATGATCACAGACCGTGATACCGGCCAGTTCCGAGGTTTTTGCTTTGTCGAAATGCCGGCATCGGCGGCCGACAAAGCCATCGCGGCACTGGACGGCAAAGAAGTGGACGGGCGAAATCTGCGCGTCAATGAGGCCAGACCAAAAGAAGAGCGGGGCGGCGGCTACGGTGGTGGTCGTGGTGGCAGCGGCGGTGGTCAGCGTAAAGGCTCAAACCGCAATAGCAAGCGCAATGACTATTCAAGTGGCGGCGGCAATCGCTGGTAATTGTGTAGGTTGGTACTTTGGGGTTCCCCGGCCGGGTCTCCACCCCATGCGCCGCTGAATCCCCAAAGACTCGACAATGATTAGCAAAAGGTCGTCTGTTTTGCTGGCTACAGCGCAGACGACCTTTTTTTGTTGCCTTCCTCCCACCACCCCCGGCCGGGGCGCTAATCCCGTATTCCCACCAACGCCTGGCCGGCCTCAAAACCATCGCTCCATCACATTGGCCATAGCATTGCCCCAAACCGGGGCCAACAAGATTGACAATAAGCAGCAAAGCGCGGATTATTGCGACCAATCCACACCACATTTCTAGCCGCAGGTCACGCCCCCACATCAGTGCCAGCGCGCAAGCGCCCTCTTTGGGCTGCGCAGCCTGCCAGGAAGGAAAATATGGGCTTTCACGGTGGCGGCTGGTGGGCCTACATCAGCCACGACGAAAAACAAGACCGTCCCTACGTCACCCGCGAACTCCTGGGGCGCGTCTGGCAGTTTGCCCGACCCTACCAGTGGAAGGTCTTCTGGCTCCTCATCACCATCTTCATCAGCTCCCTCATCGGCCTGTTCTCACCCTTACTCACCCGCCAGCTCATCGACGTTGCCCTGCCACAAGGCAATCAACGCCTGCTCACCTGGCTGGCCCTGGGCCTGATCAGCATTCCCCTGGTCAATGGGGCCATCGGCGTCTTGCAGCGCAGCATCAGCTCTCAGGTAGGCGAAGGCATCATCTACGACCTGCGCCGCACGCTGTATGGTCACATGCAGCGCATGTCGCTGCGCTTCTTCACCAACACCCGCACCGGTGAGCTAATGTCGCGCATGAACAACGACGTGGTCGGCGCGCAAGGGGCCGTTACCGGCACCCTCGTCACCATCATCTCCAACGTCTTCCAGGTCGTCCTGACCCTGGCGGTCATGATCGCCCTGGAGTGGCGGCTGACCATCTTGGGATTGGCCATTCTGCCGCTTTTCATCCTGCCGGCCCGCCGTGTGGGCCGCATCTTGCGCCGCCTGCGCCGCCAATCCATGGAGCACAATGCTGAGATGAATGCGGTCATGAACGAGACGCTGAACGTCAGCGGCGCGCTGCTGGTGAAGCTGTTTGGCCGCGAGCAACACGAGATGGGTCGCCTGAGCCACGAAGCGGCCAAAGTACGGGATATCGGTGTCCGTTCGGCCGTGGTCGGGCGCTGGTTCTTTGTCATGCTCAGTGTGATTGGGGCGGTAGGCACGGCGGCCGTCTACTGGGTAGGCGGTCTGTTGGTGCTGCGCGGCGAATTCACCGTGGGCACCATCGTGGCCTTTGGCGCGTATCTTTCGCAGCTCTACGGGCCGCTCATGGCCATCACCAACGCTCCGGTGGAGTTTGCCCAAAGCATGGTGAGCTTCGAGCGCGTCTTTGAAGCCCTGGACATCCCCGTGGAAATCCAGGAAAAGCCCAATGCCCGGCATCTACCCACTGTGCAGGGGGAGCTTGCCTTCGACCATGTTTCTTTTGCCTATGCCAAGGTCGATGAACAGACCCCGGCCGGGTTGGAGGAAGTTGCCCGCTTCACCTGGGGCGGCAGCGCTGCCCACCTGAAGCGCGGCAAACAAAAAGCCGAGAGCAACGGTCACGCGACGCCCGGCCAGCTACCCTTGCTGGATGAGGACAACAAACCAGAGGAGCCTGACTCTGAGATGCCGGCCCCTCAGCGGCGCATGGCCCTGCAAGAGGTCAGCTTCCACATCAAGCCCGGCCAGCTTGTGGCCCTGGTTGGCCCCAGCGGGGCCGGTAAGACGACCATCACCTACCTTATTCCCCGGCTCTACGACCCGGACACCGGCCGGGTGCTCATCGACGGCCAGGACATTCAAGACGTTACCCTGGCCTCGCTATCGGCCAATATCGGCATGGTCACCCAGGATACCTATCTATTCTACGACACCATTCGCGCCAACCTGCTCTATGCCCGGCCGGGGGCCAGCGACAGCGAAATGATCGCCGCCGCCCGCGCCGCCAACATCCACGACTTCATCGCCAGCCTGCCCGATGGCTACGAGACAGTGGTGGGCGAGCGTGGCTACCGGCTGAGCGGCGGCGAACGGCAGCGCATGGCCATCGCCCGCGTCATCCTCAAAGACCCGCGCATCCTGGTGCTGGATGAAGCCACCTCGCACCTGGACTCGCTGTCAGAAGCGCTCATCCAGGAGGCGCTGCAGCGGGTGATGCAGGGGCGCACCAGCCTGGTCATTGCCCACCGGCTGGCCACCATCCTGGCCGCCGACCTGATCCTGGTGTTGGATCAGGGCCACCTGGTGGAGCAGGGCAACCATCAGGCGCTGCTGGCGCAGGGTGGTCTGTACGCCTCGCTCTACGAAACCCAGTTCCGCCCCCGGCCGGAAGCGGCGCTGCAAGATGAGTAAACCAAAAAAGGGGTAGCCCGGCGCGCCCTTGCCGCTACCCTTACCCGCAACTTTCGGTAAAATATGCCCCTGCTCGGCCAAACGACACCGGCCGGGCAGGTATTCTGGTAGCAGACCCCGGCCGGGATCCGACAAAACGCCGTCTTTCCCCGGCCGGGATAAGACAATCACACCCATCGAAGGAGAAGTCTCAATGGCCAAAGTAGTCAAACGCCAGGCAACCCCCAAGGCAGCCCAAAAAGGCACCAACTGGTATCTCATAGGCGGCGTTATTGTCGCCGGCGTCGTCGCTCTGTTTGCCCTGCTCTACCTCTCGCTGCAGCAGCCCGAGCCGGTGAACCTGCTCGATTACTGCAACAGCAATCCCCAGCGCTGCGTCTTCGAAGGAGACGAAAACGCCCCCGTCACCGTGATCGAAGTCTCCGATTATGCCTGCTCCGCCTGCGCCAACTTCAACCTCACCGTAGCCGATCAGATCCGCGAGACCTACGTCAACACCGGCCAGGTCCGCTGGGTGCACTTACCCTACTCCCTACCCCAATTCGAATCCCGCTCCGTCCCTACCTCCATGGCCGCCCTGTGCATCGCCGATCAAGACACCACCGGCGACCTCTTCTACCCATTCCACCTGGGCATGTTCCGCATCCAGACCAGCGACGTCGCCTTCCAGCGCGCCGGCTTTGACCAGGTCGCCGAAGAAATCGGCGCGGACCTGGATAAATTAGATCAATGCCTGGAGGAAGGCCGGTTTCGCAGCGATGTCAATGCCAACCTGGATGCCGTCCGCCTGGCCGGCGTCAACTCCACGCCTTCGTTCGTCATAGATGGCCAGGTATACACCAACATCGGCTCCTTCCAACAGATTCAGCAGCTTATTGAGCCGCGCCTGGGGCAATAAAAAATGCAAATCCGCACAAACGACTGGCAAATCAGAATCATCCAGCTCCTATCGGTGGCGGGCATGTTTGTGGCTTACTACCTCTGGCTGTTTCACAAGGCCGCCGTTTTTCCGGCCTGCGGCGTCAACGAGTTCTTCGACTGCGGCCAGGTCAGCGGTCCGGCCTCACCCTATTCAGCCATCCAGGGCATCCCGGTCGCCCTCATCGGCCTGATCGGCTATATCACCATCTTTTTGCTGACCTGGTTGAAGGATTGGTTGCCCATCGTGGAAGAAAATATGGCCGAATTGATGATCGGTGTGCTCAGTCTGGGCTTTGCCTTCACGGCCTTCCTCACCCTGCAAGAGATGTTTGTGATTCACGCCTTCTGCCAGTATTGCCTGGTCTCAGCGGCCATCATCACCGTGATGTTCATTCTGGCGGTCAGCTACCTGCTCGCCAGCCGTCGCGCCCCGGCCGGGTAACTCACTTCTCATCATCGCAAGGTACAAGCAAGCGGGTTCCCCGGCCGGGGCGAACCCGCTTTTCTTTTCCCCACCCACCGCTCATCATCAACCACTCACAATTCCCGGCCGGGAATATGGTACAATGATTTCCAGGTGACAGACCACAAACAGATACCGGCTGCACCATCCAACCTTCACCCCAATAGACATGGCCACGAGCCCCCGCCCGGTCACCAACCCGGCCGGGGCCGGCAAAGGAGTATCCCCCTATGGCAGACGGAAATGGCACCTTCAAACTCGCCACGCGCGAAGAAGTCGTCGAGAGAATCAAGAAAGAACATGACCTGACCGGGGCCGATCTCACCGGCATCGACCTCGCTGGGGTCAAATTCACCAACCTCAGAATGGCCGGCGCCCAACTAACCAATGCCAACCTGGCCAACGCCACCTTCGCCGGAGCCGAGATGAAAGAGGTCGATCTCTCCGGGGCCAACCTCGATTCGGCCACCCTGGCCGGAGTCAACCTGCAAGGCGCAGCCCTGCCCGGTGCGCACCTGACCTCAGCCAAGTTCACCGGCGTCAATCTGAGCGATGCCAACCTGACCGGGGCTGACCTCACCGGCAGCCGGCTGATGGCCGTGAACGTCCACGGCGCAGATTTCACCGACGCCCTGACAGCGGACAGCAAAGCTGCCGCCGTCGACTGGCAGTCCGCCAAGGTACCGCCGGCCGAACTACCGGCCACCGTGCCGCCCCCACCCCCCTGGGTGCCGGCGGTCATTCTAGGCGGCGTCCTCTTGCTTGTCTTCCTACTGCTCCGCCGCCGCCGCGCCTGAGCCACCCCTTTCCCCACAATTACACAAAAAAAGGACGGTCTGTGAACCGTCCTTTTTGTTATCTCTTTAGCTCAGCCGAGCGGGGCCTGAGCCAGTCGAAGGCCGCCGCGCTCAGGTGCCTTGGACATGCGGTGTGGGCTGCGGCGTAGCCCGCAGCCAGCGCAGCAGCTCATTCACCTGGCGAGCACTAATCAGGCCCATAAAGCGCCCATTGCCGGTCACCGGCAGCGCCTCGGCCTGCTCCTCCGCCATGCGCTGCTGCACGTCGTACAGGTCCGTGGTCAGGTCCACCGGCCGGACATTGGCCAGCATCACCTCGTCCACCGTGGCATACGGAGGGAACTGGCGCATGGCCGCCAACAGCCCCGGCCGGGTCACAATGCCCACCAACTGCTCATCAAATGTCACCGGCAAGGCCGACTGCCCCGTGAACGCCATCAGGTTAAACGCCTGCTGGATGGTGTAAGACGGCGGGATGCGATGCACCTCGGCCGAATAGATCTGCTGCACCGTATAGCCACGCAGCACACTGCGCATCCGCACATAGGCCGCTTCCTGGCCGGCCGCCATGTAAACAAACACCGCAATCAGAACCAGGAAGATGCCCCCAGTGAAAAAGGCATAAATCCCCAGGGCCACCGCAAACGCCCGGCCCACCGCCGAAGCGATGTTCGTGGCCGTCACGTAGTTCAGGCGCATCGCCAGCAACGCGCGGAACACGCGCCCGCCATCCAGCGGGAAAGCCGGGATCAGGTTGAACGCCGCCAGGAAAATGTTGTAGACAAACACATAGGAAAACAGCGCCAGCAAAGTGAAGCCGCCTACGCTCAGACCGGTCAGGACAGCCATGGGGTTGGTCACCGGCAGGCCAAACAGCACCACCACCGCGCCCATCAGCACGGCAATAACCACATTCACCAGCGGTCCGGCAATGGCAATCACAAACTCTTGCAGCGGTTTGTCGGGGATACTCGCCAACTGAGCCACCCCACCAATAGGCGACAGCACAATCTGCTTCACCGGCACGCCGTAGCGCAGCGCCGCATAGCTGTGTCCCAGCTCATGCAAGGTCACCAGCACAAAGAGCAGGGAGATGGCCACCACCCCAAACAAGGCCCCGCTCAGATTCCCGGTAATGGTGCCAAACTGAAAAGCCGCCCACAACAGAATGAGGGGAAAAGTGATGTGGACCCGGATGTCGATGTCCCAGATGGAGAATAGCTTGATTGAGGAGCCCATATTGTATCCTTTACAAATCGTTAGCCGGCGGCCTGCGTCACAGGGCAGCACGCACACCAGCAGCCAAAAACTATCGTGACGATTAAAGAACAGTGTACTCGCTCAATCTATGAAAGATGTTAACGGAAGATTGGACTCAGATGAGGGATGGTCCGGCCCAAAGCCTTAAAGCAAGCCCTGATAACTGCCGCCGTCCACCGGGAGCATCACGCCGTTCAGGTAGCTAGCGGCCGGCGAAACCATGAAAGCGGCCACGCGGCCAAACTCCTCCGGCCGGGCCATGCGCCCCAGGGGAATGCTCACCGTAATCTTATCCCGTTCCACCGCCGGCGAACTGCCGTTAACCTGCGCCCGGTAGGCCAGAATCTCGCCCACGCGCTCCGTCTCCGTCCAGCCGGGCAAAATCGCATTGGCCCGGATCCCTTCCGGACCCAGCTCCTGCGACAGCGCCTTGACCAACCCGGCCACCGCCGGCCGGATCACATTCGACAACAGCAAGCCGGCAATCGGCTGCTTCACCGAGATACTGGTGATGGCCAGGATGCTGGCCGCATCACTCTGCCGCAAATAGGGCAGCGCCGCCCGGATCAGGCGTACCGCGCTCATCAGTGTCAACTGCACGCCCCGCTCCCAATCCGCCTGGGCAGTCGTGTCGAAGGTGCCCCCGGCCGGGCCGCCGGCATTCGTCACCACAATGTCCAGGCCGCCAAACACCGCCACCGCGTGCTCCACCAACTGCTGCACCCCGGCCGGGTCCATTACATCAACTGCCAGGCCGGCAACCGCCGCCGCCTCGCCGTTGGCGGGCAACTGCGCCCGCAAGCGCACCACAGCCGCCTCCAGGCGCGCCGCGTCCCGCCCGCAAATCATCACCCGGCACCCCTCGCGCACTAATTCCTGCGCCAGAGCAAACCCCAGCCCCTTGGTCGAAGCCGCCACCAGGGCGGCGCGATTCTGCAACCCTAACTCCATTCAACACCTCCTTGAAGTGCATCCGCATCCACCCGGCCGGGTTCAACCGGCCACCGGTGACGCCACAAAAACCAGGCCAGCCCCAAAGTAAACACCAGATGGGACACCCCCCAAACCAGCACATTCAAGCCCAGAAAACTGCTAAGGCCACCAGTCCAGGTCAGCCCGCCCATCTGGGCCAGGGTGCTGCTGATAATAATGACCCAACTACCGCCAGACAGCAGCGCCGCCAGCACCAACCCGGCCGGGAACTGCTTCGTGCGCCAGCCCAGCCAGGCAATGCCCACCTGCCACACACCCGCCAACCCCATCAAGCCCATCAAGATCGGGCCAAGCGCCGTGGCCGTGCGGTTCAGCACCGCCAGCAGCAAAGCCACCACCGGCGAAACCAGCAAGACCGACGTGCCCAGCAAGCCAATGAAACGCAGCCAGCGGCTGGCGCGCGGCCGGTACGGACCAAGCAAACGGTGCACAGCAATCCCGGCCGGGAACAACGGCACCATCGCCAGCAGCATCAAGAACTCCACACTCTCTTCCAGTTGGCTGTAGAGACCTACAGCCAGGGCCGCCAACAATATCAGGCCGCTGAGCAGCGCCCCACCCGCCGCAGTTTGAATCCAGCGATCAGCCATTCTCCTCTCCATCCAACCCGGCCGGGTCCATATGAGGCAGTTCCAGGCGCAGTTGCAGCCCGCCCACCGCAATCACATCCCCCGGCGAGACCACGGTCGCTTCCGTCAGCAAGATGCCGTTCAGCAGCGTCCCGTTGCGGCTGTTCAAATCCTGCAGCCACCACTGCTGGCCACGCAAAGTCAGCAGGGCGTGCTCGTTGGAAATGTAACTGTTATTCAACACAATGCTGTTGCTGGCCGCCCGGCCAATGCTCGTCACGGGCAGCAGCGGAAAGCGCGTTGCCACCGCCGGCAAGCCATCCGCCCCGGCCAACTCCTCCCCGGCCGGGTCGGCCACCCCACCGGCAATCACCTGCAAATAGCCATAAGCGCGCCGGCCGCTCACCAAGACACGACTCGTCTGCCGCATATCGCGGTAGATAAACCAGGCCAGGCTGCCCATAAAGGCCAGCAGCACCAGCGCACTGGCCAGCCGCAGCAAAAAGAGAAACAGCGCCGCGCTCATAACCTCAACTCAACCGTGGATAGACCATCGTGTCCTGTTCCCCCTCCGGCCGGGGCGGCAGCTCCTCACGCCGCTCCAGCCCCTCACCATAAATCAACGGCACCCGGCCGGCCAGCATAATCACATCCCCTGGCCGCAGCACCCACTCCTGGACCGGATTCCCGTTTACCAAGGTGCCGCCGCGGCTGCCCACGTCATACAGCACAAAATGCCCATAGCGCCAGCGCAAATGGGCATGCTGCCGGCTAACCAGCGGCGATTCCACCACAATATCGTTCTCCACCTGCCGGCCAATAGTCATCAACGGCCGGGTCAAGGCGATGTGCCGCCGGCCATCCACAATCACAAAAGCATCCAACGCCTGCAGCACCCGGTCCGTGAACTGGGCATCGGCCGTCTGGACAACCGTAGTGTCTTCCTCCTCCCGCTCGTGCAGCGCCTGCACCCAAAACTGCCCGCGCCGCAGCCGGTCATCCGCCAGCAGTCGCAGCGCAATCTCGCCCGTAGCCACCCGGCCGGATTGGGCCACCACCTGCCGCACCACATCCGCCAACCGGCCGGGCAAAGTCTCATCCACCACCGCCAGGTCATCCGCAGCCAGAAAAAGCTGGTAAACGTTGGCCACGTATCCACCCTGCTGACTGTCTTCCACAGCCCGCAGCAGTTGGCCGGTAATCTCCGCCGGTGCCAACTGCCCCCCCAAAAAACGCCCGAACGAACCTTCCACCAGCCGCTGGGCCATCGCTTCAAACTGAGCCAAAGGACGCGTTGTCTTCACCAAGAGCCAATTTCCCCGCCAGCCCATGACACCGGGCCAGCGCTCTGCACAAGTTGATAACAGTACTCGCATTATAACCCCCCGACCGGCACCGTCAATCGCTGGCAGCCGTTCCCAGCCGGATCATTGCCAGGTCGTAGGGCTTCGGTATACTCACGGCACATCAGCGCCGCCCCCGGCCGGGGGCAGGCCCAACCACACAACTTGTGGAGTGAGATTCAGATGACTCGTGAAGAGATACGGCTAACCACCCTCGCCTCCTGCGCCGGCTGAGCCTCCAAGCTCGGCCCGGCCGAACTGGCGCACGTGCTGCAGCCATTACGCGAGATATTCAAACCGGAAGATTACCCCGACCTGCTGGTCGGTCTGGACAAGGCCGACGATGCCGCCGTGTACCGGCTGAACGAGCAGCAAGCCGTGGTCACCACCACCGACTTCTTCCCACCCATCGTCGACAATCCATACGACTTTGGGGCGATTGCCGCTGCCAACGCCATGTCCGACATCTACGCCATGGGTGGCAAAGTCCTGTTTGGCATCAATCTCGTGGCCTTCCCGGCCAACCTGGACCGGACCATCCTGCGCGAGATTCTGCGTGGCGGAGCCGAAAAGATGGCCGAAGGAGGCGGCGTGGTCGTCGGCGGCCACAGCGTGGACGACAAAGAGCCGAAGTACGGCATGGCGGTCACCGGCCTCATCGACCCTGCCCTGGTAAAGAAAAAAGGGGGTGCCCGGCCGGGAGACAGCCTGATCCTCACCAAACCCCTGGGCAGTGGGGTCGTCACCACCGCGCTCAAGCAAGGCACCGCAGACCCCGGCGACGTGGCCGCCGCCACAGCCAGCATGAAGACCCTCAATCGCCAGGCCGCCGAAGCCGCCCAACTGGCCGAGGCCCACGGCATGACCGACATCACCGGCTTTGGCCTGCTGGGGCACGCCCAGGAAATGGCCAGCCAGGCCGGCGTCGATTTCCACTTCAATCTAGACCAACTGCCCTGGCTGCCCGGTGCGGCCCGCTACGGCGCGGCCGGGGCCTTCCCCGGCGGCATGGGGCGCAACCTGGACTACTTTGCCCCGCACGTGCAGTTCAGCCCAGACATTAGCCTGCTCTACCAGGACATGCTGTGGACGCCGGAAACCTCCGGTGGGCTGCTAATCGCCCTGCCACCGCAAAATGTAGCCCCGTTTCTGGCCGCCTGCCCGGCCGGGGTCGTTGTCGGCCGCGTAATGCCCGGCCGGGGCCGCCTCCGCGTCACCACAGTTGCACCAGAACGCTAACCAACAGCCTCGAAAGGACGAATCTTGACCATAGACACCTACACTTCCCGCCTGGCCGCCACCCGTACCCTGCTGCCCCAATGGCAGGTAGACGCCCTGCTCATCACCAGTGCCAGCAATCGCCGCTGGCTCAGCGGCTTCACCGGTTCCGCCGGCAGCTTGCTCATCACCGCCACGTCCGCCTTCCTGGCCACCGATTTCCGCTACTGGGTACAGGCCACCGCCCAGGCCCCCACCTTCAGCCTGTACCGGCAGCAGCCCCCCGAACGCGAACTGGCCCACCTGCTGGCCGAAAGCGGCGCCGCCATCATCGGCATTGAAGCCAACCACCTGACCGTCGGCGGGCTGACCGAGCTGGCTCGCAAGGCCGAGGGGCTGAACTGGGTGCACCTGCCAGTGACGGTGGAGCGGCTGCGCGAACAAAAAGACGCGGCCGAGCTGACCCTGATCCGCCGGGCGGCCGCGATTACCGACCAGGTAATGGCCCAGGTGCCCGCTTTGGCCCGGCCGGGAATGAGCGAACGCCAGTTGGCCTGGGAGCTAGAAAAGCGGATGCGCGAAGCTGGGGCCACAGCCCTGGCCTTTGAAGTGATTGTGGCCTCTGGTCCCCATGCCGCGCTGCCCCACCACCGGCCGGGCGAACGTCTGCTGCAACCAGGCGATGCCCTGGTGGTAGACATGGGCGCCGAAATCGACGGCTACAAGAGCGACCTGACCCGCTCCTTCTATTTGGGCCACGACCCCAGCGCCGACTACCAGGCCATTTACCAGCTTGTCCACCAGGCGCAAAGCGCCGTCCTGGACGGGATACGGCCAGGCATGACCAGCCAGGCCATCGACGCCCTGGCCCGTGACCCCATTGCCGCGGCCGGGCACCGGGAGCACTTCGGCCACGGCCTGGGCCACAGCCTGGGGCTAGACATCCACGAAGGGCCGCGCCTGGCCCATTCCCTGGCCCACAGCATCATCCCGGCCGGGGTAATCCTGACCGTCGAGCCGGGCATCTACCTCCCCGACTGGGGCGGCGTGCGCATCGAGGACCTGATTCTACTCACCGAAGATGGACCGGAACTGCTAAGCCACTGCCCCAAAGCACCCGCCATTCCCCTCTAGCAGGATAAACCACCCCCATGGACAAACGCCTTCAACTCCTGTATATCATCCCCCTGGGCCTGGCCTTCATCACCTTCTTCGTCACCCAGCAAATCCTGTTCACCGGGCTGGCCTTTGCCGTGGGTCTGCTCATCCTGCAGTTGCTGCGCCGGCGACTGATGCCCCCCTTTGTGGACAAAGCCGTCCGCCTCTACCAGGCCGGCAAACTGGACGAGGCGCAGGATTTTGCCGGCCGGGCCATTGCCGCCCGCCCGGAACGATGGGAGGCGTATTACGTCCGGGCGCTGATCAACTACACCCGGCCGGACCACGCCGCCGCCGAAGCAGACGCCCGGCAGGCCATCGCCTTGCGCCCTCAGGAGGCCAGCACCCACGCCATCTTGGGGCAGGTCCTCTACTGGCAAACCCGCTACAGCGAGGCCAAAGAGGCTTTTAGCGAGGCCGCCCGCCTAAACGGGAAAGACGCCCTGAACCACTTCTACCTGGGCGCATCCCTCTACCAGTTAGGCGAGATGGCCCCGGCGATCCCCCGTCTGGAACTAACCGTAAAACTGAAGCTCCCCAACCCCCAGCTGGACCTGCTGGCCCACTACTACCTGGGGGCCGCCCTGATGGCAGAAGGGCACGAGGAAGACGCGCAAATCATCTTTGGCCAAATGCGAAAAATGAGCAAGGCGCTCACCGCCCTAAAGGATGATTTGCAGCGCGCCCCCATCACGCCCGGCCTGCCCCGCCTGCGGCAGGATGTGGCCGACCTGGAAAAGCAGCTTGCCCAATTGCCACAGCCGGCATAGGGGGCGCTGCTGATGGGTCACTGGCGCGGCTGGCTGCCCCGGCCGGGGTTCCTCATCCTACTCCTCTACCTCACCGCCTGCACCCAGGCCACCTTCAACAGGCCGCAGGGAACGATTGGCCCACCCCACGTAACCAGCCGCCAATCACCAGCAGACACGCCCAGCCTCCCCTCCACCAGCCCAGGCCGGACGTCGGCCGCCACCAGCCCCCCACCACCCACCAACGCCCCACTTACAGCCACCCACAGCCCGCAAACGGCCACCAGCACCCCCAACCCCTACGCGCCCCTGACCATCGCCGCCCTCGCCGCCCGCCCCTACGGCGGCGGCGAGCTGGCCATTCTCGACACGCTGGAAGAAACCGAAACTTACACCCGCTACCTCATCACCTATCCCAGCGACGGCCTGACCATTTACGGCTTCCTCAGCGTGCCCCATGAGGGCAGCCAATTCCCGGTCGTCATCATCGCCCACGGCTACATCCCGTCCGACGAATATGAAGTGGAAGCGTACAGCACGCGCTATGCCACGGCCCTGACCGAAGCAGGCTTCATGGTCATCCATCCCAACCTGCGCAACTACCCCCCCTCCGACAGCGGCCCCAACCCCTACCGCATTGGCTACGCCATCGACCTGCTCAATCTCATCGCCATTGTCCAGGACCAGAGCCAGGACCCCCTGGGTTACTTGCGCCGCGCCGACAGCAACCACATCTTCCTGATGGGGCACAGCATGGGCGGCAATGCCGTGCTGCGCGCCATTACCGTCTGGCCCACGGCAGTGCAAGGGGCCGTGCTCTACGGCGCAATGAGCGGCGACGAATACCGCAACTACCGCCTGATCCGGGACTGGCACGGCGACGCCGGGGCGGTGTTTGAACTGAGCGCCCCGGCCGGGATGCTGCCCGCCATCTCCCCCATCTACCACCTGGAGCGCATCCAGACCCCCATCGCCATCCACCACAGCCTGGACGACGAAATCGTCCCCCCCGCCTGGTCAGAGCAGTTGTGCCAGAAACTCAGCGACCTGGGCAAAAGCGTCGAATGCTTCACCTACGACAACACCCCCCACACCTTCAACGGCTACGCCGACACACTGTTTATAGAGCGGATGATTGCCTTTTTCGCCGGCATACTAGCCCGCTAAAACGCGCAAACGCCTCAATAGATAATCTCGCCGTGGACAAAGGCCGCCGTCTGGGGAATTTGCGGCCGGTCGAAGAAATCGGCGGTGGGGGCCACCTCCACCAGCCGGCCATTGAGCAGCAGCCCCACGCGCTGCGCCAGGCGGCGGGCCTGAAAGATGTTGTGGGTCACAATGACCACCGTCGTCCCCTGGGCCTCGTTCACCTGGCGGGTCATCTCCTCAATCAGGCGGATGTTGTAGGGGTCCAGGTTGGCCGTAGGCTCGTCCAGCAGCAGCACCTCCGGCTGCAGCACCAAAGCACGCGCCAGCGCCACCCGCTGCATCTCACCGCCAGACAGGGTCCCGGCCGGGGCGTTGGCCAACTCCGACAGTCCCACATCCGCCAGCAACTGCCCTACCAGCGCCCCCGCCTGCCCATTGCCGCGCAAATGCAGCCCATAAGCCACATTTTCGGCCACCGAGCGCCGCAGCAAGTGGGGCCGCTGGAAAACCATCGTCACCCGCCGCCGGGTCGCCAGGTCAGGCCAGTCGGCGTCGACCACCTGGCCGGCATAGGTTAGCTCCCCCCCGGCCGGGGACTCCAAGAATCCCAGCAGGCGCAGCAGCGTACTCTTGCCCGCGCCACTCGGCCCCACCAGGGCCAGAATCTCACCCCGGCGCACAGCCAACTGCTCAATAGACAGCACCTCGCGCGTCCCATACCGCTGCGTCACCCCGCGCAAGGAATACACCACCGCTTCACCGACCGTCATAGACCTACGCCTCTACCTGCAAGCGCACCGCCAGCACATTGGCCAGGAAAGCCAGGCCCAGCAGGATAATGCCCAGCGCCAGCGCCAGGTCAAAGTTGCCGCGCCGCGTCTCCAGCACAATCGCCGTGGTCAGCACCCTGGTCCGGCCCTCAATGTTGCCGCCCACCAGCATCACCGCGCCCACCTCGCTGATGGCTGCGCCAAAGCCAGCCACCAGCCCCACAATCACGCCAAAGCGCGCCTCGTGCAAGATGGTGCGCGTCATCTGCCATTCCGTCGCCCCCAGCGAGCGCAACTGCAAGCGCAGCTCGCTGCCCACACCGCGCACCGCAGTCATGGTCACCCCCACAATCAGTGGCAGCGCCAAAATCACCTGGGCCAGGATCATGGCCGGCGGCGTAAACAACCAATCCAGCCCGCCCAACACCCCCTGGCGCGACAGCAGCAGGTAGACGACCAGCCCCACCACGACCGGCGGGAAACCCATGCCCGTGTAAATAGAGGCGGTAATCCAGCGCTGGCCACGAAAACGGCGCAGCCCCAGCCACGCCCCGGCCGGGATGCCCACCAACGCGGCAATCAACAGCGCCGACCCACTGACCAGCAGCGACAGCCCGACAATCTCCCACAAGGCCGGGTCGCCGCTAAAAATCAGCCGCACCGCCTCGCTTAATGCTGAGGAAAACATGAGCTCTCCGCCGGCCGGGCCGCGACCACTGCATCAAGGCCGGCAGCCGCTGGCCCGACAAGTCATTGACTTGCCGTGGCAAAAAACAACTGCTGGCCATTGATCTGGAACCCATCAATCATCGCCTGCGTCTCCGGCGAGATCAGCCATTCGATGAACTTCTCCGCCAGGTCAGCATTCACATTGGGATGCAGCTCCGGGTTCACCGCAATCACACCATAGGGATTCAGCAGCCGTTCGTCTCCCTGAACCAGCAGCTCCAGGCCCAATCCTTCTGGCAGCCGGGCCAGGTAGGTGCCCCGGTCACTGACAGTGTAGGCCTGCTGCTCATCGGCCACGGTCAACGTCGCCCCCATACCCTGCCCAATGGACTGGTACCAATCCCCCTCCGGCACAATCCCGGCCGCTTCCCACAGGCTCAGCTCGCGAATGTGCGTGCCCGAATCATCGCCCCGGGAGATGAACGGGGCCTGGGCCGCGGCAATCCTGGCCATCGCCTCGGCCACGTCGCTCAGTCCTCGAATCCCGGCCGGGTCGTCCGCCGGCCCCAGGATAATGAAATCGTTGTACATCACATCCTGCCGGTTGATGCCATAGCCATCAGCCACAAAAGCATCCTCGCGCTCCCGCGCATGGACCAGGATCACATCGGCATCCCCCGCCTCGCCCAGGGCAATAGCCTGCCCGGTACCCACAGCCACCACGTCCACCGTGGCATTATACTTCGCCTCAAAGTCAGGCAAGATCGCCTCCAGCAGGCCAGAATCGGCCGTGCTGGTGGTGGTGGCCAGGACCAGCTTTTCCGGTTCTTTTGGCCCACAGGCGGCCAACAACAGCAGCAAACCAACGACAAACAGCAAGACAGATTTCTTCATCATGGGATTAGCCTCCAAATCTTATGGCTTTGCGCTGGCGCTACGCCCGCCAGCCAATTGACAGCGCAGCCACACCGCCGGCCCCGGCCGGGGCAGCTTCGCCCGCTCATCAATCATGCACCCTACCAGCCAGACAATGTGCCCCTCATGGGCCACAACCGGCCAGCGCGCCCGCAGCCCGGCCGGGATGCGGCGATTGATCATCACCTCTTTCACCTTCGCCGAATGGCCAGCCAGCCCCAACGGCTGGAAGCGCTCGCCCGGCCGGCGACCGCGCACGTGCAGGCCGGCAACCTGCTCCGGCGATAGATAGGCCACAAAAGGGTCTCTATTCCCGCGCACAGCGGCCCAATCCACCTGCGGCAGCCATTCCGCCGTGATTTGCCAGCCGTTGACCAGGGCGGCCCGGCCGGGAACCGGCAAGGGTCGTGGCTGCGCAATTTGCGGCCCGGCCGGGGTAAAAGAGCGCCCCGGCTGCGCCAGCACCCACTCCGTATAGCCCACCGTCAGCACCAGGCCGCCCGGCAGCGAAGCCTGCGTCCCGGCCGGGCCATCTTCCGCCACCCGCCGGGCCTGCTCCACCGGCTCAAAGCCCACATCGCGCAGCGAACTGCGCAGCCGCCACACCGCCTGGCGCAGCGTGCTGCGGCGCAAACTAAGCGGCAAAGCCCGCCAACCGGCCAGGTCTACCTGCAGCCAATCGGCCGTCTCGGCCAGCAGCACCTGCGACCATGCCTCATCGCGCAGCGCCGTTAGCAGCTCATAGTCAGCGGCCAAAAGACGGGCGGTGTGCCCCAGCCGCTGCCGGAGCTGCGGGCTGTATTCGCCCAGCAGGGGCAGCAGCTCGTGGCGCAGCCGGTTGCGGAACAGGGTAACGTCCTGGTTAGAGGAGTCTTGCACGGGCGTCAGGCCGTGGGCCAGACAGTAAGCCTCGATGGTGTCCCGGCCGGTGTACAGCAGCGGCCGCAGCAAGGGAATCTCCGGCGCGCCCGGCAGCGGGCTTTGCGGCTGCATCCCGCGCAAACCAGCCAACCCCGCGCCGCGCAAAAAGTGCATCAACACCGTTTCCGCCTGGTCGTCGGCATTATGCCCCACGGCCACCCCAGCCGCACCGACCTGGCGGGCCACCTGGGCCAGGAATTGGTAACGGGCTAGACGCGCCGCCTCCTCCAGCGACAACCCCCGCGCCTGCTGCAAAGCAGGCACATCCACCTGGCCAACGTGGCAGGGAATGCCCCAGGCGGCACAGGTCTCGGCCACAAATTGGGCGTCGGCGGCGGCCGCCGGGCGAATGGCGTGGTTGAGGTGGGCGGCAATGAGCAGCCCGGCCGGGTAGCCACCCTGCCACAGAGCGTGCAGCAGGGCCAGCGAGTCTGGTCCACCGGAGACGCCAACCACCAGGGGCGCAGCCGGGGCAGCAGTCCACTGGGCCAATAACGCGGCTACCTGTTTTGGGAGTGTCTCACACCCGGCCGGGGAGGGGTCGGCCGGCGGCAAATCGTGGTACATGGGTCGGTGTCACAACAAAACGGCCCGCGCAAAACGGGCCAGAGATGCCACAAACAATGATTCGGCCGGGCGCGCAGCGCACACGCCCGGCAAAGGAAAAAGTGTAGGGCGGGTGGGATTCGAACCCACATGGAGTCACCCCCGGCGGATTTTAAGTCCGCTGCGTCTGCCATTTCGCCACCGCCCCGGGGCGCACGGTCTGACGTGGTCTTGAAGTGCTGGCGGTATTGTAGCACAGCTACCCCACACGCAACAGACTCGTTGCCAGACTCACTGCGGCGGCGGCGGCCACCCGGCCGGGGACCGCTGTGTAGTCCTAAAATCCTATGGTGAGGCGACATAAGGTATGGTTGACTACCCATAGTCAGGTAGGTATAATGCCCTGCCAAAGCTACGTATGTTCAAAGTTGTAAAATGTTATTCGTCCTAGCGCGTAGCCTGGGCAGTACCTTATTGGTAGCGGGCATGTGCCCCGGCCGGGACAGTCGGCAGCCACCACCCCAGAGCTTACCATGGCCTGGGGTTGCAGACTGGCTGAAAAGGCTTGCCGGGCCACCCAGTTTTTAGCACACAGCGGGAAAGCAAACATGGCCCTAAAAGGCAACCTGCGCGATTTTTCAACAACGCAATTGCTGAATCTAATCAACCTGGCGCGTAAAACAGGCACGCTCACCATTGAAGGCGGTGAGATGGCCCAGATGGCGTTCCGCGAAGGTAAGCTGATCTATGCCAGTCTGGGCAACAGCAACCACTCGCTGGCCCAAATCCTGGAGAAGTCCGGCAAACTCTCCAGCGAACAGGTACAGATCATCCAGTCGCGCGCCCAGGGTACCAGCGACAAACAGCTTGGCCACCTGCTTATTCAGGCTGGCTATGTCACCCAGAGCGACATTATCCAAAGCGTGCGGCAGTACGTGCTGGACGTTGTTTACAAGCTGTTCACCTGGGCCGATGGGCTGTTCCGTTTTGATGCCAATCGCCTCCCCCCACCAGACCGTATCACGATTCCAATCGACCTGGAAAGCGTCATCATGGAAGGCAGCCGGCGGGTGAAGGAATGGGAACGGCTGCAAGAAGAGCTGCCCGACCTGGACATTGCCCTGCGTTTTACCGACCGGCCGGATGCCCGGCTGCGCAATATCAACCTGACGGTTGAGGAGTGGCGGGTGGTGTCGTTTATCAACCCGCGCAACACGGTGCGGCAGATAGCCCGGGCCAACAACTTGAACGATTTTCAGGTACGGCGAATTGTGTATGGGCTGCTGCAAGCGGGGCTGGTGGAGGTTGTGCAGCAGCCAAAAGCTGTACCGGCTCCGGCGGCCATAGGAACCCGGCCGGCCCCGACCCCAACCCCGGCCGGGGTGCAAGCCCCTGCCAGCGCCACAACCACGACCAAACCGGCACCTTCACCAACGCCCAGCGCCGTGGAGCAGCAGTCACCCACCGTAAAGCGCTCCATTGTGACCCGCCTGATCGAAAGAATACGCGGCCTATAGCCGTACGCGGCCTATAGCCGTACGCGGCCTATAGCCAGCAATTTGGCACCAAGCCTGTTCGTGCCGACCACATTATTCCGCTTCTATCCAGCGCCGCGTGCCCTATC
This sequence comes from Ardenticatenaceae bacterium, assembly GCA_020634235.1. Lineage (GTDB taxonomy): Bacteria > Chloroflexota > Anaerolineae > Promineifilales > Promineifilaceae > JACKCB01. Next base: position 64,791 of record JACKCB010000003.1, on the reverse strand, counting down.
CGGTCACAAGCACAGCAGGTAAAGCATTCATTCCTATTAGTTGCGTCGTTAGCACGCCGCCGCTTTATTTCGAGGCCTCATGCAAGCTGTCAAAATGGTCGTCACCGGACCTTTCTCCGCCGGCAAAACGCAGTTTATCAGCGCCGTTAGCGAAATTGACGTCGTTTCAACCGAAAGGCGAATTACCAGCGCCGCCGAACGGGTGAAAGAGACCACCACGGTGGCCATGGACTTTGGCCGGATAACGGTGGGGCCAGACCTGGTACTCTATTTATTCGGGACGCCGGGTCAGCGCCGTTTTGACTTCATGTGGGAGATTCTGTCGGAAGGGATGCTGGGGTTTATAGTGCTGGTAGACAGTACCCGGCCGGAGACCTTTCGCGAGGCCAAGCGCATCCTGGAAACCTTTGAGAGCTACGCCAGCACCCCCTACGTAGTCGCCGCCAACAAGCAAGACTCTGAAGACGCCTGGGACCCTGAAGATCTGCGCATTATCCTGCGCATGAAACCAGACGTGAAAGTGCTGCCTTGCGTAGCCCTGGACAAAGAAAGCGTCAAAAACATCTTATTGGAACTTTTGTACTCAGTATTGGACAGGTTGGACGGCGCCGCACAAGAGTAGGCACATGTGGCTGCCCAGCAGACAGCGAATAGTACCGGCGGCCCAACCGCTTAACGCAACCTTTACCCCTCGTTTACTCGCTTTTCACAGCTTAACAACCTGGCCAATGTTACTATTTTAAGATAGTTCTTACCATTGTCGAAGTTCGCGGCCAATAGCATCCCAGTTCTTCACGACTCAGGCTTCAGGCCACTAGAACGCGAGTTCAGTTGAGACAGGCAAGGGCCGCCAGCAGTGCGCGCAGTCGGCGCACAAGGGCAGACAGAGGCAAACAGAGGCAGGTGTGAGCTCAATTGTTACGCAGCAGGGCATTTTGCATTATGAAACCATGGGCCGCGGCCAGCCCCTGATATTGCTGCATGGCTGGATCAACTCATGGGATGTCTGGCGTGACTCGATGATCGCCCTGGCCAACGGCGGCCAGTATCGCGTCTATGCGTTGGATTTCTGGGGGTTTGGGGAATCAGCCAAAGGCAACGGCAGCAGCGCGCCCTCGTTTCGTATTGCCAGCTACGTGGAAATGGTGAAGCAGTTCATGGACAGCCTGGGCATCCAGGAATCGCCACTGCTGGGCCATTCCATGGGCGGCACAGTGGCGCTGCAGTTTGCCCTCAACTACCCAGAACGCACGCGCAGAGTGGCCGTGGTAGGCTCACCGGTCGTCGGCACTTCGTTGAACCTGTTCCTAAAAATGGCCGGCATTGGCCGCATCGCGGAACTGGTCTGGCGCTACCCCAGGGTGTTCGAACCGATGATGCACAGCGTGACCAGGCTAACAATGCATATTCTGCTGGCGGGTGACTCAGAGCGGGTGCGCGAGATGATCTTCCGCGACTGGCAGCAGACAACGTTTGACTCTTTCTTTCGCAGTATTTCCGACCTGAAGCGCACCGACCTGCGCAGCGAACTACAGCAGCTAAACATGCCCACCCTGGGCATTTATGGGCTAAAGGACAATATCGTCTCGCCCAGCAATGCCGATATTCTGCGGGAGCGGGTGCAAAGCTCCGAAGTGTCGCTGATGCACCACTCGCGCCATTTTCCCATGACGGACGAACCGGATAAGTTCCTTAGCACGCTAGACGGCTTCTTGCGCAGCGAGGAGTACCGGAACAATGGTCATGGCCGCCGCACCCCGGCCGGGTAGCAACCAACCGCCCAGGACAACAGCCGCCATGAATCTGGCCACCAGCGAAGAAGTCACATACTACTACCCCAACCGCATGGGGCGCATCGTCCTGATCGCCATGGAAGAGGTCTTGGGGCGGCATGGCGTGAACGCTGTCTGCAACCTGGGCAAACTGCACCACCTGGTCAACAACTACCCCCCCAACAACATGGGGCTGGAATTTACCTTCGACGACCTGGGTGCATTTAACCAGGCACTAGACGAAATGTTTGGCCCCGGTGGCGGGCGCTGCCTCTCGCTGCGCGCCGGCCGGGAAACCTGGCGCTATGCCCTCAACGACTTCGTGCCCATACTGGGCATCACCGACCTGGCCCGCCGGGCCCTGCCCCTCAGCATCAAGCTAAAAATCGGTCTCGACGTATTCGCCGAAACCTTCAATCGCTTCTCCGACCAGATTGTCCGCCTCAGCGAAGACAACACCCACTACCTGTGGCGCATTGAACGATGCCCACTCTGCTGGCAGCGCCAAACCGACGCGCCCTGCTGCCACCTGGCCGTCGGACTGCTCCAACAGTCACTGCAATGGGTTAGCAACGGCCGCCAGTTCCACGTCGAGGAAATCGAATGTGTTGCGCAAGGTGATGCCAACTGCGTCATCGCCATTCGCAAGAGGCCGGTATCGTAACCTATGCGCCGCATCATCCTGCAAGCAAAGCAACACATCCACCCTTTTAACGAACCTGCCCGCGACCTGAGGCTGCAAAACAAGCCCCTTTGGCTCTGGCAGCGTGACCTTCTGGCTCCCTACACCAACGAAGAACGCGAATACGTTAGCTGGCAAGCGGCACAGAAGTTTGAGAGCCGAGAGGAAGAAAAGGTAGAAAGTATCGTCCACCGCGACAATCTCTACTTCAACGACCTGCTGGTAGAGGAGTTCATCCGTCGCGGCCAGGCCGGTGGCCGGCCAGTGCGCCTGGCCTTCCGCAAAGACGACCCCGCTATTGCCGCCCATGTCTATCCCCTCACCCACTCCTTCTTTCAGCAAGGCGATCTGCTGCTGGCCGACATGTGGTATCTGCCCGGCGGACTCTCGCAGAGCGTGGCCGCTGTACCGCTGGTGGTAGATACAGAAGCGCTGGAACGTGGCTACTACCACATCCCCCCCTACATGGCCACCGAATTTGGCGATCTCATCTACCAGTTGCCCCGCAAAGCCTTCATGATCATCGAAAGCTGGGTCCACGTCTTCATCGCCGATATTCTGTTTGGGGTCTTCGCCACGGGCGTCAACGAAGAGAATCACATCAACCAGAGCTGGCGCTACAAGCTAAAAATCCTGGCCTCAGCCTTGCTAGAGCAGCGCAGCGTGCTCTCCAGTTCCAAAATGGTCCAGATAGGCCGCAACAGCAACATCGACCCCACGGCCGTCATTCACGGCCCCACCATCATTGGTAACAACGTGACCATTGGCGCAGGCAGCGTCATCGACAACTGTATCATTGGCGATAATGTAACCGTTTCACAGGGCTGCCAGCTCATGCTGAGCGTTGTCAGCGATGGCTGTTTCCTGCCATTTCGCGCCGCGCTGTTTATGACCACGATGATGGAAAACAGCATGGTCGCCCAGAACACTTGTTTGCAGCTCTGCGTGGTCGGGCGAGACACGTTCATAGGTGCCGGCTGCACCTTCACCGACTTCAACTTGCTGCCCGCGCCGCTAAAGGCGATGATTGGCCACCACCTGCATGAAACGAATTTCCTGGTGCTTGGGGGGTGCGTGGGGCATCACTGCCGCATTGGTTCCGGTATGGTGGTGTACCCGGCCCGGACTATTGAATCAGATGTGGTGCTGGTGGCCTCGGAGCACCGCCGGGTGATCATGAAGAATGTCAGCTACGAAGACACGGACCATCGACACTATGCCGACCGGTACGCCTATCCCCGGCAGTACCCCCGCCAGAAAGCAAAGTCCGGGGCGAAAGATGTCTAGGTGGCCCACCCCGGCCGGGGCGCAACTCCCTCCCAACCAGCGCGCAGAACAACCATGACCGACGCATTCGCCTTCATCATCCACCCCATCGACACCCGCCGCGATATCAGCCGCAAATACCCCACGCTGGGCAAAATGCCCACCTGGCTGCTCAACCTCCTCTCCATCATCTATCCCCCCGTCTTCATCTCCGAAATCAAAGGCATTCGCTCCCAAGAAACCGGCCGGGAAATACAAGGCTGGTTCCTGGCCTGCCCCCTCAGCCCCGGCCTCATGCTCAGCCTGCCCCCCAGCCTCGTCTACAGAAAGATCGTGCAGACCGGCCGGGCAGCAGAACGGCTGGGGGCCCGCATCCTCGGCCTCGGTGCCTTCACCTCCGTCGTCGGCGACGGCGGCATCACCATTGCCCAGCAGCTCACCATCCCCGTCACCACCGGCGACAGCCTGACCATCGCCATGGCCGTGCGGGCCATCGAAGAAGCCGCCCGCCGCCTCCACGTCCCGCTAAACCAGGCAACCCTGGCAGTAGTGGGCGCATATGGCGCCATCGGCCGGGTTGCGGCCCAACTTCTAGCCCCCAAAGTACAGCAAATGATCCTGATTGGCCGCGACCCACAGCGCCTGGCCAGCGCGGCCAACGACGTCCGCCGTGCCGGCGGCCACCAGGTCAATCAAACCGGCGACATCAGCCAGTTGGCCCAAGCTCATCTAGTCATCACCGTCACCAGCGCCGTCGACACCATCATCCGGCCGGAGCATCTGCGCCCCGGGGCCATCGTTTGCGATGTCGCCCGGCCGCGCGACGTTTCGCGCCAGGTCATTGAACAACGCCCCGACGTCCTGGTCATTGAAGGAGGCATGGTCGAAGTCCCCGGTCCGGTAGATTTCGGCTTCGATTTCGGCTTCCCACCCAAGATGGCCTACGCCTGCATGGCCGAGACCATGGCCCTGACTCTGGAACAACGTTACCAAAGTTTCACGCTCGGCAAAGAGATTCAATTGTCACAAGTGTTGGCCATTGATAAAATTGCCGAACGGCACGGTTTCAGACTGGGCGGGTTCCGAAGTTTTGAGCGCGCTGTAACCGAGGCCGAGATTGCCCATGTGATAGCTAACTCGCAGCTCAGCTTGCCTGGGGCCGCCGGTCCGCTAGCTTAGAAGCGTTATGGATAACGGCACGCCGCTATTCAGCCAAGGGAAAACCTTATGAGCAATGGTCGTATACTCGTTGTAGAAGATGATTTTGACATCGCAAACATGCTGCGCATCTACTTCACTGGCCAGCAGTACCAGGTCGAAGTCGCCGCCAAAGGAGGCGATGCGCTCGCCTCTTGCCGCAAGCGACTGCCAGACCTGATTGTGCTGGACATCATGCTGCCAGATATGGATGGCTATGCCGTCTGCCGCGAACTACGCACAACAACGCGCACCAGCCATATCCCCATCATCTTCCTCACCCAGAAAGATGAACGCAGCGACCGCATCGCCGGGCTGGAGCTAGGTGCCGACGACTACATCACCAAGCCCTTCGACATCGAAGAGCTGAAGCTCCGCGTCAAGAACGCCATCACCGTGCATCGGCGCATGAACCAGAGTGATCCGCGCACCGGCTTGCCCAGCGGCAAGCTCATTGAGGAGCGCCTGCGCGACCTGATGCGCAGCGACAACTGGTCCTTGCTCCTGGTGGGCATTGAGCACATGAACGCCTTTCTGGATGCCTATGGCTTTGTGGCCGGCGATGAAGTGCTGCGCTTCTCAGCCATACTGCTAAATGAAGTCGTGAACGCCCACGGCACAGACAATGATTTTATCGGCCAGGCCAGCAGCGAAATCTTCATCGTGGTTACGCATACAAGAGACGTAGCCACAATGGTGAACACGCTGCGACAGCGCTTTGAGGATGAGATCAAATCCCATTACAACTTCCTGGACCGGGAGCAAGGGGGCATTCGTCGCCCCGATGGCGAACTGGACCCACTCATGATGCTGTCCATCGGCGTCGTGTCGGACAAGACGCATCGATTTTCAGATATTCGCGAAATTACGGAAACGGCTGCCGAACTGCGCCGCCTGGACCTGAGCAGTCAGGCCGGGGCGCGTTGAGGTTGGCCACTTCGCCTGAGCAGCACTGCTGTTACCCTATGCAGCAGGACAGCTCCGGACGGCAGGCATGGTAACCCTGACCCCAGATTGGACATTGCTTGAACGGCTGCACGAGGGTGTGCTGATTGCCGGCGTGGACGGCACAGTGCGCTATATCAACGCGGCTGCGCGGCGTTTGCTGGGGGTTTCCCGGCCGGTGCACACCATCACCGACCTGGATGAGCAGTTGGTCCCCACGGGACTGTGGCAATCCGTCATTGCCAGCGCACCGGCCGATATTGAGATGGTCACCCCGGCCGGGTGGCTGCGCCTGCAATCCTGGCCCAACGAACCACAAGAACAGTCCACTGTTCAGATCTGCCTGCAACTAAGCCAGCCCAACCACAACGGCGCGCGTGAGGGTGCCCGCGAAAGCGGCCGCGACGGCGGCCGCAGCAGCGACCAGCTAGACGCACTCATCCGGGTGAGCCAGGCGCTCAACGCCTCGCTCCATCTCAACAGCACCCTCACCGTGGTCCTGGAAGAAGCCATCGCCCACACCGGGGCCGCGGGCGGGCAGATCAGCCTGCACGATGGCGAAACCAACCGCTACTGGCCCCGCTTGCAGCGCGGCTTTGTCAGCGCCACCATCCACTTTGACGAACAGGCTATTGCCAGCGGGCACAGCCTCCTGCTGCGCCACACCCCTCCCCTGCAGGGCCAGAAAGAGCAGGAAACCGCTCCCCTGGCCGCCACGCTCATCACGCCCATTGAATTTGCCGGGCGCGTCACGGGTCTGATCCACATCTATTTTACCCGGCCGGAACAGGCAACCCGCCACGCCGAAAGATTCCTCAGCGCCCTGGCCAACCACGCCGCCATCGCCATCGGCAACGCCCTACGCTTCGACGAGATGACCGAACGCAACGCCTTGCTCCAGCGCCAGGCGCAGCAAATCGAGCGCGTGGTCGAGGCCAGCCGGGTCATCCATGGCCAGGTGCCCCTGGATCAGGTGTATGAAGACCTGGTCTACGCCATTCAGGACGGCGTCGGCTACCAGGTTGTGCTGCTGAGCCTGGCTTTCCGGCAAGGGGATTACTGGGCATTGCAGCGCACCACAGCCGCCGGCCTGCCGCTGGAACGTTTGCGCCAGCTACAGCAAACACGCCAGGCCTGGGACAACGTGGCCCAGTTAATGCAGCCGCAATACCGGTTAGGCAGCGCCTATCACGTGCCGCAAGAAGATGCCGTCACGCTCACCAATTTATCTGTGCAGCATGTGGATGACCTCTACCCAACCCGCCCCCCCGGCCGGGACGCAGACAGCCGCCAGGTTTGGCGCGAACGCGACATCTTCATCATCCCCTTGTACGACTCACATGGCGACCCCCTGGGACTGATCAGCCTCGACGCGCCGCTAGACGGCCTGCGCCCCGACCTGAACACCGCCCGCGTGCTAGAGATCTTTGCCAACCAGGCCGCCGCCGCCATCGAGAATGTGCAGCTCTTCCACAACCTCCGCGACTTCGCCCGCCAGTTGGAGCAGCAACACGCCGTGTCACAGGCGGCCCTGCGCGAACCCGATTCGCACAAGCGGCTGCAGCTTATCGTAGACGGCCTGCAAGCCACCGGCTGGGGGCGCGTTTCCCTGACCCTGCGCGACGAGCAGTTCCAGGCTACCGAACTGGTGACAGCCGGTCTCACCCATGAGGAGCACCAGTACCTGTGGGACAATTTGCTGCCGGCCAGCGTATGGCGGCAGCGCCTCAGGGACCCACAGTTCGAACAGCACCGCATCGGTTCCTGCTATTTTGTGCCCGCTGAGGACAGTTGGGGCCAGGAAGAGATTGGCGTAATGCTGCCCGATCATACCCCCGTCCGTGATGAACACGGGGCCTGGCATCCCAACGACTTCCTCTGCCTGCCGCTGTTCGACCTGGATCACAAGCCCATTGCCCTGATCACCCTCGACCAGCCGGTTAACGGACGCCGTCCCGATGCTCATAGCCTGCAAATTGTGGAACTCTACGCCCGCTTCACCGCCTCGGTGGCCCAAAATATCCGGCTGTTTGACCAGTTGGTGGTGCGCAATGAGGAGCTGAACACCCTGTTTGCTGCCAGCCGGGCCATTGTCGGCACGTTGGAGGCGGAACGGGTGCTAGATGCCATGGGCGAACATTTGCTGAAAGCCAGCGATGCCAGCGGCTATGTGATTTACGAATGGCAGCCAGAAGCTGCGTCGGTAGTCGTCCTGCAAAGCCAGATGCCAGGCAACCACCTGGCCCTACCCCGGCCGGGGACAACCTGCCACCTACAAGAGTCCCAGCTACTGGCCCAGGTAATGCGCCAGGGCGCGCCCAGCGTGCAACCACTAGACGAGCAGAGCGCCGCCCTGCTCACCACCCCGGCCGGGACAAACGCCACCATCGCCCTCTTCCCCATCAACCTCCGCGAAGAACTATTCGGCTTTGTGGCCCTGGTGGGCACACCCCAGTTCCAGTTAGACGAAAGCCAGACCAAGCTGCTAGAAGCGGTGATCAACCAGGCCGGCACCGCCCTGGAGACGGCCAGGCTGTTTGAAGACACCTTCGAGCGCGAACGTTTCTATGCCGCCCTGGGCCGGGTAAGCCTGGCCATCAATGCCACGCTAGACCTGCCCACAGTGCTTAACCTGATCTGCCGCGAGAGCCTGGCCATTTTCAAGGTAGACACAGTCTATACCTGGCGGCGGGAGGAGGATGCGCTGCACGGCATTGCCGCCCGCGGCGTAGCAGCCGATGCCTTCTTTGGGCTGCGCACCCCGGCCGGGGACCACCACAACTTCTCCGCCGCCATTATCGAACAGGGCGTGCCCCTGGTTTATAACCAGGTGCAAACCAACCCCCAGTGGCAGTTGCAGCTCCCCCAGCAAGAAAGCATCCAGGCCGTCATGGGCATTCCGCTCAAGACAGAGCAAGAGACAATCGGAGCGCTCATCTTTGTCGATCGCCAAAACCCGCAGCGCTTCACCAGCCGCGACATTGACCAGGCCAGCACCTTTGGCGTGCAGATGGCCATTGCCATTCAGAACGCCCAACTGGTGACAGAACTGCGCGAACTGAACGAGCAGTTGGACGAGCGCGTGGAACGGCGAACCCGCGAACTGGCCGAGGAAAGCGAACGCGTCAAGATTCTGCTGCGCATTAGCTCTGAACTTACCGCCAGCCTGGACAAAGACCGCGTCTTGAACCAGGCGCTGCTGCTGGTGAATGAGGCCGTACACGGCACCCAGGGCAATATCCTGCTCATCCAACCCGATACACAAAACCTGGTCTTCTACGCCGCCTTCGATGAAGAGCGCCCCCGGCCGCCGTCAGGCATGGTCAGCAGCATCAGCAGCCAGGACGGGCTGGCCGGCTGGGTTATCCGGCGGCGCGAGGCAGCCATTGTTGCCGACACGAAGAGCGACCCGCGTTGGGTTGCCCGGCCGGGCACCAGCAGCCGGCACCGTTCTGTGCTGGCCGTCCCCCTCATCAACGGCGAAGAAATCATCGGCATCATGATGCTCTTCCATCCTGAGCCAAACGCCTTCACCGAAAACCACCTGGCGCTGGTCACCGCGGCCGGTATCCAGGTTGCCAACGCCATCTACAACGCCAACCTGTACGACCTGATTCGCGACCAGGCCGAACGCCTGGGCGTTATGATGCGCAATGCCCAGGTCGAGGTGGCCAAAACCCACTCCATCCTGGAGAGCATTGCCGATGGCGTGCTGGTAGCCCAGGCCAACGGCGAGATCGTCCTGGTGAACCAGCCCACCACCGCCATCCTGGGCATGACCCGTGAACAGCTCGTCGGCAAAACAGTCTATGACCTGCAAGGTCTGTACGGCAGTTCCGGCGACTCCTGGATCGATACGATTGAGTATTGGGCCAACAACTCCGACAAGATTCAGGCGCGTACCTCCCGCGTAAACCAGCTTGCCATCGAAAATCAGGTGGTCAGCGTGCACATTTCGCCGGTTTTTGCCAACCGCCAATACTTTGGCACCGTTTCCATCTTCCGCGACATCACCAAAGAGGTCGAGGTAGACCGGATGAAGAACGAGTTTGTCTCCACCGTTTCGCACGAGCTGCGCACGCCGATGACCTCGATCAAGGGCTATGCTGACCTGATGCTGATTGGCGCGGCCGGGGCCATGAACCCGATCCAGGATCGCTACCTGCGGGTGATCCAAAAGAATGCGGATCGGCTGAAGCTGCTGGTAGATGACTTGTTGGACATCTCGCGCATTGAGACGGGCAAGACCCAACTGCAACACCTGCCCCTGGATATCCCGCAGGTAATCCACAGCGTGGTCCACGAGCATGTCCCCGGCCGGTTACAAAGCCTGGAAAAAGAGCTGCACGTGAGGCCCAATATCGCACCCAATATGCCCCTGGCCCTGGGCGACCAGGAAAAGGTCACCCGCATCCTCACCAACCTGGTAGACAACGCGCTGAACTACACCCCGGCCGGGGGCACCGTCACCGTCCACGCCTATGCCGACGACAACAACATCTACATCGGCGTTGCCGACACCGGCATCGGCATTGCCAAAGAACACCAGGCCAAGATATTTGAGCGCTTCTACCGCGCCGAAAGCGAAACCGTCCAGCTAGTCTCCGGGACAGGCCTGGGCCTGGCCATTGTCAAGAGCCTGGTAGAAATGCACGGTGGCACCATCAACGTGGAAAGCGAGCCAGGCAAAGGCAGCACCTTCACCTTCAGCATTCCCCAGGTGAAAGACGAAGAACAACGATACTAACCACACATCCCAGGCCCATCGCCCAACCAACAGCCCTCAGGCTAAGGCCCGGCATGGCCCGCAGACCAGGTAAGATGCCCAAAGGCAGCAACAATGACCAAAGTCCTTATCGCTGAAGACGACCACGACATACGCGAACTCATCTCCCTGACCCTACAGTTCCACGGCTTCGACGCCACCACTGTTAGCGACGGCCAGGCCGCCGTTGACGCAGCCCAGCAAGATAACTACGACGTCATCCTGCTGGATGTCCGAATGCCCCGCATGACAGGCTACGAAGCCTGCCGCCAACTGCGGCTTGTGGACCACACCCGCGATGTGCCCATTATCTTCCTCTCGGCCAAAGGGCAAGAGTCAGAAATTCAGGCCGGCATGGCGGCCGGGGCCACGGCCTACATCCTAAAACCGTTCGCCCCAGAAATGTTGATCAAGAAAATCAATGAAGTAGTCAACTGAACACGCCTCCGCAAAAGCGCACAACAACGGCATGAGCATCACGACCACTGAGAACCACCTGATTCATTATGAGGCCGTCGGCCGCGGCGAGCCGGTGATCTTTATTCACGGCTGGCTTGGCTCTTGGCGTTACTGGTGGTCCTCCATGCAGGAGATGTCCAAACATTACCGCGCCTTTGCTTTTGATTTGTGGGGATTCGGCGACTCCAGCAAAGACCCGGAGAAGTATACTTTTGAAGCCTATGTCGATATGCTGGGCAGCTTCATCGCTAACCTGGGTATCGCCAGCCCGGTGACCCTGGTTGGCCACTCGCTGGGTGCGGCCGTGGCGGTGCGCTTCGCCAGGCTGCGCCCCCAGCAGGTCAGGCGCATTGTGGCCGTCTCGTTGCCCATCCAGGGGGATGACATCCATGCCCGCCTGGCCAGTTGGGATGCAGGCACGATGTTGAGCCGCTTCCCCGGCCGGGGCAACACCTATCCCGAAGTCGATGCAGAACTGCGCAAAACAGACGGCGCGGCCGTCGCCGCCCTCACCCGGCAGATGGCCAACTACAACTTCGCCGGCGACCTGGAAACCCTGGCCTGCCCTGTACTGCTGGTCTATGGGGACCAGGACACCATCATCAACAAACCCAGCGGCACGAATGCGCGCTTCCAGAAGTCCGACAAGAATCGCGCTTTTGTCTCGTTTGAGGCATGCAACCATTTTCCCATGCTGGAAGAGACGGCCAAGTTCAGCCGCCTCCTCCTGGAATTCGCCCACACCAAGAACAACAACCTCACCTCGTTGTCGCCCAAAGATTACTGGCAGCGGCGGACCTACTAACAGCTGACTCGCTTGCCTGAACACACTGTCTCCGGTTGTATCCAAACCAAATAACACAACTGCACTGTTGAAGAGGATTGGTTCATGATGCCATACAAGCCTGCCCGCGCTCTAAGATGCGCTTTGCTCCTAATGCTTTTATTCCTGCTGCCTGGCTGCCAACCAGAAGAAGCAGTCCCCCCGGCCGGGGCCATCGAACCAGCCGCCACCCTACCCCCCACCAGCCAGCCCGCCACCGTCCCCCCGGCCATCACCGACACCCCTGTCGTCCCCACCCTGGCCGAGCCGCAGGTCGTCATCAACACCCCCACCCCGGTGCCCACTGTGGCCACCGCGGAACCCACCGCCATCGCCACCCTCACCATTCCCGGCCTCATCGGCCCACAGTTCCCGGACGACGTGAACCCGCTCACCGGCGAGCAAGTCAGCGACCCCAGCGTCCTGCAGCGCCGTCCACTGGCCATCAAAATCTCCAACTACCCGCCCGAAGTCCGGCCCCAATCCGGCATCAACAACGCCGACCTGATCTTTGAGCATTACGCCGAAGGGGGTGTAACCCGCTTCACCGCCATCTTCTACAGCCAGGACGCCGATCCCGTCGGCTCCATCCGCAGCGGCCGGTTAATCGACCTGGAAATCCCGGTGATGTACGACGCCGCGTTCGGCTACTCCGGCTCTTCCGGCCCCGTACGGCAGATGTTCCGCGAGAGCAGCTTCTTCGAACGCATCGTCTCCCCCGACTTTGCCCATGGCGGCTACTATCGCGTAGAAGACCCCAACAAAGCGGTGGAACATACGCTGTTTACCAACACCTACAACCTGCGCTACATCCTGGATGAACGAGGCCAAAACCGGCCACCCGAGTTTCAGAACGGGATGACATTTCGCGAAGAGCCATTTGGCCAGGGAACCCCGGCCGGGTCCATTGAACTGCAATACACCGCCACCAGCGCCTACTGGCAATACATCAGCGGCCGCTACTGGCGCTGGACCGACGGCACGCTGCACACCGACGCCAACACCGGCACACAACTAAACTTCCGCAACGTGATCGTCCTGGGTGCCAACCATGTAGACACCGACATCCTGGAGAACCTGATTGGCGGCGGCAGCTATTCCATTCAAATTCAAATCTGGGGCGAGGGGCCGGTCTCCATCTTTCGCGATGGCCTGCGCTTTGACGGGCACTGGCGGCGCGAAAACCCCCAGGACATGCTGACTTTTTACGACCTGGACGGGAACCCCCTGCCCCTGGGACCGGGCAACAGCTTCATCCAGTTGGTACCCCTGGGCTTCACCGGGCTGTACACCACCCCCTGATAGATTTCAGGACAGTTGCTGGCCCTCGGTTTCATCACGAATAAGCGTCCCAAGCCCGGCCCCCGGCCGGGTCAACATCTGCGTCACATTACCCGGCACCAACCCCGAAAAGACGCCAACTGACAGGCCGGGGTGGGCATCCACCAGCGCCAGCATCGCCTGCACCTTGCTGGCCATCCCCCCCGTCACATCAGTCCCCCGTGAACCGCCCAGCGCCGCCGCCACGCCGGCAAAGCTGGCCCGGGTGATGAGCGGCACCACCTTCTGCTGCAGATCATAAACGCCGTCTGTCTCGCCGGCCAGCAGCAGCCAGGCCGCCGGCAGATCATTGGCCAGGTAGCTCAGCACCTCTTCAGTGGAGATGATAGTGCCCCCGCGTACCGTATCAAAAGCCACGTCCCCATACACCACCGGGACCAGGCCACGCGCCAGGGCCAGCCGCACCGGCCGGGTTGCCATGCTCTGAATCACCCCATCGGCACACACCGCCGACGCCGACGGTGCCAGACTAACCGCCGGCACGCCGGCCGCCAGCAAGGCCCCGGTCACCAGCCGGTTCAGCCGGGCCGCCGCGTCGCCAACCTCAGCAAATCCCCGCCACCCGGCCGGGGAATCCACCCCCTGCCGCGTGCCATGACGCGCCGCCGCCACGTGGCCAAAAGAGCCGCTGCCGTGCCCCACCACCAACTGCAAGCCCGGCCGGGCCACCAACGCCGCCTGGATCTCCGCCGCCAGCCGGGGCAGCACGTCCATACGCACCGCTTCCACCCCCCGCTTATCCGTCACCAGCGATCCGCCCAGCTTCAGAAAATACCGTTCCACCATTTCCTACCAACTTTCCAACGTTCGCCCGCGCTAACGTGCCCACAAACAGGCCACCGCTTCCGCCGGCGTGGCGGCAAATTGCAGCAGCGCCGCATACTTCTGGGGCACAAACTCCGGCCGGATAAAAGCCAGCGCCGTCTGCCGCCACAACTCGCCCAGCAGCACCAACGGCCGGGGCGTCATCTCACCCACCTGTAAAAAGCTCCAGGCCAGCGTCATCTCCGACAACGTGCCAATGCCGCCCGGCAGCACAATAATGCCCTCATTCTCCGTAACCAGGTGCAGCAGCCGCTCGCGCAGCGTTTCGTAATGGACCACCTGCCGCACCCAGGGGTTAGGCCCAATGGGCCGATAACGCTCGATCTGGCTGGACGTCACGCCGATGACGTGGCCGCCCGCCTCGGCCGCCCCGCGGCTGACCGCTTCCATAGTGCCCATGTAGCCGCCGGTGGCTACGGCGCAGCCCGCCTCGGCCAACAGCCAGCCAAGCTGCTGCGCCGCCTCGTAATCGGGACTCCCCGGCCGGGGCGCGCTGCTGCCAAAAACCGAAATCACTCTCATGCCACCGCTCCATTACGCGCCGGAGGCCGTTCAAGATGGTGATAGCCATTCGCCAGAAAACGGCCCGTAATCTCCGCCACCTGTATCTCCTGCTCAATCTGGGGCACGTGGCCACACGCCTCAATCATGTGCACTTCGGCGCGCGGCAGCATCTTGCCCAGGCGGCTCGCCCCGGCCGGGTTCACCACCGAATCCTGCACCCCCCAAATAACGCAAGTGGGTTGGCCAAGCTGCGCCAACCGCGGCCGGATATCATACAAAGCCACCGCCCGCAAAACCGCCGCCGAAGCCCGCGCCCGCTCATAATCCCCCAAACGCCGCTCCCAGACCGAGTCATCCATCCGCGCCGGGTCGTAAAACGGCGCGCGCACGTGCCGCTGAATGAGCACCCGCGAGGCATTCACCCCAATCCCCAACACCGACTCAGAAATGCCCGACTTGCTCAGTCGCAGCACCCAATCGGGATAGCTCTCCGTAATCAAAATGGCCGGGGCCAGCAGCGTCAGGCTCCTCACATCTTGCGGATATGAAAGGGCAAAGCTGGGCGCCAACAGCCCGCTAAACGAATGGCCAATCAGGTGCGCCGGATGCAGCTCCAGCGCCTCAAAAAAGGCCGCCAGCCACTCCACCAGGTGGGGAATGACATAGGGCGCGGTATTCTCGGTATAGCCAAAGCCGGGCAAGTCCGGCGCAATCAAGTAATGGTCTTGGGCCAGCGCATGCATTAACTCACGGAAGCTGTCGCCCGAAGTGGACATGCCGTGCAGCAAAACCACCGCTTCTCTATCCGGCCGGCCAGCCGTGTAGTAGCTTGTCTCAATCCCCAAAGCATCTACCGTATGCCGGGGCAGTTCAGGGTATGGCATTCTCTTGATTTCTCCACAGGTTCAACGTGCAGACGTGCCCGCAGGCAGCGTTCCAACGCTAATCCTACCGGGCGACGGGCAAACAGACAACTACCGGCCGGGCCACCGCCCCCTTTCTAGACGATTACTCAGAGTTCCGCAATTGGGGAACTGGCAAACTCCCCCAGGTTACCATCAGGATCGCGCCCGCAAGCAGATGACGGGACGCAGACACCCACAAACGCCGGCTCAGCCATCCTGGCAATCCTGGCACAAGCCAAAAAGCTCCAGCAAATGGCTTTGCAGTTGGAAGTTGTAGCGCTCCGCAACCACCTTGCCCAGGTTCTCCAACACGCAGTCATCAAACTCAATCACCCGGGCACAATGGGCGCAAACCAGGTGGTGGTGATGCCCTTCCGCCAGCAAAATGTAATGCGCCGCGCCGGTCCCCTGATAAACAGGCCGGATCAGCCCCAGTTCAGACAGCAGCTCCAGCGTGCGATAAACGGTCATCCGGCCCACAGCCGCCGACTGCTCATGCACCCTGGCCACCAGGTCGTCAGCCGAGATGTGGCCGCCACAGCCCACCAGCGCCGCCACAATGGCCACACGCGCCGGCGTTAGCCGGTAGCCGTTTTCCTTTAGCGCCCGCTGCAAGGCTTGCGCCAGCCGCTCCTGCGCTTCGCTGCTCATCGGTAGCGCCAGACCACGCCCCGGCCGGGGGCCAACAAAAACACCAGCACAAACAACAGCGTGGCCACCAACACCACCGCCGGGCCAGAGGCAATATTCAGGTAAAAAGAGCTGTACAATCCCACCACCCCAGATACCGCCCCAATCAGCGCCGCCAGGACCATCATCGACGGCAGCCGGCGCGTCAGCAGTGAGGCCGCCGCGGCCGGGGTCACAAACATAGCCAGCATCAGGGCAATCCCCACCACCTGCAGCGACACCACAATGGTGATGGCGATCAGCACCAGCAGCAGGTAGCGCAGGAACGTGGTCGGCAGCCGCAGCGTCGTGGCCAGGACCGGATCAAACGAGACCACCAGAAACTCCTTGTAGAAAAAGAAGATCACCAACAGCACCAGGCCACCCAGCACGCCAATCACCCACAAATCGCCGCTGGAAACGCCCAGCAGGTTACCAAACAGAAAGTGAGCCAGGTCCACCGTATAGTTGCCGCTGGCCGAGAGCATGGCCACCCCCAGGGCAAAAAAGCCGGCAAAAATGACGCCAATCGCCGTGTCCTCCTTCAGCGCACTGCGCTCGGTAATGAAACCGATGCCCAAGGCGGTCAGAATGCCCATCAGCAGCGCCCCCACCGCCAGCGGCCAGCCCCACAGGAACGCAAACACCACGCCGGGCAGAATGGTGTGGGCCAGGGCATCACCAAAGAAGGCCATGCCCCGCAGCACCACGTAGGTGCCCAACACCGAAGAAACCACCCCCACCAGGATAGCCGCCAGCAGCGCCCGGCCAAAGAAGCCATAGCTAAGGGGATTCATGAACCATTCCAACACACTCATCGCTCTCGTTTCCGGTCCCTATTCACCAGCATCGCAGCAGGTATCGGTGAGTACCACAGTCTCGCCGTCCACGGCAAAGACGTGCGTGTGCCCGCCATAAGCCGCCAGCAGATGCTCCGGCGTCAACACCTTCTCCGGCCGGTCAAAGGCGATAACCCGCCGGTTCAGCAGCATCACCCGGTCAAAGCGCTCGGCCGCCAGGTTCAGGTCATGCGTGGCCACCAGCACGGTCACGCCATCGGGCCGCAAACCATCCAGGATATGGAAAATCTTCTCCTGGCTGGGCACATCCAGGCCGGCCAGCGGCTCATCCAGCAGCAGCAGCTCCGCCTCCTGGGCCAGGGCGCGGGCAATGAAGACCCGCTGCTGCTGGCCGCCAGACAGCTCACCAATCTGCTTATGGGCCAGGTGGGTGGCATCCACGCGCTCCAGGCAGTGGCGCACCACCGCCCAATCCTGGCGGCGCGGCCAGCGAAATAGCCCAATTTGCCCCACCCGCCCCATCATCACCACATCCTCCACAGTCACCGGAAAAGACCAGTCAATCTGGTTGCGCTGGGGCACGTAGGCAATGCAAATGTGCCCGGCCGGGCCTTGCCCATACACATTCACCTCCCCCTGCGTCGGTTTCAGCGTGCCCACAATCAGCTTGAGCAGCGTACTCTTGCCGGCTCCGTTGGGGCCAACAATGGCGATACGCTCGCCCACCGCCACCCGGCAGCTAACCTGCGCCAGCGCATCCTGGCCGCCGCGGGCCGTGGTAACGTTATTGATGCCGCTGGCGTAAGCCACCGACACGTCCCTCATCTCCAATGACGGCGCCGCCGGTGTATGAATCACCCCGCGCCGCGCCTTGCGGGAAATCACTTCTGCCATCACTACTTGTTATCCTTGCAGCCCGGCCACCAGCGCCGCCAGGTTAGCCCGCATCATGCCCAGGTAACTGTCGGCCCCACTCCCGGCCGGGCCAATCGCCCCGGTATACAGCGTCAGCACCTGCACCTGGTCACAGCCGGCCAGTTCACGGGCCACCGCCTGCGCGAGTGTATCATTCACCGTCGTTTCGGCAAAAATCGTACACACCCCGGCTTCCTGCATCGCCGCTACCAGATTGGCCAATTCACTGGCCGAAGGCTCGGCCAGCGTGCTGGCCGCTGGCAGCACCGTGCCCAGCACCTGCAAATCATAGCGCTGCGCCAGATAACCCAGCGCGTCATGGTTGGTCACTAGCACCCGCCCGGCCGGGGGAATAGCCGCCAACTGCTTCGCCATCTCGTCCTGCAGATCCGCCAACTGCGCCTGATACGCGGCCGCATTGGCCTGGTAAACAGCCGCATTGGCCGGGTCCAGGGCGCTTAACGCAGTGGCCACGTTCATCGCCCACAGCTGCACATTACCCGGATCCATCCAGGTATGCGGGTCTGCCCCGCCATGCTCATGCTCAGCCTCGTCATGCTCAGCCTCGTCGTGCTCAGCCTCGTCGTGCTCAGCCCCCTCACCCAGCGCCAGAGGCACAATCCCCGCCGAGACAGGCACCAAAGACACGCCCTCAGCCACATTGCGCAAATCATCCACCAGCGACTCCTCCAGGTCCCAGCCGTTCACAAAGACCACATCGGCCGTCGCCACCCTGGTCAAGTCGCCGGCCGCGGGCTGGTAGCTGTGCGGGTCTTGCCCGGCACTCATCAACACCGTCAAATCAATGGCCTCCCCACCTACCTGCTGCACTACGTCGCCAATGATGCTGGTGGTGGCCACCACTTGCAGCTTGCGCCCGTCAAGGCTCACCGCGCTCAGCGGGGGCAAGTTCAAAACGGCCAGGTCCGTTTCCGCAACCGCCGTTGCCGCCGGGCCGTCACCGCCGGTCTCCCCGGCCGGGGTACCATCCCCCGCCCCGCCACAAGCCACCAACGCCCCCACAAGAACCACCAGCCAGACCATTCGTCTAAGAGAAAACATCATTTCACCTCACAACCAAATAACTGAGACTTTGTATCATTGATATTTTGTCCCAATTATAGCCAGCCAGGCACGTCTGTCAAGCGATTGCCACACCGCCTGGCAACTTACACCTGGCCTGGGGTGCTGGTGGGTGCTTCTTCCGCGGGGAGGGGGCCCCCGGCCGGGGGCAGAGGCTGCGCGGCTTCCCGTTCCATGGTCGAAATCGTCTGGGCCACATTCTCAATGGCCACCCGCTGCTTGCGGTACAAGTCCGACTCGCTCATGGCCAGGCGGCGGGCCACGTCACGCACCCGCTGCCCCTGCACAAACTTCAGCTCCAGAATGTTGTACAAAATCCATTCCGTCGTCGTCATGCTGCGCTCCCCTTCGGGCTTCTGCCGTTCAATCGCCCGCTCCAGGATCGCCCGCATGGCCCGGGCCGGATTCCCTTCGTGGTCGGCCATCGCCTCCTGCACCACCTTCAGCCGCATCAGCGGGCTTTCGGTTAGCTTGGGGCCGCCCCAATAATGGCTGAGCGCGTCACGCACCATGGCCGGAAAGTTGGGGTCTTCCAGCAAGGCCGCGTGGGCTTCGTCATCCAGCGGCGCGGTAAGCAAGGTGTCCCCGCTGTAAGTCGCAGCACTGCGCCGCTCCTGCAGCGCAGTAATCTGGGGCAGCAGCCCTTCCACCGCGGCAAAGACCTCCTGCTGCAAAATGCGGTCTTCCAGGGCGTTGGCCGTTTGCCGCGTCAGCCGCTCAAACACGACCTGCTCGTCCAGGTCAAAATCGGGCTGCGGCGCGCGGGCCTTAATGCCCATAATGCCCACAACCGCATCCCGCTGCCGGTTGTAAAGGGAGCGAATCCAGTACTCTTCCCAAATAACAAAGGTGTCAATCGTCTGCAGCGCAGAAACCGGCTCATCACCGTTGCCGTTACCCCCGGCCGGGGTCGTATTCGTCAGCTCCCACCAACTCCGGCTCTCCAGGTCCTCCGGGCGGCCCAACGAGCCAACCACCACCTCCAACCGCGGCCCATCGGGAGTAATGGCCGCCACAAACGCCGTCGGCGTGCGCAGGTACTCACAGGTGGTCGTCAGCACACTCTCCAAAAACTGCTGCATATCGCGCGTCGTCAGCAGCCGGTCACTCAACTGCTGGATACGCCGGACTTCCGGGTCGCTGTTCAGGGCCAGCAGCCGTTCCAACGGCCGCTTGTAGGCATGGATCGCCCATTCCACCAGCATCACCGTGGCCACAATCGCAAACGCCTGCGCCGTGTCCGCCGGCAGCCCCAACAGCGAACTGGTCCGGCCAACCACCACATACACCAGCAGCACAATCGTCGCCGCCAGCGGCACGCGGGCCATGTATTTGAACAGGCGCACGCGCACCACCCGGTCCGGCGAGACGGCGCCGAAGTAGGCCAGGTAATAGGTCAGAAAGGCAAACATCACGCTGACAACCACGTTGCCCAGGATCAGCACCAGCCAGAACAGGACATTGCTGCTAAACTGCGAGTTGCCGCTAATCTGCAAATACGGGAAAACGGCCAGCGGCGCAGCC
This sequence comes from Ardenticatenaceae bacterium, assembly GCA_020634235.1. Lineage (GTDB taxonomy): Bacteria > Chloroflexota > Anaerolineae > Promineifilales > Promineifilaceae > JACKCB01. The sequence goes on along the minus strand of JACKCB010000003.1, from coordinate 44,316 downwards.
CAAAACGCCGCCAGGATCATACCCATGCGCCGGCGTGTTGTGGTGGTTACGCAGCGCCGCCGGGCGCGCTCCACGTGGTAAATGCTAACCACGGTCACCACCCAAAAGTACAGCGCGAAAAGCGGGAAGAGCGGTCCAGCCTGCAAGTGGGGCGCGTGCAGGGTATTCAACAGCCCGCCAACCACCAGGTCGCTGCCCAGCACCAGGCCAACAAAGGCGATACCGGTGAGGTAACAGACACGCACAAACAGCCGGCGGCGGCGCGAAATCGAGCCGGTCGTCACCAGCAGAGCATCAGACAGGTGATATTGGGCCGCCGGCACCAGGGCAATCCCCACCCAACCCAGGCGCAGCCAGGGCTCACCCGACACGGTGATGGTGGTCCGGCTGGCCATCAGCTCTGTCAGATAGACGATGACGACGAAGCTGATGAGGGCGGCAAAGGCCCGCGTCACCCGATCACGCCGCACGTGGCGCAGGTTGTAGAGCACAACAGCCACACCAAAAATGACAATGGCTGCTTGCAGCACATCATTCGTGAGGGCTAAGGTCTCAATCATGCTTGGCAAACCGAAACTGGAAGAGAGGCAAATGCAGAGACCCGGTCTCGCCAGGAGACCGGGCCTCGAAGATGACTACGCCGGTGAGGGGGCGGGTGGCAGGTCGAGCTTGGGGCGGTTCCACTCGATACGTCCACCGCTGGGCGTAGGTTCAGATGGTTTGGGCGGGGTGTTGGCGGCCGGGGGCGTCGCGGCCGGGTCTGCGCCTTCCATCAGCGCGGCAAACTCGTCCGCTTCCAGCGTTTCCGAATCCAGCAGTTGCCGGGCAACAATCTCCAGCTTATCCCGATGCTCGCTCAGAATGCGGTTGGCAATTTCGTACTGCTCGTCGATGATCAGGCGCACCTCACGGTCAATCTGCTCGGCGACGGCATCGGAATAGTCACGCTGCTCGCTGATCTCCCGGCCGAGGAAGACCAGCTCCTGCTTGTCACCATAGACACGCGGCCCCAGCGTCTCGCTCATGCCATACTGGGTCACCATGGCCCGCGCCATCTGGGTGACGTGGCGCAAATCGCTGCTGGCCCCGGTGGTGATTTCACCAAAGACAATCTCTTCGGCAATACGCCCGCCCAGGGCGCTGGCGATGAGCGCCCGGAACTTAGACTGGCTCATGAAGTAGCTGTCTTCCTCCAGGTACCAGGTGGCGCCACCGGCCATCCCGCGGGGGATGATGGTTACCTTGCGCACGGCCAGGGCGTGCGGCAGCATGTGGCTGACAATGGCATGGCCCGCTTCATGGTAAGCAGTGATTTCGCGCTCTTCTTGCGACATAATGCGGCTGCGACGCTCCGGGCCTAACTGGACCCTTTCAATCGCTTCCTGGAATTCGGACATGCCGATGCTTTTCTTGTTGCGGCGCGCGGCCAGCAGCGCGGCCTCGTTGACGGTGTTCTCGATGTCGGCCCCCACAAAGCCGGGGGTAGCCCGGGCCAGCACCTCGGTCTTGACGTTGGAGGCCAGCGGTTTGCCGCGCATATGCACCTTGAAGATGGCTTCCCGGCCGCGTATGTCGGGCCGGTCAATCACCACGCGCCGGTCAAACCGGCCGGGACGCATCAGCGCCGGGTCCAGGATATCCGGCCGGTTGGTGGCCGCCAGGATAATGACGTGGGTGTCGGTGCCAAACCCGTCCATCTCCACCAAAATCTGGTTCAGCGTCTGCTCCCGCTCATCGTGCGAACCGCCCAAACCGGCCCCCCGCTGCCGCCCTACGGCGTCGATCTCATCCACGAAGATGATGCAGGGGCTGTGCCGCTTGGCCTGGTCAAACAGGTCGCGCACCCGGCTGGCGCCCACACCCACAAACATCTCCACAAACTCAGAGCCGGCAATGGAAAAGAAGGGCACGCCCGCCTCGCCGGAGACGGCCTTGGCCAACAGCGTCTTGCCAGTGCCAGGATGCCCTACCAGCAGCACCCCCTTGGGAATGCGCGCCCCAAAGCTAACGAACTTCTCAGGTTCTTTTAGGAATTCCACCACTTCGCGCAGCTCTTCTTTGGCCTCGTCGGCGCCGGCCACATCCTCAAAAGAGACGGTGGGATGGTCGCCGGTGAACATGCGCGCCTTGCTCTTGCCAAAGGACATGGCCTGGTTGTTGGTGCCCTGGGCCTGGCGAAAGATGAAGTAGATGAAGGCCACGATGATCAGCGCCGGCAGGAAAAGGCCAATGATGTTCAGCCAGGGACCGAACGCGCTGGGGGCGTCATAGGAGATGCTGGTGCCGTTTTCGCTGTAGTCGGCGGTGGTGACGCCCAGGTAGTTGAGGTCTTCCAGCAGCGAACTGCCGCCGGTTTGCGCCCGGCCGGGGGCCTGGCTGCTGTCTTTGTAGATCACGGCCACTTCCATGCCGTCACCTGTTACCCGCAGTTCACTGACCTCGCCGGCCTTGATCTGCGCCGCCAGCTCGCTCAGCGAAAGGTCCACCGTTGGCGGGGCAGTGGTATTGTAGCTCCAGAGGATGGCGACGATGGCCACAATAATCAACAGATAAACGAACCATCGCGTAACCTTGGTAGAATTCACAGTGATGCCTCCATTGCCATTCGCCCTGGCTATCCGGCCGCCGGCAGGCTGCCCCGGGCCGCTGCCTCACCAGAGAGCCGGCCAAAAAACCCGGCCCTCAAAGCGGCGAATGGACATTTATGACAGTATAGCAAAAAGGAAGGGACTAGGCGAGTGCCGCCCCAGCGCACCACCGGCGCTCCTCGGCACCACGAACACCCCGGCCGGGGCGCGGTCAACCGGTCCAGGCCTGAAAAACAAGCACCCACAGCGGGATAAGGCCCAGCAAAAAGAGGATGGCGATGAAGCCCAGCATGATCACCACCCAGTCGGTCTCCTCCCCCGGCCGGGGCGCTTCAACAACCGGGCTGGCCGCAGCGGCCGGCCGCGGGGGGGCCACCGAACGCTGGTAAACCTCCGTGGACCATTCGCTGAGCGGCGGTGATTGGCGGGTGGGCGTGGCATCGCTGGGGTCTGGCTCTTCCGGCCGGGGGGCCGGCGGCATGGCGCTCACCGGCGCAGGCACCGGCACCACCGCCCCAGTCTGCTGCTCGCTGCTGTCCCGGTAGGTGCGCAAAATCGCCTCTAACTGCCCGGCGGTGCGGTAGCGCCCGGCCGGTTCCTTGCTCAGCACCTTGTTGATAATCCGCGCCAGTTGGTCAGGCACGGCCGGGTTGTAGTCGGTGATCAGCGGCGGCGGCTCATGCAGGTGGGCCAGCGCCAGCCCCGGCAGCGTATCCGCCTCAAACGGCAGCCGCCCACTCAGCATCTCAAACAGGATCACCCCCAGCGCGTACACGTCGGAGGCCGGCGTGGGCGTCTGCCCGGCCGCCTGCTCCGGAGCAAAGTAGTGGGGCGTGCCCCACAGCAGGCTGGCATCATGCAGGCTGGCCTGGCTAATCGCCCGGGCAATGCCAAAATCGGCCACCTTGATGCGCTTATCCGCCGTCACCAGCACATTCTGCGGCTTGACGTCACAGTGCACCAGCCCCGCCCGGTGGGCATACCCCACCCCGGCGCAGACCTGCACCAGCAAATCAAGCGCCTGGGCAATGGGCAGCGGCTGGCCCGTCTCGCCCATATGCTCCCGCAGCAGCACCTTCAACGTCCGGCCGGCCACGTACTCCATGACGATGTAATGGCGAAAACCATCCTGGCCGATGTCATGCACGGTGACGATGTTGGGGTGGGCCAGGTTGGCCGCGGCGCGCGCCTCGCGCTCGAAGCGGCGCAGGAACGCCTCGTCGTGGGTCAGGCTCTGGTGCAGCACCTTCACCGCCACCAGCCGCCCCAGCATCAGGTCCTGGGCCTTGTATACCGTGGCCATACCGCCGCTGCCGGCCCGCGACAGCAGCTTATAACGTCCGTTCAAGGTGACTAATTCGCTATCCATGAGGCTGATTTTAACATAATTCAAGGTGGGGTAAAGCGGGCCATACGGCGCGGCGCACAATCGCCGCCCGGTCGTTGGCTGGCCGGTGGGCGCCAACCCGCCAGCCCCCCAAACTCCCCCTTAGAAGCCCAGAAACCAGAAGCCCAGAAGCTCAGCCCTGGGGCACAAGGCAGCGGAAGCCGATGTAGTAGTTGCGGTACGACGTGCTGTTGTAGACGCGGTTGGCACCACGCACGTACCGCGCATGGTTGTTCCAACTGCCCCCGCGCAGCACCTTGACGCTGCCGGAAGCCGGCCCGGCCGGGTTGGCCGCCGGTGAGTTGTCATAATAATCCGCGTCAAACCAATCCGCCACCCATTCATACACATTGCCGGCCATGTCCAGCGCGCCGGCCCAACTGGCCCCGGCCGGGTAGCTGCCCACCGGCGCGGTAAACTCATAACCATCGTCGTAGTCCGCGTCCCGCCAGTCAAAAGAGCAGTTCGCATCACAGAAGTTCACCAGCTCCCCATCAAAGCTGTTCCCCCACGGATACTTCAAACCCTCCGGCCCGCGCGCCGCATACTCCCACTGCGCCTCCGTCGGCAGTTGCCCCCCTGCCCAGGCACAGTAGGCATCCGCATCATCCCACGAGACCTGCACCACGGGGTGCGCTTCCAGGCCTCTCAAGCTGCTGGAAGGGCCTTGTGGATGCTGCCAGTCAGCACCGGCGACATCCGTCCACTCGCCAGACACATAAACCCATCCGCTGCCCTCCTCCTCGGCAGTCGTCACGTAATCTGTGTCGGCCACAAAATCGGCAAACTGGGCGTTGCTCACCTCCGTCTGGTCCAGCCAGAAGGCGTCCAGGGTCACCTGGTGCTGCGGGAACTCCCGGTCAAAAGCATCCGGGTCACCGTCCGCGCTGCCCATCAAGAAGCTGCCCGCAGGCACATACACCAGCACCATACCATCCCCCGGCCGCTCCCAGGTGTCGCCCATTTCTGCAATGGGCGGCGGCAGCGCCGGGTCCCAGGTCGGCGTGGCCGTGGGCGTGCGCGTCGGGGTGCGGCTGGGGGCCGGCGTGCGGCTGGGCGTGGCCGTCTTGCTGGGGGCCAGCGTCGGGGTGCGGCTGGGGGCCGGGGTGTGGCTGGCCGTGGCCGGCAGCGCCGCCGCGCCCGTGGCCGGCAGCGTGGCCGCCACCTCGTTCACCCCCACCCGGCCGCGCAGGGCCAGGAACAGCAGGGCCACCACCAGCACAACACCCCCAATCGCCCCGGCCACCGGCCACCAGGAAGAGGCGCTCAGGCCGCCACCGGCCGCGGCCGGTGGCGGGGGCGTGGGCGGCGGGGCGGCTGCGGCGGCCGCAGGCACGGCGGCCACAGCCGCGGCGACCACAGCCGCGACCGGCGGGGGTGTGGCCGCCGGTACGGGCGGCGGCATCAGGGGCAGCGTGGCCGCGTCTGGCCCGGCGGCCGCCAGCCCACTCACCGCCGCCGCCAGCGTCACCGCCGTCGGGTAGCGCGCCTCGCGCTCCTTGGCCATGGCCGTGTTAATCACCCCCTGGACGGTGGGCGGCAGGGCCGGGTTCTCCTGCGCCACCTGGGGGATCGGCTCGCTGATATGCTTCAGGGCCAGCCCAATAGGCGTATCGGCGGCAAAAGGCACCCGGCCGGTGATCATCTCAAACAAAATCACCCCCAGCGCATACAAGTCAGACCGGCCATCCAGCTCCTTCGTCGCCAGCGCCTGCTCCGGGCTCATATAGGCCGGCGTGCCCACCAGCCCCCCGGTAGCCGTCAGCGCCGTGTCGCTGCTGGCAATCAGCTTGGTAATGCCAAAGTCGGCCAGGTACGGCTTGCCCCACTCATCAAACAAAATGTTGGCCGGCTTCAGGTCGCGGTGAATCATGCCCCGCTGGTGGGCCACATCCAGCCCCGGGGCCAGGTCATTGAGGATGCGGGCGCACTCCGCCAGCGGCAGCGGGCCACGCTGCAAGCGGTCATGCAGCGACCCACCGCGCATGAAGGCCATCACCAGGTACAACTGGTCGTCCTCTTCGCCAAAATCGTACACGGGCACGATGGCCGGGTGCTGCAAACGGGCCACCAGCCGCGCCTCCCGCCGGAAGCGCTGGCGAAAGTTGGGGTCAAAGGTAAACTGGCGCGGCAGCACCTTAATGGCTACCTCGCGCTCCATCGACGGGTCATGAGCCAGGTAAACGATGGCCATGCCACCCCGTCCCAGCTCCCGCACTATCTCATACCGCCCAATTGTCTCTACCACTCTCCACTCTCCATGCTCCACGCTGCACGCGCGATGAACGGTGTAATTTTAGCAGATTCTCCGCAACGGGACAGCCACGCACGTGAATTGTCCGCCCTATAAGGCAAAACACCCCGCACCGTAGGGGCGGGACAGGCGGGGTAGGTGTTTGCCATGCACCAACAACGCATCTCCCGCCTGTCTCGCCCGCAACGCTCCACCATCACACACCCCATCGGGCGAGACGGCGCGGAGAATACGCCGTCTGTGCCAGCTACCAATCGCCCGCGCCGTCCCGCCCCTACAATGCGCCGTCTGTTTTCCACACCCTACCGGGCAAAACACCCCGGAGAATACGCCAGGGCCGTTCCGGGTTGGCTCAGGGCAAAAAATAACGGTCCGCCGGCTCCCCCGGCCGGGTCCAGCGCACCCCATCCCCCCGCACATACAACCCCAGCGCCAACTGCGGCTCCCCGGCCGGGAGCGGCCCCGGCAGCATCAGCGGATGCAATTGCAGAAATGTATCCCCCGGCTGCAAATGGGCCGGCACGGCATCCAGCCCATCATACTGGGCCAGGATGGTGCCATCATCCGCCAGCAGGTGGGCAAACGTGGCCAGGTCGGCCGGCAGCGGCTGCAGCACCTGCCAATACGTCAGCAGCGGCAGCACCCCCTCGGCCGTCACCGGCAGCCGCTGGTAGCCCAGCAACCGCAGCCCCGGCCGCCCGGCCGGGTCCGCAAACGTCACCGGTTCGGCCAGCAGCGGCACCGCCGGCGCGGCCGGCAAATCATAAACGGCAAAGCTGGGCGGGCCGGCGCTGCGGTAGCGCGGCTGGTCCAGGCCGGCGGCGGCCATCAACACCCCGGCCGGGGCAGCAAACTCCGGCACATACAGCCGCCCCCCCCCGGCCGGGAAGACCAGCGCATTGTGCTGCTGCACCCAGCGCGCCGCCAGCGCGCCCCCGCGGTCGCCGCCCGCACTGCGACGCACACTGTCGTGGTCAATCGGCTCGTAATACGCCTCGGCAATCACCGGCACGCCCGCTTCCGCGGGGGCGGCCTCCAGCGCCGCGGCAATATCGCGGAACACCGTCTGGTAACGCAGCCGCGTCTCCAGCGCCGCCGGCCAGCGTACAAAGCCATCACGCAGGGTCAGCCCCAGGTTCAGGGCCAGCACGCCAGCGAGCAGCAGCGCCCCGGCCGGGGCCAGCCAGCGCCGCCCGGCTGCCCAGCCAGCCAGCCGCCCCGCGCTCCAATCCAGAGCCAGCGCCGGCAGCAGGTAAGTCACCGGCATCATCGCCACCAGGCGTATCGTGCTGGGCGCTTGCGGCGTCACCGCGCTGGGCACCAGCCCCACCGCCAGCCAGATGAGCAGAAAAGCGCAGCGCGGCCGGCGGCTGCGCCACAAGGCCAACAGCAGCCCGCCATAGAAAAAGAGCGCCGTCAACGGGTCGAACAGCGCCCGGCCGGGCAGCGAATAGGTCCAGCGCGGGTCGCCGCGGAAGCTAAAGACGCCCAGGGTGGCCAGCGTCGTGGCCAGCACCGGCCGGGGGTCGCCCGCCTGCAAGGCGGCCAGCGGCCCGGCCAACTGGTCATCCCGCTGGAACAGGGTAGGGTCGGCGCGCAGGGTCAGGTAAAGGGGCAAGGAGACGGCCACGGCGGCGGCCAGCACCAGGAGCACGGCCGCCAGTTCGGCCCGCAGCGGCCGGCGGCGGTGCAGCAGCAGCAGGTAGCCGGCATACAAAACGGGAATGGCCAGCACCACGCGGGCGGCGGTGTAGCTGTAGCTGCTCAACCCCAGGAAGAAACCGGCCAGCCAGGGGGCGTAGCGGCGGATTTGCCCATCCCGGCCGGGGAAGGGCCAGAAGTAAGCGGCGGCCACCAGCAGCAGCGGCAGCAAAATGGGGCGCAGTCCCAGCCGGCTAAAGATGATGGGCCACCAGCTAATGGCCAGCAGCGCCCCGGCCAGCAGCGCCGGCCACCGGCCATAACCCCGCCCCGCCCAGCGCAGCACCCCGGCAATGAGCAAAAGCCCCAGGAACCCGGCCGGGAGGCGCATCGATAGCACATTGTCCCCCAGCAGCGGTTGGAAGGGGGTGGCCAGGTAATGGTACAGCGGCTCATGCCCGTACCCCTCGCGGAAAAAGAGCGGCCGTTCCCCCTGGCGGATGAACAACACAATATCGGCGTTCAGCACCTCATCCTGCGACAGGCCCGGCGGCACGGCCATCAGCCCGCCAAAGCGCAGCAGGCTGGCCAGCAGCAGCACCCCCACCGCCGCCCACAAAAACAACCTGGCGCGGGCAGCGTCTTGCCCGGTGCGCGGTGCGTCGTCCACGCTCATCAATCCTGCTCTCCCGGCACACGGTAAATGAGGATGGAATAACCCACCCGGTCGTCGGGCGAGCGCTGGCGAAACCAGGGGAAGACGTACTTCTCCTCCTGCAGCGGGATTTCCCACAAATTGCTGACGCTGATGGCGTACACCCCCGGTTCCGGGTCGGCGCTGTTGAAGGGCACGTCCCACCACAGGTCAAAGTGACGCGGCAAGCCGGGCAGCGGCCGGTAGTTGAGGCCGTAGTAGGCTGGGTCGGCGCTGCCAAACCAGGAGAGGTTCACTTCGTCCACCTCGTTAGCGGCCATCCAGGCCTGCAAGCGCAGCAAATCCTGCCCCCAATCGACGTTGCTGTCGATGAGTATCTTGTAGCCGTTGGCCGGCCCCCCGGCCGGGAGGTTGAAAAAGCTCAGGTAATGGGGATGTACCGCGAGGGTGGCCAGCAGCAGCCCGGCCGGAAACAACCCCACCCCCCAGCGCAGCGCCCGATTTCCTCCTTGCTGCACCAGCGGCCCCAGCCCGCTCATAAACACATACAGCAGGGCCAGCATCGGCAGCAGGTGGCGGTAGCCAATGTTGAGCGCGCTCTGGGTGCTGAGCAAGAAATAGACCCCGGCCGGGATAAGCAAGAACAGCCCCCTGGCCCGCGTCGCCCTGCTCCGCAACAGCAGCAGCAGGGCCAGCGGCAGCAGCAGCAGCGTCGCCAGCGGCGTCTTCACCAAGAAGGCCACCGGGAAATAGGCCGGGAAGCCGGTGGTGGAGAACTGGCCCAGCAAGAAGGCCGCCCCTCGACCGCCGCCGCTCAGCCCGGCAATCTGCTCAATGCCCGCCCAAAAGGTGGGCATCGGCCCGCGCCAACTGTTCAGGCCGGCCAGGGCCGGGCTGCGGAACTGCATCACGTCCCATTGAAAGCCGAAAATGGCCCAGACCACGCCCAGCGACAGCAGCCCGGCCAGCAAATATTGGGCCAGCCGCCGCCCGGCCGGGCGCCACCCCCAGCGCTCGCCATACAGCGGCAGCAGCGCCAGCAGGGCAAAAATCGGCACAAAGCCCAGCGTGGAGAGCTTGCTGCCAAAGGCCAGCCCCAACCCCAGCCCGGCGGCCAGCAAGCGGGGCCAGTCCCAACCCGGCCGGGACCACAACCGCCACAGCAAAAACGTCGCCAGCAGCAAAAAAGCCGTCCCGCCCACGTCGGTGGTGCTGTAGCGCCCGTGGGCCAGGATGTTGGGGTCAAACAGCAGGGCAAAGAAGGCCAGCCACCCGGCCGGGGAGCCTCGGGAGCCTCGGGAGCCTGGGGAGCCTCGGGAGCCCCACAGCGCCTGGGCAAAACACAGTCCAACCAGCGCCAGCCCCAGAGTCAGGAAGACCACCGGCAGCCGGGCCAGGAAAACCATGCGCGTCACGTCATGGTTGTACTCCCACAGCAGCAGCTCGGCGAAGCGGTACCAGCCCTCCGGCTGCTCCCAACTGGCGTCATCCGTCGGCAGGCGGATACCCGGCAGGGTCAGCAGGGGCAGCGCGCTCAGGCTGTTCACCAGCGGCGGGTGCTCCAGACTGAGCCGCGGGTCGCCGGTGCGCAAAAAGGCCAGGCCGCGCGCCAGGTGGTTTTGCTCATCCATCGTCGGGCTGTCGCCCACCAGGCTGTTCAGCGCCAGGAAAAAGAAGAGCCACACCAGGGGCACGGCCAGCCACGGCCGGGGAAGCTGCCAGATTCGCTTCATCACGCTGGCGATTATATGCGCCGCTCCGGCGGCGGCAAGCCAGAACGGCACGCCGTAGGGCTGTTGGTGGCCAGCCGGTGGCCGGGGCCACTTTCCCATCCCGGCCGGGACGGCTATACTTATCCCAACCTCAGGACGCCCGGCGTCCCGCAATCAGGCCACACGAATCACGAAACAGCAGGTCCCCCCATGTCCTTCCAATGGCTTAACGATTTTCACAAAGAGATGGCCAAACCGCCCGACTACGCCCCGAAGACGCTGGCCGCCTACAAACTGGGCATGAAAGCCCAGGGGGCCATTGCCGGCGTGCGCATCGCCGTCAGCGACAACTGCTGTGCCGCCGCCCGTGCCCTCCCGGCCGGGGCCATCTACCACCCCGACGACGCCCCCCACCTCCCCCTGCCCGGCTGCCCCCAGGGCGGCCAATGCCGCTGCGTCTACCGGCCGGTCATGAGCTATGAGATTAGCGACGCGCCCGGTCAGCCCGGCGGCGCGGCCGAAGGGGAAGAATAGGCCGGCCGGCATGGAACAGCACACTTCCCCGTCCGCCAGAATCGCCCTTACCGGGGCCACCGGCTTTGTGGGCGGGGCGCTGGCCCGCGTCCTGGCCGCCGCGGGGGCGCACATCGTGGCCCTGGCCCGGCCGGGGGCCAATCGCCAGCCCCTGGCCGGCCTGCCCATCACCTGGGTCGAAGGGGACATCACCCGGCCGGAGAGCCTGGGCCGCCTGTGCGCCGGGGCCGACCTGCTGGTCCACGCCGCCGGCATGTTGGGCCAGGCCGGCGTGCCTGAAGCCACCTACCACCAACTGCACGTGACCGGCACCCAAAACGTGTTGGCCGCCGCCGCCGCCGCCAACCCGCCGCCGCGCGTGCTCTACGTCAGCAGCCCCGGCGTCCTCGGCCCCATCAGCGGCCCCCCGGCCGGGGAAGAGACACCCCTCGCCCCCAGCAACCCCTACGAACGCAGCAAAGCCGCCGCGGAACAGGTCGCGCTGGCTTTCGCCGCCCAGGGGCTGCCGCTGGTCATTGCCCGGCCGGAGTTCATCTACGGCCCCGGCGACCAGCACGTGCTGGGCCTCTTCCGCGCCGTGCAGCAGGGGCGCTTTTTCTACATCGACCGCGGCCGGCACACCTGCCACCCCACCTACATCGACGACGCCGTCGACGGGCTGCGGCGCTGCCTCTACCACGGCCAGCCGGGCGAAATCTACCACATCACCGGCCCCCGGCCGGTCACCTTCCGTGAGCTGGGCCAGGCGCTGGCCGCCGCTCTGGGCGTGCGCGAACCGTGGCGGCAATTGCCCCGGCCGGTGGCCTGGCTGGGCGCGGCCGGGCTGGAGCTGCTGGGCAAACTCACCGGCCGGGCCGCCCCCCTCAGCCGCACCGGTGTGGCCTTCTTCAGCGAAGACCGCCGCTTCTCCTGGCAAAAAGCCCACCAGGCGCTAAACTACACCCCACATTACGACCTGCCCGCCGGCCTGGCCGCCACCGTCGCCTGGTACCGCGCCCACGACCTCCTCTAACCCGCCACAATCGCGCCGCCGCCGCGCCAATCACGGAACGAACGCTTATGCTCACCAACCACGCCATCAAGTCTCTTTATCCGCTGGCCCTGGCCGAAGGCGAAGGGGTGGGCACAGCCTACGAATACGTGGCCAAGCGGCACGTGCTGCGCCGCTGGCTGGGGCAGGTCCGCAGCCAACTGCCGCGCAACCTCCCCGGCCGGGTGCTCATCGCCGGCCTGCCCGAAATCTACGGCACCAGCCTGGACTACCTGCTGCTGGCCGCCGAACTGGGTTGGCCCGCCCTGGTGGTCGATGACCGGCCGGCGTTCCTGGCCAAGACAGAGCAGGCCGCCGCCGCCGCCCAGGCGCAAACGCCCAACCTGCTGGCCGGCTTGCAGCTCCAGTTCCAGCAGGTCGCCAATGTGGCCCACCTGCCCGGCGTAGATGGCCCCTTTGGCCTGGCCATTTGCAACGAGGTCTTGCAGCGCTTCCCGGCCGGGGAGCGTCCCACCTACGTCCAGCGGCTCAGCCAACTCGCCCCCATCGTCACCCTCTTCGCGCCCAACGCCGGCAACGCCGCCCACACCAACCTCAGCGGCCTGGCCGGCCTGCACCTGCCAGAGATGCAAACCCTGCTGGCCGGTGCCGGCGGGCAGAACCGCGCCAGCGGCTACTGCGACATGCCCCCCTTCCCGCCCGGCACCACCCGCAGCGAGAGTCAGCGCGCCCAGGCCAGCTCCGGCCGGGTCGAAGCCCTGGCCATGTGGGGGTTGGGCTGGTACGCGCGGGGGGAACGCTGGTTCCCGGCCGGGTTGCGCCGCCGCCAGGCGCACATCGTCTACGGCCTCATGGCCAGCAGCCGTTAATTGGCCGCAGCGGCCGGCGGCTCTCAGCCGCCAACCATACATTTTCCCCACGCACCCGCTTCCCGGTTTTACGCAACGCCCCCCCTCAGCTATAATCCACCTGGGATAGATCAACCCGGAACCTGTCCAAAATCACAACCGCCTCCGCCATTCACCGGCGCAGCAGGCATTCCCCACGCCCCGAGGGACGCAGCGCTGCTTCGACCCTCCTAATTTCCAATTTCCGAAAGGAGGTATTGTGCCCACAGCACTGATTACCGGCATCACCGGACAAGATGGTTCGTACCTGGCCGAATTTCTGCTCACCCAAGGCTACAAAGTCGTTGGCATGGTGCGCCGCACCAGCACCGTCAACTTCCACCGCATCACCCACATCCAGGACAAAATCTCCCTGGTCTCTGGCGACATGCTGGACCAGATTTCGCTGCTCAACATCCTGGAGGAGCACCGGCCGGATGAAGTCTACAACCTGGCCGCCCAATCCTTTGTGCAAACATCCTGGCCCCAGCCCGTCTTCACCGGCGAAGCAACCGCCCTGGGCGTCACCCGCATCCTGGACGCCATTCGCCTGGTAGACCCCACAATTCGCTTCTACCAGGCCAGCTCCAGCGAGATGTTTGGCAAAGTCAAAGAAGTCCCGCAAAGAGAGGTCACCCCCTTCTACCCGCGCAGCCCCTACGGCGTGGCCAAAGTATACGGCCATTGGATCACCGTGAACTACCGCGAAAGTTACAACATGCACTGCACTTCCGGCATCCTCTTCAACCATGAATCCCCACGCCGCGGCCTGGAATTTGTCACCCGCAAAATCACCCACGAAGTCGCCCGCATCAAGCTGGGCCTCTCCAACGAACTGCGGCTGGGCAACCTGGACTCCCGCCGCGACTGGGGCTTTGCCGGCGACTACGTTAAGGCGATGTGGCTGATGCTGCAGCGCGGCACCCCGGAAGATTACGTCATCGCCACCGGCGAGACCTATTCCGTCAACGACTTCCTGAACGAAGCTTTTGGGCACGCGGGCCTGGACTGGCACGATTACGTGGTGCAAGACCAGCGCTTCATGCGCCCGGCCGAGGTCGATCTGCTCGTCGGTGACCCATCCAAAGCGGGGGCCGACCTGGGCTGGGAACCCACCGTCACCTTCAAGGAGCTGGTGCAGATGATGGTTGACGCCGACATCGAGATGCTGCAAAACGGGCAGATCCCCATGTAAGGTGCGCGACGAAACGCGCAGCTCGTAAGGCGTGCCCTGACCCGCACGCCTTGCGCAGGACGTTTTGTAACTACTGCAGGTGTAGCCTGAGCCTGTCGAAGGCGGAACCGGGCTTCGACAAGCTCAGCCCTCAAGGACGTGCAAAGTTACGAGGTCTTTACGGAACGCGGGCCGCCAGCCTGCACGGAGGTTTTTTGTGTCGCAGATTAAGTTCGGGACCGATGGGTGGCGAGGACGCATCGCCGATGATTACACTTTTGACAACGTGCGCCGCTGTGCCCAGGGCTTTGCCCGCTACTTGCAGCAGCAGGGGCTGGCCGAAAAGGGGGTGGTGATCGGCCACGACATGCGCTTCCAGGCGGAGCATTTCGCCGCCACCGCGGCCGAAGTGCTGGCCGCCAACGGCATTCACGTCTGGCTGACCGCTGGACCAACGCCCACGCCGGCCATCTCCTACGCCGTGGTAGACCGCCAGGCGGGCGGCGCGATCAATATCACCGCCAGCCACAACCCGCCCACCGACTGCGGCTTCAAAGTCCGTGACCCATACGGCGGGGCCATCGCCCCGGCCGGGTTGAAAATCATCGAGTCGCTCATCCCGGCCGGGGTAAACGAACTCCCTCGCCGCCAACTAGACGACGCCCGCAGCGACGGCCAGGTCACCGTTTTCGATCCCCAACCCGCCTACACCGCCCAACTCAACCGCCTCATCGACCTGGCCCCCATCAAAGCCGCCGGCTTCAGCGTGCTGGTCGACGCCATGTGGGGCAACGGGGCCGGCTGGTTCCCCCGCCTGCTGGCCGGCGGCCAGACCACCCTCCACGAAGTCCACAACAGCCGCAACCCCATCTTCCCCAACATGACCCGGCCGGAGCCTATCCCGCCCAACGTCGACGACGGTCTCAGCTACGTCACCCGCCTGGGGGCCGACGTGGCCATCATCAACGATGGCGACGCCGACCGCGTTGGCTTTGGCGACGAAAACGGCCAGTTCATCGACCAACTGCGCGTCTACGGCCTGCTCGGCTACTACTTCCTGGAAATCCGCGGCGAGCGCGGCCCCATCGTCAAAACCATCTCCACCACCAAGATGCTCAACAAACTGGGCGCGCGCTACAACGTCCCGGTGCATGAAACCGGCGTGGGCTTCAAATACATCGCCCCCAAGATGATGGAGGTGGGGGCCATGATCGGCGGCGAAGAGAGCGGCGGCTACGCTTTCCGCCGGCACGTGCCAGAACGGGATGGCATCCTGGCCGGCCTCTACCTGCTGGACATGATGGTCCAGACCGGCCAGAAACCGTCGCAGTTGCTAGACACGCTGTTTGCCATCGTTGGCCCCCACTATTACGACCGCATCGACGCCACCTTTGACCAGGCGCGCAAAGCAGAGATCTATGCCAATGTGGACCGCGCCCGGCCGGGGACCATCGGCGGCCTCAAATGCACCGGCATCGTCACCGTCGACGGCCACCAATTCCTCATGGAAGACGGCGGCTGGCTCCTCGTCCGCTTCAGCGGCACCGAACCCATCATCCGCGTCTACTGCGAAACCACCCACCAATCCCGCGTGGCCGCCATCCTGGCCGACGGCCTGAAAATCGCCGGCCTGCCACAACCCCAGTCCTAGCCCCCTCACAGGGGCACCATCCACCCGCGCGAGCGCTTTCTCTCTAACCGGCAACCACATGGACAAAGCATTCCAAGACTACTACGAAGATGTAACCAGCTACTGCTACGGCTGCGGCCGGCTCAACGAGCATGGGCTGCAAATAAAAAGCTACTGGGAAGGGGACGAAGCCGTCTGCGTCTACCAGCCGCGCCCCTACCACACCGCCATTCCCGGCTACGTCTACGGCGGCCTCATCGCCTCGCTCATCGACTGCCACAGCACCGGCACCGCCGCCGCCGCCGCCTACCGCGCCGAAAACCGGCCCATGGACAGCGACCCACCCCTCCGCTTTGTCACCGGCTCGCTGCACGTGGACTATTTGCGCCCCACCCCGCTGGGGCCGCCGCTCACCATTCGCGCCACCGTGCAAGAGGTGAAGGGGCGCAAAGTCACCATTGCCTGCGCCCTCTTTGCCGGGGACGTAGAGACCGCGCGCGGCCAGGTAGTGGCCGTGCGCATGCCCGACCATTGGCTGGACTAATGCTGGTCGACACTCACTGCCACCTCGATTTTGTGCGCTTCAACGATGACCGGGCGCAGGTCATCGACCGGGCCGCGGCCGTGGGCGTTACCCGCCTCATTGTGCCCGCCCTGGACCTGGAAAACGGTCCGCAAGTGCTGGCCCTGGCCGAGCAATATCCGGGCGTCTATGCCGCGATTGGGGTCCACCCCAACTCCGCCGCCGGCTGGCAAGATGGCTGGCTGGCCGAACTGCGCCGGCTGGCCGCCCACAAAAAGGTCGTGGCCATCGGCGAGATTGGGCTGGATTATTACTGGGACGACACCCCCCGGCCGGTGCAGCACCACGCCCTGCGCCGCCAACTGGCCCTGGCCGCCGAACTCAACCTGCCGACCATCATCCACAACCGCAACGCCGACGCCGACGTGCTGCGCCTGCTGGCCGAATCATCCCTGGCTGGCCACCCCCGGCCGGGTGTGCTGCACTCCTTCTCCACCAATTGGGCCGTGGCCGAGCAAGCCCTGGCCATGGGCTTCTACCTCGGCTTCACCGGGCCGCTCACCTACAAAAAAGCAGACGAACTGCGCGACGTGGCCCAACGCGCCCCACTAGACCGGCTGCTCATCGAGACCGACGCCCCCTTCCTGGCCCCCCATCCCCACCGCGGCAAGCGCAACGAGCCAGCCTTCGTGACCCTGGTGGCCGAGAAACTGGCCGAACTACGCGGCCTGCCCCCGGCCGAGATCGCCCGCCGCACCACCGCCAACGCCGTGCGCCTGTTCAACTTGCCAGAGGCGGCCGCATGAGCCTGCCACCCCGCCTGTCGGTAATTATCGTGAGCTGGAACGTGCGCGATCTGCTGCGCGACTGCCTGCGCTCGCTGCGCCCCGGCCGGGACACCACCAACCTGGAAGTCATCCTCGTCGACAGCGGTTCCGCCGACGGCAGCGCCGCCATGGTCAGCGCCGAATTCCCCTGGGTACACCTCGTCGCCCGGCCGGACAACGTCGGCTTCCCCAAAGGCAACAACATCGGCCTGGCCCTGGCCGGCGGCCAATACCTCC
Source organism: Ardenticatenaceae bacterium (assembly GCA_020634235.1). Taxonomy (GTDB): domain Bacteria; phylum Chloroflexota; class Anaerolineae; order Promineifilales; family Promineifilaceae; genus JACKCB01. The sequence continues at coordinate 27,276 of JACKCB010000003.1, read as the reverse complement.
TGCTCCTCAACCCCGACACCGTCGTCCTCGGCGACGCCCTGCCCACCCTGGTCAACTACCTGGCCCAACACCCCGACGTGGGCTGCGTCGGCCCCCAACTACGCAACCCCGACGGCACCATCCAATCCTCACGCCGGCGCTTTCCCACCCTGGCCACCGCCTTCTTCGAGAGCACCTGGCTGCAGCCGGTAGCCCCAGGCCGCCTGCTGGCACACTACTACATGCAAGACCAGCCAGACGACGCCACCAGCGAGGTCGATTGGCTAACCGGTGCCTGCCTGCTGGTACGGCGCGAAGTGCTGGAGCAAGTTGGCGGCCTCGATGAAGACTACTTCATGTACTCAGAAGAGCTGGACTGGTGCCGGCGCATCAAGACAGCCGGCTGGCGCATCGTCTACCTGCCGGCGGCCCAAATCATGCACCACGTCGGCAAAAGCAGCGAACAAGCCGTCACCGCCCGGCACATCAACTTCCAGCGCGCCAAGCTGCGCTACTTCCGCAAATACCACGGCCGGGCCGCCTGCCTGGCCCTGCGCCTCTTCCTTCTGCTGAGCTATTTGGGGCAGATGGGGCTGGAGAGCGCCAAGGGCCTCCTGGGCCACAAGCGGGCGCTGCGCCGCCAGCGCGTAACCGCCTATTGGCAAGTACTGCGCTCCGGTCTGCGCCCGGCCGGGTACTAACCAGCCGCCTACCCCCTTGCCCAACGGAGGCCATGCCCATGGACAACCACCAGATTTTGCTCACCTTACCAGACACCATCTACCAGCGCCTACAGCAGATTGCCACCGCTGCCAGCACCTCGCTAGAAGAAGTCCTGCTGCGCACCATCAAAACCGGCCTGCCCCCCTCGTTAAGCAAAGTGCCCCAGGCCTTCCACGCCGACCTCCTGGCCCTGAACAGCCTGGGCGACCAGGAGCTGTGGCGCGTCATCACCGGCGAGCTGGCCTACCACAAAGCACTCAACCCCGAACAGCGCCAGGCCGATTTCGTCAGCCTGCGGCGCGCCTACGCCTTTGCCCTGCTCAAATGGCGCGGCCACCCCATGCCCGAACCGGCCGAATTCTTTGTCGAATAGCCGCCTGGCCGCCGGCCGCAGCGCGCAGACCAAACCACGCCCCATGCCCCTAAACATTGGCTTTGTCACCGGCGAATACCCCCCCATGCAAGGGGGCGTGGGGGCGTTTACCCAGGCCCTGGCCCGCGAAATGGCCCCGGCCGGGCACAACGTCCACATCATCACCAGCCGCCTCGCCCGCCCGCCCAGGCCCGGCGACCGCCCCTACCGCTTCAACGAACTGCGCGAGCCAATCGACATCGGCTACGCCCAACTGCACCCTCGCGCCCGGCGCTGGTCCTGGAGCGACGTCAGCCTGGTCGCCGACATCGCCCTGCGCTTCTCCCTGGACGTAATCAACATCCAATACCAGGCCGCCGCCTTCAACATGCGCCTGCCGGCCATCAACTTCGCCCCCTGGCGGCTGCGCGGCCTGGTCAAGAGCGTGGTCACCTTTCATGATCTGCGCGTCCCCTACCTTTTCCCCAAAGCCGGCCCGCTGCGCACGCAGGTCGTGCACAGCCTGGCCCGCCTGGCCGATGGCGTCATCGCCACCAACGCCGCCGACTACGCCCGCCTGCAACAGATTGGCCTCCCGGCCGGGCGGCTGCGCCACATCCCCATCGGCAGCAACATCGTCACCCATCACCCCCCGGCCGGGGCAGTAACCGCCGCCCGCGCCACCCTGGGGCTAGGCGAGGGCGACTTTCTGCTGGGCTATTTTGGCTTCCTCAACGAAAGCAAAGGGGCCGACACCCTGCTGCACGCCCTGGCCCAACTAGCGCCGCAAACCCATCTTGTCTTCATCGGCGGCCGTACCGGCGACAGTGACCCCGCCAACAACCAGGCCTTCTTTCAGCAGCTAGACAGCCTCATCGCCAGCCTGGGCCTCCCCGGCCGGGTACACTGGACCGATTTCCTGCCCGACGAAGGGGTCTCCACCTACCTGCACGCCGCCGATCTCGTCGTCCTGCCCTACCGCGATGGGGTTTCCCTGCGCCGCGGTTCGCTCATGGCCGCCCTGGCCCACGCCCGGCCGGTGCTCTCCACCCACCCCGCCGCCCCCATACCAGAACTGGTCCACCAGGAAAATATCTGGCTCACCCCGGCCGGTGACCCGGCCGGGCTGGCCCAGGACATCACCAGCCTGCAAAATGACGCCCTCACACGCCAGCGGTTGGCCGGCGCGGCCGGGCAGGTGGCCGGCCTGTTCACCTGGGACAAAATCGCCGCCCAAACCATCGCCTTCTACGAATCACTCGGAGCCGGACACGCCACCTGATCCCCCGCAGCCGGAGCGCGCCGCCGCCGGACCCGGGCCAACTTTTGACGAAGTATGAGATAATGATAAGATCGCGTTTTTGGATTGGACGCAGCCCGGCCCCGGCCGGGTACTTTGATGAAAACAGATAGGATTCGAAGGAACTGGAGGTAATCCCCACATGCAGAAAAGATTCACGATGCGCACCCCACAGCGCAAAAAGCGCCTCGCCCCCCTTGCCCTTAGCCTTGTCCTGGCCCTGCTGCTCACCGGGCTGTTCGCCGGCACCCTTTTCGCTCAGGAGAGCGACACCAGTGCCACCGACCCCAATACCGGCAGCCAGACAAAGACCCCCACAGGCAGCCCCGTGCTCCAGATGGACAAAACCGTCAACCGGGCCCAGGCCGCGCCCGGCGCGCACCTGGCCTACACCATCCAGATCGACAACATCGGTAGCGACCCCGCCATAGGCGTCATGATGACCGACACCCTGCCGGCCGATGTAACTTACGTCAACAACAGCCTCAGCGCCACCGGCGGCAGCGCCGGCATCGCCGGCGGCGTCATCACCTGGACCGGCAACATCTCCGACAGCGCCCAGGTCATCGTCAGCTTCACGGCTTACGTCAATCCCGGCACCACGGAGGGCACCATCATCGAAAACATCGCTGAACTGGCCGGCCCCGGTGGCACCCTGTCTGACAGCGCCACTACCACCGTCATCTTCTTCAAAGTCTATCTGCCCACGATCACGGCTCCCCCCCCGCCACCATCCGGCGCCCCCATTCTGTCCATCACCCGCGCTTCCTACGAGAATCGCTGGACCGTCGCCTGGACCAGCGTTGGCGCTGACGTCTTCTACGAACTCCAGGAGTCCCAGACACCTGACTTCGCCAGCGTCACCATCTACAACATGGGCAACAACACCAGCACCGAGATTCAGAAGTCGCTCACCATCCACAACGAGTACTTCTACCGCGTGCGCGCCTACAACACCTCCGGCTCCAGCGGCTGGTCCAATGCAGTGCAAGTCATCGGCGCTTACCGCGACGACTTCACCACCTCCATCAACGATTGGGCCATCCGCCGCACCACCTTCATCGAAGAAGTCACCGTCTTCCACGAAGTGCGCGAAGGCAACGGCCTGCTCATCCTGCGCATCGAAGACTCCTGGGACTGGGGTATCGCCAGCCCCATGGTGCGCGCCCCCGAACCGCCCTACGTCATCGAATATCGCACCCAGATCGCCAACTTCGGCAACCTGGTCTCCCATGGCCTGGTGGCCGGCGGCGACTTCCCCGGCGACATCTGCCCCGACTGGAGCTCCCTGGCCGGCGTGTATGAGCACAGCCTGTGCTTCAACCACTTCTACCTGCCCAACGTCATCTGGTACGGGCCGCTAAAAGTGCAGTTCGAACAAGTTGACTACCTGGTGTGGTGCCCCACCTGTGGCGGCAGCCCCATGAAGCGGCTTGGCGACGACTACGGCAACTGGTTCCTGATTGACCCGCTCAACAGCGCCAATCCTTCCGACTGGAATACCTGGAAGATTGAAGTGCGCCCCGACGGCCTGCGTATGTTCGTCAATGGCCAGCAGTACGCCACCCTGGATGACACCCGCTGGGTCAACGATCCCTACTTCGGCGTCTTCGGCTCCACGGATGAGTACAGCAACTCCACCTGGCGCTGGGACTACGTCGAAGTCCGTCCGCTCGATAATTAACCGCTTCAGGCCAACGGTTTAGTGACCGCCCCCGGAGCCTGTCAATTGGGACACGGCTCCGGCCGGCGCCACCTCCGGGTGAGTAAGAACGGTCATAACCCAGGAGCGCCGGCATTTCTGCCGGCGCTCCCCCAACAACCACCCAGCGCTGCTGATCCTTCAGAAGCCTCTCGCGAGTGGGCCGGACAGGTAGGGACCACGCGCGAAAGGCTTTTTTTGGCCCGCACATCGTGACCACACCCTTTTCGTTTGTCTCAGGCAAGGCTGCCCCCCCCCGGCCGGGACGCCTCAATCGCGCCGGTTGGCTCACCCTCCTGCTCCTCTGGCTCATGTTTGCCCTGGCCCTGCACAGCCTGGTCCGCGAAAGCCCCACCTTTGACGAACAGGGCTTCCTGGTGCGCGGCCTGGCCTACCTGCGCCGCGAAAACCAACAGATCCGCGTCGGCCATCCCCTGGGCCTCAACGCCCTCAACGCCAGCCTGCTGGCCAACGACCCCACCGTCCTCCTACCCACCGCTGACCCCGCCTTCCAGGGCACCAGCTTCCACCGCCCGGCCGAGCTGTTCCTATGGGAGATTGGCAACGACGTGGGCCACGTTATGCTCCTGGCCCGGCTGCCTACCGTCTGGCTGGGGCTGCTGCTGGCCGCCCTGGCCGGCCGCTGGGCCTGGGCCCTCACCCGCAACCCCTGGGCCGGCCTGCTGGCCACCGCCCTCCTCGCCCTGGACCCCAACATCCTGGCCCACACCCGCCTCACCACCACCGATCTGGGGCTAACCGCGGCCGCCGCCCTGGCCGGCTACACCTTGTGGCGCTTTCTGCACCGGCCGGGTTGGGCCAACGCCCTGCTGGCCGGTGCCACCTTCGGCCTGCTGCAAAACACCAAATTCACCGCCGCCCTCTTCATCCCCCTCTTCGCCCTGGTCATCCTGGTCGCCCTGGCCGAACAGTGGCGGCAGCAAAAACGCTTCCCGGCCGGGCCCCTCTACCAACTCCTGCTCGCCTACCCCCTGGCCGCCCTACTCACCCTGTGGGCCACCTACGGCTTCGACATCGGCCCCCTGCCCACCGACCTGGCCACCCTGCCCCAACTGGCCGGCCGCACCCTACCCCTGGCCCACCACCTGACCCAACTACTAGACATCGGCGGCCGGGTGCAGCAGTCCACCAGCGCCTTCCTGCTCGGCCAATACAGCCAGCAAGGCTGGTGGTACTACTTCCCCATCGTCTTTCTGCTCAAAACCCCCCTGCCCACCCTGCTGCTGCTGGGCGGCGCACTCCTGCGGCTGCGCCGGCGTTGGGCCGGTCGCCCCCGCCCCTACACCGATCTGGCCGCCCTGCTCATCCCGGCCGGGGGCTTCTTCGCCATCGCCCTCACCACCGACATCAACATCGGCTACCGCCACATCCTGCCCGTGCTGCCCTTCCTCACCATCTTCACCGCCGCCAGCCTCAACCCCCGACCGCGGCGGCTCCCCCAGGACCGCCGCCCCACCGCCGGGCAGTGGCGGCCGGCCCTCCCCTGGCTGCTAACCGGCTGGCTGGCCCTGGCCACCCTGTGGCTTGCCCCCCACTTCCTGGCCTATTTCAACCTGCTGGCCGGCGGTCCCAACAACGGTTGGCGCGCCCTGGTAGACAGCAACCTGGACTGGGGCCAGGACCTCGCCGGGCTAGCCGCCTGGCAGCAGGCCAACGACCCCGCCCCGCTCTGGCTCAGCTACTTCGGCGAGGCCCGGCCGGGCTACTACGGCCTGAACTACAACGGCCTGGACAGCTACCCCCCCCGCCTGATGAACCCCAACGCCCGCCCCTTTTACCCGGCCGGGCCGGCCCCCGGCCGCTACGCCATCAGCGCCACCAACCTGCAAGGCGTCCTCTTTCAGGACCACGACCAGTTCGCCTGGTTCCGCGACCGCCAACCATTCGCCAAAATCGGCTACAGCATCTTCCTCTACGACGTACCCGCCACCGGCCCCACCGTTCACCTCGCCCTGGGTGGCGTCCAGCTAGACGACATCGCCCCGGCTGACTACGCGCAAATGGGCAGCAACGACATCGTGCCCCACTGGTTCGACCCCGCGCAAGCGCTGCTCCTCCCCGGCCGGGAACCCGCCTGGCTCGTCCTCAACAACCCCACCACCGCCGCCTTCGCGCCCCTGCTGGCCCAACTCACGCCCGTCCCCGCCCAGCCCCTCGTCCCCACCTCCCTACGGCCGGACGCTGCGGCCATCCTGCAAGCCGAAATCGCCACCTGGAACCAGCAGCCCAACACCCCCTTCCAGCAAGACGATGGCCAGATTCGCCTGCTGGCCGCCCAACTGCCACCCACCGCCACCCCCGGCCGGGACCTCACCCTGCAAACCGCCTGGCAAACCAGCGGCAGCCCCCGGCCGGTGCAAATCTTCATCCACCTCCTCGACGCCAACGGCCAAATCGTCAGCCAGTGGGATGGCCTGGGCGCGCCCTGGGAAGGGTGGCGCAGCGGCGATTGGCTCCTGCTGCAGCACGCGCTCCCCCTCCCCGCCAACCTCCCGGCCGGGACCTACCACCTCACCACCGGCCTCTACCAACCCACCACGTTCGCCCGCTGGCACACCCCGGCCGGGGACGATCAGCGCCTGCTGGGCCAGGTAACCATCCCATGAGCAAACGCGCCGCCCAACCCCGCCGTGCGGCAGACCGCCGCCAGGCAGACCGCCGCCGGCGCAGCCAGTGGCTCACCCTCGCCGCCATCCTGCTGCTGGCCACCCTGCTGCGCTTCTGGCAGCTCGGCGACCTGCCGCCCGGCCTCTACCACGACGAAGCCTACAACGGCCTGGACGCCCTCGCCCTGGCCCAGGGCCAGACCTTCCCCAACTTCTACGAAGGCTGGGAGCTGTACGCGGCCGACGCCCACGCCAACCGCCCGCCGGCAGAAACCCGCTTCCCCATCTTCTTTGAAGGCAACTACGGCCGCGAACCGCTGCACATCTACCTCATGGCCCTGTCCATCAAACTATTCGGCGCGGGACCATTTGCCCTGCGCGCCGTGCCGGCCGCGGCCGGCGTGCTGGCCGTTTTCACCACCTTCCTGGCCGCCCAGGCCCTGGTCCACAACCGGCCGGGCACACAGCGCGTGCCCTACCTGGCCGCCTTCCTCCTGGCCATCCTCTATCCCGCCCTCACCTTCAGCCGCTTCGGCCTGCGGGTAATGCTCTTCCTCCCCCTGGAAACCCTGACCATCTACTGCTTCTGGCAGGCCATCAACCGCGCACAGAACGACCCCGGCCGGGGCCGTCTCAGCCCCCTGGCCTGGTTCATCCTGGCCGGCGTCGGCCTGGGGCTGGGCATCTACACCTACGCCGCCGCCCGGCTGCTGCCCCTGCTCTTCATACTCTTCATCCCCCTCTGGTTCTGGCGCGTGCCCGCCGCCCGCCCCCTGTGGCGAGCGGTGGCCGCCATGGCTGCCGCCGCCCTCCTAACCGCCGCCCCACTGCTCATCTTCTTCGCCCGCTACCCCTACTTCTTCATTTTTCGCACCGGCTATGTGGCCAACAAGGGCTTGGGCACCTTCCCCGACCGTCCCTGGCTCACCTGGCTCAACAACATTGGCCGGGTCATCCGCGGCCTCTTCTGGTACGGCGAAACCCACCTGCGCCACAATCTCCCCGGCCGGGCCTACCTCGACCCCCTCCAGGCCAGCTTCTTTTTGCTCGGCCTGGGCCATCTGTGGTCGCAGCGCCACAGCAGCCAGGGATGGCGCTGGCGCAGCCTATTCCTGCTCCTCTGGCTGGGCGTCATGCTCCTGCCCACCCTGCTCAGCGGCGACGCGCCCCACTTCGGCCGTATGGCCGGCATCGCCCCGGTGGTAGCCATCCTGGCCGCCCTGGGGGCCAACTGGCTGTGGGATTGGCTGGCGGCGCGCCCCGGCCGGGTAGCCCCCCTGGCTCCCTGGCTCATCCTCACCGCCCTGGCCCTCAGCGCCAGCCTGGCCGTCTACGATTACTTCGTTCGCTATGCGAATCACCCCGATTTGCCCGCCGCTTTCTACCAGGACGACTGGCAGTTGGGCCTGGCCGCCGCCGCCGAACCGGCCAGCACCACCCTCTACCTCACCCCCACCCAAGAGGAGATGGCCACCATTTACTTCGCCCTGAACGGGGATACGGCGCGGCTGGCGGATTTCTATGGCCCCGGCGGCGTCGTCCCGGCCGGGCTGCCCAACCAGCCCATCCTCTACTACGTCCGGCCGGCCGACACCACCACCCTGGCCCGCCTGCAAGATTTCTTCCCCACCGGCCAGGCCGAAGCGGCGCAGTTCGGCGTCATCCCCTTCCGCGTGCCGGCCGAGGCCCCACGCCTGCCCGGCCGCAACCCCACCGACGTGGCCTTTAGCAGCCCGGCCGGGGAGACCATCGCCCTGGTCGATTGGGTCGGCCTGCGCGAAGCGGACCAGCTCTACGTAACCCTCTATTGGCAGGCCGTCAGCCCGCTCACCGCCAACTACACCGCCTACGTCCACCTGCTGGACGAAGCTGGCCGCCTGGCCACGCAGCTAGACCGCCCCCCGGCCGGGTTCCCCACCAGCGATTGGCGCCGCGGCGAACTGGTGGCCGACCAGTTCACCCTGCTCCTCACCGGCCTCCCGGCCGGGAGCTACACCCTGCAAACCGGCTTCTACCGCGTCACCGGCGACACCCTCATCCCCCTCGGCCAGCCGGCCACTCTGGGCACCATCGCCTGGGACGGCGGCTAGCAGCGCAGGAGAACCCCCTTTGAGTTCCCCAAAAAGAACCAACAACAATCCACAGAACGCGCCCAAGGCCGCACCCAACGAGCAGCTCAAATCAGCCGGCACGCGCACCAATCCCCGCCTTTTCTTGCTGCTGCTGGCCGCCGCGCTGCTCGCCGCCCTCTACTTTCTGTGGCGCGAACTGGCGTTAACCGGGGGGCGCTTTGGCGTGCCCCTGGACGATGCCTACATCCATTACCAGTTCGCCCGCAACCTCAGCCAGGGGCACGGTTTCAGCTTCAACCCCGGCCTGCCCACCCCTGGCTCCACCGCCCCGCTGTGGACGCTGCTGCTGGGCGTGGTCGGGCTGTTCACCCAGGAGTTCCTCGGTCCCTCGCTGCTGCTCAGCTTCGCCTTCTTCCTGCTCACCCTCTGGCTCACCTACCGGCTGGCTCTGGACCTGACCGGCCAGCATTGGGCGGCAGCGCTGGCCGGGCTGGGGGTGGCCCTGGCCGGGCGGCTGCTGTGGGCCGGCCTGGCCGGCATGGAGACCACCTCCTTTGCCGCCGCCAGCCTGGCCGCCGTCTGGCAGTATCGCCGGCGCGGCCTGGATGGCTGGGCGGCACTGCTGTTTGGCCTGGCGGCGCAGTTGCGGCCGGAAGGGCACGCCCTCTTCGCCCTGGCCCTGGCTGGCAGCGGCTGGCATTGGTGGCATTCGCCAAAACCCCGGCCGGGACTGCCGCGCACCCTCCTCCTCCCCCTGGCCATCTACGCCCTCACCGCCCTGCCCTACAGCCTGTTCAGCCTCAGTACCACCGGCCGGCCCCTGCCCAACACCTTCTACGCCAAGGCCGACACCACCCAACTCTACAGCCTGCGCACCCTGCGCGAAACGCTGGCCCTGCACTGGCAAGACAATTACGCCGCCCTGCTGCTGCTGCCCTTCGGCCTCTGGCCGGCCTGGCGGCGCGGCCGGCTGCTGCTGTTATGGCCCCTGGCCTTGTGGCTGCTGGTGCCGGCCATCGTGGCCCAGGTATGGCACCACGGCCGCTACACCATGCCCCTCATCCCCTTCCAGATGCTGCTGGCCGCCGCCGGGGCCGCCTGGCTGGTAGAAACGCTCCCCGGCCGGGTTCACCTGCCCCGCCTGCAACTGCCGCGCTGGCTCCCGGCCGGGCTGCTGCTGCTTATCCTGCTCTCCGGCCTGGCCCGGCTGCCCTACTGGGCCGGCATGTTAGGCTACAACACCCAGGAAATCCTGGCCATCGACGTGGCCATGGGCCGCTGGCTGGCCGCCAACACCCGGCCGGGGGCCGTCATCGCCGCCGACGACATCGGGGCCATCGGCTTCCTCTCCGAACGGCCCATCCTCGATTTGCAGGGGCTGGTCTCGCCGGAGCTGTGGCCCGTGCTGCAAGAGCCGCTGGGCCAGCCGCGCAGCGAAGCCTACACCCGCGCCCTCTCCCAGATACAGCCCGACTACCTGGCCATCTTCCCCACCTGGCATTACGAAATGGCCGCCAACCCCTGGCTGCTCACCCCCATCCAGCGCTTCTGGGTCGCTTCGCACACCATCATCTTTGACCAGGAAGCCAAGATTTACACCCCCACCTGGCCCTACGTCAGCGCGGCCACCCCCCAAACTGTAACCAACGCCACCTTTGGCGCGGCCATCGACCTGCTGGGTTACGACCTGGCCAACGAAGGGGACAGCCTGCGGCTAACCCTCTACTGGCGCAGCGCGCAGCCGGCCGGCCGCAGCTACGACGTCTTCATTCACCTGCTAGACGAAGCGGGGGAGATTGTGGCCCAGGTGGACGAAAAGCCGCTGGCCGGCCTGGCCCCCACCACCCGCTGGCAGCCCGGCGACCTGCTGCGCGACCCGCACCGCCTCCCCTGGCCGGCCGATCTGCCGCCCGGCACCTACCGCCTGGCCGCCGGCCTCTTCGACCGCGAGACAATGGCCCGCCTGCCCCTCACCACCCCGGCCGGGGCCGGTGACACACTCATCCTGGGCCAGATTACCCGCGCCCCTTAGCGTTTCGCCAGGCTGCGTCAACAAAAGTCTGCCGGAACTGAGTGCCGAAACATGCCGCAAAAGCCCTGTGTTTGCACTGAGTCTACCTGGGACTGGCGCGCTGGGGGGGGGGAATGCGGCCCCGGCCGGGTGGGGACAGCTGGATAGTGCAAACCGCTTTGGCTCTCTGGGCACTTGGAGCGCCAACACCCTACCAGTGCCTACGCCCCACGAACGCCTAAAGAGCCATCATCTGTGCCCACGCGCTGCTTCGCCCCATCAATGGCCAGCATTAGCGCTTGCGGCTGGTCAGTCCCAAGCTGAACGATCCTGCCATTCTCTAGCGCAATCTCCACCGCCGTTCCCGGGGCAATAGCATAAAACCAGCCGCCGGGGATCAACTTCGCGCCCCAGAAGTAATACCAGGGATTCTTCACTTCTCTGGTTGACGCAACTTCACTCAGGGCATACGTCTTGCGCAAGAGTCCGATACCAAACCAGAATTTGAGTTCCTCGGCCGATACCTCGATGGTGAGGGAGTAAAACATACCCAGCCCCAACAAATAAACACCAATCATCACGATCGCGGACAGCACGCGACCTTCGGCAATGATCGCCGCGGCAACTGCCGCTATCAGCAGCCCCACCAATAGGAATACGACAAACATCCAGGCCCCATACTGCGTGTGCCGGTAGGTTGTTTCCATTTTCATTCCTCACGGTAATTCTATCGCTTGCAGCCACACCGCGTCCTCCCCGGCCGGGGTGGTCAGGCGGGTCAGGCTGGCCGCGTCATAAAGGCCGGTATAGAGCTGGTAGCGCCCGGCCGGGAGGCCAGGCGGCAGTTCAATCCGGTACGAATCGATGATGACGTCCCCCGCCCGCCAGCAAGTCGGCGGCCATTGCCCATTCACCGGCCAGTCATCCTTCTGGGCTACCACCTGCCCCGCGCCATCCACCAAATGGTTGAACACAGTGTACGGGCGCAGCGTGGGGCCGGCCGCCCGCCATTGCAGCGTCAGGTACAGCGCCCCATCCTCCGGGCCGGCCAGGTGGTACCCTTGCAGGGTGATCTGCTCGCCAAACTGCGCCCCAACCGGTATGACCCCGGCCGGGGGCGCGGCCATCACCGGCGGCTGGGCCACCACAATCACCGCCTGAAAAGGACGCCAAAACAGCCCCACGCTCAGCAAAATGAGCAGTTGCAGCCCCACAATGAGCAGGTGTGCTCCCCGGCCGGGGAACCAGCCCGCCAGGTAGCCCGCCCCCAACAGCCCGATGAGCGGCGTAAAAAAGAGCCACAACCGCCCCACCTCACCACGCGTCGAGCCGGACAGATCGAGCAGCAGCAGCAGCAGCAGCACGGCCACGGCCAGCACCCAGGCGGCCGTGCGCCGCCCCGGCCGGCGTGCCCCCCCAACAATGGCCACCAAAAAGCCGGCCACCACCGGTAACCCCACAAAAGTCAGCAGGTCCACCAGGTTGTAGGCCAGCCACCAGCCATAATTGCGCTGGCTGGTGACCAACGTGTAATGGGCCGCCAGGCCAGCCTGGGCCACGGCCCACGGCGGCACGCCCCAGCCCAACCAATAGCCCAGCCAGAAAGCGGCCGCCCCCAGCCCAAAAGCCAGCAGCCAGCGCAGCCCCTCCCCCGGCCGGGGCCAGCCCCCCAACCCCACGGCCCAATAACCCAGCCCATAAGCCAACAGCACCACCAACAGCGCCGCGTTGCCCAGCGTCAGAAAGCTGCTCAACGACAGCAGCAGCCCGGCCGCGCCCAGCCAGCCGGCCGAGCGGCGCGCCAGCCCCACGTGCAGCGCCCAGACCGTGGTCAGCGTCAGCGGCACAAAAAACTGGTCCGACTGCGGCGCAAAGAGCAGCAGCCCCGGCAGCGTGGCCACCACCACCGCCGCCACCCGCGCCGCTGGCGGGGGGAAAAGCTGGCGAGCCAGGGCATAGCCCGGCAGCCCCGCCAGCGCGCCGACCACCAGCGGCAGCCAGGCCCACACCCACAGCGCCGCCGGCACCGCCGCCGGCTGGTTCAGCAGCCACAGGTCAATGCAGCGCAGCGGCCAGACCAGCGCCGCCAACGGCTCGGCCAGCCCCGGCAGCCGCGCCAGGCCGGCAATGGTCAGCCAGTTGGCGGCCACCAGCCCCGGCGGATGGGTCTGCGCATGTTCCGATTCAAACTGGGGCATTGCCGCGGGGTAGTTGCGCAACGTGCCGCCCAGCTCCTCAATGTTGGCCGCAGTCCAGAAATAGCCGCTGGCGCGCACAGAGAGGGCGCGGTCCACGAGTTCCGCCTGCACCCCCGGCCGGGCCGCATAGACCAGGGCAACTTGCAGGCCCAGGGCGGCCACCACCAGCCCGGCCAGCGCCCAACGGTCGCGCCGCCGGTCGTCCGGCGCGGCGCGGAACCACCACGCCGCCAGGCCCAGAACCGCCGCCGCGGCCAGGAGTACCGGCCACCAGCGCCCGGCCGGGTGCCGCCAATACGGCCAGTACCATTCGCTCGTACCCGGCGCCGGCCCGCGCAGCCCTGGCCACACATCGGTGATGATCAGGCCCACCAGCAGCAGCGTCATCGCCGCCAGCAGCACCAGCCAAAAGCAGTAATTCCGAATTTGGGCCTGGTTCATTTTTGACAAACTCATCTTTACAAATCTACCGCTTGTCGCTGACCAAACTCACGGGCGTCGCCTCGGCGCTTCGCGCCTGGCGACGCCAAGAGGCGTAAGGGCCATAATTGGAATTGCCGCGCCAAAAGCGTCGTCTACCCATAGCGAAGGAAGATACTGGAAGGGCGTAGGGTTGTCAATGCCCGGCCGGCAGGACCAGCAGTTCCAAATTTGGAGCTGGTTCATTTTCAACAAACTCATCTTTACAAATCTACCGCTTATTGCTGACCAACCGCAGGGGCGTCGCCTCGGCGCTTCGCGCCTGGCGACGCCAAGAGGAGTTACTTCTCTCCCGCGCGGGGCGCGAAGCGCCCTCGCGCGGGTCAGCGCCAGAAGGCCATAATTGGAATTGCTGCGGCAGGACGATTCGCCGGAGTACAGCCGCCCCAGATGGCTCTTTTGCCCACACACGCTACAATACCAGTCAGATTACGGAACACGCAACACGTCGCACACCCCCATGCCCAAACGCCTCTCCACCCTGCTCAAAATCATCGTCACCGTCGCCGGCATGGCCCTGGTTCTGCGCCAGGTAGACCCGGCCACCATCGGCCAGACACTGCTGCAAGCCGACTGGCGCTGGCTGCTGGCCACCTTCCTGCTGTTCAACGCCAGCCTGGTGGTGCGCGCCTACCGCTGGCTGCTGCTGCTGCGCGGGCTGCACTCGCCCGTTCGCTTTGGCCGGCTGGTGGAGCTTTACTTCGTGGGCAACTTCTTCAACACCTTCCTGCCCACCAGTTTTGGCGGCGACGTGGTGCGCGCTTACGAAGCCACCCAGGACGTCCCGGCCGGGGTGGCGGCCGGCACCGTCTTAGTCGATCGCCTCACCGGGCTGATGATGCTGTTCATCATGTCCCTCCTCGCCCTACCCTTCCGGCCGGGGAGCTTCCCCCCCAACCTCCTGCCCTACGTCGTGGCCGTCTCCGTGGTCGGGCTGGTAGGCGGCATCGTCCTGCTGGAAGGCAGCCTCATCCAGCGCTTCGGTCGCTGGCTGCCCGGCCCCCTCTCCCCCTTTGGCGACGGCTTCGTCGCCCGCACCCTGGCCGCCGTCCAGGCCTGCGGCTGGCGGGCCATCGGCGGGGCACTGCTCATCTCCATCCTCTTCAACCTGATGCTGGTGGGCTGGTGGTGGACCTCCGGCCGGGCGCTGGGCCTGGACCTCAACTTCGCCTACCTGCTGCTGGTCATCCCCATCCTCTCCATCGTCCTGCTCATCCCCTCCATCGGCGGCCTGGGGCCGCGCGAACTGCTGGCCCCCACCCTCTTCGCCGGCGCCCACCTCTCGCCGACCCAGGCCTACTCCCTCTCCCTGCTCGTCTTCGGGCTGCAGCGCATCGCCAGCCTGCTGGGCGCTATCTGGTACGCCTGGTCCGCCGTGCGAAAGCCGGCCCGCTAGCCCATCCGCGGCCCGCCGCCCAGCGCCTTCCGCCTGCGCCAAAGCAGGGTATAATCCACCCTGTCTCACCCGGCCGGGTTCACCCACCGGCACACCAACCACCCCACAGGAGGCAGCCATGAAACGAGGCATCCCTGGCGACCTGTTCCGCACCATCCGCGCGGCGCTGCTCGACTGCGCCCCCGACAATCTGGCACCGGTCATGAAAGACCAGCGCCTTTACCCCTGGCGCTACAGCCTGCCGGCCGCCGGCGACCGCATCGGCACCATCGACGGCATCATCGCCTTCCTCTACGAAAAGGAGCGCGGCGACAGCCATGAAAACGCCCTCTACCTGCTGCTGCAAGTGCTGGAAGAGCGCAGCCTGGAAGACGCATGCCAAAGCCAACTGCGCCAGGCGCGCGAGCAGTTGGCCTACGCCCTGGCCGGCCACTCGGTGGCCCCCCTGCCGCCACCCGCCCGCGACAACCTGGAACGCATCGTGCGCGAGAAAAGCCAGTTTCTGGACGTGGTCCGCTGGCGCACCGCCCTGGCGGCCATCGAAAACCAGGTTTGCCGCATCGACCTTGAGCGGCACGGCAAGATCGACTCTCTGGGCACCGGCTTCCTGGTCGGCCCCGACCTGGTACTCACCAACCACCACGTCGTCAGCGACACCATCGACTGGTGGCAGAAGCAGCCCCACAACCAGATGCACTGGGCCAGGGCCAGCCAGCTCATCATCCGCTTTGATCACAAACAGTTGGCCGACGGCACCACCATTAACGAGGGCACGCCGCTGCGCCTGGCAGACAACTGGCTGGTAGATGCCAGCCCGCCCAGTGCCGTGGACCGCCAAATTGTCAAATCCGGCCTGCCGGCTGCGGATGAGCTGGACTACGCCTTGCTGCGGCTGGGCACCCCGGCCGGGGACCAGCCCCTCGCCGGCAGCGCCAACAACACCCCCCGCAGCTGGATCCCCCTGCCCAGCAGCGACGACCCGCCCGCCCCCGGCGAACCACTCATCATCATGCAGCACCCGGCCGGGCAGCCGCTCAAGCTGGCCTTCGAGAGCGACGGCGTCATCGGCCTCAACGCCAACCGCACGCGCATCACCTATCGCACCAACACCGAACACGGGTCCTCCGGCTCCCCCTGCTTCAACGCCAACTGGCAGCTCGTAGCCCTGCACCACTCCGGTGACCCCGACTACAGCCCCAACCACCGGCCAGATTACAACGAAGGCATCCCCATCGCCGCCATCGTCCGCCTGCTCACCCAGCGCGGCATCCTCTAAACCTACGGAAACGCGCCCATGCCCCCAACCCTCTGCCTCCCACTCAATTCTCCCCACGCGACCCTGGCCAACAGCGGCGGCAAGGGGGCCAACCTGGCCCGGCTGGCCCAGGCCGGCTTCCCCGTGCCCGGCGGGTTCCTCCTCACCACCGCCGCCTACGAGCAGTTTGTGGCCGCCAACCAGCTCCCGGCCGGGATCAGCCACACCCTCGCCGCCACCGACCTCAGCCACCCGGCCGGGTTGGAGCAAGCCAGCCAGGCCATTCGCCAGCAGTTCCAGGCCGCCAGCCTGCCCGATGACCTGGCCCAGGCCATCCGCGCCGCCTACCAGGCGCTGGGCGCGCCGCCCGTCGCCGTGCGCTCCTCGGCCACCGCCGAAGATTTGCCCGACACCTCCTTCGCCGGCCAGCAAGACACCTACCTCAACGTCATCGGCGAAAGCGCCCTGCTAGACGCCGTCGTTCGCTGCTGGGCCAGCCTGTGGACGGCGCGGGCCATCGGCTACCGGGCGCGCAACGCCATCCCTCACCAGCAAGTCGCCATGGCCGTAGTCGTCCAGGCCATGGTCAACAGCGACCTGTCCGGCGTACTGTTCACCGCCAACCCCCTCAGCGGCCGGCGCAGCGAAACCGTCATCGACGCCACGCTGGGGCTGGGCGAGGCCCTGGTCTCCGGCCAGGTAGAGCCGGACCAATACGTGGTAGACAGCCAGACCGGCCGGGTGAAGCAGCAGCAAATCGGGGCCAAAGCGCTGGTCATTCGCCCCCGGCCGGGCGGCGGCACCACCAGCCACGACACCCCCCACGCCGAACCGGCCCTCAACCAGGCGCTCCTCGCCCGCCTCACCCAACTGGGGCAGCAGGTGGCCGGCGAATTCGGCACGCCGCAAGACATCGAGTGGGCCACCGCCGGCGACACCCTCTACCTGCTGCAAGCCCGCCCCATCACCTCCCTCTTCCCCATCCCCCAGGCAGACCACAACGGCCGGCTCGGCGTTTACCTCTCCTTTGGCGCAGTACAAGGCATGCTCGACCCCATGACCCCCTTCGGCCAGGAGATGATCCAGGGCATCTTCGCCGCCAGCGGCCAGGTCATGGGCTTCAAGACCAGTCTGGCCGAGCAGCGCGTTTTCCTGCCGGCCGCGGAACGGCTGTGGGCCAACCTGACCCCCCTCTTTCACAGCCGGCCGGGCCAAAAGCTGCTGGGCAGCGTGGCCGCCCTGGTGGAACCGCAGTCGGGCCAGGCCATCAGCCAGGTGCTGGCCGAACATGCCGCCGGCGATGCCGCCGAGCTGCGGCCGGGCTGGCCCCGGCCGGGAACCCTCTGGCGACTGCTGCGTTTTTTCCTGCCGCTGCTGGCGCGTATCCTCTACACCATCCTGCGCCCGGCCGGGCGGGCCGAGCGGAACCACCGCCGGGCCGAAGCACGCTTCACGGCCGTCGCCAACCAGTTGACCCAGGCCACCACCCTGGCCGGGCAAATCAACGCCCTGCCAGCCGTCTGGCAGATCTTCCTGCCGCTGCTGGCCGAGGAGCTAGTGCCGCTGCTTGGCGGGGGCATGGCCCCGCTAACCCTGCTCAACCGGCTGGCCCGCGACCTGCCCAACGGGCCGCAGTTGGTCCTGACCATCACCCGCGGCCTGCCGCACAACGTCACCACCGAGATGGACCTGGCCTTATGGGAGACAGCGCGCCAGATTCAGGCCGACCCGGCCGGGCAGGCCCAATTCCAAAGCCAGAGCGCCACCGACCTGGCCAACGCCTGCCTGGCCGGCACGCTGCCACCAGCCAGCCAGCAGGCCATCGCCCATTTCCTGGCCCGCTACGGCATGCGCGGGCTGGCCGAGATTGACATCGGCCGGGCGCGCTGGCGCGAAGAGCCGGCGCAGTTGATGCACGTGCTGCAAAGCTACCTGGCCATCACCGACCCGGCCCAGGCCCCCGACGCCGTCTTTGCCCGCGGCGCGCAGGCCGCCGCCGCGGCCACGGCCGAACTGGCCGCCGCCCTGCGCCAGGCGGGCGGCCTGCGGGGCCGGCTGAAGGCCCGCCTGGTGCCGCCCGCCGCCCGGCGGGTACGCGAATTTGCCGGCTTCCGCGAAAGCCCCAAGTTTTACATCGTCCGCCTGCTGGGCCTGGCGCGGGCGGCGCTGCTGGCCAGCGGGGCAGAATTGACCGCGGCCGGCCTGCTGGCCCGGCCGGAGGATATCTTCTTCCTGCGCGTGGCCGAGCTAACGGCCCTGGCCGGCGGCCAGAGCGGCGATTGGCGCGCCCTGGTGGCCCAGCGGCAGCAGCGCTACGCCACCGAACAACGCCGCCGCCTCGTCCCCCGCCTGCTGCTGAGTGATGGCCAGGCTTTTTACGAGGGGACGGCCGCCGGCCCGGCCGGGGAAACGACCGCGCTGAGCGGCACCCCCGTTTCGCCCGGCGTGGCCGAAGGGGCGGTACACGTGGTGCTAGACCCGCGCGGGGTCCAGTTAGCCCCCGGCGAAATCCTGGTTTGCCCCGGCACCGACCCCGCCTGGACGCCGCTCTTCCTGGCCGCCGGCGGCCTCATCACCGAGGTTGGCGGGCTGATGACACACGGCTCGGTGGTGGCCCGCGAATACGGCATCCCGGCCGTGGTGGGCGTGCCCCAGGCCACCACCCGGCTGCACACCGGCCAGCGCATCCGCCTGGACGGCAGCACCGGGCAAATTGCGCTGCTTGGCCCGGAGCATGATGAGCAAATCTGACCGGCGCGAACTGTGGCAGCTAAAAACGGGGCTGGCCAGCCTGACCCTGACCCTACAGGAAGGCGTGGACCACCTGGACACGCTCACCGGCAAGAGCATTGCCCGCGTGCTGGGCGAACTGATCCAGGAGACGGTCAACCTGCCGGAACAGGCCACGGCCGAGGAGATTGCGGCGCTGGTGCAGGAGATTGTCCTGGGCACGGGGGAGCTGCAAGAGGAGCTGGCAGAGCGCTGGGCGCAGGAGCTGGCCCCGGACATGGCGCGGGCCGAGGCGCGGGCGGCCAGCCTGGGGCATGAGCTGGCCGGCTTCACCTGCCTGGCCGTCGATGGCCAGAAGTGGGGCGCGATCTGCATCAAGTGCCTGGCGTGGGTGTTTGTGACCCCGGCCGGGGCGTCTGGCGCGCTGCTCAGCGAGTGCCGCGGCTGGCAAGCGGGCTGGAAAACGGGGGATTAAGCCCAATTTCTCTGGTTTTGTAACTACCAAGCCGTTCGAGGGCTGAGCCTGTCGAAGCGAGGGCTGAGCCTGTCGAAGCCCGGCTGCCTTCGACGGGCTTAGGCAGCAGCCCTGGTAGTTTCCTGCTTTCTCTAGAAAAGGCGCACCTCAACCAGCTCCCCGGCCGGGATGCCCCCTTTGTTGAGAGGGATCTTGATCAGGCCATCGGCGTGGACCAGGGTGTAGATGAGGTTGCTCTTGCCAAATACCGGGCGAGCCACCAACCCCTCGGCCGTTTCCTCCAGCCGGGTGGGGACGTAATCTTCGCGGCCGGTTTCGCTGGCCAGGTTGTGCGCCAGCCGGGCATAGACCACGGCGCGGCGCGGCGTTTGGGCCGCCCCCTGCAGCCGGTAAATGGCCGGCACGCCAAACATATCAAACTGGATCATGGCCGACACCGGGTTGCCCGGCAGCCCCAAGACCGGTTTGCCCTGCACCACCCCCACGATGGTCGGTTTGCCCGGCCGGGTGGCCACCCCATGCAGCAGCACGCCCGGCGACCCCAGGCCATCGATCACCTGCACCGTCATGTCGCGCACGCTGACGGATGAGCCGGCGGACATGACCAGCATGTCGCTGCCGGCCAGGGCGACGGCGGCGGCCTCTTGCAGCGCTGGCAAGTGGTCGGGCAGGATGCCGCCCAGGCAGGGCAGGCCGCCGGCCTGCTGCACCTGCCCGGCCACCGTGTAGCTGTTGATGTCGCGGATCTGGCCCGGCCCGGCCGGGGCGTCTGGCGGCACCACTTCGTCGCCGGTGGCCAGGATAGCCACGCGGGGGCGCTGGGCCACGACCACCTCGGTGAGGCCCAGGGCCAGCAGCCCGCCCAAATCTTGCGGCCGCAAAACGTGCCCGGCCGGGAGGATTTGCGCCCCCTGGGCCACGTCCTCGCCCACTTGCAGCACATTTTGCCCCGCGGCCACGGCGCGAACAACCTCAATCTCCTGCGCGCCGGCCGGCTGGGTATGTTCTACCTGCACCACCGCGTCGGCGCTGTGGGGCAGCATGCCGCCGGTGTGAACGATGACCGCCTGCCCCGGCCGCAGGGCCAGCGCCGCCGGCTGCCCCATGGGCACCTCGCCCACAACTTGCAGCAGGGCGGGCAGTGCGCCAGACGCGCCGTGGGTGTCGGCGGCGCGCACGGCGTAACCATCCATGGTGCTGCGGCGGAAGGTGGGCAGGGCGTGCGGGGCGAAGATGGGGGTGGCCGTGACCCGGCCGGGGGCCTGGGCAGTGGCGATGGTCTCGGCCGGGGTGCGCCAGGCGAGATGCTCGAAGAGCAGCGCCCGCGCCGCAGCGGGCGGGAGGACGTGGAAGAACTCAGGCATGGGGTTGTTAGAACTCGCCGCCGTGCTTCTCCACCGGCAGCTCCTTCTCGATGGCCTGGTCCAGCAGCGACAGGTTGAGCGCCCCCTTGCTGGAGATGCCGGTCTGCGCCTTGTAAACGGTCAGCGCGCCATTGTCCTTGGCCTGTTTGAACAGCCCCTTGTCACCGCGGGCTTTCAGATCCTCATTCCACTTGTCCAGGCGCATCGCCTGGCCGCCTTCCACCTCGGTGGCGTGGGTGGGGAAGCGCCCCTTAATGGTGTCGATGGCCGCCGCCTGGTCAGGCGTGCCTTCGATAATGTTGAAGACCGCCTCGCGGGACATCTTGGACGTTTCGGCCGAGTAGGCCACCCCTTCTTGCGCCCCCCCTTTGAGCATGTTGTTATCGCCATAGATGCGGAAGAGCGGTCCGTGGTCGCGGGTGTGGACCCACAACCCTTCTTTGCAGTACTTGTCGTGGAAGAACTTGGTGGCCGCCTGCACGTAGGCGTTGTGCAAGAAGGCATCGTAGGCGGCCATGTTGAACTCGGCCGCTTCCTTGCGGAAGTCATGCCCTTCGCCGGAAATGGCGCTCTCGGTGGACAAGCGGGACTGGTAAGCGCCCGATTCGCCCTGCTGTACATTGATTTGCGCTTCGGCCAGTTCGAAGTATTCGGGGTGGGCGCCCAGGCCAAAGACGCCCTCGGATGCGGGCGTGTGGCTGGCGAAACGCCGCTCGGTCAGGCGCTGCATCAAGAGCTGGGCCACCAGCGGCTTGTTCTTGACTTCGTCCAGCGGGCACAACTGCGCCGCTTTGGCCGGGGTCAGCTCCCGCAGTTTGGGGACGGCTTTGGCTGCCGTGCGCCACCACATCATGAAGACAATCTCCGGCTGTAGGGTCATGCCGGTTTCGATGTTTGCCTGGTAGAAGGTTGTGATCTCGCCGCGCATCATCTTGTCGTCGAGCCGTTGGGGGTTGGAGGAAAGCCCCTCGCCGGCGACCATGCTGACCATGGCCCATTCTGACTGGGCGCTTTCTGTGAAGCCGAGGCCGTCATCGTTGGCGTTGAGCCATTGGACAAACCATTGCATGATCTTGGTCTTGTCGATGAGGTGGCCGGCGGCGAAGGAGTCTTGGAGGTAGTGTTCGCCGAAGCCGTTTTGCAGCAGCGCCTGGTTGCCCAGTTCGCCGGCCTGCTTTTCGTAGGCGAGGGCGGTGGATTCGTTGCCGCCGCGCTCGCGGATATCGGCGGCGGCGGCGCGGGCGTCGGCGGCGGCCTGGGCCAATTTGCGGGCCTGGCGGTGGTAGCCTTCCCATTGGCTCCAGCTTTCTGGGGCGAAGTGGCAGGCGTTGCGCTCCAGGGCGGCGAAGTATTGCTGGGTCTCTTCCCCTTGGCGGCTGGTGGCGGTGTTGACCTGCATCTCGGTGCGCTTTTCGTAGGCCCATTCGTTGACGGCCTGGGCGCGGGGGCCGGTAGCTCCGGCGAAGTCGAGGTCGGGTAGTAGGGCGCGGCGGAGTAGAGAGCGGCTGACGCCGAACAGCTCTTTGTAGATGTTGTCTAGCTCGATGTAGGCTTGCTGGCGGACGCCTTGCAGCAGGGCCTGGACTTTGTCTTTGGGGGTGTTGGCGATGGTTTCGGGGTTGCCGAAGAGGTCGGGCAGGGTGTTCATCTCGCTGTAGGTGGCCACAACCTGCTGCCCGTCGCGCACGGGCAGCACGACGTAGGGGACTTGCCAGGTGTCGTCGATGTTTTTCTTCACCCGGCCGGGTTCCACGTCACTCGCTTTGACGGCATCCGGGTCATCTTTCCAGAGCGCCAGGCGGTCCATCTCCTGCTCTATGGTGTGCTTGACTTCGTCCCGTTTGATTTTGGCCTGGCTGAGCTGGCGAACCAGGTCGCGGGTGCGTTCGGGGTCTTCTAGCAGTTTTTTCTCTTTAATGAGGCGGTTGATTTCAGCTTCCAGCTCGCCGGCCTGGCGGACGAGGGCGATGTTGGAGAGTTTGCCGGGGGCAACCTGGCCCAACAGGTAATGCTCGAAGGCGACGTGGCGTTGGATGGCGTCGGGGATGGGGAGGTGGTGGCGGATGGGGCTGGCGGGGGTGGTGGCCCCGGCCGGGCTGGTTTGCAGCCGCTCTTCATCGTGGTGGCGCTGGATGGTTGGGGCGGGCAGGGCGCTCTGGCACTGGTTGCAGCCGCAGCCGGGGGTGTGGCGGGCGGGGGCGTCGGCCAGCAGGCGCTGCACCAACTGGTTGCCGCCCAGCCGCTGCAGAGCCAACACGTCGTGGGGGGAGAGCTGGACTTGTTCACCGGCGGCCAGGCGCTGCGCGACGCCGGCGAGGCTGTCTTGGGCAAGTGGGGCGGTGGTGGTGGCCCCGGCCGGGGCCGGCCGGCGCACCTGTGGCGACTGCTGCGGAACGGTGGCGGGCTGTTTTTTGTCCGGCATAGCTACTCCTCAGTAACGTTTTCGACTTAAGCAGGTCTGAATTGGCGGGCGGGAATAGGTTCAATCTGAACGGCCGCAGTTAGCCGCGGATTATTGCCTATTGTGGGTAACGGCACACATTCGCGAGGGCTAAGCCCGTCGCAGCCCGGTGCCGCCGGCGACAGGCTCGGGCTGCACCTGTACAGTCACTATTGTAGACCGATATCCGGGCAGCGACAATTGGCCGGATCGGCCATCAGGGGCTGAGCATGGCTCTGAGGGCAGCTTCGTCGAGGATGGGCACGCCGAGCTGGCCGGCTTTGGCCAGCTTGCTGCCCGCTTTTTCGCCAGCCAGCAGGTAGCTGGTGTTTTTGCTGACGGCGCCGGTGACTTTGCCGCCATGCTGCTCAATCAGCGCTTTGGCCTCTTCGCGGGTGAGGGTGGGCAGGGTGCCGGTGATGACGAAGGTGAGGCCGGCCAGGGTGTCCAGGGTTTGCCCCGGCCGGGTGAGGGCGAATTGCAGCCCGGCCTGGCGTAGTTTGTGCAGCAGGTGCTGGTGGCGCTCGTCGGCAAACCAGGCGACGACGGCGGCCGCGGTTTGGGGGCCGATGCCTTCGATGGTCATGAGCCGCGCCTCGTCGGCGGCGGCCAGGGCATCCAGGCTGCCCAGGTCGTCCAGCAGCAGGCCGGCGACCACGCTGCCCACAAAGCGGATGCCCAGGGCGGTGAGCAAGCGCCCGGCCGGGGCCTGTTTGCTGGCTTCGATGCCGGCCAGCAGGTTGTCCACTTTCTTTTCCTGGAAACCTTCCAGGGCCAGCAGGGCGCTGCGGTCCAGGGTGTAGATGTCGGCCACGTCGTGGATCAGCCCCTGCTCGATGAGCAAGGCGGCCGTTTGCGCGCCGAAGGTTTCGATGTCCATGGCCCCGCGGCTGACGAAGTATTCCACGCGGCGCACCAACTGCGCCGGGCAGGCAGGGTTATCGCAGTAGAGGGCCACTTCGCCGGGCACGCGCCCGGCCGGGGCGCCGCAGGCCGGGCAGTGGGTGGGCAGCTCGATGACGCGTTCATCTCCCTGGCGCAGCTCGACGACCGGGCCGACGATGTAGGGGATGACGTCGCCGGCGCGCTTGACGACGACGGTGTCGCCGAGGCGGATATCTTTGCGGGCGATCTCGTCGTAGTTGTGCAGGGTGGCGTTTTTGACCACCACGCCGCCAATTTCTACCGGCTCCAGCTCCGCGGCCGGGGCCAGCACGCCAGTGCGGCCGACGTTGACGACGACGTTGAGCAGTTTGGTGTTTTTTTCCTGGGCGGGGAATTTGAGGGCCAGGGCGCCGCGCGGGTCTTTGCCCACGTAGCCCAGGCTGTCGGCCAGGGGGCGGTCGTTGATCTTGATGACCAGGCCGTCCACTTCGTAGTTGAGCTGGTTGCGGCGGGCGATCCATTGGGCGTAGAGGTCGTCGATCTGTTCGAGGGCGGTGAGGGGGGTGATGTCCCCGGCCGGGGGCAGCGGAAAGCCCAGGTCGCGCAGCAGTTGCAGACGCGCCGCCTGGGTAGGCGGCACGCCCTCCCCTTCCCAGGCCACAAAATCGTAGCAGAAGAGGGTGAGCGGCCGGGCGGCCGTGATCTGCGGGTCCAACTGGCGCAGCGATCCGGAGGCCGCGTTGCGCGGGTTCATGTAGATCCGCTCCCCGGCTGCCATCTGTGCCTCATTGAACGCCGCAAAGCGGTCCAGGGGAAAGAAGACCTCGCCGCGCACCACCAGGTAAGCGGGTGGCCGCAGCGGGCTGCCGGGGTCCACCGGAATGCGGCGGGGCAGCGCCGCCAGGGTGCGCAAATTCTGGCTAACATCCTCACCCACCTCCCCATTGCCACGGGTGGCCCCCTGCACAAACAAGCCCTCACGGTAGGTCAGCACCACCGTCAGGCCATCAATCTTCGGCTCAACCACGTAATCGAGCGCAGTATCGTCTGGCAGCAGCCGGCCAATGCGCGCCCGCCAGGCGTAAACCTCGGCCAGGCTGTGGGCACTGGCCAGGCTGAGAATTGGGGCCGGGTGGACGACCTTCTCGAAGGCGCTGACCGGCGCGGCTCCGGTGCGCTGCGTGGGCGAGTCAGGGGTGATCAGGTCGGGGTGGGCCTGCTCCAGGGCCAGCAGCTCGGCATACAGCGCGTCATACTCGGCGTCGCTGATGACCGGCGCATCCAGGACGTGATAGCGGTAAAGGTGATAGTTAATCTCTTCGCGTAACTGGTTGATTTCGGTTTCTATTTGCATACTCATTTATGTGGTCCATCGCCCCTTTACGGATAACGGTTCACGTCGAGCGGACTGCGCACGGCGAGGCCACCCTGGTTGAGGACGTGAGTGTAGATCATCGTGGTTTTGACATCGGCGTGGCCAAGCAGTTCCTGGACGGTACGGATGTCATAGCCATTTTGCAGCAGGTGGGTGGCGAAGCTGTGGCGGAAGGTGTGGGGGCTGACGCGCTTGGGGACACCGGCGAGTTTGGCCGCTTTGTGAACCGCTTTTTGCACACTGTTTTCGTGCAAATGATGGCGGCGCTGCACGCCGCTGCGGGGATCGGTAGAGAGGCGGTCGGCCGGAAAGACGTACTGCCAGAGCCAGTCGCGGTTGGCATTGGGGTATTTGCGCTCCAGGGCGTAGGGCAGGTAGACGGCGCCAAGACCTTGTTCCAGGTCGCGGGCGTGCCATTGTCTGGCGCGTTGTAGTTGTTCTTGCAAGGGGGTAACAGCGGTTTGGGGCAAGACAGTGATGCGGTCCTTAGCCCCTTTGCCATCGCGGACAAGAATCAGGTTTTGGCCAAAATCCACATCTTTAACGCGCAGGCGCAGGCATTCCATGAGGCGCAGGCCGCTGCCATAGAGCAGTTTGCCAATGAGCTGGTATATGCCGGGCAGGCAGGAGATGACTTGCAGCGCCTCGGCCGGGGTGAGGACTGTGGGCAGCTTTTTCGGCCTGTCGGCCCAGGGCACATTGACGGGGCGGTCGAGTTCCTGGTTGAGGACATCGCGGTAGAGAAAGAGCAGGGCAGCCAGCGCCTGGTTTTGGGTGGAGGGGGCAACGTGGTCGTAAACAGCCAGGTGGGCCAGGAAGGCTTCGATCTCGGCGGCGCCCATTTCGGCGGGGTGGCGCTTGTTGTGGAACAGGATAAAGCGCCTGATCCAGCCGATGTAGGCTTCTTCGGTGCGCAGGGCATAATGTTTAAGGCGAGCGCGTTCACGGGCCTGATCGAGCAGCTTTTTGGCCGGTGGGGCAGTCATGGTCACTTCCTTGACAAGAGATTACAAGAGACGATATGATAAGCCTTGTTAGCAAAAACGTGTTCAGACTCAGTCGCGCATGGCAACCATGCGGGTATTATACAGAAAGAATGTTCTAGATAAAAGCGTTAAACCTGGGAAAAACGAGGGGGAAATGCAGAAAAACGGTGGGCTAACATCCCTGGCAGGCATTACACAGACAATTGGTGGCATAACGTCCGCTGGCATTTGCTCGACAGAAGGGCTTCTGTCGAATATTTAGTTGTGCGGCCTAATCATCAAGAACTGAGGATCAAAAATGAGTTTTTATCACGATGAAAAGAACGTTTCCGAATAGTAACTATACAGGTCTAAAACCTGTGGTATAAATGATAAGCATGGACGAAGTGCAACAACTGCGAGCAGAAAACAAGCAGCTTAAGCGGGAGAACCAAGAACTCCGCGAAAAGTTAACTGCTGCTGAAGCTCAAATCAAACAGCTAATCGAGTTGCTAGGGCAAAATAGCCATAACTCCAGTTGGCCGTCCAGCCGCGATAAAGGCCGACAGAAGCCTAAGCCCAAAAGTTTACGACCACAAACAGAGCGCAAAGCTGGTGGACAGGAAGGACATGAAGGGCACACGCTTGAGTTCAATCCAAAACCAGATTTCATTGAATCGCACCGTCCGGCCCAATGTGGACATTGCCAAGCCCCATTGCCTGAAGAAATTGCAGCCAGTAAAGTTGCCAAACGACAGGTCTTTGAATTACCGCCTTTGCGTTATGTGACCATCGAACACCAAGCCGAAACCATCATATGTCCCTGTTGTGGTGAAGCAACAACAGGTGAATTTCCAGTGGATGTAAGCAATCCGGTGCAGTATGGTTCGCAAGTCAAGCGGTTGTCGGTCTATTTACGCAATGAGCAGTTCATCCCGTATGAACGA
>JACKCB010000002.1 GCA_020634235.1 Ardenticatenaceae bacterium | reverse complement strand
CGGATCATAAAGATTGGCCCAATCTCCAGAGATTGGGCCAATCTAACATCAAATCTACTGTTCCGGCAGACTTCTTTTGACGCACAGGGTGGTGCGGTTTTGCCGGAGCTTTAAGTTTCGCCGGCAACCAGGCTAGCCGACAATGTCTGTTTGGCGAAACGCTGGCATTAGGCTGTTTGCAGCAGCGCCTCTACCTTCTCGGTCAGAAGGGTCACTTTCTTGTTCAGGTTATCGATGTCGGCCTTGGTGGGGACGTTCATGCGGTGCAGCACACGCTCAATGCTCCCTTCCAACTGCTCTTCAACCTCATCCACGCGCTCGCCGGCATCTTTGCGGCGACGCTCCAGCAGGTCGTTGACCATCTTGCGGCCATCTTTCTCGGCCGTCTCGCCACGCTCCACCAGCTTGCCAAACAGCGATTCGATCTCGCTCTGGGTCAGGGCCATGGCCCCCAGGCCAACCTGGAAGGTCTTGTGGGCTACGTTGAGTACCGGGTTCGCGACCTTTTCTTCTTCAACCACGACTTCGTTTTCTACGACCATTGTGTCTACCATTGTTGATTCTCCTTACGATAACCGCCGCAGCGGCTAATCCAGTTTTCAGTTTTGTTTAACGCATCGCGTCATCATTTGAACAGATTCTAACGCATCGCGTCATGGGTGTCAACCCCCACCCCGTTAACGTTGTGTAAGAACGGCTGGCGGGCCAGCCGGGAAGCCAACAGCCGGCATTGGCACGGTCACATGGTGGCCCGCGGCGGTGCACACGACTCACGCAGGGTTCGCTGCGCCTGATTCATACAGCGCATCTTCTGCCAGGATTTCATCTAGCGTTTGCACCAGGTGATCGGCGTTGGCGGCGCTAAAGACGAGGGGCGGTTTGAGTTTGAGCACGTTGTGGTCGGGGCCATCGCTGCTGATGAGGATGCCGCGCTCCTTCATGCGTTCGACCACGTAGGCGGCCTGCCCCCCGGCCGGGTGCTTCGCCACCCGATCCGTTACCAGTTCCACCCCCACAAACAGCCCCAGCCCGCGCACATCGCCAATGAGGGTGTGGCGGGTCATCAACCCGCGCAGTCCGGCCAGCAGCCGTTCCCCCACCTGCCGGGCGTGCGCTTGCAGCCCCTCGCTCTCCAGCACGTCCAACACCGCCAGCCCCACGGCACAGGAGACAGGATTGCCGCCAAAGGTATTGAAGTACTCCATGCCATTGGCGAACGAGGCGGCAATCGCCGGCGTGGTAACCACGGCAGCCAGCGGGTGGCCGTTGCCGATGGGCTTGCCCAGAGTGACAATGTCGGGCAGAACGCCTTGGGTTTGGAAGCCCCAGAAGTGGCTGCCCACCCGGCCAAAGCCCACCTGCACCTCGTCGGCAATGCACAGGCCGCCGGCAGCGCGCACGTAGGCGAAAGCCTGCTGCAGATACCCGGCCGGGAGCACCACCTGCCCGCCACAGCCCAACACCGGCTCAGCAATGAACCCGGCCGGGGCGCGCCCCTGGGCCTGCATGGCCGCAATGGCCGCCTGCACCAGCCGGGCATAGGCCGGCCCACTGTCTGGCCCCGGGAAACGGCCGCGGTACGGGTCGGGCATGGGCACGGCATGGATGTGGGGTGGCGCGCCGCGCCCGCCAGGCCCGTTATGCTTGTAGGGGCTGGCGTCGATGAGGGCGGCCGTGTTGCCGTGGTAGGCCCCATCAATCACCAGCAAATCTTCCCGGCCGGTGTGGGTGCGGGCCAGGCGCAGGGCCAACTCGTTGGCCTCACTGCCGCTGCACACAAAAAAGCAAACGCTGAGCGGTTCCGGCAGCGTGGCCGTCAGCCGGGCGGCATACTCCCCCAGCAGGGGATGCAAATAGCGGGTATTGGTGTTCAGCACGGCTAGCTGCTGCTGGGCAGCGCGCACCACGTGGGGATGGCTGTGGCCCACGTGGCTCACGTTGTTCACGCCATCCAGGTAGGCCCGGCCGGTGTCGTCGTAGAGGTACTGCCCCCGGCCGCGCACAATGGGCAGCGGCTCGCGGTAGCTGAGACTGAGCGACGGGCCGAGGTGGCGGCGGCGCAACTGCAAGCTGGTTGCCGGGTCCCGGCCGGGTGGGGGTTCTGGCAGCGCGGGGAGAGCCAGCAGCAGGTTGGGGTCGGGCGAGAGGCTGCGCCAGATTGCCCGCTGCCCGGCCGGGGCCACGCCGGGAAACTGGCCCACCCGCCCCAACAGGTCGGTGATGACCTGGAAATGGAGATGGGGTGGCCAGCCGCCGTTGGCCATCTCATCGCCCAATGTGCCCAACTGCTGCCCGGCGGCTATGGCCTGGCCGGGCGGCCATTGGTCCAACCCGGCCGGGGCCAGGTGGCCATAGAGGGTGTAGAACAACTGCCCCTCGTCCGTCTGGTGCTGCAAGATGAGCGTGGGGCCGTAATCCTGCGGGGCGGCGTTATTTTGGGCGCTGTGCAGGCGGCCGGGCAGCGGCGCGTACACCGGCGTGCCAGCCGGCATAAACAGGTCCAGCCCCAGGTGCACGGTGCGCCACTCGTCAAATTCATTGTTGGGCTGGCGGAAGGCCGGGTCGGTGTAGAGGAGGCGGGCTTCGTCGTAGCGCCCCAGGGCCAGGGTGGCCCCGGCCGGGGCCATTTCCGCCGCCAGCAGCCGGCTGAGGGCGGTCGCCTCCCCGCCTTCGGGCAGGTTGGCCAGCAGCGGGCTGCTCACGCTCAGGTCCAGCACCTGTGGGGTGGTGCCGGGTGGTGGCAGCAGCACCGGCCGGGCATTGGCGGCCTGCGCTTGCAAGTAGGCGGCGATGGCCGGGCTGTGGGGCACCGGTTCCAGGCCGCAAGCGTGACGGAAGGTGTAGTGGGCCAACTGTGGCGGGAGGTCGGCCAGTTGGTCCAGCAGCCGCCAGGCAGGCTGCTCGCTAATGGCCAGGTAGGGGTTGCCGGGCACCAGGTGGCGGCGGTAGGCAGAGACGCAAACGCTGGTGGCCAGGCGCATGGCGATGAGGTGGTAGAGCAGGCTGATTTCCAGCTCGGTGAGCGGGTAGGCGGCGTGGTAGCCGGCGACCACGTGAGCGGCAGCGGTTAGGGGGTCGGCTTTGTCCAGCATGGCGTAGGCGGCGGCGATGGCCAGCTCGAAGATGGTGCAGCTGTGGACCATGTCCCCAAAGTCGATGAGGCCGCTGACGGCCTGGTTATGAACCAGCACGTTGTAGTCGTTGGCGTCGCTGTGGATGAGGCTGCGGCGCAGGTGGGGCAGGTGGGGCGCGGCGTCGGCCAGGAACTGCTGGCGCAGTTGGTCTACCAGGGCAGCCCGGCCGGGATCGGCGATATGGGCCAGGTAGTGGCCGGTGATGGCGGCGGCGTGCTGCAAATCCCAGGCCAGATAGCGCTGGGCAGCGGCCTGCTCCGGCCAGGGAAATTCCGCCAGGGCGGCGTCCAGGTGGCCCAGGGTGTGGCCCAGGTGGCGCAGCAGGCGCGGGCGGTGCGGGCGGTATTGGCCCAGGGGCTTGCCGGGCAGGTAGGTGAGCAGGCGGACGAGGTGGGGGGTCCCGGCCGGGGTGGGCAGGGTGAGGAGGGTGGCCCCGGCCGGGGTGGGCACCACCTGGGGGCAAGGCACGTGGGGCGCCAGCCAGGCCAGCACCTGCTGCTGTAGTTGCAGCAGCGCCGCCTCTTCGGCCGCGTGGGCTATCTTCAGCACATACTGCGCCCCAGAGGCAGTCCGCAGGCGGAAGTTCTGGTCCCGCTCGCCGGGGAGTTCCTCTATTTTGTCTGCCGTGACGGGCAGGCCATAGTGAGTCTGCACCAGCGCCGCCGCCGCCTGGGGTGTGAAACCGGGTCTTTCCTGGGCAATATTCATGGGTGAATCTCCTTTTTCCGATTTTACAGTTCCATTACAACTCCTGCACAAGCTCTTAAACTCCTGGCCCTATACTGCTAAATGTCAGCAGCGAGAACGCCGGCCACCAACAGACAGCGACAGCGGCGGTGGCCGGCACAAACAATCGACTGGCAGTTCTGAGGCTCCGGCCTTAGCCGCCAGAACAGGCCAGGACTGCCAGTCGCGTACAATTCGAAACATTGGTCGCCGCTGTGGTGGCTGACCCAACAAGATGACAAGGAGATAGCATCATGAAGAAGTTAGCAACGGTTTTGGGTGTTTTGTTCGCCGTGGTGGTGGTTTTGGCCGCCGGCGTAGTGATGGTGGGCGCGCAGGAGACGACCAATGACAGCTCGCCCCCGGCCGGGAGCATCGCCACAGGCTTTGGACGCGGCCTGGGGCAGGAGTTGGTGGACCCGGAAGCGATTCACGCGGCCATCGCCGGCGCCCTGGGCATCAGCGTGGATGAACTGGCCGCGGCTCGTGCGGAAGGCAAGAGCCTGGCGACGCTGGCCGACGAACTGGGCGTCGACCTGGCGGACGTCCAGGCGGCGGTGCAGGCTGTGGTCGAAGAGGCCGTTACCCAGGCGGTGGCCGATGGCACCATCACCCAGGCCCAGGCAGACCAGATTCTGACCCGCCTGGCGGAAGATGGCCTGGGCGCGCTGCGCAGTCTGCGCGGCGCCTGGCAGCACCTGATGGCCGGCATTGTGGACCGGGATGCCGTTCAGGCGGCCGTGGCGGACGCCCTGGGCATCAGCGTGGATGAGCTGGCGGCGGCCCATGCGGAAGGCACAACGCTGGCGACACTGGCCGATGAGCAGGGTGTTGACCTGGCAGACGTGCAGGCGGCAGCACAGGCCGTGGTCGAAGAGGCCGTTACCCAGGCGGTGGCCGATGGCACCATCACCCAGGCCCAGGCGGACCAGATTCTGGCCCGCATCGCGGAAGATGGTTTGGGCGCGCTGCGTGGCCCGCGCGGCGAGCGTGCCCACCCGCTGGCCGGCATTGTGGACCGGGAGGCGGTTCAGGCGGCCATCGCCGACACGCTGGGCATCAGCGTGGATGAGCTGGCGGCGGCCCATGCGGAAGGCACAACGCTGGCAACGCTGGCCGATGAGCAGGGCGTGAGCCTGGACGACGTGCAGGCGGCGGTGCAGGCGGTCGTTGAGGAAGCGGTGGCGCAGGCAGTGGCCGACGGCACCATCACCCAGGCCCAGGCGGACCAGATTTTGGCCCGGCTGGCGGAGTGGCCGGGGTTTGGTTTGGGCGGGCCACGAGGCGGTGGTTTTAACCCGGCCGGCTTCAACAACAACGGTGCCTCTGATGCCTGAATGACAGCTACACGCCAGTGAAGCTAGAAGGGGTATGACACGCAGTCATACCCCTTTTTTTGTTGGTCATCCCGGCCGGGCTGGGGAAAGGTGCCGCGGGAGGCAGCGTGGAGCAGGGTGGCAAACAGAGTTGCCGGCAGCGTCAATGTGGGTTAGCGTTGCCAGACAACCGACCGGCCACGGCCAGGCTGACTTTTATCCACGGCATTTTCGCCCCCAGGGCGCATACAACAAGGACACAACAACATGAAAGCAACTTCGCAGGCGTTACAGGCCAGGGGGATTGTGGAGCCAACGCTGGTGCTGGATGAGGCCCAGGCGGTACGCAACATTGAGCGGATGGTGGGCAAGGCGCGAGCCGCCGGCGTGGCCCTGCGCCCCCACTTCAAGACACACCAGTCGGCGGCGGTGGGCGAGCTGTTCCGGGTGCGCGGCGTCCGGGCCATTACCGTTTCGTCGCTGCCGATGGCCAGTTACTTTGCGGCGCACGGCTGGGATGACATCGGTGTGGCCATTCCGGTGAATGTGCGCGCCCTGGCAACTATCAACGAGCTGGCGCAGCGGGTGCGGCTGACGCTGCTGGTGGAGTCGGTGGCGGCGGTGGCGGCTCTGGCCGCCGGGCTGGCGCAGGAGGTGGCCTTGTGGCTGGAGATTGACCCCGGCTATGGGCGCAGCGGGGTGGCGTATGACGCCCCGGCCGAGGCGCTGGCCGTGGCCCAGGCGATTGTGGCCGCGCCGCACTGCCGCTTTGCCGGGCTGCTGGCCCATGCCGGGCAGAGTTACGCCGCCCGCACCCCGGCCGGGATCGCCGCGGTGCATACGCAGAGCCTGACCCGGCTGCGGCAGGTGCAGGCGTATTTGCAGGCGCACGGCATCGCCCCCTGCCCCATTTCGGTGGGGGACACGCCAACGTGCAGCGTGATGGACGATTTTCCGGGGGTGGCTGAACTCCGGCCGGGGAATTTTGTCTTTTATGACCTGATGCAGGTGCAGATTGGGGCGTGCAGCAGCGAGGAGATTGCTGTGGCCGTGGCCTGCCCGATCATCGCCCGCTATCCGCAGCGCGGGCAGGTGGTGGTGCATGGCGGGGCGGTCCACTTCTCGAAGGAGGCGCTGGTGGTGGAACCCGGCCGGGTCGTCTACGGCTATCCCACAACCATGCGGGATGGCCGCTTTGGCCCGGCCCTTACCCAGGCTCCGCTGGTGTCCCTATCGCAGGAGCATGGCATCCTGAATCTGCCCGCGGAGTTGCTGGGGCCGCTGGCATTGGGCGACCTGCTGCTCATCTTCCCGGTGCATTCCTGCCTGACGGTGAACCTGATGCGGCGGTGATCCGTGCGGCGTTAGGGAGCGCTGGCGACAAAGTCGATGGCCAGGGTCACTTCCTCGGAGACGTTGGCCACACCGGGGACGTTGGGGATGACCAGGTTGTAGTCGGCGCGCTGGATGGTGGTCGTGGCGCTGCCGGTGAGCTGGTTCTCGGCGGCCAGCGTCACAGTGACGTCGAAGGTTGCCGGCCGGGTCACGTCGCGCACGGTCAGGTCGCCGGTTACCTGGAAGGTAATGGTGTCACCAACGGCCGCGCTGGCAGGCAGGCCGCTGAGGGCGGTGGGGGTGAAGGTGACGAATTCGTAGGTGTCGGACTGCAAGATTTCATTCTTGATGGCCCGGTTGCGGAATTCGCTGTCGGTGGCCAGGGTGCGGGCGTTGACCTGGATGGTGCCCAACTGCGCCCCGGCCGGGTTGTTTAGATCAAACGCAATCTGGCCGGACACCTGGTTGGTGGTGCCCACCACTGTCTTGGGTTGGCCGCGCAGCTCCTCGTCCAGGGTGAAGCGCGCTTCTGATTGGGCCGGATCGATCACCAGGACGGTTGCCCCGGCCGGGGCGTCTAGGGGCACGGCGACGGCCGGTTCCGTGGCCGCCTGCGGCTCGCGAAACAAGATCAGTCCCACGGCCAAAATGACCAATACTACCAGCACCCCACCCCCGATTATCTGTGTTCTGCGGCTCATGAAGTTTACTGCTCCTTTGTGTGATTTGTGTTGCGCTGCTAATTGTATGCCGTTATTCCTGGCGCCGACCCGCGGCTCAGGCCACGTAACCCATGTCGCGCAGCTTGGCCATGATGACGTCTTCTTCGTCGTTGTCATAGGCGGTGGCGTCCGGTTCCCGGCCGGGGTCGGCCTCTACCGTGCGCACCTCGTTTTCCGCCAGAAAGTCGGCGGTGAACGCCTCGGTTAGCACCCGGCCATCCATGTAACTGGGCACGGGCAGCCCCAGGTAGTGCAAAATGGTGGGGGCCAGGTCCAGGATACTCGCTTCGGCCAGGGGCAGTCCCGGCCGGACACCCGGCCCGCGCAGCCCCACAATGCCCACCATGTGGTGGTGGCCGGTCTGGCCAATGCTCGGCTCAATGACCTTGTTGGAGCCAAAATCGGCGTGACCAAAAGAGACGTAGCGCGCCCGGTCGGTGTGCAGCACCAGGTCTGGCAGGCGTTGGGTGCGGATGCCGTGGAAGATCTCCTCCCGCTTGTACACCTGCTGCACCACGCTGGCCCCGTCGGCCGGGTCGCGCAAGGCCAGGGCAGCCGCGGCAATTTGGTCACGCAGGGCCTCGTACCCGGCCGGGGGAACCGCCCCGGCCGGGCGCTCCCCCTGCACATTCAGGTAAACCTGGCCAAAATTGCCCACCGAAAACGCCTGCGTCCGTGCCCAATCCACATCATGGAAGGAGAGGAACAGCTTGCGCAGCAGGCCGCCCCCCCGGCCGCGCTTCACATTCTTGCGCAAACCGCCCAGGCGAAGCAATGTTACCCATTTGAGGGCATTGATGGGGGTGACGCCCAGCTTAAAAGCCAGCCGCTTGGCCAGGCTCAACGGCGTGCGCTTAAACTTGAGCCAGCCCTGGGCCGCCAGCCAGTTGTTGATGTGGAAGAATTTGTGGAATGGGCCAAAGCCGTGATCAGACAAGACGACGACCAGCGCCCCGGCCGGGACACGGTCCAGCATCTCGCCCAGCAGCCGGTCCACCGTCTCGTAGTAGTCCAGAATAACCGGCATAACCGCCTGCGCTTCGGCCGGGTCGTGGCGCGGGTGGCTGGGATCCATAATGTGCCACACCTCATGCTGCAAGTTGTCGGTCGTCTCCACCACATAGACAAAGAGGTCCCAGGGCTGCGTGTCCATCAGGTGGCAGACGGCGCGGGTACGGTCCAGCTCCATCTGCTTCACGGCGCGCACAAAGCGGGCGGGGTCGGTGCCGCGCCCCTTTTCCGACATGTGCAGCGGGAAGGGGCCGGTGGCGGCCGTCAACTGCTCTTGCAACTCATCGGGATAGGTGTAGCGGCTTTCCTGGCTGGGGGTCAGGAAGGAGCAGAGCATGAAGCCATTCACCGGCCGGGGCGGGTAAGTCATGGGCATACTCACCACCCCCACCTTCTTGCCAGCCGCGCCGGCAATTTCCCAGATGGCGGGCACGGCGCGGGTGCGGCCGTTGGTAATCTGGATATCGTAACCATCCTGTGCCGGGTAGGTGAAATCCACTAATCCGTGCTGGCCGGGTTGGGTGCCGGTGGCAAACGAGGCCCAGGCCGAAGCGGAAACGGGCGGCACGGTGGAACGCAGGCGGCCCGATGCACCGCCGGCCAACAGGGCGGCCAGGTTAGGCAGCCGCCCCTCGTCTAGCCAGGGCTGCAGCAGGTCAAAGGTTACGCCATCCAGGCCAAATACAGCAACTTTGCGATTCGTCATAAGATTCAAGTAATCGGGTTCAGAGTTCAGGTTACGGGGTGGGGTAGTCTAGTGGCCGGGGCGCGCCTTTTCCAGGGCGCGGTGGCGGGCCACGGCGGCGATGCTCTTGATGGCCAGCATGAGGCCGCCCAGCATACCGGCGGTGAAGCGCAGGAAATAGAAGGCCAGTGACATGGCAATGGCTTGCTCGCTGGGAATCCCGGCCGGGACAAACAGCAGCAAATAGACCCCTTCGCGCGTTCCCAAGCCATTGAAAGAGATGGGCAGCAGGTTAATGATGGCGATGATGGGCACAAACAACCCAAACAGGTGCAGGTCGGCGTCCACGTCCAGCGACCGGGCAACGGCATATTGCACCATGATCAGGCTGAGGGTGAAGGGGATGGAAATGAGCAGCGAGTTGACCAGCACCGGCAGCGGGTAACGGCGAACGGTATCACTGAGATTGATGAGCCGGGCGTTGGTGGTCACCGGCCGGGTAAACGGCAGGCGCTCGGCCAGCCAGGCCAATGGTTCTGTCCAACGCAGCAGCAGGAACCCGGCCGGGACACCCAGACTCAGCGCCAACACCAGGCCCATCAGCCAGCCCGGCAGCAGGATCGTCGTCGTATGCGACAGGCTATTCCACCACAAAGCAAACAAGGCGATCAGCGACGAACCCATCAGCCCGGTCAGGCGGTCCATCACCACCGAACTCAGCGCCTCAGCCCCACGGCCATAAGATTGGCGCAGACTGACCACCTTCACCACATCCCCGCCAAAGCCCGACGGGATAAAATTATTAAAGAAGAAGCCCACAAAATACAGGTAAGCAAGTTCCCAAAAGGGCGGGCGGTCATTAAGCGAATGGAGCAGAATGTGCCAGCGATAAGCGCGCAAGACCACGTTTAACAAAAACAGGCCCAGGGCAACCATGTACCAGACGGGATCCAGGTCAGTCAGGGCAGCCAGAATAGCCGCCGGGCCAACCTTCTGAACCAGCCAGGCCAACAGCCCCAGGCTAAAGGCCACCTGCAAAATGCCGCGCACTTTCTTATTCTTCAGCACGTTTTTGAGCATGGGGCGGATTATAGCATAATGGAAAGGCGACACAATTGGGCGACGCTCACTGTGTGGCTATCGGAGGCAAAATGAATATTTCAGTCATCGCTACTGTGAAAAACGAAGGAGACGCGCTGCGTCCGCTGCTGGATTCGTTGCTGGCGCAAACGCTGCCGCCAGATGAAGTAGTCATCTGCGATGGTGGCTCCAGCGACCACACCCTGGCTGTGCTGGCCGAGTATGAAGACCAACTGCCGCTGCGCGTTTTGGCAGTGCCAGGCAGCAATATTAGCACCGGCCGGAACCAGGCCATTGCCGCCGCGGCCGGGCCAATCATCGCCGTTACCGA
Source organism: Ardenticatenaceae bacterium (assembly GCA_020634235.1). Taxonomy (GTDB): domain Bacteria; phylum Chloroflexota; class Anaerolineae; order Promineifilales; family Promineifilaceae; genus JACKCB01. The sequence continues at coordinate 1,777,494 of JACKCB010000002.1, read as the reverse complement.
TGCCGGGGTGGTGCTGCACCCGGTCTGGCTGGCGGCCATCACCCAGCCGTTGTCCGAGGGGCAGGCCAGTGTGGTTAGCGGCTGGTTCGAGCCGGACCCGCACACGGACTTCGAGGTGGTGCTGGGGGCCACCGTGCTGCCGGCGCTGGACGACATCGACCCAGAGAAGTTCTTGCCTTCCAGCCGCTCAGTGGCCTTCCTGAAGTGTGCCTGGGAAGCAGTGGGAGGCTATCCGGAATGGCTGGATTATGGCGAGGACCTGGTTTTTGACTTTGCCCTGCGCGAACAGCATGGGCCATTCCCCTTCGTGCCGGCGGCGGTGGCCTACTTCCGGCCGCGGCGCACGCTGCGGGCTTTTTTCCGGCAGTATTATCTGTATGCCCGTGGGGATGGGAAGGCGAACTTGTGGCCACGGCGCCACGCTATTCGCTACCTGACCTATCTGGTGGGGTTGCCGGTTATTTTCCGGCTGCTGTGGCGGGACCGCTGGTTGGGCTGGCTGCTGTTGTTGGGCGGCGGCGGGGCGTATTGCGCCCGGCCGGGGCAGCGGTTATGGGGGGCCACACGTGGCTGGGGGCCGTGGCCGCGTCTGCGCGCCTTCAGCCTGATCGCCATTATTCGCCTGGTGGGCGATGTGGCCAAGATGGTCGGCTACCCGGCCGGGGTGTGGTGGCGCTGGCGGCAACGTTAAATGAACGATGAGCATTGTTGCCCCCCGGCCGGGGCAATGCTACCATCTATCACCTAACGGTTGGCGGCAAGCAAACAATTGCCACCAACCCAACAAACGTCTATGGTCATTCAACGTCGCCGTCCTACCTACCCCCGCCGGGGCCCCTCCTGCATGCTGGTCATCATCGTGGCCGTCGTATTCGCCCTGGGCATGTTCGTCATCAGCAACGCCGAAGAAGTCCGCGATGCCATCATCCCCACCCCGGTGCCCGAAGCAACACGTACCGCCGCCGAATACGCCACCAGCGCCGCCCTCTACCAGCGCGATGGCGAATTCCAGAACGCCATCACCGCCTACGAAAAAGCGATCTCCCTGGAAGTCAGCAAGATCGAATATTACATGCCCCTCATTGAGCTGCTCACCCAGACCGGGCAGCCCGAATCCGCGCTGGAGTGGGCCGAAAGAGCCAAAGTGCTGGCCGCCGACAACGACGGCGTTTGGGCGGCGGTTGCCTCGGCCCATATCGCCAACGCCGACCGTCTGGCCGAAACGGGCGACCCCGCCAGTGCCGACCTGCAATACACCGAAGCCATCAACGCCGCCAACAAAGCTGTTGACCTGAATCCTAACAACGCCGAAGCTTACGCCTACATGGCGACCGCGCTGTCGCGCCTGGGCTTTGAGAACGTGGCCGAGGCGCAGGAGAAAGCCGCCTACGCCGTTGAGCTGGCCCCGGAAAGCCCCATTGCCCGGCGGGCAATGGCCAACGTCTTTGAACTCCTGGGGCAATATGACAACGCCATCAATGAATATCTGGTGGCCCTGGATTTCAATCCCAACGCGGTTGATCTGCGCGTGGACCTGGCGTATCTCTACTTCTTCACCGAGCGCCGGCAAGAAGCCATTCTCACCCTGCAGGATGTCATTGAGATAGACCCCAACAATGCCAACGCCTATGACGGGCTGGGCTACTTCTATTTTGTTCTGGGCCAATACCCGCGCGCCGAAGAAAACGCCTACCAGGCCACCCTGCTTGACCCCAGCATGACACGAGCCCATGCCCATTTGGGCGCGGCCTATTTCAAGCAGTTTAAGTATGACAGCGCCATTCAGGAGTTAGAGCTGGCGGTGGTTGGCTATGATGAGATTACGCCGACCAACGCCACTTACTACAACATGTTGGGGCTGGCCTACTATTACCAGAGCCAATGCACCGAGGCCGTGCCTATTTTCACGGATGTCCTGGCGGCGACGGAAGAGGATACCACCCCCTACATCAACGCCCAGGAAGGAATGGAACTGTGCCGCCAGGCGCAGTTAGGCACGGGCGGGTAGCCGGCCGCGAAGGGCTGTATGATGACCCCGGCCGGGGCCATCACCTTTAGCACTCTCCCCCATCGATTGCCAAAAAAGCCTTGACACCGGCTAAAACTGTGCTACAATCCTGGCGTAATTAGCACTCTATCCCCCTGAGTGCCAATTCGCAATCCAAAATCCAACCTGTATTTGACAAAGGAGATGCTGTTCTATGAACATGAAGCTTAAACCGCTTGGTGATCGCCTCGTCGTGGAACCAAAAGAACGCGAAGAAACCACTGCTTCTGGAATTATCCTGCCGGAAACTGCAAAAGAAAAGCCGCAAGAAGGCACCGTTTTGGCTGTCGGCCCCGGCCGGCGCGACGAAGATGGTGACCGCATTGACATGGACGTCGAAGTTGGCGATGTGGTACTCTACGCCAAATATGCGGGCACGGAAATCAAAATCGATGGCAAAAAGCTGCTCATTCTGAAAGAATCGGACGTACTCGCCATCGTCGAGTAATCATCAACACCAGAATCACGGACAGGAGACACAAAAACTATGGCTAAGCAACTAACTTTTTCCGATGATGCGCATCGCAAACTAAAACACGGGATTGACACCCTGGCCAAGGCTGTGGCCACCACCCTGGGCCCCAAGGGGCGCAACGTAGCCCTGGACAAAAAGTTCGGCGCGCCCACCATCACCCACGACGGCGTGACAGTGGCCAAAGAGATCGAGCTGGAAGACCCGTATGAGAACATGGGCGCCCAACTGCTAAAGGAAGCGGCCACCAAGACCAACGATATCGCCGGCGACGGCACCACCACAGCCACCGTGTTGGCCCAGAATATCGTCAACGAAGGCTACAAGAACGTCGCGGCCGGGGCCAATCCCATGATGCTGAAGCAAGGCATTGAAATGGGCGTGGCCGCCCTGTCCAGTCGCATCCGCGAGATGGCTGTGTCCATCGACAGCGTGGAAGAGATCGCCTCCGTGGCCGCCATTTCGGCGCAAGACCCGGCCATCGGCAAGTTGATCGCCGATGTCATGGACAAGGTCGGCAAAGATGGCGTTATCACCGTTGAAGAATCCCAGGGCCTGGAATTTGAAACCGAATATGTTGAAGGCATGCAGTTCGACCGCGGTTACATCAGCCCCTACTTCATCACCGATCCAGACGCCATGGAAGCGATTGTCGAAGATGCCTTCATCCTCATCCATGACAAAAAGATCAGCTCGGCGCAAGACATCGTGCCAATTTTGGAAAAACTGATCCAGACTGGCCGCCGCAACCTGGTGATTATTGCTGAGGACGTGGACGGCGAAGCGCTGGCCACCCTGGTGCTGAACAAGCTGCGCGGCACGGTGAATGCCCTGGCCGTAAAAGCTCCCGGCTTTGGCGATCGGCGCAAGGCGATGCTGCAAGACATTGCCGTGCTGACCGGCGGCGAAGTGATCACGGAAGAGATGGGCCGCAAGCTGGAAAGTGTGCAGATCAACGACCTGGGCCGGGCGGCCAAGGTTGTCTCCACCAAGGATGACACGACCGTGGTTGACGGCGCGGGCGATGAGAAGATGATCCGCTCCCGCGTTGAGCAGATCAAGGTAGAAATCGACCGCAGCACGTCGGACTATGACCGCGAGAAGCTGCAAGAGCGGCTGGCCAAGCTGGCCGGTGGCGTGGCCATCATTCGCGTGGGTGCGGCCACGGAAGTGGAGCTGAAGGAAAAGAAGCACCGCGTAGAAGATGCCCTGAGCGCGACCCGCGCCGCAGTGGAAGAAGGCATCGTGCCCGGTGGCGGTGTGGCGTTGATCAATGCCATGGCCGCCCTGGACAGTGTTGAAGTCCCGGCCGGGGACGCCTCCACCGGTATCTCCATTCTACGCCGCGCCCTGGAAGCCCCCATGCGCAAAATCTCCGAGAACGCCGGCCAAAATGGCGACGTGATCATCCAGAACGTCCGCCGCGAACAAGAAAAGCACGACGACCACAACATCGGCTACAACGTGCTGTCCGGCGAATACGTGAACATGATCAAAGCCGGCATCATCGACCCGGCCAAGGTGACCCGCGGCGCGTTGGAGAATGCAGCCAGCATCGCCTCCATGATCCTGACCACCGACGTCCTGATCACCGACCTGCCGGAGAAGGAAGCCCCCATGCCCGGCGGCGGCGGCATGCCCGGCGGCATGGATTTCTAAATCCCACAACCTTTTGAGTAAGTCCAAAGGCCCCTTTGCGAAGGGGCCTTTTCTTTTTTGGCCTAGTTTTGTAAACTAACAGACTATGGGACAAGCACTCGTTGATCAGATTCTGCCGGCGCTGGCCAGGCTGCAATGGCCGCCCAACACCCAGGCAACGCTGCAAGGGCAAAAAACCTTCGAAGTCGGGCTAGACAAGGTCGACGAATTCCGCGGCGATCCAAAAGTGTTGGGAGCGGCCTTGCGTGTTTTGCAAACCTCCAATTCACAGCCTTACGCGTTTGCCGGCGTAGCCTATGTGCTGCTGGCCGCCGCCCGCGAAGATAATGGTCACTATGCGCAGAGCGGCCTGGAAGCTGCACTGTTGTGGCTGGAAAAGGCGCAGGAAACAGAACCGGATATCCCCGAAATTAACGTCATTGAAGCGCTGATATACATCTACGGCCAACGGCTGGATGATGCTCGCCTGGTGCTGGACTATCTCACCCGCCAGAATGCGGCCAATTACTACCTGTACCGGGCAGAAACGCATTACTGGCAGGCCCGGGAGGAGCCGGAACAAGCCCTGGTCTGGTGCCAGAAAGCGATGGGTATTGCCCCCACGCTGCCACAGCGGCTGCGCCTGCAATCGGTCCTGGGCGACCTGCTGCTAGCCAGCAACAACCTGGACGCCGCCGTCACGACCTACCAGGAAGCGCTGCATTTTGACAACAGCAATTATCTATTGTGGCATAACTTGAGCGTGGCCTATTGGAAGCAGGGCAATTATGACGACGCCGCACGCAGCAATCAGCGAGCGTTGGCGCTGCAGGATTTCCCGGCCGGGCAAGAAATGGCCGCCGCGCTAAAGCAGAAGCTGGGCGGTTCCAAGGGGCTGGTTAATCGTCTACTGGGTCGCTAGGCCCGTCTTCCCCCAGAAAAGCACGCAAAAACAAGAGTACCCGCTGCCGCACTTCGTCTGCGTCCAGCCCGCTGGTGTCCAGGTAAAGGTCGCAGTGAGCGCGCGCATGGGTCAGCCGCTGGGCCTGCTCGGCCAGCCGTTCCGGCCCCCAATCGATGTGCGGCCGGCGCGCTTTGGCCTGGTCATAATCCACATCCAGATAGATGAGTATGTCCGGCCGGGTAATGCGCTGCCACATATACGGCACGTAGGAATGCTCCTGCGACACCGGCCGGGCGTTATACCCCGCCGCCTGCAGGGCCAGCGCCAACGTACTCTTGCCAGAAACACACGGTCCCACCAGGGCGATCCGCGGTCCCGGCCGGGTAGCCATCTTCTTCATCCCCATACCCACCACCCAGCACTCACAGCACCATCCGGCCGGAGAGGCGGCGTACCTCATCCTGCCCGGTGTTCGCCGTCACGGCCACCACCACCACACTGATGTCGTCACGCGGCCGGCCGCCATCCAGGTCCACCGCCTGCTGGAGCAAACAGTCCGCAATCTCGCGCGGATCAGAAATACCTTCGGCCAGCATCTGGCGCACGGCCGCCACCGGATCAAAGTTGGCCGCACCGTGCCAACTGCCCGCATGGCGCAGCCCATCGGTAAAGGCCACCACCAGCGGCCCCAACTCCATGGGAATCTCGGTGATGTCTGGCTTGCTGTGGCGGCGGGTGCCAATAGACTCTGACGGCGCATCGAGCAGGAAGAGGCCGCGCTGCGGCGTGTGCACAATCACCGGCGCGTCGTTGTTGCGCGAGACCACCAGCGTCTTGCTCACCGCATCCACCGAGACAATGTTCAGCGTCGCCGTCACCTTGCCGGCGCGGTAGGTGTACAGGTAATCGTGGGCGGCGCGGGCCGCCGCACCATCACGCACCCCTTCGGCCAGCAGTTGGATCGCTTTGCGCGCCACCACGTTGCTAATGCTTTTGGCCGCCCGGCCGGAGCGCTGCCCATCTACCAGCACCATCGACAGCCCCCCATGCGGGCGTTCCACCATCTCCAGCGTATCCCCACTCTCCCGCGTGGCGTATTTGCTAATCTTGGCAACCGCGAATCGAATTTCCATAAGACTACTCACTCTCTCCTGAAAGATTTCCCAGGCGCCAATCCAGGGCCGTGTGACGTTCAGTGACCCGATTGTTGCGCACCGCCATGGCCACCGCCCGGCGCGTGCCCGCCAGAATCACCAACTTCTTGGCCCGCGTAATGGCCGTGTACAGCAAATTGCGCTGCAGCATCAGGTAATGTTGGGTCACCACAGGCAATACCACACACGGATATTCGCTGCCCTGGCTCTTGTGCACGCTGATAGCATAGGCGTGAACCAGTTCATCCGCCTCCAAGAAATCATATACCACCGGCGCACCGTCTACATTCACGTGAATGGTCTGCTGCACCAGGTCAATATTGCTGATACGACCAATGTCGCCATTGTAGACATTCTTATCGTAGTTGTTCACGATCTGCATCACTTTGTCACCCGTGCGGAAGGCGCGCCCGCCCAGCCGGCGCTCCGGCTTGCGCCCGGCCGGGGGGTTTAGCGCCTGCTGCAACCTCTCATTCAGATTCGTAACACCCACCGCGCCATGATACATCGGGCTGAGCACCTGAATATCCTCAAACGGGTCCAGGGCAAACTTCTCCGGCACACGCCGCTGCACAATGTCGGTCAGCAGCGCCACCAGCTCCTCCGGATCCTCCTTGATGAAGATGAAGAAATCGGTAGCCGTACGGCTGGTCAGGGGCAGTTGGCCATGATTAATCCGGTGGGCATTCTGCACAATCAGGCTGTCCGCCGCCTGGCGGAAAATGGTTTGCAGCCGCACCACCGCCGCCACGCCGGAGCTGATGAGATCGCGCAGCACGTCGCCCGCCCCCACCGACGGCAGTTGGTCCACATCCCCCACCAACAGCAGGTGGGTATCGGGCGGGATCGCCTTTAGCAAGTTGTTGGCCAGCACCAGGTCAAGCATGGAGGTCTCGTCGATAACCACCATGTCCACGTCCAGGGGGCGCTCATCGTTCAGGCCAAACCCCTGGCCCGGTTTGAACTCCAGCAAACGGTGGATGGTTTTTGCCTCCCGGCCGGTAGCCTCACTAAGCCGCTTGGCCGCCCGGCCGGTGGGCGAGGCCAGGGCATAGGTGTGCCCATACCGGTCCAACAGATCCAACAAGGTGCGCAGCGTGGTCGTTTTGCCCGTACCCGGCCCGCCGGTCAAAATGGTCACCTTGTGACTCACGGCCATGCGAATCGCCTCTTGCTGCTCGGCACTCAACTGGCCGGTCAGCGGGGAGCGGCCCAGCGCCGCCCCCGACGCTTGCAGCCGGCTGGTGGGATGGTTCACCATGCGGCGCACGCGGTTGGTAACACCAATTTCCGAGTAGTAGAACGGGGTCAGGTAAACCGCCCGCTCCTCGCGAATAGCGGGCGGGGTGGCATTGGCCCCGGCCGGGGTGGGCAGCGCATAGGTAATCGTCTCCCGCTTGATCAGCGCCTCGTTTTCCAGGTTATCAATCACCGCCGCCACCTTGTCCACGGCCACATTCAAGATTTCCGACGCTTCCGGCTCCAGCTCATCCTGCGGCACATAAACGTGCCCTTCCTCAGCCATGCGGTTCAGCGTATAAGCAATGCCCGCCTCAATCCGCGCCGGGTCCTCCGGCGACAGCCCCAACGCCTGGGCAATCTTATCCGCCGTCTTAAAGCCAATGCCATGAATGTCCTGCACCAGCCGGTAGGGCGTATTTTGCACCACCGCCAGCGATTCATCACCATACTTCTTGTAAATCTTAATGGCCAGGCCGGTGGAGACGGCGTGCGACTGCAAAAAAAGCATCACATTCTTGATCGCCTTTTGTTCTGTCCAGGCCCTGGTAATCTGGTCAACCCGCTTGGGGCCAACGCCCAGCACATGGCGCAGCCGCTGCGGTTCATACTCGATCACGTCCAGCGTCTCTTCGCCAAAGCGGTTCACAATGCGTTCGGCCATCACTTTGCCCACGCCGCGGATCAGCCCGGACCCCAGGTAGCGCTTGATGCCTTCTGTGGTAGCCGGCAGCGCCTGCTCGCACAAATCGGCCTGGAACTGGCGCCCATGCTGGGCGTGGGTGGTCCACCGGCCGGTGAGTTTCAGCCACTCGCCAGGGTTCACTTCGGGCAGATTGCCCACCACCGTGATGAGCGCCTCCCGGCCGGGGGCATAGGCAAAGGGCAGCATCCCCCGCGTATCCGGCTTCAGCCGGATAACCGAGTAACCGGTCTCCGCATTGTAATAGGTGACCCGCTCTACCGAGCCGCTGATTTGGGTGCTGTCCAGTCCGGGCATGAGGCTAGGTTCCAGGAGGCAGGCCGGTCAGGGCACCCAGTTGAGGGTGCCGGTGGCCGGCATGTCCAGCAGTTGGAAAACGCCACTGCCATCGGGATTCATGACAAAGACGCCGCCGCTGGTGATGAAGGCAATGTGCCGCCCGTCGGGCGAGAGGTCGCCATACAGGCCAATCTCGTACAGATTGGTCAACTGCGCGCCATCCCCGCCCCCGGCCGGGAACACCCACCAATCGGAAGGCACACTGTGCGCTTCCGCCAGCCGCACCCCCAGCAGCCGGTCCAGCAAAGTCAGCGTTGCCCCGGTAACGGCCGCGCTCACATACACCTGGCCGCCTTCCAGCGAGAAAAAGGGCGCATCCACGGCCGGGAAGGCGCTGCCCGGCAGCAGCACCTGGCCATTGCCACCATCCGCGTCGGCCAGGACCAGCTCATTGGCATCCGTCACATAGGCCAGCCGCGCCCCATTGCGCGACAGCCGCGGCCAGGAGGACGCTTCGGCCAGGACCGCCGGTTGGCCGTCTGGCAGGTAGAAGCGTTCCACCCGCGCAGTGTAGATCGTTTCGCCCAGGTCGCCAGTACCGGGCAGGTAGTGGGCATAATAGACAAAATCGGCCAGCGGCCAGCTAATGTTGTAAAACGTCTCTGTCTCTCCGCGGCGCGCAATTAGCGGCGTGGGGGCGGCCGAGCCATCGGCCGGCATGGTGTAAATACTGGCGAAGCCAAACTGAATCTCACCCTCCGGCGGCGGTGGCGCGTAAGCCACGGCCAACTGCTGGCCATCAGGCGCGGCGGCAACCTCATTCAGCAGGGCGTTATCAGGAGCGGTAAACAGGGTGCGCAGCGCGCCGCTAACCAGGTCCAACTCGTAAATGGCCTGCTGCTGGGCGCTGTCATAGCCCACAAAAAACAGCCGGCCGGTCAGACCAAGCTCAGCCCAAACCGGCGTCCCGGCCGGGGCATGCACCACCCCCGGCTGGCCACCGCCATCACCACTGCTCGCCGGTGCTGGTGTGCTGGTGATTTCCACCGTGCAGCCGGCCAGCAGCCCACCCGCCACCAGCAGCAGGACGAGCAGTATGCCCGGCCGGCAGACGTATCGTATTCTTCTCATTCATCGCCTCTCGCGCTAGCCTCGCCCCCGGTCGCCAGGGTACGGATGTAATTCACCAGATGCCAGCGCTGTTCGTCAGAAAGCTGATCACCAAAGGCGGGCATCACCGAATCGGCGAAGCCGTTGGTAATCCAATCATACAGCCGGCCATCAGAGTGGATGCCAGGCACGGTGTGCTGCGTCAGGTCGGCCGGGGGCGGGTTCAGCGTGCGCCCCACCGGCCCGTCGCCCGCCCCGGTTACGCCATGGCAGGGCACGCAGTTCTCGGCATACAGCGCCGCCCCCGCGGCCAGCGATTCGGCATTGGGCGGCACAGGGTTCAGCGGAAAGTTGTCGGCGGCGATGGTGGGGGCCTGGAAAAGGAGGAAAAGGCCAACCAGGGCCAATCCCCCGGCCGGGACGCCCACCAGCCCCACGCGCCGCGCCGGCGACGCCACCAGGGGCCACAGCGCCCACAAAAAGGACAGGGCCACCAGCAGCAGCAGGCCGGCAATGACCCGTGCCCAGGGAAAACGCTGGGTGGTCACCCCGGCCGGGGTCAGGTCTACATCAAAATTGGCAAAGCTGTCGAAGGCCGCGCTGCGCCGGACCACCACCTGCACCTGCCAGGCATCGGGCAGGCTGAGAAAAGCGCCGTCGATACTGTACTGGCCGTCGCCCTGCGCCGTTAGCTGCGCCTCGCTGGGCGGCAAATCCGCCTGCGCCGGCGTGAAGCGCAGCTCGACGGCCCGCGCATCGTTCAGCGGCTGGCCGTCCGCCGTCACCGTCACCAGGAAGCTGTTGATCCCCACCCGGCCGGGGGTGATGGCCAGCGTCACCGCCAGGTCATCCACCTGCGCCTTGCCCCCCAGCGGGGCCAGTTCCGGGCTGGCAGCCGGCGGCAGCGTGGTCAGCACCCCCACGCTCAGCACCACCGCCGCGGCCAGCGTCACCTCGCTGGTAATCAACTGCCGGAAACGGGTCACCAGCCAGGAATCCCCCCCAGTCGCCGACGTTGCCCGCTTCATTTGTGGCCCGGTCGATAGCAAGTTAACCGCCCCCAGAATTACCAGCGGCAAAAAGATCGTCACTTTGATCAGGAGTGTCTGGCCATACAACGTGGTTGTTAACGCCGCCCAGGAGCCTACGTGCAGCAGCGAGGCATACACGCCAGTGAGGACCAGCACAGCCACGCTCACCAGGGCCAGGGCCGAGAAGCGGGGGATGAGTTGGGCCGCCAGACGGGTGCGCCCGGCCGGGTCTAGCTGGCGGCCCAGGATCATGCCGGCCACAAAGTGCGCCAGCCCGCCCACCCAAACCGCGGCCACCAACAGGTGCAGCCAGTCGGCCAACAGGGGCAGCGCCGGCTCCGGCTCGGCCGCGGCGTGGCTGCCCAAACTAACCGTGAGCAGCAGCAGCAGCCCCACGCCAAACGCCAGCCACAGCGCCCGCCGGCCAGGGCCGGTCAGCAGCAGGCGCAGCAGCAGCAAAGTCAATCCTATTCGGGCCAGCCACAGGGCGCCAAAGCGGGTCGTCAGCAGGACGCGCCACAGTTCCGGTTCCCAGGGGAAGGCCAGCACCCGGCCGGTGGCCTGCCCCGCCTGTACCAGCAGCCAGATAACGCTGGCCAACAGCAGCCCGGCCAGGGCGATTTTGGCCATACGCCGCCACAGCACCTTGTCGGGCAGCGCCCCGGCCGGGGCCACCGGCTGCCACACCTGCACCACAAACAGCACGCCACCCACCAGCATCAGCATCGTCGCATAGGTAAGCCAGCGCGCCAGCGCTTCCAGCGGGGAGAAGCTGACCGAGGTGCTGGCCTGGGCCGCGGCCAGGTCCGCCGCGGCCACGTTTCCCACGGCAAAGGGGTAGATGCCCGCAGTTGTGTGGCCATCCAACGTGGACAGCACCCGCCAGGAAACGGTGTACACGCCATCCGGCAGCGAGCGCACCGTCGCCGTCAGGCGGGTGGGATCGGCAGCGTCTACGCGGGCATCGTCATTGTCTACGCGCACGCCCTGGCTGTTTAGCACCTCCACCCGGCTAAACGATGCCTCCACCGGCTCGGTGAAGATCAGCTCCAACTGCACCGGCGAGCGGGCCAGCACGGCGTTGGCTGGCGGCGTTGATTGGGCCAGGTTGGCATGGGCCAGCACCGGCCGGGCCGCGCCGGCGGCCAGCAGCAAAAGGAGCAGGACGAGGTACGGGCGGATGGGCTGTTTTCTGGACGTCATGCGGGACATTGTGTGTTAGGAAACGATGGGCGACACCGTATGGGCGCTTGGTGAATCGGGCAAATTGAGTATAGTTAAGGTGGCTGCCGGCTAACCCGGCCGGGGGCCTATCTCATCTGGCGGATCACCCATACAGTGGCAACCGCGACGAAAATTCTAACATGAATCGTTTGCACAAACATACTCTCTCACTTGTGGCCAATTTGCTGGTGCTGGTTGGCCTGCTCTGGCTTGGCTCCCGGCCGGTGCTGGCCCACTCCCGCACCGAGGTTGGCCCCTACGTCATTGTAATTGGCTGGCAAAAGGAGCCGGTGATTGTGGGCGACCGCAACGCCATTCTCATTGAGGTAACGCAAGATGGCGCGCCGGTCACGGGCGTGGAAAGCGACCTCGACCTGACGGTTCTCTATGCCGGCCGCAGCTTCCGCAGCAACTTGAATCCCGCCGCAACCCCAGGCGTCTACCTGGCTGAGATTTTGCCCACAGTGCGCGGCCAATACGAGGTGCAGTTGACCGGCTCGATTGGCGACACCGCCGTGGACGAAGTGCTGGAGCCGGAAGAGGTGCTGGGCAGCAAGGCGCTCACCTTCCCTGATGACCCGCCCGACCCGTTTGCTCTGCAAGAGACGGTGGATGGGCTGTCGGCGCAGTTGCGCATATTTCAGATTCTGGCCGCGGCCGGGCTGGTGTTGGGCCTGGCGGGCCTGGGCGTGGCCGTTTTCGCCCTGGTGCGTGGCCGGCAGCCGTAACCAAGTGCCGGCATCTTGCCGGCCAACATTATGATGAAGGAGTCAGAAACGATGTTACCCCTATCCCGGCCGGGCTTCCGGCTTTTCCTGGCCCTATCCCTGATCCTGGCCGCCCTTACCCTGGTCGCCTGCGGCAGCACCAACCACAACCACATGGAAGATATGGAGAATATGGACGGCGCCGATCATGAGCACATAGACCATGCGGCCCAGGATCGCATTGCCAACGACGGCGCAACCATTCGCATCACCGCCCCGGCCAACGGGGCCACCTTCACAACCGATGACGATATTGTGGTGGAGGTTGCCATTGAAGGCTTTACACTCAACGAGGACGGTAGCCATTGGCACGTCTATGTGGATGGCGCCTCCTGGGGCATGGTTATGGGTGGCAACCTGGACCAGGTGCTGCGCGGCATGGCCCCTGGCGAACATCTCATCGAAGTATACCTGGCCGGCGGCGACCATGTCGAACTGCAAGACGGGGACAGCATCAGCATCACCGTGCAGGAGTAACCATACCCAAGCTGGTGGCCGAAAAGTTTTGCGCCGCCGCTCTTTTCGTGCTATAGTTGAAAGTCAGCCCGCTAACCGGCGGGCTGTCTTTTTGAATTGCTTATTCTGGAGGATCTCCTGATGTCTGACCTACTGCTGAAGGCGTTGGATGCGCCTGATAACGAGAATTTACCACGGCTGCGCGTTGGCGATAACGTAACGGTTCATCTGCGTATTGTAGAAGGCAAACGTGAGCGTATTCAGTTGGTACGCGGGACCATTATCCGGCTGCGCAACAGCGGCAACCAGGCCAATTTCACCGTGCGCCGTATTGCAGCCAACGGCATTGGCGTTGACCGGAGCTTTTTGCTGCGCTCGCCGCTGATCGAAAAGATCGAGGTCCACCGCCATTCGCATGTGCGCCGGGCCCAGCTTTACTATCTGCGCGGTCGCACCGGCAAGTCGGCCCGTTTGCGCGAGAAACGCATTAGCTAAGCCACCCACCAGATCTGCCCACCCGGCCGGGGTGGCCGCAAAATCGCAGGCAGGGCACATAGTTGCCGCTGCTTCTGCTGAACTGTATCATTCAGGTGAAAGTCAAACGGCTTTCACCTTTTTGTTTTGGATAACCTACTCGTTCGGAGAACAAAGAAGTACATGACCCACAAACCACCCCTGATTGGCTGCACCACCTACCACAAGGTGGCCGACCAAAACCCCCCCATTGAAATCTACGGCTTGATGCCTTCCTATGTGCGCGCCATCCAGGCCGCCGGTGGCATCCCCATCCTGATCCCCCTGGGCCTGAACCAGGCCGAGCTGCAGGCAATATTCGACCGCATCGATGGTTTGCTCCTGCCCGGCGGCGGGGACATTAATCCGGACAACTATCGGGGCGACCGCCAGAACCCCACGCTGCGCGACATTGACGAACAGCGGGATTGGGTTGAAATTGAACTGGTGCGCCAGGCTGTGGCCCAGGAAAAACCGGTGTTGGCTATCTGCCGGGGCTTGCAGATTTTTAACGTGGCCCTGGGCGGCACCTTGTGGGAAGACGTGCAGAGCCAGATGCCGCAGGCCATCATCCACGATTATTTCCACCGGGATACGCGGGATTACCTGGCGCATCCGATTGAGATTCGCGCCGGTTCCCGGCTGCACCAGACGCTGCAAGCCAGCTCGGTGCGCGTGAACAGCCTGCACCACCAGGGGATTCGTGACCTGGCCCCGTCACTGGTGGCGTCGGGCGTGGCCCCGGATCAGTTGGTGGAGGCGGTTGAGGTCCCGGGCCACAAGTATGCCATCGGTGTGCAGTGGCACCCGGAGAATTTGCTGGAGGTTGCCCCGGTGATGCGCTCTTTGTTCACCGGCCTGGTCACCGTTGCCAGCAATGGTCACCACTAGGCAGCGGTGAATAATCCCCCGGCCGGGCACCTGGCAGACCCAATTGCCATCTTTGATTCCGGGGTGGGTGGTCTGTCGGTTTTGCGTCATATTCGCGCGCTGCTGCCGGGCGAAAACCTGCTGTACCTGGCAGACCAGGCTAATGTGCCCTATGGCCCTCGCCCGGCCGGGGAAGTGCGCCAATTCACTGCGGCCATCACCCGTTTCCTGCTGGCCCAGCAGGCCAAACTGATCGTTGTGGCCTGCAACACGGCCACCGCCGCCGCCCTCACCTATTTGCGCGACACCTTCCCCCACACCTCTTTTGTGGGCATGGAGCCGGCTGTGAAGCCGGGCGCACAGCAAACACAAACAGGCAAGGTAGGCGTGCTGGCCACCGCCGGCACCTTCGAGAGCCAGCGCTACGCCAGCCTGATGGCCCGCTACGCGCAGCACGTGACGCTGTATGAGGATCCTTGTGTGGGCCTGGTGGAGCTGATTGAGGCCGGCGAACTGGCGTCCCCGGCCACGGCGGCGCTGCTGCAGCGCTGCCTGGCCCCCATGCTGCAGGCCGGCGTAGACACGATTGTATTGGGCTGCACCCACTATCCCTTTGTCTTGCCGCTGCTCACCACGCTGACGGCCCCCGGCCGGGTCGGCATCATTGACCCCGCGCCCGCTGTGGCCCGCCAGGTACAGCGCCTGCTGTTGGCCCAGCAGGTGGCCACGCCGCAGACCGCCCCTGGCCACCTGCACGCCTTCACTTCGGCCGATCCCGGCCGGTTGACCCACCAGATTCAAACCCTACTGGGGGAGACCATCCCCGTTACGCCGCTAAGCTGGCAGGCCGGCGAGCTGCGTCCGCGCTAGAGACAGCCGGCCGGTGCTTCTTTCGTCTACCCCTGGCTTACAGTATAATCTGGAAGCAGACACACAAACACCCGTTATCACGCTGGAGACAAGCCGTTGAGGCGTAGCATTGATCGTTGGCGCTCCCTGCTTTCCCGCCTGAGCCGCGAAATGACCATTTGGTTGGCCACGACGCGCGAGGACAACCGCCCGCACCTGGTGCCGGTGTGGTTTGTCTGGCTGGATGACAAGATCTATGTCGCCACCGGCACCGAAACGCAGAAGTTCGCCAACCTGCGCCAAAACCAAGCGGTGGCCCTGGCTTTACCCGACACAGCCCAGGTAATCATCATCGAAGGGGAAGCGCACGTTGCCGACTACCGGACCACCGACAAGATTGCCGACTACTTCTACAACAAGTACGAGTGGGATTTTCGCTATGATGACAGCGTGACCTGGCGGCTGCTGGAGATTACGCCGCGCAAAATTCTGGCCTGGGGTGATGAATATGAGTATGAGGGGATTCGTGTGCTGTAGGGCCTGCCCCCGGCCGGGGATCTTCTTACGCGATGTTTATGCGCCCCGACCGCAGGTTCTTACAAGAATCCAATCTTTGCCCCGTATACTACGAATGGTATGGATTGTCCCGGCCTTGTGTTTTGCCCTGAGAGGGTGTTCCCCGGCCGGGGATGGCCCTAATCACCGCCACCATCCACAGTCGAGGAGTCGGCCAAAGCCTCCCCGGCCGGTCTTTACCGAACACCAAAGCAACGCTTACGAGGTACTTCACCATGCGATTTGATCGATTCACGGAAAGGGCACAAGACGCCGCCGCCCGCGCCTACGAAATTGTACAGCGCTACGGCCACACCCAGGTCGATACCGAACACCTCTTCCTGGCTCTCCTGGAGCAAAAAGACGGCGCCATCCCCCAAATCCTGGACCAACTATCCGTAGATACCGCTGCCCTGGAAGCCCGTCTGGAAGAACACCTGCGCAGCAGCCCCAAAGTAGCCGTATACGGCGGCGGCGTAGGCCAGATCTTCTACACCCCGCGCATCCGCACCGTGCTAGAACTGGCCCAGGGCGAAACCAACCGGCTCAAAGACGAATTCATTTCTACCGAGCACATCTTCCTGGCCATGCTGAGCGAGCGCAACACCCCCTCCGCGCGCATCCTGCAAGAGTTTGGCGTTACCCGCGAACGCGTCCTGGAAGCCATCAAACACCTGCGCGGCGGGCAGCGCGTCACCGACCGGCAGGCCGAAAGCCGTTACCGCACCCTGGACAAATACAGCCGTGACCTGACCCAACTGGCCCGCGAAGGCAAGCTGGACCCCGTTATCGGCCGCGAAAGCGAAATCCTGCGCGTGCTGCAAGTGCTAAGCCGGCGCACCAAAAACAACCCCGTACTCATCGGCGACGCCGGCGTGGGCAAAACCGCCATCGTCGAAGGGCTGGCCCAGCAAATCATCAACAACGATGTGCCCGAAAACCTGCTCAACAAGCGCGTACTCTCCCTGGACCTGGCCGGCATGATTGCCGGCAGCCGCTTCCGAGGGGAGTTCGAAGAGCGCCTGAAGGCCGTCATGGAAGAGATTCAGCACGCCCAGGGCGAGATCATTCTCTTCATCGACGAGCTGCACACTGTGGTTGGCGCTGGCGCGGCCCAGGGGGCCATGGACGCCAGCAACATGATGAAACCCGCCCTGGCGCGCGGCGAACTGCAATGCGTCGGGGCCACCACCCTGGACGAGTATCGCCAGCACATTGAGCGCGACAGCGCCCTGGAGCGCCGCTTTGCCCCAGTCTTCGTGGATGAGCCATCCGTCGAAGAGACCATCGACATTCTGCGCGGCCTGCGCGACCGGTACGAAACACACCACAGCGTAACCTACTCTGACGAAGCCCTGGTGGCCGCTGCGCGCCTCTCTTCGCGCTACGTTACCGACCGGCACCTGCCGGACAAAGCCATAGACTTGATCGACGAAGCGGCGGCCAAGCTGCGTGTAGCCCTGCACACCCTGCCCGCCGATCTAAAGGAGCTGAAAAAGGAAGTAGACCAATTGACAGCCGAAGAAGAAGAGGCCCACACGGTGCGCGACTATGAGCGAGCAGCGGTAAAACGGGCTGAACGGCTGCGGTTGGAAAGCGAATTCATAGCCCTGCGGGACAAATGGCAGCAAGAGCAGCGCCTGGACGAAGTGGTGGATGCCAATGACATCGCCGAAGTCGTGGCCGCCTGGACCGGTATCCCGGTTACCCAGATGATGGAAACGGAAGCAGAGAAATTACTGCACATGGAAGCGCGGTTGCACGAACGGATTGTGGGGCAAGACCGGGCGATTGTGGCCCTGTCCGACGCCATCCGCCGCAGCCGCAGCGGCCTCAGCGACCCGCGCCGCCCCATTGGCTCTTTCATCTTCCTGGGCAGCTCCGGCGTGGGCAAAACAGAGCTGGCTAAAGCGCTAGCCGGGTTCCTGTTCGACGACGAAGATGCCCTGATCCGGGTGGACATGAGCGAATACCGCGAGCAGCATACGGTGAGCCGCCTCTTTGGCGCACCGCCCGGCTATGTGGGTTACGACCAGGGCGGCCAGCTCACCGAGCAAGTCCGCCGCCGCCCCTACAGCGTGGTCCTGTTTGACGAGATTGAGAAGGCGCACCCCGACGTGTGGAACGCCCTGCTGCAGCTCCTGGATGATGGCCGCCTAACCGATGGCCAGGGGCGCGTGGTTAACTTCCGCAACACGGTGGTGGTGATGACCAGCAACGTGGGCACCTCGTTTGTGAAGAAGGCTGGCGCGTTGGGCTTTGCCGGCGTGCGCGATGATGAGGAAGAGACGCACAAGCGGATAGAGGATGAGCTGAAGCGCACGTTCCGGCCGGAGTTCATCAACCGTATTGACGATATCATCATCTTTGAGCCGTTGGAGCAGAAGGATGTGATCCACATTGTGGACTTGCAGATGAAGGAAGTGAGCAGCCGCCTGGCCGAGCATGGTCTGTTTATCCAGCTAACGCAGGCGACCAAGGAGTGGTTGGCGGAACAGGGGTATGACAAAGATTTTGGCGCCCGGCCGCTAAAGCGAGCCTTGCAGCGCTATGTGGAAAGCCCCCTGTCTATGCAGCTTCTCAAGGGCGAATTCAACAAGGGCGACCACATTCTGATTGATGAAGAGGATGGCCGGCTAACCTTCACCCGGCTGGAGCCGGCAACGCCGCCGTTGTCGCTGCGCGACCACGCCCAGGCGGGCTAACAGACTGAACTGGTACGCCAATCTCAGGTATGAATGGGGTTGGCGCGGATTGGACCAATCTGCATCCTGGCAAGCTGTTTCCAGGTGTAGATTGGTCCACTTTTGTTTGGGGCGGGCCAGCACCCTGGATGGGCCTTACCTTGGTGGAGAGGCTGGCGGGGAGGTGCTAGCCTGTTTTCTCCTGGTCGATGGCGGCCCGCATAATGGCCACATCCGGCCGGGACCCCGTCCACCAGGCAAAAGCCAGCGCCCCTTGCTGCACCAACATCCCCAACCCGTTCATCGCCCGGCCGCCGGCAGCCTGCGCCTGCTGCATGAAGCGCGTCTGGCGCGGGTTGTAGACGAGATCGTAAGCCACTACCCCGGCCGGGAACGGTAGTTCATCTGGCCAGGGCGAAGCATGGGGCTGGGGTGCCATGCCCAGCGGCGTGCTATTGACCACCAGGGCCAGCGCCGGGCGCTGGCTCAAGGCCGCCAGGTCGGGCCAGGCGTGGGCGGCCAACACCCGGCCGGGGCAATGCCGCGCCAGGTCAGCCACCAACCCGGCCGCCTGTTCCGGGCGGCGCGCCAGCACGTGCACCTGTACCCCCGCCTGGGCCAGGGCATACGCCACCGCCCGCGCCGCGCCGCCGCCCCCCAACAGCAGGCATTCTTGCCCGGCCGGGGACACCCCCTGCGCGGCCAGATCAGCCAGAAAGCCCGCTCCATCCGTGTTATCCCCCACCAAACGCGCCTGCCCGGCCGGGTCGCGCACAAGCTTGATGCTGTTCACCGCGCCAATGGCCTGCCCGGCCGGGGCGAGTTCATCCAGCAGTGGCAGCACCGCTTGCTTGTGGGGCACGGTAACGTTCACCCCCAGGAAGCCCAGCGCCGCCAGCCCTTGCAGCGCAGCCGGGAGATGCCCCGGCCGGGTGGGCAGCGGCACATAGGCCAGGTCCAGCCCCAGCGCGGCCGCCGCCGCATTATGCATGGCCGGGCTAAAGCTGTGCGCCACAGGCCAGCCCAGCAAGCCCAACAAGCGAGTGTGTCCCGAAATTGGCATGAGCGTAGTATAAGCGAGCAGCACCGCCAGAGCCAGCGCCGAGGCGGGTTCGCCAGTAAAACAGCCCCACCGGCCAACCGGCAGATCAACCGCCTGGCCAACTCCTGTTGACGAGTGCCCGCCACGGGGCGAAACAATGTCATGTAGAGCAAGTTTTGCTGCCCTGCGCCTGGCACTTCAGGTATCTTTTGCTTTTTACGATGCCTGTCTTACAATCACTACATCCTTGGGAGAGGGGTGGGAACTGTTGCGGTTGACAATGGAGAATAAGGCACATGCAAGCAGACCTGTTCAAAGATATCAATGATGTTCGCCAGCGGTTGGGCCAACAGCAGTACATCGCCTCCGAGGAGATTGGCACCGTTGTCTACCTGGCACAGTCACTGGGCAAGCCCATTCTGGCCGAAGGCCCGGCCGGGGTCGGCAAGACCGAACTGGCCAAAGCCTGGTCCACCGCCCTCAAACGCCCCCTCATTCGCCTGCAATGCTACGAAGGGCTAGACGAGAGCAAAGCCCTGTACGAGTGGGAATACGCCAAGCAGATGCTCTACACCCAACTGCTGCGCGACACCCTGGGCGAGTTTCTCAGCGGGGCCGGCAGCCTGGCCGAGGCGGCCAACCGCCTGGCCCAGGAAGACGACGTCTTCTTCTCCGAAAACTTCCTGCTCCCCCGCCCCCTGCTCAGCGCCATGACCGCCGACGAGCCGGTCGTCCTGCTCATCGATGAAATCGACCGCGCCGACGTGGAGTTTGAAGCCTTCCTGCTAGAAGTCCTCAGCGATTTCCAGGTTAGCATCCCCGAACTGGGCACCATTGCCGCCAAGCACGAGCCGGTGGTGCTGCTCACCAGCAACAACACCCGTGAACTAAGCGAAGCACTGAAGCGGCGCTGCCTCTACCTCTACGTCGATTATCCCAGCCGCGATGCCGAGCTAGACATTGTGCGCCTGAAAGTGCCCAATCTCAGCCCGGAACTGGCGCAGCAGGCGGTGGCCGTGGTACAGCAGCTGCGCAATATGGACCTGCGCAAAGTACCCAGCATCAGCGAGACGCTGGACTGGGCGCGGGCGCTGGTGGCGCTCAACGCTAAAGCCATCGACGAAGCCACGCTAAACAACACCCTGACCGTGCTGCTAAAATATGAAACCGACGTGGCCAAGGCACGCCGCATGATGGGCGATGGCGGCTCCTCGTCAGCCCGCCGTCGCGGCGGCGGAGGGCGCTATGGATGATCGGGTGGTTGAGTTCATTCGCGGGCTGCGCGCGGCCGGGGTGCGTGTCTCCCTGGCCGAGTCGATCGATGCCCTGAAGGCGGTAGAATCGCTGGGCATTACCGACAAAACCATTTTTCGCGAGTCGCTGCGCACCACGCTGGTGAAGGCGTCAGACGATTTTGCCGCCTTTGATCAGCTCTTCCCGCTCTACTTCGGCAGCGGCGGCCCGGCCATGCAAAGCGCCATGGAAGACCTCAGCCCGGATGAGCAGGAGATGCTGAAGGCGGCGCTGGAGGCGCTCTCCGGCCGGTTGCAGCGGTTGATGGATTGGTTGACCAGCGGCGCCGGGCCAACCAAAGAGGAGTTGGAGGAGATGGCCGCCCGGGCCGGGGCAGAATGGGCCGGCAGCCCGCAAGAAGCGCAGTGGGTGACGCGGCGCATGTTGCAGCAAATGGGCTATGGTCACCTGGAGGAGCAGTTGCAGCAGCTCATGGCCCAACTGCAAAAGATGGGCATGAGCCAGCAGGCCATGGAGCAGCTCATGGGCGTGATTGAGGCTAACCGCGAGGCGCTGGCTGAGCAGGTCGCCCAGCAAGTGGGGCTGCAAATTGCGCAAGATCGAGCATCCCGGCCGGGGCAGTTGCACACCTCCGACCTCATGAACAAACCATTTAGCGCCCTCAACCGCGAAGAAATCGAACTACTGCGCAAAGAGATTCAACGGCTGGTAACCCAACTGCGCAGCCGCGCCGCCCTACGCCGCAAGCGGGGCAGCCAGGGCAAATTCGACGCCAAAGGCACCATTCGCGCCAACCAACGCTACAGCGGCACCCCCTTCGAGATTAAGTTCAAGAAGCGCAAACTGAAGCCCAGCCTGGTGCTCATTTGCGACGTCTCCAACTCCATGTGGGCCGCGGCCGAATTCATGCTCCGCCTGACCCACGAGCTGCACGACCAGGTATCCAAGGTGCGCAGCTTTGCCTTCTATGCCGACCTGACCGAGATTGAACCGCCACTGCTGAAGATGGTCGAAGCGCAGCCGGACGACGCCTTCCACGCCATTCGCAACACCTTGCCCGGCGGTCACTACGCCACCGACCTGGGCCACAGCCTGGACACCTTCTGCCACCACTACCTGAACGCGGTTAGCGGGCGCACCACGCTGATCATCCTGGGCGATGGGCGTAACAACTACAACTCGCCGCGCATCGACCTGATGAAGGATTTGCAGCGGCGCGCCCGCCGCCTGATCTGGCTGAATCCGGAGCTGCCGGCGCAGTGGGGCACCGGCGACAGCGATATGCTGGATTATGTGCCGGTGTGCGACGCGGTTTACCCGGTGCGCAACATGGCCCAACTATCGGCCGCGGTCGACAAGCTGCTGGCCGGCGGCTAGGAACCTGGGACGAGCAATGGACAAGATCGACTTAAGGAAGCAACTGAAACACCTCTATGCGCCGTCGGCGAAGGCCGTCGGCGTGGTAGATGTGCCGCGCCTGAACTTCTTGATGATTGATGGCCAGGGAGACCCCAACACGGCTCCGGCGTATGCCGCGGCGGTGGAAGCGTTGTATGCGCTGGCGTATGGGCTGAAGTTTAAGGTGAAGAAGGCCCCGGCCGGGGTAGATTACAGCGTCATGCCTCTGGAAGGGCTCTGGTGGGTCCAGGACATGAGCCAATTCAGCCTGGCCCACAAAGAGGCGTGGGAGTGGACGATGATGATTATGCAGCCCGACTTTGTAACCGCCGGGCTGTTCGCCGAAACGCTGGCCGAGGTGCAGCAGAAGAAAGAGCTGCCGGCACTGGGCCAGATTCGCTTCGAAGCCTATCACGAGGGGCTGTCGGCCCAAATCCTACACCTTGGACCCTACGCGGCCGAAGCGCCAACCATCGAGAAGATCCACGCTTTCATCCGCGAGCAGGGCGGCCAGCCCCGCGGCAAACATCATGAAATATACCTGAGTGATCCGCGCAAAGCGGCCCCGGAGAAGCTGCGGACGGTCATCCGGCAGCCGTTTAAGCGGTAAACACGGCGTGTTCCTGGGCCTTGGAGCAGCTATTTTCGAGGGTTGACCCCGGCCGGGACTCATGCTACCATGTCCCTATCATGATGACCAGTCATCGCACCAGCTACGCCTATTCCTATCCCAGCCCCACTGGCCGGCCGCATCGGCGCGCATGGTTTCCTGGCAGATGAGATAGGCCTTTTCACCAGGTAAAGAACCACAAGCGAGACGCGGCCAAAAGCCGCGTCTTTTTCGTGATAAGCCATCTTTGGGTTGACAGAGAACCCCACACACCATACGATCACACGTCGCGGAGTTTGGCCCGTAAAAAGCCAGACCCAGCCCAGGAGAACAGATATGATTGTAACCAACGCATTCGACGAACTTAAATGGCGCGGCCTGGTGTACGACCACACCGAAAGCGTCCCCGATTTACTGCGCGACGAAAAGATCACCTTCTACAACGGCTTCGATCCCTCTGCCAACAGTCTGCACGTGGGCCATCTGGTGCCCATGATGGGGCTGGCTCGCCTGCAGCGCTTCGGCCACACCCCCATCGCCGTCGCCGGTGGCGGCACCGGTATGATCGGCGACCCCAGCGGCCGCTCAGAAGAGCGCAACCTGCTCTCCCCGACCGAGTTAGAAGCCAACCTGGCCGGCATCCGGCAGCAGTTGGCCACCATCCTCGACTTCGAAGTCAAAAGCAACCCGGCCATCATCGTCAACAATGCCGACTGGCTGGCCAATGTCTCCATGATGGCCTTCCTGCGTGACGTGGGCAAACATTTCACCGTCAACTACATGCTGGCCAAAGATTCCGTCAAGGCGCGCATCGACCGCGAAGGCACGGGCATCTCCTTCACCGAATTCAGCTACATGCTGCTGCAAGCCTACGACTTCCTGGTACTGCACGACCGCTACGGCTGCGTGCTGCAGGCCGGTGGCAGCGACCAGTGGGGCAATGTGCTGTCGGGCGTGGAGCTAATCCGGCGGGTGCGCGGCAGCAAGGCCCACGCCCTGGCATACCCGCTCATCACCAGGGCAGATGGCAGTAAATTCGGCAAAACAGCCGCCGGCGCAGTCTGGCTGGACCCGCGACGGACTTCGCCCTACCGCTTCTACCAGTTCTGGCTGAATACCGATGATGCCAACGTGGTGAACTACCTGAAGTTCTTCACCTGGCTGGACCATCGCGCAATTCTAGAGCTGGAGCAGGCGCTATTGAACCGGCCGGAGCAGCGCGATGCCCAGCGCACGCTGGCGCGAGAAGTAACGCAGATGGTGCATGGCCCCACTGCGCTGGCCAAAGCGGAGCAGGCTTCTGAGGTGCTGTTCGGTGGCGACATCAGCGGCCTGGATGCGGACGACATCGCCGACATCTTTGCCGACGTGCCTTCAAGCGACCTGGCCCGCCCGGCGTTTGCAGACGGGAGCGTGCCCCTGGTAGACCTGCTGGTTAACAGCAACCTGGCCAGTTCTAAGGGCGCAGCCCGGCGAGACATCCAGGGTGGCGGCATTTACCTAAACAATGTGCGCGTGGCAGAGGCGGACCGGCAGGTAACGCTGGCCGACAGTGTGGCGGGGCAGTTCCTGGTGCTGCGCAAAGGGCGCAAGAAATATCACCTGGTGCGGTTAAGCTAGAGGGGGGGGAGCTGGCGGGGAAAAGCTAGAGCTAGAGGACTCTAACGACAATTCCTCCAGCTCTAGCACGATTCTCAAGACAACGGCTAATCAGCGTAAGCGGACACAGGCAGGCAAACGCAAAACAGGTTGCGGTCGCCGTAGACATTGTCAACACGGGCCACGGGGGGCCAGAACTTGCGCTCTTTTACCCATGGGGCCGGGAAGGCGGCCACCTCCCGCGAGTAGGTGTGGGACCATTCGTCGGCCGTGACGGCCAGGGCGGTGTGCGGCGCATTGTGCAGCGGGTTATCTTCGGCGTCAAACTCACCAGCCACAACGGCGTCAATCTCATGGCGAATGGCGATCATCGCCTCGCAGAAGCGGTCCAGCTCTTCTTTGGACTCGCTTTCTGTCGGCTCGATCATCAGCGTGCCGGGAACCGGGAAGGACATGGTGGGGGCATGGAAGCCGTAATCCATCAACCGTTTGGCCACGTCATCCACGGGGATGCCGCTGGTGTCACGCAGCGGGCGCAGGTCTACAATGCACTCGTGGGCCACGCGGCCGTTGGCCCCCCTGTACAGCACCGGGAAGTAGGGTTCGAGGCGGGTGGCGATGTAGTTGGCGTTGAGAATGGCCACTTTGGTGGCCTGGGTTAACCCGGCCGGGCCCATCATAGCAATATACGCATACGAAATGGGCAGGATGCTGGGGCTGCCCCAGGGCGCAGCTGACACCGTGCCCAGGCTTTGCTCGCCGCCCACACCCGGCACCACCGGGTGCGAGGGCAGGTACGGCACCAGATGTTCGGCCACGCAGATGGGTCCCATGCCCGGCCCGCCGCCGCCATGCGGGATGCAGAAAGTCTTGTGCAGGTTCAGGTGGCAAACGTCAGCCCCAAACTCGGCCGGGCGGCACAGCCCCACCAGCGCGTTCATGTTCGCGCCATCCATGTAGACCTGACCGCCATGCTCATGCACAACCTGGCAGATATCGCGAATAGCCTCCTCGAACACACCATGGGTGGAGGGGTAAGTTACCATCAGCGCGGCCAGGGTTTCCTGGTACTGCGCCGCTTTACGCCGCAAATCGGCCACGTCGATATTGCCGTGGTCGTCGCAGTCCACCACCACCACTTGCATGCCGGCCATCACCGAACTGGCCGGGTTGGTACCATGGGCCGAGCTGGGAATGAGGCAGACATTGCGCTGGCTCTGGCCACGGGCCAGGTGATAGGCGCGAATGGTCAGCAGGCCAGTGTACTCACCCTGCGAGCCGGCGTTGGGCTGGAAGGAGGTGGCCGCAAAGCCGGTGACCTCGCACAACGCCTCCTCCAGGCGCTGGAACATCTCGCGGTAGCCCTGGGCCTGATCCAGCGGGATGAAGGGGTGCAGGTGGCCAAAGCCGGGCCAGGTGATGGGCAGCATCTCGGCCGTGGCGTTTAGCTTCATGGTGCAGGAACCCAGCGAAATCATGGAGAAGGCCAGCGAGAGGTCGCGCTCTTGCAGCTTGTGGATGTAGCGCAGCATCTCCGTTTCGGAGTGGTAGCTGTTGAAGACCGGGTGGGTCAGGTAGGCGCTTTGGCGCTGGTGCAGCGGCTCGTAGCTCAGGTCTATTTCGGCGGCCAGGGCGTCGATGTCAATTTCGCCCTGTTCGGCGCCAAAGGCGGCGAAGAGTTGGGCCAGGTCGGCAACGCTGGTTACCTCATCCAGAGAGATGCCAACCGCGCCGTCGTCGTACAGGCGCAGGTTGGTGTGGCGGGCCAGTGCTTCGGCGACGATGGTGGCCTGCTGGTGGGGGCCAGCGGTGACCTTCAGGGTGTCAAAAACGGGGTTGGGGTTGATGGTGTAGCCGAGTTGGACCAGTCCTTTGGCCAGCACCTGGGTGAGCAGGCGCACGCGTTCGGCAATGCGCTTGAGGCCGCCGGGGCCGTGGTAGACAGCATACATGGAGGCGACGATGGCCAGCAGCACTTGCGCGGTGCAGATGTTGCTGGTGGCGCGCTCGCGGCGGATGTGTTGTTCGCGGGTTTGCAGGGCCAGGCGCAGGGCGGGGTTGCCCTGGGCGTCGATGGAGATGCCGATGATCCGGCCGGGGAGCTGGCGTTTGAAGGCTTCGCTGGTGGCCATGTAGGCGGCGTGAGGCCCGCCATAGCCCATGGGCACGCCAAAGCGCTGGCTGCTGCCCACGGCGATATCGGCTCCGAACCCGGCCGGGGGGCGCAATAAGGTCAGGGCCAACAGGTCGGCGGCAACTACCACCAGCGCACCGGCCCGGTGGGCCTGGTGGCAGAAGGGTTCATAGTCGAGGATATCGCCTTCGGTGGTGGGGTATTGCAGCAGCACGCCAAAGGTATCCTGGCTGAAATCGTAGCTTTCATGGTCGCCGACCACCACGTCGATACCGAGGGGGACAGCTCGCGTCTGCACCACGGCAATGGTTTGCGGGTGGCACAACTGGGAGACGAAGAAGGTGTTGGCTTTGGATTTGCGGGGCATCATGCGCTGGCAGAGGGTCATGGCCTCGGCGGCGGCGGTAGCTTCATCCAGCATGGAGGCGTTGGCTATCTCCAGGCCGGTGAGGTCGCTGATCATCGTCTGGAAGTTTAGCAGCGCTTCCAGCCGCCCCTGGGCAATCTCGGCCTGGTAGGGGGTGTATTGGGTGTACCAGCCGGGGTTTTCCAGGATGTTGCGCTGGATGACAGGCGGGGTGATGCAGTCGCTGTAGCCCATGCCGATGAAGGTGCGGTAGAGCTTGTTCAGGCCGGCCAGGCGGCGCATTTCGTCCAGCAGTTCGGATTCGCTCAGCGGTTCGGGCAGGTTAAGGCTACCCTGCATGCGGATGGTTTGGGGCACCGCCTGGTCGATGAGTTCATCGAGCGAAGCCACGCCCATCTGGGCGACCATCTGGCTGATGGCGGCGGCTTTGGGGCCGATGTGGCGGTCTTCAAAGTGATCAGTGGGTCTTAGCATGGCCAGGTTTTTGCTGGCCGCTTGGGGTGGGATTTTGATCATGGTTCTTCCTCGTGTCGGGTTCGTTTAGTTAACGGGAAGGGCAAGCCGCGTCCCGGCCGGGACTGGCCAGTGATGGGTGTGGGGTGGCCGGCTAACCGCGTTCGTCGCAGTAGATACGGTAGGCGGCCGCGTCCATCAGGCCTTCTAGCTCGGCCGGATTGCTAATCCTGATTTTTACCATCCAGGCTTCGCCATAGGGGTCACTGTTGACCAGTTCAGGGTTGTCTATCAGCGCTTCGTTGGCGCTAATCACTTCACCGGCTACGGGCATGAGCAGTTCGGCGGCGGCCTTCACCGATTCAACCACACCGAAGTTCTCCCCGGCGGCAAAGGTGTCCCCTGCGGCGGGCAGTTCCAGATAAACGATGTCGGACAGGGAGTTCTGGGCGTAATCGGAAATCCCGACGGTGCCTTCATCACCTTCCACCAGGATCCATTCGTCATCTTCGGTATACAGTAAGCCATCGATAATTTGGGTCATGTGTAATTCCTCCTGCGAATGTTGGGGCTGTTGCTGGCATGGTGCCACGCCCGGTTGGGTGCCCCCTGTTTCGCGCCGACATGCGGTGGAATGCGGCTGCGGGCGAAACAGGCCGGCAGTTGGGCCAACAAAAAAAGGACGGTCTAAGCAATCTGAGTGGATCGCTGCCGTCCTCTGTCCCTAACCTGAGAGATTCACCGGTTTGTGCCGGCTTGCCCCGTCGGTGCCCGGCCGGGACCGCTGCGGGTCCTGGCGTGGCTCTCCAGAAGTGCCCGGCCGGGAGGTCCTTTTGCCTGAGAGTTTCACCCGCAGCGTCAGCAATCGCGGTGGGCTTGCCCCTTCGGCGCTCTGTTACCTGGCGGGAAACAGAACCTCTCCCTACCAGCCGTGTGGCTATTTTTGGTTGTCAAACGGTATTGGTATTACTTATGAACATTGTATATCTGTCCCGGCCGGGGCGCAAGCCATTTTGTCATCGCACCCCATTTCACAATTAGCCTTGACAATGCCCATAGCGGCCCTATAATGTTCTTAATTCAAACAACCAACACGTTGATTGGGACGAGTAGTTCCGTAGACGACGCCAGAGAGTGAATGGCCAAAGGCTGCGAGCCATCACCGCCAGAATCGGAACCAAAACCCCCCAGGAGTGATTTCCTGAACGCCGGTCCCGGCCGGTCACTAAGGCAATCCGGGTCGCTCCGTTAGCAGCGACAATGAGGGTCATTTCCTCGGAAATGGCTGAATTTGGGTGGAATCGCGAGCGCCATCGCCCCAATATGGGTAATGGCGCTTTTTGCTGCGCGATGCGCTTTCCGCATTGCGCCCATCATTTTGCGGAGGTTTTTATGTCAGCAATAAACGGTGTGCCCTATCAAGAGACAGAGCTGTATCGCATTCGCCATTCGGCCGCCCACGTCATGGCCGAAGCGGTACTGGCCCTCTTCCCAGAGGCCCGGTTGGCCATTGGCCCGCCCATCGAAGATGGCTTCTACTACGACTTCGATCTGGGCAGAGACGAAGACGGCAAGCCAACCACCTTCTCACCGGAAGACCTGGAGGCCATTGAGGCCAAAATGAAGAGCCTGCTCAAGCAAAACGCCCGCTTCGAGCAGTCTAGCATGTCCGTGGCGGCGGCTCTGGAATTCTTCAAAGAACAGCCCTACAAGCTGGAATTGATCCGCGATCTGGCCGCCGGCCGGGTCGACGAAAACGGCGAACCCATCAGCCAACCTGTGGCCGAGGTCGGCATCTACCGGCAGCGCGACTTTGTAGACCTGTGCCGCGGCCCGCACGTGGCCTACACCAGCAAAATCAAAGCCAACGCCGTAAAGCTGCTGCGCACCGGCGGCGCTTACTGGCGCGGTGACGAGAACCGGCCGCAGTTGCAGCGCATCTACGGTACAGCCTGGCCCAACAAGCAAGAGCTAGACGAGTATCTGCAGCGGCTGGAGGAGGCCAAAGCGCGCGATCATCGCCGGTTGGGCAAGCAGTTGGGCCTGTTCCACATCTCGCAGTTAGTGGGGTCCGGGCTGCCGCTATGGCTGCCCAAGGGCGCAATACTGCGCGAGACGCTGGAGCAGTTCTTGCGCCAGGCCCAACTGGAGCGGGATTACCTGCCGGTCATCACGCCGCACATCGGCAAGCTAGACCTGTACATCACCAGCGGCCACTACCCGTACTACAAAGACAGCCAGTATGCGCCCATCGACGTGGATGGCGACAAGTTCCTGCTAAAGCCGATGAACTGCCCGCACCACATCGAGATCTACAAGAGTGAGGCGCGCAGCTACCGCGATTTGCCGCTGCGCCTGGCCGAGTTCGGCACAGTCTACCGCTACGAGCAGAGTGGTGAGCTAACGGGCCTGACGCGGGTACGCGGCTTCACCGTGGACGATTCGCACCTCTTTGTCGCGCCGGAGCAGTTGGAGACGGAATTTATTCACGTGGTAGAACTGATCCAGTACGTGTTCAATGCCATTGGCTTCACAGATTTCCGGGCGCGGCTGGGCACGAATGACCCAGACAGCGACAAGTATGCCGGCACGCCGGAGATGTGGACGAAGGGTGTCGCCGCAATTCAGCAGGCGGCCGACAAGCTGGGTCTGAACTACACGGTGGAAATTGGTGAGGCGGCTTTCTATGGGCCAAAGCTGGACTTTATCTTCCGCGATGTGTTGAAACGGGAATGGCAGTTGGGCACGGTGCAGGTGGATTTCTTACTGCCGGAACGGTTTGAACTGGAGTATACGGGAACGGATGGGCAGAAGCACCGGCCGGTGATGATCCACCGCGCCCCTTTTGGCAGCATGGAGCGCTTTGTGGGTATTCTTATTGAGCATTTCAACGGGGCGTTCCCGCTGTGGCTGGCCCCGGTGCAGGCGGTAGTGGTGCCGATTACGGATCGCCACGTGGCTTATGCCCGGCAGGTGGCGGCGGCGCTGCGCCCGGCCGGGATGCGCATTGAGGTCGACGACAGCGGCAACCGTATGAACGCCAAAATCCGTAACGCCCAGCTACAAAAAGTGCCCTACATGCTCGTCGTGGGCGATCGGGAAGCAGAAGAAGGGGCGGTCGCCGTGCGTACCCGCAACAACGAAGACCGGGGTGACATGAGCCTGGCCGATTTCAAGAGCCACGCCGTGGGCCTGATTCAGACGCGGTCTATGGCCTTGTAATCCGCCACGGGCACGTTCGTCCTTTCGTAGGAACACCGGCACACCGGCCAGGGGCGGCTCGCGAGCCGCCCCTGTGCTGGCCGGGGTCCGGGTGCTGTGTTTGCCCCGGCCGGGTTACGCCGGCAAACCGTGCTGGCCATTAAGCGGCAGCCGGACCACAAACTCGCTGCCCACCCCCTCCTCACTGGTCACGCAAACCTCGCCATCATGCGCCTCCACCAGGCTCTGCACAATGGCCAGCCCCAGGCCCGTGCCCGTCGCTTTGTCGCGGTGCTTGGCTACCCGCCGGTAACGATCAAAAATGTAGGGCAGCTCCCCGGCCGGGATGCCATAACCCGTATCCTTCACCTGAATATACGTATCCTGGCCATTCATCCTGGCCACCACTGACACCCGGCCCCGTTCCGGCGTATACTTCACCGCATTCGTCAACAGATTTTGCAGCACTCGCCGCACTTTGGGCCGGTCCGCATTCAGGTAGATCGGCTGCTCCCCCAGCTCATAGATCAGGTCGATCTCCTTCTCCGCCGACTTGGCCCGCACCGATTGCACCACCTCCAGAATCACGCCACGCAGATCAAACGTCTCGTGCTCCAACATCACCGGCGCACCAGACTGCAACTGCTCAATCTCCAGAATATTCTCCACAATCTCCAGCAACGCCTGCTCATTGCGCAGAATAATGGCCGCAATCTCCTTCCGCTTCTCGCTAGAGAGGTCCGGATAATCATGCAGCAGGCTGGCATAACCCTGAATGCTGGTCAGCGGGCTGCGCATATCATGTGTCAGTACCGCCAGAAAGGCATCTTTTTGCTTATTCAGCTCTGCCAGCGCCGCATTGCTGTCCGCCAGGTCGCGCGTGCGCACCTGGACCAACTCCTCCAGATGAGCCATCTGCTCCTTCGTGCGGTTCACAAAGACGCGGAACGCGTAGGCGGATAGCAGCACCGGCAGGAAGAAAACCCCCAGGCCAATCAGCCCCAAGGCCCGAATGGCAAAGGCCAGAACCCCGCCGCCCACCGCCGTGACCAGCACGTTGATGGGCATAGCCCAGCGGTTGCTCCACCACACCTCTTGCGGCCGCACATTGTGCTGCAAATAGACCATCAAAATAAGCAGCCAGATATTGACCTGATCGCCAACAATGGCAGCCAGGAACCAGGGGAAAACCTGGCCCAGCGGATTCTGTTCCCCCCACCAGGAGGCGGTGATGGTCAGGGTGACCGCGGCCAGGAAGACCGAGAGGCCGTGCATCCCGGAGTTGAAGCCGATCTGCTCCATACTGCGCTTCCAGCCGGGAAAGTGGCGCGCGTTGTTGAACACCCAGAAACCAGCATGGGAGAAGATAACCACAGCCGCCGCCCCAAACGGCCCAAACTGGGGCGTGGCCGCCAGGCTAATGGCCGCCCCCACCTCGTAGGTGATAGCGTGTGAGGTGGAGGCAACCTGCGCCAGGATGGCCAGAATGATAAGGGCAAGGAAAATCAGCGGCTCCTCATAGCCCGGCGCGCGCCACAAACCGGCAGCCAGCAGCAGCACCCCCACCACCGACATAGTGATGATGTAGATATGGCGAACTCTCTCACGTGCCGGCAAGCGTCTTTCTCCAATCCACGGGCTGTGCCCCGGCCGGGATCACGCCAACACCATCCGCCCGGCAAGTCAGCAAAGTTACCGGCACAGAGAGAAAGAAGCCCGCACGCCTACCGTGCAGGCTCCTCCCTCCCGGCCGGGAAAAATCAAGCCTTACTCCTGCGAATCGGTAATGCCCGTCCAGGTATAGCCACCCGTCCAGGTATACCCGCCCGTCCAGGTGTACCCACCCGTCCAGGTATAGCCACCCGTCCAGGTATAGCCGCCCGTCCAGGTATAGCCGCTTTGCCAGGCTGTGCCCGGTTCCCACGGCTGCCATTCCATTGTGCCCGTCCAGGTATAACCACCCGTCCAGGTATAGCCGCCCGTCCAGGTGTAGCCACCCGTCCAGGTATACCCACCAGTCCAGGTGTAGCCGCCCGTCCAGGTATAGCCCGCCCCTTCCGGCAGGTCATTGCCGCTTTCGTCCACCAGTCGGAAAGTATCATCCCGGTAAACCACCGGGCCAACATAAGGCTGCCCGGGCACCATGCCGCCATTGGCCTGGCCGGGATAGTCACCAAAGACCGCCTCCGGGGCCCACACACGCCCCGCGCCCTGCTGGAAAATGCTCCAGGTCAGGCTGTCATCACCATACACCGCCGGCCGGGCTGCGGCCATCAGCGTATATTTCACCTCATTGGGCGTCAGCGAGGGGTTTTCATCCAGCATCAGCGCCACCACGCCCGACGTAACCGCCGCCGCGGCCGAAGTACCGGCCGCCTGCACATAGCGCCCTTGGATAATCGCCTCAGGATGTTCCCTGGCCCAGGCGGAGTTGCGGTCCATCATAGAGATGATATGCGCCCCCGGCGCGACGACATCCGGCTTCACAAAACCGGTTTCAGTAGGGCCGGCCCCACTGAAGGGAGTAATGTAATCATCGCTTTCGTCATCCGGCGTATAGGCATCGGTGAAGGCCCCCACAGTGATAACATAGGGGTCGTTGCCGGGCACCGCAATGGTCATCGGGTCAGAACCATCGTTCCCGGCCGCGGCAACCACCACAACCCCCGCCTCCCACAGCGCCTCCACCGCCTGGTTCAGCGGATCGGCCCAGTAGGGGCCGCTCACGCCGCTAACCAGCGACAGATTCACAACGCGGATGTTGTAGGTATCTTTGTTGGCCAGCACCCAATCCAACCCCTCAATAATATCACTGTAGCTGCCCTTGCCTTCAGCATCCAGCACGCGCACATCCACAAACTGAACCAGGGGCGCAACACCAATGAAGCCCTGGTCATCCTGCATAAAATTGCCGATGATACCCGCTACATAGGTGCCATGCCCATTGGGATCGCGCCGGTTCTGTCCGCCATCGATGGCATCATAACTGGTCACCGTCTTGAGCAGACTCCACAGATAGCGCTGCGAAATTCCGGTGTCTACAACAGCCACAGTAATGCCCTGGCCGGTCACCCCGGCCTGCCACGCCTGGTCTGCGCCAACGACCTGGGGAAAGTTGACCTCGGGCGCATTGCCACCAAAGGAGGCGGCTGTCGCAACGCGGTCATCATGCAGGGCAACAAGGCGTGGATCGGCCCGCAGGGCGGCCAGCCGCCCGGCCGGGACATCCGCCGCCACCGCATGAATAATGGGCAGGGATTCTTGCACCTGCCCCCCATAGGCCCGTGCCAGGTCCGCCGCTGCCGCTGCGCTCTCGGCCTGCACCAACACCGGCCGGGTCGTTTCCACGGTACCAAAACTAAACAAAGCTACCAATACAAAAAGGGATAAGGTCAATATCGTAAAGCGTTTCATGTTACACCCTCTTTGTCGAACAAATCGCTATCTGAACGCAATGTCAAACAATTCCCAATTGGCCCAATCCTAAGCATTGCGCCAAACCCTGCCCGGCACACCCTTCGGCCAGAAGCAGCATACAAACAGTATCGGGGAGGATCACGGAATCATCAATAGGAAATAAGGCCATGTGCAGGGCAGAGGACACAAGGCACGCCGAACATTGCCTGGGCCAGGCTGGCGTCTGGCCCAGGCAAGCACAGGCAGCAGCAATCAGCAACCTGCCGATTAGTGGCTGGGTTTACTCAGGGGGATGGTTCGCTTCATCCTGCTGGCGTCGTTTCTCTAGCAGGCGTGCCGCCAGGGAACCGGCCGGTGGGGTGGTCGCCGCTGGCGGCGCAGGCCCCGGCCGGGGTGTGGCCACTTCCGACGGCGATGGTGGGGTGGCCTCAATGGGCGGTGGGGCCTCTGGCCCCGGCCGGGGCACACTGGCCCGCCGCTTCGCCTCAAACAGCCGCGACACCTGCGCCTGCCGCTCCTGCACCAACGATGTTTGCGGCCGCTGCCAGCGACCAAACGTCGCTGCCCAGGCCCGGGCCAGGTCCCGCTGCGTAATCACCAGGCGGCGCAGCGCAATATCCACCGGCAGCAGCACCACCGCCAGCAGCGTCAACCACGGCCACACCGGCCGGGTTGTGGCCTCACTGGGCAGCGAGTGTTCAAACACCCCGGCCGGGTCATCACCCACATTCCGCCCCCCGGTCACATCGGCCAGCGCTTGCAGCAAAGCAAAATTCGTCTCAAGCTGCCGGTACTCCGGCGAATAGCCCAACACCCAGCCCGTGGTCTGGGCCACCACCGCCTCCTCCTCACCCGCCGCCGTCCCCGTAACCCGCACCAGATACGCCCCCTCCTGCTCTGGCGTAAAGTCAGTCTCATACCGGCCGGGGGCCACCTGGGGCAGCGTCAACGCCGTCACCGTGCCATCAGGCGCAACCAGATTCGCCTCCATGGTCAGGTCATTCAGGAACGTATTGTCACCACGGCGAGCATCCACCGTCAGCCGCGCCGTCTCACCGGCAAAGCCCACCACCGTCTCCACATTGCTATCCCGCCCTTGCGACACCGTCCAGCGCACCGCTTGCGCCCAAAACTGCGGGAAACCCGCCCAACGCACCCAATCGCTGCCCCACCGGCCGGTAGCATCCGACGTCCAGGCCACCGACCGCCCCAGCCCATACTGCCAGGCTGCCAGTAGCGGATCCCCCAGGTGCGTCGTCAGAATCACCTGGGCCGTGCCCTTAGCGCTGGTGCCCACGTAGCCATACAGCGGTGGCACCAGGTTAATGCCGCTCAGAATGGGGCTGCTGCTGGCCAACGCAGGGAAGAAACGCTCTTCAATCAGGTAACTGCGCTGGATAGAAGTTGTCTCCTGCGTAAAAATCTGGGGCAGATTGGCCGCCTCCTCAGTCAGGTGAAAGCGGCCTTCGCCCAATTCGGCCATGCTGCGCAGCCAGGCCACGTCCTTCCCCTGGCCAATAGCCACCATCGACACCGTCACATCAGCACTGCGCAGCGCCTCAATAAGCTCCGGCACGCCGTTCTGTTCATTGGAATCGCTGCCATCAGCCAGCACAATGACATGCTTCACCTGCTTATCACTGCCGGCCAGGGCCTGGGCCGCAGCCTCCAGGCCGGTGCGCACATTAATCCCGCCGCCGCCCGCGCCAATGGTCCGAATCTCGGCGATGATGGCCCCCTTGTCCTCCGCCAGCACCGGGCCAATCACCTGGTCCGGCTGCGTGTCCACGGGAATCACGGTGATTTCGTCAAAGTCATTGAGTAGCTCCACCACACGCGCCGCCGCTTCGTCAGCCAGTTGAATTTTGGTCAGCGACCCTTCCTGCGCCCCCATGCTGCCCGAACGATCAATGACGATAACCATGCTCACGGCCGGGAAGCGATCCTGGTCCTTGATCTGCATATCAACAGGCAGGGTTTCTTCTAGCGGGGTACCGTAATAACCACCCATGCCGTAGCTCTGTGGCCCGCCCACGACCACCAACCCGCCACCCAGGTCGCGCACGTAGCTTTGCAGCGTCTCCATCTTGCGCGGCGACAGGTTCTTGGCATTGACATTGACCAGAACGACACTGGCGTAGTTGCTGAGCGCGGGCAGGCTGGTGGGCAACCCGGCCGGGGTGATACGATCCACCACCAGCCCCGCCCCTTCCAGAGCCAACCGCAGCGCCGGCGACTCATCCGGCACCAGATTGCCGCTCTCATCTACCCCACCATCACCGGCCACCAACAGCACCCGCGGCGGCCCTACCACTTCGGTAAAAGCAGCCAACTGGTTATTCTGGTAATAGGTGTCCCGGGCCGGCACCAGCTCCACCGCATAGCGCACAAACTCCTGGCTGGTAGGGCGTAAAGACACAGAGAAGCTGTTGCTCCCCGGCCGGAGCTGTACCGCCTCATCATAAATCACCTGGCCGGCGGCCAGAATGCGCAGCGTGGCCGGCATATCGGCTGTGCTTTCGGCCGTCACATTCACCACAATCGTCTCCCCCTGGCTAACCCGCGTGGGCGCATCCACCCCGGTGACCCACGCCTCGGCCGCCGCCTGACTACGCGCCAGGGGTACAAAATCAATCTGCACGCCGGCGGCGGCCGCCAGTTGGGCTGCCGCCGCACTATCGCCAATGGTCGCCACCCCATCGCTCAGAACCACCAGCCGGCGCGCGCTCCCGGCCGGGAACAGCGCCAACCCCAGCCGTATCGCCTCAGCCAGGTCGGTATGCAGCGCCTGGGGCACCGAACTCACCGGGGCCAGCTCCGCCAGGCCGCTCATCGGCCGTTCCACCAGCGAGTTCGCGCCAAACAGCACCACCGCCGCCTGGTCGGTGGGCGTCATCTCGGCGATGGCCGCCCGCACAAAAGCCTCCGCCTCTGCCTGCTGCGCCGGGCTTATCGAGTCCGACACATCCAGCAAGAAGACCACCGCCAGTTCATCGGCGGCACGCACCAACCGCGATCCGGCCAGGCTAAAGATGAGCAGCAGCAGGATAAGCAGCCGCACGGCCAGGCTGGCCCACTCCCGCTTGCGGCGCAGCGCGCCTGTCCGCGGCCGCCCCAGCCAGAAGAAGTAGGGCAGCAGCAGCAGCAAGATCAGGGCCAGAGGGGTGGTGAAGTTCATAGGTTAGCTATACGCTCCCGGCCGGGGATCCGTTGCCGGCCGGCCGCGGTCGCTTTCAATCGCTGGCGATGTTCCCGGCCGGGGGCAGGAAAATCGTAAAGGTACTGCCCGCACCATACTCGCTGGCGACCGTCATGCGCCCGCCGTGGGCGGCCACAATGTAACGGGCAAACAACAGTCCCGTGCTGGGCGCGGCGTTGCTGTACCGGCCAGGCCCATCCCCCTTAAAAGCGGTCCACACCTGGTCAATGCGCTCCGGCGGAATGCCCACGCCCTTGTCCGATACGGCAATGCAAATCTCCTCTCCTTCCAGAAAGCAATGGATCTGCACAGCACCGCCAATCTTGTTGAACTTGATGGCATTGTGCACCACGTGGCGCAGCGCCTCCACCAGGCGACCTTCGTCGCCGCGCACCGCAGGCAGGCGCGGGGCCACATCCAGGTTAACCGTCACCTTGCGGGCATCGGCCATGGTGGCCAGCCCTCGCCGTACCTGCCGCGCCACGTCAATCATGTGGACCGGGGCAAAGGCCATCGCCTGTTCGTCCTGCAGGTGTGCGGCCAGCGTCACCAGGTTATCCAGAGGCAGACGGAGCGCGGCAAGCTGCTCACTCAACTGCGCCCAGGTTTGCTCATCAACCACGGCATCATCCCGCAACTGCTGCAGCTGGTTGTCCAGGGCAATGGCCGGCCGGCGCAAGTCTGGGGTAACCAGCCCGGTAAATTGGCGGTGGAGCTCGTTTAGCGCCTCCAATTGCTGGTTCCGGTAGGCCAGGCGAACCCACTCCTTGTTTATCTGCGCGTGTTCTTGCTGCAAGGTGGCCAACTGCTGGCTTTGCCACAGCAGCAGCCCGGCCTGGCCGCCCAGCGCTTGCAGCCAGTCGATGTCCTGGTTGGTGTAGGGCAGGCCGTTGTATTTGTTACCCAACCCCAGCAAGCCCACTAGCTGGTCGTCAATGCGCAGGGGGATGTAAAGTTCATCTTGCCAGCGGCGCAGCCCTTCTCGCTCATCTTCAGGCAGGTCGGCAAATAACTCCAGGGCATCCAGGTCATATTGGGCCAGCGCCCCGGCCGGGGCGCGGCGCAAAAAGTCGATAAACGGGCTTTCGGCAGTGAAGGACAGGACATCAGCAGCACGGCTGCCAATGGAGGCCACCGGCTGCAGCAGCACCCGGCCGGGGTCCCCCTCAGCCAGCCAGAAAAGCTGCCCATCCTCCACCGACAAATTCGCCTGCACATGCCGCAGAACCAGTTCGCCCAGCAGCAGCGGATCGGCCAGGCTGGCCAAAATCTCCGGCTGCTCAGCCAGCGACGGCCGGCCGGCCGTCACCGAAGGCAGCAGCAGCCGCAGCAGCAAATTGCGCACCAACCGGTTCACCACCAGGAACAGCAGCGTAAACACCGCCGCCCCCAGCACAATAGCCACCAGCGGCTCCGTCGTACGCGGCAAAACATCCAGCACCAGGAACCACAAGGCAAAGACCGACAGCGCAAACAACACCGCGGCGGTTGCCAGGCGGCCAGTCAGGCGGCGCAGCGCCACGCGCAAATCTGGCAGCGAAGTATGGGTGAGGTGGTAAACGCCCAGCCAGGCGGCCATAAGCTGCACCGCCGCCCCCACCTCTTGCCAAATAGGCTGCCCGGGGTGCTGCACCAGGGCCACCGCCCCGCCCGCACCAAACAGCAGCAGCATAAGCTCCCAGTAAGCCAGTTGGTTACGATGCATGGCCCCGGGTGAATTCAGATAGGCGCGGCGCGTCAGCAGCCAGGCCGCCAGCAGCGCCACCAGCCAGCCAGCCACCCATACGGCGCTCCATAAATAGAAATGGGTGACCACTTGCCCGGCTAACTGCACCGAGCCAATCTCGTAGGGCCACAAGTTGGGGTCCAGCAGCAGCGCAATGAGCCAGAAAGCGGCGCTCAAACCCAGCACCAGGCGAGATTCGCGCCGCGGGGTCAGCAAGTAGCGGGTGGTGGTCAGGAGCAGGGCCAGCGACATGAAGCTAAGCAAATAGCGGCCAAGACCTTGCCAGGTAAACGCTGCGGCAGGGGAAAGGGCCACGCCACCGTAGTAGCTGAGCAGGCTGCTGGTCCAGGCCGCCCCGGTGAGCAGGGTCAGCACCCAGGCCGGCACAATCCGCGGCCGGTAGGCCCGCCGCCAGACGGAATAAGCGGCCATAGCCAGGAACCCGGCCGGGAAGATCAACACAATGAGGAATTGCTGCGTTAGCGTCATATCGCATTTATCCCAAATTTATCCCAAGTTTTGTTTGGGATAAAGTTGGGAAAGGGTCACTTCAAAATATAGTGCGTGCCTTTTTTGGAGCCAATCTTCAGCAGCAAACCCTTGTCCACCAGGTCAACCAGGTCCAGGCGCAGCGTTTCCGCCGAGACATCGGGGCACAGGCGACGATAGTCGCCATTGGTAATGCTGCCATTTTCGCGCACGTGGGCCAGAGCACGGGCCTGTCGTTCGTTCATATTGCTGGTCCATGCCGGAATGGCGGGCCGCTCTTTGCCCTTCACCAGGGTCACCGTAAAAGAGAAGGGCGTCGCCCGAAAGCGGGGCGGCGGGTGGCCAGCCTTGACCATCTCTTCGATCATCCGGTCAATTCCCAGTCCCAACTCCTCGATGTAGCCCCACTGGTAGAGGCCATTCACCACCCGGGGGTTGCGCGAGAAGTGCTCTTCCACCAGGTTATCCAGGGTGATATAGCCGGGCAACCCACCAGGGCTGATCACTTCCAGCCGGTCGGTATACATGCGGATTTCGATGCGCCGGCCATTGATGCGGTAGTCGCGATGGGCCACGGCGTTGATTAGCGCTTCGCGTACCGCAAAGCGAGGATAATCGGTCAGCTCTTCCCGCTCTAACTGGTTCACGCGCGCGCCAACGCGCATCTCTTCCCACAAGATGCTCCAGGCGCGCTCCACCATGCGCGAGAGCGGGCCGGTGAGTTCGTCGCGCCGGCCATAACCGGCTCCCCCATCCTCGGCGCGCGGCTCGGTGCTGGCAAAACGCACAAAAACGATGCCGCTTTGGGGTAAGAAGGCTTGTGGGCGCTTGCCAAAGAGCAAGATGCCGGCCACGGTAGGCTCGCCCTGGTGGTTCGTGGCTCCAATCTCAAACAGCAGCGTGGCCAGCGAATCGAGGCGGGGACCACCACGACCCTCGCGCTTGGCCAGGTATTCGTTGATGATCTCGCGGTCGAAGTCGTCGATGGTAGCCCCGGCTACGGTGTCCACTTCAAAGCTGCCGGTGCTTTTGCCGCTGGCCAGTTGGCGGATTTCGTCCCCGGTGAGGGGACGGTTTTCGGGGCCGTGGCGGATGAGGACGCGGCCGTCTTCCAGGCTGTGCAGCTCGGTGCTGCGGGAAACGCGGATGCCGATCAGGTGGCCCTGGTCAAACTCAACCTCCTGCCACTGGCTGACGACTGGCGGGCGGCAGAGGGCGACGGCAGCTCGCAGCGCACCTTCGGCCTCTTCTTCCCAGATGCTTTCGGCCACCCGGCCGGTCTCGTCTAGCCCCAACACAATCAGCCCACCGTCGCCATTGGCAAAGGCTACCAGGCAGCCGGCCAGCGCCTCGGGGTTGGCGTCGGGCAAGAAGGCCAGGTATTGGTTGGGTTTCTTGCTGCGTAGCGGCATCTGTGCGTTCATATTGCCGCACATTATAGCACACAGGTTGCAGGTGACAGGCTACAGGTTGTGGGCTTCCCGTGACGGTTCACTAACCGGCCAACAGGCAGTGAATGGTTTCCTGGGGATCGAGGGTGACGAGGGGGTAGGTCTTGCTGGAATCGGGGTCGCTGGGCACCCGGCCGGGGTCCAGCGGGCGCAGTTGTTTGTTGGTTAGCGCCCACACCGGCCGGCCAAACAGGGCTGGGGCGGCCCCGCACACAGCCCGGCGGGACACCAGCACTTTGCCCCGCGCTTTGGGCCGGTCGGGCAGTTCGATGGCCTCGGCTGGCAGGCGGCGGGCGTAGCCGCTGTGTGTCACCAGCAGCAGCTCTGCCCCCGGCCGGGGCAGGGCCACGCCCGTGATTTGCTCATTCGCCCCCCGGTTCATGCTTAGCACCCCGCGCCCTGGCAGCTCAGCCAGTGGCAGGCGCAGTCCCCGGCCGGTATCAGTCACCAGCACCAACTCCCCGGCCGGGTCGGCCCCCAAGACGGCCAGCGGCCAGCCCGGCAGCGGATTTTCAAACGACCAGGGCACCGGGGCCTCAATGGCGGCCACCATCACCGGGGTGGGAAAGCCGCGCACGTAGCCCAGCGAGGTCACCATCACAATCCGCTCCTGCGCCTTTAGCGCCGCCCAGCGCGCCAGGGCAAATATCTGCTCGTCCGGCTTGAAATGGTAGAGGTCGGCCAGCTTCATGCCCAGCGCCTGGCCATCGACCAACTGGCGGACCGTGATCAGCAAGAAGCGATATTTGGAGGTCACCAGCAGCAGGGTGTCATCGATGCCGGCAGTAAGAACAGCGCGGGGGGCGGGCAGCACCCCGGCCGGGGTCAGCAGCGCCGCCAGCACCATCGGCTCCGGCTGTGCAAAGGCCGCCGCCGGCAGCAAGGTCAGGCGCAGTTGATTCTCCTGGGTCAGCAATACCAGGACCACCTGGGCTGCGGCCTGCACCGTTTCCCCCGCTTCTTGGGCGGCAATACGCCGCTGCAGCAGTTCCAGATTGACCGGCTTGACCCCCGGCCGGGTGCGCTCCCTGGCTCGCGGCGGCAGGGGTGTTAGCTGTTCCGGTGTGTATGCCTCGCCGGCGATCTCCCCCGTGGCAATACCGTGGCCAATAATCCCCAGGCCCGCGGTTACGCTGCTGAATGTATCCAACGCTTGCAGCTTGTCCGGCCCAAAATTGCGCCCCAGCATCTCCTGGAAGATTGGGATTTGCGAGGAGCCGCCGGTGCGGATCACGGCGTCTATCTGGGCCGGGCGCAAGCCAGAGGCCTGCACCGTGGCCAGCAGCTCCCGCTCAATGGCGTGCACTTCGCTGCGAATCACGTTCTCGAACTCGCGCCGCGTCACCAGCTCCAACACGTGAAACTCCGGGCCATCCAGCCGGATCATCGCCCCAAAGCGCGCCGAGAGGTCGCGCTTGGTCTTCTCCACGGTATCAAACATCTGCAGCCCGTGATTACCGGAGACCAGGCTGATCAGGCCGCGAATCTCCCCCGGCCGGGGCGAACCCTGTTCAATCTCCTGCAATACGCGCAGGTTTTTGGGCGTTTGCAGTTCCAGAATCGTCTGCCAGTTAGAAAACAGGTCGTAAATCCAGGCGGGTGACGGCATCTGGCGCGGCCCATAGGGCGTGCCCTCGCCAAAATGGCGCGGCAGCTTGGCCCGCACCAGCTTCTGGTCAAACACGTCACCGGCAATGG
Organism: Ardenticatenaceae bacterium; assembly: GCA_020634235.1. Lineage (GTDB taxonomy): Bacteria > Chloroflexota > Anaerolineae > Promineifilales > Promineifilaceae > JACKCB01. Next base: position 1,734,961 of record JACKCB010000002.1, on the reverse strand, counting down.
GCACCCCGCCCGTCGCCAGCACCTGCCGCTGCCGCCCATCAATCCGCATCACTGTGATATCCAGCGTGCCGCCACCGAAGTCAAAGACGAGAATATTCTGAGCGCGCGTCGCCCGGCTGGCGTAATCATAGGCGGCGGCAATCGGCTCCCGCGCCAGGTAAACCTTCTCATAGCCGGCCAGGAACGCTCCGCGCAGCAGCCGCTCCTGCGCCAGCGCATCATGCTGCGGGTCGCTGGCAAAATGAACCGGCCGGCCTAACACCACCTGGCGCAGTTCCCGCCCCAGCAGCCGCTCCGCCCGTTTGCGCGCCACCGTCAGGTAAAGGGCCAGCAGCGCTTCGATGGGGTAGAAAGATTGGCCAATAACCGTGCCGGTGTACTCATGGTCGCGCAAATTGGTTTTGAAGGAGAGAAATAACCGGCCGGGAGACATCACGTCCACCCACACATAGGTGTCCGTGACAAAATACATGTCCGCTCCATACACCTCCAACTCACCCACCCACACCTTCTGCAGCTTCACCGGCCGGCCCACGTTCTGGGCAAAATACTCATCCACGGCCGCCCGGCCAATCACCACCTCCTGTTCGTTCGTCACGTACAAGGCTGTGCGCAGCACCCGCGGATTCTCGTTGACCGGGTCCAGGGGCAGCACACGCAGTGCATCTCCGTCATAGACTGACATACCGCTGTTGGTCGTGCCAAAGTCCATGCCGACAATCATAAGCAGACCTCCTTCTATGAAATCTTGGGGAATAATCCCGTGCGCCTGATGGGTCGAACAACGGAGTCTATTGCCGCGGCCTGGTTCCGTCAAGCGGGCTGGTTTACAGGCCAGATGTTAACCGCGGCGCACCGAATGTGCCGCAGACTCCTTTCTGTCAATTCTTGCTTTATGGCGCTGCCGCGATACTGCAAAAATACTTGCGTTATCCTCCATTTTCGCTTATAGTCTTTGGTAGGCAGTTTGGGGGGCAGAAGGTGATATTTTGAGCAACATTAACGAGAAAGCCGTCCTCATTGACGCGAAAAGACGAAAGGCGGTCGCTACCATTGTACTTAACGGGTATAACATTCGTGGTGGCGGTCCGCTAGGACAATCCGGTGCTATGCGTAGTTTTAGGGTCGTGCGTGGCGACTTGTTTCAGCAATGGTCCACGCAAGAACAACTGGTGCTGCGCAGCGAAGCCGGACAGGCATTCCCGGTGCGCATTGCTGCTTTGCCGGTTGATGACGACAGTTCTGGTCTTGTTGAATTTCTCTAACCCATCTCTCCTGTCTCCTTGTTGTGGCCCTGCGCGATGCAGGGCCTTTTTTTTGCCCCGGCCGGGGCCAGCCCGCACCACACTGGAACAAGCCGCCGCGATTGTGAATTGTTGGACAAAAGAGTCCCGGTAAGGTAATATCCCGATGCTGCCAGAAATGTCGGCTCGATGTATCCATGCTTGAAAACGCACTGAATATCCCCAATTGTCATCAAATGGAAATCGCACCTGGACAACGCAATGCACCGGCGAACTCTCTACCACAAAGAGAGCTCGCGATAGCTATGTCCTGCGAACTGAGTAAGTCACATATTGAAGGAGGTTGGTGAATGGCAACCCTTGCCCCAGATTTTAGGAATATCACTGATTCCATACTAAAGCAGATCGATGATTTCGCGCCCGTTGTGGAAGCTCAAAGCGTCGGCACGGTAGTCTCCGTTGGCGACGGCATCGCCCTGGTCAGCGGGCTAGACGCGGTTAAGGCTAGCGAGCTGGTTGAGTTTAGCAACGGTGTCCGTGGCGTCGCGCTGAACCTGGAACCAGATTCAGTTGGTGTTGTGGTCATGGGTGACTACACCGGCATTGAATCGGGTGATGAGGTGCGGGCTACCGGCCAGATCGCCTCGGTGCCCACGGGCAACGCCATGATCGGCCGCGTCGTAAACCCCTTAGGCGTTCCGCTAGATGGCAAAGGCCCTATTCGCGCCCAGGAAACGCGCACGCTGGAGCGCATTGCCCCAGGCGTTATTGCCCGGCGCGAGGTAGACACCCCGGTACAGACCGGCGTTGTGGCTATCGACGCCATGACCCCCATTGGCCGCGGGCAGCGCGAGCTGATCATTGGCGACCGCCAGACGGGTAAAACCGCCATTGCCCTGGATACCATCATCAACCAGAAGGGGCAGGACATGGTCTGCATTTATGTCGCCATTGGCCAGCGCATTGGCCAGTTGGCGCAGGTGGTGGCTACCCTGGAAGAGCATGGGGCGATGGAATACACCATCGTGGTCATTGCCGGTGCATCGGATCCTGCGCCGCTGCAATATTTTGCGCCATACTCGGGCTGTGCCATCGGTGAATATTTCATGGACCAGGGGCAGGACGTGTTGGTGGTATATGATGACCTTTCGAAACATGCCTGGGCCTATCGCCAGATGTCCCTGATTTTGCGTCGTCCCCCCGGCCGGGAAGCCTACCCCGGCGACATCTTCTCCCTGCACAGCCGCCTGCTGGAGCGCGCCGTCCGGATGCGCGACGAATACGTCATCGTACCCAAAGGCAGCGACGTTACCCGGGACACCGAAGGAGTGGACGGCAAGCGGTACTTTGGCAACCACGACATCGGCGAAGCCACCAACGCCCTCAAAGCCATGTCCGACGCCGACAAATACGAAATCAAAAAAGTACCGGAGACCGGTGGCTCGCTAACCGCCCTGCCCATCATCGAAACCCTGCTGGGCGACGTCTCCGCTTACATCCCCACCAACGTCATCTCCATCACCGACGGTCAGATCTTCCTGGAAGCCGACCTGTTCAACGCCGGTCAGCGTCCGGCCATCAACACCGGCATCTCCGTCTCTCGCGTGGGCAGTTCCGCCCAGCGCAAGGCCATGCGCCGCGTGGCCGGTGGTCTCAAGTCTGACCTGGCCCAGTACCGCGAGCTGGCTGCGTTTGCCCAGTTCGGTTCCGACCTCGACGCCGCCACCCAGCGCCAGCTTTCCCGTGGTGAACGCCTGATGGAACTGCTCAAACAGCCGCAATACGCACCCTACCCCCTGCACCACCAGGTGCTGCTCATCTACGCCGGCACCCGCGGGGCAATGGACAAAGTGGAAGTGCGGCGTGTGGGCGAATGGGGCAAGGCCTTCCTGCGCTATGTGGACACTGCCCACCCGCACATTAGCAACGCCATTCAGGACAGCATGAACTTCACGCCCGAAATCGAAGAGGCGGTGAAACAGGCCGTTGCCGACTTCAACGCCAGTTGGGAATAAGCAAGGGCTGAACCAGAGGCTGGCTGGGGGTTAGCCCCTGGCCCAGCCCCCTGCCCGCAATGCAAATTACACTTGCGATTGCTGGACAAGAAAGACATTTGTCCTATCGCAATTCACTTCACAGGAGTGGAGATTGGCTACTGAACGAGAACTAAACAAACGTATTCGTAGCGTCAAGAACATCTCCCAGGTAACCAGCGCCCTGGCGGCAGTTTCGGCATCAAAGGCCCGCAAAGCGCAGTTGCAGGTACAGGCCACGCGGGCTTATGCCAGCAAGGCGTTTGAGATTCTGCACAACGTCGCCTCGCAGCCAGGCGTAGGCAGCACCGGGCACCCCCTGCTAACGGTACGTGAGGAAATCAGAAACGCCGCCCTTATTCTGGTCACGGGTGACCGGGGATTAGCCGGAGCCTATACCACCAACGTCGTCTCCCACGCCGAACGTTTTGTCCGGGCGATGAATATGCCGGTACAGGTGATCACCGTGGGGCGCAAGGGGCGTGACCTGATGATTCGCCGGGGTTACAATGTGGTTGCCGCGTTCGATGGCGTGTCTGACTCGCCATCGATTCTGGATATCACGCCCATTACCCAGGTGGTTATCGACGACTACCTGGCGGGCAAAGTGGACGAGGTGTTTGTTGCCTACACAGACTTTGTGAACCTGGTAACGCGCATTCCGCGCGTGAAACAGCTGCTGCCCCTGAAGCCATTAGACTTTGAGGGGATGGCGGTGGCTGAATATGTCCAGCATATCGATTTGTCTGGGGTGGCGGAACGGACCTATACGTATGAGCCATCCCCGGAAATCTTGCTAAACACAATTGTCCCGCGCTTTACGGAGCTGCAACTGTACCAGGTCGTTTTGGAATCGCAGGCCAGCGAACATAGTGCCCGGATGGTGGCTATGAACAATGCGACTGACAATGCCGCGGTTCTGGTAGAAGAGTTGACGCTGGCGCGTAATAAGGCGCGCCAGACCAGCATTACTAATGAGATGCTAGACATTGTGGGCGGTGCGGAAGCGCTGGCAAGTTGATGAGTTCGACTAGCAAACGCGGCTGGCCAAGCCGGCCGCATAATTGGAGGATTTTATGGCTGTTGGGATTGTGAAAGCCATTCGTGGTGTGGTACTCGACGTTGAGTTCCCGGAAGGGGAGCTCCCGGAGATTTATGAGGCGCTGGAGATTGACCTCCCGGCCGGGCGGTTGGTGCTAGAAGTGCAGCAGCACCTGGGCGACAGCATGGTGCGCACAGTAGCCATGGATGCCACCGAAGGGTTGGCGCGTGGTGTTGCTGCCCGGGCCACCGGCAAACCCATCTCAGTGCCGGTTGGGCCGGTCACCCTGGGTCGTATCTTCAACGTAGTCGGTGAGGCCGTTGACGGTGGCCCGACGCCGAAATCGGACATTTACTACCCGATCCACCGGGAGTCGCCCATGTTTCAGGAGCAGTCCACCAAGGTGGAGACCTTTGAAACGGGCATGAAGGTGGTAGACCTGATCGCCCCCTTCATCAAGGGTGGCAAGACCGGCATCTATGGCGGGGCCGGCGTGGGCAAAACGGTGACCATCGCCGAGCTGATCCGTTCCGTGGCCCGCGAACACGAAGGGGTTTCCATCTTCGCCGGTGTGGGTGAACGCACGCGTGAAGGAACCGACCTCTATTACGAAATGCAGGACTACGGGGTGCTCGACTCAGTGGCCATGGTTTTTGGCCAGATGAACGAACCGCCGGGGGTGCGCCTGCGCGTGGCGCTGACCGGGCTGTGTATGGCCGAGTATTTCCGTGACCAGGGGCGCGATGTGCTGTTGTTCATCGACAACATTTTCCGCTATGTGTTGGCCGGGTCTGAGATGTCGGCGCTGTTGGGCCGTATGCCCAGCGCTGTAGGCTACCAGCCAACGCTGGCGGCGGAAATGGGCGCGCTGCAGGAACGCATTACCTCCACTAAGACCGGCTCGATCACCTCGATGCAGGCCATTTATGTGCCGGCGGACGACTATTCGGACCCGGCGCCGGTAGCGACCTTTAACCACCTGGACGCGGTACTGACGCTGGACCGCTCGATGTTTGCCAAGGGTATCTTCCCGGCCGTGGATCCGCTTTCGTCCAGCAGCCGGGCCCTGCAGCCAGACATTGTGGGCGCGGAGCATTACGCCACGGCACGCGAGGTGAAGCAGGTACTGCAACGCTACAAGGACCTGCAAGATATTATCGCCATTCTGGGTATTGATGAACTGAGCGAAGATGACAAGCTGCTGGTAGCCCGGGCACGCAAGATTGAGCGCTTCCTGGGTCAGCCAATGTTTGTGGCCGAGAAGTTCCACGGCCTGAATGGGCAGTATGTGCCGATGGGTGAGACGATTCGCGGCTTCCGTGAGATTCTGGACGGGAAGCACGATGACTTGCCAGAGCAGGCGTTCTACATGGTCGGCACGATTGATCAGGCGATGGAGAAGGCTGCCCGGCTGAGAGCCGAAGCGTAGGTGGCGCAAAGCGTGAAATGTATTTCGCAAGATTTCCCGGCCGGGGCACAGCGCCCCGGCCGGGGGCAAAGCGAAATCCATTTTCAGGGTTCCCAATATGCCAATTCAATGTGACATTGTTACCCAAGAACGATCCGTATACAGCGGTGAGGTCGACTACGTGAGTCTGCCCGGCAGCGAAGGGCGCATGGGCATCCTGCCCAATCACTCGGCCATGCTAACGGCACTTTCCTTTGGCGAAGTCATGGTCCGCGCCAGAGGGGAGGAGCAGTTTTTTGCTGTTGGTGGTGGCTTCGCCGAGATTCAGCCCGACAAGATCATCGTTCTGGCCGATTCGGCCGAGCACGCAGAAGAGATCGACGTAGAGCGGGCTGAAGCCGCCCGGCAGCGGGCCGAAAAGGCCATGCGCGAAGGCGTGCCGGCCGACCCGGTGCGCTACGAGCAGATTGAGGCGGCCCTGCGGCGCGCTCAGGTGCGCATCGATGTCAGCATGCGTCGCGCTCGCCAACGCCGTCACCGAACGATGCCCACTGCCTTGGGCAGTAGTGACGAAGAATAAACGTGGGGCTGTTCACGTCACACATCGCTGTTGACCTCGGCACGGTAAACGTCCTGGTGCACGACCAGGGGCGTGGCGTGGTGTTGCAGGAGCCATCCGTTGTCGCCATTCGCGAAGACGGCAACAAAACAGTGATTGTAGAGGTCGGCCGGGCTGCGCGCGAGATGTACGGCCGCACACCGGAAGAAATCGAGGTGATGCGCCCCCTGCGCGATGGTGTTATCGCCGACTACTTCGTAACCGAGGCCATGCTGCGCTACTTCATTGAGAAAGTGGCCGGCCGCTTCAGCCTCCGCAAACCCATTGTGATGATCAGCGTGCCCTATGGCGTTACCAGCGTCGAGCGGCGCGCGGTGCGCGAAGCTGGTCTGGCCGCCGGCGCACGCGAGGTACACCTGATCCCCGAACCCCTGGCCGCGGCCATTGGTGCAGGGCTGCCGGTAGGTACACCCACCGGCAACATGGTGGTAGACATGGGCGGTGGCTCCACCGAAGCCGCGGTGGTAGCCATGAACGGTGTTGTTTGTGCTGAATCGGTGCGCGTGGGGGGTGTTCATCTGGACGAAGCCATTATCAGCTACGTCCGCAAGAAGTTCAATCTGGTGATTGGGGAGCCAACAGCCGAAGAGATCAAGATCAAGATTGGGTCGGCCGTCGATTTGCCCGACCGGCTGGAGATGCAGGTGCAGGGGCGGGACCAGGTTGCCGGTCTGCCGCGGACGATAACCATCAATTCCAGCGAGGTCGCCGAGGCGATCTCTGAACCGCTGGCAGCCATTGTGAATGTGGTGCGGGCGGTGCTGGCCAAGACGCCGCCAGAGCTTTCCTCAGACATCATCGACCGGGGCATGGCCCTGACCGGCGGTGGGGCGCTGCTGCGCGAGATAGACACGCTGCTCACGCAGGAGACGGGTGTGCCCGCTTACGTGGCCGACAATCCGCTGGCCTGCACAGCCATTGGCGCGGGCAAGGCGCTGGCGGAACTGCCCATCTTGCAGCGCAGTTTGAACTTGTAACCCGCGGTTCCTCTTCCACAAATAAAAAGGCCCTTGTCCCACGTGGGACAAGGGCCTTTTGCATTCAAGTTCTGGGGGGTGGCAAGCTCGTCACCCCGCAAGCACCGGCAAAGGTGAAGAGTCACAAATAGTAGGTCATCCGCTGCAACTGGACCACGGGGTCGCTGTACTGCACGTGGACATCAGCTGGGACGCTAACGCTGATGGGGGCATAGTTGAGGATAGATCGGATACCAGCGGCAACGAGGCGATCGGTTATTTGCTGGGCCGCCCCGGCCGGGACCGCCAAAATCGCAATCCGTACCCCCTCCCGTTGAATCACGGCCTCCAACTCATCTGTGTGCTGCACGGGCAGCCCATTCATCACCCGGCCCAATTTCGCCGGATCATCGTCAAAAATCCAGCCAATGTGAAACCCATGCAGTTGAAAACGATGATAATGCGCCAGCGCATGTCCCAGATAACCCGCGCCAATCAGAACCACCGGCCACTCTTCCTGCAGCTTCAGAATCTGCTCCAACTGCGAAATCAGGTAACCAATGTTGTAGCCAGTGCCTTGCTTGCCAAACTCGCCAAAATGAGACAAGTCCTTGCGAATCTGCGCCGAACTAATGCCAAGCCTTTCGCCAAGGTCATGAGAAGATGTATTCGTCTTACTCCCTTCCTCGGCCATGCGGTATAACGTCCGCAGATAAATCGGCAGTCGACCTATGACAATGTCTGGGATATCAGTCACCACAGCAGGCTATTCCTCTTGACTGAGTCAGTTTCAAACACTCGTTGCTCAACGCAAAATCGGTTGTAAGGCTGGTGGGATTTTACTCCTGGCACATCGCTATTCGTGTAACTTTTCACAATTTTAGCATAACGGGATCGCCATCGCAACTGATGGCAAAGTAGCTGCCAGGGGCAGCTACTAAACACATCCATCCTGAAAACCGGGCTGCAACTACTCCTTCAGAGCGCCCGACAAAAGTCCCCGCAAGAAATAACGTCCCAGGAAAATGTAGATCAATAGGGTGGGCACCGCCGCCATAAAGGCCGCTGCCATCTGCACATTCCACTCAATAATCTGGCTGCCCGCCAGGTTATTCAGCGCCACGGTGATCGGCCAGTTCTCATTGTTCGTCAGCACCACGGCGAACAAGAAATCGTTCCAGGCCGCCGTGAACTGCCAGATCAACACCACCACAAAACTCGGAATCGAGAGTGGCAGCAAGATATGGCGGTATGTACCCAACAGCCCTGCCCCATCAATACGCGATGCATCTACCAGCTCTCGCGGCAGGCTGGCGTAGTAGTTGCGGAAGGTCAGTGTGGTAATGGGAATACCGTAGATCACATGGGTCAGCATCAGCCCCCACACCCCGCCATATAGATTGATCGCCCGTGTGAACTGCACCAGAGGAATCAACACACTCTGATAGGGGATGAACATCCCAAATAAGATGATTGGGAAGATATAGTCTGCGCCCTTGAACTTCCACTGGGCCAGGACAAAACCATTCAGCGATCCCAGGAACGAGGAGATGATGGCCGCCGGCACAACCATGCGGATACTGTTCCACAAGTTAGGTGCCAGTGCCTGGTACGCCGCCACAAAATTGTCTAACGAAAAGTCAGCTGGCAGCTTCCACATCGTTTTCAGGCTGACCTCTTCAAAACTCTTGAAGCCCGTATTCAACATAATAAACATCGGGATCAGGTAGAAAACCGACATCAACAACAAGGGCAGGTAGAGCCAGAAACGGGAGCGTGACTTTATGGCAGCCATTAGCGGCCCTCCTTTCGCAAGGTGAAGTAGAGATAGGGAATCACCAGCACGGCCACGCTGAGCAAGAGTAGAATGCCAATCGCCGCGCCCCGGCCGTAGAAGTTACCGTCAAATGTTGTCGTCCACATGTAGATCGCCGGCACATCCAGTGTTACCTGCTTGCCGGCCACCGCCACAATCAGGTCAAACACTTTCAGCGAGATGTGGCCCAGGATAATCATGGCGCTCAGCGTCACCGGCCGGAGCAAGGGCAAAATCACGCGCCGGTAAATCTGCAGTTCACTGGCCCCATCCACGCGGGCCGCCTCGCGCAGCGATTCCGGCACAGCCCGCAGCCCCCCCAGATACAGGGCCATGGTGTAGCCCGACATCTGCCAGACGGCCGGCAAGGCGATGGCGGCAATGCCCCACGTGGGTGTTGTGTGCCATTTGTTAATGAGAAAATCCAACCCCAGGTTGTCAAACAGCAGGTTCAAGCCGCTGATCCGCGACCCCTGGGCCGGATTCATCAGCCAGCGCCAGACAACCCCGGTTACAATGAAGGAAAGCGCCATGGGGAACAGGAACAGGCTGCGGAAGAAGTTTTCCCCGCGCAGCCCCTGGTCCAGCAAGATGGCCAGTCCCAGGCCAATAACCAGGCAGCCCCCCACAAACAGCACCGTAAAAATCAGCGTGTTCCGAATGTCGATGTGAAAACGGGGGTCGGCGAACAGCTCCCGGTAGTTTTGTAGTCCCACCCAGGTGTAATCGGGCAGCAATCCTTTCCAGGCACTTAGCGATACGCGGGCCGACCAGCCAATAAACCCGTAGACGAAGATGAAGACCGCCAGAATCGAAGGCATCACCAGCGCCATCGCGAGCGCGTTATCCTTGTTGAACTTTACACGCATGGGCAACCACTCCTCAAGAAACCGCGGCTGCGGTTAGCTATTGGCAAAACAGGCAGGCACGAGGCCCCCGGCCGGGTAAACCACCGAGAGCCTCGTGCCCCATTCATTCAACAAACACTATTGCGGGCCAGAGCTGGCGTACGCAGCTACCAGCGCCTCCTGGAAACCCTGAACATCCAGCGTCCCCAGGAACAACCCCAGGGCCGTGTCAATTTCCGACTTCCAAGAGTCATTCGCCACAACGCCATGCGTCAGGCTGCCAACCACCGTATTCGTCGACCAATCATCCATCGCCGAAAGCAGGTACTCACCATAGAGGCTGCGATCCGCATCCGTACGCGCCGGGATAGAACCCTTCACCGGGTTGAACGCATCCTGGCCTTCAATAGAGCCAGCAACCTTCAGCCAGGCAATCGCCTGATCACGGTCCGGCGCGCCCACCGCCAGCACAAAGCTGTCAGACAAGAACTGGAAGACACCGGCCGTGCCAGGCACCGGGGCCCAGTCATAGTTTGTGCGCGGCTCCATGCCGATTTCGCGGAAGAAGCCTTCTGCCCAGTCACCCATGACATTGAACGCCGCATCGCCATCCACAACCAGTTGCGCCGCATCCTGCCAGCTTAGCGCCGAGGCATCACTGTTGGTGTAGCTCAGCGCCTTGGCATAATTCTCCAGCGCAGCCGTCACCTCAGGCGTAGACCAGTCAGCACCGGCCGCCCACAGCGCGTTGTACGCATCAGGGCCCAACGAAGCAAGCAGGATCGTCTCAAACAGGTGCATCGCGGTCCACTGCTCACCCATGGCCAGCGGGGCATCCATGCCATTGGCTTGCAGCTTATCCATCGCCGCAAACCAGTCTTCCAGACTGGTAGGCACTTCCAGGCCATTGTCAGCCAGAACGGTGGGGTTGATCCACATCACGTTGGCGCGGTGGATATTGACCGGCACCGAGTAGATGTTGCCATCCTGCGAGATGAGCGGGATAAGGGTCTCCGGCATGACATCGAGCCACCCTTCTTCATCATAGAGGAAGTTCAGCGGTTCCAACTGCCCGGCCGCGACATAAGTGCCAATAAGCTCCTGCCCAGCATGACCTTGCCAGCTATCGGGCGGGTCACTGGCCTGCAAACGGGTGGCCAGAACCGCGCGGGCATTGGTGCCAGCCCCACCGGCCACGGCAGAGTTCACAAACTCCACACCCGGATACAGCTCACCAAAGACCGCCACCATCGCTTCCAGACCAGCGGCTTCGCCACCACCAGTCCACCAGCTAAAGACCTCTACCTGACCAGTCAGGTCACTGGCCGCCATGTCGCCCGTGTCTCCGGCCATGGTTTCATCCATCGCCGCCTGGGTCTTGCCCGAGGATTCAAACGCGGAAACCAGGCCAGTTTGCAGTGCCGCCAGGTCGCCATCGGCCAGGAACAGGCCAATGGAGGTATCGATCTCCGATTTCCAGGAGTCGTTGGCCACCACGCCGTGGGTCAGGCTGCCCACCACGGTATTGGAAGCCCAGTCATCCATGGCAGAGAGCAGGTACTCGCCATACAGGCTGCGGTCAGCATCTTTGCGGGCGGGAATAGAGCCCTTCACGGGGTTGAAGGCATCCTGGCCTTCGATAGAGCCGGCAACTCTCAGCCAGTCGAGGGCGGCGTCACGATGAGGCGCACCAACGGCCAGCACGAAGCTGTCGGACAAGAACTGGAAATTGCCCGCGGTGCCGGGCACCGGAGCCCAGTCGTAATCTACTTTGGGTTCCTTGCCGATTTCGCGGAAGAAACCTTCGGCCCAGTCGCCCATCACGTTGAAGGCGGCGTCGCCATCAATGACCAGTTGGGCCGCATCCTGCCAGCTAAGCGCAGAAGCGTCGCTGTTGGTGTAGGTGAGCGTTTTCTGGAAGTTCTCCAGGGCAGCAGTTACTTCGGAGCTGTCCCAGGCAACCTTGCCATTCCAAAGGCCGTTATAATCATCGGGGCCGAGCGAGGCCAGCATGATGGTCTCAAAGAGGTGCATCACGGTCCACTGCTCACCCAGGGCCAGGGGGGCATCCATGCCGTTGGCTTGCAGGGTATCCATGGCGGCAAACCACTCGTCCAGCGAGGTGGGCACTTCCAGGCCATTGTCGGCCAAGACGGTGGGGTTGATCCACAGCACGTTGGCGCGGTGGATGTTGACCGGCACGGAGTAGATGTTGCCATCCTGCGAGATGAGCGGGATGAGGGTCTCTGGCATGACGTCGAGCCAGCCTTCTTCGGCGTAGAGATCGTTCAGAGGCTCGATTTGCCCGGCCGCGACGTAGGTGCCGATAAGCTCCTGACCAGCATGGCCCTGCCAACTGTCGGGTGGCTCGTTGGCCTGCAAGCGAGTGGCCAGGACGGCGCGGGCGTTGGTGCCAGCCCCACCGGCCACGGCGGAGTTCACAAACTTGATGTCGGGGTACTGCTCGTTGAAGACGCCAATCATGGCTTCCAGGCCGGCGGCTTCACCACCACCGGTCCACCAGCTAAAGACTTCGACTTCGGAGCCAGCCATGGTTTCGTCGGCTGGCGGCTCGGCGGTCGGTTCAGTCGTATCGGTGGTGGTATCGGTCGTGTCTGTTTCGGCGGTTGCCTGGGTTTCGGTATTGGTGTTGGTATTGCCACCACCGCAGGCAACCAGAAGCAAGGCAAATATCGCAAAGATGGTTACCCAAAGGGCAATACGGCGCGATTTGTGTGTAAGCATTTTCTTCTCCTGTGAAGTTTGGATTATGCGCACTCACCCCGGCCGGGGTGCGTGCGTCTACAGCCAGCAAGACAAAGGCCTGTCATTAACGACAAGCCCCGGCTAATACCGGGTAAGCAAGACAGCGTTTGAATCTGCGGATCGATCACCTCCTTCTTGAGAAAAAGCCAATGATGCCAGGCTCACGGCATGTGGCAGGTATTCAACACTCTTCGGATTCGATAGAACAGCCTTAACCACCAGCGTCGCTGCCCCAATGACAATGGCATCGGTACCAAATACCGACAGGGCAACTTCCGTTTGTTCGTGTGCCGCCAACAGCGCCTTCTGCGCCAGCGTCTCCCGAATGGCCGGCAGCATATACTCACCCACCTGGCTCAGGACGCCGCCCAGGACAATCAACTCCGGATTGAACGTATTGATCAGGTTGGAAATACCCAGACCCAGCACACGTCCTGTTTCGGTCAGGGCCTCCAGGGCCACGCCATCGCCGGCCGCGGCCGCCTCCAGAATGAGCGCCAGCGTTAGCGGGCAATCCCGCTCGGCCATCATCGCCGGAATACTACTGCTGCGCCTCACGTCCAGCAGCGTCCGCACCCGGTTCACGATAGACGTCTTGTTGACCTCCATCTCCCAGCAGCCCCGCTTGCCACAGCGACACGGCCGGTCACTGTAACGGCCCAGTTCCATGTGCCCAATCTCGCCCGCCAGGCCGCGCGTGCCCCGGTAAAGATCACCGTTAAGAAAGAGACCGCCCCCCAGACCCACATCGACCAAAATGAAAATGAAGTCGCGCACCCGGCCGGCACCACCAAAGAAATGTTCGCCCAAAGCGGCTGCATTGGCGTCATTCTCCACATAAACCGGCAAATTCAGCTGCTCCTCCAACATCTGGCGCAGGGGCACGTTGTGCCATTGCAGGTTAGGCGAAAAAAGCAGCACCCCATCCTCAACATCCACCATGCCCGGCAGCGTCACCCCAATCCCCAGCAGCCGCTGCTGCGACTGCCGGCTAAAGGCAATCGCCTCGCGCACACTGGCCAACAGTTGGGCCAGAATAACATCTTGGGCATGGGTGGGTTCGGTAGCCAGGCGGGTACGCCACAAAATACTGCCGCCAAAATCGGTAACGATGGTCAGCAGGAAATCTACGCCTAATTCACAGGCCACAACGTGCCCGGCATGAGGGTTGATGGCCAGCAAACGCGCCGGGCGACCGCCGCCAGAGGTGTCGAGGCCGACTTCATGCAGCAGCCCCAGCGCCAACAGCTCCCCAGTCAGGTTGGAGATGGTGCTCTTGTTCAGATGGGTCTGCTTGGCCAACTGCGCGCGCGACAAGGGGGATCTGATCCTCAGTTGGCTAAGAACCAGAGCAAGATTGGACTCCCTTAACTGCGCCTGGGTGTGCTGCGGTTTCTCCATGCAAGTGTCTCCAACGCAAGTATGCAAATTTTAACCAACTTTGTTCAAACAAACAACTAATTGGCGGCAATCGACCGGCATATTCGGGGCAATTTGGGGTATATTAGCGGTAACATGGCTGTCGATTGACCTTTTCACCGGTCAATATGTTTACCCGAACAACTAAGCGCGGCGGCAACCACCCGGCCGGGAACCGCCGCCGCACTTGGTCTTTGCCACTGAGATTGGTAAACTCCCTTCCATCATGCACCTGGCGATTAACGCGTACTTCTGGAACCGGCCGGGAACCGGCAGTGGTCAATACACCCGACAACTGGTCTATTACCTGAACCGGCTCGTTTCCGACCTGGAGATCACCCTGGTCTACCCGCAGTTGCCCGGCGAACCGGGACCGGCCGGGGTGCCACCCAGTGTACACGTGAAGCTGGTCCCTACCCGGCCGGGGCACCTGGGCAAAGTTCTGTTCGAGCAAATCGGCTTCCCCCGCGCCTGCCGCCAGGTTAGCGCCACCCTGGCCCACGTCCCCTACTGGGGGCCACCGCTGCGCTCCCCCATCCCCCTCGTCGTCACCATCCACGACCTCATCACCCTGCTCTTTCGCGAATACCGGCGCGGGCTGGGCAGCCGGCTGTACAACGCCCTGGTCGCGGCCGGGGCGCGCGGCGCCGGCCAGATCATCACCGACTCCCACGCCAGCCGGCGGGATATCGCGCAGCAGTTGGGCATCCCGGCCGGGGACATCACCCCCATCCACCTGGCCGCCGCTCCCCAATACAAACCCGACAGCGACCTGCTGCTCGACATGGCCATCCTGCGCAAATACAACCTGCCCGACTTCTACGTCCTCTACCTGGGCGGCTACGAAATTCACAAAAACGTCACCACCCTCCTGCTGGCCTACACCTACGTCGCCCAGGCCATGGGCGAAGACTACCCCCTGGTGCTGGCCGGTCGCCAACCCCAGCCACACAGCCCCAACCTCCCCGACTATCCCAGCTACATCGACCAGCTCGGCCTGAGCAACCACGTGCGCTGGATTGGCTACGTGGACGAAGAAGACAAACCCGCCATCTACCGGGGTGCCATGTGCTTCGCCTTCCCCAGCCGCTACGAAGGCTTTGGCCTGCCACCGTTAGAAGCCATGGCCTGCGGCGTGCCCGTGGTCACCACCGACGCCGCCTCCCTGCCCGAAGTCGTTGGCGACGCCGCCTTTGCCGTCCCGCCCGACAACGAGCGCGACATGGCCGGCGCTATCATCGCCACCCTGGTGCAAGAAAACCTGGCCGCCGAACTCAAACACAAGGGCTTGCAGCAAGCCGCCCAATTCACCTGGGAGAAAACGATCCACGAAACCATCCTGGTCTACGGAAAATTGACATAAAGCACCCGTGCGTCCGGCAGCAATCCGCCCTGGTCGCGAAAGCCCCACACCAACACCGAGGAGAAACCCATGCCCGATATTCAATTTGACACCTACTATCGTTACGACGCCATCACCAGCTTCCTGCAGGATTGGGCCGCACGCTACCCCAATCTGTGCCGCCTGGAGAGCCTGGGCCAGAGCTTTGAAGGGCGCGACATCTGGCTGGTCACCCTGACCAATGCCGCCAGCGGGCCAGACAATGAGAAGCCCGCCTATTGGGTGGATGCCAACATCCACGCCACCGAGGTTGCCCCATCCTCCGCCGCCCTCTACCTCATCCACAAACTGCTCACCCAATATGGCCAGGACGACAAGATCACCTATGCTCTGGACAGTCGCGTCTTTTACGTCGTCCCCCGGCTCAACCCGGATGGCGCGGAGTGGGCTTTGGCCGACCGGCCCAAATTCGTCCGCAGCAGCACCCGGCCCTATCCGCGTACCGAGGAGCTAGACGGCTTTTTCCAGGAAGACGTCGACGGCGACGGGCGCATCCTCTCCATGCGCCTGAAAGACCCCAACGGCGCGTGGAAGGTTCACCCGCAGGAGCCACGCCTGCTCATTCCCCGCGCCGCCGACGATTTGCCCGGCGGCGATTACTATCGCCTGCTGCCCGAAGGCCAGATCCGCAACTATGACGGGGTGACCATCGATTTTGCGCCGCCAGTGCAAGGGCTGGACCTGAACCGCAACTTCCCGGTGCATTGGTCACCAGACCAGCAGGGGGCCGGCCCTTACCCCACCAGCGAGCCGGAAATCCGGCCGGTGGTGCAGTTCATCACCGACCATCCCAACATCACCGGCGCACTCACCTTCCACACCTTCAGCGGCGTGCACCTGCGCCCGCCTACGGCCGAACCGGAAGACAAGATGCCCACCCAGGACCTTTACACCTATAAGGCCATGGGCAAGAAGGGCACAGAACTCACCGGCTACCCGGCCGTGTCGGTCTTTCATGATTTCAAATATGACCCCAAGGAGTACATCAAGGGCACCTTCGACGATTGGATGTACGAACATCTGGGTGTTTACGCCTGGACCACCGAAATCTGGAGCGTGCAGCAGCAGGCCGGCATCAAGGATTACAAATTCATGGACTGGTTCCGCGAGCATCCCGTGGAAGATGATGTGAAGATTATGAATTGGCTGGATGAGACGCTGGATGGCGAAGGGTATGTGGATTGGTACCCGTTTGAGCATCCGCAGTTGGGCCAGGTGGAGCTGGGTGGCTGGCACACCTTCCTCACCTGGCGTAATCCGCCTTACAAGCTGTTGGAAAAGGAGATTGCCCCGCTGGCCGATTTCGTCATCTACAACTGCCTGGTCTCGCCGCGGTTGGAGCTACACAGCGTGGAAACGGAGTCGCATGGCGATCTGCACAAGGTGCGGCTGGTGGTGCACAACACCGGCTGGCTGCCTACCAACATAACCGAACAGGCAATGAAGATGAAGGTGGTGCGCCCGCTGGAGGTGGACCTGGCGCTCCCGGCCGGGGCGACGCTCATCACCGGCCAGGCCAAAACCCAACTGGGCCAGCTAAAGGGACGCGACCACAAGGGCGTGACCACCATTTGGGGCGGCGACCCCACCAGCGAGCGCGCCAAAGTGGAATGGGTCATCCGCGCCCCGGCCGGGAGCGAGATCACCATCACCGCCAGCCACCAGCGCGCCGGCACCCTGCGCACCACCGTCACGCTGGGCTAAACCCGGCCGGGACAATCCCCCATAACGCCACAGGGGCAAGTGCCGGCACTTGCCCCTTTTTTTTGCCCGCCCCCCACCAACCCCTGCATTTTCCTACCAACAAGCCAGTTTGATAGCTTTTGAAAGCGAAAGCACGTTATAGTCCCGCCGTTACACAACTGCGCGCAACGGAGTGTTTATGCAGCCCGAAAGCAAATCTTCTCGCCTGCCCGGCTTCTACAAACTCAGCCTGCCCCAAAGAGTCGCCACCGTGGCCGAATGGGCCGGGTTAGACGAAGCCGACCAACAAATCCTGCTCAACCAGGGTCTCACCGCCGAACAAGCCAGCCAGATGATCGAAAACGGCGTGGGCACTCACGCCCTGCCCCTGGGCATCGCCGCCAACTTCCGGGTCAACGGCCGCGACTATCTCATCCCCATGGCCATCGAAGAGCCTAGCGTGCTGGCCGCTGTCAGCTTTGCGGCCAAGCTGGCCCTGGCCGGCGGCGGCTTCCAAACCACCGCCACACCGCCCATCATGATCGGCCAGATTCAAGTCCTGGACATTCCCGACATGGACGCGGCCATCGAGTCACTGCAGGCGATGAAAGGCCAGCTCATGGAAGAGGCCAACAACAGCAGCCCCAGCATTGTCGCCCGCGGCGGCGGCGCGTGCGACCTGGAACTGCGCCCCTTCCCCCACACGCCCGTCGGCCCCATGCTGGTGCTGCACCTGCTCTATGACACACAAGACGCCATGGGAGCCAACGCCATCAACACCGCCGTGGAGAGCATTGCCCCCTTTGTAGAAGAGCTGACCGGCGGCCGCGTAAACCTGCGCATCCTCTCCAATCTAACCGACCGGCGGCTGGTAACAGCGCGCTGCACCGTCCCGGCCGGGGTCCTGGCCCGTGATGAGATGCCCGGCCGGGTGGTGGCCCAACGCATTGCCGAAGCCAACGCCTTCGCCATCGTCGATCCCTACCGCGCCGCCACCCACAACAAAGGCATCATGAACGGCATCGACGCCATCTGCATTGCCACCGGCAACGACTGGCGCGCCATTGAAGCCGGCGCCCACGCCTACGCCGCCCGCAGCGGCCAATATCGCGCCCTCACCGATTGGCACATCGACGACAACGGCGACCTGTCTGGCGAGATCACCCTGCCCATGGCCGTGGGCACGGTGGGCGGGGCCACCCGCGTCCACCCCACCGCCCAGGTAGCCATGCGCATCCTCAACGTCAGCTCCGCCAGCGAACTGGGCCAGATCATGGCCGCTGTGGGGCTGGCCCAAAACCTGGCCGCCATCCGCGCCCTGGCCACCACCGGCATCCAGCACGGCCACATGCGCATGCACGCCCGCCAGGTAGCCCTGGCCGCCGGCGCAACCGGTGACCTGGTCGAGAAAATCGCCGGGCAGCTCGTCGCCGCCAAAAACATCCGCGTGGCCTATGCGCAAGAGTTATTGCAGCAGGCACGTTAACGCCTTACATGGTTACAACACGTAACGAAACAAGAGCGCAGCGCTACACGTCCTCGAGGGCTGAGCTTGTCGAAGCCCGGTTCCGCCTTCGACAGGCTCAGGCTACACCTGAATGGTCACAAAAAAGGTAAATCCATGAACTTTACAGATGATCCAGACAACGGGGTGATGAAACCCCAAATTGATGTGGGGATTGTGGGCTACGGGGCATACGTACCCCGCTTCCGGCTCCCGGCCGGGGAAGTAGCCAAAATGTGGACCGGCGGCAAAGGCGGCGTTCCCATCAAGGAAAAGGCCGTCAATGGACTGGACGAAGACGTCGTCACCATGTCCATTGAGGCCGCGCGCAACGCCCTGCTCCGCGCCCAGATCGATCCCCGCGGCATCCGTGCCGTGTGGGTAGGCAGCGAAAGCCACCCCTACGCCGTCAAACCCACCAGCACCATCGTGGCCGAAGCCATTGGCGCCGTGCCCACCACCCAGGCCGCCGACTGGGAATTCGCCTGCAAGGCCGGCACCGAAGCCATGCAAGCGGCCATCGGCTTTGTTGGCTCGGGCATGGCCCGCTATGCCCTGAGCATCGGCATGGACACCGCCCAGGGCCGGCCGGGTGATGCCCTGGAATACACCGCCGCGGCCGGCGGCGCGGCCATCCTCATCGGCCGCGCCGAAGAGGCCCTGGCCTTGTTCGAAGGCTCCTTCTCCTTCGTCACCGACACGCCCGACTTCTGGCGGCGGGCACATGCCCAATACCCCTCGCACGGCGACCGTTTCACCGGCGAGCCGGCCTACTTCAAGCACATCGTCAGCGCCGCCGAAGCGCTGATGGAAGCGCAGGGCCGCACCTCGGCCGACTACCAATACGCCGTCTTCCACCAGCCCAACGTGAAGTTCCCGCAGCGGGCGGCACAGATGCTGGGCTTCTCCGCCGACCAGATCCGGCCGGGGCTGCTCAGCGACCGCATCGGCAACACCTACGCCGGCTCGGCCGTCATCGGTCTCACCGCCACCCTGGACATTGCCGAACCGGGCGACCGCATTCTGGTCGTCAGCTACGGCTCCGGGGCCGGCTCCGACGCCTTCGACCTGCTGGTCACCGAGCGCATTCTTGAGGCCCGTGGCCGCGCCCCCAAGACGGAAGATTACATCGCCCGCCGGACGGTCATTGACTACGCCACCTACACCCGCTACCGCGACAAGCTAAAAATGTCATAGCATTTCAGCCGGTCAGCTTCAAACTGGCAAGCGGACCGCCTATCAGGATATTACGAACAATGACAAACGTTTCAATTATTGGAGTTGGCAAGACGCCTGTGCGCGAGGCATGGGATAGTTCCATTCGCCATCTGGCCTGGTATGCCATTGAGGCCGCGCTGGATAACGCCAGCACCACCGACATCGACGCCATCTTTGTGGGCAACATGCTGGCCGGCCAGCTCAGCAGCCAGGATCACCTGGGGGCGCTGGTGGCCGATTTTGCCGGGCTGCGCGGCATCGAGGCGGTGACGGTGGAGGCGGCAGACGCTTCCGGCGGCGCGGCGATGCGCCAGGGCGTGCTGGCCGTGCAGAGCGGGCTGGTGCGCACGGCGCTGGTGGTCGGCGTGGAAAAGATGACCGACGAGACGGGCAGCACCGTCGTTGCCGCCATGTCCAGCGCCCTGGATGCCGATTACGAAGTGATCCATGGCCTGACCCCGGCCGGGGCGGCCGCCCTGATGATGCGCCGCTACATGCACGAGTATGGGGTAACACTGGCCGACTTTGCCGGTTTCAGTGTAAACGCCCACGCCAACGGCAGCCAGAACCCGATGGCCATGTTCCAAAACCGGATCAAGGCAGAGCGCTTCCCTGGTGCCCCGCTGGTGGCCGACCCGGTAAATCTGTTCGACATGGCCCCGGCCGGGGACGGTTCGGCGGCAGTCGTCTTAACCAGCAGCGAGCGGGCCATGGACATGGTGCCCCAGCCGGTGCGCGTGGCCGGCTCGGCGCTGACTACCGACACCATTGGCCTGCACGACCGGCGCAATCCGTTGTGGCTGGAGGGCGCGGCGCGCAGTGCGGCCCAGGCCCTGGCCATGGCCAGCCTCACCCTGGACGACATCGACCTCTTTGAACTGCACGATGCCTACACCGTGCTGGCGGCGCTCTCGTTGGAGGCGTGCGGCTTTGCCGAACCCGGCCGGGGCTGGCAGTTGGCCCAGGATGGTTCCATCGGGCGTGAAGGGCGCATTCCCATCAGCACGTTTGGCGGGCTAAAGGCGCGGGGCAACCCGGCCGGGGCCACCGGCGTCTACCAGATTGTGGAAGTAGCCCAGCAGTTGCGCGGCGAAGCCGGCAACTGCCAGGTGCCCAACGCCCGCATTGGCATGGCCCAAAATCTGGGCGGCATGGGCGCAACCGCTGTCACGCACATCCTGCGCCTCTAGTTGGCGCAGCGCAGCCCCCATTTGCCCGCCAACAAGCGCCAAAACCCCCTTTCTGACAGCTTTTGACAGCTTTTTGGCGGGTGATGGCAGTTAATGGGAGACTTTTCGGTTCATAATACGCCTTGCTGGCTCAACAAAACACAACCTTGTTTGCACGTGTTGTGGGAATCGAGAGGAAAAAGAAATGCAAGTATCACGTCATTGGCGATTAAAAGAACAACGTTACAGTTTGGTGGGCGAAGTCTGTCCGTCATGCGGGGTAAAGCTTTTCCCGCCGCGTGATGTCTGCCTGGTCTGCGAAGCGCCGGCCAAAGAGTTGTATACGTTCACCGGTTTGGGCGAGGTGTATTCCTACACCACCATTTATGACGCCCCGGCCGGGTTCGAGCATATGGCCCCCTACACCGTCGCCCTGGTCAAGCTGGAAGAAGGTCCCGTTATCACCGCCCAGCTAACCGACGTTGACGTCGAAGATGTTTCCATCGGCATGCCGGTTGAGATGGTCACCCGCAAGCTTCGCACCGAAGGCGAAGAGGGCATGATCGTCTACGGTTACAAGTTCCGCCCGCTCTCTCTAGAGCACGTCATGAATTAACATTCCCCCCAGGGTTAGATGTGCTGCCGTAACGCCCCCCACCGCGGCAGCACATCTAACTCAAAAAAGCACCTCCTCTTTGCCCTCAAGGCATCGACCCCACTTTTGCCAGTAATCGCCCTGCCCCAGCCATCCCGCCTTGCCGCGCACAGCCCATGAATGACCTCGTCGTGCGCCCCTTTCACCCTGCCGATTTTCCCGCCTTCTTCAACCTGGCTGGCCAGCCGGGTGAAGAGGGCCACCACCTCCTGCCCAACCCCGACGGGGACGGCGGCCCGATGCTGGTGCTGGCCCAGGGTGACCAACTCCTGGGCTATGCCACCGCGCGCCCGCTGCCGGGCCTGGACCGGCACCTGGAGCTGGCGCTGTTCATCGTCCCGGCCGGGCGGCGGCGCGGTTATGGTCAACGCTTGCTGCAAGCGCTGCTGGCGCAACTGCAGCAAACCAGCACGCGCCTGGTCTCCTGCCCCGTGCCGGCGCTGGACAGCCCGGCCGGGCTGTTTTTGCAGCGCCAGCAGTTCTTTTTGGAGCACGAAGAGTGGCAGATGGTGCGCGATCTGGCCAACCTGCCGGTGGTGCAACCCCCGGCCGGGTACGACCTGGCCAGTTACCCCCGCCAGCAAGCCATCGCTCACTTCCGCCGCCTGTACGAGCTGGCCTTTGCCGGCGAACCCTCCTACCAACCCTATGACAGCGACATCGAAGTCGATATGGCCCTGGCCCACAGCACCGACCTGCTCTTCCTAACCCACCGGGCAGAACCCATCGGTTTTGCCTGGGCCCGTTTTGTCACGCCGGTGTTGGGGGAGCTTGAGCCGCTGGGGGTTGCCGCGGCATACCAGGGGAAGGGATTGGGACGCGTGCTGCTCCCGGCCGGGCTGCACCACCTGGCGGGGCGTGGCCACCAGCAGGCACGGCTAGGCGTCTGGGCTGACAATGCGCGGGCGATCCGCCTCTACCAGCAGTTCGGCTTCCAGCGCACCAGCAGCCGCTGTTTCCTGGCCTACCAGTTGCGCGCAGAATAGCGTGGCCGTCAGGGAGCCTTGCGGGCTAGGCAACCCAGGCCATTTGCGCCCCCAGGGCCTGCATCGTGCTCACAAAGCCGGGGAAGCTGTCGGCAATGCAATCGGCGTGGTGAATGTACACCGGCGCCGCGGCCACCAGGCCGGCCACCGCCAGGGCCATCCCCAGCCGGTGATCGCCGTGACTGTCTACCTGGCCGCCCTGCACCCGGCCGGGGCCAACCACCGTAAACCCGTCCGCCTGCTCGGCCAGCACCACCCCCAGGCGGCGCAGTTCCCCCGCCAGCACCGAGATACGGTCCACTTCTTTCACCCGTAGTTCAGCCGCGTCGCGCAGGGTGCTGGTGCCGGCGGCCTGGCTGGCGGCTACCGCCCACACCGGGAACTCGTCAATGGCCCGCACCACCACCTCGCCGGCCGCGTCGGTGGCGTGCAGTTCAGCAAAGCGGCCGGTCAGGTCCCCGGCCGGTTCGCCACCCGTTTCGCGCCGGCTGCTCACGGCCAGGTCGGCCCCCATAGCCAGCAGAAGGTCCAGCAGCCCGGTGCGCGTCTCGTTCAGGCCAACATTGGTGATGGTCACCTGCGAATGGGGCACAATCGTGGCCGCCACCTGCAAGAAAGCGGCCGAGGAGGGATCGGCGGGCACGGTTAGCTGCACGGGGGCCAGGGTGCGCGTGGCCGGCGGCGTCAGCGTGATCCAACCACCATCCACGTGCAGATCAACCCCCAGGGCCGCCAACAGCCGCTCGGTGTGGTCACGGGCCGGGCCGGGCTGGTAGACGTGGGTGGGGCCTGCGGCATAGAGGCCGGCCAGGAGCAGGGCGCTTTTTACCTGGGCGCTGGCGACGGGCATTTCATAGCGGAAGCCATGCAGCCGTCCCGGCCGGATATGCAGCGGCGCTTTGTCGTCTGCGGCCTCAATGTTGGCCCCCATCTGGCGCAGCGGGGCGATAATGCGGCGCATGGGGCGGCGGCGGAGCTGTTCGCTGCCATCCAGCGTGCTGGGAAAGGATTGGCCGGCCAGGATGCCGGCCAGCAGGCGCATGCAAGTGCCGGCGTTGCGGCAGTCCAGCGCCCCGGCCGGGGCTTGCAGCCCATCCAGCCCCTGGCCGGTGATGGTCAGGTCCCAGGCATGGGGTTCGGGCTGGTGGATGGCCACGGTTACCCCCAGGGCCTGCATGGCGGCCAGCGTGGCCAGGGTGTCCCCGGCCGGGAGCCAGCGCCGGATGTGGCTGGTGCCGCTGGCCAGGCCGGCCAGCATCACCGCCCGGTGGCTGATGGATTTGTCGCCGGGCACGGTGACCGTGCCCCGCAGGGGGGTCGTTTGTGGCTCAACGCGCAGAATCGTCATGGGGATTATCCCGGCCGGGCAGGCTGGTGCGGTTCTTCCGGTTTCGCCCGCAGCGAACGACGCTTGTCTGGCAAGACGCTAGCGCTGCAAGCGGCGCACCTGGCGCACAATCTTCTGCGTCTTCTTGTCCGGCCGGTCGGGGTCCAGGCGGGCCACCGGTGGCCGCCCCACCTTTTCCGCTTCGGCCAGGGCGTGGTGCACAAACAGGTAGTTGCGGCGGCGCAGGAAATTGGCCACGGACGAGTCTGCAGACTCTTCTGGGTAGAGGGCGGCGTCTTCGGCGCGGGCCGTGGCCAGCTTCTCGGCCAGGTCGGTCACTTCCCCGGCCGGGATGTAGGCCAGATCGGTGCTGAACTCCAGCCGGCCCTGCACTTCCACCAACCGGCCAATGATCACGTCGCCCACGTCAATAACCCCGCGCCCGGCCGGTTCATACACCTCAAACATCTCCCCGCTAACGAATTCGCGCAGTTGCAGCGTCTGTCCTTCGTAATCGACCAGCTCATAGCCGCTCATGGGGTCCGCTTCGGCCCATTTGGCCAGCGTCATCTGCTGGTGTTCGGACAGGTCGGGGACCATCTGCTCACGGTAAACGTCCAGCACGCGCGGACCATCGGCCCGCTGATAGTCAAAGGCAAACCAGTCAAAGAAGAGCAGCGCCTCGTCTTGGGCCATCTCTTCGGCGTTGTCGATGGTGTACAGGTCGTGCCAGTAAATGGGCAGGGCCTGGGCAAAATCCTCGGCGAACTGCTCGTCGCGGCCAAAGCGCAGCAAGTCGCGGCGCAAGAAACGGGCCGCTTCTTTCCAACTGCGCTGGTCGCGCTCGGCAGCCTGGTCGATGGGCATGTGGCATTTTTTGTATTTCTGGCCGCTGCCACAGTAACAGGGGTCGTTCCGGCCGGGTTTATCGTCGCTCATGGTCTCTCCTGAAAATTAAAACGTGGCTGGCCAGCAGCGGCCGCCCTCTAGCCCAACTGCTCCAAGATGGGCAGCAGCTCGTTGAGCGATTGAATGGTGTAATGGGGCACAACCCCTTTTAGATCGCGGTTCAGGTGGGGCGGCGACATCAGGACGCTGATGAGGCCGGTTTCGTTGGCCCCGGCAATGTCATTTTCCGGCCGGTCGCCCACAAAGACAGCCCGCTGCGGTTCGGTGTGCAGCAGGTTGAGGGCGCGCTGGTAGATGGCCGGGTGGGGTTTCATGTAGCCGGTGTCGCCCGAAGTGATGCGGGCATCGAAGTAGTGGCGCATCCGGTAGGCATCTAGCTCGATGTCGCGCATCCACATGGGGAAGAAGGAGTTGGTGATTAGCCCCAGCTTGTAGCCGCGGGCACGCAGCGCTTCCAGCACGGGGATGGCTTCGGGAAACGGTTCGACGCCCTCCATGGGCTGCCAGTCATAAACGCGTAGTATCTCGTCCAGGTCCAGGTCTTCAACGGGTAGGCCGCAGTTGGCGAAGGTGCGCTGCAGGGCGTCGCCAAACTGTGCCCCAGCCCAGCTTTTCTTGGCCTCGGCCCAGACCTGGTCTATCTGGTTGGAGAGCTGTTGGAAGAAGGCATCCCGGCCGGGGAGGGCGTACCCCTGCGTCCGCAAATAGTCGTAAACATTGTCTACCATCGGGCGCGTAAAATCCGTCCAATTCTCAGACGGCTGCGACCAATCCAGTAGGGTGTCATCCAGGTCAAAAATTACCGCGTCAATCTGTCTGCTCACAACAACATCCGGGGAGGGGTTTACATAAAAGTATTTTGCCTGAGAAGGAGCGGAAGCCCAGCGCGTATAGAATTGCCGTGCCCGGCCGGGAGACCAGCCACGGGGGCAAAGCCATGACGGTGGCCGGTCTAGGAAGCCGCCTGCTCGGCCTGCCGTTTCTGCAGCCGGTCGCGCACAAACTCAAAAATCATGGGCACCAGGGAAATGCCGATGATGAAGATGATGACCAGTTCAAAGTTGTCTTTGACAAAGGGAATATTGCCAAAGAAGTAGCCGGCAAAGATAAACAGACCCGTCCAGAGTAGACCACCGAACACGTTGTAAGTAATGAAGTGTTGGTAAGTCATGGAGCCAACGCCGGCCACAAATGGGGCAAAGGTGCGCACAATGGGCACAAAACGGGCCAGGACGATGGTCTTACCACCATGTTTCTCATAGAAGCGTTCGGTGCGCTCCAGGTATTCCGGCTTCAGTACCCGCTTGAGAAAACGGTTATTGGTGTTGAAGACGCGCAGCCCGATCTTGTTGCCAATCCAGTAGTTGACGGTATCGCCCAAAACAGCCGCGGCAAACAGGGTCAGGAAGAGCAGCCCCACGTTAAGATACCCCAACGCGGCAAAGGTCCCGGCCGCGAACAGCAGCGAATCGCCGGGCAAGAAGGGGGTGATTACCAGGCCGGTTTCCATGAAGATAACCAGAAACAGGATGACGTAGGTCCAGACCCCGAACTGATTGATGATCTCGCCCAGGTATTTGTCCAGGTGCAAGAAGATGTCGATGAGTGTGTTGATTAACTCCATATTTGTTGATTTCCTCGCAACAGCTTGTCTCGGCCTGCTGGCAGGCGCAAGCGGAGCATTATAGCACAGGTGCCAGCGGGGAAGCGAACCAGCGAAGAGGGGGCCGCGGGGATGGGACAAGGCCATTGGTGCCGCCCGGCCGGGGTCATCCACCGCACCAGGCAGCAGAATGGGCAGGGCCTGCTGCCAGACCCTGCCCATGCGCCAGGCAGGTTTTTATCTGCCCCTAATCTACCGGGGGCAATTATCCCTTGCGGAACAGCTCGCGGACCACAATTTCCCGCTGAATCTGGCTGGTGCCCTCATAAATCTGGAATATCTTGGTGTCGCGCATCAGCTTCTCCACCGGATATTCCGACATGTAACCATAGCCGCCAAAGACCTGCACGGCGTTGGTGGTTACGCGCATGGCCATATCGGCGGCAAAGGCCTTGGCAAAGGCGGTGGTGGCGGTGTTGGTAACGCCGGCATCGAAATCGGCCGCGCATTTCCAAACCAGCAGCCGGGCCGCCTCAACATCCATGGCCATGTCGGCAATCATGTGCCCGATGACCTGGTGCTGCCACAGCGGCTTGCCAAAGGTGGTGCGCTCTTTGGCATATTTAATCGATTCGTCCAGGGCGCGTTGAGCTACGCCTACCGCGCCGGCAGCCGCCCCCGGCCGGGAGCGGTCGAACACCTTCATGGCAATGACAAAGCCGATGCCCTCCTGCCCCAACAGATGGGTGGCTGGCACCTTCACATTGTCAAAAATCACCTCAGCCGTGTCCGAGGCATGCTGCCCCATCTTGTCGAAGGGCTTGCCCACGCTCACCCCTTCCCAATCCCGGTCCACAATAAAGCAGCTCATCCCCTTGTAGCGCTGCGACGGATCGGTGTAGGCAAACACCGTATAGAAGTTGGCCACCGTTGCCCCGGTGATGAACGTCTTGCTGCCATTCAGGATGTAATGATCGCCTTCCTTGCGGGCGTTGGTCTTAATGCCGGCCACGTCGGAGCCAGCCTCCGGCTCCGTAGCGCAGTAAGCCGCCATCTGCCCGTCTACCAGGCGGCCGCAATACTCCTCTTTCTGCGCTTCGTTACCGGCGATGAGAATGGGCAAGACGGCCAGGCCGTTCACGGCGATGGCCGTACTCATGCCAGAACAGCCCCAGGCCAGCTCCTCGCTAATGAGCACTTCCTCCAACAGGCTCAGCCCCATGCCGCCATACGCCTCGGGGATATTCTGGGTGGTTAGCCCCAGCGCCTGTGCCTTTTTGATGATTGGCCAGGGATATTCGTGGCTCTTGTCGTAATGCTCGGCCGCCGGCGCCATCTCTTCGCGGGCGAATTTGCGGGCCAACTGCTGGATCATCTTCTGCTCTTCACTTAATTGAAAGTTCACTGCTCCATTGCTACTCATGTTTTTACCTTTTCGTGCGCGAGTGCAGGCCCCGGCCGGGGGCCGGGCCTTTGCACTCGCCTGGTTCCTTTGCTAAAGAGATCTCGCCTTGGGTCGTTGGCAGTTCAGGGGGGTAGTGGCCCATGCTTGGTGGCTCAGGGGGTCTGTCTGCGCACATATCGGGCGGGAACCCCACAGAATGCCGCCGACTCAAGAAAAGCGCCCCACCCGGCCGGGAGATGCCCGGCCAGGTGGGACCCCAACAACGTCAATTATTCGTGTACAACGGCTGCCCGCACCCTATTGGCAACCTATCAGTCAATCCGCAACTCACGCTTCAGAATCTTGCCCGTGGCATTCATAGGCAGCGTATCACGAAACACAATCTGGCGCGGATACTTGTAATCAGCCATCATCGACTTAGACCAGGCCATCAACGCCTCTTCAGTCAACTCTGCCCCTTCCTTCAACACCACAAACGCCTTCACCTCTTCGCCGTGCCGCTCGTGGGGCACGCCCACCACGGCCGCCAGGCTCACGGCCGGGTGGGTCATCAACACCTCTTCCACCTCGCGCGGATACACATTCAACCCGCCGCGGATAATCATATCCTTCACCCGGTCCACAATGTAAAGATAGCCTTCCTCATCAAAGCGGCCGATATCCCCACTGTGGAACCAGCCATAGCGGAACGCTTCGGCGGTGGCCTCCGGCTTCTGGTAATAACCCTTCATCACGTTGTGGCCGCGAATCACAATCTCACCCAGGTCACCCTGGGGCACATCGTTGCCATCCTCATCCACCACGCGCACATCCACCCCCCACACCGGCAAACCAACCGATCCCGGCTTGCTAACCTTATCTACCCGGTTAAATGTGGCCACCGGACTTGTCTCCGACAGGCCATAACCTTCCAGAATCTTCACGCTAAAACGTTCTTCAAACGCCTTCATCACTTCCACCGGCATGGCCGACCCGCCGGAGACCGACAAGCGCAGATTATCGGCAATCTTCTTGAGGTCATAGTTGCCGGCCTCGGGATAGTTGAGCAGCGCCCAATACATGGTGGGCACGCCGGCAAAAATGGTCACGTTGTCCCGCTCCATGGCTGCCAGGGCCGCGCCTGGGTCAAAGCGGGCCAGCAGGGAGATGGTGGCCCGGGTGTAGAACCCGGCATTCATCTGCACCGACTGGCCAAAGGAGTGGAAGAGGGGCAGGGTCACCAGATGAATGTCGTGCTCTCCGCGCTGGTACATATTGTCGGCCAGCCGGGCGTTCATGGCCATGTTGATGTGGCTTAGCTCAGCCCCCTTGGGCTGGCCGGTGGTGCCGCTGGTATACAGGATGACCGCCGTGTCCTCACTGCTGGTCTGGACGGTGGGGAAGGTGGGCGGCTGGTTGTACATGAGCATGCCCAGGGTCTTGGTACCTTCGATAGGCGAAGGCCCGGCCGGGTTGGCCGTGATCATGAAGAAATGGTCACAACTGGCCGCCTCTTGGAAGCCGGCGTAGCCCATCTGCCCCATGGGCAGTTGGTCAGTCCCCTCGAAGCAAAAATAGGCTTTGGCGTCCGAATCGGCCAGGTGGTAGGCAATCTCACGCGGCTTCAACAACACGTTCAGCGGCACCACGGTCGCCCCAGCCTTGAGGATACCGTAATACACAATGGGGAAATACGGCAAATTGGGGCAGCTGAGGGCCACTTTGTCCCCCGGCCGGACACCCGCTTTAGCCAACCCATTAGCCACCTGGTTAGCTGCCCCATTCACCTGCGCATAAGTAAGTCTTGTGTCCCCAAAGATGACCGCGACCCGGCCGGGGACCTCTCGGGCAGTATCCTCAAGTAACGTGGCAAGATTAAGCATAATTTCTCTCCTTCTCAGCAATAGGGGATTAGTAAAAAAACGGGCAGCCGCCGGCCAACAAGAGCATCAGCCCACATACCCGCCACTCATTTAGTGGCCTTTGTCGCCACCGCATCAACTGCCGCAGACCCATCGTCTGCGCCGGCCACCGGTTCATTATCTGCCTGCTCCGCTTTAGCCAGGTCAATGGTCATCACCCCATCCTCATCACCCAGGTCAACAACCGCCGTGCGCGAAACAGCCCGCTGCTCCGCGATTGGCCCTTCCACATAAACCTTAGACAGGCTAACACCAATAATCCGCGCTTCCTCGTCTACAATAACGTCCCCAACAACCCCCACCTTGGTGCCGCCCGGCGTATCTACCATCCGCCCTTGCAGCTTATCCAACAACAGCCACTGCCGGGCGGCACTGGTCTCCTTATCATCGGTCACAGACTCGGCGCTCTTCACCAGGATAGCGTCCAAACCAAACACCGCCACCTCCCCACGAGGAATCAGCAGATTCTTGCGCCGGATCAACCCCTCGCGCCCCAAATGGATGCCCGCCAGCCATTCCAAATCCTTGTCCAGAAAAACATCCTTAACATTGCCCAAAAAGCGGCCTTCATCTAGGGTGATCACCGGCTTCCCAATGAGATCTTTGCTCTGGCGCATTTTTCACTCCCGTCACAATTGAGCGACACATTTTTAGGGGGCTCTGTTTTTGTCCACCGCCGGCAACCTGGCCCACATGGCGGCCACGGGAACAAGAATCAACTTTATTATAGCCGAGTTTTGCCCTGGGTAAAACTGGCCTCACCGCGGCCAATTCAAGGCACAGACAGTAACCAAACCGCAGCATATGCGCTATCATTATCCCATGCAAACCGAAACCAGCTCCTTCAACCCTGTTCTTTTGCGCGCCCAATTTCCGGCGCTGCAGCAAACCGTTAACGACCACCCGGCCGTGTTCCTGGACGGCCCCGGCGGCACCCAGGTGCCGCAGCGCGTAATTGATGCCATCAGTGAAGCCCACACGCTGGGCATCTCCAACCACGGCGGCCCCTTCCTCACCAGCGCTCGCACCGACGCCATCGTCGATGCGGCCCGCCTGGCCATGATGGATTTCTACAACGCCCGCTGCCCAGAAGAGATCGTCTTCGGCCAAAACATGACCAGCCTCACCTTCGCCATCAGCCGGGCCATTGCTCGCACCTGGCAGCCCGGCGACGAGATCATCGTCACCCGCCTGGACCACGACGCCAACATCTCCCCCTGGCTCATGGCGGCCGAAGACAGAGGCGTAACCGTGCGCTGGCTGGATTTTGACCCGGCCGGGTGTACCCTGCGCCTGGACACCCTACCCGAACTGCTCAACGCCAAAACCCGCCTGCTGGCCATCACCTACGCCTCCAACGCCGTGGGCAGCATCACCGACGTGAAGCGGGCGGTAGCATTGGCCCACGAAGCTGGGGCGCTAACCTACGTGGATTCCGTCCACTACGCCCCGCACGGCCTCATCGACGTGCAAGCCCTGGACTGCGACTTCCTGGTCAGCTCCACCTACAAATACTTCGGCCCCCACACCGGCGTCCTCTACGGCAAATACGAGCTGCTAGACAGCCTGACCGCCTACAAAGTGCGCCCCGCCACCAACAAACCGGCCGGGAAGTGGGAAACCGGCACCCAGAGCTTCGAAAGCCTGGCCGGTGTCACCGCCGCCGTCAACTACCTGGCGGCCATCGGTGCCGCCGCCGGGCCAGAACGCCGCGCCCAACTCAAGCTGGCCATGCAGCGCATCAAAGAATATGAGATGTCGCTGAGTATGCAGTTTCTGCACGGGGCCACCCGCGTCCCCGGTTTGCGCGTCTACGGCGTGACCGACATCGAACGCCTGGCCGAGCGCACCCCCACCTTTGCCGTGAGCCTGGCCGGCCACACCCCGGCCGGGGTCGCCGCCTACCTCGGGCAAAAAGGCATCTTCGTCTGGGATGGCCACTACTACGCCATTGCTGTAATGGAGCGGCTGGGACTACTAGACAAAGGGGGTCTGGTGCGCATTGGCTTTGTCCACTACAACACGCCACAGGAGGTAGACCAGGTCTTGGCCGCCCTGCGCGATCTGGCAGGTTGACAGCATGGCCAGCCTATGTCATAATCTCAGCCATTATCAGATACATTAGCAGCCCAAGCTGCGCTGCCATCCTATAGAAAAGGAGGTGGTGCTTATGGATAGTTATAGTCCTAGTTGCACCGTAGCGCTACCTCCTTCAGTGAGTCTGTAGCGCTACGGTGCCCCCGAGAGGCCCCGCTCCCAGGAGCGGGGCCTCTCATTTTTTGTCCTGTCCCGGCCGGGCGCTATAATCAACAGTCGCATTTTACAGACCCGAGGTTGCCGGACAACCTCACCAAAAACGAAATCTGGTAGACCCTAATCTTGAAATGGTGATAGGATGAACAAACAAACAACCCTCATTGCGGCGATTGGCGTGCTAGTCGTCCTGCTACTACTGTGCACCGGTGCCGTTCTGGTCGCCAGTGCCGTTCTCCCCAACGGCCTGGCCGGCATCGGTGGCCAGGCCACCGCCACCTCCCAGGCCACAGCAACCACCGCCGTCGAAGGCGAGGCCACAGAGGTCAGCGAGGTAATGCCCCCACCAGACATCATCGTGGTGCCCACCAACACCCCACTGCCCACCAACACCCCCACCGACACGCCCGTACCCACCAACACCCCACTGCCCACCGACACCCCGGCCCCCACCCCCACCAACACCCCGGCTCCGGTCGTTATCTTGCCCACCAACCCGCCGCCGGCCCCCACCAGCACCACCGCCCCGCCGGCCCCGCCACCCCCGCCGCCCGCCGATACGCGCGGCGTAGTCGCTACGGCCTTCTTCATTGAGGAAGGACCCAATTTCCGCGTCAGCCAGCCCATCTGGTTCAACTTCAATGTCGTCAACAACGCTGGCTTCCCCGTTGAATTTGGCGCCCTGGGCGTCATGCCGCGTAAGAATGGCGCGGACCGGCCGGACCTGTTCCAGGCCAGTTGGGGCAACGAAGTCTTGTCAGTCAATGGCCTGGAATGGCGCGACCACATCGATCTGCCCGAGTCGGGCAGCTACACACTGCGCCTGGCCATCTGCTTCGATGCCGACGTGAACGCCTGCAAAGCGGGTGGCGGCAGTTGGGCCACCCTCTCCAGCGAGATTCCGGTCACCGTCAACTAACCACATCACCCCATGAAACACATTCCGGTCATCTTATTCGGCGTTGGCGGCGTGGGCCGCGCCCTGGTACAGCAGATTGTGGCCAGCCGCGACCAGATGTTGGCCCGCAATGCCTGCCATTTTGAACTGGTGGCCCTGGCCGACAGCCACCACTGGCTGTGGCAGCCGCAGGGGCTGAGCAATGAGCAGCTCCTGGCCGCGGTGGCGGCCAAACAAGAGCGCCAGCCGCTGGGAGACCAACCCCGGCCGGGGAACCTGGAGATCGTGCAGCAAGCCGAAGCCGCCTGGCTCAACAACGTCATCATCGTCGACGTCACCGCCAGCGACGGGATGGAGCCGGTGCTTGACTTCGCCCTGGAGCGGCGCTATGGCGTGGTGCTGGCCAACAAGAAACCCCTGGCCGGCCCCTGGCCAACCGCCCGCCGCTACTTCAACCACCCCCTGCTGCGGCACGAATCCACCGTGGGTGGCGGCCAGCCAGTCATCGCCACCCTGCGCTACCTGCTAGACACCAACGACCCCATCTTGCGCATCGAGGGGCAGCTCAGCGGCACCCTGGGCTTCATCTGCCAGCAAATGGACGAAGGCGTGCCCTTCTCCCGTGCCCTGGCCGCGGCCAAGGGGCGCGGCTACACCGAACCAGACCCGCGTGAAGACCTGGCCGGCCGGGACGTGATGCGCAAAGTGATGATTCTGGGGCGGATGGCCGGCTGGCCGCTGGAAGAAAACGATATCCAGGTGGAGTCGCTCTACCCCTCGGCCCTGGCTCACCTGTCGGTGCGCGAGTTCATGGCCGCCGCCGTGGCTCTGGACCCCGCCCTGCGGGACCGGGTGAACGCGGCCGGGGTGGCCGGCGAGGTGCTGCGCTACGTGGCCGAGTTGTCCGCTGGCCAGGGGACGGTGGGGCTGCGGCCGGTGCCCATGGGCAGCGCCCTGGCCAACCTCAAGTACATCAGCTTCCGCACCGGCCGCTACAACGACGAACCCCTGCTAATCGCCGGCAAGGGCGCGGGCGTAGAGATGACCGCGGCCGGGGTGCTGGGCGACATGGTCGACCTGGCGCGGGAAGCATTCGGACGCTAGCGGGGCGCACCCTGCAGCAAAGCCAGCCAGGAAACCCCCACAAATATCTTGTACAGCCACAGGAACCCCCACACGTTGATGGCCACCGAGGCCACAATAAGGGGGTTCTTCAGTTGCCACAGCCAGCGGTCGAGCGTGTTTAGAAACCCGGCCGGGGCCAGTTCCCCCTTCGCCCCCACCGGCCGCACATTCTCCGCCAATAGCAGCAGCCAGAAGGGCGCAGCATCCATCCAATAGCGGTAGCCAAACTGCAGCGAGCCGGTGTTGTGGTACATCCACAGCGGGACCATCACCGCCAACACGCCGGCCCAGGCCGCCAGCGTTTGCGGATCGCGCCGCCGGGCCATGAACAGCAGCAAAAAGGCCGGCGTCACCAGGAACAGGCTCATCCCCAGCGGATTGGGCACAACCGGCGCCGAGCGATCGCTGAGGTCTACGCCCTCCAGCAGGTGGTCGCACCAGCGGTACAGCACCGGCGGCACGTAGCCATTCACTTCCGGTGGGTTGGCCAGGGAGACGAACAGGTTGCAGGGCAAGAAGCGGGGATTGAAGCCGCTGTAGCGGGCATAGGTGCCGGTGATGTTCTCCGCCCCGGCCGTGTACTCATAGCCAAAATCAAGCGGAGAGCCAAAGCGGGCCTGGTTGTAGGCGGCATGGGCGGCCACGCCCAGCAGCATGGGTAGGGCAAAAAGGATGAGGGGGCGGAGACGATCCCGGCCGGGGTACACCAACCAGATCAGCAAACCAAAAAACACCCCGCCAAAGAGCAGCGTGGGCCGGGCCAGCCCGGCACAAGCCAGCCACACCCCCGCCCACAGCCAATGCCGCCCACGCGCCGCCCCCACGGCCAGCAGTCCAAACAAGATCGCCACCACGTGCGCCGTCAGCCACACCGAACCCAGCGCCGCCATCAGCAGGTGGGGCGTGCCCACCGCAAACAGCAGCGTCAGCCACGGCTTGCGGAACAAGTGCTGCACCAGGGCCACATTCAGCGCCGCAATCACCACGTTGAACAGCACATCGCTGAACTCATTGTTGAAGATGGCGATGAGCGGCATCATCATGATCGCCGGCATAGGCGAACCGGCCACGTAAGCCCGGTCACCCACCACCAGCAGGTCATATAGGTTTTCCGTCGTCAGCAAATGGAGTTGGCCGTGCAGCATGGCATCGGCCAGATGGATGTAATGAGGGGCCAGCGACTGCTCGTCATACATTAGCCCGGCCGCGGCCAGGTAAGCCAGCAGCGCCAGCACCAACCAGGTCGCCGGCGCATGCCACAATCGCCCCCAGCCCCCCAACGATGGTAACGACCCAGATTCACCGGCCACGGCTCATACTCTTCAACGCGCAACCTGAAGCCGGCAACCCGCCTAAGGCAGCCAGCGCATAGGATCATACGCCAGGCCGCCATAGCGCACCTCAATGTGCAGCGCCGGCCAGGTGCTCAAGCCAGTCTGCCCGGAGGTGCCCACCAGACCGCCCCGCGATACCGTCTGCCCACAACCGACAAACACTTCCGACAGGTGACCGTAGTAAGTCTGGTAGGTATTGCCGTGGGCCAGCACTACCAGGTTGCCAAAGCCATAGACGTTAAAACCCGCCCAAACCACCACGCCGCTTTCCATAGCGTACACAGGCGTGCCTACGGCAACATTGATATCGATGCCGCGATGATTGGGGCCAAAGCCACGACCATCGTTTACTTCGCGGCTGCCCACCGGCCAGCTTAACGACCCGCTCCAACCGGCGCCGTCGGTAAGGTCACAGAAACCGGTGTCTAGCTCGTAGTTGGTGCGCCAGGGCACCGTCTTGGGCGTCAATCCGCCGTCCAGCGGGGTAACGGCCGGGGGAATGTAAACGGTGCCGGGATCACCTGGGACCAGGCTGCCGCCGTCACCACTGGCCACGGGGGGTGGTTCGGGGGTGGGGACGGAGACAATGATGGGTGGTTCATACCGGCCGGCCAGCGGGTTGGCGTTGCGCAAAAAGAGCAGCTGCCCAACTTCGCTCAAGGGGCCGGTCACCGGGTTGCCATCTTGATCTTGCACGTCGGCAAACTGGGTGACGTCGTACCAGGCCATCAAATCCTCTAGCTTCGTGTCGCTGGCCAGGTCATCCTCGCTGATGGTGTAGAGCGCCCCATCGGTGGGCGGGATGAGCAGGGTGACGCCATCCTGGAAAGCGCCTTCGCCCACGATGCGATTCTCGTTGGCCCACAACAAGGTGGCCATAGAGATACCGAATTTCTGTGATAGGCAGAGCAGCCGTTCACCGTTTTGCACGGTGTATTCGATGACACCGGCGCGCGGCGGCTGCGGGCTGCAGTCGTAGCCGGCCGCGACCTCGCCGCTCTGCGGAATCTTGAGAATGGTGCCGGGATAGATCAGGTTAAGGTTGTTCAGGTCTAGTTCTTTGGCATTTTCACGGGCCAGGTCGTCCAGGGAAACGTCATATTGCACGGCAATCCCGCCCAGGGTGTCGCCGGCAACCACGTAGTGGAACTCGCCGGCCCCAAGCGGCAGGTAGAGCACGGTGCCCACCTGGACGGTGTTGGGGTCGCTAATCTGGGGGTTGGCGGCCTGCAAAGTTTCCGGCGGAATGCCGTACTCGGTCGCCACCGAGGCAAAGGAATCGCCTTCCTCGACCACGTAGGTGGGTAGGTCGCTGGTCTGCACCCCGGCCGGGTCGCTCCCCACCGTCTGATTGGGAATGGTCAATACCTGCCCCACAACAATCACATCGCCGGCCAGGCCGTTGGCGGCGCTAATCTCCGGCACGCTCACCCCATAGCGCACCGCCAGATCAGATAGTGTTTCACCGTCCAGCACGGTATGGGCGATGGGTGTGGGGGTGGGCGGTGGGGCCAGGGTGGCGGTGGGGCCAGGTTCGGGCGTCGCCGTGGGTGGCGGGGCTTCGGTGGGGATTAGGGTAGGCAGCGCCAGGGCTGTGGGCGTAGGCGGCAAAAGGGTGGCAGCTGTTGGTGCCAGGGTCGGCTCTGGTACCGGCTCAGCCTGGCAGCCGGCCAGCAACAGCAACAACAAACCCGCCAAAATACCTAGTTGTAAAAACCCCTTACCAACCAATTGTCTTTGCAAACTCATGCTTAAAAATTCCATTCATGACGCCGGCTGCCCCCAGACATCGATTCCACGCTTACGGGGCAGCTTACCCCCCGGCCGGGGCCGCAGCAATCGGCGTGATCAGGATACTGTTGACAATGGACTCCGTGACCAGGCCATATTGCGCCTCATTCTCGGTGGGGACGGAAGTCGTTACCGTCACAACGCGATCATCCTTGCGAATGACATATAGCTTCTGCGTCAGGCTAAGCCCCTCCGGCGTCTGGCTGCGAAAGGTGGCCACCGCCGCCTGTTGTCCATTGACCGAAGTAGAGGTCGGTGCCTGAAGCATCTCCATGTTCCCCGCGGCCCCACTGGCTTCCAGCAGCTTGTTGGCAATGTCAATCGGATTCTCGCTCTCAATCTGATCCACTTTACCCAGGCCAATAGTCACAATTGCGCCACGATTCTCCACGGTGATGCTGGGATTATCCAGATAGGATTCCTGGGAAACAACAGCAAAACCGCGCGGCCCTTCGCGCATCGCCCAATCTTGTGGGTAGCCAAAGGAGAAGCCGATCTCCGGCTTGTCGAAGCGCGTGAAGTTGGCCGGCAGTTCGGGTTGGGTGCCGGCCTCATCGGCCGCATTGCACGCGGCCAGCGTCAGAAGCAGCAATATCAGTAATGGCAGCAGCAGTCGTTTTGAAATCTTCATCTTCGCCAAATCTCACGTGAAGGATAACAGTTCATAGCAAATAGCGGGCCATTCGTCAACCCGGCCGGGTTTTGTCACTGCCCCACGGATTCGCTTGCTTATCTGTAGCTAACGTAAGCAGCCCCGGCCGGGGACCGACCATAGCGCGCACAACAATAGGTTGCTGGCTCCCCCCACGAGATTATCGAACCAATCAACCATCAGCCGCACAGCGGAAACCCAGCGTGTCGTCATACAATTCCGGGGGAATGCCGGTGCGGAAGACAGCCGAAGTAAAGTTACCGGTATCAAACCAGGAACCACCCCGCACCACGCGAATTTCACCCGTCTCCGGTCCTCTGGGGTTGTCACCATTTGACACGTCGTAATAGGCTGGGTCAAACCAATCCAAGACCCATTCCCAAACGTTGCCGCTCATGTCGAACAACCCCAGGGGCGAACGGCCCGCCTCATAGCTGCCAACGGGCGCAGTCTGCGCATAGCCGTCATCAGCTTCCTTGTCAGCGTAATCATGCGCCTCACAGTTGACATCGCAGAAATTGGTGGCGGTGGGATCAAACGTGTCGCCCCACGGGTAGCGCGTCTTGGTCTGCGCTTCCGGGTCCCAACTGGCCGCCATTTCCCATTCAGCCTCCGTGGGTAGGCGCGCACCACGCCACTGGCAGAAGGTCGCCGCGCCAAACCAGCTTACGCCAACCACGGGATGTTCCTGCAAGTCGGCCGCCACAACATATTGGCCGTCATCGCCCAACTGGACCGCATTCTCGCCCAAATCCAGGCAGTCTTGCTCAAAGCAGTTGCCCTCGTGGCCACCGATTTCATTCAGGAACATGGCATAGGCCTGGTTGGTCACTTCGTAGCTGTCAATATAAAACGGATTGACGGAGACTTCGTGGACCGGCCCGGCCGGGGAAAACAAGCGAATCTGGCAGCCCCCACGGAAATCCTGGCACTCCTCCAGGAGCGCATTCGGGTCATCTCCCATGCTAAACACGCCACCCGGCACAAAGACCATGCCCGCCGGACTCCCGGCCGGGGTGGCCGTGACCGAATCCTCAGCGACTGCCGTCGGCGGCACAGTCGGCTCCACGGTCTCTGTGGGCGCAGGCTCTGTGGGCGCGGCCTCAGGCTCGGCAGTTGTTGTGGCCGTCGCCGGAACCGGTGACGGAGTCACGGTGGGTTCTTCAACAGCCACTTCCGTGGCAGGGGGTACATCGGTGGGAGGAGGAGGACTGGCAGCTTCGTTACCACCACAAGCTGCCAGAAAAATGAGCGCCAGCAGCCCAACGGCCACGGCGATCTTGCGACACTGCCGCCGGTCTGGTATCCGCAGCAACGCCCATCCTGACAAGTCATTGTTCATAATTCATCACTTCATGTGCAAAAAGATCAAGACAGAAAAAATCGCGGGCTGGTTCAGAACCAACCCGCGATCTCAAACGCTGTTAACTGATTTGGTTCGGATTAACGCGAGGCGTCCTGGTCCCAACCAATCGCGCCAGCCAGCCACCAACCACTCAGGTCGTCAGCTTCGGCATCGGCGGGAACGATGAGGATGTCATCGAAACCGAACACGGTCCACACGTTGAAGGTGCTGAACTTCTGGCCGGCTTGCAGGTGCAAGTACAGGGGGCCTTCGCTCGGGTCCAGATACACGGTCTCATAACGACCGAGCTGGTAGCACTCTTCCCACGGGTTGGCGCAGGGAACCGCACCAGGTACACCGTAGTCATAGTAGTTCACAAACAGTTCGTGCCAGGAGTCAACGCTGGCCGGGTCTTCGCTGGTGCCGAAGCCGTAGAAGGCCACGGAGTTCGCCAGCATACCGTCAACCGTCAGCAAACCGTTGCCGTACTGAATCTGGGGATAGCCGCCCCACATGGTGGCGTGCACTTCTACCCAGTAGTAACCGGCCTCGGTGAGGTTGTCCAAGGCATTGTAAGCGCCAACCCAGAACGGGCCAGAGCCGCCAACGTTACGAACAAAGAAGCCCATCGCATTGTTGAAGGGATATTCGCCATCGATTTCACCACCGTAGGCATAATCCATCTCAGCAAGGTGCGCTTCATGCCAACCGGACTTCGTGTCAGCCCAGACTTCCCAACACTCCGGGGTGCCATCGGCGTTCCACAGGTCGAAGTTACCGTTGCAGATGAGGCTGGCATCATTGTTGTCGCCATACTCATGATCGATTTCCGACGCCGTGTCGTCGTAGCTGACGATCTGAAGAGCGGAGGCGCTACCGACAACCAACAGGCCGATCAGCAGCGTCAACAGAATAGCAATTCTTAGTTTCTTCATTTAAATCTCTCCTTATTCCTTAAATGATGAGACTTAACAGCCGCACAGGCTTTTAAGACTAGCTTATGGTGTTCCGAGCCATTTTCCCGAGGACTTACTGAACCCGAAAAAGCTGAACACAAGGCAATCTTACTTGTTTCATGTGGACTAATACAGCTTTCGTAAAGTAACTCCTGACACAAGAGAGTTCGGCACAAGAACGAACTGGATTATAGTGAACTTAATAACAACTGTCAACCAAAGACGCATGTAGTTCAGACCATAACCCTCCTTGTCCACAGCAATTCGGGACCCTCCCAAATTATCTCCTGTGCAATTAACGTGCAGTCAGGCCCAAATGTCATCAACGATGATGGCTGATTTAAGGTGCCCAAATACACCAACATTTTAGCAGGCATTGGGCGACTCGCCAACCATTCAGAGCCGCAATATTGCATTTGGCACCTTTTTTGCTGACAAACTTCATGCTTACCGGGGCCAAGTTCGTTGCCATACAGGGCAAAAACAGGGTCAAAATGGTTACAGACGGCTTTTCGTAGGGCGTGCGACCCATTGTCCTATTACCCGGCCGGGACAGCCAACACGCGGAACGGAGCACGCACAGGCGTACGGTTACGCTGCAGCGGCAGGTCCGGACCATCGGGATACTCAAACAGCTCCAGCTCACCGCCATCCATGTGCAGCGTCACGTACAACGTCTCGGTCACCTGGCCTGGATCGATGGTCACCAAGACACCCCGATTCACCCCGGCCGGGACCCACGTCTGGCCAAGAATCGCGCCCGGCACGCCATCCGCCTCCGCCTGCACCACCACCCAGGCTGGCGTGTCCATCACCACCAGCGGCACCACAATCGCATCACCATCCAGCAGCGCCTGGTCAGCCGTAATCACATAGTTGCCCGCCTCGGTGCGGAAGGAGAAGAGCTGCAACCGTCCCTCGTAGCGCAGCGGCTGATCCCCGGCCGGGTACTCAAACGTACCAGCCGTGCCGCTGTCTTCGTGCAGCATAATGTGCATCACCGCCGTCTTGTCCCGGCCGGTCAACGGCACCAGCACACCCTCAGTCACCCCCGGAGACAGCAGCACCTGGCCCACAATCAGATTCACAGAGCCATTCAGGTCCGTGTACACCACCAGCCAGGCCGGTTCATTCACCACCACCCGTTCCACCACAATCTGGTTGTCGACCACCGGTTGGTTAAGTACAAACACATCCGGCGGCAACTGCACCGTGAATTGGGCCCGGACAGGCACGCCGTTAATGACCACCGGCACATCCGCTTCCAGGTGCTCAAAGATACCAGGTTCGCCCGCATCACTGTAGAGAACCGCGTGAAGCTGGGTGGTCGCGCTGCGCCACGGGAATTTGACCACCACGTTCTCGTTTTCCCCGGCTTGCACTGGGGATTGACCCAGTACCGGCCCAGGTTCGCCAGCCACATCCTGGTGAACGGCCACCCATCCCGGACCAGGCGCCACCACCAGCGCCACCACAACCTGGTTACTATCATCCATGGCCTGATCGGCCACCACCAGCGCCGGCACCAGCACCTGGATATCCGCCGCAAACGTCGCCACAACGGCCCCGGCCGGGGTCGTCACCACCTCATCCACCCCCGGATACTCAAACTCACCCGGCTGCCCTGCGTCCAGGTGCAGCGCCACGTGCAGCAGCGGCGTCGCCCGGTAAGGATCAATCGTCACCACGACATCCGAATGCGGCCCCGCAGACACCGGAGACCGGCCCAAGATCGCCCCAGGCTGCCCCGCATCGTCAGCTGCAACCACCAACCAGCCCGGAACAACCGCCACCACCTGGTCCACCGTCAGCCGGCCATCCTCACCCACTACCTGATTACTGACCTCCAACACAGGCTGCAGCGGTTCCGGCGTCGGCGAAGGAGTCGTAGTTGGCACCTGCGTGGCCGTTGGCACCGGGCGCAGCGTGGCCGTCGCCACCACGGCAGCAGTGGTAGGCGTTGCCGTGGGCACGGCCTCATCCTGGCGGCAGGCGCTCAGGGCCAGCAGCAGGAGCAGCAATAAGAGTGGTTTTTTGAGCAATCGTCTATCCTCTTGAATTGTGCAGAGACCGGGCCTATGCCACCCATTTGGTTACCGGCCCGGTCACTGGCGCACTGCGCCAGCCGGCAGCCTGTTCGGTCAGCCAGCGTGTTACTGCTGATTGTAGAACGGAATGGGGAAATGCTCAACTGCGGCTACGGCCGGGCCTGCCACCACATCTGCTGGCCGTCGGTGACCAGTTCAATCGTGCCCATTTCATCGGTGCGCAGCACAACGGCCCCAATGTCAGCCGCGCGCTGCAAGACCTCAGCATGTGGATGGCCGTAGCGGTTGTCCTTCCCGGCCGAGATCACCATGATCTGCGGCTGAACGGCGGCCAAGAAGAATTCGTTGCTGGATGTACGCGAGCCGTGATGGCCCGCTTTGAAGACCAGCGACTGCACATCCCGGCCGGTGTCCAGCACATCCTCTTCCGCGGCCTCCCCTGCGTCGCCGGTTAGCAGCATGGTAAACTGGCCATATACCAGGCGCAGCACCACCGAATTCTCATTGCGGTCCTCCAGATCCAGCGTGTCGCCCGGATGCAGCACCTCCAACACAACGCCATCGCCGAAGTCGATCACCTCCCCGGCCTGCGCCCGGTGAATGGTTGCCCCATGCTGGTCGGCTGACTGTAACACCACGCTGTAGATAGGTGACGCCTCGGCCAACTCGCCATCTGTAATCAGCAGATCGACGTGATACCGGTCGAATACGCCGGGCAAGCCGGAAACGTGATCGGCGTCGGGATGGGTGGCCACCACCAGGTCGATATGCTTGTCCCAGAAGGGCATTTGCCGGCCCAACTGGTCGTTGAGAACGGTGGGATTAAGGCCGCCATCAATAAGCAGTTGGTGGCCGCTGGGGGTCTGGATGAAGGTCGCATCCCCCTGGCCCACGTCAAGAAAGGCCACGTGCAGTTGGCCGTCGGGCTGGGTATTGGCCCACTGCCAGACCAGCAGCGCCGCCACCAGGCTAAAGAGCAAGATGCTGCGCTGGGTCAGGTTTTGCCGCACCCGGCCGGAGATCATCTGGCGCACTGCCGGCTTCTGCCCGGCCAGCCAGGTCACGCCCAGGATGAGGGTGTAGAGGGTTAACAACCCGGCCGGGGAGAGCGACACCGGAATCACCGCAAACGGCACCTGGGCCAGCGCCCGCACCAACACAATGGTATACGTCAG
This sequence comes from Ardenticatenaceae bacterium, assembly GCA_020634235.1. Taxonomy (GTDB): domain Bacteria; phylum Chloroflexota; class Anaerolineae; order Promineifilales; family Promineifilaceae; genus JACKCB01. Next base: position 1,691,471 of record JACKCB010000002.1, on the reverse strand, counting down.
AAACAGCCAGACCAGCCAGCCAAACAACTGCCCCACGGGCAAAAAAAGCATTCCCAGCAGCGTCGCCAACCCGCCCCAAATCATCACCCCCGGCTGAGCTGGCAAGATCAAGATGTTGGCCAGAAAGCTAATCAATGAAAACTGCTGGAAATAGTAAAACATCAGCGGCAGCGTCAGCAACTGCGCCGCCAGGGTAATCAATACCGCTTCCGACAACAAGCCCATCATCCGGCGGGTGAGGTCCCGCCCCACCAGCCGCTCCAACCGGGCCTCAGTCCAGCGAGTGAAGGGGGTGCCATAGAGCATCAGCCCCAGGGTGGCCATAAAACTGAGCTGGAAACCCACATCCCACAACGTCTGCGGCCGGAGTATCGTCATTAGAATGCCGGCGAGAAACAGCGACGCAAAAGCGAAGTTGGGCCGCCCCAGGTAGCGGGCGGCCACCAGGTAGATGCCCCCCATGATCGCCGCGCGCACGACGGAAGCATCTGCCCCCACCAACAGCGTGTACAAGGTCAGGCCCAGCAGGGTAACGACCACCGCCCCCCGCCGGCCAAACAACGGGTCAGACAGGCCCACCAGAATGCCCGCCAGAATGGCGATGTTGAAGCCGGAAATGGCGATAATGTGCGTCATGCCGGTGTTGCGAAAATCTTGCACCAGTTCGGGCGGCAAGCCATTGTCATTGCCTAGTAAGATGCCGCTCAGCAGGGCGGCCTGCGGCTCCGGGATCAGCTGGTTAATGGTGTCCTGGGCCCGCCCCTTGAAGGCGTAGATGGCATGATACAGCGGGCTGCCCTCTCCTTCGGCCAGTACGGTCAGGCGCGGCCAGGTCATCAGGCTGTAGATGTCCTGCCGGGCCAGATAGGCCCGGTAGCTGAACTGCTCATCTTCAGGCGGGGTTTCCAACCGGCCGGTGGCCTCGAAGCGCGTGCCGTAGTTAAGCACCGGGAAACGTGGGGCCTGTACCAACACCAGGCCAGTCACCGGCCGGGGCGCTTCATCACCCACCGCCAACGTCTCCACTTGCACCCGCAAATTCACACCGCGGTCACGCACGTCTGGCTCATCCACCACCAACCCGGTCAGCGTGACCTCCTGGGCATCGTTGTAATAAGCGACGTGGGCTTCATCAATGGTGGGCACCGACAGGCTGTAGCGCCCCCCGCCGGCCGCGGCGGCGGCCAGGCAAGCCACCGCCAGTCCCAGCCGCACGTCATGGCGGCGGACCCACAGTGCCAGCACAACCCCACCCAACATCCCCACCAGCCAGACAAACCACGGCAGTTGGGGCCAGGTGGCTGCCAGCCAGATGCCGGCGAACCAGGCAATCCCCAGGTAAACAATAGCCATACGGGCCACAGTTTACCACGCCCAAACGGGATTCGCCCATAATTTAGTGGGTCAGCCGGCTAGCCTATCCGCCGGCCAGCTTGTCGCCTGGCCGGTGGATAGGCTGTTCGTCCCATAGGAGCCGCCTGGCAACTGAAATGTGGTAGAATATCTGGCTGAGTCGCCCAGAAGCATGCGCCCGGCCGGGGTCCGGACGCATCAGGAAGGCAGATGCTTTTCCTGGCCGGCCACGTAATCGCCGGGCGGCAATTGTTGGGTCGCCCGGCCGGGCAACAGGTTCTGCATGCAAGACAAGGCAATCCCCCAGCGCATCCTGGCGCTGGACGACAGCATAGAAACCCTGCAGATATTGCAGCACACACTCCAGGCCGCCGGCTTTGAAGTGGTTACCGTTACCTCAGCCGAGGCAGGTCTACAGTACATCAGGCAGGCCGGGCTGCCCCACCTGGCGGTGGTCGACTATCATATGCCGCCGGGCATGGATGGCTTCGCCTTCAGCGACCAGGTCTTGCGCTACAGCGACCTGCCGCTTATTATGTTAACTGCCCTGGAGGATGAGGCGAAAATTGTGGAGGCCATCGAGAACTATGCCGAAGATTACGTCCTGAAGCCGTTCAGCCCTTCGGAATTGGTGGCCCGCATTCGCCGTGTGTTGAGCCGTGTGGGGGTCTTTCCCTTCCCGGCCGGGGCGCCCATCCAGGCCGACAGCCAACTACAAGTCCATTTCCCGCTGCGCCAGGCCATACTGCGCGGCGGCAAAAGCGTCTCCCTTACCCCCACCGAAACCAAGCTACTCTACATCCTGCTGCGCCAACCGGGCGAGGTCGTGACCACCGACTATTTGCTGCGCCGCATGTGGCCGCGCGAAATCGCCTACGACGATCGCCTGCACGTGCACGTACACCGGCTGCGCAGCAAACTGCGCAAGCTGCTGCGCCACACCCTGGCCCATGAATACATCATCTCCGAACGGGGCGTGGGTTACCTGTTCCAACCATACGCAGAGCCATAAGCAGAGCCATAAGCACAGCCATAAGCACAGCCATAAGCTGCCAATGATCACCCTGGTCGATATTGAACACGCCTTGCAGTTGCCGCAGTTTGACAGTGCGGCGGCCCACGCCCGCCTGATGCCCACCGCGCGCGTCACCCGCCGCCCGGCCGGGACACCCGGTCAACCCCGCCAGGGAGCCGTTCTATTGCTGCTCTACTGCAAGAACAACGCCTGGCACGTAGTACTCACCCGGCGGCGCGAGAATCTGCAATCCCACGCCGGCCAGATCTCCTTCCCCGGCGGGCGACGGGAAGCGCAGGAGAGCCTGGCCACCACCGCCCTGCGCGAAACACATGAAGAAGTGGGCATTCCCCCGGCCGGGGTGCGTCTGCTGGGACAATTGACCACCCTCTACATTCCCCCATCCGATTTCGAGGTCCACCCGTTTGTAGGTTGGCACAGCCAGCCCGTAACCATGCATCCCGACCCGGCCGAAGTCGCCGAGATTTTGGAAGTGCCCCTGGCCCACCTGTTAGACCCGGCCACGCAGCAATCCGAGCAGTGGGAGCTGCGCGGTATGGCCGTGGAGGTGCCCTTCTACCAGGTGGGGCCGCACAAAGTGTGGGGGGCTACGGCCATGATGCTCAGCGAGTTCATGGAGAGGCTGCGCGCCGTGCCGCCAGTTAATGGCGGCGCACCGCTGTAGACCCGGCCGGGTCCTGTGTTAGCGGCAGGCGCACCAGAAACAATGTTCCCCGCCCCACTTCGCTGCGCACCTCAATCCGCCCGTGGTGCGCTTCTACCAGTTCCCGCGTAATCGACAACCCCAATCCATACCCGCTGCGCGACAACGAGCGCGCCCGCGCCTTCTCCGCCTGGTAAAAGCGCTCGAAGATACGCGATCGCTCCTCCGGGGGAATCCCCGGCCCTGTGTCCTGCACCGTCACTTCCACCGCGGATGGGCTGTGGAGCCGCAGCCCAATGTGCACCCGTCCCCCGGCCGGGGTGTAGGCCAACCCATTATCCACCAGATTCGTAAACACCTGTACCAGCCGGTCCCGATCGCCCACCAGCGGCGGCACCGGCTGCTTCTCCAACGTTAACTGCACCCGGCGCTGCTGCGCCTGCACCAGCAAATTACGCTGCACGTCGGTCAGCAAATCACCCAAATCAACCGGCTCCAGGTTCAGCTTCAGCCGCCCCGACTCAAGGCGGGCCAGGTCCAGCAGCTCCTGCACCAAACGGGCCATGCGCCCCGCTTCATCGTGAATGATTTGCGCCGCATGGGTGCGCGCCGCCGGCTCCTCGGCCACGCCATCCAACAGCGCCTGGCTGTACCCCTGGATGGAGGTGAGCGGTGTCTTCAATTCGTGTGAAACGTTGCTCAGGAATTCGCGCTGCACCTGCTGCCCGGCCGCTACTTGCTGGCTCATGTAGTTGAACGCCTCGGCCAGGCGGCGCACTTCGTCTGGCCCTTCCGGCGACAGTTGTTGGTCCAGGTGGCCATCGGCAATGGCCTCGGCCGCCGTGGCCATCTGCTGCAGCGGGCGGGAGACGGAGCGGGCGATGAAGTAGGCCAGCAGCCCGGCCGGGATCAGGGCCAGCAGGCCGGTGAGCACCAGAGGGGTGAGCAGGTTACCGGTAATGGCCAACAAGGCCCCATCCGCCGGCCGGCCGGTGATGAGCAGCAGGGAGCGCGCCCCGGCCGGGTTCAGCGGCTGGGTGTGAATATCCCACAACGCGCCGTCGGTCGTTCGGAAACGACCACTGGGCAGGCCATCCGCCTGGCTGCGGGCACTCAGGCGCGTCAACTGGCCCATCTGCGACAGGTCCTGACCTACCCAACCGCTGTTAGGCTGGCTATCGTACACAATGCGCTGCGTTTCCGGGTTAACCAACAGCAAGCGCACACCCTGGGAGTCAGCAATAAGGCCCATGGTGCGCTGCACGGCCAGCATGTCGGCCCCGCTGCGCAGCAGCCGGCCGGCCTCCAGCTCGGCCACGCGGCCAATGAGCTGTAGTTGGCCAACGGCCAGCCGGCTGCGGAACTGGTTGATGATGATGGGCAGCAGCAGGCTGATCGCCAACAAGATGGTGGCGATAACCAGGAAGTAGGAAAGCAGCAGCCGGTCCTGTAATCGTCGCAACATAGCTGCCATTGTACCAGAGCCCGGCCGGGAAATGATGCAGGAATTGTTAGGAAAGTGTAAACTGTGGATAACGTGTCAGCCCCTAAAATTCAGGCAAGTCACTATCCCCGGCAGCCGTCTACCAGAGGAGACTGGTCCGCCAGGCGGTCTATTATCGAGGGCAGTGGTGGATAAGCTGTGGAAAAGAGCTATCTTTGGGGCATCTTCCTGTGGATAATAGTTGAAAAGCCGGTGCATGAGGGCCTGAAAACTGGGGATAACGCCGGATAACTGGCGGCAAACGGCTGGTGCACGGCTGGCAGCGGAGGGAAAAATGGAAAACAAGACATTGTTGTACGCCGGCATGATTGCCGCGCTGGTGGCTTTTTTGGCAGCGCTGATGATGGGGTTTGGTGTGCCCCTCCCGGCCGGGGAGGTAACCTGGCAGCCCAGCTATCCGCCCACGGCGCTGGCCGACTTTGTGCGGCCAATCACTGCCTACCCGGACCAGATGCTGCGCTTCTTTGCCGCCGACTCGCTGTTTGTTATGAGCTACCTGATGGTGTTTGCCGCGCTGTATGGGGTGATGCCCGGCCGGGTGCGCCCCCTGGCCCTGGTCGGCTTTGGCGCGGGCATCCTCACCGCCCTGTTCGACGCCACCGAAAACGGCTTCTTCATCACCTACGCCCTGCTGGCCCGCCAGGCCACCCCCTTGCCCGACCCGCCGTTGACGCTCATCTTCATGCTCTCCTATCTGAAGTGGGCCGCGTCCTTCACCACCCTCTACGCCTACGGCCTGGTGCTGCCCCGCAACACACGCCTCAGTTGGGTTGTGGCCGGCCTGATGCTGCTCTTTCCGCTGGTGGGCGTGCTGAGCATTGCCTGGCCTGGCCTCACCGACCTGCGCGGCCTCTTCTTGCTGCTGGGGATGGCCCTGTTTGCGGCCTACTTCTGGCAGCAGGCCTCTAGCCGCCAGTAAACCCTCAGCCATGAAGGAATAGACTCGGCAGCTCACAAACGCCATCTTCCGTCGGCGTGGCCATCAGGCCGGGAATATGGGCGGTCACGCCCGTCGCAGCTTGCGATAGGTCAGCCGGTGCGGCCGGTCGGCGGCCGCCCCCAGCCGCTGTTGGCGGTCTTCCTCGTACTCGCTGTAACTGCCAGGATACCAGTAGGTTTGGCTGTCTCCTTCAAAGGCCAGCGTGTGGGTGGCCACCCGGTCCAAGAACCAGCGGTCATGGGAGATGATGATGGCCGAACCGCCAAAGTTGATGAGCGCCTCTTCCAGGGCGCGCAGGGTGTGCACATCCAGGTCGTTGGTCGGCTCGTCCAGCAGCAGCAGGTTGGCCCCCGACTTCAATATGCGTGCCAGGTGAACACGGTTGCGCTCACCGCCGGACAGGCTGCCCACCTTTTTCTGCTGGTCGGCCCCGCCAAAGTTAAAGCGGGCCACGTAGGCGCGGGAGTTAACGGAGCGGTCGCCCAACTGTAAGCGATCCTCGCCGCCAGAGATGGACTCCCAGACGGTCAGGTCGGGTGCCAGATCGTCGCGGCTCTGGTCTACGTAGGCCAGCTTCACCGATTCGCCAACGGTCAGGTAGCCGCTGTCGGGTTGTTCCTGGCCGACGATCATGCGGAAGAGGGTGGTTTTACCGGCCCCATTGGCCCCAATAACGCCGACAATGGCCCCGGCCGGGAGGTCAAAGCTCATATTCTCCACCAACAGCCGGTCACCATACCCCTTAGCCACAGCCTCGGCCCGGACAACCACATCCCCCAGGCGCGGCCCCGGCGGAATGTAAATCTCCAGCATCTCGCGGACTCGATCCGAATCTTGCTCCAGCAGGCGGTTATAGGCCGTGATGCGCGCCTTGCTCTTGGCCTGTTTGGCCTTGGGGGTCAGGCGCACCCATTCCAGCTCTTGCTGCAACGTCTTCTGCCGCTGTCCCTCCGCCTTCTCCTCGCGCGCCAGGCGCGCCTGCCGCTGCTCCAGCCAGGAGGAGTAATTACCCTTCCAGGGAATCCCCCGGCCGCGGTCCAGTTCCAGAATCCACCCGGCCACGTTGTCCAGGAAGTAGCGGTCATGGGTAATGGCGATGACCGTGCCGCTGTAGTTTTGCAGGTGGCGCTCCAGCCAGGCCACCGACTCGGCATCCAGGTGGTTCGTTGGCTCATCCAGCAGCAGGATATCTGGCTCCTTAAGCAGCAGGCGGCACAAGCCCACCCGCCGCCGCTCGCCGCCAGAAAGGACATTCACCGGCATGTCGCCCGGCGGGCAGCGCAGCGCATCCATGGCCAGTTCCAGCCGGCTGTCCAGGTCCCAGGCATTCAGGTGGTCCAGCTTGTCCTGTACCCGCCCTTGCCGTTCGATGAGGGCGTCCATTTCCTCGGCCGACAGCGGATCGCTGAAGCGGGCGTTGATCGCATCGAATTCGCGCAGGGTATCGACAATCTCCTGCACCCCTTCTTCCACCACTTCGCGCACCGTCTTGCGCTCGTCTATCAGCGGCTCCTGCTCCAGGTAGCCAATGGTGTAGCCGGGCGACATCACTGTTTCGCCCAGGTGCTGGGGATCTAAGCCGGCCATAATGCGCAGCAGGGTGCTTTTGCCGGAGCCATTGGGGCCAATGACCCCGATCTTAGCCCCGTAAAAGTAGGAGAGGGAGATGTCTTTGAGGATCTGTTTGTTGGGTGGGATGATTTTGCCCACGCCGATCATGGAGTAGATGATTTTGTTGTCGGTCATTTTGGGTGCTCCATTTCTATTCTAGTGCCGGGAAGCGGTCATGAGCAGCACGAACACGACGCAGGCCACCAGCAAATTTGCCAGGATGGCCCACATGGTAGCCTGGGGACCGACGCGCTCGAACAACTGGCCGGCCAGCCAGGGCAGGCTCATGCCGCCCAGGGAAGCGCCAATGAAGAAGCGGCCGGTGACCCGGCCGGTGATGGTCATGCGCCGCTCGGCAAAGGCCAGGGTGGTGGGAAAGACCGAGGCCATGAACAGCCCCAACCCGGCCGTGCCCACCCACAACGCCGCCACCGACCCCGGCCGGGACAAAATCAACCCCAGGCTGGCCAGGCAGCCCAACAGATCGACCAGCAGGATGGTGCGTGGCCGGAAATGGCCGGCGATGGGGATGGAGAGCAGCCGGCCAACAGTCAGCGCACCCCAGAAAGCGGAGGTGAGGTAGGCCGCGGAAGCGGCAGTGCCCAGTTCCAGAGCCAGGGCGTAACTGTACACCCAACCGCCAAAGCTAACCTCCGCCCCTACGTAAAGCAAAAAGAAGAGGGCCACCAGGAAGACAAGCCGGACACTCCCCGGCCGGGCCGGGACCCCCTCATCTGCCGTGCTGGTCGCCACCCCGGCCGGGCTGGGCAGCCGCCCGATTACCAGGGCTACCGGCAGCAAAAAGAGGGCCAGCAGCCAGTAAGCGCCGCGAATGTCGTTGGTGAGCAGCAGCATTTGGGCCACCACAATCGGAGCCAGGAACGCCCCCACGCCAAAGAAGAAGTGCAGCCCATTCATAAACGGCCCCACCTTCTCGCCGTGGGTCCACATCAGCAGCGTGTTGCCACCCACATCCAGGGTAGCCTCGGCCAGTCCCAGGCCGAACATCAGCAGGATCAGCACCGGCAGCCAGCCCGCCAGGGGCACACCAGCCATGAGCAGCCCCATGGTCAGCAGGGTCACGGCCAGCACGGGGTTACCCGGCCGGTGATCATACAACCAGCCGCTGATGGACGAGGAACCGATGAGCGCCCCCAACGAGCGCGCCGTGAACAACAGGCTGATCTGCCCCAACGGCACACCCACATTCTGGGCCAGCCCGGGCAAGGTTGGCCCCAGCGAGGACATGACCAATCCCAGGGCGATGAAAGCTGTATAATAAGCCCCGGTGCGGGCCAGCGCGGCTTGCCGCCCGGCCGGGGAAATTGTCGTCTGTGTCATATGCTTTTCCTTGAAGCGGGTTAGCCGGAAAGCCAATACATTGGCTAACTCTTTTCGCCGACCAGCACAATGTTTGTCGGCGGGTAGGGCAGGGGCAGCAGTTGGTCGCCCGCCGGCTGGAACAGGGCCACTTTGCCCTGCCAGCGGTGGTCCACAATCCACTGGCTGCTGTAAACGCGGGAGCCGCACGCCGGCCGGTCGCCATCGGCCACAATGCGGAAGCCGGCTGCCCGCAGCGCCTGCTGCCACTCGGCAAAGTCCCAAAAGGCGAACTCCTCATGCATTTCGCTGGCCCAGTTGTTCACGTAATCCTTCTTGGTCATGAACTCCACCGCATCCTTCAGGGCCAGGAGGATGTACAGCTCGCCCTGCAGGCGCGCTTCGCGGAAGCGGATGGCCGTTTCCGGGCCGCGCCGGCCGGTCGCCCGCGCCTCGGCCAGGAAATCGCGGGCAAAGCGCTGGAAGCGGGCATAGGTGCTCAGGCCGGCCAGGTGGGCCGCCAGGTGGCCAGGGTCGGCAAACTCAGCGAAGATGTCGTCGTTCACGCCATCCTGGTCATTGAGGCGCATGGCTACCTCTTGCGCTTTGCCGGGCGGCCCCACCACGTCGCGGATGATCAGGCGGCCCCCCGGCCGGGTTTGGGCAAACTTGTTGGCCAGATAGGCGGCTACCGTGGCCTGCCGGTCACCATACGACCACAACTCATGCACCGTCGAATTACAGATGGTGGTGTCGATGGCGTTCGGCTCAAAAATCTGTTGGGTGATGTTGCGCTGGTGAAAGTGGACATAGCTGCCGCCAAAGTGGCCGGCCCGCTGCCGCTCTTGCGCCCGGGCCATGAACTCGCCCGTAATCTCAATGCCAATCAGGTCGGAGTCGGGAAAGTCGCGGGCAATGGGCACCAGCAGCGCCCCATCACCGCACCCCTCGTCCACAATTTTGCCCGGCACAATGGCGGCCTGGATATCATTATACTTCACGGTGATGATCTCGTTGTTGCTCATGCCAAAAGCGTAGCTGGCGTAATCCCGGTCGCCGGTCAGGCTGCCTTCGTCATTGAGCAGCGGGTCGCGCCACAGCCGCAGAATGCGCCGCGGGATGTCCGGGAAATCTTGCCACAGGTCAAAAGTGGCCGGGCTGAGTGCCTGGCGTAGTTCGCGATCGGTAAACCAGTTTTCACCGGTGGCTACCAGCTTTTGCAGCAGATCGTTGGGCGTGGCCGTGCCGGGCTGGCCCAATTCGGCCGGCAGGATGGCGAAGCCTAGTGCGCGGTACTGCTCGATGACCGCCGGCGTGGAGCACAGCACCACGCAGTTGGCCGGCGTCAGGGTCAGGTTGCCTTCCGTCTGCTCCTGGATTTCGCGCAGGGTGTAGCGGGCAAAGCGGGGGGTGGGCTGGTAGTGGGGGATGGCGATGATGCGGTAGCTGATGCCGAAGGTCATCTCGAAGGGGCGGGCGAAGCGGTCTACGCCAATGGCCCGCACGTGCAGGGGAATGGGGTTGTAGCGGCTGTGGGCCTGGTTGGCTGAGGTAATGGCGAAGATGATCTGGTTGATGGGGGCCAGGTCCCCGGCCGGGGCAGCTAGAAAATCTAGCGCGGCCAGCGGCATCTGTACAATGCTGCGCAGGTACTGGGCCTGAAAAGCGGTGTTTAGCAGGTGCCGGCCGGGGAATAGCAAACAGGTCATACAGAATCATACCATGCCCCTATTCGCCGGCAACCGCCCTGCCGGCTGCGTTTTGCGGTGGCATTCAGGCCCCGGAGAATTTCCACGGCTCATGAAACCGCAGCTAGCCAACGGGGTATAAGGTTGTGCGGCTGGATTTGGTGGATGGCGTCCCGGCCGGGGTCACGATGGGGGCAGACGGGGCGCTCTATATCAGCGATGACAAGGGGGGCTACATCTACCGCATCAGCGACACCGGTCAGGCGCGCTAGCGGGCTATCGAAGGAGTTAAGACAGGCACACGGATTGGACGAATCAGGTACACATCTCAATCACCCGGGGCAGGGACTGGCTACTTCTTCAGGTCGGCGGCGAACTGCTTGCGGAACTTGGCTACTTTGGGGGCCACCACCACGCGGCAGTAGCCCTGGTTGGGGTTTTGGGCGTAGTAGTTCTGGTGGTAATCCTCGGCCGGGTAATAGTTGGTTAGCGGCGACAGTTCGGTGACCAGCGGGTCGGGCCAGATGGCGGCGGCGCTGATCTCGGCCATCACAGCCTGGGCCACCTGCCGCTGCTGCTCGTTGTGGTAAAAGATGGCCGACCGATACTGCGACCCAACGTCGGCCCCCTGGCGGTTGAGGGTAGTGGGGTCGTGGATGGTGAAGAAAACGCGCAAGATGTCGCGGAAGCTGACCCGGCCGGGGTCAAAGGTCAGGCGAACCACTTCGGCATGACCGGTGCGGCCGGTGCAGACCTGGCGGTAGTTGGGGTTGGGCACGTGCCCGCCGGCGTAGCCAGATTCCACGTGAACAACCCCGCGCAGCTCCAGGTAAACCGCTTCCAGGCACCAGAAGCAGCCGCCGGCCAGGGTGGCTATCTCGTAGCGTCCGTTCCCGGCCGGGGCAGCATCCGTCTGATCAGACACGGGTGATGTACTCCCCGGTGTCCGTATTCACGCGAATGGTGTCACCCACGCTCACAAACAGCGGCGTCTTTACTTTTAGTCCCGTCTCCGCGATCACTTCCTTAGTTGCCCCAGTGGCGGTGTCCCCGGCCACGGCCATTTCCGAATCGGTTACTTCCAGGTCCACCGTCTTGGGCAGGAGGTAGTCAATGACCTCACCTTCATACAGCAGCAGTTCCAGGTCCATGCCATAGGTCATGTAGCCGGCATCTTCGGTCATCACGCTGCGACTGACCCGCTTCTCTTCAAAAGTGCTGGTGTCCATGAAGACGTAGAAATTGGGCTCGTCATAAGAATACTGGGTGGCGATCTTCTCCAGACGCACATCTTCCACCCGGTCACCGGAGGTGAAGGTAAGCTGTAAGTTGGAGCCGGAGCGCAAATCCTTAACGCTGACGCGAATGGTGGCCTTGCCCCGGCCGGGTTTGTTATGCGAATACTCTTTTACTTTGTACAAATTGCCGTCGTGCAAGAAGGTCACGCCACGGCGCAGTTGGTTGACATCAATCATCGCCTAAACTCCTACTCAGTTTCCTGTTGATAATTTGCGGTTGGCAGAAAGGCAGCATCAAAGTGACACGGCTCACGTGTGCCAACACGAACACTCAATGATACCAGTGAAAACGGGGATCAAACAAATGGATCTCGCCGGCCGCGGCGGCTCCACCACAGAACAAGCACGCTCAGGCCGGCCAGCATCAGCAAACCCAGCACAAACCAGCCCACATCCGCCAGGGGCGTGGCCGTGCTAAGCCGCAAATTGCCCAGCTCTATAACCAGAAAATACAGTATTAGATCCATACACCAATAAAGCCATGCAGTTAAGGTAAGTGAGCGTCCAGAAATTAGTTTGTGGTAGCGGCTTCAGCCGCCCAGACCGCCAAAGCGGTTACTACAAACAAAAAAGGGAGGTGATTTTTAGACGCTTACTAAGGCAAACCGGGTCGGAACGCCCGTGCCTCTCCAGTCTATCATAACCCAGGCTATGTGTCAGTAAGGAAAGCGGTCATGGCCAGCACCAATCGGGCAAGACTTAATTGTATGCGGGGCTGTCCGCAGCCCCACGTTTTTGCCCGGCAAGAAGGCACTTTATCACCGTTTGCTCAGTCTGGCCGGTCATTTGGCCGCGGAATGAAACTGCGCCGCAAACGGTATTGCCACAGCTTTTGTGACCATGCTACAATGCACCCATGGACACATCCTTCGCATCGACCAATCCCCCGCCCGATTCTCAGATTTTGTGCCAGCAGTGCGCTGCCCCACTGCCGGTTGAGCAGGGGGCGCAGTATGTAACCTGCCAGTTTTGCGGGGCCACCAACTTTGTGGACAAAAGGCGGGCGGTTTTTCATTATGCCCTGCGGGCGACGGTGCGCGAAGATGCGGCCCAGGCGGCGCTGCGCCGCTGGATGGCCGGCAACGCCACCGTAAAAAATCTGGACCAGAAAGCGACAATTGAGCCGCCGAATTTCCAGCTTTTCCCCATGTGGCTGGTGCGGGTGCGGCAAAATGGCCAGGAATCGGTGCTGCTGGAACCGGCCGGGGCGCTGTCCATTAGCGAACTAAAGCGGACCACCATTCCGGCGGCCGACCTGGAACCCTACGACCACACCCTGGATGCCGCCGCGGTGCCCCCCACGGTCCCCTACGAGACGATGTTGGAGTGGCTGCGCAATGATCATGGCGTCCCGGCCGGGGCCATCCACGAAGTCTCCCTGGTCCATTTGCCCATCTACATCTTCAAATACAACTACAAAGGGGACCGCTACACCGCCGTCGTCGACGCCGCCACCAGCGAAGTCTTTGCCAACCTCTTTCCCGCCAAGTGGGAAGTCCCCTACCTGGGGCTGGGGGCGGCCGTCTTTGCCGCCTACTTCTGCGCTGCCCTCATGCCGGCCATCGGCTACGCCATTGATGGCGGCACCGGCAGCGGTCTGGGCATCCTCCTCTACTGTCTCGTGGCCAGCGTCCTGGCCGTTATCTTCTTTGTTATGGCCGCCATTATCTCGGCCAGGGTATAGCCGCCCGGATGGCACAAAAACCATGACCACAAAAGACAAAACCGAAGGCCTGACCTGTCCCAATTGCAACGGCATTGTGCCCGTGCCCGAAGGGGTACGCGTGGTGCAGTGCCCTTACTGCCAGCTCACCTCGCTGGTGCGCGGCGACCGGGGCGTGCGCCGCTGGCAGGTGCCGCGCCGGGTGGATCGCGAGCAGGCACTGGCCACGGTGACCGCCTTCTTTGTGGGCCTGAACCGCGCCCGCACCCTGCGGCGCGAGGCCAGAATCAAGGAGACCTTCCTGGTGTATCTGCCCTACTGGCGGGTGCAGGCCCTGGTCACCGGCTTCATGCTGGGGCGTGTGAAGTCGGGCAAAGATTCTACCCGGCCGGTGGAGGCCAAAATCCAGGAAGAGATGTTCTGGAATGACGCCGCCGTCGATGTGTCTGAATTCGGCGTGCACAGCGCCCCCCTGCGCGATCCCGATTTTGAGCCTTACAACGCCGACGCGCTGCACCTGGAAGGCATGGTCTTTGAACCGTCGGAATCCTCCACCGACGCCGTGGCTGAAGCAGAGCGCCATTTCACCTACCGCGCCCGCCAGAAACGCAGCCTGAAAACGAAATTCTTCGAGAAATTCCACGTGCTGCGCCCCCGGCTGGGGCTGGTCTATTACCCGCTGTGGGTTACCCGCTACGAATATCGCCAGCGCAATTACCAGGTGGTGGTGGATGGCGTAGGGGGCAAGGTGTTGTATGGCAAAGCACCGGGCAACATTTTCTACCGGGCGGCGATGCTGGTGGGCGGCATGGCTCTGGGCACGTTCATCCTGGTCAACGGCACCATTTTGGCCGGCCTGGCCGTTGGCTCTTCCAGTGACGATGACTCCGCCTTTCTGGTGCTGCTGCCTATTGCCATTGGCATTGGCCTGGCAATCACTGCCTACCGCGCGTTTCGCTATGGCGAAGAGGTGGAAGAGCGCCCCAAGGAGGCCCGCAAAGCGGCTGGAACGGGCGCAAATGAGGAGCCAGACTCAGGGCAGCAGGTGTGGCAGATGGTGCGCGAGATGATGGATGCCAACCGATGAAACTTGTAGCCCTGCAATGTCCGGTCTGTAATCACTCGCTCCCGGCCGGGAATGACGACCTGGTCGTAGCCTGCACCAACTGCCGTAACGCCATCCTGCTGGATGAACAGGGGCTGCGCCCGCTGCCGGTTACCTTTGCCCAACCCCGGCCGGGGAGCACCCCCACCGCCTGGGTACCCGTCTGGCTCTTCCAGGGGCAGGTCACCCTCCACCGGCGCGAAACCCAGGGCGGCAACGCCGAAAAAGAGGCGCGCAGCTTCTGGTCCCAGCCACGCTACTTCTACATTCCCGCCTGGGACATCACGCTGCAAAGCTTGCAGCAGATCAGCCTGCCCATGCTGCGCGCCCAACCCCAGTTTTCGCCGCTCCCGGCCGGGGCCATCCCCAGTACCCCCTTCCAACCCGTCACCGTCTCCGCCGAAGATGCCCAGAAACTCACCGAATTCCTGGTCCTGGAGCTGGAAGTAGACCGCCAGGACTGGCTCAAGAGCATCAGCTTCGACATAAGCCTGGGCCAGCCGGTATTGTGGATCCTGCCCCAAAGCCAGGGCAACCTGGCAGTGGACGAAACAGGCTAGACGACGCTGCCCGCAAACTGCTAGAGGACAAACAGATGCACAAAGAAATCATCGCCACCGATAACGCCCCGGCCGCGGTCGGCCCCTACTCCCAGGCCATACGCGTGGGCCACCTGGTCTACACCGCCGGGCAAATTGGCCTGGTGCCAGGCACCGGCAAACTGGTCGAGGGGGACGTGGTCGCCCAGGCCCACCAGGTCCTCAAGAACCTGACCGCCGTCCTGGCCGCCGCCGGCAGCAGCCCGCGCCACGTGGTAAAAACCACCGTCTTCCTGCAAAACATGGCCGATTACGCCGCCGTCAACAAAGTCTATGCCGAATACCTGGGAGAGAACCCGCCCGCCCGCTCGGCTGTGGCGGTGGCCGGCCTGCCCCTGGGCGCACTGGTGGAGATTGAGGCGGTAGCCCTGGTCAGCGACAAGGACGGCTAAATGGCCTCAGAAACCATCCTGGTAGTCGACGACGAGGCCAACATCCGCGAGCTGGCCAGCATGTATCTGCAGCGGGAGGGGTACCAGGTGCTCACCGCGCGGGATGGCGAAGAAGCGCTGCTAGTGCTGCGCCAGGAGTCCCCAGCGTTGATGATCCTGGATTTGATGCTGCCCAAGTTGAATGGGTGGGAGGTCTGCCGGCGCGTGCGCGCCGACAGCAACATCCCCATTATCATGCTAACTGCCCGTGATGAGGATGTGGACAAGATTGTGGGGCTGGAAATGGGCGCGGATGATTATATGACCAAGCCCTTCAACCCACGGGTGCTGGTGGCCCAGGTGCGGGCGATTTTGCGGCGGGCCAATACCGCCCCCGGCCGGGTGGCCAATACCCTGCGCCAGGTCGGCAACGTTACCATCGACCCCTCCGGCCGGGAAGTCACCGCCAACAACCAACGCATCGATCTGCGCACCAAAGAGTTCGACCTGCTGCTAGCCCTGGCAGACCACCCCAACATCGTCCTCTCCCGCGACCAACTGCTAGACATTGTGTGGGGCTACGAATTCTACGGCCAGACACGCACCGTCGATGTCCACATCGCCCACCTGCGCGACAAGCTCAGCGACAGCGACCTGGTGATAGAAACGGTGTGGGGCAAAGGCTACAAGCTGGTCGTTTCGGCCTGAAGGCCAGCCCCTATCGCCGCAGGCAAAAACGCATATAGTCCAGCGGCTCCGTACCCACCCCCAACGCATACAACACCGGCGTCATCTGGCTGCGATGTTCCGTGGCATGGTTGGCCACATGCAGCAAAATATCCACCAGCGGCAGCGTAAACCCATTGCCCCGTGTATTGCGGTACACGACCTCCCGCGCCAACTCCTCTGTGGATAAGCTGTGCAAAAAAACACCCCAATCAGTGCGTAACGCCAACCAATGTTCCTTCACCGCCACAAAGTCGGTAAAATCCGCCGGCGACGGCATCCCGGCCGGGCTGCTGCCCTGTATCCGCGCCAGCCAGATCGCCTCCGCCGCCATACTATGCACCGTCACCCCATGCAGCGACTCCCAAAAGAAAGGGCGCGCGGCCTTATACACCTCATCCGGCAGCTTCTCCAGGCTGCCAAAAACATGGTCCCAGGCCCAGTTGTTATAAGCGTACAGGTTCCGTATCTGGGCAAGCAACATATCTCCTCCATGAACACATTCCACCTTAGCGGTCACACCGACCCAGGTCCATCTTAACGCCTCGCCAAAAAATGTCCAGTTCCTGCAACTCTGCCGCCCAAGCTGCGTAGAGAAGGGTGATAGTCAGGAGATTGCTAGCGTGAATAGTGAACAAGTTTGGTTGGACCAGGCCAGGCAGGGCGACAAGGTTGCCTTCGGGAACCTCATCGAAGCATATCAAACACCGGTCTATAACCTCGCCTACCGCATGCTGCAAAACGCGCGCGAAGCAGAGGAAGCGGCCCAGGAAGTGTTTATTCGCGCATACTTGCGGCTGGACAGCTACGATCCGGAGCGTAAGTTCAGCACCTGGATTCTGTCTATCACGTCAAACTACTGCATTGACCAGATAAGAAAGCGGCGGGCTATCATGCTCTCCATCGACGAACCGCTGCCGCCCCATCCGGCCCTGATGTCTGACAACGATGCCCGGCCGGAGACACAAGTCATTATGGAAGAACAACAACAACTTGTGCACTCTCTGCTAAGCGAACTCCCCGACGACTACCGGGAAACCGTCGTCCTACGCTATTGGTACGACCTTTCCTACGAGGAGATCGCCGAGATTATGAACACCACGGTCAGCGCCATCAAGTCCCGCCTGTTCCGGGCCAGGCGCCAGTTGGCCGAGATAAGCCTGGAGCGGGGTTTGCTGCCCGCCCTGGACGCCAACATGCAAACCGCGGCTGTTTAACCAGGCCGCCTACAGCAAGCAAGGAACGAAGGAAGCACGAAGGAAGCACGAAGAAGGAAGAATGAGGAATGAGGAAAAGGAACGATTGGTCACAAGTAAACGGCACCGACCGATCAATCAATCCGAACGGAGGTCTTATGATGGAAGAGCATGACGAGCGCGTCTTCACGCTGATGATGGAGGCACTCGACGGTGAGCTAACAGAAGCAGGTTGGGCTGAACTGGAATCTCACCTTCGCGTACGTCCCGATATCGCCCGTGAGTGGCAAGCTTTGCAAGCAATCGATCAGCTGTTTCGCAGCACGCCAGCCCTAAGCCCGGCCGCGGGCTTTGCCCAGCGCACCCTGGCACAACTGCCAAATTCGCGCACCCGCCTCTGGTTTGTCACCAGCTTCTACGTGCTGCTGCTGATCAGCGGGCTAATTCCCCTGTTGTTTGTGGGTTGGATTACAACCCGCCTTATCCCAGCCCTGTTGGAACCGGCTCTCATCCGCAGCCTCATCCAGGCCGGAAGCGAGATCTTCCGCGTTATCGGGGTGGTAACTTCCGCAGTGCTGGCCGGCAGCGGCAATCTGCTGCGGCAGCAGCCGGCGGTAATCGGCTGGCTGTTGGTTATGGCCGGCATTGTCCTGGTGTGGGGCGGCATCTATCGCCAGTTGGTCTCCACACCGCACGGTTCATCAGTTCTTGAATAAACATACGCTACACGGAGTGTGCCTTATGAAACGAACAATCTTCACACTCACGCTGCTCGCACTGTTGTTGATCCCGGCCGGGTCGGCCCTGGCCGCGCCCGCGTACGATATCGTCATCGGTGAAGGTGAAAGCCGGAGCGACGTGGAACTCTATGGCGATAGCCTGGAAGTAAAATCCGGTGGCACCGTCAGCGGCGACGTCACCATCTTTGGCGGCGATGCTGACATTGCCGGCACCGTGGAAGGAAATTTGGCCGTCTTCGGCGGCAACGTCGCCCTCTCCGGCACGGTCGAGGGGGACCTGGTCTCCCTGGGTGGCAACCTGACCATTTCAGAATCGGCCGACATCGACGGCGACTGCGTTGTTCTAGGCGGCAACGTCGAAGACAACAGCACCCGCTCCTCTTGCGCCCGCTTCGATGCCGCTTTCCCGTTGAGTGGCTTCCTCGGCGAATTCCAACCCCCGACCCCGCCGACCCCGCCGACCCCGCCGGACCCGCCCGTCATCACGCCGCCCTCCATGGCCAGCCGCATTGGTGGGTTCTTCATCAACATGCTAGAGGTGTTGGGGCGTAGTCTCATCTTCGCCTTTGTCGCCTTCGCCATTGGCGCGCTGGCCCCCACCCAGCTAGAGCGGGTCAGCAGCGTCATTCGCAGCAAGCCGATCGCCAGCGGGGCCGTGGGCCTGCTCACAGCCATCGCCGCACCCTCGCTGATCACGCTGCTGCTCATCGTCTCGGCCGTCCTCACCCTGGTGTGCATCGGGCTTCTAGGCTTCCCGGTGGTCATTGTGCTGAGTATTGCCCTGCTGGCCGCGATCGTCTTTGGCTGGGTAGCAGTAGGCAACCTGCTAGGACACGTCCTGGTAACGCCGCTGCAGCTAAAGCAGCGCAGCACCGCCGTCACCGCTACCTTGGGCACCTTCGTGCTCACGGCTATCCTTAGCCTGCTCGCGCTGCCGCGCTTCATTCCCGGCGAAGGACTGGTCGCCTTCGTACTGGTATGCATTGGCCTGGGCGCCACGGCCCTAACCCAGTTTGGCACCAAGCCCTACCCGCCGGCCAACGCCCCGGCCGGGCGCAGCAAAGCAGACGGCATCATCATCGACGCCCCCATCACCGACTAACTCGTCCCCCAAAGCCAACAAAAAAGCGGTGCGACTTTGCCAGTCGCACCGCTTTTTTTGTTGGAGATGTACTCCTGACGTGATGTAACCCTCTAGTAACCGCCAGCCATCTTCTTGCCACTAATCCCGGCCGCGATCTGCCCATACAGGTGCCCAATAGACATGGACAGATATGGGCCGGCCATAACGCCAATGACCAGGCCAATGATCGTGCCAATGCAGGGAATAATCTGCAAGAAGCCAGTCACCAGGCTAATGGCAAACGAAGCACCAAAAGAAACCAACGCCACAATCAGGATCGGGCCCATATTCTCACGCGCAATCGCAATCACTTCAGCAATGCGGAAACAAGCCGCAAACTCATTCGTGCGCACATACTGCACAATAATCGCCGGGCTGAGGAAGAACAACGCGATCACAAACAAAATCGATAGACAGCCCAACAGCACAAAGGTGAGGGTGCTAACCCCGGCCGCCACACTGGCCGCCGTCTCACTGCCGCTCCCCGCCGCTCCCAGGCCAACCGTGGCCACCACCGCAATACAGGTGATCAGCCAGAAGGGGAGCGTATAAGCCAACTGCGCCACGCCCACGTAAAAGCCATCCATGAACAGCTTGCCTATATCCTCAGTCCATTCCGGCAGGGGCAGCTCCTTCTGCTGCGACACGTTGCGCGTGACAGCAACGCTGTAGCCCAGCAAGAGGAAAATGGGAAAGATCAGGAAGCTAAACAGTGTTACCACCGCCCCCATGCCCACTTTCACAATCCAACGTTCATCTTCCATCACAAAGGTAAAGGCACGAGCAATATCCATTGTCATTCTCCTAGATATAGTCTTAAAGCAGGGCAAACAAACAACTGGTCACACAAGCAACTGCATTGTAATGGGCGGCCAATTTTTCGTCAACTTCCACTGCCACAAATAACCCACCCCTTTCCCCGGCCGGGCATTGACGAACGCCAAAACAAAGTATAAAGTGTAATCGTCTCCAAGATTCGTCATCATTTCCCGGCCGGGTTCCTATCCCGGCCGGGGCACGCCCAGGAGGAACCACCATGAAAAAGTACCTGATAGTCAGCCTCATCAGCCTGCTGCTCCTGCTGCTAACCGCCTGTGCCCAACCGGCCAGCCAGGGTGGCGGCGTCAACCTCAACCTGCCCGACGACATCCCCGTCCTCTCCGGCGCCATCGACCTGGCCGTCAACGCCACCGGCCGGGGCACCCTCGTCAACTACCAGTTCGACACCACCGACGTCAACGTCGTGGTCGATTACTACAAATCAGCCCTGGTCAGCGCCGGCTGGCAAGACGGCCCCAGCGCCGACATCGTCGCCAACGACAGCGCCACCCTGGTGCGCGTCAACGACGCCGGCGACATCATCACCGTGGGCATCGTGCGCGACCCCGCCACCGGCAACGTAGACGTCCAGGTCGACGTCACCCGCGCCAGCGAGTAGTCCATGAGCTAGAGGAAAGAGCAAACACGATGAACAACCGCCTCCTCTAGCTCTTCTCCTAATTCTCCGTCTCAGCGGCAGGGCACCACCGGAACAAGCAGGGCGTTTTCGGCCAACGGCTGCCCCAAAGCATCCCGGCCGGGCAGTCTCTCCCCGGTAGCAAAATCATACACCCCCACGGCCAGCGTCAACGGCGGCACCCCGGCCGGGGCCAACCGGCGCACATCCACCATCTCCCAACCTGGTGGCAGCGGCAGCAGGTCTGGACGCAGCCCCAACGGCGGGCCATCCGCCTGAGCCACCAACTGCCCATCGCCGCCCAAAACCTGCACAAACAGCGACAACGTCGCCCCGGCGGCCACCGTCGCCGGGTCCGTCACCACCAGCGTCAGCGCCGTTTGCACCTCCCCGTCACACCAGGAAGCCCCCGCCGCCCGCAGCGCATACGGCCCCAACGTGGCCAGCGGCGGCGCCGCCGGGGCGGCCGGCGGGCGCACCAACCCCGTATGGCGCACCTGCACGCCCCCTTCCCCCCGGCCGGCGTAAGTGACAATGAACACCTGGCTCCCGGCCGGGGCCAGGTCCAGCCGCACATCCGCCCACGCCGTCTGCTCGTGCAGCCCATAGCGGTATTCCGCCGGCGCAGCCAGCAGCTCCGGCACCACCACCGCCTGCACCGGCCGGTCCACCCCCAAATTTTGTGCCAGCAGCTCTTCCACAAAGAGATAATCCCCCAGCATAGAGACCAGCTCCACCCCGGCCGGGTACGTCCCCCGCGCCGGGGCCAACCACTGCGGCAAATTCACCAGCAGCAGCCCCTCCGCCTCCGGCCGATCGCGCATCACCTGCGCCACCGCCCGCACCGGCCCGGTGAGGGCCACATAATCAGCCAGCTTGCCGCGCACAAACAGCCCATTTTGCAGCACAATCGCCAGCAGCAGCAGCGGCGGCAGCCAGCGAGTCAGGCGACCAAACGGCGCTAGCAGCAGCGGCCACAGCAGCGCCAGCCCCACTCCCCCCAAATACAACAGGCGTGGCCCGTGCAGCAGGTAATTGGCCGGCAGCGGCAGGGCGATCAGCGCCGAGGCCAGTGCCCACCAACCCAAGCCCAGCGCCAGCCCCGGCCGGAGCGCCCGCGCTCGCGCCGCCCAGGCCACCAGCCCCAGCAGCACCACGATCCCCAGCAAAATAACCGCCGTCCCCCAGGTTGGCGGCAAGAATCGCGCCAGCCAGGTCAGCGGATAAGCCGCCACTTGCAGCAAATAGAGCAGCTTGGCCCCCCAGGCCGCCCAGAAGTCAGCCCCCACCGCCGCCGCCTGCGGGGCCCGGCTCAACGGTAGGAACTGGTAAACCACCAGGTACACCCCCCCCAGCAGCGAGAAGACAAACCAGGGCACACGCCACAACCTGCCCCACGCCCCCGGCCGGGGCAGCGGCCATCGCCCGGTATACGCCCACTGCGTCAGGAAAGCCAGCGGGCCAAACAGGATGGCCGATTCATGGCTGAGCAGCCCTAACAAGAACAGCGCACCGGTGGCCCCCCACCAAAAACGCGGCCCCACCCGCCACCAGCGCCGGCCGGCCAGCCCCCACAAATAAGTGTGCAGCCCCAACAGCAGCAGCCCGGCCGTGGCCGGATGCACATTATGCCCATACACCGCCACCGCCTGGTAAGCAAACGGAAACGTGGCCAGCAGCAGCCCGGCGGCCAGCGCCCGGCCGGGGCGAGGCCACAAACGCCAGGCCAACAGCACCAGCAGCGCCGCATTCAGCCCATGCTGGACCACGTTCAGCCCATGCAGCAGCCAGGCCGGATAATAGCCAAACAGGTCGTGCACCAGCAGCAGCGGCACAAAGGTCAGCGGCCGGTAAAAGCCAAACGCCTCAGTGGGCAGCCAGACATTGGCCCAGTTCAGCCCCCCGGTAATGCGAATGTGCAGCAAATCGTCGTACAGCAGCGGCAGCCCCAGGGTAGGCAGGTAAAGAACAACCGCTACCAGCGCCGCCAGGCCGGCCAGGGGCCATGGCCGGGCAAGTCGTCGCCTGAGCGCGTTCACGCCGCCCACCGCCATTGGCCCGCCAACTGGCCCGCCAATTGGCGCGCCAGTTGGCGCACCGGCCCGGCCGGGAACCACCCCATCCTCATATCCGGCCAAACTGCCGCGCCAGTTGGGCCACGGAGAGGTGAATGAGCGTGGGCCGGCCGTGCGGACAGGTATGCGGGTTGTGGCACGCCTCCAACTGCCGGATCATCGCCTCCATCTCGCTTTGGGCCAGCGTCTGGCCTGCTTTGACGGCGGCCGTTTTGCACACCCGGCGAATGATGCGCGCCTCGACCTCGCCGGCCAACGGCGTCTTTTCCTGCTCCAGGTCTTCGACCACCGCTTGCAGCGCCCCGGCCGGGTCGCGGCGAGCCAAAATGGCCGGCACGGCGCGCACCATGAAGCTGTTCGGGCCAAACACCTCAATCTGGAAGCCCAACCGGGCCAGCAAGGCCAGGCTGTCCTCTAGCAAGGTCGCCTGTGACGGCGAAAGGTGCACCACCGCGCCAGCCACCAGCCCTTGCGAGGCCACCCCCTGACCGGCGCGTTCGGCCATGAACTTCTCGTAGAGGATGCGCTCGTGGGCGGCGTGCTGGTCAATGAGAAAGAGGCCGTCCGGCCCTTCGGTGATGATGTAGGCCGCGCCCACCTGCCCCACCACACGCATAATCGGCAGCCGTTCGCCGCCCAGGCTGTGGGCGGTGCTGGCCCCCAGCGGCGGCTGGGCCAACTCCGGCGACGATGACTCCGGCAGCGCCTCGTCCGGGTCTCCAAACCAGTCCAGCGACAGCGCTTCCTGGCTGTCTGGCCACGCCTCTTGCCGCCCTATGGCCTGGCTGTCCAGCCGCCCCGCCCATCCGGGACGCTCCCCGGCCGGGGCAAATTGGGTAAAGCCGCCGCCCACCGCGCGCACCGGGCTGCCGGCAATAAGCGTCTGGCGGACGGCGCGCTGCGTAGCGCTGAACACGGCGTTGGCGTCGCGGAAGCGCACCTCGGTCTTGGCCGGATGCACGTTCACGTCCACCTGGTTCAGCGGCAGCGTGAGAAAAACCACGGCTACCGGGTAGCGGCCGGTGGGCTGCAGGGTGTGGTAAGCCTGGATCACAGCATAGGTCAGCCGGGTATCTTTAATCCAGCGCCCGTTGACAAAGAGCGAAATCTGGCTGCGGTTGGCGCGGTGCAGGCTGGGTGGCCCCACGTAGCCGTCCACCTGGATCGCGTGCCCCGGCCGGGCCGCCTCGGCCGGCGTCTCAGCCGGGGGCAGAATGGGCAGCAGGTCGCGGGTTAGCTCTGGCCCATACACGGCCACCAGCACGTCGCGCAGTTGGCCGCTGCCGCTGCTCTGGAAGGTGATCCGGCCATCGTGGATCAGCCGGAAGCGCACGGCCGGGTAGGCCAGGGCGTAGCGGGTGACAAACTCGTCGATCTGGCGGCGCTCGGTGGTGACGGATTTCAGGAATTTGAGCCGGGCCGGCATGTTGTGGAAGAGATTTTCCACGGCAATGACTGTGCCCTGCGGCGCGCCCACGCTGTCCCGGCCGGTGATGTGCCCGCCGTCCATGGTTAGCCGCGTCCCGGCCGGGTCGGCCTGGCCCCGGGTAACCACGGTAAGCTGGCTGACGGCGGCAATGGCCGCCAGCGCCTCACCGCGAAAGCCCAGGGTGGCAATGGCCTGCAAATCGTCGGCAGAGCTGAGTTTAGAGGTGGCGTGGCGGAGAAAGGCGGTTTCTAGCTCCCCGGCCGGGATGCCGCACCCATTATCGGCCACCTGCACCAGCGCCTGCCCCCCTTCGCGCACCTCCACGTTAATGGTCGTCGCCCCGGCATCCAGCGCATTTTCCACCAACTCCTTCACCACCGATGCAGGGCGTTCCACCACTTCACCGGCGGCAATTTGCGAAGCAAGTTGGTCAGGCAAGACACGTATCGGCATAGAACTATTCTACCACATGCAATAGGGAAACAGAGAATAGGGGGGAGATGGGGTGAGGGGGGTTAGTCGATGAGCAGAGATGAGCTTGCATCCTTGCTGCTTGGCATTATACTGGCAGACATCACGCAAAGCTGGACAAGGAAAATGCCTTTTACGCCAGATTATCATGTAACAGAAGAGAGACGCGCCTATACCCTGCGCGCCGGGCAAACCGGTCTGCTGGTGGTCCATGGCTTCATGGGCAGCCCCATCAGCTCCCACCCCATGGCCGAATATCTGGCCGCCCGCGGCATCACCGTGCACTGCCCCCTGCTGCCCGGCCACGGCGAACGGCCCGATAAGCTTTACAAAGTGCCGCGCCAGGCCTGGATAGCCGAAGCCGAGGAAGGGCTGGCCAACCTGCGGCAATGGTGCGACGAAATTTTCTTGCTGGGTCACTCTATGGGCACCGTCCTCTGCGCACACCTGGCGCTGCAAAACCCAGACATACGCGGCATGGTGATGCTGGCTCCGTTGTACGTGGTGCCCAGCAAGGCCATCCACCTGACGGCCGCACTGCGCTACGTACTGCCCTGGTTCACCGCCTGGCAGGTCAAGAAACTACGCCCCCTCGTCATAGAGCGAGCAACAGACCTCTACCCCGACTTGAACCTGGAAGACCCGGCCGTGCAGGCCCAGTTGCCGGCTCTGAGCCGCGTGCCCACCTCAGGCATTGACGAGATGCGCAAAATGGCGGTGCTGGGCCGCCGCTTGTGGCCCAAACTCACCTTGCCCCTCCTCATACTGCAAGGCGGGCACGATACCGCCGTCAAGCCAGGTGGCGACCAGGCTATCTATGATGCCGTCGCCAGCCAGGATAAGCGGCTGCACCAATACCCACAGGCTGGCCACGAACTCATGCGCCCTAAGGACCCGGCCCACCCGCAGGTGTGGGCGGAAATCGATGCGTTTATCACCCAACACAGCCGCAAACGCGCGGTATAGACCCCCATCTGTCTGGCGCATCACGGGGTGGGTCTGTGAGTGATGCGCCGCCGTTTACGGTTCCTTCAGAATAATCGGCAGCATTTGCAGTTGCGGTGTGGGCGTGGGGGTTGGCGGTGTACCGCTGGGGGTGGGTGTCGGTGTGTCGGTAGGCGTGCTGGTTGGTGTGGGCGTGGGGGTGTCGCCCGGTGTGGATGTGGGCGTGATGGTTGGCGTTTCGGTGGGCGTACTGGTGGCCGTAGGCGTGGCCGTAGCGGTGGCTGTAGCGGTAGCGGTGGGCGTAGGGGTCACCGGCAGCGGATAGGTCACCGCAATGAAGGCATCGGCGCTGCCCGCACCACCCCCCGGCCCCAAAATCAGCTCACAGTTGCTGCTGGGTGGGCTGGGCGGGCACATATCGGGACTGGTGGTGAACCCGGCCCCGAACTCCGTAAAGACGTCATCCTCGGGGGTCATGGGTGCGCTGGATGGACCGATGGAGGCCGTCCCGTGGCTGCTCATCACGGTGATGAGGGCCGGAATGCCGGGGGCAAACAGTGGCCCAGGGACAAACATGGGCCAGGGCACGCCAATCTCAATGATGCCTGGCCCGCCAAAACCAGACCAACCCTGCGGCAGCGGCCCGGCCAGGGTCCAGGTGCCAGGCGCAGAGGTGGCTTCCCACAGGAAGGCCATGCCGCCGAGAACGTCGCTGGTGATCAGGTAGTCGGGGAAGATGGCGATGGGACCGCCGATAATCCCTGTCCCGGACGGGAGTGGATCATACCAGAAGGGCAGCCCCCCGGCCGGGCCATCCAGGTCAATGGCAATCTGCACATGGGGGGGAATGCCGGTAGTCGATGGGAACGGCCCCAGCGTCACGGCAAAAAAGACCATCGCGGCATCGGCCGTGGTGGCAAAGAACTCAATATCCACCTCCAGGTCGGTGGGGACAGGCATGCCCGGCAGGCCGCCCATCAGGTAGCCCATGCCATCCGTCATCCCCATGCCATAGGTGGTTGCGTTGAAGTCTTCCCACAAAATCTCGGTGCCCAGAGGACAGTTGGGCGGGGTTAGCGCCGTCAGCGTATCAGGCCCAAACGTCCCTGCAAAAGCGGGCGCGCACCAGTCGCCGGTAAATGCGCCGTCGATGATAGGCGACCCATGGGTTTGTGCTGGCGGGGCAGCCACCAGCAGCCAGGCAACAACTAACAAGAAAGCAACCGGCCAGAGGTACCCCGGCCGGGCATAGCTGCGCCAGCGGTGAACACGTTTCTCGTGCATGGTTGACCTCCAGTTTGCCTGTCAGCCGCGCCCTGCGACCTGCAAGCCCACAACTGACAGGCAGAAATGCTCGTTTTGCGGGGAAAGGGATGGCACGGAAGAAGGGCAAGCCGGCCGGCAGCACAGGCCAGCGGTCATTGCCGGGCGACAATGTGGCTGCAATGGCCCCAACAAAAACAGCTTAGCACAGCCCCGGCCGGGTGTATACTGACAAATGTCACCTGCTAGCGTTCCGGCTAACTTTTTTTGACGTACAGGGTGGTGCAGTTCTGCCGGAACCTCAGGTTTCGCCGGCAACGAGGCTCTCCGATACTATTTGTTTGGCGAAACGCTAGCGCGCCAACCGCACCAGGTGCCACTGCGGCACACCAATCGGCGACAGCACAAACCCCTGCACATACGGCTTCACCAGCACGGCCGACAACGAATGGCTCAGGAACACGGCCGGGGCCGCCTCCAGAAGCTGCTGCTCAATCTGGCTGTAGCGGGCAATGCGGGTCGCTACGTCCGGCTCCCCCCGCGCCTGCGCCAGCGCCGCATCAATGGCCGGGTCGCTGAACCCCCCCAAATTCTGCGCCGATTCCGAATGAAACAGCACATCCAGAAAGTTCTGCGGATCGGCGTAGTCAGCACACCAGCCGCTCTCAAAGAGATTGCCCACATTACCGGCAAACAGCTCATCATTAAACAGGTACGGGTCTATCAGCAGCGGCTCAATCCTGATCCCCAGATTCTCTTGCCAGAAGGTGATGAGCGCCGTCGCCTCCGGCCCCACCGCCCCATACCCGGCCGTGGCGTAGGTAATGGTCGGGAATTCGCCTGGGGCATAGCCGGCCTGCGCCAGCAGGGCGCGGGCCATCTCCGGGTCATAGGGATAGCGTGCCGGGCGAGTGGTGTAACCGGGCATGCCCGGCGGCAGCGGGCCGTTGGCCACCAATGCATTCCCCTGGGCCAGCGTCGTCACCAGCCGCTCCCGGTCCACCGCGTAGCTAAAGGCCTGCCGCACCAGCGGATTGTCAAAAGGCGGGATGCGGCTGTTGAAGCCAATGTAGCCGGTACACAGGTCGCTGCCGGTTACCAGGTCGGCCGAAAGCGGGTCGTTGGGGTCCTGAGCGCGGGCCAGCGTGCTGCCACCCACCCCCACCAGGTCGATGTCGCCATTCTCATACAGGGTCAGCGGCAGCCCCGGCCCCAGCAAGAAAACGACGTGCGACACGGCCGGGACGGTGCCGTAGAAGCGCTCGTTGCGGGCCAGGATGAGGATGTCGTCGTCCTCCCACACTTGCAGCTTAAAGGGGCCGGTGCCGTTAGGGGTGCGCTCCCACCCCGGCCGGGAAACATTCGCCTGGTCCACCACAAAGGCCACCGGGTAAGTCAGCTTGGCCAGGAAATAGACGCGCGGAGCCACCAACTGCACCGCCAGCGTATAATCGTCAATCAGGCGCAGCCCGCTGATGTGGCCCGCCCGGCCGGTATTAAACTCGGCGAAGCCGGCAATGTCATTCAGGTAAGTGGCCGCCGTGGGCGAGCCAGTAGCCGGGTCGGCCGCTCGCTCCCAGGAAAAAACAACATCCTGGGCCGTCACCGGCCGGCCGTCATGAAACAGCGCATTGCGCCGCAAATAGAAGGTGTACGTGAGGCCATCGGGCGAGACCTGCCAGCCAGCCGCCAGATCGGGCTGCACTTGCAGGCTGGGGTCCAGGGTTACCAGGCCGCTAAAGAGATGCCCCAGGGGGCCGGTGGGGCCGCCGTAAGTTCGGGCCGGGTCCAGCGTCTGCGGCTGGCCGCTGACCAGGTAGAGCGCCTCCGCCCTGGTAACGCCATACCGCCCGGCCGGGTCCTCGCCGCCCCCCGTGAACGTGTTGCAGGCCAACAGCAGCAGCGCCAACAGCAGCAGCCCGGCCGGGAGCTTAAGTCGTTGCATCAGATTGCCTTTGGCGCCGCCGCCCAAACCAGCCAAACAGCAGCAGCGGGGCCAGGCCCACGCCGCAAACCGAGATACCGGGCGAATCGTTGGTGGTTGTCCCGGCCGGGGCCGCGGTGGCCGCCGCAGATGGTGGTGTAGGCATCGACTGCGCCCCGGACAACGGCACGATCGTGGGGATGCTGGCCGCCACCACCGCCGTCGGCGTCGGCGGGATAACCCGCGGGGGCGCGCCAATGGTCGCCCGCCAGGCGGTCTCCAGCCCATCCACGTTCAGGTCATACACCGCTTGCAGCGCCTCATCGTAGCCGGCACCCGCGGCCAGCGTTTGCAGCAGCGTCTGCATGGCCGGCGCCCCATAGCGCGCCAGCATAAAATCGACCACACTGTAGCTCTGGCTGTAGGCCAGGCCCGCCTGCTCACTGTGCGATGGGAAGGCCCCGTTCAGGCTGCGCAGGGGCATGAACAGGTTTTGGGCAATCCCCTGGGCAATTTCCGACCGCGTGACCTCGTCCGGCGGCCCCTGGGCATAGACAGCCAGTCCCTCATTCAGCCAGGTTGGCCGCCGGCCACCCACACAGCTCCAGGCAAACTGCTCCACCACCAGGTGGGCCAGTTCATGCCGCACCGTCGTCCGCCCCCACGAATCGGCAATATCTGGCGGCACCCCAA
The DNA here is from genome assembly GCA_020634235.1 of Ardenticatenaceae bacterium. GTDB lineage: Bacteria > Chloroflexota > Anaerolineae > Promineifilales > Promineifilaceae > JACKCB01. Next base: position 1,662,299 of record JACKCB010000002.1, on the reverse strand, counting down.
TGAGGATGGTGTTGTATTCGGCAAAGGCCACGCCGCCGGCCCAATCCTGGATGTACAACACAGCGTCGCGCATCTCGGCCGGGTCGCCGTAGATGTAGAACTGCACATCCCCCTGCAAGGTGATACCCATGTCCGCCTCTAGCTGAGCCAGGCCAGCCACCGCCGCATCTAGCAGCAGTGGTCCCACCTCGTCCCCCTTGTACCAGTGCAGATGAATGCCATCGGCCTGCACCACGCGCCAGTCAAAGCGATCGTCGCTAAAGGTCAGCGTTTGGCGCGGCGTGACGCCGGTCTGGCCATTGGCATCGGTCAGGCGCCATTCCCACCACAACTGCGCGCCGGGCGGTGGGTTACCGGAGCGCACCATGGCCCAGGTCCAGGTCAACTCCCGGCCGGTAACCTCAACCGGCACCTGGGTATCAACTTCCACACAGGTCTGCTGCCGCAGCCCGTAGACCAGGGTGGCCTGGCGCACGTCGGCCTGCTCGGCCAGCTCTAGCCGGAAGGTGACTTCACGCGGGTAATCGACGATGGCTTCGTTGCTTTGCACCATCGCTTGGGCCAGTTCCGGCGAGCTGGTTGCCGTGGGCAAAGGTTGGGGTGTAACCGTGGGCAGCCCCACCATCCCGGCCGGGGTAGGCAGCGGAGCTACCACCGTCGGCGTGGGCAACGGCAAAGCGGTGGGGGATTGGTTAATGGCCGGCAGCCCGGCCGGGAGCGCCCCACCCGCCATCGCCTGCACCAGATAAAACGTCTCCCCACCAATCATGCAATAGTCGCCAATCGGCTGGGTACACAGCGCCGCCGGCAAATCCACCACATACACCCCATTCACCGGTCGCAGCGTCTGCTGCGCCCCCCACATATCCACCAACACCGCCCGGTCGCCCGTGGCCGGCACCTGCGCCTGCTGTGGGAACGGCAGCCGGGCAAACAGCACCGTCGTGCTAAAGCCCGCCTGGTCCAGCCGGATCTGCCCCACCTCATTCCAGCGTTCTCGCGCCGCCCCCTGCACGCCAGAGAGATATTGCACCGCCACCTGATAGGTGTCATACGCCGGACGGCGGCTGCCATCCATGCGCAGCAGTCCAAACGGTTCCGGGTTCGCCGCCCGGTCCGAGGTCGTGTCCTTCAGTTTGAAGACCGCCACCCGCTCCGCGCCGGCCGCCAGGGCCACGGCCAGCGCCTGGGGCATAAAGGCGGCCTGCTCCACCTGGGCCACCAGCAGCGTGGGGCTTTCCACCGGCCAGGCCGGGTCGTCAATTGGCGGCGCGTTGGTCTCCATTAGCCACAGCGGCTTATCCAACCCATGGTCAGCCATCATCTGCCGGAACGCCTGGATCACGTCGTAGATCAGGTTGGGCTGAAAGTAGAGATGGGCCGTGGCCACATCGAAGTAATAGTTGTGGGTCGCCGCCGCCGGGTCGGCCAGGATGGCGTCTAGCAGCCGGCTGAAATATTGCTCGCGACCATAATTCGCATCCCAGAAGTAGGTGAAGGCCGCCAGATGGATGATGGCGTTGGGGTTGGTTTGCTTGGCCACCAGGTAGGCCGTGCGCTGCAACTGCAAGAAATCTTCCACCGTGCCATCCCAGGTATGGCCGGGCGCTGCCTTCTCCCAGATGTCCGGTTCGTTCCAGATGACCCAGTGGTTGATGCGGCCGGCGTAGCGGCCTACCACCTGGCGCACGTAATTGGCCCACAAATTCTGCGGGTCGTCGGGCGGCAGCCACAATCCCTGGGGCAGCAAATCCTCCCCGCGCGCCCAATCGGGCGTGCCAATGAGCATGCCGGTCACTTCCCGGCCGGAGGCGATTTCGGCGTCTATCTGTTCCAGCGTCACCGGCGGCAGCCAGGTTGCCGGACCATCCGGCTGGGCATCCCCCCAGTGAAAACGCACCCGGGTCCAGGCCGCCCCGGCCGGGGCAGCATCCGCCGGCGATTCATACGTCTCAATAATGCCAAAGCGCCAGTCGGCTGCCTGGTCGGCCTGCACCCGCCCCGAACAGCCGGCCAACCCCAGCAGCAGCAGCACCAGGGCTACAAAGAAGCCCCACACAAACAACCGGTACACACCAGAATTAGACATACCGCCTATTTTACCCGCGAATGGGACAAATGTAAGGGTGTTCCAAACAGGGTTTGGGACCTGGGTCATCTCGTCCAAATCGGCGCAGATTTCTATGCTTGGTTCGTCTTCCGAATCTCGTGGGAACAGCACACCATCGGCAAGCAAAAAGCACATCAACCTCTTCATAGGCAGCATGCATGGCAAGCCTACCGTCCCGCAGATTCCCATAGGACCATCATTCCAGAAGTATCAGGGAAAAATCATGCGTAACGGAATTCGTACCAATTTCATATTCGCCAGTTTGTTGCTGGTCTTGTTCCTGATGGGGACGCGCGGGGTGACGGCCAGCACCCCGGCCGGGGACAGCAATCCCACTATCTACCTGCACGCCCGCACCTTCACCCCCACCCCCGGCAACGACCTGCCCGCCAGTACCGGCCAACCACGCCACGGCCTGATCCAGTTCTATGCCCTGCCCGGCCGGGCAGAATTAGCCGCCCTACAGCAAGCCCAGGTCACCCTGCTCACCTACATCCCCAACAACACCTGGCTGGCCGTGCTGCCCGGCAGCAGCGAAAGCGTGGCCAACCTGCCCTTCGTCCGCTGGCTGGGGCCGCTGACCCAGGCTGACAAGCTGGACAACTTCCTGCGCCAGGGACAAATCCCCGCCTGGGCTATGACCGGCGATGGGCAGGTGCTGCTCTGGCTGCGCGGCCATGCGGATCAGCCCCTAAGCACCCTGGCCAACCTGGTGACGAGCCAGGGAGGCACCATCACCGCCCAAAGCCCGGAATTCACCCGGCTGTCGGTCACCGCCCCGGCCGGGGCCATCAACCAGTTGGCCGCCGACGACGCCGTGGCCTGGCTGGCCATCGCCCCCCCGCCGCCCAGCACCCTCAACCAAAATTCCCGCACCAACTCCGGCGCCGCCCTGGTGCAAGTCGCACCCTACAACCTCAGCGGCGCCGGCGTACAAGTCGCCATGTGGGACGACGGCCTGGTCGATCCAACCCATCCCGATTTTGCCGGCCGCCTCACCTTGCCCTTCACCGATACCGTGGCCAGCCACGCCACCCACGTCGCCGGCACCCTGGTCGGCAGCGGGGCCAACAGCCTGGGGCACCAACTCCAGGGCTACGCGCCAGGGGCCGCGCTAATCGCCTACGACTGGTCGGTGCCTGTTTCCGTCCACAACCAGGCCATCAACGATTTCAGCGCCGATGTGTCACACAATTCGTGGGGCTTCAACGTTTGCTCCCTGTTCGGCATGTACGCCTTTGGCGCGCCCGACTATGACCAGATTACTGGCGGTCTGTATGGCCGGGGCATCCCCGTAATTTTCGCCGCCGGCAACAGCCGTGGCCTGTGCAGCCGCACCTATGGCACCGTACTCGGCGGCGGCCAATCGGCCAAGAACGTGCTTACCGTAGGGGCCATTCTGTCTAACAGCGACGAACTCCTCTCGACCAGCGCCTGGGGGCCAACCTTGGACGGCCGGCTAAAGCCGGAACTGGTCGCGCCGGGCAGCGCCACCTGGGGCGGCATTATGTCTACTTTGCCGGGCGGCACCTATGGCGCGGGCAGCGGCACGTCGATGGCCGCCCCGGCCGTGTCGGGCGCGGCGGCGCTGCTGCTGGAACGGTATCACCAGGCGTGCCCGGCCGGGGGGGATGCCGAAGGCAATCCCCAACCTGCCACCCTGCGCGCCCTGCTGCTGCACACCGCCACAGACCTGGCACACGACGATAACCCGGCCCTGAACCCCGGCCCCGATTTTGCCTCCGGCTATGGCAAGCTGAATGTCGCTGCGGCCGTAGACATGCTGCCCAGCCACGTTACCGGCGTCGTGGCCCCGGCCGGTGTTGCCCATTACACCCTGGCCGTCCCGGCCGGGCAGCCGCTAAAAGTAACCCTGGCCTGGGATGACCCGGCCGGGGCGGACAGCGCCGCCATCGCCCTGGTAAACAACCTGGACCTGACCCTGATCGCGCCGGATGGCACCTTGTATGGCCCCTGGCTGCTAAACGCCGCCCCCGGCCATGAGAGCGACCCGGCTACCCGGCCGGTGAACCAGCCCGAGCTAACCGACAACCGCAACGTGGCGGAACAGGTGGTGGTAGACACGCCCGCCGCCGGCCTATGGACAGTCGAAGTGCGCGGCACCAGCCTCCCGGCCGGGGCGCAGCCCTTCACCCTGGTCAGCGACCTGCTGGTAGAAAACGGCCAGCCCTTGTCCGGCTGCCAGGGCGCTACAGCAACCAACCTGTGGTTGGATAGCGGCGTGGGCGAAAGCGGACCCATGCTCACCAGCGCGGATGTCTGGGTCCAGGCAAGCCCAATCAACAACGAAACCCACCAGAACCCCGAATATGGTGCGCCAAACTACATCTTTGTGCGGGTGCACAACAGCGGGGCGGCCGCGCAGCAGGTGCAGGTGTGGCTGTATGGCGCCCCCCCGCTCTCATCGCCGGCCTGGCCGGCCGATGTGCAGCTAATCGGCAAGGTAACGTTGAACAACCTCCCGGCCGGGGCAACGCAGGTCGCCGGCCCTATCGTCTGGGCACCGCCGGCCCCGGCCGGGCCAGATGGCACCGACTATTTACTGTTTGCGCGGCTGGTCTCGGTGCAAGACCCCCTGACCGAAGGAGCAGACCTGTTGGCCAACGTGCAGGCCAACGATGGCCTGGCGGGCAAAACGGTGCTCGTAGTAGATAAACTCCCCAATGACCCCACCCACATTCAACTGCGTGGGCTGCAAATCACCCCGGCCGGGGCGGCTCGCCTCCCGGCGATGCTGCTAGCCCTGGCATTGCTGCTGCCCGTCCCTAGCGGCTGGCTCTTGCGGCGTGCGCGCCGGCCCCGTTCAGGATGAGCAGCTCCGTTACCGGGCCGCGCTTGTGGCCGCGGCTGTTGATGTTGCGCCGGGCCTGAATCTCAACAAGCTGGTAGCCATGCCCCTGGTATAGCGCATACACCAGCGGCGCGCTGGCGTTGCTGACCATCACCCGGCAGCCCCGGCCGGTAAGCTGGTGCACCGTTGCCGCCAGCCGGCGATGGTCCTCTTCGCCAAAGCCGTGGCGGTCATAGCTGGTGAAGCTGCTGGTAGGGCTTAACGGCACATAGGGTGGGTCGAAGTAGATGAAATCCCCCGGCCGGGCCTCGGCCAGCACCCAATCAAAATCGCCCACCCGCAGCTCTACCCCTTGCAGCGCCTGCGCCGCCGCCCGCAGCCGCGCTTCGTCGCAAATCTTGGGCCGCTTGTAGCGGCCAAAGGGCACATTGAACGCCCCCTTGCTGTTCTCGCGATAAAGACCATTATAGCAAGTCTTGTTGAGGTAGATGAGCCGGGCGGCGCGTTCGGCGGGGGTCAACCCGGCCGGGTCCAGGCCACGCACCTGGTAATAATAATCCCGTTCGTTCCGGTGCTGCCGCAAATGGGGCAAAATGCTGTCCACGTCATCGCGCACCACCTGGTACAGCTCAATCAGCCGCCCGTTGCGGTCAGACAGGCAGGCGGGCCGGGGCTGCAAGTGGAAGAACAGGGCCGCACTGCCCAAAAAGGGTTCAAAGTAGCGGCCATATTGCCCCGGCCGGGGTAGGTAAGGCTCATACTGCTCCAGCAGCCGGCGCTTGCCGCCGGCCCATTTTAGGAATGGAGCCGCACCGGCCACATGGACGGGGGCCGCAGGCATGGGTGAGATGGGAGCCGTGGGAGCCGTGGGGGCCGTGGGATCTGCGGGAAGCTGGGGGCGAGACATTGCCCCATTATAACGGTGGTACGCACAAAGGCTACAAAAGCGCTGGGGACGTGTCTGGCAGGGCTATCTGCTCTACGCGCTCGGCCAGGTCGCAGAGCAGCTGCAGCGTGGACGCCAGCAGCGGGGGGTCGGTGATCTCCTCACGGAAGATCAACATCAGGCTGCGACCTTGCAGTTGCACATCACAGTCGGGCAGGGCCAGACAGCGGCGGCGCAGCCCGGGGTCGCCCAGCAGGCTGTCGGCCAGCGCCTCCGGCCGGCTGTGCACCTTATAGCGATGGGAAAACGAGACCGCCCCCAGCCCCCCGGCCGGGTGCAGCGCCAGATAATGCCCGGCCGGGTTGTCCAGCGCCACCCGCCAACGAGTAAACAGGCCATTTCGTCCCCAATGGCGGAACAGATAGTCCAGGCTGACAGCGCGCCCCTGGAATTGCCCTTGTACCCGCGCCGCCGCAAACGCGCCCGGCCGGGTGGTCAGCCCGGTGCGCTGCGCCAGCTCCTGCCATTGAGCCTCATGCAGTCGCCGGCTGCTGTTAAACGCCGACCAAAACCAGGCCAGGATCAGGCTGCCCATGGCCAGCAGCAGCAGACAGCCCCCAGTTTTCCCCACCAGTCCGACTAACTCCACGGCGATTCCCATGATGCGTATCCTGCGCACCGCGTGCGCACCCAAGCAAACACCTTCTTCGGCTATGCTTGCATCATAGCAAATTGGCCGCAGTTCGTCCGTAGTACTTTATGCCACCTTCTGAACCTTCAGTGCGGCGGCCCCACCCCGGTCCGGCAGACGGGCGTGCAAGACAACAAGCCCTGGCTGGCATCCTGCCAGGCGAATCATTAGGCGGCTATTTTCCCGGCCGGGAGGTCGTGGGCGCCTTACCGCCTGGCTCCAGGTACCCCTCCTCATAGAAATGCTGTGCCTGGAAGGTACTCACCGTCACCGTAGGCGGCACCACCCGTAGCTCTTTCTCCGGGATGTGCCCCTTCAGGCACAGGCTGCGCAAGAACTGCGCCGGGTCGGCAATTCGTTCCCACACCTGCGGCAGCAGCAAACTGCGCCGTGCCTGCCAGCTCAACACCACGCCATCCACTTCTGGCCGCAGCCTGGCCAACAGGTCCTCATAATCGGTGTAGGTCAGCTTCTTGGGCGGCGTTAGCACAGAAACGGACAGGCGGATCGATTTCAGCTCCTCCACGGCCACCGGGACAAAGCGCGGGTCACGTGAAGCGGCGGCCACGGCATTTTGGGCCACATCGGAGACGAGATCGCGGTAGGCCTGCACCGTGCCGATGCAGCCCCGTAGTTCACCCCACTGGGTCAGCGTGACAAAAGTTGCCCCCGGCCGGGACACCGCCGCCGGCAAATCAGTCTGGGCCGGCTCATAGAACGTTTGGTGGCGCACAAAAGCCTCCAGGCTGCGCCGGGCCACATCCACCAGTATTCGCCCGGCCGCTTCTGTCAACCGCCCTTCCTCTTCGTGCATCACCTACTCCTCCGGCGTTAGCCACAACGTTGCCGCGGCCACCTGCTGCACGGCAGCCCGGCTGAACAGCATTGGATGATAGCGGCCTTGCTGCCAATCGACCACCCCATCCTGGTAATGTGGGCTGGCCAGATGCCCCGATTGCCCGCCCGGCAAGCTGCTCAGGCAGTTGTCCCAGCCACCCACATCTAGCAGCAGGCGGGCGCTGGCAATGACCTTCACCGGATCGGGCGGGAAGTGCAGGGTGCAGTCGGCCTGGTTGACCGTGTAACCATCCCCCCCCAGCGGCAGATTGATGGGCTTCCACAGGCGGCCCAGGCCGGGCAGGCGCGTCAGCAGGCCATGCAGCGGCACCTGGTGTAAATTGCCCCACGCCCACCCGGCCGGGTTCGGGCCAAAGTGAGCGCGCAAAACGGCCACGGCCTGGCGAAATGCAGGCTGCAACAGGGGGCGTACCGGCCCCACCCAGGCTGGCGGCTCCGTTTCCAGCCAGCGCACCGCCAGCTCGGTGGCAATCTCGTGAAACGGGCCGGCCGGCAAATCGGCAATGGCCGGGCGGCCCAGCAGATCATCGGCCAGCGCCGCGCCCAACGCCTGGTGCATGGTCGCCCGCACAAACTGCACCAACCAGCCGAAGTATAGGCCAGGCCCTACCCGGCCGGGGTGCATGTTGTGCCCCTCTTCCGCCGGTGGCTGGTGCCACTGCTGCAGCAAAATCAGCGCCTGGTCGGCCAGCCGATCCCCCGGCGCGTGCTCGGCCAGCAGCAGTGGCAGGGCACTGTTCATAAAACGGCGGGCCAGCAGCGACACCGTATCATTCTGAATCCGCCCATGATCGGCCAGCGACAGCGGCGCGGCCTGCTGCAGCAGCGCGGCAATACGTTGGGCACGGTACGGCGGTTGCCATTCGCCGGTGAGCAGGTGGGGATAACCATCGCCAGTCATGCGATTGTTGGCCGTGACGATGAAACCTTCCATCGGATTGTGGCGCGCCGGTAGTTCCTCAAAGGGAATCCAGCCCTGCCATTCGTAAGCGTCGTTGTGACCAGGCACCGGCACCAACCCTTCACCACGCGCGCGCAGCGGCACCCGGCCGGGCATCATGTAGCCCACATTGCCGGCCACATCGGCATAAACTACATTTTGCGACGGAAACGACCAGTGGCGCAGCGCCGCCCGGAACATTGCCAGGTCATTGGCCCGGCACATCTCCAAGACCGCGCGCAAATGGTTATTTGGCTCGTAGGAGGCCCAGCGCAGGGCAAAAGTCCGCGGCTCATCCGGGATCAGTCCGGAGATGACGGGACCGTGGCGCGTGTAGCGCACCTCTTCCACCAGCGGCTTGCGCCGGCCGCGCACCCGGATCTCCTCGCGGCGCACCTCGGCCCGCACCCATTGGCCATTCACCGCATACAACTGCGGATCATGCGGATGAAAACGCTCCAGGTAAATATCCTGTACGTCGGGGAAGGCGTTGGTGACGCCCCAGGCCAGCGACTCATTGTGGCCGATGAGCACGCCCGGCACGCCCGGCGTCGTAAACCCGGTGACGTGATAGTCGCCACCGCACAGGTGGTTTTCATACCACAGGGTGGGAAATAGGGGTGGCAGGTGGGGATCGTTGGCCAGGATGGGGCGGCCGGTGGTCGTCCACTGGCCGTTGACCACCCAGTTGTTGCTGCCAATGCCATCGCCAATGGGCAGGCCGCCCAGCGGCAGTTGGTGCACCGCCTGGCGGTAGGCATCTAGCATGGCCGTGGCCAGACGGTTGCCCACACCGGCCGGGACGGTTTCCCCGGCCGGGAGAATGGTCGGGTAGTCGCGGTCATACAGCGGGGTGAGGTCCGCCACCTTTTCCGGCCCCAACCGTTCAATCAATATGGCCCGCATCAGCTCCGTCTCCCAGTTTACCGACAGGCCCCAGGCCAGCACCGTGCCCCAGGCGGCGCTGTGAAATGGCTGCCACGGTTCCGGTTGGTAGGCCAGCAGGGTGAACTCAGCCGGCAGCCGCCCCTGGCCCAGGAAGGCGTTCACGCCGGCGGCGTAGGCTTCGGCCGCCAGGCGCGTTTCCGGGTCGTTGAGGATGCCGCCGGCCAGCGCTTCGGCGGCCAACGGCCAGCCCAGGATACGGGCCAGGCGATCGGTGGGGATCCCGGCCGGGCCAACGATCTCACTTACCCGGCCGGTGCCCAGCCGCCGGTTCACATCCATCTGAAACAGGCGATCCTGGGCATGGACATAGCCCTGGCCAAAGAAAAGGTCCGCATTCGTCTGGGCGTAGATATGCGGCACCCCCCATGGATCACGGATCACTTCTATTGGCCGCTGCAAGCCAGCCAGCATCTGGCGACCATTAGCGAGGGGCACCGTCCGCCGCAGAAAACGGCGCAGACCATACCCCAGGCCAACCACACCGCCGCTCACCGCCGCAGCCAGCAGTACCGCCTGGCCAAAACGCTGTTTGCTTGACATAACATAGCCCCTTTCTGTAAGCGGGTTCTCGCCCGGCCACGACCAGCAGACGCCGCTACCCGCCGGGCCACACCCAGATATTCGCGCAAGCTATGCTATTCAGCCTAGCAGATTCCGTATCTTTTGGCTACCCCCGCCGCTGATGTTTTGCCACCTGGTTGTCGCTAAGACACAGCCGCAGCGGCAAGCGCCATCAAGCGGGTTGCAGTGCCTCATCTAGCGGTGCCAGGTCAACTGTGAGGTGGAGATAGGCTCCTTCGCGCACGCGCTGAACCGGCAGGGCAAGTTTGCGCAGAATGGCTAACAGCGCCTGGTTTTCATAATGAACCTGGGCGTAGGCGCGGCGCACGCCGGCCGCGTAAGCCTGCTGCATGGCAAAGGCCAGCAGCGCCGTGCCAACCCCCCGCCCCTGGAAATCATCGCGAACGGTCACCGAAAACTCGGCCGTTTGCGGGGCGGTGAACATGTAGCGCACCCCGGCAACCGGAACAGGGGCGGCTTGCGCAAGTTGGGCAAAGGCCAGCCAGGCAGCACCTTGCTCTGGCCGCACATTGGCCATTTCCAGAGCGTTGGTGGCCACCAGAATGGGGTCCGGGCTCACCAGGGTCTGGTTGAAGCGACGGTAGCGGCTCTCCGCACTAAGATGATCGAATAGATCGACCAGCAAGTAGGCATCGGCTGATTCCAGGGGCCGTATCTCAAGCAGTTGACCGTCATCTGTCTGAATCGTTTGTTTCTCGTTCTCTACCATGTACCACCTTATAACGCAATGCGTCATGCGGTAGCATAGCATAATCGAACGGGCATTGCAACCCCCGGAAGGTTAGCGTAGGCCGGTAACACCTTGCTGAGCACCCTGCGCGAAGCAGCGAACCCCACCCGACGCTACTTAAGCGGCTCCTTGAAATCATACAGTCCGTCGGTCACGCCCCACTGCAACTCGCAGGCGGAACAGGTAAGGCGGGTGTTCTGTGGCCCAGGAAGGATGTGACTGAGTGGTGTGCCGCATTCGGGACAAGCGAAGAAGCTCCCCGGCCGGGCTGATTCTCCCGCTTCTGGATGGGCGCTGGCGGTGAAGATGCTGGGGGTGAGCTGCCACCAGCCGCCAGTGGCTTGCAGCAGACTGTCGGCCCACACCAACCAGCCGTTGGGCACCGCCTTTTTTAGCACCCCCAGGCGGAAGTGGGAAACGGACAGCACCCGGCCGGGGTGGAAGCCCGCCTGCTGTAGCTGCTGCCGGATCCAGTGGGGGTGAAAATCGAAGTTGAGGGCGGTGAACTCGACCGGCTCTGGGGCGAAGGGGGACCAATCCTGGCGGCGCAGGCTGTAGCGCAAGATCGCCTTCAGATTCTGCTTATTGGCAAACTCCAGGACGTAACGGCCCCCCGGCCGGGCGATACGCGCCAACTGCTGCATCAGGGCGGGCACGTCGGCCGCATGGTGCAGCGTGCGAACCTGCACCATGGTATCAAACAGGCCGGCCACAAAAGGCATTTTGTACCAGTTGCCGGCCACAAAAATGAACTGGGTGTCGGGGGCCGCCAACTGCGGCAACTGTGCCTGGGCTTCGCGCAGCAGCGAGCGCGAGTAGTCAAACAGGACAACCTGCCGGTAGCCGCGGTACTCATCGGCCAGGCGGCCAAAGCCGGCCCCAATTTCGATGAGCGTTTGCCCGGCCGGGGGCATCAGCCGGCGCAGGGCAACTCGTTCTACCTGGTCCTCATAGCTGCGACCCTGGCCTTCCCAGAAGCGCGTCCGGTAGTCGGAGCCTTCATAGTCGCAAACCGGCGGGGTATCGTCCATAACGGGTGAGGGCATTGTGGGGTGGCCAGGCGGCTTAATCAGGGATGGTGGTCACCGGTTCTGGTGTTGGCGCGGTGCTCGCCGGCAGCATTGCCTGGCGAATCCGCTCAATCAGCTCCTCGTTATCACCCGGCAGGGCGCTGAGGAAGCTGTCCAGCGGGGCGAAGAGCTGCTGCAACTGCATGAAGGGTGCGCCCAGCTCCGTCTCATCCAGGGGGATGGACACGTCGACTAGCAGGTTAACCGGCACCGTCTGCGAGACTGGCACGGTGATATCCAGGGCGACGGGCAATTGCAACCCGGCCGGGAGGTTGATCGAGACCGTGCCGTTGATGTAGCCACCACCGGCCGGCAGCACAAACTGGGCCGGGATGCTCAGGGGCACCGGGCTAAGCAGGACAACCGTGGTGGCGGTGGAGACGGGCAGTTCAAACACCACGGGGATATTGTCATTGACTTCGATGGTGCGCGTGATGGTTGCCTCGCCCATTTGCACGAAGCTGTCATTCAGCCCGCCGACCAGGGGGGTGACGATGGTGCCCACAATGGGCAGGATCAGCGGCGCAGCCAGCAGCAGCACCAGCAGCAAGATGACATTGACGGTGAATGAGAACAGGATGGCAAAGGTTTTGAACGCCTGCCAGAATTTGCCTTGAAAGATTGCTTTCATTGCCTACCTCCATACTACTGTAGGTTCGTCAAAAACGCCCGGTGGACCGGTTTCACGTGAAACAAGCGGCGGTTGGCGGCGCGGTCCGTGTCTTACCACAGCCGTTCAGGCCGTGGTTTAGTTGACATAGTATGCCACATCATTATGGTAACATGAATCGGGCAAATAGCAAAACCCGGCCGGGATGGTTTCACGTGAAACAGCATTGGGGCCGCCGACCCGGCCGGGTTCCAATTGTCACAATAGCCGAATCGAGTAGAATTGCAGTTCATAAAATACCATGCCGGCCCGCATTTGCTGGAGCTGCCGGGGCATCCGCAGCCAAAACGCCCCCGGAACGGGATAGAGCAGTCAAATGAGTAATGATGTTGCCGTATTTTTGGACCTGGACAATCTGATTATTGCCTCACGGCAAGTTAACCTGGCTTTTGATATCAATCTAATTCTGGACCATCTAAAAGATGTGACCCAGGGACGCGTTGTCCTACGCCGCGCCTATGGCGATTGGCGGCAAAACCAGCGCGTGCCCGAAGACCTGGCCGCAGCCGGTTTCGAGCTGCAATCCGCCGTGCGCCTGAACAAAGTCAGCAAGAATCTGGCCGACATGCAGCTGGTCGTTGATGCCATGGAAACGCTGCTCGACGGTCATGAGTTCTCCACTTATGTACTGCTCACCGGCGACCGCGACTTTACGCCCCTGGTGCAAACCTTGCGCAAACGCGGCAAAGTTGTGCTGGGTTTGGGCATTCGCCACACCGCCAGCCGCAGCCTGGTGAAGTTGTGCGATGAGTACATTTTTTATGAAGATCTACTGGAGGCCGCGAGGGGCAAATCACCATCGCCACTGCCGGTCAAGAAAGTAAAGCTGCCGGAAGCAGCCGACGAGAAGCCGGCCAAGGCCCCGGCCGGGGAAACAGCCTCACCGCCGCCCACCGTCGCCACCCTGGCCAGCCGCTACCAAAAAACGCTGAAGCAGCGCGGCCTGCGCCTGGCCCCACCCAAAACACGCATGATCATCCTGAAGGACATGATCGCTTTGCTGCATGCCCGCGATGAGATCTTATGGGGTGAACTAGTGAAAGGCGTTTACGATCTGCATCGTGACGACGGTGAAGACAAGATCTCCAAGAATCTGATTAACGCGATGCTGCTGGCCGCCAAGCGCGCCGCGATCATCAACGTCGGGCGGGGCAAGTCGCTCTCCACGGCCCCGGTGCAGATGCTCCTGGAAGGAGAGCGACCCTTTCAGGAAGCGGTGCTGCGCTGTGACGCACTTTACCTGAAAGAGATCGCCGCTTCAAGCGACCCCTTTGACCTGCAGGAGGCCGCCGTGGCGCTGTATGATTCCACCGGCCATGCCCGCTACCTGAAGATCGTGCACAACCGCTACAATGCCAATGGGGCCGCGGCCGGTTAATCGCCCAACGTAATCTGGTCGCGATGGCCCAATCCCTGGCTGTTGTCGATGAAGTACAACTGCGTGGGCTGCAGCCGGTACCAGCCGATACGGGTCAGGGCGGCGGCCAGTTGGGTGGATCGATTGATAAACGGGTATTTGGCCTGGTAGCGACTGACGGCGGCGTCCCGGCCGGGACCATCCAGCAGTTGCACCACGCCCTCCAACTGAATCCCCCGGATGGCCTCCCAGTCGCGATAATCTTCCTGGATCGTGGCCGCCACTCCCGGCCGGGTGGCCAGGTTCTGTGCGTGGCGCGTATGGGCAGCCGACAGGAAGTACAGGTCAAATCCATCGTTCACGTAAAACACAGCCGCCGCCCAAAGCCCCAGCGGGCCAAAGGTGGCCAGCGTCATCACCTGATGCCCGGCCAGATAGGCCAGGGCCAGGGCGCGCGGATCACGCCCCATGGCTGGCCCGCCCGCCGGCCCACCGGGCAAACAGGTCGGCCGGCAGCACCACGTCTACCAGGTCCAGTACCCGGTTCACCGTCTGGTTGATGATGTCATCGATTGTTTGCGGCCGGTGGTAAAAGGCGGGCATGGGCGGCACGATAATTGCTCCCAGTTCCGCTACCTGCGTCAACAGCCGCAGGTGCCCCAGGTGCAGCGGTGTTTCACGTGGAACAATAACCAGCCGCCGCCGATCTTTTAGCACCACGTCCGCCGCTCGCAGCAACAGGTTATCGCTAAACGAGTTGGCAATCCCGGCCAGGGTCTTCATGGAGCAGGGAACAACAATCATACCCTCCGTACGGAATGACCCTGACGAAATGGCCGCCGCAATATCGCGAAAACGATAGGTTACGTCCGCCAGCGCTTCCACCTGCGCCACCGCGTAATCCGTCTCCAGGCCAATCGTCTGCGCCGCAGCGGTGCTCACGACCAGGTGCGTTTCCACCTCCGGCACATCCCGCAAAACCTCCAGCAAACGAATGCCATAGATGACCCCACTTGCCCCTGAAATCCCAACAATCAACCGTTTCATGTTCTTGCCTTCAGGTTCGCCAGCCGCAGCGCGGCCAGGCAAATACCTTATAGATTATGTCAACATGGCGGCCGCCACTTCTGTGATTATAATTGGTTCGGTCAAAATGAAAACCGCGATCAACTTGAATTGCACCCCAAATGCTAACAGCGCGCCTGGCCAGCACCGTCGCCGCCAGAAAAGACCCCGGCCGGGTGGCTGGCAGCGCCCACAGGAACTTGTGTGAAAACAAAATACATCAGCGACTTTACCGAACGAGAACTGCTAGAAAACGTCCCCCTGCTACTGCGCGACCTGACCCGGCGCACTACCAAAGACAACCGGCCCTACGCACTTTGCACGTTCAGCGACAACAGCGGCCAGATTAACGGTGTGTTTTGGGATATCCCGGCTCACATTGATGCCTGGCTGCGCCCTGGCCTGGTCCTGCTGGTGTCTGGTCAGGTGAACAACTATCGCGAAGCACTGCAAATAAGCGTGTCCGATGTTAATCAGTGGCTCGTGCCGGATATGTCCTATTTTCTGCCTACCAGCGCCCGGCCGGGCAACGAAATGATCGCGGAACTGCGCCAAACCATCGCCGGACTGGCCGAACCCTGGCAGGAACTGGTCGCCCACATCCTCCTGGCCGACGATTTCTTGCCCCGCTTTGCCAGCGCCCCGGCCGCGCGCACCATGCACCACGCCTGCATCGGTGGCCTGCTGGAACACACCCTCAGCATGGCCCAGATCGCCC
The DNA here is from genome assembly GCA_020634235.1 of Ardenticatenaceae bacterium. Lineage (GTDB taxonomy): Bacteria > Chloroflexota > Anaerolineae > Promineifilales > Promineifilaceae > JACKCB01. Next base: position 1,646,862 of record JACKCB010000002.1, on the reverse strand, counting down.
GCTATCTGGCCGGGCATTACGATTATGTCAATCTTGATTTGCTATTGGCGGGAACGCTGCTCCATGACGCCGGCAAGGCGCTGGAATATGCTGTGGCCGATGGCTTCTCCTTCTCCGATGATGGCCGGCTGGTAGGGCACATTGTGCGCGCCGTGGCCATGGTCGAGAAAGCAGCAGCTGAACTGAATACCATCCCGGCCGGGGAGCTGCGGCAGTTGGTCCATCTCATCGCCTCCCACCACGGCACACTGGAATGGGGTTCGCCCGTGCTACCCAAGACGCTGGAGGCTATCTTGCTGCACCAGATCGACCTGCTGGACAGCCGCATCCAGGGCTTCTATGATCATTGGCAAAACGATAATGGGGATGGTCTGTGGAGTGTCAAAAGCAGCTACATGTTCAATACCGAGCTGCGCCGCCCGGCCGGGCTGCACACCTCTCCCGACGCGGATTCCAGCGAGTAGGGCAAGAACGCTTACGGTGGCGGCACAATGTACAACAAGGCCATCAGCCGGCCATCGGTATCTGTCGCACGCAGCTCCTGTAACTGGCCGTTGGGGAATGCTTCTTGCACCAGTGCCAGCTCATTGGCCCGCTCCGGCAGGAAGATGAAAACCCCACCCCGGCCGGGAGACAGCAAATCCGGCGCTGGCGGCTGAGTAAGCGGCTCCAGAATGTCCCGGCCGGGCATCTCCTGCACCATGTAGGGAATCGTGCCAAACCCCCAATACATCCACGGCGCGCCCACAAAAAAGGCCTCGTGCGTCTCATCCAGCGCATTCAACAACGGGGCCAGGTCCGTGCCCAACTCTGCATGGCTGCCGCCATAAATGCGCTGTGGCGCAAACGCCACAAAATAAGTTTGCAGGCTGATCACCGCAAAAACCGCCACACCCAGGGCCATGAGCAGGCGGCGCGGCACCCCGGCAATGGCCGTTTCCGCCAGCCGCAAAATCTCCCACAGGGCCAACGCCACAAAGAAGCACGTCGGGATGCTGGTTGTAATCAACCGCTGCGTAGAGGGCGGGCTTTCGGTCAACATACCCCCCAGGATAATGCCCCCCCACCACCAGGCCACCATGGGCGCCAGCCGCTGCCCCCGCTCGTCGCCAAAGAGGCGCAGCGTACCGTAAAACAACCCCAACAGAAAAATCGCCCCAAACACCGGATCCAGCAGCGGTTCGCGCAAACCATACCAGACGGTGCGGTCCGGGTAGTAATTATACGCCAGAAAAGCGCGCCGGAACTGGTCTGACAAGACCTCAACCAGGCCGCGCCCAGTGTTGGCCACCTCATTGGCCAGCCAGCCACTCTGCACAATGCCCACCTGATTCAGGCGGGCATTAAAATCGTCGGGAAAGCGCAGCGCGTATTGCAGCATGGGGGCTCCAACCACCAGAAATGCCCCCAACATAATCACAACGCCACTAACGTGCTCCTGCCCAAAGCGGCGAGGGCTGCGGATGAAGTGGTAGAGCAGCAGCGCGATGATGATAATAGGGGTAAAACGGGCCCCAGCGTAAAAATAGAGCGCCAACGCGCTCGTCACGCCGGCCATCGCCCAATCAAAGGCCCGTTGCTCATCCAAAGCCCGGTACAAGAAGAGCAGCGACAAAACCACAAACAGCGGATCGGCCACCTGGTTGGAACCCAGCCGGGAGTAGTGGATATGGTAATGATACACCGCAACCAGGGCAGTGGTAGCCAGGGCCAACGGCAGATTGGTCAACCGCTTCACCAGGAAGAATGTGGCCGCCACGGTGAGCGTGCCAACTACGGCCCACGGCAAGCGCAGCGCCGCATTGGTAGGCCCCAACAGCTTGATGGTGATGCTGTTGAAAAAGAAACTCATAGTAGGCACGCCCAGCCAGCCGGTGGTGAAGGGGTTGCGGATCTCGCGGTTGAGCACCCGCAGCGCCTCCAATCCCTGGGAACCTTCATCGCCACTAAGGGTGTGGGGCAGGGTGCCAATGGCTACGCTGCGCAGTAAAAAGGCCAACAGCAGGATGCCGCCCAACAGCAGCACGGCCAGGCGCTGCTGCGCCCACACCCCGGCCAGGTAAGCACGCCAGCGCCCCCACAGGCCGCGCGGCGGTGGATGGACGGCCACAATGTACAGAATAGTCGCGGCCAGCCAGCCCAGGAAGACGAGCAGGTAGTTGTCGGTAACGCTCATTGCCGGCAGCCGGGCCAACACGATCAGGGTGAGGATAATGGCGCTCAGTAGGGCAGCCATGCGCCAGGGCGGCACCCCGGCCGGGAGGTTCGCCAATCCCAAAGTCGCCCACACTGGGTGCCGGGCCGGCTCCGCCCCGGCCGGGACCACAGCCCGCTCCTGTTCCTGCCCCACAATCAACCCCAACGCCGCCAGAAACAGCAGCACAAAGGGCAATAATGGCGGCGGCATCCCCGTGCCCTGGGCGGCGGCCCCGGCAAGCAGCCATGCGCCGCCAACCAGGCTAACCAGAACCAACAGCAGCAGAGCCAGGGCGCGCCCGTTGCTCACCAGGCGCAGACCGCCCCTATTTTCACCTGCGGGTGTGTCCATTTGCTCGCTCATAAGGTAGCTATTGTAACCATGACCCCGCCAGACAGCCAATACCACCCCGGCCGGGGCTGCCCATCGAAACGCATTCCCTGCTACAATAGACGCATGGAAACAGACGTTCAGCAGCTTGTCCAAACATTGCACGACACCCCCGGCCGGGTTGTGCTGGTCATCACCGGAGCCGGCACCCAGGCACTGGCCTGGCTGTTAGGCGTGGCCGGGGCCAGCCGCACCCTGCTAGAAGCACTCATCCCCTACGACTGGCAGGCCTTCGACGACTTCCTGGGGCAGCGGCCAAACCAATATGTCGATGCCGAAACCGCCCGGCTGATGGCCGGCCGGGCTTTAACCCGCGCCCGCCTCCTCTGCCAGGATGGGGAAGCGGTTATTGGCCTGGCCTGCACCGCCACTGTGGTTACCGACCGGCCCAAGCGGGGCGAACACCGCGCCCACATCGCCACCTGGCAGCCAGAGCGCGTCGTCAGTTACACCCTGCACCTGGAAAAAGGACAGCGGGATCGCGAGGGGGAAGAGGGGCTGGTTAGCCGGCTCATCCTAAACGCCCTGGCCCAGGCCTATGGCCTGGCTGGCGCGCTGGACCTGGCCCTGGGCGCGGGGGATAACCTGACGGTCACACAGTCTGACCTGTCGGAAGCGGCCCACCAGCTTTACCGTCGCCAGATCGATTACTTCGGCGTATATGCTGATGGCCAAACCTGCGGACGAGAGACGCAGCCGCAGGTGCTGCTGTCAGGCGCGTTCAACCCGCTGCATGATGGGCACCTGGGCATGGCCGGCGCGGCCGAGGCCCACCTGGCCCGGCCGGTGGCCTTTGAACTGGCCGCCACCAACGTAGACAAACCCGCGCTGCCGCCGCAAGCGGTGCTGGAACGCGTGGCCCAATTCGCCGGCCGGTGGCCCGTCTTCGTCAGCAACGCCCCCACCTTCGTGGAAAAAGCCCGGCTGTACCCTGGGGCAACCTTTGTTACCGGTTACGACACCGCCGAACGCATTTTGCACAACCGCTACTACGGCCACAGTGACAGCGAGATGCTGGCAGCCCTGTCAACCATCCGGGCCCAGGGCTGCCACTTTCTGGTTGCCGGCCGGGTGCAGGGTAATGAGCGCTTTCACACCACGCGGGATTTAGATATCCCGGCCGGGTTCAACGACCTCTTCCAACCCCTGCCTGGCTTCCGCCACGACATCTCCTCGACCGCCCTGCGCACCGCCGGCAAACGCGGCAGCCGCTAACAAAGCCACGCCTAAGCAACCGGGATTTCCTCCAACTGGGCCAGCATATCGGCAATCACGTCAAAGCCGCCCTGCCAGAAGGCGGCTGAGCTAATATCAATGCCCGCCCGCGCCAGCACCCGTGCCGGCGCATCCGAGCCGCCAGCCGCCAGAATCTCCAGGTAGCGCGGCTTAAAGGCCGCCCCTTCCCGGCGATACTGCTGGTACAGCGCCAGGACCAGCAGTTGGCCAAAGGCGTAGGCATACACATAAAAAGGCGTGCTGTAGATGTGGGGGATGGCCACCCATTCATGCCGGAAATCATCGCTCAGGTCCAGCGAGTCGCCAAACTGCTCCTGCAGCGTCTCCAGATAGTAGGCAGAAAGATCATCCACCGACGCACCCTGGATCACACGTTCATGCGCCGCACGCTCAAAAAGGGCAAAATACGCCTGGCGCATGATCGTCGCATACGCATCATCCATCTGCCGGAAGAGCAGGTCCCGCTGCAAGCCCGGGTCCGGGTCGGTAACCAGGATACGGTCTACCAACAGCATCTCGCCAAAGGTGGAAGCAGTCTCGGCCAGCGGCAAGGATGGCCGCTGGTTCAAAGCGTTATGATGCGCGGCCAGCATAGAATGAACCGCATGACCTAATTCGTGGGCCATGGTAGCCACATCATCAGGCCGCTGCTGGTAAGATTGCAGCACCCACGGCGTCAGTTTGGGCGAAATGGTGGCACAGAAAGCGCCGCTCATCTTGCCCTTGCGCACTTCCCCATCCAGATGATGCTCGTCGAAGACACGCTGGGCCATGCCGGCCACGCCGCTGTCGAACTCGCGGAAGCTATCTAACACCAGTTGGACGGCTTCGTGGTAACTGTACTGTTTGTCCGTCTGTACCACCGGGGCATAAACATCGTAGCGGCGTAGGCGCTCCACACCCAACCAGCGGGCCTTTAACCGGAAGTAACGCTGGAACAGAGGCGCATTGGCCCGGCTCACGTCGAGCAGCGTCTCGACCACGGCGTCGGGGATGTCATTGGCCAGGTTGCGCACGGCAATGGGGCTGGCGTAATGGCGCAGATCCACGTTTTCGCTGTGCCAGTCACGGGCCAGGAACTGGTAGATTTGCCCCAGCACGGGCACATCCTGGGCATAAACCCGGTACAGTTCCTGATAGGCGGCCGCCCGCAGCTCCGGATTGCCATCACGAAAGTAAACTTGCAGCTCACCGCGGGTCAGCTCTTTCTCTTCACCATCAATGGTCATCTTGAACGTGTAGCGATTGGTGATGGAGCTGTACAGGGTCGTCAGGGCGCGCACGCCATTAACGTCCTTCAGGTTGATGATTTTCTCTTCGGCTTCAGAGAGGGTGTGGGGTCGTTCCAGCCGCAGGCTTTCCAGCCAGTAGCGATATTCCCCGGCCGCGTTCAACAGCCGCCCGGCCGGGGCGTCTTCCAACCCCTTCCACCACAGCTTAAAGAACATCGTCTGGTTATCCAACTGCGCCAGCAGCTGCTGCACCCGCGCCATAAACGCCTGCACCACCTGGTCCTGCGTATCACCCGCATAGCGCAGCATACCATACCCTTGCAGCCGGGTGGCCTGGTTCACCAGCGCCTCATAAGCGTCCACGATGGCCACAAAATCAGCCGGCGCCATCTCCGGCGCCAACCGCGCCCGGTAGCCGGCAAAAGCCCCGGCCTGGGCCTGCACCTCGGCCACGGCCACCTCAATGGCCGGATCATCCAGTCCAACAAACAACTCGTCTAAAGACCACGCTTCTTGGGCATAATCAGTCATCAATATCTCCATTTGTAAGCTCTTGGGGTTTTCGTGGGATCAACGCCTAATTGGTCAGGCATCGTAACCTTGCGGACTATACCCGGCGGGCCGCCTGCTCCAGCGTCTGGCGCAGCTTGATGATGGTGGCCGGCGGGTAATAACCCTTGCGCAGACTGACATTGGCATAAACCAGGCAGCTTGGCCCCAACAGGCAGCCAGGGTTAAGTACCGAATTACAGCCCGTTTGGGCATCATCCCCCAACACAGCGCCCAATTTGGCCAGGCCTGTGTCATAGTCTTGTCCGTCAACGGTCAACTGAATCGTGGGCCGCATCCCTGTGCCCCGATCTTTCTCGCTGACCATGCTCAGATTGCTGAGTTTGGTACCCGCCCCCAGGTTGGCCCGGTGTCCCAGGATGCTGTCACCCACATAGTTGAAATGGGGCGCATGGGCACGGGGCAAAAAGAGGCTGTTCTTGGCCTCGCTGGCGTGCCCCAACACGCTGCCGGGAAACATGATCACATTCTCGCGCACAAACGCGCCGTGGCGCACCACACAGCCCGCGCCAATGTAAGCCGGGCCATACACATAAGCACCAGGCTCAATCCGCGCACCGGCGCCCAGGTAAATGGCCCGGCTGCTCACGTAGGCACCGGGCATCACTTCGCCCAGAATAGTCTGCTTTTCGCGTGTCAGCCGGCGCACATGGTGGGCAATCTGGCCCACAGCCTGCCAGACGTAGTCGCACTCCGCAAAAAGGGCGGCGACAAACTGGTCACTAAGGTCAAAGAAGTCGGATGGGTGCAGCATGTTGTTCACTCTCGGCCGATCAACCAGCCCCAAGTCATTGAACTGGCTCGCTGACGGGCTATGGCAGTGCAGTTTGAATGGCCGGCGTCAGGACCACCAGGAAGTCGTGTACTGGCTCCAGCGCCAGGCCAATAATAGCCCACACAGGGAAGAAATCCCAACGAATGTAGGGGTTGATGGCCCAGCGCTTGCCGGCGGCCACATAATCCCAGGGGCAGCGACCGGTGAAGCGCGCCAGCAGCCAGCCGGCCAGCAGTTCAATGGCAGTGAAGCCCAGGGACCAGATAAGCACCCGGCCGGGAAGCCACACCCCCCGAATCAACTCATGCACCGGCTCATACAGCGGGGCAAGCAGCCCATATACGGGAAACATCCACAAGTAAGTCGTGCCTACCAGCCGCCAGTCGCGCCGCGGCAGGCTCTCCGTTAGCGCCGTGAAAATCACCTCACCGCACCAGCCCCCCAGTCCATAGAGAATAAAACGAATCAGCATTAATTCTCCCCGGCTGTCCACACCCCGGCCGGGGCTATCTCCCCCGGCAGCAAGCAGCACATACCCTACCTGTGGGTTCAAACCAATCGCAAGCTGTTTGTGGTCACCCTATCCGTTGACTTGGTCCCCCAACGCAGGTTCCGCCAAAGCGGATTCCGGCACATCCCATTCATTTCCAGTCACCAGGGTATGGCCATTATTCAACTAAGAGACAGCGCCCGGTCATTCAACTCGCCAGCTTAAGCTAGCTGCGGCTTCTCGACCACAATGCGAATCGCCGTTCGCTCTTGCTCATCAATCGCCACCTCCACAAAGGAGGGGACACAGACAACAGAAACACCTTCTTCGGCCAGGTAACCAGAGGCAATAATAATGGCCTTCAGCGCCTGGTTAACAGCCCCAGCTCCAATAGACTGGACCTCAGCGCGACCTACCTCACGGATAACCCCGGCAATCGCACCGGCAACCGAAGCAGTCCTTGATCGGGCGGATACCTTGATAATGCTCATGATGATGCCTCCCGTGCGTTGGAACACTTGGATGTGTATTACACGACAACCCTCACTGGCATAATAGCCAATTTGCCAGTTCATTGTCAAGATTTCGCAGGCCCACTTCCCCCGGCAAACAGCGGTGCCGGCCCCTCTGCCAGCACAACCTACACGCCATGTTCTGCCGAAGAATAGCGTGGCCTCAAAAAGCGACCAACACACCCTGCAGCAGGGCACTCGGACACGTTATAGATTAGAACACCAGGGAACGTTCTTTGTTACGCAGCAAGCCAGCCGAATCAGGGTTCAACCAGCAGCGGCCATTGGATGGCGTCCCCCTGGCCGTCCAGCCGCGGCACGCGCCGGCCGGATTGTGGATCGTACAGGCCCACGGCGATGGTATACCCCCCGGCCGGGACCCCCTCCGGCAGCGCCAGCCAATGCAAATCATCCACCCAATCCCCCGCCCGCCACAAGCCGGTGGGGTAATCCCCATTCACCGGTGGGCCGTCCGCCCCGGCCACCTGCACCCCGGCCGGGTCCAACAACTGCACAAACACCGTGTAATCTTGCGCCGGCATGCCTGCCGCCTGCCAGTACAGCAGCACCGGAAGGCGATCCCCCGGCCGGGCACGCGCCGGCGCATCATAACCCAGCAGCGATATCCCCTCGGCCAGGGCCACCGCCAGCGGTTGGGATGGCGTCGGCGGCCCGGCCGGGTTGGCCAGCACCGCCTCCCCCACCAGCAGCAAGTCAATAGGCACGCCATCCGCCCCCGCCGCCGGCAGATCCGCCCCGGCCTGCGGGTCATACAGGCTGGCCCGCACGCGCAGGCGCGTCGGCGCCGCCGCCCCGGCCCGCGGGAAAACATGGTACTCATCCCGCCACACCTGCCCTGGCTGCCAACGGCTGGTCGGAATTTGCCCCCCGGCCGGGTGACGGTTCACCTGCCCCACCCACGCATAATCACGCCCCAACAGGCCCACCGCGCTCAAATAATCGGCTGCCACCGGCCGGGCCGCCCGCCAATACAGCGTCACCACCACCGGTTGGCCACCCGGCACCACCCGCTGGTCAGGCAGCAGTTCAACCCCCACCAGTTGCAGTGCCGGTTCGCCGGCCACGTAAAAGTCGATTGGGCCAAATGCCGCCCCGGCCGGGACCCCGGCCAGCGGCTGCGGCAGGGCATACGCCGGGCGGATCACTCCCCAGGGCAGCCACGCCGCCAACAGCAGCGCCCCCCCCGCCAGCCCGTAAGCCACCCGCCGCTGCCACCCGGCCGGGCACAACGCCAGCCAACCCAACGCCCCCAGCACATTCAGCGCCGCCAGCGCCGGAAAAAGCAGCCGCCCCTGGAACGCCGGCGAGATCAGGTTCCAACGCAGCAGCAGCGCCAACAGCAGCAGCGCCCAGGCCAACAGCAGCCACAACCCACTGGCCAGCACAGCCGCCCGCCACCGGCCGCGCTCCCGCCACAGCCACACCCCCAACCCAACCGCGCCCACCACAGCCAGGCCATTGGCCAACCCATACACCCACTGCGGCGCGGCCACGTTCACCCCACCAAACAATCCCCAAAAGCTGCGGTAAAAGGTGCCAAACTCACCCACCCAATCGCTCCAGGTGATAGGCGCGCTGCGCGTGCCCTGCACGGCAATGAACACATTCAAACCGGTGAAGTCGCCGTAGAGCTGCCAGTTACGCCACAGCCACCCGGCCGGGAGGATTAGCGCCGGCAGCAGAAGCAGCAGCCCGCCCCCCAGCAGAAAGCGCCACGCCCGCCGCTGCCAGGCCAGCAGGGCCAGCACCAGCCCGGCCAACCCCAGCAGCCCCCCCAAACTCAGCTTGGTCAGCAGCCCCAACCCCAACACCAACCCCAAACCGGCATAGCGCGCCCACCCAGCGCGCGGCTCCGGCGCATCGCGCCACAACCGGACCAGCAGATACAACCCCAGGCTGCCCAGCAAAATGGCCAGCGAATCGTTGTTCACAGCCGCATGAACGAACAAAAACATGGGGTTAAAGGCGGTGAAGGCGGCCGCCAGCAGCCCCACCCGCTGGCCGGCCAGCAGCACCCCCAGGCGGGCGGTGAGCAGCACGCTGCCCGCCCCCAGCAGCAGCGACACCAGCCGGATGAGGTAGATGGCCAGCACGCTGCCCTGCCAGGGAAAAGGATTGCCCCCCGGCCGGGGCAAAATCAAGTTCTTATTGCCCACCTGGTTCGGGTCGCCCACGAAGGCATACTTGTTCACCTGGTGCAGCTCCGGCAGGTCGCCGGTGTCCATGCCCGCCGTTAGCCCGGCCATGAGCAAGTAGTAGAGCGGCGGTTGGGCCGCCTCCTGCTGCCACCGGCCGGGGTCATCCGCACTCAGCACCGGCAAACGCCCCATCGTCTGCACATACTGCACCAGCGGGTAATGCTTATACTCGTCCGACGCCTCCAGCGGTGGCGTGGCCAACAGATAAGCCAGCCCCAGCAGCCCATAAGCCACCAACACAAGCAGCAATTGGCCCCACCCGGCCGGGGTCAGCCAGCCACAACGTTGCGCAAACCGGACTAACATAGCCCAAGTGTCACGCGAGAACCGCCCGCTGTCAAGCGCGCTGTCAAGCACGCTGTCAAGCGCGCTGTCAAGCGCGCTTCGCGAAACACAATCGCCATCGCCTGCGACCCATTCCACAGGCAACAACGTCACCCCTCCACCCCTCCACCCCCTCACGGCCCAACCACCAGCCAACCCACCAGATACGCGTCATTCCCCTGGCGCTGGCCGTCAACGGTCAACGGCAGGCGGCCGCTCTCGTTGTACAGCCCCAACCAGACCGGATACCGGCCGGGGGCCAGATCGGCTGGCAAGACGATCTCGTAGCTGTCCTCAATCACCTCCCCGGCAGCCCAGTAACGAGTAGGGTAATGCCCCTGTAGCGGTGGTGCATCCCCGGTAGCCAGCGGCGGCTGGGTTGGGTCACCCAGATGCACAAAGGTCGTGTAATCCCCCCCGGCCGGGGCCAACACCCGCCACGTCACCGCCACCCCCACCGCCGCCCCCGGCCGGGCCGCCGCCTGCGCCAGCTCCGCCCGCAGCAGGCCAATCCCCTCGCCAAACTGCCCCAGCAGCGGCACCTCGGCCCCGGCCGGGGCCATCTCCCCGGCCACCTTCACCACGCCCACCACCAGCGGCTCGCCGCCGTCCACCAGCCGCACTTGCAGCGGCGCGGCCACCGGCGTTGCCAGCGCATCGTCCAGGCGCACGCCCACCCGGTCGGCCACCACCCCCCCGGCCGGCCACAAATTCGCCGGGTACAGCCCACCACCATGATACGTTTGCAGCTTGCCCACCAGCGCCCATTCCCGCCCAAACAGCTCCAGCACCAGTTCGGGCGCGGCTTGTGGCGCCGCCGTCCCCTGCCAGTACAGCGTCACCCAAACCACCTCCCCCGGCCGGGTCTCGGTTGTCTCCAACTCAGCGGCCAGCAGCGTTAGCCCCTGGCCCATCTCCTGCCCCACCCACTGCGCCCCGGCCGGGATATCCGCCAGGGCGATTAGCGGCGGATAGGCGTAAGCCGGGCGCACCACAAACCACAGGCTGTACAGCGTGGTTGCCAGGGCCAGCAGCGGGGCCAACACCAGCAGCCAATGGCGGCGCAGTTGCGCCAGACCCCAGGCCAACCCCAGGGCCAGCGGCAGCAGCGCCGGAAAGAGCAGCCGCCCCTGGGCCGCCGGTGTATGCCGCATAAACTGCACCAGCCCGGCATAGACCAGCCCCACCCACAGCGCCAGCAGCAGGGCCAGGAACCAGCCGCTGGCCAGCGCCGCCCGCCACCCGGCCGGGCCGCCCGCCCCCGGCCGGGGTACCGCCCGCCCCGCCAGGGTCAGCACGCCGCCGGCCAGCGCCAGCAATCCCAACCCCGCCCATACGCCATACACCCAGCCCGGCGGGGCCACATTCATCCAGCCAAACACGGCCACCAGCGAGCGCAGCAGCCCGCCGCTTTCGCCCAGCACCTGGGCCAGCGTGTACCCCCGGTCGCCTCCCGCCAGCGCAATAAACTGGCTGGTGGCCGTCACATCGCCATACAGCGCCCAGTTGCGCCACAACAGCCAGCCGGCCACCGCCCCGGCCGGGAGCAGCAGCCACAAGCCGTCGCGCAGCGCCGCGGCCAATCCCTGGCGCCAGGTTGCCCCATCACGCAGCGCCCGCAGGGCCACAAAGCCCAGGGCATACAGCAGCAGCAGCAGCCCGGCCATCTTGCTCAGAATCGCCAGCCCCAGGGTCAGCCCCAGCAGCAGCAAGCGCCAGCGCCCGCCGCCCCGCACCCACCACCACAACAACTGCGCCAGCGCCGCCGCACTCAGCAGCACAACCAGCGGGTCATTGCTGATGGCGCTGTGCAAGAAGTTGAATTGGGGCAAGAAGGCGACCAGGGCCACGGCCAGCAGCGCCCGGCCGGGGTCAGCCGGCCACACCACCCGCCCCGCGCCATAAATGCACAACAGCGTGCCCAGTCCCAGCAGCGCCGCCACGCCCCGCAGCCCATGTCCGGCCAGCACCTGCCCCGCCCACGGCCATCCCTCGGCCGGCGGATGCACAAAGGCGTTACGATTGGTGGGCGAAGCCGCATCCCCCAGCCGCACATACGGATTGAACCACAGTTCAGCCGCCGCCCGGTCCATGTCTGTATCCACCGGCCGGATCAACCACCCGGCCAGCAAGTAGTAGAGCGGCGGCTGGGCCGCCTCCTGCCCCATCAGGCTGTTGGGCGGCGTTGTTACCGCCGGCAGCCGCCCCGTATCGGCCACGTACTGGGCCGTGAAATAATGCAGTTGCTCATCCGGCGCTTCAAACAGCGGATTCACCACGCCATAAGCTAGCGTGATCAGCAGGTAAAGGGCCAGGATAGCCAGGAGGAGCAGGCGATGGCGGGGCATAGGGGCGTGATTCGTGTTCCGTGTTCCGTGTGACGTGTCGCTAAGGGTCCGTCCAAAATCAACTTTGGACTTTCCGTTCGTAGTAACCGCTCGTTCGTAATAACCGCTCGTTCGTAGTAACCGCTTTAGCGGTCTACACGGCCAAAGCCTTTACTACAAACCTAATTGCGAGCGAACCCTAAGTGCCAAATGACGTCTGTTAGTCGCCTGTTACCGGCAGCCGGCAGCAGGCAACGGCATCGTCCGGTTGCGGCTGGCCAGCAATGGTGGCCGGCAAGCGGGCAAAGGTGTCGGGATCGTAGAAACCCAGCAAGATAGTGTACTCGCCGGGCGGCAGATCGGCCGGCAGCAGCAGCAGATGCTCGTCCGCCAGCACCTCGCCCGGCCGCCAACCGGCGGTGGGGCGCGCGCCATACAGCGGCGGGCCATCTCCCTGGGCCACGATATTGTCCGCCGCATCCAGCAGATGGACAAACACGTGGTAATTAAGCGGAATGGCCGGCCCGGCCGCGCGCCAGTGCAGCGTCAGGGCCAGGGTCTCCCCCGGCCGGGGCAACCCCACCAGCTCATAGCCATGCAGCTCAATCAGCGACGGCTGGCCAAAATCAGCCCGCAGCGGATTGGCAATGGGGGGCAGCTCCGTCACCAGCGGCCAGGCCACCACAGACAGCGTCTCCGCCAGCGTCACCGGGCGGCCCAACGGCTGCCCGGCCGGGTCCAGCCGCTGCAAGCGAAGGCGGTGTACGCCCGGCGCGGCCGTGCCTGGCACCACCAGGTCCAGCCGGCCATGCAGCAGCTCATCCGGCTGCCATTGGCGGGGTGGATAATCGCTGCGCGTCGGCGGCCCCACCGCTTCACTCACCACGTTATCCGCGCTGTCTAGCAACTGCGCCCGCACCAGGAAATCCTCGGCCGGCGGCTGCCGCACCTGCCAGTAGAGGTCCAGCGGCAGCACGTGCCCCGGCCGGGCCTCGCCCGACGGCGGCAGCCCATACCCCAGCAGTGTGGCCGGGCCAAAGCGGCTGTTTTGCGCGGTGTGGGGCGGCAGTTCGGCCAGCGCTTGCGGCGCGCGGCTGGCCGTCACCTGCACCCTACCCAACAGGCCGTCCACGCCGCCGGCCACCAGGGCTACCGGCTGCAAATCCTCATCCAACAGCCGCAGCCAGAGCTGGTATTCGCCCGGCGGCACCCCGGCCGGGAGGCGCAGCTCATGGTCATAGCGCAGCAGGGTATCGGCCGGCCAATCCGCCGGCGGGAAGCGCCGCCACAGCAGCTCATCCGCCTGCGCCCACACCTGCCCCGCCTCATCCACCAACCGCAGCGAGAAGGTGTAATTACCCGGCCGGGGATCCGCCCCGCGCTGCACATAAAATACCGGCCAGGAAGTCGCCCCGGCCGGGAGGGGGTTGGGCAGGGTTACCCCCTGCACCGTCAACGCCGCGCCATAGGCCAGGTCTAGCGGGCCGGCCGTGGCCGGCAGCCCCGCCACGGCCGGGTCGGGCGTGTAGCCGTTCAGGTGTACCCGCAGCCACAGCCCGGCAAAATCCAGCGTGGCAAAGCGCGGCCAGTTGGCGTCGGCCCACTCCCACAACAGCTCGCGGGGGAAGCCGGTGCGCGGCGTGGGCTGGGCCAGAAACCAGAGGCGCGCCGCCTGGCTGCCCGCCTCGGCCAGCGCCGCCGTGGCCGCCGCCGTATCCTGCTGCCACAGCGGGGGGATGGTCACCACCGGCGCAGCGCCGTGGTAATAATGCTCAAAGGTGAAGCGGATGAGCGTGTCGTGCAGCACAATCAGGTCATCGGCCGTGGCGTGCCGGTTCAGGAATTCGGCCGCGCCGCGCACGTCGTCCTTGGCCAGGGCGGGGTCATGAAACTGCACGTAAAGCCATTGGGCCTGGTTTAGCAGCAGCAGCAATCCCAGCGCCCAACCCAGCCAGCGCCCCCGGCCGGGCCAATCGGCCACCCCCACCGCGGCCAGCAGCAGGAAGGGGGGCAAGGCGATGAGTACGTGGCGCGGCCCGTTGTACAGCGGGTTCACCTGCGACAACAGCAGCAAGATGGCCAGGGGCACGGCCAGGTAGCCGGCCGTCAGCCACAGCGCCGCCCAGCGCCGCCGCCAGATGGCCAGGCCCAACCCGGCAGCAAAGGCGGCCAGCGCCGGCAGCATGCGCCCGGCCGGGTGCTCCAGGCTGGGGCTGATGCCCACGGCAAAGGCAGCCAGCGCCTGGCGCAGCACCACCCAGGGCGGCAGCAGGGCAAAATCCACCTGCTGCCCGGCGCGGAAACGTTCCAGGGCGATGGGCAGGGCCGGCAGCAAGGCCAGGGCGGCCAGCCCGGCCAGGGCCAGCAGCCACCACGGCGGCCGCCAGCGCCGCCACCCCAGGGCCAGCAGCAGGCTCAGCCCGCCGTAGGCCAGGACAAAGAAGCCAAAGTAATGGGTGTACACCCCCAGCAGCCCAGCCGCGGCCCACAATGCCAGCCAGCGCCCGCGCCGCGCTCCCGGCTCCCCATCTGGCCGGGCCAGCATAAAGCGGTACAACCCATACACCGAGAACAGGTTCAGCAGCACCAGCAGGCTGTAATTGCGCAGCTCTTGCGACATCCAGACGTGGAAGGGGGAAATGGCCAACAGCAGGGCCGCGGCCAGCCCCACGCCCCAGCCAAAGGCGCGCCGCCCCAGCAGGTAGAGCAGGGGCACAGCCAGCAGGCCGGCCAAAACGGACAGGTAGCGCAGGTAAAACACGCCGGCACCGGCCACCTGCCCCACACCGCCGGCGCTTTGCCAGGCGTGCAGCAGCAAGAAGTAGAAGGGGGGGTTGGTGTCGCGAGTCTCCACCCCATCCACGGTAATGACGCCGCGCAGCAGTTCGGCTGGCAGTTGCCCCGCCCGGTAGAGGCTCAACCCTTCGTCGGACCACAGCGACTGCGCTTCTAGCTGGTAAGTACGCAGGCCGAAAGCCAGCAGCAGCACAACCAACAAGGCCGCAGACCAGAGACGTACCTGGCTGCTCCCCGGCCGGGTCATGGCTGCACCTCCACCAGGCCCAGGTCAAATTCCTGGCCCACGCGCTGCTGGCCGGCCAGATCGTAAAAACCTACCACCAGGCGATAACGACCAGGCGGCAGATCGGCCGGCAGCGGGAAGTTGCGCCAATCGGTGACGGCCTCCCCGGCCGGCCACCAACTGGTGGGGTACCAGCCAGCCAGCGGTGGGCCGTCGGCCTGGGCCACGTTCTGGCCATTGGCCGGGTCGCGCAGGTGGACGAAGGTTTGGTAATCGCCGGGCAGGGGGGCGGCGGCGGTCCAGGTCAGGCGGAAGGGGGCTTCCCGGCCGGGTGTCCACCGCGCCGCCAATTCGTAATCAACCAGTTGGATGGGTGGGCCGCCAGCCTGGGGCTGGACCTGGAGGGTGTTGGGCGCGGCCAGCCGCACCCGGCCGGTGAAGGTGGCGTTCAGTGGCTGGCCCTGGGCATCGACGGCAACCAGGCGGGCATCGCTGCCGCCGGTGGCTGCGTCATCCAGCAGGCCAATTTCCAACTGGTAGGCCAGCGTCTGCGGCACCTGCGTGGTGCGGATGAGTACACGGGTCAGGTCGCAAATTACGTCGCCGGGTGTCCAGAGGTGGGTGGGCCACAGTCCCAGGCCGGGGTAGGTGCGGCGGTTGGCCACCAGGGCGTTCTCCGGGCCAATGACGTGCAGCAAGACGGTGTAAGGACGTTCCGTTTGTGCCAGCGCTCGCCAGCACACCTGCACCGGCAAGGTCTGGTCGTAAGCGGGGTTGGTGTCCAGGCTGGTTACCAGGGGCGTAATGGAGACAAGTTCGGCTACGGGGGTCCCGGCCGGGTCCAGGAAACGCCAGCCCGGTCCGGGGGGCAAGGCGGCAACTTCGGCCGCGGTCAGCGGCGGCGGGGGGGTGTAGGCGGGGCGAATGATGAGCCAGGGGGCCAGCAGGGCCAGCCCGCCGGCAAAGGCGCAGGCCAGCAGCGGCAGGCGGGGGTGTAGCCGGTGCCAGCCGCTAACCAGCAGCAGGGCGATAGCCCCGATGGCCGGGAAGAGCAGCCGGCCGTAGGGCGCGCTGACGCGGCGCATCCAGCTTTCCAGGAAGAGCATGGTCAGGAGCAGGGTGGTGGCCAGCAGCAGATAGAGCAGGGGGGTAATGCCCAGCCGCGGCCCTGTTGGGGCGGGCGGCCGCCGCCACCAGCGCCAGGCGGCCCAGGCCAGCCCCAACAGGGCCAGCAGGGTGAAGCCCAGCAGCAGGCTGTAGACCCAGCCGGGCGGGCGGATGGTGCCCCAGCCAAAGCCGGCCCAATAGGAGCGGAAGACTTCTAGCCAGCGCAGGTAGGGGCTGGCCAGGTCGGCCGGGTCGCGGATGGCCCAGGAGGTGCGGTCGTGGGTGGCCAGCCCCAGGGGGGAGCCATACAGCCGCCAGTTGCGCCAGAACCACCAGCCGGCGGCCAGCAAGCTGCTGCCAACGGTGGCCAGGCCGCTGAAGAAGACGGCTCGCCGCCCCGGCCGGGGCACGGTGACGAACTGCCACAGCAGCCCCAACCCAAGGGGCACGGCCAGCAGCGAGGCGCTGACTTTGGTGAGGGTGGCCAGGCCCAGCAGCAGACCGATGAGCGCGCCCCGGCCGGGGTCAGGCCCGCGGCGCAGCAAAATGGCCAACTGCCACAAGGTGAGTGTGCTGAGGGCGGCGGCGGGGATGTCGTTGGAGGCCACGCCGCTGAGAAACAACACCTGCGGGGTGAAGGCGACCAGGGCGGCGGCGGCCAGGGGGATGCGGGTCCCGGCCGGGCGCAACTGCCACCCCAGCAG
Organism: Ardenticatenaceae bacterium; assembly: GCA_020634235.1. Lineage (GTDB taxonomy): Bacteria > Chloroflexota > Anaerolineae > Promineifilales > Promineifilaceae > JACKCB01. The sequence continues at coordinate 1,629,757 of JACKCB010000002.1, read as the reverse complement.
GTAGACGCCGCCCACCAACAGCAGGCCAAAGCCGGTGGTTACCAGGCGGGCCAGGCGCAGGGCCAGCCAGCCGCCGCGCAGGGGCTGGCCGTCGCCTGGCTCGTGGATGGCGCGATGGTCGTTGTCGATGTTGTCGCGCGGGAAGGGGCCGATGAAGTAGGGGTTGGGACGGTATATGGCGGGGGGATTGAAGCCGGCCAGGCGGGCCGGCAGGGCGGCGAGCAGGTAGTAGAAGGGCGGCTGCCCGGCCTCTTGCTGGATGGGGGTCTCCCAGGCGGCATCGCCCTGGGGGGGGAGCTGGCGGCGGGTGACCAGCCACTCGATGTAGGCCAGGTGCTGCGGCTCGTCGGGGCCTTCGAAGGGGGGGAAGGTGGCGCTGTAGACCAGGGTCAGGCTGAGATAGGCCAGGAGGAGGACCCAGAAGGGCCAATGTTGCTGCCGCGAGTGCGTGCTCATACAAGCTGGCAATTTTAGTCCCGGCCGGGGCAAATGCAACCCAGGCTGTGGGAGCAGCGGCCGGTCTGCCCGGCCGGGCCAGGCCCGGAACAAAAAAAGGTCCCCTGCCAACGGGTGGCAGGGGACCTCGCTCAGGAGAAGGGGATGGCGCTAGGCAGTCTGGCGGCGGCGCCAGACGACCAGGACCGCGGTGGCGATGAGCAGCAGGCCGGCGGCCAGGCTGGCCAGCAGGTTAGCCTCAGGCCGGGCGGCCACCTGCTTCAGGCTAATGGCGGTGGGGTTGAATTGCAGCAGGTAGTCCTCTACCTCGCCGCCGGTGGCCAGGCCGGTGGGACTGGCCCCACCGCCGCCGGCATACGCCTGGGCGCTGGCACAGCCGTTGTCGCCGTCACGCGGCGTCAGGCGGACGCGCATGAAGAGGCTGGCACTATCGGCCACGCCAAGCGGCAGGTTGAAGGAGACGCTGGTGGTGGCGGCGCCGACCACCTGGTTTTGCACCACGTGTTCGGGGAAGGTGCCACCGACGCTGTAAGTGTCGTTGAAGTCACCGTCGGCGGTAAGCAGTGTGCCGTTGGTGAAGTCGAGCCAGACGTTGAGGCAGCCGTCGCCGCTGATTGTGACGTTGAAGTCGCCGGTGCCATCGCTCCAGTTGCCGTTGGGGATGACGCCGTCTTCGTCGTCCCCGTTGTTGTCGTCGCCGGCGGCGTTGGCGTCTTCTTGCCCGTCGTTGTCGGCATCCCAGGTGGGGCCAAGCGTTAGACCGTTGCTGGTGTGGCGCGGGCCGTTATCACCCAGGATGGTGTTGTTGTAGGAGCCGGGCAGGTCGCCGTAGTCCATGGGCACGGTGGGATAGACACCGAAGTCGACGGTCTGGTTGGTGCTGGAATCGCGCCGGCCGTTGTCGTTGGTGTCGTTGTCGAAGGTTGGCTCGGTGCGCAGGGCCAGGCTGATGGGCGAGACGCTGACGATGCCGTTGGCGGCGGCGTTGCCACCATCGGTGCCGTTGTCGTCATCTTCGGCCACGGTGGTCTCCGGGTTGATGTTGGCGGTGCTGCTGCCGAAGAGGTAGAGCAGGTCGCCCGGTTGGAATTCGGTGGCGGGGATGTGGACGAAGTAGTCGCCCTTGCCCAGGGTGCAGAAGCTGTAGGAGCCATCTACGCCGCCGACCTGGCTGGTGGTGGTGCTGCCAATGGCCGCACCATCGTCGCCGCCTGGCTCGAAGAGGCCGTCGCCGTCGTCGCGGTAGATATTGAGGTTGATGCCGTTGAGGCCGTACTCGCTGCCGTTGACGGTGCCGCTGTTGTCGGCATCGAACCAGACCAGGTCGCCCAGGCAGAGCGGCTCGAAGAAGCCGAGGTCTACCGTCAGGTTGCTGCTGGGGTCGGGGGTGTTGGGGTCGGTGCCGCCATCGCCAGTGGGTTCACCGGCGACGGTGAGGGTGACGGGGGCCGAGCTGACGCCGCCCGCGCAGGCGCCGGTGGTGACGGCGGTGCCGTTGTCATCGGTGTTGCTGGGATCGCTGTCGGGATCGGGGGCGGGGTCGTTGCCGGTGCTGGTGAACATGTACTCCAGCGGCTGGCCGGAAGCGAAGTTGCTGGCGGGTACGTGGACGTAGTAGTCCCCGGCCGGGAGGTCTGGGAAGACGTAGTTGCCGTTGGCGTCGGTGGTTATCTGGAACAGGTAGGAGGTGCCGTCGCAGGCTTGCGCCGCGGCGTATACCTGGATGGTCACACCACTCAGGGGTAGTTCGTGGTCTGGAGCGTAGATGCCCATGTCCAGGCTGCGGTTGACTTCGCCGTTGGCCAGGGGGCCGGTGGGCGGGGTTTGCCCGGTGGCGGGGTTGGCGTCGGAGTCGGTGCCGTCGTTGCCACCGGCATCGGGGAGGGTGACGATGTACCCGGCCGGGAGGGTGGCCAGGTTGAAGCAGACGAAGTAGTCCCCGGCCGGGAGGCCGCTGAAGAGGTAGGCGCCATCGCTGCCGGTGGTGGTGCTGCTGACCGGGGTGTCGGCGCAGGTCTGGCCGGCGGTATGCAGGTCTACGCCCACACCGGGCACGCCTGTTTCGCCGGGGTCCTGGGTGCCGCTGCGGTTGTCGTCGTACCAGACGTAGTCGCCCACGGCTACGGTGCCGGTGTTGGCCTGGCGGATGCCCATGTCCAGGGTGAGGTCGGATTGGCCGATGGTCAGGCTGGGGGTGGCGGCGGTGGCCCCGGTGGTGGGGTCGGCGTCGGAGTCGCTGGTGTCGGCACCGATGTTTTGTAGGGTGACTTCGTACCCGGCCGGGAGGGTGGCCAGATCGAAGCAGACGAAGTAGCTGCCGGTGGGTAGGCCGCTGAAGCGGTAGGAGCCATCGGCGGCGGTGGTGGTGATGGCCAGGGGGAAGTCACGGTCACAGGTTTGGCCGGCGCGATAGAGGGCGACGCGCACGCCGGTTACGCCGCTTTCGCCGGCATCTTGCTGCCCATTGCGGTTGCCATCGTACCAGACGTAGTCGCCGACGCTGACGTTGCCGCTGCTGACGATGCCCATGTCCAGGGTGGGATCGTATTGGCCGGCGGTGAGGTTGCCGGTGGGGGCGGTTTGGCCGCTGGTGATGTTGGCGTCGCTGTCTACGCTGTCGTCGGCCTGGTTGTTGGCGGTGGTGGGGGTGTACCCGGCCGGGAGGGTGGCCAGGTTGAAGCAGACGAAGTAGTTGCCGGGAGCCAGGTTGTTGAAGCTGTAGTGCCCGCTGGGATCGGTGATGGTGCTGCCGAGGGCGCGGTCCTGGCAGCTCTGGCCGGCGCGGTACAGGTAGACGGTGACGCCGGGGGTGCCGGGTTCGCCGGCGTCCTGGCGGCCGTTGGCGTCCAGGTCGTACCAGACGCGGTCGCCCAGGCCCACGGTCCCGGCCGGGCGGAGGCCCATGTCCAGGGTCAGGTTGGAGCCGCCGGCGGGGATAGTGCCGGTGGCGGCGGTCTGGCCGGTGGTGGGGTTGGCGTCGGAGTCGGTAGTGTCGGAGCCTACATCCTGGAGGGTTACGGCGAACCCGGCCGGGAGGGTGGTGAGGTCGAAGATGACGTAGTAGCTGGCGGAGGGCAAACCGCTGAAGAGGTAGCCGCCGGTGGGGTTGGTGGTGGTGCTGGCCAGCGGCTGGTTGGTGGTGGCGCTGTACAGGGTGACCCGCACGCCGGGGACGCCGCCTTCGCCGCTGTCTTGGGTGCCGTTGCCGTTGTTGTCGTACCAGACGTAGTCGCCGACGCTGACGGTGCTGGCGGCGGTGGAGCGGATGCCCATGTCCAGGGTCATGTTGGCTCCGCCGGCGGGGATGGCCCCGGTGTTGGCGGTGACGCCGGTGGTGGCGTTGGCATCGGAGTCGATGGTGTCATCGCCGCCGACGTTGGCGGTGGTGGCCTCGAACCCGGTTGGGATGGTGGCGATGTTGAAGCAGACGAAGTAGTTGCCGGGCGGCAGGTTGTTGAAGAGGTATTTGCCGCTGGCATCGGTGATGGTGACGGCGGTCTGGGGGCTGGTGCCGCAGGTTTGGCCGGACTGGTAGAGGGCGACCTGGATGCCGGGCACGCCTGGTTCACCGACGTCCTGGAGGCCGTCGCGGTCGGCGTCTAGCCAGACGTAGTCGCCTACGGCGACGGTGCCGGCGTCGGTGCGGATGAGGCCCATGTCTAGGGTGGTGTTGCTGCTGCCGCCGGCCAGGGCCACGGCCGGGGTCTGGCCGGTGGTGGGGTTGGCGTCGGAGTCCTGGGTGTCGTTGCCGCCCTGGTCGGGGGTGGTGACGCTGTACCCGGCCGGGAGGGTGGTTAGATCGAAGCAGACGAAGTAGCTGCCATCGGGCAGGCCGGTGAAGAGGTAGTAGCCGTTGCTGTCGGTGGTGGTGATGGCCAGAGGGATGTCGGCGCAGGAGGCCCCGGCCGGGTGCAATGAGACGCGCACGCCGGAGGCGCCGGGTTCAGCGCCGTTATCCTGGTCACCGTCGCGGTTTTGATCGTACCAGACGCGGTCGCCGAGGCTGTTGGTGGTGGCGTTGCTGGCGCGGATGCCCATGTCCAGGGTCATGTTGGCCCCGCCGGCGGGGATGGCGCCGGTGTTGGCGGTGGCCCCGGTGGTGGGGTTGGCGTCGGAGTCGATGCCGTCGTTAGCGCCCTGGTTTTGGAGGGTGACTTCGTACCCGGCCGGGAGGGAACCCAGGTCGAAGCAGACGAAGTAGTCGCCGGGGGGCAGGCCGGCAAAGAGGTAGGTGCCCTGGTTGTTGGTGTAGGTGGTGGCCAGGGGGGTGTCGGTGCCGCAGGTCTGGCCGTTGGTGTAGAGCTGCACGCGCACGCCGGGGACGCCGGTCTGTTCGGTGGCGTCCTGGATGCCGTCGCGGTCCGTGTCGTACCAGACGCGGTCGCCGACGGCCACGGAGGCGCTGCGGACGATGCCCATGTCCAGGGTGAGGTATTGGGTGCCGGCGCTGAGGGGGCCGGTGGCCGCGGTCTGGCCGGTGGTGGGATTGGCGTCGGAGTCGATGTCGTCGGCGCCGGCGTCTTGGGTGGTGGGGGTGAACCCGGCCGGGAGGGTGGCCAGATTGAAGCAGACAAAGTAGTCGCCGGGGGGCAGGTTATCGAACAGGTAGCTGCCGTCGGGGGCGGTGGTGGTGCTGGCCAGGGGCGCGGCGGCACAGTTGGCGTCGGTGGCGCGGTGCAGGGCGACACGGACGCCCTCGACACCGGGTTCGCCGGCGCTTTGCAGGCCGTCGGCGTTCAGGTCGTACCAGACGAAGTCGCCGACGCGCACCGGTTGGTCGTATTGACCGTCGTTGTCCTCGTCGTTCCAGACCTGGTCGCCCAGGCTAACGCGGGGCACGAAGCCGAAGTCGTAGGTGTGGTTGTTGGCCCCGGGGCCACCGGTGACGAGGCTGGCGGATACGTAGCCGGCGGCGGGCTGGCCGTCGGTGTCGCGCAGGTCGCCGTTGCTGCTGGCGTCGTTGTCGGGCGGGGCGGCGGAGTAGCCGCTGATGGGGGCCTGGTTCAGGGCGACGCGCAGTTCGTAGGGGGTGTCGTATTGCAGATTGACGTAGGTGCCGGAACCGGCCAGACTGTATTCGACGACCAGCAAGGGGGCCGCGGCAGCAGTGCCATTATAGGATTCCGCTTCGCGGTGATTTGTGCTGTCGCCGGTGACGATGAAGGCCATAGCGTTGCCGGAAGCCCAGCCGGGACGGTCGACGATTTCTTGTACGATGCTAGAAAGGTCGGGGGTGCGCTGATCGGCGCCGGCCTGACCGGCGGTACTCCAGGCCGGGATGCCGGACCAGATGACGCTGGCCGTGGTGGTGGCGCGGCTGGTGATGTTGTTGGCGGTTGCGGCAAAGGCCGCGGCGGAGTCTACGTCGTGGCCCTGAAGGGTGAAGGTGGCGTTGCCGGCGCTGTTGGCGGGGGAGTCGTCGGTGGTGAATTGGATGTAGGCGTTGGTGATGGTGGCCCCGGCCGGGATGGCCAGGTTGGTGAAGCGGACACCCACGGCGTAGGGCTGCCCACTGTCGTTATTGTCATTGACCGGCTCCAGGTCGTTGCTGGTGATGGTAGTGGCGCCGGTGTCGGTACGTTGTTCGGCGTCGTCCTCCCCGGCGTTTACGCGCACGGAGATGCTGCCGGTAGTTTGGGCGTTGCTGAAGTAGTAGTTGCCGTTAGCATCCGTGGTGGCCGTGGCCAGCAGGGTGCCCCCGGCGTCGTACAGGCCAACGTTGACGTTGGCCAGGGGGGCTTCGCCGGGGTCTTGGACGCCGTCATTGTCGCTGTCTACCCAGACGCGGTTACCGATTTCGATGAAGGGCTGGCTGCCAAGAAGTTCGGTGTCGCCAATGCCGCCGGCTTTGCCGAATTCGGCACCCTCTGGATAGAGCTGCACGGCGCGGAGGCGATCACCGCCGCTGTTGCTCCAGACTACAGTCCCGGATTCGAAGGTGACAAAGGTGTCGAAAATGGTGGCGACCAGTTCGTTGCTGCCGGGGAGCAGGGCCAGCGAGCCGACGGAGAGTTCGCGGTGGTAATCGGGGTTGAAGTCTAGATCGTAGTGTTCGCTGTAGTAAAATTCGCGGTTGCCGGGGCCGGAACCGTAGTTGGATTCGGTATTGTTGTCGGAGTTGGGGTCGGCGGTGGTGCGGCCGTTGCAAGTCCCGGCGTTTTCCAGGGTCCAGGTACCGCTGACCTGACAGGCCAGCAGCGTGTCGCCGCCGTGGCGGGTGCTGTACAGCGTGCCGTTATTGGGACCGGGGTCATCGGCGGCATAGGCCTGGTCGGCCAGGCGGTCACGGAAGCCGAGCATCATGAAGCCCTGGTTGTCGAACTCGATGTCGGTGAACATGGGCTGGGGGTAGCCCCACAAGGTGCCGGAGGCACAGCCGTAGCAGCCACTTGGGCGCCAGGTGTCGCTCCAAGGCCGCCATTCACCGTCGGCGGTGTTGTTCCAGGTGCTGCCAAAGTTGTCGTTGATGTGGCGGCGGGGGTAGTTGAGCGGGAAGTCGAGAATGGGGGTAGCGTTGAAGCTGGTGGTGGTGGGATTAAAGGCAAAAACGTAGGCGCGCAAGTTGCCGGTGCTGCCCGAGCCTTCGGCGGTGCAGACGGCACCGACGTAGAGGGTGCCATCTTGATATTTCAGGGCGAAGGGGCGCTCGAAGTCGCTGGAGGGGCAGTTTGCCTGGTCGGGCACGGTGACCTGGGTGATAGCGGTGGTGTCTGGGGTGATCAGGTCGGCTTTGAAGGGGATAACGACTACGGAGCGCTGGAAGAGGTTGACGGCGTAGAGCGTGCGCCCATCTTCAGAGATTTCTACATCGCCCAGGCCGCGCTTGCCAACGGCACCATAGCTGGTGCCATCTACAGTCCAGTTGGTAGCGCCGATGGGGTGGGGGTTGGTCCCGGTGTTGATACCGTTGAGGCCATTGAGGTTGACCAGCAAGGCGGCCTGGCTGGCATCCCGGTCAATGATGCGGAAGATGGATCCGGTGCTATCGCTAATGGGGGAGAGGCTGGCGCCGCGGCGCACATAAGCCCCCGTATAGAGACGGCCGGTCTGGCGCTGGTAGGCCAGACCGTAGGTGGTGCCGGTGGTCTGGGCCAGGGCGGCGTTGTTGACCAGAACTGAGCCAAAGGTGCCAGCGGCGGTGTAGAGGTAGTCATCCAGGGTGGAGTCTGTCTGGTCGGTGTTATCGCCGCGGCGGAAGATGGTGGTGGCCAGGCGGGGGGTGGCACCGTAATAATCGCTGGGGTTGAAGAAGCCGGTATTGATGTTGGTTACGTTGCCCGCGGAGATATCGATGAATTGGACGGTGGTGGCGCCGGCGACGCTGGGCTGGAGGAAGTTCAACGAGCCATTGGTGGGCAGGGAAAACTCGACGCGCGCGCGGCTGCCGGCCAGGCTGGTGGTGGTGTAGGTGCCGTCACCGGCGGTGGTGGTGGTGGCGGTGTTGCCCAGATTGTCGGTGGCGGTGACGGTTATGTTGGCAATGCCCGGTTCGTATGTGTCGCGGGTGCCGTCGTTGTCAAAATCGCGGAAGACAGTGCCGCTGATGGTCCCGGCAAGCGGGGCGGCGGCAACTGGTGGGGTTGGTCCGGCGCTGACCAGAATAGCCAGAATGATGGCCAGCAGGGCCAGCAGTTGAACGGTATGACGTAAATGGGTGTTTTGCCTGAACATGATTCCTCCTCGACGGGATCTGGCTGGCAAGCAGACGCAGGCTGCACCCAGGGCAAGTGCACACCGATTGGCGCAAGCTAGCCGATCCTTTACTATACGGATGTATTACGACAAATATGGTTTTGTACTATAAACAAATGTAGCGCATGGTACATTGGTTGACAAGGCTTTTTGGGTTAGGATTTGGTTGGGATTTGGTTGGGATTCGGTTGGGATGGGGGAAGGCGTGGGACCGCGGTACTATAGGGGGTGGGGGGGCGTTTGACCTGGTTGGGGGATATTCACAGAAGAATCCCCGGAATTTCTCGTCATATGTATTTCTTTAGTCGTCTTTAGTAGGGCTTGTGGATATGTGTATAAGTGGGGGTGTGGCCCTGTATGGTTGGTTGGGGGGCGCGGGTCCCCCCGTATATGGGGCCCCCGGCCGGGGGCGGTGATCTGGGATCTGTGGATGGCGGTTGTGGATTGTTTTGGTTAGTGTTATGTTAAATGGCGGGCGTGTGGCGCACCCCGGCCGGGGTGAGTGCCATATATGGGAATGCGCTGCCGGTCGCATCCGCATATGTGCGATCTCGACATAAGGATCACGGGCGAAGATGGTGAGGTTTTCCACCTATTGATCGTGTTATCCACAGTTTACACCGGAGTTATCCACAGCCAGGCGGCTATTTTTCCGAACAGACGTTCGCCGGTTGGGCTGTTTTTGGGGGTGGTCGGGTGGCATTTGCGGCGGCGCGCCGGCCGGGGTCTGTTACAATAGAGGCGGCGGTTGTGTGGGCCGCGTTACAGGAGTAGCGGGGCTGAAGTTATCCAGCTTCACCCCTGTTCCAGGGTGGTTATCCACAGGTTATCAAGGTTTTGCCCGGCCGGGATGGGCGGGCGAATAGCGAGGCAAGTTTGGCAGAAAAAAGAGATTTGGCACAGGCTTTGTGGCGCATTTATAACCGGCCGGAACGCGGCCAGCCGTGGATGAATGGCGGCAATTTGCCGTGGCATGATCCCGCTTTTTCGGAGCGCATGCTGCGCGAACATCTGGATGAGTCGCACGGGGCGGCGTCGCGGGTGACGGCGGAGCGGGTGGCGCAGGTGGATTGGCTATGGCGGCGGTTGGCGCTCCGGCCGGGGGTGCGGCTGCTAGATGTGACTTGCGGGCCGGGTCTGTATGCGGTGGCCCTGGCGCAGCGCGGGGTGGCGGTGACGGGGGTGGATTTTGGCCCGGCGGCCGTGGCTTATGCGCGGGCGTTGGCCGAGACGCGTGGGGTGGCTGGACTGTGTACGTTTGTGGAGCAGGATGTGCGGCAGATGGCGCAGGGGGTGGCCCCGGCCGGGGCTGATTTTGATGCCGCGCTCTTTTTGTATGGCCAACTGGCGGTGTTCCCGCGGGCTGAGGCGCAGCAACTGCTGGGGGAGATTGCGGCCGCGCTCCGGCCGGGGGGGCGGGTCTGCCTGGAGCTGCTGAACCCGGAGCGGGTGGACAAGAAGGACAGCGCCTGGTGGTTTACCGATGACCAGGGGCTGTGGGGGGAGGCTCCGTTTTTGTGCCTGGGGGAGCGGCAGTGGCATGCTGAGGAGCAGTTGTCGTTGGAGCGATATTATGTGCTGCACCTGGCGACGGGCCAGTTGGATGAGTATCTGTTGTGTGACCAGACGTACCGGCCGGACGAGATGGCAGAAATGCTGCGGGCAGCCGGCTTCAATTCAGTTACTGTGTACGATGCCTGGGATGGCCTGCCGTTGTATGATGCGGGGGAATGGCTGGTGTATGTGGCCGAGAAGTAGCGCTGTGAACAGGATTTGAGCATGGAAGAGATGGTGAATCTGGCGCCGGAGGCCCCGGCCGGGAAGCGAGCGACGGGCAAACCACCGCTGGACCGCGAGACGCTGCGCGACGTGATTGACCTGGCCTTGTGGGCCGGGCAGATGCTGCTGCAGCATGGGGCGGAAACCCAGCGGGTAGAGGAGACGGTGCACCACCTGGGCACCGGGTTGGGCTGCGACTGGATGGATATTCTGGTTTCGCCCAATGTGATCCTGGTGACGACGACCAGCGGCGATGAGTTTCGTACTAAGACGCGGCGGGTGGTGCGCATGGGGGTAGACATGACGCGGGTCTCGGCGATTAATGCGCTTAGCCGGCGGGTGGTGAATGGGGAGATGAACCGGTTTCAGGTGCGGGCTTACCTGGAGCGGATTGACAAGAACAGCCCGCGCTACAATCGCTGGTTGGTGGTGGTAATGGTGGGGTTGGCCTGTGCGGCGTTTAGCCGGTTGTCTGGGGGAGACATCCCGGCCGGGGTGGCGACCTTTTTTGCCGCGGCTGTGGCGATGTTTGTGCGCCAGGAATTAACCCGGCAGCATTTTAACCCGCTGCTGGTGGTCACCGTGACCGCTTTTGTGGCCGGGCTGCTGGCCGCCACCACCGAGCTTTTCGCGTACAGCGCCACACCGGCCGTGGCCATCTCGTCGGCGGTCTTGCTGCTGGTGCCTGGCGTGCCGCTGATTAATGCGGCCGAAGACCTGATCAAAGGGCATTTGCTGGTGGGGCTGGCGCGCGGTCTGACGGGGCTGCTGGTTTCGCTGGCCATCGCCCTGGGGTTGATGCTGGCCTTGTGGCTGACAGGCGTGAGGGGCTTATGAACGGTATTGGTTTGGGCTGGTACTTGCTGCAAGACGTTCTCTGGTCGGGGCTGGCGGCGTTGGGCTTTGCCCTGGTGTTTAACGTGCCACGCCGGGCGTTGTTGGGCTGCGTGGCGGCCGGAGCCATTGGGCACAGCGTGCGCTCGCTGCTAATGACGATGGACGTTAACATTATCCCGGCGACGCTGGCGGGGGCGGTGGCCATTGGCTTTTGGGGGGATTTTTGGGCGCGGCGCTGGCGCATCCCGGCCGCGGTGTTCAACGTGAGCGGGGCGATTCCTATGGTGCCGGGCAGCCTGGCGTTTAAGGCGATGTTGAGTATTTTGAGCGTGGCCACGACCACCACCAGCAGCTTCTTGCTGGAGACACGCCTGGCGGAGGCGGGCAGTTCGGCCATTACCACGGCGCTGGTGTTGGGGGCGCTGGCGGTGGGCATTGCCGCCCCGGCGCTGCTGTTTCAGCGGACCCGGCCGGTGGTGTAGGCGGGGGTCAGCGGCGGCGGTATTGGTCGTAATGGTAGAAGGCGGCGATGACCAGGGCGTGGGAGATGCGGCCGCTGCGGATGAGATGGGGGATCTGGGCCAGGTCTACCAGTTCCAGGGCGATGTCTTCGCTGCCGTCGAAGTGGGGCTGGCTGACCTGGCGGGCGTTGTGGGCCAGGTAGGTGTGGCAGTGGTTGTTGAGGATGGCGGGGTTGGGGGTGACGACGCCGATGGGGATGAGGCTTTCCGCTGCGTAGCCGGTTTCTTCGCGTAGTTCACGGGCGGCGGCCCCGGCCGGGTCTGTCTCGCCGTTGTCTACCATGCCGCCGGGTATCTCCAGGGTGACCTGCTCAATGCCGTGGCGGAACTGGCGGATGAGGACGACCTGCCCGGCCGGGGTGATGGGGATGACGTTGATCCAGTCATTGCTTTCCAGAACGTAGAAGGTATGGTCCCGGCCGGTGCGTGGCGAGCGCCGCCTATCCTGCCGCAGCCGGAAGACCCGGTAATCGCCCAGCGGCTGGCTGCTGAGTTTGGGCCAATCTTTTACCATCAGTTGGCACGCCTCCTTACGCCTGGCCCTTCATCGCCTGGCCCTTCATCACCTGGCCATCCTTCATTACCAGGACGATGTTGTCCGGGTTGGCCAGGGATTTTAGCTCGGTGAGCGGGTTGGTGCGGGTGATGATGATGTCGGCCAGCTTGCCGGCGGCCAGCGTGCCCAGCCGGTCTTGCCAGCCCAGGCATTCGGCGGCCAGCCTGGTGGTGGAGACGATGACGTCCATGGGGGGCATGCCGATGTCGGCCATTAGCCCCAGTTCGCGCAGGTTGGTGCCGTGGGGCACCACGCCGGCATCGGTGCCCATGGCCACGCGCACCCCGGCCCGGTACGCTTTGGCGATGTTCTCGGAATGGATTTCTACGGTCTCCCGGGCTTTGCGTACGGCCCATTCGGAGACGTCCCCTTTTTCGGCCGCTTCCAGCACGCCAATGGGGGCAACCAGGGTGGGCACCAGGTAGGTGCCATGGGCCAGCATAAGCTCAATGCCTTCGTCGTCCAGGAAGATGCCGTGTTCGATGGAGTGGATGCCGGCGCGGATGGCGTTTTTGATGCCCTCGGCTCCCTGGGCGTGGGCCATGACCTTGATGCCGCCCCGGTAGGCGCCTTCCTGGACCATGACGGCCAGCTCTTCTGGGGTGAATTGGGTGAAGTCGGGGTGGTCGGTGGGGCTGGCCACGCCGCCGGTGGCGCAGACTTTGATCACTTCGGCGCCGGCGCGCAGCAGTTCGCGCACTTTTTTGCGTACTTCTTCTACGCCGTCACAGACGAGGCTGGTGCCGGGGTGGCCAGGGTAGGGGGGCACGAGGTCGTACTGCAAGCCGGAGCGCATCCAGAAGTCGGCGTGGCCGCCGGTGGTGGTGAGGACGCTGATGCTGATTTGCATGCGCGGACCGGGGATGAGTCCTTGTTCGACGGCCATTTTCATGCCCAGATCGGTGCCGCCGGCGTCGCGCACGCTGGTAATGCCGGCATCCAGGGTGCGGCGCATGCGGTCGATGGCCTGGTAGAAGACGAGGGAGAAGGGGGTGGCCATGCTTTGGGCCAGGTTTAGTCCTTCGAGCATGAAGTGGACGTGGGTATCGATGAGGCCGGGCAGGATGGTGCCGCCGTGGGCGTTGATGCTGGTGTGGGGCTGCCCCGGCCGGGGCACGTCGCGCTCCTGGCCCACGGCGATGATGCGGTTTCCGCGGACTAGTAGGGCGCCATTGGCAATTGGCTCCCGGCCGGTGCCGTCGATGATCTGGCCGTTGAAAATGTAGGTGTCGTTCATGGGGTCCTCCTGGAACGGGTAAGGCGCAGACCGGCTCTCACGCTATTGTGTAAGATGCTGCGGGCAGCTCGCAGGTCATGTATAACCCGTCGGGGGCAAAGCCGTGGCGGGCGTAATATTCGCGGGTGCCAATGGCGCTGATGACGGCCAGGTGGTGGTAGCCGGCGGCGGCGGCCAGCGCTTTGGCCTGGTCTATGAGGCGGCGGCCCAGGCCGCGGTGTTGGGCTTCGCCCTGGTTTTCTTCGCCCAGGGGCAGGGCGGGGCCGTAGATGTGTAGTTCGCGGATCATGGCCCGGCCGGTGAGTTCGGGTAGGGGGTGGGGTTGGTCCTGGTGGGGGAGGGAGAGGCGCAGGAAGCCGGCGATGCGCTCATCGGGCGGGGCGGTTTCGTAGCTGAGGAAATGTTCGATGGTGGCGTCGGTGGCGTAGCTTTGGTGGTGGAGGGTGAACCCGGCCGGGGGCAGTTTTTCGCGGCGGATTTCGCGGCAGCGGATGCAGTGGCAGCGTTCGCCTTGCTGGCGCAGCCGTTCCTGGGCCAACTGGCGTAAATTGGCCTTTTTCATGCCGGCGACGACGTTGGTGGTGGGGATGTCGCGGACGACGCGGTTGATACGCACGTAGCGCGGCACCTGGCGCTTGCAGGCCACCAGCACCTGCAAAATCTCTTCTTCGGTGTAGGGGTGGTACTCACCGCGCTGCCAGTAGGCATACAGGTCGGCGTTGGCCACCAGCATGGTGGGGTAGATTTTTAGCTCGTCGGGTCGCAGTGCTTCGTCGGACCAGAGCCGGGCAAAATCGGCCACGTCGCTCTCTGGCGTGGCCCCCAGCAGGTTAGGCATCCAGTGGGCATGGATTTTGAAGCCGGCCAGGCGCAGCAGGCGCACCGCCTGGCGCACGTCGGCCACGGTCTCGCCCCGCTGGTTCAGGGCCAGGATGCGGTCATCCAGGCTTTGGATGCCGATCTGGACTTTGGTGACGCCCAGGGTGCGGAACCAGCGCAGTTCGTCGGGGGTGATGTGGTCCGGCCGGGTTTCTACCACCAGGCCCACGTTGCGCCGCGGGCCAGTGGCGTTATGGGCCTGCGCTTCGCTGAGGCTGGCCGAGTCGTGGCCGTTTAGGGCGTCCAGGCAGCGTTGTACAAACCAGGCCTGGTAGCTGCGCCGGTAGCTGGACCAGGTGCCACCCAGGATGAGCAGCTCGATCTTGTCAGCCGGGTGGCCGATGTTTTCCAGGGCGCGGATGCGGGAGAGGGTCTGGTTGTAGGGGTCGAAGGCGTGGCGTTCGGCGCGCATGGCGCCCGGCTCGTCGTGCAGGTAGCTTTTGGGCATGCGCACGTCGGTGGGGCAGAAGATGCACCGGCCGGGGCAGGGGTAGGGCTTGGTGAGGACGGTGACCACGGTGACGCCGGCCTGGCTGCGGGTGGGTTTGAGCTGTAGGCGGGTGATGACGTCGGGCTGGAATTGGAGCAGACCGCGGTCGCACAGGTCGCGGTAGGCCTGGAGGAGTTGTTCTTTGGCCAGCCAGGGCAGCCCTTGCCGGGCGTAGCGGCGGATGATGCGCCGGTGTTGTTTGGGGCTGAGGGGCGGCCCCGGCCGGGTTAGTTCCTCGATAAGCTGTATGAAGAGCGCTTCGTTGCCGGCCAGGGGGATTTCCTGCTGGCGCTGGGCGTGCCAGTGGGCTTCGCGCCGGTCGATCTGGGCCTGCGCTTCAGGGGGGATGGGGACGGGGGTGTCGGGTTGGATGGGCATGGGCTAGCGGTAGCTTTGCAGGGTGCGGATGAGGGCGCGATGTTCGGCGCTCCCGGCCGGGGGGCCGCTGAGTACGGCGGCGACGAATTCCTCCGGCGGCAGGTAGTGGTGGGCGGTGACGTAATGGTAGAGTAGGGTGGGGGCGGCGTAGATCTCCTCTTCGCCAATGACGCGCAGCTCGCCGCTGCCCAGGGTGGCCGGCTGGCCGTGGTGGTTGATGACGGGCACGGCTTGCTGGCAAAGGGGGCAGGGTTGGGGGCTGGGGAGGGGGCAGACGCGGTAAGCGTCCAGGCAGAAGGGGAGGAGGGCGGTGGCAAACCCGGCCGGGGGGCGGCCCTGGGGGTATTCCTGGCCGCGCTGCAGCCAACCGACGGCCAGGGGAGCCAGCCCAATCTCGTCGTCGGCCGGGCAGCCGGTGTAGGGGGTGAGATCGGGGAGGGGGTCCCGGCCGGGGCGCGGCCGGCGTGGGCGCTTTTCCCCGGCCGGGCGGCTCACAGCAGCTCTACCATGGTGCGCAGGGTGCTTACGTCGAAGACGGTCATGTTGAGGGTGGTGATGGGGCTGTTTAGCCAGCGGGCGAGCCGCTCTTTGACCCGCGCTTTGGGGCCGACCAGGGCAACTTCGTCGATAAGCCCGGCCGGGACTTTGCTCATGGCCTCAAACTGCCGGCCGGAGAGGTACAGCTCCTGAATCTCGTGGGCTTCGGCTTCGTAGCCGTAGCGGGCGGCCAGGTCGTTGTAGAAGTTTTTGCCTTTGGCCCCCATGCCGCCGATGTACAGGGCCAACATGGGGCGCAGGGCATTGTAGCAGACATCCAGGCTGTCATCGATGACCACCGACACGGTGGGGGCGATGTCGAAGTTGTGCAGTCCTTTGCCGCCGCCGGCTTTGGCGAAGCCGGCTTCCAGGTGGGGCTGGTAAGTTTCGGCGTATTTCTCTGGCGAGAAGAAGATGGGCAGCCAGCCATCGGCAATTTCGGCGGCCAGTTCCACGTTTTGCGGGCCGATGGCGGCCAGGTAGATGGGGATGTCTGGTTCCGGCCGGAGAGTGCTTCTGAGCGGTTTGCCCAGGCCGGTTGCGCCGGGACCGTTGTAGGGGATCTGGTAGACCTTGCCGTCGTAGCTCAGGCGCTCTTTGCGCCGGAAGATGGTGCGCACAATCTCCACGTATTCGCGGGTGCGGGTGAGGGGCCGGGCGTAGCTTACGCCATGCCAGCCTTCTACCACCTGCGGGCCGGACAGCCCCAGGCCCAGCAGGAAGCGGCCGCCGGAGAGCTGGTTGAGGGTCATGGCGGTCATGGCGGCGTTGGCCGGTGTCCGGCCGGGCATTTGCATAATGGCGGTGCCCAGCTTGATCTGGTGGGTAAGTGCGCCCAGCCAGGCCAGCGGCGTGACGGCGTCTGAGCCGTAGGCTTCGGCGGCCCACACGGCGTAGACGCCGAGGCGGTCTGCCTCTTGAATTAATTCCACCGGCAAATCGACCTTGCCGGATGCGTAGCCAATCATTAAACCGAGACGCATGGGTTGTTCCTCATTAGGAAGTGGTCAGTTGGTCAGCCAGTCAGTATGCGATGCTGAGACGGTTTGATTATAGCATAAGGTGGGGGAAAGGGGGTGGGGGCGCGGTCCCCGGCCGGGGGCAGCAAAAAAGGCCCTATCGCGGGGATAGAGCCTTGTGGTGCCCTCACGGGGATTCGAACCCCGGTTTTAGCCTTGAAAGGGCTACGTCCTGGTCCCCTAGACGATGAGGGCTAACGAACCGCGAGCATTCTATCATTCTGTGTGTTTTGGGTCAAGCCTTTTGTTGGGGGGCTAAGGGGGTTTGATCCAGGGTGACTTCGTCGATGATGCCGACGATGACGGCGCGGACGGGGGCGACGCTGCGGCGCAGAATCTGGCGCGCGCCGTTGCCTTCGTCCATGACCAGCACCTGGTCCCCCACGCCCGCCTGGACGACGTCTACGCAGATGTCGTAGTCGCCGGTGGGGTTCCCGGCCGGGTCCAGACGATCCACCAGCAGCAGCTTCCGCCCCTGAAATGCCTCATGCTTGATGGTGGCGACCACCGTACCCGTTACCCGGCCAATGTACATGCTGTTTTCCCTGCTGCCGCGCAATAGGCGGCGCGAGGCGCAGGACTCTGTGTCTTACGCATCATGAGTCACGGCCACTTCGTCCACAATACCGACGATGGCATGGTCCACCGGCACAAAGGGGATGGGCAGCGCCTGGGCCGCCTCGCGGCTGCCGACGATGAAGACCAGTTCGCCCGGCCCGGCCTGGGCGGTGGCGTCGGCGGCCACCACCGGTTCGCCAACCGGCTGCTGCTGTTTGGTCAGGGGCTGGACAATCAGGAATTTGATGCCGGTAAGCCCTTCGTATTTTTGGCTGGCAACCACGGTGCCGATGACGCGGGCGAGCTGCATGATGGGGGCAGTCCTTTTGACGGCTGGCTAGAAGGCCCAGTCGAACGGTTCGCCGAACCGGCCGGGGCGGGCCACATTTTCGATCATTTCGGGGTGAAGCTGGGGGATGACCACCTGGCGGACCAACTGCCCGGCGGCCCGGCCGGTGCCAATCTCCACCGCCGCTTCCACATCGGCCACGGTGCCGGTGAACAGGGCCAAACCCTTGCCGCCCAGGCCGTCGGCCAGCCGCAGTTGGACCAGGGCCACTTCGGCGCCCTTCAACCCGGCATCGGCGGCATGAATGGCGGCGGCGACGGTGCGGGTCTCGATGATGCCCAGCGCCTCAGGGCTGACCGGGCGGCGGCCGCCAGCCAGGCCAGCCACGACCTCGGGGTGGACATTGGGCAAAAACACCAGATCGCATAGGGCGGCCTGGCCCGTTTCCCGGCCGGCGTTCACGGCTTCCTCCACGTCGGCCACCATACCGGTGACCATCACCAGGTAATGCCCTGGCTGCACCGTGCCGGCCTGGATGCGGGCTACTGGGGCACGCTTCACCATGGCATCCCCGGCTTCGATGCCGGTGGCAATGCTGCTAAATTCCAACAGGGCGAGCGCGGGATGGATCATGTTTTGGCGGCAACCCGTTGGTAGATGGCTTCGGCAAAGCGGGTCATGCTGGTGCCAATAGGGGAGGCGCTTTCGGTCAGGGCCAATGGTTCGCCCTGGGCCAGGGCGCGCTGCTGCTGCGGGTCGAAGGGTATCTTCAGCGCCAGGCGTGTTTTTAGCCCTTTCTCTACCGTTTCGGGCGAGAGTTGGGCCTGGGACATGTGCTGGTTGAGGATGAAGATGGAGGTTTCCTGCCTGGTGGCCAGCTTGTTCAATGCCCAGTGGCTTTGGATGGCTGACTTGACGGCAATCACTTCCGGGGCAACGATGTAGAGGATCATGTCGCATTGGGCCAGGGCGACTTCCACGGCCGGGCTGAGCAGCGGCGGCAGGTCGAGGACCACGAAGTCCATGTGGCTGCTCAGCAGTTGCAGGATGCGGTCGGTTTTGGCCCCGGCCGGGGCGGTAACCGGTTGTGGCAGGTCGGGACTGGCCAGCACCATAAGGCCCGACTGGTGGTGCAGCAGGCTGTTTTGTATGGCTGGCCAGGCCAGGTCGTGGCCATTGTCTGGCAGGTCGGCCCAACTGGTGCGTGCCTGCAATCGCAGATGCATTACCACCTGTCCCACCGAGGGTGAAAGGTCCACCAGCGCCACGCTTTTCTGGCTCACCCGGCGCAAGGCGGTGGCCAGGTTGGTAGCCAGGGTGGTGCAGCCGGTGCCCCCGCGCATGGCGATAACGCCCATGGTGAAGGCTGGCTGTTCGTTGTGCCCTGTGCCAAACCGCTGCAGCAAATCATCAACACGCGCCAGCAGGTCTTGGGGGCTGATGGGCTTGCTCATGTAGTCATTGGCCCCACTTTCCAAAGCTGCGGCACGGTCAATAGGTTGGGCGCGGGCGGTTAGAATGAGGATGGGCAGTTCGGCCGTCTGCTCGTTCTTCCGAATTTGCAGGCAGAGATCGTGCCCGGTTACGCCGGGCATCATGACGTCCAGGATGAGCAGGTCCGGTTTTTCGGTGACCAGGCGCGCCAGGACGTTTTCCGGGCGGCTTTCCAGCACCGGTGTGTGGTTGCCGCGCTCCAAGATCATGCCGACCATGCGTAGTAGTTGTTCATCGTCGTCAACGACAAATATTCTGGCCATTACGGACTCCTACTTATCCGCTCTGTTACTGCCGGAGGTTGTGGCTAATCTTCTTGACACCGGTTTGGACGGCAGCCCGGATGATGTTAGATGTGGCGCTTTGCGTGCCGTGGTACGCCCGGCCGGTGATTACCCTTTGCGATAATTGGGGTCCAAACAGAAAATGCCAATGCGTTCTTTCTGGACCAGGATCAGGTCGCCTGAGTAAGAAATGTCGGGGTATAAGTGCGCCGAGGCGTGGGCCTCGAAGATGCTCTGGAAGCGACCGGTGGACTGGATCAGGATGGCGCCGGCGACGGGCTTGCCCTCGTGAATAACGGTGCCCTGAATCTCAAACGCGGGCACGGTGAGGAACACAGACATGGGGCGACCCCGGCTGTAAATGGATGCGCCGTGGATGGTTCCGGTGGGAATGCCGTCGCGCCGATCTTGCAGAACCACGAAGTTGATGTTGCTTTTGCGGAAGGTGGCTTCGCTGTAGTGAACGGCGATTTTGGCCGGTTCATGAATCCGGGAAACGTAAACGTCTTCCACGTCCAGGTAGTCGCTGTTGGGGTTGGCAAGTTCGGCTACAAGACCACCACTGCTCACGGTTATCCGGCCGGTGACGCGATAGGCGTCGGTGAAGATGTCGACATTGATGGCGTGCTTACCCAGAGTCGTCATTACGTTACCCCTCCTGATCAGACGATGCGAAACGAATCTACCAGCGTGCAGCGGCGCAGGCGGCTGAAGCTGCGGGGGCCGGTTAGCCCTTCGCCGGTGGGGCTGGCGATGGTGAAGGAGCAAAATCCTTCACCGCCATAGCCCAGCCCGGCCAGACAGGGGCCGTTTTTGACAAAAATGCTGCAGTTCATCTCCCGGGCCATGCGGCTGAGGTTGTCCAGGTTCTTGGAGTGCATGACGGCGGTATGGCGGAAGCCGTGTTCGGAGGCGACGGCCAGGTCGATGGCGTCATTGGCGTTGGCCACGCGCACCACAGGCATGAGCGGCATCATCTGTTCTGACCAGACGGCCGGGTGATCGCGTTCTACTTCGGCCACGATCAGGCGTACCTCTTCCCCGGCCGGGATGCCAATCTCAGCCAGCAAAACCGCGGCATTCTGGCCAATGAACGCTTTGTTCATGTCGGCATACTGCCCTGGCCCGCGATCTTGTACCGTGACCGCCCGCCACAGCCGGTTGAACTGCCACTGGTTCAATTTTACCGCGCCGTGCTGCGTCATCACCTGGATGAGTTCGTCGAAGATACTGGCCACGGCAATGGTCGTTTTCTCTGTGGTGCAGACGATGTTGTTGTCGAAGGAAGCGCCAATGACCACGTCCCGGCCGGCTTGCGCCAGATCGGCCGTTTCATCCACCACCACCGGCGGGTTGCCCGGCCCGGCGCACACTGCCCGCTTGCCGCTGCGCATAGCGGCCCGCACCACGGCCGCGCCGCCGGTGACTACCAGCAGGCGGATGCCGCGGTGGGCCATAAGCGCCTGGGCCGACTCCAGGGTTGGTTCGGCCACGCCGGTGAGCAGGTTGGCCGGCCCGCCCGCCTGGCGGATGGCCTGGTTGAGGAGCTGCACGGTGCGGTTGGTAGCCCCTTTGGCGCTGGGATGGGCGTTGAAAACGGCCGCGTTACCAGCGGCGACCATGGAGATGGCGTTGCACAGCACGGTGCTGGTGGGGTTGGTGCTGGGGGTGAGAGAGCCGATCACGCCGTAAGGGGCGTATTCCATCAGCGTCAGGCCGCCATCACCGCTCCAGGCGGTTGGCTCAAGCGCTTCGGTGCCGGGTGACTTGTCGGCGTTGAGGAGGTTTTTCAGGGTTTTGTCGGCTACGCGCCCCATGCCGGTCTCGCTGTGGGCCATTTCGGCCAGGACGGCGGCGTTTTCCCGGCCGGTGCGCCGCATGTGGGCCACCATGTCCTGGCGAATGGTCAGGGGGAGGCTGTTTAGCTGGCGGAAGGCGGCTTCGGCCGCGGCCACCGCTTCGTCCAGCGTGGCGAAGATGCCGTCTTGCCCCCCGGCCGGGGTGGGCAGCGGTGGCAGGCTAACCAGGCTGGGGCGAGGGGTTGGCGGCGGGGTTGATCCCGGCCGGGCTTCCCCTACCTCCTGCATTACCCTGGCAATGATGGCCTGAATTTCTTTGTCGTCCATGCGTCGCTGCGCCTGATGGCTGACGTCCTACGTCTCACGTATTACGCATCCGGGATGACGCCCTCATCCTTGCGATAGATCTCCTGGCCACCAACCTCCCAGGTGTCCACAATGGCCATGATAACCGCGTCACAGGGGCGTTTGTCGGTGAAGACCGTTTGCCGGGCCGAACTGCCACTGGCCACCATGACCACTTCGCCCAGCCCGGCCCCGACGGCGTCGGCGGCCACGGCATAGCCGGCTGTCTCATCGCCGGCGACCGTTAGCCGCCTGACGACCAGGAATTTTAGCCCGTCTAGCGAGGCCTCTTTTTGTGAGGCGACCACGGTGCCTACGACTTTGCCCAGAAACATGCGCTTCCCTTGTGGCTACTCTTCGGCGGACTGCCGGCCCAGGGGCAGTGTCAGGTCCACGTTCGGGTGGGGCCGCGGGATGACGTGCACGGAAACAACTTCGCCGACCTTTTCGGCGCCGCGCGCGCCGGCTTCCAGCGCCGCCTTCACGGCGGCCACGTCCCCACGCACAATGGCCGTTACGTAGCCGCCGCCGATCTTCTCGTAGCTCACCAACTCTACGCGGGCGGCCTTGACCATTGCATCGGCGGCTTCTACCATGGCCGCAAAGCCACGACATTCAATCATTCCCAGAGCATCTGCCATTGTCTTCTCCTTCAGCCTGTCACTGTTTATTCTGCTTTGTCGCCGCCCAGAACCCGGCCGGAGACGCTTTCAATTGCCTCCAGCGCGGCCTGGTAGCCGGCCATAATGTCTCGTTCTTCGCCGCCCAGGTAAACCCGGCCGAAACTGCCAAAGGCGGTCACTTCCAAAATGTTTAGGTAGGCCGCCTTCTCGGCCTCATTGGCGGCCAGGGCGGCGTAGGCGGCGGGCTGCACTTCCATCACGTACAGCGTTTGCCCGGCCAGGATCATGTGGCCGTGGCGCATGCGGTTGATGAGCTGGGTTTGGTGGGCGTCGATATTGCGGATGATCTGGCTGGAGACGACGCGTGGCTTAATGCGATCGGCTTCGGACACGTCCAGGGCTTGCAAAATGGCGGCCCCGGCCGCGCGCACTTCCGCCTGGCTGCTGGAATGCACTTCTAGCAGGCCATACAGCCGCTCGACAATTTGCATCCCCGGCCGGACCGCAGTGGCCTTCAGGGCGACGTCGGTGATGCGGTTGATCTCAATGCCGGGCGAAATCTCCACCCACAACGACGCATCACCCGGCAGTGGCAAGAAGCCGCGGGCCACGGTGCCCAGGAAGGCGGCGTGCTGGCGCTGTAGGCTGTCCAAAAACACGAAACTGCGTAAATCAACCGTCACCGCGATTGCTCCTTGCTCCGGCCGGGGTCAATACCACGTAAGAAGCTGCTTCCTGGCATTTGCTCCCGGCCTTTTCTGCGCTCATGGGCGAGTATCCTGGCCGTTTCCAATTTAGATCGCGCGAAAACGGCGCGATCCCCAGCCCTGGCTGGCCAGAAACATGGGCTGCCGCCGCATCCCATCCGTGTCGTCTTGCAGTTGGCCGTAAATCAGCGATTCGATCAGCCCGACAAAGAGGGGATCGTACTGGGTGTGGCCACAAACGTCACAGATCTCGGCGGGAGCCTGGGGGTACAGCAGCATGCGCTCGCCGAAAGGGAACATGAATGCCGCGGCGACCAGGTGTACCCGGCCGATGTGACACACATCACACAATATCATTGATTGGCCTCTTTTACAATACGGATGCCGGCACTGGCCCCAATTCGGGTGGCGCCAGCGGCAATCATTGCCTGGGCATCGGCCAGCGAGCGCACGCCGCCGGCGGCCTTCACACCAATGTCTGGCCCCACCACGCGGCGCATGAGGGCCACATCGTGGGCGGTGGCCCCGCCCGGCCCAAAACCGGTGGAGGTTTTTACAAATTCGGCGCCGGCCGTTTTGGCCAGTTGGCTGGCGATGATTTTCTCTTCGTCGGTGAGCAGCGCGGCTTCGATGATGACTTTGACCAACGCGTTGCCGGCGTGGGCAGCCCCGACCACGGCGCCAATGTCTTCTAGCACCACGCGGTAATCGCGGGATTTTAGCGCGCCGATGTTGATGACCATGTCGATCTCGGTGGCCCCATCGCGAATGGCCTGCTGGGTCTCATAGGCTTTCACCGTGGCCGGTGTGGCCCCCAAGGGGAAGCCGACCACGGTGCAGACTTTGGCGCGGCTGCCTTTGAGCAGTTGGGCGCAGAGCCGCACGTGGGTGGGGTTGACGCAGACTGAAGCGAACTCGTGGGTGCGCGCCTCGTAGCATAGCTGGGCGATCTGGTCCTGGCTGGCGTCTGGCTTGAGCAGGGTATGGTCTATGAGGCGGGCGATCTCCTGGCTCACCGGCCGGGTGCCCAAGGTGGCGGTAACGCGGCTGGCCCCGGCCTGAACGACCTGATGTACTTTGTCGGCGCAGTGTTGGGCGCAGGAGCCGTCGGTGCAGTTGCAGCCGCTGGTGGTGCCGCCCCCGGCCGGGGTGGTTTGGGCCAGGTTCAGGCGCAGCAGCACCTCGCGGGTTACTTCTTGAATTACTCGTTCCACTGTAGCGGGATCGTGCTGGTTCATGTTTAGACCATTGGCGGTGCGCTGTCCCGGCCGGTTAGCGGGCGAAACGACGACCGATGGCGTCGATCTTGTCCACGCGCCGGGCGTGGCGGCCGCCGCCGAACTCGGTGGCCAGCCAGGTGATGACAATCTGGCCGGCCAGGTTGGGGCCGACGAGGCCGGCGCCCAGCGTTAGCACGTTGGCGTTGTTATGTTCCCGGCTGTTGACGGCCGTGGCGTGATCGTAGCACATGGCGGCGCGGACGTCAGGTACCTTGTTGGCGGCCATGCAACTGCCAATGCCTGCCCCGTCGATGATGATGCCGCGCCAGGCCCGGCCGGTGCCCACCAGGCGGGCGACGGCGTAGGCGTAGTCGGGGTAATCGACGGCCGCGGTGCTGTGTGTGCCACAATCGAGGAAGGGGTAGCCGGTGGCGGTGAGGGTCTCTTTGAGCTGCTCTTTGAGCGGGTAGCCGCCGTGATCGGCGCCCAGGGCCACCAGGTTGGGCGGCGGCGGGTGGGTGCTGTCCCGGCCGGGGACGGGCGCTGGCGTGCTTTGCGGTAGTCCGGCGGGCACAGCCTGCACCAGCAGGGTGATACGCCGTTCCAGGGCAACTTGCCGGGCCAGAGGGGTGATGAGGGTCCCGGCCGGGACCTCCAGTGTGGTGCCGGCCGGCCATTGGCGGACCTGTTCTTCACCCAGCAGAGGTCGGCGGCTACCGGCCGCCGCTGCCGGTGCTGCCGCTGCCGTATCCCGGCCGGGGGGCTGGCCCAATGTTTGCCCCACAATCTGACGCACCAACGCCTCAATCTCGCTCTGATGGAGTGCCATACTGGATATTGTAGAGTGGTTTGCGGGAAAATCCTAACTTGCCAGGCGCAGGTGAGCCGATGGGGGCGTTAGTTGAGGGAGTGTTCGTGGTGTGGCACGAGCTGCCATTCATCGTAGGGCCAGTAAACCAACCACGCCTTACCCACAATGTCGGAACGGGGAAGATAGGCCCAACTGTGCGAATCGCTGGAGTTGTTGCGATTGTCGCCCAGGACAAAGTAATTGTCTTCGGGCACCACCCAGCGGCCGGTGTAGTTGGGCGCATCGGCAATGTAGGGCTCGTTCAGGGTGATGCCGTTGACAATGACCCGGCCGTTTTCAATTTCAACCGTGTCGCCGGGCAGGCCGATGATGCGCTTGATGTATTCGCGCGTGCGGTCACGCGGGTAGTGCAGCACGATGATGTCGCCGCGTTCCGGGTTGTCCAGGTAGTAGCTCAGCTTGTTGATGATGAGGTACTCCCCTTCCTTCATGGTAGGCATCATACTGTGCCCCTGAACCCGGTAGCGGCCGGTGGCCGCGTTGACTAACCAGAAGATAAACAGGGTTAGCAGCAGGGTCTCGATGATCTCCCGGACGACGACCGATGTGGGTTGGCTGAATTGACGGTGGTCTGGGGGGGCCGCTGGGGCTGCCTGAACTTGTGTTGGCTGAAACTCCTCTACTGCCATGTTGTCTCCAAACTTAATAGTGGGCGCATTATAGTGTAGCCAGGGGGGCCGGGCAACCGGCCGGGGCGCGGCCCCCGTGCTTCTCAGCAATTGATTACGTGGGTAGCCATCTCTCTGGTTCCCAGGCAATGACAATCCCCCGGAACTGGGGTAAGATGCACCGGGTGGGCGGAAATTCTGTGGATGATAGGCGTGAAGCGCCAGGCACAGGGCAGCAAAACTTACTCTATATGACATCGTTCCGCCCTGTGTCTGGCACTCGCCAAGGCAGAAATGCTGACCGGCGTGAGCAACAGGTGAAGAATGACAACCCAGGGCATGGTTTTTGTGACGGGGGCCACCGGTTTTTTGGGCCGCAGCCTGGTGGCGCGGCTGCTGGCCGCCGGGTATGGGGTGCGCGTGTTGGTCCGGCCGGGGAGCGATACCCGCTTTTTGTCGCACACCGGCGTTGAGCAGGTACTGGCCCACGACATCACCGACGCGGCGGCGCTGCAGCAGGGCTGCGCCGGCTGCCAGGCGGTTATCCATGCCGCGGCGCTTTTTCGCATGTGGGGGCTGCGGCCCGTTTTCTGGCAAACCAACGTGGCCGGCACGGCGGCCGTGCTGGCGGCCGCTCAGGCGGCCGGGGTGGGGCGGGTTGTACACATCTCCACCGTGGTGGTGGTGGGCCGGACGATCCCCGGCCGGGTGATCGACGAAACCCATCCCTGCCGGCCGCTAGACAACTACCAGCGCACCAAGCTGGAAGCAGAGCGGCTGGCCCTGGCCTATTACCGCAACCGGGGGCTGCCGGTGGTGGTCCTCCGGCCGGGGGCGTTGTATGGGCCGTGGGGCCAATACGCATTCAACCGCAACTTCTTTGTGGACCCGCTGCAAGGTTTGCGCATCCGGGTGGCCGGCGGGCGGCACGTGACTTTCCCCGCCTTTGCCCCCGACGTAGCCCAGGCCATTGTGTTGGCGCTGACCTGCGCCCGGCCGGGGCACATTTACAACGTTAGCGGCGAATCGCTGGACCACAACAGCATCAACAACACCATCAGCGACCTGGCCGGCATTGGCCGCTGGCGGATTGGCGTGCCCGTGCCGGCGGTGCTGGCCCTGGCCCGCGCCATGACCCTGCTGGCCCGCTACACCGGCCGGGAGCCGTTCTACCCCATCAACTTTGCCCACTACGTCTTTCAGGATTGGCCGGTCTCCTCGGCGAAGGCCGAGGCAGAACTGGGTTTCCGGGCGACGCCTTTTGCCGAAGGGGCGCGCCAGACGTTAGAATGGTACTGGTCGACCGGGCAGTTGGCGCGGCGACGGCACAGTAGTTGACAAGAATCAGCGCCAATCCGTCTCAGCGGCGCAAGCGGCGTACGATTATTCAGGAGAGCGTTCATGACGATTAAAATCTTTTCGGTGGCCGAGATGGTTGCGGCAGAAAAGGCGGCCGATGCTTCTGGCCACAGCTATGACCAGATGATGGAAATTGCCGGGCGCAGCGTGGCCCAGGCGATTGTTGACCGGTATGACGTGACCGGCCGGCAGATTATGGTGCTGGTGGGGCCGGGCAACAATGGTGGCGACGGCCTGGTGGCCGGTCGCTACCTGGCCGAGGCGGGGGCGGAGGTGGTGTTTTACCTGTTCAAACCGCGCGACCCGGCCGGGGACAGCAACTTCGCCCGTATTCAGGAGATGGGGCTTTTTCACATGAATGCGGCGTACGATCAGCGCTATCGCGCCCTGCGCCTGCGCCTGCGGACCGTCGATATTGTGGTGGATGGGCTGCTGGGCACAGGGGTGTCACGCCCCATCGAGGGGGAACTGGCCCAACTCATGCGCCAGGTGCAGGCCGGGCTGGCCGAGCGCAGCACCCCGGCGACGGCGGAGGTGTCCCGGCCGGGATTGGTGAACCCCACCCAGCTTTTCCCCGACCCGGCCGGGGAGGTGCCGCCCGTGGTCGTGGCCATCGACTGCCCCAGCGGCCTGAACTGCGACAGCGGCGAGTTGGACACCCTGGCCTTCCCGGCCGACCTCACCGTCACCTTTGCCGGGGCCAAACGCGGCCATTTCCGCTTCCCCGGCGCGGCCGCCTGCGGCGAACTGCTCATCGCCGACATTGGCATCGATCCCAACCTGCCCGAAGTCAGATCGGTGCTGCTGGACCTGGCCACCGCGGACCTGGCCCGCAGCTTGCTGCCGCCACGCCCCCTGTATGGTCACAAAGGCACCTTTGGCAAAGTGCTCATTGTGGCCGGCAGCGAACGGTATTGGGGCGCGCCGCTGCTGGCCGGCCGGGCCGCCTACCGCGTGGGGGTGGGGCTGGTGGCCATCACCCTGCCCAAAGTGGTCCGGCCGGTAGTGGCCGCCCAACTGCCCGAAGCCACCTACCCCCTGGTACCCGAGCCGGGCGACCTGGGGCAGGCCACCGGGCGGCAGATTCTCAACTACATGGGTGAATACAAAGCGCTTCTGGTGGGACCGGGGCTGGGCGAAGACCCCAGCCTGATGCAGGCGCTGTTGGCCGGCGGCAAATATCCGCCCCTGGTCATCGACGCCGACGGCCTGAACGCCCTGGCCGGCATTGCCGGCTGGCAAAAACGGCTGCCGCCGGAAACAATTCTCACCCCCCATCCTGGCGAAATGGCCCGGCTGATGGACGTGCCCCTGGTAAAGCTAAAACGGCAGGATCGGGTGGCGGTGGCCCAGGAGAAGGCGGCCGAATGGCGCAAAATTGTGGTGCTGAAGGGGGCGTTTACCGCCGTAGCCGCACCCGATGGCCGCTGCACGCTCATCCCCTTTGCCAATCCGCTGCTGGGCACCGCCGGCAGCGGCGACGTGTTGGCGGGGGTGATCCTGGGCCTTTTGGGGCAGGGGGTTGCGCCCTATGAGGCGGCGGTGTTGGGTGCCTATCTGCATGGCGCGGCCGGGCAGGTGGCGGCCGCGGCGGTGGGCAAGGCGGGCGTGCTGGCCGGCGAACTGGCCGATTGGCTGCCAGAAGCGCGCCGCCAACTGCGCACCGAACCGGTGGCCCTGACAACGGACGAGGCATAGCCGTGCCGCGCCACCGGGCGTTGGTATCTGCCGTGGCTCTTGTTACACTTGTGATGTTTGGTCCAACTGATTTCTCCAGCCCCTTCTGGCTTATTCAGGCATGTCGTTAGATTTGGTATTGCAGGCGCTGCGGCAGAACCGCGATTTTGTATCCCAGGTGGTAGCCTGGGAGCGCATTGCCCCCCGGCCGGGGCGGACTGCCAATCCCCAAACACCCCTGCTGCCCGCGCTGCGCCAGGCGCTGCGCAGCCGGGGCATCGACCAGCTATACACCCACCAGGCCGCGGCCATCGACGCCGCGCAGGCGGGCGAAAACGTTGTTGTGGCCACCAGCACTGCCTCCGGCAAATCCCTCTGCTACACCGTGCCCGTGCTGCAAAGCCTGCTCACGCAGCCCCAGGCCCAGGCGCTCTACCTCTTTCCCACCAAGGCACTGGCCCACGACCAACTGGCCGAAACGGCCGCGCTGCTCAGCGCCGCCAACCTGCCCGTGCCTATTCACAGCTACGATGGGGACACGCCGCGCGGCCAGCGCAGCCAGATCCGGCGGGCCGGGGGCATCCTGGTGACCAACCCGGATATGCTGCACACCGGTATCCTGCCCTACCATCCTACCTGGCGCACGCTCTTCAGCCGGCTGCGCTTTGTGGTTGTCGATGAGGTCCACGCTTATCGCGGCGTGTTTGGCAGCCATGTGGCCAACGTGCTGCGCCGCTTGCGCCGTATCTGCCGCTTCTATGGCAGCGATCCGCAGTTCATCTGCTGCTCGGCGACCATTGCCAATCCACGGCAACATGCGGAACGGTTGGTGGAAGCGCCCTTTACGCTGGTGGACGAAACGCAGAATGGCGCCCCGGCCGGGGCGCGGCACGTCATCCTCTACAACCCGCCCATCATCGATGAAACGCTGGGGCTGCGCCGCAGCAGTGTGCTCATGGCCAAAGACGCCGCCGCCACCTTCCTGAACGGCGGCGTACAAACCATCGTCTTTGCCCGCGCCCGGCAGACGGTGGAGCTGCTGCTGACCTATTTGCGGGACGAGATGGTGGTTTTGGGGCAAGACCCGGCCGGGATCGCCGGCTATCGTGGTGGCTACCTGCCCCTGGAACGCCGCCAGATTGAGCAGGGGCTGCGCGATGGCCGTGTGCGCGGTGTGGTGGCCACCAACGCCCTGGAGTTGGGCGTTGATATCGGCCAGATGGGTGCGGCTGTGCTCACCGGCTACCCTGGCTCCATTGCGGCCACCTGGCAGCAGGCCGGCCGGGCCGGGCGGCGCACCGACCAGGCAGCCGTCATCCTGGTGGCCAGCAGCAATCCGCTGGACCAATACATTTGCCTGCACCCGCGCTACCTGTTCGGCAGTTCGCCGGAGTACGCGCTTATCAACCCCAATAACGAGCGGGTGATGGTGAAGCACCTGCTGTGCGCCGCCTTTGAGCTGCCTTTTCGCGCCGGCGAACCGTTTGGCAGCTATGGGCCGGTGGATGAGCTGCTGGCTATCCTGGCCGGTGAAGGGGCGCTGCACGAAACGCGGCAGCAGTATCACTGGTTGGGCGAAGGTGTCCCGGCCGGGCGCGTTTCCCTGCGCACCAGCGGCGAGGAGACGGTGGTTATCCAGGATGTGAGCGGGCCCCGGCCGGTGGTGATTGGCGAACTGGACCTGCCCAGCGTGCCCTTGCTGGCCTACGAAGGGGCCATCTACATGCACCAGGCGCGCACCTACCTGGTGGAAACGCTGGATTGGCAAGAGCGGCTGGCCAGCGTCCGGCCAGTAGAGGTAGATTACTACACGCGGGCCAGCATCGGCAGCACCATCCGCCACCTGGCCGCGGAAGTGGAGGTCGTTGAGGGAGACCTGCTGCGCGCCTACGGCGACGTGCTGGTCGTTACCCAGGCCTCTGGCTATCGCAAGATTAAGCAGTACTCGCACGAAACGCTTGGCTTTGGCCAGATTGACCTGCCACCTCTGGACCTGGCTACCAGCGGCTACTGGCTCATCTTCGGCGAACAATTAACCGAACGATTGTTCAAAGCTGGTGTTTTGCTGCGCCCCAACGATTATGGCCCCAATTGGGCGGCGCAGCGGCAGGCGGCGCTGGCCCGCGATGAACAGCGCTGCCAGATGTGTGGGGCCACACAGAATTTGCACGTCCACCACATTCGCCCCTTCCGCGAGTTTGGCTACGAACCCGGCCGGAACGAATTTTACCGCCAGGCCAATGTGCTAGAAAACCTGGTAACGTTGTGCGCCAGTTGCCACCGCCGGGCGGAGGAAGGGCAGCGCACCCGGTCGGCGCTGGGCGGGCTGGCCTATGTGCTGGGCAACCTGGCCCCGCTTTACCTGATGTGCGACCCTGGCGACATTGAAGTGAGTGCCGAGGCGCGCAGCCCGCTGACCCAGGCCCCAACGGTGGTGGTGTATGAACGTATCCCGGCCGGGGTCGGTTTTAGCCAGCGTTTGTTTGAGCTACACGAAGAGCTGCTGGCGGCCGCCCTGGAACTGATCAGCGACTGCCCCTGCCGCGATGGCTGCCCGGCCTGCGTTGGTCCGCCCGGTGACATCGGCCCGGACACAAAGGCCATTACCCGGCAGCTCATCACGCTGCTCCGCGGGCAGGATGCGTAGCTTGTGACTCGTTTCCTGTCATCATGCCTATTAACCTGTGACCTGAATTTCTCATGACGCCTATCCCTTTTACCGACTTTGGCGGCAACGGCCCTCTGTTGCACTTTGCGCACGCCAACGCCTACCCGGCCGGGTGCTATCGCCAGTTTGCGGCCCGGCTGGCCAGCCGCTATCACGTGCTGGCTATTGACCATCGCCCGTTGTGGCCGGGCCAGTCCCCGGCCGGGTTTAGCGACTGGCACATCTTCGCCCAAGATTTCATCCAGTTCTGCGATGAGCAAGGATTGCATGACCTGATTGGCGTGGGCCATTCGTTGGGCGCGGTACTCACCCTGTCGGCCGCCGTAACCCGGCCGGGGCTGTTCCGCGCCCTGGTATTGATCGAGCCGGTCTTTTTGCCGCCCCAATGGCTGGCGGCGGTGCGCCAAAACCCGCAGGCGGCCGAGCAGATGCCCTTTGTGCAGGTGGCGCGTAACCGGCGCAACCATTGGCCCAGCCGCCAGGCCGCCTTTGACCATCTGCGCCCCAAGGCGGTCTTTGCTGGCCTCTCTGATGCGGCGCTGTGGGATTTTGTGCAATACGGCCTGCACCCGGCCGGGGATGGCTCTGTGACCCTGGCCTACAGCCGCGACTGGGAGGCCGCCATCTATGCCCATCCGCCAACGGACGTGTGGGAGCTGGTGCCCCAGGCGCGGCAGCCTACGCTGGCCATCCGCGCCGCCCAGACGGACACGCTGCATCCGCAAGCCTGGGCCTATTGGCAGGCGCTGCAGCCCCAGGCCACTTTCCTGGAGATGCCCAACGTGGGGCACTTGCTGCCGCTGGAGCAACCCGGCCGGGTGGCGGATGAAATCATTGCCTTTCTGGACAACGTGTAGGGGCCGCCCCTACTGTCGCCCCTACTTTGGAGACCTAACGATGAAACCGACGCGCATTGCTCCCGGCCCTGGCCAGGAATCGGTCTGGGATTATCCCCGCCCGCCGCGCCTGGAGACTACCCCCCGCCATATCCAGGTTTACTTTAACGGCCTGCTGCTGGCCGACACCCGGCGCGCCTACCGGGTGCTGGAAACGAGCCATCCGCCGGTTTATTACCTGCCGCCGGCGGATATTCAGATGCAGTGCCTGATCCCGGCCGGGGGGCAGTCCTGGTGCGAGTGGAAAGGGCAGGCCGCTTATTACAGCGTCGTCGTTGGTGAGCGGCGGGCCGAAAATGTGGCCTGGTATTATCCCAACCCCACGCCCTCCTTCCTACCCATCAAAAACTACGTCGCCTTCTACCCCCGCCCCATGGATCGCTGCCTGGTGGATGGTGAGGTGGTCGTCCCGCAGCCCGGCGGCTTCTACGGCGGCTGGATTACCAGTGACGTGGTGGGACCGTTCAAAGGGGAGCCGGGGACGATGGGCTGGTAGGCCGCGCCTGCGCACCGGGCCGGACAGTTGCCCGGCCGGGGCCGGCCCAGTCTATGGCGATGGCTTGCGGCCCAGATAATCCAGTTGGTGGGCGATGTATACCAGCTCGCCGCGCTCAACCTGGGCGTGCCGTTCGGCAATCCAGGCCGCAAAACGGGCCGGGTGCAGGGCCGGGTGCCCGGCCAGGGCTGTGGATATGGTGTGGATGATGAAGTGGATAAAGTAGGCTTCGTCGGCCGGGTAGCCCATCTGGCCGTTGGCCCCCGGCCGGGGCAGGACCACCCAATCGGAGCTGCCCGCCGCCAGAACTTCTACCCCGGCGGCCCGCAACTGGTGGTAGAGATGTCGCCCGGTGTGGCTGTCCCCGGCCGGGCGGCCAGCCGTCACCCGCTGGTCCATTGTCTGGTGGTATAGCTGCACTACCAGGGCATCCAGCGGCGGGTCTATGGCCGGCTCCAGGATTGTCGCCCCGTCGAAATTGACGCTGAAATAGAGCAGTCCCCCCGGCCGGAGCAGCGCCAGCAGCCCCGGCAGCGTGCCCGGCACGTCTACCAGGTCCATGAAGGCATGGGCGATGAGCAAATCCCACGTCTGCTGCCCCTGCTCGCGGGCGATGAAGCCGAACAGGTCGACCGTTTCCCAATGCAGGCTGAATCCCGGCCGGGCCTGAGCCACCGCCGACCACCAGGCCGCGCCGGCCGCCACGTTGGCCGGGTCGGCGTCGATGGCGGTGTAATTGGCCTGGCGGAGCAGATCCCACGCCCACACCCGGTCGGCCATGGTGCCAATGCCCGCGCCAATTTCCAGCACGCGCTGCCGCCCGGCCGGGAGCGCCCGGCGCAAGCTGTCCCACACCGGCCGGTTCAGCGCCCGGTCGTCGACACTGCGTTTGGCGGCCAGATAGCGGGGGAAGTCATGGTAAGGTTTCATCGGTTCGTCCGTTTGAACGTTAGCACGAAGTTGCGGATACGGCTCATGCTTTCGTCCCAGGTGGGGTGGGCCAGGTAGCGCTGTTGGGCGGCCAGGCTGAGCCGGGCCAGCTCGTGGCGATGGGTGTGCAGGTGCAGCAGGTGGGCGGCCAACCCGGCCGGGTCGTCCGGGTCTACCAGGTAGCCATTTTCGCCGGCCGTTACCAACTCGCGCGCGCCCCCGGCCGGGGTGGCCAGGGCCGGCAGCCCAAAAGCCATCCCCTCCAGGTAGACAATGCCAAAGCCCTCATAGCTGGAGGGCATGACCAGCAACTGCGCCCGGCCGAACTGGGCCGCCAGGGCGGGGTCGGGCAGGGGGCCGGTGAAGAACACCTGGTTATCCAGGCCGGCGCGCAGCATTTGCTGGCGCACGGCGCGGGCGTAGGCCGGGTCTACGTCTGGCCGGCCCACGACGGTGAGCTGCCAGGTGGGGCGCGGCAGCCGGGCCAGGGCGGCCAGCAGTTGGTGCAGCCCTTTGCGGGGGATGAGGTTGCCCACAAACAGCAGGCGCAGCGGCCCCGGCCGGGTCGCCCGGGCCAGGATTTCGTCCGGAGTGGGTAGATGGGTGAAGCGGTTCCCGGCCGGGTAGGCGACGACACCCGGCCGGGAACCGCCTACCAGCCCGGTCACGGCCGCGCGGGTGGCCTGGCTGTTGTATACAAAGCCGTCCACCGAAGCCAGGTAGCGCCGCTCCACCTGGCGATAGAACCGGTTTTGCAGCGTGCCCAGGCGTCCCGGCCGGGTTTCCAGCCAGCGCAAGTGATGGACCACGGCCAGCAGCGGATAGGTTACCTGGCGGCGCAGCCGGCTGTTCAGCCAGGCCAGCGATGGGTGGTTCAGCTCATCTTGCAGCAGCACGTCGAAGCGAGCTGCTTGCAGCCGGCGCAGCAGCCGCCGGTTGGCGTTGTCTAGCAGGTGCTGCCCATAGCTGCGCCAGGGCAGCGAAACCAGCGTTACCTCATCCCCCTGGCGGCGCAGGTAGCGCACCAGCATCCGGTCATACAGGTAACCGCCGGAAAGCGTCTCCAGGCTGCCGTAAATGAGAAGGCCGATGTGCATGGGCGTTACGCGCTCTGGTCACGAATCATGCCCTGCGCCCCAGCGCGTGCCGGTAGCTGGCCCAGGCGATGTCATTCTCCCAAATCTTCACCGTCAGGGCGGCCAGGTTGGGCGCGCTGAGGTGGGCGGCCAGGGCCAGGCAGACGAGGCGGGCGAAATGTTCGATGCTGGGGTTTAAGCCGCTGAATTCGGGCAGATCGTTCAGTGTGCGGTCGCGGTAATGGGCCACCAGCGCTTCCAGGCTGGCCTCGATGTCCACGATGTCTACCAGGTAGCCATGCCGGTCCAGTTCTGCCCCTTCTAGCTGCAATTCCAGCACGTAGTGGTGGGAATGTTTCTCATTTTCGGCCCCCCAGTCCCCACCGATGAGGTAATGTTGGGCCACGAAGTCTCGTTTTACGGCGACGGTGTACATGCGTTCTCCCAATCTTGTTGGTGACCATACAGGTCCTTGAGGGCTGAGCTTGTCGAAGCCCGGTTCCGCCTTCGACAGGCTCCGGCCATACCTGTACAGTTACGCTCGTCTTAAGTTTCGTACTGCAACACAATCTGCAGCGCCTCGTCTGGCGCTTCGTCTAGCAGGTGGTAGGCGGTGGCGGCCTGGGCCAGGGGCAGGCGGTGGGTGATGAGCGCCCCCGGCCGGGTGCGGGCCAGCATCGTCCAGGCCAGTTCCAGGCGGCGGGCGTGGGTCCAGCGGCCGCGCCAGCGCGGGGCCAACTGGCTGACCTGGCTGCTGATCAACTGCTGGTGGCGGCGATGGAACGTGCCGCCCAAATCGAGGTTGGCCCGTTTGCGGCCATACCAGGAGCCGATGATCACCCGGCCGGCAAAACCGGCCAGTTGGATGGCCAGGTCCAACCCGGCCGGGCTGCCCGATACCTCGTAGACCAGGTCGGCCCCCGTGGGCCAGCGGTCCCACAGCGCCGTGACTGCTTCGTCTGGCGGCCAGCAGGCGGCGGCCCCACTGGCCAGGGCCAGCGCCCGGCGGCGCGGGTAAATGTCGAAGCTCACCAGATCGGCCAGGGGCATTTGGGCCAGCAGGCTGGTGAGCAGCAAGCCCACCACCCCTTGCCCCACCACGGCCACTCGTTCGCCGATAACGGGCTGGCCGTCCATCGCCAGGCTTACGGCGGTCTCCATGTTGGGCAGCATGGCGGCGGTTGGTGGGTCGGCCCCGGCCGGGAGGGGCTGCACTGTGTCTGGGCGGGCGACAAAGTGGGATTCGTGCGGGTTGAAGGCGAAGACCAGCCGGCCCAGCCAGGCTGGGTCCACCAGGCGGCCCGCGGCTATCACCTGGCCCACGGCGGCGTAGCCGTATTTCAGGGGGTAGGCCAGGTCGCCGCTTAGGGCGGCGATGGTCTCGTCGGCGGGCAGCCCGGCCGGGAACTCGCCGCGGTAGATGAGCCGTTCGGTGCCGGGGCTGATGGCCGAGTAGAGCGTTTGCACCAGGAGTTCGTCCCCGGCCGGGTGGGGCCGGGGTTCGCTGCGTACTTCTACCCGGCCGGGGGCGGTGAAGTAGAGTGCCTGGCGCTGGGCTATGCTTCCCACACCACGTCTCCGGAGACGATCAGGTCGCGGCCTAGCTGCTGGTAGTGGGGCTGGTGGAGGCGGGGTAGGGCTGTCCCGGCCGGGCCGAGGTTGTGCACGGCGGGCAGGCCGCCCAGCAGCGCCGGCGTGACCGTCACTACCAGGTGGTCCACCAGCCGGGCGGCCAGGAAGTTGTTGATGATGGTTGCCCCGCCTTCGACCATGAGGCGGCTGATGCCCAGTTCGTGCAGGCGGTGCAGCAGGGCGGGTAGATTTACCTGGCCGGCTGTGCCTGGCAGGCGCAGTATGCGCGCGCCGGCGGCGGTTAGGGTGGCTTCCCGGCCGGGGTCGGCGGCGGCAGTGGTGGCAATCCAGGGGGGGCGGGGGTTTTGCAGCAGGCGGGCGGTGGGTGGCAGGCGCAGTTGGCTGTCTACTACCACCGGCTGGGGGTCTGGCCCGCTGACCAGGCGCACGGTGAGGCGGGGGTCGTCGGCCAGGACGGTGCCAATGCCTACCAGGATGGCGTCGTGCTCGGCGCGCAGTTGGTGGGTCATGGCCAGGGCCTGCGGGCCGCTGAGGGCGGTTGGCTGGCCACGGCGCAGGCTGATGGCCCCGTCCAGGCTTTGGGCGTAGCTGAGGGTGACGTAGGGGTGGGCGGGTTGGGGGGCGACCCGGCCGGGGGCGGCGGGTAAGTCGTCTGCCAGGGTCAGCAGGTGGCGCATGCGGCGGGCTTTGGCGGCCAGATAGCCGGCGTTTTCGGCGTTGGGGGGCACTTGCAGGGGGTCGCGGGCTACCACGTCGATGCCTAGCTGGCGCAGCCCTTCTAGTTTGGCGGGGTTGTTGGTGAGCAGGCGTACCTGGGGCACCTGTAGGAAGCGCAGGATGTGGGCGGCCACGGTGTAGTCGCGGCTGTCGGGTTGGTGGCCCAGCATCAGGTTGGCGTCTACGGTGTCGTAGCCGGCGTCTTGCAGGTTGTAGGCTCGCAGCTTGTCTAGCAGGCCGATGCCGCGCCCCTCTTGCCGCAGGTAGATGAGCACGCCCCGGCCGGTGGCGGCGATGCGCTGCAGCGCCTGTTCTAGCTGCTCGCCGCAGTCGCAGCGGCGCGAGCCGAGGACGTCGCCGGTGAAGCATTCTGAATGGACGCGCACCAAGACTTCTCCTGGTGCGGTCACGTCGCCCAGGGTCAGGGCCAGGTGGTCTTTGGCGTCCCAATCGCTGCGATAGAGGCAAAGCTGGAACTCGCCATAACGGGTGGGGATGCGGGCGCAGGCCATTTGCTGCAAGTTTACGGTTGTGTCACTGTTCATGCGTTCATTATACATCCGGATGTGTTGGTGGACTTGAGGCTTGTGTTAGAGGTGAAGCTGGTGGCAGAAGTTACGGAGCGCCGATGATCATTTAGCAGGAGGGGGGGAGGGGGCGGTCGGGCTGGTTGCGGGCGTGTTGGGGGCGCTGTAGTGCCAGGCCAGGGCCAGGGCCACGATTTGTTCCAGGGGTAGGGCCTGTCCTCTGGCCCGGTTTTCGTGCCAGGCCGGGGTGGTTAGCTGGGCCTGGATGGTGGTGGTAATGGCCTGGTAGCGCCGCCGATCGGCGGGGTAGAGGATGGCGCTGCCGATTTTTTCGCGGGTATGTTCGGCGCTGCCGCAAAGTTGGGCGGCTAGGCGCGCCCGGCCGGCGTGCCCGGCAATGCCGGCCAGCCCTTCCAGGCAGCAGGCGATGGCGGCTTTGTCGCCTACCTGCTGGGCCAGTTCCAGCCCTTCGCGGTAGCAGTCGTTGGCCGCACGCATGTTTTGCAGGTCGAAGTGGACGTTGCCCAGGTTGACGAGGCCGTTGCTGATGCCGCGCCGGTCGCCGACTTTGCGCCGCAGGGCGAGGCTTTCGGTTAGGAGTTGGAGGGCTTGCTGGGAGTCGCCTATGTCGTGGGAGACGACGGCCAGGTTGTTGAGGGGGACGGCGATGCTGCTGGTGTCTTCTATTTGCCGCAGTAGGGCGAGGCTTTCGGCGAAGTAGTGGTTGGCCTGGGCCAGTTCGTCGCGGACGTGGGCTACGCGGCCGAGGTTGTTCAGGCAGACGGCGATCATGCGGGTTTCGTTGAGGGCGCGGAACTGGCTGAGGGCGGCTTCGTACTGCTCCTGGGCCAGGTCTAGTGCGCCTTGCTCGTAGTTGACGGTGCCCAGGAGGTTGGTGATGCCGGCCATTCCCGGCCGGTCATCGAGGCTGCGGTAGAGGGCGAGGGCCTGGGTCAGCATTTGTTGGGCGTGGTGGTAATCGCGCTGTTGGTGGGCCATGATGCCTGCGCCGTGGTATACGGCGGCGCGCCTGCTGTCCTGGGCCGGATTGGCGGCGGGGGTGGGTAGGCTGAGGATTTGCTGCAGCCAATGACGCCCTTCGGTTTGGTGGCCGCGGAAGACCCAGAAGAGCCACAGGGCCTGGCCGAGGCGCAGGGCGGTTTCTGGGTGGCGGTTGTCGATGGCCCAGTGGAGGGCGGCGCGCAGGTTGTCGTGTTCCTGGTCTAGCTGGTTGAGCCAGCTTACTTGCTGGGGGCCGCGCAGGTGGGGGCGGGCTTCTTCGGCCAGGGTGAGGTAGCAGGCGGCGTGGGCGGCTTGCCGGGTGGGTAGTTCGCCGTGGACGTCGAGCTGGCTCAGGGCGTATTCGCGGATGGTGACCAGCATTTGGAAGCGGGGTTGGCCGGTTTGGCTGTCGGCTTGCTGGCGGATCATGCTGTGGTTGACCAGGGCGGTGAGGCTGTCGAGGAGGTCGTCCCCGGCCGGGTGGCCGGCTACCTGTTCGGCGGCGGCCAGGGTGCAGCCATCGACGAAGACGCCCAGCCGGGCGAAGAGGCGTTGTTCCGGCTCGTTGAGCAGGTTGTAGCTCCATTCGATGGCGTCCCAGAGGGTTTGCTGGCGGGGGGGGCGGTCCTGGTGACGGCTTTTGAGGAGGGTGAGGGCGCGGCTGCCGGAATGGGTGGTGAAACGGGCGAGCATGGCCTGGGGGGTGAGCAGGTTGCTGCGGGCGGCGGCCAGTTCGATGGCCAGGGGCAGGCCGTCGAGGCGGCGGCAGATTTCGGTGACGTAGAGGATGTTTTGGGGGGTGAGCAGGAAGTCGGGGCGGACGGCCTGGGCGCGTTCGGCGAAGAGGGTGACGGCCGGGAATTGGGCGATGGCGGCGACGAGGTCGGTGGGGGGCTGGGTGATGGTGGGATCGGCTCCCCGGCCGGGGTCGGGCAGGGCCAGGGGGGGGACGGGGTATTCGCGTTCGCCGTAGATTTGTAGGACGGCGCGGCTGGTGGCCAGTACTTTTAGCTGGGGGCAGGCTTGTAGGAGTTGGGCGATGAGCTTCCCGGCCGGGAGCAACTGTTCGAAGTTGTCCAGGACCAGCAGCAGTTGGCGGGGGTGCAGGGCGTCGATTAGCTGTTCGGGCAGTGGTTCGCCGGCGGCCTCGTCGATTTTTAGAACGCCGGCCAGGGTGGTGGCTACCAGGTTGGGGTCGGCCAGCGGCGAGAGATCGACGAAGTAGACGCCGTCGGCGAAGTGGGGCTGCATTTCGGCGGCGACTTGCAGGGCCAGGCGGGTTTTGCCGGTGCCGCCGGGGCCGGTGAGGGTTATGAGGCGGATGTCGGGCTGGCGCAGCAGGTCGCCGACCAGGGCGACTTCTGTTTCGCGGCCGATGAGCCGGTTGAGCTGGGCGGGCAGGTTGGTGGGGGGCAGGGTGGCGGTTGGCGCGGCGGTGGCCATGACGGGCACGTTTTCGCCGCGCAGCAGGGTCTGGTGGAGGGCGGTGGTTTCGGGCAGGGGGGTGATGCCGAGTTCGTCGGCCAGCAGTTGGGCGCAGCGCTGGTATTGGCGTAGGGCGGCTTCGCGCCGGTTGGTGACGGCGTAGAGGCGCATGAGCTGGGCGTGGACTTCTTCGGCCAGGGAGTCGAGGGCCAGCAGTCGTTCGGCAATGACGATGGCGCGTTCGTAGGCGTTGGCCAGAATGAGCTGCTCGATGAGGATTTGCAGGAGGTGGCGGTAGCGCTGTTCCAGGTGGGTGCGCTCGATGGTCAGCCACTGTTCGAATTCGAGGCTGTCTTCCAGGTAAAAGCCGTCGAGCAGGGGGCCGGCGTAGTGGTTTAGGGCTTGTTCGCAGGCCTGGATGGCGGCGGGGCCGCTGGTCTGGCTGGCCTGGGTGGCCAGGTGGCTGAATTGGTGGGCGTCGATCTGGTACCCGGCCGGGGCCAGGGCCAGGTGGTTACCGCTGCTCTGGATGAGGGATTTGTGGGGGCCGAGGGCCTGGCGGAGTTGGGAGAGGGTGCGGCGCAGCCGTTGGCGGACGATGTCTTGGGGGGCGTCGGGCCAGAGGTAGAGGCTGAGCTGGTCGCGGGAGAGGCCGTCGGGGTGGAGGGCCAGGAGGGCGAGCAGGGCCAGGGGTTGGCGGCGGGGCAACTGTAGGGCTTCCCCGGCCGGGGTGATGATTTGTGGTGCGCCTAGAAGGTGGATGGTTAGTTGGGCCATTGATGTGTTAGGAATGGGTCGTGGCAACCTCCGAAATTGGGGGCCGCGACGGCGGATTGGTGGCGGCCGACTACCATATTCTACGATCAGGGGGGCAAGATGGCGACTTGATGTCCGGGTTGTAGGTGACCGGGGGTGAGGATGCGGACGTAAACGCGGGCCCGGCCGGGGTGTTTCTTGGGGGAAACGAGGTTGATGTCGCCTTCGCGGAAGGCGGCGGTGATGTTGTGACAGGGGGCGGCGTAGCTGGTGACCTCGACGGTGACTTCTGGGCCGAGCCGCAGGCGGGTGCCGGGCTGTAGTTGTGACCAGTTTAGCCCGGCAATGGTGATGTTTTCGCCGATGGCGCCGGGATAGATGGGGTGGCCGGCGGCTTGCAGGGCGAGAATGTGGGCCAGTGAGTAGAGGCAGAGCGCGCGCTCTGGGCCGCCGTGCAGTTGGCGGTTGCGTTGGTGGTCGCCTATGAGGCCGAGGGGGGTGACCTCCCCGGCCGGGATGGCTTGTTTGGGCACGCCGCCCTGGGAGATGTTGATCTGGAAGATGTGTGCGCTCATGGCTGTTCCAATTGTGCCTGGCTGTTTTAGGGCAGGCGGCGGTTGATGGTGGCGGTGGTGGTTGGTTCGCGGGTGAGGGTGGGTAGGGGGCTGGGGTTGTTTGCCCCGGCCGGGGTGCAGGCGGCCAACCAGAGCAGACAAAACAAGAGAAGCAGGCGATGGTTCATGAGGGTTTCTGGCCGACGTGGATGGCGATGGTGCCGAACATGAACAGCTTGTAGTGTACGTTGACGAAGCCGAGGTCGCGCATGGTGGCGGCCAGGGCATCGGGGTTTTGGAAGCGCTGGGTGGTGCTGGGCAGGTAGCGGTAGGCGTCGGCCTCGCCGGTGATGAGCCGGCCCAGGGTGGGAATGACGTAGTTGAGGTGGATTTTGATGAAGGGTTGGAGCAGGTTGCGCTTGGGGGGGCTGGATTCCAGGACGACGACGTGGCCTCCCGGCCGGGTGACCCGCAGTTGTTCGCGGAATGCCTGGGGCACGTCGATGACGTTGCGCATGAGAAAGCCGGAGGTCACGGCGTCGAAGCTGTTATCGGGGAAGGGTAGGGCCAGGGTGTCGGCGGCGGTCCACATGATGGGTTGGCGCTCTGGGTAGCGTTTGCCGGCCTGCATCATCTGCAGGGTGAAGTCGCCGCCTATGGCGTGCAGGCCAGGGACCTGGCGCAGCCCTTCGTGGGCAATGTCGCCGGTGCCGGTGGCGATGTCTAGCATGTGGCCGTGGGGCGGCAGTTGGGCCTGGGCGATGACGTAGCGCCGCCAGCGCACGTCCTGGCCGAAGGTCATCAGCCGGTTCATTAAGTCGTAGCGGCCGGCGATGCGGCCGAACATTGCTTGCACGTATTCCGCGCGTTCTTGTCCTTCTAAGTGGGCCATGTGGTTTTGTTATCGTTCACTCCCCTACCTGAGGTACCTATACGCTGCCCCGCACGAGGGTGTTTCGCGCCCTGTGCGGGGAGACTCTCGGCATCGCCAGGCGCAAAGCGCCGAGGCGACGCCCCTATGGCGTGACATTGCCAGAGGGGGGTGAACGGTTACCTCAAGAGTTATTAACGGGCAAACCCATACCGGAATCCTCGATTCTAATATTTATGATTTTTGGCTGACTCCCTAGATGTTCAAACCAGCTTATGCGCTCTGCTACTAGATCAATCTTGAGAATGTAAGAACCTGATTTAGGGAATATGAGCGATATTCTGGTTGTCACTGAATGGCCAGGTAAGACACATTCTTCGAGGGTACTCCTGGCGAAGTCAAGGTCTATTAGCGAATCCTCACTGTCATAAAGATGAACCCCGACTTTAACAACACCAATATC
Organism: Ardenticatenaceae bacterium; assembly: GCA_020634235.1. Lineage (GTDB taxonomy): Bacteria > Chloroflexota > Anaerolineae > Promineifilales > Promineifilaceae > JACKCB01. Next base: position 1,587,568 of record JACKCB010000002.1, on the reverse strand, counting down.
ATTTACATTTCGATTGAGCCATTTACTAATACCGTTATTGGTAATCCGAATTTTGATATCAACTGGTTCGTTAACCTTTCCGTAATTACTATGTTCTAACACCTCAATGTGATGACTGAGACCAATATGACTCCGACTATCGTAGACAAACGGTCCCTTTGTGAAGAAGAAAACTGTGGAGTTTGTGGAAGCTTCACGTATTCTGGATGTTATTATGTTCCAATTCTTCAAATTTAGGAGCTTTCGTCCAGACAATTTCATGTAGTCATCATAATCCAGGTCAGGTTCGATAGGATGAACCATTTTTATGCGTAAATCACGAAAACCAATAGCCTCAGCCATTGGTTTGATTTCATCCAGGCGTATGTCGTTTTCAAGAACAGTGAAGTTACGCATTTCAAATTGTGACTGGTTTGATTGGGAATGAAATCTGCCTGGTTCGCTAAATCCAATGACTCCCCCAGGTCTAAGGACTCTGAATAATTCATGTAGGACTTCTTCAGTGTTGGGTACATGATGGAAAACATCGAAACAGACAATTCGATCAACTGATTCATCTGGTAGATCAATTTGATGACCATTGAATAGAAGAAATCGAGGCGGGGAAACACTCCCGCCAATTACCGGTAATTGTTTGAATAACTCCACACCTATTCTTAATGCAGTTTCGGATGGATCTACACTTATGGTTGCGCATTTCATTTGGTTGAGGAAGCGAGAAAACCAGCAGGTGCCAGCACCAAAGTCGAGGACTGTCATCGATTGTCCAAGGCGTAAGCCCGAAATCAGTAGGCTCATCTTATACAACAGGTCTGGGGTTTCCATAATACCCCCAAAGGGCTTTGCCATATGGAAGGTGAAGTCTTTGATGTTGGCGTAATAATCTTCTGCAGTCTTACAAAGTTCCTCAACAGTTAGATTTGTAATCAAATCATTAGGGTCGATTTTTGTTTCATTCATCAGTCTTTTGCCTCAAGGGATGGCAAGGTAATACCACATTGAATCGTGGTTGAGCATTAAGGACTTTACTGAAAAAGCCACAAAGGCACGAAGATACGAAGGGTTTACCAGAGAGAATTTTGTGTCTTCGTGTTAGCTTTCTTCGGGAGACTCATTGAAGGAAGGCAGGAGTTGCCTTCACAGGTTCATGTTCCGCTGCTGGTGCTTGCGCCACTCAACTAGATGATACCGGCGCTGCCGTCCCCGGCCGGGGATGGAGGCAGCACTTCACGGGCTTTGCTGGTGCCGGTAGGCGGGCCAATAATACCTTGTTCTTCCATGATGTCCATCAGCCGGGCGGCGCGGGTATAGCCGATGCGGAAGCGGCGCTGCAGCAGCGAGGTGGAGGCTTTGTTTAGCTGGCGGACGAGGGCGATGGCTTCGGGCAGCAGGTCGTCTTCCTGGTCGCTGTCCTTCACTTCTTCGATGAGGTCTTCCCAGAGTGGTTGTTGGGTGGCGGGGGGCAGGGTGCTGGCGGTGGTGGGCACGCGCTCCGGCCGGGCCGGTGGGGTATCGGGTGGCGGGTCGGCTTCTGCGGTGGGGGTAGGGGGGATGGGGACGGGGGTGGGGCGCGCCCCGGCCGGGGCCAGGCGGTTGGTGGGTGGGGGCACCGTGGCGGCCGGGGCGGTTGGCGGGGCTGGCGGCTGGGCCGCCGGCGCTACATGCTCGGCCGACACCAGGTTGAAGCGGCGCGCGGTGCGCCAATACTCAATAATGGCGGTTAGCTCCCGGTCGCTAAGATAGCAGCCCTGCAGGCGCACCGGCGCGCCCGCATCCGGGCTTTGGAAGAGCATGTCCCCCTGGCCCAACAGTCGCTCGGCGCCGGTGGTGTCCAGGATGACGCGGCTGTCGGTGCTGGAGGCCACGGCAAAGGCGATGCGGGCGGGGAAGTTGGCCTTGATCAGCCCGGTGACGACGTCGACGGAGGGGCGCTGGGTGGCGATGACCATGTGGATGCCGGTGGCCCGGGCCATCTGGGCCAGGCGGGTGATACCCCGTTCGGTGTCTTCGGGGGACATCATCATCAGGTCGGCCAGCTCGTCGATGAAGATGACGATGTAGGGCATTTTTTTCTCGCCCCGGCCGGGCATCTTCTTGTTAAACTCGACGATATTGCGCACGCCGGTTTCGGCCAACTGCTTGTAGCGGCGGTCCATCTCGCGCAAGGCCCATTGCAGCGTACCGATGACCCGCTCCATGTCTACCACGACCGGGGCGACCAGGTGGGGGATGCCGTTGTAGTTGGTCAGCTCTACCCGCTTGGGGTCGACCATGACCAGGCGCAGGTCGTCGGGGGTGTTGTGCAGCAGTAGACCGGCGATGATGCTGTTGACGCAGACCGATTTGCCGGAACCGGTGGTGCCGGCGATGAGCAAGTGGGGCATTTTGGTCAGGTCAGTGGCAATGGGCTGGCCGGCAACGTTTTGGCCCAGTCCCAGGGAGAGCGGGGATTTGATGCGGCGAAATTCGGGCGATTCGATCACGTCGCGTAGGGAGACGACGGCTTTGTCGGGGTTGGGCACTTCTAGCCCGACGTAGCCTTTGCCGGGGACGGGGGCCTGGACGCGCACCGATTGGGCGGCCAGGGCCAGGGCCAGGTCGTCGGCCAGGCTGGCGATTTTGCCGACTTTCACTTTGGTGCGTTTGCCGCTGCGTTGGACGAGGAATTGGGGCTCCACGCCGAATTGGGTAACGGTTGGTCCCTGGTTGATCTCGACGACGACGGCGGGCGCGCCGAAGCTTTCCAGGGTGTGCTCGATGATTTCGACTTGTTCGCGGATGATGGCGTTGTTGACTTCCTGGTCACCGCCGGCTTCTAGCAGATCGGTCATGACGGGCAGTTTCCAGTGGGGTTCGGGACCACCCCGGCCGGGGTCGGGGGCCAGGAAGATGGGTTCGGGTGGCGCGGGCGGGCTGGCCGGTTCCTTCTTGCGCCGCGATGTGGGGCGCGGCGGGGTGGCGGCTGGCGCGGCGGTGGCGTCGGGGGTGGGGCGCGGCGGGGCGACGTGCCGTTCCCGGCCGGGGTTGATGGGGATGTCGCGTTCGGCGGCCGGGGGGATTTCGGCGGGGGTGGTGGGTCCCGGCCGGGTGACGAGGCGGCGGCCAAACTGCATCAGCTCTGTGGCCGTTACCCCAAACAGCAGCACGGCGGCGACCAGGCCTACCAGCATCAGCACCAACACCGCCCCCACCTGCCCCAGGAAGGTTAGCAGCGGCCAGACCAGCAGCGCTCCCAGGTAACCGCCGCCGAGGCCGGCGGTGGCCACCTGCCGCGCATCGCTGAAGCCGTTGTCCATGGCCAGCATGACCAGGGTAGCAAAGGCCTCGAAGACCAGGAACAGCCCGGCTAACCCCATCAGGCGGTAGCGGGGCAACTGCGGGGCCTGTTCCATGCCCCACAGGACCAGATAGAAGCCCACGCCAATCAGCGCCAGGGGGATGACGGCGCTGCCCCAACCAAACAGGTAGCGCATGGCGTTGGCGATGGCGGTGGTTAGCTGCCCCTGGTTGGGCGAGGCCAGGCTGAGGATGAGCACGAAGGAAAGGCCCATGAGCAGCATACCGCCAATGATGATCTTGCCGGGCCAATCGATGTTCCAACGCGACCCGCCATTGTTGTTGGGGGTGTTCTTGGAGCGCGATGAGCTGCTCTTGGAGGAGCTGCTGCGGGAGCCGCCGCTGCGGGTGCTGCTGCGGGTTCCGCCGCGGGTGTTCTTGCGATTGGCGGTTGAACTTTTCTTCTTGGTCATAGCTCAAATGTTCCTGAGGCCATTATAACATGAACCGCAAGCAGACACGAAGCGGTATTCATGCGGCGCGGCGATTTGCGGTACAATCGGGGTGTCTGGCTTTGGGCTGGCGGGTGATGGCTGGCGGCTGCCGCAGGGCTGGCTTTGTTGGATTGGGTGAATGGTTATGCAGCAATTTGAGCGTGAGGGTTTGGCGTATTTCCGTTTTGAGAGCTGCCCGGCCGGGGACGGGGGGCATGCGGTATTGACGCGGCAGGGGGGTGTTAGCAGCGGTCCGTTTGCCTCGCTGAATCTGAGTGTTTCGGTGGCGGATGAGCCGGCCAACGTGTTGGCCAACCGGGCGCGGGCGTATGGGGTGTTGGGGCGGACGGCGGCGGAGGTGGTGGGGGCGCACCTGGTGCATGGGGCGGAGGTGGTGCGGGTGCGGGTGGCGGATCATGGGACGATTCCCGGCCGGGCCGATGGCCTGATCACTGATGAGCCGGGCTGCGGCCTGACGATGAACTTTGCCGATTGTGCGCCGATTTTGCTGTATGACCCGCAGCAGCGGGCGATTGGGTTGGGTCATGCGGGCTGGCAGGGGGCGGTGCGGGATTTGCCGGGAGCGCTGGTGCGGGCGATGCAGGCGGCATTTGGCAGTGACCCGGCCGGGTTGTGGGCTGGGGTGGGGCCGTGTATTGGCGCTTGCTGTTATGAGGTGGGGGAACCGGTGGTTGGCGCGGTGCGGGAGGCGTTTGGGGTTACCCGGCCGGGGGATCTGCTCATCCCCAATAATGGCCCGCGCCCCCATTTTGACCTGCCGGAGGCTAACCGGCGCAGTTTGCAGCGGGCCGGCGTGCGGCACATTGAGCTGTCTGGCTTGTGCACTGCCTGCCGTACCGACCTTTTCTTCTCGCACCGGGCGGAAAAGGGGCGCACCGGCCGGTTTGGCGTGCTGTTAACCCTGTAATTGAGGCTGTAACTCGTTTTAGTTACCCCTGCGCGCCACAGGCGCAGGCCCCGCAGCCACAACCCCCGCCACCGTGGCGTTCGGCCAGGGGCACAGGAATGGTATCGTTCCCCGGCCGGGGGCCGGCCGCGATATAGGCTTTGGTTAGCAGCTTCTGCGTGGCCAGGCTGTGGCAAGATGGGCAGACAGCCGGCGCGCTAGCCTGAAAAACGGAGCGTTTCTCCTCGAATATGGTCTCACAATCCTGACACCGGAAGTCGTAGCGGGGCATTTTTACCTCCTCATCGGCATGCTTAGACCATCGCGCCCAGCGGCATGATGGTTTCCTCGTTCGTCTCCACAATTTCGGCTGAAAGGGTGCCGTTGCTCAGTTCAGCCAGCGCGGCCTGGAAGGGGGGGAAGTGGCTGGCCTGAAAGCGGGCAGTAACGGTGATGTCGGCGGCGAAGGTTTCGTCCAAAATCTCGCCGTGGTGGGCTTCGATGAGCAGGCGCAGGCGCTCGAAGAAGCTGTAGGGCACGGCGACCATGACGGTATGGGTGGGAATTTTCTCGGCCAGGGGGAGTTGGGCCAGCACGGCGCGCACGGCGTCGCCATAGGCGCGCACCAGCCCGCCGGTGCCCAGCTTGGTGCCGCCAAAGTAGCGGGTGACGACGACGGCGGCGTCGCCCAGGCCGCTGCCTTGCAGCACGGCCAGGGCTGGCCGGCCGGCGGTGCCGCCCGGTTCGCCATCGTCGCTGCAGTGGGCGGTGACGCTGGGGCCGTGCCCCACCAGAAAGGCAGGCACGTTGTGGCTGGCGTCGGCAAATTCCGCCCGCACGCGGGCAATGAACTGCCGGGCCTCGTCTATGCTGAAGACGGGCGCGGCGGTGGCAATGAAACGGGAGTTGCTGACACGGATTTCCACCCGTGTCTCCCGGGCCGGAATTGGGTAACGTGCCATGGGTTTATTTTAGCGCGGCGGTGGGGGATGTGCAATTGGGGAAGGCGGGGGTGCGGGGGGGGTGAGAGGCTTGTGAGTGTTGGGTGGGGGGCGGCGGGGATGGTTTACAATGGCGGCCTATGCGAACGCTTCGATTGGGCCTGATCCTGGTTTTGCTGCTGCTGGCGGCGTGCCAGGTTGGTCCCCCTACGCCCCAGCCGACCGTGACCTTTCCGCCGCCGCCTACGGCGCGGCCGCCGGTGGAGACCTTGCCGCCCCCGGCCGGGGCCGGCGAACCGGCCGCTACCCAGAAGAGCTTCCTCCCCCTGCTCAATAGTTCAGAGCCGGCTACCGATGAACAGCCACCGGCCGCCGATGAACGGCCGGTGGTGACGGAGGAACAGCCAGCGGCGGCCATTGTGCTGCCTGTTTATGGCGGGCCACCGCTGCCACGGGCGGCGCTGGGGGTGCAAATCCATCTGCACCGCGAGGACCTGGACCAGATTGTGGGACAATTACAGGCGTTGGGGGTGGGCTGGGTGAAGGTGCAGGTGTCGTGGAAGTTGTTTGAGCCGGAACCCGGCCGGGTGGATGACGCCCTTTTCCGCGAGCTGGATCAGCTTGTCTCCCGGGCTACGTCGCATGATATCCAGGTGCTGTTGAGCGTGGCCAAAGCGCCCGATTGGAGCCGGGCCACAACGGAGATGGATGGGCCGCCGGTGGACAGCGCAGCCTTTGCGGCGTTTATGCAGACGTTGGCCGCCCGCTACCGGGGCAACCTGGCGGCTTATGAGCTGTGGAATGAGCCGAATTTGCAGCGGGAGTGGATGGGCAGCCCGCTGAGCGCGGCCGACTTTGTGGCGCTGCTGCGGGCGGGCGCGGCCGGGGTGCGCGCCGCCGACCCGGGGGCGCTGGTGATTAGCGGCGCGCCGGCGACGACGGGCATCAACGATGGCGTGATGGCTATTGATGACCGGCTGTTTTTGCAGGGGATGCTGGCCGCGGGGGTGGGGGAGGTGGTGGATGGCGTGGGTGTGCATCCTTATGGCTGGGCCAATCCGCCAGATGCTACCGCGGCCAACCCGGACCCGGCCGGGCCGACGCATAACAATCACCCCAGCTTCTTTTTTGCCGATACGCTGGCTGATTACCGGGCGCTGTTGGATGCGGCCGGTTACGCGGCGCTGCCGCTGTGGGCCACGGAGTTTGGCTGGGGTAGTTTTGCGGGGTTGGGGGGTGTGCCCCCGGCCGGGGCGGAGTTCATGGCCTATGTCAGTGAAGAGCAGCAGGCGGCTTATACGCTGCGGGCGATTGAACTGGCCCAACAGGTGCCGGGCATTGGTCCGCTGTTCCTCTGGAATCTGAATTTTGCCCCGCTTTTGGGGCCGGGGTTCAGCGAAGCGGGTTACAGTTTGTTGGGGCTGGATGGCGCGCCCCGGCCGGTGTTCCTGGCGGTGCAGGCGATCCCGCGGCAGTGAGGGGGGCGAGTGTGTGAAGGGGCCGCCGCACGAATCACAGGTGGCGCAGGAACTGTTCGGGGTTGTTGAGGAAGAGGCGGGTGAGGGTGACGTGTTCCAGATCGTTGTAGGCCACCGGCCGGGGGGGCTGCTCATCGAAGCTGAGGATGGTGGCGTTGGGGAAGGCCATCAGGATGGGCGAGTGGGTGGCGATGAGGAACTGGCCGTTTTCGGCCACGATCTGCTTCATCAGCGCGAGCAGGGCCAACTGGCGCATGGGGGAAAGGGGCACTTCCGGTTCGTCCAGAATGTAGAGGCCGTTGGGGACGACGCGCGCCTGGAAGAACTCCAGGAAGCTTTCGCCGTGGGAGAAGGTGTTCAGGTCCCGGTCGTATTGGTTTTGCAGGGCGTGCAGTTCGCGGGCCAGGGGCATACGGGCTAGCCCCTGGGCCAGTTCGGAGCGATCTTTGTAGGCTTCTTTGGTCGCGGCCAGATCGCGCTCTAGTTCGGCCCGCATGTGAGCCAGTTGCTTGACATAACCAAAGAAATCTTCGGCGCGCAGGAAGAAGCCGCGCCGGGTGCGCCTGTTCCAGACCAGCTTGAGCCGGTCGGCCAGGGGGCGCACGGCAGCCAGGGTGGGGTCGTGGGCTGTGCCTTCGCTGCCGGCGGTGGGCAGGCCGGCGGCGATGCCGATGGCTTCTAGCAGGGTGGATTTGCCGGAGCCGTTTTCGCCCACGAAGAAGGTGACGGGGGTAGTCAGGGTTAGATTGTCCAGCGCTTGTAGGGCGGGGATGTTGAAGGGGTAGGTCCCGGCCGGGGCGGGTTGGGGCAGGTGGATGGCGCGCAGGTGGGGCATGGGCGTGGTGGGGGCCGTTTAGGGGACGGCCATGGCGCAGCGGAAGCCGATGTTGGCGCGGGTGACGCGCGGGTCGTAGAAGGTGCGCACGGCGACGCCCAAATCGTCGATGCCGGAGAGCCAGGAGCCGCCGCGCATGACTTTGTACTCGCCGGTGGGTGGGCCAAGCGGGCTGAAGTCGGGGCCGTCCTGGTAGTAGCGCCGGTCGTACCAGTCGCTAACCCATTCCATGACGTTGCCCAGCATGTCGTAGGCGCCGATGGGGGAGCGCCCGGCCGGGAAGCTGCCAACCGGGGCCGTATCGCGGTGCTCATCATTTACCCCGGCGTCCCGCTGGGCCTGGTTGCAACTGGCGTCGCAGTAGTTAAGGCGCGTGCCATCAAACTCGTCGCCCCAGGGGAAGCGGTATTTCACGCCCTGTACCGGGTCGTAGCCGGCGGCCTTCTCCCATTCCGCTTCGGAGGGCAGGCGGGCATCGCGCCACTCGCAGAACGCCTGGGCGCTGTACCAGCTCACGAAGATGACGGGATAGTCGGCGTAGTTGGGCGAGTCGTAGTAGGCGGGGTGGAAGGTGGCGTTGGGGCTATCCGGCCGGGGGCAGGCGCCGGCGGCCACGCACAACTGGTACTGGGCGTTGGTCACTTCCGTTTCGTCAATGTAGTAGGGTTCCAGGCGCACCAGGCGCGAGGGTTTCTCGTCGGCTTCGCCTTCGTCGTCGCCCATGCGGAAGGTGCCGCCGGGCATGAAGAGCATGCGCGCGCCTGTCTCGGTGATGAGTGGTTCCGGTGTGGGGGTGGGCAGGCTGGTGGGGTCGGGGGTGGGGGTGAGGGTGGGGGCGATGGCCGTCAGGGCGGCGATGACCTGTGATTGGGTGGTGGCGGTGGCTTCGGCTTCGGTCACGCCTAAGCGGGTGAAGTCGATTTGGGCGATGGCGACGCCGCTGATGACGACCAGGAGCAGGATGATGAGCAGGCCGATGATGGCGCGCTGCTCGATCTGCCGGCGCGTGGGGGTGGGGCGGCGGGGCGGCGGGGCGCTGGGGGTGAGTAGGGGGTCGGAGCGGCGCAAATCCTCATCGCTGTAGGCCTGCCACCCGGCCGGGCGTTCTAATGCTTTGGCGAAGTCGGCGACCGTGTCGAAGCGGGTGTCGGGGCGCAGGGACATGGCGCGGCTGGCGACGATGGAGAGGTAGGGTTCGACGTCGGGGTTGAGTTCGCGGGCGGGTACAAGCTCTTTCAGGCCGCTTTCGCGCTGGAGTGCCCCGGCCGGGTGTTGGCCGGTGAGCAGGGTATACAGGGTGGCGCCCAGGCTGTAGATGTCGCTGGCGGGGGTGGCGGCGGCTTGGGATTGTTGTTCGGGTGCGCCGTAGCCGGCCCCGGCCGGGACGATGCCCAGCCCTGGCAGGCCGGTATCTACGAGGAAGATGGTCCCGGCCGGGGTGACGCGGATGTTGGCCGGTTTGACGTTCATGTGTACCTGCCCCTTCTGGTGCAGGTAGCCCAGCGGCACGCACACCGCTTGCAGCCAGCCGATGATTAGATCGGAGGGCAGCGGTCCGTACTGGTCTAGCAAGCTTTGCAGGTCCACACCATCTACGTAGTCGCTGATGAGATATTGGCCCACGTCATCCAGGGCGAAATGGTCGCGTACTTTGGGTAGTTGGGGATGGTTGAGGGCGGCCAGGCGGCGCGCTTCGGCGCGGAAGAGCTTCTGTGTTTCCACGGCCGGGTCCAGATACTCTTTCACGGCGACGTCTGTCTTGTCGCGCACATCCCAGGCGCGGTAGACCACGCCGTAGCTGCCCCGGCCAAGCAGGCTGATGATGCGGTACCGTTTGTTGAGCAGTTCACCAGGTAACAGCGGCATGGGGGCAATTTTCAGGTGTTGGGTGGAAATTGTCAAAAAAGGGGGCGGGCAGGTCTGTTTGCGGACGGGTGGGCGGGGCGGGTGAAGCAGCGGGCGCAGGGGTTGGAGGTTAGTGGAGGATGAGTGACCAGCAGCCGCCGGCGGCTAGCGGATCTCGTCGAAGCGAATGAGGAGGTTGTCGTGGGTGGTGACGGCGCTGAAGGTCATTTCGGCTTCCACGAAGCTGAAGCTGCTGTGGTTGTAGGCGAAGTGGCGCAGCATGGCGTAGTCGCTGGGGATGATTTGCTTTTGTTGGTAGAACTGGTCGATTTCGGCCGGGGTGAACCAGGCGACTTCGCCTTCGTCGTGTTCGCGCGCCCGGCCGGGACCGGCCCGCAGTTCGCAGACAAAGAGGATGAAGTGCCCACCCTGAGCGTTGCCCCCGGCCGGGGCCAACCGCTCATTGACTACGCCGCGCACAGCCACAAACTGGCTGTCTAGCCCGGTCTCCTCTTTCACTTCGCGCTCCACGGCGGCGGCCAGCGTTTCGCCGAACTCTATTTTGCCTCCCACCAGTGCCCAATGGCCGGCGTAAGGTTCCTGGCTGCGCCGGATAAGCAGGTATTTTGCTCCCCCGGCCGGGTCGTCGGCCGTTACCCGGCCAATGAGTGCCAGCACGCCAGCCACCGGCCGGGACTGCTGCCGCCAGCGGCGCTCTTGGGGTAGATTGCTCAGGTTGTCAAACATGGCCGACCTCCTCGTGCATAAGCACAGTATAGACGAAACCCGGCCGGGGTCAATGGAACCCGGCCGGGTTAGGGAGCCCCGGCCGGGGCAACTCAACCAGATTTGCACCCGGTCTGCACAACTTCTACAGAATTTGTGAATAAAATAACAACTGGCAGAAAACGTGCGCCTGGCAGGCCATGCTAGCCTGGCCAGTTTTTCAGGAATTCGTGAGATTATCGGCACATCTGGCAAGGGCGGTTCCCTAACCGCTCTTGCTTCTCAGACGCAGGAGTAGCAGAACATGACACAAAATCGCAGAAGCAATCGCAAGAAATGGCTGTGGATCGGCGGCGGCGTGGCGGTCGTTGCCATTTTGGCTATCGGTTATTTTGGCATCACGAATGCCCGCGCCAGATTGGTGGAGGAGGTCAACACCGGTGATATTGTCACCGCTTTTGTGGGCGACCTATCGGCTACTGCCAGCGCGGCCGGCCAGGTCCTGCCCCAGCGGCAGGCGGACCTCACGTTGGGGATCTCCGGCCGGGTGCAAGAAGTCTTGGTGCGCGTTGGTGACGAGGTCCAGGCTGGCGATGTGCTGGTACGACTGGAATCCGACGCCCTGGCTCGCAGCGTGGCCAGCGCCGAACAAAACGTCATCATCCAGGAAGCCAATCTGTCGGAACTGCGTAAAGGCGCTTCTGCCAGCGACCTGGCCGCCGCCGAAGCCCAGGTTGCCAGCGCCCAGGCCCAGCTAGACGATTTGCAAGCCGGCCCTTCGCCTGAGGAAATCGCCTCAGCGCAGGCCAATGTGGATGCTGCCCGTGCCGGTGTCTGGTCTGCCTCCGCCCAGGTAAACCAGGCCGCGGCCGGGGCCAGCGACGCCGAGATCGCCGCTGCCGAACAGCAAGTAGCCGTTGCCGAGCAAAACTACCTGCAAGCCAAGCAGGCCCACGATCGTACCCTGGAATGCTTTACACTGCCCAACGGCGAAGAGACCTGCCCGCTGCTGGGTGCGCCCGAAGAGCAAGCCCGCGCCAGTTTACGCGCGGCCGAAGCCAACCTGGCCCAGGCCCGCGCCCAGCTAGAAGCACTGCAAAACCCCAACGAAAATACCGTTTCTGGGGCGCAGGCCGGCGTATCGTCGGCCTCGGCCCAGGTGGCAGCGGCCCAGGCCCAGCTAGACCAACTTTTGCAAGGGGCTTCCAGCGCCCAAATTGCGGCCGCCGAGGCCCAACTCATCCAGGCGCAGGCCAGCCTGGCCAGCCTGCGCGAAGGGAGTTCGCCGGAACGGCTGGCCACGGCTGAAGCCCAGCTAGCCCAGGCCCGCATTAACCTGGAAGAAGCGCAGGCCAACCTGGCCAAAGCCACCCTCACGGCTCCCTTTGCCGGCGTGGTCACGGCTGTTTACATTGCCGAAGGTGAGCAGGCTGGCGGCGTCGCCCTGCAGTTGGTAGACACCGAAAGCCTGGAAGTGGTATTGGATGTGGATGAAATTGATGTGGGCAGCCTGGCCCTGGGCCAGCCAGCGCGCGTCACCCTGGAAAGCTGGCCCGATGATGTTATTGAGAGCGAAATTACCAGTATTGCGCCTAGTGGCAAAACCAGCGCTAGCAGTGCCCTGGTATCTTACGAGGTGCATCTGAGCCTGGGGCAGACGGATTTGCCGGTGCGGGTGGGGATGACGGCCAACGCCGACCTGATCACCGGTGAACGGAAGGGGGTGCTGCTGCTGCCCAATGCGGCGATCAACGCGGACCGGTCGGCCGGTACGTACAGCGTCAATCTGGTCAGGACAGATGCCGCTGGTGGGCAAACCTTTGAATCTGTTGCCATAACCATAGGGCTGCGCGACGGCGACTACACGCAGATTACGAGCGGTTTGCAGGAAGGGGACCAGGTGCTGATTGGCAATGAGCTGCCGGTACTGCGCTTTGGTCCTGGCGGTAACGCCGGTGGTGGTCCGTTTGGCCCGGATAACTAGCCCATGGCGGCAAAGCGACTGAGGCTGGTGTTCTCCACACGCCAACCATTGGCTTAGGCAGGTGCATTATGATTACCATGCAAAACATTACCAAATCTTATGAAATGGGCACGCAGGTGGTCCACGCGCTGCGTGGCATCGACATGACCATTGAGGCTGGGGAGTTTGTGGCCATTATGGGACCGTCTGGTTCTGGCAAGAGTACGTTGATGAACATCATTGGCTGCCTGGACGCCCCCAACAGTGGCACTTACCTGCTGGATAACATTGACGTTAGTAATATGAGCGATGATGAGCAGGCGCGGGTGCGCAACCGGCGGATTGGCTTTGTTTTCCAGCAGTTCAACTTGCTGCCGCGCACGCCGGCCATTAAGCAGGTGGCTCTGCCGTTGATGTATGCGGGGGTGCGTCGTGGGGAGCGGCTGCGCCGGGCAGAGGCGGCGCTGACGAAGGTGGGGCTGGCGGATCGGATGGATCACCGGCCGGATGAACTTTCTGGTGGTCAGCAGCAGCGGGTGGCCATTGCCCGTGCCCTGGTGGTTGAGCCGAGCATTATCCTGGCTGATGAGCCTACCGGTGCGCTGGATACGCAGACAGGCGACGAGATTCTGCGCCTGTTTGCGGAGTTGAATGAGCAGGGCATTACCGTGGTGATGATTACGCATGATCCGGAAGTGGCGGCCAAGGCGCAGCGGGAGATCTGGATTCGCGATGGCCTGATTCAGGCCGCGAATCATGGCCATGAACACGCGCAACCGCGCCTGGAGGAGCAAGAGGCATGAATCTGAGCGAGAGTCTATCAACGGCACTAGACAGCCTGCTGGCCAACAAGCTGCGCGCTGTGCTAACCATGCTGGGAGTGATTATTGGCGTTGCGGCGGTGATTGCCCTGATGTCCATTGGCAACGGGGTGAACGCCTCGGTGACGAGTGAAATCCAATCCATTGGCACGAACCTGATTGTTATCTCTACCGACCCGGACAACAGCGACGGGTATCCGGCACTTAGCCTGAGCGACGTGACGGCGCTGGCTGATGAGTTGAATGCGCCGGCGGTGTCGGCGGTGTCGGCGGTGGTGCAAGGGGGGCAGGAGGTGATCTATGGTGGGAATGCTTCGCGCCTGGCGGTGGCCGGCGTTACGGCGAATTATTTCCAGGTGAATAATCTGGAGGAGTTTTCGGCCGGCGATGGCCTGACGGCGCAGGATGTTGACACGCGGGCGCGGGTGGCGGTGTTGGGCGCGAGTGCGGCAACGGATCTGTTTGACGAGGAATTCCCGGTGGGGAAGTTTGTGAAGATTAATGGGGGGAGTTATGAAGTGGTGGGGGTGCTGGCGGAATCGGGCAGTGCCTTTGTGAGTACGGACAACAATGTGTACATCCCAATTAGCACGGCGCACAGCCGGCTGTACTCCGGCCGGACGCGCAGCGGTGAAAAGGCGGTGGATACGATTATCGCCCAGGCGGTGAGTGAACAGGATACTGATGCGGCGATTGAACAGATTACGGAGACGCTGCGCCAACGGCACAATATTACGTATGCGACGGAGGATGATTTTACGATTCTCAGCCAGACGGATTTGCTGGAGGCGTTTGACGTGATTACGGGTACGCTGACGGCGTTCCTGGGGGCCATTGCCGGGATCTCGCTGGTGGTGGGGGGCATTGGCATTATGAATATTATGCTGGTTAGCGTGACGGAGCGGACGCGCGAGATTGGGATTCGCAAGGCGGTGGGGGCGCTGAAGCGGGATATTCTGGCGCAGTTTTTGTTGGAGTCGATGCTGTTGAGTGTGTTGGGGGGGGTATTGGGTATTATGATTGGTTGGATGATGGCGACGGTGGCTGGCCGGCTGCTGGATTTGCAGGCGGTGGTGGATGCGGGAACGGTGCTGTTGGCGACGAGTTTTGCGGCGGCGATTGGCCTGATCTTTGGCATTTACCCGGCGTGGCGGGCGGCTGGCCTGCGGCCGATTGAGGCGCTGCGCTACGAGTGAGTGACATGGGGACGCCCCCGGCCGGGGGCGTCCCTGTTTTGTTTTTGGTTGGCAGGTTGGGTGGGTTAGTCCCCGGCCGGGGCCGGTGGGGTGAGACCTACAGTAAGAGACCCAGGATGATGAGGAGCAGAAACATGGCCCCACCGATGATGAACACCCGGCGCAAGTCTTGCAGCACGTAGGCGTACTCTTTGCGCAGTTGCGCTTCTTTTGCTTCCTGGCGGCTGGCTGGCGATGTGGCAACTGGCTGTTCGATGGGTTCTTCGCGCGCTGTGCTGCGCGGGGTGGCCTGGGTTGCGGTTCGTTTTACGCGGCGTACTTTGCGTTGTGCCATTTCTCTTGTTCTCCAAATTCGGCGTTAGAGTGCCATTTTGTGTGCCCGGCCGGGAGGCAGCGCAGGTTGCTGGCGTGACATTGCCCCGGCCGGGATCATCCTATCCCTCTTCTGCCAAGTCGGCAAATACCACAATGCGCTTATTATCCACCAAATAGGGATAACAGGAAATAAGCGTGGTGCTGGCATGCTCGGTAGGGGCCATGACCCAGACATCGGTAGGCTCCACCACCTGAATCTCGCGCACGATATAGGTGTAGCTTTGCCGCTCGGTGGAGATGACGATCTCGTCGCCCGGCGAGAGCTGGTCCAGGTAGCGGAAAATGCTGCCATAAATATCATTGTGGGCTGATAAGACGACGTTGCCCTCCCGGCCGGGTAGGGCGGCGTTGCTATACTGTCCTACACCCTTCTTCAGTTGTTCCCAATCATCTCCCTGGACGATGGGTTTGTCTACGTTGATGGCCGGGATTTGAAGACGCCGGGCCTGCTCTGGACCGGGCGTGGGAATGGGCGGCGGCACGTAGGCATTTAGGGCGGGCAGCAAATGGGCCGGGATATCGCCCGCTTCCCCTTGCTCCGGGGGCCGGCCATCGACGGGCGGTTTGTGCCCGCTGGGCAGCACCACCACGTTGATAACCGGCGGCGGTGTGGGGGTGGGTAGGGCCACCGCGGCAATTTCCGCCTGCTGCACGGCCGCCAACTCCTGGTCTAGCTCGCGCTGGGTGCTCCATTGGCCCAGCAGAATGACCAGGAAACCGACCACGGCGGCAATTTCGACCAGGAGCAGCAGCTTGTTGGCCACCCAGCGCCACTGGATGCCCTGACGCTCCCCGGCCGGGGTGTCTTCGGCCGCCGTTGCCGCGCCATTGCCCACCGGCTGGGCATAACGGCGCAGTGCTCCACTGGGGGCCACCTGTAGCCCGTTCAACGGTGGCGGTGTGGGGTTGGGGGGGGGCCTGCCGGCCACATCCACAACCCGGCCGGCGTCCTTTAGCCGCTGCAGCCGGTTACGGCGCCGGGCGTGCTTCTTCAGGTAGAGCAACTGCTCCAGCTCTTCGACCGACAGGTCATTGGCGGGTTTTCGTTCGTTCATAGGCTGGCGTCGTATCAGGCGAAATCGGTCAGAGCCTGTTCGAAGGCGGTCAGCGAGTCGATGGTTGCGGCCAGGCGGAGGAGTTGGCGCAGCCCGGCCGGGTCGACAATAGTCTCCAGCCTGGCCACAATCTCCTGCGGAACAACCGCAAAACGCATTGCCAGCAGTTCAACGATCCCTTCGCGCATGGCCGCCAGCCGGCCCAACGCCTGGCCTTGCTCCAGCCCTTGCTCCAGCCCTTGCTCCAGCCCTTGCTCCAGCCCTTGCTCGATTCCTTCTTGGAATCCAACCTCCCGTCCCCGACGCTCAATGCTGGTAATGTACTGCATACTATGCTCCTTCTCGTAGGCGATCAGCGCTACTTCAAACTCGCTCTCTCGCGCCGGGGTTAGCGCAAGAACCCAGTCAATAAACCGGAAAAGGTCCAGAATCATCTGCCGCGTGTAGCCTCGCTCGTAAAGCCGCCGGGCCAAACGAAACTTGGCATCCCGACGATTCGCGGAGTTGGGGCTGGTGGCCTGGGCCTGCAAATGGGCCATGGTTACCACGGCAAACGGATTGCTATCGGCCTCCAATGCGGCCCAATTCTGCCCATAGTCTAGCAGTTTTTGGGTGGGAAAGTCCAGCCGCAGCCTTTGTCAGTCTGGTTGTATCAACAGCGGGCCGACGAAGGCCCGCGTGTCGTCGCTGTTGGGGCTGCCGGGGCGTACAGGCAGCCGGCTGCCGGACAAACGATCATACACGCCCACCGCGACAGTATACACCCCGGCCGGGATGTCCGCCGGCACCGCCAACTGGTGAATTTGTACCACCAGATCGCCGGCCTGCCAGTCCCACGAGGGCGCATCCAGCGCATCTGCCTGGAAAAGATTCTGGCCATTCTCACCCAGCACGTGGGTGAAGAAGACCACGTCAGTGGTGTAGAAAGGGGGGACAATGGGGCCAACCCCGGCCGGGTCCACCACCTGCCACACCTGCATCAACTCGGCCACGCCGCCTGGGGCAACAGAATCCGCCAGCCAGCGGTAGCCCACCAGGCGCAGCGCCGGGCTGTCCGCACCAAAACTCACCACCTCTGGCAGCAGCGACAGCTCATCCGCCAGCGCGGACGCAGCAGGCAAACTGCTCACCGTGAAAAACGGGTTGAGGTCGTCGGGCCGCAAATCCACCTGTGTTACCGGCGACACCCAGGTGGCAAAGAGGGGATGCAGCGGCGTGGCGGCCATGGCTACCAGCCGGGCCGGCCGATCACCTGGCAGCACCAGGGCGTAGCGGGCATCTACCCAGCGCCGCTCGTCGCTGGCGTTGGCCAGCACCAGGGCGATGGAGGGGTTGTGAGCCGGGCCGGGATAAACAGAAGAGATGATGATGGGATCCCCGGCCGGGTGGCCAGCCGCCTGTTCATCCAGGTAATCCAGCGCCGTGACCAGGGTGTGTTGGTAAGCAGCGCGCACGTCGGGCGACTGCGCCCAGCGGCCGAAGTAGTCTACCGTGCTCTGGCCGGCCGCAAACAGCAGCCACAGCGCGGCCACGGCCGTACTAACCGGCCGGGACCAGGCATAGCCGCGCCGGGTTAGCCATTGCCCCAGGGCTACAAAACCGACGGCCGGCAAGATGAAGGTGGGAGCCAGCGCCCCCAGGTTGCGGGTGGTGTTGGCCGTGGGGCCGGTGATGAGCGAGGGCAGGATGCCCGCAGCAAACCAGATCAGCAAGAAGGCATAGGCCGGCTGCCGCCAGCGCCACAGGCTGACGCCCAGGCCCAACACAAAGAAAACGGCGCTCACGGCATCAAAAACGGCCCGGCCGGGGATGTTGTAGGCCAGGAATTGGTCGCCCCGGCCGGGCCAGACAAAGGCCAGCAAAGCCTCGCGGGCATTGGTGAGCAGTGGCGTGAGCTGCCCCCCCAGGGTGCGCTGCAGTGTGCCATCCAGCATCGTCAGGCGCGTTTGCGCTTCTGGATGGGCCTGCAAATAGAGGACCATGGGGATAACCGACAACCCCACCAGGAGCAGCCCGGCCACTGTTGGCCACCAGGCGCGGCGGAACAGCGCCCGGTGAAACAGAGCCAGATAGGCCAGGAAGAGTGGGAACATGAGCCACAGCACGCGCGCCGCCAGGTAGTTGTACAGCGTGGCCGTGAGACAGAGGGCAAAGCCCAGGGTCCAGCCGATTTGCCGGGTAGGGCTGGTGTGCCCCGGCCGGGGCAGCAGTTGCCAGAAGAAGATAACCGCCCCGATGGTGAAGAAGGGCATCATGCCCGCACGCAGCGCCTCACGGCTGGCCGCCACGGGCCAGAAAGAGATGGCTAGCAAGGCGGCCGCCAGCAGCGCCGTGCGCCGGTTCAGCGCCTGCCTGGTCCACAAATAAGTCGCGGCAATAGCCAGCACGCCAAAATAGACGTTGACCAGGCGCAGGGCCAGCATATTGCGGCCGGCCAGCAGCATGCTGCCGGCCACGGTGTAGCTGTAAAGGGGTTCGCTGCCGTAATTGAGGGGAAAGAAGAGGGCCACCTGGCCGCCCAAAATGCCGATGGCTTCCCGGCCGTGGTTGGCTTCGTCGTGGGTGAGGCCGGGGGGGATGTTGGTGAGCTGGTAGGTGCGCAGGCCGAAGGCGAGCAGCAGCACCAGCAGAATGGGCAGGTAGCGACGGGTCATGGCGTGGGGGGGCGGGTGTTTGATACCCGGCCGGGGCATCAGGCCTGCTTCTTCGCGACGGCAAACAGCTCCCGCTCGAAGAACCAGCGAAAGGGCGGGACATGGAAGGCGGTCCAGCGCAGCGATTCCACCAGGAGATTCTCGCGCCGCTCCTGCGGCGGCGAATCCAGCCAGATCTTGCCCTGGAAACCTGCCTCATTCAGCGCCCGGCGCATGCTCACGATATCTTGCTCGTTGACGTGCACATCCTGGTTAACGGGGGTGATGGCGCGCGGGTCTTGCGGATAGCGTTCGCCATGGCCCAGCAGATGGCGGAAGCGGCGCACCCACGGGTAAGCGTACCGGTCATACCAGCGGTTGGGGGCGGTATGGATGATGAAGAGGCCATCCGGCTTGAGCACTCGCCGCACTTCGATCATCGCTTCGTGCAGTTCCCAGGGATAGAGGTGCTCTACCACGTCGAACATCAGCACCCGGTCGAAACAGCCGGACGGGAAAGGCAGGTGCTTGGCATCGGAGCGATAGACGCCGGCGCGAGCGGGCGTGTCGCTGGTTTGCTGCTCAGAGGCGACCACGTCGCGGGACATGAGGGTGGCCACTTCGGCATAATCGACGCCATAGGCAGCAATGCCCAGCCGCATACAGTGGCGCAAGATCTCGCCCCGGCCGCAGCCCACATCTAGCAAGCGCATCCCCGGCCGGACATCGGCCACGGCAAAGGCATCGCGCAGCCGCCGCGAAAGATGGACCCCTTCTGATTCCAGAAAAACGTCGTAGCCTTCGCAGGCGGTCAGGAAATACTCTTCGGTGTAGAGGGTGGAAGGTAGGGATTTACCCTTGTCTTTGGTTACGTTGGTCATGTTGCCGGGATTATACGTAACATGCTGGCCGATGTCACGCGACGACAGCGAGCCGGCAATTTAGCTTGCCAGCTTGCCAGCTTATCAGATAATTGGCTGACCGGGTAACCGGCTGGCTGGCTTTAAGGAGGGCATGATGAGGCAGTTTAGTTATCGCAAGACGTTAATTGTTGGCTTTGGTTTTCTCGGCATCAGCGTGGTCTGGCCGATTTTTAACCAGTATATCCCTATTTTCTTGCAGGCGGGTAACCCGGAGTTTGAGCGGCAACTGCTGGAATCCGGCCGGGAGATTCCAGCCGTGGTGGGTTTTGGCCTGGCCCCCAGCCTGGCTCTATTCATCATGACCTGGGACAATATCATCAATGTCTTTGTGCAGCCCTGGGTGGGTGAGCGCAGCGACCGGACGTGGAACCGCTTTGGCCGGCGCAAACCGTGGCTGCTGTTGGGCGTCCCTCTGGCCCTGGTCGGCTTTTTACTCATTCCCTTCGCCCAATCGGTGCTGGCGATTGCGGTGTTCATTCTCATCACCAACTTTGGCATGGCCCTGTTTCGCTCGCCGACAGTTGCCTGGCTGGGCGACCTGTTTGAGCCGGATGATCGCAGCAAGGCCAACGGGATCATTAACTTGATGGGTGGGTTGGGTGGTCTGCTGGCTTTCTTTGGTGGCGGTATCTTGTTTGAGCGCTACGGCCGGGCCGCGCCGTTTGTGGGCGGAGCGGCGCTGACGGTGATTGCGGCGGCGGTGGTGATCTGGCTGGTGAAGGAGCCGGCGGAGATCGCTGCCCCGGCCGGGGACGAGAGCGACGTGCGTGGGGTGATGGCCAACCTGCGGCAGCTCTTTGCCAACCCGGACCGCAGCGGTCTGTTTGTGCTGCTCTCCATTTTGTTGTGGTTCATGGGCTTTAACGCCCTGGAAGCTGGCCTTTCCTCGTTTGCCGTCTTTTCCCTGGGCTTTTCGCCCGGCGTGGCCTCCATTTATGCCGGTGGCGTAGCAGTGGCCTTCATGATTTTTGCCGTCCCGGCCGGGTTCATTGGCACCCGTTTTGGCCGGCGGCAGCCCATCCAGATTGGGTTGGCCGGATTGGCCATTGTCTTCCTGGCCGGCTACTTTCTCATCCAGGGAGAGGTCGCCTTTGTCATCGCCCTGCTCCTGACCGGCTTCTTCTGGGCGCTGGTCAACGTGAACAGCCTGCCGCTGGTGTATGAACACGGCGACGAGCGCAAGATCGGCGCTTACACCGGCCTTTACTACTTCGCCTCCCAATCGGCGGCCGTGTTGGGGCCTACCCTGGGCGGGGTCGTTGTCCAGTCGTTGGGCAACCAATATCGCTGGCTGTTTATCTTCAGCGCCGTTTTTATGGTTCTAGCCTGGGGAACGATGCGGCCGGTGCGGAACACAGTGCCGGCGAAGCCGGAGCGTTAGGCCAGGGCCAGGAGCCGGAACACGTAATACGAATGACGCAGAGGACAACGCATGAGTGACCTGATTCAAGTAACCCAAAATGATGCTGTGCTGGAGATTGTGCTGAACCGGCCGGAGAAGCGCAATGCCCTGAGCCTGGAGATGTATGCCCAACTGGATGCCGCCGTGGCCGGGGCCGGGCGCGTGGCCGGGCTGCGGGTGGTGCTGCTGCGCGGTGCCGGACCGATGTTTTCGGCCGGCATTGATGTGACCAACTTCATGCTGCTGGCCGAGAAATATGGGCCGGACTGGCCGCGGCAGATGCGCACCATCACCAACGACTTCCAGGCGGTGCTGACGCGGCTGGAACGGCTGGAGGTGCCCACCATCGCTCTGCTGCATGGGCGCTGCCTGGGTCTGGCGTTGGAGCTGGCCCTGGCCTGCGACATCCGCCTGGCGGCGGAGGGCACGCGCCTGGGGCTGCCGGAAACAAAGCTGGGCATGATCCCGGACGTGGGTGGCACTACCCGGCTGACACGGCTGGTTGGCCCCGGCCGGGCCAAGGAGCTGATCTTCACCGGCCGGGAGATTGACGCGGCGCAGGCGGCGGCCTGGGGGTTGGTGAACGAGGTGGTCCCGGCCGGGGAGCTGCAAACACGGGGTGAGGCGCTGGCCGCCGAAATTGGCCAGGCTGCGCCGCTGGCCGTGGGTATGGCCAAACGAGTCATCGATGGCCTGGCCGACCTGGACCGGGGCTTACAGTTGGAAGGCTGGGCGCAGAGCCAACTCTTCCAGACTGAGGATTTTCAGGAGGCGCTTGCGAGCTTCATGATGCGTCGCCCGCCGCAGTTTAAGGGGAAGTAGGGGGCGGATTTACCAGCGCACCCCGGCCGGGTTGTTACTGCTCACCGTGTCTACGCCCCAACTAGCCAGGGTGGGGTAATCCCACCAACTGCCGCCAGGGCTGCATGCGTAGCCCGCCTGGCGGATGGTGGCCACATCGGCGGCAGTCAGGTAGTTGGTGGCCGGGCTGAGGGCGTCGAGCGTCAGTCCCTGTGCCGGGAGCAGCGGGTCCAGGAAGCGGCCAACGTAGATGAAGCTGGTGGCGATGGCCGGGTTCAACTGCTTCACCCGCTGCAAGGCGGCCTGGTCGAAACTGCTCAAGATCACCTCGTCTACCATGCCGTGCTGCGCCACCAGACGCACCGTAGCCTGGTCCAGGGCGGGATTGAAGACAGGGCCGTGTTTTAGCTCAATCATCAGGGCGACCTGCCCTTTGGCCCAGGTGAGGATGTCGGCCAGCCGGGGCATGGTGACGCCGCTGAACTGTTCGCCGAAATGGCGCCCCACGTCCAATGTTTGCAGGTAGGCGGCATCGTGGTCGGCGACCCGGCCGGGGACCCCCGTTTTGGCCAGCAGGTTTTCATCATGGAAGAGCATCACCTCCCCGTCCCGGCTCAACTGTACGTCCAGCTCCAGAATGTCGGCCCCGCCGGCCAGGCCGGCAGTGAAAGCGGGCAGCGTGTTCTCTGGCGCGACCGCCATGGCCCCGCGATGCCCCACCAGCAGCGGCCGGCCGTTCTTGCGTTGTTTTAGGTTGAACATAGCTTTCCTCTGTGCGTGGGAATGTCATTTGCCCAGGGTCTGGTGGACAACCTGGGCGACGAGGGCGCGGATTTCATCGGGGTTGGTAGTGGGGGGGGAGGTGGCGGTGGCGGCTTTCATGGTGGGGGCGTGGGTGCTGCCGGAATGGCAAACGCCGCACACCAGGCAAAACTCGTCCGACTCACCCGGCCGGGCCAGGCCCAGCTTGCGCCGCTGCTCCAGCAGCTTGGCCACCTCATTGGGCGACAGCGGGTTGCGCAGCCCCAGTTGGGCCAGCATGAAAGCGATGCGCGCATTTTGCTCCACCGTCTCCAGGCGCATGAAGGCCTGCATGGGCGAGTCGCCCACGGTGAGCGAGCCGTGGCGCTGCAGCACCAGGGCATCGTGTTCGCGGATTAGTTCGCGGATGGCCAGCATGTTTTCTTCGCTGGAGGGGGTGGCGTACTGCGTGGTGGGGATCATGCCCAGGCTCACGATGGCTTCGGGCAGCAGGCAGTCGGCCATGGAGATGCCGGCGATGGACATGGCCACGGTGATGGGCGGGTGGGCGTGGACCACAGCGGCGATGTCGGGCCGCCGGTGGTAGGCTTCCAGGTGCATGGGCAGCTCGCTGGTTGGCTTGAGGCGGCGGTTGGCGGCGGTGGCGGGGCCGATGCGGCTGCCGCTCTCGTCTACAATGAGCAGGTGGTCAGGCTCCAAAAAGCCTTTGTGCAGGCCAGAGGGGGTGATGAGTACCCGGCCGGGGGCCAGGCGGGCGGAAATGTTGCCGTCGCTGGCACAGATCAGCCCTTTTTCATACATTAACTGCCCCACCCGCACCATCTCGCGCCGCAGGTGATATTCGTTCGTTTGCATGGTGTGTGCTTACGGCTTCCTGGTCCTGGCCTGCTCTTGATACTGCTTCACGTCGGTCACCAGTTTCTGTGGATTGCCCTGGTACGTTTCCCAGGGGATCTCGCCGGCCACAATTTTGAGCAAGATATCGCCCAGGGCCTGGTTCACCGGGGTAGACACGCCAACCTTCTGGCCCATTTGGGCCACAGCGGCGTTATGGTACAGCACTTCGTTCTTGTGCCGGCCGGACACCAGGTCGATGTGGAACGAGGGCATTTTGTTGCCACGCCCCTCGGCCACAATGCTGCTCAGCACCGATTGGGTGACCGCGCTGGGCAGCAGCCGCACGGCGTTGGCCAGGCGGCGGGTGGGTGTGCCGGGTAAATCGACCACGCGATATTTTAGCCGGCGCATCACGGCCAGCGTCTCGCGCAGCATGGCGATTTCCAGGTCGTAGGTGGGGCGGTGTTTGTAGATGACGCTGGGGTGGCGGTTCAGGATGGCCGAGGTGGCGTTGCCGATCATGTTGAGCAGCGCTTTTGACCATTTCATGGCGTGGAAATCGGGCACGCGCAGGGTGGTGAGGCCGGCCGATTGGAACAACTGCACCCATTGGCCAATCTTTTGCTCTGGTGCGGTGGGGGCCAGCCCCAGGCCACGATTCTCCCGCTCGACGATGATGCGTTCTGGGATTTCGCGGCTGACCGGGGTGGTGAGGGTGCCGGAGACAACCCGGCCGGGGCCTAACTGCTCAATGACTATTTCCTCCAACCCAAGGCCGTTTTGCAGGGTAATGACGGTTGGCGGGTTGGGGCAGAAGGCCAGCAGCGGGTTTATGGCATCGGCCAGGTCATATGACTTCATGGTCATTAGAATCAGGTCGTAGCTGGCGTCGTTCAGGAAAGCCTGCCGCACCGAGGAGACGACGCGCGGGCGCACCACATAGCGGCCGCCCGGCTGCCGGATAGTCAATCCTTGCTCGTCGATGATGTTGGCCGTCACCGGCCGGGTGACCATGGTCACCTCGTGCGCATGATGGGCCAGACAGGCCCCCAGATAACCCCCAACCGCCCCGGCTCCATATACCAAAACTCTCATAATGATACCTGGTTTCTACTGCTGGTTGTTGTGTTTGCTGGCGGCCCCGGCCGGGTGGCCGGCCAGCTCAGGATTCAAAGCTAAAGACGGCCTTGATCATCTCCTGGCGACCCCGCTCAGCGGAGGCCCGGAAGGCCTGGGCATACGCTTCCAGGGCAAAGCGGTGGGTTACCATCCAGCCCAGGTCCAACTGGCCCTGAGCCATCCAGTGGAGGGCCAGTTCAAACGTGGACCACTGCCGGCCAGCAAACGTTTCTGCATGATGATACGTAAAAGCGGCCCGGACGTCGAGTTCCTGCAAGAAGATGGAGGACCAGTCGATCCCTTTGGCCAGGCCGGGCACGCCAACCAGCATGACCTGGCCGCCGCTGCGGGTCAGGCGCAGGCTGTCGTCCAGGGCGCTGTCGCTGCCGACGCATTCAAAGGTGCGGTCTACGCCGCCCAGCACCAGCCGCTTGCCCAGCATGGGTTGGGCCAGGCTGGCCCCGGTTCGTTGGGCAATGGCGGCCAGATGGTCTGCACCCCGGCCGGAGGTAATGACCTCGCTGGCCCCCAGCCGGCGCGCCGCCGCCGCCTGGAAGGGGTAGCGGGCCAGCACCAGGATGTGGGCCTGGGAACCTAGCAGGCGCAGGGCGGCCAACGTGCACAGGCCAATGGTGCCTGCGCCCAACACCAGCACCGTTTCGTCATCGGCCGGGTAACTGAGCAGGGCAGCGTGCAAGCCGCAGGCAAATGGCTCTACCATCAGCGCGTTTTCGTCACTGACAGTGTTGGGCACCGCGTAGAGCTGGCTGGTGTGGGCCACAAAGTGCCGGCTCCAACTGCCACCGGTGGCCTGGCAGCCGCCAATGAAGAGGCCGGGGGGCAGATCGCCCCCAGTGAAGCGTTCGCACTGGTTGATGAGGCCGGACGCACAGTAATGGCAAAGGTCATCGAAGCCGCGCGGTTTGCACCACAACAGTGGCTCAACGATGACGCGCTGGCCGACCTGCCAGTCGCCTGCTTCCGGGCCGACGGCGGCGATGGTGCCGACGTTTTCGTGGCCAAAGGTGAAGGGGAAGGAGGTGAGGGGGGAGTAGTAGGGGCTGTTGTGCAGGTGGATGGTGTTCAGGTCGGAGCCGCAGATGCCGCCGTAGCGGGTGCGAATGTTGACCCAATCCCCGGCCGGGAGTGGCGGCACTGGTTCGTCACTGACAAAGGTGCAGCTAAGACCGCTCCACAAGAGGCCGGGCGACAGCTTGCCCAGGGCCTGGCCCAGAGCGTAACGGGGAATGGTGGCATTAAAGCGGATCGCTTTCATGTTTATACGGTAACACAGATGGTGCGGGGGTCAAGCGCTTTGTGGGGCAGGGGATCAGGCGGGGGCTGCCCCGGCCGGGGCGGGTTGGAGCAAGCTGCCTACAAAGTCGGGCCGGCCGCGTACAAAGTCGTTGATGGTGGTGGCCCGCTTGCCGGCCAACTGCACGCTTTCGAGCTGTATAGCCCCCCGGCCGGTGACCACCAGGATGGCGTTGTGCCGGGCCAGGACCCGGCCGGGGGCTTCGCTGCCGGTGTTGAGTTCCGGCCGGGGCAGGGCGGCCAGGACCTTGAGCAGTTGTCCTTGCCAATAGGTAAACGCGCCGGGCCAGGGAGTCATGGCGCGGATGTGGCGGTCGAGGTCTGGTCCCGGCCGGGACCAATCAAGCTGGCCCGCTTCCTTCTGGATCATGGGCGCATAGGTGGCCAGCCGGTCGTCCTGTGCCTGGGCGGGCAGGCGGCCGGCCAGAATGTCGTCCAGGTGGTCGGCCAGCATCGCGGCCCCCAGGGCGGCCAACCGGTCGTGCAGCGTGGCGGCCGTTTCGTCGGGCATGATAGGGAGGGCTTGCTGGGCGTGCACGGGACCGGTGTCCAGGCCGGGGTCCATGCGCATGAGGCTGATGCCGGTTTGGGCATCGCCGGCCATGATGGCGTGCTGGATGGGGGACGCGCCGCGCCAGCGGGGCAGCAGGGAGGCATGGACGTTGTAGCAGCCCAGGGGGGGCAGGTCTAGCACGTGGGGGCGTAGGATCTGGCCAAAGGCGGCCACGACAATGGCTTCGGGGTCCCAGGCCTGGAGGGGGACGATGTGCTCTGGTGTGCGCAGCGATTTGGGCTGGTAGACGGGAATGCCGGCGGCCTCGGCTAACTGCTTGACAGGGGAGGGGCGCAGTTGTTTGCCGCGCCCGGCCGGGCGGTCGGGCTGGGTGACTACGCCGACCACCGTTTGAGTCTCGATAAGGGTTTGTAGGGCAGGCACGGCAAATTCCGGGGTGCCCATGAAGATGATTTTGCTCATAGGTGCATTCTAGCACGCTGCCCGGCCGGGGGGCAAGCGGTGCATTAAGCTCCTGCTCATCCGGCAATAAGCTTCTGCTTATCCCCTCATTAGCTGCTGCTCATGCCTGTTTCAGCTTAATCTCAGCTTTGGCAGCCATAATCAGCAACGAAGTCGCCAAAGAAAATGTTCAGCCCCACCTTTCCCTCCTAGGTCGGGGCTGAACGCATTTATGGGGAGTAGTTCTTGTTGTGGGGCAGCCGGGCTGCGTTTATGCAGTGCCAGCCCCGCCGAGGTAGACGCGGGGGACGCGGGTGTTGATGTTGGTCAGTACTTCGTAGGGGATGGTGCCGGCCCAGTTCGCCAGTGCTTCACAGGTGATTTGCTCATCGCCGGACTGGCCGAGCAGGACGACTTCGTCGCCGTTGTAGGCGGTTTCCCAGCCGATGTTGACCATGAGCTGGTCCATGCATACCCGGCCGATGACCGGGTAGCGCCGGCCGCGGATGAGGACTTCGGCTTTGTTGGAAAGGCTGCGGAAATAGCCATCGCCATACCCGGCCGGGATGGTTACCACGCGCGTCATCCGGTCAGACTGCCAGGTGGAGCCATAGCTAACCGGGTGCCCCGGCTGCACCACTTTGAAGTAGACCACCTGCGATTTCCAGGCCAGCCCCGGCCGGACAGCGACCGTGCGGGCCGTTTCGCCTGAGGGGTAGATGCCGTAGAGCAGGATACCGGCCCGCACCATGTCGAAATAGCTTTCTGGCAGCTGCAGGATCGCCCCGGAATTGGCCATGTGGCGCATGGGTGGCGGCAGGCCGCGCTGCTGGTAGAAGTCTAGCACCTGGTTAAAGCGGGCTAACTGCAGCCGGGCGTAGGTTGAGTCGGCGGCGTCGCTGTTGGCAAAGTGGGAGTATATCCCTTCTACCTGGCAGTGTTCACAGCGCAGGGCTGCTTCCAGCAGCGGGCTGGCGCTGTAATAGTGTACTCCAATGCGCTCCATGCCTGTGTCGATCTTCAGGTGGATGCGTGCGTCCCGGCCGGTGCTGCGGGCCGCCGCGTCAATTTGCTGCAGCTTCTCAACCGAAGAAGCGGTAAGCGTCAGGTCGTGGGCCAGGAATTGGGGCACCTGGTTGCCCAAAATGCCGCCCAATACCAGGATGGGCGCGGTGATCCCCGCTTCGCGCAGCAGGATTCCTTCTTCCAGAAACGCTACCCCCAGGTAGTCGGCTCCTACGCGCACCATGTGCTGTGCTACGGCCACCAGGCCGTGGCCATAGGCGTTGGCCTTGAGGATAACCATGACTTTGGCCGGCGCTACCTGAGCCTGGATGGCGCGCAGGTTGGCCGTGAGTTGGTCCAGGTTGACTTCGACGTAGGTGGGGCGCAGGATGCCGCTGCTGGTGATGGTGGGTTGGTTGATGTTGCCCATAGTAGGCCAGGATTTTACTCGTATTTATCCGACAGGGGCAATGTGGGGGTTTTTGCCGTGTTTGCGCCCGGCCGGAGCATGCTACAATGGTGCCTTCCCCGGCCGGGTTGCGGCCTGCCCCAAGAAGTTGGAGATGATCCGTATGCGTGCCCTCTACAAAGATGCTGTAAACGAGACAAGAATCGTCGATGTGACGACCGAAGCTTTAACCGCCGTCATGTCTGGCGGGCAGGGCCTTCTGTGGGTTGATCTGATGGGCGATGGCGGCAGCGCTATTGAAAACCTGCTGCAGCAAACCTTTGGCTTCCACCCGCTGGCCATCGACGACGCCTTGCACGAAACGCACATCCCCAAGGTGGATGATTGGGACACTTACCTCTACCTGGTATTTCAGGATGTGGCCTACGATGCTGCCCAGCGAACGATTTTGCTGCCGGAGCTAGACGTGTTCCTGGGCCGGGGATTCCTGGTCACCTATCACAAGCAGGCCATCGCCGCCGTTGATCAGGTGTGGGAGACGTGTCAGCGCGACACGCGCTGGCTGCAGCACGGGGCGGATCATCTGCTCTACCGGTTGATCGACGAGTTGGTGGACAGGTATCTGCTGGCCATTGATGATATGGAGGAGGATCTGGCTCAGTTGGAGAACAGCATCTTCGAGGAGCCGTCACCGGCGCTGCTGGCGCAATTGTTCATATTTAAGCGGATGTGCTTGCGGCTGCGCCGGGTGCTGGCCCCGCAGCGCGAGGTGGTGAACAAGCTGGCCCGGGACGATTATGCCACCATCGGGCCCAAAGACCGCATCTATTTCCGCGACGTGGCGGACCACATGATTCGCCTCTACGACATGAGCGACAACCTGCGCGACCTGGTGCTGGGCAGCATGGACATTTATCTGTCGGTGGTCAACAATCGCATGAATGACATCATGAAGACGCTGACCATTATCACTACCCTGTTTATGCCCCTAACCTTTCTGACGGGCTTTTTCGGGATGAATTTCTTCCAGGCGGTGCTGCCGTCTAATTTCTGGACGGGGATGGGGATGCTGGCTCTTGTGCTGGCGTTCATGCTGCTGCTGCCAGTGGCCATGTTCTGGTGGATGCGCCGCCGGGCATGGATGTGAGCCGGTTGGGGGTTTTCAGGTGGCTGACCTCTGGTCTGAGACGGGCTGTGTGGCCCGGCTGCCCCGGTGACGCGCTGCGCGTTGCGTTCCCTTCTTCCCATGCTATAATGCGCTTCTGCCCTATATCTGGGTCTCTGGTCCATTTGCCTGCGTGCCGTGTGCGGTTTGGCGGGGTAAGATGCTAGGCAGTACCACTGAAGTGTATGGCTGATAACGCGCATAATCGGAAAATACGACCGGCGGTTCGCCTACCCTTGTGGGGTTTGGGCCTTCTTCTTGTTGTGCTTCTCTGTCTGGTAGTGGCTGGGGGCGTTTGGGTGTTTCGTACAACCCAGTCGCTGGCTTCTGGCTGGGAAGTGACGCAGCCGGACTTTGCTGTGGAGGCGGGGGACCTGTCCGCCCCGGCCGGGGGCGCACAAACCAACCTGGCCGACCCCGTGATTACCAGCGACACCACGCTCCCCGAAGACATCGATACCAGCAGCTTCCAGCCCTGGTCTGGCCAGGAGCGGGTGAGCATCTTGCTGCTGGGCATTGACCAGCGCTGCGACGAGAGCGGGCCAACCCATACCGATACCATGATGCTGGTCAGCATTGATCCGGTGGCCATGTCGGCTGTGGCCTTGTCGCTGCCACGCGACCTGTGGGGCGAAATCCCCAACTTTGGGGTAGACCGCATCAATCAGGCCAACTTCTTGGGTGAGGTCGCAAACTATCCGGGGGGCGGGCCGACGTTGGCGGTAGAGACGGTGGAAGCCATGTTAGGCATTCCCATCCAATACTATGGCGCCGTCAACTTTGACGCATTCATTGAATTTG
This sequence comes from Ardenticatenaceae bacterium, assembly GCA_020634235.1. Classification (GTDB taxonomy): domain Bacteria; phylum Chloroflexota; class Anaerolineae; order Promineifilales; family Promineifilaceae; genus JACKCB01. Next base: position 1,557,530 of record JACKCB010000002.1, on the reverse strand, counting down.
TTGATTTAATCGGGGGTATCGACGTTGAAGTATCGGAAGATATCGACGACCGGCGTTACCCTGACCGCTGTTATGGCTATGATCCTTTCACGATTACAGCCGGTGAGCACCATCTAAATGGGGAAGAGGCTCTGAAATATGCCCGTACGCGCGCTACCTTTGGGGGTGACGTTGATCGGGCCGGCCGCCAACAACAAGTCCTGATGGCCGTGCGCGATACCATTCTAAACGTCAACATGGTTCCCCGCCTAATCGTTCAGGCGCCGCAGTTATGGCAGTCATTCCAGACCAACGTTCGCACCAATATGACGCTTGATGAAGCAATTCAGTTAGCTCTGCTGGCCCAGGATATCCCTCAAGAAAACATCCGCCTGGCGGTGATAGACTATAATTATGTCTACCCAGAGACAACACCAGACGGACAACAGGTCCTGGCCCCGCAACGTGAGCAGATCCGTGTGCTGCGTGATGAACTTTTCGCCCCTTCGCCCATTCCTGCCCCGGTCATTGAGGATTTGCCACAACGTGCTGCTCAGGAAAACGCGCGTGTTGCCGTGCTCAACGGTACCGCGACCTTCGGTCTGGCAGCGGCCACTCAGGAGTACCTGCGCCAATACAACATCGATGTGGTCGAGATCGGCAATGCCGATGCGTCCACGTATGTGACCTCGCGCATGGTGGTGTATGGGTCCTTTCCATACACGGTAAGTTACCTGGCCCAACTGCTGGATATCCCCCCGCTCAATATTAGTGACGGTGCCAAACCGGCCGGCGAATATGACATTTTGATTATTCTCGGCAATGATTGGCAGCTGGTGACCCCAACACCAACTCCTTCGCCTTCGTAGTGGCTGTGTGCCCCGGCCGGAGGTAGGAGTCTGTGTGTCCCAATCTGGGGGTGGGTCTGCTTTGCTGCATCCTCTTGCTGTCGATGATCCTTTTGTCGTTCCTGGATGGTGGCTGGGTGTTTCCTGGTCGCTGACGGTTTGCGCACTCTGGCGCCTGGCTTGATCCCGGCCGGGGCGGTCATCAAACCTGAGTTGCGCAGGACTTTGAAGGAGCGACGTGATGAAAAAGCGCTATTGGGTTCTTGGCGTTTTACTGTGTGTCACAGTGGCCTGCCGGCCGCTGCCGCCTGAGAAACAGGCAACCCCGGTGGTGGTTCTAACGGCACCCAAGGCCACCCAGGCCTCCACGCCAACCTTCCCACCGTTGGAAACCAGCACGCCGCGGGCGACGAATCCCGTGCCGCCCACCCTGACCCCCAAACCAACCAGCTTCGCGCCGCGTGCGGTAGGTGGGAGTGCCCTGGGGCTGGCCATTACAGTTCCGGGCACCTGGGTAGATGTGAGTGCCGTACTGGCCGAGGTAGCCGAAAATGAAATGCTAGGATCGCAGCCTCTCTTCTGGGCTGATCGTAAGGAGACGGCTAATCAGTTGGCGACTGCCCAGGACATTGGCTCCGGGGCCTTCGTGTTGGGCTTTGTCTCCCCGGCCGGGACACCCACCACCGACCCGGCCGCCACCCTGCAACTGCTGGTAGATAACAACGCCCAACTGGATACACGGGGTGCGGCCGTCCAGGTCCTGCCCATCCAGGCCAATGGCGTCACGGGGGCTTACGTGGACCTGTCGGCGGATCTGCTCAACGCGCTGCCCCCGGCCGGGGAAGTTCCCCTGCGCTACCGGCTGCTGCTCTTCGCCCAGCCCTCCTCCAACCTGCCCGTCTACTTCCAACTGGGCACCGCCGCCGAAAATTGGGACGCTTACCTGCCCCTATTCGACGACATGATGAACACCATTGTGGTGTACGATGCGCTGACCGGCGTCGTGCCCAGCCTGGAGATCACGCCCGTTTTCCAGGGCAACCTCACCAGCAGTGCCCTGACCAACGCCAGCATCACGGCCGCCACGCCAGACGTCTGGGCGTTTGAGGCCGAAGTGGGGCGGTATGCCACCATCACCGTTATCCCCACCGATACCAGCCTGGACCTGACTTTTGCCCTCATTGCGCCCTCCGGCCAGACGGTGAGTACGGCAGATTTTGGCTATGCCGGCGACACGGAAACGTTGACCGATGTGCGCTTACCAGAAGCGGGGCGCTACGTTATTGTGGTGAAGGAGTTTTTTGGCAGCCCCGGCCCCTACCAGATTGGCCTGTTGGTCACCGACGATCCCCAGTTTGGCAGCGGTGGCCCTATCGAAATCGGCGAAGTGATCATGGGCGAGCTCCCGGCCGGGGGGACCCAGATATGGACCTTCAACGGGACCGCCGGCCAGGTGGTCAGCGTCATCTTCACCCCTTCGGTGGATGATCTGGATGGCGTCCTGGCTGTATATGACCCGGCCGGGGCTGTGCTGATCAGCCTGGATGAGGGCTTTAGCGGCGATGCCGAGATCATTTCCGGCCTTGTGCTGCCCACCGCCGGCCAATACAGCATCCATATTTCCGGCTTCAGCGGCAGCGGCGGCGCTTACACTCTTTCCCTGGCCGAAGGCGCAGAAGAAACGCAAAACTTCTACGACGCCGGCGACCTCCTGTATGGCGACGTGAAGCAAGAAAATCTGCTCAGCAACGAAGCCCATGCCTGGTTCTTTGAAGGTTACCGCGATGACCAGGTCCGTATTGTGGTGACACCGCTGGCCAACACGCTAGACATGCACGTCTGGCTGCTCAATGCCGATGTAGACCGGTTGGCCGAAGCGGATGCCTATTACGCCGGCCGGGCCGAGACCATCGAGGCGACGCTGCCGGACGATGGCCAGTACATCATCCTGGTGCAGGAGTTTATGGGCCGGCCGGGCGACTATGAGCTAATGTTGGAATTCCGGGGCAATACGGCGCAGATTGAGGCCGGGGTGGTCAGTTATGGGCAGGCCATTACGGGCACGTTGCCCGCCGGCCAGGACCATACCTGGTCCTTTAGCGGCGAGGCGGGTGATACGGTTCGCCTGGAGCTGATCCCGGCGGTTGATGGGGATTTTGTGCTGCTGCTGCGCGACCCGGCCGGGAATCTGGTGCAGGTGGTGGACGAGGGGCGTGATGGCGAAACCGAAGAGCTGCCCAGCTACACTCTTGCGGCCGGCGGCACCTGGACCATCATTGTGCGTGAATCGCTGGGCGTGGCCGCCAGCTACCGCCTCACGCTGCGCCTGGTGCAGTGAGGCGACCGGCGGCACGCCGCGTTGCTGCCCATCACGCCAGGGCGTAAACGTCGCGCTTGCGCCAGCCAGCCTGCGCGGCCACCACGGCGGCGGCGGTTTTGCGCGGCAGCCCCTGGGCTAGTTGGTCGGCCAATGCGGCCCGCACTTCCGCCTCGGTCCACGGTTCGCTCCCGGCCGGGGCGGCCCCGCCAACCACCACCGTAACCTCCCCCCGCACCTGCTCCTGGCCAAAATGGGCGGCCGCGTCCTCGGCCGTGCCCCGCCAGAACTCCTCGTACAGCTTGGTTAATTCCCGCGCAATGGTCACCGGCCGGTTGCCCAATTCCTGCACCACGTCGGCCAGCAGCGCCGCCAGCCGGTGCGGCGCTTCGTAAAGCACCAGTGTAAACGGCAGATTGGCTACCTCTTGCAGCGCGCTGCGGCGGGCCTTGCGCTGGCGCGGCAAGAAGCCCAGGAAGAGAAAGCGGTCGGTTGGCAGGCCGCTGCTCACCAGGGCCGCAATCGCCGCGGCCGGGCCGGGAATGGGTGACACCACGATGCCCGCCGCCACCGCCGCGGCCACCAGCTTGTAGCCAGGGTCAGACAGGCCAGGCATCCCGGCATCGGAAACCAGGGCCACATCTCCCTGGGCCAGGTGAGCCAGCAGTTGCTCCGTGCGCTGCGCCTCGTTATGCTCGTGGTAGCTGATGAGGGGGGTGTTGATCTCAAAGTGGTGCAGCAGCCGGCCCGTGTGGCGTGTGTCCTCCGCCGCAATCAGGCTCACCTCGCGCAGCACGCGCAGTGCCCGCAGGCTGATATCCTCTAAATTGCCAATTGGCGTGCCGACCAGGTAGAGAACAGGCATTTCAACGTGTCAGCGTGTTACTGCCTCGGCTTGTTGGCTGACCACTCAATGGTTTTGCACGAAGACGAAGTAGAGCAGGTTTTCGTTGCAGCTTGCCCGTGTCTGCACTGCGTAGACCTGCGAGACGGCGCTGCCTTCGGGCGTTTCCAACTGCAAGTTGTAGTCGCGCACGGCCGGGGCGTTGTGGACGAACTGTTCCCAGCCGGAGGGGCTGTAGGCGGGGGCGGTGCCGACAACCACACGTTCGTCGATGCCGCTGCCCCAAACGTGCACCCGGTAGCTGCCGGTTGACACCGGGTTACGGTTAAGGTCTAGCACTTCGCCGGCGATGCCCAGCCAGTTGCATTGGGCGTTGTTGGCAAAGTTTTGCAGGTAGATGGGGCTGTTGATGCTGCTGGTGAACGGGAAAGGCGAGCGCGTGGCCGAGGCCGTGGCCGATGGGCCGGGCGTGGGGGTGTTGGTTGGCGTCTCTGTGGGGGTGGAGGTGGCGGTTGGCGGCGGGAAGGTGGGGGTGATGGAGGGGGGCAGCGTGGGCCGCAGGGTGTTGGTGGGCCGCACGGGCAGGGTGGGTGGCAGGGGCACCGGCGTGAAGGTGGGCACCACATTGCCTCGCGTGCTGGTGGGCTGCGGGGTGGGCACGGCGGCCACCGCCACCAGGGTTGGTGTGGCCTCGGCCGGGCCGCCGGCAATGCTGGGCAGCCCCAGCCCGCTGGTGATCTGGTACACGGTGTTGGGCACAAACAGGATAGCCGCGAACACAACGATCGCGAATAAGATGGCCATGATGACCAGGGCCATGACGATATTGAAAATTGTGGCGAAACAGCCTCCTCCGCGCATTGTACCCTCTCCAGATTATTGTGTGCCGGGGTCTGTGTACCGGACGATTTCAGCATTGGCCCACAGTTGGGCCAGCCAGCTTTCGAAGCGTTCCTGCAATAAAACAGCCCGCGCGTCGGCGGTGAGCGGGCGCTGGGGATCGATCTCGATGAGCTGCACCAGGTAGTAACTGGCTGCGCCGGTTGCGGCGTTGGTCACGGTGATCACCGGGCTGGTGCCGCCGGGCTGTAAGCTGAAGGCGGCGGCATCGACTTCGGGTACCAGCAGTGTCCCGGCCGGGAACCAGCCCAAATCCCCGCCATCCCGCGCCGTTTGCTGGTCCAGCGAATTGGCCTGGGCCAGCGTGGCAAAATCTGCCCCGGCCAGCAGTTGGTCTGCCAGCGACTGGGCCAGCACAGGATCGTCCACCTGGATATAGCGGGCGTGGGCCTGGGGAGCGGTGGCCGGCACATCGGCCGTCACAAAGGCGATCACCCGCTCGGTGAGCATTTGTTGGGCCAGCGCGGCCCGCAGGTCCGCCTCGGTCCAGCGGTTTTCTTGCAGCCACACCTCAAAGCTGCCCGCGCCACCGGCCGCTTCGGCCGCCTGGCGCAGTTCGGCATAGGCGGCGTCTACCTCTTCTGCGCTGACGAGGATGTTGTTGGCCGCGGCCGCCTGGGCAATGAGCGCCTGCTCAATGAGGATATCCAGCATCTGGGTCTGGATTTCGGCCTCGCTTAGCTCGGGGTCGGCGGCCCCTTGCAGGCCCAGGTTGCGCTGGGCCACAGCCTGAGCCAACTGCGATTGGGTGACGGGCTGGCCGTTCACCGTGGCCACCGGCGGGTCGGCCGGCGTTGGCGTGGGCGGGATAGGGGTGGCGGTGGGCGGGACGGGGGTGGGCAGGGCCTGGGTGGTGGCCATGACGTCGAAGGGCGTCCCGGCCGGGTCCTGAACCGCCACCGAGGTGGCCGAAGACGACTCGTCCGAACAGGCGACCAGGCCGACCAGTATCAATAACCCCGCCACAAACCAGAGGCGCAAACGCATAGCCACATCCTTGCGTAAGGCGTAATCCGTCATCTGCCGCCAGGCTCCATGGGGTCTGACGCATCACGCGCGACATTATGTTATGCACAACATTATATCCACCCCTCCAGTCAGCGCAATAGAACCGCGTTATGTTGAGTTTTGGCCGTTTAGATCACCCGCTGCCCGCGTTTGAAGACCATCTCGACCAGGTTGGTGCCGAAACGGTAGCCCAGTTGGCGATAATCGGCCACGGACAAGAGCAGGATATCGGCCTGCTTGCCGGCCTCCAGGCTGCCAATCTCCGTGCCGCGGCCGATGGCATAGGCGGCATTGAGGGTGGCTGCGGCCACGGCCTGGGCCTGGGTCAGTTTCATATAGCGGCAGGCCAGGGCAATGACCATCTGCATCGACTCGCACCAGCAGGTGCCGGGGTTGCAGTCGGTGGCCAGGGCCAGCGCGCCGCCGGCGGCCAGAATCTGCCCGGCCGGGGTGTATTCCGTATGGGCCAGGCCAAAGGGCGTGCCCGGCAGCCCCACGGCTACTGTGTCGCCCCGCCCCAGGGCCTGAATGTCGGCGGGCGGTGTGCGCACCAGATGGTCGGCCGACACCGCCCCCAATTCTACCGCCAATGCCGTGCCGCCTAAGCCTTCAAATTCGTCGGCGTGGACTTTTAGCTTGTAACCCAGTTCGCGGGCCGTTTCTAGAATGCGCCGGGTTTGGGCCAGGTCAAAGACGCCGGCCTCGCAGAAGACGTCGCAGAAGAGGGGGCGGTTGTGTTGGCGCATCCAGGCCGCCCCGGCCGGGAGCATTTCTGTCACCACCAGGTCTACGTAAGCGTCGGTGCGGCCGCTGTACCCGGCCGGGACGGCGTGGGCCGGCAGAAAAGTCAGCGCCAGCTCCACCGGCTGGGCCGCATCCAGAGCCAGCATCGCATCAAGCTGCTTTAGCTCGGCCGCGGTATCCAGGCCGTAGCCTGTTTTGGCCTCGGCACTGGTGGTGCCGTGGGCCAGCATTTGTTGCAAGCGGGGCAGGTTGTCGGCCACCAGGTCGGCCACGCTGGCCTGGCGTGTCTGGCGCACGGTTGACATAATACCACCACCGCCGGCCATGATCTCCATGTAGGTTGCCCCGGCCAGCCGCTGCTCAAACTCGTTGGCCCGGTCGCCCGACCAGGGCAGATGGGTATGGGGGTCTACAAAACCGGGCAGCACGCAGCGGCCGGTGGCGTCTATCTCGTTGGTGGCCCGGAAGCGCGCCCGCAGGTCGGCGGCCCGGCCGGTGGCCACAATGCGGCCCTGGTGGGCGGCCAGCGCCCCATCGGGGATGATGCCCAGGTCACCCAGGGCTGCGCCCCGCTGTGGTCCATTGTGGGCAGGCACCACGCACAACTGCGCGGCCGAATGAATTAGCAAATCGACGTTTTCCACCGCAGGTCTCCTTGTAATGGGTCAACTGGCCGGCGTCGCCGCGGGGCCAGTTGGTTGACGGGACTAGGGAATATGTATCAGGCGCTCTCTTTGATGTAGCGTATCAGAATGAAGCTGCCCAGCAGGGTGATGAGGGCCGCGGTTAGGCCGACGCCAGGCAGCCCCAGGCGGTTCCACACGAGTGGGCCGAGCAGCGCGCCGGCCACCCGGCCCAGGCCGGCGGCGGCCAGGCTGAAGGAGAGGAGGACGCTGCGCGCCTGGGGCAGCAGTTCGGTGAACAGGGGAATGCCGCCGACAATGGTAATTTCTAACACGAAGAAGAGCAGGAACAGGGTGACCAGGGCTGTGGGCAGGCTGGGGCTGGTGTAGGGTAGCCCCAGGTAAAATAGGGAGGCCAGCAGGCCGGTGGTGATGATGATGGGCCGCTTGCCAAAACGGTCCACGGCCAGGCCGGCCACGATCTCGCCGCTGATTTCGGCGCTGCCAATGACGCCGGCGGCCAGGCCCAGGCTGGTCAGGCTGAGCTTGAAGCTGGTCTCAATCCAGTTGCCGTAGTTGATGAGGAAGACTTCGTTGCCGGCCATTATCAGGAAGATGTAGCCGGCGGTGATCCAGATGATGGGGTATTGGCGCACGACGCGGATCATGCGGCGCAGGCTGTTGGCCTGGGCTAGCGCGACCCGGCCGGGGGGCATTAGCAGCCACAGCAAGCCAATTCCCACCAGCCCGCCGGCGGCCAGCCAGGCAAAAGGTGCGGACCAGCCCTGCTTCTGAATGACCCAGCCCATGAACGGTGCGCCAAGCAGCAGTGCCCCAGCCCACGAAAATTCGGTGATGGCGATGGCCCGGCCGCGCTGCGCATAGGGCACCACGTCGCCCACGTAAGCTTGCATGGCCGGATCGTAGATGACTTTGGCCACGGCGATGAGGATGAGGGTAATGCCTAGTGGCCAGTATCCCGGCCGGGCAACCACCACCAGGCTGCCTAGTGAAAACACCAGCATGGCCAACAGCAGCGCCGTCCGCCGGCCAAAACGCTCGGCCACCGGGCTAAACACCGGGCTTAGCAGGCCGGCCAGGGAACGCAGGGCCACCAGCCGGGCCATCTCGGCCAGCGACACGTTTAGCCCGCGGGCAAAGGCTGGCAAAAAGGGATAGGTGATGCGCAGGCCAATGTTGAGGAGCAGGCGGCAGATTGTGAGGATTGCCAACTGCACTGAGAAGTGGGTTTCTTGTTCTCTGGTCACGCGGGAAGTGTAGCCGACAGCCAGCAGGCGCACAAACCACACCCGCCGGCTATCAGCGCCGTACCCGCCACCAATTGTCCTGGAATCTGCGGCGCTAGCGTGCTCTTAAGACAAGTTGTAAGATTCGCGCCAGATAATCCACTCCATGGGCGGACTAGCGAGGCCGATCCACCGGGCAGCTAAATGATGCGTGTGTCCACTGCAGTAGTGTGCGCAGGTGAGATGAACAATGAGCGAAAGCTGGGAAATATTAGGTCGTGAGCCGGTCCTGGACCAACCTTTCATTAAGGTCGATATGGAGACGATTCGTCTGCCGGATGGCCGGATTATTGCGGATTGGCCGCGGGTACACGCTCGCGATTATGTCAATGTGCTGGCGTTTAACAGTCACGGCCAGGCGATGATTCTAGAAGGGTATAAGCATGGCCTGGGGCGATCTAGCTGGCAGGTGGTTGGCGGTTACCTGGAAGCGGATGAGCCGCCGCTGGCTGCTGTGCAGCGTGAGCTTCTGGAGGAGACGGGTTATGTTAGCCAGGATTGGCGCTACCTGGGCAGTTATGTCATTGATGCTAACCGCTATGTGAGTACGGGTCATTTTTTTGTGGCTTTTGACGCCCGGCCGGGGGCGGAACCCAATCACGATGACCTGGAGCAGTTTGGGATTCGCTGGGTTACGATTGATGAGCTTAAATACGCTTTGCTCGATGGGCGGGTAGGGGTGATCAGCTACGCTGTTAACATTTGCCTGGCCCTTTTGTCGCTGGAACGCATTGTTAAGGAGCGAACGCTCCGGCAGATGTTCCCGCAATATCCAGCTTATTCCATGGGTGCGGAGACCCCCTAGCAGGCTGTCGGAGAAAGAAAATTTAGCCACGAATTGACGCGAATTAACACGAATTCTGTGCCCCCGTCTCACGCCTGCACCTTTTCGCCGTGAAACGCATCATTACCGCCAACAATATCATACCCCGTTACAACCCCTTCTTCGTCAAAGAGAAACCTAAGCTGCATGATGCCGACGATAAATTCTGTGTCACTCAGCGGGCGCATCTCGAAGATCCCCATCTCTGCCGCGTCATACAGCAGCTTTCCATCTTCCAGGTAAATGGTGACGACCAGGTCATTTAAGTCTTCGTGCAGGTAGCGGCCAATGTAGGTTTGCATCACGGCCAGGGGGACACTGATTGCATGAGATTCCAGGCGCAGTGTATAGCCGCCGGCCCCAACGTCCCACCAGGAACGCGCTTCAATTCGATACAGCCCACTCACCGGCAGGCGTACATTTTGAAGCAGGGCGTCAAACGGCGAAGCGCCCGTAGTCACGAGGCCATCATCCATCAGAGCCAGCGGCGATCCGTCGGGCGCGATGAGCATGAGGACGGTATCCAGCGTATTGCTGCCTGGCTGCTCAGATAGTGGAATTGGGGAAGATGGCGGATTGTCGGCGATCAGGTGGATGGTTAGCAGCTCGTTGGCGCGGCCCTCATAAGTCCAGACGTCAAAGCTGCCAGGCGTAAGTTGGCCGCGATTGTCACCCGGCCGGGCTGCTTGCGGGGGGCGGGATGTGGCTGTGGGGGATGGCGTTCCGGTGGGCTGAGTTGGGGCCGGCACGGCCGTTTCCACCCCGGCCAACCTCTCTGCTGCGGTGTCCAGCAGGGCATTCGTGCCGGCAACCAGACTGCCCTCCGCAGCACACAACGGCGTAATCTGGTACGTGGCTCGTTCCAGGCAAGAGAGTTCGCGCAGGGGGCGGTTGGCGCGAATCCAGGGAATCAGATCGGTTGGCGGTGGGTCCGTAAGCTGCCAGCGGATGAGCGTGCCGTCTGCCTGTCCAAAGACGGCCGTTTCCCCATCCGGCGCAATCGCTGCACTGGCCGCAAACTGGGAAACCGCAAATGGCGGATACGTGCTGCGCACGGGGATGCGGCGAATGGGCACGGCCGTGGCAATATCCCACCAGATCAGCGTTCCATCTGCGCTGCTGGAGAGGGCAAAACGGCCGTCCGGGCTGACGGCCACGCCAACCACCGTATCATCATGCCCCACAAAGCGGCGCAGCGGTTGGCCGGTAGCTACATCCCATAGCAGCAGCGTTTGGTCAGAAGCGGCGGATAAGAGGGAACGGCCGTCGGGCAGCAGGGCAAGGCCATAAATCACCGGCACATCGGAACTGAAGAAATGCCCGCCGACCTGGCTATCCAGCCCGGTAAAACGGCGTACCTGCTCACCACTTGCCAGGTCCCAGAGAATGAGGCTGGCGTCCCAACTGCTGGAAACAGCCATCTGATCCCCGGCCAAAAAGAGGACATCTTGCACAATGTCCGTGTGGCCGTGCAAATAGTGGATGATCGTGCCTGTTTGTAGGTCCCACAAAATAACGACGTTGTCGGAGGCCGCCGAGAGCGCCCGCTGCCCATCTTCGCTAATTGCCAGGTTGTTGACGGCAAAGCTGTGGCCAGAAAGGCGGCGAACGGCCGATCCCGTTTCCACGTTCCAATAGATCATCTCGCCCTCAATGTCCCCGGACAATGCTCGCCGGCCATCTGGCGCAAAGGCGACCGCCCATACCTCATTTTCATGCCCGTTTAGTTCGCGTACTGGCTCGCCCGAGGCCATATCCCACAAAAGCAGCCTGCTGCCAGTGGCGGAAAGCGCCGTTTCTCCGTTGGGACTGATGGCGATTGGCCCAATAGGGCCTGCCGGTTGCCGCCGCCCTGTCCCTTGCCACCGTGCCAACTGCCACGCGGGCGCCAGGTCCCACAGGCGCACCGTGCCGTCCAATGCCGTAGAGACAATTTGTGTCTCGGACAGAAAGCGCACGGTTATGATGGCGTCGGTGTGGCCGCGCAGCCGCTGCAAGATGTCGCCGCTGTCTAAATCCCACCAGATGATGGTTTGATCAAGCCCGGCGGAGACGGCCGTTTTCCCATCTGGGGCAAAGGCAACGGTGGTCACAATGCCTTCATGCCCCATAAACTGGCGTACCGGTTCGCCTGCTGCCAGGTCCCATAACCGCACCAGGTTGTCGGCCGAGGCGGTAAGCGCCAGGCGACCGTCCGGGCTGAGGGCAATGTCGTTCACCGACCGCGTCACGTCGGTAAACAGCCGTGTGATTTTGCCGGTGGTCAAATCCCACTGTAAGAATGGCGTTTCATTGCCGCGCGCCGCGGCGACACCCACCAGGGCGGTGTTACCATCAGGCAGGACAGCCACACTGCGCACTCCCTCCGGCGGTAAATCCCCGCCCACCCAGGCGGCCGTCTCCAGGCGGCTGACGATTTTGCCGCTTGCCACTTCCCACAGAATGAGTTCGCCGGGAAAACCGCTGCGTACATCGGACTCGCCGCCGGAAAGGGCAAAACGGCCGTCTGGCGTAAAGGTGACGCTGCTCACCGGGTATGCGTGGCCGTTGAATTGGCGCAGCATGGCCCCTGAAGCGGCATCCCACAAAATCAACGATTGGTCGGCTGACGCAGACAAAATGGCGTGCCCATCCGGGTGAATGGCGAGTTCGTTGACGGCCGCCGTATGCCCGTGAAGCCGCTGCTTGAGCACACCGGTTGCCACATCCCAAACCAGAATATCGCCGTTGTCTGACCCTGACCAGATTGTGCGACCATCTGGGCTGATGGCAAGTCCCCACTGAGGCGTCCCGGCCGGGAACAGGTAGCGCGCGCCGGGGGCAAATGCCGCATCTACCAGGGCGCGCTGCGCCGCCAACGGCGGGTTTTCAATACCATTGGCGGCCAGCGCCAGCAGCAGCGCCAGTTCATTGTCATTGTCAGCTAAGACCTGGCGGCTGTTGGCAACTAATGCCAGGCTGTAGGCCACCTGCGCCGCTCGTTCATTGGCTTCGGCGGTGGCCTGCTGGGCGCGGGCATTGGCGGCGGCGGTTGCGCGGGCATTGGCGGCCTCAGCCGCCATACCGGCCTGGATAACCGCTTCGCCCTGGGCGACGGTTGCCGTCGCCGCATTGGCCGCGCTGGTGGCCTGCGCCGCCGCGGCCGTTGCCAGGTTTAACTCGGCATGATCCCGCTCGCTTCCGATTTGCTGGCGTTGATCCAGGAAAACCCCCGCTGCGGCCAAAGCCCCAATTGTCGCTAACAGTAAGACAACTACCAGGGAGCGCAAGACATGGCGGGATCGCTGCTCCAATGCCTGTTCGCGCGCCATTCGCGCGGCCGCTTCCGCTTCGCGCTCGGCGCGCGCCTGCTGGCTGGCTTGCAAATAGGCCGCCTCATCTGGCGTCAACTGTACGGTGGAGCTTGCGGCCCAACTGCTGAACTGATCCAGGCGCGAGCCGCGCAGCAGGAAGCCGGGCGCTTGCTGCTGCTGCCACTCGGAAACGGCCGTTGCCAGCTTTTGCTGCTGGCGGATGTCGTCGCGGCTTTCGTTTAGCCATTCTTGTAGACGCGGCCATTCACGCAGCAGCGCCTCGTGCGCCACTTCTACCGTTGGCGCGCGTGTCACGGGATCACGGTCAAAGGTGAGGAGCCGGTGTTTGGCGTAATCGGTAATCGGTGAGCGGTAGTCGGTGAGCGGGTTTGTTTTCTGATACGATTCGCGGTTTGTGACTATGGATCCCAGTTCGGCCAGAGGGACGCGGCGGCGCATTACGTCAACGCCTTCGCCGAAGGTGACCAGACGGAGAAAGATCTGGCGGATGATTTGCTGCCCGGCCGGGTCCAGGTTTTGGTAGAGGGTTTCGGCGCGGCGGGCAAGGGCGCCGGCAATGCCACCAATGGCTTCGTAGGCGCTTAAGGTCATGGTATGGCCGTCCCGCTGCGCAAACAGTTCGGTGAGAGCATATTGCAGCGGTGGCAGTGCCGCCGGCTGCGCGTGAATGTCGGCGGTGATGGCGGCAAGCAACGCCGGCTCGACCACCACGCCAACCGTCCCGGCCGGGCCGGTGATGGCCTGGATGATCGCTTCGTGGTTCATGGGGATGATCACTTCAGTGTGATCGCGCAGCAGTTGGCTGAAACGGGCATAGCGCAGAGGGCGGTCATAGAAGTCAGCGCGCAGAGTGATGATGACGTGGAAGCGCGTATTAGGCGCGGAAACGGCCGTGACCAGGTTGTCCAAAAAATGCGCCCGCTCTGCTTCAGCCACGTTGGCGCTGAACAGCTCTTCAAACTGGTCAATGACAAGCAGCAGGTCGCCCGCTGCCTCTGGCAGCAGCAATTTGGCTGCCCGCAGCAACCCGCGTTCGTCTCTCCACAATTGTTCTATCAGTCCGCCCGGCCGGCGGATGGCAATGCGCAGTAAGCCGATCTCCAATTCTGCCAATGGATGCGCGCCGGGGGTCATCTCGGCTATCAACCACTTGTCCGAACCTGGCAGCGCGCCCTGGCGCAGGGCCGGTATCAGCCCCGCTTTAACCAACGAGGATTTCCCGCAGCCGCTGGGACCGATGAGGGCGAGGAAGGGCCGCAGACGGTTGAGGAGGGGGGAGATGAGCGCGGAACGGCCGTGAAAATAAGGGGCGTCGGCTTCCTCGAAAGGGCGCAGGCCCATGTACGGGTTCTTCAGATCGTGGGGTTCTGTAGGTGGTGCCACAGTCAGCGGTAAACCGGCCGCGGCCTGACGAAAAGCAGCGGCAAAGGCAAGCACATCTGGGTAGCGGGCACCCGGGCTTTTGGCGGTGGCGCGCTGGAGGACACTGTCTACGGCTTCTGGTAAGTCTGGGCACAGCAGCGGCAGCGGTGGCAGCGCTTCCTGGAGGTGCTTCAGCAGCAAAGCTGCCGGGGACAGATTAGGGAATGGATGCTGCCCTGCCAGTAGTTCAAACAAGACAATTCCCAGGCTGTACTGGTCGCTTTGCGGAGTGAGGGGCTGATTCTGCGCCTGATCAGGCGAACTGTAGGCGATGGAGCCGGTGAAATGACCCGTCTCCGATTTGTAAGCGCTGTTGAGCAAATCTTTGGCAATGCCGAAGTCGGCCAGATAGGCGTTGCCCTCTTCATCCAGCAAAATATTCTCCGGCTTGATGTCGCGGTGGATAATGCCCTGGCGGTGGGCGCTGGCCAGGGCAGTGGCAATCTGCTCCAACAATTGGCAGACAGTCGGCAACGGCCATGCCCCCGGCCGGATCGTCTGGCGCAGGCTGCCTCCGCGCAGATAGCGCATCACCAGGTAAGCGGCATTGGGTTCGCGCCAGTAATCGTAAAGCGGCACGACATGCGGATGCTCCAGCCGGGCAACGATCCGGGCTTCAACTTCAAAGCGGCGAATGAAATCAGGGTTGTTGGCGTATTGGGGATGAATGACCTTAATGGCTACGTCGCGCTCTACCAGTGGATGGTTTGCCCGGTAAACAACGCCAAACGCGCCCTTTCCAATTTCCTCCCGGCAGTCGTAGCCGCGAATAATGGCAGGTTTCGGCGGCGAGACCTCCATTTCCGCCGCCAGGACCTTTTCATAGAGCGCTGTCGTGGCGGGGTCTGGGGCAACGCCAAGTTCCTCGGATAACCGTTGTTGGCATAAGCGGTATTGGTCCAAGGCTTCGCTGCGACGGCCGTTCTTTGCCAATACCCGCATCAACTGTTGATACCCCTCTTCGCGCAGCGGATCAATGTCAATTTGCTGCTGCGCAAACTGCTGCGCGCGCTCATAGCTGCCGTGTTGGTCATGGTAGGCGCTGAGCAGGGTGAGGGCGTTGAGTGTTTCCCGCCGCAGCCATTCTCGTTTGACCGCCGCCCACTCTTCAAAGGATGTGCTGTCTTCGACGTAGAAGTGGGCCAGGAAAGGGCCGGTATAGAGGAAAACGGCCGTTTCCAGCCGTTCCATGCAGGCGGCGCACGTTTCCAGGTATTGATGATTATGCTGCTGGCAGTCGGTTAGCAACTGGTTGAATTCGGTAACATCCAGCCAGTAATCACACGCCGCGTTGAATTGGACGGTTTGGCGGGTGACGCGCAAGATGGGCGACCCCGCGGAGGGGGCTGGAATGGCCTGGCGCAGACGGAGAAGCGTCTGGCGCAGGTTGTGCCGGGCGTCGGCGTCGGGCATGTCGGGCCAAAGGAGGGTGGCCAGGGTGGTACGGGGAAACGGCCGTTCTGCCTCAACCGCCAGATACGCCAGCACTGC
This sequence comes from Ardenticatenaceae bacterium, assembly GCA_020634235.1. Classification (GTDB taxonomy): domain Bacteria; phylum Chloroflexota; class Anaerolineae; order Promineifilales; family Promineifilaceae; genus JACKCB01. The sequence continues at coordinate 1,541,910 of JACKCB010000002.1, read as the reverse complement.
TTGCACCTTGTTGGTGGCAAAATTGGCGATTGGCACGCCATCCAGCTCAACCGAATAGTGCCCAAACAGGGAGATGTGTAAGTGGGACATAACGTTTCTCAACCTGGCAGCGGTGCGGGGTGTGTCGTGGCTAGTGGTGACAAATGTCACAATGGCTATTGTAAAACAAAAGCAGCCCGCAGTTCAACGCTTGTGACGTTCTTGTGACGATGATTTGTCAGGATGATGATGAATGAAAACGTAGCACCGGCTTCCAGCCGACACGGGCGAGCAAGATGCTCGCGCAACATTTTCAAAGGAGCGAAAAATGTCACAGGAAAATATCAAGATCTACGAGCGTTTGTTTGACGAATATTGGGCAGAGGATGATGAAGCTGTGTTGTCGGCGTCTGTGGCCCAGCAGCATGTCAACCACACCCTGGGCGTGCGCGGCCCGGATGGATACAAAGAATTCATGAAGCCGTTCCGGGTGGGCCTGCCGGACTTCCACTTTGACATCCACTTCAGCCTGAGCGATGGCGATTATGTCGTTACCGTTTGGACGGGTATCGGGACGCACAAAGGGGAATTCATGGGCGTGCCGGCCACCGGCAAAGCGGTGCAGTTTAATGGCGCTTGCATTGCCCGGTTTGAGAAAGGCGTCGTGGTTGAGGAGTGGTCTTACCCGGACTTGATGGGGCTGATGCAGCAGATTGCGCCGGCGCCACAAGCGGAAGTTGTTTAGTTGATTACCCGTAAATGGGACATGTAATCTTCGGGAGGTCTGCACAGTGCAGCCTCCCAGAAGGTCTCTTGTAAGAGGGAAAATCATGAAAATCCACCTGTTTGTCCATATCCTAATCCTGTTGACCTTGTGCTTAGTAGGCTGCCAGGCAGACGTGGTCGCGCCAGACTCAGCATCCGTACAAGATAAGACGGTTGTTGCAGAGGTAGCAAATGAACCAGAAGCAGTACCTACTGAGCTCCCACCCACATCTTTGCCGCCCACGGAACCACCGCCCACGGAACCGTCACCGACAGAGCTGCCGCCTACGGAACCACCCGTGCCAACTGCATCGCCAGAACCCACGTCGCAGCGAATACCATCTGCTGGCTTGTTCACGCTGGCCAGTGAAGAGCCGGTCATTTATCACAACGACACGGCGGCAGCGCCTATGAAATTGGCCTTTCCCGGTGCGACCGTTTATCATGATGGGCAGTTTCACATGTTTCACAACGAACTGGCATGGTGGCCGGCGCAGGTACATGTCTTTTATTCCACGTCACCGGATGGCGTCAACTGGACCCGTGTAACAGAGGAACCCATTTTTCTGGGTGAAGCGCTCAACGTTCCCTATACAGCCTTTGTGTCCAGCGTAATTGTGGAACCGGATGGGACGTGGGTTTTGTATTTCTACACAGTTGACCGCCCGGTAGTGTGGGGGGTGATAACCGTTGGCAGCATTGGCCGGGTTACGGCGCCGGCCCCTACCGGCCCCTGGACGGCGGACGCCGAGATGGCACTGACGCCCGGAGGTCAAGATGCGTGGGACTCGCTTGCTGTACAAAATCCGAGTGTTGTCCGTATCGAGCAGGGGTATGTGATGTACTATACCGGCTATTCAGAACGACAATCCGCAATCGGGATGGCGACCTCCGCAGATGGCATTCATTGGACGAAACAAGAGGATCCTGTTTTGACCGGCAGCGGGGAACAGGGAGGCTGGGACGCTGGGCTGTTGCTTGATCCTCAGGTGGTCCTCACACCCGATGGTTGGGTGATGTTGTATGCTCGTAGTTACCAGGTGGGTAAGCAGCATGGCGCTTATGGGTTTGCCGTCAGCGCCGATGGCGTGAACTGGGTGCGCTCTGAGGAGCCAATTGCCAGTGGAAGTACAGTTGGGCCGTTTATCTGGTCGACCGATCTTCTTTACCACGATGGCGTGTACTTTGTCTATGTGGAATCAGGTCGGGTTTCTGGGATGGGGACAAGTTTTAGCGACACAAGCACCAGCTCTGACGCCGATTGGAATATTTTCTTGCTCACCCACGAAGGGTCTCTGTTGCAGTAACGGGATAGTGATGTTGTTGGTGCTAATCAGGCTTATCAGGGTGGGCTAATCTGGAAGATCAGCCCACCCTGAAATCGGCAGGAGACGACATGAGCGCAAGCTCAACACCACGAATGAAAATGGAGCGCGGACTGCCAGTCCGCCAGTGCGGGCAAGCTGCCCGCACTCCCATTTACGAAGGAGGGGATTATGGAAACGATGGAACAGGCATTTCTGGCTATTCGGGAAGCATCGAGGCTCAACGAAGACATCCTGGGCTTCGTCGTTACCGGCTCGCGGGGCAAAGGGTTTGCCAACCAATGGTCGGATTATGATTTTGCCATTTTTGTGGCTGACGACGCCCTGGAAAAGTACCAGGAGAGATACAGGGATTTGCCGCCGGACGGCCGTCTTTATATCTTCACCCTTGATTCCTTCCGCCAGCGGCTCACCTGGCGCGGGCCGCTGCATTGGGAGCGCTACACCTGGGCGCACTTATCGGTCGAACACGACCGCAGCGGCGGTGAGATTCAACGGCTGCTGGATGAGGCTGGCCACGTCCCGGCCGGGCGCGTCGAAGAGCATATCCGCCAATCACTGCGCTGGTATTTCAACCAGGTGTACCATTCCTTGAAGAATCTGCGCGCCGGTAATCTGATCGGGTATCGGCTGGAAGCGGCGGAAAGCGTGCGGCCGTTTCTGGAAGCGATATTCTGCATCCACGACCGGCGGCTGGTTCCTTACTACAAATACCTGGCCTGGGAACTGGCTGCCCATCCTCTGCACAGGCTCAGTTTGCCGGCCGAGGAGCTGCTGCGATGTCTGACGCAGATTTTGGAGACAGGGGATTGGCGCATTCAACAAAGGCTGCTGCGGGAAGCGAAAAGGGCATTGACGGAAGCTGGCTATGGCGACTATTTTGAGTGGAAAATGGCCCGCGACAGCCTCGACTTCACGCTCGAAACGGTTGCAGAGACCGGGCGCGGCTGATTGACCTGACCCGGTTCCAACCACGGCAGTGCCATGGGTTGCGGAGATGCGCGGTGTGCCAATTGGGCACCCCCCCGGCCGGGATGGCCGGTAGAAGGGTTGCTGCCCAATGCGTCTCCACAGACTCCGCGCCGCCTTTCGTTACCCCAAGGGGATCGTTTCCTGCCCGGAGCCGGCCATGAGCAGCCCCAACTGCTCGCGCGTGGCTTCGGCAGCCGGCATGGTGGCCACCAACCGGCCGTGGAAGATCACCGCGATCCGGTCGGCCAGGGCCAGGATCTCGTCTAGTTCGGCCGAAATCAGCAGCACGGCCACCCCCTTGTCCCGCTCCTCAATGATGCGCCGGTGGATGAATTCAATGGAACCAACGTCCAGGCCGCGCGTGGGTTGGTTGGCAATGAGCAGGCGCACCGGCCGGGATAGTTCCCGCGCCACAATTACCTTCTGCTGGTTGCCACCCGACAGCGTCCCGGCTGCGGTTCGCGGACCGGGCGTGCGCACGTCAAACTCCTCAATGAGCCGCAGGGCGTTTTCCATCATAGCCCGCGGGTTGCGCCGCATACCGCTGGCAAAGGGGGCTTTGTAGTAGGTGCAAAGCACCAGGTTGTCAATGATGGAGTAAGGCAGCACTAGCCCATGCTTCTGCCGGTCTTCCGGGATATGGGCCATTCCGTGCTCAATCAGAAAGCGGGGATCGTTTAGGTGGACATTTTCACCTTCCAACAGCATGGTGCCGGCTTCTGCGGCACGCAGGCCGGTCAGGGCCTCGGCCAGTTCGCGCTGACCATTGCCCTGTACCCCGGCAATGCCCAGCACTTCGCCGGCGCGCACGCTAAAGGAAATGTCGTTCACGGCAATGATCTTGCGTTCGTCCCGAACTGTTAGCCCCTGGACTGTGAGAATCTCCCCGGCCGGGGAGGCCTCATCCTTCTCCACCCGCAGCAGCACATCCCGCCCCACCATCATCTCCGCCAGCCCTTGTTCGTCGATCCCGGCCGGGGTCGTTTCCCCCACCACTTTACCGCGCCGCATCACCGTGATGCTATCCGCCACCGCCAGCACTTCCTTCAGCTTATGGGTGATGAAGATAATCGACACCCCCCGCTCCGTTAACTGGTGCATAACCTGGAAAAGATCCTGGGCCTCTTGTGGCGTCAACACCGCCGTCGGTTCATCCAGGACCAAAATGCGCGCCTCACGGTATAGCGCCTTCACAATCTCCACCCGCTGCTGCAAGCCCACCGGCAAATCCTCAATCACCGCGTCGGGGTCCACCGCCAGGTTAAACTCCGCCGAGAGCTGGCGGATCTGCTGCCGGGCGCGCCGCATATCCAACGACGGGCCACGGGTCACCTCTGAACCCAGGATAATGTTCTCGGCCACGGTAAAGACCGGCACCAACATAAAATGCTGGTGGACCATGCCAATACCCCGGGCAATGGCATCGTTGGGGTCCGCAATGGTCACCGGCTGCCCGTCGACGAAGATCTCCCCCTCATCCGGCCGGTACAAGCCGTAGATCACATTCATCAGCGTGCTCTTGCCCGCGCCATTCTCCCCCAGCAGGGCGTGGATCTCCCCTTTGCGCAGCCTGAAATTCACCTGGTCATTGGCCAGCACCCCAGGAAACCGCTTCGTCACGTTGCGCGCTTCAAGCGCCAGAACTTCATTCTCGGCCATGTCCGCCTATTCCTTTTCGTAGGGCACGCCTTCCGCGGCCGGTGGCCGGGAGCGACCCACAAAGCCGGCCAGCACAATAATAGTCAGCAAATAAGGCAGCATGCCGATGAACTGGTGCGGAATCTCCAGCCCGCCGGTAAACTGCAATTGCGTCTGCATGGCCGAGGCAAAGCCAAACAGCAGCGCCGCACCCCACGCCCCCAGGGGATTCCACTTGCCAAAAATCATCACCGCCAGGGCCAGAAAGCCGCGTCCGTTGGTCATATTGCGCTCAAACGAACCGACTGCCTCCAGCGTCAGGTAGGCGCCGGCCAGCCCGGCAAACGCACCGCCAATCATCACGTTGGCATAACGCATCCAGAAGACGTTAATGCCCACGGTATCAGCCGCGCGGGGGTGCTCTCCCACGGCGCGCATACGCAGCCCCCAGCGCGTGAAGTAGATCACGTAATGGGCCAGGGCCACCAACAGCAGGGTTAGATAGGTGAGTGGCGGGTTGTTGAACAGCACCGGTCCCACCAGTGGAATATCGGCCAGCGGACCCAGGGGTACAGGCAGCAGTTTGCCGGAAGTGGTTAGCCCGGCCGTGTAAAAATAGCCGGTCAGGCCAAAGGCCAGAATATTCAACACTGTGCCGCCAATAATCTGGTCCATCTTTAGGGTCACGGACATGAAGGCCAGAAACAGCCCCATCAGTGCGCCGGTAGTCACCCCGGCCGCGACGGCCAGAGCCAGGTTGCCGGTATACACGTTGGTCAGGAAGCCAACAAAAGCCGCCATGAGCATTTGCCCTTCAATGCCAATGTTGATCACCCCGGAACGTTCGCCAAAGATGCCGCACAGGGCACCTAAAACCAGCGGGGTCGATTGGCGCAGCGTGGCCGCCAGCACGGCCGTGGTGGGTTGGGGATCCACCAGGTAGCGCCAGACAACCAGCACCAAAGCCGCCAGGCCAATGCCCAGCAGCAGCCCAAAGCGACGTAGGAATGTGTTCCCGGCCGGGGATGTCGTCGTCGTGGCTATCTGCATCTCACACCTCCACAGGCCTACTGCTGGCCCCAACCACTGCTCAGAACGACCTTCTCCTCCTCCGTCTGGCGCATCCGGATCAGCTTCCGCACAATCATATCCGCCGTCACAAAGAAGAGAATCACGGCCAGGATCACGTCAATGATCTCCGCCGCCACGTTGGCCGAAAACTGCATCTGGCTGCTGCCCGCGCGCATCGCGCCCACCAAAATCGCCGCCGGAATCACCCCAAATGGGTGCGTCTTACCCAGCAAGGCAATCGTAATCCCATCAAAACCCAGGGCCACGTTAAAGCCCGGCTGGTAGCGGCCCACAATGCCCAGCGACTCCACCGCACCACCCATACCGGCCAGGAAGCCGCTCAGCACCATCGTCAGAATCACCATGCGGGCCACCTTGATGCCGGCATAGCGCGCCGCATTGGGGTTCAGGCCCACGGTGCGGATTTCATACCCCAGTGTCGTCTTCCACAACACCCACCAGGCCAGCGCCGCCATGATCACCGCCAGCACAAAGCCCAGAGGCACCGGCCCCAACGCCGGAATACGGGCCGTGTCCTGAATTGCCGGGGTACGGGCGACAACGTTGCCCACCGAAGTGTCTTTCCAGGGGCCATCCGCCAGGTAATCGGTCAGGTTGATGGCCACATAGTTCAGCATAATGGTCGTGATAACTTCGTGGGCACCGGTATACGCCTTCAGCGCGCCGGGAATCGCGCCATAGAGCGCGCCCGCAACCGCCCCCACCAGCAGCGCCAGCGGCACATGCAGGTATGCCGGCAGCCCCGTGAAACTAAAGCCCACGTAGGCGGCCATGATTGCCCCCAGCAGCAGTTGCCCCTGCGCCCCAATGTTGAACAGCCCCGCCTTAAAGGCAAAAGCCACCGCCAGACCGCTGAAGACCAGCGGCGTGGCCTTTTCCAGCGTGCGCTGCAGGGCCTGGGGGCTGCCAAACGCGCCCTTTAGCAAGGCCGCATAAGCCTCCAGCGGGGAAGCCCCCGACCCCCACAAAATAACCGCGCCGATAATGGCGGCCAGCAAAACGGCCACGACAGGAATGGCGCTGGCACGCAAGATAGCTTTAAGGAAGGCAAGTTGCTGGTCTTTTTGTTCCGTCATCGCTTGCTACCATTTTGTCAAACAGACGTAACTGCTCAGGCAGTTTGCTTAGGATCCGCTCGCAATTAAGTTTGTAGTAAAGGCTTTAGCCGTGCAGACCGCTAAAGCGGTTACTACGAACGGAAAGTCCAAAGTTGATTTTGGGCGGACCCTTAAGCCGGGTCTTGTCCTGGCTGTTCCCCGGCCGGGGCGCGGCCGAAAACAACCCCACTACTGCCCAGACACATTCCCCACCCCCACAACGCGACTGAATAAGCATGTGCGACGTGCCCTGGTATGCCAATGGCCGGGCACGTCGCACATAGGTTCATTGTTCTACGGGAATCTGGCGAATTCCAACGTTGTCAACCTGGCACCTCAGCCATAAAGCAGACAGGCAAGGAATGCAAGCTGGCAATACCTCCGTTAGCAAACGCCAGGTTACTCACACATACGGTGCCGGCTAACCACCGGGGTTGTAACCGGTCTGGAGCGAGCCGTCACGCAGGCCGGCGTCGATCTCCTCGATCTTGCTCTTGATCTCCGCGGAAATCTGGCCGTCGAAATCATGGAAGGGGGCCAGGCCCACGTCACCCACAAAGTTGCCACCTGGGAAGCCGCCATCCTGGGACGCCTTGATCAGGTCGAAGACACCAGGGGTGATGAGCTTCATCGCGCTAGAAACCAGGCAGGCGTGCGCCTCCGGCACGGTCTCCCACTGATCGCTGTCCACACCGATGCAGAACTTGCCCGGGTTGCCGGCCACTTCGATCAGCGCCCCATTACCGGTCTTGCCACCAGCCCCAAAGACCACGTCAGCCCCCTGGTCCATGGCCTGCTTGGCCGTGGAAGCGCCCCATTCCGGGTCCGTGAAGGCCACATCCAACCCACCAGGGTGGAAGGTGGAGATGAGGTTGATGTCCGGGTTGATATAGAGTGCGCCGTTCTCATACCCTTCCTTGAAAGCCACCACCGGCGGCACCAGGTCGGTGCCCAGCACCGCGGCCACGGTGTTGCTCTCGCTGAGCATGGCGGCCAATGCCCCGGCCAGGAAGCCAGCCTTGTCTTCATTGAAGATCAGGCCAGTCAGGTTCGGTACGGTTTCTGCCTGGAACTGGTCGACACCAATGAAATCAATGTCGGGATATTGGGCGGCCATTTTGGCCGTTGCTTCCCCCAGGGCGAAGCCAACGGTGACGATAACGTCATACCCATCGTCAGCGAAGAGGGTGATGTTGGCTTCGTAGTCTTTGGCATCCTTGGTTTCGATGTAATCGATGGTGGCCCCCAGTTCAGCCTCGGCGCGCTTGACGCCTTCATAAGCCGACTGGTTGAATGACTTGTCGTCGATTTCACCAACATCGGTCACCAGGCCGACGCAGAAAACGTCTTCACTGGCGCAATCTGCTTCGCCGCCGCCGCAAGCGACTAACAGCAAGCCAAGGAGCACAAGAAGCGTGGCAAGTAAGATGGTTTTTCTGTTCATGATCTCCTCCTAAAGAGATGGTCCAGTTGCTTCAGCACCGGCGATATTTGAAATGAACCTTGGCAGGTTGCTGTCTGGTGCCGGTGTGAAGATTACCGCATTATACTATGAACCAGGTCACCTACAAAGAGAGAATCGCAAGTTCCTGGGCTGTTGTTTGACATAAATACGGCGGCCAAACCCGGCCGGGACCCACCCCGCTTCTATCCCCCTCACACCCGCCACCCCGGCAGCAAAACACGCAATGCCTCAACCAGCGCCGCCACATCCGCCGGCCTGTTGTAGCCCTGGATCGAAATCCGCAGGAACTGCTGCTCCTGCCACTGCGTGGTTGGGATCTCAACCCGAAACTGCTCGTACAACTGCGCCTTAAACCCGGCCGGGTCGCGCAGGGGCGGCAATGGGGTCACCGCCATCTGGTGATAACCAGCATCGTTGGCATAAACCGGCGGCAGCCCGGTGAGCGCCCCCACCTGGGCCAGCGCTTCCCGCAGCAGCTCGTGGCACGCCTGGCGCACCGCCGGCCAGTTGTGCGCCGCCTGGAAGTCGATGGCCGCCGGCACGGCCAGGTAGGCAGACAGGTCATTGGTGCCCAGCCATTGCAGCGCGTCCAGGTAATCGGAGCCAAAGCGCAGCGTGCGCTCTTCCCCCCAGCCCCAACCAACAACCAGGGGTTCGATGAGGGGCTGGCACCCCGGCCGGGTATACAAAAACGCCGCCCCCTTGGGACTACACAACCATTTATGGGCATTGCCAAAGTAAAAGTCCGCCCCAATAACCCCCATGTCTAGCGTAACCTGCCCCGGAGCATGCGCCCCGTCAATCACCGTCAGGATGCCGGCCGCGGCGGCGCGGCGGCAAATCTCGGCCACCGGGAAGCGCATCGCCGTCACCGACGTGATGTGGCTGAGAAAAATAACCCTGGTGTGCGGCGTCACCCCCTGCCACAACTGCGCCACCAGCGCCTCGTCCGACCCGGCCGGGAAATCAATCGGCTGGCGGATGTAGTCAAAGCCCCGTTTCCGGCTGAGAAACTGCCAGGTGTTGTCACACGCGCCGTATTCATGGTTGGTGGCCAGCACCTGGTCCCCCGGCCCCAGCGGCAGCGACCGGGCCACCACGTTCAGCGCAAAGGTGGCGTTGGGCACATAAACCAGGTCATCCGCCCCGGCCCCGACATATTGCCCTAGCACCTGCCGGGCGTCGGCCAGATGGCCCGGCAGCTCGCCCACCAAAAAGGCCACCGGCTGGCGCTCCAGCCGCCGCTGCCATTCCTGGTAGGCGGCCAACACCGGCCGGGGCGTGGCCCCAAACGATCCATGATTCAGATAAACAACATCCGGGTCTAACAAGAACGCCGCTCTCAGGTTATTCATCACCGCGTTTCGGTCCCAGACCGCTCCTTTTTTCCCCAAATCATAACGCCGACTGAGAATGGAACCAATCTGGCAAGCAGTTGCCCTCAGCATAGTTGCCCCCCGGCCGGGAGCTTGCTATCCTTCCAAATAAAACCATCACCAGTCACCTGTTACCTGGAACCTGCCATGCTTACCCTGACCGACGAAGAACAAGCACTGCTGGCCGGCGCACACGGCCCCGGCACCCAAATGGCCATGTCCATCCTGGTAGAGATGGCCCGTATCTATGGTGCCCGGCACCTGCTGCCCATCAGCGGCGCACACATCGACAGCACCATCTACATTGGCGAGGCGGGGCTGGCCTTTGCCGAACGGCTGGCCGAGCTGGGGGCGCAAATCAGCGTGCCCGCCACGGTCAACGTCAGCGGCCTGGATGAGCACAACTGGCAGGATTGGCCGGTGCCCCAACAGTGGGCCCAAAACGCCCACCGCCAGATGGTTGCCTACCAGCAGATGGGCTGCATCCCCACCTGGACCTGCGCCCCCTACCAGCTCGCCTCCCGGCCGGGTTTCGGCCAGCAGATCGCCTGGGGCGAGTCCAACGCCATCGCCTTCGCCAACTCCGTGCTGGGGGCGCGCACCGAGCGCTATCCCGACCTGCTAGACATCTGCTGCGCCATCACCGGCCGGGCCCCGGCCGTAGGCCTGCACCTGCCCGAAAACCGCGCCGGTCACCTGCACTTCCGCCTGGTAGACATCCCCCTGGCCGTCCAGCAAGACGACACCTTCTACCCGGTTCTGGGCCACCTGCTGGGCCATATCGCCCAGGACCGCATTCCGGTGGTCAGCGGCTTGCAAGCCCAGCCAAACGAGGACCAACTCAAAGCATTGGGCGCGGCGGCCGCCTCCTCGGGCACCGTGGCCCTTTTCCACCTGGTGGGCATCACCCCCGAAGCGGCCACCCTGGAAGACGCCTTTCAGGACCGCCCACCGGCCGAAACCATCGACGTAACCCTGCCCCACTTGCGCGCCGCACGCCAGGAACTAACCACCGCCGATGGGCAGCAGTTGGACATGGTTGTCCTGGGCAGCCCCCACTTCTCGTTGACCGAATTTGCCCAATTGACCCCGCTGCTGGCCGGCCGGCAAAAGCACCCGGACGTGGAATTTCTGGTCACCTCCAGCCGGGCCATGGCCCTGCTGGCCAAACAGGCGGGCCACCTGGCGGCGCTGACCGCCTTTGGCGGACGGGTGACGCTGGATACCTGCATCCTGGCCACGCCCATGCTGCCGCCGCGCGTCAAAACGCTGATGACCAACTCGGCCAAATATGCCTACTACGCGCCGGGCCTGCTAAACACCACCGTCACCTTCGGCAGCCTGGCCGACTGCGTAAACTCGGCCGAAACCGGCCGGGTCGTGCGCGACCATGCCCTATGGGGAGATGGCCCGGCCACCCCACTGGTTGTCCCGCGGGCCACCGATCCCCGGCCGGTGTTGGCCGGCACCCCTTCCCTGACCCGCCCGCAAACCATTCCCGGCCGGGCCATCATCCCCGGCGAGGTGCAGGCCACCGCCCTGGTCAGCCCGGAGCCGCTCTCTTTCTGGGGCGGCTACGATCACCAGACCGGCGAAATCACCGACCGCCGCCACCCACTCTCCGGGGTCAACGCGGCCGGGCGCATCCTGGCCGTACCCTTCACCCGCGGCTCCTCCACCACCACCGCCGTCCTGCTAGAGGCGGTCCGTGCCGGCACCGCCCCGGCAGCCATCCTCACCACCCACGTCGACAGCTTCTTCGCCCTGGCATCCATCGTGGCCGACGTGCTGTACGCCCGGCCGGTACCGCTCATCGTCATCTCCCCGGCCCAGTTCGCCACCCTACAAACCGGCGATATGCTGCACATTAGCCCCGGCGGCCAGATCACGCTGCTGGCGGATGAACCCTAGCACCTGTAGAGCGCACCTGTGACCCGTAACCTCAAACCCATCTGGAAAATTGGTCTCATGGCCGGCCTGTGGGCCGCAGTTTCATTGTGGCGGCAGCGGCCTGGCCACCCCCGGCCGGGGCATCCCGGCACAGCGCTCATCACCGGCGCTTCCAGCGGCATCGGCGCAGCCTTTGCCCGCACCCTGGCCGCCGAAGGCTACGACCTGCTGCTGGTTGCCCGCCGGGCGGAGCGACTGGCCGCCCTGGCCGCCGAGCTCCGGCAGCAGCATGGCGTCACGGTAGAAACGCTGGCCGTTGATCTGGCCACCCCGGCCGGGATCGCACAAGTTGCCCAACGCATCACCCATCTGCCCAACCTCACCCTGCTCATCAACAACGCCGGCTTTGGCCTGAAAGGGCCCTTTTGGGACGTGGACCTGGCGCGCCAGCAGGCCATGATCCACCTGCATGTCCAGGCCACGGTGGCCCTGTGCCACGCCGCCTTGCCCGGCATGTTGGCCCACCGCCACGGCCAGATCATCAACGTCTCCTCCGTGGCCGCCTTTGGGCCGCTGCCCGGCAACGCCACCTACATGCCCACCAAAGCTTACCTGAACAACTTCTCCGAATCACTGGCCCTGGAACTACAGGGGCGCGGCGTACAGGTCCAGGCCCTGTGCCCCGGCTTCACCTACAGCGAATTCCACGACACCGCCGAATACGCCGGTTTCAATCGCCGCCGCTATCCTGGCTTCATGTGGATGACCGCCGAAGCGGTGGCGGCCCACTCGTTGGCTGCCCTGCGCCGGGCGCAGCCGCCGGTGGTGTTCGTCCCCGGCCGGGTCAACCGCCTGCTAACTCTCATCCAAAGAAGCCGCCTGCCCCGTCCCTTCCTGCGCCAGATAGTACGCCTCATGGGGCCATCGGCCGCCAGGCCATGACCCCACCCCGCCCCATTCTGAACCCCGGTTAACTTTCTGCTTAACGCTGGCCCAACTCCCATTTTGCCCACCGTCAACATAAAACTTAACGGGCTGGGTTGATCCCGGCCGGGCGCTTCGGCCATAATTTTCCCCCATGAGTATGCTGCCCGCTGTTGCCCAACGCTTTCGCCTGACCGTCCCCCGGCTCACCGCCTGGGTCCGCCGCCCTGCTGCCGCCCCGGCCGGGCTGCTGCTCTCCCTGGCCGGCCTCCTGGTGGCCGCGCTGCTGCTGCTGACCCCCGTCTACCTGGTCATTCGCACCGCCGGGGCCGGCGTGGCCGTGTGGGAGATTTTGCTCAAGCCTTCAACACTGGCCACCTTAGGGCGCACCCTCTGGCTGGCGGGCAGCGTTACCCTGGCCGCGGTGGTGATTGCCGTGCCCCTGGCCTGGCTCACCGCCTGCACCGACCTCCCCGGCCGGCGCATCTGGACCATTCTTGCCGCCTTGCCGCTGGTCCTGCCCAGCTACGTTTTTGCCTACCTGCTGGCCTCCATCCTGGGGCCGCGCGGTCTGCTGCAGGCCGCCCTGGAGCCGCTGCTGGGCATCAGCCGCCTGCCCAACCTCTACGGCTTCCCCGGCGCTTTCCTGGCGCTAACCCTGATGAGCTACCCCTACGTGTTCCTCAGCGTGCGCGCCGGTCTGCGGCGGCTGGACCCTGCGCTTAACGAGGCGGCGCGCAGCCTGGGTCTGTCGGCCGGGCAGGCCTTCTGGCGGGTGACTTTGCCGCAGTTGCGGCCGGCGGTCATGGCCGGCAGCCTGCTGGTCGCCCTCTACGTCCTGCGCGACTTCGGCGCGGTGACGATGATGCGCTACGATACCTTCACCCGCATCATCTACCTGCAATACCGCTCCTTCGCCGACCGTTCGGTGGCGGCCTCGCTGGCCCTGGTGCTGGTGGCCCTGACGGCCACGCTGCTGTACCTGGAGATGCGCACGCGCGGCCGGGCGCAGTATGCGCGCCGTTCGGCCGGTGCGGCGCGGCGGATGCAGCCGGTGCCCCTGGGGCGCTGGCGCTGGCCGGCGCTGGCCCTGGTCCTGGCCGTGGTGACTTTGGCGCTGCTGCTCCCGGCCGGGGGACTGCTCTACTGGTTGGGGCGCGGCTTGGGGCAGCCGGCCACGCTGCAAACGCTGCTAACCCCGGCCGGGAATTCGCTGCTGGTCTCCCTGGGCGCGGCGCTGCTGGCCCTGTTGGCAGCCCTGCCGGTGGCCATTCTGGCCGTGCGCCACCCCGGCCGCTGGAGCCAACTGCTAGAGCGTCTGGCATATGCCGGCTTTGCCCTGCCGGGCATTGTCATTGCCCTGGCGCTGGTCTTTTTTGGTGCGGCCTACCTGCCGGGCCTCTACCAGACGCTGCCGCTGCTGCTGGTGGCCTATGTCATCCTGTTTGTGCCCCAGGCGGTGGGTGCGGCGCGGACCTCGCTGCTGCAAGTGTCGCCCAGCCTGGAGGAGGTGGGGCGGAGCCTGGGCTGCACCCCGGCCGGGGTGCTGCGCCGCATTACCCTGCCCCTTATCCGGCCGGGAGTTGCCGCCGGCGCCGCCCTGGTTTTCCTGACCTGCATGAAGGAGCTGCCGGCCACGCTCATTCTCAGCCCGGCCGGGTTCCGCACCCTGGCTACTGGCGTCTGGGCCAACATCTCCGAAGCCTTCTTTGCCCAGGCCGCCGCCCCGGCCCTGCTGCTCATCCTGCTCTCTTCCCTGCCCCTGGCTCTGCTCACCCTGCGTGACCACGAATAGGCCGCCGGCCGGCTGCCGTCAGCCATTAACAACTGAACAAGCCGCACGCTGTTCTGCCTCACCATCACGTTGCCAACTCTCGCGCAATTACGGACAATACAGCCCATCTCACAACACTGAGGAGGCAGCCATGAAAACGGTGCCTTTGTGGACGGATCAATATCCCCGGCCGGGAGACCTCCCCATTTCCCCGCTGCCGGAACAGGTCGATGTGGCCATCATTGGCGGCGGTTACACCGGCCTCAACGCCGCCCGCGTTATTGCCAGCAGCGGTGGACGGGTAGCCGTATTGGAGCAGCAGTACATTGGCTGGGGGGCCAGCTCGCGCAACGGCGGCATGGCTACCACCGGCCTCAAAGCGGCCGCCGCCGTGGTCTACCAGCGCTATGGCCCGGCGTTGGGCCGCGCCTTCTGGGAAGCCTCGCTGGACGCCATTGACCTCATCGGCCAGCTTGTGGCCGACGAGAAGATTGACTGCCACTTTGCCCGCCGCGGCCACATCGCCCTGGCCTACAAGCCCAGCCACTTCGAGGCCATGCAAAAGAAGGCGGCCTGGTACAAGCAAACGTTCAATCACACGGTGCGCGCCGTGCCGCCGGGCGAGCTGGCCCAGGAGATTGGCTCGCCGGCGTTTCATGGTGGGCTGGTGGATGAGTATAGTGCCGGGCTGCACCCGGCCGGGTATGTCTTTGGTCTGGCCAGGGCGGTGGCCCGCCACGGGGCGCTGCTGTGTGAAGAGGTGCCCGTCCAGCGCATCGAGCGGGTAGGGTCGCAGTTTCAGGTGCACACCGGCCGGGGGGTGGTCAGAGCTGGCGAAGTGCTGGTGGCCACCAACGGCTACACCAGCTCACTGGTGCCCGGCCTCAAGCCGCGCATCTTTCCCGTCGGCAGCTACATCATCGTCACCGAACCGCTGCCACCCGACTTGCAGAAAAAGCTCAGCCCCAAGGGGCGCATGTTCTACGATTCTAAATGGTTTCTCAACTACTTCCGCCTGACACCCGATGGGCGCATGCTGTTTGGCGGGCGCAACAACCTTAGCACCAACCTGGATTTGCAGGAGAGCGCCCGCATTTTGCAGGCGCAGATGGTGCACGTGTTCCCCGACCTGGCCGGGATGCCCATTACCCATAGTTGGACCGGCCAGTTGGGCCTCACTTTTGACCTGATGCCCCATATTGGGCGGCTGGATGGCGTGCATTACGCCTTTGGCTATGGCGGTCATGGAGTATCCATTGCCACCTACCTGGGGACAGAGGCGGGCCTGCTGCTCACGGGACAGAAGAGTGATTCGCCCTTCGCCCAAATCAGGCACCCGACCTACTTCTTTTATCGCCGCCGGCCCTGGTTTTTACCGTTGGCGGCCTTCTACTATCGCCTGCTAGATTGGCTGAGTTAATCTTTTGGCCCCGGCCGGTAGGTGATCTTTGTCCCGTATTTCACAGTAAACAGGTGATATTTGTCACTCTAGCCCCGGCCGGGTACAGTTTACACTACTATCAACAAGGACGCTGCTGCCTTCCCCACGCAGAACAGGAGGAAATAATGCCAAGTTTAGATCGGGAAACCCGGGAAATGATCCTGGATACCCTCAAAAAGTATGCCGAACGCAAGCTAACCCCGAACTACTTACTGGAGCTTGACCACAACGACCAATTCCCGCACGATGTCCTCACCGAGCTTTATGACCCGATGCAGCTAGGCCTGCACCTGCTCTTCATCCCTGAAGAGTTCAACGGCCTGGGCGGCGGGGCCTACGACATCTATCGCATTTCTGAACTCATGGCTTCCATTGACCTGGGCGTAGCAACTGGCGTCTTGGCGACCTTCCTTGGCTCCGACCCCATTCGCGTAGGGGGCACAGATGAGCAAAAGGCCTATTGGATGGGCAAAGTGGCCGACGAAGCCCTGCTCATGGCCTACGGGGCCACCGAACCCCAGGCCGGCAGCGACCTGGCCTCCCTGTCTACCCGCGCCGTGCCGGTGCAAGAGAATGGCAGCCTGGTGGGCTACAAAATCAGCGGCCAGAAGCAGTGGATCAGCAACGGTGGCGTGGCCGACTTGTACACGGTGCTGGCCCTGGCCCCCGGCGGCCCTTCCTGGTTCGTAGTCGATAAGGATACGCCTGGCTTCAGCCACGGCAAGCCAGAGGATAAGCATGGCATACGGGCCAGCAACACCGCAGCCCTTTTCCTGGAGGATGTTTACGTCCCGGCCGGGCGGCTCATCGGCGGCGTCGAAGGGCAGGGGTTGGCCCAGGCCCAGGCCGTCTTTGGCTACACCCGGCTCATGGTCGGCGCATTTGGCCTGGGCGCCGGTTGGGAAGCGCTGCGCCGCGTCATTCGCTATTCGCAAGAACGGGTCCAGGGTGGCGCCCCCCTCAGCCAGAAACAAGGCTACACCCACAAACTCATCGTCCCCAATGCTGCCCGCCTGGAAGCCGCCCGCACCTACATCGAATGGGTGGCCGAGCGCCTGGACGGCGATGAAGAAGGACTGGCCACCGAAGGCGCTATTGCCAAATACATGGCCACCGAGTCCGGCAATAAGGCGGCCGAAGACGCCATCCAGGGGCATGGCGGCTACGGCTACACCAAAGAGTACATGGTCGAGAAAATCAAGCGCGACGTGCGCATCACCACCATCTACGAAGGTACCTCCGAGATCATGGAGTGGACCATTGCCCGCGACCGCTGGCAGTTGCATCTAAAAACGCGCGGTGCATACTACAACGACTGGGCCGCCCGGCTGGATGCCCTGCACCAGGCCGAGCCGGCCAACGGCGCGAACTATGCCGCCCTGGCCATGCGCGCCCTGGCCCAGGTGCTGGAGCGCTGCCGCATAGACCGCCTTACCCGCAACCAGCACATCCTCTTCCGCCTGGGGGAGATGATTGCCTACGCCGAAACCGCCGCCGTCTTTGCCGAGCGCGTGGTGCAGAAGCCCACCGAAGCCATTCCGTTGGACGTGGCCACCCGGCAAACCCTGGCCCGCATTCATGCCCGCAATGCCGCCCTAAAAGTAGCCACCGACGGGCTGCGCTGGGCAATTGGCGGCGGGCAAACAGACCCCAACCTCGCCGGTTCGCTAAACCTGCCGGCCATATACCAGGCGCAAGCCGGTCTGATAGATGATATGAACGAAGCTGCTATCCAATTGACGAAGGCATTTCCGGCGTAAGCAACCCTTGCGCCCCACAAGATGGCCGGCTCAACCCGGCCAGGTTTTTCAGCAGCCGGCCATCTTTGCCTGAACAAACTCCATAGGAGATAGGAGGTCCCACGTGGATTCAACCGACCATGCTGTTGCAATTGTGGGCGTTGGCGCCATTCTCCCAGACGCGCCCAACGCCGCTACTTTCTGGGAGAACGTGCTCAACAAGCGCTACAGCATCAGCGAAACCCCGGCCGATCGCTGGTCTGTGGCATATTACTATGATCCCGACCCCAAAGCGCCCGACAAGACCTATTCCAAGATCGGCGGCTGGGTGCGTGGCTTTTCGTTTGACTGGCGGCGCTTTCGCATTCCGCCGAAGGTGGCCGGGGCCATGGATGAGGGGCAGCAGTGGGCCTTAACCGCGGCCGCTGACGCGCTGGCCGATTACGGCTATCCGGAGCGACCGCTAGACACGGAGCGCACCGCCGTAATCCTGGGGACGGCCATGGGGGGCGAGATGCACTACATCACCACGCAGCGCATTGTCTTCCCGGAATACCGGCACGCCCTGGAGGGAGTGCCGGCCTTTAGCCAACTGCCACCGGCCGCGCGCCAGGCCATTTTGCAGGACTGGCACGCCACGATCGATGCCACGGTGCCGCCTATTACCGAGGACTCGATGCCCGGCGAGCTGCCAAACATCGTCTCCGGCCGGGTGGCCAACGTCCTAAACCTGCGCGGCCCCAACTTCATCACCGACGCCGCCTGCGCCTCCAGCTTCGCCGCCATTGAGGCTGCCGTAGGGCTGCTCACCGAACACAAAGTCGATGCGGTGATCACTGGCGGTGTTGACCGCAACATGGGCGTTGGCAGCTTCGTAAAATTTTGCAAGATTGGTGCCCTCAGCGCCACCGGCACCCGCCCCTTTGGTGACGGAGCCGACGGCTTTGTCATGGGTGAAGGCACCGCCACCTTCTTGCTGAAGCGGCTAGAAGACGCCGAACGCAACGGCGACAAGATTTACGCCGTCATTCGCGGCGTGGCCGGAGCCAGCGACGGCAAGGGTAAGGGCATTACCGCCCCCAACCCCGTTGGGCAGCGGTTGGCTGTGCAGCGGGCCTGGGAACACGCCGGGCTAGACCCGGCCACGGCTTCGCTCATTGAGGCCCATGGCACCAGCACCCGCGTGGGCGACGTGGTGGAGGTGGAAAGCCTGAACCTGGTTTTTGCCGGCGCCCCCCCTGGCAGCATCGCCCTGGGGTCGGTGAAGAGTAATATTGGTCACCTGAAGGCTGGGGCCGGCGCGGCCGGTATGTTGAAGGCCACCCTGGCGCTGCATCACAAGGTGCTGCCGCCCACGCTCAACGCGCAGACGCCCAACCCGAACATTGATTTTTCTGCCTCGCCCTTCTATTTGAACCATGAGACGCAGCCGTGGCCACAGCCCAACGGGGTGCCGCGCCGCGTGGGCGTAAGTGCTTATGGCTTTGGGGGCACGAATTTTCACCTGGTGCTGGAGGAGTATGTACCGGGCGCACTAACGCGAAAGACGCAGAAGGTAATGGCCGCCCCGGCCGGGATCGACAGCGCGCCCACTGCCACAACCCCCCTTGCCCGCCCCAAGCCGGTGCGCGGCATTCTGGCCCTGGGTGCCGCCACCCCCACCGCCCTCAAAGAGAAGCTGGACGAGACCCTGACCCGCGCCGAAGGTGGCTGGACGCCGGCCCGCAGCCTGCCCAAACCAGCCGACCTGAAGGCCACCGAACGGCTGGTCATCGACTTTGGCGACCACGACGAACTGCTGGACCGGCTGCACAAAGCGCAAAAAGTAATGGGCTTCGACTCGCCCCAGGCGTGGAAAGCGATGCAGGCCCAGGGCATTTTCCGGGGCAGTGGGCCGGCCAACGGCAAACTGGCTTATCTCTTCCCTGGCCAGGGCAGCCAATACGTGAACATGGGGCGCGAGCTGGCCGCCGAGTACCCCATCGTGGCCCAGACCATCGCCGAGGCCGACGCAGTTATGACACCCATTCTGGGCCGGCCGCTCTCCAGCTACATCTTCATCGATAGCAGTGACCCGGCCGCGGTGAATCAGGCCCAATTCGACCTGATGCAGACGGAAATTACTCAGCCAGCCATGCTCACCATGGACGAAGCGCTGCGCCGCCTGTTGGCGCAGTTTGGCTTCCGGCCGGATATGGTCATGGGCCACTCTCTGGGCGAATATGCCGCCCTCACCGCTGCCGGCGTTATGCCTTTTGCCGAGTGCCTGGAAGCGGCCGCCGCCCGCGGCAGCGAAATGAGCCAGGTGAAGGTAGAAGACAACGGCAAGATGGCTGCCGTGCTGGCCCCCATCGAAGTCGTAGAGGCAACGCTGCAGGAGGTGGATGGCTATGTGGTACCGGCCAACATCAACAGTCGCAGCCAGTGCGTCATCGGCGGAGCCAGCCAGGCCGTCGAGGCCGCCGTAGGCCTGTTTGAGTCGCGCGGCTACCGGGCGATGCAACTGCCGGTGAGCCACGCCTTCCATACCAGCATTGTGGCCCCGGCCAGCGCGCCGCTGCGCCAAATGTTAGACCGGCTGCACTTCACGCCGCCCACGCTGCCGCTGGTGGCCAACCTGACCGGTGACTTCTATCCCACCGAAGTCGAGGCGATTAAGGATGTGCTGCAAGCGCAGGTTGCCTCGCCGGTGCAGTGGGTGAAAGGGTTGGAGACGCTGTACAACGCCGGCGTGCGCACCTTCCTGGAGGTGGGGCCGAAGCGGGCCTTGCGCGGCTTTGCCAATGACGTGTTTGCCGACAAGGGTGACGTGTTGGCCCTGCTGACCAACCATCCCAAGCAGGGGGAATTGCCAACCTTTAACCAGGCGCTGTGCGGCCTGTATGCGGCCGGGTTTGGGGTGCCGGAACCTGCGCCAGAGATAAGAGAATTGCCAGTGACAGCTCCGGCGGCGGTTAGCACCCCGGCCGGGAACGTCGCCACCACTCCCGAGGTAAAAACCATGCCACAATCGAATGATCAGCTTGGGCAGCTTCTGGCCCAGGCTTTGCAGCAGTTGGCCGGGCAGCAGATGAACGCCCCGGCCGGGGCCATCCGCGCCGACCAGTTCCGCCAACCCTACGACCGTAACGAACTCCCCCTGGGCTCCGTTGTCATCAGCGGCACCGGCCTGGGGCTGCCCGGCGCCGAAAAACCGGTGATGGACCCCGACAACGCCCTGCGCATCCTGCGCGGCGAACAGTTTGTGGACCTGATCCCCACCCGTTTCCGCCAGAAAATGGTGGACAAGCGCATCGTGCGCCTGGTAAAGGCTGAGGATGGCTCCGGCAGCTTCGCCACCATCGACAATACGGACGAGGTGATCAAACTGGCTGGCCGGCCGGGTTACTTCGACCTGACCGAAGAGTATGGCGTGCCCGACAAGCTAATCGAAGCCCTGGACATCACCACCCAACTGGCCATGGCCGCCGGGCTAGATGCCCTGCGCGAGGCCGGCATTCCCCTGGTGCAAACCTACAAGCGCACTACCACCGGCAAGTACCTGCCGCAGAACTGGCTGCTGCCCGAAGCGCTGCGTGATGAAACCGGTGTGATCTTTGCCAGCGCCTTCCCCGGCGGCGACCGCTTTGCCGACGAATTCAGCCGCTACTACGCCTTCCAGGGCCGGCTGGACAAGCTAGCAGCGCTGGAAGACCTGCGCCGTTACACCAACGACAGCCAGACACTGTACGAAATTGACCGGCGTATCGCCGACCTGCACGAGCAGATCGAAGCCGAACCTTACCACTTCGACCGCCGCTTCCTGTTCCGCATCTTGTGCATGGGGCACAGCCAGTTTGCCCAATACATTGGCGCCCGTGGCCCCAATGCCCACGTCAATGCCGCCTGCGCCAGCACGGCCCAGGGCGTGGCCGTGGCCGAAGATTGGATTCGCACCGGCCGCTGCCGCCGGGTCATTGTCATCGGGGCCGACAACGTCACCGGTGACCAACTGCTAGAATGGGTGGGCGCCGGCTTCCTGGGCGTGGGGGCCATCACCACCAGCGACAAGGTAGACGAGGCGGCGCTGCCTTTCGACCGCCGCCGGCATGGCACCATTATGGGCATGGGCGCGTGCGCCCTGGTGATCGAGAGCGAGGATGCGGTACGTGAACGGGGCATGCGCGGCCTGGTGGAACTGCTCAGCAGCGAGACTAGCAACAGTGCCTTCCACGGCACCCGGCTGGATGTGGACCACATTGCCCAGGTGATGAACAACCTGGTAACAGCGGCCGAACGCCGCTTTGGCCTGCACCGCCACGCCATGGCCTCGCAGTTGGTCTTCATGTCCCATGAGACCTTCACCCCGGCTCGCGGCGGCAGCGCCTCGGCGGAGGTGGTGGCCCTGCGCAGCACTTTTGGCGAGGCGGCCAACGAGATTGTGGTGGCCAATACCAAGGGTTTCACCGGCCACCCGATGGGCGTGGGGGTAGAGGATGTGATTGCGGTCAAGATTCTGGAGTATGGCATTGTGCCGCCCGTGCCCAACTTTAAGGAAGTGGACCCGGATTTGGGGCCGCTTAATCTGAGCCGCGGCGGGCGTTATCCGGTGCAATATGCCTTGCACCTGGCTGCCGGCTTTGGCTCGCAAATTGCTATGACGCTGACGCGGCGCATTCCCGGCAGCCTGGATCGGGTGGATAACAAGCCCAAGTACCAGCGCTGGTTGGCGGATGTGAGTGGCTATGACTGGGCGGAGACGGAAGTGGAAAAGCGAGTGCTGCGCGTGAAAGCACAGGGGAATCCGCTGCGCCAGCCGCTGCCCAGCAATTGGCAGTATGGCACCGGCCCAACGGTGCGGGCCATTGCCCCTGAGTCTGTGGCCGGCACGGCGTATCGCCCGGCCCCCATGGCCGATCTGCAAGCCTCTTTGGGCTTTACGGCCCCGCCTGTCTATGCCGCGCCGGATGGACCACATCACCCGCGGGAGCGGGCGGTGACCCCGCCGCCCATAGACGTTCCGGCCCCGGCTCCGGCCCCGGCCGGGAACGGCCAACCACAACTCCCCTATGTGCCAGAAGCCGCCCCGGCGGTCCCGGTCGATGCGCCCCGGCCGGTAGACATCGCCCCAACCCCCGAACCGGTGGTTCCTCTCCCATACGTCTCACCCACCCACCCCCTCACCCCCGCCGCCCCGGCCGGGGACCCCATCGCCCCGCAAGTGCTGGCCATTGTCGCCGAGCAAACGGGCTACCCCGAGGACATGCTGGAACTAGACCTGGACCTGGAGGCCGACCTGGGCGTGGACACGGTGAAGCAGGCCGAGACCTTCCAGGCCATTCGTGCCGCCTTCGACATCCCGCGGCGCGATGACCTGAACCTGCGCGACTACAACACCCTGGAGCGGGTCATCGGCTTTGTGCGCGAGATGCGCCCTGACCTGGTCGCCCCACCCGCCACCCCGTCACCCTCTCACCCGGTCACCCCCTCACCTGCCCAGCCGGCCGCCCCGGCCGATTCCCCCACCGCCCCATCCTCCCTCTCTCTGGACGCAGCCGACACGATGCCGCGCCGCGTGCCCGTCCCCACGCTGCGCCCGGCGCTGGCCTGGTGCAAACCCACCGGGATCGTGCTGGATGAAAACAGCCGCGTGGTGGTGATGTTTGATGAGGGCGGCGTGGCCAAAGCGTTGGTCAGCCGGCTGGAGAAGTTGGGGGTTACGGTGCTGGCAATTGAAACCGCCCCGGCCGGGGAGCTGCTCGCCGGCCAGTTGAAAATCTGGTTGGAAGAAGGCCCCATCCAGGGCGTCTACTGGCTGCCAGCCCTGGACGTGGAACCCGACCTGGAGATGCTGGACCTGGCCACCTGGCGCGAACTGAACCGCCAACGCGTGAAAAACCTGGCCATCACCATGCGCACCCTTTACGAAGCGGTTAGCGCGCCGGGCAGCTTTTTGGTGAGCGCCACCCGGTTGGGCGGCCTGCATGGTTATGGCGAAGAGGGCGCGACCGCCCCACTGGGCGGCGGTGTTGTCGGGTTTAGCAAAGCATATAAGCGGGAGCGGGGTGACGTGCTGGTGAAGGCCGTGGACTTTGCCCACAGCCGCAAGACGGCCAGCCTGGCTGACCTGCTCATTGCCGAAACCCTGACCGACCCTGGTGTGGTGGAGGTGGGGTATTGGCAGGAGAACCGCTATGCGGTAACGTTGGTCGAGCGCCCGGCCGGGGATGGCCAACCCGGTCTTACGCTCAACAACGAGAGCATCTTCCTGGTTACCGGCGCGGCCGGCGGCATCACCAGCGCCATCATTGGCGACCTGGCCGCGGCCAGCGGCGGTACCTTTTACTTGCTGGACCTGGTAGCGGCCCCCCCGGCCGGGGACCCGCAAATTGCCCTCTTCCGCCAGGACAAAGAGGCGTTGAAGCAGCAGCTCATCGTTAACGCCCGCCTGGCCGGGGATCGGCCCACACCGGTGCAAATTGAGAAGCAGATGCTGGCCATTGAGCGGCAGGAAGCCGCCCTGCGGGCCATCGAAATGGTGCAGGCGGCCGGTGGCACAGCCCACTATCACAGCGTGGACCTGCTGGACGGCCCGGCGGTGGCCGCCATTGTGGCCCAGATTGGCCAGGCGCACGGCCGGCTAGACGTGCTGATTCATGCCGGTGGCATTGAGATCAGCCGCGGCCTGGCCGACAAGGAGCAGGCGCAGTTCGACCTGGTGTACGACATCAAGGCCGACGGCTTCTTCAGCCTGTTGCAGGCGGCCCAGGGACTGCCCATTGGGGCGACGGTGGCCTTTAGCTCGGTGGCCGGCCGTTTTGGCAACAGCGGCCAGACGGACTACAGTGCGGCCAACGACCTGCTGTGCAAGCTAACCAGCAGCCTGCGCCGCTGGCGGCCGGAAACGCGAGGCATTGTCATCGACTGGACCGCCTGGGGGGGCATTGGCATGGCCACCCGTGGCTCTGTGCCCAAGATCATGGCCATGGCCGGGATTGAGATGCTGCCACCAGAGGCCGGGATTCCCACGGTGCGGCGCGAGTTGGTGGCCGGTGCTTTCCGGGGCGAGATTGTGGTTGGTGGGGCGTTGGGCATCCTCACCGCTGAGTGGGATGAGACGGGCGGCCTGGATGTGGACAAGGTGAATGCGGCCGCGGCCGAGCGCAAGCTGCTGATGACCGGCCGGGTGAATGCGGCCCGGTTGTATGGCGGCCTGGATGTGGAAACGGTGTTGGACCCGCAGGAGCAGCCGTTCCTCTATGACCATGCCATGGATGGCACGCCGCTGCTGCCGGGGGTGATGGGCACGGAGGGTTTTGCCCAACTGGCCAGCTTGCTGCTGCCGGGCTACACGGTGGCCGCGGTGGAAAATGAGGTGTTTGAAAGTCCCTTTAAGTTCTACCGGATGGAGCCGCGAACGCTGCATTGGCAGGCGGTGCTGCGGCCGGAAGCGAATGGCGATCTGCTGGCGGAGACGGTGCTGCGCTCGGTGCGCGAGCTGAATAAGCCGGGTGTGCCGCCGCAAGAGAAGGTGCACTTCACGGCCCAGGTGCGGTTGGTCCCGGCCGGGGTCCCCCAGCCTGACCCCATCCCCCTGCCGGCGCTGGCGGAATCCGCGGCGCGGGTGGGCATGGCCGATATCTACCGGGTGTACTTCCACGGTCCGGCCTACCAGGTGCTGGACTGGGTGCAGGTGGACGGGGATCGGGCCATTGGCCAGATGGCCGCCGACTTGCCGCCCAACACCCGGCCGGGTGACGCCGCTTCGCTGATGGCCCCGCGCCTGGTGGAGCTTTGTTTCCAGACGGCGGGCATTTGGGAAGCGCGCCAGAAGCAGGTGTTGGCGCTGCCGTGGCAGATTGGGGCGGTGACCACCTACCGGCAGCCGGCCGCGGCCAATGGGCAGCGGCTGTATGCGCTGGTGGAGGCGGTGAACGGCGAAGATGGCGACACGCGCTTCAATGCCCAGGTGGTGGATGAGAGTGGTGCGGTGTACGTGGACCTGCGTGGTTACCGGACGGTGGCGCTGCCGGGCACGGTGGCGCTGTAATTGCCCAAGATGGCCGGCGTCATGCGTAACGACTGCTGGTTACGCATGACGCTTTCTGGGTGCCGCACGCCTGTGAATCAGCGGCCGTGTCCAAGATGGTTGCCTGGTGTGAATTGACCGATGATTCAATGGTTGGTGCAGTCGTTGACGGAGATGCCGCCGGTGGGGGAGGGACTGGATGCCCCCCCGGCCGGGCTGCTGACTGCCGCTGAACAACAAGCCTATGCCGGGTTGAAGTTTGCCAAGCGGCGGCAGGAGTGGCTGTTGGGGCGCTGGACGGCCAAGCAACTGCTGCGCCAGGTTATCTGGCAGGAGACGGGGCAGGCGTTGGCGCTGGACAGCCTGGGAGTTGTGGCGAATGGGCGAGGCGCGCCTTGCTTGCAGGTGTCCGGGGTGGCTGCGCTGCTGCCAGAGGCCGGTTACCAGCTTTCTATTAGCCATGCGCATGGCCGGGCGTTTTGTGCGGTGGTGGCCGGACGATATGGCCCGCTGGGGGCGGACATTGAATGGATTGCGCCGCGCCCGGCCGGGTTTGCGGCCGATTACTTTACAACGGATGAACTGGCGCTGTTGGAAGAGGCCCCGGCCGGGATGTACGACACGCTGGTCACGGCTGTCTGGAGCGGCAAAGAGGCGGCCATGAAGGTTGCCCAGGTAGGGCTGCGGGTGGACACGCGAACTGTTTCTTGTGACCTGTCCCGGCCGGGAGTCGCTCCCCAAACCTGGACCTACTTTCCCATTCATTGGGCCAACGGCCAGACGATGGCCGGTTGGTGGCAGGTGCAGGATAACTACGTGCTGGCCCTGGCCATTGCCATCCCCCGGCCGGGTGCTGCACCGCAAGACGCAGCAGACAACACGAAGAACCCTTCATGCTGAGGTGAATCTATGACTCGAGAGATGGATTATTACAAAGAAGAGTTGCGGCAGCGGCAGGGCCTGGCCCGGGGCACAGCCAAAGAAGCCGGTCAGCAGCATGCCAAGGGGCGGCTGACCGCCCGCGAGCGCATTGAACTGCTGTTTGATCCCGGCACCTTCCAGGAAATCGACACGCTGGTTCTGCCGCGTTATGAGAGCTATTTGGGAGGCAAAGATTCCCGCTACGGTGACGGTGTGGTGGTTGGCTTCGGCCTTATCAATGGGCGTAATGCCATTGTGGCTTCCCAGGATGCAGCGGTGATGGGCGGTTCCCTGGGCGAGATGCACGCCAACAAGATTGTGAAGGGGATGCGCATGGCCCTGGATTACGGCTGCCCGTTCATCGCCCTGAATGATTCCGGCGGTGCGCGCATTCAGGAAGGCGTCGACAGCCTGGGTGGCTACGCTCGCATCTTCGACGCCAACTGCGAAGCGTCGGGCGTGATCCCCCAAATCTCGGTTATCATGGGGCCGTGTGCCGGTGGTGCCGTTTACTCCCCGGCGCTCACCGACTTCGTTTTCATGACTGAACAGAGTTATATGTTCATCACCGGCCCCAACGTGGTGAAGGCGGTGATGCAGGAAGACGTGAGCCTGGAGGAGTTGGGCGGTGGCCTGATGCACAGCCAGGAGAGCGGCGTGTGCCATTTCCTGACCACGGATGACCGGGAATGCCTGAGCAAAGTGCGCACCCTGTTGAGCTATTTGCCGGGCAATAATCAGGATGACCCGCCTTACCAGCGGCCGGCAGATGACCCGAACCGGCGCTGCCCGGAACTGGAGCAAATTGTGCCCACCGATCCGCACAAGGCTTATGACGTGCGCCAGGTTATTGCCAGTGTGGTGGACGATGGCCGTTTCTTTGAGGTGCACCAGCTTTGGGCGCAGAATATGGTGGTAGGCTTTGCCCGGCTAAACGGGTACGTGGTGGGGATTGTGGCCAATCAGCCCATGGTGCTGGCGGGCTGCATAGACATTAAGGCGTCGATTAAGGCGACCCATTTCATTCGCATTTGTGATGCGTACAACATTCCCATTATCACGCTGCAGGATGTGCCCGGCTTTTTGCCGGGCACCGACCAGGAGTATGGCGGCATTATTCGCAATGGCGCGCGCATGATCTATGCATACAGCGAAGCGACGGTGCCCAAGTTGATGGTGATCTTGCGCAAGAGCTATGGTGGGGCGTACTGCGTGATGAGCAGCAAGGGGCTGCGCGGTGATTTGCTGTATGCCTGGCCCAATGCTGAAATCGCGGTGATGGGTGCGGAAGGGGCGGTGAATATTCTGTTCCGCAAAGAGGTTTCCGCAGCCCCGGACCCGGAGGCACGGCGCAAGGAGTTGGTGGATGATTATGAGCGGCGCTTCAATAACCCGTATGTGGCGGCGTCACGCGGGCTGATCGATGATGTGATTGAGCCGCGCGATACGCGCCAGGTGTTGATTAGGGCGCTGTCGCTGACGTTGTCGAAACGGGAACGGCATGTGCCGCGTAAGCACGGCATTTCGCCTATGTAGCCTGTGTATTTGGAATGACAAAGTGAAACCCTTAGACGCTGGCAAGGTGTACGATAATGTTTAAGAAGATTCTGATTGCTAATCGGGGGGAGATTGCGGTGCGGATTATTCGGGCGTGCCGCGAGATGGGGATTCTGGCGGTGGCGCTGTATGAAGCGCCGGATATGGCTTCGCTGCACGTGCGGCTGGCGGATGAGTGTGTGCTGCTGGATACCCCGGCCGGGTTCATGGACCAGGCCAACGTGCTGCGTATTGCCCGTGAATGTGGGGCGGAGGCCATTCATCCTGGCTATGGTTTTCTGGCCGAGCAGGCGGATTTTATTCATGCTTGTGAGGCAGCGGGGATCGCTTTCATTGGCCCCCCGGCCGGGGTGGTGCAAAACGTGCGCTACAAAATCAACGCCCAGCAGAAGGCGCGCGCGGCCGGGTTCCCCACCCTGACCCATTCTGAGCGCTCCTTTGGTGACGATGAGTGGGAGGCCTTGCAAGCCACCGCCGAGGAAATGGGCTACCCCCTGGTTGTCAAGTCGTGCAGCGGCGGCCGGGGACCGGGCGAACGGCTCATTCGCTCCGCTGACAGCCTGGTAGAAACCGTGCGCCGCGCACGTGCGCAGTCCAAGACGGTGTTTGGCGAGCAGCGCCTCTACCTGGAGAAGGCGATTGTCCCGGCGCACCAGGTAGGGGTGCAGATTCTGGCCGACAAATACGGCCATATGATTCACCTGGGTGACCGCGAAGGCTCGGTGCAGTACAGCAACCAGAAAGTGGTGGAAGAAGCGCCGGCACCCTGCCTTAACGATGCGCAGCGGGAAGAGCTGTGGCAAACGGCGGTGGCGCTGGCCCGCCTGTTTGGTTACCAAAATGCGGGCACGGTGGAGTTCCTGGTGGATGAGGCCGGCCAGTTCTACTTCAGCGAATTCAAGGCGCGCATCCAGGTAGAACACCCCCTGACGGAGGTGATCACCGGTGTTGACCTGATACAGGCGCAAATCCGCCTGGCGGCGGGTGAACCGCTGCGGATGACCCAGGCGGATGTGAAGCTGGATGGTTGGGCGATGTTGTGCCGGGTACGGGCAGAGGATCCGTGGCGGCGCTTCATGGCCAGCCCCGGCCGGGTGCTGATGGTCCGGCTGCCCGGCGGCATGGGCCTTCGCACCGACACCTACATCTACTGCAACTGCGACATCCCGGAGGCGTATGATCCGCTCATTGCCAAGCTAACTGTGTGGGGGCCAGACCGCGATACCTGTACCTGGCGCTTGCGCTGCGCGCTGGAAGATTTCAAACTGGTTGGGCCGGCCACCAACGTCTCCCTGCTGCAGCAGGTTGTGCGCTCGCCGGAGTTTGTTGCCGGCCGCTACAGCACCAGCTTTCTGGTTCATCCTTTTGCCCAGGAGCCGGTATCTAACACTTACCTCCGCGATATGGCGGTGATTGCGGCTATCTTGTACCAGCGACGCAGCCAGCTTTTTATGCCTTCTGTGCCGGAGCGCACAAACAGCAATTGGCATCGCAGCAGCCGCCGGCTGCCGCAGTAAGCCCAGGAGTAATTCAACATGACTCTTCTCACAGTAACCATTGAAGGACATACATTTGAAGTAGACCTGGCGCTGCGCCATGCGCAGGAACATACTGTTACGGCGGTGGTGAATGGGGAAGCGGTGGAGGTGTTTATTCCCGACATGCGCTTCATGGCCGATGCCGTGGAGTGGATGGTGGTGAACTCGCGTCCTTATGAGGTGGTGTTTAACCAGGAGCTGAGCTGGCTGCGGGCTTATGGTGGCCTACACCAGATTGAGGTGCGAGATATGGATGCCACAACGCAGCCGCCGCGCAGCGGCGATGGCCGCGTGAAGGCCCCCATTCCTGGCCTGATTACACGGGTGCTGGTGCGGCCGGGGGAACAGGTGGAAGCTGGCCAGATATTGCTGGTTCTGGAGGCGATGAAAATGGAGAATGAGATCCGTGCTCCCATGATGGGCACGGTAAGTACGGTCTTGGTCGTGCCGCAGCAGAGTGTGGCGCGGGGGGATATGTTGGTAGAGGTGGTGTAATCTTATGTCAATTGGTTTGCTTGAAGTGGGGATATTGAGTGTCTTTTTGGGCATTGGCCTGGCTACGGCGGGGGCTGTGGCTTATGTGCTGCTGCGCCGCCGCAAATAGGGTGCTTTGGGATTGCTGTGGGCGGTTACGGGCCAATTCCCACAGTGCTTTGTTTGCCCGGTTAGGTGGCCCCGGCCGGGGGCTGGCGCAGCCGTTCTGGCAAGTGGGGCATTAGCGCCGCGCGCATGGCCAGGGCATGTTCCCGTTCATGCTCCAAAAAGGATAGGACCCAGTTGTAGATGCTGACACCTGCGCCGCGCTCATCTGGCAGTAGGGTGGCCAGGCCATTGGGTGCCAGGGGGATGATGTGGGCCAGCAGCGCCTGGCGCGCGGCCTGAAAATCGCTCCATACCTGGCCCCATGACTGGGTGGCGCGGGTGGCGGCGTGGGCGGCATTCCAGCGGTCGTCGTCCTCGTCGTAGCCCATGGGCAGCAGCCGGCCGGCTTGCAGCACGGCTGCCCCGTAGGCTTCCCAGTCGGCCAGGTGGCCGACGATGTCTTTGAGCGTCCAGGTATTGATGAGGGGGTGGGTTGTTTGCCCGGCCGGGGAGAGCAGCGCCGCCAGGGTCGCCATTTCCGCGCGGCTGGCTTGCAAGGCGGCCAGCAGCAGCGCCTTGGGGCCTACAGCCGGCGCGAACTGCTGCTGCTTCCGCCAGGCTTGCAGATCGGCGGCGTGGGCGGCGTCGTGGCGGGTGCGCCACAGGCCCCAGGTGCGTATGCTGGTTGTGTCGCCATTGGGCAGGGTCACCGGCCGGTGCAGTTCCTCATCGCTTAGTCCGGCCAGTGTGTTTAGGAATTCCTGGCGGGCGGTGGTGAATACGGCCAGCGCTTCGGCCAGGGGCCAGCCCTGGTGCTGGGCCTGTAGCTGGGCGTTGTACTCGTCTAGTACCAGGCTGGGGATTTCGGCGGCGCGCCCCTGGGCGGCCAGGCGGATGCGGCCGGTGTGCAGCGTGTCCCAGGCGGCGATGTGGGCCAGCAGCTCTTTGGCGCTGCTGTTATCGAACACCGGCCGGGATGCCAGCGTCTCCTCATCCAGCCCAATGAGCAGGAACAGCAGCTCAGCCCGTTCGGCGGCCAGGTGGGCCAGGAAGTGAGCCCGCCATTGGGCCAGCACCTGGCGCACCTGGGCGACGTGCTCCAGTTCATGCTCCACCAGGCGGCGCAGCGCCTTGCGCGCCGTCCACATCTCGTCGGGGTGGTAGCTCCACATGGCCGGAAAGGTGACCTGGACCAACTCCTCCTCGGTGAGCTGGCGCAGCCGCTGCGACACAGTACGCTGCTGCAAAGCCAGGAAATCGAAGACGCCCAGTTCGTCGTCATGCTCCCATTCGGGGGGTAGGGTCTCGGCCTCGACCAGGCGGGAAACGTACCATTGGGCGCTGCCGCCAACGTGGCTCAGAATCTGGCGGATGCTCATGGTTTGGTCGTTGGGCTGCCATTCCAGCAGTTGTTCGGGCAAATGCCGGGTGAGGGCCAGCAGGTCGGCCCGGCCGTAGCCGGCGTAGCGCAGATGGGTTTCCAGCGCTTCGCGGCTGAGCGGGGCTTTGTCGGCGGCGAACAGGGCCGCTTTGTCGCCGCGCTGGAAGGGGCCGAAGTCGTGGATGGTTTCAACCACCTGCCAGGTGATGGTGTCGGGCCTGGGCAGTGGCTCGCCATGCTGCTGCAGCCATTGGAAGTAGCTGTCGATGGCCTGGGGCAGGGCGGCCAGGGCTGCTTCCTGGCTGTCGCCGCGCAAGCAGAGGCCGGGTAGTTCGGGGATGTGGGCCAGGGTGGTCCCGGCCGGGTTCATTTCCAGGTAGACGTTGTAGGGCATGGTCAGTCCGTGATTGGCGTTAGGTACTGGCGTTCAGCGGCGGTTATAGGGCGACCGTCTGGCGGGTGCGGGCGGATTGGTAGAGGGCCAGGCAGGTCCGGATGTGGTTGCGGGTTTCGGCCAGGGTGAGGTAGGGGGGCTGGCCGTCGAGAATGGCGGCGTGCATGTCGGCGACCTCGCCGGCGTACAGCGCTTGTTCGGGCACGGGGATTTCTTGGGGGTCGCCCCCGGCCGGGTAGAACAGAAGCTGCCGGTTTTCTTCAAGCCCCACAAATGGCTTGTTCAAATAGAGCCGCCCGGCTGTGCCAATGACCTCGAAGTAGGTTTGGAACGGGGTACGGAAGGCGCTGGCGATTTGGGCCAGCCGGCCGCCAGGGTAGACCATCTGGCCGGCAAATGTCTCGTCGACGCCGCTCTCGCCCAGCCACTGTGCCCCGCTCACCCACTCCGGTGGGCCGCCCATGACAAATTGGGCGAAGCTGAGGGGGTAGATGCCCACATCCCACAGGCAGCCGCCGCCCCATTCGGGCACCAGGCGGATGTTGTCGCGGCTGGTAAAGGCGAAGTTGAAGATGCCGCGCACCAGGCTGATGTCGCCTAGCCGGCCGGTGCGCACCCAGTCGCCGACGATTTTGGTTTGGGGGTGGTGGCGGTACATGAAGGCTTCGGCCAGGACCCGGCCGGTGGCGTGGGCGGTGGCGATCATGGCCTCCACTTCGTCCAGGGTGAGGGCAAAGGGCTTTTCGCACAGCACGTGCTTGCCCAATTCCATGGCCCTGATGCTCCAGTGGGCGTGCAGGTGGTTGGGCAGGCCGATGTACACCGCGTCGATCTCATCTGAGGCCAGCATTGCCTCGTAGCTGCCAAAGGCGTGGGGAATGGCCCAGGTGGCGGCGTATTGGTTGGCGCTGGCCTGGCTGCGGCTGGCCACAGCCACCAGTTCGCCGCGCTGCGAGGCGCGGATGGCTGGGATGAGCCGGCGGTTGATGTTGGCTGTGGAGAGCAGGCCCCAGCGAATTGTGTTTCTCATGGTAACTCCTGCGAGTTTTCAGTTACTCGCTCACGCCGTCGTAGGGTAGGGACAAGATATCGCCGTAGTTGAAGGTGAGCTGCCAGCGGTGATAGGCGTTTAGCTGGGCCAGGGGGAGGATGTGGACGGTGGGAACGAGGCCTTGCTCCGGCTGGTAGTGGCGGTCGGTTTGCCAGCGCAGTTCGGTGAAGGCGTTCAGGCGATAGGTCACGGCCGGGTGCTGCTGGCTGTTCCAGAGTACCAGCCGCTCCTCTGGCCCGGCGTTTTTGATGTGGGTGATGCCGGCTTGTAGGATGGTCTCTAGCAGGGCGCGGGTGTGGGCGGGGGCCAGGGGGATGGCGTAATCGTTGAGCAGGCGGGGATCGGCCAGGATGTCGCTTAGCCGGTCGGCGATGGCGGCTTTGGTGCCAGTTTCCAGCCGGAAGGCGTGGAGCATGTCGCGGCACAGGTCGGGGCGCGGGTCGTGGCGGGCCAGCAGCTTTTCGTCTTTGAGGGTGATGCTGAGGTGTTGGCCGGCGCGCAGATCGTCCAGTTCTAGCTGTAGGGTGTAGGTGGGTTCGTCGTATAGGATGTTGACCGGCCGGGATAGGCCATCGACCAGCACGCGCACTTCGGTTGGTTCGTGGATGCCGCGGAAGAGGAGGGTGTAGCGCCGCCGGTTGGGCAGGTGGGTGAGGTCGCCGGTGGCCGGCCGGATGTCGAACTGGAGTTCGCCCGGCTGCCACTGCTGGCTAAAGGGGGTCAGGGCGTAGGCCCCTTGCTGGTAGGCGGTTGTTTCGCCGTCGTCTTCGTACAGGTTGAATTGGTTGTCGGCCCCGGGGAAGATGACGATGGTCATCTCGGCCGGGTTTTCGACGCCGCCCCAACCGCGCAGGGTGCTGAGGGGGATGATGGCCCCCGGCCGGGCGAAGACGGGGATGTCGTGCAGGGTGCCGTAGATGGCATGCCAGTGGCCGCCGGCGTAGCTGCGGCCGGTGAAGGCGTGAATCCAGTGGTTGTCGGCGGTGGGGTCGTCCCCGGCCGGGGGGATGGCGGGCAGCCAGACCACTTGCCGGCTGAGGCGCGTATCCGGGTCGCGCGGTGTGGTGAAGGGGGCGGCCAGCAGGTCGGGGCCAAAGGTGTATTGGTGGGGGCAGTGGTATGCTTCGGGGGCGTTGGGGTAATCGTGGTACATGGGGCGGATGGGGGCGATGCCGCCGGTGTGGTTCTGCCAGGCCAGGGTGTAGAGGTAGGGGATGAGGGCGTGGCGCAACTGCATGGCCTGGCGGGTGACGCGGAAGGTTTCCCGGTCGAAGCCCCAGGGGCGGCGTTCGTGGTAGGCGTTCTTGGTGCTGTGCAGGCGCAGGATGGGGCTGCATAGGCCGAACTGTACCCAGCGGGTGTATAATTCGCTGTCCTCGATGCCAAACATGTGGCCGCCAATGTCGTGGCTCCACCAGCCGTAGGCCACGTTGGCGGCGCTGGCGGTGAAGTAGGGCTGAAATGCGAGCGTTTCCCAGTTGACGAAGGTGTCGCCGGAGAAGCCGATGGGGTAGCGGTGGTTGCCCAGGCCACCCCAGCGGGAGAAGATGAAGGGGCGTTTGTGGCCGTCGCGCCCTAAATCGTAGAAGTGCAGGTGGTTTAGCCACCAGAGTGGGTCCAGGCCGGGTAGGGTGGTCTGGCCGCCTTGCTGCCAGTCGGTCCACCAGAAGTCGACGCCTTCGGCTTCGCGGGGGTGGTGCAGGAGGGTGAAGTAGGCGTGGGCAAATTGGGGATCGGCGATGTTGAAGGGGATGGGCTGCCCCCCGGCCGGGTCCTGGCCCATGGCCTGGCACATGGCGTTGTACTGTGCTTCGTGGGGGTGAACGCCGTCGGCGGGGTGCAGGTTGAGGGCGGTTTTTAGTCCCTGGCGGTGCAGCCAGTTGATGAACCGGCCGGGGTTGGGGAAGAGTTCGTTGTTCCAGGTGTAGCCGGTCCAGCCGCGGCTGCTGTTGCCTGTTTCGGTGGTGTGCCAGTCCATGTCGATGATGCAGACGGAGAGGGGCACTTCGTGGCGGCGGAAGTCGCGCATGAGGTTCATCAGCTCTTCCTGGGTGTAGGCCCAGTAGCGGCTCCACCAGTTGCCCAAGGCCCAGCGGGGGAGCATGGGCACCGGCCCGGTGACCAGGGTGTAGTCGTGGAGGCATTGTTGGTAGTCGTGGCCGTAGCCGAAGAAGTAGAGGTCGAGCGCCCCGGCCGGGGTGGGGCGCGGTTCCAGCCAGCCGGTATCGTTGAAGAGCAGGCTGTGCGAGTCGTCGACGACGACCCAGCCCTGGCGCGAGAGCAGGCCGGGTTCTAGCAGGGTATGGCCGCTGACCTGGTCCAGGGTGCGGGTGGTGCCGCGCAGGTTGCCGTGGTCGGGGTCGCCGTAGTGCCAGGTGGTGTTGGTGGCGTGGATGTGGATGCTGAGGCTGTCGGGGCGGAAGCCGGGGGTGTGCCCCGGCCGGTAGCGCAGTGCCAGGTAGTGGGTGGTGACGTCGATGGCGCCATCGTTACCGTAGCTAACCTGAAAATCGGGTTCTGGCTGGTCGCGGAACCAGAAGGCCTGGCTGGCCTGGTTGGTGAAGGCCGCCCCGGCCGGGACGTATTCCAGGCGGATGAGGCGGGCGGTGAGCAGGGTGAAGCGGACCTGGGGGGCGGTGATGGTGGCTCCCGGCCGGGCGACGGGGGAAGTGTTCAGTTGAAAATGGGCGGGTATGTTGGTCATTGTCGTATCCATGGGGTGGAACCCGGCCGGGATGCGGTTCGGGAATTGGTTGGAAAGGCCAGAGAATTATCTGGATTTTATTGGTAGGGTAGATGGGCGTCAAGGAATGCTGCCCGGCGCCAGCGCGGGGATATGAACGCGGCCGGTTTTCTGGTAGAATGGGCTGTGTTACTGTGTGGGCCACCTCATTGTCAGGCCCAGGGTTGCCGTGAGTTGTGCCGTGTGCCTGGCGGGGATTGCGGCAATCCATGTTGCGAGCTACCAGCAAGCTCAGGTGGTCAGAATAACCTGTTGTTGCGCAAAGGATAACATATGGCTGAAGATTTGTGGAAACTGCGAAAAAAGCGGGGCTTGTCTGTTCAGCAGTTGGCCGGCAAGTCGGGTGTTCCGGCGGTATCGATTATTGAGTATGAGAAGGGACAGCCGGTGCGCATCGCGGATTTGGCCCGGTTGGCCCGGGCCTTGTTTGTGGATGAATTGGACATCAAGATTCAGTCTGACCCACCGGCGCGCCGGGCGGTGGAGGACAAAGCGCCCCGGCCGGAGCCGGAAGACCCGGCCCCCAAGCCCATGCCCAAGAAGGAGCCTAAGGAGGCGCCAGCCCGCCCCGAACGCATGGCCCGGCCGACACAGATCGAACACCTGCTAAACCTGGCCAGGATTGTGGGGGATGATGAAACGGTCCTGGTGGCGGCGGCCGGCAAGCCGCTTCAGGAGCTGACCCTGGTTGAAGTACGCCAGTTGTTGGGTGAGTATCATCAGAAGGTGGCGGATTTTAAGCAGATGGACGAATCGGAGCGCCCGGCCGGGACCCGCCGCCGCCGTGCCAGCCTGCCCGAAGGCATCGACGAATATGAACAGAATTACCTGACGGCTTGCCAGGCGGCCGGGGATGTGCTCCAGTTCGTCTTGTTGAACGGTGAGAAGCTCACCGGCCGGGTTACTGGCTACTCCCCCTACTTCATCACTATCCTGCAAGCGGATGGCCGCGAGACGACCGTGCACAAGCTGGCCCTGGCCTATTACCATAAGGAGACGCCGGCATGAGCCTCTCTGACCATTTGCGCTATTTGCGAGCCATGCGCCCTGGTCTGACGCCAGAGGATATTGCCGAGGCGCTGGAGGGGGCACTGCCTGGCGCTGTCAGCCAGGCAGAGAAGCGGTACCGGCCGGTCGCGGATGAAGCGCTCATAGCCGGCCTGGCCCGGTTTTATGGCCGGCCGTTGGCCGAGTTCCAATGGCACAATGCGCGGGCGCGCAAATACCTGACTTTCTACGTGCAGCGGGCGCTGGAAAGCCAGGCGCCGGCTATGCTAACCTTGCGCGGCGGCCAAACCCTCTCCGGCCGGGTGGTGTGGTGGGACCTGGGGGCTATTGGTCTGCAAACGGAGGAGGGGCTGCTGGTTGTGCAGCGCCACGCCGTGATCGATTGGCCCGATGCCGAGGAGCATTGGTGGGAGAAGTGAACCCGGTTGTGTGCTGCTTGGTTACCCTGGCGCCCAATCTACCCCTGGCCCGCTAAGTCCTTACGCATTCCCGCCCAGCCGCCTTATGGCGTCGCGCGTGCTGGCAAAGGCCAGCTCTGGCAAGTTGTCCAGGCGGAAGAAGCCGGCTTCGTCGGCATCGTCGCCCGGCCGCAGTTGGCCGCCCACCAGGGTGGCGCGGTAAAGGATGAAGACAGAAGCGCCGCCGCTGCCCGATGGGGGGGTGTAGTAGACGTCGAGCAGGTGATCGATGGTGACTTGCAGGCCGGTCTCTTCCTGGGCTTCGCGCACCGCTGTTACCTGTGGGTCCTCGCCCTGGTCCAGGAACCCGGCCGGGATGCTCCACTTGCCAATCTCTGGCCGCACGGCCCGGCGCACCAGCAGGACCCGCCCCTCATGCACTACCAGGACCCCCACCCCTACCTTGGGGTCCGTGAAGTGGATGTAGCCGCAGGCGGGGCATACCCGGCGCAGCTTGTCACTCACCGGCCGGGTGACGAGCGGCGTGGCACAGCGCGGGCAGTAAACCATAAACGCCGGAGCGCTGTTGGGGGGGCGGGCAGAAGCGTTGTCCATTAGAGCTGGCGGCGCACCCAGAGCAGGGAGAGGAGGAGCAGCAGGAACAGCCCGCCCAGCCCAATGGCAGCTACGTTGAGCCAGTTGGTGGGTTCCCCGGCCGGGGCCAGGACGGGGGCTGGCTGTGGCACACCGGTGGGGCTGGGTAGGGGCGGGTTTGTGGGGGTGGGCTGCAAGGTAGCCGTGGCCGTTGGGGCGGCCACAGCGCCACCCATTGCCGGCCCCCCCCCGGCGGCGGGTGGAGCTTCATCGGCGGCGGCGGTTTCGACGGTGGGGGTCATTTCCATGGTGGGCGCGGCCGCGGCGGCCAACTCGGCCGCGTCTGCCGTGGCCATTGGGGCCGGCGCTTCAATCGCCTCTTCCATGGCGGCTTCCCCTTCTCTGGCGGTGTCCACGTTTTCTGTCGCGGTGGTCTCTGTGTCCTTGGCCAGGGGTTCTTCGGCTGCGGGAACCACGCCGGTAGCTTCGGCCATATCTTGGGCGGCCATTTCGCTCATGGCGGGGGCGCCACCGCCGGCCAGGAATAGGTTTAGCACCAACACCACCACAAACAGGAGGGCGGAGAGGGCGGTGGCGGCGCGCAGCACCGGGTACCATTGCCCGGCCGGGTTCCCGGCCGGGCGACCATAGAGGGCCGGGTCCAGCATGAAGTTGCGCGGCACCGGCCGGGGCGGCAGCGCCCGGAGAGTGGCCTTAATCTGCTGCAATTGGGCAACCGCATCCCGCAGCGCCGCATCCTGCGCCAACTCTTGCTCAAACTGCTGGCGTGCTGCGGGGCTTAAAGCGCCATCCACGTAGGCATTTAGCCGTTCCTGGCGCTTTTCATCTGCCGATTTGCCCCAATTCCTTACAAAATCTAACATCGTTCTTTGCTTACCCGCCGCAGGCAGCCCAATGGCCAGCCCCGGCGTTGCGGGATTTAACTTCTACTACGTTAGACGATAATCAAGCGGCAGTAGTTCCCGATAACCCTGCAAACAGTCACGCAGCCTGGCCCGCGCGCGGCTCAGCCGGGACTTCACCGTGCCCAGCGATACTGCCACGATGTCGGCGATCTCATTGTAGTCGTACCCTTCCACATCACACATCACCGCCACAATTCGCTGTTCGGCGGGTAGTTCGCCCAGGCAGCGTTCAATGGCCGCAACCAGCTCCACCTGCTGTTGGTGCTCTTCCGGCCCGACCACGTCGCTGGTCAGTCCATCGAACGACTCGTTCTCTTCCGTTAGCTCATCTAGTGAGGATTGGGGGCGGCGTTTACGGTGGCGCAGTTCATCGTAACAGGCGTTGGTGACAATACGGGTCAGCCAGGCCCGGAAACTGCCGCCGCGAAAGTGGTTTAGGGATTGGTAAGCCGATATGAAGGCGTCCTGCGTGGCATCGGCGGCGACGCCAGGGTCGCCCATGATCCGGTAGGCAACGTTATAAACCGTGCTCTGGTAGTGCAGCACCAACGTGTTGAAGGCGCTAACATCCCCCTTCTGGGCCTCGCGGATGAGCCATGCCTCGTTGTCATGCGGTTCAACTTTCATTGACAGATCATGGTGCTTGTTTTATACTCTGCGCTTGTAGCCGAAGTGGCGGAACAGGCAGACGCGCACGACTCAAAATCGTGTTCCCTCGGGAGTGTGGGTTCGATTCCCACCTTCGGCATTAAGCGAGCGGATTATAGCCCCGGACATGGGCAAAGCAAAAAATGGGGTTACTCATCAGGTGGTGGGTGACCTTTTTTTATGGGGTAATGTTTGACGGTGTGATGATGCGAAGCTGGTTGCGAGCGGTCGTCTGGCTGGCGTTGGGCCTGGCTCTGGGGGTGGCCCTGGGGCTGTATGTGGGCTGGGTTGCCTGGCCCCTGGAGGTGACCGAGGCCAATCCTACTATCTTGCAGGAGCAGTACCGGCAAGATTACACTCTGTTGATCGCTGCCGCCTATGGTGAGGATGGTGACCTGGAGGCGGCCCGGCAGCGGCTGTACAGCTTGAATCCAGATGACCCGGCCGGGTGGCTGGTGAAGTTCACGGTGGACTATATCCTGGCCGGCCGGGACGAAACAGAAATCCGCCAGTTGGTCCGGCTGGCCAATGATCTGGGCCTCTACTCCCCGGCCATGGCCCCCTATTTGCCGGCGCTGGAGACAGACGATGTTCAGGAGTAGGCGCTATCAGCAGTTCCGCGAACGGCAGCAGCAGACGGACACCGGCCGGCCGCGCGTGGCCGCCGCCAGCTTTGTGCTGCTGGGGCTGCTGCTGGGGTTGGTTAGCGGGCTGGCGTATGCCTGGCTGGTAAGCCCGGTGGTGTACGTGGATGCCAGCCCCGCCCGCCTGAGCCAGCGCTACAAAGAAGAGTATCTCTTTCTGGTGAGTCAGGCTTATGCGGCCAACGGGGATTGGGCGCGCACCGAAGCGCGGCTGGCTGCCCTGGAGGACCCGCAAATTGGCCAGACGGTGGCGGCTCTGTTTGAGCGCTATTTGCGTGAGGCTCGCCCGCCGGGCTATGTGCGTAACCTGGCCTTGCTGACCGAAGCATTGGGTGCCGACAGCCCGGCCCTCTCGTTTTTTGGCCCGACGCCGCTGCCGCCGCCGGTGACACCCCAACCCACCCCGGCCGGGCCGACCATCACGCCGACACTGCTGCCAACCCCCACCCTGACCCGTCCGCCCACCGAGACGCCAGCGCCTACCAGTACCCCGGCCCCCAGCATCACCCCAACGCCTTCGCCGCCGCCGGTTTACCGGCTGCTGAGCCAGGAGCGCGTCTGCGAGCCGGGTGTGGCGGTGCAGCGCATTGAGGTGGAGGTGCAGGATGCAGTTCTGCAGCCTCTGCCCGGCGTTGAGGTGATTGTGAGTTGGGAGGCGGGCGAGGACCGTTTCTTCACCGGCTTCAAGCCAGGCAAAGGGCCAGGTTACGGGGACTTTACCATGCAGCCGGGCGTTAGTTACAGCGTGGTGTTGGCCGAGGGCAGCCCGGTTACCAGCGGCCTGCGCATTGAGCCATGTGACGACGGCCAGGATGGCGGCTGGCGGCTGACGTTCCAAAATTTGCTCTTTAGCCAGCCAACGCCGACGCCAACACGCTAAGATTGGGGGCGAAGTTTTGCGCTCCAAAGGCTGATACACGATGGCTGATCCACTGCCGAAGCAATGCCTGATTCTTGGTGCCGGTCTGGCTGGGCTGCTGGCCGGCCAGCGCCTGCAAGCGCAGGGCTGGCAGGTGACCATCCTGGACAAGGGGCGGGGGGTGGGAGGGCGCATGGCTACCCGGCGCATTCCAACCCCGGCCGGGACGATGGCTGTCCTGGACCATGGCGCGCAGTTCTTCACGGTGCGCAGCGACGAATTCGCCCGGCTGGTGGCCGGCTGGCAGGCGGCGGGCGTGGTGGCGGAGTGGAGCCGGGGCTTTGCCGTGGGTGACGGTAGTTGGCTGAATGATGGCCATCCCCGTTACCGGGGCGTGGGCGGTATGACCGCCGTGGCCAAGCACCTGGCTGCCGGGCTGGACGTGCGCCTGGCCTGCCAGGTGACGGCTGTCGTGGCACAGGCTGATCGCTGGTTGGTGCACACGGCCGATGGTCAGCAATACCCGGCCGGGGCGCTGCTGCTTACCCCACCGGTGCCCCAATCGCTGGCTCTGCTGGCGGCGGGCGGCGTGGCCCTGCCGGAGGTGACCCAGGCCGCGCTGGCCGGGCTGAGTTATGACCCTTGCCTGGCGCTGCTGGTTGTGTTGGAGGGTCCGAGTGGCGTGCCCCGGCCGGGGGGTATGTGGCCGGGCGGCGAGATCATCGGCTGGCTGGCCGACAACACGCAAAAAGGGATTTCCCCAGAGGTGCACGCCGTGACCATCCACGCCACCCCCGAATTCAGCCGGACCCATTACGAGACCGCGCCGGAAGAGGTAGCCCGGCTGCTGTTGGCCGAAGCCCGCTCCTGGCTGGGCAGCCGCGTGCTCATGGTGCAGCAGCAGCGCTGGCGTTACAGCATTCCCCGCCTCACCTACCCGGAGCCGTGCCTGGTGGTGCCCGGTCCGCCGCCGCTGCTGTTTGCTGGCGATATTTTCGCCGGGCCGCGGGTGGAAGGGGCGGCGCTCTCCGGGCTGGCGGCGGCCGCGGCGCTGGCTGCCTTATGACCAGCCTGGCGTCTGGCCAGGCGAATGTTGTAGGACGGTTCCGCCCAAGAGTTCCGGCCGCGAGGAGTGGGCAGGGGCCGGGGACGAGACTGCTTACAGCGACCGCGTTTTGCGGTAAAATGAGGGTGCAGACATGGCCACGTCTGGACAGCCTTTGAGGCGAACGTGTCTTGCAGGAGAGACCACCATGAGCTACCCAACACATGGCAAGCGTGTTTTTTTGGATCGGCAGGATCATGATGGGCGTTACCTGGCCGATTGGCGCGAAACGCCGCGCACTTTCTATGCCCATGGCCTGGCGGAGGGGGCGGGCTGGCACCATGACCGGTATGAGGAACTGATTGCGGCCGATAGTTCCGGCCGGTTGTTTGCGCGGGCGGCTGACCTGATCATGCGTTATCAGTTTTACCCGCCGGGCGTGCTGCGCTTCACGGCTGATTTTTCGCAGCAGGAGCGCTGGGCGCAGCCGGGCGACCGCATTTTGCAGCGGGTGCGCGTGGTGCGCCTGCTGGGGTTGCCGGTGGTGGAAGTGCTGACGATGAATGAGGTGTGTGAGGTTATTGACGAACCGGAGCGCCATGGGTTTTGCTGCGTGACGACGGCGGTGCATGACGAAGTGGGGCAATGGTCGGTGTGGGTGGAATGGCGGGACCGCCAGCAGGTGGTGCTGGTGATGGAGGCGCTCTCCCGGCCGGGTGAGGGCCTGCCCGACTACCTGAAGCCGTTGTTGCGCCGGCTGCAACTGCGCGCTCACCGGCTGGGCCTGGCGGCCTTCCGCGAGCGGCTGTTTGGGGAGTATCGCGAACGGCCGGAGCCGACGCGCGAACAGGCGCTGGGTGTGGCTGGCGGCGCGGCGCTGCTGGCGGTGTTGTGGGCGGTGTGGCGGCGGCGTTCCCGGCCGGGGCGTTAACGCCGCTGCCTTGCCGGCGAAATGTTGTGCTGGTTGTCGGCCTGGTGGGGTGGGGCGCGCGCTTTGCTGGCTGCCCTGGGCGGCCGAAGAGGTGACAATGTTCACCCTAGATATGTGCCTGGTGTCGCTTCCCCGGCCGGTAAATGCGGCTATGCTATGTAACGTAAACTGCCGCCCGGCGTTGTGAGGCGGCAGAGGTAACAATGTGACCCTATGAAGAGTGAGTGAATGAGCACAGTGCAAGACGACAAGACACGATGGGAACGGGAAATGGTGCTGCCGCAGTTGCAGCGTTTTCCGGAGCGGCGCGAGACTTTTCAGACGAGTTCGGGGATTCCGGTGGAGCGGTTGTATGTCCCGGCCGGGGAGGATCCCAACTACGCAGAACAACAGGGTTTTCCTGGTGAATATCCCTTTACGCGAGGCGTGCAGCCCACCATGTACCGGGGGCGCTTCTGGACGATGCGCCAGTATGCCGGTTTTGGCACGGCGGCCGAGTCGAATGAGCGCTACAAATACCTGCTAAGCCAGGGGCAAACGGGCCTGTCGGTGGCTTTTGACCTGCCTACGCAGATTGGCTACGATGCGGATGACCCGATGGCTATGGGGGAGGTGGGTAAGGTTGGGGTGAGTGTGCCCAGTCTGGCCGACATGGCGCTGCTGCTGGATGGCCTGCCCCTGGACAAGGTGAGCATAAGCATGACGATTAACGCCCCGGCCGGGATACTGCTGGCGATGGTCATTGCCGTGGCCCGGCGGCAGGGCGTGCCCGCCAGCAAGCTGCGCGGCACCATCCAAAACGACATTCTGAAGGAGTACGTAGCCCGCGGCACCTACATCTTCCCCCCGCGCCCCTCTATGCGCCTCATCACCGATATCTTTGACTATTGCAGCCGGGAAGTGCCCCATTGGAACACCATCTCCGTGTCTGGCTACCATATCCGGGAGGCGGGCAGCACGGCGGCGCAGGAGATCGCCTTTACCCTGGCCGACGGCATTGCCTATGTGGAGACGGCGCTGAAAGCGGGCCTGGATGTGGACCAGTTTGCCGACCAGATTTCCTTCTTCTTTAATGCCCACAATAACTTCCTGGAGGAGGTGGCCAAATTTCGCGCTGCGCGCCGGATGTGGGCGCGGATCATGCGCGACCGCTTTGGCGCCAAAGATGCCAAAAGCTGGCGGATGCGCTTCCATACGCAAACGGCTGGGAGCACTCTAACGGCGCAGCAGCCGCAAAACAACATTGTGCGCGTGGCCCTGCAAGCGCTGGCGGCGGTGATGGGGGGCACACAAAGCCTGCATACCAATGGCTATGACGAAGCGCTGGCGCTGCCCACGGCCGAAGCGGCCCGCCTGGCGCTGCGCACACAGCAGGTGGTCGCTTATGAAAGTGGTGTTACCGATACGGTTGACCCGTTGGCCGGTGCTTACTACCTGGAATCCCTGACCGACGAGCTGGAGCGCCGGGCGATGGCTTACATCGACACCATTGATGAGATGGGTGGGATGCTGCCGGCGATTGAAGCGGGCTACGTGCAGCGGGAGATTCAGGACGCGGCCTACAGCTACCAGCAGGCATTAGAGCGGCAGCAGGCGATTGTGGTTGGGGTGAACAAGTTTGTGGAGCCGGAAGCGCGTGATCCGGAGCTGATGCACCTGGACCCGGCCATTGAGGCGGCTCAGCGGGCACGGCTGGCAGCGCTGCGCGCCGGGCGTGACAATGAACGGGTAAGTGCGCTGCGGCAGCAGTTGGCCACCGCGGCCCAAACTGAGGAGAACTTAATGCCGCTGTT
This sequence comes from Ardenticatenaceae bacterium, assembly GCA_020634235.1. Taxonomy (GTDB): domain Bacteria; phylum Chloroflexota; class Anaerolineae; order Promineifilales; family Promineifilaceae; genus JACKCB01. Next base: position 1,497,412 of record JACKCB010000002.1, on the reverse strand, counting down.
TGTGACCTGTGTGGAAAATGATGTGACGCTGGGAGAGATATGCCACACGCTGCGCCAGGTTTGGGGCGAATACCAACCCAGTTACCAGTTGTAGTGAGGTCTTTTGATGATCAAGAAGATTAACCATATTGCCATTGTGGTGCCAGAATTAACGGCGGCCATAGATTTTTGGGTGGCTAAGTTGGGTCTGGCGTTGGATCACGTGGAAGGTGTGCCCAGCCAGGCGGTGGAGGTGGCCTTTTTGCCGGTGGGCGACACGGCGATTGAGCTGCTGCAGCCCACGGATGAGGCCAGCGGCGTGGCGCGCTACATGCAGAAGCGGGGGCCGGGTATTCACCATATCTGCTTTGAGGTGGATGATATTGGGGCGACGTTGGATCAGCTGCGGGCGGAGGGGGTGCCGCTGATTGATGAGACGGCGACGGTGGGTAGTGATGGGCGCAAGTATGCGTTTGTGCATCCCAAGGGGACGGGTGGGGTGCTGGTGGAGCTTTATGAACTGGCGACTTAGACGGGCCGAGTAGGTGTGTAACAATGAGTATTTCTAGCTATCTGTTTCGCAGCCTGATGCTTGAGCGGCCGGCCAGGAGCAAAAGCCTGGCTGAGCTGACGGAGGACCTGGTGGTTACCGGCCGGGAGATTACTACCACCATCACCGGCGCGCCGGACACGCCGGAGAACCGGCAGGCGTTGAGCCATGTTATTGGTATTGAGCGGTGGGGGCAGCGCCGGCTGCGTGTGGCGCTGGGTGAGCCGCTGCTGGTGGAGGAGTATGACGGATACCGGCCGGGGCAAGAGGAAAGCCTGGCCCAGCTCCAGGCGGCATTCCAGGCCACGCGGCAGGAGACGCTGAGCATTGCCCGGCAACTGCAAGAGCAGCAGGTGCCGGTTGATCTGACCATCCCCCACAATAGTCTGAATGAGCTGACCGTGCGCGGCTGGCTGCGCTACCTGACAATTCATGCCTCGTGGGAGAGCAAGCGGGTGAAGAAATAGATGGCCGCACCCCGGCCGGGAAAGGTAAATAATCATTTTTGGCGGAAGTGACGGATGTAACATTTGGAAGCTGACATCTGTCACTAATGGAAACAGGGAAGGTGGCGTATTATCTAGGTGGGTTAACAAACAGAAATAGAAAAGCTACCAAACAGAGTTAGACGTGGCGAGTCAAAACATGATTTGGTATCGGGATGGCTTGACAGTGACCCCGTGGGGCGCTTCAGTCACCTAAACTTAATGTGATGTAGTTGCATGCACTCCGCACGCACAGTCTGATTTGGTAGCTTTTTCTTCATTTCTGTAGGGCTTGCGCAGTGACTATCTAGGCAGGGTGGAGGGTAGCTGGGTGAACGTGGCAGCTAGCCACTTGGTGAGGAGCATTTGAATACCTACAGAGAGACGTACAGAAACGGGCCACCTGCATCCAGTGGCCCGTTTCACTTTTCCGGGCAGCGGCGGGTGCACAACACCTTTGCCGTATGGGCCAGTGATCCCACTAAACCCGCCAGAACCCAAAAAGAAAAACCGCCCTCTGGGGAAGAGGGCGGTTTGTCCGCGGTAATCGGGCACCAGGAGGGGAGTACCTGACTACCTGGCGGCCAATGCCAAGTTTGAGGGAGGGGCAGGCATTGTCCTTAGCTTGGTTAGGGTTGTTCCAGTCGCGTTTCTCTCGTGCCAGTTTGGGGGAGGGGGGGGGAAGTTCCTCAAAAAAAACCCCTAACCGAACCTGACAACAATATAGCTAAGAAACATAAACAAAGCATTACATTTCGATAAGAGCAAAATGAGAGGGTGGCCTGGGCTGGCCGGCAGATTAGTACTGCGGTTTACCCACGCCTGCCGGCTCAATCGCCGGCCAGCAGGGTCAGGGGGATGCCGTCGCTGGTGAGCGCGGCTGGCTCCTCGGCGGCCAGGATGGCGGTTTTGATATAGCCGAGGGCGACCGGGCCGAGCGGGCCGTCCATGGCTGAGGTAATGACCCCGGCCGGGCGATCGCCGGCCACTATTTCGCTCCCGGCCGTTACCGGAGCGTGGGGCCGCAGGCGGACAAGCCGCTTGGCCAGCCGGCCGCGGCTCTCCATGCGGGCAATGATCTCCTGGCCAATGTAGCACCCCTTGGCAAAGGAGACGTCGGCCCAAAGATTGGCTTCCAGCGGGATGTAGTCGCTGGTTATTTCCCGGCCAAAGCGCGGCTGACCCGCGGCAATGCGCAGGTAGTCGAAGGCATCTTCCCCGGCCGGGAGCAGACCACCCTCCACCAATGCCTGCCAGAGGGCGCTTTGGCTCCCGGCCGGGCACAGCAGCAGATAACCATCGCCGGCGACCGGATCTGTGCGGTGCAGGGATAGCGTTGTTCCTTGCCAGGTGAGGGGGCGCCAATGGTGCAGCGGCCAATCGGGGTCGATGCCCAGTGCCCGGGCCAGCCCCGGCCGGGCACCCCCACCATACACCCCCAGCACCGCCGTTGCCGCGCTGAGGTCGGCAATGTGAAAATCGTCGTTAAAGAAGACGAAACGCATCAGGTAGCGGGCAATGGCGTCGCTGTTCTGTTCGCCGGTAATGGCATAGACAAAATCCTCACCCACATAGAGCCGCAAGCGATCAATCATGCGGGCGATGTCGCTGGTTAGAATGGTGGCTGTGCCCTGGCCGGCTGTCAGCCCATTCACCACCTGGGTCGACATGCGGTGGATCAGGTCCTGGCGCGTGGCGCCGGTGAACTTGAGCAGCCCCAGCGAGCCGCGGTCGATAAGCAGCGCCCCGGCCGGGGCCGCGGCCACCGCTTCGTTTATGTCAACCAGTCGTGTCATTGTCGTTTGCCTCGTCGCCAAAATCCAAAATGTCAATGGCATCCAGGGTAACCATGTCGGACATGGCCAGCCAGGCGTCGGCGTATTGTTCGATGGCCGGCAGAAAGGCGGCCTCATAGGCGTAGCTGGCGTCGGCGATGATTTGGGCCAGTGAACGGTCGCCCAGCCATTTGTAGCGGCTGGGTTTGTTTAGCTCCTGCTGGCTGAATTCGGTCAGCCAGCCTTCCAGCGCCACTTGTGCCTGCTGCAAATCGTCGAATACCAGGTCCAGGTCTCGTTCCGGATTTTCGGCCAGGCGAGCCTGGTTGTAGGCGTCCCGGTTGGCCAGGGCGTCTAGCAGGCGCTGGGGTCTTTTGCCCTGCTTCACCTGCATCAGTCCGGTTACCAGCTCGGCTTCCCAGGCGGACATCAAGAAGAGGAAATCGCGGACCGACCAGTCCTGGATGGCCCCCGGCCGGGTCAGGGCTTCATCTGGCAGTTCTTCAATCGCTTCTAGCAGCCGCAAGCGAACTTCTTCAATCTGTTCCTGAATCTCTTCGTCGGTCATGTGTTTGCCGGGTGAAAACAAAAGGCGGATGTGCCGGCCGGGGGCGACCCCACGTGGGCACATCCGCTGAACTGTAAAATGAAGGCAGCCAGCCGTAGTGGTCTAGGCGGTGGTCAGCTAACCACCAACGGTGGTGCGAACGGCAAATAGCAGCCCCAAGCCAATGCCCAGAAAGACGAGACCAGAGACAGCAACCCACAGGGCAGACCAGTTGACTGGTTCATTGTCGGTGGTATCTACGGCGGCCAGGCGGCGGGGCTTCACGGTGATGACCAGAATAACTGCGGCCAGAAGCATGGCGACCAGCACAATCGGTACGGCGACGGGCATGAGGGTGCCCAGCAATTCTACTTGCATCCCCGGCCGGAGTGTTTGGGCCACCGCAATGGCGGCAAAAGCCACAAACATGACAATGACCAGGGCGGTGCTAATGGCGCTCCAGCGTGGCCGGTTGTGGTCCGGAATGGGCGTGGGCGGCTGTGTTTTTTCTAGCTCTTTGAAGACCTCTTTTTGCCGCTGCTCCATCTGGGTGACTTTCGCCTGGAATGCCGGGTCCTCTTTGGTGCGCGTTGTGATGCGATCTAGCAGCACTATCACCAGGTACAGCACCGCAGCCAGACCACCAATACCCACAATCAGGATGCCCAGAATGATCAGTGACCACACCAGGGGGTTGACCTCTGTACCCTCCAGACCCTGCAATGGGGCAACCTTCACCAGTTCGTCACCCAGGAGATAGCCACCAAGGGATACGGTGATTGGGTCGTTGTTGGTTTCGATGAGCGCGCCGCTGCTTTCGCTGCTGCTGTTTTGTTGTTGCAGCCAGGGCAGAACCAGAGTTGCCGCTCCCACAAGGAGCAGCAATGCTACTATCGCCACAATTGTTCGCAGGTTACCTTTCAAGAGAGTCCCTCCTGTTGCTTTTTTGCTTGGGCACAGGTTGTGGGCATCAGCCCGTTACTTTTGCCGTGGATTCTCGACTTCTTAATCGTGCATTTTAGCACAATGGGTGCGCACCAGCAATCAAAGCCGGAAGCTTGTTTGGGGCGAGAAGGGCAATGGGATTCCCGGCCGGGAAGGTCTGATAGCCCCATCTGTTCTCACCCGTTTGCCCCAAACCTTATCCGATTAGCGGAATCTGTGAAAAAAAGCTCGATAGCACCATTCTGGCCAAATAGGGTATAATTTGCCAGGTGCGTCGCCAAGTCGCTGCGCAAGGTCTTCTTCAGATGCACTGACCATCGGGTATGTACCTCAGGTACAGGAGGTTTTCTGACCAATGAGTTACCCAATTCCGCTGTCTGCACCCCTGGGAAAAGGGCAGGATGATGAAGAACGCCGGGCCGAAGCCAAGAATTTGCGGGATACCGCGGCGACGGAAACGACCCCGGCCGGGCGCGAACCCGTAACGTGGGAGATTGTCGCCGAAACGATGGGCCTGCTGCCGGCGCAAATCATCGCTGGCCGGCTGCAGTCGGAAGGTATTCCTGCCCGCGCCTGGCAAGAAAGCATCGGCATGGTGCATGGGCTGTATGTTGGCCCTATGGGCACCGGTTACGTGTCCGTTCCAGACGACTATGCTGACCAGGCAGTGGCCATTCTGGAGGCAAGCGAACTGGCCGACGACGATGATTATGACGACGATGAAGACGATGACGACGATGACGACGATGATTATGAAGATGAAGACGATCTGATATCTGGCAACGAAGACGAATCAACGTCTTAAGCGTGACGATCACGTGACATTTATCACTATGTATCTCGTTTGGGTCTGGTATTCTTAAGCACAGCAAATCATTTCTAGGAGAGACAGTATGGCCGAGACAAGTTGGACAACCACACCATCTGAAGAAGCCCTGTTAAAGCCTACAGCCACCAATCGATGGAAGTTCGTGGCCGGCGGTATCGTTATCCTGGCGGCCGTCGTATTTTTGATTGTGAACGCCATGAGCGGCTCTACCCAGCTCTATAAAACTGTGGATGAGTTTTATTCGGAGCAAAGCCGCCTGATTGGCCGAGACTTGCGGGTTTCTGGCTATGTCGTGGGCGACTCAATCCAATACACGCAGATCGATGCCCAGACCTCACGCCTTGAGTTCGACATTGTGGATGACATCCGCAACCCTGGCCAACGGCTGCACATTGTGGCCATGAATGAGCCTGTCCCGGACCTGCTGCAGCATGAAGCGCAGGCGCTGGTTGAAGGCACAGCGCAGGCAGATGGGATGTTCTACGCCAATCCCGGCGGTCTGCTCCTGAAGTGCCCCACGCGTTATGAAGAATTAGATCCCAACGCCGTGGAAGGATAGCCTGATCCCGGCCGGGTCTTTGCCAGACTCATCGCCAGATAGCCAGGGGTATGCAGCGGCTATCTGGCGATGAGTCTGAATGTATTGGCAAACCAGCCGCAGCCAGCCGCCCAAGGGCTGGAACCGGCAAGAAATGCAGTGCATGAGGAATCAATATGCTTGCGGACCTGGGTTATGCAGCCATTTTCATCGCCTTTTTCACGGCCATCTACGCGGCCGGGGCGGCCTACTACGGCGTCAAGAAAGAGGATGAGCGCTGGGTTGCCAGCGCGCGCAACGCCACCCTGATCATCTTCCCCCTGACCGTCTTTGCCTGTGCCGCCATCATCACACTGATGATCCTCAACGACTTCTCTGTTGAGTACGTCTGGCGCGTTACCAGCCGCGAAATGCCCACCTACCTGAAAGTCTCCGCCCTGTGGGGCGGTCAGGCCGGCTCACTCCTTTTCTGGAACATGCTCCTGGCCGGTTTCACCGCCGCGGCCATGTTCCGCAAGTGGGACAACCAGCGCGAGCTAATGCCCTACGCCCTCATGGTTGCCAGCGCCACCCAAATCTTCTTCCTGGCCCTCACCGTTTTCGTCGAAAACCCCTTTGCCCGCCTGGCCGTGGTGCCCCTCGATGGCAACGGCCTCAACCCACTGCTGCGCCATCCGGGCATGATCATCCACCCCCCCATGCTCTACCTGGGTTTCACCGGCTTTACCATTCCCTACACCTTCGCTATGGCCGCCCTGATGGCTGGCAAGCTGGATGATGGCTGGATCCGCACCACGCGCCGCTGGACCCTGGCCGCCTGGCTCTTCTTGAGCCTGGGCCTGATTTTGGGTGGGCGCTGGGCCTACGACGTACTCGGCTGGGGCGGTTACTGGGCCTGGGACCCGGTAGAAAACGCCTCCTTTATGCCCTGGCTGGCCGGCACCGCCTTCCTGCACTCCGTCATGATCCAGGAGAAGCGCAACATGTTCAAGACCTGGAACATGTTCCTGATCGTCCTGACTTACTGCTTGCTGGTTTATGGCACCTTTGTGGTGCGCAGCGGTGTTATCTCCTCCGTGCACTCCTTTGCCCAGTCGGCCATTGGCCCGCTCTTCTTTGGCTTCATGGGCATCATGTTTACCTTCTCCGCCTACTGGCTAACCCGCCGGCGGGCAGAACTGGCCTCACCGAACCACTTGCAGTCGTTGTTGTCGCGTGAGGCGGCCTTCTTGCTCAACAATTTCATTATCTTGGGCATCTTGTTTGCCACCTTCTGGGGCACCAACTACCCTATCATCTCTGAACTATTTACCGGGGAAAAGGCCACCGTTGGCCCACCCTTCTACAACAAGGTGAATGGTCCTCTGTTTGTCGTGCTGCTGCTGCTAATGGGCGTGGCTCCCCTGACCATGTGGTACCGTACCAGCCTCAAGCGCCTGGGGATGGGCCTGCGCTGGCCGGCATTGGCCTCGCTGTTGGCCGTAGTGGGCGTCTATTTCTTGGGCGTAACCAGTTGGGGGGCGCTGTTGGGGTTATATGTTGTCTTCTTTTCGCTCATTCTAACGCTGCTGGAGTTCTGGAAGGGTACCAGAGCACGGATGCGCAGCCGCAGCGAATCTCCCTGGACCGCCTTCAACAATCTTATTGGGCGCAACCGGCGGCGCTACGGCGGCTATTGGATCCATGTGGGCGTGCTGGTGATGGCTTTTGGCATCATTGGCAGCAATTTCTTCCAGCAAGAGACGCAGGTGCGGCTGCAAAGCGGCGATTCGGTAGGCCTTGGCAATTACAGCATGACCTTCAACGGCATTACTCGCTACCCTGGGCCGGACGATCTGTTGATTACCGAAGCGGATGTATCTGTGTTTTACAATGGGGAGTTTGTGCGTACCCTGAACCCACGCACGGAGCTGTATACGCGCTCCGGTCAGCCCATGACAATTCCGAAAGCGCGCTCCACCATCAGCGAGGATTTCTATGTGCTGCTGGTGAACTGGGAACAGACTTCTACCAACCTGGCCACGTTCCGCGTCTACCTGAATCCGCTGATTAACTGGGTTTGGGCAGGGGGCATTATCTTTGTGCTTGGCACCCTTATTGCGGCCTGGCCTGACCCGATTGATGAGCGGGTTAGTGTGGCGGCGCGGGCGCGCCGGCGGGTGGCTGTGCAACCGGCCGGGAACTGACCCCAGTCGCCGCATCTCATCAGTAGTAAGGTGACAAGGTGAAACGCAACGTATTGCTGATCCTCTTCCTGCTGCTTGTTTTGCTGCTGGCTGCCCCAGCGCTGGCCCAGCAAAGCGCGGTGACGGACGATGAAGTGAATGATGTGGCCGGTGAGTTGTTCTGCCCGGTGTGCGAGAATACGCCTCTGGATGTTTGCCCCACGCAGGCCTGTTCTGACTGGCGCGAACTGATTCGCACGCTGCTCAGTGAAGGCCGGTCGAAGCAGGAGATCAAAGATTATTTCGCGCTGCAGTATGGTGACCGGGTGCTGGCCGAACCACCGCAAACGGGCTTTGATCTCGTTGTCTGGCTGTTGCCCCTGGGGGCGGTTGTGATTGGCGGGTTCTTTTTCTACCGCTATATGCGCAGCTTGCAGCGTGCCCAGACGGAGCTGCCCGGCAAACCGACCCCGGCCGGGGCGGATACCAACCAGGTCGCAACCGCCAGGGACGATTATGCTGCCCGTATTGAGCAGGAAATTAAGAAAGGTTAAGGGACCGTACCATCATGAGTGATATGTCACCCACGACGAATCAGGCAACCACCCCCCCGGCCGGGCAGAAGGTCCGCTGGGGAAATATCGTGATCTGGGTGGTCATTGCCATTGTCTTAGGGGGGTTAGGCTGGGGCATGGTCAATCTAAACGCGGCCCGGCCGGATGCCGGGCAGACCGCGCCAGACTTCGAAATGCAGTTCTTCAACGGTTACGAATGGGAAACACGCCCCGTGGCTTCGCTAGAAGATTTGAAAGGCAAAGTCGTGGTCCTCAATTTTTGGGCTTCCTGGTGCGTGGAGTGCCGCCTGGAGGCCGACCTGCTGGAGCAGGCCTCTCGCCAGTTTCCTGGGGACGAGGTCGTCTTCATCGGCATCGCCTACGTAGACTCTGAACCTAAATCGCTGGCCTACCTGCGCGAATTCAACATTACCTATCCCAACGCGCCCGATTTGCGTTCGGCCATTTCTGACAGTTATGAAATCACTGGCGTGCCGGAGACCTTTTTCATCGATAAGAACGGACAGGTCTCCCATGTGCAGATCGGCCCAGTATCGCCGGATTTGCTCTACGGCCAGATCAACCAACTACTATCTCAGTAACCCACCTGGTGTGGCCTGAATGAGCCTGCACCCCGCCCGGCCGGGGTACAAGCCCATCGCCACCCCCCAATAAACTCATGACCATTGGTTCCTTTTTCCTCGGCGTTGCGCTACTACTCATTGTAGCTTTGTTTATCAGCCGTCCCCTTTGGCAGCCCCATACGGTCCCCCCCGTGCTGGAGTTGACCCCGCGCCAGGCATTAGAAGTGCAGAAGGACGTCATCCTGGACCAGATCCGGGCGCTGGACTTTGACCTGGAAACCGGCAAAATTCCGGCCGCCATCCACGAACAACAGCGCCCGCGCCTGGTGGCCGAGGCATCCGAACTCCTGAAGCAGATCGATGCGCTGGATCAGGCGGCTGGCCATCCGGCCGGGGCCGCCGATCAATACCAACTGGCTCACCGCGACGACGAAATTGAACGCGCCATCGCCCTAATGCGCGAGAAACGAGCCGCAGGCGAGGGGGCGATGGTGGCCACCGCCGCCCGACCGGCCGTGGACGACGACATTGAACAGGCCATTGCCCAGGTGCGCGCCGCGCGCCGCCCAGAAAAGCCTGGGCCGCCCGCCACCGCGCCCACCGCCACCGCGGCTGTTGTTGCCCAGCCAACCATGGCCAGGTTCTGCCCGCAATGCGGCCAGCCACGCGAGAGCCAGGACAAGTTCTGTGCTTACTGCGGCCGGTCGTTCTAACCCTCAACCTTACCGGAATGCACATGCCTGACAAAAGACACCCGGCCGGGGCTGCCCGGCTGCTCATTCCTCTGCTGCTTGTTACGGCCATTCTACTGCTGACCATTTTCCAGGTCACGGCCCAAGAGGCGGCGGTCCCGCTGGCGCCACCCGATGCCGCAGCCGGTCTGCAAGTCTATGCCGAACGGTGCGCCAACTGCCACGGCCCTCTGGGTAACGGCGATGGCGAGTTGGCCGCGCGCTCGGCGGTCCCGCCGGTCGTCTTTACCGACCCGGAATACATTCGCCAGGCCCGGCCGGGATTGATGTTTACCACCATCACCAACGGCATCATGGGCGACAACGGCCCCACCATGCCCCCCTTTGGCCCTTCCAGCAGCAACCCCATCGACGAAGCCACGCGCTGGGACTTGATCGCCGCCGTCTACAGCCTGGCCACGCCGGCCGACAGCCTGGCCGCCGGCCAGGTGGTGTATGAGGCCAATTGCCAATCCTGCCACGGTGAAAGCGGTACCGAGGCTTTTGACCTCACCGACCAGACCTACTGGGCCAATCGCAGCAACCAGGATGTGTTCACCGCGCTGCAAGGGGACACCATCGCCGACCACACCTACACCTTGGATGAGGATGCGTTGTGGCAGGTGGTAGATTACAGCCGCAGCTTCTCCTATGTCTACGAAGACCCGCAGGCCGCCTTTGCGCCCCTCCCGGCCGGGACCATCGCCGGCTCGGTGCTTAATGGCACGCAAAACGCCATGCTCACCACCCCCATCTCAATCACCCTCAACGCCTTCAGCCCCGACTTCCAGATCGCCCTGACCCAAACCACCACCCTGGACGATCAAGGCTCATTCTTCTTTGAAGTGACCGATGTCGCCCCCGACCTGGTCTACGTGGTGACGCTGGATTATCAGGGTGTGCAGTTTGGCAGCGATTTTGGCTCCCTCAGCCGCAGCCAGCCCAGCCTGGAGATACCGGTGATTGTGTACGACACAACTACCGACCCGGCCGGGGTGACGATTGACCAGATCCACGTCATTCTAGAATTTGGCGAAGGGCAGGTGGTAGTGAACGAGTTGTACCAGTTCGGCAACAGCTCCCCCACGGTCTATGTTGGCCCCACCGGCAACAACCGCGAAGGCACGGTGCAGATTGCGCTCCCGGCCGGGGCGCAAAACCCCGTCTTCCAGCGCACCTTTGGTTCGCTGGATAACTTCTTGCCGGTGAACAACATGATCCCCCTGGAAGATGCCTGGGCCGACACAGTGCCGATCCGCCCCGGCCGGGCCAGCATGAGCCTCCTGACCCGCTACACGCTCCCTTACGAAGGCGAAACAACCATCGAACACCCCGTTTTCTACGATCTGGTAAATGCCAACCTGGTGCTGCCCGACGTGGGTGTCGCGCTGGATGACAATGGACAATGGGTTAGCGGCGGCGCGCAGAGCCTGGATGGCAGCAACTTCCTCAGCTACGCTCTATCCAACCTCCCGGCCGGGTCAGACCTGACCATCATCCTCAACGGCGAACCAACCCAGGTAACCGACGGCAGCGGCAATACCATCGCCGCCCCGCGCAGCCAGACCAACGAGCTGTTGATTGGCGGCGGTGTGCTGCTGATTGCCGCCGCGGTCGCCATCTACTTCATCAGCAATCGCCGGACAGCCGCCCTGGCCGCCGCCGCAACAGTGCCGCCCGAACCGCCAGCACCGCCTGAATTGCCACCCGGTGCCCCCGCGCCCGGCCGGGACGAAATCCTGCTGGCCATTGCCGACCTGGACGACGCCTACGAACGCGGCGAAATCACCGAAGAAGCTTACCAGGCGCGCCGCCAGGAACTAAAAGAGCTGCTTCTGGCCATCTGGCGCTAATGTCTTCCCAACCATCATTGCCGGCCGGCTCCGCTCATGCCCATGTTTAAATTTGTCACCATTTACCGCAAAGTTGATGACGAACAGGCGCTGGAGAACTTCTTCTCTGGCACCAACCTGCCGCTGGCTGAGCAGTTGCCCGGCCTGCTGCGCACTGAAGTCAGCCGCATTTCAGACAAGCCAGGGGGGCAATCCCGTTTTCACCTGATGTACGAGCTGTACTTTGAGAGTCGCGAGGCTTTTACGGTTGCCCTGGCCACGGAACCGGGCCTGGCGCTGATGCAAGCCCTGAAGCAGTGGGACGAGGCGCGCATCGTAACCATGTTCTACGCAGAGTCCTTTGCCGAAGAAGCCCTCACCCAGGCCTAAGCGGACGCTTCAGGATGGCGGCGGGCGCGCCCGCTACTCTTCTGGCTCACCGCCGGCCGAAGTAGAGGGAATGAAGAACTGGTAGACGAAGGGCGTGAAAACGTACGTCTCCCCCAAGAGCTGCGCTTCCTGGCGTCCCCCTAACACGTAGATGCGTGTCTCTACGTTAGCCGTCCCCATATCGCTCCAGGCCGGCCAATCGGCCAGCATGGGCGTCTCGATGGTGGTCCAACTCTGTTGGACCGGGTCGTAAACTTCGCTTTGCCCCCCCGCACCGGCCGCAAGACCGCCAAAGACGTACAGCTTGTTTAGCAGCGCGGCCACACCGGCGCCCCGGCGCGGCTGCTGCATGGCCGCACACTCGGCCCACACCTCCCCGGCCGGGTCAAAGACGGCACAACTCGCCAGCGCCCCGTTGGCATCGGCCCCACCCACCACATACAACTTGCCGCCGGCCACGCCGCCCCCAGCATAAGCCCGCGGCTGCGCCAGCGGCGGCAAACTTTGCCACGATTGCGTCGTCGGATCGTAGCGGTAGCTGTCGGCCAGGTACTCCTGGCCATCGAAACCGCCAAAGAGATAAATAAAGGCATCATCGGACAGCACCACCCCCCCGGCCACCGGCCGGGGCAAGGGCGTTACCGGTCGCCAGCCGTTATTCAATGGGCTGTAGGCCTCCACCACACCGGTCACCTGCCCATTGTTCAGCCGCCCGCCAATGACATAAATCTCGCCGGCCAGCACCGCCGCTGCGGCATCGGCCACCGCCGTCAGCTTGGGCGCGCCCACACGCCAGCGGTATTCGTGTACCGCGTAAATATCCACGCTGTTACTGACGCCCTCCGCCGTCTCGCCGCCAATCTGGTACACATCCAGCCCCACCGCGGCCGAGGCCATGTTGGCCCGCACCTGGGGCATGGGCCGGCTGAGCGACCAACTCTCGGCAAGCGGGGTTTCTACAAAGCGCTCGGCGGTGGGCGTAACGGCCGGCGTGGGCTGCAGGGCACTCAATGCGTCGCTGCCCAGCAGCAGCACCAGCCCAATAATGACCACAAAGACCAGGCTCAGCCCGGCCCCAACCCAAACCCACCAGCGCGGGCGAGTCCCGGCCGGGGGCGGCTCGGCCGGCGTCACGGGCAAAGGCGGCTCAGCCAGCAAATCCTCCTCGTCATCCGCCAGATCGTCACCGGACAGGGGCGAACTATCCTCAAGCGGCGGCGGCGCAGCTTCGGCGGTCGTTTCGATACCGGGCAGCGTCACCAGCCCCTGCTGCAAAGCGGCCGTGGTGGCCTCGGTGCGCGACGAGACGCCCAGCTTGGTGAAGATATTGCGAATGTGTACTTTGACGGTGTTGGGGCTGATGGAGAGTTGCAGGGCAACTTCCCGGTTGGAGGCACCTTCAACGATGCACTTCAACACGTCCAACTCGCGCTCGCTCAGGGGTTCGCCTAGTTCAGCCATCGGGGTGATTATAACGGGGCAATTTCTTCCCGGCGAGTAGCGCTGCCGGTTGCCTGGGGCCGGACCCCGGCCGGGGCGTGCGGCGGCTCACCGTCAGGGGGTTGGGCCAGGAACCGTGTTGGTGTTGGGCACCGTGCCGGTAATGGGCAGCGTCCCGGTGATGGGCAGCGTGCCCGAAAGCGGCGGCGTGGCCGTAGCCGAGAGGCAGCCCGTGCGGGCCTGGGCCAACTTGTTGGCCGTATCGCTGCTGCTGTTCAGGCGATAGGCTTCCTGGTACAGCGGCTCGGCCGGGCACCAGTCCTGCTGCGCCGCGTAGAAGTTAGCCTGGGCCAGCAGCCCCTCCTCCAGTTTGGCGCAGGCATCATGAAAAAAGGGCGCAGCCAGGCAAAGCTCGCGGAAATAAAAGAGGGAAGCGTCCCAATTCACGCGATAAAACGAGATGCCGTCCAGGTACAACACGGCCCACAGGCGCTGATCGCTGGCCTCGGTGGGCAGGTCACCCAACTTTTCTGCCTGGCGCAGATAGAACAGCCCCAACTCCACCTGTTCGCCCGGCAGCAGCGATAAGCCATAATTGACATAAGCGTCGAACAGCAGCCGGTCTGTTTCCAGCCGTTCATAGCTGGGATGGGCGCGTTGGAAGCGAGCAATTTCCTCAATGGCAGAAGGCCATTCCTCATCATTGACCAGTTTGCGCAGTTGCAGCAACTGCTGGGCCAGCAAGTCGTCGGTTGTAACGGTGCCGGAGAGGGGGGGCGTGGCCGATGGCGCCGGCCGGGGCGTGGCCGTAGCTGCCGCGTTTGGGTTTAGCGCAGCCTGGGCCTGCGCTTGCAGCGCCAGGGCGGTTTCATTGCCCGGCTCTTGCGCCAGCACCCAGGCCAGGCGGCGCAATGCCAGCCGGTAGTTTTGCTGGGCAATGTCGTCCCGGGCGAAGTTTGTCTGGCGCGCCACTTCGGCCGTCTGCTCGGTGACGACCTGCTCCGCCCGCAAACGCTGGCCGCTGCGCCAGCCAAGATAGCCCAGGGTGGTGTACAGGCCTAGAATGAGCGCCAGGCCGATGATGATGATGCCTACAAGGCTTAATAGATTCGGCTTAGGTGGCATGATTGTTTGTGCCAGGCGCGGCGCACTTCGGCGGTGAGCTGCGCTTGCGTTCTTGAGTTTAGGAGGCCATCAACTCCTGGTATACGGCGACTGTTTGGGCCGCGATCTGGGCCTGGGTGTATTGGGCCAGGACGCGCTGCCGGCCGGCCTGCCCCAATTCTTGCCGTAGGGCGGGCGTCTGCATCAGGCGCAGCAGGTGCTGTTCCAGAGCATCGACGTCCTCTTCCGGGAAGACCAACCCGGCCGGGCCGATAACATTAGGAATCTCGCCGCTGTCGGACCCAACAACGGCCACTTCGCAGGCCATGGCTTCAATGAGCACCCGCCCAAACTGCTCTTTCCAGTTGGGCAGGGTCCGCGATGGTACCACCAAAACGTCGAGCTGGCCCAGGTAGGCGGCCATTTGCTCGGAGGGGATGACGCCGTCAAAATGGACGCGCCCGGCAATGCCCAACGTCTCAGCCAGCTTTTCCAAAGAGCGGCGGGCCGGTCCTTCACCGGCGATCTGAAGCTGCCAGGTGCCGGGCAGCCGGGCGGCGGCGCGCAGCAGCAGGTCCAGCCCTTTTTCGGGTACCAGCCGGCGGCCGGTGGAGCCGATGGTAAAGGTGCGGCCGGGGTCGCGCCCGGCCGGGGGCTGAAACAGCGCCGGGTTTACGCCAAACTGGGGGATGACCCGGCCGGGGCCACTGTACCCCTTGGCCTGCCACACCTCCACGGCGGCGGCGTTGCCCATAATCGCATAATCGACCTGCGCCAGCACGCGCTGCTCCAGCCAGCTAAAAGGAAAGGGGTAGCGGCGCTGGATGTTTTGCCAGGAAAAGAAGAGCGTTTTGGCCCCGGCGGCGGCCGCCTGCCGCACGGCCAGCCAGGTGGCCAGGTTGTATGGCTCTTCATCCATGTGCAGGATATCGGGCTGGAAGGCGGTGATGTGCTGCTTCAGTCGGGGGTAGTAATGGAGGTGGAATTGTCCATTGAACCGGATTGGGTCAACCACCAGTTCATAACCCTGGGTGTTGATCCGCTCCAGGTAGACATCCCCGGCCGGGTCGCGCCAGACTGGCGGCACAACCACCAGCAGCGTCACATCTTTATGTCTGGCAATCTCTTCCAACTTCGTCTGGTAAGCCCCCACCAGGCAGGCCTTTGAAACCATTAGAATACGCATAGAAATTTGCCGAAGACCGGTCGCGAGGTGCGTGAGGCGTGATTTGTGAAAGTTGACGCAGAGTCCTATTTTGCTATACTTGCCCTGATTTGACAACCTTACTGTCAGCGAAAGATAGGTCAGGTTCATTGCATAAGCTGCTTCTCAGCCCATCCCGTCAGGGGTGGGCTTTGTTACTGTTAGCGGTTGTAATCGCCGCCGGGCTGCGCTTATGGCAGTTGGACGGCGTACCGCCCGGCTTCTACCGGGACGAGGCTTACAACGGCCTCGACGCCCTGAATGTCCTGGCTGGCCAGCACCCGCTTTACTTCACGGCTAACAATGGCCGCGAACCGGCCTACATCTATCTGACGGCGCTGTTTGTGCAAACGCTGGGGCGGCAGGTGTGGGTGGTCCGCCTGGCGGCGGCCATCACCGGCACTTTGACAACCTTCATTGTTTACCTGTTGGCGCGCACCTGGTTTGGCCGGCGCGCCGGGCTGCTGGCGGCCTGGCTGTGGGCGGTTACATTGTGGCCGGTTCACCTGAGCCGCATTGGCCTGCGCCCTATCTTGCTGGTGCCCTGCCTGGCACTGACCTTCTGGCTGGGTACGCTGGCCTACCGGCGGCAGCGCGCCTGGTTGTGGGCGGCGGCCGGATTGGCCTATGGGGCCAGCTTTTACACCTACCTGGCCAGCCGCTTCACGCCGCTGCTGCTGGGGCTGCTGCTGTTTTTCTTGCTGCTGCAGCCGGGGCGGCGGCGGCGGTTATGGCCGGGCGTGCTCTGGTTTGCTGGCAGTACGGCGCTGGTGCTGTTGCCGCTGGCCCTGGTGGTCTGGCACGACCCGGCGCTGCTGCTGGGGCGCGCCCAGCAGGTGTCGATCCTCAGCCCGGCGGTGAATGGCGGTGACTTGTGGGGTGCGCTGTGGCAGCAGACGCTGCGCGCGCTGGGCCTGTTTCTCTGGCAGGGCGACCTGATCTGGCGGCACAACCCGGCCGGGCGTCCCGTCTTCGATCTGTTCATGGCCATCCCGTTTCTTGTGGGCCTGGGGTATGCGCTGCGCTTTTGGCGCCACCCAGCCATGCTGGCCCTGCTGCTGTGGACTGCCACGATGCTTGGGCCAACCATCCTGGCTGAAGACACGCCCCACTTTCTACGGGTGGTGGGTATCTTGCCGGCGGCGCTGCTGCTGCCGGCGCTTGGCTTGTCCAAATTGCGCGATTGGCCTAAACTACCCCGCGTTTTGCAGCAAAAATGGCCGGCTGCCAGACAGCGGGTCTGGCGCGATGGCCTGGTTGTCGTGCTCTGTGCCGCAACGCTGTTGGTGACTGTGCGCGATTACTTTTACGATTATGCGACTCGTCCGCAGACGAGCTTTTACTTTGAAACGGCCGCGCGTAACCTGGCGGAACAGGTGAATGTGGCGGCGCAAACTGCCCCGGCCGGGGTTGGACTCTACCTCGACCAGCGCTTTTGGAATGGCAGTTGGCCGGCGGTGAACTTTCTGGTGGACCCGGCCGCGGCGGTGACCGCCTATGACCCGGCCGGGGGTCTACCCTGTGCCCCCGCCTGCCCTTTGCCGCTGACGATTTTTGCCTGGCCTTACACGACCCTTGACTTTGTTCCCCAGGCCATCCCCGTACCCGCTGAAGTGTGGGTTAGTGCCGGCCCTCTGGCCCAGGGCGACCTGGAACCGGAGCCGTATCCGTTCTTTGTTCAGTACCAGGCCGTAGGGATTTCGCCGGATGATCGTTTGCAGGCGAATTTCGCGAACCAGTTACACTTAACATCGGCGCAAACCAGCCTGGCTGCGCCGGACCGCTTGCTGGTCGATCTGGTGTGGACGACCCCGGCCGGGGTCGCGCAGCCGTTGGTGGTTTTTGTGCATGTGCTGGACCCGGCCGGGAACTTCATTGGCCAGAGCGACGCCCCACCGGCCCAGGGCTACTGGGCCAATACCTGGTGGCAGCCCGGTCTTTGGCTGCATGACCGCCATGAAATTGAACTAACACAACCTTTCGATGCTTCACAGCACACCATCTTAGTGGGCTTATACGAGGCCAACACGCACCGTCGCCTGCCCGTCACCGATCCATCTGGCGTGCCTGTTGGCGATTCATGGCCCTTAGCTGGGCCAGTTAGCTCTAAGGAGAATTGAGGAGATGCGTACCTTTCGTCTGACAATCTTGCTGGTGGTCGGGCTAGCCCTGTTGGGGCTGTTGGCCACCACAACCCTCTCCCGGCCGGTAGAGGCCCAGGGCAGCAACCTGCTGCAAAACCCGGGCTTCGAAGCCGGCGTATACACGTTCGACCCGGACGACTTCACCTGGGTCGCCCTCTATCCCTCGCAGCGTGAAGACTGCAAAAACAACCAGGGCGTTTATCTGCCCTGTGGCACGGCCAACGCCCCCCTTAGCTGGATCCCCTGGTGGATTAGCCAGCAGCCCAGTGACCCCGACTGGAAGAACCGCATGCCGGAATACAAGCCGGCCCGCCCCCCCTTCGTCGATCGCATTCGCTCTGGTGTTGAGGCAGCACAGTATTTTAGCTTCCAGGGAACCCACACGGCCGGCCTGCTGCAAGTTGTAACCGTGCCGGCCAACGCGCAGCTGCGCTTCTCCATCTGGGGACAGGCCTGGTCAACCATCGACGATTCCACTTTTTCTAACCAGCCAACTACCGTCAACCTGCGCATTGGCATTGACCCCACCGGTGGTACCAATCCCTACAGCCCGGCCATTGTCTGGTCTGATTATCAGCAGCCGTATGATTTCTACTCCCTGTTTGTGGTAGAGGCGCAGGCCCAAGGCGACAAGGTGACGGTCTTCACCATCTCCAGCCCGGATGAGCAGCGCAAGCATAATGATGTTTATTGGGATGATGCCGAACTGGTTGTTATTGGGGAAGGGGTGGCTGTGCCCCCGCCCCCGGCCGGGGGTGGGACAGGTGGCGATACCGGTGGCGGCGCAGTTGTTGCCCCGCCCTCGCCCGGCCAGCCAACCTCCACGCCCAATGCCGAAGGCGTTATCTATGCCGCGGTTGTGTCCGGCGACTCCTGGTGGAGCCTGGCCGCGCGCAATGGCCTGACCCTGGACGAGATTTATGAGCTGAACAATGCCAACCAGGGTACGGTGCTCAATGTGGGTGACCTGGTGATTGTGGGATACGGAACCCCGGCCGGGGAAGAAGAACCGGCCGCCCCAGCCGCCGAAGGGGGCGCAGAAGAACCCACGGCGACACCACTGCCGGAACCTACGGCCTTGCCCACGGCCACGCCGCAGACAACGGGCACGCTCTGCCTGGCCGCTTTTGAAGATAGCAACAAGAATGGGCAGCAGGACGCGGGTGAGGCCATGCGGGCGGCGGTGGCCTTCACCGTCTCCGATGCCGAAAAGGTCGTGACAAATTACGTCACCGACGGTGTTTCGGAACCCTACTGCGTGAAGGGCCTCCCGGCCGGGAATTACCGCATCACCCGTTCTGTGGCCGCCAACGAAAGCCTGACCACCACCGGCGACTGGGCTGTGGCCGTGGCGGCCGGCAGTGAGGCCATCTTCATGTTTGGCAGCTATACCAATGACGCCGCCCCGGCCGGGGAAGAAATCGCCGCGGTTGATACCGGCACCGCCGCCACCCCCGCCGCCGACAGCAGCACAACAGAGACAGCGGCCACCGAGAGCGACAGCGGCTCCAGCCTGGGGCGCATTCTAGTCATTGCCGTGGTCATCGTGGCTGTGTTACTCTTGTTGGGTGTGGGCGTCTTGTTTGCCAGTTCCCGGCGCGCCACCGTCTAGGCCTGGATATACCCGGCCTGTGCGCTTTTCGGGGACCGGCCGGTCCCCGAAAAGCGCCATTTCAGACCCCGGCGGATCTTGCGGCAACGCAAGACGCCAAAGGCTTTTTTACTCTCGTGCAATGCGCTTGCGCCAGATACGCCCGTATCATGCGCGCGGAGGGATGAAAGAATATGAAGAGAAGCTATCTTAGCGTTTTGTTCCTGGTAATCGTGCTCGCCATATTGGTTGGGCCATTCCGCCCGGCTCCCGTGGCCGCCGAACCCGCCCAGCAGGGCAACATCCTCAATAACGGCAGCCTTGAGCAACCCTACAGCAACGGCGCTGCCCAGGGTTGGGGGCGCTGGCACGAAGATACCGGCAGCTTCAAGCCGCCGGAATGCTCCGACCGTTACGCCTTTAAGCCAAAATGGGAGCCGGAATCCAACACGGCCATCGTGTTTGATGGCGCCACCTCGCAGCACGTGGGCAACCAGTTCGATACCTGGCACGGCGGCGTCATGCAGAATGTGGCCGTCACACCGGGCACAACCTACCGTCTCACTTTCTACGCCACCGGCCGGGCGACCAATGAACAGTGGCCGGCCGCGTCTAACACAGAAGTGAACATGGGCGTGCAGGCCGGCATTGACCCCAACGGCAGCGGCCTGTGGAATGACACCGACATTGTTTGGGGAGCCGCCGGTTCGCCGCACATGAGCGGCGGCTTTGGCAACTGGCAGCAGTTCTCGGTGGAAACTACCGCCACCGGCAACCAGATCACCGTGCTGCTGGCGGCCAATTTCACCGGAGCCAACCAGTGCCGCGCCCACCTGGACATCTGGTTCGACAAGGCCGAACTGGTTGCGGCCGGGCCGGCGGCCACGGCCACCAGCCCACCACCCCCGCCGCAGCCCACCTCGCCCCCGCTGCCGCCCGGGCCAGTGGCCACCAACACGCCCCTCCCCACCGAGGTCGCCCAGGTGCCGCCCACCGAGACCCCCTTGCCCACCGCCACACCCACCGAAACGCCCATCCCCGGCGGGACCATCTGCGTAAACGCCTTTGCCGACAACAACGCCAATGGGCAGCACGACGCCGACGAAGGGGCGATGGCCGGTGTCACCTTTACCGTGGCCAGTGCCGACAACCAACTGGTTGGCCAGGGTGTCTCGTCTGGGCCGGACCCGGTCTGTTTTGAAGGGCTGCCCCCCGGCACCTACCAGATTGCCCAGCAGGTGCCGCCGGCATTGGAAATGACTACCGCGGCCAACGTCTCGATCCAGGTCTCTGAGGGCCAGACGGTGCTCATTGAGTTTGGCAGCCGTATCCGCGCCGAGGCGACGGCCACAACGGCCTCTGGAGCGGGCGGCGGTGAGGCAAGCCCCACCCCGGCCGGGACGGAAGACAGCGGCGGTTTGTTGGGCGGCGGCAGTACCACAGTCGTGGCGGCGATTGGCCTGGGCATCCTCTGCCTGGCCGTCCTGCTGCTAGGCGGATTGATCTTCTTCCTCATTCGCCAGCGCGGCTAGCAGCTTGCCTATCGGGTGCGACGCACTTACGGCTGCGTCATTGCTCGCAGCACCACCGTTTACAAGTGCGTCGTACCTCTGGTGGAATCTCTACGAATAAGGCGCAAGAGAGAGTTACCCGCGGACAGTTAAACCGCATTTTCTTCCAGGCGGCCGTCCTGCTCATTGCTTGTGCGGCCGCCTGGCCATTGTTCCGGGAGGCGGGGCTGCTAAACACGCGGGGGGGCGGGGACAGTCCCTTTTTGCTGCAGCGGTTGCACCAGCTCACCACGGCCCTGGCCGGTGGGCATTTTCCGGTGCGCTGGATGCCGGATGCCAACTACGGCTTCGGCTACCCCTTCTATAATTTCTACGCGCCGCTGTCGATCTACGTGGCGGCGCTCTTTCGTTTCCTGGGTTTTTCCCTGGTGGGGGCCATCAAGCTGGCGCAGTTGGCCGGCTTCTTGCTGGCAGCCCTGGCTATTTACCACCTGGCCCGGCGCTGGCTGGGCAGCGATTGGGCCGGGTTGTTGGCGGCCGCGGCTTACAGCCTGGCCCCGTTCCACATGGTGAACGTGTATGTGCGCGGCGATTCGCTGGCTGAATTTTGGGCGATGGCCCTCTATCCGCTGGTCCTGCTGGCGGCCGATGAATTGGTGTCCCGGCCGGGACGCCCCACCATCCTCCTACTCGCCCTGAGCTTTGCCGCGCTCATCCTCAGCCACAACATCTCCGCCCTCATCTTCACCCCCTTCTTGCTGTTGTACCTGCTGCTGGCCGTCTGGCGGCGGCAGGGGCGGCGCTGGCAGTTGCGGCGGCCGGTTGTGCTGGCCGGGGCGGCGGCACTGGGGCTGGGCCTGGTGCTTTCTGCCTGGTTTTGGCTGCCTGCGCTAGGCGAGACGGGGCTGGCCCAAACCGGGCCGGTGACGGCTGGCTATTTTCATTACGGCAACCATTTTTTGGCCAACCCGGTGCAGGGCAGCCTGCTGTTCAACTACGACGTTGCCGGCCGGGAGGCGTTTCACATGGGGTTGGTGCAGGCCGGGTTGGCCCTGGCCGGCCTGCTGGTGCTGCTGGGCCAGGCCTGGCGGCGGCGATCTATCACCCCGGCCGGGCTGTTCACCAGCGCCGTGCTGCTGCTGGCCACCTTCATGCTCTCGCCCCTCTCCCGGCCGGTGTGGGACCATTTGCCGCTGCTGCCGTACACCCAATTCCCGTGGCGCTTTTTATCGGTGCAGGCGCTGGCCGCTGCCTTGCTAACCGGCGCGCTGGCCTGGCTGCCCGGCCGGGTGCTGCTGGTCCCGGCCGGGGTGCTGGTCCTGCTGGTGAGCGGCTTGGGTAACCTGACCACCGACTTCCTGCCGCTGACCGACGCCGACGTAACCGCCGAACACCTGGCGGCCTACGAGTGGTTCAGCGGCAACATCGGCAGTACCGTCAGCGCCGAATATTTGCCGCCCACGGTGCAGCCTCGCCCCCAAACCGGTCCCTGGCTGAGCGGCGGCCAGCGGGATGTGGCCGTGGTGCTGCGCGGCGCGGGGCTGGCCCGGCTGCAAACCCGGCAGGCCACCCGGCAAAGCTGGCAGTTGGCCGTGAGTGACCCGGCCGGGGCCAGTTTTATGCTGCCCACGCTCTATTGGCCGGGCTGGCAGGCCCGGCTGGATGGCGCGCCTTTTCCTCTGGCCGCCGCGCCCGGTTCTGGCCTGATGCTGCTGGATGGGGTCCCGGCCGGGGACCACACCCTGACCCTGCAACTGGGACGCACCCCGCTGCGCCTGGCCGCCGAACTGCTGTCCCTGGCCGGGGTGTTGGGGCTGTTGGGCTGGCTAATTGTGACCCGTTCCCGGCCGGGTAGGGGGCTGGCTGGCTGGGGCGTGGGGCTGGCGGCGGGCGCGGGCGTGCTGGCCATCGCTGCCCACCTCTGGCCGGCGCCGGCTCACGACGCGGGCACGCTCACCTGGGATTTTGCCCAGATGGCTTATCTGCATCACGCGCCGCAGGGCATTCTCTTTGACGATGGCAGCCGGCTGCGGCAATATGCGTACAGTGCCGAAACGGTGGCGCCCGGCGACACGCTGACCGTTAACCTGGCCTGGGATTTGCCGGCGGGCGCAGCGGCGGGTGAGGCGGTGACGCTGGCCCTGGCCACACCGGCGGTTAACCGGGTGGGCCATGCGCCGCTGCTGGTGGCCCAGACCCAGCCACGGGCGGCCGGCCAGATGGCTTTTGCGTTAACCATTCCGGCCAACGCCCCGGCCGGGCTGTATGTGCCGCGCCTGGTGCTGGCCAACAGCGTGCCGCTGACGCCCTCGGGCCAGGCGCGGGGCGATCTGTTTCTGCGCCCGCTGCGCGTGGCCGGGCCGGCAGGTGGTAGCCCGGCCGGTGAGTTAGCCACCGCGCTGCAGGTGCGCGTGGATGACGTGGCGGTACAGGGGGCGGTGCCCCAGCCGCAGCCGCCTGGCTGGCGGCCACAAAGCCCGTTTGGCTGTAATGCACCGGGCACGGCGGAAGGACAACTGCGGTTGGAATTGGCCTGGCTGACGCCGCAGCCGCTGCCGGGCAATTTGAATGTCTCGCTGCGGTTGGTGGACCCGGCCGGGGTGACGCTGGCCCAATGTGACAGCCAGCCGGGGTATGGTTTCCAGCCCAGCAGCGGCTGGCCGGCCGGCCAATGGGTGCCAGACTGGTTGGGGCTGCCGCTGCCGCCGCAGTTGCCGGGTCGTGGCCCGCTGGCGCTAACGGTGCAGTTGTATGATGTGGCCAGCAGTGAAGTGCGGCTGACACGCCGCCTGGGAACGCTGGATTGGGTGGCCGGCGGGCTGCAATTCCTGCCGCAAACGGCGTCGTTCACGCTCCCGGCCGGGCTGACGCCGGTGGGGGCTGTTTTTGGCGAGGCGATTGTCCTGCACGGCTATACGCTGCTGCCGGAGGCGGCAGACTGGCGGCTGACGTTGTATTGGGGGGCGCTGGTCCCCGGCCGGGAGGATTACGTGCGCTTTGCGCACCTCATCGACCCGGCCACGGGCGAGATTGTGACGCAGCAGGATGGGATGCCGCAGTATGGCAGCTATCCGACCGGGCAGTGGGCGGCGGGGGAGGTGGTGGCGGATGAGGTGCTGCTGGCGCTGCCGGCGGGAGTGAACCCGGCCGGGGATTTTCAACTGGCTGTGGGGTTGTACCGCCAGGATGCGGCCTACACGCGCCTGCCGGTGGTGGATGCCCAGGGCCAACCGCTGCCGGATGGGCGGCTGTTCCTGGTGCGCTAGGGCGTTCGGTTAATGTTTCTTATCTGGAGGGGAGGCTTTGGCCGAGACACAGTCGGCTGATGCCTCCCCTCCACACTATTTCGCTTTGGCAATTCCCGCCGTGCCGATGAACTACGTTTCAGGCGTTGGCGGCCAGGGTTTTGAGGGCCTGGGTGACGCTGTCTTTGGGGCTGATCTTGACCTGGCTGTCTTCCAGGCGGCCGTGGGCGTCGATGACGAAGTGGCTGCGGATGATGCCCATGTATTTGCGGCCGTACATGCTCTTTTCGCCCCAAACGCCGTACGCCTCGGCGACTATGTGGTCGGGGTCGGAGAGCAGGATGTAGGGGAGCTTTTCTTTGGCTTTCCATTTGGCCAGGACGGCCGGGCTGTCGGGGCTGATGCCGATGACGGTGGCCCCGGCCGCGCTGATGGCCGGGTAGTTATCGCGGAAGCCGCAGGCCTGGGTGGTGCAGCCGGGGGTGGCCGCCTTGGGGTAGAAAAAGAGGATGACGCGCTGGCCGCGGAAGTCGGCCAGTTTGACGCTTTTTTCTTCGTCGGACAGGAGTTCAAAGTCGGGGGCAAAATCGCCGGTGTCTGGCATGGGAGTGTCTCCTTTTGGGGTTAGGGGGTTGGGGATGTGGCGCGGCGCAGGGCCTGGGTCACGTGCTGGTTGTAGGCGGTGATTAGCTGGTGGGTGATTGGCCCCGGCCGGGCGCTGCCGATGGGCTGTCCATCCACGCGGACAATGGGGATGACGCCGCGGGAGGAGCTGGTCAGGAAGGCTTCGTCCAGGGTGGGCAGGTCGGCCACGTGGATGGCCTGGTGGCGCAGGGGCAGCCGCAGCGTTTCTAGCAGTTGAAAGAGGATGTGCTGGGTGATGCCGCCTAACACGCCTTCGCCGGCAGTCCAGATGGTGCCCTGGCGCACGGCGTAGAAGTTGCTGCTGCTGCCTTCCAGGATGTACCCGGCCGGGTCGGTGAGCAGGTATTCGTAGGGGGCTTCGCGCCCGGCCGGGGCGGTATGCCGGGCCAGTTCGGCGCGCCGCGCCAGCACAAAGTCGGCTGTTTTGGCCTGGGGATGGTCGCGGTGCAGCCCGGGGGCCAGGTCTACGCTAACGCCTTCCTGGTAGCAGTGGTCGGGCGGCGGGGTGAAAGGGGCCAGGGCGATGAGTACCCGGCCGGTGTCGCCGCGCTGGTCCAGGCCCCAGCGAGCCGGTGCGGCGGCCAGGACGTCGATGCGTACGCGGGCGTCCCGGCCGGGATAGGCGGTGCAGGCCTGGTCCAGGGCCTGGCAGAGGTCCGGCCGGGGCAGGCGAAAATCCCAGCCTAGCAGGGCCATAGACTGCTCCAGGCGGTCCAGGTGGGCCTCCAGGTAGAGGAATTTGTTGTGTTCGAAGGTGCGCAGGGCGGTGTAGACGCCCAGCGGCAGGTTGTCGAACAGGGTGTGGATGTCGCTGTTGTGTGCGGCGGCGGGGGGCAGGGGTAGGGGTTGCGCCCCGGCCGGGGTTACCAGGAATAGCTGCGTTACCATTATTCTCTCAAGTTCTGTGGTGGCCAATCTGTACACGTCTTCGAGGGTTGAGCTTGTCGAAGCCCGGTTCCGCCTTCGACAGGCTCAGGCTACACCTGCACAGTCACTCTTATGCCGGAGAAAGCCCGGCTGCCGGCAGATTATGGTTCCGAGTTGGCGGGCGCGCGCCGTTCCATGAGCTGGCGGCGAATGTCATTGTAGGCGACGCGGGTTAGCGGGTAACGCCAGGCAACAATTACGGCCAGCACCAGCAGCGCGGCCGGTACCCAACTGACCATGATGCGCATGGCCAGCAGGGCGCTGTCGGGCTGGGGCAGGGGGACGCTGCCGCCGGTGCCGCTGATGAAGCCGGTGAGCGTGAGCGCCCAGCCCACGACGAAGGCGGAGCCGGCGCCGGCCAGTTTGCGAAAGAAGACGAGAAAGCCGTAGTAGATCCCTTCGCGCCGTTCGCCGGAGTGCAGCTCGTCGGCTTCGATGACGTCGGCGACGATGGCCCAGGGGATGGCGCTGGCCGCGCCGTAGCCCAGGCCGGCCAGCAGGGCGGCCAGCAGCATCTGGTCTTGCCCGCCCGGCGGGATGCGACTGATGAACAGCAGGATGAGGATGAAGTAGATCATGCTGCCGATGTAGGTTTCCCGTTTGCCAAAGCGGCGCATGAGGGCCACGGTGAGGGGCATGCTGAGCAGCCCGACGCCCAGGATGGCGGCCAGTAGAATGTTATCGAAGCCAGGCTCGATGCCGATGTAGTCGATGAGATAGCGGATGAAGACGATGAGGACGATGTCGAGGGCCGAGAAGCTGAGCAGGTAGATGATGGCGGCCAGCCGGAAGGGGTAGTTGGCGAAGACCTGGCGAAAGGTCTGGATGGGCCGGATGGGGGTCTCGACGGGGCGGTGGTCTTTGGGTTCGCGGACGATGGCAAAGAGGAGAAGCAGGGGGAGGGCCAGGGTGATGCCCCACAGGGCGGCGGCAAGGGTGTACCCGGCCGGGATGCTGCCCAGCCAGCGATAAAACGGTCCCTCGGCCAGCAGTTTGAAGGTGCCACCGGTTACCAGGGCGGCGGTAATGGCCACGCTCATGCGCCAGCCGGCCAGATTGCTGCGCTCATCATAATCGTCGGTCAGTTCTGGTGTCAGGGCGGAGTAGGGGACGTTGATGGCTGTGTAGAGGGTGTCGAATAGCAAGAAGGCGAACACGTAGTAGGCGGCGATGGCCAGGGAGTTGGTGAAGGGGGGGACGGTGAAGATGAGGATGAAGGTGATGCCGAAGGGAATTGCGCCAAAGAGTAAGAATGGGCGACGGCGGCCCCAACGGGTATTCACCCGGTCGCTCAGCGCGCCGATGAGGGGGTCGTTGATGCTGTCCCAGATGCGGCCGATGAGCAAGATGGTGCCGCCTATGCTGGCCGGCAGCCCCACGACGCTGGTGAGGAAGAAGAACCAGAAGAGGTTGCGCGCGGTTGTAGCCGCTGAGGCCCCCCAGTCGCCCAATCCGTAGGCGAATTTGAGCCGAGTGGGGAGGCTGGTTGGCGGTTCGGTGGGTGGGGGCATTCAGTTGGGGGCGTGGGGTGATACCCGGCCGGGTCGTGGGTCGGAGCTATGTGCCGCCAAACAGGCGCAGGGCAAAGCGGACCATGCTGTGGAAGATGCGCTGGAAAATGTTGCGCTGCGGGAGTGCGGTCAGGCTCTGGTCCATGACGCGCATGGACAGGGCAAACTGGCGCTGGCGCAGGTAGTAGAGGCTGAGTGCCCGGAGGACCTGGCTCTGCTTTTCGCGGTCGCCTACCTGGGCAAACAGTTCGGCTGAGTCGCTGTAGCAGCGTTGGGCCTGCACGTGCTCGCCCTGGGTGGCGTATAGATCCCCCAGGTTGCCCAGCGCCTGGGCCTGGCGGTTGGTGTCGCCGATGCGGGCGAACAGTTCCTGGGCTTGGGTGAGGGCGGCGATGGCGGCCGGGTAGTTGCGCTTGACGCGCTGGATGACGCCGATGTTGTTGAGCATTTCGCCCCGGCCGGTGTCGTTGCCCTCGGCGGCGTAGGATGCGGCGGCAGCTTCAAATTTGGCCAGGGCCTCGTCTTGCAGCCCGCGCCGGAATAGGGTCAGGCCTTCTTCTTTGAGCGTGTCAGACATGGTTCACTCGTGGTGGGGAAGACCCCGCAGATGGCTATAGGGTGATGTCTAGCAGCCCTTCGGCGATCTGCCGCAAACGGTAGACGTCGAGCTGGCTGAGGCGAATGGCTGTTTCCAGGTAGCCGATGTTGACCGGCTCCACCACGAAGGCCCTGACGTCGGGTGGCAGTTCGTTGAAGTAGCGGCGCATTTTCTGCTCGTTCTCGTGCCGGCCCAGGGGACCCCGGTCGTCGTCCACGAAGTAGGAGAGGGATACGCCCAAGGCCCGGCCCAGGCGCTCTAGTTCCAGAATTGGCACAACCTGGTGGCCCAGCTCGTACTCGCGCAGTTGGGCGGCGGGGATGCCGGCTTCGGCGGCCAACTGCTCTTCGCTCTTGCCAGTTTCCAGCCGTGCCCGGCGCAGCAGGCCGCCGATGATCTTGTGCCGCAGCATGAGCAGGGTCTGGTAGTCGGGCCTTTTGGGGGTGCCCAGGGTCTGGCTGCCCCAAAAATGGGCCATGGGTACGTCCAGGTAGATGGCCAGGACTTCCAGTTCTGGCAGGGAGATGATGTATTCGCCCCGCTCGGCTTTGGCGTAGGTTTCCGGCGACAGGCCCAGGAGCTGAGCGCAGTCGGCGGCTGAACGGCCGGCGTGTAGACGGGCATCCTGGATGAGGACGCCGAGTATTCTGGCTCGGGTTGTTTCTTGTTCGTTCATAATTTGATCAAATACGGCAGATAGACAGAAATCATATGATTGAAAGATATTAGCATAAATGGGCTGTGTCGCAACCCCCCAATTGGGGGGGTCTGTGGCGGAGGTGCTGGGGCAAAATGGGCTGGTGGCGACCCCCGGCCGGGTGGCACGGGCATGGGGGGTGTGCTATCTTTGCAACTGGCCGCGCCCCGGCCGGGTGGCGACAATCCCCGCCAATCAAGTACAATACACAACAAAACGCGGCCACGTGGCAGGCGTGGCCTGAATTGCAAGGTCAAGACGGCATAGCAGCATGATCGCAACTATTCATGGCGTAATTCAACATATCGGCTCTGGCAGCCTGGTCGTCAGCGTTGGCGGCGTGGGCCTGCGCGTTTTTGTGCCCCGCACCGTGCTAGAAAACACGGGTGGGGTCGGGCGCACTATTCGCCTGTTTACCCACCTGCTGGTGCGCGAGACGGAACTGGCTCTGTATGGCTTTGAAAGCGAGGAGGACCTGGCCATTTTTGAGCTGCTGCTGGGCGTGAGCGGCGTGGGGCCCAAGGTGGCCCTGTCGATCCTCTCCACGCTCAGCCCGGAGCTGCTGAAGAGTGCCATTGCCCGTGAAGAGGCGGTGGTGCTGCAGCGTGTGCCCGGCATTGGCAAGAAAACGGCCGAACGGATCATGTTTCAACTGCGCGATAAGCTGGTTTTTGCCGCCGACGCGCAGGCGCTGCCCTTGCACAGCGATGTGGACACGGATGTGATCGAGTTTCTCACGGGCCTGGGCTTTAGCATTGTCGAGGCGCAAACGGCCATTCAGAATTTGCCCCGCGACGTGACCAACGTGGATGAGCGCTTGCAGTTGGCGCTGCAATATTTGGACCAGCGCTAAAACTGGCGGCCGGCTTGCGCCAGGTGCGCAGCACCGGCTGGCAAGGGATACGTTTTATGACGCAGACGATTACCGATGGCTTGAATACGCCGCAGCAGACGGCTGTAACGGCCGGCCCAGGCCCGGTCCTGGTGCTGGCTGGCCCCGGCAGCGGCAAAACGCGTGTGCTGACGCACCGCATTGCTTACCTGGTGGAGGCGCTGCATGTCTCGCCCTGGCATATTATGGCGGTGACCTTCACCAATAAGGCGGCACGCGAGATGAAGGCGCGGGTGGAGTCGCTGTTGGGCGGCCAACTGCGGGGGCTGACCATTGGCACGTTCCATGCAACTTGTGCGCGCATCTTGCGCCAGGAAGCGGAACATCTGAACGGCTATACGCGCGATTTTGTGATTTTTGACACGGATGACCAGCGGCGGGCGGTGCGGCAGGCGCTGGCGGATTTGAACCTGGATGAGAAGAAGTTCGCGCCGAACCGGATGCTGAATGGCATTAGCACGGCCAAGAATGAGCTGATTACGGCGGATATGTATGCCGGCAATAATTACATTGCCGAGGTAACGCGGCGGGTGTATGTGCGCTATCAGGAGATTCTGGTGGCGAATAATGCCATGGATTTTGATGATTTGCTGCTGGCCACGGTGTTGTTGCTTGATGCCCGGCCGGGTGTCCTTCAGAAGTATCAGGAGCGCTACGAGCATGTTTTGGTGGATGAGTTTCAGGATACCAACACCGCCCAGTACGCTTTGCTGACGCGGCTGGTGGCCCGGCATGGCAACATCTTTGCCGTGGGTGACTCTGACCAGTCTATCTACAAGTGGCGTGGGGCGGATTTCCGCAATATCAACCGCTTCCGGCAGCACTTTCCGGAGGCCAGCGTGGTCTTGCTGGAAGAGAATTACCGCTCGACGCAGGTGATTTTGGATGCGGCCAAGGCGGTGATTCGCTTGAATGGTGACCGCGTGGACAAGGACCTGTTTACCCGGCGCCGGGGTGGCGAGCTGATTGTGGTGCAGGAAGCGTACGATGAGCGGGAAGAGGCGGACAAGGTGGTGGCGGCTGTCCAACAGTTGATGCTGCAAGGGTATTCGGGCGGCGACTGCGCGGTGATGTACCGCACGAATGCGCAATCCCGTGTGCTGGAAGATGCTTTCTTGCGGGCGGGCATGCCCTACAAGCTGGTTGGGGCCACTCGTTTTTATGGCCGGCGTGAAATCAAGGACCTGGTGGCGTATTTGCGGGTGGTGCATAACCCGGCGGATAGGATCAGTTTTGACCGGATTATCAATACGCCGACCCGCGGAATTGGCAGCAAGACACAGGAAAGTTTGTATGCGTGGGCGGCGGCCCATGAGTGGCAGCCGGCACAGGCGCTGCTGTACCTGGTGAGCCAGCCCGAACTGAGCCACCCTTTCCCCGGCCGGGTGCTTACCCCGCTGACGCGCCTGGGAAACCTGCTGCTGGCCTGGGTTACGGTGCGTGAAGCGGCCAGCATAAGCGAGCTGTTTGACCTGATTGTGGAGCAAACCCAGTTCAAAGAATATATCCTGGACGGCACCGAGGAAGGTGAAGAGCGCTGGGAAAACGTGATGGAGCTGCGCAATGTGGCTGTGCTGGCCGGGGATATGTCGTTGAGCGACTTCCTGGAGCAGGTGACGCTGGTCTCGGATGTGGACGACCTGACCGAAGAGGACAATGCCCCCACGCTGCTGACGCTGCATGCCGCCAAAGGGCTGGAGTTCCCGGTGGTGTTCATCACTGGCCTGGAGGAGGGGGTGCTGCCGCACAGCCGTTCGCTGGATGAGCCGGAGGAGCTGGCGGAGGAGCGCCGCCTGTTTTATGTGGGGCTGACGCGGGCTAAGGATCGTGTCTACCTGCTGAATGCTTTCCGGCGCACTTTTTTTGGCCTGGCGGAATACAGCACGCCCTCGCGTTTTCTGGGGGATATTCCGGCCCGGCTGACGAGTGGCGGCGGCAGCAGCGGCCAGCGGCGAGAGCAAACGGTGACGCAGGCCAGTAGTTGGCAGTGGACGCCAACCCGGCCGGAGCGCGCCCAACCTGCCCAACGCAACAGCAGCAGTACCAACCACCGCCCCGCCCCGCCCCCGGCCGGGGGGACCAAACCCGCGGCCCCAACACCTAAAGCGGACTCGCCCAAAGCGGCGCAATATCGCACCGGCCAGCAGGTGAAACATGCCAAATTCGGCGAAGGCATTGTCATTGAGAGCAAATCGACGGGCAGCGACGAAGAAGTCACCATTGCCTTCAAATCTGTGGGCATCAAAAAACTGGCCGCCAGCTTCGCCAACCTGACGGTGCTGGAGAAGTGATTCTTGAGGTGTATACCGGTTTCGCTGCTGATCGTTGATTGTTGACTGGCGCTTATGCATTATCTTATCGACGGCCACAACCTGATCGCCCACCTGGCAGATATCGACCTGGAAGACCCTAATGACGAGGTCAAGCTGGTGTTGATGATGCGCGGTTGGGCCGCGGCCGGGCGCAAACGGCGGGTAACGCTCTACTTCGACGGTGGCTTGCCCGGTGGCAAATCGCCAGACCTGTCCAGCGGGCCGGTGCAGGTGATCTTTGCCTCCTCGCGGCGCACGGCCGATTCGCTGATCATGCAGCATATTGCGCGGGTGAAGCATCCACCCGATTACACGCTGGTTACCGGTGACCAGGAGATCATTGCCGTAGCCCGGCAGCGACGCATGCCGGCGGTGACGTCGGAGGTGTTTGCCCGGCAGTTGGAGAAGGAGAAGGAGGCCCGGCAGCAGGCTGCCCGGCCGGATGAGGGCACCGAGCCTAAGTTAAGCGAGCAAGAGATTGACCACTGGCTGGCGCTGTTTGGCCCGGAGCCGGAAATTCCCCCCGCCAAACCCCGTTCCCGCCAGCCGGATACCTCGCTGCGCTCCAACGAGCTGACGCCGCGTAATGTCCCGCCGCCAAAGCCCAGGCCCCGGCCGGCGAACGAGCAGCGGCGCAGCGGCACGCTCACCGCGGATGAGGTGGCGGAGTGGCTGAGCCTGTTTGGCGGCGAGCCGGAGCCCAAAGCCGCCCCACCCCGGCGCAAGAAAGGCCAGCCAGCAGACCCGGCGCAGACCGGCAACAAAACGGGTGGTCTTGTCTCTGATGAGGAGTTGGATGAATGGTTCCGGCTCTTTGGTCCCGGCGCGGAAGAATAGCCCCGGCCGGGGTGTACTCCCCCCTCGCAAGTAGACCCATACAAAGCTGTACAAAGCCTGAGAACACCCCCCTTACCGGCGGTCCTAAACTCGTTAAAACCACCGGAATGAGGTATAATTTTTGGGGTGGAAAGCCACCCATTTGTGGTGGCATTTTTCATTTACAGAAATCAGCTGGGTACACCTTCCACATCACTTGTTGACCTACCCCAACTACTTCGCGGTGTCCCCCAGGGTTGGTTCGCCCGCAACCTGGCCAGATCCGTCTAATCCCCAAGACCCGGCCAATCCGGCAGCTTCAGCGTTGCGGCTGACGAACGAAACCCTCAGTCATTGGAGGCTTCCTTGGACATAGGCACGGTAAACGTTATCGACATCAATCAGGAGATGCGCAGCTCCTATCTCGATTACGCCATGAGCGTCATCGTGGCTCGCGCCCTACCCGATGCGCGTGATGGCCTGAAACCCGTGCACCGGCGTATCCTCTACGCCATGTACGACATGGGCATTCGGCCCAACAGCCCCCACCGCAAAAGCGCCCGCATCGTGGGTGAAGTTCTGGGCAAGTACCATCCCCATGGCGATCAGGCCGTCTATGATGCCATGGTGCGCATGGCCCAAGAGTTTTCCATGCGCTACATGCTGGTGGATGGGCAGGGCAACTTTGGCAGTGTCGATGGCGACAGCGCTGCGGCCATGCGTTACACCGAAGCGCGGCTGGCCCGCATCGCCATGGAACTGCTGGAAGACCTGGACAAGAACACCATTGAGTTCGTGCCCAACT
This sequence comes from Ardenticatenaceae bacterium, assembly GCA_020634235.1. Classification (GTDB taxonomy): domain Bacteria; phylum Chloroflexota; class Anaerolineae; order Promineifilales; family Promineifilaceae; genus JACKCB01. The sequence goes on along the minus strand of JACKCB010000002.1, from coordinate 1,464,066 downwards.
TCGATGACAGCCTGAAAGAGCCGTCCTTGCTGCCGGCCCGGCTGCCCAACCTGCTGCTCAACGGCTCCTCCGGTATCGCGGTGGGCATGGCCACCAACATCCCACCCCATAACCTGACCGAACTGTGTGATGCCATTGCCTACCTCATCGACCACGAGGAAGAGCAGGACAACATTACCCTGGAAGATCTGATGCAGTTTGTGAAGGGGCCGGACTTCCCCACTGGTGGCATCATCGTGGGCACGGAAGGGATTAAGAACGCCTATGCCACGGGCAAAGGCCGGATTGTGATGCGCGCCCTGGCCCACGTGGAAGACCTCCCCGGCCGGAGCGGTCGCCTGCAAATCCGCGTCACCGAGATCCCCTTCCAGGTAAACAAATCCACCCTCATCGAGCGCATGGCCGAACTGGTCAACAAAGGCATCATCGACAACATTTCCGACATCCGCGACGAATCAGACCGGCACGGCATCTCCGTGGTGATCGAACTCAAGCGGGGCACCCAACCGCTGAAAGTCCTCAACCAGCTCTACAAGCACACCCAACTGCAAACAACCTTTGGCGTGCAAATGCTGGCCCTGGTAGACCGCGAACCGCGCCTGCTCTCCCTGAAGCGCGCCCTGCAAATCTATATCGACCATCGCGTAGACGTCATCACCCGGCGCACCGAGTTTGAACTGGACAAGGCGCTCAAGCGCGAGCACATTCTGTCTGGGCTGCTCATCGCCCTGGACAACCTGGACGCGGTCATTGAAACCATCCGCCGCGCTGATGACGCCGACGACGCCCGCGCCCAACTCGTGGCCCGTTTTGGCCTGACCGAAATCCAGGCCAACGCCATCCTGGACATGCAACTGCGCCGCCTGGCCGCCCTGGAACGGCAAAAAATCCAGGATGAATACCGGGAAATCACCGAGCGCATCGCCTACCTGCGCGGCATCCTGGCCGACCGCAAGCTGGTGCTGGCGCTGATTAAAGAAGACCTGGAGGGGCTGAAGGAGCGTTACGGTGACGCCCGCCGTACCCAGATTGCGCCTGGCCTGGATGCAGAAGTGAACATCGAAGATATGATCCAGGATGAAGACGTGCTCATCTCGGTCACTCGCCGCGGCTACATCAAGCGCACGCCCGTTTCGGCTTATCGCCTGCAGCAGCGCGGCGGCAAGGGGCTTATTGGGGCCGGCAAGCGGGAAGAGGATGAGGTGGACCATCTCTTTGCTGCTGGCACGCTCAATACCATCCTCTTCTTCACCGACCGGGGTAAGGTGTATGCCGAGAAAGCGTACCAGGTACCCGAGCTGGATCGCACGGCTAAGGGCACGTCGCTCATGAACATTCTGCCCCTGATGCCGGAGGAGAAGGTGACCGTAGCCCTGCCGGTGCGCAGCTTTGAGGAAGCGGAATACCTGACCATGGTCACGCGCAATGGGCGGATTAAGCGCGTGATGGTGAACGAATTCAGCAACGTGCGCTCTACCGGGCTGATTGCCATTAGTCTGGACGACGATGACGAGTTGGGCTGGGTGAAGATGACTGCCGGCGACCAGGAGCTGATTTTGGTTAGCGAACTGGGCCAGGCGATCCGTTTTCGTGAGGATGATGTGCGGGCTATGGGGCGGGCCGCGGCCGGGGTAAATGCCATGCGCCTGGATGAGGGAGACCGGTTGACCGGCGCGGATGTGGTCAGCGAGGATGATTTTTTGCTGCTGATTACGGAGTTGGGTTATGGCAAGCGGACGCCGCTGGCGGAATTCCGGGTGCAGTCGCGCTATGGCAAGGGCATCCGGGCCATGAATCTGAGCGATGACCTGACGGGCAAGTTGATTAGCGCGCGCGTGGTGAGCGTGGATGACGAGGTGACTTGCATTGCCAGCAGCGGCCTGATCTTGCGCACCACGGTGCGGAATATTTCGCAGCAGGGGCGCTACTCGCGCGGCGTAACGGTGATGAATCTGGCGACGGGCGATGCCGTGGCGTCGGTGGCTGTGCTGCAGGATGGCAAATTCTCGCATGCCGTGGGTGAGCCGGAGAGTTTGACCCCGGCCGGGGCGTCGGCCAACGGCAGCGGCAACGGAACCAATGCACCGGACGAAACGGCTGAAGAGTAAGGCGCTGCGCGCTGCCCACCGCGCCTGAATCACGCTATGAGAGCCACCTTGCGCCGTAACCGGGACATTAGCCTGATTCTGCTGCTGTTTGTGCTGGTGGCGTTTGCCTACAGCGCCATCAACCCGCTGCACGAGGCCACCGACGAACTGCGCCATTACCGCTTTGTGCGCTACATTGTGCAGAATGGCAGCTTGCCGGTGCAGGGGCTGGAGCCGTGCCGGTCGCAGAGCCATCACCCGCCGCTCATCTACCTGTTGGGGGCGGCGGCGACGTTCTGGATAGACACCGGCCGGGACGTCTGCTACACCCCTGAAGCCAACCCCTTTTGGGCCTACCGCTACGCCGACGTTGGCACCGACAACAAGAACCAATACCTGCACGGCCCCGACGAAGCCTTTCCCTGGTCGGGTGAGGCGCTGGCCGTCCATCTTGTGCGCGGCCTGAACATCCTGGTGGGGGCGGGCGTGGTCTGGCTGACGTGGGCTACCGGCCGGGTCATCTGGCCCCAAAAGCGGGCGTTGGCGCTGGGGGGCACTGCCCTGGTGGCCTTCAACCCAATGTTCTTGTATATGTCCGGGGCGATCAACAACGACGTCATTGCCGCGCTGAGCGGGGTGGCGGTGTTGTATGGCTGTGTGCGGCTGCTGCGCGACCCGGCCGGGCTGCGGCCAGTTTGGGGCGTGGTCCTGGGCGCGCTCTACGGCCTGGCCCTGATGAGCAAATTCAACATGGCCGCCGTGCTGCTGCTCATGGGCGTGGCCATGACCTGGGTCGCCTGGCGGCGGGGGCAGTGGCGGCAGTGGCTGCAAGTGGGTTTGCTGGCCGGGCTGGTGGCCGCCCTGCTGGCCGGCTGGTGGTTTGTACGCAACCAGCTTCTGTACGGCGAACCAACCGGCTTCCGCATTCTGACCGAGCTGTGGGGGGCGCGTGACCCGCGCGACAGCTTCCCCGTGGCTGTGTCGGAGCTGCCGCACGTGTGGACGACGTTGTGGGGGCGCTTTGGTTATGGCCAGATTCCGCTGCCGGAGGGCGTGTACCGGGCGATGAGCTGGCTGGTGGGGTTGGGGTTGGCCGGGCTGGCGGTGCCGATCTTTGTGCGCCGCCAGCGGGACACCCCCTTCATCTACCTGTTCATGCTGGTGCTGAATGTGGCTGTGGCCTTTGGCGTGTTGTTTAACTACATGCTGGTCAGCCCGGCCGGGGCGATGGGGCGCTTTTTCTTTCCCGGATTGCCGGCACTGGCCCTGCTCGTTTTTTATGGGTTGGACCAATGGCGGCGGCTGCTGCCGCTGCGCCGGGATACGGCCACGGCGGCGGCCTGGGGCCTGAACCTGGCCATGCTGGCCCTGGCCCTGGTGGCCTTGTTTGGCTACCTGGCGCCGGCCTATGCCCGGCCGGGTTCCTTTGCCGAGGCCGATATCCCCAACCCCATCGACGCCCAATTTGACAACCTGGTGAAGCTGCGCGGCTACGCCCTGAGCAGTGACACGCTCCGGCCGGGGGAGCCGCTGGACGTGGACCTCTACTGGGAAGTGACCGGCCAGCCGCCCGGCAACTATCTTCTCTTTGTGCACGTGCGCGATGAGGATGGCCTGATGGTGGTGCAGCGTGACACCCATCCTGGCCTGGGTAAACTGCCCAGCAGCCAATGGCGGCCCGGCGACCGCTTCTACGAGACGGTGCGCCTTTATATCCCGGAGACGGCTTATGTGCCGCGCACGGCCACCGTTAGCATTGGCCTGTATGCGCCCACGCCGCCGGCCTACCGGCTGGGGATTACCGGCCCTGGCGGGGAGGCGTGGGGGGATGCGCTGGAACTGGGGCAGGTGAATTTGATCCCGGCCGGGGATGCCCATCCCAACCCGCAAAACCAGAATTTCAACGACGAAATCCGGCTGGTGGGCTATGAATACAGCCAGCGGCTGCTGCACCCTGGAGACGCCCTGACCGTAACCCTCTATTGGGAGGCGCTGCGCGACCGGCTGCCCGATTACCTGGTGCAGGTCCACATGGTTGGCGAATATGATGAAAACCAGGTCTGGTTAACCTCGGACTGGCGACCGCAGGCGGGCCAATTGCCAACCCCAGAGTGGGCAGCCGGGCAGATTGTCCGGGATAGTCATTTGGTCCTGCTGCCCGCCGATCTACCCCCAGGGGTGTATCGAATTAACGTTGCCTTACTTGACGCCACCAGCCGCACAAGACAAAATATCGTGGCCGAGGATGGTCACTGGATTAACGACCACCTGCTTTTGGCACCCTTTCACGTTGAACCATAGCCAGGAACGGTTACCCGCCCCCCGGCCGGTCGCCGAACCCTATCCAGCCCAGGGAGGTCATGGATCACTTAAGCAGATGGCGTATGCGCCTGGTGGGCTTGCTGCTGGTGGCCGGCAGCGTGGTGTACCTCAGCCTGCCCTTTTTTGCGCTGCAATGGGCCCAACTGCCATTTACCGGCCTTTTTTACGATCCTAACCTGGTGGTGAATGACGCGGGTGATCCGGCCTGGCAGCAGGTGTCGGCTTACCCGGAACGGCTGGTGGCCATTGATGACCAGCCGCTGGCTTCGGCGGTGGCGTTGAATGGCTGGCTGGCCGGACAGGGGGTGGGGGATGAGGTAACGCTGCTCCTGACCCGGCCGGGGGCACAATCGGTTATTGCCGACACCCGGCCGGGGGAGAGCCGCCTGGTGACCGTGACGCTGCGCAGCTTTAGCCTGGCCGACCAGTTCGGCTGGTTCTGGCGCTTTTACCTGGTGGGGTTGGCTACCCTGGCTGTGGGCGTCTGGACCTTTTGGGCGCGGGCCGACCGGGTGGCGGCGCAGGTGTTTGCCCTGTTTACGCTGGCCGTGGCCTGGGGGGTGGGCGGCCTGTTCGACGCCCTGACGACGCACTTCCTGATCCGCTTTTGGATTCTGGGGTTGTGCCTGGCCGGGTCGCTGCACCTGGTGCTGGTGGGTGTTTTCCCGCAGGAGGCGGCCTGGGTGCGCCGCTGGCCGCACCTGAAATGGGCGCCGCTGATCCCGGCCGGGGTGGTTGCCGTCTGGGCGCAGTGGTGGCTTACCCGGCCGGGCGACCCCTGGGCCTATGCCCTGCCCTGGCGTTGGGCCTACATCTTCAACGGCCTGGCCCTGCTGCTCTCCATTGTCTTGCTGGTCTACCGCAGCGTGACCTCTCCCTCACCGCTGGTGCGGCAGCAGGGGTGGCTCATTCTCGCCAGCGCGGCGGTGGCTTTTGGCCCCATCGCCGTTTACTTCCTCTCTTTGCTGAGCGCCTTGTCTTTGCAGGCGGCCTTGCTGCCGATGCTTATCTATCCGGTGGCCATCGGCCTCATCATTATTCGCTACCGGCTGCTAAACACCCAGGTGGTGCTGCGCCGCACGCTGACTTATGCCCTGCTGTTTGCCGGCTACACAGCAACAGTGGTGCTGCTCAGCCTGACCATCGGGCCGCTGATTGCCGGGCGCAGCTTGCTGCTGCTGGTGCTGTTTGTGCTGCTCATCACCATCAGCTTTGAGGCGCTGCGCAGCCGGCTGCAGCGGTTGGTAGATCGTACCTTCTTCCGCAAGCCGATTGCGTATGATGCGCTGCTGCAAAGCTATAACCAGGCGCTGACGGTGGCCGTGACGGTGGAGCAGGTGGCGGAGAGGCTGCTGGCCAACGCCCAGATGGGCGTGCCCGATGCGGCGGTGTACCTTTACCTGTTGGACAGCCAGATGGGTTGTTATGACGCCTTTGACGAGCGGGCGCTGCCCCCACTGGCGCTGGACGCGCCGCTGGCGCTGGCACTGCAAGCGCAGCGTCAGGCGCTGTTTTGGGTGGATGAATCGCCCCGGCCGGGTGAAACACCCGGCGTTCAGCAGCAGCTGCAGGCGCTTGAGCTGGCCGTGGCCGTACCCCTGATGAGCGACCACCAACTGCTGGGCTGGCTGGCGCTGCCCCACAAGGCAGATGGCGGCCATTATGAACAGGCCGAGTTGAATTTTCTGTTTGCCCTGGCCCACCAGACGGTGATTGCCCTGGAGCGGGCCAATGTGGTCCGCCGCCTGCAAATGCAGGTGGACGAGCTGGCGATGATCAGCCAGTTTTCGCAGGCGCTGAACTTTACCATTGACTTTGATGCGCTGTTGGAGTTGGTGTACACCAACTGCCGGCGGGTCTTGGATGTGGCCAACTTTGCCATTGCGCTGCGCAGCCCAGAGACGCAGCACGTTTATTGTGCGTTTTATGTGGCGGGAGATGACCGGCTGCCCGGCCGGGAAGGGCCAGACAACCATGTTGAGGATGGGCGCGTGCTGCAGGTGCTGAACACCGGCCAGAGTTTGGCCGAGGTGCAGGATGGCCGGCACTGGCTAGGCGCACCGCTCAATGCCGGGGCGGTGGCCCTGGGCGTGCTGTATACCTGGGAGGCGCCCGCGCCCTTCACGGCGCGCCGCCAGCAGTTGTTTGGCGTGCTGGCCGACCGCACGGCCACTGCCCTGGACCGCTGGTTGGCTGACCAGAAGCTGCAGCGGCGGGCACAACAGTTGGAAACGCTGAACGAAGTAACCCGCTCGCTGACGGCCACCGAACAGCCCGACGCGCTGCTGGCCCTGATCTTGAACAAGGCGATTGCTCTGCTGGATGCAGCCGCGGGCAGTATCTTGATGGTGGATGAGGACACGGGCGATCTGGCTTTTCGGGTGGTTAGCGGGCCGGTGGGGCAGGAGTTGGTGGGCAACCGGCTGCCTTTTGGCGTGGGGCTGGCGGGTACGGCGGCGCAAACGGCCCGGCCGGTGTTGGTAAACGACGTGCAGCACGACCGTCGCTGGTTTGGCGAGGTGGGTTCCGATCCGGCTTTTGTGACCCAATCCAGCCTGTCGGTGCCCCTGCTGCAGCAGCGGCGCGTGGTGGGGGTGCTGCAGGTGATCAACCGCTCCAATGGTGCTCATTTTGATGAGGATGACCAGCAGCTGCTAACGGCCTTTGCGGCCCAGGCGGTTGTGGCCCTGGCCACAGCGCAGTTGCTGCGCCAGACGGATGCTGTGCTGCAGGCGCGGGTGACGGAGCTTTCGCTGCGGCAGCAGATGGACCGCGATTTGAGTACGTCGCTGGAACTGCCGGAGGTGCTCTCCCGCTCGCTGACCTGGATTTTGCGCATTTGCGAGGGCACGGCCGGGGCCATTGCCCTGGCCGACGAGGAGGGGGTGCTGCATTTGCGCGCGGTGCAGGGGTATGACGCCAGTTTTGACCTGGAGACGCTGAACCCGGACACGGTGCAGGCCAGCCTGTTGGGGCATGTGTGGCGCTATGGACAGCCGCACAACTGCCCTAATGTGCACCTGGAACCGAATTACATGGCCGGTGCATTTAACACGCGTTCGCAGCTAACGCTGCCGATCAAGTATAAGTTGCAGCGGCTGGGGGTTGTCTCTATTGAGCGGGAGGTGGTGGACGGGTTCGATGAGGGTGAATTGGAAACGATGACGGGGGTGGTGGCGCACGCCAGTTCGGCGATTGCCAATGCGCTGCTATATGAGCAGGTCATTGCGGCCAATCGGGCCAAGTCGGAGTTTGTGTCGATGGTGTCGCACGAGATGAAGACGCCGATTACGGCGATTCGGGGATATGCGGACTTGATGCTGGCGGGTGTTACGGGGGAGTTGTCGCCGCCACAGCGGGAGTTTGTGGAAACGATTTCGCGTAATACGGTGAAGATGGGGCGGCTGATCCAGGATTTGACGGATATTTCGCGGATTGAGATGGGCAAGTTGCAAGTGCATCTGTCGCCGACGGCGTTGGCGCCGGTGGTGAGTGAGGCGGTGCAGACGACGCAAACAGCTTATGCGGCGAAGCAGACGGTGCTGCATCTGGATTTGCCGGTGGATCTGCCGCTGGTTTTGGGCGATCAGCAGCGGTTGGTGCAAGTGATGACGAATTTGCTGAGTAATGCGTGTAAGTACTCCCCGGCCGGGGCCGACGTGTACGTGACGGTGCAGCCCGATGAACTGCTGCGGCCCGATGGTCAGCGGGTGGCGGTGGTGCGCTGCCAGGTGCGGGATACGGGATACGGCATTTCGGAAGCGGATAGGGCGCAGTTGTTCACCAAGTTCTTCCGTTCCAGCGACGAGCGCATTCGCCAGTCGCCAGGCACTGGCCTGGGGTTATCAATTACCAAAGGCATTGTGGAACTGCATGGTGGGCAAATCTGGGTCGAGAGCGTGCTGGGCCAGGGAACGACGTTTGCTTTTACGGTTCTGCAGGCCCGCTAATGCGCAATGCTGGCGGTGCGGCGTTTGCCGGTAACGGCGCCGGCTGCCTGAGAGCTTGATGAACCCAGGCCCCGCGAGATTGCCACCGCGCTGTGTTGCGGATAGATTTTACCTATTGATGCCTATTTGTTTGTGCAAGAACCCTACAGGAAAACTTCGGTGAAGATTTGGCAGAAGATTACCCGCCGCCTGACGCGACGCTCTACCGACCCACACACCCCAGGCAAAGCAGATTTACACGTTCATACCGATTTTAGCGATGGTCTTAGCTCCGTTATGCAGACCCTGGATTGGGTGGCCCGGCATACGGATATGGATGTCATTGCCATTACTGACCATGACACCTTGGAAGGGTCGCGGCTGGCCCAGACGCTGGCCCGCAAGTACCTGATGCCGTTTGAGGTGATTGTGGGGGTGGAGGTGAGTACGGCCGATGGCCATTTGCTGGCTTTGTTTGTGGAGGAGCCGATCCCGGCCGGGTTGTCTATTGAGGAAACTACGGCCCACGTGGCGGCGCAGGGGGGTATGAGCATCTTGCCCCACCCCTTCAGCCGCACTGGCCTGATGATGGTGGCCGAGCGGTATCAGAAAGCGCCGGAGCGGGTTCATGATCTGCCGCTGGCCGCCGTGGAAAGCTTCAATGGGGCGCTGCTGATGGGGCCGTGCAACAGCCTGTCGCCGGGTTTTGCCGCGCAGTTGGGCAAGCCGGCGGTGGCCGGCAGCGACGCCCATGTGCATTATGCCGTTGGCTCCAGCTTTACCACCTTCCCCGGCCGGACAGCCCAGGCCCTGCGCCAGGCATTACACGGCGGCACGGTCCGGCCGGTGGGCCACTACTGGTCGCCGCAAGCCTATTTCATGACCGGCGTGAAATGGACCGTGCTCCAGCGCCACCTCCTGCCGCTGCCGCGCTTCTCGCTGGGGCTACCGCGCATCCGGTAGGGTCTATTGCGGGGCGTGAAAAAGGGCAATAAAGCGAATTGACACGCAGTTTTTCGCGAGTATACTTAGAACATGGATGGAAGCGAGCACGCATTCACCAAACAGCAAATCGAGTCCTGAACGCACGCATTGCGCGTGCGTTTTTTGTTTGCCTCTTGGGACCGGCCGGGGCCTGACCTGGGTGCCGGTGCCGGTCTGAAGCCTGACAAAATAGGAGTGAACTATGGATTATGGGATGATTGGGAAGATTGAGAAGGCGAAGATTTACGCGGAGGAACGTGATACCCGCATTACGTTCGAATCGTTTCTAGTTAGCGTAATGGGGGATAACAACGCCAAGCATTACGTTTCGTATGATAGAGGAACCTGGCATTGTGATTGTGATTTCTTTAGCTCACGCAATTCCTGTGCCCACACCATGACCATGGAACGCGTCCTGCAGAACATGGTTGAGATGGGCTAGCCGCCCACAACCAAAGGTTTTTCGAGGCCCGGCCGGGGTGGTCGGGCCTTTCTCGTCTCTGGGGTAGGGAGCGTTGTCAGCCGTTGATCCTGGCCAATAATCCCTCACGTTTCATCCCCTCATGACCCCACCGGGGTGCGTTCTTCTCCCGGCCGGGGGGCACATGCCAACCACCAGCTATTGTCAACTGCCCGGCTGTCATGGTACGCTATGCGTAGGCATGTCTAGCTGGCCATCGTGGAAGGCACATGAAAAAGCGCCACATACCCGCACCCATATGCTTCTCCTGGGTTGAATATGCCCACCTTAGCAAATCGAAGTAGCTTGCACGACCAACCGCTCTGACCGGATCGTAACCTGCGGTTGAAAACGCCCACCTTAGCAAATCGAAGTAGCATGAGCAGTGAACGAGGCCATCCCATCGGCGAACCCGGTTCATTACCTCCCAGCGGGTTAGACCAGTTACAGCTCCCACAGACCACCAATGGGAGCATTCTGGTACGCTTGCTAGAACTAAGCCGCATGTTGGTTTCATCCCAAAACCTGCAAGTGGTCCTCAATCGCGCCCTGCAAATTGCCGTTGAACTGGTAGAGGCCGCCGATCGCGGTTCCCTGCAGTTGCTAGGCGAAGGCGGGCGCACGCTGCGCACCGTGGCCCTCTTCCCGGCCGACAAGCCCCTGGATGATGTGGTGCCCTTTCTGCCCGGTGTTGGCGTGGCCGGCACGGCGCTGGCCAGAAACCAGACCGTCAATATTGCCGATATTCAATCCAGCCCGCTTTTTGTTCCCGGAGCCTATTCACCCCGCTTTCGCTCTATCCTGGCCGCGCCACTGGCCGTACAAGGCCGCAAGCTGGGCACCCTGTCCCTCACCAGCCCACATGCGGGCACTTTTACCACGGCCGATGAAAATCTGCTGCAGCTCATTGCCGACCAGGCAGCGGTGGTTATTCACAATGCAAGCCTCTTTAGCGAACTGCGTGCCTCAGAGGCGGCAGTGCGCGAAAGCGAGGCGCGCTTTCGCAGCGTGGCCGAAAAAGCGCCCGACATCATCTACATCATCGATCTGCTGCACAGCAAGGCGCTGTTCATGAACCGGCCGGAGTTCCTGGGCTACAGTGTGGCCGAGATGGAGGCCAGTGGCTCCATTTTCTACGCGATTCATCCCGACGACCGGGCGCGCGTTGGCCAGCACTGGCAATTGGCGCTGCAAGGTGACGTGGATTTTTGTGAATACCGCGTGCAGCACAAACAAGGGCACTGGGAGTGGGTGCAAAGCCGCGAGCGGATTCTCAGCCGGGATGCGAATGGCCAGCCGCGGGAGCTGCTGGTGGTGCTGACCCCGGTCACCGAGCAAAAAGCGGTCCAGGCGGCGCTGCAGCAGAGCGAGGCGAAGTACCGCACCCTCACCGAACAACTGCCCCTGGGCGTGTACCGGCTGGATGATGAGGGGCAGATCATTCATGCCAACCGGACGCTGGCGACGATGCTGGGGGTCGACCGGCCGGAGCTGCTGTTGGGCACCCGTTTGCAGGCACTGTGCGCCGATCCGCAGGATATGGTGGCCATCCAGCAGGCATGGGCGACGGGGCATATGAACCTGCCGCGTTCTCTGCCGCTGCAAACGCTGGATGGGCGGCAAATTTGGGTGCACCTCACCGGCCGGGTCATTACCGACGCCCCGGGAAACACCAGGTACATCACCGGCACCATCGAAGACATCACCACCCGCCGGGCGGCCGAAGAGCGGATACGGCTCCTGGCGGCCGCGGTAGACAGCATTGGTGAGGGCATTTTTATTACCAACGCCGAACACGACGAACCAGGCCCGACGGTGCAGTTTGTAAACGAAGCCTTCTGCCGCATGAGCGGCTACAGCCGGGAGGAGCTGCTGGGGCAGTCACCGGTGCCCCAGCTGGTTGCCATCGCGGATTGGCCCGCCCCCGGCCGGGGTGCGCCTGAGCCTGAGGGGGAAGGCATTACCGTTCGCGAAGTGACCCGTTACCGCAAAGATGGCACCTCCTACCTGGTCTTGTGGCAGTTGGCCCCCATTCGCGATGCCGGCGGCCAGATCACCCATTACGTCTCCATGGAGCGCGACATTACCGATTTGCGGCGCATGGAAGAGCAACTGCACCAGTGGCAAAAGATGGAAGCCATCGGCCGCCTGGCGGGCGGCGTGGCTCACGATTTCAACAATGTGCTGACGGTAATTGGCAGCTACACCGCCTTGCTGCTGCACCAACTGCCCCTGGATGACCCGCTAAGGCACTACGTTGACCAGATAAACAAAGCCGATAAACAAGCCTCCTTACTGACCAATCAACTGCTGCAATTAAGCCGGCAGCAGGTGTCACAGCCACGCGTCTTTGACCTGAACCAGATCGTCCGGGATATGCAGATGATGCTGCAGCAGTTCACCGGGCCGGATATGACCCTTCAATTTGTGCCCGAGGCCCCCGTGGCCCTGGTGCGGACGGAGCCGGGACAGATGGAGCAGGTTATCCTGAACCTGGTGATCAATGCCCATGACGCTATGCCAGATGGCGGCCAGATCACTATCCGCACCCAGGTGGTGGAGGTGGCCGAAGCGTACCCGCAGATGCCGGCCGGGCCGCACATTCTGCTGTCGGTTGGCGACACCGGGATCGGCATTGAGGAAAGCGTTCGCCCCCACATTTTTGAACCGTTCTTTACCACCAAGGAAGCAGGGAAGGGAACTGGCCTGGGCCTGTCGACGGTTTACGCAATTGTGACGCGCAGCCACGGGCGGATTGAGCTGGAGACGCAGCCGGGACAGGGCACAACCTTTCTGCTCTATCTGCCGCAAGCGCAGGATCCGGTGGCGGAAGAGGTACAGGAGCAGGCGGGGCCAGATGAGCGCCACGGCTCTGGCCGGATATTGCTGGTGGAAGATGACGAGATGGTGCGCGACCTGGTGCTGAGTGTTTTGCGGGATAATGGCTACCAGGTGCTGACCGCGCCAGATGGCCAGGCGGCGCTGCGGCTGTTTCAGCAGCTGGGCGAACCATTGCAACTGCTGCTGACCGACGTGATCATGCCGGGTACACTTTCTGGCGTGCAGTTGGCCGAGGCGCTGCGGGCACGCCAACCTGAGTTGGCGGTGTTGTTCATCTCTGGCTACACGGACCAGATTGCGCTGCATCACGATTCCGTGATGTTTCAGCGGGCGAAGTTCGTGGCCAAGCCGTTCCGGCCGGAGAAGCTGCTGCAGGCGGTGCGGCAGTTGCTGGCGCGTGAGGCGTAAGCCAGCCGGACAAAGCGGAACCGCTATTGACATTTCCCGGCCGGGTATGCTAGACTGTCCAACGAAATCATAAACAAGGAGGTACTCGTGACAATGCAAAAACAGAACATCCTGGCAGCAGTTGCTGCAACGGCGCGTTGCGCGAGTACACCTGTTAGCGGTTAGTCAACTGTTCCCTACCTGAGTTCTGGGATGCAGCAGCAGCCACAGGTGTGCTTATAGCCTGTGGTTTTTTGTTGCCCGCACCCGGCCGGGTTCCATCCCGGTCCAGTTGCCAAAGCAAACCACAGGCCCCGGCCGGCCCGTGGTTTTTTTTATTCCCCCACCCCGCCACGCCCACCGCGCCACCGTCCCGACGTTCCACTAACCAAGATTTCAACCTCACCCACACAGGAAACAAAACGGTGAATCCCCAAAATTACCTGAATGCCAGACCAGACCTGTACGAACAGTACGAAGAAATGTTTAATCCCACCCAGGCCGACCGCCAGGCCCGGCGCAAACGCAAACCGCGCGTAGACCCGCACACCCGCAAGAAGCCAGAAGAGCAGGTTGTAGAAACGCTGGCCGATGAAACCGCTGGCCTGGAAGGCGGCTTCCAGACCACATACCAACCCGGCCGGTACGAAGAAGGCTGGCTGCTAGATTCGCTGCGCCCCTTCTACGACCAGGAACTGATCAGCGACGTGGTGGCCACGGTGAAGGGGGGCAAAGAGGCCAGCGTCTACCGCTGCGTGGCCACCCCCAGCACCGGCGCCACCTGGCTGGCCGCCAAAGTGTATCGCCCGCGTATCTTCCGCAACCTGCGCAACGACAAGCTGTACCGTGAAGGACGTGACACCTTGACCTTTGAAGGGCGGGTGTTGAAGAAAACAGACCACCGTGCCTTGCGTGCCCTGAACAAGAAAACCGCCTTTGGCGAACAAATTGCCCATACTTCCTGGCTGATGCATGAGTTCAAGAGCCTGGAACTGCTGTACGCGGAAGGGGCGGATGTCCCCCGGCCGGTGGCCGTCAGCGAAAATGCCATCCTCATGAGCTACCACGGGGACGAGCAGATGCCGGCCCCTACCCTCAACGGCATCAGCCTGCCCCGTGAGGAGGCCCAGCAGTTGTATGAACAGGTGCTGGCCAATGTAGAGCTAATGCTGCGCCACGGCTTCATCCACGGCGACCTTTCTGCCTACAACATTCTTTACTGGCAGGGAGTTATCACGCTCATCGACTTCCCGCAGGTGACGAACTTGTATACCCCGGCCGGGGCGCTGAACAGCAACGCCAGGGCCATCCTGGAGCGCGACATTGTGCGCGTGTGCGAATACTTCAGCCGCCAGGGCGTGCCGGCCAATGCCGGCCATACGCTCTCACGGCTGTGGCGGCAGTACGCGCGCGGCGATGAGGACGATATCCTGGCCGACTTCTCGCGCTGGCAGCCGGACGAGGCTGAGGGTGACGATGACACCCCGGCCGGGGAGACAACCAGCCCCCGATGAGCAAACGCAAAGCCGCCCACAAAGAGCAGCAGCGCCAGCGCTGGCAGGAACAGCGCCGCGCGCGCAAGACCATTCGCCACAACACCGCTGCCAACCAGGAGAAGCACCGCCAGGATTGGCAGCCACTGCAGCCCGATGAGTTTGGCATGGTGGCCGACCGTCGCATCATGCCCCGCGACGAAGAAGAACGCCGCCAGGCGCTAGAAACGGAGGTGGGACAGCCGCTGCCCGGCCGGGATGCTGAACAAGCCTGGCACGACATTGCTGCCGAGAGCCCCTTCCCCCTGGGCGTCGTGATCGAAGTCAGCCGGGGACTGTGCCGGGTGATGGTTGGCCAAGAGCGCTTGCTGTGCGATATTCGGGGTGCGCTCATTGCCGAAGGGACTGGGTTGGTGAACGTGGTCGCCGTGGGCGACCGGGTGCTGGTTCGCCCGTTGGAGGCTGGGCATGGGTTGGTGGAGACCGTGCTGGCGCGGCGCAGCGGCCTGGTCCGCCCCGATCCGCTCTACAGCCACCTCAAGCAGATCATCGCGGCCAATGTGGACCAACTGCTCATTGTGGCCTCCTGGCGCGAGCCGCACCTCTGGCTGCTGATGATCGACGAGTACCTGATTGCCGCGGCGCGCAATCACTTGCAGGCGGTGATCTGCATTAACAAGATGGACCTGGCCGAAGACCCGGCCGGGGTACGCACCTTGCTGCAACCCTACGAGGCGCTGGGCTACCCGGTTCTGCTAACCAGCGTCCCGGCCGGGCTTGGGCTGGCCGGCCTGCACCAGGCATTGTGCGGCCGCACCACGGTGTTGGCGGGCCTCTCCGGCGTGGGTAAATCTAGCCTGCTCATGGCTATTGACCCGCAGCTCGATCTAAGGACCAGGACCATCAGCCGCAAATTCAGTGAGGGGCGGCATACCACCACCCAGGCCGTGATGCTGCCCCTGAGCGCTGGCGGCTACGTGGTCGATACGCCAGGCATCCGCGAGATGGGTTTGGCCGGCCTGACCCCGCCTGACCTGCTGGATCACTACCCCGACATCGCGGCGCTGGCCGCCCGTTGTCGTTTTAGCGACTGCACCCATGACCACGAACCAGGTTGCGCCGTAAAAGCGGCTGCCGCGCGCCACCAACTGCCTGCCTGGCGTCTGGAAAACTACCAGAGATTGTTGGCGCAAATGTGCTAACGTTTCGTGAAACAATTGTACAGCGCGGCGCGGGACCCAAGGTTCCGGCAAAACCGCGCCGCGCTGAGTGCTAGAGGGCGTATGCCGGAACAGGCGCGATGGCCGTAGGGACGGTGTACAAACCGTCCCTGCACAGGTGAATCATGGAACAAAGAATCAAAGAACGGTTCAGTGACGATATCTTGCAGGCGACTATGCGGCAGTATGCCATTGCCCCAGGGCAGATTAAGCTGCTGGATGGCTTCGAGAGCTTCATGTACGAATTCACCCGGCCGGATGGCGACTATATTCTGCGCATTGGCCACAGTCTGCGGCGCAGCGAGGCGCTCATCCAGGGGGAGGTGCATTGGATCAACTACCTGGCTGCCGGCGGTGCGGGCGTGGCCCGGGCCATCTTGTCGGAGGATGGCCGGCTGGTGGTGCCGGTGGCCGATGGCCACGGCGGCCATTTTCTGGCCACGGCCTTTGTCAAGGCGCCGGGTGGATCGGCGTGGGAGATGGGGCAGTGGCATGAGCCGCTGTTTGAGCGTTATGGCCGGCTGCTGGGCCGGATGCACCGTTTGTCGCGGGCGTATGTACCTTCCCCGGCCGGGACTCGCCCCCACTGGGATGATCCCATCATGCTCTTTGCTATGAACTGGCTGCCCCCCGAGGATGGCTTCATCGAAACCCAATATCGCCAACTGCTGGCCAATTTGCGGCGCCTGCCGCGCAGCCGGGAGACCTACGGCCTGATCCACCAGGACGCCCATGGCGGCAACTTCTTTGTAGATGTCGCCGGGCAGATCACCTTGTTCGACTTTGACGACTGCGTTTACTCCTGGTATGCCAACGACGTGGCCATCGTCCTTTTTTATGCGGTGACCAACCGGCCGGATGCCGACACCTTTGGTCAGAACTTCATGCGCCACTTCCTACGCGGCTACCGGCAAGAAAGCGAACTCTCGGCAGAATGGCTGGCCCAGTTTCCCCACTTTCTCAAGCTGCGCGAAATGGACCTCTACGCCGTCATCCATCGCAGTTTCGACGTGGACAACCTGACCGATGACTGGGTGCGGCAGTTTATGGCTGGCCGGCGGGAACGCTTGCAGCAAAGTGTGCCCTACGTGGCCCTGGATTGGGCCGCTCTGGCCTGAGCACCTCACCGGAGTTAGTTGGCCGGGCAGCATTCGCCCACTATAATGGGCAGCAGATTTGCCCCAAGGGTGGGGTTGTGTTGGTACAAGGAAGAAAATGCAGCCCACCAGTTACCCTATTCGCCACGACATCCTGCAGCAGTATTGGCAGGGCTTTACGGAGACCGGCCGGGTGCCCGACATCCCCGCGGCGCGCCTGGACCCAGTTGTCCGCCAATCATGGCTGCGCTGTGCCCCCCGCCTGGACCCCTACGCTCAACCACGGCTAAAATTCCTGGGCGACCAGGCGCTGCTGCCCATCCTGAGAACCCAGACCAACCTGATCACCATCGCCATTCCCTTGATGGAAGATGTCTTCCAGTTCATTGAAGGTTCCGACTGCGCCGTCGTGCTAACCGATGGCAGCTCTTGCAACCTGGCCATGACCGGCGACGACTCGGCCATCAGGCTGCTAACCGGCTACGGGTTGGGGCAGGGTACCTACTGGTCTGAAGGCCACGTGGGCACCAATGCCCTGGGGATCACCTTGTTCGATACCATGCCGGTTCAGGTTGTGGGGGCGGAGCATTACTTCCAGGTATATCACCCCCTGGTCACCACGGCCGCTCCCATACACGCCATCAACGGGCGCATCATTGGGGTGCTGGGCATTGTGGGGCTGGCAGAGACGGCCAGCAGCCACACGCTGGCGTTGGTGATGGCTGCCGCGCGGGCCATCTCTAACCAACTACATGCCAGCCTCTACCTGGAAGAGGCGAACCAGCGGCTGACAGAAGTAAACACCATTGTAGAGACGATTGGCGAGGGGATTCTCACCTGGAACAGCACCGGCCGGGTTACTCACCTCAACGCTCAGGCGGCCCGCATGCTGCACTTGCACCCGTCAACGACGCTGGGACGCTCCCTGGCTGAGGCACTCACGCTTCCCCCAGTTTTACAGGAGGCGATTATTAACGGCCAGGAGATGGATGAAGCTGAGGTGAATTTTGAGGTCAATGGCCAGGCGGCGCGGACGCTGGTCAGCTTGCGGGCAATCCGGAACCAGGATCCGGAGCCGATTGGGTTTGTGGCCAAGCTGCGCCCCATTGAAGAGGTGCGGCGGCTGGTTCACCAGCAGGTGGGCAGCGAGGCGACGCTGCTGCTGGAGGACGTGGCCGCTTATTCGCCGGCCATGCGGCCGGTGCTGCGCCAGGCGCGCATTGCGGCCCGGGGGTCGGCCCCGGTGCTGCTGCGCGGCGAAGGGGGCGTGGGCAAAAATCATCTGGCGCGGGTGATTCACAATGATGGGGCGCATGCCGACCGGCCGTTTATTGCCATTAACTGCCGGGCGATCCCGCATGAGTTGATGATCAGCGAGTTTTTGGGGTATGAGAAGGATGGCCCGGCCGGGGTGCGCCCCAGCAAGTTCGAGTTGGCCAATGGCGGGACACTCATGTTTGACCAGATTGAGAGCCTGTCGTTGGAAATGCAGGCGGCCCTGCTGAGCGTGATCGAAACAGGGCACGTCATGCGTTTGGGTGGCACCCGGCCGGTGCAGGTCACCCTGCGCATCATTGCCGCCAGCTCCGCCAACCTGGAACAGCACGTAGCCGACGAAAGCTTCCTTCCCCACCTCTACTATCGCTTTGGTGTTTTTAGCATCACCATCCCCCCCTTGCGCCAGCGCCTGGACGACATCCCGCTGCTGGCCGAGCGCTACCTGGCCCGCATTACCCAGCGCCGGCAAAAAGAAGCCTGGATCGACGATGAAGCCCTGGAAGTGCTTCGCCGTTACCCCTGGCCGGGCAACGTCCGCGAGCTGGAGAGCGTGCTGGAACGTGCCCTGAGCCAGGGCCAGGATTTCACCATCCGCGTAGCCGATCTGCCCGAAAGCGTACGCAAAGGTCGGGTAATGCTCAGCAGCTCCCCGCGGCCCCAGCCCGTGCTCACCACCGCCGAAGCGGAACGGGAAGCCATCGTTCACGCCGGTTTGGCTTGCCAGGGGCGTATCGCCGAAATGGCACAGCAGTTAGGGATTGGGCGCACAACCTTGTGGCGCAAAATGAAGCGCTACAACATTACCCGCGACCAGTTCCGTCCCTGAGTACCCGCGCCGCTCTCTCCGGCCGGGGTATGTCTTGTCCATGGTTGCCCTGGACGCTAATGAACACCCAAGGCTCGCCAACCTTAGCCACGGCAACAGAGGTTGGGGGGGAAGCTTCGCATACAAGTGACTTTGACCACGTTCCAAAAAGAAACACAACGATTCAACTCGCGTTTCATATAGAAACATTTCCCCGTTTGTGCTTGCAACTCCTGTTTTCGCGCATATGATTACACAAGGTGCTGTACAAAGTGCTGCATAGCACTGGCCGTTTGCTTGTTCAGCATATACAAATACAACTAAAAGAGTATCGGCCCGACAAGCCTGTTTTTGGCATGGATTGCACCTGGCTGGTTAGTTGAGAGTAACATGCTGGTTGGTTGCGGCACCCCACTTATCCCGTCGTCAATAAATGTGTTAGGAGGGCGATTTATTGAATAGAGCGAAGGCAAAAAGGGATCGAATCATCAATGCTCCACTGCAAGACCAATAACAACTAAACGCGTTTTACTAAACAGGAGAGGATTTAAGAATGAGTCCGTTTCTAGGTGAATTTCTAGGCACAATGTTCCTGATCATCCTGGGTGATGGTGTTGTCGCTAACGTGCTTTTGAACAAATCAAAAGGCCAGAACGCAGGCTGGATCGTGATAACCACAGGGTGGGCCTTCGCGGTGATGGTTGGTGTTTTTGTCAGCGCCGCTTTTGGCAGCGCTGCGGCTCATATTAACCCGGCCGTGACCATTGCTTTTGCCATTGCCGACAAAACCGGGGGTGGCTTCGACGGCTGGTCCAGTGTTCCAGTCTTCATCATCGCCCAGCTGTTGGGCGCTTTCGTGGGTGGCGTGATTGTCTGGTTGGCTTATCTGCCGCACTGGGCTGAGACCAAAGATCAGGGCGCCAAGCTGGGCGTCTTCTGCACCGCCCCCGCCATTCGCAACGTGGCCACCAACAACATTACAGAAATCATCGGCACCATCGTGCTGGTGTTGGGTGTTGCCGCCATCTTCTCCGCAGAAGGTGTCGCCGGCAGCGCGGGTATTTCCGTTGGCTTGGGCCCATTCCTGGTCGGCGCGCTGGTCTGGGGTATCGGCCTCTCATTGGGTGGCCCCACCGGTTATGCTATTAACCCGGCTCGTGACCTGGGTCCGCGCATCGCCCACTTCTTGCTGCCCATCGCTGGCAAGGGCGGCTCCGATTGGAATTATGCCTGGATTCCGGTGGTTGCGCCGATTGTCGGTGGCATCATCGCGGCGGTGGTTATCATCGCTCTTGGCATCTAGGTATCCTTTCTTCACCCCTCCATATTCCCGGAAATGCCGCTTTCCGGGAATATGGCTCCTTTCTACTTCCATTACCTTGACAAGCAGTCGTCTTACAGTGCATCTCTGTTGGAGATGCGTCTGGAGCAAAGCTAGCACTTTGCGGCCTGGCCAAATCCGCAATAGCAATCTAGCCGGATAAAAGCGCGAACGCTCAGGAGAAGGTGAGTAGCGTTGAGGTGCTAGCTTGCCGTTGCTTGCCAAACTCACTACGTCAAAGGAGTATTTCACATGAAAAAACTGATCAATGCTGTTGATGATGTGGTCAAAGAGCAGTTAGAAGGGATGGCCGCCGCCCACCCGGACCTGCTGAAGGTTCACTTCGAGCCTAACTATGTTTATCGTGCCGATGCGCCGCTGGCGGGTAAGGTTGCCCTTATCTCCGGTGGGGGCAGCGGCCATGAACCGATGCATGGTGGTTTTGTAGGTATGGGTATGCTCACGGCGGCCTGCCCCGGTGAGGTCTTTACGTCTCCTACGCCAGACCAGATGTATGAGGCAGCCATGGCGGTAGATGGAGGCGCGGGGGTTCTCTTCCTGGTCAAGAACTATACTGGTGACGTGCTGAACTTTGAGACCGCGGCCGAAATGGCTGCCGCCGAAGGTATCAAGGTGCAGTCGATCTTGATTGATGACGATGTTGCCGTGAAGGACAGTCTATACACGGCCGGGCGGCGGGGTGTTGGCACGACGGTCCTGGCGGAAAAGATTGTGGGAGCCGCCGCCGAGGCTGGCCATACGCTGGAGTATTGCGCCGATCTTTGCCGCAAGGTCAATATGTATGGCCGCTCCATGGGCATGGCGCTTACCTCTTGCACGGTCCCGGCCGCGGGCAAGCCCACGTTTGTGCTGGGCGAAGATGAAATGGAAATTGGCATTGGTATCCACGGCGAACCGGGCCAGAAGCGGATGTCTATGGTCACCGTCGACGAAATTACTGAGATGATGGCCATGGAGATTATCAAGGATGGTCCTTACAGCCGCACGGTACGCGAGTGGGATCAGGAAAACAGCGCCTGGGTAGACAAAGACCTGACGGACGAACCGCTCAAGGCCGGCGACAACGTCATCGCCTTTGTGAACAGCATGGGCGGCACGCCAGTCTCGGAGTTGTATGCCGCCTATCGCAAATTGGCCGAAGTGTGTGAAGCCAATGGGCTGACCATTGTGCGTAAGTTGATTGGCCCTTACATTACTTCGCTGGAAATGCAGGGTTTCTCTATCACGCTGCTCAAGGCGGATGATGAGATTCTGAAGTTCTGGGATGCGCCGGTGAAGACGCCGGGCCTGCGTTGGGGCGTTTGATTGAATGGAACTGTGTTGTGTGGCCCCCGGCCGGGGCCGGGCCTCCCCCGCACCACACTTCTGACGGAAAGCAGACAACATGGTAAGCAAAGAGCAGATTGTGCGCTGGCTGGAGAACACAGCCACCGTCTTGAATGCCAACAAAGAATACCTCACCGAACTAGACTCGGCCATTGGCGATGCCGACCATGGCATCAACATGGACCGTGGCTTCAAAAAGGTGATGGAAAAGCTGCCCACGGTGGCCGACAAAGACATCGGCAACATTCTCAAAACCATCGGTATGACCCTGATCTCCAGCGTTGGCGGAGCTAGTGGCCCGTTGTATGGCACCTTCTTTATGCGCAGCGGCATGACCGTCATCGCCAAAGAAGAGCTGACCAACGACGATCTCTACAAGCTGCTGCTGGCCGGCGTAGAAGGAATTCTGCAGCGCGGCCGGGCACAACTGGGGGACAAAACCATGTACGATGCCTGGGCGCCGGCCCTGGACGCCATGCGAGCCGGTTTTGACAATGGCGACGACACGATTACCGTCTTGCGGGCCACGGTCGCCGCCGCCGAAACAGGGATGAAAGACACCATTCCCTTGCAGGCCAAGAAGGGCCGGGCCAGCTACCTGGGTGAGCGCAGCATCGGTCACCAGGACCCAGGGGCAACTTCCACATACCTGATCCTAAACACATTGTTGGAAACGCTAGAAGAATAGGAGTGACGATAAATGGCTAAATATGTAGCAGCAATTGACCAGGGTACTACCAGTACCCGTTGTATGATCTTCAACCACGCTGGTGAGCCAGTCGGCGTACACCAGATGGAGCATGAGCAAATTTACCCGAAACCAGGCTGGGTGGAACACGATCCCATGGAAATCTGGGCCAGAACCCAGGACGTGGTGCGCGAAGCCATGCGCAAAGCCGGCGCCTCAGTGGCCGACATCGCTGCCGTTGGGGTCACCAACCAGCGGGAAACGACGGTGGTGTGGGACAAGACAACGGGCCAGCCATTCTACAACGCCATTGTCTGGCAAGACACCCGCACAGCCGGCATCTGCAACGAACTGGCCAAGGATGGTGGGCAAGACCGCTTCCGGGCCAAAGTAGGCCTGCCCCTGGCCACCTACTTCTCCGGACCCAAAGTGCGCTGGGTGCTAGACAATGTTCCCGGGGTGCGCGAAGCAGCTGAGGCTGGCAACGCGCTCTTTGGCAACATCGACACCTGGGTCATCTGGAATCTCACCGGCGGCGCGAAGGGTGGCAAGCATGTCACCGACGTCACCAACGCCAGCCGGACGATGCTGATGAACCTGGAAACGCTGGATTGGGACGAAGAAATCTGTGCCATCATGGGTGTGCCGAAGTCGATGCTGCCGCGCATCGCCTCTTCCTCGGAAGTGTACGGCCACACCCTGGCCAATGGGCCATTCGGTGGTGTCATTAGCGTTGCCGGCGACCTGGGCGACCAGCAAGCAGCTACAGTTGGGCAGGCCTGCTTTAGCCCTGGCGAAGCCAAGAACACCTACGGCACCGGCTGCTTCATGATCCTGAACACCGGCACGGAAATTGTGCCTTCCAACAGCGGTCTGTTGACCACTGTTTGCTACAAGTTCGGTAATGAACCGGCCGTGTATGCGCTGGAGGGTTCCATCGCCATCACCGGCGCGCTGGTGCAGTGGCTGCGCGACAATCTGAAGCTCATCGAATCGGCCCCGGAGATTGAGAACCTGGCCAAGACGGTTACGGACAACGGTGGTATCTACTTCGTGCCCGCCTTCTCCGGTCTGTTTGCCCCTTACTGGCGCTCTGATGCCCGCGGCGCGATCGTGGGGATGACCCGCTACGTAACCCGCGGTCACTTTGCCCGGGCAACACTGGAAGCTACCGCTTACCAGACCCGCGAAGTGTTGGACGCCATGAACGCAGACTCTGGCGTGACGCTGACCGCGTTGAAGGTTGACGGCGGCATGGTCTACAACGATCTGCTGATGCAGTTCCAGGCAGATGTGTTGGGCGTGCCGGTGGTGCGGCCGAAGGTTGCCGAGACCACAGCCCTGGGCGCGGCGTACGCGGCCGGGTTGGCAGTTGGTTTCTGGGCCAACACGGATGACATGCGCAAGAACTGGGGCATGGACAAGACGTGGGAACCGGATACCAGCAGCAATGCCAGCACAGAGCTGTTTGAGCATTGGAAGAGAGCAGTGACCCGCACGTTTGACTGGGTTTGATGAACCTGCTGTGAGATAGAAAGCCAGGTCCATGCAGCTTGCGTGGACCTGGCTTTTCAATTCTCATTCCCTTCTCTCTCCGAATTCCGTCTACCGCTCAGTGGCTCGCAACGGCAGTTAGTCTGTTGTCAGCATCTTTGGCAATTCCCGATAACTTGTCGGCATGAAAGGGTAGAAAATGGGAGAGTTTCATGTACTCATCATTGGGGGTGGGGGCACGGGTGGGGCGCTGGCGCATGACCTGGCGTTGCGCGGTTTCCGGGTAACCCTGGTAGAGCGCGGTGAGGTCACCTCCGGTACCACAGGCCGCCACCATGGTTTGCTGCACAGCGGAGCACGCTATGCGGTGAAGGATCAGGAATCGGCGCTGGAGTGTATTGATGAGAATCAGGTCTTGCGACGTATTGCGCCGGGTACTTTTGAAGAAAATGATGGCCTGTTTGTGGCCGTCACGGAAGAGGATGTGGCCTATGGCCACTTGCTGATGGAGGGGTGTGGCGATTGTGGTATCGCGGCCGAGCGCCTGACCCGTGAGCAGGCACTGCGCCTGGAGCCGAACCTGAGCCCCAACCTGATTATGGCGATTCGGATTCCGGATGCGACGATGGATGCCATGCGGATGCCGCTGCGCTTTTTTGCCACGGCGCAGCAGAATGGGACAACGGTAAAGACCTACACCGAGGTACGGGCTGTGCTGAAGCAGAATGATGTGGTGACGGGTGTGCAAGTGACGGACCACCGGAGCGGCCAGACGTATGACATTGGCGCAGATTTGGTGGTGAACGCGGCCGGCCCCTGGTGTGGCAAGATTGCGGAAATGGTGGGGGTAGAGGTGCCGATCCGGCCCTCGCCAGGGGTGATGCTGGCGCTGAAGGGCCGGTTGTGCAACATGGTGATTAACCGCATGACGCCTTCGGGCGATGGCGACATTGTTGTGCCGCAGCGCGGGTTGTCGGTGGTGGGTACCAGTTCCTGGGTCGTCGATGATCCGGATAACTTGGGATTGCCACCGGACCACATTCAGAAGATGTATGATGAAGGGGCGAAGATGATCCCGCTGGTGAAACAGGTGCCGTTCCGGGCGGCGTGGTCGGCGGCGCGGCCGCTGATTGGGCCGCGGCGCGCCGATGCCGACACCGGCCGGGAACTGAGCCGAACCTTTAAGTGTTTTGACCATGTGGACGAAGGCGTGGAAGGGTTTGTGACCATCACCGGTGGCAAAGCGACCACGCTGCGGGGCATGGCCGAAGCGACGGCCGACGTGGTGTGCCGCAAACTGGGCGTGGATGCCCCCTGCCGCACGCGAGAAGTGGTACTGCTGCCCTACACGGCCTACTATGCCAACGCTTAAAGGAGGTGACTGATGGCTGAACAACCGATTCAATTCAAAGTTTTTCGTTATAAACAGGGCCAGTCGGTGCCGGCATACCAGACCTTTACGGTGTTGGTGGATGAAAATACCACGGTGCTGGTGGCTTTGCAGGAGATCCGGCGGGAGCAAGACCCATCACTGATGTTGCGCCACTCTTGCCACCACGCTTCGTGTGGCACCTGCGGCATGCGCGTGAATGGCCAGGAGGTCCTGGCTTGCGTGGTGAAGGTGTTGGAACTGGGCACCCCCACGGTGCTGGTGGAGCCGCTGGCCAATCTACCGTTGATCAGTGACCTGGTGGTGGACATGAACGCGTTTTTTGGGCATTATACCCCGGCCGGGATGCCCTACGTCCGCACCAGTGAATTCCTACCTCAGGCAGTGCCCCCGGCCGGGATCGACCATTTCACCCGCTACGAAAACTGCCTGGAATGCGGCCTGTGCGTCTCCGCCTGCCCCATCGCCGGCAGCAACAGCGGCTACCTGGGGCCGGCCGCCCTGGCCGCGGCCCAACGCGTTACCGCCGCCGGCCCCCAGGCCGAAAAAGCCGCTGTCCTCGATTGGGTAGACAGTGAACACGGCTGCTGGCGCTGCCACGTCGCCTTCGAATGCAGCGAAGTCTGCCCTTCCGATGTCGATCCGGGCGGCGCGATTATGTCCCTGCGCAACCAACTAACCCGGCGCAAGTTCCGCCGCCTGCTGGGGCGCAGCAGCTAAGATGGGACAAGGAGTGTGAACTGTGCAAGAATTACAACAAACACAAGCGCCGCCCGCCACCACAGGCACGCTTCGCGCCTGGTTCGATGTCCGCCGGCGGCATGTGGGCACCTGGGCCTTTGCCCTGAACCGGCTAACCGGCCTGGGATTGACCCTATACCTGTTCCTGCACCTGGTTGTCCTGAGCACGCTGCTGCAGGGCGAGGCGGGCTGGGATGACTTCCTCAACCTGGCCCGGCAGCCGTTTTTCCTGGCCCTGGATGTCTTGCTCATCTTTGGCATCCTGTTCCATGGCCTCAACGGCATTCGGGTAGCCCTGGTGGGCATGGGCATTGGTGTGCGCAATCACCAGACCCTCTTCTGGGTGCTAACTGCCATCGGCTTTGTCATGCTGGTGATTAGCGCCTGGCTGGTATTTACAGCATAGGAGGATGAGCAACATGGCAACAACAGTTTCTCCGCAAGCACGAGCCGGCCGGCGCGGCCCGGCCGGGGCGCTGTGGCTGGTTCAAGCCATTTCCGGGCTGCTCCTGGTGCTGGTGCTAGGCCTGCACATGGTCGCCCACCACTTCGTGGTCGAAGGCGGCCTGCGCGACTATGCCCAGGTGCTCGACTACGTCTCCAATCCGGCCATCTTCACCCTGGAAGTGCTCTTCCTGGTTTTTGTTACCATTCATGCGATGCTTGGCCTGCGGGCCATCTTCCTGGACCTGGGACTCCGGCCGGGGCGACAGCGCATCGTCGATTGGGGCCTGGCCCTCGTGGGGGCCGTGACCCTCGTTTACGGTATCTGGTTGGCACTGGCCATCCAAAACGTGTAGTCACAGGCTGGCCGCGGCTGCGGTTGGTCTGCCATGATGGCCGCCGGCTTCTGCGGCCTATAACAAGCCGGCGGCCTTTTTATGAACCGGATTGCCTGAGTCTGCCACAAGAAACAACGAGGTCACTTATGCCCAAAATCCAAACCGAAGTGCTGGTCATTGGCGGTGGTGCAACCGGCACCGGCGTGGTGCGCGACCTGGCCATGCGCGGCTTCAAGAGCCTGCTCGTTGAGCGGCGCGACCTTTCGCACGGCACCACCGGCCGGTACCACGGCCTGCTGCACAGCGGCGGCCGCTACGCCGTCAAAGACCCCGAAGCAGCGGTGGAATGTATCCAGGAAAACACCATCCTGCGCCGCATCATGCCCCACTGCCTGGAAGATACCGGCGGCTACTTCGTCACCACACCGTGGGACGACCCTGCCTATGGCGACCGTTTCCAGCAGGGCTGCCGTGATACGGGCGTCCCCTGCGAAGAGATCAGCATCAGCCAGATGCTCAAAGAGGAGCCGCTGCTAAATCCCCAAATCTCGCGCTGCTTCCGCGTGCCCGATGCCGGGGCCGACTCCTTCCTGGCCTCCGAGTGTAATGCCGCCTCTGCCCGGCAATATGGTGCCGAAATTCGCACCTACCACCAGGTAAAGAAGCTGCTGCGCCAGGGGGACAAAGTGGTTGGCGCTGTCTGCCACGATCTGGTCAAAGACGAAGACGTTACCATCTACGCCGACATGGTGGTCAACGCGGCCGGGGCCTGGGTGGGCAAAATTGCCCACTCTGTGGGCGTGGAGGTGCGGGTCATCGCCGGCAAGGGCACTATGGTAGCCATTGCCCACCGCGTGCTAAACACCGTGGTCAATCGCTGCAAAATGCCCGCCGATGGCGACATTATCGTGCCCGTGCACACCGTGGCCATCATCGGCACCACCGACGTGCGCGCCGCCGACCCGGAACATTTCGCCATTGAGCCGTGGGAAGTGCAGCTTATGCTGGACGAGGGCGAAAAGCTGGTGCCGGGTGTTAAGCAGATGCGCATGCTGCGGGCCTGGGGTGGCGTCCGCCCCCTCTACCAGGAGACGACGGTGGCCGATACGCGCGACGTTACCCGCGCCTACACCTTGCTGGACCATGCCCGGCGCGATGGCCTGGAAGGGTTCATCACCATCACCGGCGGCAAATGGACCACCTATCGCCAGATGGCCGAAGTCGTGGCGGACCGCGTGTGTGAGAAATTTGGTACCGTGCGCGAATGCCGTACCCATCTGGAACTGCTGCCTGACCTGCACAAAGAGCCGCGTACCACCAGCGGGCACTATTATCTGGGTTCTCGCCTGGCGCGCACCGAGAAGGACAAGAAGTACGGTGAGCTGGTGTGTGAGTGCGAACTGGTGCTGCAAGAAGACGTGGAACACGCCATCCTGCAAGGCGGGGCGAAGACGTTTGATGACATCCGGCGCGACGTGCGCCTGGGTATGGGGCCTTGCCAGGGGGGCTTCTGCACCTATCGGGCGGCGGGTATCTGGCATACCCTGCGCAAAGGACCGGTTACGGAGGCAAACGTTGCGCTGCGTGACTTCCTGCAAGAGCGCTGGAAAGGGCTGATGCCCATTCTGTGGGGTGACCAGTTGAAGCAGGAGCGCCTGGATGAGCTGATGTATCTTAGTGTCTTGAATGCCGACCATTTGCCAGGGCCAACCGCTTCGCGGCTGGGGCCAACGATGTATGAACCGGGCACGCTGGAAGAGATTCCGGCCTCTGCCCGGCATTAGGAAGCGTGTGCAGGTAATGAAATCTCATGGTGATCTCCTGATTATTGGGGCCGGGCTGGCCGGGTTGATGGCTGGCTGGCAGGCGGCGGCCCAGGGTATGAAGGTGCGGGTTGTTGCTAAGGGGTGGGGGGCAACCCATTGGCTGTCGGGTTGTGTGGATGTGCTGGGGTATTATCCGCTGGATAACGCCCGGCCGGTTACCAACCCGGCCGGGACCCTCCCCCACCTCATTGCCGCCCAGCCCCAGCATCCTTACGCCCTGGTTGGCCCGCAGAAGCTGGCCGCCGCCCTGGCCGCCCTGCAAACCCTATGCGCCGAGGCCGACTACCCGCTGCATGGCAGCCTGGACCACAACTGGCTGCTGCCTTCGGCCGTGGGCACGTTCCGCCCCACCTGCCTGGCCCCCGAAACGATGATCGCCGGTGATCTAAGCCATCCAGCCTCCATGCTCATCGTTGGCTTCAGGCAGCTGCGCGATTTCTACCCCAACCTGGTCGCCGATAACCTGAGCCAGCAAGGCATCCCGGCCGGGTACGTAACCCTCGACCTGCCCAGCCTACAAAAGCGCGGCTTCAACACCCCGGTCACCCTGGCCCGCATGTTCGAAGACACCCTCTTCCGCTCAGAAGTGGTGGCCAAGCTGCAACCGCTGGTGCGCGACGTGGAGCGGGTTGGTTTCCCGGCCGTGTTGGGGCTGCACGATGCGCGCACCGTCAAAGAAGCGCTGGAAGCCCGTCTGCGCCGGCCGGTCTTCGAAATCCCCAGCCTCACCCCATCCATTGCCGGGATACGGCTGCACAACATCTTGCTGGCGGCCATCAAACAGCATGGCGGCCAGGTGTTCGACGGCATGGAAGCGCTGGCCGCCGACAGCGACGCCGGCCGCATCACCGCCGTCTACACCGAAGCGTCTGCCCGCCGCCGTGCCCACCGCTACGACCATTACCTGCTGGCCACCGGCGGCATCTTGGGCGGCGGCCTTCGCACCGACTACCAGGGGCAGATACGTGAGGTCGTTTTTGATTTGCCGGTTAGCGCCCCGGCCGGGCGGCTGAACTGGTTCCGCCGTGACTTCATGGACCGCGAAGGGCACCCCATCTACCAGTCCGGCTTGCAGGTGGATGCCCAGTTCCGGCCTGTGGCCGCCAACGGCACCCACCAGGCCGTCTACCAGAACCTCTATGCCGCCGGCACCACCCTGGCCCACTGCGAGGTAATCCGGGAACGCTCTTTTGAGGGCGTGGCCCTGGCCACCGGCTACGCCGCCATTGAGGCCCTGCGCAGCGCCTGATCCCGCCCACCGCACGCATCACGCCTGAACGCCTGGAGAACGACTTCTATGACACATCGCAATGTTTGGGAAGCGGAGACGACTCTGCCCCCTGCCGACCACAAACCGGCAGAACTGACCCTGGATTATTGCATTAAGTGCAATATCTGCGTTACCGCCTGCCCGGTGGCCGCCGTGACCGATCTGTTTCCCGGTCCTAAATATGAAGCGCCACAAGCCGGCCGTTTTCGCCAGGCTGACCAGGCAACACCCGACCACTCGGTGGATTATTGCAGCGGCTGCCGCGTTTGTAACATGGTTTGCCCCACCGGCGTGCGCATTGCCGAGATCAATGCCCGGGCGCGTGTCCCCCTGGTGGCCCAGGGACATGTCCAGCCTCTCACCCGGCTGCGCAACAACATGATCGCCCGGTCGGAGCTGTTGGGGCAGTTGGGCCAGCCGCTGGCTCCCCTGGCCAACGGCGTGCTGGGTAACAAGAGTGCGCGCTGGCTGATGGAGAAGGCGATGGGTATCGCCCCGGCCGCGCCCCTGCCCAAATTCTCGCGCCAAAAGTTTAGCAGTTGGCTGAAGAGACACCCCCGGCCGGGTAACGCCACCCGCAAAGTCGTCTACTTCCACGGCTGTTCCACCGAATATTACGAACCCCGCGTGGGCAAAGCCGCCATCCACGTGCTGGAGGCCAACGGTTTTGAGGTGCTGGTACCAGAGCAGAACTGCTGCGGGCTGCCCCTGCTCTCCAATGGCGAATTCCCGGCGGCCACCAGCTATCACGCCAACAATGTGCGCAAACTTGTGGATTATGTTAAGCAAGGCTATGTCATCGTGGGCACCTCCACCAGCTGCACCCTCACCCTCAAAGAGGAAGCGCCGGAACTGCTCGACTACTATACCGACGACGCCCGCCTCGTCGCCGCCAACACCTTTGACTTCAATGAATTCCTGCTGCTGTTGTACGAAAGCGGCGAACTCCAAGTCGATGGGCTGCGCCCCATTCCGATGACGCTGCCCTACCACCCACCCTGCCAATATCGGGCGCACCGCATTGGCCGGCCGGCCGTTGAACTGCTGGCCCTCATCCCCGAACTCACCATTGTGGAGAGCGAAGCCGCCTGTTGTGGCATTGCCGGCACCTACGGCTTCAAGAAGGAGAAGTACGACATCGCCATGGCCGTTGGCCAACCACTGTTTGAGTTTGTCCAGCAGGCGAATGCGCCGCTGGCTGTTTGCGACAGTGAAACCTGCCGCTGGCAGATCACCCACGGCAGCGGCATCCCGGCCGTGCATCCTGTGGAGCTGCTGGCCGCCGCCTACGGCTTCCCGGTGGAAGCGCCGCTGGCCGGCCTTGTCTGAGCGTTGTCAGCTTCCATGGCGAAACTCTGAAAACAACCAGCAATTGCCCAGAGCGATGGCCTGTATGGCTTTCGCCGCCGGCGCACAGGGCCGACTGCGGCAAACAAGGCGGATGTAGGCAAGCTTCCATCCGCGCCACACATACGACAAACTGCGAGATAAAATCATGGTAGGCATTGTCATCGTTTCACACAGTGCCCTGCTCGCCGCCGGGGTACGGGAACTGGCCGAACAAATGGTGCAGGGGCGCGTGCCCATCGCCACCGCCGGGGGAATAGACGACCCGGAGAATCCTATTGGTACTGATGCCCTGGCGGTGCAGGCCGCCATCGAGCAGGTGTACAGCGACGATGGGGTGGTGGTGCTGATGGACCTGGGCAGCGCCCTCATGAGTGCTGAACTGGCCCTGGAATTGCTGGACCCGGCGCAGCAGGCCAACGTCTTCTTGTGCGCCGCGCCGCTGGTGGAGGGGGCTATGGCTGCGGTGGTGCAGGCTTCGGTTGGCAGCACGGCCCAAGAGGTGCTGGCCGAGGCGCAAAGCGCCCTGGCCGTGAAGGAGGGCCAGTTGGGTTCGTATGCCGGTGTGGCGGAAACCCCGGCCGGGGAGACCCCCACCACCTCCCTCGCCGCACCCCCGGCCGCAAAAGCCATCACTCTGCAAATTCGCAACCGGCAGGGGCTGCACGCCCGGCCGGCAGCCCTGTTTGTCACCACGGCCAACCAGTTCCAGGCGGAAATCAGCGTGCACAAGGCGGGGCAGCAGGCCAACGCCAAAAGCATCAACCAGGTGGCTACCCTGGGGGCGCGCCAGGGGGATGAAGTGACTGTGCGCGCCAGCGGCCCCGACGCGGCTGCCGCCCTGGCGGCCATCCAGGCCCTGGCCGAGGATGACTTTGGCGAGAAGGAGACCGCCCCACCGCCGGTGATGGAAGCGCCGCGCCCGGCCGCCCCGGCCGGGGGCGACAACGCGTGGTCTGGGGTGGCTGCCTCGCCCGGCGTGGCCGTTGGTCCGGCGGCACTCTACCGCCCCCAACTGCCGCAGGTGACGCGGCAGCACATTGACGACCCGGCCGGGGAGTGGCAGCGCCTGCAAAGCGCCCTGGCCACCGCCCGGCAAGAGCTGGTGGCGCTGCAAGCCCAGGCCACGCGCCAGATCGGCGCGGCCGATGCCGCCATCTTTGCCGCCCACGCGCTGATTTTGCAGGACCCGGAACTGCTGGCCAACGTGCAGGCGCGCATTAGCAGCGATGGCATCAACGCCGAGGCTGCCTGGCATGAAGCCATGAATGAACTGGCGGCTACCTACCAGGCCCTGGATGACGCTTACATGCAGGCGCGCGCGGCCGATGTGCGCGACGTGGCCCGGCGGGTGCTGGGCCAGCTCATGGCCATGGAGATGCCGTCCCTGGCTTTTACCCGGCCGGTGATCCTGGTGGCCGCCGACCTGACCCCGTCGGACACGGCCCGGCTGGACCCGGCGCAAATCCTGGGCATCTGCACCGAATTGGGCGGGGCCACGGCCCACAGCGCCATTCTGGCCCGCGCCCTGGGCATTCCCGCCGTGGTTGGCCTGGGTTCCCAGGTGTGGCAGTTGGCCAGCGGCCAGACTGTGGGGCTGGATGGCAGCCGGGGAGAGGTCTGGCCCCAGCCCGACGATGGGCAGTTGGCGGTGCTGCAAGCGCGCCGGGTGGCCTGGCAAGAGGCGCAGCATGCGGCCCAGGCCACCGGCCGGGGCGCGGCTATCACTCAGGATGGGCGGCAGATTGAGGTGGCGGCCAACATTGGCGGCCCGCGTGATGTGCCGGTGGCCCTGGACTACGGGGCCGAAGGGGTGGGCTTGTTCCGCACGGAATTCCTGTTTATGGACCGGCCGGCCCCGCCTGATGAAGCGGAACAGTTGGCTGCCTACCGCGAAGTAGCGGCGGCAATGGCGCCCCGGCCGGTGATCATTCGCACGCTGGATGTGGGTGGCGACAAGCCGCTGCCCTATCTGGACCTGGGCCGCGAGGAGAATCCTTTCCTGGGCTACCGGGGCATTCGCTTCTGCCTGCACCGGCCGGATATTTTCAAACCACAGCTGCGGGCTATCCTGCGGGCCAGCCAGGGCCACAACCTCAGAGTCATGTTTCCTATGATTGGCACGCTGGCCGAACTGCGGGCGGCCAGGGCCATGCTGGCCGAAGCGCAGGCCGAGCTGCGGGCCGAAAATGTGCCTTTTGACGAAGGTCTGGCGGTAGGGATTATGATTGAGGTGCCTTCAGCCGTGGCCACGGCCGACCAACTGGCTGGCGAGGCCGACTTTTTTAGCATTGGCACCAACGATCTGACCCAATACGTGATGGCCGCGGACCGGGGCAATGCCAACGTGGCCGGGCTGGCCAACGCCCTGCAGCCGGCCGTGCTGCGCATGATTCAACAGACGGTGCGGGCAGCCCACGCGGCCGGGATTTGGGTGGGTATGTGCGGTGAACTGGCGGGCAATGCCCTGGCCACGCCCCTGTTGGTGGGACTGGGTCTGGATGAACTGAGCATGAGCGCGCCCGCTTTGCCGGCCGTGAAAGCGGCTGTTCGGGGCCTGACAATGGCCGAGGCCAGCGCCCTGGCCGGGCAAGTGTTGGCGCAGGTGTCAGTGGACGGGGTCATGGCTTTGCTGGGCGCTTAGACGGCCAGGGAAAAGAGCTGCCGCAGGCATGACCAGGCCTGGTCTGGATGCTCTCTTGCTGGCCGGAGTAGCTTCTGGCCTGCTTTGCATGGCGGCGGTGGAGACATCTTCGCTGGACGTCCGGATGAGCCGGGGTAAACTAAAGGTATGACGCTGCTAAGAACGCTGTTTAATCGCCGCTGGTGGTGGACGACGCTGCTGGTGGTTGTGGGTATGTTGGTGCTGGTGCGCCTGGGTTTGTGGCAGTTGGACCGCCTGGCGCAGCGGCGGGCGGCCAATGTTGTGCTGCAGCAGCAGCTAGATGTGCCGCCGGTGTCGCTGAATGAGGGGTTGGATGACCTGGCGCTGGCGACGATGACGGACCGCCAGGTAGTGGTCACAGGGGTGTTTGACTTTGAGCACCAGTTTTTGCTGAAGCTGCAATATTACAACAATACGCCCGGTGGTCATCTGCTGGCCCCGCTGCGCTTACCCGGCCGGGAGGAGGCGATTCTGGTAGACCGGGGCTGGATTCCGGAGACGGCGCTGGACCCGGCTGCCTGGGGCCAGTTTGATGAGCCGGGCGAGGTTACGGTGACGGGCCGGCTGCGGCCTACGGAGACGTTGTCGCGCAATGCGGGGGCGACGCCGGACCCGGCGGCTGTGCCGGGTGAGGTGTACCGGGTGGATATTGCCGCTGTTCAGCGCCAGGTGCCTTATCCGCTGCTGCCGGTGTATTTGCTGCAAGCCCCGGCCGGGGCCAATGACACGCCGCCGCTGCGTGCCGCGCCGGAATTTGACCTATCGGAAGGGCCGCACCTGAGTTATGCTATCCAGTGGTTCTCGTTTGCGCTGATGTTGGGGGTGGGGTATGTGTATTATGTGTGGCGGCACACCCGGCCGGGGGGCCGGTGAGGCGCTTTATACGCCCCAGCTTAGCATTCGTTAAAATGTGGCTTAGCTTAGAGCGTTGGCTGCCGGCACCCGGCCGGGGATGTTTGCGAGTATAATCCCATAACCTTGCGCGTGCCCGTGCGCGCCACCCCACAACCCAGGGATGGTATTCCGCTCATGATAGAACGACTTAAATTAGAAGAAGGCTGGTCTACCTTTTTGCTAGTTTGCGCCCTTGTCTGCACCGCAGCTGCGGTACTGGTGGCGGCTGAACTCATGGAGGGCCTGGAACTGCTCATGCTGATTGGGCTGTTTGGCGTCTTCACCGGCCTGATCCTGGCCAAGAGCAGCTTTTCCAACAACACGGCGCACATCTTCGCCCTTGTCTACGGCTTTGCGCTGATCGCTTTTCTCATTGGCCGTACCTTGCCGGGAGATATGGAATGGCGGGAACGGATCCTGGACCTGTTTACGCGCCAGTTTCTCTGGTTAAACAAGGCCTTTAGCGGTGGTACCAGCCGCGACGGGCTTATCTTTTTGCTGCAGACGGCTGGTATCTTCTGGCTGCTGGGTTACACCGCGGCCTGGTATACCTTCCGCCGGCTGCACGTCTGGCGGGTGGTGCTGCCGACCGGCCTGGTGTTGCTCAGCTCCGTTTACTATTACTATGGCCCCAAGCCACTGGCCGTTTTTGTGGCGGCTTATGTGCTTGTTGCCCTGGTTTACATTGCCCGCACCCATCTGGTGGTCCAGGAGCGAGAATGGCGAGCCGGTGCCGTGCGTTATGAGCGGGGGGATTTGCGCCGGGGGTTTATGCGGGCCAGCTTCCTCATCGCCGTCCTGGCGCTGCTGGTGGCCTGGAGTACGCCTGTTCTGGGGGCTAATGCCAGGGTAGGCGATGCCCTGTATGAAGCCAACCAGCCCTGGCGCAAGCTGCAGGATAACTGGACGAGGCTTTTCTCGTCACTGCGCTCTTATGGCACGGGTACTAACGACCCGTACCTGGATACGTTGGTGCTGGGGGGGCCGCGATCGGTGGGCAGTGAATTGATCATGGATATTTATGTTAATCAGCGGCTGCCTTATATTTACTGGCAGGCGCTGGCGCTGGACACTTATGATGGCCAGGGTGGCTGGTCAGCCAGCGAACTGGAGAGCGTGGTGCACATTCCGGATGAGGGGGTGCTGAATACGCCCTTTGAGAGCGGCCGGCAGGTGATTACGCAGACGGTGCGCAATTATCTGAACAACTCCAGCACCCTGTATGGCGCGCCGGCCATCATTGGCTCGGACCGGCAGATGCTGGTGGACTTTCGCTATGACGAGGGGGGCAACATGTTGGTGAACGGCGTGCGCTCGCGCTATGTGCTGCGGGCCGGTGACCGGTATAACGTGCAGTCGACGGTGAGTGTGGCCGATGAGAGCAGCCTGCGGGCTGCTTCCAGCGATTATCCGGCGTGGATTGAGGAGATTTATCTACAGATGCCGGAGACGATTACGCCGGAAACGGTGGATCTGGCGGCGGAGATTACCGCGCCTTATGACAATGCGTATGATAAGGCTTCGGCGGTGCAGCGTTATTTGCGGGAGAACATCAGTTATGATGACCAGATTGATGCGCCGCCGGAGGGGGTGGAGCCGGTGCATTATACGCTCTTCGTTAGCAAGCGGGCGTACTGCACGTATTATGCTTCGGCGATGACGATGATGCTGCGCTCGCAGGGGATTCCGGCGCGGATTGTGAACGGGTATGCTCAGGGCGAGTTTGTGGAGGATGCCAATGTGTACCGGGTGCGGGCGAATAATGCCCACACCTGGGTTGAGGTGTATTTCCCGCAGTATGGCTGGATTCAGTTTGAGCCAACGGCTTCGATTCCGGTGGTGGCCCGGCCGGAGTCGGCTGACGCTGGAGATGGTTCTGATCCCAACACGGTATCTGCCGTCTCAGACCTGGATCGTGAGGCGCTGCTGGGCGAAGAGGAGCTGAATCCGGCGGAGGACCCGACGGACCTGCTGCAGGATTTGCCGCGCAACGAGGGGGCGGATGAGGCGGCTTTGTCGGCGCAGGCGCGCTTGCTGTGGCTTGTGCGGGGGGGTGTGGGGCTGCTGGTGCTGGCGCTGGCCGGCGCAGCGTTGTTGCTTGCCGGCCGGTACAATCGCCGGGTTGAAGCGAGTGTGGAAGGCAGCTACAGCCGGCTGGAGAGTTGGTCGAACTGGTTGGGGGTTACGCTGCGGCCGGTGGAGACGCCTTATGAACGGGCGGACAGGCTGGCAGTGGCGGTCCCGGCCGGGAAGACGCCTATCCGTAACCTGACCCAGTATTATGTGCTCAGCCGCTTTAGCCCCGGCCGGGGGGCTGACCAGCAAATTGACCCGGCGGCTGAGTGGCGCGCCCTGCGTCCGGTTTTCTTGCGCGAAAGTATTCGCCGCCGCCTGCAGCGTTTCAGCCGCAGTTCTACCCGCAAGTAGGCCGTCCCCGGCCGGGGGACGACCGCTGCTTTCTAGCCAACAGGCCTGAGGCGGGCGTGAGAATAGCTCACACCCGTCTCTTTTGCTTTGTTTCGCTTTTTTCCCGGCTATAATACAAACCGGCATCCACAATTTCCAGCGTGAACTATTGTAACAATAGAGCGTACCCGCAAGGGTACCGCTTCACTAGTGTTGGCCTTAACGGCCGGCGGCCAGGGTGATGTCAGTTGGGCGCAAGCTGCGCCACAGCCCGGCCAACCAAGCAGCGACAAAGGAAGCAACATTGAGTGATCCGGCCACAACTCAGGCAGAACTCACCAGACTGCGTGTCCTCATCCAGGAAATGGATTCCCGGCTGGCCCAGATCAGCCAGATCATGGCCCGTGCCCGTCTAAACACCCCCAATCAACTTCAGGGTGAATTACAGCGCTTGCTCCAACCCATTAAAGCCAGCCTGGAAGAGCTGGAAACCCGGGTGAAAGCCCACGAAAAAGAGCGCGACCACCTGCGCGCACTGCAAAGCGTGGGCGCTGTGATTAACTCCTCGTTGGAGCTGGATGAGGTCTTGCGCGAAGTGATGGATGCCATCATCAGCCTGACCGGCGCTGAACGCGGCTTCCTGATGCTCATCGATGACTACACCGGTGAACTCACGGTGCAGATTGCCCGCAACATGGATCGCGAGACCATCGAACAATCGTCCTTTGATGTGAGCCGCAGCATCATGCAGAGCGTGGCCCACTCCGGCGAGCCGATTGTGACGATCAACGCCCAGTCCGACCCCCGCTTCTCCGGTTCCGACAGCGTTATCAGCTACAACTTGCGGGCCATCCTGTGTGTGCCGCTGAAGGTGCGCGGCACCATCACCGGCGTCATTTACGCCGACAACCGCATCGCCGCCGGTATCTTTAACGACGACGACCGCGATCTGCTCTCCAACTTTGCCAACCAGGCCGCCGTGGCCATTGAAAATGCGCGCCTGTTCAAGCAAATCCGGGACCAATTGGCCGACATCACCGAAATGAAGAACCTGATGGACGACGTGTTTGCCTCCATCGCCAGCGGCGTTATTACCATCGACACCACCGACCGCATTGCCCTGTTTAACCGGGCGGCCGAGCAGATTTTGGGATTGGTGGCCAAACAGGTGCTAAACCAACCCTACCGGCAGATTTTAACTACCATGGCCGGGCTGGAGAGCATTGTGGAGCAGGTTAAGAGCTACGGCGGCCAGCACAACATGGAAGTGGATACGGTGGTGGCCAAACGCTCTGGCGTCACCACGTTGAACATGACGCTCTCGCCGCTGCGCGACGTGCAGCAGGAGACCTTTGGCGTGGCTGTGGTGCTGGATGACGTGTCGGAGAAGAAGCGGGTGGAGAGCCTGCGCCGCTATTTGCCGCCGGCCCTGGTGGACCAGGTTCGCGGGCTGGATGTGGCCCAGCGGCCGCAGCGCCGCCGTATGAGCGTGATGTTTGCCGATGTGCGCGGTTTTACCACGTTGAGTGAGCGGTTGGAGCCGGAGAAGCTGATCCAGATCATCAACGGCTATTTTGCCGTGGCCGCGGCGGCCATCAACCGCTTTGAAGGGGTGATTGACAAGTACATGGGGGATGCGATTATGGCCGAGTTTAACACGACGCTGAACCCGCAGGTGAACCATGTGGAGCGGGCCGTGCGTACGGCGCTGATGATGCGCGAGGAGCTGGCCTCTTACCACAAGGTGCTGCCCGAAGACCGGCGGCTGCATTTTGGCATTGGCATTCACGTGGGCGAGGCGGTTGTGGGCAATGTGGGTACTCATTTCCGCAAGGATTACACGGTGCTGGGGGATGCGGTGAACATGGCCAAGCGGCTGCAAGAGGTTGCCGGGCCGGACCAGATTATCATCAGCCATGCGGTGTATGATGCGGTGCGCAGTTGGGTGGAGGCGGAGCCGTGGGGGCCGGTGCAGTTAAAGGGGCGGCAGGCGGTTGACCAGTTGTATGCGTTGGTTGGGCTGAAGGACGGGTAGGTTGTTACCGCTCTTGTACGAGGACGGGGCCGAGGATGTAGCGGTCGGTGCTGACGTTCCCGGCCGGGTCGCTGATGTGCAACCGTCGCCGGCCGGTCATCTCATACAACCCCACTTCAATGTAGTACAGACCTGGTGGCAGGGCTGGGTCTATGGGCAGCCGGTAGGGGTCCAGCATAATCTGGCTGGGCAGCCATTTGGGGAACCAGAGATGGGTGGGGGCTGAGCCGCCCAACGGGGTATAGTCCAGGGTAACGTAGGGCACATTGGCCGGGTCGATGAGATGCACGAAGACGGTGTAGCTCTCTTCGGCGCGGGCCAGCGCTTCCCATTGCAGGGTGAGATGGATAACATCCCCCGGCCGGGCGGGCAGCGGATCCTCGGCTGTCCAGGGGGCGCGGCGGAAGGCCAGGCCGTTGCGGGCTGTGGCCGACACCAACCCCACACGCTGGCGGAAATTGGCCAGCAGCCGGCCGGTGGCGATGGGATAGGCCTGCGCGGTCACTGTGAGGGTGCCCAAGGGGATGGGTGGCCCGCTAAAGGTATCGCTGTTCAGATTCTTTAGCTGCACTGCTACCGGGTAATCGCCGCCGGGCAGGTCGTGGGGCAGAGCCAGGTCAAAGCGTTCCACAATCACTTCGCCCGGCTGCCATAATGGCGTTATCAGATGGCTGTCGGTGGTGAAGGCGTAGGTTAGCCCGCCCCCGGCCGGGTCGCCCACCGTCAGCACCGGCACGAAGTAGTCGGTGAGGGTGATGGGCGCGCTCATGGCCAGGGTGAGCGGGACGTAATCGCCGGCAGTTACCGGCACGCCGGGCAGTTGGTAAGCCACAAGCTGGAGGGGTTGGTCCCCGGCCGGGGCCAGGCGAGTCAGTTCGGGCGGGATACTGCTATCGCCCGGCTCCACCACCTGGTAAAATGGGCCGCGCGGCCGCAGCCGGAAGCCGGCGGCCACAATCTCCGGCCGGTAGCCGTTGAGGTAGACCGGTCCGCCGGGCAAGAAGGCAAACACGCTTTCCAGCCAGGGGCGGTCGGTGGAGACGAATTCGGGGCGCACGTCGGCCGGGTCGGGCCATTCCTGGCGCACCAACTGCGTGTACCACAGCGGTGTCATGCGCTCCCAGTCGTTGAGCAGTACCGCGCCCTCCCCCTGCCCGCGGAAGAAATCAAACACGGCATCGACGTAGGCCTGCCCTTCGCTGTAGTTTCGCAAGGAGACGCGCGGCAGGTTGCGGGCCATTTGCAGCACCGGCCCCAACAGCAGCAGGGCGGCGACCAGCAGGGCCAGCAGCCGTGTTTCCAGCCGGCGGCGCTTTTGCAGCAGATAGAGCAGCCCCCACAGCCCGATGCCGGCCAGCAGCCCCAGCAGCAGAAATGGGCCTAGCAAGTAGGCCATGATATCTTGGGCGCGCAGGCTGATGACGAAGGCGTAGTTGCCCAGGAAGGCGGCGGCCAGCAGCCAGAAGAGGGGGCGCACCGGCCGGGTGGTGGCCAGCCAGGCCAGGCCAATGGCGGCCAGGGCGATGGTGGGCAGGGCGTATTGCAGCCGCAGTAAGGTCCAGAAGACGAGCGCCCGGCCGGGCTGCTCGGCCAGGCTGAAGTAGGGCAGGCTCTCGCTGAGGCCGCGGGCCAGTACGTGGGCCAGGAAGCCGTCCAGCGTGTTTAGCGTGGCCGGGCCAAAGGGGGGCTGCATGGCGCTGCGGATGGGGAAGTAGAGCCAGACGCTCAACCCCAGCAGGGCCAGCCCACCCAGTTTGAGTAGGGTGCGCCAATTGCGGAGGATACCCGGCCGGGTCAACAGCACAAACAGCCCATAGGCCGGCCAGCTAAACACCGTCAACGGGTGATGGGTGAGACCCAGGCCGGCGGAAAAGGCAAAAGCATACAGCCAGCGGTCGTTGCTGCTGGCCCACCAGCGCACCAACAAAAGCAGGTTCACCGCCAGGAAGGTGGCGGTGATAATGTGCGGATTGGCGTGGATGGCATGTTGCCAGAAATTGGTGGCTGTGGCCACGGTGAAGGCGGCGAAGAGCGGCACCACCTGCGCCCACAGCCCGCGCGCGTCGCCCGGCAGCGGCATACGCCGGGCCACCTGCCGCACCACATCGTACACCGCCAGGGCGGCAGCGGTGGCACTGGTTGCCGCCAGCAGGTGCATCCGCCAGGGAATGTCGCCAATGGGTACCAGGGTCTGGAACAGCTTGCCCAGCAGGGTGATGAAGGCGTAGCCGGGCGGGTGGGCGATGCCCAGCACGTTGGCCACCAGCGTGTACTCGGTGGGGTCGCCCAGCACCAGTGATTGGGCCAGCGTGGCCAGGTAGAGCAGCGGTATGATGAGGAGTAGAAGCGGCAGGCGACGAGACATAGGCGGAAGATATCAGTTAGCAATCAGCAGCCAGCGCATGAGATGGAACATGACTCACGCGACACCAAGGACGCGATCATAGACGGCCAGGGTCTCCTGGGCGGCGCGCTGCCAACTAAATTGGCCGGCCTGGGCCAGCCCCAGGGCGCGGCGCCGGGCGTATTCGTCCGGGTTGGCCAGCAGGCGGCCAATGACGGCGGCCATCTCGGCCGCGTCGTTGGGGTCGAAGTAGGCGGCCGCATCGCCGCCGATTTCCGGGTGGCTGCTGCTGTGGCTGGCGGCCACGACCTGGCCGCAAGCCATGTGCTCCAGGATGGGCAGGCCAAAGCCTTCGTACAGGCTGGGCTGCACGGCCAGGGCGGCGGCGGCAATGACGGCCGGCAAATCCTCATCGGGCACCCAGCCCAGGGGCTGGACGACGTCGCCCAGGCCGTCGGCTTCGATTTTGGCGAAGAAGTCATCGTACAGCCAGCCTTTGCTGCCTACCAGCCGCAGTTGCAGCGCCGGGAAGTCGTGGCGCAGGATTTGCAGGGCATCGAGCAGGCGGCTGAGGTTCTTGCGCGGTTCGATGGTGCTGAGATGGAGCAGGAACTGGGCCGGCAGGGCGTATTTTTGGCGGGCCTGGGCAATCCCGGCCGGGTCCGGCGGCTGAAAGTGGCTGGCGGCGGCTTCATACACGACGTGGATTTTAGCCGGGTCAATCTGGTATGCCTCGACGATGTCCTGCCGCGTGGCCTGCGAAACGGCGATGATGGCCGTGGCCCGGCGGCAAAAGAGGGGCATGGCCAGGTTTAGATACCAGTAGTTTAGCTTCTTGTGGTAGGCGGGGAAGCGCTGAAAGATGAGGTCGTGAACGGTGAGTACGGTGGGAATGCCGCGCAGGGGCAGCAGCAGATGTTCGGTGCTGTGAAAGAGTTGGGCGTTGGGCACCAGGCGGTTGAAGGGCAGCCGGCCAAGCTGGCCCAGCAGGACGGCCATGCGCCACGGTTTGTAGCCCAGGCGCACGCTGCGGCGCGGCAGGGTTTGCAGGCTGGCCGGTACCTGCCCCTCGTGGCCCTGGTTGTGGAAGAGGGTTACCCGGCCGGGGCGGGCATCGGCCACGGCGCGGGCCAGCTTCTCGCTGTAGCGGCCCAGGCCGGCCCGGCTGTGAACCGCGGCCGAAACGTCGACGTATAGCATGGCGTTGCTCATAGGGTTGTTACGTTGCCCGGCACAAGGTGCTGTTTGGAGCGCGTGGTGCGCCGCGGGCGGTGATGCTGGCTGCTGCTTTGCGCATTACCTGCCCCACAACACCAGCCAGGCAAAATGGGGCAGGGCGAGCATGCGCCGCCAGCGCCAGGGTTCGTGCAGCAGGCGGTGCAGCCATTCCAGGCCCAGCCGCTGCACCCAGCGCGGGGCGCGCACCGCCCGGCCGGTGACAAAATCCAATGCTCCGCCTACGCCCATGGCCACGCGCACGGTGGTCAGGGCGGCGCGGTTGCGGGCGATCCATTTGTCCTGATTGGGCGCGCCGTAGGCCACCAGCAGCATCTCGGCCCGGCCGGTGTTGATGCGCTGCACCAGGGCGTCGTTCTCGGCCGGGGCGGGGGAACCGGCATAGGTGCCGGCCATGCGCAGGCCGGGATAGCGGGCCTGCAATGTGGCGGCCGCTTCTTCGGCTACGCCGGGGGCCGCGCCCAGCAAAAACAGCCGCCAGCCAGCTGCGGCGGCCATCTCTGCCAGGTGGTAGACCAGCTCTGAGCCGGGGACGCGCTCCGGGAAGGGTTGGCGCCGCCGGCGGCCGGCCAGCAGCAGGCCCACGCCGTCGGGCAGGTTCAGGTCGGTCTGGTGCAGCACGCGGTAGAAATCGGGGTCACGCCGCGCGGCCATCACGAATTCTGGGTTGACGGTGGCCAGTTGGTGCAGCCGGGGTTCGGTCATGAACTGGCGGACGAGGGCCAGGGTTTGCGGCATGGTGACGGCGTGGACGGGCACGCCGAGGATGGAGATTGTGGGGGGGATGAGCATGAGCGGATTATACCCGAAACGGTGACCGGTCACGATGGGCCGCGTTCCAGGCACACCTCTAGAACGGCCAGGCTCTGCCCGG
This sequence comes from Ardenticatenaceae bacterium, assembly GCA_020634235.1. Classification (GTDB taxonomy): domain Bacteria; phylum Chloroflexota; class Anaerolineae; order Promineifilales; family Promineifilaceae; genus JACKCB01. The sequence continues at coordinate 1,420,503 of JACKCB010000002.1, read as the reverse complement.
CGGACTGTTCCCAGTTGAAGCGCTGCACGTTGGCCAGCCCGGCCGGGATGAGCCTGGCCCGCAGCGCTTCATCCAGGGCGATCTGGCGCAGGCCGGTGGTGAGGGCGGCAGTGTCCCCGGCCGGGTGCAGCAAGGCCGCCTGGCCGGCCACTTCGGGCAGTGAGCTGTTGTCGGCGCACAGCACCGGCGTGCCGCACGCCTGCGCTTCTAGCACCGGGAAGCCGAATCCTTCGTACAGCGAGGGGTAAAGCAGGGCTGTGGCTCCGGACAGCAGCGCCGCTTTGTCTGTTTCGGCCACAAAGCCGGGCGTTTTTATGCGTGCGCGTACCTCTGGGGGTAGGGCGGCAATGGCGGCCAGGATTGGCTCGGCCAGCCAGCCGGTCTTGCCGGCCAGGACGAGTTGGTGGGGCAGGCTGCTGGCGGCGTAGGCCTGTACCAGGCGTACCAGGTTTTTGCGCGGCTGCAGCGTGCCCAGGTAGAGCAGGTAGGGCGGTGTCAGGCCGTAGCGTTGGGTGGCCGTGGCCAGTTGGGCGGGGTCGGTGATGGGGGTGAGGGTGGGGTCCCGGCCGGGGTAAACCACGACGATTTTGGCGGGGTCCACGTCGTACAGCCGGGCCAGGTCTTGCCGGGTGGCCTGGGAATCGGCCAGCAGGCGGCGGGCGCGGCGGGCGTTGTGGCGCGTGCTCCAGCGCAGGTAGGCTGCTTGCCGCCGGGTGTGCGCCTGGGGAAAGTGATGGTAGCCCAGGTCGTGCACGGTGGCCACACTGGGGCGATGATAGCTGAAGGGGATGACGTGGGCCGGGGTGAAGAAGACGTCGGGCGGGTGGCGGTGCAGGTGGGCGGCCAGCCGCAGGTGGGTCCACAGGCGGGGGAAGGGGAGGGGGTGGTGTTGGATTTGCGGCCCGGCCGGGAAGGTCCCGGCCGGGGGGGGCTGGTTGAAATAGAGGTGTACCGTGTGCCCGCGGGCCACGGCCAGCGGCAGCAGCGCCTGAATCAGAAAATAGGCATATGCTTCAGTGCCTGTCCGCTGTGCGGCGCTGGCCCGGCTGGCGTCAATTCCCAGGTGCATGGTGGGTTGGGGGCGTAATTGGCAGCGCGCCTACTGCCCGACGCGGCTGAGGCACTCCTCATCGCTGATGAAGAGGAAGTCCAGGGCGACCCAGCCCTCGTTTAGGGCGACGGTGCGCACCTTGACCCAGGTGAAGCCGCCCTGTTGGATGGGCGCTTCTTCCAGCAGGGTCAGGATGGATTCTTCTTGCAGCGTTTCTACTTCGGTGCCACCGGGTGTGTCGCGCAGGTTGAGGCCGCTGCCGGCGGTGCCGCGCACCACGGCGCGGCAGATGCGCACGGTGGCGGTGGGTGTGGGCAGGTCGGGGTCGGGTGTGGGGGTGAAGGTGGCGGTGGGGGGCACGCTGGACAGGGTGGGGGTGGCGGTGGGCACGCCCTCAACCGTTTCGCCGGCCTGCACGGCCAGTTCGGTTTGGAACTGCTGCCGTTCGTAGATGAGGAAGCCGACAGCGCCGAGGAAGAGGAGGACGGTGAGGGCCAGGGTGAGCATGGCCCGGCGCAAGACTGCTTCGCGCTCCAGGGTGTAGAAGCGGGCCCCGCCGCGCCGGATGCCCCGGTAGGTGGCGAAGGCCATTACCAGGGCCAGAGAAATGGCCAGGATAACGGGCAGGAGTGCGCTCATGGGGCTTCGGGCAGCAGCGCCCCGGCCGGGATGGGGCCCTGGCGCAGGAGGCGGGGCGGATCGACGGTGCAGTCGAGGATGGTGGAGGAGATGCCGTGCTGCACCGGACCGCCATCCAGGACGGCGGCGACCCGGCCGGTGAGGGCGGCCAGGGCGGCCTCAGCGGTTTGTGCGCCCGGCTCGCCGGAGCGGTTGGCGCTGCTGGTGGCCACGGCCCCGCCGGCGGCGCGGATCAGGGCCTGGGCGACGGGATGGTTGGGTACGCGCACGGCGACGGTGTTGCCGGGCGAGATGTTGGCCGGCAGGTTGGGGTGGCGGGGCACAATCAGGGTGAGTGGGCCGGGCCAGTAGCGGGCGGCCAGTTGTTGGGCCAGGGGCGGCACGCCTACGGCCACCTGAACCAGGTCGGCGATATCGCCGAGGAGCACGGGGATGCCTTTGTCCAGCGTACGCTCCTTCACCTGGTACAGTCGCTCGATGGCTGCGGCGTTGAAGGCGTCGACGCCGACGCCGTACAGGGTGTCGGTGGGGAAGACGATGACTTCTCCCTGGCGGAGGAGTTGTGCCGCTGTCTCGATGGCCCCCGGCCGGGAGGCGTCTAGTCGCTTGCTGATCATGGTGTTGCTGGCTGTGCTCAAAGGTTGCTTATGCGTCGGTCTGGATGATGATGAACCGGTCGTGGCCGGCGAAGTCGGGCTGGCATTGTATGTGCCCGGCCGGGAAGCTGGCGGCGGCTAGTTGCTGGGCGGCTAATCCCTGCTGCCAGCCTATCTCCAGGAAGATGGCTCCGCCGGGATGAAGTTTGGCGGACGCCTGGTGCAGCAACTGCCGTACCAACGTCAGGCCGTCTGGCCCACCGCGCAGGGCATTGGCTGGCTCGTACCATTTTACCCCATCGTCAAGCAGCGTCCACTCAGCGTCGGTGACGTAGGGCAGGTTGGCGATGATGAGGTTGGCGGGGGTGTGGAGGGGGGCCAGCAGGGAGCCGTGGCGGAATTGAACCCGGCCGGGGGCGTGGCGAGCGCCGTTCTGCTGGGCTATGGCCAGGGCATCAGACGAGAGGTCGATGGCGATGACTTGTGCCTGGGGCAGGTGGCGGGCCAGGGTGATGGCGATACAGCCGCTGCCGGTGCCTACGTCGACGATGCGCCCCGGCCGGTGGGTGTTGGCCCAGGCCAGGGCTTGCTCTACCAGTTGTTCCGTCTCCGGCCGGGGGATGAGTACGGCCGGGCTGACCAGGAAGTCCAGGCCGTAGAAGGGGGCGTGACCAACCAGGTAGGGGATGGGTTCGTGCCGCTGTGCGCGGCTTACCAGGGCGGCGTAGGCGGCCTGGTGGGCGGCGGGCAGGGTGTCCTGGCTGTGCCCTACCAGGTATGCGTGGTCTACGCCCAGGATGTGTGCCAGCAGCAGCCGGGCATCTAGCCCTGGCGAGGGTGAGGCGGCTAGAGCTGCCCGCCCCCAGGCCAACGCTTCTTGAATGGTCATTGGTACTGTCTCAGCTTGCCAGCCAGTTACCCGGACCTGGCTGGCTGACAGGCTGACAGGCTGAAATGCTGGCTAGCGGGCCGGGATGTACCCGATTTGTTCCAGGTGGGCCAGGATTTGTTGGGCGCAGGCGTCTGGGGTGTGCAGGTCGGTGCGGATGTGGATATCCGGCCGGGAGGGGGCTTCGAATGGGTCGGAGATGCCGGTGAAGTTGGGGATTTCGCCGGCAATCGCTTTTTTGTACATCCCCTTCACGTCGCGATCGATGACGACTTCCAACGGCGCGTCGATGAAAACCTCCAGGAAGTTGGTGGTTTCGGCGCGGACCTGGTCGCGGACGGCCTGGTAGGGGGAGATGAAGGAGCAGATGCAGCCCACGCCGTTGCGCGAGAGGAGCTTGGCCACGAAGGCAACGCGTTCGATGTTTTTGTCGCGGTCTTCTTTGGAGAAGCCGAGGTCGCGGGTGAGGCTTTGGCGAACGACGTCGCCGTCCAGGCGCTCTATTTTGACGTTGCGCTGGCGCAGTTCTTTTTCCAAGATCAGGGCGATGGTGGTTTTGCCGGCCCCAGACAGGCCGGTCATCCAGACGACGAAGCCGGGATGGTTGTGGTTGTGTGACATGAGGTCTCCGTGATACGTGATTCGTGCTGTGTGTTCCGCGCTCAGCTGAGCTGGGCGCGGAACTTGCAGCGGGTTTTGTTATTGGTGGTGGATGATGTGGCCTTGCATGTCGGGGGGGACGGGCAGGCCGAAGAGGTTGAGGACGGTGGGGGCAAAGTCCATGAGCTGGGTGCGCGGGAGTTGTTTGCCGCCCAGGTTTTTCTCTGGCGGGGTGTAGATGTAGACGCCGTATTCGGCGTGGTTGGCGTCGTCGGGGCCGGTGTCGTTTTCGAAGGTGTAGATGCCGCCGTGGCCAAAGCTGCCCACGGAGCGCCATTCCAGGTTGCCCAGGTAGACGATGAGGTCGGGGGCGACGTTGCGGACTTGGTGGTAGATGTCCTGGGGTTTGAAGATGATGGTGTTGATGGGCTGGCCGTTGGGGTTGGGGATGGCTTTGATGTGGGCGGCGATTTTGTCGCGGAAGGCTTCATAGTCCCCGGCCGGGATGATGCCTTGTGGTTCGCGTCCCTGCACGTTGAGGAAGATGCGGGCGTAATAGCCGCCATCGCCCCACACGGTGGTTTTTTCCCAATCGACTGCGGCTTTCTCAAAGGTGGTCAGGGTCCCGGCCGGGGGCTCTTCCCTCAGAACCAGGTAGCCCTCGCGCCGCAGCCATTCATTGATGCAGATACCGCCATCCATCTTCTTGACACCGTGATCTGACACCACCATGACATGCGCCTCTTCGGGCAGCCTTTCTAGCAGCGTGCCAATCTCCCCGTCTAGATAGCGGTAATAGTCGCGAATGGCATTGACGAAGGGACTGTTTGGGTCGTGCTTGGGGTGGGTGGCGTCGTGGTGGGCCCACAACGCGTGGTGGATACGGTCCACGCCCATCTCCACGAACATGAAGAAATCCCACGGCTTGTTTTCCAGCAGGTAGCGCAGCACCTTGAAGCGCTTGCGCGTCATGTCATGAATTTGCTGCAGCAGGTGGGCCTTGTCGTTGGTGCGGAATTGGGGCACGTCGACGTCATACACTTCCGGGGCCAGGAGCTGCTCCACCTCGGTCCGCAGCGACACAGGGTGGGTCCACTGTATGCTGGGGCTGGTGGTGCTGGGGGTGAGGAAGCTGGAGATGAGGTGGCCGTTGATGGGGCGAATGGGGTAGGTTTGGGGCACGCCCACGACAATACATTGCTTGCCGGCGTCGCCCAGAATGTCCCACACTCGCTTTTCTTTTACGGCCAACCCGGTGGCAATGTAACGGCCATCGTAGGTGTAATCTTTGCGGTTGCGGAAGCCGTAGAAGCCCAGCGTGCCGGGGTCTTTGCTGCTGGTCATGCTGCTCCAGGCGGGCACGGTGATGGCCGGCGTGGCGCTTTTGAGTTCGCTGTAGGCGCCCTGGCTGATCAGGCGACTGATGTTGGGCATGTCGGCCCGGAACTGGTCGAAAAGGAGTTCTGGTGGGGCGCAGTCCAGCCCAATGACGAAAAGGCGGGGATCTTTTGCTTTGCGGCCAAATAGTTTTTTGAACATGGTGTGCTTTCCCTCTGTATTAGCCCGTCAGGTCAGCCGTTTGCAGTGCCGCCTGCGTCTCTTGTTCTTCGGACAGAGGCGTATCCGGCCGGACGAAGCCGCGTTCGATGAGCAGGGCCAGGATGCGGCGGGCGTTTTCTTCTGATTCGTAGTTGATGGTGTCTAGCCGGACTTCAGGGTTGCGTGGTGGCTCGTAGGGGTCATCGACGCCGGTGAAGCCGACGATCTCGCCGCGGCGGGCGCGGGCGTATAGCCCTTTGGTGTCGCGCGCTTCGCATACTTCCAGCGGGGTGTCTACGAAGACTTCGACGTAATGCTCGGTGCCGACCATGTTGCGCACTTCGTTGCGGGTGGCCCGGTAGGGGCTGACGGCGGCGCAGATGGCTACGCCGCCATGGCGCACAATCTCGGCGGCCACGTAGCCCATGCGCAGCACATTGCTGTCGCGGTCTTCTTTGCTAAAACCCAGCCCTTCGGAGAAGTGGGTGCGGACGACGTCGCCGTCCAGGAGGGTGACCTGGCGGCCATGCTCCAGCAGCAGGGTGATGAGGATGGCGGCGGCGGTGGATTTGCCGGAGCCGGCCAGCCCGGTGAACCAGATGCAGACGCCCTGGCGGTGGCGCGGCGGGTGGCTCTCGGCCAGGATTTCGGCTACTTCCGGCCGGGTGAACCATTCGGGGAGTTGGCGGCCGTTTTGCAGGTAATCTTCGCGGACCTGGGTGCCGGAGATGGAGGCGGTTACCGCCCCGGCCGGGATCTTGGTCACCTCTTCATACCGCCCTTCGTCGGGCAAATAGACCAGCATGCGGAAGGGCATCATCTTCACGCCCAGCTCGTCGCTGTATTTGCCCACCATCTCTTGGGCGTCGTAAGGGCCGTAGAAGGGTTTGCCGTTGGAGTCGTTGCCCGGGCCGGCGTGGTCGCGCCCTACAATGAGGTGGTTAGCGCCGTAGTTACGGCGGATGAGGGCGTGCCACAGCGCTTCGCGCGGGCCGGCCATGCGCATGGCCAGGGGCAGCAGCGAGAGGAGGATGCGGTCGGGGTCGTAGTAGCGGCGGGCCAGGGCTTTGTAGGTGCGCACGCGGGTGTAATGGTCGACGTCCCCCGGCCGGGTCATGCCCACCACCGGATGCAGCAGCAGCACCCCATCAATCTCCTGCGTCGCTCGTTTGGTCAGCTCTTCGTGGACCCGGTGCAGCGGGTTGCGCGTCTGGAAGGCCACCACGTCATCATGGCCAAACGTTTCCAACCGGGCCCGGGTTTGGGCCGGGGTTAGCCGCAGTTCGCGGAAGTCATAGGCGCGTGGTAGCTGCAGCATTTCGATAGGGCCGGAGATATTGAGCTTGCCCCAGCGATACATTTCGGAGACCAGCGGGTGGCGTGTGTCCAGCGTGCCAAACACCTTCTGCGCTGTCTCGGCCAGATCCCAGGCGTAGATTTCTTCCACGGTCATGATGGCCAGCAGGTCGTTGCCCGTATCACGCAGGGCAATTTCCTGCCCCAACTGCACATTGTCTTCCGGCTCCACGGGCAGGGTGATGGGGATGGGGAAGAGGTGGCCGCTGGTAAGGCGCATCTCATCCAGCACGCGCTGGTAGTCAGCCTGCCCCAGGAAGCGGTCTAGCGGCGAGAATGCGCCAATGGCCAGCAGTTCCAGGTCGCAGACGGTGCGGTGGGAGAGGCGAATGGAGGGTAAACGGTTGGCGTAGGCTTTGCGCTCGGCCAGTTGGCCAGCCGGCACCATCAGGTCGACCAGTCGGCCGCCATAAGGTGATATCAGGTTGGATTTTTTGGTTTGTCCAGTCAAGGTTAAATACTCCTGTCAGGTCATTCGTCCGCAGATAAACAAGACGCTGAGTTGTTGTGAGGTGGGCTTTGGTGGAAATGTATGGCGTGTTTATGGTGCTACGGTTTTCGTCAGGCAAAAAAAGGCATTGCTGGTGGGCAATGCCTGCCCATTGTACGCTTTTTCACATTGGCGACAAGTAAGCGCCACCGCTATGGGCTGTGTTCAATTACGATGCGCACGGTTAGTACGCCATCGTTATCGCGCAGGCCGCTGTCGTCGTCGTTCATGCGCAGCAGCAAGATGCCCGGCTCTTGAATCAGGATGCCGGTGCGCTCCTGGCCAATGCCAAAGAGCTGGCCCTCTACCTTGCCGATGAGTGCCCCCACGGGAAAATCGGGCATGGGGAAGCGCTCGCAGTCGGCCCGGCCGGGGGCGCGGGTGCAGATGTATTCAACCTGGTCGTCCAGCGGAAAGCCGTTGCCACTGGTTTGGGGGCGTACTCCCTGCCATTGTGTCCACGTGCCGTCGATGACCTGGATGTCTACGGTGTCGCCGGCTTGCAGGCGGATGCGCGTGGACTGCCAGCCGTAGTTGGCATTCACGGTCCTGGTTTCTTGCGTGGCGCGGGCGAAGGTTTGCCAGACCTGGTAGCCGAAGAGGGCCAGGATGAGCAGGGCCAGGATGAGAGCAATGGGTCGCCAGGCGGTGTGGGGGGACCCCGGCCGGGGTGTATCCACCATCTCGCGCACATCGGCCTCATACCCGGCCGGGGCTGGCTGCGCCACCGGTTCAGCCACAGTTGCCACCTGGTCTGGCGGAAACAGCTCAGCAAACAGCGCCGGCTGCCCGGTGCAACCGGCGCTGCGCAAAAACGCGCGCAGCCACGCTTCGTCCAGGCCACCACGCCGCACAATCTCCCGGGCCAGGGCCGTTACCTCCGCCTCATTGGCCGGAATGCGCCCCCCGCGCCAATACTGGATCGCCGACCCCCCCTTACGCCCGATGGCATACCCCAACTCGTCCTGAATCATGGCCACCGACTTCTCCGGTTCCCTGCTCTTCAGCTTGTAGATACCCTGTGTCAGGAGCGAGCCAAACTTTTCAGGCGAAGAAGACATTCTGGATACTTATCTGCACTACTGCGGAACCGGGGGAACAGGAGGGACGATGCTGGCCCGCTCATCGCTGCCACGATTCTCGACCAAATTCCGCCCACTCTAAGCTTTTGGAGTGGGCTGACAAAGCTGTCCAGGGCTTTATACTACTTATACAACTGGTTGGCAAGACATCCTGCTCGAAAGATTGCGAGCCGCGCTTGTCCCTTTTTAAGCGTGAATAGGGTATTGTTGCCAGATATTCCAGGCGGTGTTCGCGCACCCGGCCGGGGCCTGAACCGGTCTGGCGCGAGCCGGTCTATTTCCAATTGTCCAGCAAGGAGCACACCATGAGTCGAAAAACCAAAATCTCGCGCCGCAAATTCCTGGCCGGAGCCGGGGCGGCCGGCGCTGCCACCGTCTTGGGTTCCACCCTGTACGCCCACCTCCGCGAGCAGCAGTACACCTACCTGCCCCGCGTCACTCGCTCGCTGGAAAGCGACCGGCCCAACATCATCAGCATCGTGCTAGACACCCTGCGCTATGACCACGTGGGCTTTCATGGGAACGCCGGCATACACACACCCAACATCGACGCCTTTGCTGCCGAATCCCAGGTCTTTGACAAGGCGTACGCAGCCGGTTTCCCCACCGTGCTCAACCGGGCGGAATTCCTCACCGGCCGGTACATGTACACGCGCATGGGCTGGGCCGACCTGCCAGAGGACGAACTGGTCCTTGCCGATGTCCTCAACAACGCCGGCTATACCACCGGGCTGGTCTTTGATACCCTCCATTACAAGGACCACTTCACCTTTAATCGCGCTTTCCAATCGTGGGAGTGGGTGCGCGGGCAAGAAGAAGACCGCTGGCGGGCCACGCCACTGAATCCACCCCTGCCGGCCGACCCCAGCAAATTCCGCCATGGGGCCGCGCACGTACAGCAATATTTACGCAACATGTCTACCCGCAGCGGGGATGATGATTTCATGGCTGCCCGTACCTTTAAGGAAGGCATCAACTGGCTGCGCCACAGCGGCAGCGAAAACGCCTTCTACCTGCACATCGATTCCTTTGACCCGCACGAGCCATTCGACGCGCCGCAGAGCTATGTGGACCTCTATGACCCCGGCTACGTGGGCGAATCGGTTATCTATCCGGCCTACGCGCCGCCCGATTACCTGACCGCGGCCGAATTGAACCATGTGCGCGCCCTGTACAAAGCGGAAGTGACCATGGTGGACCATTGGTTTGGCAATTTCCTCAACGAGCTGGCCAACCTGGGGCTAGACAACAACACCATCGTCATCCTCTTCTCCGACCATGGGTTTCTGTTTGGCGAGCACAACGCGGTGGGGAAAACGTGGGACACAGAGACGGTGCAGCGCAGCTACCCGATGTGGGAGGAGTTGGTACACGTGCCGCTCATGGTGCGCATGCCGGGCATGGCCCCCAAGCGCATTGCCGCCCTGGCCCAGCCGGCCGACCTGATGCCGACGATTTTAGAGATGGCCGGGGTGGCCGATCCCGGCACCACGGAAGGGGTCTCGCTGCTGCCGGTCATCAACGATGGTACCAGCCCTACCCACCCGGCCGTGGTGGCCGGCCGCTCGCTAAAAACCCCGCTGGCCCAGGATCCGCTCCTCATGGTGACCGATGGCGAGTGGTCGCTGCAGCATGGCGGCGGGCACGTGGCCAGCATGTTATACCACCTGCCCAGCGACCCGCAGCAGCAGAACAACGTGCTGGGCAGCAACTGCGCCACGGCACGCAGCCTGCACAGCTACCTGATCAATTTCCTGGAATCGCTAAACACGGAGGCGGCGCTGCTGGATCCCTGGCGGCCCGCTCCTTGCTAGCCCCCTAGACGGCGGCCCGGCTCTGGCGAACAGTGGGCATACCCCGGCCGGGGTGTGCCCACCGCCCCGCCCTTTATTAGCAGTTGCCTACACACTCCCCCGGGAAGGTTGCGAAACGACTATCGTTGGGCCAAAATTCAGCCAGCACAGCGGTACAAATGCCCTCTCTTGCGCCAGACGCGGCCCGGCCGCAACTGCCTGAACGACGACTCATGACTCACCCCACCATCTCGGTCATTATCCCCAACCTGAACTCACCGGTCATTGACCAGACCCTGGCCGCGCTGCGACGGCAGATACCGGCCCCGGCCGGGACCGGTTACGAAGTGCTGGTGGTGGGCATGGACGAGCCAGGGTTGGTGCAGGAGGATGAGCGGGTGCGCTTCATCCGCACCCCGCAGCCCACGCCCCCGGCCGGGGCGCGCAACCTCGGCATCCAGGCGGCCCAGGGAGATTTGCTCTGCTTCACCGATGCCGACTGCATCCCTGCCCCCGACTGGCTGGCCCGGCTCACCGCCCCTTTTGCCGACCCCGGTGTGGCTGTGGCTGGCGGTAGTGTCGCTTTTACTGCCGACGATTACTGGACCTTGTGCGACAACGTGAGCTGGTTCTACGAGCTGCTGCCCACCTCCCGGCCGGGAATACGCCTCCTTCTGCCCAGCCTGAACCTGTGCGTGCGTCGCCAGGTGGTGGCGCGGGTGGGCTTGTTCAACGAGAGCTACCCCCGCCCGGCCGGGGAAGATGCCGAATGGACCACCCGCATGCGCCAGGCCGGCTACGACCTCCATTTTGTGCCGGCCGCGGTGGTGCTGCACCAACCCGGCCGGGCCGATTGGCGCGCCCTGCTGCGCCACGCCCACACCTACGGCCGCTACTCCGTCAAAATCAGGCCCGACATGGTCGATTTTCTGGCGACGCCCATTTACCTGCGCCACGGGTGGCTCACCCTGCTGCTGGCCCCGCCGATCTGCCTGTATGCCACCCTGCGCATGTACCTCCGCCAGCCAGCCACGCGCCGCTACTGGCCGGCCGCGCCCGGCGTCTTCCTGAGCAAAGTCGCCTGGTGCGTGGGGCTGGCCCAAACGGCATTGCACCAGCGCCGAAGTGGGGTATAAACGAAACGTTTTGAAAGTTTGTCACCAGCCTGGTGATCGCTAGCGCCCGGCGCTGGCCGCCATTACCTGTAACCTGAAGGAGCAACCCTTGACAAAGCGCGTGTTAGTGACCGGCGGTGCCGGTTTTATTGGCAGTCACATGGCCCAGCGGCTGCTGGCCCTGGGGCATGACGTGGTTATTCTGGACAATGAGTCGACCGGTTCCGTGGACAACGTCCCGGCCGGGGCGGCCTACATCAAGGGCGATGTGCGCGAGCCGGCCGACCTGGCCCGCGCCTTTGCCCAACCGTTGGATGCCGTCTTTCACATCGCCGGGCAGGCCTCCACCGTGCGCTCCTTTGATGATCCGTTGGCCGACCTGGCCATCAACGTGGGGGGTACGGTGAACGTGACCCAGCACTGCCTGGCCCACGGGGTGCCGCGGCTGCTCTTTGCCAGCTCCATGACCGCCTATGGCCACCCGGCCGGGTTGCCCGTGGATGAGGAGACCGCCTGCGTTCCCGTCTCCTACTACGGCATTACCAAATACGCCGCCGAGCGGTACGTGCACGCCACCGGGGCGCGTACCGACCTGGCCCGCCCGCTGCACGTCACCTCCTTTCGCATGTTCAACGTTTATGGCCCCCGCCAGCGGTTGGACAACCCCTACCAGGGCGTGATGGGCATCTTCATCGGCAACGTGCTGCGCGAAGAGCCGGTCAACATCTTTGGCGACGGCGAACAGTCGCGCGATTTTGTCTACATCGACGATGTGGTCAACGCCTGGGTCACTGCCTGGCAGTCGCCGGCAGCTCATGGCCAGGTGTTTAACCTGGGCATAGGCCAGGGACACTCCGTTCATGCCGTGGTGCAAACTGTGGCCGCGGCCCTGGGGCACGACCCGGCCGCCTGGCCCCGGCGGTACGGCCCTGAGCGTCCCGGCGACCAGCGCCACATGACGGCAGACATCGGCCACATTCGGCGCACGCTGGGCTGGGAACCACAAGTTTCCTTTGCCGAAGGGGTGGCGCGCACCATTGCCTGGGCGCGCAGCACGAATTGAGGCGGGCGAGAGATTGAGCATTATGTCAATTTCTGTGGCGGTTCCTTGCTACAATGGCGCGGCTTACGTGGGCGCAGTCATTGAATCGCTGCTGGACCAGACGCACCCGGCCGGGGAGATTCTGGTCATTGACGATGGCTCCACCGATGACAGCGTGGCCATTGTGCGGCGCTACCCGGTGCGCCTTATCCAACACGCGGGCAACAAAGGCCTGGCCCACGCCCGCAACACCGCCCTGGCCGAGGCCACCGGCGACATCCTCATCTTTGTGGATGTGGATGCCCTGGCCTCACCGCAGCTGATCGCCACGCTGCTGTCTGGCTACGACCGGCCGGAGGTGGCCGGCGTGGGCGGGCAGGGCATCGAGGCCAACATCCAGACCCTGGCCGACCGCTGGCGGCAGGCCCACGCGGTGCAGGGACACGGCGCGCGGGCCAGGGATGTTGAGCACCTTTTTGGCCTGTGCATGTCTTACCGCGTGGCTGCGCTGCGGCAGGTGGGTGGCTTTGATCCCGCTTTTCGCACCAACGCTGAGGATGTGGATGTGGGCCTGCGCCTGAATGCGGCCGGCTACTGCCTGCGCTATTTGCCCCAGGCTCAGGTCTATCACCAGCGCCAGGACAGCGAAGAGAGTCTGCTGCGCGCCATGTCTGCCTGGTACGCGGCCGGGTACCGGGCCAAAAGGCTGAACCGGGCGCGCCCCTGGACGCTTTTTGCCGGCACGCTGCGCCGCCTGCTGGCTGACCCGCTGTCGGATCTGCTGCTTGCGCGGGATGCCCGGCTGGCCCGGCTTAGCTGGCGGATTGGCTGGATTAAGCTGCGGGCGCTGAACCAGGCGCGGCAATCATTTTCGTAACAAGTCCCGGCCGGGCCGCCTATCCATATCTGTCCCGGAGGGCAGACGGACGGACGGGCTGGCCGGCCGACAAACTGTATGCCAAGGAGTTTGGATCAGGTATGAAGAAGATAACTTTACTGCTGCTTACTGTCATTTTGCTCTTGCTGTTGGCTGCTTGCGGCCCGGCCGGGGAGACAACCCCAACCCCAGCGGTGAGCAACCCCTCCGCGCCATCAGACGTTACGGCTCCGGGTGGCGGCGCTTACCCGGCCCCCGAAGGGGCCTATCCCGCGCCCGGCGGCGCGGCCCAACTGCCAGACGGCGAGGTGCCCCAATTTGAAGGCCAGATCGCCTTCCATTCGGAGCGGGATGGTATCTTGCAGGTCTTCCTGCTGGATGGGGCCAGCGGCGAACTAACCCAACTAACCGACGACCCGCAAAAGGCGTATGAACCACAATGGTCGCCCGACTGCCAGCAGATTGTGTATACCTACGAAGTTGGTGGCCCAACCGACTCGGAGATCTATATCATGAACCGCGATGGCTCTGGCAAGTCGCCATTGTTGAACACGCCTGCGCCAACGACCCTGGAATGGTCCCCGGCCTGGTCGCCCAACGGCCAGATTGTGGCTTACCAAACGAATCCCGGGGCGCAGTTCAACATCTGCTTTGCCGACGTGAATGGCAGCAGTCTGGGCTGTATGGACCCGGCCGGGGTGAGCAACGCCCATCCCTTCTGGTCCCCCGACGGCAGCAAGCTCTATTTTGTCAGTAACCGGGACGGCAACTGGGACGTCTACGTCATGGAGTATGGCAGCAGCGCCCCGCCCACCCAGCTCACCAACAACGACGCCATCAACTTTCACCCCCGTGTTTCGCCCGATGGGCAGTCGGTCGTCTTTGAATCTAAGGGCGTGGGCTTCTTTAACCTCTGGATCATGAACGCCGACGGGTCCAACCCCACCATCCTGACCAGCGACATGGACCAAAACAGCGCCGACCCCTTCTGGATGGGCAACGACAAAATCGTCTTTGCCAGCGACCGCACGGTGAATTGGGAGCTGTTCATGATCAACCGTGACGGCAGCGGCACAGCCCGCCTTACCTACGACATGGGCACTGACAAAGGGCCGGCCTGGTGCGGGCAGTGAGTTCGCGCGACAAGGTGACGGCGACCCGGACCAGCGTGAACTGCCAGTGTGCGAATCACAAATCGCGAATCACGTTTAACAGGGACTCCTATGACCACAACGCCTAGACTCCTGGTGATCGGGCTGGATGGCGGCACGTTTGATCTGCTGCGACCGCTTATGGCCCAGGGACACATGCCCAACCTGGCTGAACTGGTGGATCATGGCTGCTGGGGACCGCTGGCGTCTACGATTCCCCCGTTCACCGGGGCGGCCTGGAGTACCTTCATCACCGGCCGGAACCCCGGCCAGCATGGGGTTATCGCCTTCACCACGCGGGATCGCTTTAACTATGACACGCAGGGGCAGGGCTTCGTGAATGCCCAACGCTTCGACTACACCCTGTGGGAGCTGCTGAGCACGGCCGGGAAGCGGGTAGGGGTGGTCAATGTGCCCCTCACGTACCCGGCCCGGCCGGTGAATGGTTTTATGGTTACCGGCATGCTCACCCCGGCCGGGGCCAGCCGCTTTACCTATCCTCCCGAATTCGCCGCCCGTATCGGCCCCGACTACATGATCGACGTCGATTTCCTGCGCGACGGAGAGCGCTTCCGCCTGACCGGACTGCCCCCCAAGCCGGAAATGCTGGCCCAAATCCGGCGCATGACCCAGGCCCGCACTGCCCACGGCGTCCGCTGGCTGCAAGAAGAGGCGTGGGAATTCTTCATGCTCGTCTACACCAGCACCGACCGCGTCTCCCACTTCTTTTGGGATGAAGTGCCGGCGCTGCTGGCCGGCCAGCCCAGCCCCAACCAGGCTGAGCTGCTGGCCTTCTTCCACGAGCTAGACGAAGGGATTGGCCAGTTGGCCGCGGCGGCCGGGCCAGAAACCAACATCCTGTTCATGTCCGACCATGGCTTTGGCCCGGCTCCCGACCGTCGTTTTTATGTCAATGTGTGGCTGGAGCAGTTGGGGCTGCTGCGCCCCCGGCCGGGGGAAGGGCTGCTAGACCTCGACTACTGGCGCATTCGCCTGGCACGCAACAAGCGGCTAAAGGCCGCCCTGCGCCGCATCCTACCCCAATCTACCCAGGACGCTGTGCAGAAAACCACCAGCCAGGCCGGCGGCCAGAAAGAGGCGTTCGATTGGGCCAACACCCAGGCTTTCTTTGTGCCCATCTACTTCCACGTCTGCGGGGTGGAGGTGAACGTGCAGGGGGAGCACCGCGCCGGCAGTGTCCCGGCCGGGGCGCAGTATGAAGCGGTGCGCGACCAGATCATCGCCGCGGCGCAGCAACTGCGCGACCCGGCTACCGGCCGGGCCATCGTCACCCTGGCCGCCCGGCGGGAGGCGCTGTACGATGGCCCCTACGTCCACGATTTTCCCGACGTCATTCTGGTGCTGGAGCCGGAGTATATTGGGGCGGGTTCGCTGGCCGGCAGCTCCCTCTTCGAGCCGCACCCTGACCCCATGCGCCCTGGCGAGCATCGCGAAGATGGGATTTTTATTGCCAGCGGGCCGCGTGTTGTGCCCCGGCCGGGGGCGCTGCCCAACCTGAAATTGTGGGACGTCACCGCTACCATCCTGTACGCCCTGGACGTGGCCATCCCGGCCGGGTTAGATGGCCGGGTCCTCACCGAGTTGTTCGACCCGGCTTACCTGGCCGCCCATCCGGTGCGCATTGACCAGGCCACCCCCATGCCCACTGCCCCGGCGGCCGGCGGGGCGCTGCTCTCCGACCACGAAGAAGCGGAGCTGGCCGAACGGCTGCGCAGCCTGGGCTACCTGGAATGAGCGGTCCGCCACCTACCTTCACCAAGGCGGTTGTTATCGGGCTGGATGGCGCGGATTGGCGGCTGCTAACCCCGTGGCTGGCCCAGGGCGAGCTGCCCACCCTGGCCCGGCTGGTGGCCGAAGGCAGCAGCGGCCCGCTGCGCTCCACCATCCGGCCGGAGAGTTCGGTGGCCTGGACTTCTTTCGCCACCGGGGTGAACCCCGGCAAGCATGGCATCTTTGGCTTTGTGGCCCACCAACCAGGCAGCTACAACTTCCGGCTGGCCAACGGCAGCCACATTGGCGCGCCGCGCTTCTGGCACAGGCTGGGCCAGGCCGGCCGCCGGGTGGGGCTGCTGAACATTCCCTTTACCTATCCGCCGGGGCCGGTGAACGGCGTGCTGATCAGCGGCATGCTCACGCCGGGCACCCACGTGCCCTTTGCCTATCCGCCGGGGCTGCAGGCCGAGGTGCTGACCCGCTTCCCCAACTACCAGTTTGATCCCAGTGAAACCATGCACGACAAGGCGGCTCTGCTGGCCAGCGTGGCCCACTGCACCGACCAGCAGCGGGCGGCGGCGCTGTGGCTGCTGCGCGAGCAGGCGTGGGACTTTTTCACCGTGGTTTTCACCGGGCCGGACCGTATGCAGCACCTCTTCTGGGCGGATATGGATTCGCGTCACCCGCAGCATGATCCGGCTTCACCTTATGCCACGGCTCTGCTGGACCATTACCGGGCGCTGGATGGGGCGGTGGCCGAGATTGTGGCGGCGTTCCCGGCCGGGACGCTGCTGCTGGTGATGTCGGACCACGGTTTTAATGGCTTTGCCCGCCGATTCTACGTTAATCGCTGGCTGCACGCGCAGGGGCTGCTGGCGGTGCGCCCCGGCCGGGAGGCGGCCTCGCCCATGGTGGGTGTGTTGAACCGGCTGCGCGGCGTGCCTGGCCTGGCCCGGCTGAAGCGCCGCCTGCTGCCCGACAGTTGGGGGCCGGCGCAGATGCGGGCCAATTTGCTCAGCCAGGCCATCGACTGGCCGCGCACCCGGGCCTATTTTGCGCCGGATGGCGGGCTGCGGCTGAATGTGCAGGGGCGCGAACCGCAGGGCGTTGTCCCGGCCGGGGCGGCTTATGAGGCGCTGCGCCAGGAACTACACCAGGCGCTGCTGGCCCTGACCGATCCGTTGACCGGCCAGCGGGTGCTGGCGGAGGTCCACCGGCCGGAGGCGTTGTACCATGGCCCTTACGCGGCGCTGGCTCCCGATCTGATCCCTGAACCGGTGCGCCAGGCGGCTGACCCGGCGCATAACGTGATGCTGGATGGGGCGCTGGCGGGCGGCCCCGAGATTTTTGCCGGCGCTGCGCCTTATTCGGGCAATCATGCGCCGGATGGCATTTTGATTGCCTGGGGTGCGGGGGCCCGGCCGGGGGTGCAGCATGCTGGGGCGCACATCATGGACCTGGCCCCGACTTTGCTGGCGGTGCTGGGGGTGGACATCCCGGCCGGGATGGATGGCCAGGTGCTGCTGGATTGGTTCCGGCCGGGGGCGGTGCCTGCGCCGCGCTATGACACCACGTCACCGGAGGAGGTTGCCCCGCTGGCCCAGGCCTTTGCCAACGACGACGAGTCGCTGGTGGCCGACCGGCTGCGCGACCTGGGATACCTGGAGTAGCGGATCATGATGATGAATCCCGCTCTGCGCGTCCTGAAGAATTCGACGGCCCTCTCGGTGGCGGTGCTGTTTGAGCGCGGCGTGGCCTTTTTTCTGCCCTGGTACATTGCCCGCACCCAGGGGCGAGAGTTGTGGGGCAGTTACAACACGGCGGTTACGTTTGTGACCATTGCGGCCCCGTTTGCCTTTTGGGGGATGGAGCAGCTTTTGCCGCGGGAGATTGCGCGGGACCGTACCCGGCCGGGGTTGTTCCTGGCCAACGGCAGCCTGATCGCCACTATCATGAGCCTGGTCGTGACTGCGGCCACCCTCGGCATCATTTACCTGCTGAACTATCCACCGGCGCTGGCCAGCCTCTTTTACCTGGCGGTGATTTCCAACGTGCTGCCTCGCGCGGAAGCGGCCATTGGTGAAGGCATTGTCAACGGCCTGGAGAAGATGGAGTGGGTGGGCGCGGCTCGTTTACTCACGACCCTGCTGCGGACTGTCGTCTCCATTGCGCTGCTCAGCCTGGGGCATCCGCTGGAGTATTTGTTCATTTTGTGGGGTATCCAGCACGTGGCCCTCAGCCTGATTTACCTGGGTGTGCTGCGCTACCTGGTACCTGGTTTCCGGTTGGAGGTAGATTGGGGGCTGCTGCGCTCGCTGTACGTGCGGGCCGTGCCCTTTGTGCTCATTATCTTTGCCGGGGAGGCGTTCCGCCAGGTGGACCGCATTTTCATTTCTAAGCTGTGGGATACGGAGGCGGTGGGGTTGTATGCTACCGGTGTGCTGCTCATCCAGGTGATGAATCTGGTGGCCCCGGCGGTGATGACCGCCTTGTTCCCGGGCATGTCGCGCGCTTACGTAAGCTCGGTTTCCCGGTTCACGACTATTTCCGGTCAGTTGTTCCGGCTGATCCTGGTGGGTATTGTGCCGGTTACCCTGCTGATTATCTCCTTGGGCGACTGGATTGTGCTGCTGGGTTTTGGCGCGGAGTATGAGCCGTCGATTGCGGTGCTGCGCATTACGGCGATTAGCATCATTCCTTCGTTTACGGCGCGGCTGCTGTACCGGGTACTGCTGGCCAGTGATAATGAGCGGCTGGCGGTGCGGGCGGCGGTGCTGCGCAGCGTGGCCAACCTGGGGCTGAATATCTGGCTTATCCCGACCTATGGTATTCTGGGGGCCAGTGTGGCCATGGTGGTGACGGAGTTTGTGGGCCTGCTGCAAAATCTGTATTACGTGCGCTACCGGGTGATTCCGTTTGATGTGCGCGGGGCGGTACTCCGGCCGGGGCTGTGTGCGCTGGTGGCTGGTCTGATTTACGTTCCGCTGCTGGGCTGGCATGCGTTGGGGGCGGCAGTGGTCGCCAGCGCGTTGTTTATCGCCCTGATCTTTGCCAGCCGCAGCCTGACTGTGGCTGAACTGCGCGGCTTTTTCCACCATTCGTAGGTGTGGGCCTGCCCATGAAACTGCTTTTTGTGTGCCGCTTTCTGCCTCATCCCCAGGTGCGGGACAGTGGTGGCCAGGATGTCTATCATTACATTGCCAGCCTCAGCCAGGCGCATGAGGTGTCACTGATTGCTTTTGTGACGCCGGATCAGGCGAAGGCAGTGGCGGCGATGGGCGCTGTGTGCCGGGAGGTGGTGGCGGTGCCGTACCGGCCGGGGGCGTTGGCCGGCCGGGTGTGGCGGGCGGGGTGGCGGGTGCTGCGCCCCAGTGTGTACGGCCGGGTGGTTTCGCCGGCGTATGGCCGGGCGCTGCGCCGGCTGGTGGCCAGGCAGCGCTTTGACGTGGCCGTGGTGGATGGGATGATGGCCGGCTATGGCCGGCTGCTGGGGCGGGTGCCGCGGGTGCTGGACGAAATTGACCTTTATTCGCTGGTGGCTTACCAGGCGTATGCCGGGCAGCCGCCGGGCTGGCGGCGCCGCTGGGCGCGGCGGGATTGGCTGCGCACGCTGGCCTTTGAACTGGACTATGTCCGCGAGTATGCGGGGGTGTTGGTGCGGTCGGCGGCGGACGAGGCGTTTTTGCGGGCTTATGGGCTGCCCCGGCCGGTGGCGGTGGTTGCGCCGTGGTTTGAGGGGCTAGAGAGCCTGCAAAGCATTCCCCTGGCCCGCCCGCCAGGGGATGGGCTGCTGTTTATGGGGGCGATGAGTCACCAGAAGAATATCGCGGCGGTGCAGTTTTTTGTGACGGAGGTGCTGCCGCTGGTGCGGCAGCAGGTGCCGGCGGCGACGCTGACGGTGGTGGGGGGGCAGCCGGCTCCGGCGGTGCAGGCGCTGGCGCAGCAGCCGGGGGTGGTTGTTACGGGTGAGGTGCCGGACCTGACGCCGTATTATGCGGCGTGTGCGGTGAATGTGGTGCCGCTGTTGACCGGCGGCGGCATCATTGTGAAGACGTTGAATGGGTTGGCGGCTGGCCGGCCGACGGTGTCTACGCCGCTGGGGAATGCGGGAACGGGGGCCCGGCCGGGGCAGGAGCTGTTGGTGGTGCCCCCGGAACCGGCGGCGCTGGCTGAGGCGGTGGTGCAGGTGCTGACCGATCCGGCCCTGTGGCAGCGGCTGGCCACGGCGGGGCGGCAATTTGTGGGCCAGCAGTATGATTGGCCGGCCAACATGGCCCGGCTGGTGGCGTTTCTGGCCGGGGTGGCGGGGGAATCGAGCGTAAATAGGCCCGAATAACCCGCTAATACTCCGCATGGGTTATTGAAAACGACCTTTTGAGCGGTTAGAATCCCTTTCATAAGCTGTTAGCAGGCATGGTTAGCTGAGAATCTGTTTAAGGAGAGACCACCATGAAGAAAGTTACGATTTTGCTCTTTGTTATTTTGATGCTGACAATTGTCAGTGTGGTCGGGGCGCAGAGCTATCCTGACCCCGGTACTTCTGTCACCAATGCCATTTTGCAGAATATGGCGACCGGTGCGGGCGATACGGCGACCGTCGTTGTGAATTATTACAATACGGCCGGCAGCAATGTGTACTCCAACCCGAATGTGACCATTGCTCCCAAGGCGGTGGTGGAAGTGAAGACCGAGAACGAGCCGCTCCCGGCCGGGTTTGAGGGTTCCGCCATTGTTTCCTCGGACAAGCCGATTGCTTCGGTGACCAGCATTCGCAACACCAACGTTCCGGGCGCGGCCGATGGCACGACCCAGGGCGCTTACAATGGTGCGTCTGCCGGTTCTGAAACCCTGTACTTCCCCTCCTTCTGGGCGTTTCAGTTCATTGTTTCCCGCGTGACGGTGCAGAACACTGAAAACGCGACGGCCAATATCGCCCTGGACTTCTACAATCGTCAGGGTACGGCTCTGGGCACCCTGTCCACCACGCTGCCGCCCTATGGGTCGCGCACGTTCTGTGGCTGCAATCCGGCCGACTGGCCTGGTGGGGTTATCCCGGCCGGGTTTGAAGACGGCTCCATCACTGTGCGCTCCACCAATGGCGTGAAGCTGGCCGGTGCTTCTGTGGCCACCTGGGCCAACCGCTCTGGTGCTTACCAGGCGCTGACCGATGCCGACACCGGCACCGTCCTCTATTCGCCCTCTGCCTTCCGCTTCAGCTCCAGCGGCAGCATCAACAGCCCGACCCTGTTCTCGGCTGTGAACATCCAGAACACCAGCAGCACCCAGACCGCCAACGTCGACATTGAGTTCTACAATCGTGACAACGGCAACCTGGACCTGACCCTGCAGGCGTCCATTCCGCCGCTGTCCGCCATCGGGGCCAACACCCTGAATGGTGGTGACTTCCCGGCCAGCGCTTTTGCGGCCCTTGAGCCTTCGCCGGGTGTCTTCGATTGGGACGGCGCGATCAAGATCATCTCCACCAACGGCGTTGCCCTGGCCGGCACCGGTGTTACCAACTGGGGCACCGACCAGAAGGGTGGTATGTCGGCTCTGGCTTCGGCCAATACCGCGGCCAACAAGCTCTTCCTGCCGGCCCAGTATCGCCTGGACTTCGGCTCTGGTTGGGCGCAGTGGTCTTCCATCAACCTGCAGAACGTAGGTACAGACCCCATTGACCGTGACGACCTGCGCATTGAGTACATTGACACCAACGGCAATACCATCGCTACCTTCACCGGCACCACCGGCACGTTTGCCCTGCCGTTCGACCTGGCTCCCGGCGCGGCGCTGGGTCTGAACACCCGGACGGGTGGTGACACCTCGGCCTCGGCCTTCACCAGCTTTGGCCTGAGCATGATTGGTGGTATCTACGTTAGCTCGTCAGACGCGAATGATGCTTTTGTGGCGACGGCGAACATCATCTACAACAACCGCGCCAGCGTCTACAACGCGGTTCCTTCCAACTAACCTGGAAGATTTTCCGCGCTAACTAGCGCATAACAGCTTTCACCCAAAAGGGGTAGGCGAAAAGCCTACCCCTTTTTGTGTTTATGGCCAGTCAGGACAGCAAGCTTTCCAGGGCTTGTCGGGTTACCCGGCCGGTGGCGGCGATGGTATTGGCCTGCACTCGTTCGTAGGCGTTGGCGACCATCTGGCGGCAGAGGGCCGGGTTATTGGCCAGTTCCAGAATGCCATCAGCCAGTGCCTGGGGGTTGGCCCGCTCCACCAGGTAGACGTGCTGCCTGTGGCCCAGTTCCTGGCGGATGGTGGCCGCATCGCCGGTGATGACTGGCCGCTGCATCATCATCCCTTCCCAGATTTTGTTTTGGATGGTGCAGCGGGATTGCTTGGTGGTGCCAAAGACGCCCAGGCAGAGATGGGCGCGGGCGATTTCGTCCGGCAGCGTTTCTTTGTCGATCCAGCCCTGAAAGTGGACGTTGGTCAGGTTGAGCGCTTGGGCCAACTGTTCGGCCGCCGGCCGCTCCTGGCCATCGCCATAGAAGTGAAATTGGATGCGGGGCTGGTCTTGCAGCAGGGCGGCGGCGCGAAGCATGGTTTCGACGCCATGTAGGGGGATGAAGGTGCCGTAGTAGATGATGCGGAATTCGTTGCCGGGTGGGGTGATCCCCGGCCGGGGTTGGTACAGCCGGTCATCCACCCCCAACGGCACAAGATGGAACCGGCCGGGGGCCAGGCCATACTTCTCACAGTAATACGCCTGGTACTCTGGCGTGTCGGCAATGAGCAGGTCTGGCAGGTGCAGCCCCACCTTCTCCAGCCAGAAGATGAGCCGGCCGGTGAGCGGGCTTTGCTGGGTCAGGCCGCGCTCTTCGGCAATCAGGTGCAGCGACATTAAGATGTCCAGGGCCATGGGCTTGCGCCGCCACCAGGAGAGCAGCCGGCCCAGGTACACGTCAAACTGGCCAGGATAACCTACCAGCAGCACGTCGTAAGCCGGCGTGCGGTTATGGGCGCGGAAAAGCTGCCAATAGGCCCGCAGCACGCGCCCCCAAAAGCGCGGCCGGCGCCAGCCGCCGCCGGCCTGTTCCACCCGGTCGGCCACGCTGTGCCACAGGGTGGCGTGACATTCGTAAACGGTCACCCCCTGGGCGCGCAGGCCATGAATGATGACCTGGTTACGGACGTAATTGGCGCGGTAGGTGCCAAAGAAGCAAACGCGAAGGGTTGATGATGGTGGCGATGATCCCATGAAGCGGGATTATAACGGCCGATCCCTCTTGCGCCCAAGCCGCGGCTACAGGTATGGTCCCGGCCGGGGTGCCCTGGCCAGAAGCGCCGCCATGCTTTGCGGGTCCCATAACTGGCCGCAAGCGTATGGATGATCATTTTGGCGGCTTGTGCCGGACTGAACCGGTCGCCACAGAAGCCTTGTTCTGGTAAGCTAATGGTGAATTGATCCGCATGCGCAGCGCTGGCCACGAGTCACGCAATGGGCCTGCGAGCAAGCCAATAGTAGAGAATGGGCCGACGCGCGGCCTGGTGCAGGTCAAAGCCAAATCTGAATATTGTTAACCATGTCTTTAGAAGAGCAACGGTCATGACGCAATTTAACACTGACACCCTTGCTGGCGTCCAGCAGCACGTCCCCGGTTCCGGAGGCCGGCTGCACTTCTTCGATCATTTGCGTGCCATAATCATCCTGCTGGTTGTCGTCTTGCATACCAGCATGACCTATATGGCCTTTCCTGCGACGTGGTGGTATGTCATTGAACCCCGGAATAGCCTGGTCTTCACGATTCTGGTGTTGTTATTGGATGTGCCCAACATGCAAATCTTGTTCTTCATCGCCGGCTTCTTCGCCTATGCGTCGCTGGAAAGATATGGAACGGCACGATTCCTGCGCCAGAAGGCGGTGCGTCTTGGCCTGCCGTGGTTGGTAGGTGTTGTCTTTCTTGCGCCTCTGGTTACCTACCTGATCCCGGTGACGCGAGGCATTGCCCGGCCTTATCTCGAATTCTGGGCCACCGATTTCTGGGGGCCGTATTACCAACAATCGGTGTACTGGTTTTTAGGCATTCTGTTTTTGCTCTTTGTGCTTCTGGCAATCTTGCACCGCAGTGTGCCGCAATTGCGGGGTGTGGTCCGCCAGGCTCAGACGCCCACGTGGGCTTTGTTTGCCACATTTTGGGCCGTAACCACGCTGTGGTATTTCCTCAGCAGCATGGTGACGCCGGCCGACACCTGGGCCAATGCGCTGAAGCTGTTTGTTTACCAGCCGGCACGCTTGCTGTTGTACGCTGGCTACTTTGGCCTGGGGATCTACGCCGACCGGCGGGGCTGGTTTCGCGCGGATGGTTACCGGCCCAAGCTGGATTTGTGGGGGATGGCGGCGGTAATAACGGCCACGTTCTATCTGGGGTTTCGCTTCTCCTGGGCTGGTGGCAGCGACATCCTGCCGCTGGCCGTCCAGGCCGCGCTGTTCAATGCCTTCTGCCTGGCAGCGCTGATGGCGAGCACAGCCCTGTTCCAGCAATACGTCAACCGGCCGGGACGGCTTTGGTCGAGTCTGGCGCGCAATGCCTACGCAATCTACTACGTGCATCCCCTGATTTTGTACCCGGCCGCGTATGTGGCTCTGTCTGTTGAGGCGTCGATCTTCCTGGAGTTTGCCTTCCTGGCGACACTGACTGTGTTGGTCGCCTGGGGATTGGGCGCGCTTGTCCTGACGCGTTGGCCGGTATTGCGAGACATCTTCTGATAAGGCAAGTCTATGCGCATTCTGGTTACCGGGGCGAGGGGGATGTTGGGCCAGGCGGTTTGCCTGGCGGCCCCGGCCGGGGTTGAACTCATCACCCCCGGCCGGGAGCAGTTAGACATTGCCGATCCACTGGCCGTGGCTAGCTGGCTGGACCGTACCCGGCCGGAGTGGGTAATCCACCTGGCGGCGATGACCAATGTGGACCAATGCCAGCGCGAGCCGGCCCTGGCCTACCAGGTGAACAGTACGGCCACGGCCCACCTGGCGGCGGCGTGCCGGCGCTGCTGCGCCGGGCTGCTCTTGCTCAGCAGCATTGCCGTCTTTGATGGGCAGAAGCCTACCCCCTACGACGAAATGGACCTGCCCCGGCCGGGCAACGTCTACGGCGACAGCAAATGGCAGGCCGAGCAGGTGGTGGCCACCCTGCCGCGCCACCTGATTGTGCGCAGCGGCTGGCTCTTTGGCGGCGGCCCGGCCGACAAGAAGTTCGTCAGCCAGATGTTGGCTCTGGCCCCCGGCCGGGAGGAGCTGGCTGTGGTGGCCGACAAAATCGGCTCGCCCACCAGCGTGGATGACCTGGCCGGTGGTTTGTGGCGGCTGCTGCGGGAAGAGGCCAGCGGCCTTTTCCACCTGGTAAACGGCGGCGAACCGGTGAGCCGTTATGAGCTGGCGCGTACCATTCTGGCCGCGGCCGGGCTGCCCACGCGGGTCCGGCCGGTCACGTCGGACTATTTCCCCCACCTGGCACCCCGGCCGGGGATGGAAGCGGCCACCAGCCACAAGACCAACGGCTGGCTGCGCCCCTGGCGCCCGGCCCTCATTGAGTATGTTCACGCCTTGCAGCGTGTCCAGGCGGTGTCCTCGTCATGATCCTGGTTACCGGCGCGAGCGGCTTTGTAGGGCGTTCGCTGATGCGGGCGTTGGCCCGGCAGACCATTCCGGCCAAAGCGTATCCCGGCCGGATGAACGATCCCCTGGCGCTGCGGGCCAACCTGCCCGGCGTAACGACCGTCATACACCTGGCCAGTGCGGAAACGCGCGGCCGCCCACGTCTGCTGCAGCACGTGGACGTGGAAGGCAGTGAACGATTGGTTGAGGAGTGCCGCCGGGCCGGCGTGTCACGCCTCATCTTTCTCAGCCGGATTGGGGCCGATCCTAATTCGATGTTTCCTTTGCTGCGGGCCAAAGGAGAGGTGGAACGTATTCTTCAGCGCAGCGGCATTCCGGTCACGGTGGTCCAGTCGGCCACGCTCTTTGGCCGGGATGATCGCTTTCTAAACGTCGTTGCCAGCCTGGCGGCCTGGACCTGGCCGTTTGTCTGGCTGCCCGGCGGTGGCCAGAAGCCGCTGCAGCCGCTGTGGGTAGAGGACCTGGTGCGCTGCCTGGTGGCATTGCTAGACCGGCCCGACCTGGCTGGCCAGACGATTCAACTGGCGGGAGGAGAACGGCTGCGGTACAGTGAACTGGTGCGGCTGGTGCTTACCACCGCCGGGCTGCGGCGGATTGGGCTGCCGGTGCATTTGCGCATTTCTCGCCCGCTGGCCATGGTCACGTTGGGCTGGTGGCGCTATCCGCCGGTCAGCCGTTTTTTTCTGAACCGCTTCTCGGTGCCGGATGTGGCCGACCTGGATGCGGTTCTGCGCTACTTTCGCTTCCATCCCGGCCGGGTGTCGGAGAACATCGCTTACCTGCGCCGGCCGGGGCTGCGCCGGCAGCTCTTCCGCCCCCAAAGCCGCGTTTTGCCGCTCCCAGAGAACGCCCCTCAGTCAACATCCTAAAGGCTCAGCTACTGGTCATGTTGCTCAAGTGTAACCGCCGTTTGGTACGCAAATGGTGGTTGAAATTAGGCAACATGGTGGATTTTCACGCCGGGCCAAGTATGTTAAGATTGTGTTGTTTCGATGTCGCAGTGCTAGTTGTTCGTTGCCAACGGGCAGCCACCATCTTCTCTCATGTCCCCCCATGAGCCGCGAACTTGGTGACAGGATGAAACGGAACCCGCGAAAGCGTCCGTCTGGTGCTGTCTGCTGGCTGGTGGTGTTGAGGGTTGGTGCCTGAGCTTATTATTGTAGGCAGCGTATGCACTGGCAGGCTTGGCCTTCGAGAGGCCGCCTAGTTGCAATTGGAGTTAAGAAGATGTCTGTATCAGTCTCAAAAGTAAAACGATTTCTGATTGGCGACCCCTTCCCAACCCGCCTGGAAATCCACGAGCGGTTGGACAAGATACGCGGGTTGGCAGTCTTTGCTTCTGACCCTATCAGCAGCAATGCGTACGCCACTGAGGCGATCATGAGCGTCCTCATTTTGTTGGGCAGCCAGGCCCTGACCCTGACCATGCCCATTGCCCTGGGCATCGCCACCCTGGTGACTTTGGTGGTCTTTAGCTACATACAGACCATCTTGCACTACCCCGATGGTGGCGGGGCATACACTGTGGCCAAAGACAACCTGGGCACCCTGCCTTCGCTATTGGCCGCTGCCGCCTTGCTCATCGACTATGTTCTGACGGTGTCGGTGTCGGTCTCGGCCGGTATTCGCGCCATTACCTCCGCTTTCCCGGCCACGCACGATTACCGCGTTATCATGGCCCTATTCGCCATCGTTTTGCTCACGTGGATCAATCTGCGCGGTGTACGTGAGAGCGGCACGGTCTTTGCCATGCCCACTTATGCCTTTGTGGTTGGGGTCCTGGTGGTGGTTGGTTTTGGCATTGTGCGCATCTTTGGCCTGTTTGGCACCGTGCCGCTGGTTAGAACAGCGGAGGTGATGCAGCCCATCGTTGAGGCGAACCAGCTTTTGTATATCTGGCTGCTGCTGCGCGCCTTCGCGGCCGGGTGTACGGCGCTAACCGGGATTGAGGCCATTAGCAACGGCGTGCAAGCCTTCAAGCCCCCTGAGTCGAAGAATGCGGCCAAGACTATGGTGGCCATGGGTATCATCGCCATGGCGCTGTTTGTGGGCATTACCTACGTTTCCACCCACCTGCACCTGGTTCCTACCCTGGGTGAAGAGGGGGAGAGTATCTTGTCGCAGATGACCCGCTCTGTCGCTGGCAGTGGGGTTCTTTACTATTGGGTGCAGTTCTTCACGATGATGATCCTGATCCTGGCGGCCAATACTGGCTACCAGGATTTCCCACGGCTGGCTTCCTTCCTGGCCCGCGACGGGTTTATGCCCCGCTGGATGACAAACCGGGGTGATCGCCTGGTTTACAATGGTGGCATTATGACGCTGGCGTTGTTGGCCAGTGTTGTCGTGGTGGTTTTTAGCGCCGACGAAATCGCGATGCTGCCGCTCTATGCCCTGGGGGTCATGCTTAGCTTCACCCTCTCGCAGTTTGGCATGGTCAGGCTCATGGGCAAGGTGTCTAAGCTGAAGAAGGGGGATTCAGCGCGTACCAACGTTACCACTATTCACTATGAGCGCGGTTGGTGGTGGAAGCGGGGCCTGAACTTTGTGGGCGGCAGTACGACGCTGGTGGTTTTCTTTATCCTGGTGGCGACTAAGTTTGTGGAGGGGGCCTGGGTGGTGATTCTGGCCATCCCGCTGTTGGTTTTCATGTTCCGCGGTATCAAACGCCATTATGTCCACGTCTCGGAATCGCTGCGCACCAAGGACTTTAACGTGGCGGACTTGCATGAGATAGCGGATGTTGTGACGGTGCCCATTGCTGATGTGCACCGGGGGACGCTGCGGGCGCTGCAGTATGCGAAACGATTTTCGTCTAACGTGCGCGCTGTCTCCATTATCACCAGTCAGGCGCAGAAGGAGCGGCTGCTGCGGCGCTGGAATCGTTTTCCGGATATTACGGGAGACGTTGAGTTGGTGTGTATTGATTATGAGTATCGCGATATCCTGACGCCGCTGGTGGATTATATTGTGCACGTGAATTGTGTGGAGTACCCTGACCAGATGACGACGGTGGTGATCCCTGAGTTTGTGCCGGAATCGTTTGCCGGCCAGCTTTTGCATAACCAGACGGCTAACATTCTGCGGGTGCGCTTGCTGCGGTATGAGGATATTGTGATGATTGACGTTCCCTACCAGATTCAGCCGGGGGTGCGCAGTGGCAAGGGGAATGGGAACGGCGAAGCGAACGGGGGCGGCGCGGCAGCCACGCCGCCGAAAACCCCGGCCGGGGACACCCCCACATCTGAGCCTTAGCCCGGCCGGGATACCCTACAAAAGCAAAGGCGTAAGGCGTGCCTGGCTGGCGCACCTTACGCCTTTTTTGTTGGCGTGCTGCGGCCAGAATGGACTACGGGGGTTCCAGGCCATGCGCCTCCAGCAGCGCTTCGTCGGCCAGCAGATCGCCGGTAGGGCCGTCGGCCACCACGCGCCCCTCGTCCATAATGATCATGCGTGGGAATAGCTCTTGCACCAGGCGCATGTCGTGGGTAGAGACGAGCATGGCCTGTGGCAGGTCGCGCAGCAGGTTGATCAGGTCGCGCCGGGCGCGGGGGTCCAGCCCGGCCGAGGGTTCGTCTAGCACCAGGATTTCGGGGTCCATGGAAAGCACGGTGGCCACGGCTACCCGCTTTTTCTGCCCCATGCTCAGGTGATGGGAGAGCCGGTCGCTGTGGCCGGCCATGTTTACCTGCAGCAGTGCCCGGCCAACGCGGGCGCGCACTTCGGCTTCGGGCAGGCCCATGTGCAGGGGACCAAAAGCCACGTCCTCAAACACGGTGGGTGAGAAGAGCTGATCGTCGGGGTTTTGGAAGACAAGGCCGACTTTGGCGCGGATGACGGGCAGATTGTCTTTGGTCACGGGCAGGCCACCAATGGTGATGCGGCCGCTTTGGGGTTGGAGCAGCCCGTTCAGGTGCAGCATGAGGGTGCTTTTGCCAGCGCCGTTGGGGCCGACCAGGGCGACTTTCTCGCCCCGGCCGGTGCGCAACGAAACGCCGCTTAACGCCTGGTGCCCGTCCGGATAGCGGAAGATGACATCTTCCACTTGCAGGGCGCAGGTTTCGTCTGGCAGCGATCCGGGCGGGAGCGGCGGGCTGGGAGGGTGAACAATTGGCATGACAGGATTCCTTGTGCGCGGGTCAGGGGGTGGCCCCGGCCGGGATCATAGGCGGCCCAGGAGTTGAATGAGCAGCAGGACGAGCAGCGCCAGCCCACCGATGAGCCAATCCTGGCGCTTCATCTGGTGCTGGTTGATGGTGAGCAGGTGCCCCTGGTAACCGCGGGCCAGCATGGCGTTGTAGACCCGGTCGCTGCGTTCGTAGCTGCGCAAGAACAGTTGGCCGGCCATGTTGCCGGTGACCCGCGCCCGCCAGGCGATGCTGCCACCCCCGCCACCGCCTGGTGGCCGGGCGCTGCGCGCTTCACGCGCGCGCATCAAGCGCCCGGCCTCATCGACCATGACAAACATGTAGCGGTACATAAAGGAGATGATGGACACAATGGGTTGGGGGACGTACAGATGGCGCAGGGCGTGGATCAGGTCTGGGAATTGGGTGGTAGCGGTGAGGAGGATGGCCATCTGTACCGACAGCCAACTGCGCACCACAATGCTGAAGAAGCGCAGCAGCCCGGCATCGGTGGCTACCAACTGCCAACTGCCGACGTTAATAATCCACACGGCCCGGCCGGGGAGGTTAAAGACCACCGTCACCGCCGCCAGCACAAAGGGCAGGGCCACAAAAGAGCGGCGGAATGCATATCCCCAGGAAAGTTGGGCCAGGCGCTGCACCAGCAGCAGCATGGCCCAGGAAGCCAGAAACGCCAGCCAGGCCCCATCTGGCAGCAGCACGTTGGCAAAGATAAACGCCACCGTGATAATGACCTTCACCCGCGGATCAAGCCGGTGGATCAGGCTGTGGCGGGCTTCGTAGCGATCAAACGTATTAACATGCACAGTTGTTTAGCTGCCTCTGGCCATCAGGCGTTGGCCGCCGAGCGTTGGCGGACAAGGCGGATAATTAGCAGCGTCAGACCGGCCACGATGAGCGCCCCGAGTAATCCGGCCACAATGGTTGAGAGCGACGTCTCGCCCAGGAAGGGCACGGTGTAATCGGGCAGCAGTTCATAGGGCGCGCTGGCCGCCTGGTTGATGAAGCCGATGTCCTCCGCCACGCGCTCCAGCCCATCCGGGAAGGCGGAGGCCAGCGGGGCCAGCAGCACCACGGCCAGGGCCACCAGCAGGCCAACCACCACCCAACCCCGGCCACCGCTTTGGGCAGGGCTGTTGTCCAGCAGGTCGGGCCGGACTTGCATGATGAAGGCCAGGGCGGCCACGGTAACCAGGGCCTCGCCCAGGCCGATGAGGGCGTGGACGCCCAGCATGGCCGGCAGCACAATTTGCAGCGGCGTGGTGCCGCTGAGCCATAATTGCAGCGAAGTTACCAGGGCTGCGCCCATCACCGACAACCAGGCGGCAACGCCGGCCACGGCCAGTTTTGTGCCCCGGCCCCGGCCGGTGACACCCCGGTAGAGGCCATAGCCAATGAGGGCGGGCAAAATGCCCATGTTGAAGATGTTGGCCCCCATCACGACCAGGCCCCCATCTTGAAACAGCAGCCCCTGCACGCCAACCACGCTGGCCATAACCAGCATGCCGGCCCACGGGCCGAGGGTAATGGCGGCCAGCGCCCCACCCAACAAATGGCCAGAGGTACCGCCGGCCACCGGGAAATTCAACATCTGTGCGGCAAAGATAAAGGCGGCCATAATGCCCGCCAGTGGAGCCATGCGGTCGCCGAACTGCTCGCGCGTATTGCGTACCGCTAATCCCAGAAAGACGATGGTGATGAGCCAGAAGATCAGGGCAACCGGAATGCTCAAGAAGCCGCCATCGGGGATGTGCAGCGCCGGGGGGGCAAGGGGATTGGAAGGGAACAAAGGTTGGGCAGACAGTAGGAAGTCCATGATTATCTCTCCTTTGGTTTTTTGACGGCCGGTCCATGCCCGCAGCGGCGGCTGCCTGGCAACTGTCCGGGCCAGATGTTCAAGGACGACGACAGGAACAGACCTGGGCCGGCTGATGTGGTTGAGAGAGGGGGAAGGCACCGTAGATTGTCCATGGATGATAATTGTAGCAAGCTGTGTCAGGCTCGCAACGGATAATGGGGTGGCCGGCCCCCGGCCGGGACTAACAAACAGCACGTGCCTGCCCAAATGCCTGCCGCCGTTCCCGCCGCATGGCAAAAGGCCAGGGCGGCTTTCCTGTGCTACAATCCTGCTCTAAACCAACCTGAGCAAATAAGGACGCTGAGCACTATGAACAGGTCACCAGGCTTGATCCTGCTGTTTGGGTCGGGGGAAACGATGCCCGCCAGTGGCCCAACCTATGAGCTGGCCGCCCGGCGGTTGGATCGCGCACCGGAAATAGCGATTTTGGAGACCCCGGCCGGGTTCGAGCCCAATTCGGCCGATGTGGCCGGCAACGTGGGCCGCTACCTGCTGCGCCGCCTGCAGAACTACCAGCCAAAGGTCACCCTGGTGCCGGCGCGCCGGCGCTATACCCCCCAAAGCCCGGACGATCCCCAGATTCTCGCCCCTTTGCAAACGGCCAACTGGCTGTTCCTGGGGCCGGGCAGCCCCACCTACGCGGTGCGCCAACTGCAAGACAGCCTGGCCTGGCAGATGGTTCAGGCCGGCCACCGGTCAGGGGCCGCTCTGGTGCTGGCCAGCGCCGCCACCCTGGCCGTCAGCCGCTTCACGCTGCCGGTATATGAGATTTACAAGGTGGGCCAGGATTTGCACTGGCAGTTTGGGCTGGATTTGCTGGGCGCTTATGGCTTGCCGCTGGTCATTATTCCGCACTGGAATAATCAGGATGGCGGGGAAGCGCTGGATACAAGCCGCTGTTTCATGGGGCGAGCGCGATTTGCCCAACTGCTGGCGCTGCTCCCGGCCGGGAACACGGTCCTGGGGTTAGATGAGCACACCGCCCTGGTGATCGACCTGGCTGCCGGCACCGGCCGGGTGATGGGCCGCGGCCGGGTGGTGCTCTTGCGCGGCACTACCCGCCAGGAATTTGCGGCTGGCCAGACATTTCCCCTGACGCTGCTAGGCCCATTTGCACTGCCGCCGGACCCGGCGGGGGGCATCCCGGCCGGGGTGTGGCAAAGCATGATCAACGCCCAACAGGCGGCCCAGGCGGCCACGCCGCCACAGCCGCCAGACAGCGTGCTGGCCCTAATGGCCGACCGCAGCACCGCCCGCCAGCAAAAGGAGTGGGCCACCGCCGACCGGCTGCGCGACCAGATTGCAACCCTCGGTTGGCAGGTTCTAGATACGCCCGATGGCCCCCAACTACTGCCGCTTGAGGAGTCGTAAAAAGCGACAATCTTGCTAGAATACGCCAGTTAACCGTCCGCTCACCACGGACAGATGTATGGCCAATGTCGCCGTACCGGGCGCACCGCGGCCAAACCACACCAACAGGATAGCAAAATGGCAACAGAGATCACCATCGACCAGATTCACCAATACGAAGGACAGGAGATCACCCTGAAGGGCTGGGTGTATCTGCGCACCGGCAAGGGCAAACTCCAATTCCTGCGCCTGCGCGATGGCACCGGCATTGTTCAGTGCGTCGCTTTCCGGCCGGACCTGGGCGACGAGCTGTTTGAGGAAATCAAGCGGCTGGGGCAGGAATCTTCCATCATCGTCACTGGCATGGTGCGCGCCGACGAGCGCGCCCCCGGTGTGCCCGGCGGCTACGAAGTGGGCATCCGGCAGCTAACCGTGCTGCAGAATGTGGCCGATTACCCCATTGGCCCAAAAGAACATGGCATCGAATTCCTCATGGACCAGCGCCACCTCTGGCTGCGCAGCAGCAAGCAGTGGGCCATTATGCGCGTGCGCACGGTCATCAAGCGGGCCATCATCGATTTTCTGGACGACCATGGCTTTGTCAACATCGACACCCCCATCCTCACCCCATCGGCGGCCGAAGGGACCAGCACCCTGTTTGAGGTGGCATACTTCGACGAGAAAGCGTACCTGGCCCAAACCGGCCAGCTCTACAACGAAGCCAACATTATGGCTTTTGGCAAGGTATACTGTTTTGGCCCCACCTTCCGCGCCGAAAAATCGAAGACGCGCCGCCACCTGGCGGAATTCTGGATGGTGGAGCCGGAACTGGCTTTTTGTGACCTGGAACAGCTCATGGCGGTAGAAGAACAGTTTGTGAGCTACATTGTGCAGACCACGCTGCAAAAATGCCGCCATGAGCTGGCCTTGTTGGAACGGGATACAACGGCGCTGGCTAAGGTGACGCCGCCTTTCCCGCGCATTAGCTATGATGAGGCGGTGGCGCGCATTGCGGCCATCCGCGAGGCAACCGCTGATCCGGAGCTGAAGGCGCTGCTGGCCCTGGAATGGGGAGATGATTTTGGCTCGCCCCATGAAACGGAGCTGACGAAGCAGTTTGACAAACCGGTCTTTGTCTATGGTTACCCGTCGCAGGTGAAGGCGTTTTATATGGAGCCGTGGCCCGGCCGGGCTGAGGTCTGCAAGAGCGTTGACCTGCTGGCCCCAGAAGGATACGGTGAAATCATCGGCGGCAGCGAGCGTATGAGCGACCCCGCTATGCTGGTGGCCGCGATTGAGCGGCACGAGCTGCCCCTGGAACATTACCAGTGGTACGTGGACCTGCGGAATTTTGGCAGCGTGCCCCACAGTGGTTTTGGCCTGGGGCTAGAGCGAACCGTCACCTGGATTTGTGGCATTGACCACATCCGCCAGGCCAGCCCCTTCCCGCGCACCCTCAACCGGCTCCATCCGTAGCCAGCGTGTTGGCATTTCAGCCTGCCAGGTCCTGGCTGGCCCCGCTGACTAGCGAACAGGCTGGCCCGCTTCCTTGTCTGGCTGCCACTCCCAAAAGTGCTGGCTGACCGGGTCGCCAGGACCGCTGGCCTGCTCTTCGGTGCTGAAGCTGCCGCTGGGCAGGCCGGGCACGGCCGCTTCTACCAGGTGAAACTCGTAGCGGCAGGGCAGCCCGGGGTAGGAATCGGACCCGGTTTCCACCAGCCTGGTGCGGTAGGTGTTGGGGTAGATGGTGATCTTCTCCGGGGGGATGGCCATCTCCTCTTCCAGGCAGCGGCGGGCGGCGTGCAGGGGGTCTTCGCCGGGTTTTAGCTTCTCCGATGGCAGCCGGTTGCGCAGCCGGTCACGCCCGTCGCGGAAGAGCTGGCGAGCCTCGATGAGCACTTCATCACCGCGGCGCACCAGGACACGCACCACCTGGACATGACGCAGGGGGGGATCCATTTGCAGCCGGGTTTCGCCGCGCTGGATTTCGGCCCACAGATTGGCAACGGTTTTGGTTTTGCTGCTCTGGCCCCAGGTGCTGGTATCGATGCCGTGGGCCAGCAGCCAATCATTCAATTCGGCGGCAGAGTTGAACTGGTTCATACGGTTTCCTTTGGGCTGCCCCCGGCCGGGGTGGGCGGCGGCAGCGGCGGCACATAGAGCAGGGTGGTCGGGCTGACGTTGGCCGACGACAACTGTGGCAGCGTGGTGTGGGTAAGGCGGCCCGGACCTGGTTCGTAGAACGTGGCCGGGTGGTCAGGTGGGTAGCGCCGGCCCAACTGTTCGGCCAAAAGAGCCAACCCGTCGGCCACGGCGCAGGCCCCAATTTGGTCCAACTGCCACAGGATAAGCGGGCTGGCCGGGTCGCAGCGCGGCCGGTAGAGCAGCCAATGGGTGGCGGTGAAGCTCTGGCAGCCCCGCCGGCCGGGGTCTAGTCCCAAATCGGCATAGGCGCAGTCTTCGGCGGACACGGCCGGGGTGAACCAAACCTGGTGGCCGGCCTGGCGCACCTGGCCGGCCAGGGCCAGGGCTGCGGCTCCTGGCAGCAAAGGGTGGCCAGTTGTGACCAGGCACACCTGCTGCCCGGCGGCCAGGGCGGTTTGTAGCTGGGTGGTGGCCCTATCCAGGGGCAGGCCAGCCAGGGAGATGGCGCTGGGGCGGCGGGCGGATAACCACCCGGCCGGGGAGCTATCTCCCAGCAGCGAATACACTGCGTCAGCCCGATCCAGCCAGGCGGCTGCCTCCACCGTTAGCTGCCCGGCCGGGGCCAGGCCCAGCCCCACCACCACCAACGAGCCTGCTGTTGTTTGCGGCGTCTGCTGGCTCATCTCTTGCCCCGCTACAGCAGCCGGCCTTGCTGCGGTGGGAGCAGCGGCGGCGCGGGCAGCCCCACCAACTGCTTGAAGCGGCGGCAGGTGGCCGGCGAATGGCCGGCGTAATCGTTATTGAAAAAGCCATAGACGCTGTCGATGCCCTCCGTGGCGCGCTGTTGAATGTCGGCCAGCCATGTTTGCAGGCGGGGGGTTTTGTCTTCTCGCTCGTGGTCCTTCACATCGTAAGTGCCATGGCGGCCAATCCAGCGAATGTATAGGAAGTTGGTGGTGACGTAGACGCGCTGGGGCAGGTAGAGGTATTCGGTGGAGGCCCAGGCGGCGTGCTCTGCTTGCAGTAGTTCCCCGGTGGCGGTGGCATGCCAGGAGCGATGGCGGAATTCGACAGCATAGCGCGTGGATGGCGGCAGGGCGGCCAGAAAGCCGGCCAGGTTGTTGATTTCGCTGCGGCTCATGTCGGGTGGCAATTGGATGAGGACCGGCCCCAGTTTGTCGCCTAGCAGGGCCATGGTGCCCAGGAAGTCGGCCATCATCCCTTCAGTTCCGACCAGGCGCTGGTCGTGGGTGATCTGGCGCGGGGTTTTGGGGCAGAAGATGAACCCGGCCGGGGTTTGTTCGGCCCAGCGCTGCACCACCTCCGGTCGGGGCGTGCCGTAGAAGGTGGAATCCAGCTCTACGGCGTTGAAGAACTGGCTGTAGTGGGCCAGGTAGTCGCGCGATTTCAGCCCGGCCGGGTAGAACACACCCTCCCAATCCTTATAGCCGTAGCCCATAGTCCCCAGAAACCAGGTAAGTGGGGGCATGATTCCAACTCGTGGGACCTGCCGGCGCGGCAATCAGGCGATTTGCGCGGCCGGACTGGTCTCGGCAACCGTTTCCGGTTGGGCTGCATAAGCGGCGGTCAGCAGCACCAGCAAAATCCAGATGGCGTCGGCCAGCAGCAGGTGTACCAACTGCATCCACACCGGGGCCAGCAGGTATACATTAAGGAAGCCGGCCGCCAGTTGCAGGCCAAAGACCACCTGCACGCCGCGGGCAAAGCGGTAAACGTCGGCCCCTAAATCGCGGTTGATCAGGTTGGTGGCGATGACGAAGAGGAAGGCCCCGGTGAGAATGGCCAGGATGGGGTGCCAGATGCGCAGCCGCTCCAGGAAATGAGCGGTGGGCGAGAAGTCCCGGGCAATTCCTTCGGCCAGGGTCCCGGCCGGGAAGAGCGTATCGCCCAGGGCAGTGATGGCCCCGGCCGTACTCAGCACCATCATGGCCACCACGCCCCCCAGCAGAAAACCGCCCATGGTGCCCCAGGGGCGCTGCCGCGCGCGCTGCAGTGTGTCTGGGGCATGGTTTGTGGCCCACCACGCCGTCAGGGTCATGGCCGCCAGCAGCAGGAAGGTGTTGTTCAGGTGCAGGGCCATGGAAACAACCCGCTCCACCGAGTCGTTGTAGGCGACCCATTCAAAGAGCACCAACCCGGCCCCCAGCAGGCTCTCGGTAATGATAAACAGCAGGGAGAAGGCGGCTCCTTTGCGTACCAGGTGCTGCCTGGGATAGGCGCGAAAGGCCCAGATGAATAGGGCCAATACCACCAGGCCGGCCAGGCCGCTGGTGATGCGGTGGGCGAACTCAACCATGGTCTCAACCTGTGGTGCGCGGGGAATGACCACGCCGTTGCACAGCGGCCAGTGGCTGCCACAGCCGGCCCCCGAGCCGGTGGCGCGCACAAATGCGCCCCACAGAATGACCAGGATATTGTAGGCCAGGACTCCCCAGGCATAGGTTGCGAACCGTTTGTTTATCGACATAATATGTTCTCCGAGAGTTGTAGACTGCTTCGACCTCTAACCGGGAGGTGATTTGTGTTGAAGAGCTGGTTGTTCCTGCTGCTGGCGATTGTGTCGGAAGTAATCGGTACCACGGCGTTGAAGTTGTCGGAGGGTTTGTCCCGGCCGGGGCCGGCTATCACCATGTTTGTCATGTACGGCCTGGCCTTTACCCTGCTCGCCTTTGCACTGAAAGGGATGGAAGTGGGCGTGGCTTATGCTGTCTGGTCCGGGCTGGGCACGGTGGCCATTACGCTCATTGGCGTCTACTGGTTTGACGAATCGCTTACCTGGACCAAGACGTTGAGCATTGTCCTGGTGGTGGCGGGCGTCGTGGGGCTGAATCTGGGCGGGGGGCATTGACGCGCCCCGGCCGGGGCGATCCCTACGCCACCCGCTTCGCTTCCTTGGTTGGCCCAACCGTCAAAAAGTCATGCGCGAACCGTTCGCTGTAGCTTTGCAGCAACTGTTCCACCCGCGCCTGGTCTGGCGAAGCCACCACCAGTCCGGCGTGATACGCCTTGTCAATGCGCCACACCACCTCCGGGTCCTGGTAGCCCGACATATCCGGCCACTCCTGGCGGGCCAGGCAGATGAGAATACCGGCATAATCATGCCGCACCGGCGGCAGTTGGTATTGCTCACCGCGCGCGCTGGCCGCTTCCAGGCGGGCCCATTCCGTCCACAGATTGACGCCTGAAGCAAAGAAGATCATATCGGCCAGATTTGCGCCGCCCACCCGCGCCGCCGTCTCCAGGAAATAAAACCGCCCATCTTCGCCCAGAATGTATTCCGTGTGCGTGATGCCGCGGACGATGCCGGTAGAGGTCAGGAACTGGCGGTTGAGGGCGTGCAGGGTTTTCGTCTCCGCCGCCTCATCGGGCAGCTTGCGCGAGATGAATACGCCACCCTGGTGGGATACGCTGAGCGGTGGCCGGCCATACTTGTTGGCCTGCATAAAAACAATCTCTTTCTCCGAGACAATGGCGTCTACGTGGTACACGTCACCGGGCACAAAGCGCTCTAGCAAGAAAAAGGATTGTTTGTCGCCCAGTTCATTGACCCAATGCCACACTTCGTCGGCGGAATGGGCTTTCTTGATGCCCACGGCACCTGCTTCAAAGCGCGGTTTTAGCACCCAGGGGGGCGGCACCTGCTGCATGTAGCCGTTCAGGCGATCATAGTTGAGCACATGGACGAATTCGGGCACGGCCAGTCCTGCTTCCTGTGCTTTCAGGCGCATAGAGAGCTTGTCGCGGAAGTAGCGGGCAGTGCTGCTGCCCAGGCCGGGAATGCGCATATGCTCGCGCAGGTCGGCGGCCAGGCGCACGTCGTAATCGTCCAGGGCGACGATGCGGTCAATGACCCGGCTGCGGGCCAGGTAACTGACGGCGTAGGTGACGTCGTCATAGCGGGCGAGATCTGGCATCAGAAAGATTTCGTCGATGGCCTCGCGCGGCCACGGCTTGTCTTTGTGTTTTTCTTCCGTTAGCAGCAGTATGCGGCAGCCTTCTTGCCTGGCCGAATGCAGGAAGTCGGTTCCTTTGAATTCGCTGGAAATGCAAAGAATTGTTACTGGTTGCCCATCGGCCATCTTCTCACCTCGTTTGTCGCCTGTTGGGTTCGGGGACGTGCCCCGGTGAATGCTTACGATGATCTATTGTACCCCGCCAGAGCGCCAACCAAAAACGAAGATGCCGGTTAGATCCATAGCTGCCCGGCCCGCGTGGGCGCGCGGGCGGCCTCTGGAAGCTGGCCTGCTGCGGATGCGCTTGCTATAGTTGGTGCTGTACCCGGCCGGGGCGACCGGCCTATCCGGAGGACCCATGACCGATTCCCAGTTGCTGAGTTTTGTTCCCGTTCACCCAGACTCCCATTTCCCCATCCAGAACCTGCCGTATGGCATCTTTTGCCATGTGCGCAGTTGTATGCCGCGCGTGGGGGTGCGCATTGGCGACTATGTGCTGGACCTGGCGGCCGTGGCCCGCGCCGGGTTGTTCGACGGGCCAATCCTGAGCAGGCAGCAGGCGGTGTTTTTGCAGCCACAGTTGAATGCGTTTATGGCCCTGGGCCGGCCGGCATGGCAGGAGGCGCGGGCCACGATTCAGGCGCTGCTGCGGGCGGATAACCCCACGCTGCGGGACAATGCGGCGCTGCGCCGCCTGGCGCTGATTGACATCCGCAACGTGCAGATGCATCTGCCGGCCGCGATTGGTGATTACACCGATTTCTACTCGTCACGAGAGCATGCCTTCAATGTGGGTACGATGTTTCGGGGGCCGGAGAAGGCGCTGCTGCCGAATTGGCGCCATTTGCCGGTGGCGTATCATGGCCGGGCCAGCTCAGTGGTTCTCTCCGGCCGGGACATTCACCGTCCTCTGGGGCAAACCAAGGCCGATGAGGCCCCCGCCCCCAGCTTTGGCCCCAGCCGTTCGCTGGATTTTGAGCTGGAGATGGGCTTCTTCATCGGGCCGGGCAATGAACTGGGTACGGCCATTGCCGCGGCCGAGGCGGACGAGCATATTTTTGGCCTGGTATTGGTGAATGATTGGAGCGCGCGGGATATTCAGAAGTGGGAGTATCAGCCGCTGGGACCATTTCTGGCCAAGAATTTCGCCACCTCGATCTCGCCCTGGGTGGTGACGCTGGCGGCGCTGGCGCCGTTTCGCTGTGCCGGGCCGGCGCAGGCGCCAGAACCGCTGCCTTATCTGCGCCCCGGCCGGGACCAGGCCTACGACATCCAGCTAGAAGTGGCCCTGCAAAGCCGGCAAATGAGCGCACCGCAGGTGCTGTGCCGTTCCAACTTTCGCTATTTGTACTGGAACATGGCCCAGCAGTTGGCCCATCATACGGTGAATGGTTGTAATACCCGGCCGGGAGACTTGCTGGCTTCCGGCACCATCAGCGGCCCCACGCCCGACAGCTACGGCTCCATGCTAGAGCTGACCTGGCGCGGCACAAAGCCGCTGACGCTGGCCAGCGGCGAGACACGCACATTCCTGCGCGATGGTGACCGGGTGACGATGACCGGCTGGTGCCAGGGGAACGGGTATCGAGTGGGCTTCGGCGAAGTAACCGGCCTGGTGCTGCCGGCGCGCAGCGGCTGAGTGGCCAGACTACGCTAGCGCACAACCTCGACGTCATTGCCCAGGCCGCTGATTTTGAGCTTGTAACTGCCGCCCGGCTCAAACGAGAGCCATTCCTCCAGGCCAAAATCCAGGGTGTGCCGCTCGCCATCGGCCGTGAGGAAGGTGATCTGGTAGCTTTCGGTGCGCGGCCCCGCCCGTTCCCCCTCGCCGAGGGGCACCTCTGGCCAGAAGGGGTTTTGGTCGCGGCCAGCAGCGCGCTCGGTGCGGTCAGGTACCCATTTGTCTATTTCGTAGGTGTAGTAGGTGTCGTAAATGGGCACCTGGTCGTACACTGGTTCCTGGTAAGTTTCCGTGCGGTAGCGCGTTTCGTACACCGGATCGGTGCATTCAATGTCTTCAAAGAAGCCGTTGCCCAGGTCACGCTGGCCGCAGACGTAGGTGCGCTCACCAACCTGCACCTGTTCGGAGACCTGTCTTTCTCTGGTCTCGTAGTGGCTCAAGACCTGTTCGTAGCTGCGGATGGCTTCTTCCTGGCTGATGGTGCGCCCCCCGGCCGGGACATCCCAATCCTGCTCGGTGACGGTGCGGAACGCCTCCACGGCCACCGTGCGCTCCCAATTGAAGCTTTCGATGGTCGCTTCCGTCTCCGAGCTGCGGAAGAGGAAGAAGCCACCACACAGGCAAGCCAGTATCAGCAGCACGCCCACCACGCCCACAATCGGCAGCCAGACCGGCGTGGCGGCCTTCGTCTTCACGGTGCGCGCCGGCGGCGGGGTGCTCAGGTCCATATCGCCGCTCTTGGGGGCCTCGCCCGGCCGGTACGTCTTCACCTCCTGCTGCGGGCTGCTGCCCTCACGGGCGGCGTTGCAATGGTGGCAAACAGCAACGTTGGCCGGATTGCTGGAACTGCAAAACTGGCAGATCCAGTCTGGCCCAATTTTGGCCTGCTGCACCAATTTCTGCTCGCTGGCCGCCGCCTGTTCGTCGGGTAAATAGAACCTGGTCCCCTCCGGCCGGGAGCGGGCACAATTAGGGCAGGACTTCTCCCGGCCCAAAATGCCAACCTGGCCGCAATACTGGCAGTCCCAACGCCCTTCACGAATGGTCATAGCGATGCCTCCTCGGTCGTGCGCTAAAACGTTAGCACGTTTACACAGCCTATTGTAACGGTTTGGCAGGGGGGATTTCAAGCAGTTGGCGCGCTGAACTGGCGGCCCGACTCGCGCACAACTGCAAGAAGAGACAAAAAAGCCTGGCGACGGTTGGCACCGCCACCAGGCGAGAGAGGAGGCAGGGGGGAGTTGGGAAGGCCGAGGGCGGTGGTCCGCCTAGCGGCGGTCCGCCTAGCGGCGGGGCCGGGCGCTGGCGTTCATGGGGGCCACGGGGCGCACACCTGGCTGGGGAGGGCGCTGCTGCATCCGGCTGCTTCCGTTGCTCGCGGCGGGGCGTGGTGCTGGTCCCGGCCGGGGCGCGGCTTCACTGGCCAACATTGGCTGCGGCGCACTGGGCGCAGGGCGGGCCGGCTGGCGAGCAGGTTGGCGGGCGGGCTGGGGCTGCCGCCCGGCCGGGTGGCTCTTTGCCACATCGTCCTGGCCCCAGAAATGATCCCCGGCCACCGAAAACGCGCCGATGAACAGAATCCGGGTCAGCCAGACCAACACTGCCACAAAGATCGGCACATATTCCAGCAACTGCTGCCGTGAGAGAACCTCGTTGCCAAAATCATGGTTCAGCAAGGTTAACGACACCGCCCACCAGGTCATGATGGCATTCATCGTTGCCCCCAGCAGCCAGGCCCCGGTCAGGTACCATACTTCGCGGGGCTCCTCCGCGCCGCGCTGCGGCGTGAACAGGCGCGCCAGGCCGGCGAAGTCAATAGCGCAGAAGGCGACAGCCAGAATGGCCGCCCACGAGACACCCAGGAAGTTGACGCTACCCAACAGATTGTTCAAGGCGTAGCGGGTGCTGTCAAAATTGAACAGCTCAAAGGCCAGCAAAGCAACGACCAGAATCAGCCCAATGAGCGCCTGTTTGGGAAAGGCGACATTCAGGCTGGGCATGGTGAATTGGGGCAACTGCTTATTACCGTTGAGAAAATTCGCGTTCTGCATAATTCCTCCTCAAAGATCCACCTCGTGACGCAATAGCTTCTAGTTGGGGCGCGGCTGCGCAAGCGTTGGGGAGTGCGGAAGGGTTGATCCGGGCCACCGTGCGGCGTGCCAGGCCGGCAAACCAGTGAACAAAAAAGCCCTTGCCAGCGTATCATGCTCGTGATCCCTGGCGGGCCTGTGTTCACTTGAAAACCCTCTGAAAAGGAGGGGAAGGCGCCGGCGAGGGTGCATGCTCGCCAGCGCCTTACGGGAAGAGGGTGGAACAAATGTTCTGAAATACAGAATAGCACATCTGTTCTACTGTGTCAAGCATTTAGAACAGATTTCGCCAGGCCCAACTTGCCAATCCGCCATTTGCTGACTATGATCTCGTAAACGAAGCAGGCTTGCAGGAGGCCCAGATGACAACAACCCAAACCGCCCCATACGGTGCCTGGCGATCGCCGATTACCAGCGACTTGATTGTGGCCCAGACAATTAACCTGGGGTCCGTCTGTGTGGATGGCCAGGACATTTACTGGCTGGAAGGCCGCCCGCAGGAGGGGGGGCGCAGTGTGCTGGTGCACCGCACCCCGGCCGGGCAGATTGGCGACGTCACCCCGGCCGGGTTCAATGTGCGCACCCGGGTGCACGAATACGGCGGCGGAGCCTTCTGGGTGGCCGGCGGCGTCGTCTACTTCGCCAATTTCGCCGACCAGCGTCTATACCGGCAGTTGCCCGGCACAGACCCCTCTCCCATCACCCCGGCCGGGGCGTGGCGTTACGCCGATGGTGTGCTGGATGCCGCCCGCCAACGCCTCATTTGCGTTCGTGAGGACCATACCGTCCCCGGCCGGGAGGCCGTGAACACCCTTGTCAGCCTGGCCCTGGATGGCGACGAACACGCCGGCGATCTGCTGGTAGGTGGCCACGATTTCTATGCCAACCCGCGCCTTAGCCCCGATGGCCGCCAGTTGGCCTGGCTGGCCTGGAACCACCCCAACATGCCCTGGGACGGCACCGAACTGTGGCTGGCCGATGTAGACCCGGCCGGGCAGTTGCACAACGCTCACATCGTCGCCGGCGGCCCTGAGGAGTCCATCTTCCAGCCTGCCTGGTCGCCCGACGGCCGGCTGCACTTCATCTCAGACCGCAGCGGCTGGTGGAATCTGTATCGCTGGCACGCCGGGCAGGCGCAGCCCCTTGCGCCCCGCGCCGCCGAATTTGGCTTACCGATGTGGGTTTTTGACATGTCGACCTACGATTTCTTGCCCGATGGGCGGCTGGTTTGCAGCTTTGCCAGCGAAGGTCGCCGGCAACTGGCGCTGCTAGAGGTGGACGGCGGCCCGTTGGTCCCCATTGACCTGCCCTACACGCTGTCGGCCTACATCCATGCCGGTCCGGGCTTTGTGGCCTGCCTGGCCGGCTCCGCCACCGAGATGTTGGCTGTGGTGCGCCTGGACCTGGCGACCGGGGCGCTGGATGTGCTGCGCCGCGCGTCAGACCTGACGCTGGCCACGGGCTATCTCTCGGTGCCGCAGGCCATTGAGTTCCCCACGGACCATGGGCTGACGGCCCATGGCCTTTATTATGCGCCACACAACCAGGATTACCGCGCCCCGGCCGGGGAACTGCCCCCGCTCATGGTGATCAGTCATGGCGGCCCCACCAGCAGCACTTCGGCTGCCCTCAGCCTCTCCATCCAATATTGGACCAGCCGGGGCTTTGCCGTACTCGACGTTAACTACGGCGGCAGCACCGGCTACGGCCGCGCCTACCGCCAACGGCTGAACGGCCAATGGGGCATCGTAGACGTGCAGGACTGTGTCAATGGGGCGCGCTACCTGGT
Organism: Ardenticatenaceae bacterium; assembly: GCA_020634235.1. Lineage (GTDB taxonomy): Bacteria > Chloroflexota > Anaerolineae > Promineifilales > Promineifilaceae > JACKCB01. The sequence goes on along the minus strand of JACKCB010000002.1, from coordinate 1,375,883 downwards.
GCAGCAGGGGTTGGCCGATGGGCAGCGGCTGGCCATCCGCGGGGGCAGCGCCGGCGGATATACCACACTCAGCGCCCTGGCCTTCACCGACACCTTCTCCGTGGGGGCCAGTTACTTCGGCATCAGCGACCTGGTGGCCATGACCCGCGAGACCCACAAATTTGAATCGCGCTACCTGGACAACCTGGTCGCCCCCTATCCAGAGCGGGAGGATATCTACTTCGCCCGCTCACCCATTAACTTCGTGGACCAGTTTTCCTGCCCCCTCATCCTCTTTCAGGGGTTAGAAGACCTGATCGTGCCGCCCAACCAGGCGGAAATGATCTTCGACGCGCTCAAAGCCAAGGGAGTGCCAGTGGCCTATGTGCCCTTTGCCGGCGAACAGCACGGCTTCCGCCGCGCAGAAAACGTCAAGCGGGCGCTGGATGCCGAGCTTTACTTCTACGGGCGCATCTTTGGCTTCCCGCTAGCCGATCCCGTGGAGCCAGTTGCCATCGAGAACCTGAGCCAGTAAGCTGGCCGGTCTGCAACGGGTCAGTGGCCGCCAGTCTGTGATGCTGACAAACCGGCGAGCTGACTGGCCGACAAATGGTAGGGCTATGGACATTTTACGCGTTCTGATTGGTGGGATTATGCTGCTCTCCGGCCGGCGGCTGTTTTGGCTGTTTGTGGCCCTGGCCGGCTTTGCGCTGGGCTACGTGCTGGGGCCACGCCTTTTTGGTGACCTGCTGGCGCTGCCAGAGTGGCTGCTGGCCGTGGGCTTCGGCCTGCTGGCCGCTGTACTGGCCGTTGTCTTGCAGCGGGCAGCGGTGGGCCTGGCCGGCTTTCTTTTGGGCAGCACGCTGGGCATCACGCTGCTCAATGCCTTCACCGCCGGGGACAGCGGGGAGGCGCTGTTTTGGCTGGCGTTTGTGGTGGGCGGTGTGCTGGGGGCGCTGTTGGTAGCAACACTGTTCGACGTGGCCCTCATCGCCCTCTCCTCGCTGACCGGGGCCAGCCTGCTGGTGCAGGCGCTGGAGCCGGCCCAGCCGGCCCGCACCCTGTTGTTTGCGGTTCTGCTCCTGGTTGGATTGGTGGTTCAGGTATGGGATTGGCGGCGTTCGGTGGCTCGCCCCCCGGCCGGGTAGCTTCCCCCCTTCTCCCCTTCGCCGTGCGCTTCCTTTGCCTCTCTCTATTCCTGCTGCTGGCCCTGGGCCTTGCCGCTTGCACGCCAGACACCTTCCTGCTGGCCCAGCCGCCGGCCCTGCCCACCCTGGCCGCAGCCGCCAACCCGCCGCCGCGCCCCACCGTGGCCATCCCGCCCACCCGCGACCTGTCTACGGCCACACCTGCCGTTTTGCCCGCCAACGCGCCGGCCAGCACACCTACCGCCACCCCCCTGCCCAGCCCCACCGCCGGCCCCTACGCCGGCCTGACCATTGCCGACCTGGCGGCGCGCAGTTATGGTGGTGGCCAGTTGGAGATTGTGCAAACGCTGGGCACGATGGCGGCATTCACGCGCTACCTGGTGCGCTACCCCAGCGATGGGTTGACGATCTATGGCTTTATGAATGTGCCCCGGGGGGATGGCCCTTTCCCGGTGGTGGTAGCGCTGCATGGCTATGTGGACCCGGCCGGGTACGACACCCTCGACTACACCACCAGCCACGCCGACAGCCTGGCCAGCAACGGCTACCTGGTGCTGCACCCCAACTACCGTGGCTATCCCCCCTCTGAGGATGGCCCCAACCCGTTTCGCATTGGCTTTGCCATTGACGTGCTCAATCTGGTGGCCCTGGTGCAGCAGCAAGGGGGGCAGCCGGGGGCGCTGGCCGCCGCCCGGCCGGGAGACATCCACCTCTGGGGGCACAGCATGGGCGGCGGCATCGCCCTGCGCGTCATCACCGTCAACCCGTCCATCCGCAGCGCCGTCCTCTACGGCGCGATGAGCGGCGACGAATACCAGAACTTCGAGCGCATCCTGGCCTGGTCAGAGGGTGAGACCGGCCGGGAAGAGCTGGCCACACCCGCCGACGCCATGCTGGCCATCGCCCCCATCCACCACCTGGCGCGCATCCAGGCTGCCATCAGCATCCACCACGGCAGCGCCGATGGCATTGTCCCGCCCGCCTGGTCGGCCGACCTGTGCGACCGGCTGCGGCTGTTGGGCAAAAGCGTCGAGTGCTATGCCTACCCCGACCAGCCGCACAACTTCAGCGGCGATGGCGACGCCCTGTTCCGCCGCCGGACGCTGGCCTTCTTCAATCTTCAGCAGTCCGGCGGTGCGGCTGGCCCGTGAGAGGGGATCCGCTGGACGTAATGCAAAAGACGCTGCTCACGCCCATTACGCATTCTGCCGCCCGCCCGCTATAATCTGCCCATGTGGCTCATCCTGACGCACGAAAATGCCGATTTTGATGCTGTGGCCTCGCAGTTGGCGGCGCATAAGCTGTACCCGGCCGGGACCCCCCTGCTCTCGCGCCGGGTCAATCGCAACGTCATGCAGTTCCTGGCCCTGTACTGGGACGCCTTGCCCTACATGCGCCCGGCCAACTGGCGGCGGCAGCACGTGGAACAGGTGGTGCTGGTAGACACCCAGGCCGTGCCCAGCGTGCGCGGCGTGCGCGACAAGACCCTGGTTACGATCATCGACCACCATACTCGCTCGGCCGACCTCCCGGCCGGGAACCACCACATCGAACCCCTGGGCGCAGCCACCACCCTGGGCGTAGAAATGCTGCAAGCCGCCGGCCTGGCCCTGACCCCAGTCGAGGCCACCCTGCTGCTGCTGGGCATCTACGAGGATACCGGAGCCTTGACCTACGACGCCACCACCCCGCGCGATATCCGCGCTGCGGCCTGGCTGCTGGAGCAAGACGCCCAACTCAGCGTTGTGCGCCGCTTCCTGGATATCCCCCTCTCCGCAGCGCAGCAGGCGCTGTACCGCAAGCTGCAACTGGCCGCCGAATGGGTCCGGCTGGAGGGGCAGGCGATCTTGCTGGCGGCGGCCGAAGCCGACCCTGAATTCGAGGACGAGATTTCGGCCGTGGTACACCGGATGCGCGATGCCCTGGCCCCGGCCGGGTTGATTGTCCTGGTAGGGCTGCGGCAGCACGTCCAACTGGTCGCCCGCAGCACCACCGACCAGGTGGATGTCGCCGTGCTGGCCCGCGCCCTGGGGGGGGGTGGGCATGGCCGCGCCGCCGCCGCCACCATCATGGAGATGTCTCTGACCGCCGCCGTGCGCAAAGTGCGCGAGCTGCTGCCCCAGGCCGTCAAGCCGATGACCCGCGTCTCTGACCTCATGTCCTGGGGGGTGCAGACCATTGCCACCACCGCGACGGTGCTGGATGCCCACCAGCAAATGCAGCGCTTTGGCCACGAGGGCTACCCGGTACTCGACCCGAACAATGGCCGGCTGGTGGGTCTGCTGACGCGCCGGGCTGTGGACCGGGCGATGAGCCACGAACTACAAAACCTGCCGATCGAACGGATCATGAAGAGCGGCCGGATTACTGTCCGGCCGGAGGATTCCATTGAACGGGTGCAGCAGTTGATGATTGATGAGGATTGGGGGCAAATTCCGGTGGTGGCTGAAGACCCGGCCGGGGAAGATAACCCCGATCACCTGCTGGGCATTGTTACCCGCACCGATCTGCTGCGCCTGCTCAGCCGCCCACTGCCCGATGCCGACATGGCCGGGATGCGCCAGCGCATGGCCCAATACCTGCCCGCCGCCCTGTGGCAGGGGGTGCGCGTCATCAGCCAGGTGGCCGGCGAGGTGAACATGCCCATCTACTTTGTGGGTGGCCTGGTGCGCGACCTGCTGCTAAACAAGCCTTCGGTAGACACCGACATCGTGGTGGAGGGGGATGCCATCGCCCTGGCCCGGCAGTTGCAGGGGCAGTATGGCGGGCGGGTGCGCAGCCACGCCCGCTTTGGCACAGCCAAATGGCTGCTGTCGCCGGCAGTGTGGCAGAAACTGGCCCCGGACCTGCCCCGGCCGGAGAATGCCGACGCCTTTGATTTTGTGACCGCCCGCACCGAATTCTACACTGAGCCGTCCGCCCTGCCGGAAGTAGCTCAGGGTTCGATTAAGCTAGACTTGCACCGGCGCGACTTCACCATCAATACCCTGGCCATGCGTTTGGATGGGGCTCATCTGGGTGAACTGCTCGATTTTTACGGTGGTATGCGCGACCTGACACAAGGCATCATTCGCGTGCTGCACAGCCTCAGTTTCATTGACGACCCCACCCGTATCCTGCGCGCCATTCGCCTGGAGCAGCGGCTGGGCTTCACCATTGAGCCGCGCACCGTGGAGCTGATGGCCGACGGGCTGGCGATGCTGGAGCGCGTGACCGGCGACCGTATCCGGCACGAGATTGAGCTGGCGCTGCAAGAGGCCAGCCCGGTGCCGGTGATGCAGCGTCTGGCCGAGCTGGGGGTCATGGCTCAGATTCATCCCAACCTGACCTGGGAGACAGCGATGGCCGATGCCTTCTGCCGCCTGGATGGTTTGCTGGCCGATGCTCTGTGGCACGAGGCGCTGCAGAACCAGTCGCCACTGCCGGCTTATTTTGCCATCTGGCTGCTGCCGCTGCCGGGGCCGGCGCAGCAAGCGGTGATGACGCGCCTGAAGGTACGCAAAACAACGCGGGATGAGGTATTGGGCGCGGGCGCGCTGTGGCTGGCGCTGCAAGCGTTCCCGGCCGGGGCACGGCCCAGCCAGGTGGCGAAAGCTGTTCGCCCCTATGCGCCCCGGCCGCGTATCTTGCTGGCGGTGCGGGCGGTGGTTGGCAGCTCCCCGGCCGGGTTGTTCCTGGACCAATACTGGCAAAATTGGCGGCACATCAGCACCTACCTCTCTGGCCACGACCTGCGCCAGATGGGGCTGCGGCCCGGGCCGCAGTTTGCCCTGCTGCTGGACCAACTGCTGGCCGCCCGCCTGGACGGCGAGATCAGCGACGAAGCAGGCGAGCGCGCCCTGCTGGCCCGGCTCCTGGACGCCAGTTCCGGCTGACCGGCGACAATCCCCCTTTAGCTAAGCGGAAAATAGGCCAGCACCAGCCAGCCAAAGAAGAGGGCGCTGCCGATGGCGTAGGCCCCCGGCCGGGCGACGGCCCCACCGGCCACGGTCAAAACGCCGAACAGGAGGGGCAGCAAAGGCAGCACCAGGATGAGCACGCCCATGCCCGGCACCAACTGCATGGTCAGCAGCAGCCCGGCCGGGATGAGTATGCTCTGCCCCAGCCACCACAATGCTCGCTGGCCGGCCCCGGCCCCTTGCTGGGCCAGCCCGGCGGCCCACATCCAGGGCAGGAAGGCGGCCGCCAGCAGCGGCCAGCGCACCAGCCGCACCGGGATGAGAAACCAGGGCAGCCAGACGAATTGGGCCAGCGCGCCGAAGGCCAGCCACAATACGGCGAACAGCAGCACCCCCCAGGTTAGATCGGCCGCCGCCAGCCGCCCCGGCCGGGTGCCCAGCAGCAGCCACACCAGCCCCATGTACAGGCACCACAAGGCGAAGCCGCCACCCACGGACAGCCCGCCCAGGCTGGCGACGTCAATTAGCAGGTTGGTGAGGGCCAGCAGCACGGCGGCGGCGAAGGGAGCCAGGGCCAGGCCCAGCCCGCGCCGCCAACGGACTGGCCGGTTGGCCGGCCGGGCCATTTTGGGCAGCAGCGGGGACAGGGCGACCAGGGCCAGCAGCCAGCCCAGCAGGTGCAGCAAATACCAGACCATGCGCCGGTCGGCGTAATCGCTGCCAGACAGCCGGCCAAAGGCGCTGTCTAGCCAGCGCAGGGCTACCTGGTGGCTGATGTCGCTGAAGAGGATGGTGATGTGCTCTACCTGGGGGACCAGGACAAAGGCTCTGGCCCGGCCGGTGGCGAAATCGGTGCTGCTGCCGCCCGCTTCGGCCAGGAGCTGCTGGGCGTTTTCGGCAAAGCGGGCTTCGCGCTGGCCGGCTTGCAGCAGCAGGTTGGGCGGCCGGTCGGGTGTTACGTCTGCCCCGGTGGGTGAGATGGCAACTACGGCGCGGTAGCGGGCTGGGTCGGCAATGCCGGCGCTCATCACGGCCCCGCTGCCCATGGAGTGACCGAGTAGGGCTACCCGGCCGGGGTCAATCTCTGGCTGGGCGATCAGGGCGGCGTAGGCGGTGTCGATGTTGCCTTGCAGCGTGTCGCCGGTGCGGTCTAGCGGGGCCGGGTTGGCGGCGTGGCCGGCAAAGTCCCACAACATGGTGCCGTAGCCGGCGTGAGCCAGCACGTAGGCATAGCCCAGCATGAGCTGCTGGGAGCCGCCGAAGCCGTGGGCGATGAGGATGCCGGGCTGGTTGGTGGCCCCGGCCGGGGCGATGAAGCGCAGCGGTATGCCATCCTGGCTTAAGCTGCGCACGACCAGCCCCTGCCGCGCGCGCCCCACCTGCCACCAGGCCAGCCCAATCAGCCCCAGGCCAATTACCAGTAAGAGCAGCCGTACCCCACCCAAGCGCACCAGAATCCTGTTCATTGCCCATCCTTTTTTGCGGGAAGATGACCTAATCATACCGGCAACTGCCGCAAAACAGAAAAGCTCCCGGCATTGAATACCGGGAGCCTGACCAACTAGTCTGGATTTATCGGGCGGCAACTGCCTAAGCGCGCACCTCGAACTGGTCGATGCCGGTAGCGCCGCTGGGCCGGATGGGCTGTTCTTCTTCAATCTGCGGCGTGCCATCTGCTTCGGCGCAGCGTACCTCGAAGGTGTGCCGGCCGGGGGTGAAGGGCCAGTCGTAGCGCCAGATGACCCAGGTGGTCTCGGACAGCGGGCTGCGCAGGCGGGCTTCTTGCCAGGGGCCTTCGTCCACGCGAACTTCAACGCGGGAGATGCCCCGGTCGCCGGCCCAGGCGATGCCGCCCACCGGTACCATCTGCTGCCCGTTCTCTTCGTAGACGTCGTTGACGGCCACGGTGTCGATGACGCTGGTGGCTTTGACCTGGGCCACTTCGTCCCAGTTTCGTTCGACCCAGTAGCCGGGGGTGTAGGTGTCGGTGACTTCGATGCCGGTGATCCATTTGGGCTGTTTCATGCCGAAGCGGTCGGGAATCCAGATGCGGAGGGGGAAGCCGTGGTCTTTGGGCAGGGGTTTATCGTCCCAGGCGTAGCAGAACATGATCCGTTCGTCCTGGTTGATCAGGTCCAGGTCCACGGTTTCGTAGAAGCCGTCGCCACCGGTGATGAAGAGGTAGCGGGCGTTGGCTTGCAGGCCGGCGTCGCGCAGCACTTCTTGCACGCTGACGCCGCTCCATTTGGTGGTGCTGATGAGGGTGGTGCCAACCCGGCCGGAGATGCAGGAGAGGGTGACGAACTGCTCGCGGGGGGTGTATCTTTCACGAATGTCGGCCAGGGTGAGCATGAGGGGGTTATCGACCAGGCCGGTGATGGGCAGGACCCAATCTTCTTCTTCGATGAGGGTAGGTTCGGTGCGCAGGAAGACTTTGTAGTGGTCGGCGATGGGGGTGTACTCCGGCCGGGTGCCGGGCGCGGGTATCACCGGATCGTTGGCGTTGGGCAGGACTGGTTGGCCGTTTACCAGGTCGGCGGGGGGGGCGGCGGCGGCCAGGCGGCGGCGCTCGGCGCTGGCCAGGGTGGCCCCCAAGCCGGCGCTGAGGACGGTGATGGTGGCCGCGCCGGCGCCCAGCCGTACCAGGAACTGCCGCCGGTTGAGCTTGACAACCCCGGCCGGGGCGGGTTCAGAGGTTGGGGTTGCGGCGGCTGGTTCGGTTGTGGTGGGTGCCCCGGCCGGGGCTAGCAGCTTGCTTGCGGCCCAGGTAAAGGCCACACCCCAACCCAGGAACAGCGCCGCCAGCCAGGGGAGCTTCAGCCACAGCGCCGCCGATGACTGGCCGATGACCAGACTGATGAGCACGAGCGGCAGGCCAAACAGCGCGCCCAAGACCAGCCCGTTGGCCAGGGTTGCTTTCACTCGCCGGCTGCCCAGAAGGGCAAAGAAGAGGATGCCGGCCACCACGCCGCCCACCCAAAATTGCAGCACGGCGACGAGCTGTTCGGCGGTCTTGGCGCTGTCGGCAACGTTGATGTTCAGGAATAACATCAGGTTGATCATCGTGTCGATGCCAAAGGTGATCAGGCCGCCCGGCAGCACGCGGGTCATCCAGTCGAAGAAATCAAAGGGGACAAAGGGCAGTTCGGCCAGTTGGTTGGCCAGGTACATCAGCCCGATGAGCGGGGCGGTGAGCAAGCCGCCCAAGAGGGCACCCAGTCCCAATGTTCGTTTCCACATAGTCACTTCCTCCTGTGCGGTTAGAACCGCGTTCTGCGTGGACGCGGCCAGCGGCCCCCGGCCGGGTGTCGCCAAGCAGGATCATGCCCCAAGTAGGTTGCCTATGGCTTACAAAGTTATTGTGAAAGCCTTACAGCACCAGGCCCGCGATTAGAAATTTGACAAACTCACCTGGGCCGTCTTAATTGGCCAGTCGCCTTTCACCAGATAACCCAGCGCCTCGTCGTCGTCGCCATCCATCAGAATGCTCACCCGGTAATCCGGCCGGAGCCTGGCCACGTCGATCACCTTCAACACATCGCCGAAGCCGGCATCACTGGGCAGAAGCTCGGCCAGCACATTGGGGGCGTTGTGGAAGAAATCCCAATTGAACACACTCTTGGGGTTTTCCAGGTGCAATGGCAAGGAGTAGATACCGCCCTCTACCAGGTCCTGGAAGAAATGGGTGCCATAGGAGAGTTCCGGCACACCTTCGCCATCGGCCACCGCCATCTCAATAAGGACCTCGGTGTTGAAAATGTCCGCATAACTCACCCGTACGCCCAGGTCCAGGTTGGTGCTGCCCCACCGGCCGGGGCCCATCAGCACAAAAGATTCCCCCTCCAACAGCCGGTTTAGCCGGCCAATCACCCGCCCAATCTCTTGCTTGCGGCTTACCCCCTGCACCTGCCGGTATTCCAGCGGGTCCACAAACAGCAGATAGCGAATCCCCTCCGTCTTGCCATCCGGGATCAACTCAAACGTCCGGAATAGCAAATCTTCCGGCGGCACCTCACTGGGAATCTTCACCGAGCCACCATCCTGCCGCACACTCAATGGGCGGCATTGCAGCAATTGCAGTTGGTACTCCGGGTAAGGATATTTGGGCACAATGTGTACTGCGAATTCAATGTCTACTGGCGTCTTATACATGTACTCCAGGCGGCGCAGCGCCGTGCGGAACAGGCGCAGAAAGTTGGCATCCCGCGTCAGGGGGTTTAACGTTAGCACCAACGAGTCAGTGGCATCAAGCGATCCTGGCGACAAAATCTCTTGCATGGAATCACCCACGCGCATCGACATGAGGAAGCGCAAGTAAGGATAGTCCAGTTGCAGCACCTCTTTCAGGGGCAATGTTTTCAGCTCATTATCTTCCAGGTCAATAACATCCACGTAGTGCTGTGAATATCGCTCTATCGCCTTGGCGGTTGCCTCCGGCCGGAGCTGGGGATGGCTCAGGCTAATCATGCGCGGGTAATCATTGCTAACCCGGTCCACCGCGCGCGTGCCCATGCCCCACACAACACGCAAGAAACCATCCTCCCGGCGGATCTTGGGATGCCAGCGGAATGGATTCTGGCTGTACCCTACGCCGGCCAGGGTGGGCATGAAGTAACGGCCATACGGCTGACCGCGTACCGCCTGAATGAGTACGGCCATCCGTTCATCGTAATCTAGCAGGCCGTTGTGCTGGCGGTACAAAATGGCGTCCGGGTTTAGCGCGCTGGCATAAATGCGGCTAATCGCCTGCAGCAGTTCATGCAGATTCTCATCTTCGCTGCCCTGATTGGGGCAGAAATAGCTCTGATACTTGCCGGCAAAGGCGTGGCCAAAATTGTCTTCCAGCAGGCTGGACGAGCGCACGATGATGGGCGACGGACCCATATGGCGCAGCACTTCGCGCAGCCGCTCCACGATCCGCGGCGGGAAGCGGCCTTGCAGATGGGCCTCTATGACCTGATCATAGTCAGCCCGAATCTCATCCAGCGGGCGGTATTTCTGGTTCATCAGGTGGTCGAGATTATTCATGCGCCGGAATTCGTACAGCACATCGGTGCCGAGGAAGAAGGATTCGGGAATATCGACCTGCTGACTGATGTCTGCGCCAAATTCAGGGTCGCGCTGCTGCAAGATGCGGTGGGCCAGCAGCATGCCGGCCGCTTTTCCACCAATCTTGCCTGAGCCAATCCGCCGCTGGTAGATCCAGCGCAGGTCTTCAATGGTAAAGACCTGCTTGGCCACCGCAATATAGGGCAGTTGGTCGCTGATCATGCCTTTGATCAACACGACCTTGATCTCTTGTAGGTGATGCTTGATACGCTCTTTTTCGGGCGGCGGCATCTTTTCGTAGATCTCCCCTTGCCGGAAGAGCAGGGTATAGGGCGCTATCTCTGGGTTGAAGGCGAGATCGTAGGTGGTGCCAGGGTTGGCCTGTTCGTGCAGCACTTCCTGGACAATCTGCTCGAAGAGGTCGGTGGGCAGGTTGTAACCGAAGTAGAAGTCGGTATGCAGGGCGCGAATACGCGCTTTCCGCTCGTGCCACACCCCGGCCGGTTCCTGGTTGTAGGGATCGTGCAGCCCTTCGCGCCGCTGGCTCTCAATGGCTCGCTGTTCCACCTCCTCTTCGAATTTCTCCGGCTCCACCAGCCGGCGGCGAAACAACTCCTCGCGCATTCGTTCCCGAATGCGATCGGACAAGATGGGGTACTGCGCCAGCTTGATGTAGATGTCGATGGTGGATGTGGTACTGCGTAGTGGTTGTTCGTCCATAGCGCCAAAAACCTCCGGATAACCTGCGCTGCCTGTGGCAACGGGGGGATTATAGCAGAGTTGGCCGGTTGTGGCGTCTGGCGAGGGGGTGGGCAAGCTCTGGGATAAGGACCGGCCCTACCCTTCCCGGCCGGGGTGGCATACAATATCTCGGCCAGTAAACCATATTCAAGGAGGCCCACATGACCACCATTTTCGCCAAAATCATCCGCGGCGAGATCCCCGCCAACATCGTCTACCAGGACGACCTGGTAACCGCGTTCCGCGACATCAACCCTGGCGCGCCCACCCACATCCTCATCGTGCCCAACAAAGTCATCCCTACCGCCAACGACCTGACCGAGGCGGATGAGGCTGTGGCCGGGCGGATGATGCGTGTTGCCGCCATCCTGGCCGAGCGCGAAGGCATCGCGGCCAGCGGCTACCGCCTCATCATCAACTGCAACAAGCATGGTGGCCAGGAAGTGTATCACCTGCACATGCACCTGGTTGGCGGCCGCCCCTTAGGCCCCATGCTCAACCGCGCCGCTTAGCGAACGTGCCACCTACCGGGCATTGCCAGACGACTTTGCACAGGCAATCCTTTTGACGGAGTAAGCGATGACTGCAACCCTGGTATTCACCAACGGGCACATCTACACCCAGGAGCCATCCCGGCCGGGGGCTACCGCCCTGGCCATCCGCGATAACAAAATCCTGGCCCTCGGCACCAACGACCAGATGAAGGCCCTGCTGGGGCCGGGTGGCGAGTGGATCGACCTGGCCGGCCGGGCCGTTACCCCAGGCCTGGTGGATGCCCACGTCCACTTCCAATGGTACGCCATCAACCTGACCCGCGTGGACCTATTCGAAGTGCCCACGCTGGCCGAGGCACTGCGGCGCGTGGCTGCCGAAGCAGCTCGCCTGGCGGCCAGCGCCCGGCCGGAGCACTGGCTGCAAGGGCGAGGTTGGTCGCAAGACCTCTGGCCCGGCCGGGGCTTCCCCACCGCCGCCGACCTGGACCAGGTGGCCGGCCACTTGCCCGTCTACCTCAGCCACAAGAGCGGCCATGCCGCCTGGGTCAACAGCCGGGCGCTGCGCCTGGCCGGCGTGGATGCCCACACCCCCGACCCGGCCGGGGGACAGATTCAACGTGATGCCAGCGGCCAGCCCACCGGCATCCTCTTCGAAACGGCCATGAACCTGGTGGCCGACCACATCCCGCCCCCCAGCCAGGCCCAAATTGTGGCCGCTATGCGCCAGGCCCAGGCCCAATGCTGGCAGGCCGGCCTCACCGGCCTGCACGACTTCGATGGGCGCGAATCCTTCCTGGCCCTGCAAACCCTGCACCAGAACGGCGAACTAGGGCTGCGCATTGTCAAAAACATCCCCGCCTACCGCGTGGAACATGCTGTGGGCGTAGGGCTGCGCAGCGGCTTTGGCGATGATTGGCTGCGTATTGGCGGCGTAAAAATCTTCGCTGATGGGGCACTGGGGCCGCGCACCGCGCTCATGATCGCCCCCTACGAGGGGGAGCCGCACAACCGCGGGCTGGCCGTCACCGACAAAGAGGAGATGATGAGCATCGCCAGCCAGGCCAGCGCCGCCGGCCTTAGCGTGACCATCCATGCCATTGGCGACCGCGCCAACCACGACGTGCTGGATGTGTACGAAGCGGTGCGCCATGAGGAAGCCACCCAGCGGCCACAAGCCGCGCCGCTGCGCCACCGCATCGAGCACGTGCAGGTCATGCACCCGGACGATTTTGCCCGCCTGGCGCAGTTAAACGTCATTGCCTCGATGCAGCCCACCCACGCCACGTCTGACCGGGAGATGGCCGACCGCTACTGGGGGGCGCGGGCGCAGTACAGCTATGCCTGGCGGACGGTGCAGCAAACGGGGGCCACCCTGGTCTTTGGCTCTGACTGCCCCATTGAGGCGATTGCTCCGCTGCCGGGTATCTATGCGGCGGTGACCCGCACCCGGCCGGGGCAAGACCTGGCCCAAAGCTGGTACCCCGCGCAATGCCTCACCCTGGATGAGGCCATTCACGCCTTCACCCGCGCCGCGGCCATTACCAGCGGCCAGGAAGCGCGCCAGGGCAGCATCGCCCCCGGCAAGCTGGCCGACCTGACTATTTATGACCGGGACATCTATCAGGTGGCCCCGGCCGGGTTGGCCGAAACCCAAATCGCGGCCACCGTCGTCGGCGGCCAGTTCAAATACCGCACCTGGTGAACTAAGCTGGCGTCCAGAAACCAGTTTGTAGTAGCGGCTTCAGCCGCCCAGACCGCTGAAGCGGTTACTACAAACAAAGAAGGGGAGTTTTTTTCAGACACTAAGCTGGCGGTAATGGTATTGGTAGGCGGTGGTGAAGCCGAGGCGCTGGTAGAGCCTTAGGGCGGGTGTGTTGAGCTGCATGACTTGCAGGTAGATCTGCTCTACCTGGTGGGTGGCGGCCCAGCGGGCCAGGGCGTGGACGATGGCCATGGCGATGCCCTGCCGCCGGAATTCCGGCCGGGTGGCCATGCCAAAGATGCCCAGCCAGCCCCGCTCCAAAACGCCCATACCCGCCCCGGCCGGGACACCATCTACCAGGGCCAGGGCAAACCCGGCCGGGGGGCCGGTGTGCTGCCAGGCGTGGCGACGCACCTCGGCGGCCAGATCGCTGAGGGCGACGATTTGCCGGTAAGCGGCGTACCAGCCGTCGTCGAACTGCTCAAGGAGGGTGACGGTGGGCGTGGCCCCGGCCGGGGCGTGGGCCAGCACGCCGGCCAGAGTCGCGGTTTGCACATCGGTGGGGGCGTCGGTGGTGTAGCCGCGGGCCGTTAGCAGCTCGTCCAGGTTGGGAGGCAGCCCGGCCGGGGTGATCTGGAAGCGTGCCGGCAGCCCGCGCCGGGCGTAAAACGCCTCGACCAGGGCCAGCTTCTGCGCCAGCGGCAGTTGCCCCCCATCCTCATTGGGCCAGACCGAGTTGATGCGTCGCGACACGCCCTGGCTGTAGCGCAAGCGCCAGCCGTCTACCATCTGCACCACGGCCGCCGGCCAGGCGTTCATGGCCAACTCTTCCAAAAAGCGTATCTGGCTGATCAACATAGCGTCTTCCTTCGCCCGGACAGCGATTGAGGGTTTGTGAGTTTCTGCAGTGTACACTATCTGTGCCCGGCCGGGCCAGCCAAAGCCCGCGCCGGCGGCCATGTCTGGGGTAAGAGAACGTGCTAAACTAATCGCTGAGAATCCAAGAAGAAGCGAGGCTGACAGGATGAACAAGAAAGAGCTAAGTATCCTGGGAGTGGCCGCCCTAAGCCTGGGCGGGTTGCTGGCATATGCCCGGCGGCGGCAACTGCTGGCCCGCCTGCTGGATTTGCCCCCGGTGCGCAACGGCGTAACCGTGACCACCGGTGTACGTGTGCCTATGCCCGACGGCACCACCCTGGCCGCTGATCATTACCAACCGCAGGTCCCCGGCCGGGGACCTACCGTCCTCATCCGTACGCCCTATGGGCGGGGCGGGCGCGATGGCATTCCCGCCAGACTCAGCGCCTACTGCTTCGCCGAACGTGGTTACCACGTGATTGCCCAGGACACGCGTGGCCGCTTTGATTCTGCCGCTGCGGGCGAGTTTGAGCCTTACGTGCACGAAGCGGCCGACGGCGCAGCGACCATCGCCTGGATCGCTGGCCAGCCCTGGTCCGACGGGCAAGTGGCCATGTGGGGGGCTAGCTACGTGGGGTATGTGCAGTGGGCGGCGGCCAGCAGCGGCACCCCCTACTTGAAGGCGCTGCTGCCCATCATCACCCAGGCACACCTGGGCGGCTCGCTGCCCCATGGCCAGGTGTATCTGGACCGCACCCTGCGCTGGATGCTCATCCTGGACAGCCTGTCGCGCCCTGACCTTACGCCCTGGCAGCGTATGCAGCGCGCCTACGTGGCCCCGGCCCAAGATCAGGTGTTGGCGGCCGGCTTCGACCATTTGCCGCTGGCGACGGTGGACGAGGCGGTGTTTGGCCGGCCGGTGCCGTTGTATCGCCGCTGGCTGGCGCACCCGGCGGTCGATGATCCTTACTGGCAGGCGGTGGACTTCCGCGCCCGCGTGGCCAGCGTGACCGCGCCGGTGCACCTGGTGGCCGGCTGGTACGATATCTTTCTTAGCGGGCAGTTGGCCGATTATAGCGCGCTGGCGGCGGCCGGGGCTGGACCGTATCTGACGATTGGCCCGTGGACGCACATGGATTTGCGGAACCAGTTGCATGGGCTGCGCGAAGGGCTGCGCTGGTTTGATGCCCATCTGCTGGGGCGCGGCCGGCCGCGCGCCCAGGCGGTACGCCTGTATGTGATGGGAGCGGATGAATGGCGGGAGTATCCGGCCTGGCCGCCGCCGGCGACGGAGATGGCTTATCACCTGCACCCGGCCGGGCTGCTGCTGGCGGACCCTGCCCCGGCCGGGGCGCTGCCCGACCATTACCGCTACGATCCGGCCGACCCCACGCCTAACCTGGGCGGGCCGCTGCTCTCCGGCCATGCTGGCCCGCGGGATAACCGGCCGCTGGAAGCCCGGCCGGATGTATTGACCTACACCACGCCTAAACTAACCCGGCCGGTGACGGTGATTGGTCCGGTGCGGCTGGTGCTGTATGTGCACTCCAGCCTGGAACACACCGATTTCTTTGGCCGGCTGTGCGATGTGCAGCCTTCCGGCGAATCGATCAATATTTGCGATGGGATTTTGCGGCTGGTGCCGGGCAGTGGCGAACCCCGGCCGGATGGCAGCCGGCGTATTGTGGTGGAGCTGGCGGCAACGGCGTATGCGTTCCGGCCGGGGCACCAGATAAGGCTGCTGGTGGCCAGTGGGGCACATCCCCGCTTTGCCCGCAACCTGGGCACCGGCGAGCCGCCGCAAAGCGGCACCCGCCTGGCCGCCGCCGACCAGACCATCTACCATGACGCGGCCCACCCCTCGGCTATTTGCCTTCCCTGTGTCATGCCGTAGCGCGCCGGCTACGGGGTGATGGCGATGGGGTCGGGGTATTGGAGAGGGACGACCTGGAACCAGGTGTTGCCAATTTGCAGGGGTACGGGGTTGCCGTCGGCGTCCCAGAAGGTGAACATGTCGGGACGCGCTTCGCGTTTCCAGGTGGCGGCAAACTGCTGTCCATCGCGGATGATGATGGCTGGTCCCTGGCCCCAAATCTGGCTTTCGGTGGCAAAGGCCTGGCAGCTTGTCTCCCCCTGGAACTCGCAGATGTTGTAGTCTAGCTGGTGGGGGGCGAGGATGATGACCACGTTGGCGGCGCTGATTTGGGTGTTGTAGTTGGCATCGATGTGCGGCTCGCCATCGACCCAGCGCAGGTAGCGGCCGGTCTCGGCGTCGTAGCGCCAGACGACGATGGTCCAGTCGCGGTAGTTGATGCTGACTTCGCTGGCCGGCTGCCCCCCGGCCGGGGGCTGGCTGCTAAAGGCCATTTGGGTGGTGAAGGTGGGGGCCACATTCTCGCCAACCGCGGTTAGTGATTCCCAGAATTTGGCCGGGGTGCCATACAGCGTATGCTCCCATGGCTTGTCGGCCCCGGTGCGGTAGTAACCGGGGTCGTTGGAACGGATGATGCGCGAGCGAAACTCGGAGGAGTAGAGTTTGTTGGCCACGCCGATGCTGGAGCCGGAGTAGGCCAGGGCGGCGTCATACATGGCCGGCAGCTCTACGTCGATGAGGCGGGCACTGCGGATGGGACCCATGTCGGGCGGCGTTTTGCCGTAGATGATAGCCGTGAAGCGGGTGATTGGCCCTTCGGTGACGTGCTCAAAGACCAGGTCGGCATCGGATAGGCCGGATTGGGGGCGGACGTAGTTGGCCGGAGCGTTGGAGATTTTGACGGCGATGGGGCGGCGCTGGAGTACCGCCGGGTCGTCTACCAGCTCCCCGGTCAGGCGGTTGCGGTTCTGGCCGAAATCTTCCGGGGTGAGCAGCAGGATGTCGGCGGCTGGGGTGGTGGCCGGCTCCCCGGCCGGGTTGTCGGTGGCGACGGGTGTGGGCGAGGCGGGGGCGGCGATGATGGCTGTGCTGGGAGGGGGTAGGGTGGCTGTGGGCGCGGTGGTGGCCAGGGCCACGGTGTTGGGGTCGGTTGTGGGGGCGAGTGGGGCGGTGGTCCCGGCCGGGGCCGGTTCTTGCTGGCCACAGGCCACCAACGATAAGAGCAGCAGGAACAAGAGGATTAGTTTTCTGGTTGGCATAGCGTTCACTCCGGGCAGGCAATGCATGATGGCTAATAGATTAGCAAATTAGGGCCGGAAGTCACGCCCCTCTTTGTCACCTTTAAGCTGACGCCTGGCCGCTGATTGGCTGACGCGGCCGGTGCCGCCCCAAAAAGATTGGACCAATCTCCGAGTCTGCTCCGAGATTGGTCCAATCTTCAATGTGTTGTGCAGCCAGGCCGCACACAATAGGTCGCGCTTACTTGTCGTCCAGGATGGCGATGCCGGGCAGGGTTTTGCCTTCTAGCAGCTCCAGGCTGGCGCCGCCGCCGGTGCTGACATGGGTCATTTTGTCGGCCAGGCCCGCTTTTTGTACGGCGGCGGCCGAGTCGCCACCACCAATGACGACTTCAGTGCCCTGGCCGGCCAGTTCGGCCAGCACTTCGGCCAGGGCGAAGGTGCCCTGGGCAAAGGCGCTGAACTCGAATACGCCCATGGGGCCGTTCCAGACGACGAGTCGAGCTTTTTCGACGTGCTGGGTGAACAATTCTACGGTATCCGGGCCAATATCCAGGGCCATGCGCCCGGCCGGGATGGCCTGCACCGGATAAACGTCGGCCGGCGAATCGTCGGCGAACTGCTCGGCGGCGATCACGTCGATGGGCAGCACCAGCCGGTCACTGGCCAGAGCCAGCAGCCGCTCCGCTTCGGGCAGTGCCTCTGCTTCCACCAGCGAGGTACCTACCTCGTAGCCCTTGGCCTTGAGGAAGGTGTTGGCCATGCCACCGCCAATCAGAATGCTGTCGGCACTGTGCAGCAGATTCTCGATGAGCTTGATCTTGTCCGAGATTTTGGCCCCGCCCATGATGGCCACGTAGGGATGGGGGGGATTGGTGGCTGCGGTGCCCAGCGCTTGCAGCTCTTTTTGCATGAGGAAGCCGGCCACGGCCGGGCCACCCCTGGCCCGCATGGCCTGGGCCGCGCCTTCTGTGCTGGCGTGGGCGCGATGGGCCGAGCCAAAGGCATCGTCCACGTAGACGTCGGCCAGGGCGGCCAGGGCCGCCGACAATTCGGGGTCGTTCTTCTTTTCACCGGGGTGGAAGCGGGTGTTTTCCAGCAGCATCACGTCGCCGGGCTGCATTTCGGCGGCGGCGGCGCTGACTTCCGGCCCCACTACTTCGTCCATTTTGATGACCGGCCGGTCCAGCAGTTCGGCCAGGCGCGCGGCCACGGGGTCCATGGCATACTGCTTGTCGTCGGCCGTCTTGGGGCGGCCCAGGTGGGAGCAGAGGATAAGCGCTCCGCCTTGGGCCAACAAATGGTTCAGCGTGGGCAGGGCGGCCCGAATGCGGGTGTCATCGGTGACGGTGATGTCATCGTTGGGGTCTTTGCTGCTAAGGGGGACGTTGAAGTCGACGCGCACCAGCACCTTTTTGCCTTGTACGTCGATGTCGAGAATGGATTTCTTATTCATGGTTTCTCCTGGAATTATGTGTCCTACCGGCCGCGCAACGGCGGCTTGATCATGCGAATTTTACCTGGCGCTGTGCGCACCATCGGGAATTATATGCGAGATTGGGTTGGCTGTGAAGCTGAATTGAGGGGCTGGCGCGTTTGGCTAGCGCTGGTAGCGCCGGACTTCCAGGCGGAAAAAGGGGGTGCTTTCGGTGAGCTGCCAGTTCTGGTCCAGCCAGCGTTCGCTGGGCGAGGCGGGGACGGGTTGGCTGGGGTAGCGCTCGGCTACCAGCCAGATGGTTTGGGCCTGTTCGGCCTGAGTGGCCAGGACTTGCAGCGGGCCAAGGCCAACGGCCTGGTTGGGCTGGTAATATTGGTAGGGGATGTCGTTCCAGGCGGGGTCTACCCAGATGAGGTCGGCGCTGCCCTGGTGGGCGGTGATGTAGGCGCTGGCCTGCCGCCAATCGTCCTTGGGGATGAGCCAGATGTTGACCAGGCTGGCCAGCAGGGAGATGCTCAGCAGGGCCGCCCAGACGGTGCGCTGGGGCACCCGGCCGGGGCCGATCTGCGCTACCAGCCAGGCGACCAACAGCACCACAAATGGCCAACCGGTTACCAATACCCGCTTCAGGCTGTAAAGGCGGGGCACAGGCATTAGCAGGGTGAGGGTGGCAAAGAGCAAGAGTGCGGCAACGGTCAGCCAGCGGCGGCTCCCCGGCCGGTGCAGCAAGGCCAGCAGCAGCCCGCTGCCCAGCACCAACCCCAGCGCGGCCAGGGCCAGGACCAGCAGCAAATGCCAGACCGTGATTTCCGCCAATCCTAGCACGTCGCGCACGGCCAGGATCATCCAGTGGCCGGCCAGCCGGGTGAACAGCCAATCCTGAAAATAGGGCAGCCAGGGGCGGTAGACGAGCCAACCGGCGGCCGAGGCCAGCAGCCAGCTCAGCAGCAAACCTGGCCGCCGCCCCGCCTGCCACCAGCCCACAAACCAGACAGCACTCAACCCAATCCACAGCGGAAAGGCGAGGTAGCCGGCATACAGGCCCAGGGTGAGGCCGGCAAAGAGCCACAACCCGCCCGCCCAGGTGCCCCAGGCCAGCCCCAGGGCCATCAACAGTGCTCCCAGGATGATGAGCGGGTACATGCGCGCTTCCTGGGCGTACCAGACGTCCAGCGGGGCGAGGGCCAGCAGGGCGGTTGCCCCCAGGGCCAACGGAGGCGCAAAGAGGCGGCGGGCCAGCCAGGCCCCCAGCCCCACGTTCAGGCTGGCGATGAGCACGCTGGGCAGGCGCAGGGCCACTTCGCTGCTGCCGAAGATGGGGATCCACAGGCGCAGCAGCATGTAATAGAGCGGGGGATGGTTGGGGTCGTAGTAGCTGAAGAGGGGTTGGCCGGTGCGCTGCCCCTGAAAGGCGCTAAAGGCTTCATCCAGCCACAGGCTTTTGCCGCCCAGGTTCAGGCCGCGCAGCAGGAGGGCCAGGAGGAGGAGCAGCAGCAGGACCCGGCCGGGGTGGGCCAACAGCTTCGACGTCATGCAGCGGGGTTGTTGAGGACAATTTGCGTGCTGCCCAGGGCGGAGTAGCGTTCGTCCAGCCCTTCGATGTGCAGCCCGCTCTTGATCTGCCGCACGCAGGGCAGCAGCCGGGTGAGCGAGATTTCGTAATGGCCGGCGATGCTGGCCTGGGTTACTTCGCGCAGCGTTTGCTCGCTCATGATGAATTCTACCGCCGCGGCCCAGGGGGCGTGCCCGGCCGGGTCGGTTAGCACGGGTTTGGCGCTGGCGCGAAAGTCGCGCCACAACTGGCGGCCGGCAATGAGCGACAAGACGCCGTAGGCCCGGTGCTGCAGCCCCGGCAGCAGCAGTTGTTCCACGCCATCGCGCATGGCTGCCGCTTGCAGCGGGATTTGCAGATTGCCCCCAAACAAGGCCACCGGCAGCAGCCACGGCTCGGCCGGCACCTTGTCTTGCTCATTGAGCACCCGGCTGGTGACCAGAATGCCCTGGGCGCGTGCCTCGGTCAGCGGAAAATCGACCGCAGCCGGGTTGACGGCGGCAATACGCCACGCCTGCCGCTGCCGTCTCAGCTTGACCGATACCAGGTCGGCGGCGGTGTAGCTGTTGTCTTCCACCTCGGGGTCGGGCCAGACAAACTCGACGTGGACGTATTTGCCATTTTCGGTCTCGATGGCCCGGGTAATGGCCAGCCGGCTGCGCCCCAATACCGTCTTCAAAACAATGTCGAAGACGGTGACGCCGAACAGGTTGAACATGGCGGCGGCTTCGCTTTTGGGCAGCAGCAGCGGGCTTACGGCGGCCACATCCTCGGCCAGGGTGGCCTCGATGAGCTTCTCGACGGTGGGCCAGATGGCCTGCCAGACCAGGTCTTGGGTGATTTTCATGGCGTAGTGGTGGCGCCGGTCAGGGCACGCAGAGGACGTCGGTGACGTAGACGGTGTAGTTGGCGTCCAGGTTGTTCAACTGGCGCAGGTAATCGACCGTGATGCCGTATCTCTGGGCGATGCGGAAGGCGTTTTCGCTTTCCAGGACGATGTGGGTTCGCAGGCCGGGGCAATAGGCGGGGTTGGCCACGGGTATGCTTAGCGAGGCGCCGGCCACCAGGTCTGTGGCGTCGATGCCAAAGCGGGCCATGAGGGCGACTGAAGTGGGCTGGCCGCGGTTGATGTGGTATTGGGAGACGCTGAACAGGGTGTCGTTGGGGCCAACGGTATATTGCACGAAGATGTATTTGTCGGGTGCGGGGGTGGGGGCGATGGGTTGGCTAGTGGGGAGGATGGCAATGGGGGGGGTGACGGGAACGGGGGTGGTCTCCCCGGCCGGGGGCGTGGCCTCCGGTGGCACAATTGGTGTTTCTGTGGGCGGCAAAGCTTCCGGCGGAACGACCTCCACCGGCGGTGGTAGAATAGACACCGTCTTGTTGGGATCGTAGCGAACGATCACTGATTGCCCGTCTACATTTCGTGTATCCTGTTGCCAACCATCACCCGCGTCCGGCCCGGCCGGGGTAGACGCATCTTTCGGCCCCAGCAGGAATGATATCAGGATGAACCCCGCAATGGCGATGATCGCCGTGGCGACAATGATGAAGAGAACGACCTTATTGTTCATTTCCGCTACCTGTAAATGAATGGTACACTTAGGCCATGATTATGGCAAGCCAGCATCGATTTTTCTGGAGACGACGATGTTACACAAACGAGCAGAACTGGAAGCTATCGAGGCACTGACGCTGGCCTCCTACGGCCTGCGCAGCGCCCAATCCCGCGGCCGCCACTATCCCGAAGCGGAATCGGCCACCCGCACCGCCTTTGAACGGGATCGGGATCGCATCATTCACACCACCGCTTTCCGCCGCCTGGAGTACAAGACCCAGGTCTTCATCTTCTACGAAGGCGATCATTACCGCACGCGCCTCACCCACACTCTGGAGGTGGCACAGTTGGGCCGCTCACTGGCGCGTGGCCTGGGCGGCAACGAACTACTGACTGAGGCCATTTGCCTGGCGCATGATCTGGGGCACCCGCCTTTTGGCCATGCGGGCGAGCACGTGTTGAATGCGCTGATGCAAGATCATGGTGGCTTTAATCACAACACCCAAAGTTACCGCGTGGTAACTGAGTTGGAACACCGCTACCCGCAGTTCCCCGGGCTAAACCTGACCTACGAGACACGGGAAGGCATGATCAAGCATGAGACAGAGTATGACAAGAGCGATGCCAGCGAATTTGAACCGGACAAGCGCGCCTCGCTGGAAGCGCAAATTGCCAACCTGGCAGATGAGATGGCCTACAACGCCCACGACCTGGAAGATGGGCTGCGTGCCGCGCTGTTTCCCGTTGACGATCTCAATGCGCTGGATCTGTGGCGGGAACTGAAGGAGCGCATTGGTTGGGATGGGCAGCCGTTTACCGAACTGAAGCGGCGCCAGGTGGTGCGCGAGCTGATCGGCATGTTTGTGGTGGATGTGCTGGAAATGACGGCGCACAACCTGGACACCCATGCCATCGACTCGGTGGAGAAGCTGCAACTGCACTACACCAATGTGGTCAGCTATTCGCCGGAGATGCGCCGCAAAGTGCGCCAGTTGAAGGATTTCCTGTACGAGCGAATGTATAACCATTACCGGCTGGTGCGCATGCACGTAAAGGCTGAGCGCTTTATTGGGCAGATGTTTGAAGCGTATGTGCGCGAGCCGCGTATGCTGCCCGCCAAGACGCAAGCGCGGCTGTTGGATTTGCCGGTAGAGCGGGTAGTGACAGACTATATTGCCGGGATGACAGACCGGTATGCACTGGACGAATGGCAGAAGCTGTATGACCCATACAGCCGGGCGTGATGCCGCATTGGGCGTGCCCGCCGAAATGGCCCTGCGCTAGATGGCGGCGCTGGCTGAACTTGTGGAAACCAGCGCCCTTGGGCAAACTCAGTTCTCGCATTCTCTGGGATGAAAAAAGCGGCGTCCAACCGGACGCCGCTTTCTGTGTCAGATCTGAACCCGCTTGCGAGCCGGGCTGTGCGGCTAATAATCCATCATCTGGTCGATGTGTCCCTGGATGTCGGGCGCATCAAAATCGCCCTCTTTGGCCCAGGCCGACAGCTCGATGCTGAACTCCTCGAAGAAGCTGTTAGGCGGCAGTGTGCCGCTGCCATAGACCAAGTCGCCAATCTCAGCGTTGATGATGAGGGTGGCTGTTTCCAGCACAATGGTCTCATTGGGGCGGGCGAGGATTGGCTCACCCTTGGTGGCCAGCTTGGCCCGGATCGCCTCATCGTTGTAAGCGTGTTCGCTCATGATGACGCGGGTAACGGTGCGAATGTCGTTTTTGTCGAACAACCACACTTCGAAGGCGGTTACGTTCTTGGGCATCTCCATGCCAATGCTTTCGGAAATACCGACACCGCACTCGCCCAGGAAGTCTCCCTGTGAGTTCTCGATGCTGAATGAATCATCATAGGAATCATGGCCACGGGAGTAGCGCGTTTCAAAGCGGGCGATGGGTGTGGCGACCCGATCGTCGCCGCCAGTTTCACCAGCCATCGTGGTTGGGCCGCCGGTCATGGGGGCCGGAAAGTCGGCCATCTCTTCGTCGCCGCCGTCGCCGCCACCGCGACGCATGATGAGTAGATAGGCAGCGGCTAACAAGGCGATGACCAGCAGCAAGACGAAGCAAATGAGCAGGAGGTTGCTGCTGGCGCCTCCCTCTTCGGCAGGTGCCAAGACCTCGGGTGTGCACCCCTGGCCGTTGAGGATGAGGGCGATGGTGGTTAACCGGTCTGCCTGGCCCTGGTCTGTGGCGCTTTGGACCATCTGGCAGATGGCCTGATCGGCGTCGGGCCAGATGGCAAAGGCGGCGCGCACATTGTCCTGGTTCAGATCGTGGGAGTAGAGATCGGCGACGGTCTGAATGTAGATTTGTTGGTACTGGGGAAGAAGGTCTTGCGGACCGGCTCCTGTGTATTGGACTGGGGTTAACCACCAGCCAAAGATGAAGAGGCCGATTGAGAAACCAACGATGAAGGCGACGACTGCGATAACGGAGCGTTTTTGCAACATGTTCATTTGCCACCTACCCTTTGCTATGCCCTGGCGGGGCATTATGGTCAATCAATAAACGCGGTTGCTTCCCCTCCTGTGGATAATATCTTACCATAACTAGGGATTGAAGCAAGTGATTCTCTGGTTGCCCGGCCGGGGGCTGGGGTGGGCAGCCCGGCCGGGGCAAGTACAATAGAGGCGTTACACTGACAGGGCAGAACCAAGGTATTGAGGCACAAGGACATGAAACTGGAACTACATGAACAGGTCGCCATTGTGACTGGCGGCGGGCAGGGTTTGGGGGCGGCCATTGCCCACACCCTGGCCACGGCTGGCGCCCGGATCGTGGTTAACGATATTAACCCGGACCGCGCCGAGCGCGTGGCCAGCGAGATTCGCCAGGCGGGCGGTGAAGCGATCGGCGTGGCTGCCGATGTGTCGAGCAAATTTCAATGCGTTCACCTGGTGGAGACCGCTCGCGCCCAATGGGGCCGCCTGGACATCTTGATCAACAATGCCGGCGTGGCCCCGGCCGTGCCCATTCTGAAAATGGACGAGTGGGACTGGGACCGCTGTCTGGGCGTGAACCTGAAGGGTACGTTCATGATGAGCCAACTCGCCGGCCGGGTGATGGCCGATGAAAACCGCGCGCGGGGTGGGGTTATTGTGAATATTGCCGCCCCGGCCGGGACTGCGCCCCCCCTGCTGCACCACGCCGCCTACAGCGCCAGCAAAGCGGGTGTTGTGGGCTTTGCCCGCGAGTGCGCCCGCGAATTCGCCGCCTACGGCATTCGGGTGAACACGGTGCTGCCGGGGATGATCGACACGCCCCCGGTGGCCAGGGCCGTGGCTGGCCCGGACGGCCTGGCCGGCTGGCAGGCGGAGATTCCGCTGGGTCGCCTGGGGGACCCGCAAGAAGTGGCCAATGTGGTGCTGTTTCTGTGCAGCACGGCTAGCAGCTATATGACCGGCAGCAGTGTAACGGTGGCCGGTGGGCAGGTGATGCCATGACCGGCCGGGTACACACACAACGCTATCTCCTGTTCATGGCCGGGCTGCTGCTGGCCCTGTGTCTGGCCGGCTGCGGCGCGCCGGGTGGTGGGGATGGCCCGGCCGGGTACCCGGCCGGTGACCAGGCGGTGGCCACCACGCCCCCCCGCCGGCCCACGCCCACCAACGCCCCGCCCGACCTGGCGACCGAGACCAGCGCCCAGCCAGCGACTGCCACTCCGGCGCCGGCCGGCAACCTGCGCGAAGTGACGGTGCTGTATACCAATGACGAACATGGCTGGATGGAGGGGATGGAACCCGGCCGGGGGGCGGCCAACCTGCTGGGGTTGTGGCAGGCCAACGGCTACAATCCGGCGACCACCCTCATTATCAGCGGCGGCGATATGTGGACTGGACCGGCCATCTCTACCTGGTTTGAGGGGGAGAGCATGGTGGAGGTGATGAACGCCATGGGTTATGCGGCGGCTGCCGTGGGCAACCACGAGTTTGATTTTGGGCTGGCGGCGCTGCAAGCGCGGGCTGCCCAGGCCAATTTTCCCTTGCTCAGCGCCAACATTCGGGATGTTAGCAGCGGGGCTATCCCGGCCGGGTTGGGTATCCAGCCTTACACGCTGGTGACCGTCAACGGGGTGCAGGTGGGGCTGATTGGCCTGACCACCACCAGCACGCCGCGCACCACTAACCCGTCCAATGTGGCCGGCTTTGAGTTTATCGACTATGAGACAGCGCTGCGTGAAACGGTGCCCGAAGTGCGCGCGGCCGGGGCGCAGCTAATCCTGGTGCCGGCCCACATTTGCCAGGCAGAGGCCGAGCGCCTGGCCCGCCAGGTGAGCGACCTGGGCCTGGCGATGGTGGGCGGCGGGCACTGCAACGAGCTGTTTGCCAAAGAGATTGAAGGTACGGTGGTGCTGGAGGGTGGCTACCATCTTACCAGCTATGCGGCGGTGACCTTCCAATATGATCTGGCGGCGGATGCAGTGGTTGATGTGGCCTATGACGTGACGGCCAACCAGCCCACCGGCGTGCCCGATCCGGCGGTGACGGCGATTGTGCAGCGCTGGCGGGCCAGGGTGGAAGGGGAGTTGAACGAGGTGATTGGTTACAGTGAAGCCGGCCTGGCCCGCCGCGGTCCGGAGATGCAGGCGCTGGTGACGGAAGCCTGGCTGGCCAGCTACCCGGCCGATGTGGCCATCACCAATCTGGGCGGCTTCCGGGCGGATCTCCCGGCCGGGGCGATTACCCTGGATGCCATTGTGACTGTGCTGCCCTTCAACAATACCATCGTCGAAGTGGAGGTGACGGGGGCGCAACTGCTGGATGTGCTGTCTTTTGCCGAGGCGGCGGTGGGTGGTGCCAGCCGGCAGCGGGGTGAGTGGGTGTTGCATGATGGGACGGCGATTGACCCGGCCGGGAGTTATACGCTGCTGGTGAATGACTTCATGTATGCGGGTGGTGACGGCTACGAGATGCTGGCCGAGTATGACCCGGCGGCCTACAACACGGCCATCGACTGGCGGCAGCCGCTTATTGACTGGATCAAGGCGCAAAACAGCAGCGCCGACAACCCCATCGATGCGGCCATTGCCGCGCTGGTGCGCTAATGGGGCAATCGCAACTTGTGTGGCGTTTTGGGGATGAGTTTGGGTGGCGCGTGCGTGGCGGGGCTTTGACAGGCTCAGCCCCCGGCCGGGTAATTTGCATCCCGGCCGGGAACGACTGGCGCCCCGCCTCTACTAGCCCAATCTGCAACTTATGCTAAACTTGACATAGTAACAGCCAGTCGCCGGGGGTGCGACATCCCTGCGCGTCGCTACGAGGGGCGATAGTTGTTGGCCATCGCTCATAGGAGGTTCGCAGATGAGCAGTGACAATGAGTTGCAGACGAGTGCCGCAGACCAGGCCGGCCCACCCGCTGAAGCACAGCCTACCGCGGCCCCAGCGGCCCCGGCTGCCGAAGAAACACCGGCCGCGGCCCCGGCCCCGGCCGGGCGCGAAGAAACCAGGAAGCCGCACGATTGGGGTGAATACGTGAAGTTCATTTTGCTGGTCGTTGTTTTGGTGGGCACTGTTTTTGTGGTGTCGTTGGCCAGCCCGATTATTTTTGACAAGATTTTGCCGGCGGTGTTGGGTTGGTCTGCGCCGGCGGCCACCACGGACCAGCCGGGCGAGACGACGACGGATGAACCGGCCACGGTCAGCCCGGCCGGGACGCCGGACACTGCCGGTGACACTGACGGTGAGACTGATGGCAATGTGGAGGTTACCCCGGCCGGGGACGGTGACGCCACCACCGGCATTACCAACACCACGACTCTCACAGAAACTGAAACGACCGGCGACCCAATCATCCATGTGGTTAGTGCCGGCGAAACGCTGTCGGCCATTGCCCTGAAGTACGGTGTCACGGTGCAGGCCATTGTGGATGCCAATGGCCTGGTTGACCCGGACCGTATTCAGCCGGGTGACGAGTTGATCGTTCCCAGTAGTGAATGATGGGGCTGGCTTGCCCCGGCCGGGTAATGTGTTGCTGCCCCCGGCCGGCTGCCAACCGCGCCGACTGTGATGGCCGCTTACCCTAAAGCAAATCGCCCACGTCGCGTAACTATTACGGCTCTGGGTGTTTTCCTATTAGGCGTGTGGAATGGTTGGCGGGCGGTTACGTTGGCGCAGCAAAACGAGTTGCTGCTTGGTCTGGCCTTAAGACCAGACCCCCGCGTACGCCTGGCATTGGCCCTGATGTGGGCCGTTTTCTTTTGTACCCTGGCCATAGGAATTGTGCGGCGGCAGCGCTGGACCCGCCCGGCCGGGTTGGTTAGCATCCTGCTCTATGCGCTTTACAACCTGATTTTGCTCGTCGGTTTTGTGCAATCTGCGGTGGTGCGGCAGGCGTGGCCGGCATGGCTTCTGCTGTACGTGGCCGCTCTGTTGTTTGTCGCCTGGTCTTTCTACGGACCCGGTAGTGGGACTTACTGGCAGAAACCTACCCGGCCGGGGGCCTCCGTGGACTGAAGCGCGGCCAGCAACACCCCATCCAGACCGGCCACGGCCACAAACAAACCAACAGCAATCGTTTTTCATTATCCAACCACTATTTCCGGGAAACAGACGCAGAGGTGATCATGGCTACTTCAAAAATCGAGCAACTCCGCCAGCTACGCGAACAGTCACAGGCCGGAGGCGGTGCCGAGCGCATCAAGCGCCAACGCGCCCAAAACAAGATGACCGCGCGTGAGCGAATTGAGATGCTGCTAGATCGCGGCTCCTTCCACGAACTCGACGCATTTGTCGTCCACCGCGAGACGAACTTCGGCATGGACAAGCAAACCTACTTAGGCGACAGTGTCATCACCGGCTGGGGCACCATCGATGGCCGCCTGGTCTACGTCTTTAGCCAGGACTTTACCGTTTTTGGCGGCAGCCTCAGTGGCGCACACGCCGAAAAAGTTTGCAAAGTGATGGACATGGCCATGCGCAACGGGGCACCGATCATCGGCATCAACGACTCCGGCGGGGCGCGCATCCAAGAAGGAGTTGTCAGTCTGGGTGGCTATGCCGACATCTTCTTGCGTAATACTCTGGCCTCCGGAGTGGTGCCCCAGATCAGCGCCATCATGGGACCGTGCGCCGGCGGCGCAGTGTACTCACCCGCCCTCACCGACTTCATCTTCATGGTCAACGAAACCAGCCACATGTTCATCACCGGGCCAGACGTGGTCAAGACCGTCACCGGCGAAGATGTCACTTTTGAAGAGTTGGGTGGTGCCAGCGCCCACGCCACCAAGAGCGGTGTTGCCCACATGACCGCCGAATCAGAAGCCTCTTGCCTCTACCTGATTCGAGAGATGATCAGTTACCTGCCCTCCAACAACATGGAAGACCCGCCCCACAGGCCCAGCAAAGATGACCCGCTGCGCACCGAGGCCGCCCTGGACACCATTGTGCCCGATAACCCCAACAAGCCGTACGACATTAAAGACGTGATTCATCTCATCGTCGACAACCAGGAGTTCTACGAGATTCAGGAGCATTACGCCGAAAACATTGTCGTGGGCTTTGCCCGGTTAGGCGGGCACAGCGTGGGCATTGTCGCCAATCAGCCTATGGTGCTGGCCGGCGTGCTAGATATTAACTCCAGCGAGAAGGCGGGGCGCTTTGTTCGCTTCTGCGACTGCTTCAACATTCCCTTGATTGTCTTTGAAGATGTGCCCGGCTTTCTGCCCGGTCTGGATCAGGAGCATGGCGGCATTATTCGTAACGGTGCCAAGCTGCTCTACGCCTTTTGTGAGGCCACCGTGCCCAAAATTACCGTGGTTACGCGCAAGGCGTATGGTGGCGCCTACTGCGTGATGAACAGCAAGCACATCCGCGCCGACCTGAACCTGGCCTGGCCCACGGCCGAAATTGCTGTCATGGGGCCTGATGGCGCGGTCAATATCATCTTCCGGCGCGAACTGGCCACTGCCGAAGACCCGGTTGCCCGCAAAGCGGAACTGGTGGAGCATTACCGCGAGCAGTTCGCCAATCCTTATACAGCCGCCCAGCGCGGTTACATTGATGACGTGATTGAACCGAGCCAGACCCGGCCGCGGTTGATCAACGCCTTGAACATGCTGCAAAATAAGCGGGACCAGAACCCACCCAAGAAGCATGGCAACATTCCGCTCTAGTATTTATGCAGGAGCTGCCTGAGCCTGTCGAAGGCGGAACCGGGCTTCGACAAACTCAGCCCTCGAGGACGTGTATCGTTGCCCAAGGTTTTCCATAGGCGAAATATCCTGGCAGTTTCCCGCCGCCGCCTAGGAAAATGTAGCAGGAACAAGCGGGAAACTGCGCTAATGAGCGCCAGACGCTAGCGCCAAACGGACATGATCATGACTGGTTTACACACGCGACGATTCAGAAAAGTGGTTATTGCCAACCGTGGCGAAATTGCCATGCGCATTTTGCGCGCCTGTCACGAGTTGGGTATTCGCACGGTAGCCGTCTATTCCGACGCTGACCGCAATGCCCCCCACGTGCGCTATGCCGATGAAGCGTATCACATTGGCCCTTCCCCGGCGCGCGAGAGCTACCTGGTTGTCGAGAAGCTGCTCGACGTTGCCAAGCGCTCCGGGGCACAGGCCATCCACCCCGGCTATGGTTTCCTGGCCGAGCGGGCTGCCTTTGCCCAGGCATGTTACGATGCCGGCCTGGTTTTCATTGGACCGCCCCCCCACGCCATAGAGGTCATGGGCGACAAAGAGGTGGCACGGGCCACGGTGAAAGCCGCCGGCGTGCCCGTTGTGCCTGGCACCGAGGCCAATTTGCCCATTGAAACCCTGCTGGTTGAGGCGGAGGCGATGGGTTATCCGGTGTTGGTGAAGGCGGTGGCTGGCGGCGGCGGCAAGGGGATGCGCCCTGTTTACCACCCCGAAGACCTGCCCGATGCGGTTACGGGGGCAACGCGAGAAGCGTTGGCTGCCTTTGGTGACGGCAGCGTTTACCTGGAAAAGATGATTACGGATGCGCGCCACATTGAGATACAGTTGCTGGCGGATGCCCACGGCAACACCATTTACCTGGGCGAGCGGGAATGCTCGCTGCAGCGCCGCCACCAGAAGCTGATCGAGGAGGCACCCTCCTTTGTGGTTAGTGAGGCACTGCGCCGGGCGATGGGCGAGGTAGCGGTGGCTGCCGCCAGGGCAGTTAATTATGTCAATGCGGGTACGATTGAGTTCCTGGTGGATAAAGAGAAGAACTTCTACTTCTTGGAGATGAACACCCGTGTCCAGGTAGAGCATCCGGTGACAGAGCTGGTTACTGGGGTTGATATTGTGCAGGAGCAGCTGCGCGTGGCGCGTGGTCGCCGGCTGCGCTTTACGCAGGAAGAGATTCGGATTGAGGGCTGGGCCATTGAATGCCGGATTAACGCTGAGGACCCGTATAACAACTTCCTGCCCAGCACCGGCGTTGTCTCGACGGTGCAACTGCCTTCGGGACCGGGTATTCGGGTAGATACGGGCGTTTTTCCTGGCTATGAGATCACGCCCTATTACGACTCTATGATCAGTAAGCTGGTGTGCTATGGCCAGACGCGTGGCGAGGCGATCCTGCGTATGCGCCGGGCGTTGGAGGAGTATCGCATCATGGGGGTGAAGACGAATATCCCCTTCCACCAGCATATGATGGACAGTCACCGCTTTTTGTCGGGACAGTTTGACACGCGCTTTGTGGAAGAGCGTTTTAGCATGGCTGACCGGGATGCACCGGATGGGTTGGAGGCGGCCATTCTGGCTACGCTGGTCGCGCACCAACGTGGGCAGCAGGCCAGCCAGATTGTGGCCCCCGGTTCGCGCGATACCAGTAACTGGAAATGGTTCAGTCGCTGGCAGCAGTTGCGTGGCTGATTGGGTGCGGCTTCTGGGCGTGTGCGATCTACCCGGCCGGGTAGTGGCGCTTCCTGTTTACCAGTTATGAGGATCAATTCATACAAGCCGGACTCCGGCAGCGATTAGAGAAGATTATGAAATATATCACCAGTGTACAGGGCCAGGAATATGTCATCGAGATTGACCGGGAAGACCAGATTGTGATCAATGGCGAACCCTATCGCATTGACTTCGCCCACATGATGGATGGGGATACGGTTTCGCTGCTGCTGAATAATCGTTCGATTGCCGCCGTGGTGGAAGAGCGGGACGACACCTGGGAGGTTCTGATTCAGGGAGAGCTGTATTCGGTGGTGGTGCGGGATGAGCGGGCGCATTTATTGGCCAAAGCGCGGGCGAATATGGAGCGGGAGACGGGGGAGGAGCGTATTCAGTCGCCGATGCCGGGGCTGATTCTGGAGGTGTTGGTGCAGCCGGGCGAGGTGGTGACCAAGGGGCAGAAGGTGATTATCCTGGAGTCGATGAAGATGGAGAATGAGCTGCGCACCGGCCGGGACGGGGTGGTGGTGCGTGTGCATACGGCGAAAGGGGATACCGTGGAGAAGGGGCAGGCGCTGGTGACGATCGGCGAGTTGGACAGCACCCCGGCCGGGGCGTCATGAGTACCACCGCAACATACCTGGAAACCGAAGTCAAATTCCTGGCGCCCGACCTGGCCGCCTGGCGGGCGAAGCTGCTGGCCGCCGGAGCCAGCCCGGCCAGCCCCCGCGTCTTTGAGCGCAACGTGCGCTATGACAACGCCTGGGACGGGTTGCAGCGCAAGGGCCAACTGCTGCGCCTGCGGCAAGATGCCCGCGTCCGCCTGACCTTCAAAGGGATTCCACTGCACAGCGCTGCTGCTGAGGCCAAAGTGCGTGAAGAGCTGGAAGTGACGCTGAGCGACTTCGATACCATGGCCCTGCTGCTGAGCCGCCTGGGCTTTGAGCCTAAACAGGTGTATGAGAAATACCGCGAGACCTTTACCCTGGATGGGGTGGAGGTGGTCCTGGACGAGATGCCCTTTGGTGAGTTTTTGGAGCTGGAAGGCGAGGAAACGGCCATTCGCGCCGTGGCCGCCCGGTTGGGCCTGGATTGGCAGCAGCGCATTCTGGACAACTACCTGATGATTATGGGACGGGTGAAAGCGGCCTATGCGCTGGCCTTTGATGACCTGACCTTTGACAACTTCCGCGATTTGCCGGTGGATGTGGCGGCCCTGTTTGCCGGAGACGCTTAACAGGCCGCGGCCGGCCAAATCTGACTGCGGAACGCCTGGGGCGTGCCAATTGTGGACAATTGCTGAGAAGCCCCGGCCGGGGAGCCGGCCACAGTTGAAAATATCCGCCATCTGCCGTAAAACTGGCCCCATGAAACGATTGCTCTTCATCTTGACTGTTATCACCCTGTTGGCGGCCAGCCCTTACCTGGCCCTGGCCCAAACAGAACCCCCTGGCACCCCGCCGGCCGAACCAGCCCCGGAAGAAGGCGCTATTCCTAAGGTGCACGTGGTGCAGGAAGGCGAGACGCTGTTTAGCATTGCCACCACCTATGGCACCACCGTTGAGGCGCTGCAGTTGGTGAACAACCTTAGCGATGCCGACTTTATCTACGTGGGGCAAGAGCTGCTGATTCCGGGGGCGGTGGGCGAGGTGGTGGCCGCAATTTACACGGTACAGATTGGGGACACGCTGGCGGGTATAGCCCAGGCGTTTGGCACCACTGCGGCCGAGGTGGCGGCCGACAACCGCCTGATGAACCCGGCCGGGATCGCGGCCGGCCAATCCCTGAGCATTATCAGCCGCAACGGCTCGGCCGAAGCGCGCCCACCGGCCGGCACCCCCTACGTGGTACAGCCAGGCGATACGCTGTTGTCGGTGGCCATGCGCCACCGCGTAGACCCGGCCGAGCTGGCCGCGGTCAATGACCTGGCCTACCCGGCCCGCCTGTTCGCCGGGATGCGGCTGCGGCTGCCGGGCGAGGGCGTTTACCAGGCGCTGCCCGGCGATTGGCGCACGGTGCGCGCCCGGCCGGGACCCTACGGTCAGGGAGACACCATCAGCCTCTACGTAGAAACATTGGACGACAGCCTCCCGGCCGGGACGTTTCTGGACCAGACACTGCACTTTGCCCCCTACCAGGATGGCTTTGTGGCCCTGGTGGGGGTGGATGGCTTCACCCGCCCCGGCCGGCATCTGCTAACGCTGAATACGACAGCCGACCCGGCCGGGGGCAGTTTCAGCCAGCAGGTGGAAATCCTGTCCGGTGGTTTCCTCACCCAGACCATCACCGTGCCCGACACCCTGTCCTACCTGCTCGCCCCGGAAGTCCGGGCCACCGAAGACGCCTTCCTGGCCACCTTCTTCAACCAGTTTACTGAAACGGCCTACTGGGAAGGCATCTTCCAGCGTCCTGTCTCCACCACCCTGATCACCGCCAGCTACGGTGGCGCGCGCTCCTACAACGGCGGCCCATACGACATCTACCACACCGGCATTGACTTTGGCGGGGGGATTGGCACGCCCATCATGGCCCCGGCCAATGGCGTGGTACTATTTGCCGGTCCGCTGGAGCTGCGCGGCCTGAGCATTATCCTGGATCACGGCTTGGGCGTGATGACCGGCTATTATCACCTGGAGCAAATGATGGTGGCGGTGGGGGATGTGGTCCCGGCCGGGCAAGTCATTGGCCTGGGCGGATCAACCGGCCTTTCCACCGGGCCGCACCTGCATTGGGACCTGCGCGTCCACAATGTGCCGGTAGATGGCCAGAAATGGCTGGCCACGCAGTTCCCCTAAACCGCCGCCCCGGCCGCCGTTATTCATGCCCTTCCCCAGGGCGGCCACCCGACCTAGACCGCACCCGGCGGAGCGGAGAGGGCCGCACCTCTGGCGGCCAAAGTGGCAACGTCAACTTGAGTTTGATATAATCGCAAGCTGGCGTTCAACGTCGTGGTGTGACTTCCCAAGCCGAGATTCATGTAGAACAGGTGAATGTAGTGATTCAGCCTCAAACCCAGACCCAAGCCTACTGGGTAAGCAAATTTGCCGTTACCGAAGCAGATATCGAACAAATCTATAACCACTTCATCGAAGTGGAAAAACCGCAAACCGCCAGCCAGTTAGCGCGGGTCATTCTCCATTTCCGCCTGATGGAGGAGAAGAACGAGATCAAGCAGCGCCTCTCCGGCCGGGACCTGTACCAGCCGCGCAAGTCATATGCAGTAGGCGACGAACTTGTTTTTCCGGCCATGCAGTTTGCCTATGGCAAGGTGGTCTCCACACGCCCCGGGGCCAACCCCCAGGAAGGGCAGTTCGATGTCATCGCGGTCGAAATTAACGGTAAGGTGCGAGAATTTGCCGCGGGACTGCAGAGCGACCACCCGCTCAACAAAGAGAACGGCAATCTATTCGCCGGTTTTGACCTGGCCACGGTTGAGGAACTCCACCGCCAGTATGGCGGCCTGGTGGCCAAGAAACTAACCGAGCTCTTGGGCAAGCAAGAGGGTTTTGTGCGCCTGGGCCAGCAGTGGTTTGTAAGGGGGCTGATGGCCGAGATTAGCATTGGCCACCTCCATCTGGCCGAAGCAGTGCTGGATATGAACGGCGGTGGGCCGCTATCGGCCGATGAGATCATGGTGGACCTTGACCTGGACCCCGGTGTGGACATTGAGGTGCGCCGCTTTTCGCTCAACCATGCGCTGCTCAACGACAGCCGCTTTGATGAAGTTGCCCCGCAGGGCAAGGTTGTCTGGTATTTGCGCCGGTTGGAGCCGGAAGGGGTGCGCGAGCGCCCGCCCCGCCTGGCCTACACCTCCATTCCGCATGACCGGGCGCTGCTAAGCCCCCAACTACAGAATCTGGAGCGGGAACTGGACGATGAATGGTCCGACCTGCCGCCGCAGACCGTGGCTCAGCCGGTTGTGCTGACGCTGACCTACCCCCATCGCTATTCGGGTACATTGCCCCTGAGCGCCCGCACCCGGCCGCTGTTCCCGCCCAGCAATTCGCCGCGCCAGTTGGTGACGTTTATCGATGAAGTGACCAGCGAAGAGATAGCGGCGTGGGTGGTGCAGCATGACCGCTACATTTACGGCCTGAAGGATTGGTACGAGGCGAACGGCGTGCCGATTGGCGGCTTCATCAACTTGCGCCCTGGTCCGGAACCGGGGGTGATTTTGCTGGGTTGTGACCGGCGGCGGGGCCAACGGGAATGGGTGCGCCTGGCCACGGTCATTGAGGGGCAGATTAAGTTTGAGCTGCACCGCCGCACAATTAGCTGTGGCTTTGATGACCTGATGATTGTGGGTACTGATTTTGTCACGGCCGTGGACGTTGTCTGGCGGCGTGCCGAAACGAACAAGCGGCCCATTGCTTCGCTGCTGGCCGAGATTTTCCCGGAGCTGGCGGCGCTGAATCCGCAGGTTACGGTTCATGCCAAGACGCTGTACAGCGCCATCAACATGTTCCGGCGTGTGCCACCGGGGCCGCTGTTTGCCGAGTTGGTGCGCCAGCCGGCGTTCCAACAGGTGGGGGACCATTACTGGCAGTTTGATAGTTCCCGGTGGAATGGCTAGGTTGACGGGTGAGATGCGTTGTGTCCCCGGCCGGGACGCCTTCGAGTTAGATTTAGCGGTTTACCAGTATTGATAGCCCGCCGCGTGCGGGTTTGGCTAACCAGAAGAGGGATTTGCTTTGTCCACAAGACCACGCCCGAAGATGGCCGCGCCTCTGCTGAAACAAGTTACGGCGGAGACCAAACTACACATTGACTATAACTGGTGGGAGGAGTCGAATCTCGATCTGAAGACCTACTTGTTTACGCGCCTGGACCTGGACGACACCATTGCCACTGATATCCAGGAACAGGTGGACCTGGTGGACCCGGAAACGGGGGAAGTGCGGCGTGTGGACGGGTTTCAATATGTGATTCAGACTTATTTCAACCAACTGCCTCCGGACTTTTTGCAGCGTAGTTCACTGGTAGACGCGGTCTTTTGCGTGCTGTTGGCCAATGCCAACCGGCCGATGATGGTGCGGGATGTGGCCGAGAGGGTTCACCGCTCGGCCGAGGTTATCTTGAAGACGTTTGGGGGGCCGCGGGTTTATCAGGGCATCCGCCCGATCTTGGAAGATGATTAGCGGTTGGGGGTTGACGAACGTTGGAAGTGGCGGTTAAGCTTTATGGCACGCTGCGCAAGCACCGGCCGGGTGCGGCCGGCGGCGCAGCCCACCATCCATTTTCTTTGACGCTGCCGCTGGGGAGCACGGTAGCGGACCTGGCGGCGTTGTTGGGCGTCCCGGCCGGGATGATTGCCGGGGCCGCCGTGAACGGTGAAGCGGCCGAGCCAGGCGCTGAACTGCAGCCCGGAGACACCATCCACCTGTTCCCACCCTCGGCCGGGGGCAGCCACGATCCAGCCCACCTGCAAGCCGCCACGCCCCACGGCCTGGCGTAAGGATTCTTAGATGCATGTGTTTATTGCCGGGGTGATGCAAGGCTCACGATCCGATGACCAGATTCACGGCCAGCAGTATCGGCTGGCCATTGCCGAGGTGCTGCAGCAGCATATCCCCGGCGTTCAGATTACCGATCCCTGGTCTTTGCACCCCAACAGCGTTCTTTACCGGGACGAAGAGATCCGGCAAACGTTTAACAGCATGACCGCCCTGGCTGGTGAAGCGGATGCGGTTATTGCCTATTTGCCCCATGCCAGCATGGGCACGGCCATTGAATTGTGGACGGCGCACCATAACGGCACGTATGTGGTCGCGGTGACTCCCATGCAGCACAATTGGGTGGTGCAAATTACGGCGCACGATGTGCTGCCCGACCTGGACAGCCTGGTGGCGTTCATAGCCAGCGGGGAATTTGCCCGGCATTATCAGCGGGTTACGGGGCATGCAGCCGACCCGGCCGGGTAGCGGCTAACGGCGCGCCGCCAGTTGACGGCGCGCCATCTGTTGACGGCGCGCCGCCTGTTGACGGCGGGGGGGATGCCGTTTAGAATTCATACCAGTCCGCCCCAGTAGCTCAACGGACAGAGCGCCGGACTTCTAATCCGTAGGTTGGGGGTTCGATTCCCTCCTGGGGTACCTATTTGCGCGGGGGTGGAGCCAAAGCTAGCGGGGGGAGCCAGGGCAAGGCGGCTTGCCCAGCCTAACCCCTAGCGCCCAACAGAAAAGCCAGCGGAATGTGCACCCGGCCGCGCCAGGCGGCCTCGTTGTGTTCGGCACCGGGGAATTTGCGCGTGAGCCAATCTTGCCCCTCGCGGTAGCCGGCGGCGCGCAGCAGGGCGTCGGCCCGCTGCTGGTAAGGCTCGTAGAGCGCGTCCAGCGTGGCTGTGCCGTAATCGAAGTAGATTTTGTGCTGCCCCGGCCGGGGCAGGTTCTCCGCCAGGTAATCCAACACAATCCCCTCCCCGGCCGGCCAATGCGTCGAGAGGCAGCCCGCGCCGGCAAAGACCGCCGGGTACTCGCACAGGGCATAGAGCGAAATAAGCCCGCCCATGCTGGAACCCATGACGAAGGTCTGTTCGCGCCCCGGCCGGGTCGGGTACTGCCGGTCGATAAACGGCTTCAGCTCGGTCACCAGGAAGCGCAAATAAGCGTCGGCCAGCGGGCCGCCGGCAAACTCCGGCCCCATTTGGGCCAGCCGCTGCGCCCCGGCCGGGGTGGCCAACGGGCGCTGCGGCATATATTCGCGCCAGCGCTGCGGCTGGTTCCAGATGCCCACGATGATGGTGGGCGGCACCACCCCTTCACCGGCCAGCCGGGCCAGCGCCTCGGCCACCCCCCAGGTTTCGCCGCCGTAAGCCAGGGCCGGATCAAACAGGTTTTGGCCGTCGTGCATGTACAGGACGGGGCAGGCAAGCTTATCAGCCCCCGGCCGGGTGGCCGCCGGCGGCAGCCAGACATCCACGTGCCGCGCGGGCACGTGCTGCGAGGGGAAGTTCTCGTGGCGCTGCAAGGTTCCAATCATCTCTTTCCTCATGCTGCTGTTTTGGGGCAGTGTAGCTTTGGCCCCCCGAATGTGCAAGGGTATGCGCGGTTGCGCCGCCTTCCCGCCTTGGGGCGTGCCATTGACCCCGGCCGGGCGTCCACGCCCAAGCGTGCTATACTCCCACCCACAACCTGCGCCTGTACCGCGCCCTCAGGCCGCCTGTGGAAGGATCATGTCCAGACTGACCATTGTGAACGTTGGCTACCGCTCCACCAATTACTGGGTAATTAGCGCCGGCACCTCCCGGCTGCTGGTGGACCTGGGCTGGCCGGGCACACTGGGCAGGATGCAGGCCAGCCTCAGCCGCATGGATGTGCCGCTCAAGGAGCTCCGCTATGGTCTCGCTACCCATTACCACATCGATCACGCCGGTCTGGCCCAGGAACTCAAGCTGCTTGGGGTGCCCTTACTCGTGCTGGATGTGCAAACAGCCGCCATCCCGCGCATGAAAACCTGGACCAAACCCCAAGACCAGTACGTGGATATCACGCTGCACGATAACGTCACCATCGCCTGTGCCGCCAGCCGCCGGCTGCTGGCCCAGATGGGCATCGGCGGCGAGATCTTGCATACGCCAGGCCACTCAGACGATAGTGTTTCGCTTTTGCTGGATGATGGCTCCGTTTTCACCGGTGACCTTACCCGGCCGGGGTTTGTCGGCCCAGAGGACCCGGCGGTGGTGCTGGCCAGTTGGCGGCTGCTGCGAGCGCGCGGCGCCCGGCGCGTCTATCCCGGGCACGGCCCTGTCTATCCGCTGCCCCCAGACCCCACCATCTGAGGGTGGGGCGAATGTGACCACAAGGTGATTGTGTAAACAAGAACACTTGACCCCGGCCGGGAGCCATGCTACCCTTCTCCCACAACAACGGAAACAAGTAATCAAATGAACCAACCGTCTGCCTACTCTCCTAATCTGGCGCTCCTTAGCCTCCGCACACTTTTGCGGCAATGCTAAAGCGCGCCTGCCAGTAGGTACGACCCCCATACTACCACGGCCACGGGTGCGCTTTTGCCCCGTGGCCTTTTTGTTGTCCCACTCCCAACGGCCACGGCGCACCCGTGGCCGTTTTGTTTGCGAACAGCCAGCCATCAACAACCCACCAACAATAATGAGCAATCGCCAGACAGAGGAGACAACCATGACCCACAGCTATGATTTCCCAACCGTTGAAGCCCGGTGGCGCGCCCATTGGGCCGCCATCGACCTGTACAAAACGGGCGATGACCCGTCTAAACCCAAGCATTACATCCTGGACTTCTTTCCTTACCCCTCCGGTGACGGCCTGTCTGTGGGGCACTGCCGCAACTACGTGCCCACCTGCGTCAGCAGCCGTTTCCTGCGCATGAACGGTTACAACGTGCTGCACCCCATGGGCTGGGACGCCTTTGGCCTGCCGGCCGAGAACTACGCCATCCTGCACAACGTGCATCCCGCGGTGACTACCCAACGCCAGGTAGCCAACTACCGCCGCCAGCTAACCCTGGCCGAATGCGCCTACGACTGGTCGCGCGAAATCAACTCCAGCGACCCCGAGTTCTACCGCTGGACGCAGTGGTTTTTCCTGCTGCTGCATGAGCGCGGGTTGGCGTACCGCGCGCTGGGCCGCCAATGGTGGTGTCCCCAATGCCAGACCATCCTGGCCAACGAGCAGGTGGAGGATGGCTGCTGCTGGCGCTGCAATTCGTCTGTGACCAAGAAGGAGCTGCCGCAGTGGTACTTCCGCATCACCGCCTACGCTGACCGGCTGCTGGCTGACCTGGATGGGCTGGATTGGCCAGAGGCCATCAAGCAGATGCAGCGCAACTGGATTGGTCGCAGCGAAGGGGCTGAAGTGGTTTTTCGCAGTGGCGACCAGGAGATCCCGGT
Organism: Ardenticatenaceae bacterium; assembly: GCA_020634235.1. Classification (GTDB taxonomy): domain Bacteria; phylum Chloroflexota; class Anaerolineae; order Promineifilales; family Promineifilaceae; genus JACKCB01. Next base: position 1,335,626 of record JACKCB010000002.1, on the reverse strand, counting down.
CTTCACCACCCGGCCGGATACGCTGTTTGGCGTCACCTTCCTGGCCCTGGCCCCGGAACACCCCCTGGTGGCGCAGCTAACCAGCCCGGACCAGCAGGCGGCGATGGCCGGCTACCTGGCCCAGGCGCAGCAGCAGTCCGATATTGAGCGGCTGGCCACCGAACGGGCCAAGAGCGGCATCTTCACCGGGGCTTACGCCACCCATCCGCTGACTGGTGCGGCGCTGCCCATCTGGGTGGCCGATTATGTGCTGCCCGGCTATGGCAGCGGGGCCGTAATGGGTGTGCCCGGCCACGACACGCGCGATTTCGCCTTCGCCCAAACCTACGAGCTGCCCATCATCCCCGTGATTCAACCGCAGGGGGGCCAGATTGAGGCCTGCTACCCCGGCCACGGCACGCTGATCAACTCGGGCCATTACAGCGGCCAACCTTCGGCCGCCGGCGGGGCGCAAATGGTGGCCGACATGGCCGTTACCGGCCAGGCCCGGCCGGGTGTCTCCTACAAAATCCGCGACTGGCTAATCTCGCGCCAGCGTTATTGGGGCGCGCCCATCCCCATGGTCCACTGCCCCGCCTGCGGCATTGTGCCCGTGCCCCGCGAGCAACTGCCGGTGCGGCTGCCGGAGATTAGCCAGTTCGCCCCGGCCGGGGATGGCCAATCCCCCCTGGCGCGAGCCACCGAGTGGGTGAACACACCCTGCCCGCAGTGCGGCGCGCCTGCCCGCCGCGAAACCGACACCATGGATGGCTTTGCCTGCTCCTCCTGGTATTTCCTGCGCTTCCCCAGCCCCCACTACCATGATGGGCCGTTTGACCCGGCCGGGGTGCAATATTGGCTGCCGGTGGATACCTACGTGGGCGGGGCCGAGCATGCCGTTATGCACCTGCTGTACGCCCGCTTCTGGACCAAGGTTATGCATGATGCCGGGCTGGTTCCCTTCAGCGAGCCGTTCCGGCAACTGCGCAACCAGGGCGTGCTGCACGCCGACGATGGCCAACGCATGTCCAAATCTAAGGGCAACGTGGTCACCCCCGACGAAGTGGTAGCCCGCTACGGCAGCGACGCGCTGCGTACCTACATCATCTTCCTGGGGCCGTTTGAGGCCGGCGTGAACTGGACGGAGATGGGTATCAGGGGGGTGACGCGCTTCCTGGACCGTTATTGGCAGTGGGCCAACAGCCCACCCCCGGCCGGGACTGGCCCCACCATGCCCCACGATTTCACTCGCCGCCAGCATGAAACAATTCGCCGCGTCACCCAAGACATGGCCGCCTTCAAATTCAACACCGCGGTGGCGGCCCTGATGGAATGGTTGAACTACCTGGTGGCCGTGCCGGCAGCCGATCTGACCCCGGCCGGGTGGCGCGAAGCGGTCGCCACCTTCACCCTGCTGCTGGCACCCATCGCCCCGTTCATCAGCGAGGAGGTGTGGCAGACGGTGCTGGGGCACCGCAATTCTGTCCACCGGCAAAATTGGCCGGCTTACGACGAGGCGATCCTGGTGGCGGAGGCGGTGACGCTGGCGGTGCAGGTGAATGGCCGGCTGCGGGGAACGGTGCAGGTCCCGGCCGGGGCCGACGAAGCAGCGGTGCAGCAAGCGGCCCTGGCCGAACCCAACGTGCAGAAGCACGTGGCCGGGCGGTCAATCCAGCAGGTGGTGGTGGTCCCCGGCCGGGTGGTCAACATCGTCGTCTAGCCAGCCGTTGCCGCGCAGGAGAAACAGAACGCGGATGAAATGGTGGCATGCCATCGTTTCATCCGCGTGCCAAAACATGGTTGCCGCTATTCGGCGCGCAGCGCGGTAACCGGGTCCAGGCGGGCGGCGCGGGCGGCGGGGTAAAGGCCGGCCAGCAAGCCAATGAGTGCCGCAAAAGCCAGCGCGCCCAGCGCCAGCCACGGTGGCACCACGGAAAGCTGTCCCACGCCGGTCACGCCCTCAGAGATGAGGTAGCGATGGGCAATCCAATCCACCAGCCGGCCAAGCATTGTGCCAAATACCAGCCCAAACAGGCCGCCAATCAGCCCGATAAGGGCCGCTTCCACGGTAAAGAGGCGGCGGATCTCGGCCGGGGCAGCGCCCAGCGCCTTCAGCACCCCAATCTCCCGCGTGCGCTCGTAGATGGCCATCATCATGGTGTTGGCCACACCCAGGGCGGCCACCAGCAGGGCCAGCGCGCCCACCGAGCCGAGCAGCGCTTGCAGCAGCGACAAAACCTGGTTGGCCACGTCCAGAATTGCTTCTAGCGACTGAGTTTGCAGGTTCATCTCGTTGAGCTGCTCAATGACGCCGGGCACGGCGGCCAGGTTGGCGGCGCGGACTACCAGTTGGTCGTACCCTTCGCTTTCCAGGATATCTGGCTGGCCAAACCACCACGCCTTAATGGCCGCCCGCTCTTGCAGCCCCAGGTCGATGGTGCGCCGGCCGGGGCTGTTGCGCACGCCGACAATGGTCGAGGAGAAGTCGCTGGTTTCGCCCCGCGGCAGCCGGGCCGTCAGCACCACTGTCCGGCCAATCAAATCATCGTAGCTTTGGCCCTCGGCCAGCAGTTGGTCGGCCAGGCCGGCAACCAGGATGATGCCCTGGCTGTCCCCCTCGGCCAGGTCCTGGCCGGCCACCAGGTCACTGCCCCCGCCAAAGCCAAAATTCATCTCGCCAAAGCCGCTGACAATGCGCACAGGCAGGGGGTCGCCCCCCGCTGTCAGGGCCACGTCGATGCCAAAGGGCAGCTCTAACTGCGGGTCGACGCTGAGGACGTTGGGCAGGGCGCGGATTTCCTCGACCAGGGCCGGGTTAAGCGGCGACACTGGTTTGGGCGAGGCGAAGGGGTCGAAGGCGTCCCCTTCGGCATACTGCGGGGAGACAAAGACATTTTCCAGGCCGACGGTTTCGAAGTTGCGCTGCACTTCGCGCTGTACGCCGACGCCAAAGGAGACCATGGCCACCAGGGTGACAATGCCGATGAGCACGCCCATGGCGGTGAGGATGTTGCGCACGGGGCGGCGCTGCAGGTTGCGCAAGGCGGTGCGCATGATGTCGCGCTGGCGCACGCCCCGGCCGGGGAGGGCGACCACTGCTGTCTCTTCTACCTCCGGTGTTGGCGCCACCTCCGGCACAGCGCTGGTAATTTCGGCGATCTGGCCATCGCGCAGGCGGACAATGCGGTCGGCGTAGGCGGCGACGTCGGGGTCGTGGGTGACGACTACCAGCGTCACGCCTTGCTCACGGTTCATCTCCTGCAGCAGGGCCATCACCTCTTGGCCGGTGGCTGAATCCAGGTTGCCGGTCGGCTCGTCTGCCAGCACCAGCGCCGGCTGGTGGATGAGGGCGCGGGCAATGGCCGTGCGCTGCTGCTCGCCGCCGGACAGTTCGGCCGGGAAATGGTGCAGGCGGTGGCCCAGTCCCACCCGCTGCAGCAGCTTTTCGGCGCGGGCTTCGCGCTCCGGCCGGGAGACACCGGCCAGCATCAGGGGCACGGCTACATTCTCCAGTGCGGTGAAGCGGGGGAGCAGGTTGAAGCTCTGGAAAACGAAGCCTACCCGCTGCCGCCGGTGACGGGTGCGCTCTTTTTCGGGGGCGGTGTGCAGCGGCAGGCCGGCCAGCCACAGTTCGCCCTCGCTGGGGCGATCTAGCCCGCCCAGCAGGTTGAGGAGGGTGGATTTGCCGGAGCCAGATGGCCCTACCAGGGCCACAAACTCGCCCGGCGCGATGGTCAGGTCGATGCCGCGCAGGGCTTGCACGGCCATGTCGCCCCGCTGGAAGGCGCGGCGCAGGTTGGTCAGTCGGATGGCATCGGTCATGGGGGTATCGTTTCTTGGGGGAAAGCGCCGGGGATGCTGGCCCAACAGGACCAGCATCCCCGGACGAGACCGCAGCCCCAGCGGCCCCCGTTGATACGGCTGCCGTTGGGGTGTGCGGGTGGTTAAAGCGTCTTACTGGAGGGCGTTGGCCAGGGCCAGGGCCTGGTCGGCGGTCAGGTCGCCGCCAATCCAGAAGGTGACCTCGCCTTCGGTCCAGGTGAGCAGGGTGCGGCCGCCGGCTTCGTCACTGAAGAGCAGGCCGGTGGTGCCGCGGACGTCTACTTTTTGGCCTTCGCCATCGGGCAGGGGGGCGGCCCCGGCCGGGCCTTGGGCCAGGGTGAAGGAGCCACCGTCACGGGTGGTGTAGCGCTGAACAACCGCGCCGCGCATTTCCAGTGTGTCTACCAGCTTGGCATCGGCGGGCAGCTCGGCCGGGGTAAGCAGGGCGAAGCCAGCGGCCGCGGCGGCTTCCTCAGGGGCTATGCTCTGCGGCTCCAGGTCGGCCAGGTGGGTGATTTCGGCCCCGGCCGGGATGTCAAAGGTAAACAGGGCCGCATCCACGCCGGGGTTCAATTCCAGCAGGGTAGCCACAGCGCGCCCTTCGCCCAGCGCGCCGCCGGTGTATTCGACGCCCAGGGGCAGGTTGTCGTCTGGTCGAATCCAGACATTTAGCAGGCCACCAGCCGCACGGACTTCATCGGGCATCTGTTCGGGGATGGGGATGAGGCGCAGCTTGTAGGCATTGGTCTCGCCCAGTTTCTCTGTGCCCAGCCGTTCGGCGGTGAAGTATTCCAGCAGCTTCTGCACCGCTTCTTCCGGGGTTTGGGGGTGGTCAGCGGCGGGGTCTGTGCCTTCTTCGTGGTTATAGCCTTCGAATTCAGCGAAGTCGCCCTCGGCGGCCTTCTGTTCCATGTAAGCTACAATCTCGTCGGCGGTGGCGGTGAGTACCTTGTTCTCGGCCGGGTTCCACAGCCAGAACTGGCTGCCGTCGCTGACGGCAATCATGCCGGCGGCTTCGCCCAGCGTGCTGCTAAGCACCTCGGCGCGGAAGGCTGGCTCGCCGTTGGGACCGGCGTTGAGCATGCCCCACACCTCAATCGTGCCGGTGCCGCTTTGTTCGGGCGTATCCACGCTAAACTCAAAGACGGCATGGCCGTCGGTCAGGCCGTCGGTGGCCAACTGCATGGCTTCGGCCGACTGGGTGAGCAGGTCGGCGGCACTGGGCTGCAGCATGAAAGCGGCCAGGGCCAGGCTGGCGACGATGAGTAAAGCGCCTACCAGTATGAGTGTTTTGCGATTGCGTACCATTCAATTGCTCCTTGAATCAGGCTTGTCAGCGTTCTTGGGATGCCAGCTTCGGAATGTTGCTGACTGTTTTTCCTAATTATAAAACACCGCGGCGGGGCGGAATGTGACAGGCAGGCTTTCAGCTTTCAGCTAGCCTTCGCCTTTCTGCTATACTACCTGCCATGAGCGATTTGACCAACCCCCATGACAGGTTCTTTAAAGAGACGTTCACCCGTATTGAGGTTGCGCGTGACTTTTTTGCTAATTACCTGCCCCGGCCGGTGGTGGATGTGCTTGACCTGGAGAGCCTGACGCTGCAATCTGGCAGTTTTATTGACAGTGACTTGCAGGAGCAGTTTGCCGACCTGCTCTACCAGGTTGACCTGCACGCTGATGTCCCTGGACCGGGGGAGGATTCGGCCTATTTGTATCTGCTGCTGGAGCACAAAAGCTATCCTGATCCTAACACGCCTTTCCAACTGCTGCGTTACCTGGTGCGCATTTGGGAGCGGGATGTGCAAGGCGAGAAAGCTCTACGACCGATTGTTCCGGTTGTCGTTTATCATGGTCGCGAACGGTGGCGCGTTGCTACGGAATTTGGCGGGTTGTTTGATGCACCAGAAGCGTTGCGCGCCTACTGGCCACAGTTTCGTTACGAACTGCAGGACCTGTCTGCCCTCAGCGATGAGGAGGTGCGCGGCGCGGTACATCTGCAAATTGGGCTGCTGGTGCTGAAATACATTTTTGACCCGGCTTTGCGGGGGCGTCTGGCCGACATTTTCCTTTTGTTCCAGGAATTGGCGGAAGCGAAGTCAGCGCTAGAATATCTGCGCACGGTATTGTATTATATTGGCAACGCGAGCAAGCACCTGGCAACGGAAGACCTGGTGACGGTAGTACGGCAAACATTGGCTGACGAGGGAAGTGAGATTATGCAAACGGTAGCGGATTATTGGATTGAGCAGGGCATTGAACAGGGTATTGAACAGGGGCGGGTGCAGATGTTGCAGGAAGATATCCTGGATTTGCTGGGGATTCGTTTTGGGTTGGTTGTGAAAGAGGATGTTCTAGAGCGCTTGCTGGTGGTTACAGACCTGTCTGTTCTCCGCCAACTGCATCGTCATGCGGCCACGGCGGAGACGGCGGCGGCTTTCTTGCGCTACCTGGATATGGCATGAGTTTAGGTGCCACTGAAGCTGGGCAAGGGCGCGGTGGGCTGACTGTTCGCAGGTTGTTGCTGGCGGCGCTTGTTCTTGTTCTTGTTCTGGCTGGCGGGTTGGTTGTGTTGCGGGTGCTGGTGGGGCTGCTTAGCCCCCGGCCGGGGAACCTGGGTGTGCAGAATGGTCAACTGGCACCTTGCCCGGAGTCGCCCAATTGTGTTTCCAGCCAGAGCAGTGACACGGTGCATGGCATGGCGCCGATCCCTTATGGCGGTGACCCGGCCGGGGCCAGGGCGCAGATGTTGGTGGTGCTGCAAGAGATGCGCGGGGCTAAGGTGATCACCAACGAAGGGGATTACCTTTATGCGGAATTCCGTTCGCCCACATTGGGCTTTGTGGATGACGTGGAGCTGTTTTTTGACGACCCGGCCGGGGTCATTCAATTTCGCTCCGCCTCGCGCCTGGGGTATGGCGACCTGAACGCCAACCGCCAGCGCATGACCGCCATGGCCGCGGCTTTCCAGGCGGCTGCCGGCGGGCCGTAGCGCCACGCTAACGGTGGGGGTTGGCCAGGCGCTGGTCCATATCCGGCCGGGGCCAGAGCGGCGGCTGGCCGTGGTTCTGCGCGGTAGCCGCGGCCAGCAGGTGGTCGGCCAGGACCCGCAGCGGCTCACCCGTCTGCGGGTGGGGTAGGTTGGGGGCCAGGTCGGCCAGGGGTACGGCCACGTGCGGGAACTTTTGCAGGTCGGGGTCGGGCGGGTAGTTGGGGGCGCCAGCTTCTGCGCTGCGAAAGAGAATGATGTCGAGGTCGATGGTGCGGGGCGCGTTTTTGTCGCTGGTGCGCACTCGTTTTAACTGGCGCTCGATATGGGCCAGGACCTGGGTTTTTAACCCGGCCGGGTCCAGTTCGGTCTCGACCAGCACGGCGACGTTGAAGAAGTTGGGCTGTTCGTGCAGCCCCACCGGGGCCGTTTCGTACACGGGGGAGACGGCTAACACCTGGCATTGGGCGCGTAAGAGCTGCAACCCGGCCGGGAGATTATGCTCCTTGTCAATATTGGAGCCAAGCAGCAGGTAGGCTTGATTCATGGCGGCGTGTCATAAAGGTAGGCGGGAGGGCGGCAGCCCGGCGGGGGCAATTGGCCCTCAGGCAAAGTCGGCGCGGGTGCGCTCAATCTCAATGCCTACGGAGCGCGCAAAGCGCAAGGCCCCCGGCTTTTCCACCCGCACCTGCACCCGGTCTACTGCGAATTCGGTTAGGACCAGGCGGGCAATGTCCGTCACCAGCTTTTCCACCAGAAAATCGGCGGAGGCTTCCACGTGTTGAATGACCCGCTTGGTAATGCTCTTGTAGTTGACGGCGTCTGCGATGTTGTCGGAGGCGGCTGCCGGGCGGATATCGGCGTAGATGACCATGTTGATAAGAATGTCTTGCTTGTTTTTGCGCTCGTCGGGATTGATGCCCACAATGCCGCGCAGCAGCAGATCCCTGATGATGATTTTGTCCATGTTGTCCTCGTTCAGGCTGGTGGCCGCAGCTTTTTCAGTCGTTGTCCAGATTAGGCCAATCCGGTCTGAAAATTGGCGTTGCCGGCCATGTGATTGGGTCCGATTTTCGCCGAGGCTGTGCAGTAGCCAAGGGTTATAGAAATTCGCCGCCGTCCAGGCGGATGGTGACGCCGGTGAGGAATTCCTGGCGCAGTAAATGCAGCACGTTTTCAGCTACCAATTGGGCATTGCCCGGCCGGCGCAGGGGCACCCGCTGCTGCGCCAAGGCCTGGATGTAGCGCTCATCCTCGCCGGGCGGGGGCAAAATGGCCCCCAAGGCTACGGCGTTGACGCGCACGTGGGGTGCTAGCTCCAGCGCCAGCCCCTCGGTCATGGCTACCAGGGCGGTTTTGGTCAGCCGGTAGGCGAAGTGATCGGCCCCCGGCCGGGTGATGCGGGCATCGCTGATGTTGATGATTTGCCCCGGCCGGGTTCCCAACTGCTGTACAAAGGCCTGGCTCAGGAGAAAGGGCGCTTGCAGGTTGATGGCCATTTGCGTTTGCCACATTGTCAGGGTGGTGTCGGCCAGCCCACCATCCAGGAAGATGGCTGCGTTGTTGATCAGGATGTCTATGTGGCCCAGGGCCGCAACCCCGGCGGGGATGATCCCGGCTGTTTCGGCGGCATCGGCCAGGTTGGCCTGGTGAGTGTGAACGTTTACCCCGAATGCGCGGGCGGCGGTGGCTGTCTCCCCGGCCGGGGTTGCCGAGCGGCCATAATGGATCAACAAATCGCAGCCGGCGGCGGCCAGGGCCAGTGAAATTGCCCGACCCACCCGCACCGCCCCACCGGTAACCAGGGCCACCTTGCCTCGTAAATCAGCGGTCATTTGCTCTCCTGTACGGCCAGGACCGGCCCAGGCCGGAACTACTCCAGCGGCTCAACCATGGTGATGAAGTCGGGCAGGCTGGTGGTGAAGCGCATACGCAGCCGGGTCCACTCGTAACGATCCTCAAAGTTATGCCACTTTCCCCCGGCCGTGGTAACCGCCCCCCAAAAATCCAGCTCCTTCAGCACGGCTATGGTCGCCTCGTCGTAATGGCCACCGGGATAGCAGAAGTAGCGTGGTGTGTAGCCGATGTGCGCGGCCAGTGTTTGCTGTGAGCCCAGAATCTGCCAGATGAGGTACTCGTGGGTTTGTTCACGCAGGTCTGGGTGAGTTTTGGAGTGGGATTCCATGCGCTGGCCGGCAGCGGCCATCTCTTCGATCATCGCCCAACTCATGTAGTCGGGATAGCCGTTGTCGATGAATTCGGTGATGATGAAGAAGGTGCCTTTGAGGCCGAACTCTTGCAGGATGGGGAAGGCGTTTTGGTAGATGTCGAGGTAGCCGTCGTCAAAGGTGAGGATGACGGGCTTGGGCGGTAGGGGCTGCTTGTTGGTGATGGCCAGGGAGAGGTCGTACAGGTCGATGGTGGTGAAGCCGTTGTTGGCCAGGTATTCCATCTGCGCCCGGAATTGAACCGGGTCAACGGAGAGGTCTGTGCGGTATTCGTCTGCCCCGGCCGGGGGGACGCTGATGTAATGGTACATCAGAATGGGCACTTTTAGCGTCCAGCTATACGTTTTGTAGGGTGTGGGTAGGGGGGGCAGCGGCGTGGGATTGGGCGGCCGGTCGCTGGTGGGGCGCAGACCAGGCAAGGGGATTAGCTCGGCGGTGGGGCTGGGCACCGCCCGGCCGGGTGCTGCTGTGTTAGGGGGTGGCTGCGTGGCGGCCAGGGTGGGGGTGGGCTGCGGGCTAACGACCGGTGTATTGTAAACGGCTTTGCCCTGGCTGGCAGGCGGCGTGGCTGTTGGCGGGCTAAGGGTGGGCGGTGGGGTGGTGGAGGCGGGGTTTGCCCCGGCCGGGGTAAACCCGGCGGCCTGGTTACGGGCATCGGCGGCATGCGTGCAGCCGCTCGCTGCCAGCAGCAACAGCAGCAGCCCCAGCCAAAACAGCAGCCCCTGACGCTTCAACCAGTTAAGTCGTTTACCCATCAATCTTTTACGCTCGCGTAATCTTTGCACAAGGAGGCCAGAATAACTCACACCCCGGCCGGCGTCAAGATGTAGGCGGCTTGCGCCCCTTCTGTTATACTCTTTTTAATCGTCGGTCTGCTGCGAAACAGGCTGCATCGTGACCTCCCGAAGATTGCCGGCCAAAGCTTTCTGCCTGGGCAACTTGCGGGAGTTTTTTTGCAACCAGGGCCTCGTGCAGCAAGATACGGTCAAGTTAGCGCAACCATTTCCCTTGCGGCGTGTTTTCTAAGAAAACATGCCCGGCACAATGGCGGCGACGCTGCCAGTGGCGCAAGCGCCAAAGGCGGCCAACGCTGCGGAAGATACCGGCATGGATGAAGCGACGCTGGTTGAACGCGCCAAGACAGACAAAGAGGCCTTCGGGCAACTGTATGAGCGCCACGTCGACAAGATATACAACTACGTTTATTACAAGACCGGCAGTCATGCCGATGCAGAAGATTTGACCGCACGTGTCTTCATCCGGGCCATGCAGCACATTGAGCGCTACGAAGACCAGGGCGTGCCGTTTTCTGCCTGGCTTTACCGTATTGCGCATAACCTGATGGCGAATTGGCACCGTGACCGTAACCGGCGCAAAACCATTAACCTGGATGACCTGGCTCACTGGCAGCTCTTTGCCGATGGTCCGGATCGCCTGGTTGAATTATCAAACGATAACGAAGCGCTCCTGGCTGCCATCCGGCGGCTGCCGGCCGAACGGCAAGATTTGCTGATCTTCAAGTTTGTAGAACAGCTTTCTAATGCCGAGATCGGGGCGATTATGGGGCGCAGCGAGGGGGCGATTAAGTCATTGTATCATCGTACGCTGCTGGCCTTGCGTGAGGATTTGCACGGGGCGATAGTGCCCGTGGCCGCGCCCCGGTATGTGCGCTTGCGGGGCTGGTTGTCCGGCGGCAAAGATCAGGGGTTTGGGTAATTGCGCCTGGCACGTGGTCTGGCAGTGATAGAGATTTCAGGGATTAGGAGAGGAAAAATGCGAATTGTAATGGACGATGCAGGTGATGTGCCTGCGGATGTGGCTGAGAAGTACAACATTATTATTGTGCCGATTAACATTATGTTTGGCACCGAGCAGTTTTTGTCTGGCATTAGCATGGATCATGATGCCTTCTATGAAAAGGTGAAGACGGTGGGTGCCCACAATTTCCCCAAGACGTCGCAGCCGACACCGTATCAGTTTGCGGAGATCTATAAATCGATTCTGGCGGAAGGGGAATCGGAAGTGCTGACTATTACGGTGAGTGAGAAGCTGAGCGGGACGTATGCTTCGGCTGTGGCTGCCGGCCGGGAACTGGTTGGGCAGGGAACGTTCCATCTCTATGACTCGCAGGCGGGGTCGGCCGGGCAGGGGTTGATGGCCATTGAGGCGGCGCGTATGGCGGCGGACGGCCATGATTATGCCGCCATCAAGGCGCGCCTGGATGAAATGCTCCAGTCGCAGTCCATTTACTTCCTGATTGACAGCCTGGAGTATGCGGTGAAGGGTGGGCGGGTTAGCTCTATGCGCTCTACCATGGCTACGCTGCTGAATATTAAGCCGATTATGACGCTGAAGGATGGGATCATCACTGAGGCTGGTAAGGTGCGTACCTATAACAAGGCGTTGGCTTACATGATCGATGCCGTGAAGGCGGATGTGGGGGACAAGCCGGTGAAGCTGGCGGTGATGCACGGTGGCGCGGAACAGGCTGGCCGGTCGCTGCTGGAAATGGCGCGCAGTAGTTTCAATATTACCGAAGAGTATCTGGTGAATATGGCTATTTCGGTGGCCATTAATCTGGGACCGGGCGCTTTGGGCCTGGTGGCAATTCCAGAGGTGGCGTAGTGTCTGTTGGTGGGCGTAGGGTGCCCCCGGCCGGGTATGGTTTTGCCCGGCCGGGAGCGAACGAACCCGATGCCCGACCCAATGACCGTGCTTCTCTCTAGGAACGATGTGCAGCGCCGGCTTTGCCGGGCGGTGCGCAAAGGGGGTCGTAATGTTTGGATATAGGCGTAATGAGTTAGTCGACCTGCTGACGATGCATGCCGATGCGCTGAATGCCGGCCAGGATCAGACAGAGTCGCTGGCGCTGTTGTATGGGGACGAGGTTGCCCCGCTGCTGCAGTTAGCGCGTGCGGTGAAGCAAGTGTTGGTCCCGGTTTCCCCCCCGGCCGGGTTCACCACGCAACTGCACCATGACCTGATGCAGTATGACCGCAACGTGACCATTGTGGCCGCCCATCCCAATCAGCGGGGCTGGTGGGTGGGGGCGGCCACCGTTGGCTCTCTACTCTCGCTGGCTATCTTGCTGCTGGTCCGTCGCCATCGCGGCGGGCCGTTGCCCGAGCTGTTGGAAGTTCCTGGCGGGTAGAATTTGGGGCTACCCGCATGATATTGCGCCTGGTGACCAGATACAGACTGTAGGGGCAGGCAACTGGTCACCAGGTGTAAATTACCCCGGCCGGGGGTCGCCATGCCAGCAATCGCCACGCTTTTTCATCCCAACTACATAGCAAATCCCTTTGCATCACCATACCTTTGTGATAATATGCACAGGCTTTTGCGAGGTCAACGCCATCCTATTTGTTAACCAACCTGGAATTTCTACTTGTTAGGGAAGCGCAAATGAAATATGGAAAGCATTTTGTTGCTGTGGCAATTCTGATTGCAGCGTCTACTGCTGCCATCTATGGCTTGCTCACAATCATCTTCCGGCTGCCAGTCGCGGCCAGCGCCCAAGCAGGACCCATCGACACCCTCTTTCATTCTCATTTCTTAATGATCTCATTCCTGTTTTCGCTGGTCGTCGTCTTTGCCCTCTACGCCCTGGTCCTCTTCCGCCGCAAACCGGAAGAGGATGAAGAGGCCGAGGGGGATCATTTCCATGGACATACTGGCCTGGAAGTTGCCTGGACCATCTTGCCGCTGGCGGCTGTCGTCTTCTTTGGCGTTTGGGGCGCACAGATGCTCAACGACCTGACCAGCCCCAATCCAGACGAGGTCGTCATCAAAGTCTACGGCCAGCAGTGGTCCTGGTACTTCGAGTATCCCGAATACGACGATTTGCGGACTACCGAACTTTATCTGGTCGAAGGCCAGCCAGTTCAGTTCCAGTTGAACTCCCTGGATGTACTACACTCTTTCTGGGTGCCAGAATTCCGCATGAAGCAAGACCTGGTGCCCGGCCAGCAAAAGGTTTTGCGCATTACCCCCAGCCTCATCGGCGAATACAAAGTGCGGTGTGCCGAGATTTGCGGCACCCAGCATGCCACCATGCTGGCCCCGGTCCACGTAGTCAGCCAGGCAGATTTTGACAAATGGATAGAGTCGCAGCTTGTCTCCGTAACCAACCTGACGGCCGAAGAGCGCGGGCAGAAATGGTACGAGGATTACGGTTGCAATGCCTGCCACAGCCTGGACGGCACCGTGGTTGTTGGCCCAAGCTGGCAGGGTCTCTACGGCTCCGAGAGAATCTTTGATGATGGCACCAGCCTGGTCGCTGACGACGCCTACATCACCAGTTCCATCTACACACCCAACCTTCACGTTGTGCAGGGCTTCACGCCTAATCTTATGCCCCAAAACTTCCAGGATCGCTTTGCCGAGGAAGAGGCGAAGTATGGTGGTCAGATCAACATCGCGGAAGATTTGATTGCCTTCATCAAAACGCTTGAGTAAGAAGAGGGAATAATTATGCGACACTTCTTTTCTCTAGGCATCGTTCGTGCCATTGTCGGCCAATTTGTGGGTCTGGGCCTGGCTATTGCCCTGGTGAACGGCATTCGTGCCGCCATGGGCCTGGAACCGGACCCCGAGGCGGCATGGGTTGCCGGTGCCTTCTTGGGAGCCTTCACGGCGCTGCTGTTCTCTGGGGTGCTTACCGACTGGATCAAATGGGCCGCTGGTAAAAAGACCCCCCTACACCACGGACCGCCGGAAGGTAAGCCAGTATGGACACGCTATTTTAGCGTGGATTACAACCACAAGGTTATTGGCATTCAGTATGGCGTGACCTCGCTGGTGGTGCTTATGGTGGGCGGTATCCTGGCGCTAATCTTCCGCATGGAATTGGCGATGCCCGGCATGCAGTTCCTGAGCATGCAGCAGTACAACACCATCTTCAGCGCGCACGGCATTATTATGATTGCCAGCATCTTGTTGGGTGTTGGTGCTATGTCCAATTACCTGGTGCCGATGATGATTGGCGCCCAGGACATGGCTTTCCCGCGGCTCAATGCGTTTAGCTATTGGGTTACGCTGCCGTCGGCGATGCTCTTGCTGCTGGCCATGTTTGTGGGTGGCGGCTGGGATACTGGCTGGGTGGGCTACCCACCGCTGAGTATCCGGGGACCAATCGGCACGCAGTTGTTCTTGCTGGGCTTCTATATGATCGGCTTCTCGTCGATTGCTGGGGCCATAAACCTGATTGTAACGGTGCTGACGATGCGGGCGCCGGGCATGAGCCTGTTCCGGATGCCGATTTTTGTCTGGGGGGCGCTGGCAGCTTCGTTGATTCAGTTCACGGCCACCCAAACGGTAGGTGTGGCGCTGTTGATGGTGACGATGCAGCGTTTGTTTGGGCTGGGCTTTTTTGAACCTACGGCCCCGGCCGGGTTGCCACCCGGCGATCCCATTCTCTACCAGCATCTCTTCTGGTTCTACTCACATCCCGTGGTCTACGTCTTCGTCTTGCCCGGATTGGGGGTTATCAGCGAGCTTCTGCCAGTCTTCTCGCGCAAGCCCCTCTTCGGCTACAAATGGATTGCCCTGTCCAGCATCGCCATCGCCCTCGTCGGCTTCCTGGTTTGGGCGCACCACATGTTCACCTCCGGCATGAACGACGTCCTGCGCATCCCCTTTATGTTCGCCACGCTGTTGGTGGCAGTGCCTACCGGCGTAAAATTCTTTAGCTGGATTGGTACCTTGTGGGGAGGCAAGATTTCGCTGCCTACACCCATGCTCTTTGTTCTGGGGGCCATTTCCGTCTTCCTCATCGGTGGCGTTACCGGCCCCATCCTGGGCACTGTGCCCACCGACCTGCACCTGCATGACAGCTACTGGGTGGTGGGTCACTTCCACGCCACGATGTTCGGTGGCTTCGTCTTCCCCTTCTTTGCTGCCCTCTACTACTGGTATCCCAAGATTACCGGCCGGATGTATAACGAGAAGCTTGGCAAACTGCACTTCTGGCTGATGGTGCCCGGCTTCTGGGTGATGAGCCTGGGCCAGATGCATGTTGGGCTGCTGGGTATGCGCCGCCGTATCGCCGACTATGACCCGGCGCTGGGCATCGACTTCACCCAGACCCTCATCACCATTGCTGCCCTGGTCATTGCCTGGTCCATCATTATCATGGTCTACAACCTGGTTAGCAGCGCGCGCACCCAGCAAGTCGCTGTTACCAACCCGTGGCGCTCTCGTTCGCCTGAATGGCAGGTGGCATCGCCCATGCCCGAAATGAACTACGACGAGCCGTTTGAAGTTGTGGGTGATCCGTATGACTATGGGTTGTCTGGCTCTTATGTGAACATGCATCCCGGCACGGCCGTTGTGGCCGCCGGCGACTAACTGAGTGCCGCAAAAGGAGGAGGGCGTGGTTCCTGGCAACCACGTTTTTGGTGAGGAATTCGTTTTATGGAAAAGAGTGCTGCTTATCGTCAGGTTTTCATCGTTTTCGTGATTCTGGCTGTGCTGACCGGGGTTGAATTTGCTATCGCCCTGTATTATCCGTCCACAGCGCTTCTGTTCATTGTGGCCCTGGCCAAAGCGGGCCTGATCGTCAATTACTTCATGCATATCTATCGCCTTTGGCGTCAGGAGGGTCACTAATGGCTGCCGTTACTGCGCATGACACCCATGCCGAGCATGATGCTCATGAACCATCTTACGCGGTCCAACTACGGAACAACCGCCTGGGTCTATGGCTCTTCTGTATCTCTGAAGTCTTCTTGTTTGTGGCTTTTTTGGCGGCCCGCTTTTATTTGTGGGGCAACACCCGGCCGGAGCTAAGCCAGACCCTGGGCTTGGTTACCACCAGCGTGCTGCTGCTGAGCAGCGGCGCTATGGCCTGGGCCGAAGCGGCTATGCGGAGCGGTGACCGCAAGAATTTCTCGCGCGGCCTGGTCTTGACCTTTGTGTTGGGCCTGACCTTCCTCATTGGCGTGGTGGGCCTGGAATGGAACGGTGAGCTGAGTCCCACTGATGGCGCGTTTGGGGCGGTCTTCTTTGGCATGACCGGTATCCATGCCCTGCATGTGCTGACCGGTCTCATCTTCATTGCCATTGTCTGGAACAACGGTCGGCGCGGCCACTACACCGTTGAACGCCATTGGGGGGTAGAGGCGTGTGCCATTTACTGGCACTATGTAGACGTTGTCTGGGTCTTCTTCTACCCGGCGCTGTACCTGATAGGCAGCCCGATTCATCTGGGCTAGTTGAGCGACTAAAACGGAAAAACCCTCGGCTAGCCGGGGGTTTTTTTTGTGACTATGGATCCTGTTACCAAAGCTGTTTTCGCTTCCTGGAATTGGCGGCCAGAGGTTATTCTCTCGCTGTTGTTGGTTGGCGTGCTGTATGGCGTTGGCTGGTGGCGGCTGCGTCGCAAACGTCGCCGTGATAGGGGAGTGGCCAACGGCTGGCGGCTGACCGCCTATCTGGCGGGGCTGCTGCTGATTGCGCTGGCTTTGTTATCGCCCATTGAAGCGCTGGCCGGGCAGTTCTTCTTCATGCACATGATCCAGCATTTGCTGCTGATTATGCTGGCCCCGCCGCTGTTAATGCTGGCCAATCCGCTGCCGTTTGTGTTGTGGGGTCTCCCGGCCGGGGGGCGACACATCGCCGGCCGGGGGTTAAGCCATGTGCTGCACCGCGAATCCGCCTTCCGCCGTACCCTGCGCACCGTCACCGGGCCGGGCATCGTGTGGATGGTGTACGTCTCTCTGCTGGTTGGCTGGCATGATCCCAACGCCTACAACCTGGCCCTCACCAACCAGTGGGTACATGACCTGGAGCACTTCTCCTTCTTCCTGCCGTCTCTGGCTTACTGGTGGTTGGTCGTTGGCGCAGGGCCGCGCATTCACAAGCAGATGTCTACGCCGGCGCGCATGGCCTTTGTTGTTGCCGCCATCCCGCCGACCATGCTGCTTGGCGTTTCCATCGCCTTTGCTACCGCCCCCATTTACACCTACTACCTGGGCGTTCCCCGGCCGTGGGGGCTGTCGGTGCTGCAAGACCAGATGTTGGGCGGTGTGATTATGTGGGTGCCGGGCAGCATGATGTACATCATTGCCACGCTCATCCTGGCTGCCGGCTGGCTGCAAACTGAAGACAGGAAGCCGCCGCTGCCCATCGATCAATGGTCGACCAACGAGACAATGGCCGCGCCCGGTATTAAGGTAAAGGGGAAGAGCGGATGAGCCGCCGGCTGCCGCACTATCTCTGGCCGCTGCTGGCCATTTGCCTGCTGCTGGCTGCCTGGCTGTTGGCTGCGCCGCCCCCGGCCGGGGCGCACGGGGGTGGCAAACCGCAGCTTGTGAACAGCCCGGCCGGGCCTTACCTGGTCTCCGTTTGGACCAACCCGGACCCGCTGCGGGTGGGAACGGTGCACTTCACCGTTGCCGTGTCGGAGCCGCCGCCCCCCGGCGCGGAGAATGGCGAGATTGTGTTGAACGCTGCCGTCCGCGTGGCCCTGACCCCCCAAAACCAGCCGCCAGAGGTGCGGCCGGTGGGTGGGCTGGCCACCCACCAGGGCGCCACCAACAAGCTCTTCTATGAGACAGACCTGGAAGTGCCGGTGGAAGGCGCCTGGCAGGTGGCGGTGCTGATTGACGGCCCGGTCGGGGCGGGTGAGGCGGCGTTTGAGATTGAGGTGCGCCCGGCCGGGGGGAGCAGTTGGCCTATCCTGGGCGGCGTGGCCGTGGTCCTGGTGGTGGCGGCGCTGCTCATCCAGGTCTCGCAGAAGCGAGCCCGGCCGGGGCACACCGCCAAGCACCCCAAAGCTGCCTGAGCCGCCATGAGCAGCCCAGAAGCGGTACTTAGCCTGCTTCCCGCCGCCACCCGCCGCTGGCTGCGCCATGTTTTAGGTGACGACAGCCAGATTGTGGCCGTGCAGCCGCTGGCCGGGGCCACCTCGGCCACGCTGCACAGCCTGACTGTGCAGCAAAGGAAGCCTGGGCAGCCGCCCCAACAGTTGGTGCTGCGCCGCTTCACCCAGGCCGACTGGCTGGCTGAAGAGCCAGACCTGGCCGCCCACGAAGCCGCCGCCCTGGCCCACATGGCCGCGGCTTCCCTCCCAACCCCGCTGCTGGTGGCCGTGGATGAAACGGGGGCAGGGTGTGACGTGCCGGCCATTTTGATGACCCGGCTCCCCGGCCGGGTTGTGTTGCAGCCCGCAGATATGGCTGCCTGGCTGCAGGAGCTGGCCGCTGCCCTGGTGGTCATTCATGCCCAACCGGCCGATTTTGCCTGGCAGTTCTTCCCCTATAACCCCGCGCCGGTTGTCCCGGCCTGGTCGGCGGACCCGGCGCTGTGGCGGGCGGGGCTGGCGCAGTTATCCTTTGCACCGCCGCCCGCTCCGTTGTGCTTCATCCACCGGGACTATCACCCGACCAATGTGCTGTGGCAGGGGGGGCAGGTGAGTGGGGTGGTGGATTGGGTGAATGCGTGCCGCGGCCCGGCCGGGGTAGATGTGGGTCACTGCCGTATCAACCTGGCCCAGATACATGGCCTGGCTGCCGCTGATCAGTTCCTGATTGCTTACCAGCGGCTGGCCGGCCAGCAGTTCATATATCATCCTTACTGGGACCTGCGCTGCCTGTTCGACTTCAATCCGGAACAACTGACGGTGTACGATGGCTGGCCGGCCAACGGCCTGCACCATCTAACACCGCCCTTGCTGGGCCAGCGCCTGGAAGCCTACCTGGCCAGCCTGCTGCGGCGGATGGCTGGGGCAAAGGGCTAGCTGCCCAGGGTGGCCACCATCACGGCCTTGATGGTGTGCATCCGGTTCTCTGCCTGGTCAAAGACGATGGAGCGCCACGACTCGAACACGTCGTCGGTTACTTCCAGCCCATCTAGCCCGGTTTGCTGGTAAATCTCCTCGCCTATTTTGGTTTCGCGGTTGTGGAAGGCGGGCAGGCAGTGCATGAATTTGACCTGGGGGTTGCCGGTCAGCTCGATCAGGGCGGCATTGACCTGGTAGGCTCTGAGCAGCCTGACCCGCTCATCCCATACTTCGGCCGGTTCGCCCATGGAGACCCACACGTCGGTGTGGATGTAATCAACGCCGTGCACGGCCTGGGCAACGTCCTCGGTAATGGTCAGGCGCGCCCCGTATCTTTGGGCCAGTTCACGCGCCTGGTTGACCAGGGCCTCGTCTGGTGCTAACTGCCTGGGGCTGCAGATGCGCACATCCATTCCCAGTAGACAGCCGGTAATCATGAGCGAGTTGCCCATGTTGTAGCGGGCGTCGCCGATATAGCAGTAGGCGATTTGTTCCAGGGGTTTGTTGCTGTGTTCTTGCATGGTGAGCACGTCGGCCAGCGTTTGGGTGGGGTGGAAGGTGTCGGTCAGGCCGTTCCAGACGGGGACGCCGGCGTATTGGCCGAGGATTTCGACGGTCTCCTGGGCAAAGCCGCGATATTCGATGCCGTCGTACATGCGGCCCAACACCCGGGCGGTGTCTTTCATGGACTCTTTGTGGCCGATTTGTGACCCGGCCGGGCCCAGGTAAGTCACGTGGGCTCCCTGATCGTAAGCGGCGACTTCAAAGGCGCAGCGCGTGCGGGTGGAGGTTTTCTCAAAGATCAGGGCGATGTTTTTACCTTTCAGGCGCTGCTGCTCGTAGCCGCCATATTTGGCGGCCTTCAGGTCGGCTGAGAGTTTGAGCAGGTAGACAAACTCTTCTTTGGTGAAATCTAGCTCTTTCAAGAAGTTCCGGTTGCGCAAGTTGAATGCCATTGTTGGGTCTCCTGTTTTGCTGAATGAAGCTTTGTTGGTTATGTGATGGGCAGAACCACGCCTTTGCTTTGGATTGCCGTATGCCTGTTGTGAACTGACCGGTGTGATATGCGGTATCGAATGCCAGGGCGGGTGTTTAGCTGGCCCCGGCCGGGATGTTGGTATGCCCATTGCCCCGGCCGGGGAGGGCGCGCAGTTGTTCGCCCGTTTGCACCTTCCACAGGGCGGCGTAGATGCCGTCGCTGGCCACCAACTCCTCGTGCCGCCCTTGTTCGCGGAGCCGGCCGCGGTCCAGCACAAAGATGCGGTCGGCGCTGCGTACCGTGGACAGCCGGTGGGCTATGACGATGGTGGTGCGGTTGACCACGATGCGCTCCAGGGAACGCTGGATGGCCGCTTCTGTCTCGTTGTCTACGGAGGAGGTTGCCTCATCCAGGATGAGCACTGGCGGGTCTTTGAGTACGGCGCGGGCAATGGAGATGCGCTGGCGCTGGCCGCCGGAGAGTTTTTGGCCGCGTTCGCCGACGATGGTCTCGTAGCCGTCGGGCAGTTCCATGATGAAGTCGTGTGCTTCGGCGATTTTGGCCGCGGTTACAATTGCTTCCATGCTGGCATCGAAGGTGCCGTAGGCGATGTTTTCGCGCACGGTGCCATGAAAGAGGAAGACGTCCTGGCTGACAAAACCGATGGCCTGGCGTAGATCGCGCACCTGCAGTTGGCGCAGTTCGTGCCCGTCCAGGCGAATGCTGCCTTGCTGTACGTCGTAGAAGCGCAGCAGGAGTTTGACCAGGGTGCTTTTGCCGGAGCCGGTGGCACCCACAATGGCGGCTGTCTCCCCGGCCGGGACGCACAATGATAGTTCGCGAATCACTTCCAGGCCATTGCCATAGCCAAAGGTCACGTTGTCGAACCGCACTTCTCCCTGCACTGCTGGCCTGGGCAGCGGCTCATCGCCGCTAATGATGCCTGGCTGTGTATCCATCAGGTCCATGACCCGTGCCGTGGAGGCCATGGCCCGCTGATACAGGTCCAGCGTTTGCCCCAGGCGGGTGAGCGGCCATAACAGGCGTTGGGTCATGAAGATTAGCACGCTGTAGACGCCCACATTGAGCTGGCCGGTGATGGTGAGCTGGCCGCCAAAGACCAGAATGGCGATGAAGCCGGCCATGATGGCGATGCGGATGAGGGGCACAAAGGCGGCGCTCAGCCGGATGGCCGCCCGGTTGGCCTGGCGGTAGGCGTCGCTTTCGCGCGTAATGCGGGCCACTTCATGGCTCTCGGCGGTGTAGCTCTTGATGGTGGCGATGCCGCCCAGGTTGTTGCCTAATTGGCCGCTGAGGCTGCCCACTTTCTCGCGCACGGCGGCATAACGCGGGGCAATGCGCCGCTGGAAGCGCAGCGATCCCCAGACGATGATGGGCATGGGAATGATGGCCATCCAGGCGACGCTGGGGGCCAGGACAAAGAAGACGCCGCCGATGACGACGATGGTGGTGATGAGCTGGATGACGTCGTTGGCCCCACCGTCCAGGAAGCGTTCTAGCTGGTTGATGTCGTCGTTGAGGATGGCCATGAGGCCACCGGTGCTGCGGTCTTCGAAGTAGGCCAGTTCCAGCCCTTGCACGTGGCCATAGGCGGAGACGCGCAGTTCGTGCTGCACGGATTGGGCCAGGTTGCGCCAGGCAACGTCATAAGCGTACTGGAAGATGGATTCTAACCCCCACAGGAGGACGGTGAGGCCGGCCAGGGCCCACAGTTGGGTGGCAACGTCGGTGATGCCCCAATGGGCGATGAAGGAGTCTTCTTGCTGGACGACGACGTCGACGGCTGCGCCGATGAGGACGGGTGGCGCGAGGTCGAAGATTTTGTTGAGGATGCTGTAAGCAGTGGCCTGGATGATGCGGCCGCGATAGCGATCGGCGTAGTCCCACAGCCGGATCATGGGGTGCTGCTGGTGTGGTTGGGTCATTGTTTGTCCTCCCGGCCGGGTGGGGGTTGGGCCGCGCGGGCGTTGTCCGGCCGGATGGGGGATTCTAGCGCACATTGGATTGGACGACCATCGCAACGGATCCCGGCCGGGTGCGTATAGAGGTTCAGGTTACAAGATATCGGTTACAGCTTTCCGGTACAAGTCGTGGGGGTAGCATAGTTACCGGCGGCCAATGACCAGCAATCAGGAGAATAACATGAGCTGCTTAGGCAACATTCTTTGGCTTATCTTCGGCGGGTTCATCGCCGGCGTGGGGTACATTATCGGCGGGCTACTCTTATGCCTGACCATCGTGGGCATTCCTTTTGGAATTCAGTCTATTCGATTGGGCGTGGCTACGTTTGCCCCGTTTGGCAAGGAAGTGGTGGTCAACCGGCAGATGGAAAGCCCGCTGGCCTTGTTTTTTGACGTTATCTGGATCGTCTTGTTTGGCTGGGAGATTGCCCTGGCGCACCTGACGGCAGCGGCCATCACGGCGATCACGATTATTGGTATTCCGTTCGCGGTTCAGCATATTAAGCTGATTCCGGTGGCGCTCTTCCCCTTCCAACGCGAACTGCGGTAAATTTCAATATTGTCTGGCCAATAACCGAGAGCTTCCCATAAGAGGCTCTCTTTTTTTGCTCGTGGCTGATGGCGCGGCCGGGTTAGCACCGGTCGTCATTATCGGCCTTGCTGTGCTTTGCATGACCAATTACCTCGTTTTATTTTCATTTTGCCTGTGATATACTCAATGGCCAGTCCAGACAGGCACAGACAGCACACTGGCATTGAAATGGGAGACTGCGCGTGGCCAATGAAGCACGCTACGAAGAAGCCCTAAGTCGAGGGCATTCCTATAGCTGGGACCAGAAATGGGCAGACGCCATTCACGCCTTCGAAATGGCCCTGCATGAGTTTTCCGACCGCCCCGCCCCCTATGCCGGGCTGGGCATGGCCTACTTCTCGCAGGAAATGCTGGACAAGGCGCTGGAAAACTACAAGTGGGCCGCCCGCTACTCCCAGGGCGACGTTATTTACCTGCGCCAGGTGGCCGATGTGCAGGAACGGCTGGGCCAGCTTCAGCCCGCCAGCCAGACCTACATGGCCATCGGCGAAGTGGAACTGCGGCGCGGCGTGGTAGACCAGGCTGTGGCCAACTGGCTGCGGGCGGTGCGCCTGAATCCCGGCCTGCTGGGTGCCCACCAACGCCTGGCCCGCTTCTACACCAGCCAGGGGCAAATTGCGCCGGCCGTGCGTGAATATCTGGCCATTGCCCGCATTTTCCAGACCAATGGCGATGAGGCCAGAGCGCTGCAGACCTGCCAGGCGGCGCTAAAGCTGGACCCGCGTAATCCAGATATTATGACGGCCATTGAACTGCTGCAGCACGGTGAACAGCTCGCGCAAGAGGCGGTGCCGGCCCCGGCCGGGCCGCGCGACCACGACCTGTCGGCCACCCTGGCTGAAATGACCGCCGCCTTTGAGGTTCCCCCGGAGGGCTGGAGCCTGGAGACGGTGACCACCGGCGAGGCCAGCCCGGTGCAGGATGCTCGCCGGCTGGCTCTGGAGCAGTTGGCCGAAGAGATTTTCGAAGACGTTGACGAAGAAGTGCCGCTGGCCACCCCGGCCGGGGACCACGGTCTGAGCAAACTGGAACGAGACGCCCTCATCAGCCAGGCCCTCGACTTCCAGACCCGCGGTCTGGCCAATGAAGCCATCAGCTGCTACGAAGAAGCCATTGCCGGCGGCGTCACCAGCAGCGCCGCCCACTTCAATCTGGGCCTGCTCTATCAGGACAAGCTGCGCTTTGAAGATGCCATCCGCGAATTCAGCATCGCCGTCGAAAGCCACGAATATCGCCTGGGCAGCCATTTTGCCCTGGGTGAGTGCTACCGGGCCCGCGGCCAGATCGACAAAGCCGTAGAACACTTCATCACCGTCCTGAAAATCGTCGACCTCTCCACCGTCCAGCATGACCAGGCCGACCGGCTCATTGAGCTTTACGAACACCTGGCCGATGGCCTGATGACCAAAGGCGAGCGCGACCAGGCGCTGGCCTTCTCCAATGCCCTGGTTGACTTCCTGGGCCACAAAGGCTGGGAAGATAAGGTGAAGGAGGCGCGCACCCGGCTAGATGCCCTGTCCGGGGACCGGATCATGATCCTGGGCGACATCCTGACCGCCGGAACCGAGCAGGTCCTGGAATCGTTGTATCTGAGCCGGGCCTTTGAGCAGCGCGGGATGTACAACTCGGCCGTGGAAGAGGTGTTCCGGGCCATCGCCATCTCGCCTGATTACCTGCCCAGCCATATCCAGTTAGCCGAACTGCTGGCCAAACAGGGGCGCACGGAAGCGGCGGTGAACAAATTCGTGGTCATCGGCGACACCTTCCGCATTCGCGGCGACATGAACGGGGCGATCAGCATGTATGAGCGGGTGATCGACGTCTCGCCGCTCGACTTTTCGATCCGGGCCCGCCTGGTAGACCTGCTGAAACGGCACGGCCAGATTGACCGCTCGCTGGAACATTATATTGCCCTGGGCGAGGCGTATTACCAGTTGGCCCAGACCGACAAAGCCCGGGAAACGTATCAGGATGCCCTGAAGCTGGCGCCGCGCGGTTCGGCCGATAAGAAGTGGCGGCCGCGCTTGCTGCGCCTCATCGCCGATATTGACCTGCAGCGCCTGGATTGGCGGCGGGCTTTGGTAGCGTACCAGGAACTGCGCAAAGCGGATCCGGCGGATGAGCGAACGGCTATTACGCTAATTGACCTGTACTATAAGCTGGGGCAGCCTAACCTGGCCCTGAGTGAACTTGACTTGTATCTGAAGCAGCTAATCGGTTCCGGCCGGGGGGCAAAAGTGCCCGGAATTCTGGAAGACATGGTCAGCCGCTACCCAACCTCTGTGGGTCTAGTGGAACGGTTGGTGCGCCTATATGTGGCGCAAAGACGGCAGCAAGATGCCATCGCCCTGTTGGATAAGCTGGGCGAGGCTCAGTTAGATGCCGGTGAAACCCAGAAGGCCATTGCCACCATCACGCGAATTGTCCAGTTAAGCCCACCCAACGTGGCCAGTTATCAGCAACTGCTCAAGCAGTTGCACCAATCGCTTTAGCTTCCCTCGTCTGCGCCTGGCGCATATTTAGAAATCATAAAGTTTAACTACCAGTCTGGTGAGAATGTGTGCCGGCTGGTAAGATTTGGTGTTATAAATACCTCCACGTGAGTACTATTTGTCGCTGTTTGCCTGCCCCGCAGGGGGTTGGCGCCGCGGCAAAGCTTTAGACCCCTCGTCCGGTTTGTGTCATGCTCCCGGCCGGGAGAGGACGCACGCTTCTGCGGAGATTGACTTGGACTACTACCTGAACCAACTCAAAGATCCAGGCGCGATCATAGACATCCTGCTGGTCACGACCCTGATCTACGGTCTGTTGATGCTCATCCGGGGCACGCGGGCCGTCACCCTGCTGCGCGGGTTGTTGGTCTTTGTCTTCTCCTTTTGGGCCTTCTCATTAGTTATCGACCTGCCGGCCCTGACCTGGCTCATCGGCAAAATGGTGCCGGCGCTGTTGGTAGCCATTCCAGTCATCTTTCAGCCAGAACTGCGCCGCGCCCTGGAGCAGTTGGGGCGTACCGGCCAGTTCACGCGTTGGTTTCGGCGCAACAAAGAGTACTACTCGGTCAGTGTGGTGGCCAAAGCTTGCCTGCGCCTCTCGCAGCGGCGCCATGGGGCGTTGATTGTGTTCGAGATGGATACAGGCTTGCAAGAGTACATCGACACTGGCATTTTGATGGAGGCGAAGCCATCGCCGGAACTGCTGCTAACCGTTTTCAACAAACACACAGAGCTGCATGATGGGGCCGTGATTATTCGCGATGACAAGATTGCCGCGGCCGCCTGCGTCATGCCCCTCTCCACTTCCAGCCTCTCCGACAGGCAGATGGGGCTGCGTCATCGGGCCGGCCTGGGCATTAGCGAAGTGAGTGATGCGGTGGTGGTCATTGTGTCGGAAGAGACCGGCCAGATTGCCATTGCCCATAATGGCCGCATCATCCGCCGCCAGGACCCAACCCGCCTGGAGGGTATCCTGGAGGCGTTCTTGCGCAACAGCCCCACGACACCTGGCGAAAAGAAACAATCGCAGGCAATAGCGTGATATAGATGACCCGTTCATTCCTTGCTAATCTGGCCACATTTCTATTTGCCCTGGTCGCCGCCAGCCTCATTTGGGCAGTGGCCACGCGTGAAAGCGACGTGGTGCAGCTGCGGCTGCTGCAAATTCCGGTGGAGGTGGTTGGCCTGCCGGCCGACAGCCAGATTTCTAACAATCCTTCTACCGTGGAGATCCGGATTGAGGGTCCCAAGTCGGTGGTTGATACGGTATCCGACAGCGATTTCCGGGCGGAGATTAATGTGACTGACCTCCCGGCCGGGGAGCACGAACTCCCCGTCCAGGTTAACCATGACAACAACCAGATCACCATCGACTTCCAAAGCCCAGAGCGAGTCCTCGTCCGTGTGGAGCGCATCATTACCAGGAGCATTCCCGTGCAGTTGGATGTGCGCGGCGAAGTGGCCCGCGGCTACGCTCAGGGCGACCCCTTCGTCGATCCCGACACCATCCAGGTTACCGGGGTTGCCTCCCGCGTAGAACCACTGGCCGAAGCCCGGATCGACATCTTCCTGGATTCGCCGCGTGAGGACGTGGTGCGCACCCGCACGCCCACCTTCTACAATCGGCTGGGCGAGATCGCCAGCATCTCCGGCCTCACCCTGAGCACCCGCGAGGTGCAGGTGACAGTGCCGGTGGATGAGCAGGCCGGTTATGCCGTGAAACCCATCATTGTGGACTGGACAGGCGAGCCGGCCCCCGGTTACCGGGTGCTGAATGTGTCGGCCAATCCGGACAGCGTTCTGGTGACCGGCCGGCCCACACAGATAGAGCAGCTCAGCTTCCTGCGCACCGAAATTATCGACATTTCTGGCCTGAAAGAATCGGTGCTAACGCCGGCGGCCCTCCGGCTGCCCGATGGCATTACCCTGGAAGACGTGCAATCGGTTATTGTCACCATTGAGATTGAGCCGATCATCACCACCAACGTGCTGCGCAAAGCGCCAGAGATTCGTAACCTGGGTGAAGGGCTAACAGCTACGTTGGATATTGACGAAGTGGTCGTCTTTGTGGCCGGGCCATTCGACAAGCTAGAAGCGCTGACCGATGACGACGTGTTGGTAACGTTAGACCTGTTTGGCCTGGGCGTGGGCACGCACCGGGTACCACCAGAAGCAGTGGTGCTGGTGAATGATATTGAGCTGCGCTCGCTGCAGCCCAGTGAAGTGACGGTACTCATCACCGATGTGCTGACGGTGACCAATGAACTGACGGAGACGCTGCAGCTTTCGCTGCTGCCGGCGACTGCCACACCCCCGGCCGGGGCCAGCAGCCCACCTACCCTGCCCGCCTTCCTGTTCGCCGCCCTCATCCCGGCCGGGTACACCCTCAAAAGAAGAGCGCAAGCCAGAGGATAAAGCCAGCCGCCGCAGCTAGAAACAACCCTTCAAGCGGGCCAATTGAGAAACCATGAGCAAAAAAGCATTGATCGCCCTCGTGGGCCGTCCCAACGTGGGCAAATCCACCCTCTTCAACCGCATTACCGGCCGCCGCCTGGCCGTCATCTCCGAGATTCCCGGCACCACCCGCGACCGGCTCTACGCCGATGCCGACTGGGCCGGCACTGTCTTCACCCTCGTCGACACCGGCGGTATCGAAGTCAGCGACGGCTGGAGCACCGCAACCCTGTCCGAAGACTCAGAACGCTTCCTGCCCCTCATCGTCCAGCAGGCCGAAATGGCCATTCAGGATGCCGATGTCATCGTCCTGACCGTAGACGGCCAGGCCGGCGTCACCGCCGCCGACCGGGAAGTCGCCGAGATTCTGCGCCGCAGCAAAAAGACCGTCCTGGTGGCCGCCAACAAGCTGGAATCCAGCAAAATGCGCGACACCGCCTTCGAATTCTACGAGCTGGCCCTGGGCGAGGTCTTCGCCGTCTCCGCCCTGCACGGCACCGGCATGGGCGACCTGCTAGACGCCATCGTCGAAGCCATCCCCTTCACCACCGACGAGGAAGCGGTCGAACCGGACAACAGCATCAAAGTGGCCATCCTGGGCAAGCCCAATGCCGGCAAATCAACCCTGCTCAACAAAATGCTGGGCCAGGAGCGAGCCATCGTCAGCCCCATCGCCGGCACCACCCGCGATGCCATCGACACCCACCTCACCTGGCAAGGCCAGGAATTCACCCTCATCGACACCGCCGGCATCCGGCGGCGGGGCAAAGTGGACCCCGGTGTCGAGAAATACAGCGTCCTGCGGGCCATTAAGGCCCTGCGCCGGGCCGACGTAGCCTTGCTGCTCATCGATGCTGTGCAGGGCATTACCGCCCAAGACACCCACATCGCCGGCATGCTGGCCGAGGAATCCTCAGCCGTGATTGTGTTGGTGAACAAATGGGATGCGGTGGAAAAGGACGCCTTCACCATCAACAGCTTCACCGAAGAGGTGCGGCGCGAGCTGAATTTCCTGCCCTATGCACCCATCTTGTTCATCTCGGCTAAAACGGGGCAGCGGGTAAACAAGATTCTGCCGCTGGTGCTGGAAGTCAATGAATCGCGCTTCCGCCGGGTGAACACCGGTGAGCTGAACCGCCTGATGCGTGACGCCGTAACCCGGCACTTACCGCCCAGCAAAGGCGGCGTGCGGGTGAAGTTCATGTACGCCACCCAGGCCGAAACGGTGCCGCCGACCTTTGTCTTCTTTGTCAACAAGCCCGACTGGGTGCACTTCAGCTACCAGCGCTACCTGGAGAATTTCCTGCGCGAGCACATCACCCTGACCGGAACGCCCATCCGCCTCTTCTTCCGGCCGCGCAGCGAAGATCGCTTTGGCTAGCCCGCTGCCGGAGGCAGATCCAAGACCCGAATGAACGCGCAAAAACACGCGCGAAGAGGATAACCCATTGGCCCAACAATCTGCCACAGCCCATCACTACTTTGCCCTGACCGTACCAGGGCTGGAGCAGGCCGCCTGGCTGGAAATCCGGCAGCGGCTGCCTGCCGCCCAGTTTGAGAAATCGCTCTTTGCCAAGAATGAGCATGGCGTGGTGATTTTTCGCTATGCTGGGCCGGCGGCTGATCTGCTGGCCTTGCGCACCGTGGAGGATTTGTTTCTGGTTGTGACCTGGCTGCCGAAACTGACGCGCACCTGGGGGGATCTGCGCGAGGTGCAGCAGCGGCTGACAAAATCGGGTGACCTGGGGCGGGGGCTGAACCTGTTGGGGCGTTTTCGCCGCCGGGGACCAGGCTCGTACCAGGTGGTGGCCCGCAAGTATGGCGAGCATCAGTACAGCCGTAAGGATTGGACGAAGATGGTGACCCAGGCGGTGGACGCGGTGTATGCCCCAATGCCGGCCGTGCGGCAAAATCCGGAGGTGCTGGTGGGGGCGTTTGCTTATGGCTCCGAGGCGCTGGTGGGGGTGCGACTGGCTCCGGGTAATCTGTCGCTGGCGCGGCTGCCCTCCCGGCCGGGATCCGTTGCCGCGGCTATGGTCTGGCTCACCGAACCGGACCCGGCCGATACCTTCCTGGACCTGGTTAGTGCCGGAGACCTGGTATTGCGCGAACGGCTGGCGGTGGGCGAATGTGCTGCGCTGTGGGCGGCCGATGGGTTGGTACCCCGGCCGGGGAGCCACAAACTTGGCCGGACCGTCGTCACCTACCGCTGGCGCGATGGGCGCCTGCCCCTGGCCGACGCCAGCGTGGCCAAAGTCGCCTCCTTCTTGCCACCCAACCCCGACCTGTGCCAGACAGCCCTGACGGAACTGGCGCGCCTGCTCCGGCCGGGGGGCCGGGCCGCCCTCTTCACCCACGAATTCGAGGCCACCAAAAGCATGATGCGCCAGTTTGACCAACTGCAAATCCAGGGTGGCTACTCACTCCTCGTTGGCGAGCGCTGGGCACGCATCTACAGCGTCATTCGTCGCTCATAGCCCCCGCCGGCCCCTGGCCCCCATAAAGAAAGCGCAGGCCATCGCCCAGAAAGTCACGCCACTGTCCCCAACTGTGCCCCTGCGACGTTTCCACATACACATAGTCGTAGCCGTCCGCTTGCAGCACCTGGACCAATCGCTGGTTGGCCGCCAGCAAGTTCCCCTCGTCCGGGTCGCCGCTGACGGCCAGTTCGTAGATACCCACCGCCAGGTACAGGCGCAGCGGCAGCGGGCCGGCGCGGCGCAGCGCCCCAATGACCGCATCGCCCCCCACCGAATAGGCTCCGGAATAGCCACCGGCTAAGCCAAACACCCCCGGCCGGGAGACCGCCGCCGCCACTGCCAACAACCCACCCAAAGAAGCCCCCACATTGGCCGTCTGCGCCGGGCTGGGGTCCGTGTCATAGGTTGCCTGCACAAAGGGCACCAACTCCTCAGCCAGGAAGGTGATATACGCCTCGCTGCCGGCATACTCCAACGTGCGGTTGACCGGCGGGATGAAGACGGCTACCAGCGGCGGGATCGCCCCGTCGGCGATGAGGCGATCCAGGATGGCCGGGGCGTCAATGAGGCTGATGTACTCGCCGCCATCGTGGATGTAGACCGAGGGCAGTTTGGCCCCAATGAGCTGGCTGGCCGGTTGGTAGACGAAGAAGGTGCGCGTCTGGCCCAGGGCGCTGCTTTCCAGCGTATGTTCGGTCAGCGTCCCGGCCGGGATCTCCCCGGCGGCGGGGGTGAGTTCCGGCGGCGGCTGGTAGGCGGGCATAGCCAGCTCCGAGTTGGGGCCAAAGCCGCCCAGCATCGTGCGCGGATTGAGCGGATCCAGCAGCCAGGTGCCGCCGTCCACCACAAATTTATAATCCAGCCGGGCATCCGGCTCATAGCGCGCCTCACCCACCCACAAATCGCTGCCTTCAATGCGGCGCAGGGGCAGCCCCCCGGCCGGGTCCCAACTATTCATATCCCCCACCACCTGCACGCCGCTGCGCGCCGTCCCCTGCCATAAGAAGATGGCGCGATCCCCGTCGGTCAGCGGCCCGGCCGGGAGCTGGGCCATGTAGCGCGTGACCAGCGCCGGCCGGTCGCGCAGCAGGCTGCCCTCCAGCTCCGCCAGAAAGGCATCAAAGCCCGCGCCGCTGTAGGGATCGGCCGCCGGCAGCGTAGCGGGCAGTGGCGTGGCCGTGGCCGGCGGCGGCGAGGGCGTGGCCTCCAGGGCCGGAATGCCGCCCTGGCAGGCGGCCAGCAAGCTGGCGAACAATATGCAGGCGGCCAGCAAGAACAGGGTCCGCAGGGCCAGGCGTAAAGAAGGGTGTAGCTGACAACGTTTGTTATTCATAGTTCCATCTGGATCATAGCTGGAAATAGCCAACTGGCACAACTTTGGCAACCCCGGGGCGAGACCATCCCTGACAAGCAGCTCCCGGTGCGCTACAATCAGGGGCATGAAGGTTTTCCTGGATAGTATTGGCTGCCGCCTGAACCAGAGCGAAATAGAGACGATGGCCCGGCAACTGCTGGCCGCCGGGCACGAGCTGGTATCCAGCGCCGCCGAAGCGGACAAAGTGATTCTGAACACCTGCGCCGTGACCAGTGAGGCGGCCCGAGATGCGCGGAATCGCACGCGGCGGATGCACCGCCAGAATGAGGGAGCCGAGATTATTCTCACCGGCTGCTATGCCACGGTAGCGCCGCAGGAGCTGGCACGGGTGCCGGGCACCGGCCGGGTTGTCCCCAACAAAGACAAAGCCCACCTGGTGCAGATCATCGACCCGCAGGCGCGGCTGGATCTGCCGCTTTTTGACCAGGAGCCCATTCTGCGCGAGTTCCTGGCCGGCCAGATGGGGCATACGCGGGCCTTCATCAAGGTGCAGGATGGCTGCGACAACCACTGTACCTTCTGCGTGACCACGGTGGCGCGGGGCGCGGCGCAGAGCCGCCCGCTGGGCGACGTGGTGGCCGAGGTCCAGGCGCTGGCCGCTGCCGGCTACCAGGAGGCGGTGTTAACGGGGGTGCATTTGGGCAGCTACGGGCACGACCGCGAGGACCCGGCCGGGTTGTTCCACCTGGTCCGGGCCATCCTCAGCCACAGCGACATCCCCCGCCTGCGCCTCTCCTCGCTGGAGCCGTGGGATATCACCCCCGGCTTCTTTGAGCTGTGGGACGATCCGCGGCTGCTACCCCACCTGCACCTGCCGCTGCAATCGGGCAGCGACCACATTTTGCGGCTGATGGCCCGCCGCACCCGGCGCGACAGTTTCCGCGAGCTGGCCGCCGCCGCCCGTGCCCACATCCCCCACCTCAACCTCAGCACCGACCTTATTGTGGGCTTCCCCGGCGAGACGGAGGCCGACTTTGCCGCCAGCCTGGATCTTGTGGCCGAAATAGGCTTTGCCCGGCTGCACGTGTTTAGCTACAGTCCCCGGCCGGGGACGGCCGCCGCCAACATGCCCGGCCATTTGCCCAAAGCGGTAAAGAAGGCCCGCGCCGGCCAGATGATCGCCCTGGGGGAGTCCTTAAGCCTGGCCTTTCACCAGCAGTATGAGGGGGCTACCCGGCCGGTGCTGTGGGAGTCGGTGGTGGGTGCCAACGAGGGGGGGCTGCGCTGGGCCGGCTACACCGATAACTACATCCGCGTGCTGGCCAATGGGCCAGACGACCTGTTCAACCAGGTCACCAGCACAACGTTGCACGATGCCCGGCCGGATGGCCTCAGCGGCATCATTGATGGAGCGGGACGCGCCGCACCACCCCCAAATCACGCCTCACGAATCACATTGCCCATCGGCCCCACATCATAGCCGGGCATGGTGGCCACGGCGGCCCGGAACTGGGCGTCGTATAGCAGCGCCAGCAGCGGGCGCAGCAGCTCGCTGTGGTAGTATGCCTGGGGGATGACCAGGTCGTACCGTTCGTGGGTGAGGGGCACAAAGTCAAGCTGTAGGGCGCGCGCCGCGGCGCGAATGCCCAGCCCGGCATCGGCGGTGCCGGAAGCCACAGCCGCGGCCACGGCCAGATGGGTGTACTCTTCGCGCTCGTACCCGGCAATCCCGGCCGGGTCAATCCCCCGCCGCCCCAACTCATAATCCAGCAGGACGCGTGTGCCTGCCCCGCGCTGCCGGTTTACCAGGCGCACATCGGGGTTGGCCACATCGCCCCAGCCGGCCAGCCCCAGCGGGTTGCCCGGCCGGACCATCCAGCCCTGCTCCCGGCCCACCAGCGTCACCAAGACCACCGGCGTTTCTGGCAGGTAGCGGCGCACGTAGCTCAGGTTGTATTCGCCGCTGTCCGGGTCCAGCAGGTGGCTGCCGGCCAGGTGCGCTTCGCCGCGGCGCAGGGCGATCAGCCCGCCCAGGCTGCCCACGTTGGCGGAACTCAGGCGCAGCCCCTCCCCTTTGGCGGCCAGGAATTGGGCCAGCAGGTCCAGGGTCAGATCGTGGCTGCCGATGGCCACAATGGTGCGGGCGATCTCGGCCGGGCTGCGGTAGAGATGCACCGTCACTTGCTGGCCGGCGTCGGCCCCTTCACTGAAGCGGGGGATGCGCACGAGGCCGTCGGCGCGCACCAGTGAGGTGATGACCCCTGCGCCGCGGCTGATGGGCGTGGCCATTACTTTGTCGCCCACCTGGCCCACGGCCACGCGCACAAAATCATCGTCGCCGGTGGGGGAGACGAGTTTGCGCGTCAGCGTGGCGGTGAGGGTGGGGGGCTGGTAGGGGGGCTGCCCCTGCCAGTGGGCCAGCAGCGGCTCTACAAAAAGCTCGCCGGTGAGGGCGGCGCTGACGGGGTAGCCGGGCACGCCGATGACCGGCACGGCGCGCCCATCGCCGGCATGAATGAGGCCCAGGATAACGGGGTGCCCCGGCCGGGCGGCGACGCCATGCACCAGGAGTTGCCCCAGGTTTTGTACCACGTGGGCGGTGTAATCTTCGCTGCCGGCCGAGGAGCCAGCATTGATCAGCAGCAGGTCGTGCTCGCGGGCGGCGGTGGCGACGGCGGCCTGAATGGCGTCCAGCTTGTCGGGGGTGATGGGCCAGCGGGTGGGGCGGCCGCCCCATTGGGCGACCTGGGCGGCCAGGACCAGGCTGTTGTATTCGATGATTTGCCCCGGCCGGGGGCCAGCGGCCGCGGCCTGTTCCACGGTGACCAATTCTGAGCCGGTGGGCAGGATGGCCACGCGCGGCTGGCGATAGACAGCCACGCTGGCATGGCCCGACCCGGCCAGCGCGCCCAGGTCAACGGGGCGCAGCCGGTGGTTGGCCGGCAGTACCAGCTCGGTGGCCACCATGTCTTCGCCCATGGCCCGCACGTGGTGCCAGGGAGGCACGGCGGCGCGGATTTCGAT
The DNA here is from genome assembly GCA_020634235.1 of Ardenticatenaceae bacterium. Taxonomy (GTDB): domain Bacteria; phylum Chloroflexota; class Anaerolineae; order Promineifilales; family Promineifilaceae; genus JACKCB01. The sequence continues at coordinate 1,301,509 of JACKCB010000002.1, read as the reverse complement.
GCCGCCGGGCACGGGCTGGGTGTGTTCGATCATGATGACGGCGTTGGCCCAGGTGGGTAGGGGCTGGCCGGTGTTGATGGGCAGCACCGGCCGGGGCGCGGCGTCTGGCTGGTCGGGGGGGATGAGGTTGAGCTGGATGGGGCGGGTTTCGGTGGCCCCCACGGTGTCCTGGGCGCGCACGGCGTAGCCGTCCATGGCGCTGGCGTGGTAGTGGGGGGCGGAGAGGCGGGCCCAAACGGGGCTGGCAGTGACCCGGCCGGGGGCTTCGGCCAGGGGGATGGTTTCGCTGGGTAGGGGCTGCCACAACCCGGCCGGGGTCAGGGCCTGCCGGAAAACGGCCCACGCTTCGTCCAGGGGAATATCTTCGAGGTAGATTTTGCGCTGCATGGTGCTGTGACTCGTGTTGGGTGGAATTGGCGGCTGGTAATGAAAAGGCCGGCGAGATGCTTCTCACCGGCCGGGCAGGTCTGCCAAGATGGGCCATGAGGGACTCGAACCCCCGACCAAGTGATTAAAAGTCACCTGCTCTGCCAACTGAGCTAATGGCCCATGCGTTGTGCCAGGAGAATTGTGCCACAAAGCCCCGGCCGGTGCAAGCGCTGTGAATCGGGAGTCTGGGGAGTCCGAAATCGCTTGACATTTCCCGGCCGGTGTCGTACCCTCTTATCCATGTTCATGAAGCAGTTGGTGACCGGCAGCCCCACCCCTAGCAGCCCTCGTTGCGGCGGCTTTCTGCCCTGGCAGGTGGCCGCAGCGGCGGGGCAGGGATACACGGCAAACCGGACCATGAACTAGCCACAACCTTTGTTGTCTTGCCTTGTATGTCAGCGCCCCACTTGCCGGGGCGCTTTTTTTTGCGCCGGCTACGCTGTCTGGCGCAGCACCTGCCACACAGGAGGAATTATCATGCGAATGCGCCATCTTTTTAGCCAGACCCTGCGCGAAGCCCCGGCCGGGGCCGAAGTCGCCAGTTATGAACTGCTGCTGCGCGCCGGTTTCATCCGGCCGTTGGCGGCCGGGGTGTTTAGCTACCTGCCCCTGGCCCAACGCAGCCTGCACAAAATCAACGCTATCCTGCGCCAGGAGATCGAAGCCATTGGTGGGCAAGAGGTTCACATGCCTGTGGTTCACCCGGCCGGGTTGTGGCAAGAGACCAACCGCTGGTACGCCATCGGCGACGAAATGGGCCGCTTCCGGGATAAGAACGGCCGGGACATGGTCCTGGCCATGACCCACGAAGAGGTCGTGGCCGACCTGACCCGGCGCGAAATTCAGTCCTACCGCCAACTGCCACGCCTCATCTACCACATCCAGACCAAATGGCGCGACGATCCCCGGCCGCGGGCCGGCCTCATTCGTGCCCGCGAATTCACCATGCTCGACAGCTACAGCCTGGATGCCACCGAAGAAAGCCTGGACCAGCAGTACCGCGCCCATTACCAGGCCTACTTCAACATCTTCAACCGCTGCGCCTTGCCCACCATCGCCGTTTCATCTGACGTGGGTATGATGGGCGGCAGCCTGGCCCACGAGTTCATGCACCTCACCCCCATTGGCGAGGACACGCTGCTGCTGTGTAACGCGTGCGGTTTCAAGGCCAACCGGCAAATTGCGCCCTTCCGTAAGCCGGCCGGGACCGACGAAGCCCTCCTGCCCACTGAAAAAGTGGCCACGCCCGGCACCAAAACCATCGCCGATCTGGCTGCCTTCCTGGGAGTTCCCAAGGCCCAAACAGCCAAGGCCGTCTTCATGATGGCCACCATCACCGAGGGGCAGGCGGACGTGGAGCGACTGATCTTTGCCGTGGTGCGCGGCGACATGGAGCTAAACGAGACCAAGCTGGCCAACGCCGTGGCGGCCAAATCGCTGCGTCCGGCCACCGATGAGGAAATTCGGGCGATCGGCGCGGTGCCCGGTTACGCTTCGCCCATTGGGCTGCGCGGCGCGCGCGTGCTGGTGGATGACGCCGTGACCAGCTCGCCCAACCTGGTGGCCGGGGCCAACGAAGAGGGCTACCACCTGCGCCACGTCAATTACGGCCGCGATTTTCAGGCCGACCTGGTGACGGACCTGGCGGCCGCGCAGGCGGGCGATGGCTGCCCGCGCTGCGGCACGCCCTTGCAGCAGGCGCGCGGCGTGGAAATGGGCAACATTTTCAAGCTGGGCACGCGCTACAGCGCGGCCATGGGGGCTACCTTCCTGGATCAGGATGGGCAGTCCCGGCCGGTGATTATGGGCAGCTATGGCATTGGTGTGGGGCGGCTGCTGGCCTGCATTGCCGAGGCGCACCGTGACGATTACGGCCTGATCTGGCCCATCAGCGTCGCCCCGTTCCAGGTGCATCTTGTCGCTTTGCGCGGCGGCTTTGAGATGGCCGAAACACTCTACACGCAGTTGCAGGCCGCCGGCCTGGAGGTGTTGTTTGATGACCGCGATGAAAGTCCCGGCGTTAAGTTCAACGACGCCGACCTGATTGGCGTCCCCATCCGGCTAACTGTCAGCAAGCGGGCGCTGGAGCAGGGCGGCGTGGAGTTTAAGCTGCGTCACGAACAGGCGCGCGCCCTGATCCCCCTGGCCGACCTGCCGGATCATCTACAGGCCACGGTGGCCCAACTACACGCCGCCATCCAGGCCACTGTGGTGCCTGTGCCGTATGAAGCGTGATGAAGTGTGATCGAAGGGCGATCGAAGGGCGATCGAAGGGCGTCGTGCGCTGTCATGGCTTGCGCACGGCGCTTTATGCCTTGATAAATCCCTGCTGCACCAGCAGTTCGGCGTTGAGGATGGAGCCGCTGGCCGCGCCGCGCAGGGTGTTGTGGGTGATGGCCATGTAGCGCAAATCGAGTACGCCGCAGGTGCGGACTTTGCCCACCGTCCAGGCCAGCCCGTTTTCCGAGTCTCGGTCCAGCCGTGGCTGGGGGCGGTCTTCTTCCGGCCGGTAGATGAGGGCGTTGGCCGGGCTGCTGGGTAGGTCGCGCACCCCGGCCGGGGGCTGCCATGCTTGCAGCGCGGCAATAGCCTCGGGGACCGCCACCGGCCGGCCCAACTTCACGGAGACGCTGGCCAGGTGGCCATCCATCACCGGCACCCGGTTGGCCTGGGCGCTCAGCCGGATATCGGCCATCACGATGTCGCCGGCCACAAACTGGCCCAGCAGCTTCTTCGGCTCTACCTCCAGCTTCTCATCTTCCCCGCCAATGTGGGGGATCACGTTGTCGATGATGGCCATGGACGGGACGCCGGGGTAGCCTGCGCCGGAGATGGCCTGCAGGGTGGTGATGACCGCGGCCTCCAGGCCAAAGGCATCCTGAAACACCTTCATGGGTAGGATGATGCTGGTGGTGGAGCAGTTGGGGCTGGCGACGATGTAGCCTGGCCAGCCGCGCCGGGCCTGCTGGTAGGGGATGAGCGCCGTGTGCGCCGGGTTGACTTCCGGGATGAGGAGGGGGACGTCTGCGGTCATGCGGTAGGCGGAGGCGTTGGTCACCACCGCGTAGCCGGCCTGGGCGAAGTGGGGTTCCATCTCCCACGCTTCTTTGGAGGGCAGGGCGGAGAAGACGACGGGCACGTCCAGGTTGGGTTCGGTGGGCTGGACGATGAGGTTGGCGATCCCGGCCGGGGCATCGCCCGCAATAACCCAATTCACCCCTTCGCCATAAGGCTGCCCCACCGTGCGGTCCGACCCGGTTACGGCGACCACCTCGAACCAGGGGTGGTTTGCCAGAAGCTGCACAAAACGCTGCCCCACGGCCCCCGTTGCCGCCAAAACACCAACTGGAATTTTCGCCATCTTCACCATCTCCTCACAGTATTCAAGCCTGTCCGCTTCTCAGACCACTGGCTGACCGGTTAACAAAAAAACCACCGCCCAGGTTGGGGCGATGGCTTCGCGATTCCACCCAACTTCAACCGCGACTATTCTCACGGTTCTCGTTGCAGCCGTTAACGGAGCAACCCGGACACCCGTACTCGCTTTCAGGGGGCCACTCGCGGGGGGTCTTCACAGCCGTCTTTGTGGTGGGGCTTCCAGCCTACCGGCCCAACACTCTCTGGCACAGGCTCGCCTGCTACTCGTCCCGCTCAACGCGTTTCGTCATGATTGGCGGGAATTATAAGGAACAATCAAGGGTTGTCAAATGGCGGTATAATCAGGGTTGTGTCACAAATGGGGGCGAGCCGGTGTTTTGTAGAGTGAGTTGACCAATGGCGCCAGACAAGGATGAAGATGAGTTGACCACGTTGTCGGACAGTTTTTTGCTGCAGCGCGTGCGCGAAGGAGACGTAGACTCCTTTGATGTACTTTTCTACCGGCATTATGATCGCGTCTACGGGCTGTTGTTTCGCCTGGTGGGCAATCGCGCTGAAGCAGAGGACCTGACGCAAGAGGTGTTCCTGAAGCTTTACCAGCAGGATTTCTCGCGCCGGATGGAGCATAACCTGGGTGGCTGGCTCTATCGCGTGGCCACCAACGTGGGTTACAATGCCATTCGGGGGCGCAAACGGCGCTGGCAGCGCAACATGCTGCTGCTGCCAGACCCCACCGACGCGCCGGTGACGCCGGCCGAAAGACTGGCCCAGGCGGAAACGCGGGCCACGGTGCGGGCGGCCCTGGCCCGGCTGCCAGAGCGGCAGGTGCAACTGCTGCTGCTGCGCCAGATGGATTTGAGTTATGCCGAACTGGCGGAAGCGTGCGACGTGGCCCCTGGCTCGGTGGGCACGCTGCTGAAGCGGGCGGCGCACGCTTTTCGCCAGGCTTATGAAGCGGTGTTGCAGGCCCAGGGTGGTTGAGTGTGCCCCCTATTGCGTTGTTGAGGAGAATGAGATGCCCCGGCCGGATGACAATATTCAAGATGTGCTAGACCACTTGGCCCCCCTGACCCCCGACGCGGCTGAAGCCCCGCGCCCGGCCGGGCAGATGCTGGCCCAAATCAAACGCCAGATTGCTATGCCCCCCGCTGCCTCGCAGCCGGCGTTCGCCTGGAGGATTCGCCAGATGTTCAAACGAAGTTATGCGATGGCGGCCGTCCTGGCCATCCTGGTCCTGGTTGTAGCCCTGGCCTTCCCGCCAGTGCGCGCCGCTGCCAGTGATTTTCTGGGCCTCTTCCGGGTGCAGAAATTCGCCGCTATCTCCGTATCGCCCCAGCAGATGGCAACCCTGGAACGCATTGCCAATGAAGGCCTGTACCCCGGCGAGTTTCAACTGCTCACCGATCCGGGTGAGCCGCAGACAGTCTCTTCCCTGGGCCAGGCGGAGGAGCTCTATGGCCGCGCAGTGCGCACCAGCGACGCGCTTGGCAAGCCGGTTAACATCGGCCTGACCGCCGGTGGCCAGGGCCAGCTCGTTGTGAACCTGGAAGGGGCGCGGGCCATCATGGCCGCCGCCGAACTAGACCCCATGCTCCTGCCGGACAGCCTGGATGGTGCGGTTATTGCCGCGACCATTTACCCGGCGGTGGCCCAAGAGTGGGCCGATGGCACCGTGCTTGTCCAGACGGAAAGCCCGCTGGTGAACTACCCGGACGACGTGAACCCGGCCGTGTTGGGCGAAGCGCTGCTGCAATTCCTGGGCATGACGCCCGGCGAAGCCCGCCGCCTGGCCAGCAACATCGACTGGACCAACACGTTGCTGCTGCCCGTTCCCACCGACGTGGCCAGCTTCAGTGAGCTGCAAATAGACGGCGTCAGTGCCCTGGGGTTAAGCAACCTCCGTGGCCAGGGCGGCGCGATCATGTGGGAGAAGAACGGCACCGTCTACCTGCTCAGCAGCAGCGACAAGAGCCTGGCCGAACTGCGCGATATCGCCAAGACCCTGCGCTAGGACCCGAAACGAAACTGGCAACCCGCAGCACCCATGACCTGTCACCCACAGTGCCGCCCATGACCAATCCCGCCATCAGCGCCCAGGGGCTGCGCAAGGAGTTTGGCAGCAAAGTGGCCGTGGCCGACCTGACGCTGCAAGTGCAGCGTGGGGAGGTGTTTGGTTTCCTGGGGCCTAATGGGGCCGGCAAAACGACCTCGGTTAAGATGCTGCTGGGGCTGATTGCGCCCACGGCGGGCGATGCCCAACTGTTGGGCCAGCCGTTGGGCAGTCGGCAGGCACGGGCCAAGATCGGCTTCTTGCCGGAGCATTTTCGCTTTCACGAGTGGCTGACGGCGGCAGAGTTCCTGGATTTGCACGGGCGGCTGTATGGGATGCCCCCGGCCGGGCGGCGCACCGTCATCCCCGATCTGCTGGAACTGGTGGGGCTGGCCGACCGGGCCAACACCCGGCTGGCCGCCTTCTCCAAAGGGATGCTGCAGCGCATTGGCCTGGCCCAGGCCCTGCTAAACGACCCCCACCTGGTCTTCCTGGACGAACCCACCTCCGGGCTGGACCCGTTGGGCCGCCGGCTGGTGCGTAACATCATCAACGGCATGCGTGCCGAAGGGACCACCGTCTTTCTCAACTCCCATCTGCTCAGCGAAATTGAGCTGACCTGTGACCGGGTGGCCTTCATCCGTCACGGCCAGATTTTGCAGGTGAGCACCCTGGCCGAACTGGCGCAGGAGAATGTGCAAGTGCGCCTGCGGGTGGGTAACCCTACCCCGGCCCTGCTGGCCGGCCTGAGCCAGTTTGGCCAGAACGTTGCCCTGGATGCAAGCTCCGGCCGGGTTCACCTGAGCGTCCCCGATGAAAGCCACCTGCCCCGGCTGGCCGAATGGTTGGTGCAGCAGGGCCACGCCCTGTACGAGCTTAGCCCGCAGCGGCTCTCGTTGGAAGAGCGCTTCATCCAGATCATTGGCGACCAGATCGACGAGTAAACGGCCCATGAACACTGTGCTCACCATTACCCGGCTGACCATCCGTGAAACGCAGCGCCGTCGTATCTTGTGGGTGGCCCTGCTCATGGGCGTGGCTTTCCTGGCCGTGTACGGCCTGGGCTTCCACTACATCTTTGTCGAGGTCGAGCGGAGCGGCTACCGGGCGGCTGCACTCACGGCGACAACGGTCGATTTTCTACGCATGGCCGGCCTGTATGCCATCTACTTCCTGGTGATTGCCATGTCTGCCCTTGTCTCGGCCAATACCATTTCAGGCGAATTGGAATCGCACACGATGGAGAGCGTGGTAACCAAGCCGATCCGCCGCTGGCAGGTGGTGTTGGGCAAGTGGTTGGGCCTGGCCATCATTGTGGCCGCTTATACGCTGCTGCTGGCAGGCGGGGTGATCGCCATTGTGTTTATGCGCTCGCGGTTGATGGTGGCCAACGCCCCGGCCGGGTTGGGTCTCATGGTGCTCGGCGGCCTGACCATGCTCAGCCTGACCATCCTGGGCGGCACGCGTCTTTCCACCCTGGCCAACGGCGCGCTGGCCTTCATGCTCTACGGCGTGGCCTTCATCGGCGGCTGGGTAGAGCAGATAGGGGCGGTGCTGCGCAACGAGACCGCCGTTGATCTGGGCATCTTCTCCAGCCTGATTATGCCCGCCGACGTCTTGTGGAAGCGCGCCGCAACCCTCTTCCAAACCCCCACCGCATTAGGCGATCTGAACCTTGCCGGCCCATTTGTGGTGGCTTCGCAGCCCCACGACCGGGTCATCCTCTATGCCATCTTCTACGCCCTCGGCCTGCTCGCCCTGGCCATGTGGAGCTTCTCCCGCCGCGATTTGTGAGGTGTCGCCGGAGACATGTTGCCGGCTGCGTCTCTGGCTTCTGTTCCCGTTGCCTGTAACCCCTTTGACACACCGCCCGAAACGGTGATAATTCGCCCTCATGATGGAAGAAAATGAGCGCCGTTTGCGCCGCCGCCGTTTGCGGCAGGTTGGCGAGCCGTTAACTGAAAACAGCAGTCTGCGCGATGCCCTGACCGATGAGCAGGCGACAGAGCTGCTGAATTGGGGTCTGGCCCAGCTAGATCCGGTGGTGGCCCAGACGCTGGCCCTGGACGATGCGGCCGCCGAGCCGCTGCTGGCCGCCCAGGCGGACCTGGTCCGCCAGTTGATGCACCAGGTGAACCGCCTGGTGACCCTGCTGCCCGATCCGGCAGCCGAAATGGCCGAGGTCTGGCAGCAGTTGCTGCTGTTTAGCCAACTACTACGCCGGCAGCGGCCCACCCCGGCCGGGGCCGAGCAAACCACCGCCGCCCTCTTCCAACTGGTCCACGACCGGGCCAGCCTCCGCCCTGACGATGTTTTCCACCACCTGATGCAGCTCCTCCAACCCGAAGAAACCGCATGAAACCAACCCCGCGCCTCGTGCCCAATGCCAGCCTGCTCCTGAAACTCCTGGTCGTTGTGCTCTTGCTAACGGCCTGCCAGCTCTCTGTGACGCTGCCCAACACGGGTGGTGGCAGCGGGGGAGATACGGGCGGCGACCCGGCCGGGGCCGGCTGGTACCAGATCTACTTCACCAACCCCACCTGCCCGCCCGAAGAAGAGCGCAGCGGCGGCCTGGACGAGATCATTGCCGACGACCTGCGCCAGACCCAGTTCCAGGTAGACATCGCCGCCTTCGACCTGGACGCCCCGCCCATTGTCGATGCCCTCATTGAGCTGGAAGAGCGGGGCATCCCCGTGCGCGTCGTCACCGACACCGACAACGAAGACCTGGCCAGCATCCGCCGCTTGCGGCGCAACGGCATCAGCGTGGTCACCGATGACCGCTCCGCCCTCATGCACGACAAGTTCATCGTCATCGATGGCCGCTACGTCTGGACCGGCTCCCTCAACTACACCACCAACGGCGCTTACTGCAACAACAACAACGCCGTGCGCTTCGACTCCCCCGAACTGGCCGCCAACTACCGCGCCGAAATGGACGAGATGTACATCGACCGCAGCTTTGGCCCGCGCTCGCCCGACAACGCGCCCAACAAGCAGCTTACCATCAACGGCGTGCGCCTGGAGAACCATTTCGCCGCCGAAGAGGAGATTGCCCCCATCCTGGCTAACCTGATCAACGGCGCGCAGCAGGAAATCCTGTTCATGGCCTTCTCCTTCACCAACGACACCATAGGCGAGGCCATGCTGGCGCGGGCGGAAGCCGGTGTAACCGTGGAAGGGGTGTTCGAAACCACCGGCTCCGATACGGCCTTCAGCTATTACCCGGAGATGCGCGATGCCGGGCTGGCCAACCTGCGGGTGCGCCAGGATGGTAACCCGCGCATCATGCACCACAAGGTCATCATCATCGATCGCCAGATTGTGATCTTTGGCTCCTACAACTTCAGCGACAGCGCTAACGATAGCAATGACGAGAATATCGTGATTGTTTATGATCCGGCATTTGCCAACTATTTTGTGGAGGAGTTTGGCGTCGTTTGGGACGAGGCCGCGCCGTAATTGGCCGGATTGCGCCCCGGCCGGGGTGAGCCCAATATGAAGGTTCCTTTAACGCCCCCCGGCCGGGTATAGGCCAGCCACCACCGCCTGCTATAATCCTCCCCTTGTGACTTTGCGTGTCATAACGAGGCAAATGAATGCAGACCGCCAGCACCAATGACCAACCCCACACCTTCCCGGCCGGGTCGCCCCATCTACGCAACCTGAGCTGGTTCCTCACCATTCCCATTGTGGTTGGCGTGGTGCTGAGCCTGGCCGTGGCCCTCACCGTGGCCATCTACCAGGGGCGGCATACCGGCCGGGTCTTCACCGGCGTCAGCATGTGGGGCGTTGACCTCAGCGGCATGGACCGCGACGAAGTCAGCGCCATCGTGGCCACCTTCTTGCCCGATACCACCAGCGACATCATCACCCTCGTCGACCCCGACACCGGCCGGGAATACACCTACACCCCCGCCGAACTCGGCTTCTACGTCGACGCCGCCCAAACCGTCGACGCCGCCCTGGGCGTTGGGCGGCAGGGCGGCCCCTGGACCGCCTTCCGCGACCAGTTCGACAGTTGGTATCATGGCCGCGCCCTGGCCCCGGTCATCGTCTTCGACGAAGGCCGGTTTGCCACCGCCCTGGACGCCCTGGCCCAGGAAATTGGCCAACCCGCGGCCGATGCCGCCCTGGTTTCCGAAAACGGTTCCTTTGTCTACCAGTCGGGCACACCCGGCCGGGTACTCGACCTGGACGACACCCGCCGCCGGCTGCTCAACCCCCTCCTCGACTTCCGCCAGACGCAGTTGGAACTCCTGGTCCACAACGTCATGCCTCAGGTGCCCGAAGACAGCCAGGCCGCCGCCCAACTCGGCTACCTGCTAGAACCTATGACCCTCTACTTTCAGGAACCGCTGGACGATACCGACATCACCCCCATCGTCGCTACCAGTGAGCAGTTGTCCGACTGGCTGCGCGTAGAAATGGTCACCGGCGACGACGGCCAATCCCGTTACCACACCTTCATCGACGAAAACGCCGTGCGCGCCTGGCTGAATGAAATCGAAGCTCAGGTCTACCGCCCGCCCAAAAACGCCCGCTTCTACTTTGATGATGATACCCGCGAGCTGGTCCTGGTAGAGCCACACGTTAACGGTCGCAGCCTGGACGTGTCGGCCACTTTACAGCAGTTCATGGCCCAGGTAGACACACCCAACCGCTCCGTGCCCCTGATGCTCAAGCCCATCTTGCCCACCGTCCACGCCAACGCCACCGCTCAGGAACTGGGCATCACCGAGTTGATTACCCAGACCACCACCTGGTTCTACGGCTCCACCCCGGAACGCAAGCACAACATCGCCCGCGCTGCCGCGCAGTTCTTTGGCATCGTCATCGCCCCCGGCGAGGAGTTCTCCTTTAACCGCTACCTGGGCGACGTTACCGAAGAAGCCGGTTTTTCCACCGGGCTGATTATCCTGGGCGGGCGAACCATCGAAGGCGTAGGCGGCGGCGTTTGCCAGGTTAGCACCACCCTGTACCAGGCTGCCTTTTGGGCCGGTTTCCCCATTACCACTCGCCTGGAACACGGCTACCGGGTGCACTACTATGACGATGGTGAAGGCCCCGGCATGGATGCCACCGTCTTTTCCCCCCTGGTCGATTTCCGTTTCGTCAACAACACCGATCATTACCTGCTGCTGGAAAACTACTACAACGAGCAGTACGAAGCCCTGACCTTCAAGCTGTACAGCACCAGCACCGGCCGGCGCGTAGTGAAGGAGGAGCCTATCTTCGAGAATGTGCTCCCCCCCAACCCCGACGTCTGGGAATTCAATCCTGACCTGGCCGAAGGGGAAATCAAACAGGTCGATTGGGCTGTGGAAGGGGCCGACGTGACCGTGGTGCGCCGCGTGTATGACGCTAACGGCAACCTGATGTACGGCACGGAGTACTTCATCAGCCACTACATTCCCTGGCAGAATATCTACCAGTATGGGCCAGGCGTGGAACCGCCACCCCCTCCCGTCCCCACTGTTCCCCCGCCAACCGCCACCCCCCCGGCCGACGCCCCGCCAGCCGACGGATAAGTCCAAGACCGGACAGCGTTTCTCCGCTGTCCAATCTCGTAGTCCCATCCCCCGTTACTTTTGGGCTCCCTGGAACGACTGAATTAGTACGTTGGTAATGGCTGTTTGCGTTTCCGTCGCCATCCACCAGCCTGTGCTATAATGCCGACCTGAGCGCCGTCTCAAAACTACACCACAGCGAGACAGGTTACACTGTGCAGGAAGAACTCAGGTTACTGGCCAGGGCACGCGCGCTGGATCAGGATGCACTGACCGAAATCCACGATACGTATTACGGCCCAATCTTTCGTTACGTTGCTTTGCGCGTTGGCGATGAAGAAACGGCAGCGGACCTCACCAGCGAGGTCTTTTTGCGTTTACTTAGCGCCCTGCGCGACCATACCGCGCCGCAAAACACGCTGCGCGGCTGGCTCTATGGCGTGGCTTCGCGCGTGGTCAGTGACCACCACCGCCGGCAGTATCGCAATCCGCAGGTGCCGCTGGATGAGACGCTGGCCGCAGCCGGACTGAGTGTCGCCGATTCTGTCCATGAACGGCTTACCTGGGAGACCGTACACCAGGCCCTGACCGCGCTGACAGAGGATCAACAAGAAGTGCTGGCGCTTCGCTTTGGTTATGAGATGTCAATTCGTGATGTAGCTGAAACTATTGGCAAGAGCGAGGGCGCGGTGAAGCAGTTGCAGGCCCGCGCCGTGGCCTCCTTGGCCCGGATTATTGCAAGAGACCAGCATGGATAGTGCTCTGGAAGCTGCGCTCATTGAGAGCCTGGATGCCCTGGAACAGGGGCAGCCGCTGGCGGATATTCTGGCCCGTTTCCCCGACCAGGCGGCGCAGTTGCGCCCGCTGTTGGAGGTTGGACAGCAGTTGTCTGAGATGCGCATTGCCCATGCGGTGGCGGCCCAGGCGCGGTCACGCCAGGCGCTTCTGCAGCAGGCGGCGGCGCTGCAAGCTGCACCGCGCCGCTCCCCGGCCGGGTTGCCAATCTGGCGACGGGTGCTGCTCTCGCTGGCCGGGCTGGCCCTGGTGCTGGTCGTTTTTGGCACCATCCTGGGCACCGCTTCGGCCGGCACCATCCCCGGTGACGCGCTCTACCCGGTGAAGCTGGCCCTGGAGCAGGCCCGGCTGGCGCTGGTTAGTGACCCGGCCGGGCGCGAAGCGCTGCGCGATGACCTGGCCGCCGAACGTAACCGCGAACTGGCCCAAATGCTGGCCACCGGCCGGGACGGCCAGATAGACTTCTATGGCACCGTGACCGGCCAGCCCGATGAAAGCACCCTGCTGGTGGACCAATTCACGGTAGACATTCGCAGCGCCACGCTGGAGGGTGACGTTCAGGTGGGGGATTACATCTTTGTCAGCAGCGAAGTGGTGGCCGGGCGCATTCTGGCCAGCCAGGTGCGCATTGTGGCCCCTGGTCCGCGGGTAGCTACGGCCACACCAACCCCTGCGCCGGCCCGCCCGGCCGGGGCGGATGACCCCGCCACGCCTGAACCCAGCAGTACCCCGCCGGCCAACACCCCTACCACAGATTCTCCCACACCACCGGCCGACCCAACCCTTACCCGGACGCCGTCGCGTACCCCCACGCGCACCCTGACCCCGACGCCAACCAACACACCCCGGCCGGGGCCTACCGACGATCCCGAGGAAACCGAAGAGCCGGAAGAGACCGAAGAACCGGAAGAGACCGAAGAACCAGAAGAGACTGAAGAGCCAGAAGAGACTGAAGAGCCAGAACCGACCGAGGAACCGGAGCCAACTGAGGAACCGGAATCCATGCGGCTGCCCGCGGATACAGACCGGCCGGGGTTGTCACGTTACCTGGCCTAGCCGCATGGATCCAATCCCACTTGCTGCTAATCAAACAGGCTGGGATTCTCAGCCACCCAGGCATACAGGTCGCGGATTCCCGCTTCCGGCGACACCTTCGGCTGCCAGTCCAGCCGGGCCATAGCCTCGCGAATGTCGGCCACAAACACCCGTTGATCCCCCGGCCGCCAATCCCCAAACTGCACATCCACCGCTTCCCCCTTCAGGTCTGACAACAGCGGCCCAAACTCCGACCACACGGCCAGGGTGTTTTCCGGCCCGCCGCCCAGGTTCACCGCCGTGCCGGCAATGTCGTCAATGTTGGCAATCGCCCGTTCATAAGCGTCGATCAGGTCGCTGACGTGCAGTAGATCGCGCACCTGCCGGCCGTCGCCATAGATAGTGATCGGCCGGTTTAGCACGGCGGCGATGACAAAGTGCGCCACCCAACCCTGGTCCTCCACGCCAAACTGGCGGCGGCCATAAATGCAGGATTGGCGCAGGGCCACCGAGCGCAGGCCGTAGATGCGGGCGTAATCGATGGTGTACTGATCGCCCGCCCCCTTAGAGCAGCCGTATGGGGAGTGAAAATCCAGCGGCGTGGTTTCGGGGATGCCGCGGTCGTAATCGGCGTAGGCGTAGCGCTTGCCGCGCCGCACAATACCCACCTGCTCCATGCCGCCATACACCTTGTTGGTGGAGGCGTAAAGCAGGGCCGCCTCTGGGGCGAAGTGGCGCACGGCTTCCAGGACGTTAAAGGTGCCCAGGGCGTTGATCTCAAAATCCTCACGTGGATTGACCACCGAGGTGGTGACGGCGACCTGGCTGGCCAGGTGCAGCACGACATCTGCCCCGCCAATGGCCGGGCATAGGGCATCATAATCGCGGATATCGCCGCGAATGAAGGTCAGGCGCTCGCCATGCCGCGCTTGCAGCCAGGCCAGGTTGGCCGGCGTACCTTTGCGGGAGAGGTTGTCGAAGATGGTAACGGTATGGCCGCGCTGCAAGAAGTAGTCGGCGCTGTTGCAGCCGATGAAGCCGGCCCCGCCGGTGATGAAGAATTTCATGGGTATCTCCTGGAAATGATGGCTCGTCGGGGTGTTGTGGGGCGGCATGGAGCAGGTCGTGCGCCGTTGCCTCCGGCGCTGCACCAGGCATTGAGGCTGCGCAGCCCAGTCTACCCATCTTAGCCCTGATGAGCTGGTTCGTTTTGTGTTCCCCGCAATTATACCCCCGGCCGGGGTAGATGCCCCACCTCCCCTGCTATGCTGCGCGAATGACCGTTGTCCCCGGCCGGGCCGCCTGCCAGGCCGCCAATTGCCCCTGCACCGCCGCCGCTTGCAGCGGTTCCAGGTTCATCAGCAGGGCATCCTCCTGGAGGGCATCCTCCTGGGTGTCCTTGTAATAGCCGCGCCGCTCCCCCACCACCACGAAGCCCACCTTGTGGTAAAGCCCCAGGGCCGCGCCATTGCTGCGCCGCACTTCCAGCGTGACCAGCGTGGCTCCCAGGCTGGCCGCCTGGGCCAGCATGTGCAGCAGCAGCCGCTCGCCCAGCCCCCGGCCGCGCCACCGGGGATGAGTGGCGATAATGCTGATCTGGGCTTCGTCGGCTACCAGCCAATAGCCACCATAGCCAACCACGGCCTCGTCGTGGCACAGGACAACGTAGTGGGCCAGTTCGTTGCCGGCCAGTTCGTGCTGGTAACCGCTGGCGGTCCAGGGGTTAGGCTTGACCTGCTCTTCAATGGCTATCACCGCGGCCACATCGGCCGGGCGCATGGGGCGGATGCGGTAAGTGGCGGGGATGGGCATGGGCTGCCGCTAGCTGGGGATGGCCCCGGCCGGGTCGCGCAAATAGATGGGGGAAAGGGCTGCCGCGTCGTCTAACTCGCCCCGTTTCAGGCGCTGCCAACCGATTTCGGCCAGGTAGCCGGCCCGGCGCACGCTGGCCGCCACGGGCACAATGCGGAACCCTTTGCCGGCCCCGCGGATGAGTTTGGCCCCGGCCGGGGTGATCTCCCCGGCAAAGGTGGCCGGCCCCGTCAGCCCCACCAGCAGGCTGGTCCAGGTCTCGATGTCCGGCGTGGCCGTTGCCTGCCAGCCGGCTCGCCCCTGCCATTCATACAGGCCGGCACACACCCGCGTGCGGCCCGCTTCGGCCACCACCATCAGCTTGCCGGTCAGCCGTGGCAGCGCCGCCGCCAAAATATCCAGCGTGGATACGCCAATCAGCGGTGTGCCGTTGGCCAGCGCCAGCCCCTTGGCAAAGCCCAGCCCCACGCGCAGCCCCGTGTAGGAGCCTGGCCCAATGGCCACGGCGATCCCTTTCAAATCGGTGGGCGTAATGCCGGCCCGCTCCCATATCTGGCTGACCGTGGGGGCCAGCTCAATGGTCTGGGTGTTGGTGGCTCGCCAACCATGTTCGGCAATGATGCTGGTGCCATCATGCAAGGCCAGGCCGGTCCAACGTGTGGCAGTATCAACAGCTAGAATCATGGGTTCTCATCCATTTTGGCCGCTGCGCCGGCCCGTCAAGATCGGGCCGGTTCACGGGCGCTGCCGCCTGTTTTGGGGATTCGCTCATACGCCAAAAGCGCTGCGGCGAAACTGCTTCAGCAGTTCCAGGGAGCGCGGCCCATGCGCGGTCAGGCGCATGCCGCGCCGCGTTTCAGTCAGGTGTCGCATGGCAATCCACAGGCGGTCGTCTGGCAGCCAGGCTTCAACCCGCTCTGGCCACTCGATCATCAAGGCCCCACCGGCGTTGAAGACGTCTTCCAGGCCCACGGTGGCAATCTCGCCCCGGCCGGAGAGCCGGTAGCAGTCGATGTGATACAGCACGCAGCCATCACTGGCCCGAGGATACTCATTTACCAGGGTGAAGGTGGGACTGGTGACCCGCAGCGCCGTGCCCCAGCCACGCCCCACGCCGCGCGCCATGGCAGTCTTGCCCACGCCCAACTCGCCAGACAGGCAAATCACGTCGGCCGGCGTCAACAGTTCGCCCAGGCGCACGCCCAGGCGCACCGTCTGGTCTACCCCATTGCTGATGAAGTCAAGTGTTCGCTCGTCTAAAATGGCCATTTCTTCGTCCTGGTGTGACGCTTGTATTATACCTTCTCTGCATGATCATGGTATTATTCGTGCCTGAGGATGGAGAAACGAGAATGCAGTTGCTAATTATATCCGATATTCATGCGAATTTGGCTGCCCTGGAGCAGGTGTTGGAAGATGCGCAGGGTGAGTTTGATAAAATATGGTGCCTGGGCGACCTGGTGGGTTATGGTCCGAACCCCAACGAATGTGTGGAGCGGGTGCGAGACTATGACCTGCTCTGCCTGTCGGGTAACCACGACTGGGCGGTGTTGGGCAAGCTGGACATCAACGATTTCAACCGCGAGGCGCGCCAGGCGATCCGTTGGACGCAAAAGAACATCACGGAGGAGACGCGCAGTTTCCTGGATGGACTGCCGGTAATGCTGGAGCAGCCGCCTTTTACGCTGGCGCATGCCAGCCCGCGCCAGCCTGTCTGGGAATATGTGCTGGACCCGGCGACGGCCGCAGTGAATTTTGCCCACTTTACCACGCCCTACTGCCTGGTGGGGCACAGCCATACGCCGCTGGTCTTTGAGCATATTGATGATATGCGGGCGCAGGCCTATATGCCTGTTTATGGCCAACCCTTGCCGCTTGGCCCCGGCCGGTACATCCTCAACCCCGGCAGCGTAGGCCAGCCGCGCGATTCCGATCCGCGCGCGGCGTATGCGCTGCTGGACCCGGAGACGATGGTTTGGGAGTTCCGCCGGGTGGCGTATCCGGTGGCGGAGACCCAGGCGCAAATGCGCCAGATCGACATGCCTTACCGGCTCATCTCGCGCTTGCAGTATGGTTGGTGAGGCCACCCGGCCGGGAACCACCCGGCCGGGTGGAACGTCTTATAGCCAGAGACAGCGACTGACGCTGTTACAAGCCAACAAATCCGGAGATGCGCGCTATGTCTACCAAAATACCCGCCCGAAAAATCCATTTACTACTCCTGACCACGCTGCTTCTGACGCTGCTTCTGGCAGCCTGCCAGGGTTCCGCCGATGAGAGCGTGGCTGCCTACGCCCCGGGCGCCGAGGCAGTAAGGAGCGAAAACTACGACACCGGTGGTGCTGTGTCTGATGTGGCCGTGGCCAACCAGGCAGCCGCCCAAACGCAAACGCGCCTCATCATCCGCACCGGCGACCTACGCCTGGTAGTGACAGATACAGAAGCCAGCATGGCCGCCATCCGCGCCCTGGTGGAGGCGCAGGAAGGGTGGGTGGTGGAAAGCCAGGTGCAGCAGGCGGGTGAGGCAAAATCGGGCCAAATTAGTATCCGCGTCCCGGCCGGGAGCTTCGACGCCACCATGCAGGCCATCAAAGAGCTGGCCAGCGAAGTCAGCAGCGAAGTTGTCTCCGGCCAGGACGTGACCGAGGAGTACGTCGACCTGACCGCCCGGCTGGACAATCTGGAAGCCACCGCTGACCGCGTGCGCAGCTTCCTGGATGACGCCACTACAGTGGAAGACGCCCTGGCCATCAATGCCGAACTGAGCCGGCTGGAGGGCGAGATCGAGTCGCTGAAAGGACGCATTCAATACCTGGAGAACTCGGCCGCTTTCTCTTCCATTACCGTATACATGGTGCCCGACGCCCTGGCCCAGCCCATTGAGATTGGTGGCTGGCGCCCGGCCGGGATCGTCCGCGATGCCCTGCAGGCGCTGATCAGCGCCTTGCAAGTCCTGGGCACTATCCTCATCTGGACCGTCATCGTCCTCCTGCCGCTGGCCCTGCTGGTTTTGCTGCCGGTACTGCTCATCGTCTACCTGATCCAGCGGCGCCACCGCCGCCGCCGCGCCCCGGCTGCGCCTGAGACCCCGGCCGGGTAACAACCCCACAGTCCATCCCTCCCACCTTCACGCCAGGGCAGCCGCCCTGGCGTTTTTGATCTGCCCCACCCCTTGCCATCATCGGCACTGCCCTGCGCTCTCATTTGCCCCGCTTTTGCAGTTCGGGCATAATTTTCGCTCGTTTACCAACCTTTTTCTACCTTACCTTGGAGGATTCTGCATGAAGTGGCGAAAACCCATACTGTTTGCGACCATCATAGCCCTGCTCGTCTTGTTGGCTTTCAGCCTGTCGGCTGGGGCCAATGACACCAAAGGGACTCATTACGTCAGCATTGCCAGCCAGTCGGTTCCCGACGCGGCGGCCCTGGACCTGAAGCCGGTCATTGCCTATGACTACGGCGGGTTCCAATGGCTCGTTCTGGGTGACGCTGATTATGACAAGCTGGCCGGCAGCGGCATTGCCTATACAGAAACGCCGGATGCCGGCACCGTCCAGATCACCGGCTACCGCTTTGACCCCCTCTCCGAAGGCGAACCGGACATGCTGGCCGGCATGTTGGCCAAGGGGGATGGCCCGGCGCTGCGCCTGGTCCAGTTCTTTGGCCCCACCAATGACGCCTGGCTGGCCAGCCTGGCGCAGGCCGGCCTGAAGGTGCTGCAATATTACCCGCACTACACCTACCTGGTGTGGGGCACGGCCGATCAGGTGGCCGCGGCCCAGGCCACCGGCAACGTCCGCTGGACAGGGATGGTTCACCCTGGCTACAAGATGAACAGCGACTTGCTGCTGCGCTCCGGCCGGGTGAACAACGTCGACATCTTCTTCTACAATGATGGCAACATTGAGGCCACGCTCGACGCCATTGCTGCCCTGGGCGGCCGCGTCATCACCTACTTCCCGGCCCAGCCCGACCAGGCCTTCTTCGACGCTATCGTCGAGTTTGATGCGGCGCGCTTCAATGAGCTGGCCAACCTGGACACCGTGCTGTGGTTTGGCTTTGCCAGCCCGGAACCGCGACTGGACGATGAGATGTCCAGCCAGATTCTGGCCGGCAACTACGTGGGCGGCGTGCCGTTCGTGGGCTACTTCAACCATCTGGCCAACCTGGGCTACGACGGCAGCGGCGTAATCTGGGCCATCATCGACACCGGCGTAGACTACGACCATCCCGACCTGGGGCCGCACATTGTGGGCGGCCACTCCTACCCTGGCGCTTGCAGCACCAACCCCGGTGAGGACTGTTCCGGTGGCGGGCACGGCACACACGTAGCCGGCATTGTCGGTGGTGACGCCACCGCTGGCTTCACTGACCCCAACGGCTATCTGTATGGCCTGGGTGTAGCGCCGGGTTACAGCATCTTTGCCTCCAATTCCCTCTCGGCGGCGGCCTGGCCCCCGGCCGGGGGATGGCAAGAACACAGCCAATGGGCCGTGCAAGGTGGGGCCATCGGCGGCAACAACTCCTGGACCACCGGCGAAGGCACCAACCACGGCTACCAGGCCTCCGAACGTACCCATGACATCATGGTGCTCGACGGTGACTGGACCACCACCAATGTCGCCGAACCCTTCATCGAAGTCTTCTCCGCCGGCAACTCTGGCCCTGGCACCAGTACACTCACCGCCCCCAAAGAAGGCAAAAACCTCATCGTGACCGCCTCCAGCCAGAACTACCGGGTGGGCAGCATCGACACTATCTCCTCGTTCAGCAGCCGTGGCCCTGCCGTAGATGGCCGCTGGGTGCCCACCATCGCCACGCCGGGCGAGCAGATCTCCTCCAGCCGTAACGACCTGGGCGGTTCTTGCAGCACGGCCATTGCCGGCACCAACAACCTGTATGCCTTCTGCTCTGGCACCAGCATGGCCGCGCCCCACACCTCCGGAGCCATTACCCTGGTTACCGAATGGTGGCGCGCCTTCAACAGCGGGGCCAACCCCAGCACCGCCATGGCCAAGGCCCTCATGGTCAACGGCGCGGTCGACATGGGCACCGCCGACATTCCTAACATCAACGAAGGCTGGGGACGCATCAACACCACCAACATCATCAGCCCCAGCGTGCCCGTGGTCTACCAGGACCTGCCGGTTGTCTTTGGCAACAGCGGCGAAAGCTGGACGCTGGCTGCTGGCGTAGCCGATCCCAGCAAGCCGGTCAAGATTACCCTGGCCTGGTCAGACGCGCCCGGCGCGGTGGGCGCGAACCCCGCCCTGGTGAACAATCTAAACCTGACGGTAGTGAATGGGGCCAACACCTACCTGGGCAACGTCTTCAGTGGCGGCTGGTCTAGCACCGGCGGCGCGGCCGATGCCATCAACAACCTGGAGAATGTGTACATCCAGAACCCGGCCGGGGGGCTGGTCATCACCGTCGACGCGGCCAACATCGCCGGCGATGCCATCCTCTACAACGCCGATCCCACCGACCAGAGCTTTGCCCTGATCTGCCAGAACTGCGCCCTGTACGCCGACTTCTCCCTGGTGGCGACGCCGGCCGCGCAGTCAGTCTGCGCCCCCAGCAACGCCCTCTACACGGTGAACGTGGATTCGATTCTTGGTTTCAACGACCCGGTGACCCTGAGTGCCAGCGGCAACCCGGCCGGGACCTCCACCAGCTTTAGCACCAACCCGGTGAACCCGCCCGGCAGCAGCACGCTGACCATCAGCGGCACCGGCAGCGCCGCCGCTGGCAGCTACGCCATCGATGTGGTCGGTGTAGCGCCTACCAGCACCCACACCACCACGGTCCAGTTGAACCTGTTCACCACCCCGGGCAGCGCCACCCTGGCCAGCCCGGCCAACGGCGCGATCAACGTGCCGCTGGCGCCCACCTTCACCTGGACCGGTTCCGGTGACAGCTTCACCATCGAGATCGCCACCGACGCCGCCTTTACCAACATCGTGGAGTCAGCCACCACGGCCGGCACCAGTTACACCAGCAGCGGCCTGGGTGGCAACTTCACCTACTACTGGCGCGTCACCGCCGACAATGCCTGCGGTGCCGGTGTGTCGGCAACCTGGAGCTTCACCACGGTAGACCTGCAATGCTCGTCGCCTAACCTGGCCATCCCGGACAACAACCCGGCCGGGATCACCAACGACCTGGTCATCGCCAACGGCGGCACCATCGACGACCTGAACGTCAGCATCGACGTGACCCACACCTGGGTCGGCGATACAGTCTTCTCCCTGACCCACGTAGACACCGGCACCACCGTCACCTTCTACGACCGGCCGGGCGTCCCCGCCAGCACCTTCGGCTGTTCCGGCAACGACATCGACGCCACCCTGGACGACGAAGCGGCCACCCCGGTCGAGAACGAATGTGGCGCGGGCGTTCCCGCCATCGCCGGCAGCTTCATCCCCAACAACGCCCTGGCCGCCTTCGATGGCGAAGACGTCGCCGGCACCTGGCGCATCACCGCCTACGACCTGGCCGGCGGCGACACCGGCACGCTGAACACCTGGTGCGTGGATGCGGCGACCACCCCCACCAGCTACGTGGCCACCCTGTCGGACAGCGTGGCCAGCGGCGGGCCGGGTGAAACGGTGGTGCACAACTTCACCCTGACCAACCTGGGGCTGGACGATACCTACGACCTGACCCTGAGCGCCGGCAGTTGGTCGGCCAGCCTGCTCACCAGCACGCCCATCAGCGTCCTCAGCGGTAACTCGGCCACCATTCAGGTGGCGGTAGACATCCCGGCCGGGGCGATGCTGGGCGACAATGACAGCCTCACCCTCACCGCCACTTCCCAGGGCGATCCGCTGCTGGTGCTGGACGGCACCGGCACAACGACCGCCGACGGCAACGCGGCCATTGGCCTGACCGGCGACCTGATGGCCACCGGTACCGCCGGGCAGACGGTGACCTACACGCTGGAGATCACCAACGACGGCGACATCACCGACACCTTCGACCTGGCGCTGGGTGCGTCGGACTGGACGGCGGCGCTGTCGGCCAGCACGACCGGGCCGCTGGCCCCCGGGGCCAGCATCACCATCGAGGTGTATGTGACCGTGGGCGCGGGCAGCAGTGACGCGGTTGACCTGACCGTCACCTCGCAGTTCGATCCGTCCACCAGCACCACGGTGACCATGGAGACCAGCACTTACCTGGTGTATCTGCCGGTGATCGTGAAGCCCTAACCCCCCGCCTGGCTACTCCCTGAAGGGGAGAAATGCCAGGTCTTGTTGTTCCTGAACGGGCACCCTTTACACAGGTAAGGGGTGCCCGTTTTGTTTGCCGGGGCTGTTCAGGTTGGTGAGACCGTTCCTTCGCCATCCCGCCGGCCGGCCGGTGGCCGCGGCATTACGCTTTACGCCTCGTTGTCGGGTATAATCCCCCGCTATGTCATTTGAATTCGAACTCATGGCGACGGACCCGCACAGCCAGGCGCGGGCGGGCCGGCTGCACACCCCCCACGGCATCATCGAAACGCCGGTTTTCGCGCCCGTTGGCACCCAGGCCACGGTCAAAGCGTTGCGCCCGGCCGACCTGGTGGCGTTGGGGGCCAGCCTCATTCTGAGCAATACCTACCATCTCTATCTCCGGCCGGGGGATGAGCGCATCCGGGATTTGGGCGGGCTGCACCAGTTTATGGCCTGGCCTGGTCCCATCCTCACCGACAGCGGTGGCTTCCAGGTGTTTAGCCTCAGTGCTACGCGCAAAGTCGATGCCGATGGCGTGACCTTCCAGTCGCACATTGATGGCTCTTACCACCGTTTTACGCCTGAAAAGAGCATTGCCATTCAGGAAAACCTGGGGTCAGACATTGTCATGGCTTTTGACGAATGCCCGCCGCCGACGGACTACGATTATGTCAAGCAGTCGCTGGTCCGGACCCACGCCTGGGCTGAGCGCTGCCGGGTGGCCCACACCCGGCCGGGGCAGGCGCTCTTCGGCATTGTCCAGGGGGGCATCTTCCGGGACCTACGCGAAGCCAGTGCCCAATTCTTGCTGGGGTTGGACTTTCCCGGCTACGCCATTGGCGGGCTGGCCGTGGGCGAGAGCAAGGCCCAGATGCACGCTGTGCTGGAATGGCTGCATCCGGTACTCCCGGCCGGGAAGCCCCGCTACCTCATGGGCGTGGGCGCAGCTGAAGACCTGGTCAACGGCGTTTTGCGCGGCGTGGACATCTTCGACTGTGTGCTGCCCACCCGGCTGGCGCGCCACGGCTCGGCCATGATCACCGGCGGGCGGTTGAACCTGCGCAATGCCCGCTTTGCCACCGACCCCGCCCCCATCACCGCTGGCTGCGCCTGTTACACCTGCACCCACTTCAGCCGCGCCTACCTGAACCATCTCATCAAGGCCAAAGAGATCCTGGGGCACATCCTGCTAACCACCCACAACGTCCACTTTTTGCTAACCCTCATGCGCCAGATGCGGCAGGCCATCCTCGCCGGCGAGCTGCCGGCGCTGGCCGGCGCTTTCCTGGCCCATTACGAGGGCGGGGCGTGAGCCGGCCCACACAATACAACAAGGAACACCCATGAGCTATTGGGAAGCGATTTTGCTCGGTATTATCCAGGGGGCGACGGAGTTCTTGCCCATCTCCAGCTCCGGTCACCTCATTTTGGTGCCCAGCCTGTTGGGCTGGACAGAGCCGCCGCTGACGCTGGTGGCCATTGCTCACCTGGGCACGCTGGTGGCGGTGCTCATCTACTTCCGGCGGGATTTGTGGCAGATTACGAAGGCGGTGCTGGCCGGTTTGGGCCAGCGCGCCCCCATGGCCACACCTGACGCGCGCCTGGGCTGGTACATCCTGGCGGGCACCATCCCGGCCGGGGTGGCTGGCCTGCTGCTGGAAAGTTTCTTTGACGAGGTTTTTGGCATCCCTGTGGCCGCGGCCTTCTTCCTGCTGGTTACCGCGGCCCTGCTGGTGGTTGGCGAGCGGCTGCTAACCGGGCGCAAGCAGCTTGCCCAACTCAAGCTCGTCGATGCGGTTATCATCGGCCTTTTCCAGATGGTGGCCCTGCTGCCTGGCGTTTCGCGCAGCGGCAGCACCATCACCGGCGGGCTGTGGCGCGGGTTGGATCGCCCCACCGCCGCCCGCTTCAGCTTTCTGCTGGGTATCCCGGCCATTCTGGGTGCCGGGCTGCTGGCCGTGCTAGACCTGGCGCAGGCGGGCACCAGCGGCGACCAACTGCCGTTCTACCTGGTCACTTTTGCCACCGCCGCCCTCACCGGCTACGCTTGCATTTACTTCTTGCTGGCCTGGCTGCGGCAGCGCAGCCTGTATATTTTTGCCGCCTATTGTGCCGTCTTTGGCAGCGTTTACTTGCTGCTGGCCTTTGCCGGGCTGCTGCCCGCCTGACCGGCCGGGAGAGCCGCCGGCCCCGGCCGGGACAAGAAAAAAAAGCCCAATTGAGATAGAATAGATCAGGTGCACCACCGGGATAGCTGCTCTGAGCGCAGTACTTTGGGGGTCCACCATCCCACAATCCCACTATTTTTCGGAGTAACTATGGACAGCCAATACTACATTGAACTCGATGAAACCTACAGTGCCCATAACTACCATCCGCTGGACGTGGTCATCCAGCGAGCGGAGGGGGTATGGGTCTATGACGTGGACGGCAACCGCTACCTGGATTGCCTGAGTGCTTACTCGGCGGTGAACCAGGGGCATTGTCACCCCACCATTTTGGCGGCGGCGCGTGAGCAGATGGAACGGGTCACGCTGACCTCGCGGGCCTTCCGCAATGACCAGATGGGCCCCTTCCTGAAACAGCTTTCCGACCTGACCGGCTATGAGATGTCGCTGCCCATGAACACGGGCGCGGAGGCGGTGGAGACGGCCATCAAGGCGGCCCGCAAGTGGGGCTACACGGTGAAAGGGGTGCCGGCCAATCAGGCGGAGATTATCGTCTGCAAGGGGAATTTCCACGGGCGCACCACGACCATTGTCGGTTTTTCCAGCGAGCCGCAGTACAAAGAGGATTTTGGCCCCTTTACGCCTGGCTTTGTGATGATTCCTTATGGCGACACGGCGGCCCTGGCCAGGGCCATCACGCCGCATACGGTGGGCTTTTTGGTGGAGCCTATTCAGGGTGAGGGGGGTGTGGTGATGCCCCCGGCCGGGTACCTGGCCGAAGCTGCCGAGATTTGCCGCGCGAACAACGTGCTGCTCCTGGCCGACGAAATTCAGACCGGCTTGGGGCGCACGGGCAAGCTCTTTGCCGCCCATCACGAAGGCGTGCGCCCCGACATCGTCATTATTGGCAAGGCGCTGAGCGGGGGCTTCTATCCCGTCTCCGCGGTGTTGGCCGACCAGTCCATTTTGGGCCTGTTCCGGCCGGGGGACCACGGCAGCACTTTTGGCGGCAACCCCCTGGGCGCGGCCATCGGCCGGGCCGCCTTGCAGGTGCTCAGCGACGAGCATTTGTGCGACCGTTCAGCCGAGTTGGGCGACTATTTCCGCGGCCGGCTGGCGCGTATTGAGAGCGAACATATCAAGGAAGTGCGCGGCAAAGGGTTGTTCATTGGCGTGGAGCTGAACACGCGGGCGCGCCGTTTCTGTGAAGCGCTGCAGCACCGCGGCATTCTGTGCAAAGAGACTCACGACACGGTGATTCGCATTGCCCCACCGCTGGTGATCACCAAAGCGGAAATTGATTGGGCCTTGGGGCACATAGAGCCGGTGCTCATGATGCCGTGAGTGAGCGGACTGAACGAGCGCTAGCTCTCGCTTTTAGCCAGAGTGTCTAGGAGCTGTTGAAGTTCGGGGGGGAGCCCTACTTTGAAGTGCATGGCCTGGCCCCCCGGCCGGGTGAAAGCAATCTCGGCGGCGTGCAAAAAGTGGCGGTCCAGCCCCAGCGGCTGTTTGCGCCGCCCATACACCTTGTCCCCCACAATCGGATGGCCGGCAAAGGCCAGGTGTACCCGAATCTGGTGTGTCCGGCCGGTGAGCGGGTAGCAGGCCACCAGCGTGTACTCGTCGTAGCGGTCCAGTACCAGGTAGCGTGTTTGTGCCGGCCGGGCCGTGGCCGACCCGCCGGGCGGAATCACGGCCATCTGCTTGCGCTGGCGTGGGTCACGGCCAAGCGGCGCGTCGATGAGCGCTTCGGCCGGTGTCAGGTGCCCCTCCACCAGGGCCAGGTAGGTTTTTTGCACCGTGCGCTGCTTAAACTGCCGCTGCAAAAAGGTCAGTGCTGCGTCATGCTTGGCCACCAGGATAATGCCGGAGGTGTCTTTGTCCAGCCGGTGCACAATCCCCGGCCGGCGTTCGCCTCCCACACCGGGCAGATCGGGGCAGTGGGCCAGGATGGCGTTGACCAGGGTGCCGTGGTCATGCCCGGCCGCGGGATGGACGACCATCCCGGCCGGTTTGTTGACCACCAGCAGGTCGGCGTCCTCATACAAGATTTCCAGCGGGATTGCTTCTGGTTGCAGTTCCGTGTCAACTACCGGGGGGAGCACCACAACGAGACTTTCGCCGCCCTCCAGGCGCTGGCTGGCTTTCACCGGCCGTCCGTCCAGGGTTACACAGGCTTCTTTGATCAGTCGCTGCCATTGGGCACGAGAGATATCCGGCCGGGCAGCCGCCAGCGCCCGATCCAGCCGTTCGCCCGGCCGGTCCAGGTTAATTACCATCGTTTGCGGGTTCATCTCAAGAGGAGGCGGGGTCATCTTGCCTCACACTGGTCATCCCGGTTAGCGAGGCAACAGAGTCGGTAGCGGCGGGCACGTCGGCATTGGCGGCCGTGGCCTGGCCTTCGCGGCGCTCGGCCCACATTTCTTGCAGCATGAGGAGGGCCAGGAGGGCCACGCCGGCTACAATGGCTGTGTCGGCCAGGTTGAACACCGGCCAGGGGCCGAAATCGAGGAAGTCGGTGACGTACCCCTGCCGCATCCGGTCAATGAGGTTGCCCAATGCGCCACCCAACTGCAACCCCAGGGCAGTACGCAGCAGCCAATGCCCGGCCGGGAGACGGTGGTTGTAGTAGATGATCACACCGGCCACGATCAGGGCGACCACGGCGAAGATACGCCCACTCTCCTGGAACAGGCCAAATGCCGCGCCATAGTTGATGGCATGGGTGAACTGGAACAGGTTTGCCAGGCCGGGAATGGGGGCCCAACTGGTGTAGAGTACCATCTGCTGTTCCACAATCGCCTTGGTAATCTGGTCTAACACGATGACCAGCGCGCTGATGGCAAACAGCCAGGCGCGGTTCTTGAGTGGCGCCAAGGGATGGGCCTGTTCAGTTTCGGGCCTGGCCGGTGATGTTTCCGGGTCCGGGTCAGTGGATGTCATAAGGTCGAAATCGGTCACGGTTTTCCTTCTCTGGCCCCGGCCGGGGCCAGCGGGCAGCAAACTATGGGTTACAAAGCCCATTGTACCAACCGGACGGCGTTTTTAGCAACCCACCCCGGCCGGGGGCGGCTGCGACACCCGGTCCTGGATTGCGTATAGTCTATTGAAAACGACCACGAGCGCCGCCGGCACATCTGGCCTGCCAGGTAAGCAGCGAGTATAATAGCGTGGTAGCCGTTTGCGCCATTTGTCCCATCAACTCTTAAGGAAACAGCCAATGCTAGCCGAACTCTTCGATTCTGGGGCACTCAATCTAGTCTATGCCGGGGTGGTGTTGGTTAGCTTCATCTTTGCCGTCATCAGCCTGGTAGGCGCAGAAGTAGGCGACGTGTTTGACTTCGATGCCGACACCGACTCCGGGCTGGATGCCATCAACATCAGCCCCTTTGCCATGGCCATGTTTGGGGCCACCTTTGGCATTGCCGGCCTCATCACCCGCATCTGGCTCAACATGGAGCCTGTCCCCAGCATTTTGTGGGCCACCGGCCTGGGCATTGTGGTAGGTGGGTTGGCCCAGGCTTTTTTCCTCTACATTCTCTCCCCTAGCAAATCAAGCCACTTCCGCCTGCAAGATGATGCGATCGGCCGCGAGGCCGAGGTTATCACCTCTATCCCCCAGGATGGGTTGGGCGAGATCGCCTTTAACAACGTCAGTGGCCGGGTAAAGCTGGGGGCACGATCGACCACCGGCCGGGTTATCCGCGTCGGCGAAGTAGTGATTGTAGAAAAGATCGTCGGGCGCGTTGCTTACGTTGAACCGTCCGTAGACAAAGCCGGCGAAAGCTAAACCAGCCATCCAAGCAAGGAGATTGTCATGTCCTCTCTCAGCATTGCCATCCTGATCCCGGTCGTCATATTCATCTTCCTGGCGCTGGTGTTTGCCTACTCCAGCCGGGTGAAGAAGGTTGGCCCCAACGAGGTGCTGGTGATCTCCGGCCGGGGTTCTGGCCGGCGCGATATCAGCGGGGTCGAAAGCAAATACCGCATCGTCACCGGCGGCCGTACCTTTGTCTGGCCGGTCTTGGAGCGGGTGGATGACCTCTCGCTGGAACTCATGACCATCGACGTCACAACCCCTGACGTGCCCACCGTGCAAGGCGTGCCCGTGACCGTGGACGGCGTGGCCCAGATAAAAATCGGCAGCGACGAGAACTCCATCCGTACCGCCGCCATCCAATTCCTTTCCAAAACCCAGGCCGAGATTCAGCACGTGGCCCACGAGACGCTGGCCGGCCATTTGCGGGCCATCCTCGGCACGCTAACCGTGGAACAGTTGTACCGAGACCGCGAAGCATTTGCCCAGAAAGTGCAGGAAGTCTCCGGCGAAGACATGGCCAGCATGGGCATGGAGATCGTCTCCTTTGTTATCAAGGACATTAGCGACCGGGAAGGCTACCTGGAGGCCCTGGGCCGGCCGCGTATAGCCCAGGTGAAGCGCGACGCGACCATTGGCGAGGCGGAAGCAGCGCGTGATGCCACCATTGAGAGCGCTCGTGCCCGTCAGGAAGGCGAATCGGCCAAGTTCACCTCAGAAACGCGCATCGCCGAAAGCCGCAAGGAGTACGAAGTTCAGAAATCGGCCTACGAGGCGGACATCAACCGCAAACGAGCTGAGGCCGAGCTGGCCTACACCTTGCAGCAGAACATCGTCAACCAGCAGGTCAAGGCCGAGCAGGTGCAGATTGAGGTGGTAGAGAAGCAGAAGCAGATTGAGGTGCAGGAGCAGGAAGCCCTGCGCAAGGAGAAAGAGCTGCTGGCTACCGTGCGCCGCCCGGCCGATGCGGAACGCTACAAAGTGCAAACCCTGGCCGAAGCGCGCCAGTTCCAACTGCAAACAGAAGCGACCGGCGAGGCGGAAGCGATCCGGCGACGCGGTGAGGCTGAGGCGGACGCCAACAAGGCGCGCGGCCTGGCCGAAGCCGAGGTGCTGCGCCAGCGTGGTCTGGCCCAGGCCGAGGTGCTGCGCGAGCAGGGTCTGGCCGAGGCGGAAGCGACGCTGAAGAAAGCGCATGCCTGGGAGCAGTATACACAAGCGGCGGTCGTGCAGCAGATTCTGGACAAACTGCCGGAGATTGCCGCAGCTATTTCGGAGCCATTGTCGAAAACGGACCGTGTCGTCATCATTAGTTCGGGCGATGGTGAGGGCGCTGGGGCGTCTAAGCTAACGCACGATGTGACGAATATCATCGCCCAGGTGCCGGCGACCATTGAGGCACTCACCGGCATTGACCTGACCGAGGCGCTGAGCAATTTGCCGGGCATCCGCGCGGCCGAGGGCCGGGACAAAGAGGAAAAGGCGTAACCGGCCGGGGGGTCCGTGTGCTCTCTTTCCCTGCCAACCGCTCCAGACAAAGGTTTTGTCTATGGCTACCCTTCGCCGCCTCCCGGCCGGGGTCAGCATCGCCCTATCCATGGCCCTGCTGCTGCTGGGCTGGCAGATGCTCACCCAATGGGGCGACTACGACAGCTTCATCTTGCCTGGTCCGGGCGACGTGGCCCGGCAGTTTGTGCTGGTACTGCAAGATGGCCGGCTGCCCAAACATACCCTGATCACCATCAGCGAAGTCATCCCCGGCCTGCTCATCGGCATCCTGGTGGCTGCGCCCCTGGGGTACCTGCTGGCCAAATCCCCCCTGGCCGAGCGGCTCATCTCGCCCTACCTCATCGCTTCCCAGGCCATTCCCATCATCGCCATCGCTCCCCTGCTCACCATCTGGATTAGCTCCACCTACTGGAGCCGGGTGACGGTGGCCGCCCTGGTTGTTTTCTTCCCCATCCTGGTGAATATGGTTGCCGGGCTGCGCTCTGTGCCCACGGAATTGTATGAGTTGATGTACTCTCTGCGGGCCACGCGCCGGCAAATCTTTCTGAAGCTGGAACTGCCTGCCGCCTTGCCCATTTTGCTGGCCGGCCTGAAGGTGGGCGCGACGCTGTCGGTGATTGGCGCGCTGGTGGGCGAATTTGTGCAACCCAAAAATGCTGGCCTGGGCTTTTTGCTGGTTACGGCCCGCTACCAGTTCAAGACGGACCTGGTCTTTGTGGTGCTGATCACGTTGTGTGCGCTGGCGCTGAGCCTGTATGGCCTGGTGGCCTTGCTGGAGCGCCGCCTGCTGCGCTGGCAAACGATTACCTAGCGGAGCGCCGGCTCCCGGCCGGGCCACCGGCCGGCCAGATGCTGGCGCGCCATCCGGACAGGAGTGATGACCTTTGAAACGCTTGTTTGTGCTATTTACCACGCTGCTCATCCTGACGCTGCTGGCTGGCTGCCGCAGTGCTGCCCCAGAATCCCCGGCCGGGCTGACTAAAATCCGCCTGCCCATGGGCTACATCCCCGACCCCCAATACGCCCCCTTCTACGTGGCCGTTGACAAAGGGTATTTTGCCGCCGAAGGGTTAGAAGTTGAGTTCGACTACAGCTTTGAGACGGACGGCATTGCCCTGGTAGGGGCCAACGAACTGCCGCTGGCTGTGGTCAGCGGCGAACAGGTACTGCTGGCCCGCGCCCAAGGCGTTCCTGTGGTGTACGTGTTGGAATGGTTCCAACGCTATCCCATTGCCGTGGTTAGCAAAGCCGCGGCCGGCCTTGCTGAGCCGGCCGACCTCCCCGGCCGGGCCGTGGGGCTGCCCGGCTTCTTTGGGGCCAGCTACGTGGGCTACGTGGGGCTGCTAAATGCCAACGGCATTGGCCAGGATGAGGTGGCGGCCGAGGACATCGGCTTCACCCAGGTGGAATCCCTGCTGAGTGACCGGGTGGAGGCGGTGGTGGGCTACGCCAATAACGAACCGGTGCAGCTCGCCGGATTGGGCGAGGCCATCAACGTTATCTATGTGGCCGATTACATCGACATGGTGGCCAACGGCATCATCACCAATGAGACAACCCTGCGCGATAACCCAACGCTGGTAGAGGGCTTTGTGCGCGCGCTGCTGAAGGGGTTGAACGATACTCTGGCCGACCCGGCCGGGGCGTATGCCATCAGCAAGCGGTTCGTAGAAGGGCTGGATGACAGCCGCCTGCCCGTTCTGGAAGCCTCGCTGCCCATGTGGCAGGCGGACACCCTGGGGCTGACCGAGGCCGCCTCCTGGCAGCGGACGCAGGCTGTTCTGCTGAGTATGGGTTTGCTGGATGCCCCCGTCGATGACCTGGACGCTGCCTTTAGCAATGAGTTTGTGCTGCGCAACCAGCCATGAGCGATCCTTTCTTGCAGGTTAGCCACGTCAGCCACACCTTTGCCGATGGGGTACAGGCTCTGGACGATGTGTCGCTCAGCGTCCCGGCCGGGGGGTTTTGCGCCCTGGTTGGCGCTTCTGGCGTGGGGAAATCCACCCTGCTGCGCGTTCTGGGGGGGCTGATTACGCCCAGCCAGGGGGAGGTGTGGTTGGCTGGCCAACCGCCGGCGCAGGCGCGCCAGCCCATTGGCATTGTCTTCCAGCAGCATAATCTTATGCCCTGGCGCACGGCGCATGACAATGTGCGCCTGCCCTTGGAACTGCAAACAGGGCGTGGGGCGGTGGTGGACCCCGGCCGGGTGCCGGCGCTGCTGGCGTTGGTGGGCCTGACCGGCTTCGCCAACAGTTACCCGGCCCAGTTATCGGGTGGCATGGCGCAGCGCGTGGCCCTGGCCCGTGCCCTGGTCCACCAGCCGGCGCTGCTGCTGCTGGATGAGCCTTTCGGTGCGCTGGATGCCCTGACCCGCGAGCGCATGGGGCAGGAGCTGCTGCGCATCTGGCAGGCGCTGCCGGTTACGGTGGTGATGGTGACGCACAGTATTCATGAGGCGGTGCTGTTGGCTGATGAAGTGGTGGTGCTCAATGGTCGCCCCGGCCGGGTTGCCCAACAAATCACTGTTGAACTCGCCCGCCCGCGCCGGCCGGAGATGGAAACCACGCCCGCCTTCCTGGCCCACACCCGCGCCATCCGCCAGGCCTTAGATTTGTCAAATCTTTGATAACGATGCAGGTCCGTTCCCTGCGCCTGTCGAAGGGAACAGGCCTGTATGGTTACATTCGCACAGGGGATCTCGCCTGGGGCAGGCCCGGCCGGGGGTGAGACAGAACGGTAGGGGCGGGGCAAGAACGCCACACACCAGACCTGACAGATTTATCCCCAACGGTATCGGCCAGCGATGGTCCAGAAATCTGTCAGGTCTCCAGACCCCTAGCGGCCAGACCTGACAGATTTATCCCCAACGGTATCGGCCAGCGATGGTCCAGAAATCTGTCAGGTCTCCAGACCCCTAGCGGCCAGACCTGACAGATTTATCCCCAACGGTATCGGCCAGCGATGGTCCAGAAATCTGTCAGGTCTCCAGACCCCTAGCGGCGGACGCGGGGCAAGAACGCCTCATACGGGTCGAAGAAGAGGGCGTATTTGCCCACGGCGCACAGCGGCTGCTGAATTAGATTTGTCAAATCTCCGAGATTTGACAAATCTGTTGAGCGATCTGTTGAGCGATCTGTTGGGCGATCTGTTGGACAGGTACTGCCGGCATCCACCCAACTGTGCCCATTCCACCAGCCCACCCACCAACCCTGGGGGAAGGTGGTGGGGCTGTAGGGCAGTGTGGCCGTGACCGGCTCCTGGAAGCCGGTTAGCACCTGCCGGTCATCGGGCAGGTAGCCGGCCAGGTCAAAGACCTGCCGGGCCAGCCAGCCGGGGAGTTGCCCCCCGGCCGGGGGCAGGGGCAGCACGCTGACCACCGTGGGCGAGAGCACCGCCCCCGCCCCCAGCTGCAGCGAGGTAACCAGCCCCAGCGTGTCGGTGTAGACCAGCTCGCCCGCCTGCCCCGGCCCTACCGCCACCGAGTCGGCCGACAGCCGGAAGGTGTCCAGGCCGTAGGAGTGATAATCCTCGACGGGGTGGGCGATGACGAAGCCATCTTTCAAGGCCAGGTGTGCCGGAGCGAAGTTGGGGTCGGTCATAACAGGTGCATCGAAGGCCGGGGTGCTCATAAGGTAGAAACCGTAGGGGTATGCATAACCAGCATAGGCGTACAGGTAACCGTCGCTGTAATCGTACAGCCTGGGCTCCGCCCCACCATGCTGGATACGAATCGGCTCAAGCGTGGCCGGGTCCACAACAAAGAAGCCAGCCAGGCCGGTTACATAGCAAGGGTTGCCGAATGCGTAGTAGGAGAGGAAGACGCGATCGTCCTTAACGAAGAAGTCACCGCCGGCATGGTGAACGTAACCGAAATCGATGGCTCCGCTAAAGACAGGGTTGGCAGGGTCGCTGACGTCGTAGCGCAGCATCTCTGAGCCGAGGAGGATGTAGAGGTTGTCTTTCCAGGTGGCCAGGCGGCCCACGCCCCCCAGGCCGCCGCTGAGGATGGTGCCCACGCGCACCGGGTTGGCCGGGTCGCTCACATCCAGCACCGCCACTTTGCCGTAGATGGTACACCAGTCGCCAGAGTAGTTCAGGGTTACGTAGACAATGTGGCCGCGCGCAGCCACGTAGCTAACGAAGGGGTCAATTCCCTGGTATTGCTCGAAATCGTTGTAGGTGGCAACCAGAATTGGGTTGACCGGGTCGGAGATGTCTACAACGCGCAGGTAGTGACCACCAAAAGTGTACAGATAATTCCCCTCAATAGTTATCTCGCCGCCGTTAACCGTGGTTGAGGCCAGTTCCTCCGGAAAAGCTGCCTGGCGGATGTCAAAAACACGCAGCCTGCCTCCCTGGTAGTCCATCGTGTAGAGGTAGTCGCCATCCCGGACCATGTCGGCAAACGAGGCGGCGTCCTGGTGGCTGATCAGCTCCAGCGAGAGAGGGGAGGCGGTGGTGTGTGCCCCGGAGGTAGGAGATAGGGTCAGGAGGGCGGTCCAGATCAGGAAGAACGCCAGGAAGATGGCTAATATCAGGTGCTTCGTGTTGGTGGGCATTTCGTTGTTCCTCAGTATCTTTTCAATATTTGGGGCAAACGAGGCCTGAGCTTGTCGAAGGCCGTTGGCTGCAATAGGCCCAACCAGTTTCGCCGCGATTTGCGCTAAGGTCGGCGACACTGCTAACCAGTAGTATCCCATCTGGCAGTGCTGCGGCTATGGCGGTGATGGGCAATGCTCAGGCTCATCCAGGGCCAGGGCGGGCAGTTTCAGGCTGTTGCGCATGATCTATTCCTCCATATCAGGTTTGGAAAGACGGAACGGTAGGGGCGGGACGACGCGGGTGTCCGGTAGCTGGAACAGACGGCGTCTTCTCCGCGTCGTCTCGCCCGGTGTGCCCCGGCCGGGGCATTTGCGGGCGAGACAGGCGGGCGAGGAGTTGTTGGTGAATGGCCAACACCTACCCCGCCTGTCCCGCCCCTACCATTCGCCTGGGGCGGCCCGGCCGGGGCATTTGCGGGCGAGACAGGCGGGAGAGGAGTTGTTGGTGAATGGCCAACACCTACCCCGCCTGTCCCGCCCCTACCGTGGGTGTTTGTTTTGCCCGGCGTCTGTCCGGCCTGTCCTGGTCCTGGTTGATGCTGCATAGGGGGACACCTCCCGGCCGCCCCGTTGGCTCGGTAAGACAGGGAAAGTGTAGCACGGTGCCAGGGGGACTACAAGGGGACCCTGGTCTTAGCCGCAATTCCAATTATGGTGGGAGTGGAAGCTTTAGCCGGAACCGTCCCGGCTAAAGCCTCCACTCCCCCTGAAATCCCAAAGACCCTTTCAAATTTGGTATGGCTGGCAACCACGAACATGCCCCCCTTGCGCCCTGAAATGTGGTAGAATGATGCGCTTACATTCCTTGCGGTCACGGAGATAAACCCATGCCCAACTTTCAGCTCGTGTCCGAATTCCAGCCCACCGGTGACCAGCCGGATGCTATCCAGCAGCTCGTCGCCGGCCTCAACCAGGGGCACCGCTTCCAGACCTTGTTGGGGGCCACCGGCACCGGCAAGACCTATACCATCGCCAACGTCATCGCCCAGACCCAGCGTCCTACTCTGGTCATTGCCCACAACAAAACCCTGGCCGCTCAACTCTACAGCGAGTTCAAAGAGTTCTTCCCCAAGAACGCCGTCTCCTACTTCGTTAGCTACTACGACTACTACCAGCCCGAAGCCTACGTCCCCCGGCACGACCTGTACATAGAAAAAGAGACCCAGATCAACGACGAGATAGACCGCCTGCGGCTGGAAACAACCTCCAACTTAATGAGTCGCAAAGATGTCATCATCGTTGCGTCCGTTTCCTGCATTTATGGCATTGGCAACCCGGCCGATTGGGGCAAAGTCTCCGTGGCCATCGAGCGGGGCCAGCAGTACCGGCGCGACACCCTGCTGCGCCATCTGGTCGATATCCAATATGAGCGCAACGACCTGGAACTGCGGCGCGGCGTCTTCCGCGTGCGTGGGGACACGCTGCAAATCATGCCCGCCTACGGCGAAACGGCCTACATGATTGAATTCTGGGGCGACGAAGCAGAGCGTATCACCGAGATTGACCCCCTGACCGGCGAACTGCTGGCCGAGCATTTCCGCATCGAAATCTTCCCGGCCAAGCAGTTTATTACCGACGAAGCCAAGGTTGGTGATGCGATCAATGATATTGAGGCGGAGCTAAACGAGCGGATCGCCTTTTTCAAGGCCAGCAATATGTTTCTGGAGGCACAGCGCATTGAGCAGCGCACACTGTATGACCTGGAGATGCTGCGCGAAATTGGCTACACCTCCGGCATTGAAAACTACAGCCGCCACCTGGACCGGCGGCAGCCCGGTGAACCACCGTGGACGCTGCTGGACTATTTCCCGCGGGATTTCCTGCTGGTCATCGACGAGAGCCACATGACCGTGCCGCAGATTCGCGGCATGTGGGCCGGTGATCGCAGCCGCAAGCAGACGCTGGTGGATTACGGCTTTCGCCTGCCCAGTGCCCTGGACAACCGGCCGCTGAATTTTGACGAGTTCGTTGAGCGGGTTAACCAGGTCATCTTTACCAGCGCCACGCCCGGCCCGTATGAAGCGGCCGAGGCGGCGCAGACGGTGTACCAGGTCATTCGCCCCACCGGGGTGCTGGACCCGGAGGTGGAGGTCCGGCCGGTGCGCGGGCAGGTGGATGACTTGCTGGGCGAGATTAAACAGCGTACCAGCCACGGCCAGCGGGTGCTGGTAACCACCCTGACCAAGCGCATGGCCGAAGACCTGAGCGATTATCTGCTGGAGATGGGGGTCAAGGTCCATTACCTGCACTCGGAGATTCACACCATTGAACGCACCGAAATCCTGCGCGATTTGCGCATGGGTGTTTTCGACGTGGTGGTGGGCATCAACCTGCTGCGGGAAGGGCTGGACCTGCCGGAGGTGTCGTTGGTGGCGATTTTGGATGCGGACAAGGAAGGCTTCTTGCGCTCGGAAACGGCGCTGACCCAGACCATTGGCCGGGCGGCGCGCCACGTTGAGGGCAAGGTGATTATGTATGCGGACCGGATCACCGATTCGATGCAGCGGGCGCTTGATACCACCAACGAGCGGCGAGCCAGGCAAATGGCTTACAACGAGGCCCACGGCATTGAGCCGCGCAGCATCATGAAGGCGGTGCACGACCTGACGGATGAGATCGCCCACCAGCGAGAGCCGGAGATGGCGCTGGCGGAGGAGCGGGCCGGCTATGTGACCATGGCCGACTTGCCCAAGGATGAGCTGAACCGGCTGGTGAATGAACTGGAGAAGCAGATGAAGGCGGCGGCGCAGGCGCTGGCGTTTGAGAAAGCGGCGGCGCTGCGGGACCAGGTGATTGAACTGCGCCAGCTTCTGGCGCTGAAGCAGGTGGGCGCGGATAAGGAGATGCCGGCCTGGGAACGGATGCGCCGCCTGGATGAAGCGGGGATTGGCTGATTTCCAGGTCTCTGGCAAAGGCGTGTCGTTGTGTTCTAAATTGGGTCTATTCATTGGTGCTATTGGGGTGGTGGCCTATAATCTATCTATGGCTCCGGCAACGCGTGAGGGAGAAGTAACAAGGGGGTCAATCTCCGGGACCGGCGACACTTAACCTGTTGTTCAAGGAGTATGAACGATGAAGTCTGCCAAGTATCTCCGCGTTGTTCTGGCCCTTGTGCTTGTTCTTGCCGGCATCTGGGCTGTGTCTCGGGCTGTTTCGGTGCAGCCGGAAACGGTTGGCCGCCAGGCAGCCGTGCAGGTGTTGGCCCCGGCCGGGGCCGATCGCCCCGTTTCCCCCAGTACCAGCAGCGAGGCGCTGGTCTCCCCCGTAACCGTTAACCTGGCCGACATCCCGGCCGGGGTGTATGACCCCGCCAACCAGTATGATCGCTGGCTGCGCGGCGAAATCGACCTGGACGAAGTTGAAGGGATGCGCAGCGAGGCCGAAATGGCCGCCTTGCGCGCAGCCGCCCTGAACCTGCCGGCCAGCCCCGGTCTGGACCAGGCGCTGAACGGCCCCGGCCGGCAGGCGCCCGCGCCCGGCGTCAATTTTGACAGCCTGGACTACAACCAGTGCTGTGGCGGCGGCGGCAACGTGCCCCCCGACCCCGAACTTGCCGTGGGGCCCAACCATGTCATTGCCGTGGTCAACGTGGCCTTCCAGATCTATAACAAGAGTGGCACAGCGCTGACCGGGCCAATCACCTTTGCCAGTTTCATGGCTTCTAATCCCGCCTGCACCGGCGTTTTTGACCCCAACGCCAACTATGACGAATCGACCGGCCGCTACATCCTGGGCATCGACGCCGATGGTACTGACTACTGCATCGCCGTCTCGCAGACCGGTGACCCCACCGGGGCGTGGAACCTGTACGCCTTTGACACCACCCCAGGACGGCGTGACTTCTTCGACTATCCGCATGCTGGCGTCGGGCGCGATGCGCTGTATCTGGGGGCCAATATCTTCAGTGGCAGCCGATTCAAGGAAGCGCGGGTGTGGGCCTTTAACAAGACGGCCATGTATGCCGGGCAACCGGCCGGGGTAGTCTCCGTCAGCCTGGGCGCCACCTACGACACGCCGCAGCCCCTAAATCTGCATGGCTGGGCGCAGGGCACCTGGCCCACCAGCGGTCCCCACGCCTTCTTCGCCACCGCCAATTACAACGGGCGAACCTACACAACCTTCACCTGGAACGATCCCTTTGGCGCGAACAACTTTGCCCCGCTGGCCACGGTAGACCTGCAAGCGGCCACTGGCGTCACGGCCGGCATGCCGGTGAGTGTGCCGCAGTTGGGGGGCAGCACCGTGCAGGCCAATGACTTCCGCCCCCAGGACTTTGAATATCGCAATGGTTTTGGTTGGACGGTGCAAACCATCGCCTGTAACCCGGGCAGTGGCACGGTGGACTGTATCCGCTGGGCCAAGATCAATCTTGCCACCGGCGCTGTGGCTGATGCCGGGGTCTATGGCAGCAATGGCGAGTATCGTTTCTTTGGCGACCTGGCGGTGAATCATTGCGATGATATGGCGGTGGGCTATACCAAGTCCAGCACCAGCATGTATCCGGGCATCTTTTACACCGGGCGGCAGTCAGGCGACCCGGCCGGGGCGCTGCAAGGCGAAGCCCAACTGAAAGCGGGCGAGATCACCTACACCGCCTTCGACTCCGTACCCCGCCGCTGGGGCGACTACACCGAAATGACCATCGCCCCCGATGGCGTAACCTTCTGGTATTTGGGCGAATACAGCAAGGATACCGGCAACACGAACGGCCGCTGGGGCACCTACGTTGGCTCCTTCAGCTACAGTTGTGATCCCGGTGGGCTGCCTACGCCCACCCCGGTGCCGCCTACACCTACCCCGGTGCCGCCCACGCCCACGCCGGTCCCGCCCACGCCTACCCCGGCGCCCGGCGGCACCATGCACGTGGGTGACCTTGACGCCAGCAGCACGCCCGGCACTGGTAATCGCTGGAACGCTTCGGTGACGATTACAATTCATGACAGCAATGAGAATCCGCTGGCCAACGCCACGGTCAGCGGCACTTGGAGCAGCGGGACTACCGGTTCTGGCTCCTGCGTCACCAACAGTCTTGGCCAATGTACCATCACCAAGACCAACATCAGCAAGGTGAGCACGGTGCTGTTCAGCGTGACCAATGTCACGCACAGCAGCAACAGTTATAACGCTGCGGCCAATCATGACCCGGATGGTGACAGCAACGGTACGAGTATCACGGTGTACCGGCCTTAACTTTCTGGCTGGTTCTGGTAGTTCTGTTGGTTGTGTCCCCGGCCGGGTTACCCGGCCGGGGATTTTTCTTACCCGCTCCCGGCCATGGTAAACGCGAATCGTTCTGGTCGCCAAGTTTCACAGTATGCGTTTACTCCCCATCCGCTGCGGCATTTATGCGCTGGCCCGCGCGAGGGCGCTTCGCGCCCCGCGCGGGGGAACCCCGCTTTCATTGGCGTCGCCAGGCGCGAAGCGCCGAGGCGACGCCCGCCGGTGCTTGACCTCTCTGCTTGTTTCGAGGGGGGGAGACGATTCCGTTTTGCATTTAGAATTGCTGCCCCCGGCCGGGGGCAGCGTGGCAACTCACTGCCTCCATGCTATACTTCAACCCATCTAACCGGACCGACTGGAACAACTTGATGGAAGCTATTTTGACACCGGAGCAGGAAGACCTGCTCAGACGAACACGAGATACTCTGGGCCGGCTGCGGGATATGCTGGCTGAAGCCGAAGCCCCGGCCGGGGACCGCGTCGCCCTGGCCGATTCCATTCGCCAGCTAGATGAACTCTTCCTGCTGGTGGTAGCCGGCGAATTCAACGCCGGCAAATCCGCCTTCATCAACGCCCTCATCGGTTCCCACCTGCTGCAAGAAGGGGTTACCCCCACCACCAGCCAGATTCACCTGCTGCAATATGGCCCGGAAATCGCCCGCACCCCGCGTGAAAAAGGGGTCTGGCGGCACACCGCGCCCATTGAGCTGCTCAAAACCATCAACATTGTCGACACCCCTGGCACCAACGCCATCCAGCGCGAACACGAAGCCCTGACCGCCGAATTCATCCCCCGCAGCGACCTGGTCCTCTTTCTCACCTCCGCCGACCGCCCCTTCACCGAAAGCGAGCGCGCCTTCCTGGAGCGCATCCGCCAGTGGGGCAAGAAAATCGTGCTGGTGGTGAACAAGATCGACATCCTGGCCAACGAAGCCGAAATCAAGACGGTGGTCGATTTTGTCATCGCCTCGGCCCACAAACTGGTAGGTGACGTTGGCGGCGTGTTCGCCGTTTCCGCCCGGTTGGCCCAGCAGGCCAAAGCTGGCGAACCGCGCCTGTGGGAGCGCAGTGGCCTGGAACCGCTGGAAAATTACATTCACGACACCCTGGACGACACCGGCCGGTTCCGCCTGAAGCTGCTCAATCCCCTGGGCGTGGGGCAAACGCTGGTGCAAAAACAGCTCACCGCCTCGGACGCCGACGCCGCCACCCTGAAGGCTGACCGGCAGCTCCTGGATGACGTCCACCAGCAGATGAACTATTACAACGAAGATATGCAGCGCAACTTCAGGGCGCGGCTGAGCGAGATCGATAACATCCTGTACGAGATGGAAGACCGCGGCGAAGCTTTCTTTGACGATATGCTGCGCATCGGACGTATCCCCGACCTGATCCGCACCAAGAACTTTCAGGAAGCCTTTGAAGAAAAGGTTGCCGCCGATGCCGGCCGCCAGATAGAAGGCCGGGTCAGCGAACTGGTGGATTGGCTGGTAGAGCAGGACTTGCGCCAGTGGACGGCTGTGGCCGACCACCTGGCGCAGCGCCGGCAGGAGCACACCGACCGCATTGTGGGGCAGGCCGGGCCGCGTGAAGGCACGCTGGCCTACGACCGGCAGCGGCTGGTTGACTCCATTGGCAAGACGGCGCGCCAGGTGATTGAGAGCTATGACAAAGAACGGGAAGCGGCCGAACTGGCGGATGCCGCGCGGGCGGCGGTGGTAAACACGGGGATTGCTGGCGTGGGGGCTGGCATTGGGGTGGCCATTGCCATTGCGGCCAGCGTGGTCTGGATCGACGTGACCGGCATTCTGGCCAGCGTGACGGCCATTGCCCTGGGGCTGCTCATCCTGCCGGCGCGCCGCCGCAAGGCGAAGCAGGAGCTAAAGGAGAAGCTGGCCGATTTACGCGGCCGGTTGGTAAGCGCCCTGACCGAGCAGTTTGAGCGGGAGATGCGGCGCAGCACCCAGCGGGTGGAAGATGCGATTGCCCCCTTCTCCCGCTTTGTCCGTGCGGAAACGGACAAGATTGAGGCGCAGCGCCAGGGGTTGGTGGAGTTGGAAGCCCATATTTTGGGCTTGCAGCGCCAGGTGGACGTGTAAGAAAAGACGCCAGGCCCTTCTTATGCCAGGCCTGGCGTCGGGGTCACTTGCCAAAAGCCATCGTTTGCCGCTGCCGGCGCCGCCGCCAGAAGATAAAGAGCAGCGTAAACAGCACCATCAGGCCCAAGGCTGCCAGAATTGGCAGCAGCAAGGAAAAGACCGAGACAAAGAAGGCGATAATGTCTTCTACCAGGCTTACCAGCCAGTTGCCCGTGCCGGCTGTGCTGGCCGTAACCGCTGGCCGGACCACTCCCTTGACGGTGTGTACCCCACCGGCCAGCAGCAGGCCGGCCAGCAAGGCCAGCACCGGGCTGATATCGGTGATGACGTGGGCATTGGCTGCGAACAGCACTGCCCCGGCCGCGGGGCGAATAAATGTCTGTATGATGTCATTGAGCGAATCTACGGCCGGTACTTTGTCCACCAGCATCTCAATGGTCAGCAGAATGAGCAGCACCAGGATGACCCAGGTGCTGCCTAGCAAGTCGTAAGGCTCGCTCAGCTTCAGCAGCGGTTCGTTGACCGGAAAATGGGCCGCCAGGGCCACGACCAGCAGCGGAATATAGGCATTCAGACCAGCGCTGGTGGATAGGCCAAAGGCGCTGCCAATACCTCCTAAAGCAAGAACAACATCCATCTCCTCTCTTCTCCTACCTGCTTGGCGTGCCGGCTGCTGCTGGCACGCTGTTATAGTCCGGGAAAGCCGGTCATGGTGCCTGTCAGGCTAAAGCGGATGAAGCTAATGGTGCCTAACTGCACCAGGGCCAGGACCAGGCTAAGTACCAGCGGGCCGGCGGCTTGTTGCCAGTTGTTGGCCTGCCCATCTCGCCTGAACAGAACCAGGCCTATGATGCCGTTTAGACACGTCAAGATAAGCAGAACGCCGGCCGCGCTGGCTATGGCCAATACGTAAAGAATGAGCGGTTGGTTGCTTAAGATGAGTAAAACCAGCAGAAAGCCTAAGAAAAGCAGGCCGGCGAGCTCTGTCCAACTGCGTAGAATGGGTTGGCGTATCTGCTGCTGCCAGATGGTTTGGGCCAGGGCGGGAAAGACAAAGACGCCCATGGTTAGCCCGGTGCCCATGCCGGTGAGCAGGCGCAGCCAGTTTTGTGGTTCGTACAGGTGGGGGGCGCCCGGGAAGAAGTGGCTGTAGGAGTTGATGCCGTCGATGCCCATGAGGCCGACCAGGCCGATGAGGATGAGCATGATGGGCAAGGGGGGGAGTTCGGTCCAGCGCCCCCGGCCGGAGAGCCCCAGTACCGCGAAGGTGAGAATGACACCCAGGTACATGCCGGTGCAGCGCGCACACAAGGGCATCTGGCGGCCGGCAATGGTGAAGGAGCGCTCGGTGATGCGGTGGCACAGGGCATAGCCGATCACGTCGGTGCCGTCTAGCAGGTGGCTGTGGGTTAGCAGATCGGGGCTGGTAACGGTGTAGAAGCCCATGACGCACAGCGCGCCCAGGGCAATGAGCAGCACCCACCAGCGGCGGGGGATGGTGGGTTTGTTGGGAATGGGCCGGGGTGAATCGTCCATGTGCATCCTGAAGGTTGCCGGGTTTCCCCGGCCGGGTCATGACAATCCCATTGACGACATCATTATAGCGGACAATGCCACTAGCCACGAATGGCCCCTGGCGGCTGCTCTTGACGTGACCAGTGGGCAATGCTAGGATCAGATCGTCAAGTTGGCTGGGTGATCGCGGTTGGGTAGCCAGGTATCTGCGGATGCCCGGCTGCCCGGCTGAGGAAAGTCCGCACTCCACAGGGTACGGTGCCGGCTAACCGCCGGGCGGGGTGACCCGACGGCAAGTGCAACAGAGAGGTGTATTGCCCAGCACCCGGCCGGGTGTTGGGCGAGGGTGAAACGGCGGTGTAAGAGACCACCGGCAGCGGCAGCAATGTCGCTGGCCAGGCAAACCCCACCGGGAGCAAGGCCAAGCAGGGCGGAACGGCGCGGCCCAGCCGCGCTGTACGGGGCGACTCGTTCCGTCAGACGTCCGGGTAGGCTGCGTGAGGCGGCCAGTAATGACCGTCCCAGACAGATGATCACCACCCCCTCCGTGGTACCGGGTTACCTCCGGGACCGGGGAAGGGGGCACAGAATGCGGCTTATAGGCTAACTTGACACGACACAGGCGCAGGCAGCCGGTAGCTGGGGCGGCGCTGGCCGGGCTATCGGCTCTCTGCCGCTGTCTGCGCGTGAACGCCGGCGCAAGCATGGCCCAGGGATAGAGGACATGGTTAATGTTTTGTTTGTTTGTCTGGGGAATATCTGCCGCTCGCCCATGGCTGAGGCGGTTTTCCAGCAGTTGGTGAACGAGGCCGGGCTGGCTGACAAGATTCTGGTCGATTCGGCCGGCACTGGCGCGTGGCACGTGGGCGAAGCGGCGCACGTGGGTACCCGGCGCGTGCTGGCGCAGCACGGCATCACTTACACCGGCCGGGCGCGCCAGGTAAATGCCCAAGACCTCTCCTCCAGCACCTACCTCATCGCCATGGACAGCGAGAACATCAGCGATTTGCGCCACCGTTTTGGCGATCATCCCCGGCTGTATCGTTTGCTTGACTTTGCCACCCAAACCACCGAACGTGACGTGCCCGACCCCTATTACAGCGGCGGTTTTGATTACGTGTACGGGCTGGTGGTGGATGGCTGCCGGGGCTTGTTGGCCACCATCCGCGCTAAGGAAGGGCTTTAGGTGGTGGCGTCGTTGCCTCTGTGCCTTTTTTGTTGACTGCTCCTAATCTACACCAGACTCAATGGAGGTGCCCGGCGGGGCTGTGTTTTCCCCGGCCGGGTAGACCATCGCAAACAGAGATTTCAGGAGGCCTGTATGGAACGAGAGATCATTATTGTGGGGGCCGGTCCTGGGGGGGCAACGGCAGCAATGGCTCTTGCCCAGCAAGGGCACGATGTGCTGCTGCTAGACCGGCAGAGATTCCCGCGTGACAAGGTTTGTGGGGATGGCATCCCGGCCGGGGTGTTTGAAATGATGTACGAATACGGCATGCGCGAGAAGGTAGCCCAGGCTGGCTTCTATCCGGTAAC
The DNA here is from genome assembly GCA_020634235.1 of Ardenticatenaceae bacterium. GTDB lineage: Bacteria > Chloroflexota > Anaerolineae > Promineifilales > Promineifilaceae > JACKCB01. The sequence goes on along the minus strand of JACKCB010000002.1, from coordinate 1,256,824 downwards.
CCAAATGCGCATCGTTTCCCCCCAGGGCTACAACTTCGACGGCGATTTGTCGCCTGGCAAGACGGGCGCCCTCTCCCACGTCGTGCCCCGCTTACAGTTCGACGCCATGCTGCAAGAGCATGCCGTGGTCTCTGGCGCAGAATTCTGCCAGGCCAAAGTTGAGGAGCCAATTCTGGAGAATGGGCAGGTGAAAGGGGTGCGCGCCAAAGTCAATGGCGGCGTGAAGGAGATCCGCAGCAAAATTGTCATCGCCGCCGATGGTGTAACCTCGGTCATTGCGCGGGCGCTGCAGCCGGAAGGGCACCAGGATTTGCATCGGGCCGTGGCCCTGCGCGCCTACATCGACGACATCGACGTGCTGCCACATCAGGTAGAGTTTTTTCTTTACAAAGGAATTTTGCCTGGCTACGCCTGGATATTCCCCAACGGGGAGAACCGGGCCAACATCGGCCTGGGCATGCGCCTGGACAAGTTTCGCCGGCGTAAGGGCAACCTGAAAGAGCTGCTAAGAACTTTCCTGGAAATTCCGACGATTAAGGAACGTTTGCGCACCGGCTGGCGGCTGCATAGCGTTTCCTCCTGGCAGCTCAATTTTGGTTCGCAGAAGAATTTACAGCGTGCCTACGGCGGTGCTATGCTGACCGGTGATGCGGGCGGGTTTATCAACCCATTAACCGGTGGGGGTATTCACAACGCCATGATCTCGGCCAGACTGGCGGCCAAAACAGCGCACCAAGCGCTGCTGGCCGGTGACGTTTCCCAGGAGGCATTGAAGGTCTATGACACGCTGGTGCGGGAGGAATTGTGGAAGGGCCTCTATCGCTCTTACATGATCCAGCGCTGGCTGCTGCTGTTCCCACGGATTGTGGACGTGGTAGTCCGCCAGGCGAATCAGGACAGCACGTTTGCCAGGACGTTTATGACGAAGCTGTAGGGCGTTGGGAAGCTGCCGACAAGACGAGGTCTTGCGCAAAGGGGTACGCCAGGTGCCGGTCTGGGCCTGGAACAGCCTGGCCGCTAGTGGGGGGCCAGATAAGAGGTGACTTTGTTGGCGATGTCGTAAAGGGGCGTTTCTTTGGTGAGTACGTCATTGGCACCGGCTTTCAGGCTCTCTAAGCGGGTGCGGTGACGGTCGTCGGCGGTGTACATGATGATGCGCGGGAAGTCCCGATGTTGGGCGCGAATCTGGCGGCAGACTTCGATGCCGCTCATGCCGGGCATCATTACATCTAGCAGGACAAGGTCGGGCAGGTCCTCGGCAATGAGGTGCAGTGCTTGCCGGCCGTTGTAGGCACCGCGGACCTGGTAGCCGGCAGCCTCCAGGATGATCCGGCAAAGCTGGACCAGTGATTCTTCGTCGTCAACCACCAGGATCTTGCGTGCTTGTTGCATAGTCACATTGTAAGTTCCCCGGCCGGGACGGTAAATAGGTCGAAAGAACCATGCGCGGCCCCCCGGCCGGGTCAGGCAGTGTGCCAGTCCCGGCCGGGGGTGCCAAAGTCTGTAATTGGGGGAAATGTGGGGAGTTAGCTGCGCCGGGGCATGACATGCCGTGCCTGGGGACCTTTGCCAAAGTCCACCAGATCAAACTCCACCTTATCCCCTTCATACAAATTGCGGTAGCCTTCACCGTCGATGGCCGAGTAGTGTACAAACACCTCCTGGCCACCATCATCCGGCTGGATGAAGCCATAGCCCTTCAACCGGCTAAACCACTTCACAATTCCCGTATTTCTCATCATGGATTGAACCTCCAAAAGGTAACGTGTTGGCCATCTTGCCCGGACCGGCAAGACCGGCCCAACGGCACCCACACAACCCATTCCCACAACGGTGGGTAGGTTTGTCGCGGCGAGGCAATATGCTTATGGACAACGACGATTGAGTGGCAACTTGATGCATTGCGTAACTGCTAGAACTTTTAACATGCTTCCCATGGCGTGTCAATTCCCGCCAAGGCCGAGGCAGCCGTTTTTTTCGGCTTTTTCACGGGGTGGCAGCTGCTTGAAGCAGGGCGATGTGGCAGGAAACTACGACGCAGACTTAACTGGTTCTCATGGAGTGCCTGGCGCGGGGGCGGCGCACAGCGGCTTCTGGGGTTGGGGGCTTATTGCCGGGGGCGCAGAACGACCTCTAGCAGCAGCTTCCGCTCACCGGTGTCGTGGAAGCCCAGGCTTTCGGCCAGTTGAATGGAGGCGCTGTTTGTCTCTGATACCAGGTAGAGGGGCTGGCGGCCGCTGTTGAGGACGTGCTGGCAGAGGGCGGCCACCACGCTGCGGCCATAGCCGCGCTGCCGGTATTGGGCGGAGGTGTTTACGGCGATCTCGGCGTAGTCGGGCGACTGCCAGTTTAGGCCGGCCCAGGCCATGACGTCCCCCCGATTTTGCGGGTTGGTGGAGCGGACAACGAAGCGGGGTAGGCCGTCTAACGTGGGGGCCTGGGTGACCAGGACGTTGATCACCGGCACGAAGTTGGCCGGCCGGAGTTGGTACAGGCGCAGTTGTTGCTCTGTCTCAATGGTGAACATGGCTTGCAGCAGGGGTAGGTACCCGGCCGGGGCGCTGAGGTAGGCCGCGCTGCCGGGCATGATGCCGCTGTAAATCATCTCCAGGGCGGCATCCGACGCCCCGGCCGGGAAGCGCAGGGTAATCAGCGGGCGAAACAGGTCGATGCCGGTGCGCGAGATGGCTACGTAACCGGCGGCGCGGGCAGCCCCGGCCGGGTACGTGATCAACTGTGTCTTGTTATCCGGGTGGTAAAAGGCGTAATAGACGGCCATGGCATCCCCCGGTTCGTGCGTGTTTAGCAGGTGGCGAATAGACCGCCGTTGTTCAGCCAGGTTGTGGGTCATGTTGTTATGGTACTCAGGAATGATCGCGCCGGCAACTGTTTCGCTAAAGGGGGGTGGCGGCGAAGGTACGCAGGGCCAGTTCGATGGCGGCGGTGACGGCGGCGCCGACAATGGCTCGCTGGGGTTGGTACTCCTCTATGCTCTCGCGCCGGGCCAGCACGTTGCCATCCACGGCCAGCACGGCCCCGGTGGCTACGCCCCGCAAGCTGCCCACCAGGAAGAGGGCGGCACACTCCATCTCGACGGCCAGGACGTTGGCCTGGGCCATGGCGGGGTAGTCGGGCGTGCTGGGCGTGGTTACGCCGGGGTAGAAGCTGTCGCTGCTCAGTACCAGCCCAATGTGGGTGGGGCGGTGGCCCGTAACTGCGGTGGCCAGGCTGTGCGTCAGGTGCAAGTTGGCAATGGCCGGGTACCCGGCCGGGGCAACCTGCCACCCATACCCCGTGGCCTGCACTGCCCCGCTGGCAATGACCAGGTGACCGTCCACCACGGCCGGTTGGATGCCGCCGCAGGTGCCCACGCGCAGCAGCCGGCGCGCCCCGGCGGCAATCAACTCCTCAAAGGCGATGGCGGCGCCCGGCGCGCCAATGCCGTGGGAACAGATGCCCACCGGGTGACCGGCGAAGGAACCGCGGTAGCTGTGGTATTCGCGCTGCTGGCTGATGGTTTCGCGGCCGGTGAGCTGCGCGGCGATGAGGGCGGCCCGGCCGGGGTCGCCACACACCAGGACATCGGGGGGCAGCACCCCGGCCGGGAGGCCGGTAATGGGCATGATGGGAAGGGGATCTCGTTCTTTATCCATAGATTGCGCTGCATATCGCTGGCAGCGGCGGTTACGGTTTGTCCCGACAACTGTGGGCACAGGCCAGCGGCCTGCTAGAACTCCGGCTCTTCGGGCTTGTTGCCCAGGAGCGCTTCGATCTTGTCCATCACGTCATCGGTTAGCTGGTCGACGACGGCCAGGGCCTGCATGTTGTCGTGCACCTGCGACACGCGGGATGCCCCGGTGATGACGGTGCTGACGTTGGGGTTTTTCAGGCACCAGGCAATGGCCAGGCGGGCCATGTTGGTGCCCAATTCCTCAGCGACACGGCTGAGTTCGCGCACCTTTTGCAGCCGCTGCTGCCCGGCTTCGCTCTCCAGCATTTCGCGCAGCCACTCATACCCCTTCAGGTTCATGCGGGAATCGGTGGGGATGCCGTTATTGTATTTACCGGTGAGGATGCCGGAGGCCAGCGGCGACCAGATGGTGGTGCCCAGGCCAATCTCGCTGTAGAGCCGGGCGTACTCCACTTCGAAGCGTTCGCGGTGGAACATGTTGTATTGCGGCTGTTCCATGGTGGGCGGCACCAGGTTGTACTGCCGGGCTACGCCGTAGGCTTCCATGAGCTGCTGGGCAGACCATTCGGAGGTGCCCCAGTAGAGTACTTTGCCTTGCTGGATGAGGTCGCTCATGGCGCGCACGGTCTCTTCGATGGGGGTTTCTTTATCCGGCCGGTGGCAGAAGTAGAGGTCTAGATAGTCAACTTGCAGCCGCTGCAAGGCCTGGTGGCAGGCTTCGATGACGTGCTTGCGGCTTAGCCCCCATTGGGTGGGTTTGCGCTCGGACACTGCCCCCCAGAAGACTTTGCTGGAGACGATATAAGAATCACGCCGCCAGCCCAGCTCTTTGAGGGCTTCGCCCATGACAATCTCTGACTGGCCCAGGGCGTATACTTCGGCGTTGTCGAAGAAGTTGACGCCGGCATCGTAAGCGGCGGCCAGGCAATCTTTGGCGGTGCTGACGCCAAGCTGGTTGCTAAAGGTGACCCACGAGCCAAATGAGAGGGCGCTGACGCGCAGGCCGGATTTTCCTAAACGACGGTACTCCATCTGTCACTCCTTGTGTGTTGGTTTGGGCAGCCCAGGGTCGGTTGGGCTGTGGTTTCGGCGGCTGAGTTTACCGGATTGCGGGGGATGTGGCTACTATCCCGGCCGGGATGCACCCCTTCTTCACACCGGCTGTCTGCTGCCGCTGGCCTGACCGCGGCCCCGGCCGGGGCGATTGACACCCCGTTAGACAATGGTATAATTTTGTTGACGTTACCCGATCCACCGTATGTCATATTGGGTCATCTTGCGGCAAAAGAGACAACGCTCCTCAATGGTGATCCTCCGGAACGCCCCGTAGATTGAAAACAATATGCGGGGCGTTTTTGTTCGTAGAATAATGGCGGGCAGGCCGCCCGTGCTGTGCAGGTCCGGCCCCGGCCGGGCTGCCCTTGCAGGAGAAAACGTGCAGCGACTTGGCATCTACCAGCGTTTATTGGGCTACCTCAAGCCCTATTGGTGGCAAATGATCATCGCTTACACCGCCATGTTGTTTGCCACCTTGCTGAACCTGTTCGTCCCCCAAATCCTCAAAGAGGCCATTGACCAGGGGCTGGCAACCGGCGAAGCGCGCGCGCTCTACGTGGCGGCGGCCATCATCCTGGGCATTGCCGTGGTGCGCGGCATTGCTGCCTTTGGCCAGCGCTATTATGGCCAGTGGCTCACCCATCGCGTCTCCTACGACATGCGCAACGATTTCTACGACCGGGTGCAAACCCTGCCCTTCTCCTTTCACGACCGCACCCAAACCGGCGACCTGATGAGCCGTGTTACCAGCGACATTGGCGAAACGGAGCGCTTTGTGGGCATTGGCCTGATGGACCTGGTCTCCTCGGTGCTGCTGCTGGTTGGGGTCATTGTGGCCATGCTGCTGGAGGATACCCGCACTGCCCTGCTGGCGCTCATTCCCGTCCCGGTATTGATTTACGCTACGCTGCGTTTTGGTTTTACCGTGCGCCCCATGTTCAAGAATATCCAGGATCAGTTGGGGGCGCTGTCCACGGTGATGCAGGAGAGCCTGACCGGGGTGCGGGTGGTGAAGGCGTTCGCCCGCGAGCCGTATGAGATGGCCAAGTTTGACCAGGAAAACGACGGTTGGTTCAATCTGCGCTACAAGCTGATTAAGACCTGGGCCAACAACTGGCCCTTTTTCACCTTCACTTTGGCGGTCAGTGTCTTCATTCTGCTCTGGTTTGGCGGACCGCTGGTGTTGGCCGGGGAGTTGACGGTGGGTACGCTTTTTGCCCTGATCTCTTATGTGCTCATGCTCAATGGGCCGGTGCAGCGGCTGGGCTTTCTGGTGAATCTGGCGGCCACGGCCGGGGCCAGCGCGCAGCGCGTGTTTGAGATTGTGGATGCCCCCAATGAGATTGGTGACCGGCCGGGAGCGCGGGTGTTGGACGTGGTGCAGGGCGAGGTGGCGTTTGAGCAGGTAAGCTTTGGCTATCGTGACGAGCAGCCGATCTTGCAGGAGGTGAGCTTCCGGGTGGCCCCCGGCCGGAGCGTGGCCCTCATCGGCCCCACCGGCTCCGGCAAATCTACGCTCATCAACCTGATCCCGCGCTTCTACGACGCCACCTCCGGCCGGGTTCTCATCGACGGGCACGATGTACGCGACCTCACCCAGGAAAGCCTGCGCCACCATATCGGCATTGTGCTGCAAGACTCCTTTCTCTTCAGCGCCACCATCGCCGAAAACATCGCCTATGGCCGGCCGGATGCCAGCCAGGAAGAGATCGAAACCGCCGCCCGCGCCGCCCGTGCCCACGACTTCATCTTGAGCTTCCCCGATGGCTACGCCACCGAAGTGGGCGAGCGCGGCGTTACCCTGAGCGGCGGCCAGAAGCAGCGCGTGGCCATTGCCCGCGCCCTGCTGCGCGACCCGCGCATCCTCATCCTGGACGACTCGACCAGCAGCGTGGACACTGAGACGGAACATCTTATCCAGCAGGCGCTGGCCCGGCTTATGGAAGGGCGCACGACCTTCATCATTGCTCAGCGGCTGCTGACCCTGAAGAACGCTGACCAAATCCTGGTGCTGGACCGGGGGCAGATTGTGGAACGCGGCCAGCATGCCGAACTGCTGGCCAGGGATGGCCTTTACCGGCAGATTTATGACTTGCAGCTAAAGGACCAGGAAGATTTCGCGGCGCTGGCCGGGCGGATAGAGGGCGCGGCGGCTGTGGCCCCGGCCGGGCAAGGAGTGCAGACCTCATGACCCAGCCAAACGGACAGACCCCAAAAAGCAGCGATGCCGAGCCTGCCCGGCCGCGCAGCCGCGCCGAACAGGCCCGCCTGGAGCGGGAGCGGCGTATCCAGGACCTGCTGCCCCGGCAGCACGACGATTCGCTGGGCAAGGCTTACGATTCGCGGCTGGTGCGCCGGCTGACGGTGTATGTCATCCCCTACAAATATCGCTTTACGGCGGCCATGCTCCTCATGGCTGTCAGCGCCCTGTTGAGCGTGGCCAGCCCCTGGATTATCGGCAAGGCGATTGACGACGGACTGCGGGCCGGCTCGCTGGAGACACTGCGGCTGTGGAGTGTTCTTTTCCTGCTGGCGGCGCTGGCCGAGTGGCTGACCAATCGCGGCCGGATTGCCCTGATGGCTTACGTGGGCACCAAGATTGTGGCCGATTTGCGCCGCGCCCTCTTCCAACACCTGCACAGCCTGTCGCTGAACTTCTACAATAATTACAGCGTGGGCCGGCTGATGAGCCGCCTGATCAGCGACGTAGACGTGCTGCAGGAGTTTGTCTCCTGGTCGCTCACGGGGTTGGCGCGGGCCAGTTTCACCCTGATTGGGATTGTGATTGCCATGCTGGCCCTCAACTGGCAGTTGGCGCTGGTCACTTTTGCCGTGCTGCCGCTGATGCTGCTGCTGACCAATTACTGGCGCAAGCATGTGCGCAACGCCTACCGGGCGACGCGCCAGCGGCTGTCATTGATCAACGGCTACTTGAATGAGTCGATTACCGGCATTCGCGTGACCAAGAGCTTCACCCGCGAGGCGCGGAATTTCGCCCATTTTGATGATTTGAACCGCTCCTATTTTGACGCGAATGTGGATGCGGCACGGTTGACGGCGATCTTTTTCCCTGGGGTGGATTTTATGGGGGCGCTGGCCACGGCGCTGGTGGTGGGCGTGGGCGGTTACCTGGTGCTGGGCAATGCGCTGACGGCGGGGACGCTGGTTGCTTTTGTGCTGTATGTGGAGCGCTTTTTTGACCCGATTCGGGAGCTGGCGCAGCGTTACAACACTTTTCAATCGACGATGGCTTCTAGCGAGCGTATCTTCTCGCTGCTGGATATTGTGCCAGATTTGCAGGACCGGCCGGGGGCGACCAGCCTGCCGCCGATTGAGGGGTATGTGGATTTTGAGGCGGTGAGCTTTGCCTACGGTGATGGTGAGCCGGTGCTGCGGCAAATTGACCTGCATGTGCAGCCAGGGGAGCGGGTGGCGTTGGTGGGCGAAACGGGCGCGGGCAAGAGCACCATCATCCGCTTGCTGGCTCGCTTCTTTGAAGTGGAGCAGGGGGCGCTAAAGATTGATGGCCATGACCTGCGTGATGTAACGCGGGCCAGCTTGCGGGCGCAGTTAGGCATTGTGCTGCAAGACACTTTTCTCTTCTCCGGCACCATCGCCGACAACATCCGCTATGGGCGGCTGGGGGCCGCGGATGAGGCGGTGGTGGCGGCGGCGCAGGCGGTAGGGGCGCACGAGTTTATTGTGCGGCTCCCGGCCGGGTACCAGACCGAAGTTGGCGAAAACGGCGTGAATCTCAGCGTGGGCCAGCGGCAGATCATCTCCTTTGCCCGCGCCCTGCTGGCCGACCCGCGGATCCTCATCCTGGACGAGGCGACCAGCAGTGTGGACACGGCCACCGAGAAGCTGATTGAGCAGGGGCTGGACCGGCTGATGGAGGGGCGCACCAGTTTTGTTATTGCTCACCGGCTGAGCACCATTGTGAACGCGCACAAGATTGTGGTGTTGGACAAAGGCCGGGTGGTGGAGATGGGCACTCACGAGCAGTTGCTGGCGCAAAAGGGGCGCTACTTTAACTTGTATACCATGCAGTGGGTTCAGGCTGTGGGCGCGCCTGCCGGGCGCGCTGTTTAACCGGCACGGCCAACACGAGGAGCTGTTTCAGGCGGCCGCGGTGACGTAGTCGGCGATGAACAGCCGGGCCTGTGCTTGCAGGTCGGCCAGGTCGCCGCTGTTGTCGATGTGGCAGTCGGCCAGGGCTATGCATTGGCTGATGTTGTGGCCGTGGGCCGGCTCGCCCCGGCCGGATTCACCCAGAATCATTTGCCGGGCCGCCTCTTGCTGCTGCATGACCTCGGCCGCTTCGTCGGCGCGGGCGCGGGCGGCGATGCGCGCTACCAGCAGGTCAATGGGCGCTTCAACGGCGACCAGGGTGAACTGCTCGCCCAACGCTTGCTGCAAGGTCCGTACCTCTTCCGGGTTGCGGATGGCGTCGATGAAGATGACCACGGGTGCCCCGGCCGGGTCGTCTACCACCCCTTCTTGCGCTTTGCGAACGACGCGCATGGCCAGCACGCCGCTGCCATCGGCGGCGCGCAGCTCGTTGGCAATCTGGCGCAGCACGGGGCGGGTCACGGGCAGGCCGCGCTGCCGCGCTTCTTCGCGCAGCTCGTCAGACAGGCTGTAATACTCGGTCTGGATGTTTATCTCGCCCAGGAGTTGGCTGAGCAGGTCTACAAAAGCGCCTTTGCCGGAGCCGGGCAGCCCCGTTAGCCCCACATACCGCATGATTTTTGTTTGGGTCACGTCTACATTCTCCCGTAGATGGCATCCCGGCCGGGGCTGGCAGGCCCCCGGCCGGGGCTTCTTGAAATGCTGCCCCCAATCATACTGGATTTTACTGCCGGATGAAAGCGCGGTGTGGTGGTGGTGTGTCCCGGCCGGGGGATCCGTTCCTGACTGAACGCTGCCACCTGCCTGCTGACTACCTGTACCGACACAGATAGGCTGTGGCCACCAGGCCCAAATGCCGTTCATTATCCCTCCTGGCCGCACAATGGTACAATGCCACCGGTAAGCCGGCCTGACGGACGATTCGCCGGCCAGATGGGCTATAGGCAATGCCGGCAGGTTATTGCCAGACGCCGGTTAACCAATGCCCAGGTAATTCGGAGAAAACGATAACATGAATGCAGATGCCTTTCGCCATTTCTACGACTATCACTTCGCTGAAAACCGCAGCATCTGGGACAACTATGTCACACAGCTTTCCCAGGAGCAATTCACGCAAGAGATGAATTACTCACATGGGTCTGTTCGAGCGCAAATCGTTCATCTAATGAGCGTGGATGAGGTATGGTTCAGTGAACTGCAAGGCGTCGAACCCTCAGAGCCGTTTCCTTCTGCGAGTTTGGACGATCGCGACGATATTCGCGCGCACTGGGACAGCGTTGAGCAAGGTATGCGCGCTTATCTCGCACAATTGCGGGACGATATGCTGTTCGACAAGCCGATAGAAGAGCCGGAAGAAGACAAAGCGCTCGTTGTGTGGCAAGTGCTGCTCCATGTGGTCAATCACGGCACCGATCATCGCGCCCAGCTTCTCAGGCTGCTCAACGATTTGGGCCTTGAAACCGTGTCGCAGGATTACATTTTCTACGTCTATGACAACCCCTGACCTGCTTTCGGGGCATGGCCAATATTACGCCTGGTAGAAACGCGAATCCCATCGGAGGGATTGGTGATGGTGTCATTGTGTTGTTTTCATCAGTTTTGCCCCTTCAGGGGAAGAAGGGCAAACATCGTGAGAGGTGATGTAGAAGTATGAACACCGGTAATAGCGATAAGAAGGCGTTGTCACCAGAACAACGTCAAGTATTACTCAGAGCATTGGAAGCCCGTTTTGAGAAGAACATGAACCGCCATGAAGGTATTGCGTGGGCGAGGGTACAGGCAAAACTGGAAGCTAGCAGTGAGAAACTGTGGTCACTCAATGAAATGGAAAGCTCCGGGGGTGAACCAGATGTTGTTGGTCATGATGCAGAAACGGGCGAGTACATCTTTTACGATTGCGCAGCGGAAAGTCCGAAAGGTCGTAGGAGTGTTTGTTACGATCATGAAGCGCTGGCGGCAAGGAAAGAGAACAAACCAAGAGATTCGGCTGTTGGTATGGCGGCGGCGATGGGCATTGAGGTTCTGACGGAAGAACAATATCGAGCGCTGCAGGAACTTGGGAATTTCGACACGAAAACATCCAGTTGGCTGAGAACACCTGCCGACATTAGAAAGCTTGGCGGCGCCATCTTTGCCGATTTTCGCTACGACCATGTTTTTGTATATCACAATGGTGCGGAATCCTACTATGCTGCCAGGGGGTTCCGCGGCTCGCTAAGGGTCTAGATTTGGCCTGAGCCGCTGAATCTGGCTTGGAGAACAGACTGAAACCAACTGCTAGAATTTGTCTATGCTGACAGAATTGTGGTGGCGACTGCTCCGTCTGGGTTTCCGGCTGCTCTACAACGAGCTGGCCTGGACGTATGACCTGGTGAGCTGGGTTGTGTCGTTGGGGGAATGGCGGGCGTGGCAGCGGGCGGCGCTGCCTTTTTTGCAGGGGCCGCGCGTGCTGGAGATTGCCCACGGACCGGGGCATATGCTGCTGGCGCTGGATGCAGCGGGTTACCAGGTGTTGGGGTTGGATTTGTCGCCGGCGATGGGACGGCAGGCGCGGCGCCGGCTGCGCCGTGCGGGGGTGCGGGTGCCGCTGCTGCGGGCGCAGGTGCAGGCGCTGCCCCTGGCCGGTGCAGCTTTTGACAGTGTGCTGTCTACGTTTCCCACCGATTTTGTGGCCGAGCCGGCGACGCTGGCGGCGGTGTACCGGGTACTCCGGCCGGGTGGGGTTTTCGTGGTTGTGCCGGAGGGGCACCTCACCGGCCGGGGTGTGACAGCACGTTTTCTGGCCTGGTTGTTCACCATCACCGGGCAGCGCCCCGGCCGGGACCTGGTTGGCGACGAAGCCTGGCTGGCCCATTCGCCGGCCTGGGCTTTGCTGGAGCGGCGGCTGACTGCGGCCGGGTTTGCCGTGCAGCTGCGGGCGGTGCAATTGCCTCGCAGCGGCGTAACGGTGATTTTGGCCCGCAAAGTGGCAGATGAGGCGATTTTCGCAGACCCGGCCGGGTTTGTGTTATAATGAATTGTTGTGCCCGCGCCCCGGCCGGGGACAGAGAATCTTTATCTTTGAGGAGAAAAAACTATGGCAAGCAAAAGCCGCAGAAGAAAACGGACTACCTCAGAAAAGGTCATGATTGTGTTGAGCCTTCTCATTGCTATCAGCATGATCCTGGCCCTGATCGTTTCCTTCGTCCCCAGCGCCGCATCCTAACCCACACCGCCGCCCACCGCGCGGACTGCTCCAGTCAGCCATGTCCATCCCCCCGAAGTTCACGCGCTTCGGGCAGATGGAGATGGCTTTTTTGCGTGCGCTGCTTCTCAACCGGGTGGGGGCAGGTAGCAAACAGCCCGCGACTACATCCGCTGCAGCGCGGTGTAGATGCAGTGGGTGCCAAACGCTAGCACCCCGGCCGGGATACGTTCATCCGCCGCGTGAATGGTTTGGGCGAAGTTGAACTCTGGCGGCAAATTCATGGGCAAGAAGCCGTAGGTTTGGATGCCTAATTGGGCAAAGTGGCGGGCGTCGGTGACGCCGGTGAGCATGAGGGGGATGGGCACCCCGGCCGGGTCGGCTTCGCGCAGCACCCCGGCCAGCGTCTCATACCAGCCCATGTTGGGCGGGGGCGGGCCGGGATCGTAACGGGTCACCTCAATGTCGGCCACGTCGCCCACCAGGGCGCGCAGTTCGCCAATGATGTCATCCGGGGCAAAGCCGGGCAGCAGCCGGCCATCCATCTCCAGCGTTACCTCCGCGGGAATGACATTGATCTTGTCGCCGCCGCGCACAATGGTGGGGCTGATGGTATTGTGCAGCATCGGCACAAAAAACAGCGCCTGGTCGCCCAGGGCGTTGAGCGTGGCCGGGATCTGCGCCGGCTGGAGCAGCTGGGCCAGGAATTGGTTTAGCGGCGCGGGCAGAGCCGCGGCTATCGCTTCAATGGTCTGGCGGGCGGCCGGGGTCAGGTGGGGTGGCAGGCTGTGCTGGTCTAGCTGCTGCAAGACGTGGCCCAATTTGGCCATAGCGCCGCCGCGCAGAGGGCGGGAACCATGCCCGGCCGGGCCATGAAAGGTCGCTTTCAGGGAGCAAATCTGTTTTTCGGTGACCATGATGGGGTAAAAACGCTGCCCGCCCACATACATGGTGAAGCCGCCAAACTCGCCAATGGCGTACTGCACCCCGGCAAACTGCTCCGGATGCTGCTGGGCCAGGAATTTGGCCCCGTAGATGCCACCGCTCTCCTCATCGCTGACAATGGCCAGGATCAGGTCGCCGGCTGTGTCCAGATTTTCGGCGGCGGCGCGCAAAAAGGCGGACACCATCATAGCCACCCCGCCCTTCATGTCCACAGCGCCGCGCCCCCAGATGTAGCCGTCCACCAGGTTGGCGGCGAAGGGGGGCTGCTGCCACACCTGGCCCGCCGTGGTGACCACGTCTACGTGGCCTTGCAGCAGCAGGGGTGGGGCCTCGCCCCGGCCGGGGAGCCGGGCGATCAGGTTGGGGCGGTTGGGGTCCAGGGCCAACAGCGTTGTCTCAATGCCGGCCTGGCGCAGCAGGCCATCGATGTAGCCCACGCAGGCCGCTTCATTGCCGGGCGGGTTGGTCGTGTCGAAGCGGATTAGTTGTTGCAGCAGCGCCGCCGGCCGCTCGTAAATTGGGGAATCAGACATGGGATGACCTCCGGGAAAGTGAATTGTGGCGTAGCCGGCGGCTGGTGTTGTGCCTTACCGCCCGGCCACGAGATGGAAGTGCAGGTGGGGCACGTCCTGGTATGCGCCGCCGTTGGCAATGAGCCGGTACCCGGCCGGGGCGAGGTCTAGCTCGTGGACCAGGTGTTGGACGGTGCTGAATAGGTCGGTCATGAAGTCGGCATCGGCCGGGGTGAGGTCGGCCAGGCTGGCCAGGCGGCGCTTGGGCAGCAGCAGGATGTGCAGCGGGTAGCTGGGACGTGGGTGGTAGAAGGCGACCAACGTCGCTGTTTCGTACAGTCGTTGGGCCGGGATGAGGAAGCTCACGTGGGTTAGCAGCCAGCTAATAAGACGGGCCCCGGCCGGGGTGCAGGCCAGGCGGTAGAGTCGTTCCAAAGGAGCCAGAGGGTGGCGCAAGCGCTAGAAGGCAGCGTGAGCGTTAGGGGCTGGCGCGAGAGCCTGAAGCGAATTGTTGGCCAATCTCATTAGCTCTGGCTCTGGCCTCAGGACCCTTTAGGGGCCACGCCGGTCTAGAACCGGCGCGTACATGCACCGGCAGCCGTGGGGGTGGGAGCAGCCTTCCAGGGGCAGTTCGGGCACGTTGTCGAAGTCGTAGGCGCCTTCCATGGCCCGGCAGACGGGACAGCAGTCGGGGTTGGCCAGAATGCGGACTTTGGTGGCTACCCCACCGTTGCGGATCTTGTCCAGGGCGGCTTTGTATTCTTTGGCAGTTAATCCAAATGTCTGTGGCACGTTTTTCTCCTCGGGGAAAAGCTTTCTGACCGGCCAGTTTTGCAGCGCATGGGCTGGCCGGCCGGCGCGCGTCGTTTACTTTTGTGAAGTGAATTCTAATGGGAAGGGGGTGTTGTGGCAAGATTTCGGCCCCGGCCGGGCCTTATGGCGGGTGAATTTTGGTATAATGAGCCTATGTTGACTGATCCCGAACGTAAACGACTGGAAGCCTTTGTGGCCCGCAACCGGGAGGGTGTTCCTTACTGGCGGCGGGTGAATATCCTTCTCCTTAATGAGGAGGGTCTTTCGCCGGAGGACATTGCTCTGGCCACCGGTAGTTCTGTGGCCCAAACGCGCCGCTGGCTGAACGTGTTCAAGCGGCAGGGCATGAGCCTCTTCCCGGATGTGGTGCTGCGTGAACCGGGCCGTTTTTCGGCTGACGATTCGCTGGCCGAGGCTGGACGTCTGTTTCTGGCTGACCAGTTGGCCATTATTGATGAGTATCAGTTGGCGGTGACGGCCGAGGCGGACCCCAAGGGGGTGCATGAGACGCGCAAGGCGATCCGGCGGTCGCGCAATGCGTTCCGGCTGCTAGCGCCTTATTATGAGCCGGGCTTTTTCCGCCCTTACCGGCGTGCGCTGCGCCGGGTGATGCGCGGACTGGGGCCGTCGCGCGACCGCTTTGTGGCGCTGCAGAAGTTGGCGGCGTATATGGCGGAAGAGGATACCCCGGCCGGGGTGCTGGCGGGCTTGCAGGCTCTGCACGATGCCTGGAGCGCAGCCTGGCAGCAGGAGAACCTGGCGGTGCAGGTGGCGGTGAGCCGGCCCGGCTACCTGAAGCAGTTGGCGGCTTACCGGCAGCTGCTGCAAACGCCGGGGGCGGGGGTGGCCCGGCCGGGTAAGTTGATTGTGCCCCTGAAGGTGCGACACGTTGCACCGGTATTGATCTTTGAGCGGCTGGCCGCCGTGCTGGCTTATGACGATTACCTGGCGGGGATTGGCCCGGCCGGGATGCACCAACTGCGGATCGCTTTCAAACGGCTGCGCTATTCGCTGGACTTCTTTACGCCGGTGTTGGGCAACGAGATCCTCGGCCTGACCGATGGGCTGAACGGGATTCAGGACCACCTGGGTGATATGAATGATGCGGTGATTATGCTGGGCATGCTGGCGCAGATGAACCCGGCCGGGGAGCTGGCCGATGGGGTGGCCCATTTCCGGCAAGTGCAACAGATGGCTTACGAGCAGTTGGCGCAATCCTTTGACGTGGTATGGGCAGAGTTTAACAGTGCCACCTGGCGGCAAAAACTGGCTAGCACGCTGGCTGTGCTGTAGATAATTGCCCCAGAAAACGAGGCAGGCATTCAGTTATGGGATTTCTAAGACGACTTTTCGGTGGCGAGGGTGACAAGAAGAAGGCTGGCAGCAGCAGTGACCCCCAGGGGCTTTATTTCTATGTGGAATGCAATCGCTGCCATACCATTGTCCGGCTGCGGGCGGATAAGCAGTATGACCTGAATGACAGCAACGGCGGCTATGTCTGGAACAAGACGATTGTCGACAGTCGCTGTTTCCAGCGGATGCCGGCGGTGGTTCACCTGGACAGGCAGCATAACGTGGTGAGTGCTGAGATAGAGGGAGGGCGCTTTGTGACGGAAGGGGACTACAATGCCTGGCTGAATCCCCCACCGGCCGCGGATGACGACCCGGCCGGGGTCGCATGAACCTGCTGCGGCAGTGGTGGCCCCTGTTGGTAGTGGCGCTGGCCTTCCTGGCCGACCGGCTGTCGAAATGGTGGGTGGCTGGCTACCTGGCGGCGCAGGGGCCGGTGCGCATAGGCGCCTGGCTGACGCTGCGGGAGACGTATAACCAGGGGTTGGCTTTTGGTCTGCTGCAGGGCACGGGGTCGCTCATGGGTTGGTTGACGCTGCTCATTGCCGCACTGCTGCTGTTTTACCTGGTGCAGTTGCCACCGGAAATGTGGCTGATGCGGTTGGGGCTGGCGCTCATTGTGGGGGGGGCGCTGGGTAACATGGTAGACCGGATTGTCTCCGGCCGGGTGCTGGATTTTTTCGAGACGCCTTTCCGCCAGGGTATCTTTAATGTGGCCGATATTTGCATCAATGTGGGCGCGCTGATTTGCCTGGCGGGGATTTTGCTGCAGAAACCGGCCGGGGCGGGAAGCCCGCCCCCCGAAGAGGTTCCGCCGTTGTAGGGTTTACTCTTTGGGGCGGTTTTTGCGCTGCAAGTAGACTAGTGTGGCGGAGATTAGCCCGGCCGCGCCCAGGATGGTGAGCTGCAAGCGGGTCATCTGTTTTTCTAGCCGTTCCATTCGCCGCTGGGTTGTTTTGTCTGGCGTGGTCTGGATGCGCAGGCGACCCTGTTCGATGGCGGTGAGGGTGCGGTCGACCCGGCCGGGGAAGGCGAGCAGCGGCTGAACCCAACTGAGCAGCGACTCCCAACTTGCTTTGCGCACCTCTTCACGAGCCAGTACCTTGCGGCCATACTTCTCGATCTGGTAGAACGGGTTGATATCGGGGTCTAGCAGGGAGGCCAGGCCGGAAAGCATGCCCAACGCCCGCCCCAGGTAGACAAAGTCTTGCGGCACCTGAAAAGGAAAATCGAACAGGATGTCGCGAAATTCCCGGCTCAGCTCGGCCACTTCGCGCGGGTCCGGCCGGGATAGCTCCAGCAGGTCCCGCCCCCAAATATGGTCCAGCAAGACACGCTGTGCCTCGGTGATGCGCTCCAGGTCGGCCCCCGGCAAGAAAAAGCCCATCTCCTGGTAAACATCGGTCAGGCCCTGGGCATCTTTTTGCAGCACGCTGACCATCCACTTGCGCAGGTTGTTCATCAGGCTGCCTTCTACGTGACCAACCATGCCAAAATCGACGAAAACCAGGCGGAAGGCGCGCCAGTTCATGCCCGGCTGCCAGGGTGCCGAGGAAGTGGGGACGATGAAGAGGTTGCCGGGATGGGGATCGGCGTGGAAGAAGCCTTCCTCGAAGAATTGCAGGAAGTAGGTGTCTAGCAGCCGGGCAGAGACCTCCTTGGGATTGATCCCGGCCGCTTTTAGCGCGTCAACGTCGGTGATCTTTAGCCCTTCGACAAATTCCAACACCAGCACCCGGCCGGTGCAGTGGCGGCGATAGACGTAGGGAATGTGAACGCCCTCATCCCCGGCGAACATCTCGGCAAAGCGGGCGGCGTTGTCGGCCTCCGACTCGTAATCCAGCTCTTCCCACAGGGTGTGGGCGAACTCCTCCATGAGGGCGGGCACGTTGGCCCGGCGGCCGATGGGGCGGTAGCGCTGCACCCAACGGGCGACCACGCGCAGCGCCGCCAGGTCGGTTTGTACTACGCGCACAATGCCTGGGCGCTGTACCTTTACTACCACGGGAATTGGTTTGCCTGTCTCTGCATGGCGGGGGCGCAGCCAGGCGCGATGCACCTGGCCCAATGAAGCGGCGGCCAAAGGTTCCGGGTCGATCTCGGTGAAGCGCTCGGCAAAATCGGGTAGTTCGGTTTGCAGGACAGCCAGAATGGCAGGACTGGGCACGGGGGGGACTTCGTCTTGCAGCCCTTGCAGCTCTTCGGTTATTTCCGGGGGCAGAACATCGACGCGGGAGCTGAGGAATTGGCCCAGTTTGATGAGGACGCCGCCCATGTCGATGGCCAGCAGGCGGAAGCGGCGGGAGATATTGCGCCAGCGCACCGGCCGGGTAGACATGACCCGGCCGGGGATGATCCGCTTGACCACGATATCGTACCAAACCAGGTGCAAAATGACGCGGGCGAAGAACCAGGTGATGCGGCGGTAGCGCTCCCGGTCGATGGCGATATTTGTTTCAGGCAACCCTGCGTTCATAGGCTTTAGGAAACAGGCTGGGTGCCAGGGGCCGCAGCTTGGCAATGCGCAATATGGTTCGTGTCATTACGCTTTGCCTATTACGCTCTGACCCCACGCAATCCCGAAAATCCAAGAAAAAAGGAGGCCTCGCCCTGAGCGAAGCCTCCCAGTCTGATGCCCCATAGGGGACTCGAACCCCTGTTTCAGCCTTGAGAGGGCTGCGTCCTGGGCCACTAGACGAATGGGGCCAACAACAAGCAGGATTCTAGCAAACGACGGTTCGGGTGTCAATAAATCATGACTGGGTGACCCAGACGACCGGGCGTGGTCACCGCCGTTGGCTGCGTGCGAACAAAAAAGCCCGGCCGGGGCCGGGCTTTTGTGGTGCCAACTGGACTTGAACCAGTGACCTAGGGCTTATGAGTCCCTCGCTCTGCCAACTGAGCTATGGCACCGGAAGCAGATGGAATTATAGCCAGAATCGGCCCGATTGCAAGCCGCGTGCGGCCCCGGCCAGCAGTTCCAAATCTACCGCTTATTGCTGACCAACCTCAGGGGCGTCGCCTCGGCGCTTCGCGCCTGGCGACGCCAATCAAACCCCATTAAGTTTTCCCGCGCGGGGCGCGAAGCGCCCTCGCGCGGGTCAGCGCCAGACGGCCATAATTGGAATTGCTGCGGCCCCGGCAGCCAGCCAGGGAGATCCTGCTCCTGAGCGGGATTGAGCCTGTATCGCCGGGCCAGGATGGGCCGTTACTGCCCTAGCAAATCGTCGGCCGCGGCCATGACGGCGAACAGCAGGCTAATGCTGTCGTTGATGCCGTTGCGGGCCAGGTTGTAGTTGAACTGGCTTAGCTGGCCAATGGCGCCGTCAATGCAGAAGAGGGCGGTTGGTTCGTTAGTGGACAGGGCGTTCTGAATCACGTTTTGGAATTCGTTGTACACGCCTTGCCAGGTCTCCGGCACTTCGCTGTAGGTGGGCATGGCCGCTATCTGGGCATAATAGCCCAGGTATTCCTGGCAGTTGCCGTTGCCGGCCAGGGCCAGCCGGTCTAGCAGGCCGCCGGTCTGTACCAGCACAAACTCCAGGTCATCCATCTTGGCCCGCATGGCGGTGGCGTCGAAGGGGATGGGCGCCGGCCGGGTAGGTAAGGCAGTCACCGGTTCGGGCGTGGCGGTGGGCGTCGCATTGGGGTCGGGTGTGGCGGTTACGGCCGGCACGGTGACGGTAACGATGGCCCCTGGGGTGGAACTGGGGGGGATGGTGCCACCGCCGATGGTGCTCAGGTCGCCCTGCACTTCTAGCAGTTCGGCAAAGACCCAACCCTGCTCCCCGGCCGGGGCGACCACTTGCAGCCATTCACCCGTGTTATCCACCCCGATGATGACCACCGTCTCCCCTTCGGGTATCTCGGTCAGGATGTCGAAATCGGTGCCGGGGCCGCTGCGCAGATTGGTGCGGATGGTTACCCGGCCGGTGACCCCAAATTCCAGCGTGATGTTGATTTCCGTGGTTGGCTGGGTGATGGTAATGTCCGTTGCCGCCGTCTGGTAGCCAGGCGCCGACACCTCTACCAGATAGGTGTTGGTAGATAAGTCTACCCCCAGGAAAATTGCCCGGCCCTCCTCCGTGGTGGCAAAGCTGCCCGCAAAGCCGGTGGCGGCGTTGCTCAAATTGACCGTCGCGCCAGCAATGGGGTTGCCCGCATCGTCCCACACCCGCACTGTGACCGATGGCACAGGCGTGGCGGTGGGGGTGTCGCTGGCCACTGGCAGCGGGGTGGCTACTGGGGCCGGCGTATTGGTGGGGAGCGGTTCTGGCGTGTTGGTGGGCGGCGGCAGGGGGGGCGGGGTTGTGGTCGCGGTGGCTGTTGGCGGGCCAAAGGTGGGGGCCGGCGTTGGCTCTTCGGCCCGGTTGCAGCCGGCCACCAACAGGATGAGCAGGCTGAGCAGCAGCAGTCTAGAAACGAGTGTGCGTGTCATTGTTTCCCTCCATCAGCGGTCGCCGGGCATAGCCATCAGGGGCATTGGCCACCGGCATCGCTGAGATTCCAGCGGGCGATGTTGGCTGGCTGGAGAATCGCCCTGGGGCACGCCGGTTGTTGGCCAGGCAGCACCTCCACGAGCAAGCGTATGGGAATGTTAGCATAAAATGAGGGCAAAGGCATCGTGGCCGATCAGGGTTTCGCCGGTAAGTTGACCGGCCGGGGCAGTAATCCGCCAGCCGGGGCTATGATAGGCGGCGCTGTCGCAGCACATAGCGCACATTCTGGCCGGTGAGCAGGTTGCACCGGCCGGTCAGTGGGCAAGTCGTGCATACCTGATCGTCTGGCCCAATCTCCACCACCCGCCCCTGCCGTACCAACAGGGACAGCATCCCCTGCACCACGCCTGGTTCTGTTTGCAGTTGGCGGCTGATCTCCGCCAGGCCAAGCCCACCGCGCTGCTGTTCCAGAAGGTCAATCAATGTTCGCAGCATGATCCGTTGCCTAACCCAGGCCCAGCAGCAGGCCAATCTGGTAAACGAGAAAGGCGGCCAGCCAGGCGGCCAGCGTCTGGTAACCGGCCGAGATGCCCGCCCAGCGCGCGCCAAACTCCTGGCGAATGGCCGCAATGGTGGAAATGCACGGCACATACAGCAGCACAAAGACCAGGAACGAAAAGGCCGACAGAGGGCTGAACGCCTGCTGCAGAGCCAGGCCAAGCCGCGGATTGTCGGTCGGGTCGGCCGCTGGCAGCGCGACCCCCGGCAGAAGGGCTACCAACCGCCGGCCTGCGTCGCGGGTTGCCTCCAGGAAGCCCACCGTAATCAGGCGCAGGTTGCTGGCCAACGAGGGGGGCGGGGGGGCTGTGGCCGTGCTGTCTGCCGGAGGCGTGCCGCTGCTGGCGTACACCTGTGAGAGGGTGCTGATGACCACTTCTTTGGCCACAATGCCGGTCACCAGTGCCCCGGATGCCTGCCAACTGCCAAACCCAAGGGGGGCAAAAATGGGGGCGATGGCTTCGCTAACCTGGCCAAAGGCTGAATCCTGCGGATTGGTGACGCCCCAGGGCAGATGAAGCAGCAGCCACAACAAGACCGACATAGCCAGGATGACCGTGCCAGCGTTGCGGACGAACTCCCTGGTGTTGCTCCACATGTGAATCCACAGGCTGCGCAGTGAGGGCAGGCGGTAAGGTGGCAGTTCTAGCACAAAGGCTGATTCGCTCTCTGGCTTGAGTAGGGTGCGCGAGAAAAACAGCCCGGCCGCGATGGCCACGGCAATGCCCAGTAAATAGAGGAGCCAGATGACGGTGCTGGCGTAGCGGCCAAAGAAGGCCAGGCCAAAGACCACGTAGACCGGCAGGCGGGCGGAACAGGACATCAATGGCACCAGCAGCCCGGTTAGCAGCCGGTCGCGGCGGCTGGCGATGGTGCGGGTGGCGTAGATGGCGGGCACTGCGCAGCCAAAGCCCAGCACAAGGGGGATGACCGATTTGCCGTGCAGGCCCACCACCTGCATCAGCCGGTCCATGACAAAGGCGGCCCGCGCCAGATAGCCTGAATCCTCCAGCACAGCCAGTGAGAAATAGAGTACCAACAGGCCTGGGACAAAAACCAGGACGCCGCCGACGCCGGCGATGATGCCCTCGACGGCCAGCGATTGCAGCCAGGCCGGGGCCTGCAGCAGGGTTAGCAGGCTGATGGTCCACTGTGTCAGGGGGCCGCCGATGACCGCATCCACCCAATCCAGGAAGGGGGCCGACACGTCGATGATGAGTTTGAAGACGACGTACATGACCAGGGCAAAGAGCGGTAAGCCCAGGAGGCGGTGGGTCACGATGGCGTCGATGCGTTCGGTAAGGCTTACCTGCCGTTGGCTGCTGCGGCTGATCACTTGCCGGACGATGCTGCCAATTAGCTCGTAGCGGGTGTCGGCGGTGAGGATGTCGATGTCGTCGCCGTATAGGGCAGCGATTTCCTGGGCGTGGGCGGCGGCCAGGGCGACGGCGGCGGTGCCCCCCGGCCGGGTCTGTACTCGCGCCCCCCAATCGGCATCTTGCTCTAGCAGGCGCAGCGCCAGCCAGCGGGTATTGGGTGTAGGCCCGGCCGGGAGGGCGGCCTGTACCTGGCCCAGGGCGGCCTCCAACTCCGGGCCGTAGTCGACCAGTGGTGGCTGTGGTGTGGCGGGGGTGGGGTTGGGGGCGGCGGTGGCCATGACAGTGTTGAGCAGGTGGGGCAGGCCGCGGCCACTGCGGGCATTAATCTCCACGATGGGGTGATTGCCCAGCATCTGCTGCAGACGGGGCACATCGATGGCGATCCCCTGACTGCGGGCCTGTTCGACCAGGTTCAGGGCGATGACCAGAGGCACGCCAGTCTCGATGAGCTGCACGGTCAGGTATAAATTGCGTTCCAGGTTGCTGGCATCAACGACGTTGATGATGACATCTGGTTCACCGCCGGTGATGGCGTCGCGGGCAATGACTTCGTCGGGGGAGGCGGCTGTGAGGCTGTAGGTGCCGGGGAGGTCGATGACGTGCAGGCGCTGGCCGTTGTGCAGGCAGCTTCCTTCGCGGCGGGCGACGGTGGTGCCGGGGAAATTGCTGACCCCCTGGGTGAGGCCGGTGAGGGCGTTGAAGAGGCTGGTTTTGCCGGCGTTGGGGTTGCCGGCCACGGCCAGGGTGAGGGTGTGGTCGGCGACGTGAACCTGGTGGGTGGGGATGGCGACCTGGGCCATGGTCAGGACTCCAACAAGACGCGCACGTGCCGGGCATCGGTGCGGCGCAGGGAGAGGTGGTAACCTTTGACCGTGAATTCGATGGGGTCGCCGAGGGGGGCGATGCGTTCGGTACGGATGGTTTCGCCGCGGACCAGGCCCATTTCCATGTAGCGCCGGCGCAGGGCGTGGCTGCCGCCAACCTGGGTGATGCGTCCTTCCCGGCCGGGGGGCAGCTGATCCAGGCTGAGGGCCTGCGGCTGGGTGGCGGCCTGGGCGGGGTCCACCGGCTCAACCAGGATGAGCGCGGCTACGTTGCGCCCCACGGTGGCTTCCTGGCCATCTACTTGCAGTGTTAGTGGCCCTTCCAGGGGGTCAACGGCCAGCAGTTTGAGCGTGGTTCCCGGCAGCAGGTGGCGGGATTGCAGGTGGGCAAAAACCTCGGTGGTGGTGGGCAAAATGGTTTTGATCAGGGCCATCTGGCCGACGGCCAGTTCGCTGAGGGGGAGGCCGTGCAGCGGTTCGAAACTGCCATCAACGGCGGGGATGGGGTTGCCGTGAGGGCAGTGGGTGGGGTAGCCCAGGTAGGCGGCCAGGGCCTCGGTGACGACGGTGGAGGTGGCGTGTTCCAGGCGGCAGGACATTTCGTAGGCGCCGGCCCAGTTGAGTTGTAGCTGGTCGACGAGGAAGCTGGCCCACAATCGCTGGCGGCGGATGATGCTGGCGGCGATTTGCGCCCCGGCCGGGGTTAGCATTACCCCTTTGTAGCGTTCATGCTGGACCAGGGACTGGGTTTCCAGCCGTTTGACCATCTCGTTGGCCGATACGGGGGATACTTCAAGGCGCTCGGCGAGTTGGGCGATGGGGACAGGCGTGTCTTTACCGCCCAGCTCGGCCATGGTCTTGAGGTACATTTCGGTGCTTTCTTGTGTACTGGCATGCGTTCGCATGGTCACCCTCATGGAGATTTATAAGGTTTACCTTAATTATATGCTGAGGTGGCCTGGTTATCAATAGCGAGGAATGGCGAAGATGGGGGGATGGTGGCCGGGGCGCGGTGGTGACGCCCCGGCCGGGGGGGTTAGAAACCTTCCAGGTGGCTCAGGTCGGCGATGCCGCTGGCCAGGGCGGCGATGTGCTGCAGCAGGGCCAGCCGGTTTTCGCGCACGGCGGCGTCTTCATCCATGACCAGGATGTCGTCGAAGAAGCGGCTTATGGTTGGGGTGAGCGTTTGCAGGCCGGCCAGGAAGGTTGCAAACTGGCCATCCTGGCTTTGGGCCACGGCCTGGTAGGTGGCCAGGAGGGCCTGTTCGGCCGGCAGGGCAAACTGCGCCGGGTGCAGCGCGAAGCGGCTGGCCTGGGTGCGGGTGATGCGCACGCAGCGGGCGTAGGCGTCTAGCAGGCTGCTCCAGTGGGGCAGTTGGGTGGCGGTGTGCAGCGCGGCGGCTGTTTCACTGGCGGCGTAGGGGTTGTGGGCCTGCTCGGCCAGCACCGCTTTGACCACGGAGGCGGGGTAGCCTTTGTCGCGCAGCAGCACTTCTAGCCGGCCGGTGATGAATTCCAGCACCTGGGCCTGGGTTGCCGGTGTGGCGGGCAGGGGCAGGAGTGGGGCGGCCTGGGCTAATGCCTGGCGCAGATCGAAGGGCTGGCGGTTGCCGATGAGGTTCTCCACGATTTGGATGGCGGCGCGGCGTAGGGCGAAGGGGTCGTTGGAGCCTTTGGGAGCCAGGCCGGCGGCGAACAGCCCCATCAGGCTGTCGAGGCGGTCGGCCAGGGCCAGGGCCAGTCCCGGCCGGGTGTGGCTAACGGAGTTGTACTGTTCGGCGATGGCGGTGACGACCCCGGCCGGTTCGCCGGCCAGGGTGGCGTAGTGGCCGCCCATCATCCCTTGCAGCGAGGTCATTTCCACCACCATGTTACTGGCCAGGTCGGCCTTGGCCAGGGCGGCAGCGCGGGCGGTGGTGGCCCGGTCTGCGGCGGAGAGGTCTAACATGGCGGCGATAGCCGGGGCTAGCTGCTCCAGCCGCTGGGTTTTGTCCAGCATGGAGCCGAGTTTGGTCTGGAAGGTTAGTTTGCTGAGGTCGGCGCGGAACTCGGCCAGCGGGCGCTTGATGTCGTTGTTGTAGAAGAATTCGGCGTCGGCAAAGCGGGCGCGAATGACGTGCTCATTGCCATCGGTGACGATGTCCAGGTGTTCGCTGTCGCCGTTGCGCACGGCGACGAAGTAGGGCAGCAGTTGGCCCTGGACGTCGTAGACGGGGAAGTAGCGCTGGTGCTTGCGCATGACGGCCACCAGCACTTCGGCTGGCAGGCGCAGGTAGCGGGCTTCAAAATGGCCCAGCAGGGGTGTGGGGCGCTCGACCAGGTTGGTTACTTCGGCCAGCAGGCCGGCGTCGTCGGGGATGATGCCATTTTGTGCGGCGGCCAGTTGGCGCGAGTTGGCGCTGATGATGGCCTGGCGTTTGGCCGGGTCGATGACGATGCCGTTGGCGGCCATGAGCTTGACGTAGTGGTCGGCGTGGTCGATGGGGATGGGGGGGGCGTTGTAGGGGCGCAGGCCGCGGCTTACCCGGCCAGCGCGGAGGCCGGCGTAGGTGAAGGGGATGACCTGGTCGCCGAGCAGGGCCACCAGCCAGCGCAGCGGGCGGCTGTAGGCGATGTTGGTGTGGTTCCAGCGCATGCTTTTTTCGAATTTGAGGCCGGCGATGAGACTGGGCAGGGCGTCGGTGAGGACTTCCCCGGCCGGTTGGCCGGCCTCGAAGATGCGGGCGGCGACGTATTCTTTGTCCCCTTCGGTGACGATTTTGAGGTCGGTGACGTCGATGCCTTTGCCGCGGGCGAAGCCGATGGCGGCTTTGGTGGGGTTACCGGCGGCGTCGAAGGCGCGGGCGGCGGGCGGTCCTTTCACTTCGCTTTCCAGGTCGCGCTGGCGGGGGGCCAGGTTGTGGACGATGGCGACGAGCCGGCGCGGGGTGCCGTAGATTTCTACCGGGCCGTGGGCCAGGCGCAGGTCGGCCAGCAGGGCGGGGATGGTGGTTTGCAACTGTTCCATGGCGCTGCTGAGGTCCCCGGCCGGGAGTTCTTCGCTGCCGATTTCCAGGACGAAGGTGGTGGGGGATTGGAGGGTGGTGGAGTGGGGTGTCTCCCCGGCCGGGATGGTGCTGGGGATCTGCCAGGCGGCGTGCTGCCGCAGGGGAAAACCAATCGCCTCGCGCTGGGCAATAAACAGTTCCGACACCTGTTGGGCAATGGTGCGCATGCGGCGGAAGTAGTTGGCGCGCTCCGTTACGCCTACCGCGCCGCGGGTGTCTAGCACGTTGAACAGGTGCGAGCATTTCAGGTTGTAGTCGTGGGCGGGGATCACCAGGTTGGCTTCCAGGCAGCGCAGCGCCTCGCGCTCATAGGTGTCGTAGACCAATTTCAGGGCGGGCACGTCGGCCACTTCAAAGTAGTAGCGGCAGTGCTCGATCTCCGTTTGCAGCAGGATGTCGCTGTAGGGGATGCCCACGCCAAAATCCATGTCCCAGACGGCGTTGGTGCCTTGCAGGGCCAGGGCAATGCGGTCCAGCCCGTAGGTAATCTCCACGGAGACGGGGTCCAGGTTGATGCCGCCTGATTGTTGGAAGTAGGTGAACTGGGTGATTTCCTGTCCGTCTAGCCACACTTCCCAGCCCAGGCCCCAGGCCCCCAGGGCGGGGCTTTCCCAGTTGTCCTCCACGTAGCGCAGATCGTGCTCGCGGGGGTTGATGCCCACGGCTGCCAGGCTCTTCTCGTACAGCTCCTGGGGGTTGCCGGGATCGGGCTTCAGGATGACCTGGAGTTGGTAGAACTGCTGCATACGGTTGGGGTTGTCGCCAAAGCGGCCGTCATCCGGCCGGATGCTAGGCTCGACGTAAACGACGTTCCATGGCTCCGGCCCCAGCACGCGCAGGGCGGTGGCCGGGTTCATGGTGCCAGCGCCCACCTGGATGTTGTAGGGGTTCCAGACGATGCAGCCCTGCTCTTTCCAAAATTCGAGCAGGCGCAAGATCATGTCTTGGTAATTCATCGATTGCTTCATATGGTTCCTCGAAATGTGATGGTAGCGGGATTATAGCACGGTGAGGGGGAGGTTACAGGTGCGAGCCAGAGGCTGGCGTTAGCGGTTGGTGGGCAGGGCGGGCCATCATGCCTGGTCGGGCGGGGTGAAGAGACGGGCTTCACGGCGCAGGCGGTGGAGGAAGTCGACGGATTTGAGCTGGCGCTCCAGGATGTGGGTGATGTAGTCGTGCAGCAGGGTTTCTAGCTCGGTGTGCATGGCCCGGCGCAGACGCAGGGTGTGGACGGTGGTCCAGGAGCGGCTTTGCAGGTAGCGCAGGACTTTGACGGCACCGGCGGACACCGGCCGGGCACGGCGATCGCGCTCGTGGCAGTTGGGGCAGAGCAGCCCGCCCAGTTCGGCGCTGAAATGCTGGTCCTGCTCTTGAATGGCCGCGCTGCAATTGACGCAGTTGAACAGTTGCGGCTGGTAACCAGAGAGGGCCAGGAGGCGCAGCTCGTAGTAGCGGGCCACCAGGAGCATGTCTTCGGCGGTGGCCAGCCGGGCCAGGGTGTTGGCCAGCAGGTCATACAGGCCGGGGTTTTTGTCTTCTTCGGCGGTGAAGCGGTCTAGCAGTTCAACGGCATAGGCGGCGTAGGTGGTGCGCACCAGGTCGCTGCGTACCCCCTGGTAGGGTTCTACCAGTTCGGCCTGGGTGATGATGTCCAGGTCCCGGCCGGTGGCGATGAGGAAGCGGGTGCGCATGAACAGCTCCACGTGGCCTGTTTTGCGGCTTTGGGGTTTGCGCGCCCCCTTGGCAATGGCCCGAATTTTGCCTTGCTCACGGCTAAACAGCGTCAGCAGGCGGTCTGCCTCGCCAAAATCGGAGCGGCGCAGCACAATGGCTTCGGTGTGGTACGTTTTTTCACGGGGCATGGTTGGTTGCCAGTTGGTGGTTGCTGGTTATTGTCGGTGTGTCTCAATCCTCTGGTGCGGAATGCAAATGCTCCGGCCCGAAGTGGTCGGGCAGGAGGGCGTAGAGGCTGGTGTCGCGGCTGTGGCCGGCGTTGTTGACCAGGTAGACGGGCACGTCGGCGGCAAATTCCACCAGTACCTGGCGGCATGCGCCACAGGGGGAACCGCCGTTGTCGGTGGCCACAGCCACAGCCAGAATCTGCCGTACCCCGGCCGTGACCATCTTGAAGACGGCGGTGCGCTCGGCACAGTTGGTCAGGCCGTAGGAGGCGTTTTCAACGTTGACACCGGTGTATATCTGGCCGTCGCTGGCCAGGAGGGCTGCACCGACGGCGTAATGGGAGTAGGGGGCATAGGCCCGCTGGCGGATGGCCTGGGCGGCCTGGATCAGGGTGGTGCGTTGGTCTGGGGTAATAGTCATGGTTTGATCTGTGCTGGGCGATTGGCTAGCCGTCGCCGGAAAGATGGGTGAACGGGGGGACGGTCTGGTTGTCGGCGATGGTGCTGTTTTCGATGATGGCCTGCTCGATGCGGCAGTTGTGGCCGATGTGGGCGCTGCGGAGGATGGTGTTGGGGCCGAGGTGGCAGTCCTGGCCGATGGTGGTGTGGCCTTGCAGGTAGGTGTTGGGCCAGATGACGGTATCCTGACCAATGGTGACGTCCGGGTCGATGTAGGTGGTGTTAGGATCGATGAGGGTGACACCGTGGTTGAGCCAGTGGTTGTTGGTGCGGCGGCGGATGGCCTTTTCCACGGCGACCATTTCGGCGCGGGTGCCGGCCCCCAGCGCTTCATCGGGATCGTCGGTGAGGATGGCGATCACCGGCCGGGACTGCGCCACGGCCATCTCTATCAGGTCGGTGAGGTAATATTCCGGGTTGCCACGGGCCTGGCGCAGGGGCAGGTGGGGTAACTGCTGCCACAGCCAGGCGGCGTCAAAGCAGTAGACGCCGACGTTTAGCTCGGGGATGGCCAGCAGGTGGGTGCTGTTGGGGCGGCGGCGCGCTTCGGCCACTTCGACGATTTCCACGACCCGGCCGGGGGCGTCGCGCCGCACACGCCCAAACGATGAGTTAGTGTCGCCCAAGACGGAGAGCAGGGCTATGGTGGCGCCGTTGTCGGCCTGGGCCTGGGCCAGCCGGCGCATGGTTTCCGGGCGCAGGAGGGGCATATCGCCATAGGTGACGATGACCTGGGCGGCCCGGCCGGTGAGCAGTGGGGCGGCCATAAGTGCGGCGTGGCCGGTGCCCAGCCGTTCGGCCTGCTCTACGTAGCGGGCCTGGTCGCCCAGAAGCTGTGGCACGCCTGCTTCGGCGCGACCGACGACGACTACTGGTGGGAGGTCGCTGACGGCGCAGGCGGCGTCGAAGACGTGCTGTACCATTGGTTTGCCACCAACCCAATGCAGCACTTTTTGCCGTTTTGATTTCATGCGGGTGCCGTGGCCGGCGGCCAGCAGCACAACGGCTAATCGTTCCATGCATTTTCCTTGATTTACTGGTTATGGCGGGTCCCGGCCGGGGGGGACAATGCCCCTGCAGCCAGCGCTCACACCGGAAACAAAAAGGGCGTTCCGCGGAACGCCCTCGCTGAGGCTGGGGTGGGAGGATTCGAACCCCCGAATGGCGGATTCAAAGTCCGCTGCCTTACCACTTGGCGACACCCCAATGTGGTTCGAATCCTAGCACAATGACCTGCTTTTGGCAATAAGCAGCCGGTCAGCGCAGTAATTCTAAATGTAGGGGGGAAAAGGGGCGCAAAAGGGCAGAAGGTTGCCCGAGATCGCGCTGGGCGGCTGATCAAGTATTGCAGCAAGCGCTCGCTCCCCAAACGCTGGCCCGCGCGAGGGCGCTTCGCGCCCCGCGCGGGGAAACTGGCTATTTGGCGTCGCCAGGCGCGAAGCGCCGAGGCGACGCCCCCGGTGCTTGATCTCTCGGCTCGTTTCGGAGGGGGGAGTGAACGATTCCGTTTTACATTTAGAATTGCTGGCTGACCTACTTCTGTTCTCGCATAACATGTCAAAGATGATACAATTATAGTGAATTATGTCACATGAAATGCTGGTTCTGGTTGGTTAAAATGTACAAAATTCTCCCTGTTGGGAGCATTAATATTCGTGAGATAAGGAGATCCCACTGATGAGTGAAAATCTAAATCCCTTTGCGATTGCGCAGGCGCAATTGGATGCTGCCGCGGAGATCCTGCAACTGGATCCTCAGATGCACGCTTTTCTGCGCGAGCCAATGCGTGAATTTCATTTTTCTATCCCTGTTCACATGGATGATGGTCACGTTGAGATTTTTAAGGGCTTTCGGGTGCAGTACAATGATGCCCGCGGCCCCGCTAAGGGTGGCATTCGCTTCCACCCGGACGAGACCATTGATACCGTGCGGGCGCTGGCGGCCTGGATGACCTGGAAGACGGCCGTGGTTGATTTGCCGTTGGGCGGGGGCAAGGGGGGGGTTATCTGTAACCCGCGGGAGATGTCGCAGGGTGAGTTGGAGCGGCTGAGCCGGGCCTTTATGCGCAACATTGCCCGTTATGTGGGCATTACCCAGGACGTGCCAGCACCGGACGTGAACACCAACGCGCAAATTATGTCGTGGATGGTGGATGAGTATGAGGTGTTGATGGGGCACCGGGAGCCGGGGGTGATTACCGGCAAGCCGATGGAGCTGGGCGGTTCGGCCGGCCGGCCACCGGCCACAGCCATGGGCGGTATTTTTACGATTCGTGAAGCGGCCAGGTTGATCGGTCTGCCGCTGGAAGGGGCGACCTGCGCGATTCAAGGGTACGGCAATGTGGGTTCTTTTGCCCATAAGCTGGCCACGGAAGTGCTGGGGATGAAGGTGGTGGCCGTGAGCGACGAGTTCGGCGGCATCTACAACAGCCAGGGGCTGGATTATGACAGCGTGTTTGCGCATGTGAAGAGCACCGGCCGGGTGCCTGGTTATCCTGGCGCGGAGTCTGTTACCAACAGTGACTTGTTGGAACTGGAAGTGGATGTGCTGATTCCGGGGGCGATTGAAAACCAGATTACCGGGCAGAATGCTGACCGCATTAAGGCGCGCATTTTGGCGGAGCTGGCCAATGGTCCCACCACGCCAGAAGCGGATGAGATTTTGGCTGCCAAGAATATCTACATTATTCCCGATTTCTTGTGCAATGCGGGTGGTGTCACCGTTTCCTATTTTGAGATGGTACAGAATGCCCAGCAGTTTTACTGGGATGAAGGGATGATCAACGACCGCCTGGACCGCAAGATGACCACGGCTTTCCACGCGGTGCACAACATGGCGCAATCTAAGAAGGTGAGCAACCGGGTGGCGGCTTATCTGGTGGCCGTGGACCGGGTGGCCCGGGCGGTGCGCTGGCGCGGCTGGGTTTAGACGGCGCGGGCTATTTGGCTTGTTGATGCTGCCGGCATCTGTGTTGCGCGGGCAGCGTACCGGGGGGGCGTGAGGAATTGTTAGCATCCGGGAAGGTTCGTGGCAGCGGAGGGATTCACGAACCTTCCTGGTTTCTTGTTTATGATGCGTGCGCCCCGGCCGGGTGAGACCGGCATATGTGGGCAAAGTTGCGCAAAAGCTTGCCTTCTAAGAACATCTGTGCTATTATTTCTTCGTTAACCTGTTCACGCTGCTGTTCTTCAGCATAGATAAATTCACTGGTTGTGGTGGTTTTGGCCAAGTTACCTCTCGTCCATTGTGTGAAGCGCCATGCGATGAGGGTGGGCGAACGTAAGGAACCAATTTTGCCTGTTGTGCGATGAACAAAAGATGGTAGTATTTGCCTTGTCGCGTTTCAACCCTATTTTCATTCATTAAAGGAGAGCTAGCCATGTACCAAAAAATCATTCTCATTGGCAATCTGGGGCGTGACCCAGAGATGCGCTATATGCCGGATGGCACCGCAGTAACCAGCTTCAGCATGGCCACCAGCCGGCGTTGGACTGACAGCCGGACCGGCCAACCCGTAGAGGAAACAACCTGGTTTCGGGTGAGTGTTTGGGGGCGTCAGGCTGAGACGGCTAATCAGTACCTGAGCAAGGGCAGCAAAGTGCTGGTTGAGGGGCGTCTTAAGCCCGACCCGGCTACGGGCAGCCCCCGTTTGTGGACGCGGAATGATGGTTCTGTAGGTTCGTCGTTTGAAGTGACGGCTGACAATGTGCGCTTCTTGAGCGGCCGCGAGGACGGCGGGCACGCCGGTGGCGGTGAGGAGTTTGAGGGCGGCGCGGCGCAAGAAGAGGATGATATTCCCTTCTAGTGTTGTGGTAGGCTTCTGTCAGGTCTGAATGGCTACTGTGTTTGATGGGCGGCTGTCCTTGTGGGTGGCCGCCCTTTTTGTTTGTCCCGGCCGGGTTACACGCTCGCCTCAGCCCGGCCGGGGGCGCAACTCTGGTGGGTCTTGTGCGTATGGTTATGTGCAGGCCAGCCCAGCCTATTTTGAGCTGCCTGTGCATCTGCAGTCATTGGAGAGTACGGAATGCCCATACAACAAGAACCACTGAAGATCGAAATCCCGGCCGAAGAAGAAAGCGCCATGGTGCCAGAACAGTCCCGGCCGGGGGTGACGACCGCCATTACCCAGACCGGACAGCAAGTGACCGACAAAGCCCGCGCCGCCTGGGAGAGCGAACAACGTCGCCAGGCGCAGGCCATCGCCGAGGCCGGGGCACGCAAAGGGGCCGCGGCCGCCCGCACCGGCATGGTGCGCGGCCTAAACTGGCTGAGCGCTCAACTAACCTTGCTGGCCAAAAAGCTGGAAAAATAGCGTTCAGCCGGGCAGCCTGATAGGCTGGATTGCTGACTGGCTGACCGTGCCTGGGCCGGTTACAATGGAACCTATGCGCGACTTTAGCAAGGTTCCGGAGTTGTTACTGGCCTGGTGGGATGCCGGCCACGAGCTTTGGCCGTGGCGGCGGCAGGGTGATCCTTATGCCATTTGGGTGGCAGAGGTGATGCTGCAGCAGACGCAGATTGCCACCGTGCTGCCCTATTACGAACGGTGGATGGCGCGCTTTCCAACGGTGGTGGCGCTGGCCGCCGCCTCGCTGGACGAGGTCTTGAAGCTGTGGGAGGGGTTGGGCTATTACAGCCGGGCGCGCAATTTGCACGCGGCGGCGCAGATGGTGGTGCGCGATTATGGGGGGCGGGTGCCAGACACGGTCGCTGAGCTGCAAAAACTGAAAGGGGTGGGGCGTTATACGGCCGGGGCGATTGCCTCGATTGCCTTTGACCGGCCGGTGCCTGTTGTGGATGGTAATGTGGTGCGGGTGCTCAGCCGCCTGATGGATCTGCCGGATGACGTGACGCAGACGGCGACACAGCAGCGCTTGTGGGCGGTGGCCGGGGAACTGGTGTCGCCAACCCGGCCGGGAGCCTTTAACCAGGCGTTGATGGAGTTGGGGCAGCGGGTATGCCTCCCGGCCGGGCCGCAGTGCCTGGTTTGTCCGCTGGCCAGTGTGTGCCAGGCACGCGCCCATGGCACCCAACTAGACCGGCCGGTGCGTCCCCCACGGCCGCACACTCCCCACTACCATGTTGCTGCCGGCGTCATCTGGCGCGCCGATGGCCGCTTTCTCATTGCCCAACGTCCGCCAGAGGGGCTGCTGGGCGGCCTGTGGGAGTTCCCAGGCGGCAAGCAGGACCCCGGCGAAACGCTGCCACAGACGCTGGCCCGTGAGATTCAGGAGGAATTGGCCATGGAGATTGAAGTGGGGGCGCTGCTGGTGGTGGTGAAGCATGCCTTCACCCATTTCCGCATTACGCTGCATGCTTATCACGCGCGGCACGTGGCCGGCGAACCGCAGCACCTGGGGGTGAATGACCACGCCTGGGTGCGGCTGGCCGACCTGGACCGCTACGCTTTTGCCCTGACTGACCGCAAAATCATCGCCAGTTTGCGGCAGGCGAATGGGCAACTGCCACTGTTGTGAGGGGTTGATGCGTGGGCAAGGGCAGTGGGGCTGGTGGCTGGCCGAGCGGACGCGGGAGCTGGCCTTGTGGCCGGTGAATTTGGTGCGGGATTTCCCCGGCCGGGTGCGGCGCTTGAGCCAGTCTGCGGTTGTGGGGCCGGGGGGCTGGCCCGGCCGGGTGCATACCTTGCTCTGCGCTCTGTTTGACCTGGTGGGCGGGCCGGAAATAGCCCAGTTGGTCATGCACCTGGGTATGCACACTACGCCGCTGAGCAGGATGGAGGTTGCGGCCGCGGCGGCGGTGTTGGGGCCGGGGGCCATTCGCTATGGGGAGGTGCGCGTGGCCGAAGGGGGCGTTTTGCGGCTGGTTTTCCACTTTAATGGTAACCGGGCCTTTGCGACCTGGCACACGGTCCACCTGCCCCGGGACGGTGCCCACCGCCGCGCCGATCTCTCGCTGCTGGTGCATGAGTTGACCCACGTGTTTCAATATGAACAGGTGGGCACGCGTTATCTTGGCGAGGCGGTGGCGGCGCAGTTGCGGCAGGGGCCGGCATGTTACCGGTATGGCGGCCCGGCCGGGTTGGCCGAAGCTTGCATCCAGGGGCGGCGCTATGCCGATTTCAACCGGGAAGCGCAGGCCCAGATTGCCCAGGATTTTTACCGGCTGCGGGTGGCGGGGAAGGATGGGGCGGCGTATGCGCCCTTTATTGCCGAACTAAGAGCTGGCCGCTTTTAGCCCACCCTTTAGCTGCCCTCATTCTTGACCTGGACTACCACGCGGTGCATCTCGTCGGTGCCGTTGGGGAAGGTGCCGCTGAGCAGGCTGCTGCTGTCGCGGGGCAGGGCTTGTACCCGGCCGGAGCCATCGGTGACACGGGCCAGGACGCGCATGGTGCCGGTGCTGGCATTTTCGGCCAGCAGCCACCATTCGGTCCAGGTGCGTTCGGATGGGCCGCGTAGTAATTCGGCCGGCTGCCAGGTGGCGCCATTGTCCAGGCTCACATCCACGGCGTTTAACCCGCTGTCGTTGTAGAAGGCAACGCCTGCCACGTAGAAATCGGCCGGCTGTACCTGGCGCGGTGGGGGCTGCTCGATGCGAGCGTTGGGCAGGATGATCGCCTCATCGCTCCAACCTTCGGCTTCGAAGTGCCCCAGGTGGGGCTGGCGTTGTACGGTGATGCGCTGAATCCATTTGGGTTGTTTTTGGCCGTAGCGGCCGGGCCACAGGCAGCGCAAGGGGTAGCCATGTTTGGCGGGCAGGGGTTCGCCGTTCATCTCGTAGACCAGCAGGGCGTGCTCGTCCAGGGCTAGTTCGATGGGGATGCCGGTGTGATAGCTGTCCAGGCTTTCGAGTTTGAGGTGTTTCCCGGCCGGGCGCACGCTGGCGGCGGCCAGCAGGGCGGCCATGGAGACGCCGGTCCAGGTGGCGTTGCCCATCAGGTTGCCGCCCACGGGGTTGCTAATGCACTCCAGGGTGCGCATTTCGGTCACGGCCGGGAGGGCTTTGAGGTCGGCGAGGGAGAGGGAGAGGGGGGTGTCCACTTCGCCGCTGATCTCCAGCCGGTAGCTGTCGGGGTCCACTGCGGGTGGACGGGAGGGGTGGAACTTCATGGTGTAGAAGTCATCGTTGGGGGTGATGCGGATGGTGGTGGGGGGCTGCCACCCGGCCGGGGTGGTTGGTGTTGGGGGGAGTAACGTGGGGGCGGGTGTGGTCCCGGCCGGGGGTGGGGCGGGGGGTACCCGGCACGCATTTAGCACCAGCGCTGCCCCACCGGCGGCCAACATTTGCAGCAGTTCGCGCCGGCTATGTTTCCTGAGTTTGCCACTATTCATCGTTACAACAGCCTCCAAATGAATCCGGTAACCAATCGTCCAAATGATACCAGCAGGTTCTTACAACTTCATTACGCCGCCAGCGTCCAAAGGTGGGCTTTATCTGTCCCTACAGATGCTCATTGTGACCATGTTTGCCGGGCGTCATTTTTCTGGTAAATTATTCACTGACAGCGTTTTTTTCCTGTTCTGCCATTGCGAAATTGCTGTTTGTCCCCAAAATGACCCTTAATTGCCTCTCATTTGACATTTATCGCGATTGATTTAGAATAACATACAGCATTGGGTGTAATAGCGTTTACACGCTGATATCCTGATCGCGTGGCTGATAGACGGCAACGCTGTTAGAGACCATCACATGGAGGTGACCTCTGGGACATAAGATTGAGAAGCGTGATTCAAGCACAAGTGATTTGAATACAAGGATTCAGTTGAAGCTCTTTCGAGGAGGAAAGCAAAAAACTATGTTTACCAAACGTTGGGCAATTCTTGCCGTAGTAGTTATGTTGGCCCTGGTAGCTCTTGCCGCTTGCCAGCCGACAGTTGAAGAGAAGATTGTAGAGGTAACCCGTGTTGTCCAGGAAACCGTAACGGTGGAAGGACAGCCGGTAGAGGTTACCCGTGTCGTCACCGAGACGGTTGAAGTTCCGGTTGAGGCACCAGTTGAAGAAGCACCCGCGCCCACCGACCTGATCATCTGCATGGCTCAGGAACCGGAAACTCTCTACTGGTATGGTACCAACATGCTGGTTAAGAGCGCCGTTCTGCATGGTGTTTACGAGAACCTGACCACCAACCTGTCCTACGGTTACCAGGCGCAGGGTCTGGAGAAACTGCCCAGCCTGGCCGATGGCGACGCCGTGATCAACGTTGTTGACGTGGCCCCTGGCGATACCGTTGCTGACGTGACTGGCGAAGTGGTTACTTTGGAAGCCGGCGTTACGGTCCGTAACGCGGCCGGTGAAGATGTTGAATACGACGGTTCTGCCGCCCTGCAGATGGAGCAGATGGTTGTTGACTTCACCTTCAAGCCGTTGGTTTGGTCCGATGGTACTCCGGTGACCGCCGATGACTCTGTTTACGCCTTCGAGCTTGGTTCCGACCCCGACACGCCGTCCAGCAAGTTCGCCATTGATCGCACTGCCAGCTACGAAGCGACTGGCGACCTGAGCGTGCGCTGGACTGGTCTGCCCGGTTGGCGTGACTCCACTTACTTCCTGAATGTTTGGACGCCACTGCCGCGCGCGGCTTGGGGCAGCTTCACCGGTGCTGAACTGGTTGAGGCGGAAGAGTCCAACCGTATGCCCATTGGCCATGGCCCCTTCAAGATTTCTGAATGGGTTGCTGGTGACCACATCACCCTCGTGAAGAACGAGAATTACTACCGCGCCTCCGAAGGCTACCCGAAGGTTGAGACCGTTACCTACAAGTTCATCCCCGACACCAACCAGCTCGTTGCCCAGTTGCTGGCTGGTCAGTGTGACATTGGTACGCAAGATGGTATGGACGTAGGCCAGGCGCCGTTCCTCATCGAAGCCGAGAGCCAGGGCCTGTTGGTCCCCTACTTCCAGACCGGTACCGTGTTCGAGCACATTGACTTCAATATTCTGCCAATTCCGGAATATGCTGAGACTCGTCCCGACTGGTTCTCCGACGTGCGTGTGCGCCAGGCTATGACCATGTGCACCGACCGCCAGAGCATGGTTGACAACATCCTCTATGGTCGCTCTGAAGTGATCCATACCTACATCCCCAGCGTTCACCCGCTGTATCCCGAAGGCCTGACCGAATGGCCGTATGACGTGGAAGCGGCCAACGCCCTGCTTGACGAAGTTGGTTTCCTCGACACCGATGGCGATGGTTTCCGCGAGTACAGCTCCGCGAACGTTGAGAATGGCGATGCCAAGTGGGATGGTACGCCCTTCAAGGTAACGCTCGGCACCACCTCTGGTAACGAGATGCGCCAGCAGTTGACCCAGATCTTCAAGGAGAACCTGGTCGGCTGTGGCGTCGATGTTGATCTGTATTACCTGCCTTCCAGCGAATGGTTTGCTGATGGTCCTGACGGCGTGCTGTTTGGCCGTAAGTATGACCTGGGCGAGTTCGCCTGGCTGACCGGTGTTGAGCCTTCCTGCAACCTGTATATCACCAGCGAAATTCCTGGCGATCCGGAGCTTGGCTTCTCCGGTTGGGGTGGTTCCAACAATACTGGTTGGAGCAATGCTGATTACGACGCGGTTTGCCAGAGTGCCCTCGGCTCTCTGCCTGGTACACCTGAGTACGAAGAAAACCACAAGGAAGCACAGCGTATCTTCTCCGAGAACGTGCCGATTATCCCGCTGTTCCTGCGTCTAAAGGTTGCTGCGGCCCGTCCTGAGGTGAAGAACTTCAGCGTTGACCCGACCGAGAACTCCGAACTGTACAACTTGTACGAGATCGGCTTCACTGACTAGTGTGTGATTGAGCTTTGATTAAGAGTAGTGGCAGTGCCTTGTGTGCTGCCACTACTTTTTTTATTGAGAGCCAGGATTATCCGGCCCCAGGGGTCTTCCCAAGTGTGCATCAAAGTTCGCCTGCTTCGTTGTTTCTGCCCAGTTAGATTAGGAGGGCGGGCTTTTCTGGGTGCCTGGCGCACGCAGTTGTTTCGCTGCTGATGGGCTGAGTGGTGGGTGGTGAATGTGGCGTTTCCCGGCCGGGTAGAGCATCTGCTTGGCAAATGGCATAGGATGGCTAAAATAGTCAGTGCCGGTTGAGAAAAACTTCGCTTTCTAGTCCGCGAATCTTGCACAGAGCACATCCTTCGAGGAGGTATAAATGACCAATTACCTGATACGGCGTGGCTTCCAAATGGTTATTGTTGTCATTGCTGCAACCATTGCAATCTTCTTGCTGTTGAATGCTGTGCCTGGTGGCCCCTTATCAGGGTTGAATGTTACTGCCGACCGTCGTGCTCGCTTCACCCCAGAAGAGATCGCACGAATGGAGGCCGCTTTAGGTTTGAACCAGCCGATTTATCTTGCCTATCTTACCTGGATGTTTGGCGAGGACTGGTTGGACGAAGTTGGTGATGCGCTGGGAAACCCCGATCTTAATGGCAAACTCGTTATTACAGGTACCTGGGCAGATTATCAAACACCGAGCTGCCAGGACGTTGGGGGCACCAACGCCAATGCTGCCTCCCACCTGAAGGTCCCGCCCTGCTCCAGGGGCATAATTCGCCTGGATTTTGGTGAGTCGTGGAAGGTTGCACGGGGCGTGCCAGTCACCGAGGTGCTAACTGGTCGCATCTGGAATACCATTCGCCTGACGGCCACGGCCGCATTTATTTCCCTGGTGGTCGCCATCCCCATTGGGATTATCTCGGCGGTTAAGCAGTATTCGCGGCTGGACTACATTGTGACGACGTTTAGCTTCTTTGGCATTTCCATGCCCGCGTTCTGGTTTGGCCTGATGCTGATCATCATCTTCGGACTGAAGTTTAAGGATTGGGGGTTGCCTTATTTCCCCACCGGCAATGTGGTGGATTTGCGCATTTTGCCGGGCAGCATGGGCGCTTTCCTGGGCATTAGCGCCGGCTCTTTTGCGGACATGCTGCTGCACCTGGTTCTGCCGACGATGATGCTCAGCCTGTTGTCTTTGGCCGGCTGGAGCCGCTTCATGCGCTCCTCTATGCTGGAAGTGCTGCGGCAAGATTACGTGCGCACGGCGCGGGCCAAAGGGCTGCGCGAACGGTCGGTCATTATGAAGCATGCGGCGCGCAACGCCCTGATCCCTTTGATCACCATTGTGGTATTTGAGATCCCGGGCATCTTTGGTGGTGCAATCATCACCGAGACGATCTTCAACTATCCGGGAATGGGGCGGTTGTTCATCCAGGCGCTTTCGTCGGATGATTGGCCGATTGTGATGGCGTACCTGTTCATCTCTGCGATTTTGGTGGTAATTGCGACGCTGGTTGGCGATATTCTGTACACGATTGTCGATCCGCGCATCCGGTTTGCCTAAGCAACTGCGCCCGGTGCCACCCTGAGCGCGGCAATAGGTAGTGATTGTGAAGAAGAGAGAGCGAGGAGTAGTTCATGTCATCTGTAGCTGAAATTGATGTCGATTCCCTGCAAGCGGAAGCCTTGCTGACCGACAAACCAGAAGCGTTGATCATGACCTATTGGAAGCGGCTGCGGCGGCACCGGCTGGCGACGGCCAGCCTGGTGCTGATGCTGGCCATGATCCTGCTGGTCACCTTTGGGCCGATGATCTTGGGCCGGATGACGTATTACAACGTCTCCAAGGGGGAATACGTCAACTATGACCGGGACTCGCAGGACCTGGCCTCGCGCAATGCCGCGCCCTCGGCGGAACACCGGCTGGGGACGGATGAACTCGGCCGGGATGTGTTGATGCGCCTGCTGCTGGCCGGGCGGTTGTCGCTGACGATTGCCTTCACGGTGGTGTTTGTGCGCGAGACGTTTGGCATCTTTGTGGGGGCAATTTCGGGGTACTTTGGCGGGACGGTGGACAACCTGATTCAGCGGACGGTGGAGTTCATCATTATTCTGCCGCTGCTGCCGCTGTTGTTGACGTTGTCGGCCATCTTGCGTAACGTGAACATCCCGTTTTTGCCGCCAGAGTGGAGCCAGGCGGTGGTGATCATCCTGATCCTGAGTTCGCTGGGCTGGACAGGGGCGTGCCGCCTGGCGCGGGGGATGGTGCTGAGCCTGCGAAACCAGGAGTACACGGAGGCGGCGAAGGCGTTGGGGATGAGTGACGCGCAGATCATCACCCGGCACATGGTGCCGAACTCGCTGCCGCCGATTATTGTGAGCGCGACGTTGGGGTTGGGCGGGGTGATTCTGGTGGAATCGGCGCTGAGTTTCCTGGGGTTTGGGATTCAGCAGCCGGTGGCGACGTGGGGGAACATGCTGCAGGACGTGCAGAAGGACATGTTCACGGCGCCGTGGAAGGCATTGTATCCGGGGCTGGCGATCTTCTTGATGACGCTGGCATTCAATTACTTTGGTGATGGGCTGCGCGATGCGCTTGACCCGCGCTTGAAGCTTTAAGTCTGGAAGAGAGGTAGATAATAGTGGCGAACGATAAGAGCGAAGTTATCCTTGAAGTTCGGGGCCTG
Organism: Ardenticatenaceae bacterium; assembly: GCA_020634235.1. Taxonomy (GTDB): domain Bacteria; phylum Chloroflexota; class Anaerolineae; order Promineifilales; family Promineifilaceae; genus JACKCB01. The sequence goes on along the minus strand of JACKCB010000002.1, from coordinate 1,216,115 downwards.
AAAACCCAGTTCTTCACTGAGTCAGGTGTAGTTCGTGCTGTAGACGGGGTTGATTTCTATGTCAAACGCGGCGAGGTGCTTGGGCTTGTCGGCGAATCGGGTTGTGGAAAAAGTGTAACCTCTCTTTCTATCATGCGTTTGATTGGCCAGCCGGGCGAGATTGTTGAAGGACAAATCATCTTTGATAATGAGGACCTGGTGGAGCTGCCGGAAGCCAAGATGCTGAAGATGCGTGGAAACCGCATCTCGATGATTTTTCAGCAGCCTACTAGCTGTTTGAATCCGGTCTTTCGTGTTGGTGAGCAGTTGTCTGAGGTGTTGTTCATTCATCAGGACCTGGGCAAGGAAGCGGGTGAGAAGCGGGCGATTGAACTGCTGAATATGGTCGGCATTCCTGAGCCGGAATCGCGAGTCAAGGCTTTTCCCCATGAATTGTCTGGTGGGATGGCGCAGCGTGTTATGATTGCAATGGCGCTGGCCTGTGTGCCGGAGCTGCTGATTGCTGACGAGCCGACGACGGCCCTGGATGTAACGATTCAGGCGCAGATCTTGGATTTGATGCGCAATTTGCGTTCCAAGATGGAGACGTCGATCATCTTGATCACGCATGACCTGGGTGTTGTGGCTGAGATGTGTGATCGGGTTGAGGTGATGTATGCGGGGCGTATTGTTGAGGAAGCGCCTGTGGTTGAGCTTTATAAATCACCGAAGCATCCTTATACGGAAGCTCTGATTGGTTCGACGCCGGTATTGGGGCAGGCCGGAAAGGAGTTGTTTGCCATTCCAGGTTCCGTGCCCAATTTGATTGACCTGCCGCCAGGTTGCAAGTTTGCGCCGCGTTGTTTACCGCGTGTTCAGAACAACCTGACAATCTGTACCGAAGAAGAACCGGAGCTAAAGACGATTGGGCCAAATCATAAGGTCCGATGCTGGCTGTACGAGTAGAGGAGGATGTTGAGTGATGGCTACTGACAGAAAGTCGGACAATAATGGCCAGGGAAAGCGCCAAATTCTTATCGAGGTTAATAACCTGGTAAAGTATTTTCCGGTGCGCAGCGGTTTGTTGCAGCGTGTGAGCGCATGGGTGAAGGCAGTCGATAACGTATCTTTTCACATTTATGAAGGGGAAACGTTTGGCCTGGTTGGTGAGTCTGGTTGTGGCAAGACCACTGTGGGGCGAACGATTTTGCGTTTGCTGCCGGCGACTTCGGGCGAGGTGATTTTTCAGGGACAGAATGTTTTTGATTTGAATGCTTCGCAACTGAAGAAGATACGGCGCGAGATGCAGATTATCTTTCAGGACCCTTATTCCTCTTTGGACCCACGCATGCCTATTGGCGAGAGTATTGCTGAGGGCTTGCGAGTGCATACGAATAAGAATGCCCAAGAGCGTTATGATATTGTGGTGGAGATGTTGACGCGGGTGGGGATGCGGGCGGATCATGCGCGGCGTTATCCGCATGAGTTTTCAGGTGGACAGCGGCAGCGCATTGGCATTGCCCGGGCGCTGGCTTTGCGCCCGAAGTTTATTGTATGTGACGAGCCGGTTTCGGCGTTGGATGTATCCATTCAGGCGCAGGTGTTGAATATCTTGCGTGAATTGCAGCGTGACTTTGGCCTTACGTATTTGTTCATTGCGCATAACTTGAGTGTGGTGGAGCATTTTAGTGACCGGGTGGGCGTTATGTATTTGGGCAAGATGGTGGAAGTAGCCGGCCGGGATGTGCTGTATGCGAATCCACTGCATCCGTATACGCAGGCGTTGATGTCGGCTATTCCGATTCCTGATCCAACATTGAAGCGCCAACGGGTGATTCTGGAGGGTGATGTGCCTAGTCCGCTGCGCCCGCCGTCTGGTTGTCGTTTCCATACGCGCTGTCCTCTGGCGTATGATAAGTGTTCGCAAGAGGAGCCGCCGCTGAAGGATTATGCCAAGGATCATTATGTGGCTTGCTGGTTGGTGGAGGATGGTGAGCCAGGTGCGAGCAAGTTGGACCCGGAGAAGGTGAAGAACGCAACCTTCGTTGAAGTTTAGTGGGCTTGATTGCCACTCCCATCGTTGTGGACGCAAAGCTGGCTATGTGGCTTTTCTTGGTTACGGACAAAATGGTTTTCTTGAAAGGTCTGCTGTGGCAGACCTTTTTTTCTTGGCGAGATCTGCTGGATGCTCCTATAATGTGGTCGTGAGAGAATGTGAATGGTCCTGTTATTGATGGCAGTGGATGAGGAGCGGGCATGGCTGACGTTAAGCAGATCTTAGTGGTTGATGACCACTTTGAGATGTTGGAATTTTTGCGCTCCATGCTGGAGTTGTCTAATCGTGAGTATGAAGTTTTGGGGGTGCCGTCGGCGGAGGAGGCATATATGGAGCTGCGGCGGGTGCCTTTTGACCTGCTGATTACGGATGTGCGTTTGCCGGGGATGAGTGGCTTTGAGTTGGTGCGGCGAATCCGGCCGGTGCGCCCAGAGATGCCGGTGATCATGATTACGGCTTATTCGTCGGCGCAGGGGCGACAGGAGGCGGCGGAGCTGAATGTTTTTCGTTATTTTCAGAAGCCGTTGGACGCGGATTCGCTGTTGGCAAGTGTGCGTGGCGCGCTGCATGGGGGCATGGAGCCGCTGCGCGATACGTTAACGGTGAGTGTTTTTGAGTCGATTAAGGGTGAGCGTGAAGTTTCTGATGAAGTGGTGCGCTGCTTGACGATGCTGCAAACGGATACGGGGGCGGCGCAGGCGATCCTGGCGACGTCCCCCGGCCGGGTGGTGTTTGCGACTGAAGGGCAGCTTGAAGTGGACGTTGCCCAACTGGCCAGGCTGGTTGCCGGTGGGTTGGAGACGAGCCTGGAAATTGCGGCCCTGCTGCAAAGTGATGAGCCGCTGACGATTCAATATCAGGCCGGGCAGCGTTATGATCTGTATCTGGCCAATGTGGGGCGGAGCCATATGGTGATGTTGGTGTTTGACGCGCAGATGCGCCGGGGACGGATTGGGACGGTATGGGTGTTTACACAGCGGGCGATTAAGGAGCTGTTGACGCTGCTGCCTACCCCGGCCGGGAATCAAACCGCGGCCGCTGCGCCCAGCCCTGCTCCCCCGGCCAAGAAACAGGCCAGCCCACCACCGCCGGCTCTAACCCAAACCACGGCGCCACCCCGGCCGGAACTGGCCAAACCAGCACCAGGACCAGCACCAGCACCAGCACCAGAGCCGGTATTAACGCCCGAAATGAAAAACAACCCGTTGTTCAATCTGTTTAGTGACCAGGATGCGGCCACCGACGTCGACCTGGATGCTTTTTGGGAAGAAGCCACGGGTAACCCGGCCGGGGGCGAGGCCACCAGTGGGCTATCCTTTGAGGAAGCGCGGCGGCAGGGACTTATTCCACCGGAACTGGAAAGCTAACTGCCCGGAAACAAGTTGTCCGGAGAGCCAGAGCAAGTCCTGGTGAAAGGTTAGGGAGCCTGAGAAGGTTGGGGGATGTTTAGGAACGCCAGCAGTTCGTCCATTTGGGCAATACATTTATACGCCGGGTCACGGTACAGGTGCTCCGGGTCATACAAAACGGGCACCAGCCCGGCCGCGGCCGCCCCATGCCCATCGGCATAATAATTGTCGCCCACATAGACACACTCCGCTGGGGCCAGGTCGGCAAAATCGGCCAGAACGTGGTGGAAGATCGCCGGGTTCGGTTTCCAATGGCCTATTTCCCCAGCCGACAGAACCACGTCGAAGATGCCATCCAGGCCCAGGCGGCTAACCGCCTCTTGCAGCGGGTTGTTGCGATTTGAAATCAGGCCGAGGGTGAGGCCGTGGGCCTTGAGAGCCAGCAAGGTCTCCCGGCCGGTGGGCGGCAGCCCCACGTGTGGCGCATAGTCGTTGAAGAAGTAATCACGCAAGATGTCCGAATTTTCCGCCAGATTGTCGGTAGCACCCACCGCCCGCAGCAGTAAGTGTGAGTAGTAGCTCCAAAAGCCGTCGCGATCCAGCCGCTCCATGTCACGGCGGATTTGCTCGTGCTGGCTCCAATAATGGTGGGCCCACAGCTTCACCTTCTGCTCTGTTGCCGCGTCGATGGCAATGTCCAGGGTGCGGGCGAATTGGATGAAGGCGTCGGTCGCCGAGGGTGTGGTAATGTACAGCGTGCCGTCCAGGTCAAAAAAGACCGCTTTGAAAGTTTCGTTCATTGGTTGATGTCCTGCATGGTGGTTCTTGAGGGAATTCGCGGGTGGGGTAGCTGGCCATGAACCAAGCGCGGCAGCTGACTTGCCGCCCCGCGTAATCTTGCTTTGTTGGGGATCATAACGTGAGGCGCCGCGGCTGACAAACGATGCTTTGACAGCCAAAATCAATGCCGTTACAATCCGCCTTTCACCGGAGAAACCAGACGCATGACCGACCTGGATGTCTATGTAATTGTGCCGACTTATAACGAGGCTGACAATATTGAAGATTTGTTGGCGCAATTGTTGGCCTTGCCCGTGGCGCTTGGGGTGGTGGTGGTGGATGACAACTCCCCGGATGGCACGGGGCAGTTGGTGGACAAATGGGCGGCAGAGCACCCCGGCCGGGTTGTACCCCTGCACCGGCCGGGTAAGCTGGGGTTAGGCACGGCACACATCGCCGGCATCAAGCAGGCCCTGGCCCTGGGCGCCAGCCGGCTCATCACCATGGATGCCGACTTCTCGCACAATCCCCGCTACGTCCCGGCCATGCTGGAATTAGGCCAGTCGAAACACGTCGTCATTGGCTCCCGTTACGTCAGTGGTGGCGGTTCGCGCAACTGTACCTGGAAGCGCATCTGGCTGAGCAAAGCGGCCAATTTCTATGCACGCACCATGCTGGGGCTGAAGGCCCGCGATGCCACCGCCGGCTTCCGGCTCTACCGGCGCGAAGCGATTGAGTCGATCCCGCTGGACGAGATTTTCTCCAGCGGCTATTCGTTTCTCATTGAGTTGATCTTCATGTGCCAGCGCCGCGGCTGGCAAATTGGCGAAGTGCCCATCATCTTTGAAGACCGGCGCAAGGGCCAGACCAAAATCTCGCGCCAGGAGATTTTGAAGGCACAATACACGGTGCTGCGCCTGTTTATGCGCCGTCTGCGGGGGGGAGAACCCAGACGCCCGGCCGTATCGGTGAGCTCCTCATGAATTATGTTGTCTGCAATTTATGTGGCCATGATGATTGGGAACTGCGTTTCCCAGCCACGTTGAATGATGCCGACCCGGTGAATGTGCAGGCGTTCCGCTGTACCAGCGCCGGCTATGGCCACCATCCCCAGATTGTGCAGTGCCGCCACTGCCATTACGTGTATGCCAACCCGCGCTGGGAAGCGGGCGAACTGATCGATGCCTATGTGGCGGTGGAGGATGAGACGTATGTGCATGAGCGCCCCGGCCGGGAGCTGACCTTTCGCAAACATTTGCAGGCGCTGGAGAAGATTACCGGCCCGGCCGGGGGGCGCAGTCTGCTCGACGTGGGGGCCTACATCGGCGTCTTTGTGGAGGTGGCCCGGGCCTCAGGTTGGGATGCGACTGGCGTGGAGCCATCCAGTTGGGCGGTAGCGGTGGCCCAGGCGCAGGGCCTGCCGGTGGTGGCCGGCACCCAGGAGACGCTGCTGGCCCAGAACCGCCGCTTTGACGTGCTGACCATGTGGGATGTAATTGAGCATGTGAACGACCCGGCCGGGGAGCTGGCCATGGCCTACCAACTGCTCAAACCGGGCGGGATTGTGGCCGTGCACACCATGGACATCGACAGCCTGGCCGCCCGCCTCATGGGCCAGCGCTGGCCGTGGCTCATGGACATGCACATCCACTATTTCAGCCAGAAGACGTTGGCCGCCATGCTGCGGCAAAACGGCTTCGAGGTCATCTGGTCTGGTGCCCAGGGGCGCTATTTGCGATTAGGCTATCTGGCCACCCGTGTCGCCGGCCTCAACCAGGCCCTGGGGCGCGCCGCTTCTGGCCTTGTAAACCGCCTGGGACTGGCCGAAGCAGCCATCCCGGTGAATTTTGGCGACCTCTTCACCGCTTACGCTCGCCGCTTGTAAGCCTGGCCATGACCACCCGCCGCCTCTTCGTTGCGCTCTTCCTGCTGGCCCTGTTCACCATGGCCGTGCGCGAAACGCTAGACCCGGACATGTGGTGGCATTTGCGCACCGGCGAATACATCTTGCAGGAGGGCTTGCCGCGCCAGGATATTTTCTCCTTCACCGTGCCCGACCACGCCTGGGTTACGCACGAATGGTTGTCGCAGTTGTTTATGTGGCTGGTGTACCAGGTGGGGGGGCTGCCGGGGCTAATTGTGGTCTTTGCGGCCATCATCACCCTGACGTTTGGGCTGGTTTATCTTTGCTGTGACGGGCGGCCCTACCTGGCCGCTTTTGTGGTGCTGCTGGCGGCTGTGGCCTCGGCCATTACCTGGGGGGCGCGGCCGCAAATGTTTAACCTGCTGCTTACGGCGGTGTTTGTGTTTGTGGTGGAAGGGGTGCGGTCCGGCCGGCTGGGGCGGCGGTGGTTCTGGCTGCTGCCGGCGCTGACGGTGCTGTGGGTGAATCTGCACAGCGGTTATCTGCTGGGGGTGGTGCTGCTGGCTACCTATGTGGTGGGAGAGGCGGCAGAGCAGTGGCTGGGGGGGCGTTTCCCCGGCCGGGGTACCACCACCACCACCCGCCCCCACCTGGACAGCCAGAGCATTCGCACCCTGGCCCTGGCCACTGGGGCCAGCTTCCTGGCGGCGCTGCTCAATCCCAGCGGCTACGTGATCTGGATTTATCCCTTCGAGACGCTGGGCAGTTCAGCCATGCAGGCCTACATTCAGGAGTGGCAGCCGCCTGATTTCCATTTTGCCATTTTCTGGCCCTTTGCGGCGCTCTTTTTCTTGGGCATTGTGAGCTGGTGGGCGGGGTATCGTGCTGGGGGCAGCGCCCCGGCCGGGAGCGACGTGCTCCTATTCCTGGGGACGGGCGCAGCCGGGCTGCTTTCGGCGCGGCACATTCCTCTCTTTGCCATTGTGGCTGCGCCTATTGTGTGCCGCAGTTTGTGGCTGGCTTTGGCCGGCACCCGGCTAGAGCGGGCGCTGTTGCCCACCACGCGCCAGAAGCCACCCGGCCGGGTGCTGGCCCTGGCCAACTGGCTCCTCCTGCTGCTGGCCGTGCTGGGGGCAGCCCTGTGGACCAGCAGCAAAATCATGGCCAACGACGCGGCCATTGCCGAACGCTACCCGGTGGCCGCGGTCGATTACCTGCAAGCCAGCGGGCTGGCCAGCCAACCGGGCTACAACCAGTACGGTTGGGGCGGGTACCTCATCTGGCGTGGGCTGCCCGTCTTTGTAGATGGCCGGGCCGACGTCTACGGGGACCCCTTCCTTTTTTACTATTTGCAGACCTTTGAATTGGCGGACAATTGGCAGGAACCGCTGGACGATTACCAGGTAGCCTATGTCTTGATGGACCGTGGCAGCCCGCTAACGACCCTGTTGGCCACCAGCGATGCGTGGCGCGAGGCGTACAGCGACGCGCAAGCCCAGATTTTTGTGCGTGTTCCCTGAGTAAGCGGCCAACAATGACTTCTCTGATTGGAAGGCCGCTTACGCCAAGCCGTCCGCACAATTCTGCTAACTCATTTGCGGACGGCCACTAACTGCTTATGGACCGACAGACAAAGCGTGATTGGCTCTGGTTAGCCGTTTTGGGCCTGCTGGTGCAGGCGTTTTGGGCGGCGCGCCTGGCGCACCCCAGCTATTTTGACGCCTATTACTACACCATTGGCGGGCAGCAGTTGGCGACCGGGCAGGGGTTCACGGAGCCGGTGATCTGGCAGTATCTGGACGACCCGGCCGGGTTGCCCAAGCCCAGCCACACCTACTGGATGCCCCTCACCTCCATGGTGGCCGCGGCCGGCTATTGGGTACACGACAGCTTTCGCGGGGCGCAGCTCCCCTTCTGGTTGATGGCCGGGCTGCTGCCGCTGCTCAGCTATGCCATCAGCCGCCGCTTTTCGGCCGAGCGCTGGCAGGCGCGCACGGCCGCCCTCTTCACCATGGCCGGCGGCTATTACGCCGCTTATTGGAACCAGCCCTCCACGTTTGTCCTGTTTGCCTGGGTGGGTGGCGGCTGCCTGTTTGCCCTGGCCCTGGCCCAGGCGCGGCAGCGCGGCGCCTACTGGCTGGCAGCCGGCGTTTTGGCCGGCCTGGCGCACCTTACCCGCGCCGATGGGCTGGTGCTGCTGGCTGTGGCGCTGTGGGTATGGCTGCTGGGCGTGCGCGACGTGTGGCGGGCGCAAACTGGCCAGCCGCGGCTGGCCCTGCAGGGGGGGCAGTTGCTGCTGCTGTTGGCCGGCTACCTGCTGGTGATGGGGGGCTGGTTTTATCGTACCTGGCTGCTCTCCGGCCGGGTGCTGTCCACGGTGGGCACGCAAACCATTTTCCTCACCGATTACAACGACTTGTTTGCCTACAACCGGCAGTTTGACCTGGCCGGCTACCTGGCCTGGGGCTGGGGCAACATCTTGCGCTCCAAGCTGGACGGGTTGTGGTTGAGCCTGCAAACCTACGTGGGGGTGGTGGGGCTGACGGCGTTCAGCTTCTTTGTGGTGGTGGGCTGGCTGCGTGTGGGGCAGGGGCGAACCGCGCCGGAGCGGGTGGCCATCCGTCGCTTTTTGCGGCCGGTTAGCTGGTATGCGCTGGCCCTGTTCATCGCCATGAGTCTCATTTTTACCTTTCCGGGCGGGCGGGGCAGCTTGTTGCACTCCTCTACGGCGTTGTGGCCCTGGTCTATGGCCCTGGCGGCGGCGGGCATTGGCCTGAGCGTGGATTGGATTGCCGCCCGGCGCAGCCATTGGAACCCGCAGGTGGCCAAGCGTTTCTTTGCCGTGACTTTTGTGCTGTTGGTGTTTGTGATTAGCCTGGCTGTTTCTGGCGGGCAGCCGCTGCGCGAGGCGGAAGGGGCGGTGTACGCGGAGATTGGGGCGGCGCTCCCGGCCGGGTCGATTGTTATGAGTGGTTCCGCGCCCAACTTTTATTACCACACCGGCCTGATGGCCATTGTGACGCCGAATGAACCCCCGGCCGGGGTACTGGCCGCGGCGCGCCAGTTTGGGGCGGACTACCTGCTGCTGGACCCGGACCGGCCACCGCCACTGGCCGGCTTGTATGCCGGCGAGGTGTCGCTGCCGGAACTGGTGCTGCGGCAAACCTATCCCGGCGGCTTCCAGCTTTACCAGATTTTGCCACCGGGAGAACTGCCGTGATGGTGCGCCAGAAGGGGCATTGGCTGGTGGCTGGGGCGGCCGTTTTGGCGGTGCTCTTGTTTGTGGCGGCGGCGGCGCTCCCCGGCCGGGCCGGTTTCCCGCTGGACGATAGCTGGATTCACCAGACGTATGCCCGCAATCTGGCCCTCACTGGCCGGTGGGCGTATGTGCCGGGGGTTAGCAGTGCCGGGTCCACTGCCCCGCTGTGGACGCTGCTGCTGGCGGTGGGACATTTGCTGCGCCTGCCGCCGCTGGCCTGGGCGTATGGGTTGGGCGGGCTGTGCCTGGTCTGGCTGGCCTGGGTGGGGATGGCGTTGTGGCGGCTGCTGTGGCCGGCCTATGCCGGCCGGGATTGGCTGGCCGGGCTGTCGCTGGTGGCTGCCTGGCCGCTGGTGTGGGCGGCGGCCAGCGGCATGGAGACGTTGTTGTTTGTGGCTCTGGGGCTGACGCTGGTCTGGCAGGCTGTGGCCCGCGCCCGGCCGGGGTGGTTGGGCGTGTTGGCCGGCCTGCTGGTGCTGGCCCGGCCGGAGGGGCTGCTGCTGCTGCTGTTGGTGGGGGTGGGGTTGTTGGCCCGGCCGGGGCGGCTGCCGGCGCTGTTGTGGTATCTGTTGGGGGCGGGGCTGCCGTTGCTGCCTTATTTTGCTTTTAATCTGGCGGTCAGCGGGGCGCTGTGGCCCAATACGTTTTATGCCAAGCAGGCTGAATACGCTGCCCTGTTGGTCCGGCCGCTGCCGGTCCGCTTTGCCAGCCTGCTCTTGTTCAGCCTGGGTGGGGCGGAGGTGGGCTGGCGGGGGATGACCGGCGCTCATCTGCTGCTGCTGCCGGGGCTGATCCCGGCCGGGTGGCTGGCGCTGCGCCAGGATTGGCATGATAGGCGGCTGCAGCATGCGCTGCTGCTGTTGTGGGCCGGGGGACACGTGCTGCTCTATGCCTGGCGGCTGCCGGTAACGTACCAGCATGGGCGTTATTTGTGGGCGGCGCTGCCGGCCTGGATTTTGTATGGTCTGGCGGGCTGGCTGTGGCTGTTGGCGCGTCTGCCGGTGCGTCCGCGCCCCGGCCGGGTGCTGCGGCGCGTGGCCGGGCTGGTTTATGGGCTGCTCCTGGCCATCTTTTTCCTGTTTGGCCTGCAAGCGTATGCCACCGATGTGGCCTTTATCGAGAATGAAATGGTTGACGTGGCCCGGTGGCTGAACCAGAACACGCCGCCCGAGGCGCTGATTGCCGCCCACGACATTGGGGCGATTGGCTATTTTGCCCAGCGCCCGCTGCTTGATCTGGCTGGCCTGATTACGCCGGAGTTGGTGGACCGCCTGGCGGATGAGGCGGCGCTGGGCGACTATGTGCGCGAACAGGGGGCTGATTACCTGGTGACTGCGCCGGGCTGGCCTTACGAGACTATCACGGCCCGGCCGGGGGTAATTTTGCTCTATTCTACCGGCTATGCCTGGACGCAGGCGCAGGGGGCAAACAACATGGCGGTCTATGGGTTGCCCGGCCGGTGAGGGGTTGGTGGTGGTCCCGGCCGGGGGTGCGCCGCTCCTGTACACCGTTTGCCACGCGTAACTTGTTCATGGTATACTGCACCTATCACATCCCCCTAATTCGTATTGCAAGACGCGAGTATTCTTGTTCCAGTCAGGTAAATTCAAGCAACAACCAGCCAGGAGAGAACCATGTCGCAGATTCGACTGCTCATTGTGGATGATCACCCCCTCTTTCGTCAGGGCCTGCGCGATGTTCTGGACACAGATCCGCGAATAGTCGTTGTTGGAGAGGCTGCCGATGGGGAAGTGGCCGTAGAGATCGCTTACGAGCTTGTTCCAGATGTCATTTTGATGGACATTAACCTGCCCACCATCAACGGCCTGCAAGTGACGCGCAAAATCAAAGCCCAGCTCCCCCACGTCAATGTCATTATGTTAACCGGTTATGATGAGATTGAGCAGGTGTTTCATGCCCTGCGGGCCGGGGCCAAAGCGTACTGTCCCAAAGACATCACGCCGGAGGCGCTCATCCAGACCATCATCGATGTCAATGGTGGCAGCTACGTCGTGGGTGAAAAGACAATGTCCCAAGACGAGGTCCTGCAATGGATTGAGCAAAAGGTCGGGCGGATGGTTGGCTCTCTAACCAGCGACAGCGAGGACTTTCTGGTACCCCTCTCCCCGCGAGAGATGGAGATATTGGAGTACGTAACGCGGGGGATGAGCAACAAAGAGATCGCCTTCAAGCTGGGCATCAGCCACCAAACCGTCAAAAACCATATGACTTCCATCCTGCGCAAACTCCGCGTGGATGATCGTACCCAGGCCGCGGTCTATGCGTTGAGCCGGGGGTGGGTACGGCTGGAAGGAACGCGCAACTAGGCGTTTGGGAGATAATTCCTCATGAATAATCAGATAGGCATTGGCGAAGAAAAATCCTTGCAGACGTTTATTGAGGAAACCTACAAGGAGGCAGAGCAGACCCAACGGGAGCTGAAAGAGATCGATATTCTGATCAAGCAGAGCGCGGCCGAGGTGGAGCGATTGGCGCAGCGCAACGCGCAGATGACCAATTACGTGCGCCAACTGCAGACGAACTTCGACACCCTGCCTCGTGAGGATATTCGTGAGGGGTATGAAGCGCTGCTAAATGCGCAGCAGCGGCTGTTTACCATGCGTGGCCAACTAGAGAAGCTGCAAAGCGACCAGCGCAACATTGAGCGCCTGGCCGCATTTCAGGAGCGGCTGCTGTCGCTGACCGAGGGGATGGTAACGCTGCCGGAAGTGCGCCGGGCTGTTCCGCAGAAGCGGACGGACATCATCCGGCTAATTCAGGTAGAGGAGTCGGCCCGGCAGAGTTTGGTGCGCAAGATGCACGATGGTCCCGCCTCCTCGCTGAGTAATTTCATTTTGCAGGCGGAGATATGCCAGCGTTTCTTCGACATCAACGCAGAGCGAGCCAGGACCGAACTGAATGCGCTGAAGGGAACCGCCAGCTCTACCTTTGAGTCGGTGAAGGATTTCATTTTTGACTTGCGCCCGATGATGCTGGATGACCTGGGGATTGTGCCTACGCTGCGCCGCTATGTGGAAACGCTGCAAGAAAAGGGCGACCTGCCGGTAAACATTACGGTAACGGGCATTGAACGGCGGCTGGAAAGCTACATTGAGGTAACGATTTTCCGGGCGGTCCAGGAGCTGCTGAGCAATGCGCGCGCCCATGCCCAGGCTACTCAGGTTCAGGTGCTGTTGGACCTGGCGCAAGACAGGGTGCAGGTGGTGGTGGAGGACAATGGCAGCGGCTTTAACGTGGAAGAGGCATTTGGCAACCAGGATAAGATCGGCCTGTCGACGCTGCGTGAGCGTATCAAGATGCTGGGGGGTGAGTTGAGCGTTCAGAGCAGTTTGGGCCAGGGTACGCGGGCTGAGTTCTATATTCCCCTGGAAACAACGGGTGCTTCGGCTTACTGATATTTGGGTGAGTTCTCTGGATCGGGTTCGCTTGGACGCGTTGTGTTGGCGACTTATTTGTCACAGTTGTTGGCAAGGAATACTGGTTAATGTGTCCGCAGTACTATTGCCTGTGATTTGATTCGGTAGTATTCTTGCATTATCAGTGTAGTCTGATTCTTCTGTTGATTAGCTGCCGTTTCTTAGTTAATTCTTTCTATACAAGTGGAGGTAATTCATCATGTTGTTCTTGCATCGCGAAGATGGTCAGGGTCTGGTAGAGTACGCTCTGGTGCTCGTGCTTGTTGCTATCGTCGTTATCGCCATTCTGACCCTGCTGGGTCCGCAGATCGGTAACGTGTTCAGCAAGATCACCAGCGGCCTCAATCCCTAGTTGACATCGTAGCCTTCCGTTTTTGTTTAAGCCCTATCGACCGATAGGGCTTTTTTTGTTTTGTGGGGTGCGGTGGGGGTCTGGTACATTTTTCACATAGGCATTTTGACTTTCATGTTGATAATAGTATGATGGGTAGAATTAGTTTGTGCTTTCCTGGCACGAATTCTTTGCATTGGCTGGCTCAGATCTTTCTTTTGGCGGATAAGTGATGTCGGAAAAGATACGTGTATTGATAGTTGACGACCTTCCGGAGACGCGCGAGAACGTGCGCAAACTGCTGCAGTTTGAGTCGGACATAGAGGTTATTGCCCAGGCTGGGACGGGTGACCAGGCTGTGGAGCTGGCCAAGCAGCATAAGCCAGACATTATCCTGATGGATATTAATATGCCGGGGCTGGATGGTATTTCGGCCAGCCAGGCGATCACGCAGTCGGTGCCCTCGGCGCAGATTATTATTATGTCTGTGCAGAGTGAGGCGGATTACCTGCGGCGGGCGATGTTGGCCGGGGCGCGTGATTTCCTGATGAAGCCTTTTTCGGGCGATGAATTGGTTAGTGCGGTGCGCCGTGTGTACCAGATGCGCCCGGTGGTTGTGGCTCCGGCGGTTAGTGAGCAAGTGGGTCGCCAGGAGCCGGGGGCCGCGGCCGGCAAGCCAAAGCGTTTGGGGCAGGTGATTACGGTGTATAGTCCGAAGGGTGGGGCTGGCTGTACGACGATTGCGGCGAACCTGGCGGTGGCGCTGGCGCTGCGTAAGCACAGCACGGTTTTGGTGGATGGGAGTTTGCAGTTTGGCGATGTCGCGGTTATGCTGAATATGAAGACGACCACGAGTGTGGTGGATCTGATTGACCGGATTGCGGACCTGGAGCCGGATTTGATTGGCAGTGTGGTGGCGACGCATAAGAGTGGGTTGAAGGTGCTGATGGCCCCACCCCGGCCGGAGATGGCTGACCTGGTAACTGACGATCACATGAAGACCCTGTTGCAGAATCTGCAGAAGATTTATGAGTTTGTGATTGTTGATACCAGTTCCAGCCTGAACGACGTAGCGATCTCGATTTTGGATTCTTCGGACCGGATTCTGTTGGTGACGCAGCAAAACCTGCCCAGTCTGAAGAATGTCAGCCGCTTTTTTGATCTGGCCGATACGCTGAACTATGAACGGGAGAAGGTGTTCCTGGTGGTGAACCGGAGCTCCAAAAAACTGGGGATTACGCCCAAGGATATTGCGGATACGCTCAAACGGCCGGTAATGGCGATGGTGCCTGTGGATGAGGAGACCGCCAACCGGGCGGCGGATCAGGGTTATCCGTTTGTTGTTGGCCGGAACCGTAAGAAACCGATTGCCGAAGCATTGGTCAAGTTGGGTGACGTGATCATCCGTGAAGGGCAGACCGACCCGGCCGGGGCGTCTGCCACCTACACCGAAGCCAAACCCTCATTCCTTGGCCGCCTTTTTGGCCGCCGCTCCCAACCTGCCAGCGGCTAGCCAGACCCCTGCGGGAGGATAAACGTGTCTCTCTTAAAGCGCATTGAACGAAGTCAAGAAGTACCCGATGGCCAGGCAAGTTCCAAACTCCAGGAACTGCGCGTCAAACGCACGTCCCCGGCAACCGGTTCGCGTGACGCATTCACCGATCTGAAGAACCGCGTTCAACAAAAACTGATCGCGGAACTAGACCCCAGCATCGACATCAACCAGACCTCTGAAGTCCGCGCAACCATCCAGGAAATGTTCGAGACCATGCTTGTCGAAGAGCAGATCGTCCTTAGTCGTAACGAAAAGCGCCTGCTCTACGAACAGATTGTGGCCGAAATCCTGGGGTTTGGTCCCCTGGAACCATTTCTCAGCCAGGACGGCCTTACCGAAATCATGGTTAACGGGCCTAAAAACATCTACGTGGAGCGCCTGGGCAAGATCAACCGCGTCAACAGCTCCTTCGAAGACGATGAGCACCTGATGCGCATCATCGACCGCATTGTGGCCCCGCTAGGTCGCCGCATCGATGAAAGTTCTCCCATGGTGGACGCCCGCCTGCCCGATGGCTCCCGTGTCAATGCCGTGATCCCCCCCATTGCCCTCAATGGCCCCACGCTGACCATCCGTTTGTTTTCCAAGATTCCCCTGACCATCGACAACCTGGTTGAATACGGCTCCATCACCCGCGAGGCCGTGGAATTCCTGAAAGCGTGTGTTGTTGCTCGCCTGAACGTCGTTGTCTCCGGTGGCACCGGCTCGGGCAAAACCACCCTCCTCAACGTACTCTCCGGCTTCATTCCGGACGATGAACGCATCGTAACCATCGAAAACGCAGCCGAACTGCAACTGCGCCAGGAGCACGTAGTCACCCTGGAGTCACGCCCGCCCAACGTAGAAAACCGTGGGGCCGTTACCATTCGTGACCTCGTGGTAAACTCCCTGCGTATGCGTCCCGACCGCATCGTCGTTGGCGAGGTGCGCGCCGGCGAAGCCCTGGACATGTTGCAGGCCATGAACACCGGTCACGATGGCAGCCTGACGACAGCCCATGCCAACAGCACCCGTGACTTGCTTGCCCGTTTGGAAACAATGGTACTCATGGCCGGCATGGAACTTCCGCACCGCGCCATTCGTGAACAGATTTCCTCAGCGATTGATCTGATTGTCCACACCGACCGCCTGCGCGACGGTACCCGAAAAGTCATCTCCATTAGTGAAGTTCAAGGCATGGAAGGCGATGTTATCACCATGTCGGAAATCTTCCGCTTTGAACAGACCAGCATCGAAAACGGTAAGGTAATTGGCCGCTTGCGTCCCACCGGTCTGCGACCCAAGTTTATGCACCGTGTCCAGGCGGCGGGCATCATGCTGCCACCTTCCATCTTCGGCATTGGTGTACGCAAGTAATCGCTAATTAGTGCAGTCTGGTGCCAATAGCGCTGGAATTCCCGGACCCATTTACGCCGGACTGTTTGAGTGTTTCGCCGCATCCCTGGTTCTTAGTTCATTTGAGCCGCGAAACACGAGCTGCCTGAAAGGAGGTGCTGATGTCTCAACTGTTGTTGTTAGGATTGGTTGGCCTGGGCGTGCTGATGCTGCTGGGGGCCGGCATTGCGCTGCTGTCCGGTGGCAACCGGCAGGTTGAGCAGCGTATGGAGCAGTTTGTGGGCAGTTCTACTGTCCTCACCCCCGAAGATGTGACTACGGCTAGCCGCAACGACGTTGCCGATCGGCTGGATGAGGCGTTGGCCGACAGAGGGCTGTTCTCAGGCATCAAGGCCCGCATCGCTATGGCCGATGTCCGGCTGCGAGTCAGTGAATATGTTGCCTTGCAGGTAGGCTTTGCTGTGGTGGGTGTTGTGGTGGCCGCCATTCTGTTTGGTCCTGGCCTAGTCATGCTGCTGATTGGTGCGATCGTCGGCCTGTTTGTGCCGCGCATCTACGTCAGCACCATGGCCACCCGTCGTTTGCATACCTTTGAAGGGCAGCTCAGTGATACGCTGAACCTGTGGGTGAATGCGCTTCGGTCCGGTTACAGCGTGCTGCAAGGTATGGAAGCCATTGCAACCGAACTGCCGCCGCCGGTTTCGAAGGAGTTTGAGCGCGTAGTGCAGGAGGTGCGCCTGGGTCTAAGTCTTAATCAGGCGCTGGGCAATATGCTGCGCCGGGTTCCCAGTGAAGACCTGGACCTGGTGGTGACAGCGGTTAACATCCAGCGTGAGGTTGGTGGTAACCTGACGGAAATCCTGGATACCATTAGTTATACCATTCGTGAACGGGTCCGGATTAAGGGCGAGATTCGTACCTTGACCTCGCAGGGTCGTTTGACCGGAATTATCATCAGTCTGCTGCCTATTGGCCTGGGTCTGGTTTTGTATCTGATCAACCGGGATTATGTAGGGCAGTTGATTGTGCGTGAAGACCCCTTTTTGTTTGGCGTTCCGTGTGGCTGGATTGTGATTGGCTTTGGGCTGCTGCTCATGTTTTTTGGCGTTTTGGCTATCCGCAAGATCGTTGATATTGAAGTGTAACGACGGCCTGGAGTTGGGTATATGATGACTTCAACAGCGTTAATCGTCGGCCTAGTCGCCGTGGTGCTTATTCTTTTGAGCGTTGTGTTCTTGCGACGTTCGGAAGAAGATCCGTTATCGGCCCGTATTGAGGAGTACGCTGCCCGTGAAGAGGCTGTTTCCATTGAGGAGATTGAGCTGTCTATGCCAATCTCTGACCGGATTTTTGTGCCTATCATGCGGGGGCTTGGTAGGTTTGTCACCCGCTTTACGCCGCAATCAACGCTGGAGCGGACGGCTGTGCAGTTGGAGCAGGCCGGCAGCCCGCGCAATATCACGGCGGCTGAATTTTGGGCGATCCGCGGGGTGTTTACCATCCTTCTGGGCGGTTTGTTCTTGATGATGATGATTCGCTTTAATGTGGATCCCAACAAGCGGTTTGCCTATACGCTGTTTTTTGCGGCGGTGGGGTTCTTTTTGCCGCAGTTGTATCTGAGTTCGCTGATCAGCCGCCGGCGTGATGCGATTATCAAGAAATTACCGGATGCGTTGGACTTGATGACGATTTGTGTTGATGCGGGGCTGACGTTTGACGGGGCGATGGCCAAGGTGGATGAGAAGTGGACGGATCCGTTGGCGCGTGAGTTTGGCCGGGTGGTGTATGAGATGCAGTTGGGTAAGACGCGGCGGCAGGCGCTGCGGGATATGACCGGCCGGATGGATGTGCCGGATGTGGCTAATTTTGTGGCCTCTATTTTGCAGGCGGACCAGTTGGGTGTGAGTGTGGGTAAGGTGCTGCGTATTCAGTCGGAACAGATGCGTATCCGGCGACGACAGCGGGCGGAGGAGAAGGCGCAGCAAGCGCCGGTGAAGATGTTGTTCCCGCTGGTGTTTTTGATTTTCCCGTCTATGTTCATTGTATTGTTGGGCCCGGCCGCGTTTACGCTGATCCGCAATGATGCGCTGCGTGGTCTTACGAGGTAACCCCCGGCCGGGGTGCGGCCCGCTCATTCCTGGGGTCCTGTTTGGGGGTTGCTGACAGAAGCAGGGGTGAAGGCACCGCTGCTAAAGGAGCTGTGTTTCTTGGGGGTGTATCGGTCTGGGGCACGGCGGTTGTGGCGTTCGCTGGTGGCGTTGGCTTTCCCGCCGGTGTGTGGGAACTGCCGCCAGGTGGGCGCGCTCTTGTGCGCCAACTGCCGGGCGGAGGTTGTCTGGCTGCGTGAGCCGTTGTGCAAAGTTTGTGGCCGGACTGTCTCCCGGCCGGGGCTGTTGTGCACCACCTGTCGCCAACAAAGACCGCCGCTGCAGCGCATTCGGGCCGCCGTTTTGTTCGATGGCCCGGTCCCCCGCATGATCCACCAGATGAAATACAATGGCGCTTTTGGCCTGGCAGAACCGCTGGCCGAATTGATGGTAGAGGCGTGGCCAACCTGGCAGGAGCCGGTTGATCTGGTGCTGCCGGTGCCATTACACCCTGAACGAGAAAGAAAAAGAGGGTATAATCAGGCTATGTTGTTGGTGCGCCATTTGTGCGCCCAGTTGGGGTATGGTACGACCCCGGCCGGGGTGCGGCGTACCAAAGACACCCGTCCGCAGGTGGGTCTAAACCAGACGGAACGTTTACAGAACGTCAGCGGGGCCTTCTTTGCCGACCCGGCCCTGGTAGCCGGGCAGCGCATCCTGTTGGTGGACGATGTTTGTACCACCGGGGCGACCATGATCGCCACAGCCGAAGCGCTGCTGGCGGCCGGTGCCGGCAGCGTCACCGGCTACTGCCTGGCCAGAGCTATGTAGCCACCATAGCTACAACCTCAAAGAAGGCTGGTTACCCGGTGGCTTTGTTATTCATTCATTTCGGATAAACTCTAGCAAACCTGTAAATGGGGCGATACTGAAATCTACCGACCGCGAAGGGTCCTCCCGGTATCGCTTTTGGAGCGCTTGTAAGATGCCTGATCTGGTGGCCGATGGTGGCCCACAGCGTTCCTGAGAATATGCGTTGATAGGAGATTGATGAACCAATGGCAATGGAACTGACAATTCTTGGTCGCAACATGGAAGTGACGACGCGGCTGCAAAACTATGTGGAGAAAAAGACGGCTCGTCTGGATCGCTACATGCCTAACCTGGCCGAAGTCCGCGTTGATTTGTCCGAGCAAAATGCCCGCAGCGCCCTGGATCGCCACGTGGCGCAGATCACTATTCGGGACAGTTACGGCACAATTCTGCGTGCCGAGGAGCGTAGCAACGACATTTTTGCCGCCATTGACAAGGTGACCGACAAGTTGTACAAGCAGATAAAGCGTTACCGGGGCAAGCGCAAAGATAATCGCCGGGGCGGCGGCGTGGAGGAGTTGATTGACCTGGAACCGCTGCCGCTAGAGTATGAAGTGGAGGAAGAAGACGAGGAAGCGAGCGGGGATCGCATTGTGCGCCGCAAGAGTTTCCGCATGCAGCCCATGTCTTCAGCCGAGGCTATCGACCAGATGGAACTGCTGGGGCATGACTTCTTTGTTTTCTTTGATGCGGAAGATGAGACGATTAGCGTGATCTACCGGCGTCATGATGACGGCTATGGTTTGCTAAAGCCTGAGTTTGACTAGCGTTAGCGCCGACGCCTGATGGGGCAATCATGCCGTGCAGCATGGTTGCCCTTTTTTTTATGGCCATGGCCTCTATGATTACAGCAGTGGTGATGGTTGGCGAAGCGGGCGGGGAGAGCGCGCCGGTGGCCTGGGTGCAAGGGGCGCGGCGAGCGGCGGCGCGTGACCTGATCGCGCAGTTGGCCCGCCAGCCGCAGGTGGCGCGCATTGTGCTGGTGTCGGCAGACGCCGATGGCTTGCTGTCACCGGCCGTGACGGATTATCGCCCAACCCCCCCCGGCCGGGTACACGTTGGCGAAATCCTGGCCCGGCTCAGCACAGAACTGGCCATCGACCGCCTGCTCTATTTTGGCGGCGGCGCAGCGCCACTGCTCCCCGACGACACCCTCAGCGAGATAGTGCAGCGGCTGGCCACTGCCGACCAGCTAATCCTGACCAATAACCGCTTTGCCAGCGATTGGGCTGGTTTGGCCCCGGCCGGGGTCTTGCCCACCTGGATTAGCAAACTCCCGCGCGACAACATGCTTGGCTGGGTCCTTTCCGATGAGGCTGGCCTGCCCCACCACACATTGCCCGCCACAGCCGCCACCCGGCTGGACATAGACACCCCCACAGATTTGTTGGCGCTGGCCCTGCACCCGCATACCCAGCCCCATTTGCGAGCCTATCTGGCCAGCCTGCCCCTGCAAACCGCCACCCTGCAGGCGGCGCTGGCGGTGCTGGGCACCAGCGCCAGCCGCGTTTTTGTGGCCGGCCGCCTGGGGCCGGAGGCGTGGCAGGCCATCAACCGGGTCAGCCACTGCTGGCTGCGGGTGGTGTCTGAAGAGCGCGGGATGGTTTCTAGTGGCCGGCAGCAGCGTGGCGAGGTGCGTTCTTTGCTGGCGGCGCATATCGCCGCGGTGGGGCTAGACGCCTTCTTTGCCACCCTGGCCGACTGGGCCGATGCCGCGTTCATTGACACGCGGGTTATGCTGGCCCACCAGCAGATTATGCCTGACGCCACCACCCGCTTTGGCTCCGACCTGGGTTTGTTGGAACTGGTGGCCGACCCCTGGCTGCGGGCCTTTACGGCGGCGGCCCAGGCTGCCCCGATTCCTATTGTTTTGGGTGGGCATGGGCTGCTGGCCGGGGATATGCTGGCCTGCTGTGAAATATTGGCCACCCGGCCGGGGTGGGCTGGCGGTCCCGCTTTACCCACCTCGCAGCAGATGATAAAATGAGCGCCAGGTGCTAACAACGTAGCTTCTCAGGATGGCGACATGCCGCACGTTCTTTTTGTTTGTACAGCAAATATCTGTCGTTCCCCGGTGGCCGAAGGGCTGCTGCGGCAGCGGCTGCAAGAGCGCGGCCTGGCCGGCTGGCAGGTGAGTTCGGCGGGCACGTGGGCCATGCAGCCGCGGAGTGCGTCGGAAAACAGCGTCATCGTCATGGCCGCCCAGGGCATCGACATCCGGGCCCACCGGGCGCAGATGGTTTCTGGTGAGCTGCTGGCCACGGCCGACCTGGTGTTGTGTATGGAAACGGGCCATGCCGAGGCGCTGCAGGTGGAATTCCCTGACCATGCCGGCAAAATCTACCTGCTAACGGAGATGGTTGGCCGGCAATACAGTATCAGCGATCCGTATGGCGCGCCCTTACCCGCCTACAAGAGCATGGCGAATGAAGTGGCAGATTTGATTGACCGGGGTTTAGAGAATATTGTTGTGCTGGCGCAGCAAAATGCGTTAGCCCGGCCGGGCTAATACCGGCCTGTTTACCAACCGGCCAGGAAAGGCTCCCACTCTTCCCGCTGTGACAGATGGCGGCCGAAACGGTAATAGGCGGATGGGCTTGGTTCAAAAGGTTGGCGACGCAGGGCCATATTGGCCTGTTCTGGCGTACGCCCCCCCTTGCGCCGGTTGCAACTGGCGCAGGCGGCCACCAGGTTCTGCCAGGTGTGCGGCCCGCCCAGATGGCGCGGCATGATGTGGTCCAGGGTCAGGATGGCGCTGCGGCGGCCGCAGTACTGGCAGGTGTAATCATCGCGGCGCAGCACTTCCCGCTTGGTCAGGGCTACCTGGGTCCGTGGCCGCTTTACCATGTAGATGAGCTTGATGATGGATGGCAGTTCGTGTTCGGCGCTGCTGCTGCGGATGACGCCCCGCCCATTGAGGATGATCTCGGCCTTGCCGTCCCACACAAGGGACAGCGCCCGCCGCGTTGAACAAACGTTGATGGGCTCGAAGTTGATGTTAAGCAGCAGCACTGGCTCAGTTAATGGATTGGTACTCATGACGGCTCGCAGTATAGCACGTGATTTGCAGCCAAGTCAATGACCCGGCCGGGTCGAGGTGGCCGGATTTTTTGTTGACGAGTGCCAGGCACAGGGCGGAACAACGTGATGTACAGCAAGTTTTGCTGCCCTGACACTTCATGCTTACCCACCTGATTGTAGCGGAAATCAGTTAACAGCCCAAGAACAAGATGTTAAGAGTAGGTTAGCTATGCAGCGTGATGATCTGGTTCGCTATCTGAATGATTATTTGCGGGTAGCCGCGGTGCAGGATTATGGGCCGCAAGGTTTGCAGGTGGAGGCGGACAAGGCGCACATTGAACGGGTGGCCCTGGCGGTGGACACCTCCCCGGCCGGGATCACGGCCGCCGCAGCCTGGGGAGCCGATATGCTCCTGGTCCATCATGGGCTGCTCTGGCGCGCCGTGGAGCCCATTGCCGGGCCGTTGGGCCACCGGGTGCGCCTGCTGCTGGCGCATGGCATCCACCTCTATGCTGCCCATTTGCCGCTGGATGCCCATCCGGAGGTGGGCAACAATGCGGTGCTGGCGCAAATGTTGGACATTGCTGTGGAGGAGTGGTGGTGCCAGCCGACGAATGTGCCATTGGGGGTGGTGGGCCGCGCCCCGGCCGGGTTAACATTGGCCCAGCTTGTGCAGCAGGTGAATGAGAAGCTGCATACGCAGGCCCGGGTGCTGGCCCACGGCCCGGCCGGGGTCCACCGCGTAGCCATTCTCTCCGGCTTTGGGGCCGACGAAGCCGCTGCCGTTCGTGCCCTGGGGGCCGACACCTACCTTACCGGCGAAACCTCCCACGCCCACTACTGGGCCGCCGCCGACCACGGCCTCAACATCATTTACGCCGGCCACTACGCCACCGAAACCGTTGGCGTCCAGGCCCTGGGCCGCCACCTGGCCGGCAAGTTCGGCCTGCAAGTGAAATTCTTCGACTTCCCAACCCAGATGTAATTCAGCCTTACAAACTATCCACATCTATCCCACGAAGGAGTTTCCCATGAGCCAAAACGGCATTTCCTGGATTAATGATGAAATCGCGGCACTGAAAAGCGCCGGCCTCTACAATGTTATCCGCACCATCGATTCCCCCATGGACGCCTGGGTTACCATCGACGGGCGACGGGTGCTGAACTTTTGTGCCAACAACTACCTGGGATTGGCCAACCACCCCCGCGTGCGCGAGGCGGCCAAACAGGGCATCGACCAGTACGGGGTTGGTCCCGGCGCGGTGCGCACCATTGCCGGCACCATGAGCCTGCACGTGCGCCTGGAAGAGCGCCTGGCCGCTTTTAAGCATGCAGAGGCCTGTATTACCCTGCAAAGCGGCTTCACGGCCAATCTAGCCACCATTCCGGCCCTTGTGGGCAAAGGGGACATCATCTTTTCCGATGAACTGAACCATGCCAGCATCATCGATGGCTGCCGCCTCAGCCGCGCCGAGACGGTGCGCTACCGCCATAACGACGTGGACGATCTGCGCCGCGTCATTGCCGAGACTACCAATTACAATCGCCGGCTTATCATTAGCGATGGTGTTTTTAGTATGGATGGCGATATTGCGCCGCTGGATAAGTTGTGCGAAGTTGCCGAGGAACACGGCATTGTGCTGATGGTGGATGATGCCCACGGTGAAGGTGTGCTGGGGCGCGGTGGCCGCGGCATTGTGGACCATTTTGGTTTGCACGGCCGGGTGGATGTTGAGGTGGGCACCCTGAGCAAGGCCTTTGGCGTTGTGGGAGGGCTGGTGGCCGGCAAAAAGGCGATCATCGATTGGCTGCGGCAGCGCGGTCGTCCCTTCCTCTTCTCCAGCGCCATGACTGTGCCGGACGTGGCCGCCTGCCTGGCGGCCGTTGACCTGCTGGAAAGCTCCACGGAGCTGGTGGACCGCCTGTGGCAAAATGCCAAAATCTTCCGTGAGGGGATGGACCAGATGGGCTTCAACACCGGCCACAGCCAGACGCCTATTGTGCCGGTCATGCTGGGTGAAGCGCCGCTGGCCCAGCAATTCAGCCGCCGGCTGTTTGAAGAGGGTGTTTTTGCCATGGCTATTGGCTACCCCACCGTCCCCCAGGGCAAGGCGCGCATTCGGGTGATGAATTCGGCGGCGCATAGTGCCGACGACATTGAGCAGGCGCTGGACACCTTTGGCCGCGTTGGCCGGGAATTGGGCGTTATTTAGCTCCCGGCCGGGGGTCTCGCGCAAGAGATAGCAGAGAGGCGCCAGCCGCCTCTGCTATCTCTTGCGTACTGTTCAGAGGGTGAAGGTTTGGTGCAGGTAGGGCACCCCGACATTGGCCAGGCCGCGCTGCGTGAGCGCCGCGGCAAAGGTCAGCGAGGCGTCTTCTTCACCATGCACCACAAAGGTCTGGCGGGGGCGTCGCTGGAAATGCTCTACCCAATCCATCAGTTCGTAGCGATCGGCGTGGCCGCTGAAGCCGTTCAGCGTGACCACCTGCGCCTTTAGCGAATACTCCTCGCCAAAGATCTTGACGACGGGCTGCCGTTCCACCAGCCGCCGCCCCAGGGTGTTGGGGGCCTGCCAGCCAACGATGAGGATCGTGTTGCGTGGATCTTCGATATTGTTCTTGAGATGGTGCAAAATGCGCCCGGCTTCGGCCATGCCGCTGGCGCTGATGATCACGGCCGGGGTCATGAGGAAGTTTAGCTCCTTAGACTGGGTGACCGTGCGCGTGTAGTGCATCATCTCAAAGCCAAAGGCGTCGCCGTGCTTGTCTTCCAGCAGGAACTTAGCCAGCTCATCGTCGTAGGCTTCGGGGTGCAGACGGTGGACGGCGGTGGCGTCTATGGCCAGGGGACTGTCTACGTAGATGGGCAGGTGGGGCGAGATATCGCGCGCTTCTACCAGTTGGTGGATACGATAAACAAGCTCCTGGGTACGGCCCACGGCAAAGGCGGGCACAATCACCTTGCCCCCCCGTTTGCAGGTCTCGTTGATTACGCGCTTCAGTTTGTTGTTGGCCGCTTCGGCTGGCTCATGCTCGCGGTTACCGTAGGTGCTTTCTACCAGCAGGATGTCTGCTTCGCTGATGTAGCTGGGGTCGCGCAAGATGGGGCGGTCGGGGCGGCCAATGTCGCCGCTGAAGACCAGGCGAACGTCTTGCCCCTGCTCCTGGTCTTCAATGTCCAGGGCTACCATAGCTGAACCCAGGATGTGGCCGGCATCGTAGAAGGTGAGGGTGACGCCGGGCAGAATCTGCCGCGGCCGGTCGTAGCCCAGCCCCACGAAATACTTCAGGCACTCAATAGCATCCTCCATGTCGTAGATGGGCTCGACCGGGGGCAGGTTTTTGCGCTTACGGCGTGAATTGAGGTAGCCGATGTCTTGTTCCTGAATCTTGGCACTGTCACGCAGCATGATGGTGCACAGATCGCGAGTGGCGTAGGTGCAGATAATGTCGCCGCGGAAGCCGCTTTTGACCAGGTTAGGGATGTTACCGCTGTGGTCGATGTGGGCGTGTGAAAGCACCAGGATATCAATTTCGGCCGCGTTAAAGGGCAGCTTCTGGTTGATTTCGTACGCTTTCTGGCGCGATCCCTGGAACAGACCGCAGTCGAGCAGGATTTTGTGCCCATTGACGGACAGCAGATGCTGGGAACCGGTGACGGTTCGTACGGCGCCATGAAAAGTGATGTTCATGTTTCCTCGTTTAGCAGTTGCAGAATATCGGCCCCGTAGGTTTTTAGCCGCCAGGGGCCTAAGGCAGCAACGGCTTCTAGTTCAGCCAATGTCTGGGGGTTGGCGTGGGCAAAGGCCCACAACGCCTCACGGCTCATAATGACGTCTGATTCTACGCCGCGGGCGATGCCGCGCTCTTTGCGCCAGTTGTGCAGCTTTTCGTAGCGGGTGACTACGTCATCGGGCAGGCGGGGTTGGCGGCGAGGGCGCCGCGGTGATGGGCCTTTTTCATTTTCGCGGATGATGCGCAAAATGGTTTGGCCGTAGCGATGGATCTGGCCGGAGGACATGCCGTGGATGAGGCGCAGATCGCTTTGTTGGTGGGGCAGATTCCGGGCCAGTTCCAGCAGGGTGCGGTCGCTGAAGATTTTGAAGAGGGGTTGGTTGCGCTGTTGGGCTTCCTGGTTGCGGTAGACGTGCAAGGCTTTTAGCACGGCCTGACTTGAGGGGGGCAGCCGGGTAGCGCCGCTGATGGACCAGAAGCTGTCGGGGTTGAATTCGTTGTTGTTGGGGTGGACGCGACTGTGCTCGATGAAGATCTCGGTGGCTTCGGCCGTCTGGTTGTTTTGGGCTAGCTGTTCGGCCAGGTGTTGGCGGAGGCGGATGAGGAAGTGGGTGTCGGCCTGGGCATAGACGAGTTGGGGTTCTGTGAGGGGGCGGTGGCACCAGTTGGCGCGCTGGTAGCGTTTGTTGAGGGTGACGTGATAGATTTCTTCTAGCAGGCTGGCCAGGCCAACTCGTGGATAGCCGAGGATGCGCGCGGCCCACATGGTGTCGAAGAGGTTGTTGATCTCCCAGTCGTATTCCCTTTTGAGGAGGATGAGGTCATATTCGGCGGAGTGGAAGATTTTTTCTTGCTGGGGGTTGGCCAGTATCTCGCCCAGGCCATCTAGATTGGGCAGGGCGACGGGATCGACGATGAAGTCCTGGTGGGGGATGGAGATTTGGGCCAGGCAGACGCGCTCACGATAGGCGTACATGCTGTTGGCTTCGAGGTCGATGCCAATGATGGGTTGGTCTTTGAGTTGAGCCAGACAGTTTTGCCATGCCTTGGGCCGGGTGATGAGCTGGTAGGCGGGGAGTCTGAGTGGATCAGGCATGGTTGGGTCTGGGCGCTGATGTGTATTTTGTTGTCATGTTTATGGTCATCTCTTGGCAACTGTCAGGTTGCCCCGTCATTATACATGAAAAGCGGGTGGCTGTGTTGGGCAATTGTGTGGGTGGTGGTGGTGGTGCTTATTGGCTAGTGGATGGTAGCGTTATTTCCCCGGCCGGGTGGTACAATGGAGCCTATGAACAGTGAGTGGCTTGCCGTGCGCAGCGTCCAATTGAAAGACATGTGGACCTTGACCCGCATGGCCTTCACCAACATGACCGGCGTGGACCAGCAGTTCACGCGGATGGCCCAGCACCCTGTCTGGCGACTGGCCGGCTATGTGGCGCTGCCGTTTTACTTCTGGACCGCCGGCCGGGGCTATAAGGCGCTGGCCGATGGGCAAATTGTGGGCTGTGCCTTTGTGCATTTTCTCGCCGACAGCGCGGTGGTGTTTAACGTGAATGTGAACCGCGCTTACCGGCGGCGGGGGGTGGCGCGGGCATTGCTGGCCCACCTGGAAACGGTGGCTCGCCAGCGGGGGGCAGGGTGGTTGGCGCTGCAAGTGGACCGGGATAACGTCCCGGCCGGGACACTGTATGAGGGGTTGGGTTTCCGGCAGATCCATCCCGATTTCTGGCGCGGCCCGTGGCGCACCATGCCCGTAACCCCTGGCCTGGCCGTGGAGCCGCTGCGGCAGCGCCTGGGGCAGCGGCTCTACCGCCATTATGCCCGGCTGGAGCTGGAACATGGCGAAAGTTGGGGGGCGAGTGTGCTAAAGCGGGAGTTTGTGTCTGTCCCGGCCGGGGGGCAGTTCTGGCGTTGTCTGGTAGGGCAGCAAGAGGTGGGCTGCGCCTGGGTGGAAGATGGGGATGGGCAGCAGCGACCGCTCGTCTTCTTGCTGCTGCAACCACAAGCGTGGGCGCAGGAAATGGTGACCCTGGGTTTGGTGCAGTTGCTGCTTGAGCACCGGGCCGGCGGGGTCCCGGCCGGGCTAGACCTCTTCTGCGGCAGCAGCGGCCACCACGCCGCCCTGGCCCCCCTGCTGCAAGAGCGCGGCTTTGTGGCCACCCGCCAGCCGCGCATCCTGATGTTAAAGAAGCTGCTCAGCAACTCCGCAACTCAGTAGGTTAGCCACCCCCTCACCCCTTTACCCCTTCACCCGCTCATCCCCCAACAGCGGCTGGCCAACATACCACGCCCAAAAACGGCGCACGCCTTCCTGCACCGACACCTGCGGCGCATAGCCCAGCAGGCGGCGCGCTTTGCTGATATCGGCATAAGTACGCACCACATCAGCCGCCAGTTTGGGCTGGGCCACCAGGTTGGCTTTGCCGCCGGCCAGGGCCTCCAACTGCGCGATGAAGTCGCGCAGCAGGACGGGTTCGCCACGCCCCAGGTTGATGATCTCATACCCCAGGGGGCGCGCCACGGCCGCGGCCACCCCATCGGTAATATCGTCCACGTAGGTCCAATCCCGGTACATGTCGCCATTGTTGTAGAGCGGAATCTGCCGCCCCTGGGTGATGCTGTCGGCGACCAGGTAGGCCATCATGTCGGGCCGGCCGTTGGGGCCGTAGACGGTGAAAAAGCGGATGGCGGTGAAGTTCAGACCATAGAGGTGGTGGTAGGTAAAGCCTAGGATCTCGGTGGCCCGTTTGGCCGCCGCATAAGGTTGCAGCGGCCGGTCACAGGGATCGGTCTCTACAAAGGGGATTTGCTGTGTTGCGCCGTAGACGGACGAGGTAGAGGCGAAGACGAAGTTGCCCACCCCCGTGGCCCGCGCGGCATCCATCAGGTGCTGCGAGGCGTTGTAGTCGGTTTCTACGTACAGTTCGGGGAATTTTACGGCGTTGCGCACCCCGGCCAGGGCGGCCAGATGGGCGACCGCGTCGAACTGCTCTGCCTGGAACAGGGCAAACATCCCCGGCCGGTCACGGATGTCCGCTTCTACCATGCGGAAGGTGGGCAGGCGGTTCAGGCGCGCTTCGTTGGCCCGCTTGCGGCGCGGATCGTAGTAATCGTTAAAGTTGTCCAGGCCGGTGACGGCGTGGCCCTCCCGCGCCAGTTTCTCGGCCAGATTGCTGCCGATGAAGCCGGCCGCTCCGGTGACAAGGATTTTCATGGGTGTCTCTCTTGAGGCAGCGTCAGGTGGTCTCGCTGGGGCGCAGGTCCTCAACGCGCAGTTGCAGGCTGCGCTGGCCGCGCCATTCGTTCACGTTGATGGTGTAGACGATGTCGACCCGGCCGGGCATCTGATCTGCCCAGGCGGCCTGCCGGAAGGCAATGGCCCCAAAACCGCGCTGGCCATCACCCACCTGCAACTGCAAATGCCCCCCATCCTGGCCGACGGCGCGATGGTTAAACACCTGCGCGTGGCGGGCCATGAAGACGGGTGTGGCGTTGGCGCAGCCGGTTGGTTCCAACTGCTGCAAAAGGTCATGCAAGGCCCAGTCGACCTGGCGCAGGGGGAGTTCGGCGTCGATGGCCAGGGTAGGTACCAGCTCCCGGCCGGATAACTCACGGGCGGCAATGTCGCTCAGCGCCTGGCGGAACTGGGGCAGGTTTTCATTGCGCACGGTGAAGCCGGCCGCCTGGGCGTGCCCACCGTGGCGCACCAGCAGGTGGGCCACCTCGTCCAGCGCCTCGGTAATGTGGAATTCGGTGATGGAGCGGCAGGAGCCGCGGCTTTCTTCGCTGCCCGTTTCAATGACCACGGCCGGCCGGTAATACTTTTCGGCCAGGCGGCCGGCCACCAGCCCCACCACGCCGGAGACAAAGCCGGTGTCGGCCGCGATGAGGATGTTGGCGTCGGGCTGGATAAGCCCTTCGGCCATGTCGCACAGCTCGGCGGTGAGGGCCTGGCGCTGCTGGTTGAGCTGGTTTAGCTCGTGGGCCAGCCGCTCGGCGGTGGGGGCGTTGTCGGCGATGAGCAGCCGGGCGGCGCTGTAGGCGTGGGCCAGGCGGCCGGCGGCGTTGATGCGCGGCCCCAGGCGGAAGCCGATGGATTCGGCGGTCATGCTGCCGGGGGTGAGGCCGGAGATTTGGGCCAGGGCGGCAATACCCGGCCGGGTGGCCCCATTCAACACCTTCAGCCCCTCGATGACCAGTTTGCGGTTTTCGCCCAACAGGGGGGCGATGTCGGCCACGGTGCCGATGGCCACCAGGTCCAGCAGTTGGCTGGGGTCGAACTGCACTCGCTGGGGCATGGCCTGGCACAGCGCCTGGGCCAGCTTGTAGGCGATGCCTACGCCGGCCAGCATGGTCTCCGGGTAGGCAGAGTCGGGGCGCTTGGGGTTGATGACCGCCCCGGCCGGGGGCAGTTCCCGCCCCAGGCTGTGATGGTCGGTGACAATCATGTCCAGGCCAATGTCGCGGGCGTGGGCCACTTCGGCCACGGAGCGGATGCCGCAGTCGACGCTGATGACCAGGTCTGCGCCGCGCCCTTTCAGCTTGCTCAGCGCGTCGAAGTTCAGGCCGTACCCCTCATCTACCCGGCCGGGGATGTAGGGCTGGGCCTGCTCGCGGGAGAGGCCCAGGCCGCGCAGGGCTTCTACCAGCAGCACGGTGGCGGTCACGCCGTCGGCGTCGAAGTCGCCGTAGACGATGACGTTTTGCCCCTGCTCGACGGCGTGCTGGATGCGAGCCACGGCTTTGTCCATGTCGGCCAGCAGGAAGGGGTCATCTTTGGCCAGGTAGCGCCCTTCCAGGAAGGCTTGAATGTCGGCCGGCTTGCTGAGGCCGCGGTTGTAGAGGACCTGGAGCAGGATGGGGTTGAAGTGGCCCAGTTCCTGGATGAGGCTGGGGGGGACGGGCGGGGCAATTTGCCACCGGTAGTTGGTCAGTTCGCTGGGTCGGTTGATGCTCATAACGGGGGGAATGGTAGCACGATCCCGGCCGGGGTTCAACGTTTGGCGAGGGTGGCCGTCGGCTACCCGGCCGGGTACGACCCCAGCACCTTCAGAAAGGAGGTGCGTTTGAGGATGGCCAGCAGCGCTTCGCGCCCGGCCGGGTCGTCGGCATGTCCCTCAAAGTCGACGTAGAAGAGGTAGTGCCAGGGCTGGTTGCGCCGCGGCCGGGATTCGATCTTGGTCAGGTTTAGGCCGCGCTGGGCCAGTTCGGCCAGCACTTGCTGTAGTGCTCCGGGACTGTGGCGGGTGGCAAAGATGATGGAGGTTTTGCTGGGGTCTTGCCGCGCCGCCTCGCCATTGCCCAGCACAAAGAAGCGGGTGTAGTTGAAGGTCAGGTCTTCCAGGTTGCGGGCCAGCACGGTCAGGCCGTAGGTGGTGGCGGCCAGTTCGCTGGCGATGGCCGCCGTGCCCGGCTCGGGATTGGCGGCCAGATCGCGCGCCGCCCCGGCCGTGTCGTAGTAGGGGATTGGCTCCAGCCCCAGGCGCTGCAAGGTGTGGGCGCATTGGGCCAGGGCCTGGGGGTGGGAGCGGGCGCGCTGGATGCTGCTGAGGGGGGTCCCGGCCGGGGCCATGAGACAATGCTCCACCTTCAGAATCACCTCCGCCTGCACCTGCAAATCATGCTCCATCAGGCAGTCGTAAGCGGCAATGACCGTGCCGGCCAGCGAATTCTCCACCGGCAGCATGCCATGCGTGGCCGTGCCGGCCTGCACCGCCGCGAAAATGTCGGCGAAGCTGCGGCAGGGCCGCGTAAGCACCCCTGGCCCAAAATGGTGGCGCACTGCCTGCTCTGAATAGGCGCCGGGTTCGCCCTGGAAGGCAACCGTTGTGGTTTGAGCGTTCATAGCCATCCCTGTTACGTGTTCCGCTGCATGGTCTGGCTATTGTAAACGGGGCAGGGGTTTGTGACCAATGGTCCTGGCGGTGGGATGCCGTTGCCTGTCTTGTCCTGTTGACGGTAGAATCATGCCTAGAGGCAACACGAGTAATGAACCACATAACGGACCCATTATGACTAGCGATATCGACCCCTTCTTGCAAGAATTCCCCGAAAGCTCACGCCAGATATTGAAAGCCGGCTGGGACAGCCTGCCGCCGCTGCGGCGGCAAGAGCTGCTGGACCTGATCCCGGCCGTGCCCGGCACACCCGGCCAGATACAGAAGATTTTTGCCCTGTCACACCAGCAAATTCAGATGGCCTTTGGCGGCAAACAGGATGTGGTCATTGTTGGGCCGGCCAACGTGGGCAAATCGACGCTGTATAACCGGCTGATTGCCTCGCGGGCGGATGAGGCGGCGGTTAGCCCGGTGCCCGGCACCACGCGCCAGAACCAGGCGGGCGACGCCGGGCCGTTTACCATTGTGGATACGCCGGGCGCGGATGCCGTGGGCGAGGTGGGGCAGCGGGAACGGGACCTGGCTTTGGCGGCCGCGGCCGGGGCAGACCTGCTGATCATCCTGTTCGACGCGGTGCAGGGGGTGAAGCAGACGGAGCAGGAGCTTTTCCGGGCGCTGCAGGCGCTGCACCGGCCATATGTGGTGGTGCTGAACAAGATTGACCTGGTGGGGCGGGAGGCGGAGCCGGTGGTGGCGCAGGTGGCGGCCAACCTGGGGCTGCCGCCAGAGCAGGTGATCCCGATTTCGGCGACCCGGGGGCAGAATCTGGCGGCGGTGGTGATGGCGGTGGTGAAGGCGGAGCCGGCGCTGCTGGCCGCGCTGGGCCAGGGGCTGCCGGCTTACCGGACACAGTTGGCCTGGCGGGCGGCCACGGGGGCGGCCACTACAGCCGCCCTCATCGGGCTGACGCCGCTGCCGTTTGTGGATTTTGTGCCGCTGGTGGCGGTGCAGATTTCGATGATTCTGGGGATTGGGCGGATTTTCAATTATCGCATTACCCCCGGCCGGTGGCGGGAGCTGCTGGGTGTTTTTGGCCTGGGGCTGCTGGGCCGGACGCTGTTTTATGAGCTGATTAAGCTGGGTGGGCCGCCGGCCTGGGTGGTGTCGGCCGCGGTAGCCGCGGGCACTACGGTGACGATGGGTTACGCGGCCATTTTGTGGTTTTCGCGCGGTGAGCGGCTGACCCGGGCCACGGCCCAGCGCATTAGCCGCACGCTTAGCAGCGCTTTAGTGGATTCCATTAAGAGCCTGGGCCGCCGCCGCCCCTCGCGGGAGGAGCTGCTGGCGCGGATCGAGGAGGTGGTGGGGGAGGCGGGTGAAGAGGTGAGGGGGTGAAAAGGGGGGCGTGGTTTGTCAGGGGGCGTTTGGGGCGTGGCGGATGGGTTGGAGGGCGCGCCAGAGTGGGCCGTCCTGGCGCTGGCCGCGGCGGTCCAGGTCGCTGTTGGCCAGGATGATGCCGCCGCGGCAGCGGGCGGTGAGGCCGTGGATGATGCGGCGCAGGAGTTCGTTGCGGATGCGGTAATCCTCGTCCATGGTCCACAGTTGGTTGGGGGGGCGGCTTTGGGCCAGGACAAAGACGTTGCTGAGGGGTTGGCGGGGGATGTCCCACCAGCCGGTGGCCGCGGTTTCTAGCCAGACCTGCACCTGGGTGACCCGGCCGGTGAGCAGATAGCCGTAAATGGTGGAGATCATCACCCCATCCAGGTTGGGCGGCTCGCCCAGTTCTGGCGGGTTGGCCGTGACCAGGCCCTGGTAGATGCCGTTGATGAAGGCCACACCGACATCGGCCGGGGTGAGCAGGCCGATGGCCGGGGCGGATTGGCGCAGATTGCCGGCGGTGCGCACCAGCCAGTCGCAGACGGCCGCGCCGGCCAGGTCGGGGGTGGGCTGGTAGGGGGGCAGGGCCAGCAGTTCGGTGAACAGGCGGTGTAGGAAGACGTCCAGGGGGTGGCGGCCGCCGTTGTCGGCCAGCCAGGTGCGTACTGTTTCGACCATGGCGGCGGTGTCCCGGCCGGTGCGCGTCTCCACCAGTTCGGGCAGCTCGCTGCTGGGCAGTAGGGCGGGGATCTCCGGCCGGTAGAGGCGTTCGGTGAGCAGTTGGGCGCGGGCCGGGTCCAGGTTGTGAATGCTGAGGGTTAGCGCCTCGGCCACGTCGTAGGGTGCGGGGGCCAGCCCCCAATCGGGATGGGCCAGGGCCAGCCAGGTGAGCCAGGCGCGGATGCGCGGTTCGTCGCGTGGGCTGGAGCGGCGCTGCAGCAGGTAGTAGGGAATCTGGTGCAGGTTGAGCGCCTGTTCCAGGCTGTAGCGCAGCGCGCCGTCCAGGTAGGGGGTGATGATGGCGATTTCGCTGGGCGGGATGCCGTGGTCGTGGATGAGCTGGTTGAGGGTGTGGGGTAGCTGCCAGACCATTTCGCGCCGGTAGCGGCCATCCACCACGCCCCAGATGGCGTTGGCTGCCTGGCTGGTGGGGCCTTTGCTGCCACCCACGGTCAGGTAGTTTTCGGTCAGGTTGGCCAGGTGGATGAGGGGTTCGGTGGTGGTGAAGCTCTGGTCAAAGGGCAGGCTGCGGTCGCAGGGTTCTTCAAAGCGGGCGGCCCCGGCCGGGTCGGCCGAGAGGAAGCGTTTGTAGCCGCCGTCGCTGTCGTAGGCCAGGGCCATGCTCTGGGTTTGGCCGATGAGGGAGGCGATGAAGTTTTGCCCGGCCGGGGTTTGCTCCTCCACATTGTCCACCAGCAGGTGGCGAAAGCGCTCGCTGAAATAGCGGTGGAATTCCGGGTGGCGGACCAACTGCGTGTCGAACACGCGCACCGTTAGCGAGAGGTCCAGCAGGCTGTGGCGGCGGCAATGTTCGCGGAAGTGGCGGGCTGCGGTGCGGGCATCTTCCAGGTAGCGAATCTGGTCCATTTCGCCGGCCCAGGTGTGAATGCTGCGTTCGATGGCCTGGTCCAGGCCCAGGCCGTTGAGGGCGGCGCGGTTCAGGGTGTCGATGAGCTGGCTGACGATTTGCTGGGGGCGCAGGCGCAGCCCGGCAAACGCGCCCTGGCGCACCATGGGGTTGACCGTTTGCCACATCAGCAGTTGGGCCAGGTCATAGCTGAGGTTGGTGGGGGGCTGGTAGGGGCGCTCGAACCCGGCCGGGCGGGCAACCAGCGGCCAGAACAGGCTGACCAGTTCGCGGGCCAGGTAGGTGTAGGTGGTGATTTTCAGGTCGGCGTAGGGGCCGGCGTTGTGGGCGTGCAGAAAGTTGAGGAAGCTGTCGCGGTTGTCTTCTTCGGCCACCAGCACCAGGATGGTGTAGGCCGGCTCGCCGCGGCGCAGCAAATTCAGCAGGCGGTGCTGCAGGGTGGTGGTCTTGCCCGTCCCGGCCGGGCCTAGCAGGAAGCTGGCGCCGGTGGCGGTGGTGGCGGTTTGCTGCGTCTCAGTCAGGAGCATGGCGTGAATAGGCGAGAACGGTCAACAGTCAACAATCAGCGGTGGAACAGGCAGCGTGCAGCGCGAATCACGGAATGTGGAACCGCAGGGCCACTTTGCCCAGGTAAATCTCATCGCCATCCAGCAGTTGCAGGCCGTAGTTCACTACCTGCTGGTCGTTGACCCAGGTGCCGCTGGTGCTTTGCTCGTCGTAGATGTGGTAAATCTCGCCGTCCCAGGTGATGGTGGCGTGCAGGCGGGAGACGGTGACGTCATTCTCAAAGGCGATGTCTGACTGCTGCGGGGAGCGCCCCAGGCGGGTTTGGGCCCCCACAAGGCGGATCTGGGCCGGCAGGCGGGTGGCGGCCTGGGCGATTTCCAGGTAGGCGGTTGGCCCGGCCGGGGCGGCCGCCCCAGCCTCTTCCCGCACATACACTTCGGTGGGGGGCGTGGGGTCAATTTGCACCGGGGCGGGGCGACGGCGCGCCCGGCCGGTGCGCACCACGCCGCGCCGGCTGAGGAAAAGGAAGACCAGCCCGGCCAGCGCCGCTACCACCGCCAGGGCAATCAGGCAGTAGAGCAGGATGCGCAGTACGGGGATGCTGGGGGCCAGCTCTTCGGGGATTTGCTCTTCCCCTTGCAGCACCGTCAGGGTGATGGCTGGGCTGCGGGCTTGCAAGCCCTGTTCGTCGGCAATGGCCACCTGCACCGTGTTGGCCCCAAAGACAAAGTTGCTGATGTCGGCCGAGAAGTTGGACAGGTTGTTGGGGGGCACTTCCTGGGCTACTTCGCCGTTTACCAGCAGCTGTGCCTGCTGCACGCTGCGCTCAGCGCCGTCCAGCCAGGAGACTTCGGCCGAGAAGCTGAGCTTGACCGGTTCTTCCAGGTCCGGCAGTTGTAGGATGCGGCTTTCGTCGGGAATGTTTAGGGTAACGCTGGGGGTGCTGCCGGAAAAGGTGATGCTGGTTTGCTGCAGCACGGTTGGCTCGTACAGCAGGCCAACTTCCACGGGAAAGGTCCCCCCGGCCGGGTCGGGGACGGTGTAGCGCAGCAGCCACTGGTTGTGGAACTGGGTAATGGTCTCAAAGATGGTGTTGATCCCGGCCGGGTCGCCCAGCAGGGCGGCTTTGCCCCGCGAGCCGGCCGACAGGCTGGCCAGGTAGGCGTGCCCATTGTCCTGCTGCGTGGCGTTCAGGTTGCTGTTGGTCAGGCCAACGGTATGCAGCGGAATTCCCAGGCTGGCCGCTTTGGGGGCCACGCTATCCCGCGCCTGCGTGCTAACCGGGTCGGTGCCATCGGTAATCACCACAATGTTGGCCGCCAGGGCCGGCTCCGGCTTGATACTCTCCACCTGGTCCAGCAGTTGCAGCAGGCTGTCAATGAGTGCCGTGGGGCCGCTCTGGGTGGCTAGCGGGGTGACGAAAAAGTTGCGCACACTATTGTAAAAACGGTCGGGCGGCATCAACTGCACGGCCGAGCTTTCGGCCACCCGATAAATGGCCACGTAATCGACCTGCTCTACCATGTTGCCGCTGCTGGCATACTGCTCAATCAGCCCCTGAACGGCGTCAATCTGGTCTTCCACGCCGGGCGTCAGGTCCACCAGGAAGATGGTGAGCGTGCCCACCGGCACTTGCGCCGCCGATTCGGGAATGACCACCTCGCCGTTGTGGCGGATCGTAATGGCATCTGTGGTGGGGTCCAGGGCCTGCCCATCACCAGCAATGCCATACACCCGCAGCCCGACGGTTGGCAAGCTGCTGCTGTCCGTCTCCGTGAGGAAAAGGATGCTGCCTGGCGAGCCGGCCTGCTCGGCCGACGTGGTGGTATCGTCCGGGGTGCCGGTCTGTTCTGGCTCTGGCTCTTGCGCCTGGGCTGGCCCCAGCAAGGCCCCACCCCATAGCCACAAGGCACATAACCAAACCATACCCCACAAGACCTTTTGCCGCTTTTTGGATGCTGCCATGCGAATATCCCTTTATTCTGGTGGTGAATGCGCAAACGCTGTCTGGTGAACGGCCGCCGCGGGCGACTGTGCTTTTGTCTGGCCTGTTCGTATAATAACAAACTGAGAGCAGAACGTAAATGGTTGTTGCTGCCGGTTGCCAGACTGGGCAACCAGGCATGAAGCCATCGTGAGCAGCAAACATATGATACAACGACGCGTTTTCAGGTGGGTGGGGCTGTTTCTGGTGATTAGCCTGCTATTTGCCCACGCTGTGGGGGCGCAGGAGGCGGCGGATGGCCGCTTGCGCATCACCGGGGTGGATGCGGCCGATTTCCCCACGGTGCGGCTAAATCTCATTGCCACGGATGGGCAGAGCCAGCGGCTTGCCGACCCGGCCGGGTTGACTTTGCGCGAGGCGGGGGTGCCGGTAACTGATTTCACGCTGGCCGATGTCCCGGCCGGGTTGGACGTTATCTTTGTGCTAGACGCCAACGCCGCCATGTTCAGTGTGGATGACAACGGCAGCCAGACCCGCCTGAGCAAGGCCACGGCCAGCCTTATTCGCTTTGCCACGCAGTACATGAGCCTGGAGGAGCAAGACCACGTCAGTGTGGTGGTCCCGGCCGGGGTGAGTGGCAGCGAATTTCTGGTCCAAGACGAGACCCGGCCGGGTGACCTCAGCGACGCCATCGAAGCCTACGCCCCCGACATCCTGCCCAACACCGCCCCCCTGCCCGACCTGCTGTCGCTGGCCCTGACCCAGGCCGCGACCTATGCCGCCGCCGGCTCCGAACGCTTCCCGGCCATTGTGCTCCTCACCGACGGGGCCGAATCCGACTGGGGGGCGGCTATCGACGAGATAGCTGCCGAGGCCCAGGCCGGCCAGGTTCCCATCCTGGCCCTCATCCTGGGGGCGCGGGTCGATGAAACTGAGCTGGCCAACGTCACCCGCCTCACCGGGCCAACGTTGGGCAGCGCCCTGCACATGCCCAACGCGCCAGATGCCGACCCGCTCTTTGGCCAGCTCCAGGCTAACGCCAGCCAGACCCAGCTCGCCTACCAGTCGCCGCAGACCGAGTCGGGTGAGTATGCGCTGCAAGTGGGCCTGGGGGCGCTGCAAGCCGAGGCCACCCTGTCGCTGGAACTCATCTCGCCGGAGATTGTGATCCGGTGGGACGAGGCCAGTATCCGCCGGGCCGGTATGCAGCCCAACACGCCGCTGGCCGATTTGCAGCCGACGGTGCAAACGCTGGAGGCGCAGATTACCTGGCCCGGGCAGCCGTTGGAACTGGCCGAGGTGGTGGTGCTGGTGGATGGTGAGGCGCAGCGCCCGCTGTCGCCGCCGGTAGTGGATACCACTGGCCGCCTGCGGTTGGATTGGGACATCTCCGGCCTGGATGAGGGCAGTTACAGCCTGGCCATCCAGGTAACTGACAGCACCGGCCGGGAGACAGCCAGCGAACCGGTGACGGTGACGGTGACCGTGACCCGGCCGGCCGCGCCCACGGCAACCCCGTCGCCGCCGACGCCCACGTCCGTGCCTGACCTGCCGCCGGCGCTTTCGGTGCTGGAGCGCAACCCGACCTGGCTGTTTGGCCTGGGGTTGTTGGGGCTGTTTGTGCTGCTGCTGGGTGTTTTGCTCACGCTGCGCCGCCGCCGCTCCCGGCCGGGGGCCGCCCCAGAGCCATCACTGGCCGAGCTGCTGGAAGAACGGGGTTTGTCGCCGCTCCCGGCCGGGGTGGCCGATAGTGGCCAGGGGCCGTGCCTGGTGGTGCTGCAAAATGGACCGGAACACAGCAAACCTATCCCGCTGCTGGGCGACAACATCAGCATTGGCCGTGATCCGAAGCTGGTGCAGGTGCCCCTGGCCGACCAGAGTGTTTCGCGGCTGCATGCCCGCATTCGCCTGCGCAAGGGCGAGTACTGGCTGTATGACGAGGGCAGCGCCAGTGGCACGTACCTGAACTTTAACCGCCTCGGCCTGGCCCCCCATATTTTGCAGGAGGGGGACGTGGTTCATATTGGCCGGGTGCAGTTACGCTTTCAGATGACCCGGCCGGGGGGACCGGGGGACGCCGCGCCGCCCCCGGCCGGGACGCCGCCAGGCGTTGATTGGCCGGAAACGTGATGCACAGCGGGGGTAGGCATGTTATTATTGAGGGTAGCCCCGGCCGGGTTGCGCCGGCCCAAACGGGGGTGTAGACGCATTCCTAGTGTGCTTGCGTTGTTGGTTTTGCAAGAGGAATTGCAGGAGGATTTAGCATGTTGCCAATTAACTACCAAGATGAGGTCTGGACATCGGATGGCCAGCGGTTAGGCGTAGCACACCACTACTACGAACGCCCGGACGAAGCCCAGCCGGATCTGTTGTTCTATGCCGCCTACGTTGAAGTGGAGAATTTCGACCTGGGCATGACCTATTACATTCCCACGGACTTTTTCGCCGAGCGTGGCGAGTCCTCCGGCCGGGTAACCTTGACCGTGCCCATGAAAACGGTCCTGAACCGTACCTGGACGCGGCGGCCGGAATTTGTGATTCGGGGGCTGGCGCAAGAACAAGAACTCCCGGCCGGTTAGCCCTGACCCTACCCTGAATAAAAAGGCTTTCCAACCCGGAAAGCCTTTTTGCTAATGGGCGCATGTCACCCTGGCGTGCGCTGGTCAGCCGCCACCCTGCCGTTCTCTGGATACACGCTTATGTCAACAACAACGCTTTCCCTCAGGGCCATCGTCTTTGACATGGATGGCCTGATGGTTGACAGCGAACCCCTGGCACAGCAGATTTGGGCCGGCATTTTGCGCCAGTACGGGCACGAGCTTAGCCCGGCCGCGTATGCGCGCATTGTCGGGCGGCGCACCGACTTCAGCGCCCAACTGCTGCTAGAGCTTTACCCCATGCCCCTGACAGCGGCCGAATTGGCCGCCCTGAAACACAACCGCTGGACGGCACGCTGGCGACAGGGGGTGCCGGCTATGCCCGGCCTGCATGAGCTGCACGCCACGCTGGCCCGGCGAGCGATTCCCTGGGCCGTGGCTACCTCCAGCCCGCGCGATTACGCCGAGTTTGTGCTGCACCATCTTGGTTTGTGGCCCACCCGTGGCGCCATTGCCGCCGGCACAGAGGTGCAGCAGGGCAAACCAGCGCCCGATATCTATCTGCTGGCCGCCGCGCGACTGGGCGTGCCGCCAACAACCTGCCTGGCATTGGAGGATTCGGTACCGGGGGGGCAGGCGGCTGTGGCCGCGGGAATGACGCTGGTTGCCGTGCCCAACGGCACGACCAGCGCGGATGATTTTCCCTTTGCGTCGGCGGTGCTGCCCTCGCTGTCAGCCGTGGCGGCGCGCCTGGCGGACTGGTTTTAGCGGCGGTGGCGCGGGCTGAGGTGGCAAGCTGGCGGCCGGTGCTGCCCTAAACCTGGTATTTCTCGCGGTATTGGGCGATGAGCTGGCGGATGGCCTGGCGGCGGGCGA
Source organism: Ardenticatenaceae bacterium (assembly GCA_020634235.1). GTDB lineage: Bacteria > Chloroflexota > Anaerolineae > Promineifilales > Promineifilaceae > JACKCB01. The sequence continues at coordinate 1,175,727 of JACKCB010000002.1, read as the reverse complement.
CGGTGGTTTGCACCGGCTCGGCCAGTTGGGCCAGGTAGGCGTTGTGGGTTGTGCGAACCTGGGCGGCAACTTCCCCGGCCGGGGCCAGGGTCTGTTCGCGCAGCGGCTTCACCAGCTTGCTGTGCAGCGGCCGTTCGTCGCCGTTGGCGCTGGCCAGCCAGGTGTCCAGGGGTTGGACCACGTTGCCGTGCAGGCCGGTCAATGTGTTGGGCGTCTCTTGCAGCAGGTCGGTGAGCGCCGTAACCACGTTGGCCGCCTTGTCGCCCACGCCAAAGGGCAGCCACTTCAGGACGTCGGCAAACCAGCGGCCCAGCATTTCCAGGAAGGAGCCGCCGGTTTCCAGGGCTGAGGCCAGCACGGCTTCAGCGGTCTGGTAGAAGGTTTCCAGGCGCAGCAGGTGGCTTTGCAGCCAGTCCCGGCCGGCGGCCACCAGTGGGATCTCGGTCTCGAAGTTGTCCAGCGCCTGCTGCCCCAGGGTTAATCCTTCTTCCAGGGTGGGTACCCGGCCGGTGAGGTCGGCAAAGGCTTCGCTCACAGCGGCCAGGCCGTTCTGTAGTACATCGCCCAATTCCAGCTCATCCATTTGCTCGTATAGGGTGACGAGGCCGGCCAGCAGCCCGGCGTGGTTGTTGGCGGCGGCCAGTTCGGCTTGCAGCGCTTCGTTGAGCTGGCCGGCGTTGCCGCTGGCGGCTTCTAATGCGGCTGCGCGCTGCTGTGCCGCCAGCAGCTCGGCTTGCAGGCGGACGTTTTCTGATTGGGCGGCGGCCAGGCGGGTGATGAGGTCGTTGCTGGTCCCGGCCGGGGCGGCCACGCCCGCCGTGGACAGCGGCGGCGTGGTGGGCAGCGGATCGACAGCCGAGATGATGGTTTCAGATTGATGGTTGCGCAGCAGCAGCGCCGCGCCACCGCCGGTGGCCGCGGCGGCGGTCGTGGTTAGGGCCAGCGCCTTCAGAAAACCGCGCCGGTCAAGCATATCAGCGGACATTGCAAACCCTCCAACTCAATTGGTCTGTGCTGCTTTACGTATTTTGCGCCGGATCGGTGCAGAATTGGCTGGGATTGGTGGGGCGTGATGTGTTGGCAGTTGTTGACTTCTCACCCACGGGTGTAGCCGAAGCGCTGTAGGGCCTGGTCGCTGCGCCGCCATTTAGGCTCTACCTTCACCCACAGCTCCAGGAAGACTTTGCCATCCAGCATAAGCTCGATTTCCTGGCGGGCGGCTGCGCCAATCTGGCGTAACTGCGCTCCCTGGCGGCCAATGACGATCTGCTTGTGTGACTCCCGCTCCACAAAGATGGTGGCCCCGATGTACGTGACGTTGTTGGGGCGCTCTTTGAATTCGGTGACCTGCACGGTGGTGCCATGCGGGATTTCGTCGTGCAACTGCTGCAAGATTTGCTCGCGGACCAGTTCGCCGGCAATGTCGCGCAGGAAAAGGTCGGTGACCTGGTCGGCCGGGTAGTAGCGTGGTCCCTGGGGTAGGGCGTCGACGAGCATTTGCAGCAGTTCATCCAGGCCACGCTCTTTGAGGGCGGAGAAGAGCAGCCAGTTATGGGCTTGGGGCAGCATCTGCCGGTAGGCGTCGGTACGAGGCAGTACCTGGTCGGGGGTGAGCAGGTCGGCTTTATTGATGCCCAGGATGATTTTGCTGGGGCCGGCCAGCGGCTGGAGTTGTTCGGCGATGGATTGATCGCCCCGGCCGGGGGCCTCGCTGGCATCTACCAACCACAGAATCACGTCGGCATCGCGCAGGCTTTCCAGGGCGGTATTCAGCATGAACTCATCCAGCTTGTGGCGCGGCTGCATGATGCCCGGCGTATCCACAAAAATCATCTGGTAATCCGGTTCGGTGATGATGCCTAACTGGCGCACGCGCGTGGTTTGCGGCCGGTGGGAGACGATGGCCACTTTCTGGTGGAGCAGCGCATTCATCACCGTACTCTTGCCCACGTTGGGGCGGCCAATGACGGCCACAAAGCCGGATTTATGGTTTTCGGGAAGCTGCTCTTCCCGCAGCGACGTTAAATCGAAGTTGCTCGCGTCGTCTTGGGCCATCGGGTCACCTTTTACATTGCTCAAGGGCGGCGGTGCTGCCGGCCTATGAACTGGCCAGGATTTGCTGCAGATGGTCGCGGCTGCGGGCCAGTTCGTCGGCCCCGGCCGGGTGGGGCACATGAATCACGCCACATTTCAGCCGGGTTTGGGCCAACTGCGGCAGCCAGTCACGCCACTCTTCGCCCAGCGGGGGGCGGTATTGCTCATCGACAAAATCATAAAGGTGGGCCACTGCCAACCGCTCACCGTTAAGCGCCAGCCAGCCGGCCAGGTCGCTGCGATTGGCCGCGCTGCGCACATCCATGGCCCAGCCAATGGCCAGGTCGCCCGTTACCTTGGCCAGCCGCTCGCTCTGATTAGTTAGGAGCGCGCCAATCCAATGGTTCTGGTTGCGCAAGGCCATGCTCATATGCCGGTTCACCGTTTGCGCCCAGGCATCATCGTAGCCTTCAATCACCGGTGGGGCCAACTTCTGGTTGATGTAGCTCTCAAAGGTGATCTCGCTGACGAAGATGTCGGCTGGCCGGACCACGAACACCTGTCCGCCCAGGATGCCGGCGGCGATGGCGGCCGACAGCAAGATGTCTTTGCGCGCCCGCTCGTAAAACATCTGCTCCTGGGTGAGCGGTGGGGTGGTCACTGACCAGACGCGCAGCCCCAGGTTGTCGATCTGCTTGCGCAGTTGGCGGTAGAAGCGGGCGTTGGTGCGCCGCCGGTAGCCGTAGTCGAACTCGTCGGTTTGCAGGTTGATCTCGACGTGGGTAAAGCCGAGGGCCGCCGCCTGCGTGAGGGCGTCTACGGTGTTGCGGCTGAGCGATGCGGTGCTAATGGCAATTTGCATGAATGAATCCTTCTGTATTTTTTCCAGGCAGTGTGTGCCTGTTCATACCCGAGATTGGTTGATTTGTCCAGCCGGGCGCGGTTGGTTTATGGCGCTGCCCGGCGCTGGGTGATGAAGCCGGCCAGGGCGGTGATGGCCAGGCCGGCGGCCAGCAGGGTGTCCAGCCGCAGCGCCCCCCATTGGGGCACCGGATCGCCGCGCCACAAGCTGACCAATGCCCGGCCGGTGCTGATCAGGCCGACGGTGAGCCAGAAGAGCTGCCCCGGCCGGAGCCGTCCGCGCTGCCACCAGACCAGGCCAAAGGCAAGCAGGCTGTATACGAAGCCCAGCAGTTGGGTCTGGTAGCGAACGGCCCACACGCCAAACGCATCGGGCAGGTCGGCGGTGAAGAGACCCAGGCTGCTTTCCCGGCCATAGGCACAGGCGGCCAGCCAGCAGGCCAGCCAGCCAAAACAGGCCAGCAGTGCCCCGGCCGGGGCGAGCCAATCGGCGTCGTGAACGAAGGGGCGCCGGCGAAACTGGCTCCATAACCAGAGGCCAGCCATCCCGGCCGGGATAGCCCCATCAACGCTCAAGCCGCCTTGCCAGAATTGCCAGGCCTCGGCCGGGTGGGCCTGGTAGTAGGCGGCGTGGGCCAGCACAAAGGCGATCCGGCCGCCCAGGATGGCGGCGGCCAGGCTGGCCAGGGCTGCATCTAGCCAACCTGTGTGGTCCGTTCCCGGCCGGGAGCGCACCTGCCAGGCCGTTAACCCAAGACCGGCCAGAATTCCCAGGCTGAGTACGACGGTGTAACTGTAAAGGAAAAAGGGTCCGTAGCGGCCGAGAATGGGCAACATTGCCGGCTGATCTTAATCGAAGTTGGCGGGTGGGGCAAAAAAGCGCGCTGTGGCTGGTTTGCGGCGGGGTGGGGGGCCAGCAGGGTTGGCCGGGGGACAGCCGCGTAAGCAATGTGTAAACGTTGCTTGCGACGGCTGGCTGGCCTCGTTTATACTGCAATTGCTTCGACCCTGCCGATGGTTGGGCTCGATGCCGCAACCCGTAACAAAACGACCGCTCAACGCATCTTTATAGCAGAGCAATGGAGATAACCATGACACAGCAACCTCATATCGTGATTGTGGGCGCTGGGTTTGGCGGTCTGTGGGCAGCCCGCGCGCTGGCCAAAGCGCCGGTGCGGGTTACCTTGTATGACCGCAACAACTTCCATACCTTCCTGCCGCTGCTCTACCAGGTGGCGGCGGCCGAACTGGAGGCAGAGCAGATTGCCTACCCGGTGCGCGCGATTCTGCGCGAACTGCGCAACGTTGAATTTGTCATGGCGGATGTCACCGCCATCGATCCGGCGCGGCAGGTGATTACTGTCTCCGGCCGGGAAGTTGCCTACGATTACCTCATCCTGGCCATGGGCAGCACCAATCATTTCTTCAATGTGGCGGGCGCGGCCGCGTATGCTTTCCCGCTGAAGAGTATGAGCGAAGCGCTGAATCTGCGCCAGCAGCTTCTGGCCTGTTTTGAGGCGGCCACCCAGGAAACGGACCCGGCGCGCCGGCGCGAACTGCTGACCTTTGTGGTGGTAGGGGGCGGGCCAACTGGCGTGGAATATGTTGGGGCGCTGGCGGCACTGGTTTATGGTCCCTTTGCCCGCGATTACCCGGGGTTGAACCCGGAGGATGTGCAGGTTGTCCTGGTGGAGGCGGCCGGCCGGCTGCTGGGTGGCCTGCCGGAGAAGTTGGGCGATTACGCGCGGGAACGACTGCAGGGCCAGCGGGTATCGGTGCAGACGGAAACGGTTGTCAGCCGGGTCACGCCGGCCGGGGTCCAGTTTAGCGATGGCCGCTATGTGCCTACGCGCACGGTCATCTGGACGGCCGGGGTGCAGGGTGAACGGTTGGCTGGCTGGGATTCATTGGTGCTGCGTGGCCCCGGCCGGGTGGTTGTCCAACCCACCTTGCAAGCGCAGAACCACAGCAACATCTACGTTGTCGGTGACCTGGCTGCCCTGGAGCAGGAGGGCACGATGCTGCCTATGCTGGCCCCCGTGGCGACCCAACAGGGCCGGCAGGCCGCCCAAAACATTCTGAACCAAATCAACGGGCAGCCCCTGCTGCCCTTTCGCTACAAAGATCGGGGCAGTATGGCCACCATTGGCCGCAACGCGGGTGTGGCCAGTATTGCCGGCCGGGCCATCACCGGCTATCTGGCCTGGATCATCTGGTTGGCGGTTCACCTGTATAACCTGATCGGCTTCCGCAACCGGCTGGTGGTGCTCATCAACTGGGCCTGGAGCTATCTGTTCTTCGACCGCGTGGTGCGGTTGATTATGCCCGCCCCGCGGGCCAGAACGTTGGGCCAACTGGCCGATGCTGCCCCGATGCCGTTCCCGGCCGGGGCGGGAGGTGCGGCTAATACGCAGCTGCCCAGCCCCCAGATTTTGCCGTCAGGCAGCGAATAGAGAGAGGTTACCCATGGAAATAAACGCCATCCCGTCCCGCATTGCCCTGGTGGCCCACGACAACATGAAAGACGAGCTGCTTGATTGGGCCAGATACAACCGGGAGGTCCTGGCCGGCCACCAGCTCTACGCTACCGGCACCACCGGCCGGGTGCTGGAAGAGCATCTGCAACTGCCCATCATCAAGCTGCAAAGTGGCCCCCTGGGCGGTGACCAGCAGATTGGGGCCAAAATCGCCGAGGGGGATATTGATCTACTCATCTTCTTTTGGGATCCCCTCTCGCCGCATCCGCACGACCCGGACGTGAAGGCGCTGCTGCGTATGGCCGTGGTCTGGAACATACCCACCGCCTGCAATCGCGCCTCGGCCGACTTCATCATCAGTTCGCCGCTCATGACCAACGGCTACCGGCGCCGCCTGCCAGACTTTGAGTCCTATCGCAACCGCCTGGAGACGACCCTGGCAGACCTCTCCTAATCGCGGCGCAGAGCGCGCGGCGCAGTTTGGCATTGACCCCATTCTGTGTTACTTTGTAGGCAGCGCAGGCACTATACCCTTTTTACCATTCCCTAAACCCACGGTCAGCGTTATGCTGTCCTTATCTCACCCAAATTCCCACTGATGATTATGATTTTTTGGAGGTGTAAATGGACATAGATATCGTTCCGCTTAGCAGTACGCAGTTAAGGCCCGTGCCTGTCAATGGTCATGGCTTTGGCAGCGTCTTTTCCAACCGGATGTTTACACAGGAATACTCTGAAGAAGAAGGCTGGCACAACGCGGAAATCGGTGCGTATCATTCCATTGAGTTGGCCCCTTCCACGGCTGTGCTGCATTATGGCCAGGCGATTTTTGAGGGAACCAAGGCTTATCGTCGTCCCGATGGAGACATCAATCTGTTCCGGCCCTGGGAGAACATGCGTCGCTTCAACCAATCCGCCCAGCGGATGGCGATGCCCCAGGTTGATGAGGAAGATCATCTCAACGCCATTCTAAAATTGATTGAGCTGGAACAGGCGTGGGTGCCTGATGCGCCGGGCGCACTGTATATCCGGCCGGTGATGATTGCCACCGATGAAGCGCTGGGTGTCCACGCCAGCAGCCGTTACCTGCATTATGTGATTGTGGGACCGGTCGGCTCTTACTTCCGCGAAGGGTTCAATCCCATCCCGGTGTTTATCTCCGACCATTATGTGCGCGCTGTGGTTGGCGGCATCGGCGCGGCCAAGACCAGCGGCAATTATGCGGCCAGCATGTTGGTGGGGCGGGAAGCGAAGGAAAAGGGCTATTCCCAGGTACTGTGGCTGGATGGTGTACACCGGCGCTATGTGGAAGAAGTGGGCGCGATGAACATCTGCTTTGTTTATGAAGGCCAACAGATCGTGACACCAGCGCTTAGCGGCAGCATCCTGCCTGGCGTTACCCGCAAATCAATCATTACCCTGGGCCGTGACCTGGGGTATGAGGTGCGCGAGGCGCGCATTGATGTGCACGAGATGCTGGCGGATATCGCCGCGGGCAAGATTACCGAGGTGTTTGGTTGCGGTACGGCGGCGGTCATTGCCCCGGTGGGTAAGTTTGGCTACAAGGGTAAGGAGTATATTATCAACGATTATCAGACCGGCCCGGTGTCGCGCCATCTCTACAAGGAGCTGACGGACCTCCAGTATGGCCACGTGCCGGATCCCTATGGTTGGACGCTGCGGCTGCCGGTGAATGCGGCTGAACCCGTCTTCTAACCGGCCGGGCACGGCCAATCCCTATGTTGACATAAAGGCGCGGTTTTGTACTGCGCCTTTTTTGTTGGGCACTAATTGACAGCCTCCCCGGCCGGGTCGGTAGTTTCTGGTAGGTTCTGCGTGTACACTTGGGGGCATCAGGTACACCCGCGGCGCGGCTTTGCCCGGCGCTGCGCAAGGAGTTTGTTATGCGTCAAGTTTCAATTTTGGGCATCGGACAACTGCCGGTGCGCGAGCATTGGGAGCTGTCGATCCGTGATCTGGCCGTTGCGGCCGGCCGGGAGGCCCTTAACGATGCCGATATCAAGCGCGTCGATGCCCTTTACGTGGGCAATATGACCAGCGGCAGCCTGAACCAGCAGCACCAGTTGGGTGCTGTGGTGGCTGACTTTCTGGGGCAGTGGGGCGTTGAAGCGGTGCGCATGGAAGCGGCCTGCGGCTCGGCCGGCTCCGCCCTGCGCCAGGGGCTGCTGGCCGTGGCCAGCGGTGAGTGTGATGCCGTGCTGGCTATTGGCGTGGAGAAGATGACCGAAACCCCCGGCCGGGACACCACCACCGCCCTGGTTGGGGCCGCCGACGCCGAATATGAAGCCGTTCATGGCGTCACCTTTGTGGGCCTTAACGCCCTGGTAATGCGCCGCTACATGCACGAATATGGCTACGAGCACGCCGACTTCGCGCCGTTTGCCCTGAACGCCCACGCCAATGGCGCCAAGAACCCCAATGCCATGTTCCGCGACCCCATCAGCGCCAAAGCATACCAGCGCGGCCGGGTGGTCGCTGACCCCATCAGCCTGTACGACGCCTCGCCGATTGGCGATGGCGCGGCAGCCGTGCTGTTAGTTCCCACCGCGAAAGCGCCCCAGGCGGTGCGCATTATCGGTTCAGCTGTGGCCATTGACACCCTGGCCATTCACGACCGCCAGGACCCGCTCTGGCTGGCGGCTGCCGAGCAGTCGGCCCAGCGTGCTTACCAGCAGGCCGGTCTTGGCCCGGCGGATATCGACCTGTTCGAGGCGCACGACGCCTTTAGCGTTATGGCGGCCTTATCGCTGGAGGCGTGCGGCTTTGCCGGGCGCGGCGAAGGGGTGCGGCTGGCCCAGGCGGGTGAGATACTGCCCACCGGCCGGGTTCCGATCAGCACGATGGGGGGGCTGAAGGCGCGCGGGCATCCGGTGGGCGCTACCGGCCTCTACCAGATTGTGGAGACGGTGCTGCAACTGCGCGGCGCGGCCGGTGAGGCACAAATCGACGGCGCCCACACAGCCATGGCCCAGAACGTTGGTGGCAGCGGGGCCACGGTGGTTACGCACATCTTGCAGCGGGCATAGCATAGCCGCCGCGGTGATGCAGGAACGCCCTTGTTTGAAGACATAACCCCCGGCCGGGATCGCGCCGACCGGCTTATCTACCGTTTTGAGCGGCAGGCGAGTTTTGCCGCGGGGTACTCCCCCCTGTATGCGCACCTGTTCCAGGCCTGTGCTGGCTGGATGGCGGCCCCCGGCCGGGATACTGACCCCCTGGCGCGTTGGCTGCTGAGCGCCGCCGGCGAGCGTTCCTCATTTGACGTACCCATCCTGCTGCTGGCTGGTTTGCACCGGCTGGTGCTGGCGGGCAGCCCTGGCACAGCCGCGCTGGCTGCCTATTACCCCACTGTTGGCGGGCTGCGGCCCCCGGCCGGGGACGGGCTAGACCGGGCGCTGCGCCAGGCAATCCTGACCAACCAGGAGGCACTGGCGGCCTTCATCCAGACGGCCAACGTGCAAACCAACGAGACCGGCCGGGGCCTGGTCTGGCTGCTGCCCCTCACTTACCTGCCCTGGGATGAGGTTTGCCTGGTAGATTTGGGGGCCAGCGCCGGCCTGAACCTGGTGGCCGAGCAGCGCGCCTTTCGCCTGGTGGATGAGCAGGGAACAGTGCTGCGCGATTTGGGCCTGGCCCGGCCGGGGAGCCAGTTCACCACCACTTGCACCGGCGAATTGGCCGCGCTGGCCGCCTACCGGCCGCTGCCGCGCATCGCCGGACGTATTGGCGGGGACATCCTGCCCTTTTCGCTGGCCACGCCGGCCGACGAGCGCACCCTGATGGCCTACGTGTGGGCGGACCAGCCGCTGCGCCTGGCCCGGCTGCGCGAGGGCATTGATGCCTGGCGGCAGGTGCAGCGCAGGGATGTACCGGTGCAGCTGCGGCCGTTAAACCTGCCAGATGAGCTGCCCGCCTTTCTGGCGCAACTGCCCCCGGCCGGGCCGCTGCTTCTCTACAACACTTACATGACCACCTATCTGCCAGACCGGGGAGCGGCGCTGGGGGAGATCATTCACGCCTGGGCGCAAACCCAATCCCGGCCGGTGCTGTGGCTGCAATGGGAACCACCCCATGGCTACGGGCAGGTCCCGCCGCACTTCGGTTGGTGTGCCTGGCTGGCGGATTACTGGCTCCCGGCCGGGGCGGGGCGGCAGCATTGGTTGTTGGGCTGGGTGCACCCCCACGGCGGCACGGCCCAGTTCGCGGCCGGGCTGGCCGATTGGGCGGCTTACTGGGCGGGACCATCAGCCGGGCGGAGCGGGTAATGGGCCAAACCTGACGAAGTCGCGGCCTAAGAATCCGGAATTGCCAAAAACTACTAAAACCTTTGCATAGTTACGACCTTTTGCTATAGTTTCACCCATATTTTGGCTGGCGAGTGCGCGCGATGAATGTGGAAAGCGACTGGTTGAACCTGGGCGAAGCGGCGGAACTGCTGGGGGTACATCCCAGTACGGTGCGCGCCTGGGCAGACCGGGGGGAAATCCCGGTGCAGCGGACGCCAGGCGGCCACCGGCGTTTTCGCCAGGCAGACCTGGAAGCGCATGCCAATCGTCAGCGGGCCACGCGCCCGGCCGGGGTGGGGGCCCAGGTGATTATGCAAAATGCACTCGGCCGGGCCCGCCTGGAGCTAACCGAAGGCCGGCTGGAAGCAGAAAGCTGGTACCAGCGGCTGGATGCGGCCACGCGGCGCGAGCAGCAGGCCACCGGCCGCCGGCTGCTGCAATTGGTCACCCGTTACCTGTCTGATGACACGCCAGACGACGCCCTGCTGGCGGAATTGCAGCAGTTGGGGCGGCAGTATGAGCGGATGGGGCGCGAAAATGGGCTGACCCTGGTCGAAACCGTCCGCGCTTACCTTTTCTTCCGCGAGTTCTTGTTTGAGACATTGTATGAGATGGCCCAGGCGACCGGTGGGCAGGGACCAACTGACTGGGGGCAGATGCACACCGCCATGAGTGCCTTCACCAACGAACTGCTTCTGGCGCTGATCCAGGCGCACGAGCAGCATTGCCGGATAGCTTAGAATCAGGCGGAACAGTTGTGGCCCAACGACATCCCAGCTCCCGCCGTAACAAAACTGATGATTTGAGGTGACCCAATTGGACGAAAAAAACAGCAGTCCCATGGCCAGATTCAATGTCTGGCAAACCTTGCGCCTGAGCAGTTTCCAGATTGGCTCGGCCATGGGCGACATCATCACCACCAGCGTGTGGAACCGGATTATGATCTCCGAGTTGGGTATTCCGGCCTGGCCGGTGGGCCTGCTAATTGCCCTGCGCTACCTGCTGTCGCCCATTAGCCTGTGGGCCGGCCATCGCTCTGATACGCAAACGTTGTGGGGCTGGCACCGCACCTCCTACATCTGGTTGGGGCGGGGATTGATGGTGCTCTCTTTTCCCATGCTAGGGGTTAGCCTGGGGCGATTGGGTACGGACCAGGGGGATGTTGTTGGTTGGCTGGTGGCGCTGTTTTGCTTCCTGCTTTATGGTCTGGGCACGCTCATTTCTGGCAGCCCGTTTCTGGCGCTGGTACGGGATACGGCCCCCAAATCGAAGCAAGGGCTGGCCATTAGCATTGTGGAGACGGTGCTCATCATCATGTTCCCGGTGGTGGCCATTGGTTTTGGCCGCTGGATGCAGACCTATGACGAGCGCGTGTTTTGGGAGATGATCCTGGTGACGATGGGCGTGGCCGGCTTCTTCTGGTTCTTTGCGGTGGTCCGGCAGGAGAAGCGGGCCAGGGCGGGGGGCGCGCCCCGGCCGGGGGCCGACGCACCCGTCATTCCCGTCAGAGCCGTCTTCAGCCGCATCTGGAACGATCCACGCACTCGCCTCTTCTTTGTCTTTCTCTCCCTGGCCACCTTCTCAGCCTGGATGCAAGACAATGTGCTGGAGCCATTTGGCGGCGACGTGTTTAAGCTGGACGTGGGGCAAACCACACGCTTCACCGGCTATTGGGGGGCGTTCACCGTGATCACCCTCTTGGGCAGCTTCTTCATCTGGCGCAAACGGCCGCCGGAGAGTTTGTCGGGCATTGCCCGCATTGGTTTGACGGTGATGAGTGTGGGGATGCTTTTCCTGGCGCTCTCTGGCCTGGCCGCGCAAGAGCGGCTGATTATGCTGGGACTGGTGGTGTTTGGGGCCGGCTTTGGGCTATACACCTTTGGCGGCCTCAGCCTGATGGCGGTCATGTCGCCAGACCCCGATGCCGGCGCTTACCTGGGCCTGTGGACCATCTCGATCCTAATCTTCAAGGGCTTGGGGACGTTTATGGGCGGCGCGCTGCGCGACATTTTCCTGCTGGGGTTGGGGATGTCTGAAGTGTGGGCCTATGCGGGGGTTTTCTTTGTGTCGATGGCCGGCCTGTTTGCGGCGGCGGTGCTGCTGCGCAGCCTGGATGTGTTGAGTTTTGCGCGGGACACCGGCCGGGTAGCCACCCCCGGCGAACTTCAGCTTTCAACGGTTGACCTCTAGTTTATGCGGTTTGCTGCGCCGCAAACTCACGCAAGGCGCGGATATTGCGCGTGGGCGTGGTCACCATGATCACGCAGCCCGTGCCCAGGATGTAGCGCCGGCTGCCTGTCTGCCCCAGCGCGTCGCGCGCCTCGGCCAGGGCGGCTGCAGGCGACTCCTGGTGCAGGCTCCAGCGGGAGACGCCGCCGTTGGCTGCGCCGCGGATCTGCCTCAGGCCGCTGGCCAGGTCCACGTCGCCCTCGCGATCGTGCCAGTTGACCACCGGCACCGGGTAATCGGCGACCAGGTCCAGGTAGGCTCCTTCGCCGTGGACATGCAGCACGTTGAGCCACAGGTCGCTGGCCGCGCTGAGAATCGTCTCATCGTAGGGCTGGCCAAAGCGCTGGAACTCGGCCTGGCTTAGCAGCTGCAGCCGGGTGTGCTGCACGGCGTAGTAGATGCCGCTGATGCCGGCCTTTTTGGCCGCCTCCAGGTAGCGCAGGGTCGATTCGGTGATGGTTTGCAGCCCCTGGGCAAAGGCGTCGGGGGCCTGGCGCATGTGGCGCAGCATCTGGTCGCCACCGGCCAGATTTTTGGCCTGGGAGAGGGGGGAGAAGATGGTGGCAATGACCGGCACGCTGTCGCCGAGGGCCTGGGTGATGAGGCGCAGGGCCTCGATTTGGGTGGCCAGCATGCCTTTGGTTGGGTCCAGGAGGGGGAGTTGGGGCCACCCGGCCGGGGTTTGGACGACCCGGCCGGTGTATTCGCGCGTGCCTTCCGGGTGACCGGCCCAGCGGGTGCCGGCGCCCCAATCATCCAGGCAGTAGCTGCTGGAGGGGGAGACCTTCAGGAAATCCCAGTCGTAGGTTTGCTGCCATAGGATGTGGGCCGCGGCTAAGGCTGCCGCATCCTGGTCGTCGCCGGGCCAGTGGCGCCACAGGGCTACCGGCAGCCGGTCGGGCCGCTCGCCGGCAATGGCGGCTTCAAGTCGTTTGCGTTTGTGCCAATCTGTCATGGTGGTTTTCTCCGGTTGGTTGTGGGCTGCCCCGGCCGGGGTCACGGGGTGAGCCGTTGGAAGCTGTCCAGAATCTGGCCGATCTCGTTTTGGTCGCTGCCGCAGGCGGATAGCAGCAGGCTGTCGCCCCGGCCGGGGATGAACTGCTGCTGGCAGTGCAACAGGCCAGCTTCGGTAGGGATGAGCAGGTTCAGGTAGACGTGGCTCTTGTCGTAATTGTCCACGTACTCGGCGTTGTATAGGGTCAGGCCGTTGGCTTCGGCCAGGGCGGCGGCGCGGCGGAGGGCGTCATCGGGGGTCAACTGGTTCAGGGTACGGCTGCGCACGACGACCAGGAACGCCCCCGGCCGGGTGGTGGTCAGCGGTTCACTGGCGGCGATGTACAACGTATACAGCTCATCGGTCAGCTCCCCCAGCGGGGCGAGGACGGTGGCGTAAATGGGGTTGCGATCCAGCACCTGGTTCAGCGGATCGTCGGGCTGGTCACTGGCATCCGCGTCGACCATCACCCAATTCTCCGGCTGTATCAGGGTGAAGTCGCGATTGACATTGGCTACCAGCAGCCAGCCATCTGGGGCGCGCTGGCTGGTGGCCTGCACCAGCGGCTGCCGTCCCAGGTAAATGGTTACCGCCAGGGCCAGCAAGATGACTACCACGGTCAGGATGGAATAGACCAGCAGCGCCGGCACGTCGGTGGTGGGCTGCGAGGGTTTGGGGGCCGCGGTGGCTCTGGCAGCGCCAGTATTGGCGCCGCCACCCATGACCGGTTGGCCACATTGCCAGCAGGCGGTGTCATCGTCCAGCAGCAGTTGATTGCAGTTTGTACAGCGCTGTGTCATACTCGTTCCTCGTGGCCGCGGCTTTGGGGCGGTGGCCTATGGCGCGGGGTGCTGTTCCCGGCCGGGATGCGGTGCTTGATGCCGCAAATCATCTAGTTGATCTTACCGCCAAAGTGCTCGTCGTCAATGATGGCCGGTTGGCCGAACTGCCCTGAGGTCTGCGTCACCAGACTGTAACCTGGTTTACAATTGCAGTGTATTAAATTTGCCTATCTGGATTCCTGGCGCAAGCTAAAATCACGTCATCATTAAATAAATATGAAGCGTCCTCCTTTTTTCTCCTCTTCCCGCAAAGAGCCTTGCTGCCCGCAAGGCTTTTTGTGTTGTGGCCAACCTACCCGGCCGGGGCCCCGCCCGGTGCTTCAGACAGCAAGCAGCCCGCTGTGCCTGTCGCCTTGCTCCTGACTACTGACTCACTCACGACTGGAGCAACTTCTTGCATGGATCAACTACTGCTGGCAACCTACTCCCTGGATTTCTTGGACTATCGGACCTGGGCCGAAACGATGGGCTGTGGGCTAGAGCTGCACACCTTTACCGAGCCGGCCGTCCTGGCCGGCGATTTGCCGGCTATTGTTGCCCGCCATAAGCGGCAGTTGCGGGGGTTTCGCGGCCGGCTGGGGCTGCACGGCGCGTTCTACGATATGGTCAGCGCCAGCCTGGACCCGGAAATTGTGGCCGTGACTCGCAAGCGTTACCGGCAGAACTTGCAGACGGCGGCGGCGCTGGATGCGCAGTATGTGGTGTTTCATGCGAACTACATGGGTGGGTTCAAGCTGCCCAATTACCGGCCGGGATGGCACCAGCGCCAGCTCGATTTTTGGGGCCCATTCACGCTAGAGGCAGCTTCCCATGGGCTGGTTGTGCTGCTGGAGAATATGTGGGCCCCAGAACCGGAAATCATTGCCGATCTGATCCGCGACGTGAACAGCCCCAATTTGCGCAGTTGTCTGGATATTGCCCATGCCACGCTCTTCTCGTCCTTGCCTATCCAGCGCTGGATTGAGGTGCTGTCGCCTTATCTTTACTGCTGCCACCTGAACAATCACGATGGGCAGTTGGATTTGCACCTGCCCCTTACTCAGGGTGTTGTCGATTATGCGGCGCTTTTGCCGCAGCTGCGCCGGCTTGCCCATCCGCCGCTGTTCACGCTGGAACTGCCGGACCGGGCGAGTATTGAGGCCAGCCTTTGCCTGCTGCACCTGCCGCAGCCCGGCTGCCCAGGTGTTGTGCCTAAACAGATTTGATGATGCCTGAACCTGTAATCACCCCGGCCGGGACGCTCCCGGCCGGGATCCAACTACGGCTGGCCCAACCGGCCGATGAACTGCTGTTCCCCACCTGCTTCCCGCACCGCGATCCCCGCCAACTGCGGGAAGAGTTCCGGCGTTCCTTGCAGCCCCGGGCCGCCAGCCGGCGCGTGCGGCTGGTGGCGGTCGACTCAGCGAACCAGCCGGTGGGCAGTGGACAACTGCTCCGCTACCCATCCAGCGCCGAGATTGCCGATCTGGGCGTGGCCCCCGCCTGGCGTAACCAGGGTATTGGCAGCGCACTGGTGCTCACCCTGACTGAATTTGCCCGCCTGGCGGGCTACAGCTTTGTGGAAATTGGTGTGGTGGTGAGCAACCGGCCGGCGTTGGCGCTGTACCAAAGGCTGGGCTTTGCCTGGGATAGGGAGATTACCCGGCCGGGTAAAGAGCCGGCCATCATCCTCTGCAAGATATTCACCCCCGATTGAGATTGGCATATGGACAAACCTGACCTGTATCGCGACGAGACGTTTCTGAAGCAGCAGTACCAGACCCAAGACCTGCTGGCCATCCGCGTGCGCACCCACCAGCTTTATGAGGCGCAGCCGGTTGACTTTCCGGCCTGGGTGCTGGACCATCTAAGCTGGCGGGGAGATGAGCAGGTGCTGGATGTGGGCTGCGGCTCCGGTGTTTATGTTAATCCCGCGCGCACCCGCACGCCGCATTACATCGCTGGTGACCTGTCGCTGGGGATGCTGCAAGCGCTGGCCGCGCCGCAGCCACCCCGGCTGAACCTGGATGCGCAGCGGCTGCCGCTGGCGACGGCCAGCGTGGACGTGTTGCTGGCCAACCACATGCTCTACCACGTGCCCGACCTGGCGGCAGCCGTGGCGGAGTTTGTGCGCGTGCTCCGGCCGGGGGGATATCTACTGGCGGCCACCAACAGCGCACACACGATGGCCGAACTGGATGATTTGAGTGTGGAACTGGTGCGGCGTTTGTGGCCGGCGGATGAGCAGACCCCGCTGGAGAGGCTGTTGCGCCGTGCCCACCTGCCCTTTCACCTGGAAAATGGCCAGGCCTGGCTGGCTCCCTATTTTGCCTCGGTTCTGCGTTACGATTTGCCGGGGGTATTGGTCTTCCCGGAGCCGCAGCCGGTGATTGACTACGTGGCGACTGTGGCGGAGCGCTTTGTGCCGGTGTTCCCGGCCGGGGTCACCTGGGAGCAGGCGGTGGCCATCCTGGACGACATACTGACGGCCCATATTGCCGCCCACGGCGCATTTCGCGTGCACAAACTGGCCGGCCTCTTTGTCTGTCGTACCCATGGCTGAGAACGACCCGCTCCTGACCACCCTGCAAAGCCGGCGTTCTGTGCGCCATTATCGGCCGGAGCCAATCCCTCCCGAACTGCTGGACCGCCTGTTGACGGCCGCTACCTGGGCCCCCTCGGCCCATAACCGGCAGCCGTGGCGCTTTGTGGTGTTGACCCGGCCGGGCGGCAAAGCGCGGCTGGCGGCGGCCATGGGCCGCCAACTGCGGGCCGACCTGGCGGCTGACAATGTGCCCCCCGCCGCAATTGAGCAGGACGCTGCCCGTGCTTACCGGCGCATCAGCAGCGCGCCGGCGCTCATCTTGCTCTGCCTGACCATGGCTGATATGGACAGCTACCCAGACCAGCGACGGCAGCAGCATGAGTGGCTGATGGCAGCGCAAAGCGTGGCCATGGCCGGCCAAAACCTGCTGTTGGCCGCTCATGCCCTGGGCCTGGGTGGCTGCTGGCTGTGTGCGCCCCTCTTCTGCCCCGAGGTGGTGCGCCAGACGCTGGCTCTGCCGGCTGACTGGCAGCCGCAAGGGTTGGTTACGCTGGGCTACCCGGCCGGGGTGCCCACCAAAACGCGCCGCCCCCTGCCGGAAGTTGTGCGTTACGAATGACCGTTACGGCGCGTATTGCGCCGGAGTGATGGGGGCCTGAGCGGGTGGGAGAGGGATACGGAAGTAGTTGCCCAGGGCGTACTCGGTTAGCGGTGCAATGAGCTGCTGTGCCTGGTCGGCAATATCCCCAAAGCCAGGCCCCAGGTACCAGATGGCCGCGCCGCGCACCTGCGGATAGGGCGCGTACAGCCGCGAGGCCCAGGCAATGTCCGCCAGCGCCGCATCTACCGGCGGCACATTCTGATACGCCCAGCCCCATTCCGTAATCAGCACCGTGGGGCGGGGGATGCCATACTGATCGCAAATCTGGAACAAATCCTGGAAGCGGCCGATCTTGTGCGGATATTCGTGGCCGATGTTATCGGCCAGGTAGCTGTATTCGTGCAGGGCGATGGCCAGCCGGTCGGGGTTGGCGGCCACCAGCCGCAGAAACTCCAGCATGGCCGGGCTTTGCCAATCCTGCGGCTCTGGCTCGCCAGATGCCCAGCCGAAGGCGGCCCAGCGGTAGCCATCGGCCAGGGCCAGCCGGGCGGTGGCCAGGGAGAAGCGGGCCAGCCACTCGGAGCGGTTGGCGTCGACTTCGTTGATCGTTTCCAGCCAGACAAGATTGCGATCTAGCTCGGCCGGGAAGACGGCGATGTGTTTGGCCCAATGCTGCTGGGCAGCCTGTTCTGGGGGCAGGCTGTAGTCGGGCACGTCGTAATCGGGGCCGCTGGTGCGATAGACCAGGGTGTGGGGAATGCCGCTGGCGGCCATAATCTGCTGTGCTTCGTAGAGGGGGCCGGCGTTGTCGACGCTCTTGAGGAAGAAGGGCACCCCGGCCGCGTCGAGGCGGCGCAGCCAGTTGCCCAGGCCGTTGGTGTTGCCGCCAGGGCCCACGTGGAAGCCGATCTTGACAAAGCCCAGGTCTTCACCGTTGGCTTGCAACTCGGCCCGGACGGCGCGGAAGTCGATGGTGGGGGTGGGGGTGGGCGGCGGGGTGCCGGTGGGTTCGGGCAGGCCCGCGCCGCCGCGAATGATGGGCAGCAGGCTGAGGGCGGCGGGGGTGGGGGTCCCGGCCGGGTAGGGTTGTGCCGGGGGCGGTTGCGAGGGTGCCGGGTAGGCTGGTGGCGGTAGTGTGGCGGCGGGGTTGCCCTCCGCCGTGGTTGTGGCTGCCTCGGCCACGACCGGCGTGTAGACTGGCTGGTCTGGCAGGGTGGTGGTGGTGACCACGACCGCCGGGGGCATGGGCGTGGCCGAACTGCCGGTGGTGGGTGGCGGCGGTAGGGGTGTGCTTGTGGCCGGGTCTGGCTGGCGCTGGCAGGCGGCCAGCAGGCAGACGGCCAGCAGGCCAGCCAGCAAGAGGCCGGCAGTCCACAGCCTTTGGCCGGGGGATTGGGGGTGTTTATGGCGCATAGGCGGGTGTTGGGGTGAGATGGGTGAGGCCAGAGGGCCTGGCCGCAGCCTGGCCCTCTGGCGGTGGGGCGGAATGGGCCGGCGTGGCTAGCCCACCGTCATAAGTTCGCGGGGGAAGGTGGTCAGGGATTCGTGGCCGTCGGCAACCAGGACGACGTCATCTTCAATGCGGACCCCGCCCCGGCCGGGGAGGTAGATGCCGGGTTCAACGGTGAACACGGCTCCCTTGGGCAGCGGGTCCAGGTTGCCTTCCATGATGCTGGGATGTTCGTGGGTTTCCAGCCCCAGGCCGTGACCGGTCCGGTGGATGAAGTATTCACCGTAGCCGGCGGCGGCAATAACCCGGCGCGCTGCCTGGTCGATAGCCTGACCGGTTACACCCGGCCGGGCGGCCAGCTTGCCCTGTTCATTGGCCCGCCGCACCGCCTCATAAATTGGCCGGAACTCCGGCGAAACCTCGCCCACGGCAAAGGTGCGGGTAATGTCCGACGCATAGCCGTCGACGATTGCGCCCCAGTCAAGGATCAGCATATCGCCAGACTGAATGGGACGGTCGGTGGGCACGGCGTGCGGGGAGGCGCCGTTGGGGCCGGCCGACACAATCGGATCGAAGGCCAGGGCCTGGGCGCCCGCTTTTAGGAGTTCTTGCAGCAGCATGGCGGCAATTTGCTTTTCCGTCTGGCCGATTTTTATCTGGGGCAGGAGCTGCCCGATGGCTGTTTCGGCGATCAATGCTGCCTGGCGCATGGCGGCCAGTTCATCCGGGTCCTTGCGCAGGCGCAGGGCATTTATCACTTCTTCGGCGTGGGTGGTGTTTAGGCCGGGTGCATAGCGCTCCAGCAGTTCCATTTCCAACACGCGCATACGCAGCGCCTCGACGCCAATCAGGTAGTCGGACAACTCCAGGTGGGCGCACGCTTGCTGGAAGGCGCCGGCATACCCTTCTTCATCGCTCCAGGCAAAGATGCGGTTGGCCGGGATGCCGGCGGCCTCGGCTTTCATCGCTTCCAGCCTGGGGATGATGATAGCCGGTTCGTCGTCCGCAGGGATGACCAGCAGAATTGGGCGTTCGCTGAGGTGCGATTGGATGCCGCTGAGGTAAACCATGTTGGGGCCGGGAACGAGGGCGATACCGTCCAGGCCATGATCCAGGATTGCTTCTTTTAGCCTTTCCAGGCGCTTTGTGTTCATCCATTCCCCTTTTTGTCTTGTTTGGTTATTTGTCCAGTCTAGCACCGGCCGGGGGAATTGCCCTCTGCCGGTGGGGTACACAGTTGAGTTTCTAAGTCGTCGTTCAGAAATGCGGGGCGCTACTCGACGGGGTCGAGGTCGACCAGGGGGATGCCGGGTTGAACGGCTTCACCGGGCTGGCAGTGGATGGCGGCCACCCGGCCGGGGGTGGGGGCCTGAATGGGCAGGATCATCTTCATGGATTCCAGCAGGATGAGCTTGTCGCCGGCGGCTACGAGGTCGCCGGGCTGCACCAGAATTTCGGAGACGACGGCGGGAATGGCCGCCGAGAGGGAGCCTGCCCCGGCCGGGCTGTCGCCCTTTCCTGTTTCACGCAAGCGCGTGTACTGCACCATGCTGCCGTTGACCCATAACTGTCGCTGGTCGCCGGCGCGGTGTCCGGCGGCGCGCAGCCGGCGGCGCAGGCCCTGCTCATCGTGATATTCAAGCACAAAGTGGGCGCCGTCGGTGTGCTGCACGCGCACTTCGGTTACCTGGTCACCCAGCACAATGCGCAATTGGTCGCCCTGCCGGATTACTTCAACTTCTTGTTCCTGGTTGCCCAGCTGCACCTTAAATCGCATGTGTCTCCTGTGGTTGGGGTTGGGTGGATGCCTTTTCTACGAACAGCACCATGCCGTCGATGCCAGTCACGCTGATTTCGTCGCCCTGGGCGATGGGTTCCGTTGCCTGGGCTTGCCAGATTTCGCCCATGACCAGGACGTTGCCGCTGTAGACAAGCGGCCCTTCGCCGGCCAACACAAAGGCCTTGCGCGCCCGGCCGGGCTGCCCCATCATCCCTTCCCGGCCGGTGATTGGCCGGCGGCGCTGGGCGCTGGTGACTTTGGCCACCACAAAGAGGAAAAGCCCGCCGGACATGGCGGCCACGATGATTGCGCCGAGCAGTGAGATGCGGGCAAAAGAGGGCGTGCCCGGTGAGTTGAACAGCACCAACAGCCCGGCCAGCAAGGTTAGCGTGCCGGCCACGGCCAGGCCGCCCAGGCCGGGCGATTTCACTTCAAAGATGAACAACACAAAGGCCACGAAAATTAGCCCCAGACCAAACCAGTTGGTGGGCAGTTGGCCCAGGCCATAGAAGGCCAGGCCCAGGGACAGGACGCCAATCAGGCCGGCCACGTAGCCACCGGGGCTGCTCAGTTCGATGAGGATGGCTTGCACGCCAATGGTGAGCAGCAGGCTGATGAGGAGTGGGTTGGCCAGAGCATGCAGGACGACTTCGACCCAACTCATGTTAAGGGGCTGCTGCTGGGCGTTGGCGGTGTGCAGGGTGCGTGGCTGGCCGGCAACTGTCACTTCCAGGCCATCGAGCTGGTTGAGCAGGTCGGGGCTGCTGACGGCCACGGCGTCGATGAGGCCTACCGCCAGCGCTTCTTCGGCGCTGACAGCGCGTGCGTCTTCGATCATGGCTTCGGCCAGGGCCACGGGCGCTGCGCCGCGGCGGGAAACCAGCCCACGCACCTGGGCTTTCAGGTCCTCTACCAGCTTGCGGTAGAGGGTCTCTTCGATATCTGCGCCACTGCCATCAACGGGTGAGGCGGCCCCGATGACGGTTTCGGGGGCCATGCCGGCGGCGTGGGCGGCCAGGGTGATGATGCTGCCGGCGCTGGCGGCTTGTGCCCCGGCCGGGGCGATGTAGACGATGATGGGCACCTGTGCGTTGCGGAAGCTTTGCACAATCTCTTGCGTGGTGTCTATGCCCCCGCCGGGCGTGTCCAGGATGATGAGGATGGCGTTGGCCTGTTGTGCCTGGCCGGCGTTGATGCCGCGGTTGAAGTAGCTGGCCATGGTGGGGGTCACGGGGCCGTCGGCTTGTAGGACCAGCACCTGGTTGGTGCCGGTGGTGCTCTCCTGTGCCCCGGCCGGGAAGGCCAGCAGCAACAGCAGCAGCAGGGCCAGGCCCAGCCACAGCGCAGGTATCCGTCCCCGGCCGGGGAGTCGTTGGCGAAAACGTAAGTCGTTCATCCTATTTCTTCAAGCGATTGGCCATGCAGTAGGGGCAGCACCACAACGAACTCACTGCCCACATCCAGTTCGCAATTCACCCAAACCCGGCCACGGTGCGCTTCTGCCAGGTCCTGGGAAGAGTGGTATGGTCCGCCCAAACCTGGCAGTTGGCAGGTGGCAGGGGTTTGTTGCTTACAAGAATATGATACGGTATGCTGAAGTGCCAGACAAGTCAGGATGCTGACCAAATCGACACTGTCTGGTCCAAAACGACAGCACAACGCTATGAACCGTTCGTCGCTCAGCCTCTATTTGCACATTCCTTTTTGCCGGCATCGCTGCGCTTATTGTGATTTCAACACCTACACCGGGCTGGGTGATTTGCAGCAGGCGTATGCACTGGCGTTGGGGCAGGAGATTGCCCAGGTGGGCGGCCTGCCCCGGCCGGGTGACATCTTGCCCCGGCCGGTACACACCATTTTCTTTGGCGGTGGCACGCCCTCATTGATGGCCGCGGCGGAGATCGACCATATTCTGCAGCAGGTGCGGCAGCATTTTGACCTGCACCCGGCGGCCGAGATCACCATGGAGGCCAATCCGGGCACGGTGGACGCCGCGTACCTGGCGGCCATCCGCGCCGCCGGGGTGAACCGCCTGAGCTTTGGCGTGCAAAGTGCCGTGGCTGAGGAACTGCGCTTTTTGGAGCGCGAGCATGATTTTGCGGCGGTGGTGGAGGCGATGGCGCTGAGCCGGGCGGCCGGCTTTGACAATCTAAACGTGGACCTGATTTATGGGGTGCCGGGGCAGACGCTGGCTTCCTGGCAGGCCAGCGTGGCGGCGGTGTTGGCGCTGCAGCCGGAACATCTGAGCCTGTACTGCCTGACGATTGAGCCGGGCACGCCGATGCATCGCTGGCTGCACCAGGGGTTGTTTGAGCCGCCGGACGCTGACCTGGCGGCGGATGAGTATGCTTATGCCTGCACGGCGCTGGCGGCGGCCGGCTTTGAGCATTATGAGATCTCGAATTGGGCGCGCCCCGGCCGGGCGTGTGAACACAACCTGACTTACTGGCGTAATGGTGAGTATTTGGGCCTGGGGGCAGGGGCGCACGGCCACGCGGCCGGCTGCCGCTATGCGGTGGTGAAGCAGCCCCGTGTCTACATCCGGCGCATGCGTTCGTCCCGGCCGGGGGCGTACCCGCTGAGTGCCGCCGTGGCTGAGCAGCATCAACTATCCCGGCCGGAGGCTATGTCCGACACGGTCATTACCCAACTGCGCCTGCTGCAAGAAGGGCTAGACCTGGATGCCTTCGCCGAACAGTTTGGCGAGCCGTTCCAGGCTGCGTATGGTTCTGTGGTGGCACAGTTGGAGGGGTGGGGCTTGCTGCAACAAACCGGCCGGCATCTGCGGCTAACCGAGCGCGGCTGGTTCCTGAGTAACCAGGTTTTTTATCGCTTTATGTGATTGGGGCCTGGCGGCGGCTGAAGGAAGAGGCCAGAGCTAGAGACAACGCAGACGACGCCTCTAGCCCCGGCTCAAATCTCGAGTTTAGATCTTCAGGGCCAGTTCGGCGGCGTGGTAAGTGTTTTTCATCAGCATGGCGATGGTCATGGGACCCACGCCACCCGGCACCGGCGTAATCGCCCCGGCAACCTCTTTGGCTGATTCAAAATCGACATCGCCAACCAGGCGATAGCCCCGTTTGCGGCTGGGGTCATCTTTGCGGTTGGTGCCCACATCAATGACCGTGGCGCCCGGTTTGATCATGTCGCCAGTGATCATTTCAGCCTGGCCAATGGCCGCGATTAGAATGTCGGCCTGGCGAATGTGGCCGGCCAGGTCGCGGGTGCGGCTGTGGCAGATGGTGACGGTGGCATTGGCCTTTTGCAGCAGCATGGCCACCGGCAGCCCCACAATGTTGGACCGGCCAACGATCACGGCGTCGGCGCCGCTGACCTTTACGCCGGACTTCTCCAGCAGTACCATGACGCCGTAGGGGGTGCAGGGGATGAACAGCGGATCACGTCCTTTCATGGCCAGCCGGCCGATGTTGACCGGGTGAAAACCATCCACATCCTTTTCCAGGGCGATGGCATTCAGGATGGCCTCTTCGTTGAGGTGCCGGGGCAGGGGGAGCTGCACCAGAATACCGTTCACGGCCGGGTCAGCGTTTAGTTCGGTGACCAGAGCCATAAGCTCGGCCTGCGAAATGTTGGCTGGGATTTCACGGCCAATGGAGCGAATGCCCAACTCTTCGCACGCTTTGCGCTTCATGCGCACGTAGGTGGCCGAGGCGGTGTCTTCGCCAACAAGCACGGTGGCCAGCCCTGGCGTGTAGTTGTGGGTTTCTTTCATTTTGGCGACAGCCAGGCGCACTTCTTCGTGTACCTGGGCCGCTATTTCTTTTCCATCAATGATTTGCGCGGACATACTCCCTCCGTTCGATGAGAGTAATTATGGGGTGGGTCACGCGCACCGTGCGGCGTTTGGCCGCCTGGCGGCTATTTGGGCAGCAGTTCTGTGCCGGCAAATTTGTCCAGGACGAGCGCAATCGCAATGCCGAATGCGAGTGAGGTCATGAAGAAATAGAAGGCACCGAACTCAGCGACGGTGGTGCCTAAGGGGAACATAACGATGGCGGTGGTTAAGGCCGCCCCTAGCAGAAAGGATATGACAAGCAAGCCAATTCGTTTCACCATAATGCAGCGTGAACCTCCAAACGTTTTGAGAATTGCATTCAGGTACTTTGCCTGGTAGCGAAGGCGGTGCCTGCCAGCGGGCCGGCTTCCGCGTTCTGGCCAGGTTCAGGATTTTACCTCGCAATTCGCCGAATAGGAAATATCCCGATTGTCCTGTAGGGGCTGGACGGGGGAATCGGGGGGAATGCCTGGATTTGGGGTGTTGGTAAGGATGGGCGGGGATGACCCCGGCCGGGTGATTAGCCCAGGATGCGGTGCACGTGGCGGGTCAATTCGTCATGGGAGATTGGCTTGGTCAGATACTCATCGGCACCGGCGTCTTTGCCCCGCTTGATGCTCTGCTGGTCCGTCTTGGCGCTCAGCATGATGATGGGCAGGTGCGCGGTCTGGGCGTTGGCCCGCAGCTTCTCGCACACGGTAAAACCGTCCATTTCGGGCATCATAACGTCCAGGATAACGACATCGGGCGCTTTGGCGTCTATCTTTGTGAGGGCATCGTAGCCGTTTTCGGCTTCGATGACTTCGAATCCCGCCCGCACCAACATCAGGCGCAGCAGCGTACGCGCCATTGGCTCGTCATCCACAACCAGAATCGATTGACTCAAGATAGTCCCTGCACTACGTTGTTGCTGCGCTGTTTCCCGTTCCAATGATGACACCTGGTGCAGCGGGCCTGGCGAACGCTTGACTGGTCTGCGAGAGTGGCCGGGAACGGTTGAAACTGGCACGTTACCTGGGCTAAAAGTACTATTTAGCGCTCCTGTATTGTAAACGATTCCTGTTTTCCGGCAATTGGTGGTGGGCTTATTCCCGGCCGGGGGAGTCAAACAACTGCCGCTGCGCTGCGTCCGATAACGGCAGGTCTAGCACCAGGCCCTCGCGGGACAAAATCGTTTGCGCGAATTCCCGGCGTGCCTTGGGCAGAATCTCGTTCTCCAGGTACTCATCCGTCGTGTCTGGATTGAAGTGGAACAGCGCCAGGCACTTCACATTCGCTTCGCGCGCCGTGCGCGTCGCTTCCAGCCAACTACTGTGCCCCCAGTGGGCAAACGTCTCGCGCTCTTGCAGCGTGAAATGGGCATCGTGGATGAGCAGATCCGCATCGCGCGCCAGCTCCAGCACATTGGGTTCCACCTGGTCGTTGGCATGCATCGTGTCGGTGCAATAGGCTACCACAACCCCCCGATTCTCAATGCGAAAGCCCAGGCAGCCGCCCGGATGATTCATATCCGCCGCCCGCACCCGAGTCTCGTCGCCAATCACGATGGTTTCGCCGTGCGCCACCTCCTTTACGTGAAAATCTGCTGACAGCGTCTTGTACTCAAAGGGTAGATAGGGCTCAATCATCTGCCGGGCCAGAACCTCCTCCAGCCGTGGCCCCACGCGCCGCTGCCCCACTACCACAAAGCGATTGTTGCGGGCAAAGGCGGGGCGGAAATAGGGGAAGCCCTGAATGTGGTCGTAATGCGTGTGGCTGATAAGCAGGGTGCCGACAATGCGCCGGGCATTTTCCGTTTCTAGTGATTGTCCCAGCCGCCGGATACCCGAACCTGCATCCAGGATTATGAGCTGGCGATCAGAAGTCAGAATATCGACACAGGCGGTATTCCCCCCAATCCTGATTGTTTGTGGACCAGGGACTGGAATGCTGCCTCTCACACCCCAAAAACGAACACGCATGTACAAATTCTCCTTTTCAGCGCATGTCGCCAGACTGGCGGGCGGGTGTGCCGGTGCTGGCTACGGGTTGGGTACCTTCAAGTCTTGCAGTACGGCCAATGCTCCCAGGCGACCAGAGGCACCCATGATGCCGCCGCCAGGATGGGTGCCGGAACCGCACTGGAAGTAGCCGGGAATGGGCGTGCGATAGCGGCTCCACTTGGCCGCCGGGCGCAGGAAGAAGAGCTGGTGTAGGGATAGTTCACCCTGGAAGATGTTGCCCTCGGTCAGACCGGTAACCCGCTCGATGTCCAGGGGCGTCATGACCTGGCGGTGCAGGATGATCTCTTTGATGTTGGGGGCAAATTCGGCCAGCGTGTTGATCACGGTATCTCCCAGGGCCTCGCGCTGCTCGTCCCAATTGCTCTCGGCCAAATGGTAGGGGGCGTACTGCACAAAGATTGACATAACGTGTTTGCCGGGCGGGGCCATGCCGGGGTCAATGAGCGAAGGGATGATGATGTCCATGTAGGGGCGGCGGGAGAAGCGGCCGTATTTGGCATCGTCGTAGGCACGTTCCAGGTAGTCGATGCTGGGGCTGATGGAGATGGCGCCGTGCAGGTGGGGGCCGTAACCCGGCCGGGCGCTGAAGCTGGGTAAACCGTCCAATGCCAGGTTGACTTTGGCCGAGGAACCGAGAAAGCGGAACTTGCGGATATCGTTCACAAACCCGGCCGGGAGCCACTTCTCCTCTACCAACTGCAAAAAAGTTCGTTTGGGGTCCAGGCTAGACAGCACCCGGCTGGCATAAATCTCCTGGCCATTGGCCAACGCCACCCCCACCGCCTGCCCATTGCGCACAATCACCTGCTCCACCGCCGCATCCGTGCGGATCTCGGCCCCAAACTGGCGGGCCGCCGCGGCAATGGCCTCGGCAATTGCCCCGGTGCCGCCGCGGGCAAAGCCCCAGGCGCGGAAGACGCCGTCAATCTCGCCCATGTAATGGTGCAGCAGCACGTAGGCTGTGCCCGGTGACCGCGGGCCGAGAAATGTGCCGATAATGCCGCTAGCCGACATGGTCGCCTTGAGCGGCTCCGTTTCAAACCATTCGTCCAGAAAATCGGCCGAACTCATGGTCATGATCTTGACCAGGGCGTGCAGTTCGGCATCGTCCAGCCCCAGGAAATGGCGGCCCAGGCTGGCCACGTCGCGCCATTGGCGCGGGTCCAGGGTGGTGATGTCGGGCGGGGCCACGCCCAGGATGGGCTTCACGGCTTTGGCCAGGTGGGCCATCAGGCGGCCGTATTCGTCGTACGCTTCGGCATCGCGGGGGGAATGGCGCAGCAGCTCCTGGTAGGTCTGGTCGTGATCGGCCCAGCGCACCAGGTAATCGCCGTTTTCCATGGGGGTGAAGGTGCTTTCCAGGGGCAGGATTTGCAGGCCGTGGGCGGGCAAGTCCAGGTCACGAATGATCTCCGGCCGGAGCAGGCTGACCACGTAGGAGAAGACGGAGAACTTGAAGCCGGGAAGCAGTTCTTCGGTAACGGTTGCCCCGCCGAGCAGCGGCCGCTGCTCCAGCACCAGCACCTGCAAACCGGCGCGGGCCAGGTAGGCGGCCGCTACCAGCCCGTTGTGCCCACCACCGATAATAATCGCATCATATTTCATGGTCTTTGCCTTTTGTGAGACGGCCAACCAGGAAGATGGGCCGGCCGCCTTTGCGGGTCTCTGGGCTATTTCCGCTTGCGCAGCGGGTTGAAGAAGGGGGTTTCGACGACCTGCGCGGCCACGCGGCGGCGCATATGCTGGACGGTGATCTCCATCTCTAGCTGGGTGCCTGGGGCAGCGTGGCGGGTGTAGACGGAGGCCAGCACAATGTACCGTTTGAGCAGGGGGGAGAAGCAGCCGCTGGTGGCATAACCGGCTTCCCGGCCGGGGCGGGTATACAAAGGCACGCTCATCCGCCAGGCGGTGGACGGTACCTGGGGCGGCAGCTTCAGGCGGGCATAGGTTTGTTCCAGCGTGTCCCAATCCACCTGCAGGCCGACAAACTGCCATTCGGAACCGCGCTGCTTTTCCGCTTCTAGCGCCCGCCGGCCGATGAAGTAGCCCGGCCGGGCCAGGTCCACCGCCCAGCCCAGCCCCAGTTCGTAGGGGCTGGATTTTTGCGCGTCGATGAAGGCTTTGTTGGCCGGGGTGTAATCCACATCGATTAGCAGCAGGCCGGCTTCAATTCGGGCGATATCCAGGGCCAGCATCCCGGCCGGGAGCAGCCCAAAATCCTGCCCGGCCACCATCAGCGTGTCCCAAATAAGCGGCGCATCTTCTGCCGCCAGCCAGATTTCATAGCCCAAGTCGCCGGTATAGCCGGTGCGTGAAATGGAGACCGGCCGGCCGGCCATGGTAGCCTCCATCGCCCGGAAGTATTTCAGGCTGGCCACAGCCGGGTCGGTAACACGCAGCAGAACCTCGCGGGCGCGCGGACCTTGCACGGCCAGGGCGGCCATCTCGGCCGATACGTCGCGGATGTCGACATCCAGGTGCCCCACGTTGTCCAGGAACCAGCGCAGGTTTGGTTCGGCGGCGGTGACGCGGAAGCTGTCTTCGGCCAGCCGGGTGACGGTGCCATCTTCGATGACCTGGCCGCGCTCGTCGCACCAGACGGCGTAGAGTACGCGCCCGGCCGGGCAGTTAGCAATGTCGCGTGTCATCAGGCGATCCAAAAAGCGGGCCGCGTCCCGGCCGGTGACCATGTACTTGAACAGGGGAGAAACATCAATCAGGGCCGCCGCGTTGCGAATGGCCGCATACTCGCGGTCATGCGTCAGCTCATATTTGCTGGCGACCACATAACCGGCCCAGCGACGCCAATCATAACTGACGCACAGCGGTTCAACACGGGAATGGAACGGTGTTCTCTTTAACATAGGTAAACCCAATCCGGCATCCAGGGTACTCCTGGCAGTTGCGCCACGGCTGACGTGCCGGCCACCTTAGGCGGCCAACACGGCAGAGCGCAGAGGTAAAGAAGCCAAAAACATCCAACATGATTCTAACACCGATGCGGCAGAGTTCCACGCGCAGTCGCCAGAACTTGGTCGCCAGGGCGTTTGGAAGGGGCATGGCCGATTGGCTAACACGCGTTGCCTGGGAGTTCCCCGGCCGGGGCCGGGTGCTGTTTATATGCCTGCCTATGGTCTGTGTGGGCAACAAAAAACCACCGCCCCAGGCGGTGGTTTGAAAAAGGCGGTTTAATGATGGGCCTGCGGAAAAATGAATTGATCAGGCGGTGCCGATGCCATTGCCGGCGTGGTCCTGCAAATGCGTGTTCATGACTTTCTCAATGCTGTCCAACAGTTCGCGCGGGCCGAACGGTTTGGTGATGTAGTCATCGACCCCGGCAATGTGCAGCCCCAAGACACGGTCGATACTCTGGGCCTTGGCCGTGACGACAATCACGGGGATGTCGCGCATTTCTAAAGAGCCTTTCATGTTCTGGTACACTTCCCAACCGTCCATTCCAGGCATCATCAGGTCCAGCAGGACCAGGTCTGGTTTCACTGAGTTGATTAACTGAAGCCCTTCCTGTCCTCCCAACGCCCCAAATACCTCAATGTTGACCCGGCTTAGAATGAGCCGGACCAGCTCAATCATCTCGATTTCGTCTTCGATACAGACTACCTTTCTGCATTGTTTGTCCATGCCCTGTCCTCGTGAAACGATATCTGTGCTGCCCCAAATGACGGATCTGTCATGCCGATTCTAAGTGTTATCTTAGTGTAGGCATCTTGCGTTCTGACTTACAGCGCCCGGCCGGGCTGGGTGCCAGATATGGGCAAAGCTTATCACATGCCCCTCTGGTTGTAAAGCTGGGCAGCCCCCGGCCGGGGCGGGCGATGCCGGCAAAAAGCGCCCGGCCATTGACAATCTGGCCCATTGCGGGCAGGATAAGCGCCGGAGAAATATGATGAACGCAGCAGACCTGGACAGCTTCATTACCAGCCACGCCATCGCGGCGCAGATTGTGTTTTTGGCAGATGAGACGCCAACGGTAGAAACAGCGGCCACGGCCGCGGGTATCACTCCGGTGCAGATTGTGAAGTCGGTGCTGTTTTTGGTGAAAGAGGAGGTGGGCGCGCCCCGGCCGGTGCTGGTCATTGGCAACGGCTATCATCGCATCAACTGGCGGCGGCTGGCCGATCACCTGGCGGTGAGCCGCCGGCGCTTGCGCCTGGCCGACGCCGAACAAGTGCAGGCCATTACCGGCTTCCCGGTGGGAACGGTACCGCCATTTGGCCACCGCACCCCCCTGCCCACGCTGCTAGACGAGCAGGTGCTGGCTCAAACCCTGGTGTACGCCGGCGGCGGGGCCATCAATGCCCTGATGCGGCTGCACGTGGCCGAACTGCAACGCGTGCTGCAAGCGCCCGTGGTCAACCTGACCAAACCCTGAGTTACGGCCGAAGCGCGGAAAGCTGGCGGCCGAATCTGGCAAAACTGGTTGTGCACCCGGCCGGATCACGGGCCTTCAAAAGTGACTTCGGGGAAGCGGGAGCTGTCGTTGGTCAGGAGAGGGGCGGGCTGGCCTTTTAATGTCTGGTCAAAGAAGGCCAGGACATAGCCATTGACAATCTCCAGCGCCCGCTGGCTGTTAATGCTGCCGGACAGCCCCAGCAGCGGAGACAGCGGCGAAAAGAGCGGCAGATCGCTGAAATCAAAGTGGGCCGCACCGGCGATGGTCACCTGGTAGACCGCGCCGCTGGAATGGGTGATGAGCGCGGCACCGGCCGCGCTGTTCTCCGGGCTGAGCCATTCGTCAGTTTTGAGGTAGATGGCCGGCTGGGCCAGCCCGGCGGCCACCACCTCCTCGCTCACGGCTTCTATCCAACCATCCAGCACGGCCACCGCCTGGCAGCGGCTGTCCCGGCCGCACGTTTCCACCGCCGTGCCGCCGCCGGTGGAGTGCCCGGCCAGCCCCACGCGGCCCAGGTCTACCCGGCCGGAGAGGGGGTGCCCGGCTGTGTCTTGCCATACCGTCAATTGGTCTAACACAAAGCGGTTATCCTGGCTCCAGGTGTTCACCAACCGCTTGCCGGCAGCCACGACGGAGAGTCCTGGCGGGAAAGCCAGGGCCTCGTCGTAAAACACCACCCGGTTGTCGGGGAAGATGGTCAGGATGTTGCCGTAGGTGTGGTCGGTGCTGACGACAACGTAGCCATGGCTGGCCAGGGAGATGAATAGGGCGGTGTTTTGCTGGCGCAGGCCGCGCAAGCCGTGGGAGAAAAGGATGACCGGAAAGGGCGCGCCATTGCTGGCCACCGGTACGTCTTGCTGTACGTGGGTGCGCACCAGGTTGAGATGGTCCAGTAGGAAACCGGGCAGGTCCAGCCGCGCGGCGATGACCGGGGCGGCGATGGACAGCCCTTCGATGTAGGGGGCGGCTGGCGCACCGCGGTTGTCCCCGGCCGGGTACCAGACCTGCACCATAATCTCTCGCTTGTCGGCCGGATCCGGGGTGAAAGGCTCGTCCCGCGTCTCGTCTCGCAGATAGTAGGTGCGGCTGCCGACGGCGTAGGGGCCATCGGGTGCGGGCAGGACGGGCACGGGGAAGAGGATGGGCAGAGCGGCGGCTGGCACCAGCCAGATCAGCCCCAGAACAACGCCCAGGTAGGTGCGGCGGGTTGGGGGCAGCGTCCTGGTTGTCCCGGCCGGGTGGCGCAGCCGGTTGCCGGCCAACAGCCCCAAAACCAAAGACAGCAGGTAAAGCGGCACCATCTGCCAGCGGTAGCCCTCAACAATCAGGTGCACAATGAGCATGGCCAGCAGGGCCAGCGGCAGCAGGTCGGCCCAGCGCCAGCGGCGGCTAAAGGCAAACAGCGGGCGCAGCAGGATGGCCAGATTCAGCAGGATAAGCAGGATTTCGCAGAAACGCATGGGTCACACGGAGGCTGAGGGTGTGCGCTTTCGTAGCACGCAGCGCCTGAATGGTGGAGGATGGCCTGTAGTGCCGCCGGCTGCCGCGGGCCTAAACCGACAAGACGATCGGTTGGGTGCGCGTGAACAACCGGGGGCGCAAATAGAGTGCCACTGCCAGCACAACGCCAACCGCCAGCACTGCGCCCAGCCCAAACATCAACCAGTTGTCTCTCTTGTTTCCGTTCTCGTTCATTATCGCACCTTTCGTGGGGGCAGGGCACACAGGGCATTGTGATGGATGCCTGCGTACAGTGCTTTACGCCAGCAGCAAACCGGCAATCGAGACTAATGAGGTGTCTTCGGCGTCGGCCGGGCAGTGGTCGTAGGCTACTTCCAGCCCTCGCAGCGGTTCCCGGCCGGGGGCTTGCAGATAGCGCAGCATGGTATAGATAGAAGAAAAGCCACAAATCCGGTTGCGGTCCTGTATGGCGGCAATCTCCTGGTAAAAACGTGCATGGTCACCCTGGTTCACAGCCGCAATCAGGCTTTTGTCGCCGGTGGTCAGCCAGGCGCGCCGCGCCTGGTCCATGGGGAAGTCGTCGCCAAAGTTAGGCCCTACGTGGGCAAAATCGACCGAGGCCACGGCCAGTACCTTTTTGCCGGCGGTCTCTTGCTGCAGGGTGTGGATGAATGCGCTAAGCGCCTCATCCCCGGCCGGGTGGTCGCCATTGGCCACAAAACGGTAAAACGAACCGCACAAGACTGGCAGCATGGGGCAGGCCTCCCGGCCGGCCTGCTCAAAAGTGTAATGCAGCCACACTGCCGACAGTTCGATGGAGTGTTCATCCCGGTGGTTCAGTTCGGCGGCGAACGCCTTTTCTGGCCCATACGCTTCGGCCAGCCGGTCGACCAGGGCCGGCACCGCCGGCAGCACGCCAAACGGGGTGGCGTAGGCCTGGCGCGTCAGGGTGATCAGGTTGTTTGCGCCGTTGTGGTCGGTGCCGAAGATGACGACGAGCTCGGCCTCGGCCACCGCCTCGGCCGCTTGCTGCCACACGCGGGCATACACCGGCCCGCCGCGCTGGTAGTCGATGTGCGGCGAAACAATGGCCCGGCCGGTCCAGGGTGGGGTTGTCCCCGGCCGGGAACCGGCCGCATATTGCCGGAACAACGCGCGCAGCGCAGCCGGGTCGCCGGGGTAGCTCAGGTTGGCCAGGGCGGGTTGGCGGTGGGGCTGCCCGCGAAAGGCGGCCAGTTGGCCGGCCATGGCTTGCTGGGCGCGCTCGTTTTCCAACAGGCAGGCCTCGTCCAGCCGGGCCAGCGTGTTTTGGACAATGGCCACATCGATCCATTCACCAAGCTGGCGGCAAAACTCCTGGTGGATAGCGGCCTCATCGCGCGTGCCGTCCAGCAAGGGCAGAATCTGGGCCAGGACCTGGGGCATTACCAACTGCTGCTCCGTCAGCCGCAGCGGGTCCCGCAGATACCACATGCGCTGCCCTTCATAAATAATTGGTTGGAAATCTAGCGGCCGAAGGCTCGGTTTAGTGGACAAATTGCCGCTCCTGAGTTAATGATCAGTCATTAGCATACCGGCAAGTAACGCCTTTTGCGGTCTGACCGGCCACCCGGCCGGGTTCCAGCGACCATTGCCATGGGATTAGTATGCTTATAAAGAGGCGAGAATGCAAGCTCATAAACATGCTTTTGAACAGACGCTAAAGGGTGGTCGCCCCGGCCGGGGCGCGCGGGTAGGGTTGCTCCTGCTGGCCCTGGGCGTGCTGCTGGTCAGCGCCTGCCAGGGGGCAAGCGGGCCGGCGGTAGCTGAAGTGGAGGAGGCGGCCACATTGCCACCGGCGACGGCCACACCGTTGCCACCGCCGCCGACGGCCACGCTGCCGCCGCTAACCCCCACGCCTATCCCCACCCCCACGGCCACCATGGTCAGTGGGGGGCGCTCGGCCGGGGACCCGTTTATCCCGGAGCTGGGCAACACGGGTTATGACGTGCTGACCTACACGCTGGACCTGGCTATCGACCCGGCGGCGGGCAGCGTGACGGGCACGGCCACACTGGACATGCTGGGTACAGAAGCGGACCTGGCCGAGATTTCGCTCGATTTTGTGGGCTTTGAGATTAGCGAATTGACGGTGGACGGTGTCCCGGCCGGGTATGCCCGCGAAGGACGGAAACTGTTGGTAGAACTGCCACAGCCGCTCCCGGCCGGGGAGACCCCCTTCAGCCTGGCCGTCAGCTACGCCGGCCAGCCCGTGCAAGAAAAATCCCCCTACATCCGCTTTGCCGACTACCTGGGACTGACCTTCCTGGCCAACAACACCTTCTACGTCTTCAACGAACCCGATGGTGCCCGCTACTGGTTCCCGGCCAACGACCACCCCACCGACAAAGCCATCTTCCACATCAACCTGACCGTCCCCAGTGGGCTGGCTGCCGTGAGCAACGGCCAACTGGTCGATAGCGCCCTGTCCACCATGCCCGATGGCCGCAGTGCCGTGACCTTCTACTGGCAGCACAACTACCCCATGGCCCCCTACCTGGCCCTGGCCGCGGCCGGGCACTATCTACGCGTCGATGACGTATCACCCGGCGGCACCCCGCTGGTCTACTACTACTTCCCGGAGTTTGAAGAAGAGTACCTGGATGCCGTGGACATTACCGGTGAAGCGGTGGACTGGCTCAGCGAGCTGTATGGCCCCTACCCCTTTGAGAGCTACGGCCAGGCGACCTACTACGCCATGGGCGTTTCCATGGAAAACCAAACCATGACCCTGCTCTCCTACCAGATGCTAAACGAGCGCACCGTGGTCCATGAGCTGGCCCACGCCTGGTTTGGCAATTGGGTCACGCCCAGCTCCTGGGCCGACATCTGGCGCAACGAAGGCTTTGCCACCTATACCGAACTGCTGTGGCTGGAGCGCGGCGATCCCGGTGCTCTGGAGCGCGAGATGGAGAATATCCTGGCCGAGGTGGCCGAAAAGGGCAAAGATTATCCCCTGGACGAAGCGCCGCCGGAACGGCTGCTGGCCTTTGATGCCTACAACCGGGGCGCGGTGATGGTGCATGAACTGCGGCAGGAAATGGGCGACGAGGCGTTCTTTGGTGGCCTGCGGGCCTATTTCGCCCGCTATGGCGGCGGCACAGCCAGCCAGGCGGATTTCCAGGCGGTCATGGAAGAGGCGGCCGGTTTCTCGCTGGAGGCGTTTTTTACTCGCTGGCTAGGCCCGGCGGAGTAGAGAGGGGACCCCCCGGCCGGGGTGCTGCAACGGCATTGGCTGGGCCGCGTGTTATGCCTGGTGCTTTGGTGTGAGCAGGCTGTGCCACATCCGCTGCCAATCCTCTTCTTTGGTGAAGGTCAGGTAGACGGTGCGTCGCTGGTTAGGGGGCTGGGCGTTTTCAGTGCCCACGTAGTAAAGCTTGTACTCTGCGTATTGCGGCCCCCAGGTTACCAGGAAGGTCAGGGCCAGGGCGCGCTTTGGTTTAGCCCCAAAGAGCAGGTAGCCCGGCTCGACCTTTTCAATGAACTCCGGTTTGATTACCTGGTATAGGAACGTCCCCGGCCGGTGCCGGACCATGAAGATGTGCTGGCCCAGCGGCACCCGCCAATACTCGGCCGGGTGTTCCAGCACATAATCTTCGCGGTCGTTCAGGCTAAAAATACCGGTGGCGCGCAGGGCCAGCTTCGCATTGGGAGCCGGAGCCGCCAGGGCCGGGTCTGGTTTCATGCTGGTCTCGGCCACAAAGCGCTTGTAGCCGGTGCGCGAAGCCAGGCCATAGACGATGAAAACCAGCACAAACAGCAGCAGCCAGAAGGACACCAGCCACAGCGGCCAGCGCAGCGCCAAAGTCAGGGTGATCAGGCCCAGGGGCAGCAGCTTGAGCCAGGTGCTGACCGTGAAACCCAAGAATCTGCGGTAGTTGCTAACGTACAGGAAGGCGAGAATTCGACTGAGGGAAATCATAGCGACCCGGTGGCGGAAGGATGGATGGGCGCGGGCTGGTTGTCTAGCTGCTGCAAGATGGCCCACATTTGCGGATGAATGGTGTCATTGGCCGCGATGAGCGAGAGCTTATCTGCCGCAATGACCAGGGGGTGGCCGGTCACATCGGTAACCCGGCCGGAGGCTTCCTGCACCAGCAGTACCCCGGCAGCCACATCCCAGGGGCTGAGTTTGTATTCCCAATAACCGTCCAGCCGGCCGGCGGCCACGTAGGCCAGGTCCAGCGCCGCCGACCCGGCCCGCCGCAGCCCCTGCGCCCGCTTTAGAAATGCGGCCAACTGGGTAATGTTGTCCTGCGCGCTGGTGTGCCGGTCGTAAGGAAAGCCCGTAGCCAGCAGGCTTTCCGTGAGCGTGGCCGCCTGGCCCACTTGCAGGCGCGTACGCTGCCCGCTGGCATTGGTCAGATACGCGCCCAATCCGGCCGCGCCATGAAAACACTCATCGCGCAGCGGATCGTATATGACGCCCACCAGCGGCTGGTTGCCGTCATACAGCGCCAGCGAAACGCAGAACACGGGAAAACCGTGGGCGAAATTGTTCGTGCCGTCCAGCGGGTCCACGTACCAGATGCGGCTGCTGCCAGTGTGGTTCTGCTCGCCCCCCTCTTCACCCAGCAGGCGGTAGGTAGGGAAGGCGGCTTGCAGACGGCCGGCAATAAGCGCCTCGGCGGCCGTGTCGTATTGCGTCACCAGGTCGATGGCTGAACTTTTGCTGTTGATTTCTTTGCGCTGGCCATACCCCTGGCGCAGCAGTCCGCCCGCTTCCCGGGCAATCTCGATGGCGATTTGTTCAATTTGCTTTAATTCCATGCCGCCAATTGTAGAGGGGATTGGCAAAATGATCGAGCAGGCCTAGCGCATGGCTAACACCCCTACCAGATGCACACCCCAGGTGGCCGGCAGCCGTTCCTCCACGGCGCAGGCCAGCCGGAAGAGGGGCGCATTGAAGGCCAGGTAGGTGGGGTCGGGCACCACCGCCAGTTGCTCCAGGGCCAGGCCGTGGGCCAGGGCCAGTTGGGCCAGCACCCCGGCCGTGTTGGCCCGGTAGTAGGTGGGAAAGGTGTCGGCCGCGGCCCGGCCGTACAGGCGAGCCACCAGTTGTCCCTGCCAGCGTCCCAGCCGGCCAAAGAGGCGGTTGAGGGTGGCCAGGGGATGGCGCTTATTGGGGGTGATGAAAACGAATGCGCCCCCCGGCCGGAGTACACGCGCAATCTCGGCCAGGTCGGCCCCCGGCCGGGGTAAATGCTCCAACAGCCAACTGGCAAAAATCAGGTCGAAACTGGCCGCCGCAAAGGGCAGCGGGTGGCTAAACGCCTGTGCCCGCGGCAGGCGCAGCCGGTGTTCATGCAGTGAGTGCCAGTCGGGGTCGATGCCCACCACCTGAGCCAGCGGCAGCCCCTCGGCGGCCAACTGCTCCACCAATCCGCCGCGGCCGCAGCCCAAATCTAGCACCCGGCTCCCCGGCCGGAGCTGCTGCCGCACCCAGGCCGCATACAGCTCCGTGGCCGGCTGCCAGCCAGGCCGCCGCTGCTGGTACTGCGCCCGCCAGGCGTTCTGTTTCTCCAGGGATAGCATGGGGAGATTATAGCCTGATTCGGGCGGGGTGTTCCGTTTTGCCGGCCAGATTGGGCAAGATGAGGTTCATGTAAGTGAGGAAGGGGGCGTTTTGCCCCCCGGCCGGGCATGAAGCTATAATGTGGCTCAAGCTGGAGAACTGACACGTAACACGACTCACAAATCACAAAGCGCAAATTACCCATGAAAGCACTTATCGGCATTCTCATTGTTATTGGCCTGGCCCTGGTGGGCGTGGCTTTGCTGCGGCAGCAAACGCTGGCCGCCGACCTGGACCAGAGCATCCAGGCGATTGTGGAGCGCGAAGGGCTGGCCCCGCTGGCCGCCCCGCCGGCCCAGGACCCAGCCCTGGTAGCTCTGGGCCAGATGCTCTTTTTTGACAAGGAGTTGAGCGGCAACCGCGATACTTCCTGCGCCACCTGCCACCAGATGGATTTGGGCACCAGCGATGGGCTGCGCCTATCCATTGGCACCGGCGGCAGCGGCGTGGGGCCGGCCCGCCAGTTAGGCGATAACCGCACCTTTGTGCCGCGCAATGCGCTTGAGCTGTATAACCGCGGCCTGCCGGAGTTTGATACCATGTTCTGGGATGCGCGCGTAGCCGGCAGCGCGGCCACGGGCTTTGTGACCCCGGCCGGGGCTTACCTGCCCAACGGTCTGGACAACGTCCTGGCCGCCCAGGCCATGTTCCCGGTTACCTTCCGTGACGAGATGCGCGGCGGCTGGTACAACATCGCCGGCTACATTACCGAGCCTGGCGAAATCATCGAGAAGGGCGACTACGCAGACCAACCGGCCGGGTGGAACGACGTGGACGTGTTTGGCAACCCCAACGAACTGGCCGGCATCCCCAATGGCCCAGAGAACAACCCGGCCATTTGGGAGGCCATCATGCAGCGCCTGCTGGCCATTCCCGGCTACCAGGCGCTATTCCAGCAAGCGTTCCCCGATGTGCCCCTGGCGGCGTTGGGCTTCCAACACGCGGCCAACGCCATCGCTGCCTTCGAGACGCAGGCCTTTAGCCTGACAGACAGCCCATGGGACCGTTACCTGGCGGGCGACCAGTCGGCCATCTCCAACACAGCCAAGCAAGGAGCGCTGCTCTTCTTTGGCCCGGCCGGGTGTGCCACCTGCCACAGTGGCGACCTGTTCACCGACCATGACTTCCACAACCTGGCTGTGCCCCAGTTTGGCCCCGGCCGGGACCCCATCGCCCCGCTCGATTTTGGTCACTATGAAGCGACTCTGGAGCCAGCCGACAAATACACTTTCCGCACTCCCAGCCTGCGCAATGTGGCCCTGACCGCCCCCTACTTCCACAACGGCACCTACACCGCGCTGGAAGATGTGATCAACCACCACTTGCAGCCGGAAGCATCGCTGCGCGCCTTTGATGGCCGCCAACTGCCGCCCGAACTGCGCGATTCGCTGCAAAACAACGAAGTGACCCTGGTTGACATCCTGGCCACCCTGGACCCTAAACTGGACGGCCAGACCACCCTCACCAGCCGCGAAATCCGCCAGATTATCGCCTTCTTACAGAGCCTCACTGACCCCGCGGCCAAAGACCTGGGTCACCTGGTGCCCGCGGCGGTGCCCAGTGGCCTGGAGCCGTGAGTCGGGCCGCGTCGCGGATTGCTAACGCTTCTCACCCCTTCACCCCCGCACGGTAGACGCGCTCTATCTCGCTGACGTGTTCGGCGATGGTGCGCACGGGTTGGATGTTGGTCCGTAGTTGGTCCAGCAGGCCAGGGGTGTCGCGCAGGCGGCGCAGGGCGTCGCGCCAGGCGGCGGCGTCCCCGGCCGGGAGCAGCAGCCCATCCACCCCATCCCGCACCCGCTCCGTTAGCGCCCCCAGGTCAGCGGCCACCACCGGCAGCCCGGCCGCAAACCCCTCCTGAATCACCAGCGCCGCCGTCTCATACCACAGCGACGGCACCGCCAGCACATCCGCCTGGGCCAGGGCCGCCCACAGCGCCGCCCGGTCAATCCGCCCGGCAAAGCGAATGCCCGGATGGGTCGCCCGCGCCCGCAAATCGGCCACGTAATCGGGGAAATCATCCAGGCTGCCGTAAATGGTCAGGCGCACGCCCTCGTGCGGCAGTTGGTTGACCGCCGCCACCAGCACATGCACCCCCTTCTGCCAGGCCACGCTGCCCAGGTATACCACGTGCAGCATCCCCGGCCGGGCCGCTTCCCGCTTTGGTGGCACATACCCGGCCGGGAGGGCCAGGCCGTGCCCCACCACCACCAGCCGGGCCACCGGCAGCCCCAGCGCCCCATACGTCTGGCGCACAAACTGGGTGGGGGCGATGATGGCCGCTGCCCCGGCCAGCACCCGCCGCAGCCGCGCCGCCCGGTAGGCCAGCAGCGGGGCCAGGCCCGGAGCCAGCCAGGGCCAGTCGTGGCCGGCCCGGGCCAGCGCACAGCGGCCACAATTGACCCAGGCGCGCGGTCCGGCACACACCGTCCCATCGTAATTGGTCACCAACTGCGCGTTGGCGCATGGATACCAGTAATCATGCAGCGTCACCACGTAGGGAATGCCGGCGGCCCGGATTTGGGTTACCAGCCCGGCCGGGAGGCCCATCAGGTGCTGCACGTGGACCAGGTCTGGCCGTTCGGCGGCCAATACCGCGGCCAGCGCCCGGCTCAGCGCCGGCTGGTGGAAAGTGGCGGCAAAAACAGCCGTCCGGCCCCGCGCCCCCAATGGCACGCCGTATACTCGCACCCCATCTTCGCCTGTTCGCGGCTGTATGGGTGTGGGGGGAACCCCGGCCGGGGCAGACCCTTCCGGGGCCGTCGAAGGATGAAACAGCGCCACCTGGTGCCCCATCTGGACCTGGGCGGCGGCCAGCGCCTGTGTATACAGCTCCGTGCCACCCACAAATTCGGGCGGGTACTGGTGGACCAGGTGTAGAATGCGCATCAGGCCGCCGGCACCAATTGGGCAAAATTAGCCAGCACCCGTTCGGCCACCCGCTCCCAGGTATAGCGCGCCTGCACTTTGGCCCGCCCCTGCGCCCCCAACTGCCGGTTTAGCGCTTCATCCGTCACCAGCCGGGCCACGGCCTGGCTTAGGGCGTCCACGTCGCCAAAGGGGACCAGCAGCCCATCCTGGCCATCGCTGATCACGCTGCCCACGCCGCCTACGCTGGCCCCCACCACCGGCTTGCCGTGGCTCCACGCCTCCAGCAGGACAATGCCAAAGGAGTCGGTGCGCGAGGGCAGCAGCAGCAAGCTGGCCTGGCTGAGCAGGCTGTGCTTGGCTTCTTCGCTCACCACGCCCAGCGGCCGGACTGCCTGGCGGGCGGCGGGCGACAGGTGGCTGTAGAATTTGTCGAAATCGGCGGCCGTGCGCCCGACCAGGGCCAGGGCCAGGGGCAGCCCCTGGCGGCGCAGG
This sequence comes from Ardenticatenaceae bacterium, assembly GCA_020634235.1. Lineage (GTDB taxonomy): Bacteria > Chloroflexota > Anaerolineae > Promineifilales > Promineifilaceae > JACKCB01. The sequence continues at coordinate 1,134,980 of JACKCB010000002.1, read as the reverse complement.
GCGATGGCCGCCTGGGCGGCGTGGATGGCCCCTTTGTCATAATTGACCCGGCCGATGAACAGGGCGAAGGGGGTTTGTAGGTCGTAGCCGGCGACGATCCCGGCCGGGTCTGTTAACGTTGGTGCGGGGTCCAGGCCGCTGCCCACCACATCAATCCGCCGCGGCACGATGCCCCAGGTGGCAAAGCCGGCCACTTCCGCTTCGGTCAGGGCCAGCACGCTGTCGGCGTCGGCCAGCAGGTGGCGTTGGTGGTCCATGGTGGCATTGCGGGCCATGCGCGTGTGCCGTCCCTCGCCCAGGTGGGCAAAGGGGACCAGCACAAAGGGGCGGCCGCGCTGCCGGGCAAACTGCCAGGCGGCCAGGGCGGCATGTTCCCACGAGAGATTGAAGCCCACCACCAGGTCGAAATCATCGGGCAGGGTGGCCAGGGTGGCGGCCAGGCCAGTGATGGGCGGCACGGCCTGGGCCATGCGCCGCAGCCAGCCGCTCTGGTCGCCGGGCAAGGCGGAGAGCAGGACCATGCCTTTGCGCCAGGCCAGCAGGCCGGTCCGGCCCAGGGGCAGGGGGCGCAGCGGGCAGCGGATGAGGGTCAGGGGAAGGGTGGGGGTCTCCCCGGCCGGGGGGAGAGGTGCCCCTTGCCAGAAATCGGCTTCCGTTTGTGCGCTGCTGGTGACCACGGTGACGCGGTGACCGGCGGCCACAATGGCCAGGGCCAGGGAGCGGGCGTACCGTTCGCCGCCACCGGTGAAGGGGGGAAAGGCAGGGGTGACAAAGAGGATGTTCAGCATCTTATCTCAGGCCGTCGTTTCGTTGGCCAGGGCGTTGTCGTGGATGTTAGTGTACCCTTCTTTGGGCGATTCAGGCCAATCGTCCGAATGCCTTAAGCTGGTCATACAGCGCTTTCCCCTTTACAATTCTGGCTATGCGTTGTCCCTACTGTTTTCAGGCTTTGCCCGACCATTCCACGCAATGCCAATATTGCGGCAGCCGGCTGCCGGTGGCCCCCGGCCGGGTCCCCGCCCAGCCGGGGAATCCGCCACCCGCCACCCCGGAGACACCATCGCCCACGCCGCCGCTAACCGCCCGGCAAACCGTTCTGTTGTTGGTCAGCATACTGCTCATCTTGGCCTGTGCCTGCCTGGGGCTGGTGGCTCTGGCCCGCCCCAGCCTGCTGCCCCGGCCGGTTATCGCCGTGCTGCCCTTCCTGGCCTCGCCTACGCCGCTGCCCACGGCCCAGGTCACGCCGGCCACCATTGCCACGCCCACGCCGGTTGTCTGGCAAGCCTACAGCAATCCGCGGGCCGGGTTGGCGCTGGACTTCCCGGCCGGGTGGCTGGTGATAGACCAAAGCCTGCCCGGCTGGGCGGACGAAACACGCGATCTGGCTGAAGATTACGGTTGGGCTGAATCCTTGTTTGAGACGGGCATAACCCCGCCTACGGCCCAAACGCGGGCGGTTGACCCGGCCGGGGTAGACCTGGCCAACGGGCGGCTAGTCGTCTTTACCGCCGGCCGGGCCGTGCTGCCCGGCAGCGCCCCAACCTTTGCCGACATCGAAACCATCGCCCGTGACCAGCCGGCCGCCCTGGCCGCCCTGGCCGGCGGCCTGACCCTCATCGGCAGCCCTGAAACGGGCTACAACTTCACCGCCCGGCGCAGCGAGCGGGTGCAGGTGAACGGTCGCGAAGCGCTGCTGGTGGAGTTCACTGCCGATACGACCATTCAGGCCCAGGCGGTGCGGGTGACGGTGCGGCTTTACTTTGTCCCGGCCGGGGATGACCTCCTCTTTGTGGCCTATTTTGCCGACCAACAGGCCGCCAGCGCCTGGCGGGCCCAATATGACCAGATTGTGCAAAGCCTGAGGCCAGACTAAGATAACCGGCCCTTTGGTTCCGGAGAGCAGCGATGAACCAGCCCAAAGCCAATCCCAGGATCATTGTCCGCAGCGTGCGGCCCGAAGATGCGGCTGATTTGCACGCCATTATTAGCCATCCCCAGGTGGCTCGCACCCTGATCCATCTGCCCACCATGGAACTGGCTGAGACCGAAGCCTGGATTGCCCGCAAAACCCCCGGCCGGTACCGGCTGGTGGCCGAAATCGATGGCCGGGTAGTCGGTTCTTGCCCACTAACCCACAACCAGCGCCCGCGTATGCAGCACAGCGGCCGCCTGGGGCTGATGGTCCACGTTGATTATTGGGGCCAGGGCGTTGGCTCGGCGCTGCTGGCCGCGGTGCTGGAGCTGGCCGATAACTGGCTTAACCTGCGCCGGATGGAGCTGGAAGTCATGACGCACAACGCCGCGGCCACTCACCTGTATGAGAAGTTCGGCTTTCGCAGCGAAGGCATACGCCGCCGCGCAGTTTTTGGGGATGGCCAATGGCAGGATGAAATGGTGATGGCCCGCCTGCGCGATACGGCCGGCCTGCAAGTTAGCCACACACCACCGCCGCCGCCCCCCGGCCGGGTGCCCGACGACACCCCCGTTGAAATTCGCGCCGTCCGGCCGGCCGACCTGCCCGGCATCTATGCCATCCTCACCCACCCGCTGGTAGACCGCACCACGCTGCAACTGCCCTGGCAAGATTGGATGGCGTTTATGGATCGGATTGGGACGCCCCGGCCGGAGGTAAACCGCGTTGTGGCCGCGGCCGGGGAGAAAGTGGTGGGCATGGCCAGCCTGCACCACGACCAAAATCCGCGCATGAACCATTCGGCCGGGCTGGGCATGAGCGTCCACCCCGACTATTGGGGCCGGGGTGTTGGCAGCCAGCTCATGGCTGCCCTGCTGGACCTGGCCGACAACTGGCTCCATTTGCAGCGAGTAGACCTGCAAGTTAACACCGACAATCCGGCAGCCATCCACCTGTACGAGAAGTTCGGCTTTGTTATTGAGGGCACCTGCCGCTTCCACACCTATGGCGATGGCCGCTGGGCCGACAGCCACTTCATGGCCCGGCTGCGGCACAGTGGTTGACCCCTGTTGCATCTGGTGTGGCGCTTTGATGCGTCCGGGGAGTTCCCCCTAACCGGCCCATGCTCACCCAATTCTTCGGCCGTCTCAGAGATGGCCATTACCATCGCCTCAGTACGCCACTGGCCATTTTCCTCATTAGCCGCAGCCTTATCTGGGTGATTGGCTTTGTGGCCCGGGTGGCTTTCAGCAGCCGGCTGGGGGATGGCCCGTGGCACACGCACCCCGGCCAGATCTACCTGGACATTTGGGACCGCTGGGACAGCGCCTTTTACCGCGGCATCGCCCGCCAGGGCTATGTGTACCTATCCCCCGACGAGCCGGGTAATGTCGTCTTCTTTCCCCTCTATCCCCTGCTCACGCGGCTGGCCCACCTGTTGGCCGCCGATTGGACCATTGCCGGACTGCTGGTGAGCCATGTTTGCCTGCTGCTGGCCCTGGTGGTGCTGTATAACCTGACGCTGCTGGAATTTGGCGACCGGGCCACGGCGCAGCGGACCATTTTCTACATTGCCATTTTCCCGACGGCCTTCTTTTTTAGCGCGGTGTACAGTGAAAGCACCTTCCTCTTGTTTGCCGTGGCTTGTGTTTACTTCACCCGGCGGCGTGAGTGGCTCCCGGCCGGGGTGTGTGGGCTGCTGGCGGCTACGGCACGGGTCACCGGCGTGCTCCTATATGGCTACATGCTGCTGGAATGGGCCTCGGCCGGTGGCCTGACCTGGCGCAATTTCTACCGGCGGCAAGGCTGGGCGGGGGTTGTGACCCGGCCGGGGCTGCTGGCCCTGCTGGCCACACAACTGGTGCCCCTGGGATTGCTGCTGTACATGCTCTTTTTGCAGTGGCGCTTTGGCAATGCCCTGGCCTTCTTGCAGGGCCAGGCCGACTGGGGGCGCGGCAGCCTCTATTCCCCCCTGGCCATCTTGTGGCGCGATTTCCGGCCGCTGCTCCTCGATCCCTTTGTGCCCGGCTGGGCGGTAAACGACATATGGCGGACGGGCCTTGATGCGCTGTTAGGGGTAGGGGCGCTGCTCCTGGTGCCGTTTGTGTGGCGCCGGCTCAACGCCGCCTATGCGCTGTATACCGCCGTGGCCGTCCTGCTGCCCCTGGCCACCGGCACCACCATGTCCCTGTCACGCTACGTGCTGGTGCTCTTCCCGCTGTTTATGCTGCTGGCCTGGTGGGGGCGGCACCCACTGGTGGACCGTGCCCTGACCCTGGCTTTTGCCTTGCTGCTGGGCATCTTGCTCACCGTGTTTGTGAACTGGGGTTTTGTGGCCTGATTGGTTAAGACTGGCCCCGGCCGGGAACTTACAGCAGTTGCCCTACGCCAAAGAGGATGACAAACAGCAGCGACGAGAGCGAAAGCTGCCTTAACATGGGGTCCAGGGCTGCCCCTTCCTGCCGCCATACCGTAAACCCGTTGTTCAGGAACAGGGGCACCGCCAGCAAGAAAAGCCACTGCCAGGGGGTGTGATAGGTGAGGATGACGTACAGGGTGGCGCTGATCAGCCCGCCCAGCAGCAGCGCCCAATGGTAAAGGCGGGCGCGCCGCAGCCCCAGGCGCACCGGCAGCGACTGCTTCCCGGCCGCGCGGTCAGATTTGATGTCGCGAATGTTGTTGACGTTGAGTACGCCCACGGCAAACAGGCCGCAGCTGGTGGCCGGCAGAAAAATGGTCCAGGGCAGGGCATGCGCGTGCAGGTAGTAGCTGCCAGCCACCGCCACCCAGCCAAAGAAGATGAAGACGGCCAGGTCGCCCAGGCCGGCATAGCCATAGGGGCGGAAGCCGGCGGTGTAGGTGACGGCCGCGGCCACGGCCAATCCGCCCAATCCCAGAAAGATGATCAGCAGCCACCAGCCATTGGTGGCTGTGACTGGGTTCACCACAAAGGCCAGCCACACGAGGGCCAGGCCAGAGAGCATGGCCAGGATGGCAAAGAGGATGACGGCCCGTTTCATGGCCGCCGGCGTAATCTGCCCCGTTTGCACGGCGCGCGGGGGACCCACCCGGCCGGGGCTGTCTGCCCCGTGAATGGAATCGCCGTAATCGTTGGCCAGGTTGGACAGGATTTGCAGCAGCGTGGCGGTGACAAAACAGAGCACCGCCACCGCGCCGTTGAGCACGCCGGCAGCGGCGGCCAGGAAGGTGCCCATGCCGATGCCGGCAAAGGCCAGGGCCAACGTCCGTGGCCGGGCGGCCAGCACCCAGGCGGCCAGGGGGGAAGAAGATTTCGTGCGGTTGTCAGTTGACATAAATACCTTCTGTCGTGTGAAAGATTGCCTGGCCCATGCGGCGTGTTCCTTACGGACCCTGATTGCGCATTACGCGCTCCGCCGCACGTTCTGCTACAATGGTGCGCAGCACAACCATTGTACCCCAGTCGGGGCCAGACGGGAGGCAATCATGGCCACCAGCTTTACCCAGTTTTGCGCGCGCTGCAAAATGCGCCACGATTTTAGCGACCAGATTCAAGTACGCTACCAGCATACCAACGGCGAGGATTATGATACCTGGGTCAGCGGCGAGGAGGTGCTGGCGCGGCTGCGCTCGGCGGCACGCGAGCAGCAGCTGCGCGGCCTGAGCAAGCTGGACCGGCAGCAGCTCCAGGCGGCGCGCGACAGGCTGCCGGAAGAGGCGCAGCAGTACGCGGATCGCCAGGCGCGCGATTGGTTGGGGGACCAGGTAGAGGGGTGGTTGGGGGAGAATGTGATTGGGCAGAGCCTGGCGGACGCGGTGCGGGGGCGTGAGGGGCGCGTGGACCCGCGCGAGGCGGAGAAGCAGCAGTGGCAGGCCCGGCTGCAGGATGAGGCGGTGCGGGCGGTGGTGCTGGAGCTGGCCTGGATTCAACTGCGCGGCTCGTTTCCGGAGGGTGACGCCCGGCCGGGTGAAGCTGACGACTGGGTTTAGCCGGCTAGGTGGTGGGGTCGTCCCCGGCCGGGCCAGACAGCGGGGCAAGGCCATGATTCATGGCGTACAGCACCGCCTCCAGGCGTGACGAGACGCCCAGCTTGCCATAGAGGTTACGGGCGTGGTTGCGCACGGTTTGGGGGGCCAGCATCAGGGCCTGGGCAATTTGCTCGTTGCTGCTGCCTTCCACCAGGAGCCGCAAGATGTCCATTTCCCGGCCGGTTAGCTGCGCCAACGGTTCGGCGGGCGTACTCCCGGCCGGGTCGGTTAGCAGCGGCATCAGGCGGGGCGACAACCATTGCCCACCACCAACCACAGCCCGGATCGCCTGCACCAGGGTTTCCGGCGCATCATCCTTCAGGACGTAGCCGTGGATACCGGCATTCAACAAGCTTACCAGGTATTCGCGCCGGTCGTAGGCGGTCAGGATCAGAATGCGCAAATCGGGCAGGCGCGACAGCAGGGCGCTCGTGGCCTCCACCACCTTGTGGTTGGGCATCTGTGCATCCATAATCAGCAGATCGGGCTGCAGATCAAGGACGGCGGCCAGCAGCGTTCCGCCTTCAGTCACCTCGCCCACCACCCGGATATCTGGCTCTTTGTTCAGCCATTGGGCCACGGCCGCCCGCACCACGTGATGGTCTTCGGCCAGGACAATGCGAATCAACCCCGGCGTTTCAGCCTGACTACCGCCCGGCGTGAGTCGGCCCTGACGGGGCGGCAGCGGTACCTGTGCCTTCAGGTGTGTACCCTGTCCCGGTTGTGACACAATCTCCAGGCTGCCGTTTACCAGGGCCAGCCGTTCCTGCATACCGGCCAGGCCCATCCCCCCTTCGCTGCCCAGCAGCGCGGTTGCCCGGGGCATCCCGCGCCCATTATCGGTAATGGTCAGGTAAACCGCCTGGCCGTCGTGACGCAGCCGCACTTTCACCTGGGTTGCCTCGGCATGTTTAACCACGTTGGTCAACCCCTCCTGCACAAAGCGATAGAGCGAGATTTCGGCTTCGCTGCTCAGTGGTGGCGGCCGCAGGCCAGCATAGTCCACCTCTAGCTGCGTGTGCCCGGTAAACTCGCGGCACAGATCTGACAGAGCTGCATGCAGTCCCAGGCTGTCCAGGACTTGCGGGCGCAGCCCATGGGCCAGCGCACGCACCCGCGACATGGTTTGTTCTACCAGCGCTACGGCATCATCTAGATGGCGATGGATTGTGGCCGCTTCTGCGTTGGGGCCGGTGGGGACCGGCAGATCGTCGCGAATCATGGCCAGATGGAACTTGAGGGCGGTGAGGGTCTGGCCGGCCTCATCGTGCAGTTCCCGCGACATGGTTTGCCGCTCGTTTTCTTGGGCGGCAACGACCTGTTGGGCCAGACGCCGCAGCCGTTCCCGGCCGGAGATGACCTGCTCATACAATTGGGCATTCTGAATGGCGATTCCCACTTGCTGGCCCAAATTGGTGAAGAAGGTTACCTGCTCGTCTGAAAAAGGTTCGCCCTGGCTTAGCACGCGCAGCGCCCCTTTGACTTCATGGCCGGCGACCAGCGGCACACACAGGTGGCTCTTCCACCCTGGCCAGGTCGTTTCGGTTAATGCCTTATCAGCCGCCAGCAGCGGCCACAGATCGGGGTCGTAAACCACGGCCTGCTGCCGGATTGCCGGCTCGCAATGGGTGGCAAAGGGCAGCAAACGCCAGACTGCCCCGGCCGGGCCCCAGCTAAGCTGCATCTCAAATGCCCTGGCCGTTTCATCATACAGCACGATGCCGCCACCAGGGACATACAGAACCTGATAAAGCTGCTGTTGCAGCGTACTCAACAGCAAAGACATCTCCAGCGTCTGGCTGGCTGCGCCGGTTACGCTGTTCATGGTGGCCAGCTCACGATTACGCTGCCGCAGCAGATCTTCTGCCTCCTTGCGCCGCGTGATATCCTGGGCCGAGCCGTAAATGCGCACCACCTGCCCCGCCTCATCCAGGATGGGGCGGTCAATCACCTGTACCCAGCGCGTCAGTCCCTCCCTGGTTAGCAGGCACCATTCGCTCACCGCGACCTGACCGCTGAGCAGCGTCTGCATATGCTGCCGGGCCACAAACTCGTGCCGCGGATGGACCGGCAAAGCAAAATAACTGCGTTTTGGCCAGGCTTCTTCAAAATCGTAGCCCGTTATATGCTTGAAGGCGTCCGTTCGCCACTCATTCGCGAAGCTGCCGTTTGGCGCGCGCGCATACACATAGGCAAAATCAGATACCAGCTCGGAGATGGTGCGGAAGCGGGATTCACTTTCGCGCAGCGCGTGCTCGGCCTGTGTGCGCTCCAGAATCTGCCGCTGCAGCGATTCATTGGTCATTCGCAGTTCAGCCGTCCGCTCCTTAACCCGCTCTTCCAGCAGCAGATGGGACTGGCGCAGCTGCGCAGCATGTTCCCGAAGCTCTGCCTGGCGTTCGCGTTCCTGGCCAATTCGCTCGTGAACGAAGAAATAGAACAGCGCTACCACAAAGCCTAGCGGGACAAGCAGGCTGCTGCTTGCCTGCCGCAAGGAAAGATCCAGGACGGACACCGACAGCAAGACAACCAGCGCCAGGTGAAGCAGCGTCGCGAGCACAGAGTAGCGGTAGGGAAGGAACATGACGCCCAACAGGATGGGGATCAGGAAGATGATCATCAGCGTCGCGGCTCCCGTGGTTTGCTGGGCATTCATGGAGCGGGCTGAGTAGCTGATCATCAGGTCGAGAAATAGGATGAAGGTGACAGCGCCGGCAACGTAGAAACGCGTTCGGCTCAGCTGGTAAGAGATAAACAGCAGCAAGATGGTGAGCAAACTGCCGCTAACTCTAAAGAAACGTGTCTGGGGATCCTCAAGTGCGGCCAGTTGTACCAGGCTGAGCAGGCTGCCGATGACAAGAAAGCCCAGCACCAAAGAAGCCAAATGTTGGGCACGCTGCCGGTGAGGGGGTTCCAGGCTGCCCGATGGTGCTGTAAGGCGCTGCCAGGTTGTGGAGAATTTGTCCATTGCCAAAACGTCGTTCTGTGGGCTACGGTGCTGGGTAGACGAGCCGGTGGGGGATGATGACGCCTTGATGACGCCTTGATGACGCCTTGATGACGCTTTGATGACGCCTTTATGACGCCAGTTGAATTGGCATCGATTATCTGCATTTTGGTCCAAACCAGCAAAATTGGTATTTGAGTACCAGGTTGAATCGGTACACCTGTGCCAAGACAGGCCTGGGAAAGTGAGTATGATAGTAAGTAGTTCGTATGCGTATGCTATCTACCCTTTCTGGCTTTGGCCAGAGAACGCATCTCTGGGGGTTATCGGGGGGGAGCCAACAGGCTCCTTTTTTGTTGTCAGGCCACCCAACACACAGCAATTCTCAGTTTTGACAGGCGTGAAGGGCCGGGCACAGGGTAGCACGCCCTGTGCCTGGCACTCGTCAACAAAAAATCCGGCCACCCGCTTCTGGCAATCGCCTTGCTTTTTGGCTGTTTCCTGGCTATGCTTTTCCCTTATGAATCCATTTCACTACGTTTTCGACAAATTCTATCCGCTGATTCGTTTTACCTACGAGAGGATTGCCGGCCACCGCTGGTTTGATGAGATTACGCCGCAGTTGTGGCTGGGTGGCGCGCCAACCTATGAGCGTGATTACGAGTTTTTGTTGAACCATCGCATTGACGCCGTGGTGAATATTCGTGCTGAACGAGAAGATGATGTTGCGCTTTACCGGGAGCATGATATTGCCTACTTGCATTTGCGCGTGCTGGATGTGACCCTGCCCAATTATGAGATCTTGGATGAAGGCACACGCTGGATTTACGAGCAGGTGCAGGCGGGGCGGACGGTTTTGGTGCACTGCGCGAAGGGGCGCGGCCGGTCGGCAACGCTGCTGGCGGCGTACCTGATGAAGTATGAGCATATGAGCTTTGCCGAAGCGCATGCGATGATGAAGAGCCGCCGCCCGCTAACCAAGCTGACCGGCCGGAATGAACGGCATGTAGAGGGGTGGTTGGAGGCTCGCCACCCCGGCCGGGAATCGGCGGTGAGCAGCGTTACTTCTTCCTGACCACCCGGCCGGGAGGCCCCCCACAACCCATGGCCGACACCCGTATTACCCCCTCGCGCCAGCAGTACCTGGACGTAAAGCGCCAGCATCCTGATGCCATCCTCTTCTTCCGCCTGGGTGACTTCTACGAAACCTTTGACGACGATGCCCATACCACCGCCCGCGAACTCGACCTCGTCCTGACCAGCCGGCCGGTGGGCAAGAACCAGCGCGTGCCGATGGCCGGGGTGCCCCATCACGCCGCCGAAGGGTATATTGCCCGGCTCATTGCCAAGGGGTACAAGGTCGCCCTGTGCGAGCAGATTGGCAGTGACACGGTGAACGGCCTCATGCCCCGCGAGGTGGTGCGCATCTTCACCGCCGGCACCGTCATTGAGCCGGGTATGCTGGATGCCGGGCGCAACAACTACCTGGTTGCCGTGGTGCGCGAGGGGCACCAGGCCGGGCTGGCCTACACCGACATCACCACCGGGGAGTTTGCCACCACCCAGCTCGACAGCGCCCACCTGCTTATGGAGGAGCTGGCCCGGCTGACCCCGGCCGAGCTGCTCTTGCCCGACAACGAACACAGCCTGCCGGAAGTGACCCCGGCCATTAGCCGCCTGCCCAACTGGCGCTTTGAAGAGGGCAACGCCCGCCAGACGCTGACCCAGCACTTCGGCACCCAAACCCTGGACGCCTTTGGCTGTGAGGGAGTGCCGCTGGCCGTGCGCGCGGCCGGGGCCATCCTGGCCTATCTCTACGAGACGCAGCGCGGCGCGGTGGGCCAGATTCAGCGGCTGGCCACCTACAGCATCAGCGGCTATATGTCGCTGGACCGGGCAACGCGGCGTAACCTGGAGCTAACGGAGTCGCTGGAAGGGGATCGACGAGGGTCGCTGCTGGGCGTGCTGGATAAGACGGTGACGCCCATGGGGGCGCGACTGCTGCGGCAGCGCATGACCCGGCCGGTGCTTAATTTGGAGCGCTTGAACCAACGCCTGGACCAGGTGGCGGCGTTTTATGCCGATGGCCTGCTGCGGGCCGAGATCCGCCGTCAGTTCAAAGGGCTGCCCGACCTGGAACGGCTCACCAACCGGGTGGTTAGCAGCCGCGCGGTGCCGCGTGACCTGGAGCAAATTGGGCTGGTGCTGGCTACCATCCCCGAGGTGGCTCGCCTGCTGGCCGGGCGCCACGCCGCGCTAAGCGTCCTGGTAGACCAGTTGGACTTGTGTGCGGAGGTGTTGGCGCTGGTGCGCCTGGCCATTGCCGAAGACGCGCCCACCAATCTGAACAAGCCGGGGGTGATCCGGCCGGGGTTTTCGGCCGAGCTGGATGGGGTGATGAACGCCTCGGCCCACGCCCGCGATTGGGTGGCCGAGCTGGAGCCGCGTGAGCGGGAACGCACGGGCATTGCCTCGCTGAAGGTGGGCTTTAACAAGGTGTTTGGCTACTACCTGGAAGTAACCCGGGCCAATGCTCACCTGGTGCCGGAGGATTACATCCGCAAACAGACGCTAACCAATGCGGAGCGGTACATCACGCCGGAATTGAAGGAGTATGAGACGCTGATTCTCAATGCGGAAGAGCGTATCCTGGCTATTGAGCGCCGCTTGTTTACCGAGGTTTGCCAGCGGGCGGCCACCTTCGCGCCGCGCTTGCTGCAAACGGCCCAGGTGCTGGCCCAACTGGACGTGGCCGCCGGGCTGGCCGAAGCGGCGGCCACCCAGGGGTATGTGCGCCCCTCGCTGGGGGAGGACCAGACGCTGCAAATTGTGGCCGGCCGCCATCCAGTGGTGGAACGGACGCTGCGGCTGGCCCGCTTTGTGCCCAACGACACCGAGATGCGGGATGAGGCGCGTATTTTTCTGATTACCGGGCCAAATATGGCTGGTAAATCGACGATTTTGCGCCAGGTGGCGCTGATTGTGTTGATGGCCCAGATTGGCAGCTTTGTCCCGGCCGGGGCGGCCCACATTGGCCTGGTCGACCGCATCTTCACCCGCATTGGCGCTCATGACGAGCTGCACGCCGGGCGCTCTACCTTCATGGTTGAGATGGTGGAAACGGCTGAGATCTTGCACCACGCTTCGCCTCGCTCCCTGCTCATCCTGGATGAGATTGGGCGTGGCACCAGTACCTACGATGGCCTCTCCATCGCCTGGGCGATTGTGGAGTACCTGCACAATCACCCCCGGCTGCGCCCGCGCACCCTGTTTGCCACTCACTACCACGAGCTGACCGGGCTGGCCGACGTGCTGCCGTTGGTGGTGAACTATAACGTGGCCGTGGCCGAAGAAGGGGACGAGGTGATTTTCTTGCACCAGTTAGTGCCGGGCAGTGCTGATCGCAGCTATGGTATTCATGTGGCCCAATTGGCCGGGTTACCGCGGGACATTATTCACCGGGCTAACGATATCCTGGCCGAGCTGGAGGAGCATGCACCCACCACCACGGTTACGCCCAGCCACCTGAAGCCGGCCCAGCAGATCGCCCTGTTCCCGGCGACCAGCCCGATTTTGGAGGAGCTGCAGCAGTTGGACATTACCAGCATGACGCCGCTGGAGGCGATTAACAAGTTGTATGAATGGCAGCGGCGCTATGCCGGGAGTTAGAGGGGGGAAGCGAGAGGTTGTGGATGATGGTTATGCTGGAGGGATAGGCAATGCACGGCGTGGTTTCTCTTTTGGATGAGCGGCATTATGAATTGGTAGCGTCGATCTGGCGCGAGATGCGGGCGGAGTTGGGGCTGCAAGGGGTGTATGTGACCCCGTTTCCCCATTTTTCTTACCAGGTGGCAGAGCATTATGAGATGGCGGCGGTGGCGGAGGTGCTGGCCGATTTTGCCCACCAGACGCCTCCCTTTGCGGTGCAGACGACGGGGCTGGGCATTTTTACGGGGGGGCTGCTGCCTGTGGTTTATGTCAATGTGGTTCGTGACCCACACCTGACCGAGCTGCACCAGATGTTGTGGTCGCGCCTGGCACCGGTGTCCACCGGGATTCTGGCCTATTACCACCCGCAGGTTTGGGTGCCGCACATTACGCTGGGGCACGGGGACATCACCAGGGAGAATTTGCCTGACGTGGTGCGGCTGCTGCAAGCGCACCAGTTTGCCTGGCGGGTGCCGGTGGATAATGTGGCTCTGCTGTATGACGAGGCGGAGTCGCGCCAGGACCAGTTGACTTATCGCTTTGACCTGACGGGGTAGGGGCGGCCGCGCTAGAGGAAGAACTCCTTGATGGCGGCCGAGATTTCGCCGACGAGGATGTGCCAGGGCATGTCTGGCTCTTTGCGGACGAGCAGGTTGTGGCCGTCCAGGCGCAGATAGGTGAGGCCCTCGATGGGGGCCAGCATTTGGGCCAGCGGAGAGCCTTCTTCCATGGCTTCTGGCGAGCGGTATTCTTCGACCTGGCCGGGTTCGGTCAGGTTGAGGTTGGTGCGGATGTGCCCCCCGGCCGGGTCGTCGCTGCTGTCGGCCTCTATCTCAATGTACTCGGACATGGACCTTTCCTCTGCTGCGGTGTGTTGGCCATTATGGTACTGTTTTGCGGGGTGGGGGGCAACCCGGCCGGGGGCATTCGCCCAAATTCGCCAGCTTCGGTTATAATCCGGCCAGATACCAATCAGGAGAGGATCATGAACAAGCTATTCAGTTTTGCAGCCGGGACAATTTGTGGGGCGCTGGTTGGCGCGGCCGTGGTTTTGCTAACCACACCGGCCTCGGGCGACGATTTACGGGCTAACGTCAATGCCCGTATTCAGTTGGCGTTGTCGGAAGCGCGCCAGGCGATGGAAGAGACCCGCCAGGCGAAAGAGGCGGAGTTTGAGCAGATGAAGCAAGGGCGCTGAGGCGGATAGAAGAAGCTGCCTGCCGCGCAGCTCACGAAGTTACCGAGAGCCAGTAGTTGGCCGGATTTGGAGCGAAGGGGGTTTGGGGCATGATGATGAGCGTGCCCCCTTGCCGGGGCAGATCTAGCACAAGCTGACCCTGGTTGAGGGCATCCAGGGACATGGGGATGATTTGCGGCTCCCGGCCGGGGATGACCAACTGCACCGACCACTGCTGGGGGAGCCAGCGGCCCGTTTGTACAAAGCCGGCCGCCTCCCAGCCCGTATTGCTGCTTTCCACGTCAGAAATGTAGTTTAGTTCCGGAATGGCGATGTCATCGACGGCAAAGCCGTGCTCGGTGATGGCGGCGTCGGTCAGGACCTCGAAGCGGATAAGCACCGTGCGCCCAACGTAGCTGTTCAGCGACACCGATACCGGCAGCCAGCCCTGGCCGTTGGCGCTGCTGTTGCGGCGGCTGTCACCGGTGAACGCGGGGCCATACTCCCCCGGCCGGGCCTGGTCTGGCGAGAGCAGGTCCCAGCTTTGCCCCTCGTCGGTGGAGATGGAGACATAGCCAAAGTCGTACTCTGGCTCCAGGTTGTACCAGGTCCAGAAAGTCAGGGTGGCTTTAGACAGGCCGGCCAGGTCAAAACGGCCGGTCAGGGTGGCATCCAGCGTGTCTACCGGCGGCACAAACCACATCTGCTCACCGCTGTGAGGCGAAACAGGGGCTAGCTCGGCAAGCGAATCCCCGGCGAAGCTGATGGTGGTACGGCCGGCGGTGTCCAGGTCTATGTAGTGCACGCCGAATTGGGGCACCGTGGCTACCGATTCAAAGGGCAGCACGCGGGCCTGGTCGGTGACCTGCACCGGTTCCAGGTCTAGTCGTTCGTAGTTGTATTCCCGGCCGGGGAGGGGAGTGTCCAGGTAGTTGGCTGCGGCCCAATTGGCCAGCAGTTGCTCCAGGCTTAGCTCTGGCTGGTAGCCGGGCAGCACCGACCAGACCGCTGCCAGCCCATTGGCCGGGTGGCGGGCAATCTCCTGAATGGCCGCGTCGCCCAACTGCTCCCACAGGTAGACCATGAAGAGGTACGAGGCGCTGTAATGGGCGTAGACGTCATCCTCATAGCTCCAACTGTTTAGCTGGGTCTCCGGCGCCAGGAGATAATCGTAGGCGGAGGCGGTCTCCAGGCCAACATATAGCTCTACCATTTGGGCCAGCCCTTCATCCATCCAGGTGGTTTCGTTGCCGTCCACATTCCACTGCGCCAGGTGTTGGAACTCATGGACCAGCGTGCCGTAGTAGAGGTCCTCGCCTACCGTCAGGTTGCCCATGTTCAGGTAGAGCATTTCCTGCTCGTTGGAGTCGCTGTAGAAGCTGTTGGGGAATTCGTCACCACTGTTGAAGTAGCCTAGCTCATCGTTGGCGCCCATCTCGTTGTCCAGATGGAGTACGCTAAAATGGGGGTCTTCGTCAATACCCGGCCGCCATTCTGGTCCGATGAGGTTGACCACCAGGGGGTAGTACTCGTTTTCGAAGCGCTCGGCGGCCTGGGTGAGGGCGATGGGGTCCAGGTCTAGCCCTTCTTGCACCCAGAAGTAGGTGTGTTCGGTGACGCTGCCGAGGGTGGCGTTGATGACTTCCTCGTCCACGAAGAACTGCCGCACGTCGCCGACCTGGTATGGCCCGGCCGGGCTGGTGCGCGGATCCAGGCGAAAAGAGCCTAACCGTGCGGCCGATTCGTAATAGTCGTGGGTGGGGTAGCTGGCCGCCAGGAAGTTGGTGAGGTGGGTGAACTGGGCTAACTGGGCCGGCTGCTGGATGATCCCGGCCGGGACGGCCAGTTCCAATCCCGTTTTGGCTTCCGGCGTTACCTCTGGTTCAACGGGGGGCGGCGTGAGCGTGGCCGGGGTGGTGGCTGTGGGGGGCGGGGTGGCGCTGGCCGGGATGGGTGTGTCGGTGGGCGGCAGGCTGGACACTTCGCGGTCTGCGCTGGCCATGCTGCTGCCGGCGGCATTCAACTGCTGGTCCACGTAGTAGATGAGGCCGGCAGCGCTGAGCAGGGTCAGGCAGCCCAGGCAGAGGAAGAGGACCAGGCAGCCACCAATTAGGGCGGGCAGCCAGGGCTTCTTCTTTGTGGGTGGTGTCTGGTAGGTTTGCATCTGGTTCTGTCCTGCCGTGCTAACTGTGGCGGCGGCGTAGCGCCCGTGGCAAGTGGGCGGCGCACCTTGTATTTTAGCGCTCGTCGATCTGGTATTGGTACGCTGCCCGGTGGGAGGTGAAGGGTGTGTTGCCCATGACGACCAGAATAGCCTCATTCCACTGCTCGTCCAAAGGTAGTTCCCACCGGCCGCGTTGATTCTCATCTAACTGTAACGGTTCCAGGCGTACTTCGTTCTCGCTGAACAGAATGGCCTGGATGATGAAGGTTTGGGGCAGTTGGTTGGTGTGGCGCACAAACCCGGCCGGGGTCCATACGCCGGGGCCGGCCTCGACGTCATCCAGGTAGCCCAGCTCGGGAATGGTGATGTTGTCCAGCGCCCAGCCTTGCAGGTTGACGGTGTCGTCGGTGACGTACTCGAAGCGAATGAGCAGCGGTCCGCCCGCAAAGGGGGTCAGGTCGGCGGTTTGGGGGATCCAGGCGGGGGTCGTGGTGTCCCCGGCCGGGGGGCCACTGCGCCCGGTGAGGGCCGGGCCGTAGCTGTTGCCCTGGGGATTGTCCAGCGTGGTGTCATTGGTGGGCAAGATGTGCCAGGTGGCCCCGCCATCGTCCGAAACGGTGACGTAGGCGTAGTCCCAGCCCTCTTCCACATCGTACCAGGTCTGGAAGCTGAGGGTGGCCTGGGTTAACCCGCTCAGGTCAAAGGCGCCAGTGAGCGTCATGTCTGACTTGTCGCCGGGCACGGTGGTCCAGAAGTAGCTGCCGCTGTAGGGGGTGGTGTCTAGCAGTTGGGTCTGCTGGGTGCCGGTGAAGACGACGGTGACGGGCTGGTCGCTGCGTAGCTGGATGTAGTCGGTGCCATATTGGAAGACGGCGCTGGTGGCCCCGGCCGGGAAGCGGCTGTGCGTGGCGGCTGTGGCCAGGGGGGGTAGATCGAGATTGTGATACTGGTAGATGCCGCTGCCCTGCCCCAGGCCGTCCAGATAGTTGGCCACGGCCCACTGGGCGACCAGCTCATCGAAGGCGAGGGGCTGACCCAATTCGGCCAGCGTGGCCTCGATGCCGGTGATGCCGTTTTCCTGGTGGCGCAGCAGGGCCTGAGTGGCCGCTTCACCAAAGCGGTCCAGGAAGTAGGCGGCCAGGTAATAGGCGGCGCCATACTGGGCGTTGACCGCCGGCCCTTCGTAGCTGAAGTTGTTTAGCTGGACATCCGGCCGGGCGGCAAAGCCAGCCTGGTAACTCTGGGTGGGATAGCCGTTGAGCTGCGCGGCCAGCACGGACATGCCTTCATTCAGCCAGGTGGCCTCGTTCAGGTCGGTGTGCCAGTGGATCATATGTTGCATCTCGTGGGCAATGAGATCATAATAAGCGTCACTGCCTATCGCTGCGTAGCGCAAGCTGGTGTACAGCATTTCCCGCTCATTGGAATATGGATTGACTGCGGCCACGTACTCGTCGGCCGCCGAAAAGAAGCCAATCACTCCTTCGCCCAGGTTTTTGACATGCAGGATGTTGAGGCGTGGGTCGTGATCGACCCCTGGTTGCCACTCTTCGCCGAAAAAGGCGCGGTTGGTGGGCAGAACCTGCGCTTCCAGGATGGCGGCGGCGGCTTGTAGTTTGCGCTCGTTAACCCGCTCGCCCTCTTGTACCCACAGATTAAGCTGCTCGGACTGGTAGCTTAGGATGGCGGTCACTGTTTCGGTCTGGTTGGTGTCGCGATTTTTGACCCAGAAATCTTCCTTGGCGCCAACCTGGTACCCGGCCGGGGGTGGTTCAACCGTCCGGGGTACGTCTATGGCCCCGCCCAGGCGCTCGGCCAGGGCGACCAGGTCGCGTGGCGGCGGGTCGGTGGCGGCCAGAGCGGCCAGGGTTTGGTAGGCGGTGGCCGGTGGCGGTTCGGTGATTAGTGCTGGCACGGGGAGTTCGCTTTCCCCGGCCGGGCGGCAGGCCGCCAGTGCCAGCAGGCTGAGGAAGAGAACCAGGATTTGCCGGGCGAATTTTGGTGGTCTGGCGGGTGGGTTGCTTTGCTGCACGCGGTTGTATTGCTCCTGAATGAATAGGCGCTGATTATACGAGTCGATGAACAGGGCGCAACTGTTCCCGGCCGGGCGGGTTTTGATCTACTGGCAGGCGGCTAGAAAACGGAACAGTCACCTGCTAGACCATTACGTGAGAGACGTCTTGAGGTTGCTATGAAATATGCCCACATCGTTGGCTGGGGACACTATCTCCCGGAACGCATCTTGACCAATGATGGCATGGCCAGCATTGTCGACACGTCGAACGAGTGGATTTACACCCGCACCGGCATCAAGGAGCGGCGCATTGCCAATCAGCAGGAGACGACGGCGATGATGGCTTTTGAGGCGGCGGCCCGCGCTCTGGCTGTGGCCAACGTCCATCCCATGCAGGTGGACATGATCATTGTGGCCACCTCCACCCCGGCGCACATGTTTCCCTCTACTGCCAGCCAGGTGCAGGATTACCTGGGGGCCAGCCGGGCCAGTGCGTTCGACCTCAGCGCGGCCTGCACCGGCTTTGTGTATGCGCTCAGCATGGCCGCCAATACTATCCAGGCGGGGGCGGCGCAAAATGTGGTTGTTATTGGGGCCGAAACGATGTCGCGTGTGCTGGATTGGCAGGATAGAGGCACCTGTATCCTTTTTGGCGACGGGGCCGGGGCCGTGGTCCTGAAGGGGCTGAGCATTCCCGGCGGGATTTTGGCTTCTACCCTGGGTTCTGATGGTTCTGGGGGAGACTTGCTCAGCCTGCCGGTGGCATATCATAGTCCCCTGCCTTTTGCCGCTATTGAGCCGTCGCTGAATGGCCACAACCGCGGCACGTTGAGCATGAATGGTCGCCAGGTTTTCCGCTTTGCCACGCGGGTGATCGTGGATTCGGTGCAGGAGGTGGTGGCCAAGGCGGGGCTAACGATGGCCGATGTGGCCCTGATTGTGCCGCACCAGGCCAATGTGCGCATCATTGAGACGGCGGCCAAGCGGCTGAAGGTGCCGGAAGAGGTTTTTTATCTCAACGTGGATCGCGCCGGCAATACGTCGGCGGCATCGATTCCCATTGCCCTGTGTGAGGCGGTGGAAGCGGGGCGGTTGAAGCCGGATGACAATGTGATTTTTGTGGGTTTTGGCGGGGGGCTTACCTGGGGCGCGTCACTGGTGAAGTGGGATGTGACGCCGCCGGAAGTGTATATCGCCGAGCGCAACTGGCGCGATCCGCGCTATGTGTGGGCGCGGGTTAAGTCGCGCATGCGCCGCTTTGGCCGCCGGCTGGAGGGCTGGCTCAGCGGCTCGCCAACGCCGGAAGCGCGGCTGCGCAAGACGGACAAGCGTTAGCTGTTTTCGTCGGTGGGGGGGGCGGTGTCCCGGCCGGGTTGTTGGCGGCGTGGCTCTGCTGGTTTGAGCGCGGCGGCAATGTGGCGCAGCATCTCCTCTTCGTCCACCAGGCTGCTGACGTGGTAGCGGCCATTGATGACCAGGTGGGGCACTTGGCGCACGGAGTAGCGGAAAGCGGCTTCGGGGAAGACGTCGGTCATGAGGGTGTAGGTGTTGATGTGGGCGCTGGCGACGGCCAGGCCGCTGGCCAGGGTGGTGAGGACGGTGCTGGCTTCGTTCTCGGCGGTGGTCAGGATCTCCAGGTCGACCTTTTGGGTGAGTTTGCTGAGGATGATGCGGGTGCGGGGTTCGATGTTGCTGGCGCGGAAGGCGACGGCCTGGATGGCCCCGATGAGGGCGTTGATCTGGTACCCGGCCGGGAGACCCACAAAGCGCACCCGGTAATCCACTTCCTCCCCATCTTGCAGGCCCATCACGCCCAGCACGGGGTAGTAGGCGTAGTTGATGCGCCGTGGCCGCATTTGGAATTCGATGGCGCTGAAGCTGGCGGCCAGGTATTCGCCCAGCCGGACTGCCTCTTGTTCGCCGGGGTTCCCGGCCGGGTTGCCCCAGGCCACCAGGCGTACCGGTTCAGGCAGGCGGGCCAGGTAGGTGTGCAGTTGGGCCAGGGTCTGTTCGTCAAATGGCGCGTCGTCTTGTAGCATTGTGTTTGTTCACCTTCGAGCTATCCAGGCCCAGTGGCACCGGCCGCTGGCCGAATGGCTTTGGTTATTTGCCGGTCTAGGGCCGCTCAGCGGCCCCACAGTGGTTGTGGCTGGACGATGAATCCATACTTGCTGTTGTTGATTACCTTTGCCTTGTGGGCCGTGCTGCACAGCCTGACGGCCATGCGCGTTCTGAAAGAGGCGCTGCGTCGCTGGCTGGGTGAGCGGGCGTACGCCGGCTTTTACCGGCTGCTGTACAATCTGTTGGCCGTGGTTTCTATTGTGCCGCTTTTGTGGGTGTTGGCAACCCAGGTGTCGCCAACGGAGATGTGGCGTTGGTCCCGGCCGGGGTTGTACCTGGCGCTGGCCATCCAACTACTGGCCCTGGTTGGCCTGGGCATTAGCCTGCTGCAGACCGACGTCTGGCGCTTCATCGGGCTGAGCCAGGTCATTCGTTACCTGCAAGGCGCGCCGGACCCCGATCCCCCCGCTTCTTTTGTGAGCAGGGGCACGTATGCCCTGGTGCGCCATCCCCTCTACCTGTTTAGCCTGCTGCTCATCTGGTTTACGCCAGTGGTGACGCTGGATCGCTTCCTGTTCAACCTGTTGGCCACCGTCTACTTCTGGCTGGGGTCATTGCACGAGGAGCGCCGGCTGCGGGCTGAATTTGGCGATACTTACCGGCAGTATCAGCAAAGCGTGCCCTACCTGATCCCGTTTGTGAAGCGGAGGGGAGGCTAGGCAGCAGCTGCGCCTCCCCCTCATGCTTCGCGGGACTCTGGCGGCCAGGCTCTATTTCTGCGGCAGGGCCAGGGCAATGTGCAGGTCGTCCAACTGGCGCTGCTCAACGGTGGAGGGTGCGTCGGCCATCAGGTCGGCGGCTTGCTGGCTCTTGGGGAAGGCCATCACTTCGCGGATGTTGGGTTCGCCGGTCATCAGGGCGACCAGGCGGTCGATGCCGGGGGCAATGCCGCCGTGGGGGGGCGCACCATACTCAAAGGCTTCCAGCATGTGGCCAAACTGGTCCTGGGCTTTTTCGATGGAGAAGCCGATGAGTTCCATGATCTTGCGCTGCAAGGCGCGTTCGTGGATTCTGATGCTGCCGCCGGC
The DNA here is from genome assembly GCA_020634235.1 of Ardenticatenaceae bacterium. GTDB lineage: Bacteria > Chloroflexota > Anaerolineae > Promineifilales > Promineifilaceae > JACKCB01. Next base: position 1,113,901 of record JACKCB010000002.1, on the reverse strand, counting down.
GACTTCGAAGCCATTGCAGACCAGGTCGTACTGTTCGCTGAGGACAGCGTGGGGATCGCTGTCTAGCAGGGGGATGTGGGCCCGTTTGGGGGCGGTGAACATGTGGTGGCTGGGGGCGTAGTGGCCCTCTTCCATCACCTCTTCGAACAGGGGGAAGTCGATGACCCATACAAAGCGCAGCACTTTTTGGTCTTTGTAGCCCAGGCGGCGGCCCATTTCTTCGCGCAGGCTGCCCAGGACGTTGTAGACGATGAGCCGTTCGTCGCTGGCAAAGAGGAGGAGGTCCCCCGGCCGGGCAGCCAACCGCTCCGTGATCGCAATCAACTGTTCCACGGTGAAGAACTTGGTAATGAAGCCGCGCATCTCGCCTGAATCGGGGTCCAGGGCCATCCAGGCCAGCCCTTTGGCCCCGGCCTCTTTGGCAATCTCCTCCAGTTCGGTGATTTGCTTGCGACTGTAGCTGCCGCAGCCGGGCACGCAAATCGCCTTCACCGGCCGGCCGGCGGCCACGTTTTCGGCAAACACCTTGAAGGCGCTGGCCCCGGCGATGTCTGACAGGTCGACCAGTTCCAGGCCATAGCGCATATCCGGCCGGTCGGTGCCAAAGCGCTCCATCGCCTCGCGGTAGCTGATGCGCGCGAACTGTTCGGCGGCCAGGGGCACCAGGCTGACTTCCTTGACCATGCCCAGCATCAATTCCTCTACCAGGTCAAGGATGTCGTCGCGCTCGATGAAGCTCATTTCCATGTCTAGTTGGGTGAACTCTGGCTGGCGGTCGGCGCGCTGGTCCTCGTCGCGGAAGCAGCGGGCAATCTGGAAGTAACGCTCGATGCCGGCGACCATGAGCAGTTGCTTGAGCTGCTGCGGGCTTTGTGGCAGGGCGTAGAATTTGCCGGGATGGACGCGGCTGGGCACCAGGTAGTCACGGGCGCCTTCGGGGGTGCTCTTGAACAGGATGGGTGTTTCGATTTCCAGGAAGCCGCGGGCGTCCAGGAAGTCACGGATGAATTTGATGGCCCGGTGGCGGATGATGAGGTTGCGCTGCAAGCGGTCGCGGCGCAGGTCCAGGTAGCGGTATTTCAGCCGCAGCCGCTCTTCCACCTCGTCGTCGCGATCGATGACGAAGGGTGGGGTTTTGGCGGCGTTGAGGACGACGACGTGGTCGGCCAGCAGTTCGATGGCCCCGGTGGGCATGTTGGGGTTTTCTTGCCCGGCCGGGCGTGGCGACACGACGCCGGTGACCTGCACGACATACTCCGGCCGGACAGCATCCCCTGTGTCAAAAGCGGCTTGTGACCGGCCGGAATCCATGACGACCTGGGTTTTGCCGTCCCGGTCGCGTAAATCGACAAAGATGACCCCACCCATATCTCGCCGCCGGTTGACCCAACCCGCCAGCGTGACTGTTTGCCCAATATGCGCCGCGCGCAGTTCTCCGCAGTTATGTGTTTTTAGCATTGCGTTCCTTCCGGAATGAATAGGTTACAGGTTACTGGCCCCAGCGAACCGGCCGGGACCACGAAGGAAAATTGTATCATGGGGTCAGAGGGGCGACAAAGGTGCGCAGGAGGGTGGCCGGGGTGGCGGCGGTGAGGGTGAAGGGGCCCAGGGCGGCGGGGAGCAGGGCGAATTGCACGGCGTTCAGGGAAACCTGGTTGATGGCCACCCGGCCGGAGAGCAGCCCCCAGATTTCCAGCGTTTCGCCATCTAGGTTTCCCTGGTAGGCGGCCCCCTCGGCCAGCACCACCCGTTCGGTGACAAAATAGCGGTTGCGGCACAATTCCCAGCGCTGAACCCCGGCCGGGGCGGCCAACGGCTGCGGCGGGTGCAAGGTCGGCGCGGTCTGGGCGAAGTTGATCACGTCCAGGGCGCGGTCAACGTGCAGGGGGCGCGGCCGGCCATCGCTGCCCAGCCGGTTCCAGTCGTAGACGCGGTAGGTGGTGTTGGAGTTTTGTTGGATTTCGGCGATGAGTAGGCCGCCCATGATGGCGTGCAGCGACCCGGCCGGGACGCAGACATGGTCCCCCGTTTGTACTGGCAAGCGGTGCAGGTAAGGTTCTAGCTGGCCGGCTTGCAGGGCGGCGCGGAAGGCGGCCGGCGTGGTTCCCGGCCGGACACCCAGGATGATTTCCGCCCCCGGCCGGGCATCCAGCACCACCCACATCTCCGTCTTGCCCAGCTCATTCCCCTCGTTGGCCAGCGCATAATCATCGTCCGGGTGCACCTGCACCGAGAGCGGCCGGCTGGCGTCTAGCAGTTTCACCAGCAGTGGGAATTTGCCACGTGCCTGCGCCCAGGCGCTGCGCCGCCCAATGAGGGCCTCGCCTAGCTGGGCGTGGACGGCCGTCAGCGGCAGCCCGGCCAGCGGTCCGTTGGCTACGGTGGTGGTACCATCTTCGTGCCCGGCAATCTCCCAGCTCTCGGCCACCACCCCGGCCGGGGGCAGCACCCGCCCCAGCTTCTCCAGGCTGCGCCCGCCCCAGATATAATCCTTCAGCACCGGCGTAAACGTCAACGGATACAACTGCGCCAGATTCATCACACACCTCGGCAAACCTAATCGACAGAGCCGGCGCCAGGATTCTGCGCCGGCACACAGGCTCCCCCGCCTCGAGCTGACCATCAACCGCTGATTATAGTCGCAAAGGTGTAGAGATGACAGGCTCCACAAGGCTGCCCGCGCGCCGGCGGTTGCTGGGGCTTCCCGCGGTACTTTTTCAGAAAAAGTTCATAAAAATTGACACTGCTTTTGATTGTTGCTAAAATCAGCGTAATATTGATCCAAACACATTCAGACATCAACAAAATCGCTTGAGGGGTGAAAAATGGATGTTTTAGAGAAGACCGAAACAATTAGCCTGACCACCGGCGCTGCCAACATGATTCGCAACCTGCTAACGCAGAAGAACGTCCCCGACTATGGACTGCGGGTGTTCGTTTCTGGCGGTGGCTGTTCGGGCATGCAGTACGGCATGGCCCTGGAAGGTGAAGCTCGCCCGTATGACCACGTCATCGAGCAAGAAGGCATCAAAGTGTTTGTGGATCCCACCAGCATGATGTACCTCAGCGGCGCGACCATCGACTACGTAGACAGCCTGATGGGCGGTGGTTTCAGCATTGACAACCCCAACGCGGTTTCCAGCTGCGGCTGTGGTCACTCCTTCAAGACGGCGGGCCAGGCGGATGCGGGCACCGGCGGCGGTGGCTGCGGCTGCGGCTAATTCGTTGCTTTCGCGGCTTTTTCAGGGCGTCTCAGGGTTTGCAAAGGCCGTCGGACGCCCTTTTCTTTGCCTGGCGCGCGCGCACGCCAACTGAACCATAGAAACGATGCCTGCAAGATATTTTACGCTAGAAGAAGCGAATGCCCTCCTGCCGGAGTTGGAGCCAGTGATGGCCGAGTTGTTGGCCCGCCGCGCCAAAGTGGTGCGGCAGCGGCACAAGATCGCGCCTATTTTGGATGATCCCCACGGGGACATGGGCGGTGCAGCCGCTACCGAGATGGCGCTCGATTTTGTACGCATTACCGAGCTTGTTGAGCAAGTGCAAGCTTTTGGCTGTTTGCTGAAAGACCTGAATACGGGCCTGCTCGATTTCTTGTCGGAGCGGGATGGGCGGGAAGTTTATCTGTGCTGGCGTTATGGGGAGCCGCGTATTGAGTATTACCATGAATTGCATACCGGCTTCACCGGCCGGCAGCGCTATTAAACGAACCCTGGTTTGCTGCCGGTGGTGCTGCGGACGGTGCGCCCACACCCCGGCCGGGATACAACCAGCCTGAACCTGGTGAAAACGTGCGAAAACTCTGGCCCTTTGGCAACAACAACGAAAAAACATCCAACATCGTCTGGCTAGACCTGGGCGACCTGGGTGACCTGGTGAGCCCCAACGGCCCCCACGAGCAGTGGCAAGACCACGGTCTGGGGCTGCTGCGCACCATCCTCCAGCAAAACGGCATTCTAACCGACGTACTTTCCACCCGGGCCGTCACCTCGTGGGGCCAACTGCGCAAGCAGCTCGTGGGCTACGAGATGATGATCATGAATGTGCGCAGCTACACCTTCCCCGTAGCTTGCAAAGCAGCCCAGATTTTCAAAGAAGTGAACCCCAACGGGCTGGTGTTAACCGGGGGGATGCACGCCACCGTGGCCCCGGAGGAGATGACCGCCGTCGCCGAATTCGACAAAATCTGCCAGGGACCAGGCGAAAACGTCATCGTCGATCTGGTCCGCGACCCCCACGCCTTCCCCCGCCTTTTCCTGGGGCAGGGCGCGCGCTCCATGGCTGAATGGCCCATGATTGATCGCACCCTGTGGCCCCAGCCGGCCAGCCGCAAGCTGCGCCGCGGCTTCAACTGGCCGCTAGAGCCGGAATGTGGCTGGGGACCGCCCGGCGTGGCCACCATTCTAACCAGCCGTGTATGTCCCTGGCAGTGTGTTTTCTGCAATGAGGCCTCCTACATTCCCAACATGGGCCGCCGGCCGGTGGAAATGGTGATCGATGAGCTGAACTACCTGGATGACACGTATGGTCCGGTTGGCTCTGTGGTCATTCATGATTCTATGTTTTTCCAGAACCCCAGTTGGCTGGAGGAATGGATCGAGAAATACCCCCGGCGCGCCAACAAGGTGTGGCCCTATTGGGCTGCCGCCCGGTCCGACACGGTGCGCCAGTGGCCGCATCTATTTGAGGCCCTGCTGCGCGAGACGAACTGGACGACCATCTCCATCGGCTTCGAGTCGGGCAGCGACCGTATTTTGCGCTTGTTGAACAAAGAGTGCACCGAAGACGATAATCTGTTTACCATCGACCTGGTCAACCGGATTGGGGACGACCTGGCGCGCCAGGGTAAGACGGTGCCCAAGTTCTGGGCCAACATCATGATGGGCATTCCCGGGGAGACGCATGAGGATGCGTTCAAGACCCTGCGGATGCTCAAGATGATGAAACACGTCTTGCCCTCTATTTCGTACTATGCGCCATATCCCGGCTCGGCTCTGGGCAACCAGCTAATTGCCGAGGGCAAAAGCATGATGACCAAGGAGAACTACCACCGCTACCCGGATGATGAGAAGGTGGTGGGCGTGGATTACCAGTTCTACAAGGAGCTGTTGGCCGGCAAGTATGACGACGAGGTAAACCGGGGATTGGACGCATATGCGCAGCGGAAGAGCGGTGTTTTTGCCGATGCGTTGATTAAGGCGTAGAAGGCGTAGACATTATGAGCAGCTTTAGCAATCCCCATTACATGTATCTGTTTAACCTGAAGAATGGCAAAAAGAAGCTGGCCTATGGGCAGTCGCCTGAGGATGCGCTGGAGATTCTGAGCATCCGCCTGACGCCGGCGGAAATGGCCGAGATCATCCCGACGGAGTTTGAGAAGATCCGGCAGCGTGAATTGCAGAAGTATGTGGACCAGTTGGGGTAGGCTGGCCGCCCCCCGGCCGGGACACCACCCCCACCACCCCCACCACCCCTTATTTGCTCCCCTCCCCCAACCGGCCCCCGCGCCGGTTCTTTTTTCTGCCAGCGATGACCCTCTCACCCACCCAACAACAACTGCTGCGTGCCCTGGCCAGCGGGGCCACCCTCAAATCCCACCGTTACCTGGACGGGCGCAAGGTGTACCAACTGCACTGGCTGGATGGCCACCCGCCGCAAACAGTGCGCCGCAGCACGGTGGCCGCCATGCAGGCACGCGGCCTCCTCTTTAGCAACCAGAAGTTCCCGGCCGCGACCTACATGCTTACAGAAGCGGCTCACCAACTGCTGGCTAGCGAAGGGGCGGGCGGCACCGGCGCGGCCTAACGCTCCCCCGGCCGGGTTGGCAGCACCACCGTAAATGTCACTCCCCCGGCCGGGTTGTTGGCCACCGTAATCCGCCCCTGGTGCTGGGCCACAATGCCGGCGGCAATGGACAACCCCAACCCCGTGCCCTGCCCGGCCGGTTTGGTCGTGAAGAACGGCTCAAAAATACGGCCCAGGATGGCCGGCGGCACCCCAGGGCCATCATCGCTCACCGAGAAAGCGACCCGCTCCTCCATCGGAATTGCCCAGGAGCGAATGGTGATCTCTCCCCCGGCCGGGGTCAGGGCGTCGCGGGCATTGGTCAGCAAGTTCACCAACACCTGCGATATCTGGTTCTGGTCCCACAGCACCGGCGGCAGGTCCGGGGCCAGGGCCGTAACCAGCGCTACGGCGACCGGGGTGCGGAACTCGTATTGCAGCAGGGTTAGCGTGTCGTTGATAATCTCGTTGAGGTCGGCCGGCACAAAGGCCGGCCCGGCCGGGTGGCTGTAACGGCTTAGGGTTTGCACCAACCGGGCGCAGCGCCAGGCGCTCTCCTCAATCACCCCCAGCAGACGGTGTGCATGCTCTTCGTCCAGCGAACCCTCGTCCAGTTTGCCCTTCACGTCGTTGCAGGCCGAGATGATGATACTGACCGGGTTGTTCAGCTCATGCGCCATGCTGGCGGTGAGTGTGCCCAGCGTGGCCAGGCGCTCGGTATGGCCCAGCAGAACGCTCAACTGGTGCAGGTTGGTTCCGGGGATGGCCAGTGGCCCGGCCGGGGCAAGGGTTGTTTCGGTCGTTGGCGGAGTCACAATAAGCTACCTGTGTGGCGAGGTGCCAGGGCATATAGTGGTTACGGGGTAGGCGGGGCCTATCTTGCGGCTGTAATGCGCTGCCAATTGGCACAAGGCCAGCCATGGGTGAAGGACAAGGTCTGGAATGCGCCGGACCTTTGTAAAGGATACGTCTCCCGGCCGGGTTCGTCCGTAAGCCTGTCGTAAAATCGGCGTGAAGGGCTCGTTAAGGTGGGGTATGTAGCCCCTCTGCCTGATTTGGCTACAATGTGGGCCGTGACGTTCACCAACCAACCATGAAGGGAATGCGCAGCAGGAATGACGCCCATGAACCATGAACAAAACCGCTATGAACAGGCGGTGGCCTACCTGTATACCTTTGTTAACTACGAACGGAAGATGGCCGAGACGTATGCCCCGGAGAAGATGGACCCCTCCCGGCCGGGACGTCTCCTGGCCTACCTGGACAACCCCCACCGGCAGTACCCGGCCATCCACATTGCCGGCACCAAGGGCAAAGGCAGCGTGGCCGCCATGTGCGCCCACGTGCTGCGCGCCTCCGGGCTGCGCGTGGGCCTCTACACCTCGCCCCATTTGCAGGATGTGCGCGAACGGATCCGTGTTCTCACCCCGGCCGGGGGAGACGACCTCATCACCTACGCTGACTTTGCCGGCGGCGTGGCCGAACTGCAAGCCATCGTCCCGCGCGAGCCGGGTGTCACCTGGTTTGAGCTGATGACCGCCCTGGCCTTCCGCTACTTCGCCCGCCAGGCGGTGGATGTGGCGGTGGTGGAGGTGGGGCTGGGCGGCCGGTTGGACGCCACCAACATTCTGACCCCGCAAGTGTCGGTCATAACCAACCTGGCTCTGGAGCATACGGAGCTGCTGGGCAATACGCTCTCGGCCATCGCCGGTGAGAAGGGGGGCATCATCAAGCCGGGCGTGCCGGTGGTGACCGCCCCCCAGGCCCCAGAGGCGCTGGCCACGCTGCAAGCCATTGCCGCCGCGCAGCATGCGCCGCTGCTGCAGGCCATGGTTGATTGGCGCTGTACGGCGGTGCCCTTCCCGGCCGGGCAAGGGCAAACCCTCACCATCCAGGCCGCGCCCGATCCCGCTTTTGTGGGGCAGTCGTTGCCCCTGGCGCTGGCCGGTGCCCACCAGCAAGAGAACTGCCTGGTGGCCCTGGCCGCGCTGCACCAGATGCAGCCCCTCTTCCCTACACTGACGCTGGCGGCGGTCCGCCAGGGGTTGGCCGACGTGCAGTGGCCCGGCCGGCTGCAAACGCTGCACTGCCGGCCAGATACGCCCACGCTGCTGCTGGATGCCGCCCACACGGCCGGGTCGGCCGAGAAGCTGGCCCAGGCGCTGCAAACGCTCTACGATTACCGGCGGTTGTGGCTGGTGTTGGGCATTACAGCGGAAAAGGATGTGACTGGTATTTTGCAGGCGCTGCTGCCGCTGGCTGCCGGTACGGTTGTGTCCCAGGCCAACCACCCGCGGGCTATCCCCCCGGCCGGGTTGCAGCAGGCAGCCGGGGCGTTGGGTTACGTGGTGACGACCCGGCCGGATATTCCCGCAGCGGTGAGGGCCGCCTGGGCCGCAGCCCGGCCGGGGGACCTCATCTGCGTCACCGGCTCCCTGTTCGTGGTAGGCGATTTGCTTAATTGTTGGGACAGTCTACAATCGGAACTGCTAACAACTACGGAGGTAGCTGCTCATCCGCCTGACGGTTAACCTGAGCCAATAGGCCCTCACGTGAAGCCCCGCCTACTGCTCATCATCAACAAGTGCTCGGCAGACTGAACCTGCCTGCGCACATAGGAAAGTAGATGAAAGAAGACGATTTTGACTTTATGCAGTTTCCAGACTTCCTCGGCAATATGGACCTGGGCGAAGACCTCTTTGCCGATCTGGAAGCTGTGGACGAAGATACCATCCTGGACTGCCCCTTTCTGCCCCTGCGCGACCTGGTTCTATACCCGCAAATGGTCATGCCCCTCTTCATTGGCCGTGACCGCTCCCTGGCCGCCCTGCAAGCCGCCGTGGCCAACGGCGAAAACCTCATTGTGGCCGCCCAACGTGACAGCGAGCAGTTTGATCCCGGCGCGGACGACATCTTCGAAGTGGGCACCGAGATTGTCATCGGGCGCACCCTGCGCATGCCCGACAACTCCAACAGCGCCCTGGCCCAGGGCCGGCGGCGCGTGCAAATTCTGGAATATACCCAATGGGAGCCATACATCCGGGTGCGGGCTCGCCCCATCTTCGAACCCGACGAATGGCAAGAAAGCACCGAAGCGCTGATGCGCGCCGTGCTGGCGCTCTTTGAAAAGGTGGTGGATCTGAATCGCAATCTGCCGGAAGAAGCCTTCACCTATGCCATCAATATCGATGAGCCGGGCTGGCTGGCCGATTTCATTGCCTCCACCATGAACTTCCCCATCGATATTCGCCAGGACGTGCTGGAGACCGTGGACCCCAACGCACGGCTGCATAAGGTCAACATTGCCCTGGCGCGCGAACTGGACGTGCTGGAGCTGGAAGACCAGATTCAATCGCGCGTGCAGCAGGAGGTGGATCGGGCCAACCGGGAGCACTTTCTGCGCGAGCAGATGCGCGTGATCCAGGGTGAATTGGGCGAGACGGATATCTTTGCCCAGGAATTGAGCGAACTGCGCGAAACGCTGGCGCAAAAGGCGCTGCCCGATGAGATCCGGCTGCGGGCTGAGAAAGAGGTGGCCCGCCTGGCGTCCATGCCCGCCATGGCCCCGGAGGTGGGTATCATCCGCACTTACCTGGATTGGATCATCGACCTGCCCTGGATAGAGAAGTCGCAAGACAACCTGGATGTGGCGCATGCGGCCAAAGTGCTGGCCAATGACCATTACGGGCTAGAGAAGGCCAAAGAGCGGATTCTGGAGTTCATCTCAGTCAAGAAGATCGCTCCGGACAAGATGAAGACGCCAATTTTGTGCTTTGTGGGGCCACCCGGCACGGGCAAAACCTCGATGGGGCGCTCTATTGGCAATGCCCTGGGGCGCGAATTCTTGCGGGTTAGCCTGGGTGGTGTGCGCGACGAGGCGGAAATCCGCGGCCACCGGCGCACTTATATTGGGGCGCTCCCCGGCCGGATCATCCAGGCCATGCGCCGGGCCGGTACCATCAACCCGCTTTTTGTGTTGGACGAGATTGACAAGCTGGGCATGGATTTTCGTGGGGACCCGGCCGCGGCGCTGCTGGAGGTATTGGACCCGGAGCAGAACAAGGCCTACGTTGACCATTACCTGGACCTGGACTACGACCTGTCCAGCATCCTGTTCATTGCCACAGCCAACACGCTGGACACCATCCCTGGGGCGCTGCTGGACCGCATGGAAGTGGTGGAGTTTCCCGGCTACCTGGAAGAGGAAAAGCTGGAGATTGCCCGGCGTTTCCTCATCCCGCGCCAGCTAGAGCAGCACGGCCTGGCTGAATATGGCCTGCATCTGGAAACGGATGTGCTGACGACCATCATTCGCGATTACACCTATGAAGCGGGGGTGCGCAACCTGGAGCGGGAAATTGCCAATATTTGCCGTAAGATCGCCCGGCGGGTGGCCGAGAACAAGCGCTACCCGCGCCGTATTCGGGCGGGCCGGCTGTCGGAACTCATTGGACCGCCGCCGTATACACGTGATCTGCTGCGCCCGGAAGATGAGGTGGGCGTGGCTACGGGCGTGGCCTGGACCCCCAACGGTGGCGACACGATGTATATTGAGGTCAACCTGATGTCGGGTAAGGGGTCGCTGATGCTCACCGGCCAGTTGGGGGATGTGATGCAGGAGAGTGCCCAGGCGGCGTTGAGCTACACGCGCAGCCAGGCGGCGAACCTGAACATCGCCGACGAGGTGTTTGAGCAGACGGATATTCACATTCACATCCCGGAGGGGGCGGTGCCCAAAGATGGCCCCTCGGCCGGGGTGACGCTGGCCACGGCGTTGATCTCGGCCTTTACCAACCGGCCGGTGCGGCGTGACATTGGCATGACGGGCGAGATTACGCTGCGCGGCCGGGTGCTGCCGGTGGGCGGCATTCGCGAAAAGGCGATGGCTGCCCGGCGGGCGGGGATTGGCACGTTTGTGATGCCGCTGAAAAATGAAAGTGATCTGATGGAGATTCCCAAGCGGCTGCGCCAGGGGATGACGTTTGTGAAGGTGGAGAAGATGGACCAGGTGCTGGAAGCCGTGCTGCTGCCGCCGCTGGCCCCACCCAAGAAGGAAAAACGCAAGGGGGGCAAGCGGAAGAAGGCGGACGAATCGGGGGCTGAAGCCCCGGCCGGGACAAACACCAGCGACACCGTTCAGCCAGCCTCCCCGGCCCAGGCGGCCGCGCAAGCCATATCGCGCGGCGGGATGCCCGGCCGGGTATACCAGTAAGGCGCGATCCTTTCGCCAGGCTCCAATGGAACTCGTCACCAGCTTTCGCAACCCGCTGGTCAAGCGTATCAAGCGCCTGCGGCAGCGGAAGTACCGCCAGGCCGAGGGGGCCTTTTTTGTAGAGGGCATCCGGGTAGTGCTGGCCGCCCTGGAGCAGGGGGCGGTGGTGGAGTGCCTGGTGTATGCGCCGGCGCTGTTAACCAGCACCCCCGGCCGGGCAGCCGTCGCCCAGTACGCTGACCAGGGTTTGCCCTGCCACGCCCTGGATGCGGCTGTGTTCGCCGCCGTCTCGGAGCGCGAGAACCCGGCCGGGTTGGGGGCCATTGTGCGCCGGCCGCTGCTGTCTTTGGATGCGCTGGGGGTGACCCCGGCCGGGGTGTATACCGCCCTGGTGGAGGTGAGTGACCCCGGTAACCTGGGCACCATCTTGCGCACCATCGACGCGGCCGGGGGCAGCGGCCTCATCCTGGTGGGTGATTGTGTGGACCCCTTCCATCCCACGGCGGTGAAGGCCAGCATGGGTACGCTGTTTTCGGTGCCCATGGCCAGTGCGCCCGATACGGCCACCCTGTTGGCCTGGGCGCGGACGCGGGGGCTGCACACGGTGGCAACTTCGGCCAAAGCGACCGGCGATTACCGGCGGACCGTCTATCATTACCCGGCGCTGCTGTTGTTGGGCAGCGAGGGGGCGGGGCTGGATGCCGCGACACTGTCGGCCGCCGACTGCGCGGTCACCATTCCCATGCGCGGCACGGCGTCGTCGTTGAACCTGGCGGTGGCGGCGGGGCTGCTGTTGTATGAATTGACCCGGCCGGGGGATCAGGCCAGCGCGTAGTCCAGCACGTAGGTGTGCTGCCCCCCCTCAATCTTTATCTTCATTTGCCCCGCCAGCCCGGCCAACGCCCCCGTTCCCGAATCCGGCACAACTTCCAGCACCAGGCGGTTTTCGCCCCCGTGCATCACGCCAAAATGCTGCAATACAAACGTGCCGGCCCTGCCCTGCAGCGTGCCGCTAACCTGTTCAATGGCCACATACCCGGCCGAACCCTGGGCGGTGGTCAGCGCAGTCAGCATCTCTCCCCGGCCGGTGGCCACCAGGTCACCATGAAACTGCTTGTCAATAGACATCCGGCCCAACCTGATGCCCTCGCTGCCCTGGGCATAAGAATCCAGCGGTTGCAGGTTTACCTCAAATTCTCCAGTTGCGCGCATAGTTCTTCCTCTGGGAGGGGGATAGGCACACGGATTGGGTGGATTCAGCCGTGTGCCTATCCCCTTGTCGGTGATAGGTTGCTAGCCGCCGGCAATAGCGCCGATGACGTAGAAAGGCTCGGCCCCCGAAGCCACCGCATCGGGCAGGGCGGCGTCGGGCGGTTCATGGGAGAGATCTTCCTGGCAGGCGAAGAAGCGCAGGAAAGGGCGCCGCTCCTGGGTGACCTGGTCGCGGATAGTCCCGCGCAGCGTGGGGTAGCGGGCTTCCAGGGCGTCTAGCACGCTGCGTTGGGTGACTGGCCCCTGGACCTCCAGCGTTACCTCGGCCCCGGTGCGCGCCAGGGTCCGTAGATGGGCGGGAAGCATTACGCGGATCATGGCAGGGTTTGCACCTCTACCGATAACACGGCCGGCAGGTCCCGCACAATGGGCATCCAGTTGTCTCCGGCATCGGCCGAGGCATAGACTTGCCCGCCAGTGGTGCCAAAGTAGAGGCCGCACGGATTGAGGGTGTCGACGGCCATGGCGTCGCGCAGCACGTTGACGTAGCAGTCTTGCTGCGGCAGACCATTGGTGAGGGCCTCCCACTCGTTGCCGCCGGTGCGGCTGCGGTAGACCCGCAGTTTTCCTTCTGGTGGGTAATGCTCGGAATCGCTCTTGATGGGGATGACGTAGATGGTGTCTGGCTCGTGGGCGTGGACGTCGATGACGAAGCCGAAGTCGCTGGGCAGGTTGCCGCTAACCTCGTGCCACACCGCGCCGGCATTGTCGCTGCGCATCACGTCCCAGTGCTTTTGCATAAACAGGACATCCGGCCGGGCGGGGTGCATGGCCAGGCGATGGACGCAATGACCGACCTCGGCATCGGGGTCGGGGATATAATCGGATTGCAGGCCACGGTTGATCGGCTGCCAGGTCCGGCCGGCATCGTCGGTGCGGAAGGCCCCAGCAGCGGAGATGGCGACGAAGATGCGGTCGGGGTGGTGGGGGTCCAGGAGAATGGTGTGCAGGCACATGCCGCCGGCGCCTGGCTGCCAGTCTGGCCCGGAGCCGTGACCGCGTAGTCCGGCGAGTTCGTGCCAGGTATGCCCGCCATCGGTGGAGCGAAACAGGGCGGCATCTTCTACCCCGGCGTAGACGGTGTCGACGTCGGTGGGAGAGGGTTCCAGGTGCCAGACACGTTTGAACTCCCAGGGGTGGGGTGTGCCGTCGTACCATTGGTGCGTGCCGGGGACGCCCTCATAGACGAATTTGTTGCCCACAGGGGCCCAGCTCTGGCCGCCATCATCGGAGCGATGGATCACCTGTCCGAACCAGCCGCTAGATTGCGACGCGTACAGCCGGTTGGGGTCTACGGGCGAGCCTTTTATGTGGTAGATTTCCCAGCCGCCAAAATGGGGGCCGCTGACCTCCCACTGCTGGCGCTGATCATCCGCGGTCAGAATAAACGCGCCTTTCCGTGTGCCTACTAGAACTCTTACACCACTCATTTCTACTCCTTTCTGTTGCGCTGAACTCGCTCCCCGGCCGGGTTGTTACAAACGTAGGGCCATTACATTGTAGAACATCTATTCTGTTTCGTCAAAAGAGAAAACGGTGTTCCATTGGTTGACAAAGTTGACAGTTTCGGTGCGCTAGATTATTGTTGAAGCGAATCGACTGTACAGGTGTAGCCTGAGCCTGTTGAAGGCGGAATGGGGCTTCGACAGGCTCAGCCCTCGGAGACGTGTACAGTTACGACGCGAATCGACAATTCATCACGTAACCGGGAACACGAAGATGGCCTATGCCTTACCAGAGCAGTGACAGAACTCGCCAGAAAAAAGATACCAAGCGCACGGCCATGATGCAGGCGGCTATGAAGGTCTTTGCCGAGAAGGGCTACTACGCGGCCACGGTGCGCGACGTGGTCACGGCGGCCGATGTGGCCATTGGCACATTTTACTTTTACTTCCCGGATAAGGAAACGTTGTTTGTTTACCTGTATGAGGAGACCGCCGATTTTTTGCTGCAAGCGATTGACCAGGGATTGCGCAGCCGTCGCACCTTGCCGCAGCAGATCCCGGCCGGGGTGCAAGCCTACCTCAACATCGCCCTGTTCGAGCCGGCGGTGGTCCAGCTACTGCTGGTGGGCGGTGTGGGAGCCGTACCCTCCCTCAATGCCCAACGCGCCGCTTTCCGCGAGCGGCTGATCAACATCTGGCAGCGCCCGTTGGATGCCGCCCTGGACCAGGGGCTGATTGTGCCGCAGAATACGCGCCACACCGCCGAAGCGCTGGCCGGAGCCTACGACGAGGTGATGCTCAACCTGTTGGCTCAGCCCGATCCGGCAGCTGAAGCTAACGCCGTTCTGCGCGACCTGACCGATTTCACCCTGCGTGCCGTTGTTTACACCGGCAACTGAACCTGGCCTATCCCCTCATCCCGCCGGTACCTAGCGCTGGCACACGCCGCCCACCCCATGACCCGCACTCTGAAGCAGCACAGCGTCACCTACACCGCCAATGTCGCCCGGCAGGCCGCCGAAGAGCTGACGGCATTCTTGCAGGCAGTTTGGCCGCAAACGGTGGCTGTGCACAATGTGGAGGAGGACCCCGCTTACCAGGCGCACGACATTGACCTGCTGTGGAGTGTGCTTGAGAAGGACCAACTACGCGTGATTCCGGTGGAGATCAAGGGGGATCGCTACCACCAGACGGGTAACTTCTTTTTGGAAACGGTGAGCAATGAGGGTAAAGGGACGGCTGGCTGTTTTCTATATACCAGGGCGGAATGGCTCTTTTATTATTTTTTGGAGATTGGGCTGCTTTACTGCCTGCCCATGGCCACGGCCCGCCCCTGGTTTGCGGCCAACATGCACCGTTTTGCGGAGCGGCGGACGAGTACGCCGGTGGGCAATGGCCGCAGCTACGTTACCGTGGGCCGGCTGGTGCCGGTGAAGACGCTGCTGGCCGAGGTGCCCGGCGTCTTGCAGTTTCAGAAGACGGGGGAGGAATGGGCGGCGATACGCGGTGCGTAGGGCGCAGCCCACTTTTCACACGACGGTAATGACCGACCCGGCCGGGTGCTTGGCCACCTCAATGCGTACCGGGAAAGCGTCGCGCAGCTCGTCGATATGGGTGATGACCAGGATGCGGGCAAAGTCGCCGCGAATGGTGTTGATGGCCTCTACCAGCCGCTGCCGCCCGGCCGGGTCCTGGCTGCCAAAACCCTCATCTATCACCAGCGTTTGCAGCCGCGCCCCGGCCCGCCGCGCCAAAATGCGCGACAACGCCAGCCGGATGGCAAAATTCACCCGAAACTGCTCCCCACCGCTAAAATTCTCGTAGGGCCGCTCCCCGGCCGGGTCAATAATGCGAATATCCAGCGTCTCGCGCAGCCGGTCACTACTCTTTAGCTGGCGCTGCGTGTCGAACACCACGCGCATGGTGCCCGCCGACAGGCGGTCTAGCAGTTCATTGGCGTCCGCCTCAATCTCTGGCAGCGCCTGCTCAATCAGCAGCGCCTGCACCCCATCGCGGCCACAGGCCCGCTCCAGCTTGCCCAGCCGTTGGATGCGCAGCGTCAACTGCGCGCGGTCTGCTTGCCAGGCCGCCTGCTGGTCGCGCAAATCATCCAGCACCGCCAGCCGCTGCTGTGCCGCCCCTACGCGCTGGCTGGCATCAATCTCTTGCTCCCGCAGCAGCGTTACCTCTTTCTCCATAGCCGGCAAATCGCCGCCGTCTGTTTGCAGCAGTGCCAGTTCGGCCTGCGCTGTCTGGTATTGCCCGTCCAGTTCTGCCACCTGCGCGGCCTGGGCGGCGATCTGCGCGGCCAGGTCGGCCAGGCTGTCATCCAGCGGCTTGATGGCCGCTTCGGCCTGTTTGAGCGCCTGGTACCGGCCGGGGGCGTCTGCCAGTTCCGCCCGCTGCGCTCTGGCTGCCTCGTGGGCCGCCGCCACATAGCCCAGCGCGGCCATCTCCTCATCCAGGGCCAGCAGCGCGGTCTGGGCCTCGGGGGCCAGCTCCTCTGCGGCCAGCCGCCGCGCCACGTCGGCCAGCTCCGGTTCGCCCTGCGTTTCCCATTGGGCCACGGCCCGCGCAATCTCGGCCAGCCGCGCCTCGGCTGTGGCGGCCTGGCGTTCTTGCTCGCGCAGCTGTTTTTCCCGCACCGCCTTGTCGCGCACGGCATTGGAGAGTTCGGCTACCTCCGCCTGCTTGTCTAGCAGAGCCTCGTCGTCGGCCACCCTGGCTTGCAGTTCGGCTACCCGGCCGGGGCCATCATTCGCCTGCCACTGCGCCACTTCCTGGTCGATACGTGCCAGGGCGGCTTCGCAGGAGGCGGCCCGCAACTGCTGACTCTGGTGTTCCCGCTCGGTGCGGCCGGCCTGTTTCACTGCCGCTTGCAGCGCGGCAACCTCGGCCGCCAGCGTTTCCAGGCGAGCCTTGTTCTCCTGGAAGCGCTGCTTTTGCGACTTGCCGTCTGCTTCCAGGTCGGCCATGACCGTCTGGCGATGGGCTTCGCTGAGCGGCTGGCCACACAGGGGGCACGCCCCGGCCGGTTCTGCGGCCAGCCGGTCTAGCCGGTCTCGCAGCTTGGTAGTGGCGTCCTTAATGCGCGCCTGTTCTGCCTGCCGCGCCTCCCGTTCTGCTTCCAGCACGGCCACCCGCTGGCGCTGCTCTCCCAGCGCGGCCAACTGCGCGGTCAGGTCGCTCACCGCCTGCTGCGCCTGGGCCAGATTGTGGCCGGTGGCCACCTGTTCCTTTTCCAGGGCGGCGATGCGCTGCGCCTGCTGTACTGCCTGGGCCAACTGTTGCTGCAAGAGCTGGCGCTGGCTGTCTAGCTGCTGCAGCATGGTGCGCGCAGCATGCCATGCCTGCTCGCGCTCGGCCAGGGCGGCAATTTCGGCCGTTAGCGTGGCGATTTGGGCCTGGGCGGCGGCCAGCGCAGTTGTGACCTGTGCCTGCTCCTGGCGCATGGCCGCCACCTGCTGTGCCTGGCGGGTTAGCTCCTGCTGGCGCTGGGTGAGGCGGCTGCGGCTGCGCTCGATGGCCAGTTCGTGCGGCCGGCGCGCCTGCTGCAAGCGGTTGTGGGCGTTGGCTTTCTCCTGCCATGCCTGCCAGGCCAGGTCGGCCGCCTGGTAGGCTTCGTGGGCGGTGGTGATGCTGGCCGCGTCGGCCAGCAGGGCCTGGAATTGGGCCCGTTCCTGGCGGCGCTGCTCAGTTGTTTGCCGCAGTTGGTGCAGGTTGGCTTGCTGGCGCTGCAGGAGCTGGTTCAGGCTCTTTACCTGCTGCTGCTGCTGCTTGATGGCGGCTTCCAGGCGACGTAGTTGGCTTAGCAGTGCCTCCTTCACCTGTTTCTGCTCGGCGAGGCGGGCGTATTCGGCCTGGGCGGTGGCCAGGGCTTGTTGGCGCGCGGTCTGCTGCTGTAGTTCGGCCTCGACGTCGGCCAGCCGGCTATCCAGGAGGGCCAGGCGATTCTCTTCGCTCTTGCGCTGTTCGGTGATGATCTCTTTGTAGCGGTCCCACTCGTTGACGCCCAGTAATTCGGCCAGGATCTCTTTGCGCCGCCCGGCGGTTTTGGTGGTGAACTCGTCGGCTTTGCCCTGCAGGAAGAAGCTGGCGTTGGTGAAGGTGTCGTAATTCATGCGCAGCAGGGTTTCGATGGCTTCTTGTGTTTCGCGCAGCTTGCCTTCGGTGAGGCTGCGCCATTCTTCGGGGCCAAGGGCTTGTTGGAATTCGAGGACGGCGGCCCGGCCGGGTTTTTTCTGACGGATGATGCGGTAGGTGCTGCCTTCTAGCTCAAAGGTCAGGCGGACTTCGGCCATCTGCCCGTCGCGGGTGGCCAGCCGGTTGACCACATCATCATCGCTTTTGCTGCGGCTGCGGCCAAACAGGGCCCAGGTCATGCCATCCAGAATGCTGGACTTGCCCGCCCCGTTCAGGCCGGAGATGCAGGCCAGGTCTACGTGGTCGAAGGCGAGTACGGCCGGTTGGCGGTAGGAAAGGAAGTTGGTCAGTTCGAGTTTGAGCGGAATCATAGGTGGTATGTGTGGTGTGGGGCGCGGTGCGCCTGGCGAATTACGGGCTTGTTCCCAACAGCTCTTTGGCCAGGGTTTGCAGGGCTTCGGTTTCGGCCTGGTCCAGCGCCTGGGTTTGCCAGTAGAGGGCCAGCATCTCGGTGGGGGTGAGTGTTTCCAGGCCGACGGTGTCGCCCAGCCGGGTGCGCCGGTTGAGGTCGCGCAGTTTCTGAATCTGGATGCTGAGGGCGCCGGCGAAGTGGTTGTAGATGGCGGTTTCGTCTAGCAGTGTTTCCCAGTCGTGGGGGTAGCTGAGGCGCACGCGGCAGATGGCGTCTTGAACGCGCCCGGCCGGGGGCAGTTGGCGCATGATGTCGGCCATGAAGTTTTCGGCGTCGTCCAGCTCAATGGATAGGTCGATGAACTGGCGGGTGGGCAGTGGGCAGAAGCGCCAGTCGGTGTGCCTTTTGCGCACCTCGGCCAGCACGTAGCCCTTCTCTTCGCGCGCCTCGCCAAAGTCGATGCGTTCAATGGAGCCGGGGTAGATGACCGGCGGCTGCCGCCCGGCGTTGAAGTCCTGGTGCTTGTGGATATGGCCCAGGGCGACGTAATCGAGGCGCTTGTCGCGCACAATGCTGCCGCTGAGGGTTAGCTCTTGCCCCAACATCACGGTCCGTTCGCTGCCATACTGGGCCCCCTGCACCGAGGTGTGGGCCAGGAGGATGGTGGGCAGGGTGGGGTCCAGGGCGTTGAGCTGGTCGTCTAGCCAGCCGGCCAGGATTTCTTCCATGAGCAGGTAGACGTCGGCGACGTCTTTGCCGGCCATGTCGCTGAAGCGCATGAGCTTGCTGCGGCTGGCCCAGGGGATGGCCACGACCTGGGCGGGTATGCCCAGGGTGTCTGGCCCCAGGACGCAGAAGTCGTCGGCGAGGTGGATGTGGGGGACGGCCAGGGTGTGGAACTCTTGCATGGTGTGGGCCCGGCCGGTGGCCGGGGCCATGTCGTGGTTGCCCACCAGCAGGATGGTGGGAATGCCAGCCTGCGACAGGCGCATGATGCGTTGTCCCCATTCGCGCTGGAAAGTGGGTTGGGGGTTGCGGTCTTTGTAGGCGTCGCCGGCGAACAGCACCAGGTCCACGGCTTCTTTGATGGCGGCGTCCACAATCTCGTCCAGTGACCGCAAGAAATCCATCACGCGTACTGGCAGACCCGTCTCCGGGTCGTGCTTGCCGTAGTTGGCGATATCGATGTGGGCGTCGGCGAAGTGCAGCAGGCGCAGGCTGGGGGTGGTTTGGGGCATAAAATCTCCTGAAATGGGCGCTTACTGGGGCACAATCTCAATCCGGTATTGGTCGGTGGTGGGGTCGGGGGAGACGCGGACGACCATGGCGTAGTAGGTGCCGGGGGTGAGGACGAAGGAGATGGCGTTTTCGTCCAGGTTGCCGATGTTGGTGCTGCTGCCGACCAGGAATTTGCTGCGGTTGAAGAGGTAGATGTCGTAATTGCTCCCGGCCGGGATGTTTGTTAGCCGGGCAGAGACGGCCGTGGCGGTAGTGACCGTGAACGAGAAGAAGTCGAAGAAATCCTCCGGACTGGCAAAGTCGTGATACTGGGGCTGGTAGAAGGCGATGGGGTAGGCGTCATCGAGGGTGTCGTTGGGTTCGATGCCGTCTGGCCGGCCGCCGGAAATCACGGGTAGGGCCATGTTCAGGCTGGGCACCAGCAAGCTTTGGATGATAGGCACCACGCCGATTGTGCCGGTCTGGGTGTTTAGCGTTTCGCCGCCAAAGATCCACAGCGTGTTGCCGGCAAAATCGCCGCGCGGCCAGTCGCGTGACGGGTTGCGCACATCATAGCGCGAATCGAGCACTTCCCATACTCCACTTTCCGGGTCGTAGCGTTCGGTAAGGTCCAGGGGCACGATGACGTCAACGTTGTTCACGCGCACGACGGTTTTGCCGCCAAAAACGTACCAACGGCCATCGGGGCCGACGGCGCTGCCGCCGTTGTAGCGGTTGAAGTTCATGGGCGCGATGTCGGTCCAGGTGCCGCTGATGTTGCTGTAGCATTCGGCGTGGGCCAGTGAGCGATAAATGTTGCTCTCTCTGGTGATGCCGCCGGCCACGCACACCTGCTCATCTGGGCCAAACTGTGTCTGGCGGGTGATGGCGGCGGCGGCGTGGGAATATCGGGCGCGTGACATGGGGGCCAGGTTCAGGTTCCAGGTGCCGCTCGTCCCGTCGGCTGATGGAGCGAAGAAGAGCAGGTGGTCTACCGGTTCAAAGGTGGGGTTGTTGTCTTGGGGGAGTACGCCGCCGGTGAGGAAGTAGCCGCTGGTCTGGCCCACGGTAAGGGGGACCGCAACCGACCAGGCGTAGGGTTGTCCGTCTAGCAGGTTCCAGGGGGCGGGGTTTTGGTTTTCGAACCAGGCGTTTAGCCCCACGTCGTAGACCCACTGGCGGCCATCGTAAGCGCTGTTGTTGCCTACGTACCCGGCCGGGACATAAATGCGTCCATTCACCAGTGCCCCGGTCGTGTTGGAGTAGCCAAAGCCGGGCATGGGGGTCATCTCTTCCCAGGTGCCGCTCTGCACGTGGTAGCGGTCCACCCGGCCATCGCGCAGCGGATTGCCGTTCACATAGGTTTGCCCGGCAATCACATACAAGAAGTCGAAGTCTGGCCCGGCGTGCACGTTCAACACGATGTGCCGGCTGCGCGGCTTTTCCCAGTTCTGATATGCCTGCTCCTCAATATTCCAGAAGGATTCGCCGGGGCTAAAGCTAACTGCCAGGCGCAGCGTGGCATCGCCGTTCACGGCGAAGTTGTAGTCGGCGACTTCAATGTAATAGGTTTCCCACTGCCGGACAAAGGTTCTTATTTCTGACTGCAAGCCGCTGGCATCGTCGTTGCAGGCCAGCAAGCTGAGGGCGCTGCAAGTTCCCAGGAGGTCGGTGGCTTTGTGCAGGGCCAGTACCGTATCGTAGCTGTCCTGGTAGGAGAAGGTGGAGGGGTTAAAGGCGGTGGAGATGTTGATCACGCCACTTTCTAAGGGGACGAATTTGTACCAGACGGTGCGGTAGCCTTGCGCACTGGTGGGCGCGCCAAACAGGCAGGGTAGTATCGGGTCGGTGGGGGCCGTGGTGGCGCTGTTGGTCAGGCTGACGTCGCCGAAGGGCAGGTTTGAGTAGGTTGCTGCCTCGCACTCGTCGGCGGCAGCGTTTGCTTGCAGCGCTGAGGGCAGTTCGGAGACATCAATTGGCTCCAGCTCAAAGGGGATCCAGGGGCCGTCGACCATGGACGGCGGTAGTTCGCTGATGATGGCGGTGGCTGGAGTGGCCCCGGCCGGGACTGGCTCCGGGGTTTGCGCCTGGGCCAGGGCGGTGGTCCCCAGCAAAATGAGTAACAGCACAACCAGATAACGGCGCATGACATTTCCTCCTGCGCAAATGGAAGCCGAGGCAGGCACGCAAGCCCCGACAAAAAGCCCTCCCACAGAACGTCAGCCTGTAGGAGGGCATGCCCTACGTGAGTGCCATGTGGTGCCGGGCGACACTGTTTGCTCTGGCGCCCGGGTAGCCGTGAAGCGTTAGTTGGCGGCTTTCCATAAGCGGATGACGACGTGATTGTCGCCAATTGTAAGCGTTTGTGTGTACTGGTCAACGTCCCCGGCCGGGAATTCACTGGCAGCTAACGAAACCGCCAGCGTTTCCCGGGCAATGTAACCGGCATAATTGTCCAGGGCGTCGGCCGTGTCACCGGGGGCGGCGCTGTAGGTCAGGTGGATGCGGTCGCTGATATCCAGCCCCGCTTCCTTGCGCATGGTGTTGATAGCGCGCACCAGGTCGCGGGCCAGACCCTCTTGCACCAGGGCCGGGGTCAGGGTGGTGTCTATGGCCACGGTGACCCCCTTGTCGCTGGCTACGGCCAGGCCGCCCTTCGATTCTGTTTGCACCAGCACTTCCTCATCGGTCAGGGTGATGGCTTGGCCCTGCACGGTGAGGGTGATCTGGCCGCTGGTTTGCAGGGTGTGGGCCACCCCGGCCGGGTCCAGAGCCATCAACGCCGCCCGTACCTGCGGAAAGCCCTTGCCCAGGCGCGGCCCCAGCAGCCGGTTGTTGGGCAGCACCTTGTAGTTCACCAATTCACCCACTTCCGACACCACTTCTAGCTCCTTCACGTTGATCTCCTCCGCCAGCACCTCGGCCAGTTCCAGCAGATCGTCTCGTTCCTGCTGCGTGCCCACATTCACCCGTGCCCGGGCCAGCGGCTGGCGCAGCTTCAGGTCGGCCGCGCTGCGCGCCGCCCGCCCCAGGCTGGCCGTGGTGATGCCCAGCCGCATCTTGTCTAGCAGCCGCCGGTCCAGCGCTGCCTCGTCGGCGGTGGGGTAAAGGCAATGGTGCACGCTGGCCGGCGCGCCGGCATCCACCTGGCGCACCAGGTTCTGGTACATCGCCTCGGTCATGAAGGGCACAAAGGGGGCCAGCAGTTTGACCATGGAGACCAGCACGTGGTACAGCGTGGCGTAGGCCGCCACCTTGTCGGCGTCGGCTTCGCTCTTCCAGAAACGGCGGCGGGAGCGGCGCACATACCAGTTGGACAGGTCGTCCAGCAGCGCTTCGGCGACGATGGTCGCCCGTTCGGCGTCGTAGCTTTGCAGCGCCTGGGTCATGGCCAGCGTTGTCTCGTCCAGCCGGGCCACGATCCAGTCATCGAGCTGGGCATTGGCCGGCAGGGGGGAGCGCACCACATCACCGCTGGGCGTCCAGCCATCCAGGTTGGCGTAGGTGACAAAGAAGCTGTAGACGTTCCACAGGGGGATGTGGAAGCGCCGCCGCGTCTCGTCTCCCTTGCCGTAGCCAAAGAGCAGGTTTTGCTCTGGTTTGTGGGAGAGGTAGAGCCAGCGCATGACGTCGGCCCCCATGGTGTCGGCGGCCTCGCCGAACTCAATGGAGTTGCCCCAGGATTTGTGCATCTCCCGGCCATCTTCGGCAAACAGGGTGGCAAAGCCGAGGATGTTCTTGAAGGGGGCGCGGTTGGTCAGGGCGGTGCTTTGGGCCAGCAGGCTGTAAAACCAGTTGCGGAACTGCCCAGGGAAGCTTTCGGTGATGAAATCGGCCGGGAACCATTTGGCCCACTCTTCGGGCGCTTCGCGGTAGTGCATGGTGCTGTAGGCGACGATGCCGGCGTCTAGCCAGGGGTTGCCCACGTCGGCGATGCGCGTAGCCGCGCTGCCGCAGTGGGGGCAGGCGACTTTCACGGCGTCGATGAAGGGGCGGTGGGGGGTGTGACCGGCAAATGTTTCCCAACCGGCGATGGCCCGCTCTTGCAGCTCTTCTTCGCTGCCGACTACCTGGAAGTGGCCGCAGGTGGGATCGTCGCAAACCCAGATGGGCAGGGCCAGCCCCCAATAGCGCTTTTTGCTGATCATCCAGTCGTGCATGTTGCGCAGCCAGTCCATCTCCCGGTCGTAGCCGAAGCTGGGGTACCAGTTGATCTCGTCGACGACGTCCATGATCTGGTAGCGCAGGCTGGCCCGTTTCTCTTCGGCGGTCACTTCCTCGCGCGGCTTGTCGTATAGCTGGCCCATGCTGATGAACCATTCGTCGACCAGGCGGAAGATAAGCTCGGTGCCGCAGCGCCAGCAGTGGGGGTAGCGGTGGGTGTAGCGCTGCTTGCGGTAGTAGACGCCTTTTTCGCGCAGGTTCAGGAAGATATCGTCGGTGACGCTGCTGACGTGGCGGCCGGTGAGCCAGGAGAACTGTTCTTTGTAGACGCCGTTTTCGTCCAGGGGGGCGATGACCGGCAGGTTGAATTCCTGGCTGAGGCGGAAGTCTTCGGCGCCGCAGCCGGGGGCGATGTGGACGATGCCGGTGCCTTCTTCCTCGCCGACTTCGCGCCAGGGGATGACACGGTGGGTGTATTTTTGGGCGGCGAAGGTTTGCACCCCGGCCGGGAGTTCATCAAATGGCCCATCATATTCCCAGCCAACCATCTCCTCGCCGCGCAGTTCAGCCACCACCTGGTAACTGCCCACCAGGGAGTTCTTCAGCGCCCCCTGGGCCAGGTAATAGGTCCAGCCATCCTCATGGGCCACCTGAACGTAGGTCAGCTCTGGCCCCACGGCGGCGGCGACGTTGCTGGTCAGCGTCCAGGGGGTGGTGGTCCAGACCAGCAGCGCTTCGTCGCCGGCCACGGCTTGCCCGTTGCGGCTGGTGAGCGGGAAGCGCAGGAAAACGGAGTCGTGGGTGACTTCCTGGTAGCCATCGGTGACGATTTCGTGCTGGCTGATGCCGGTGCCGCAGCGGTAGCACCAGGGCATGACGTCGCGCCCTTTGTAGAGCCAGCCGTTTTCGTGGCACTTTTTCAGGAAGCCCCAGATCTGGTAGTTGTTTTCATTGCTGAAGGTGAAGTAGGAGCCGCCCAGGTTGGGCATGCCCAACTGGCCCACGATTTGCTCCACGGTGCCGGTTACCGGGCCGTTGGGGCCGGGCACGGTGATGACCTGGTTGGGGTCCTGGCCCAGCAGGTGGCGCAGGCGGCGCAGTTCGTCGGGGCTGTTCCAATCTACCCAGTAGCCCAGGCGCTGGGATTGTTCCGTCTGCACGGCCGCGTATTCCAGTACCCGCATCTTGCACAGCTTCACGAATTCCGCCAGTCCAAATGCCTCAATGTCCCGTTTGGAGGTGAACTTCAGGTCCTTTTCTACCTCTACCTCGACCCACAATCCCTGGCAGTCGAAGCCGTTTTGCCAGCGCTGGTTTTTGCCCAGCATGGCCTGGAAGCGCTGGTAGAGGTCTTTGTAGGTGCGGCCCCAGGCGTGGTGTACGCCCATGGGGTTGTTGGCGGTGATGGGGCCGTCTAGGAAGCTGAAGCGTTTGTCGCTTCTGGCACGCAAGCGGCGCAGCTCGTTGAAGGCGTCGGTGTCGCGCCAAAATTGCAGCGTGTCCTGTTCCAGGGCGACAAATTCGGGTCTGTTGGATACTTCTTGGAAGGTCATGGGGTCTCCTTGGGTGATTCGTAGGGCGTGTCCCGTTCGCTGTCTGCCAGTGTTCGCTCCAGGGTGACGTAGCCGAAGGGGCGTTGGAAGCCGAGTTTGGCGTGGAGGGCGAGGAGGGTGTAGTTTTCGTCGGCGGTGAGGGTGGCCAGGGTGTGGCAGTCTCGTTGTTGGGCGTAGTGGATGGCCTGGGCATAAAGCAGCAGGGTCAGGCCGCGGCGGCGGTACCCCGGCCGGGTCGCGAACCAGTCGATGTTTAACCGGCCGGGATCATCTTCGTCCTGGGCCAGGGCCAGCCCGGCGGCAAAGCGGGGATCGGTGGCGTGCTGGACCAGGAACAGGCCATCGGGCAGTATCCTGGCCAGCCAGCGGGTGACATTGGCCGGGGTGAGGGCGGGGGTGCTGCCCGGCCGGGTGGCCACCGCCAGGTCGTGCAGCCCGGCCAGCCAATCTGTGGTTTGCGCCTGCAGAGCGGCCAGCGAGGTCACCGTAAAGCCTTCGGCGGTGATGGCGGCCAGGCGGGGTTGGAGGAATGCCAGGCGGGCCTGGTGGGGGGCCAGGCGCTCGTCCCATACCCGGCCGGTCTCCACAAAGCCATGGCCGGCAAAAAAGGCGTACAGCGGTTCGTCGCCCATGTATTCGCGGACGACCAGCCGCCGGGCGCCCAGGGCCAGCGCATCCTGGTACAGCCGGTCATACAGCGGTTGGCCCACGTCGCCCAGCCGCCCGGCCGGGGTGACTACGAAGAGGCGCAGCCAATCGGCCGCGGCGTGGGGCTGCTCCAGGGCGCCATAGCCCACGATCTGCCCATCATCCCCTTCGATGGCTACGTAATGGCGGCGCTGCTGGCGGGCAGGGTCTAGCTGCTGCCGCTGCCGCAGCCAATGCCGGTTCCCGGCCGGGTCGAAGGGCACGGCGGCGTCGGCGCAGGCCAGCACGGCCGGATTATCTTTGGGGGTTGCAGGGCGTAAGGTCAACATCGTCTGGTACCAGATCAGGCAAATCTCACGTAGCGGGTTGCGGTGGCGGTGAGCGGGCCGCGGGCCATTTTTAGCGGCCAGTGGTGCTCATCCAGCCAGATGGTGCGCTGCTGCGCAGTCCAGGTGAGGGTCAGGGGGTGGGCTGGCCGGGCGCGGCCCATGACCATGAGTGTTTCGGGCGGCCCCGGCCGGGCGCTGAGTTGGACCGGCAGCGGGGCAAAATCGGCCGCTTTGTCCAGGGTGAGGGCGGGCTGGTTGGCGGCCCCGGCCGGGGCCAGCCCGGCCAGCAAGCCTAGCCCGGCGGTGGCCGGGAACCAGAAGAGGGTCCCGGCCGGGAAGGGGGCGGTGGCTTCATGCCGTGCGCCATTGACGTCGGCGGCCAGGGTGACCCGGCCGGGTTCGAACAGGAGAGTGCCGTCGATGCGGCGGCCCGGCCGGAAGAAGCGAAAATTGAGCCGTTCGGGCGTCCCGGCCGGGTTGAGCATCAGGTGGTAGAGGTAGCTATCGCCGCTGGCTGCGGCCCGCGCATCCAGGTCCACACGCAGCAGGCGGTAGCCATCTACGGCGGCGGTCAGCCGCCAGCTTTCCAACGTGCCGGTGGGCTGCCCAGCCTGGGCATACTGGTAGCGGCCGGCCGCCAGGGGCGTCTCGTAGGGGAGTTCGTGGATCAGGTGGCGCATGGTTGTGTTGCGTTGTGCGTGTTTGGTTTCGGTTGCTCTTCAGGGAGCGCGCAGCAGGTATCAGGGTGTTAACTCGACATAAATGCGTTTGTTGATTTTGCCTTTGCTCTTGTAATCGGCGATGCGCAGGGGGCCGACTTCGCGGGTGTTGGCCACGTGGGTGCCGCCGTCGGCTTGCAGGTCTAGCCCTACAATTTCTACGGTGCGCACTTCGTTGATCCCGGCCGGGAGCAGGTTAATCTTGGTGCGGATGAGGTCGGGAATTTGGAAGGCTTCGTCACGCGGCAGGATGGCCACGCGCACCGGCCGGGCGGCGGCTACTTCCCGGTTCACGGCGGCCTCAATCTCGGCCACCAACTCCTGGCGCATTGTCTCGAATTCAAAGTCCATGCGCCCTTGCAGCGGGTCCATGTTGCCGCCGGTGACCGAGGCCTGGTAATCACGCCAGACGACGCCGCACAGGATGTGCATGGCGGTGTGGGTGCGCATGAGCCGGTAGCGCCGCTCCCAGTTGAGCTGGCCGGTGAGCGGTGTGCCGACCGGGGGCAGTTCGCCGTCCAGGTAATGTACCAGTTGGCCCTGGACCTTTTTTAGCCCGGTGACGGGCCAGGTTCGCCCCGCGCCGGCCAGGTGACCGGTGTCGTGCGGCTGGCCGCCACCACCGGGGTAGAAGGCGGTGCGGTCCAGCACCACGCCGCCATCCAGGTGAGCCACCACGTTGGCCGGGAAGGTTTGCCGGTAGGCGTCTGTCTGAAAGAGTTGCTCGGTCATTGTTTTCTCACCTCGCGGTTGCTTGAGGCAACAAAAAAGCCTTCGCCCGTTATGGGACGAAGGCTGCTGCTTCGCGGTACCACCCATATTCCCGGCCGGGCTGTCTCGCCCCGGCCGGGCACTTTGCCGACGACCACCCCAAAAAGCTGGGTATCATCGCGAACCCGGTAACGTGGGTTGAATCCGGCCAGGCCTACTCGATGCGGCGCGTGCGACGCGTTTTCTTTCGGTTGGCAGCTCCAGAGGGATTTTGGGCCGGCTGTCTGGACCTGACTCACACCAACTCAGGTTCGCTGCACCAGCGAGGACGGCTTACTCGTCTCTATCATCGCCTTTCGTGGCAAAATTATGCCAGACGCGGCGCGGGATGTCAACTGGATGACGTTTATGCCCGCAACGTTTGCGCCGGCAATTCTCAATTGGCATTCGTCTGGGGTAGGGGCGGGACGACGCGGGCGACCGGTAGCTGGAACAGACGGCGTCTTCTCCGCGTCGTCTCGCCCGGTGTGCCCCGGCCGGGGGCGAGACAGAACGGTAGGGGCGGGGCAAGAACGCCACACACCAGACCTGACAGATTTATCCCCAACGGTATCGGCCAGCGATGG
The DNA here is from genome assembly GCA_020634235.1 of Ardenticatenaceae bacterium. Taxonomy (GTDB): domain Bacteria; phylum Chloroflexota; class Anaerolineae; order Promineifilales; family Promineifilaceae; genus JACKCB01. The sequence goes on along the minus strand of JACKCB010000002.1, from coordinate 1,085,665 downwards.
TCCAGAAATCTGTCAGGTCTCCAGACCCCTAGCGGCCAGACCTGACAGATTTATCCCCAACGGTATCGGCCAGCGATGGTCCAGAAATCTGTCAGGTCTCCAGACCCCTAGCGGCGGACGCGGGGCAAGAACGCCTCATACGGGTCGAAGAAGAGGGCGTATTTGCCCACGGCGCACAGCGGCTGCTGAATTAGATTTGTCAAATCTCCGAGATTTGACAAATCTGTTGAGCGATCTGTTGGGCGATCTGTTGGGCGATCTGTTGGACAGGTACTGCCGGCATCCACCCAACTGTGCCCATTCCACCAGCCCACCCACCAACCCTGGGGGAAGGTGGTGGGGCTGTAGGGCAGTGTGGCCGTGACCGGCTCCTGGAAGCCGGTTAGCACCTGCCGGTCATCGGGCAGGTAGCCGGCCAGGTCAAAGACCTGCCGGGCCAGCCAGCCGGGGAGTTGCCCCCCGGCCGGGGGCAGGGGCAGCACGCTGACCACCGTGGGCGAGAGCACCGCCCCCGCCCCCAGCTGCAGCGAGGTAACCAGCCCCAGCGTGTCGGTGTAGACCAGCTCGCCCGCCTGCCCCGGCCCTACCGCCACCGAATCGGCCGACAGCCGGAAGGTGTCCAGGCCGTAGAGGTGGTAATTGCGCCTTGTCCCGGCGATCATGAAGCCGTCGCTGAAAGCAAAAATCGTGCCGGGACCATCGCCGGGACCGCCGCCGAAATCGGCGGTGGCCACCGGTGTGTCGTAGGCCGGGGCCGTCGTCATCTGGAAACCCTCGTTGTAATCGTACGTGTAGAGGTAGCCATCCTGGGAACCCGTGAAATGACGGAACTGTTCGGGATGGCTGGCCACCAGGTCGAAGCGCTCCAGGTCCACAACAAACCAACCCTCTTCGCCCGTATAGTGGCAGGGAGTGCTGGTTATGTCATAGGTGAGGTAGGCGTGGTCACCATAGATACGGATGTAACCACCTTCGTGGTGGGTCCAGGCAAAATACACGCTGCCGGTGACGACAGGGTGGGCGGGGTCGCTGACGTCGTAGCGCAGCATGTCCGAGTCGAGGAGGATGTAGAGGTTGTCTTTCCAGGTGGCCAGGCGGCCCACGCCCCCCAGGCCGCCGCTGAGGATGGTGCCCACGCGCACCGGGTTGGCCGGGTCGCTCACATCCAGCACCGCCACTTTGCCGTAGATTCTACATGCCTGAGCACTGTAGTTCAGGGTTACGTAGACAATGTGGCCGCGCGCAGCCACGTAGCTAACATAGGCGTCAAGCCCCTGGTATTGCTCGAAATCGTTGTAGGCTGATAGCTGAATAGGGTTGGCCGGGTCGGAGATGTCTACAACGCGTAGGTGGTGACCACCAAAGGCGTACAGATAATCCCCCTCAAGGGCGATCTCACCGGCGGGAATGGTTGTTTCGGCCACCATCTGTGGAGCAAGCACATTGCTGATGTCGTAGATGCGAAGGTACGTGTTGCCTACAGCGCTGGTGGGGCTGACAACTGCGTACAGGTAATCTTCCCGCTGAATCATCTTGTAGATGTACGCATCACGGTGGTTAACGGTATCCACCGCCAACTGCAGGATGTCCTCTTGGGCCTGGGCGCCGGGGTGGCGGGCCAGGGCGGCCAGCAGGAGCAGGCTGGTGGCCAGGGTCAGGGCGAGCAGTTTCAGGCTGTTGCGCATGATCTATTCCTCCATATCAGGTTTGGAAAGACGGAACGGTAGGGGCGGGACGACGCGGGTGTCCGGTAGCTGGAACAGACGGCGTCTTCTCCGCGTCGTCTCGCCCGGTGTGCCCCGGCCGGGGCATTTGCGGGCGAGACAGGCGGGCGAGGAGTTGTTGGTGAATGGCCAACACCTACCCCGCCTGTCCCGCCCCTACCATTCGCCTGGGGCGGCCCGGCCGGGGCATTTGCGGGCGAGACAGGCGGGAGAGGAGTTGTTGGTGAATGGCCAACACCTGCCCCGCCTGTCCCGCCCCTACCGTGGGTGTTTGTTTTGCCCGGCGTCTGTCCGGCCTGTCCTGGTCCTGGTTGATGCTGCATAGGGGGACACCTCCCGGTGAAACGCTGTGGGGGGCGGCTCCCGGCCGCCCCGTTGGCTCGGTAAGACAGGGAAAGTGTAGCACGGTGCCAGGGGGACTACAAGGGGACCCTGGTCTTAGCCGCAGTTCCCAGTCTGAGCCATTGCCTATGAATGGAATTCATAGGCTGGCACAAAAAACGTGCTGAAGCACGTTGCCGGCGGCGTAACGCACACGCTTTAGCGTGTTTTCCATACCAGCCACCGATTTCCAATCGGTGGTGGTGGCGGTAAATGCGCCAAACTGAGAATTGCCGGCCGGGACGAAAGGGTGGAGCATCTGGCCAAAATCGGGCATAATCGGGCCATCCAATTCTCCAAACAGCGAAGGCGAGTGTAATATGAGTCAGATTGCCAGCCAGATCAACCCCAACAGTGCCGAATTCAAACGCAACGAGGCGCATAACAAAGCCCTGGCCCAGCAGCTAGCCGAGCGCCGCCAGAATGTGGCCCACACCCGGCCGGGGCACATCGTCGACCGCCAGCGCCAGCGGCAAAAGCTGCTGGTCCACGAACGCATCGATGCCCTGCTCGACCCCGGCAGCCCCTTCCTGGCGCTGTCACCCCTGGCCGCCTGGGAGATGTACGACGGCGAAGCCCCGGCCGCGGGCATTGTCACCGGCATTGGCCGCGTCGAAGGGCTGGAAGTAATGATCATTGCCAACGACCCCACCGTCAAAGGTGGCACCTACTTCCCCGAAACCGTTAAGAAACACCTCCGTGCCCAAACCATTGCCGAAGAGAACCACCTGCCCTGCATCTACCTGGTCGATTCCGGCGGCGCGTTCCTTCACCAGCAGGCCGACGTCTTCCCCGACCGCGAACATTTTGGCCGCATCTTCTACAACATGGCCCGCATGTCTGGCAAAGGCATCAGCCAGATCGCTGCTGTGCTTGGCTCCTGCACCGCCGGCGGGGCCTACATCCCGGCCATGGCCGACGAAACCATCATCGTGCGCGAGAACGGCACTATCTTCCTGGCCGGGCCGCCGCTGGTTAAGGCGGCCACCGGCGAAGACGTGACCGCCGAGGCGCTGGGCGGGGCCGACGTGCACACCCGCCTCAGCGGCGTGGCTGACCACTTTGCCAATGATGAGCAGGAAGCGCTGGCCCGGGTGCGCGACATCGTGAGCCACCTGAACCGGCGTAAAACCCTGCCGCTGGTGCAGCGCACGCCCGAAGAGCCGCTCTACGACCCGGCCGAGCTGTATGGCGTCATCCCGGCCGACCCGCGGGTGAGCTATGACGTGCGCGAAGTCATCGCCCGGCTGGTAGATGGCTCGCGCCTCAGTGAGTTCAAAGCGCGTTATGGCACGACCATTGTCTGCGGTTTCGCCCACATCATGGGGCTGCCGGTGGGCATTGTGGCCAACAACGGCCTGCTCTTCAGCGAATCCTCGCTCAAGGCCGCGCACTTCATCCAACTGTGTGGCCAGCGCGGCACCCCCCTGCTCTTCCTGCAAAACATCGCCGGCTTCATGGTGGGCCGGCAGTATGAAAACGGCGGCATTGCCAAAGACGGGGCCAAGATGGTCATGGCCGTGAGCAACGTGAACGTGCCCCGTATCACCCTGCTGCACGGGGTTAGCCACGGGGCGGGCAACTATGGCATGTCCGGCCGGGCCTATGACCCGCGCTTTCTCTTCTCCTGGCCCAACAGCCGCATCAGCGTGATGAGCGGCGACGCTGCCGCCGACACCCTGTGGACGGTGGGCCAGAGCAGCGTGCTGCGCCGCCTGGGGCCGGAGGCCACACCGGAAGCCATTGCCGCGGCGGAGGCGGCGTTTAAGGAGCCGGTGCTGGCCCAATATGCCCATGAAAGCGACCCTTATTTTGCCACCGCCCGCCTGTGGGACGATGGCATTCTGGACCCGGCCAAGACGCGCATGGCCCTGGCCCTGGCCTTCGCGGTGGCGGCAGCCGCCCCGCTGCCCGCCGACCGCTACGGCACGTTCCGTATGTAGCCTGTGGTGCACCGAAACAAGCCGATCCTTCTCGCGACGCTTTGCCTGGCCACCGGGCTGATTTTGCTGTGGGGTTGGTGGCGCACCCCGGCCGGGGCGTTTGACGACGCCTACATCACCTACCGCTATGCCGACAACCTGCGCCAGGGGCTGGGGCTGCGCTACAACCCCGGCGAATGGGTGCTGGGCACCACCACCCCCCTCTTTGCCCTGCTGCTGGCCGGGCTGGGGCTGCTGGTGCCCGATATGGCCTGGCTGGGGCATTGGCTGGGTATCCTGGCCTGGGCTGTGACCGCCTGGAGTGCGGCGGCCCTCTTCTGGCAAGCCGCCCGGCCGGGGGCCACCCTCATCGCCCCTTTGCTCATTGCCACCCTGGCCCCGCTGCTGGCCAGCGCCGGCATGGAGACCCCTCTGCTGCTGGCCCTTATGCTGCTCACTGCCTGGAGCTGGCTGGGGGGGCATAAGCGCCTTTTTGTGCTGCTGGCCGCCGCCCAACTCCTCACCCGGCAAGACAGCGCCTTCTGGCTGCTCTTCCTGGGGCTGGAAATCTGGCGGCGCGAACGGCGGCTGCCCTGGCGCGAGGCGCTGGCCACGCTGCTGCTGACTCTGCCCTGGTTCTTGTATGCCCAATGGCGCTACGGCCAGTTCTTGCCCAACAGCGCTGCGGCCAAAATCGGCCAGACGACGCTGATGCCGGTGGACGGGCTGCCCGGTTTTGCCCAGGGGCTGTTGGCCCACGTCTCTGCCTTGCCCTGGCCGGCGGCGCTGGCCCTGGCTGCGGCCTGGCTGCTGGCCTTGTGGGTGATAGCTACCCGGCCGGGACGTCCTTTTTGGTGGTTGGCCGGCTGGCTGGCCGCTTACACCCTGTTCTATACCGTTGTGGGGGTGGTCACCTTTCCCTGGTATTTTGTGCCGCCGCTGCTGGCATTGAGCCTGCTGGCCGCGCTGGGGCTGGGCGTGCTGCTGGGGGATGATGGTCCGTGGGGACCGCCGCGCCTGGCCCGCCTGGCACCGCTTGTGGCCGGGCTGCTGCTGCTGCCCATCCTGCTGGCCCAGGGGGCGCAGACGTATGGCCAGGCGCAGGTGGCCCATGGCTACCAGCCGGCCTACGTCCCGGCCGGGCGCTGGCTGGCGGCCAACAGCGACCCGGCCGACGCGGTCGCCACCATTGAGATTGGCGTCATTGGCTACCAGTCGCAGCGCCCCATCCTGGATACCATGGGGCTGGTGAGCGCCGACATGACCGGCCACCAATTGGGCTGGCAGGAGACGCTGGTCTATGCCCTGAACGCGCACCAGCCGGCGTATGTTGTGACGCTGCCTAACACCGCCTGGGAGCAGGTGGTTCCGACCTGGTGGTTCCAGGCTGCCTATGAGCCGGCGGTCACCTTTGACAACGTGACCCTCTACCGCCGCCGGCCCGCGCCGGCCGCGCAGGTGGTGGTTCCGCTGGATGTGCCCCTGGCCCAGGAGTTGACGCTGACCGGGGTGACTCTGGCCGATACAGTGCTCCGGCCGGGGACGGCCCTGGCATTGGCGGTGGGGGTGGGGGTGGGCGCGCCGCAGCCGGCCAGTTTGGGGCTGACCACCTTCCTGGTGGATACGCAGACCTTTGCCCAATATGGGGTAACGCGCACGGTGCCCTTTGGGGGCGGCTATGACAGCCAGTTGTGGCAGCCGGGTGACCGGTTGTCTCTGCCGGCCCGCCAGCCGGTGCCGGTTGATTTGCCGCCGGGTAGCTACCGGCTGGGGCTGCTGCTGTATGATCTGGCCACGGGCACGGCGCTGCCGCAGCGCGATGACCCGGCCGGGAATCCGCCGGACGTTCAGGCGGGTTATTTGCGGCTGGGCGACCCGCCGCCGGTGGCCGCTGCGCCGGTGAACTTGCCGCTGGCCGTGGCCTGGCAGGATGGGCTGACGCTGACTGGCCTGGGCTTGCCGGCCGGGGCGGTGGCGGCCGGGGACCAGTTGCCGCTGCAATTTACCTGGCAGGTGGCGCCGGCCGGGCCGCCGGCGCGTGACCTGACGCTGTTTGTGCATTTGTTGGATGAGGCGGGGGAGATTGTGGCCCAGCAGGATCAGCGGCCGTTTGGCGGGCGCTGGCCGGTGCCGGCCTGGCGACCGGGGGAGCGGCTGACGGAGTTGGTGGTGATGGACTTGCCGGTGGCGCTGCCGGCCGGGGTGTATGGGCTGCGGGTGGGCTGGTATGACCCGGCCGGGCGGCTGCCGCTGGCTGGGGGGGAAGGGGAGTTTTGGTCCCGGCCGGGGGTGGTGACGGTTACCGTACCCTGAGAAATGGGTTGGGGCGGGCAAGCCGCCCCAACTTTATTGGCTGATATTGGAGAGGAAGATGTGGTTTACGTTGCCGTAGTAAACGGTGACGGGAATGTTGATGGGGCTGGTGGGCAGTTCGACGCCGTTACTGTAGGCGCGAACGCGGATGGTCCCCAGGCTGTTGAAGCCGGGGCGCAGGCTGGTGGTGGCGATGGTTACCTGGACGGTGGCGCTGCCGTTGTCTAGTGTGCCGGAGCTGGGGGAGGTGGTTATCCCGGCCGGGGGGGTGATGGTCCAGTTCATGGGTTGGCCGCCCATGTTTTGTACCTGGATGGTAGCACGGATGGGGCCTGGCACGCCGGTCTGGTGGAAGAGCAGCAGCGCGTCGTGGCTGCTGTCTAGCGAGGCCGGGGTGATGGGGGAGGCGGTGCCGGCCGCATTGAACTTGAACATCGGCCATTCAGCTTTGTCGGAGGCGTTGGGCAAATCCCAGACATACAGGATGCTGTTGTGGGTGATCAACTCTAGCTTGCCGTCGTGGTCAATGTCGCCGACAGCCGGGGTATTGCTCAGGGTGCCATCGGTCAGGTATACCGGCCGGTCGCTGTTTGGGTAGTAAGTGGAGGTGAGGTGGCGGCCATCGCCGTCGATGACGACCACGGTCCAGCCCAAGTTGAGGATGATCTCCATCTTGCTGTCGCCGTCGAAATCGGCCAGCACGAAGCTCTGGCCGGTGTCGTAGTTGGCTGTGGTCTGGCCGAACATGTCGCGGGCGCGGCTGGGGAAGCCGCTAATGAGCTGGCCATGAATGTCCCAGGCGTATAGCAGCCGTTCTTCGGCGGTGGCGACGATGATTTCTGGCGCGCCGTCGCCGGTGATGTCGCCGATGGCTGGGGAGGCGGGTACTGGCCCGCCAACTGCCTTGCCCCCTTCCCAGCCGGGCAGGTCGCGGGCCTGGCTGTCCATGACGTGGATGCGGAAGCCGTAGGTGGGATGGTCGGGGCTGTTGTTGCGGTAGAAGGTGCCGCTGCCGACGATGATTTCCATCTCGCCGTCGCTGTTGATGTCGGCGACAACGGGCGAGGATTGGACGGTTTCCAGGAAGTGGCGGGGGAAGCCGGGCAGGAACTGGCCGTGCCGGTCCAGGGCGTAGATGGAGCCGCCGCAGTAGCCGCTGCGCCAGCCGGCCGGCAGGGCGTAGGGGCAGTTCCAACTGCTGCCCTGGTTGCCTTCATCGGTGCCGGTGATGATGTCCAGGTAGCCGTCGTGGTTGATGTCGGCCAGGGCTGGCGAGCTCCAGACGACGTCGGCCAGGTGGGTGACGAAGATGCTCCAGGGGAATTCGTCGTAGAGGTAGCTGTTGGGGGGGAAGCCGTCGACGAATTGGCCGTTGTGATGCCAGGCGTAGATGCGCATGTCGAAGCCACCGACGACGATCTCCAGGTCGCCGTCGTTGTCCAGGTCGCCCAGGGCGGGGCTGGAGAAGATGGAGTCGTTGCACCCGGCCGGGGGGATGACCCAGTCGGTGGTGCTCTGCGGCCAGCCCGGCTCAACGTGCCCCCAACGATCTAGCACGATGACACCGCCCTGGGTGCAGATGGCACGGTGGATAGTGCCTACGCCAACGACGATCTCGACGTCGCCGTCATTGTCGATGTCGGCCACGGCCGGGGAGGAGTTGATCTCTTCCTGGTTGCTGGCCATGCCGAAATAGGGGGCAACATCCACGTCCCACAGTACTTGTCCGTTGTGCTTGACCACCACGAGGTGGCCGTTGTTGGTGGAGACGATGACATCGTCGTAGCCGTCTTCGTTGACGTCGGCCAGGGTGGGGGAGCCGTGGAAGCAGTTGGGATCATTGCTGCCATAGCAGTTTTCGTGGGGTAGGGTTACGGTCCACTTAGGCGTTTCTGGCACGCCTATGATGGGTTGGTCCTGGGCTGAGACGGTGGGCTGTGTTCCGGCAGCTAAGACAAGTAGCAGGATGACGAGTATAAAGCCGGCCAGGATGATTCTGGTGGGGGCGGTGGTGTGTTGGTTGAGCATGAGGTGTAGTCCTGAGCATTGTGCGGTAGACATGAGTTGACAATAAGTGACAGCATGATTCCCGAATTTGGGTTTCAGTTTAGCGATGGGTTGGGTGCGGCACAATAGGAATTTTGTAGTAATTGCCGGCAGCGATAATGGGTGCCGGTCACGTTATTGCTGCCGCCTGGTGAGGTTTAGTTTGGGGATTGGAGCTGATGGAGGATGTTCTGGTACTGATCGAGAATGATGGGCCAGGTATAGTGCTGTAGGACAAACTGCTGCCCTTGCTGGCCCAGTTGGGCGCGCAGGGCGGGGGCTTTTAGCAGCCGGTCCAGGGTGGCGACGAATTCGTCGTAGGTGGTGTAGTAAAGCCCCCCGTTGCTGAGGCGGCACTGCTGGCGGGTGACCTCGCAGCGGCCGTTGACCAGTACCGGTACGCTGGCGAGCCAGGCTTCTAGAATGATGATGGACAGGCTCTCGAAGAGGGAGGGGAGGACGACCAGGGTGGCGGCGCTGAGGGCGTCTTGTTTGTCCTGTTCGGAGACGAAGCCGATGGCCCGAATTTGGGGATGGGTGGGGAGGGGGATGGTGGACTGGCCCATGAGGATGAGCTGCCCCGGCCGGGGATGGCTGGCCAGGTAGCGTTGGAAGTAGTCTAGCAGTTCGGGCACGTTTTTGGCTTCGGAGATGCGCCCGCCATAGAGCAGAAAATCGCCTTGTACCTGGTATTTTTGGCGGAAACGCTCCGGCCGGGGCTGGCTGGGGGGATCGATGCCCAGGGCCAGCACGCTGCTGGGCACGGCCCGGTTGCCGGTGATGCGCTGCACCAGTTCCTGCTCGGCGTGGGTCAGGTAGATGATGTGGCGCGGCAGCCGGCAGAGACGGCGGAAAATCTCCATGTAGAGGAAGGGTTCGTCGTGGGCGGTGGGGACCAGGATGGCTTTGTGGGCCACCAGGGGCAGGCCAAGGCAGGTGGTGGCATAGAGGTAGGTGAAGAAGATGAAGGCGTCGAAGTCGGTGGCTGAGCGTTTGATGAATTGCAGCAGGGGGGTGGCGAAGGGACCGGCCTGGCGCACCCAGGCGATTTCATCTTCCAGGGTGTGTTCTTGCTGCAAGAAGCGGCCGGTCTCTTTTTGGGCGCGGCCCCAATCGCGAGCGGCGTCTACGGGGAAGCGGTGGAGGTGGACGCCGTTGAGTTGGGTTGTCCCGGCCGGGTAGACATTGGCCCAGGTGGTGTAATCGACGGCGCAGGTGGTTAGCACGTGGACTTCTAGCCGCGTGGCCAGGTGTTCGGCGATGGCCCGCGCCGCTGTCTCGGCGCCGCCGTTGACTTCTGGCCCGTAGCGCTGCACGACCAGGGCAATGCGCTGGGGGCGGCTCATGGAGCCAGCACCCCCAGTGTTTGCAGATGCTGCTGTAAGGTGGCCCGGATTGCGGGGGCCAGGAACTGCTGCACGTGGGCCTGCTGGCGCTGGATCAGGCGTTGGCGCAAGGCGTGGTCGTGCTGCAAAATGTCTACCAGTTCGGCCAGCGCTTCGTAATCTTTGTCGTGGAACAGGATGCCGGTCTGGCCCAGGGTGCCGGGTACGGCGGTGCTGGCGTAGGCCAGGATGGGTAGGGCCAGGTACATGCTTTCGATGAGCGGCTTGCAGAAGCCTTCGTGCTCGCTCATGGAGACGAAGAGGTCGGCGCAGCGGTAGTAGGTGACCATGTCTTGCTGGTTTACCCGGCCGGGCAGCAGCACGGCCTCGGTTAGCCCCAGGCGGCGGATCATGTCGTTGAGCCAGGCGGTGTAGTCGGGCAGCCAGGGGTCGCCCACCAGGGCCAGGCGGGCGTGGGGGGCTAGCTGCCGGTAGTGGAAGAGCAGCTTCACCAGGTCTTCTTGCTTTTTGTGGGGGGCGAATTTGCCCACGAAGAGCAGCAGTGGTCCCTGGGCGCGCAGGCTGGCGGCCAGGTTGTCGTTGAGAGGGATGGTGTAGCGGCTTTCGTCTAGCATGATGGGCAGGACGCCGGTGGGCTGGTAGCCGGCGTCGCGCAGTTCGGCGGCGTTGAATTCGGAGACGGCCAGCCCCAGCCGGGTGTGGGGGCGGAGTTGGTGCAACTGCTGTCGCCCCTGGGTGAGCAGGCGGGTCCACATGGGGTCGGCGTAGGTGAAGAACCCGGCCGGGGTGATGTTGTGGTAGATGAGGATGAGTTCAACGGGGAGGTTGGTTAGCACGTCGACGGTTTCGGAGCCGATGCTGTGGTGGAAGATGAGGTGGCGCTCGCCCCGGCCGGGGTGGTAGGCAGACAGCGGCTTCACCTCGCTGGCCAGCGCCGGGTGGATGTGCAGCGCGTACAATTGGGATTGGAAGCCCCAACCGCGCAGCCAGTCACGAATGACCAGCGCATGGTCGGTAACGGCGTCGCCAAGGGAGGCACCGACGACAACCTGGTTGAGTTGGCTCTGGCTGAGTTTTGGTTGGGGCATGGGGTTACCCGGTGGGGGGGGGCGCTGACGCGGCTGCTGGGGGCTGCTCTTGGGCTTGCCGGGCCGCGACCTGGGCCTGCAGGGCGATGATGGCCCGCTGCTGCGCTTCATTCTGGCGGGTGAGTTCGTTGAGGGTTTGCACCAGGTGGCGGTTGACGCTGACCTGGTGGGCCAGGCTGCGGTTGACATAAAACAGGATGAGGTTGTGCGTTTCACCGCGAATGAGCTGCCAGAGGCGGCCCAGCAGCGGCAGCCGCGTGGCCGGCGAGGGGGCCAGCACCGGGGCGGTATCGGCCTGGCTGTAAATGTCGTTGGCCCGCTGTAAATGGTGGTAGAGACCAAAGGCGTAGGGCAGATCGTCCGGCGGGGTGGGGCAGGTGTCGCTGGTGATGTAGCTGGCGAACTGCTGTGGCGCGTAGCCGGGCGCGGCGCGGCGGGCAGCCAGGCGGGCCTGCACCTGGGCCTGCAAATCGGCGGCGCTCACCTGGTCATCATGGAGTTCAAGAAAGTCGTCGGCAAGTTGGGTCATGGAGTGTCATTCGTCATTCGTGTTCTGTCTTCTAGCTATGTTACCGGCTACAACTTTGCCACCAACTGGCGCAATACGCAACACGCACGGCCAGTAATGCTAAATGTAGGGGGAAAAGGGGCGCAAAAGGGCAGAAGGTTGCCAGGTGGCGTTGCCTGTGAGCTGCCCGAGATCGCGCTGGGCGGCTGATGTGGAGCGATTTTCCAAATACGCTGTGGCACTTGTGCTGGCCCGCGCGAGGGCGCTTCGCGCCCCGCGCGGGGGAACCTGATGGGGTTTTCTCAGTTTTTGGGGCAAATGCCCCAAAAACTGAAAAAACCCGCTCTATTTGGCGTCGCCAGGCGCGAAGCGCCGAGGCGACGCCCCCGGTGCTTGACCTCTCTGTTCGTTTCGGAGGGGGGGGAGTGAACGATTCCGTTTTACATTGCTACGAAAATAAACGTCTCAGCTAGGCAGAGAAACAGAATACCCAAGCCTGGCTAATTCGTTTACCATTCGGTTAACTCGCTTTTGCTCGCTGGCCTGCTTGCGTTCCAAGAACTTTTGTTCATCGTACGGTTGGCTGGTTTTAAGCATGGTGTAGATAATGACAAGCAACTTCCGCGCCAAAGCAACAATCGCTCGCTTGGCACCCGTCCGTTGTTTGAGACGCCAGTACCAAGCAGACAAGTATAGTTTTTTCTGGCGGGCAATCACCCAGGCCACTTCGCAAAGAATCGTCTTGAGATAATTGTTGCCATGAGTAATGCGTTGCTTCTTCTTTTTTCCGGCGCTTTGATGGTTGCCAGGAGCAAGACCAGCCCAGGAACAGATATGCTCAGCGGTGGGAAAAGCAGACATATCCACACCAATTTCGGCCAGAACGGCATGGGCTGCCGTCAGATCAATGCCCGGAATAGTGTCCAACAATTCGATAGGCCCCTCGAACTGAGCAAAGTTAGCGCGAATGTCTTGCTCCACTTCCGCTAAATTGTCCTGTAGGTCTCGCAAGTGAGCCAATTGCCTCTTGAGCAGCTTGCGCTGCGGCCCGGACAAGGTCCCGTTTAGATTGGTCAAGATTTCGTTGCTCTTCTGGCGGGCACGCCCTTTGAGACATTTTGCTAGACTTTGCCTGGAGATATAGCCAACTTGCACTAACTGCTCCATGATCGCCTGGCCGGAAGCGCCAAAGATATCGGACAGAAAGGAGGACAGACGAAATCCGCTCGACTGTAATAGCTTTTCAATCCGGTTTTTCTGGGAAGTAATATCCCGAATCAGTGCCTTCCGATACCGCGTGAATTGACGCAAATCCCGAATATCGCGTTCGGGCACAAAACTGCCGCGTAGGAGACCGGCACGCAGCAAGATAGCCAACCATTCTGCATCGCGCATATCGGTCTTCCGGCCGGGAACCTTTTTTAAGTGCCGGGCATTCACCACCAAGAGGTGCATGTCATCCGTAAAAGCTTCTTCAAGAATGGCGTACACGGGTTGCCAGAAAATGCCGGTGCTTTCCATAGCAACGTAATGACAATCATGTGCTTGCAGCCACTCTCGCAAGGCATTCAAGTCGGCTAGCTGCGTCCCGAATTCTCTTACTTCGCTGGCGGGTTTGTACCCTTCTTCCAGCGGTCCCTGTAACAGACAGGCGACGATACTCTCTTTATGAATGTCCAAGCCACAACAACACGTCAACAGGTTTTCCATTTCCTTACTCCAGTCAGTCTGGTTTCAGCAGGGATTGCCGAGATAATTGGTACTTTGCTACTCGTGCTGGTTTCTTCAACCGCGACAATTCACTGTGCTCACAGGCAATCGGTTTACGTTTAGAAACGGGATGAGGTTCACCAATGTGCAACCAAACTCTTTCTGCTGTGGACCGGAGCGTACCACATTTTCATCCTTCACTGTGCAAAATCATTACATGGTTCGTTTAGAATTGCTGACGCACGGCTTTTCAGGCGTGAGCGCGACATGGAAATCGTGGCTACAAAGGGGGCTGTTGAGAAACCCTGACGCGCCAGGCAACAGGGATCACCTGGTGGCCTGGGCCAAGACCTGGATGTACTGCGGCACCAGGAGTTCCCAGGCGAAGTTTTGGCGGACGTAGCGGCGGCCTTGTGCGGCCATTGTGTGGGCCGCATCGGGCTGGGTGAGCAGGTAGCGGACGGTGGCGGCGAATTCGGCGGCGTCGGTGAAGTAGAGGCCGCCGTTGGCTTTGCGGCAGTGTTCCAGGGTTACGGGGCAGTGGCCGTGGACCAGGACGGGGGTGCCGGCAAGCCAGCTTTCCATGAGGACGATGGAGAAGCTTTCGTTGATGGAGGGCTGGCAGAGAAGGCTGGCGGCGGCGTAGGCGTCTTGTTTGTCCTGGGTGGGGACGAAGCCGAGGTCGATGATGTGGTTGTGCATCCCGGCCGGGATCACCACCTCACCGCTGCCGATGAGCACCAGTTTGCCTACCCCCCCCTGGCGCACGTAGCGCTGCCAGTAATCCAGCAGCAGGGGCACATTCTTGCCCGGCTCCTTGCGCCCGGCATACAGGACGAAGGGGGTGTCCAGGCCATATCTGGCCCGGAAGCGGGCGGCGTCGGCCGGGAAATCGTCCACGCCAAGGCCCAGCACCTGGCGAAATTGGGGGCGCTGCGGCGGGTAGAGGGCATTGGCCAGCGCCCGCTCGGCTTCGGCATACAGCACCAGGCCGCGGGCGTTGGCCAGCACCGGCCGGTAGATGGCCAGGTGGGCGTAGCTCTCGTCGTGCAGGCAGGGGATGATAACCGAGCGTTGGGGGCAGATTTGGGCGCCGTGGTAGGTGGTGGCGAACATGTAGGGGGTGAAGACGAAGACGTATTCGGCGCAGTGTTGGGTGATGAAGGCGTAGAGCCGGGGAACGCGGAACATCTCGTTGATGAAGGTTTGCTCCCCGGCCGGGGTGAGGGGCTGGTTGTGCATGAGCTGCCGGTTAACGTCGTCGAAGGCGGCTTTGTTGCGGCGCTGCACCGGGAAGCGGTGGACAGGAACGCCTTCGATGAGGACCCGGCCGGGTTTGTGGCTGTTCTTACCCCAATCGGCGTAAAAGTCGCGGATGGTCGTGGTGAGCACAGTCACGTCTGCGCCGGCCGCGTGCAGGTGGCGGACGATCTGGTAGGTGGCGTTTTCCATGCCGCCGGGCAGGCCGGGGCCATACCAGGGGGTGACAAAAGCGATCTTCATGCGTGTTGCGGCGCGGGGCTGCGGGCCAGGGGCGCGGCGCAGCCGGCGCTGGCTCACTCCTGTGTTGGTGGTTCGGGGCCGCTGCCTTCTGCCTCCAGCGCCTCGCTGAGGCTGCTGATGGCGTACAGCAGTTGGCGGTTCACTTCTGCCTGGCGCTCCACCGCTTTGTGGACGTAAAAGAGCACCACCTGGTGCAGCGCCTGGCGCAGCCGGTCGATGAGCGGCCCCAGCAGGGGGATGCCGCTGCGGGTGACGTGCAGCCGTATCTGCATGTCGTTGATGGCCAGCCCGGCCTGGTAGAGATGGTCGTAGAAATCGGGGGGCAGGCGGCGCCCGCCCAGGGGGATGTGGCCGGCCAGGTCGCTGCCACCGGCCGCGCGCTGGGCCAATATCTCGCGCCGGATTTCTTGCATGATGGTTTCGATGTCTAGCTGGTCGTCAGGGTGCATCAGGATGCTTCTCCAGCACGCTCTGCAAGAATGCCAGGTAGGCGGCGGCTACCCGGCCGGGTTGCAGCTCGTTTTGGGTGTAAATCATGGCGCTGCGCCCCATGCGCCGCCGCAGGGCGGCCGATTCGGCCAGGCGGCTCATGGCCGCCAGCAGCGCTTCTTCGTCGCCTGGCGGCACCTTCAGGCAGCAGTCGTCGGGTAGTTCGCTGTACCAGCCGTGGTCATAGACAATCACCGGCCGGGCAATGGACAGCGCCCGCAGCACGGCCCCCGACGTTTCGCCCACGGTAGGGTCGCGCAGGGCCACCAGCACATCGGCCGTGGCCATCCAGTTTAGCAGCATGGCCAGGTCGGGGGCAAAGCCAGTTTGGAAAACCACGCCGGCCAGCCCCAGTTCGGCAATCAGTTGGTCCAGGTTCAGGTCCGGGGCCAGGAGCTGGCCAATGAACAGGTAGCGCGCTTCGGGCAGGCGCTGCCGCAGCCGGGCAAAGGCGCGCAGGGCCTGTTCGGGCCGCTTGTCGGGAGTGAGGTAGCCGGCGCTGGCCAGGATGATGGCGTTGGCCGGCCAGGGCAGCCGGTGGCGCTGGCTGCTGGTGGGGTGGCCGGGCATGAGCATGGGGATGACGGATACCGGCCGGGAGACGCCCTGCGCTGCCAGCCCGGCTTGCAGTTGGGCCTGCACGTAGTGGCTGTGCACGATGGTGCCCAGGTTCAGCGTGGCCAGCCGTTCGCACAGGGCCAGGTTTTCCAGGGTGGTGTAGCCGGCGGCGGCCTGGGGGGGCACGGTCACGCCTAGCGCCCGCAGTTTATGGTCGCGCAGTTGGTTTACCCCGGCCGGGCCGAGCACATAGGCCACTTCACGCATGTAGCCCAGAAAATCGTCCCGGCCGGCGGTGCGGTGGGCGATGAAATGGTGCAGCCGGTAGTCGTGCAGGACCATTACGCCGGGGTAGCGCCGCATCATTTGGTAGATGGCTTCGTGGTTCTCTATGTTGTTGCCCATGTGGTAAATGGGCAGGTCAAAGTGGAAGCGCTGCGCCGGGTAATTGTCCAGGGGCAGCACCGGGAAGGCGGCCTGCAGGGCCGGGGTCACGGCGGCCGGCGTGCTGGCAAACAGGGTGATGTCGGCCAGGGGGGCCAGGTGGGGCAGCAGATCGGCGCTGTAGTCGGCAATGCCGCTGCGGTCTGGGGGCAGGGGGCTGAAGTAGGCCAGGCGGAGTTTGGTCATGCTGAAGGTGATTTGTGATTTGTGCTGCCTAACGCACTGCGAATCATGGCGCGAGTTTGTGCAGGTTTACCGTCCACCACAACTCGTTAATGGCGGTGGGTTTGTGGTCGTAAGGCGTCTCCAGGAAGTGGGCGGGGATGAGCACGGTCTGGCTGCTGTAGGCCCACTGCTGGCGGTCTAGAAAGGCCGGGTCGCCTATCCAGTATACCGTGTGGCCGGCGCGCTGCCATTGCCGCAGGGTGCTGGCCAGGTCGGTGTCGCTGATCCCGGCCGGGTTGCGCAGCGTAAGCGCGGTCTGGCCATGCAGGTAGTGCAGCGGTGTGCCCAACACATCCCCCAGGCTGACTGCGGCCTGGTCGTTGAATATCAGCACCGCCTCCGGGCCTAGCTGGTTGTTCAGGGCGGCCAGGTCCTGCACCAGGGTGGGGTAATCGACCTGGCTGACGAAGCCGCGGGCTGACCAGGCGAAGCCGGCCAGCCACAGGGCGGCCAGGCCGGCAATAGCCAGGCGGAGGAGGGTTTGGGCGTGCCCCGGCCGGGGCCATCTGGCTGCCAGGGGCCACAACCAGCCGACAAAATAGGCCCCGGCAAAGACGAAGAAGGGCATAACGGCCGGCACGTAGCGGCGCATGGCATAAATCTGGTGCGGGTTGTTTTGGATGCGCCACAGGTAGAGCAGGGCAAAGAAGAGGCCGGTGCCCAGGATGGCCACGGTGCGCCGGTTGGCCCGCCACAGCAGGAGGCAAATGCCGGCCGCGCCCAGCCATACCCCCAGCGGGGACAAGTACCAGCCCAACCGCACCAGGTTTTCGTGGTCGCTGACGATGATGGTACCGCCGCCGTACCAGTCGGTGTAGCTGCCGGTCTGGCCCAGCGCCGGGCGCAGGAACCAGCCGTAGAAGGTGAGGGTTAATACGAGCAAGGTGAGGCTGGCCAGGATGGGGCGGCGGTAATTGGCCCAGCGCTGGCCCCATGATCTGGAACCCGGCCGGGGTTGCCCGGCGGAACGGGCGAAACGGATAATGAGCAGCCCCACAACGATGACCAGCAGCCCGGCCAGCATCAGCAGCGCGGCGGTGGGGTCCAGCCGGGTGATGGTGCGCCGGGCATAGTCGAAGACGCGGGTGGCGTAGGGGGCGCTGAGGAAGATGGCGTGCAGCCCGCCTTGCAGGGTGAGCAGGGCCACGGGCAGCAGGTACCAGCCGAGCAGCCGCCACGCTTTGGGTCCCCGGCCGGGGAGTTTGGCCAGCAGCCAGCCTGCGGCGGTGAGCAGGGGCAGGGCCAGCATGAAGAGCGTGTCGATGCGCACCAGCAGCAGTTGGCCCAGGGTCAGGCCGGCCAGCAGCCCCCACAACGGGGCGGCCCGGCGGCGGCTGAGCCACGCGCCATAGGCCCACAGGCTGGTCCACAGCAAGAACTGGGTCAGTGTTTCGGTGACGGGGTAGCGGGCAAACCAGACTTGCAGGGCGTTCAGGCTCATGCCGGCCAGCCCCAGCATGGCCACGGGCCAACTGCTGGCCTGGCGCAGGGCCAGGTAGACGGCCAGGCAGCCCAGCAAGGCCCACAAGCCGGGCATCCGCAGGGCCGCCATCACCCCGCCCAACTGGTAGGCTACGGCCTGCCAGACGGGGTGCAGGGGGTAGAAATCGGGGATGACCTGGCTGGCGGGGAGGTCGTCGGCGACGTTGAAGCCGGGGAAGAGGTAGTAGCCGGTGCCTTCGCCGGGCTGGCGTGGCCGTAGGAACACGGCATAGAGGTTGGGGTCCAGGTTGGCGACGGAGGGGTCGTCGTAGAGGATGCTGCCGGTGTGGGCGATGTTGGCGGCCATATTGACATAAACGCCGGCGTCGGCGGCACCCTGGATGGCCTGGTGGGGGCGGAAGAAGAGCCAGCCGGCGGCGACCAGCCAGCCGGCCAGCAGCAGGTATTCGAGGTGGTCCCGGCCGGGCGGCGGCCAATGCCAGGTGGTGTGGAGGTGGCGCAGGGTTAACCGGGTGTGGCGGCGCAGCCCCAGGGCCAGCACGGCGGCCAGCCAGCCGCCGGCCAGCCAGGGCCAGGCAAAGTGGCCCAGCTCGGCCAGGGTGAGGGCCAGCCAGCCCAGGAGCGCCAGCCCCAGGGCCAGCGCCCCAAACAGCCAGGCTGCCGGGGGCAGCGCTTCTGTGTCGCCGGTGGGCCAGTCCCCGGCCGGGCGGAATTGGAGGGCCAACAGCCCCCCCAGCAGCCACCCGGCTAATAGAATGATGCTCAGTGTGATCATAGCTTCTCGGTGTTCTGGCGTGTCAGTGTCTTTGCCTGGGGGTGTCCTGGCTGAGCGGCTGACCTGCCTGGCTGGCATTGTAGCCGATAGGTGGGGCTTGGCAAGGGGTGGGGTCATGCTATCATGGGGGTTGTGAAGATGCGTTGGATGCCCCCGGCCGGGGTGCTGGCCCTGATTTTCTTGCTGCAATGTGCCCTCTTGTTGGTGGTGGTGACGCCCAACTGGGATGGCGCTTTTTACTACGCCTATGCCCGGTCGGTGGTGTTTGACGGGGACCTGGCGCTGGCCAATGATTTGCAACTGGCTTACCCCACGGCCGGGGCGGATTTTGTGGCCAAGCAGTTGGACACGCAGCGCACGGTGACCGGCCGGGTGGCGACGCCGTTTGCCATTGGCAGCGCGCTGTTGTGGCTGCCTTTGCTGGCGGCGCTGCGGCTGCTGGCGCTGGCCGGCCAGGCGCTGGGGCTGGGGGTGGCGCTGGACAGCGGCTACGAGCCGTTTTACCTGGCGGCGGTGAACGCTTTTTCGGCGCTGCTGGGGCTGGCGGCTTTTGGGCTGACTTACCGGCTGGCGCGGGCTGAGCTGGGGCGGGGCAGTGCGCTGCTGGGGGTGGCGACGCTGATGCTGGCCACGCCGCTGCTCTATTACCAGTTCCGCGACCCGCTTTATTCGCATACGGCGTCGGCGTTTGTGACGGCGCTGGTGGTGACGGTGTGGTGGCGGGCGGCGCGGGGCGGACAGGCGCTGCCGGGCACGGGGGGGGCGCTGCTGCTGGGCGGGCTGATTGGGCTGGCGTCGCTGGTGCGCTGGCAGCACGTGGTGTACCTGGCGCTGCCGGTGAGTTCGGCGGTGGGTTGGTGGTGGGCGTTACCGGCCGGGGCGCGGCGTGGGGGTTGGTCCCGGCCGGGGCGCTATTTGCTGCTGGTGGGTGGGGCGGCGTTCCTGGTGATTACGCCGCAGTTGGCGTTTTGGCGGCTCTTTTTTGGTAGTTGGCTTACGGTGCCCCAGGGGGGCGGTTTCCTGGATTGGCGGGCCGGCTTTTTGGGGCCGCTGCTCTTCTCCTCGTTTCGCGGCCTGCTGGCGTGGATGCCGATTTTTTTCTTTGGCGTGGCCGGGCTGCTGCTGTTGGCCCGCCGGCGGGCGCGTCTGGCGCTGCCGCTGCTGCTGGTGCTGGCCCTGGAGACGTATGTCAATGCCAGTACGGCGGATTGGTTTGCGGGTGGTGGCTTTGGCCCGCGCCGCTATACCAGTGAGCTGCTGATTTTGGGTGTGGGGTATGCGGCTTTTCTGGCGGCGCTCCGGCCGGGGTGGCGCTATTGGCTGGGGGTGCCGCTGGGGGTGGCGCTGGCCTGGCAGCAGTGGATTTTGCTGCGCTTTGGCCTGGTGGAGAATTTGGGCGGGCAGGTGGTGAGTATGGCCCCCGATTTTGCCTGGCAGGCGGATGGGTTAGTGGCCTTTGCGCGGCAGTTGGCCGGGCATGTGCCGGCGCTGTGGCAGACCCCGGCCGATTTTCTGGTGCTGGCCGGTTCGCCGCTGGATTTGTGGTTGCGGCATGGCCTGGTTCCCTGGGCGCATGGGTGGGGCTTGCTGGCGGCGGCGGGGGTTTTGGCGGTGGGGTATGGGCTGGTGCGGTCCCGGCCGGGGGTGGGCCGGATTTGGTGGTGGGCCGGGGGCGTGCTCCTGCTTATTCTGCTGGCCGATGGCTGGATTTTGTGGCTGGCTTGAGGCTTAGGGCGAATACGCGGATGAAGGCGGATGAGGTAAGCTGCTATTTGCGGACGCTGCCTGCTGGGTGTTCATTTGCGGCCCGTCTTTTCCAGGCGGGCCAGGCGTTGGTCGATGCTTTCTTGCAGGCGGGTCATCTGCGCCAGGTGGGCAGAGAGTTCGGCCAGGTCGTGACGCAGCAGGGTGGCGTCGTGGTCCTGGGCGATGAGCCGGGCGTCGATGTCTTGCAGGCGGTGGACGACCAGGGCGTTGAATTCGTTTTGCTGCTGCACCAGGGCGCGCACAAACCACTTGGTGGCGACGCTGTTCCAGGCGCTGCGGAAGCGGACGATGAGGGGGCCGATGAGTGGGGTGTGGGACTCGAAGGGCCTTTCCTGGACTTGGGCTTTGGTTTCTAGCCAGTCGACGGGTTGGGTTGACATAAGTACCTCACGGATGCCAGGTGATGGTGGGTATCCCGGCCGGGAGCGCATACGGTCCATTGGCCAGATCATCAAAGTAGCTGTCTACGCCATCCCCGGCCAGCAGGCCGCCATAGGAGAAGAGGGCGTGTCCGGCGGTGCCGGCGGCGCGGGCCAGGTCGATGCGGGCGGCGATCTCGTCGAAGGTGCAGTAGCCGGTCCCGATGCCGGGAATGACGAAGCGGCCGGCGCTGCTGGCCTGGAAATCGGCGGCCAGGATGCCCCAGCGTTCGAGGGTCCAGAAGCCGCTGTAGGGGCAGTTGTAGACGCTGGGGTAAATCATGGGCATCAGGCTGTCGATGTAGCCGCCTTGCAGCCACGCTTGGGAATCCTGGTAGTAGTCGCTGTAGCCCTGGCTGCCGCCCCAACCCCACACATCCTGGTAGATGGGCCAGACGGCGGCGGAGAGCCACAGGCCGGGCTTTTGGGGCAGGAGTTCGGTGTACAGGCGGGCTACCAACTGGTTGATTTGCGCCCGCTGCCAGTCGGCGTAGGCGGGGCTGCTGAAGCAATCGCCACCAAAAGCGGCGGCGCTGACCGGGTCGCAGGAGGTGTTGGGCGCGGCGTAGCGGATGTGGTCCAGGTGCAGGCCGTCGATGTCGTAGCGCTGCACCAGGTCGGCGGCGACGGCGACGAAATGGTCGGCGAAGGGGAGCGAGGCGGGGGTGGCGCGCAGGTAGCCGGCGCAGGAGACGAGGCCGTCGCTGTCCCACTGCAGGCCGTTGAGCTGGCCGCTGCTGCTGCCGTGGGCCGCTTCTAGCAGGGCGTAGACGTGCGGCGGGGTGGTGGGCGGCGGCGGGCTGGTGCACTGGTCCCAGACGGGATAGACGTTGAGGTAGGCGTGGAGCTGCAAGTTGTGGGTGTGGGCGGCGGTGACGAAGTAGGCCAGGGGGTCCCAGAGCGGGTCGGGCGGTTGGCCGAGGGTGCCACCGCTGACACGCTGCGCCCAGGGTTCCCGGCCGGGGGTGTAGTAGGCGTCGCCGGCGCCGCGCACCTGGAAAAAGATGGCGTTGAAACCGGCCGCGGCGGCGTTGCTGACAATTTCGTCGATTTTGGCCGGGTCGGCCGGGCTGCCGTAGCTGGTCCAGTCGAAGCGGGTGACCCACAGGCCGCGCAGTTCGATGAGGGGTTGGGGTTCTGGCTCCGGCCGGGTGAGGAGCGGCAGATGGGCCAGCCAATCGTTATCGCCCAGGGCCTTGCTGCCGGCGAGCAGCGTCAGCAGGAGCAGGGTGGCCACAAGGGCCAGCAGGGGAAAGCGGTGGCGGTTGCTCATGGCTGGTTATTATGGCATAAAAGAGCGTGATGCGTAAATGAACGCGGAATATTAGAAGGTGCAATTGTGTGGAGTGAACGATGACAATCATTGATGTTAGCCGGCGGTTGGTGGCGGGAACGGCGGTGTGGCCGGGGGATACGCCGTACCAGATGCAGACGATGTTGGCCAAGGCGGATGGGGCGACGGTGAATTTGACGACGTTGACGTTGAGTGCGCATACGGGCACGCATGTGGATGCGCCGTATCATTTTGTGGCCGATGGGCTAACGCTGGAGGAGGTGGACCTGGCCCCGTTTTGGGGGTTGGCGCAGGTGGTGACGGTGGGTGCCCCGGCCGGGGCGCTGACCCCGGCCGATTTTGCGGCTTATGACCTGAGCCTGGCCCCGCGCCTGCTGGTGCGCTCGGCGGCCAGCACGTTGGACCAGCGGTTGTTTCCGGCGGCTTACACTTACCCCAGCCCGGCGCTGGCCGATTACCTGGGCGGCCTGGGGGTGGTGTTGTATGGCACCGATGGCCCATCGATGGACGAGGAAAACAGCCAGACGCTGGCCGGGCATCACGCTTTGCAGCGTAACGGTATTGCTCTGCTGGAGTGGCTGGACCTGAGCCGGGCGGCCGATGGGCTGTATGAGCTGGTCGCCCTGCCGTTGAATATTGTGGGTGGCGACGGCAGCCCT
Organism: Ardenticatenaceae bacterium; assembly: GCA_020634235.1. Taxonomy (GTDB): domain Bacteria; phylum Chloroflexota; class Anaerolineae; order Promineifilales; family Promineifilaceae; genus JACKCB01. Next base: position 1,063,051 of record JACKCB010000002.1, on the reverse strand, counting down.
GTCCGCGCTGCGCTGCGCAGCTTGTAGGCTGATACCCGAGGGACGCTGATGGATGAATCATTTGGCCTGGACCGGGCGGCGGCGCTGGCGCTGGATGCGCAGGATGAGCTGGCCGGGTTTCGTGAGGCGTTTGTGGTGGCGGAGCCGGGGCTGATTTATCTGCTGGCCAATTCGTTGGGGCGGCTGCCGAAAGCAGCGGCGGCGCGAATGGCGGCGGTGGTGGAGCAGGAATGGGGGGTGCGGCTGATTCGCGGCTGGAATGAGGGTTGGATGGCTTTGCCGCAGCGGGTGGGGGACAAGGTTGGGCAGTTGGTGGGTGCCCGGCCGGGTGAGGTGCTGCTGGCTGATTCCACGTCGGTGAACCTGTACAAATTGGCATTGGCGGCGCTGCGGGCGCGCCCCGGCCGGGGCAAAATCCTCACCGATGACCTTAACTTTCCGTCTGACCTGTATATTTTGCAGGGGGTGGCGGAGGCGGCCGGCCAGGGGCAGCGGCTGCAAGTTGTGCCTTCGCCGGACGGGATTCATGGGCCGGTGGCGGGGCTGCTGGCGGCGATGGATGAGGACACGGCGCTGGTGGCGTTGTCGCTGACCCTGTTCAAGAGCGGCTACACGTATGACATGGCGGCTGTTACGGCGGCGGCGCACGCGGCCGGGGCGTTGGTGTTGTGGGACCTGAGCCATGCGGTGGGGGCGCTGCCTATTGACCTGCACGCGGCCGGGGCGGACCTGGCCGTGGGCTGCACTTACAAGTATCTGTGTGGCGGGCCGGGCGCGCCGGCTTTCTTGTATGTGCGCCAGGAATTGCAGGAGCAACTACACAACCCGGTGCCGGGCTGGATGGGACAGCGCAAGCCGTTTGACCTGGCGCTGCAATATGCGGATGCGCCGGGGCTGGCCCGTTTTCTGAGCGGCACGCCGGCGATTTTGTCGCTGGCGGCGGTGGAACCGGGGGTGGATTTGCTGTTGGCGGCGGGTATGGCCCGGGTGCGGGCCAAGTCGGCCCGGCAAACGGCGTATTTGCTGGCGCTGTGGCGGGCTTTTTTGCAGCCGCTGGGCTTTACGCTGAAGTCGCCGCTGGCGGCTGAGCAGCGCGGTTCGCACGTGACTTTTGGCCACCCGGAGGGGCTGCGCATTTCGCAGGCGCTGAAGGAGGAGATGCGGGTTATCCCCGATTTCCGCCGGCCGGATAACCTGCGCTATGCGGTGGCTCCGTTGTACAATAGCTACAGCGAGTTGTATGAGGCGGTGCAGCGGCTGGCCCAGGTGGTGACCGGCCGGGTGTATGCGCGTTATGCGGATGATGGCCTGGCGGTGACTTGAGGCGTGGTGCGTGGTCTGTTTGTTGGTAGGCTGTGGGAAGGAGCGGACGTTTGAAGGCGTGGTTTTGAGGAGGAATTTATGGCGAAACAACAGGCTGGTTTGAATAATTGGCAGCCGTCGCAGGGGAAGCGCAAGGACCCCACGGCGCTGCATGCGCTGGTGACGCTGCTGTTGAGCGCGGCCGGGGCGGTGGCGCTGTGGTACTTTACGCCGGCGTGGTTGGGACCGCTGCCGGCGTGGCTTATTGCGGTCTCGGTGGTGGCTTTTTTGACGTTTGGCTATGACAAGCTGCTGTCGCGCAGCCAACGGACGCGGGTTCCGGAGCTGGTGCTGCTGCTGCTGACGGCGTTGGGCGGCGTGTTTGGCGCGCTGCTGGCGATGCTGATCTTCCGCCACAAGACGGCCAAGACCAGCTTTTTGGTGCGCTTTGTGATTGCGGCGGTTATTGCTGGGGTGTTGGTAACGGCGATTGTGGTGACGTTGCAGCGGTAAGGATTCGCTTGCAATTAAGTTTGTAGTAAAGGCTTTAGCCGTGCAGACCGCTAAAGCGGTTACTACGAACGGAATGTCATGTCATTGCCGACATTTTCACGCAATATCCGCTAAGTGCAGACCGCTAAAGCGGTTACTACGAACGGAATGTCCTAAGTTGATTCTAAGGATTGGCGATGCGTATTCATTTGACGATGCCTGATTGGGCGGCGGGGGAGATGGCGGCGCTGCCGGAGCGGCTGCCATCGTTGGTGGCGCGGATGGCGGCGGTGCTGCGCTTTGCGCGGCTGAATTTTGAGCGGGATACGGGCGGGCCGTTTGCGGCTGGGGTGTTTGAACGGGACTCCGGCCGGGTGGTGGCTATCGGCGTGAACCGGGTGGTGCCGCTGGGTTGTTCCTCGGCCCACGCGGAGGTGATGGCCCTTTCGCTGGCGCAGCAGCGGCTGGGCACGTTTGACCTGGGCGGCGCGGGGCTGCCGGCGCACCAGTTGGTGGTGAACTGGCGGCCGTGTGCCATGTGTTATGGGGCGACGTTGTGGTCGGGGGTGCGGGAATTGGTGATTGCCGGCAGTGGCCCGGAGCTGGAGGCGCTTACCGGCTTTGATGAGGGGCCGGTGCATCCGGCGTGGCGGGTGGAGCTGGCGCGGCGTGGGGTGACGCTGGTGGAGGATGTGCTGCGCGATGAGGCGTGTGCCCTGTTCCGCGATTTTGGGGCCAGTGAGCGGCTGGTTTACAATGCGCGCCTGGGGGAGGGGGCATGAAGTTTGCCCTGTTGTCGGACGTTCACGGTAATTTGCCGGCGCTGCAGGCGGTGGCGGCGGATATTGCTGCCTGGCGGCCGGATGTGACGGTGGTGTGTGGCGATGTGGTGAACCGGGGGCCGTGCCCGGCCGGGTGCTGGGCGTTTATCCAGGCGCAGCCGGGCTGGCAGGTGATTCTGGGCAACCATGAGGAGTATGTGCTGGCTTATACCCGGCCGGGGAGTGCTGTGGTGCAGCCCTCTTTCTGGACGTACCAGCAGTTGAACGGGCAGGTGGCGGCGCTGGCGGCGCTGCCGGAGCGGTTGACCCTGGCCGCGCCGGACGGCAGTGAGATGGATGTTTTCCATGCTTCGGCGCGGGGGACGCAGGATGGGATTTATGAGATGGCCCCGGCCGGGGAGATCCGGCAGCAGATTGGGCGCGCGCCGGCGCTGGTGGCCGTGGGGCATACTCACCTGCCTTTCATCCGCCAGGTGGACGAGACGCTGGTGGTGAACTGTGGCTCGGCCGGGGCGCCGTGCGATGATGACCGCCGGGCCAGTTACGCCCAAATTGAGTGGCGGGCCGGCCAGTGGCGGGCCAGAATTGTCCGCGTGGCTTATGACCTGGGGCAAACGGACCGGGATTTCCACCAGTCCGGCTTTTTGGCGCTTGGCCCGATGGCCGACCTGATCTACCATGAATGGCGGATTGCGCACCAGGTGGTTATCCCCTGGCTGCGCCAGGAGAAACCGCGCGTGCTGGCTGGCGAGGTGACGATGGCTGAGTCGGTGCGGGGCTTTTTGCAGCAGCTTGGCCTGGTGTGACTGGGGGGAACAAACAGCAGTGGACGGTTAACGGCAAGCAGTCAATGAGCAATATGAGCGATGTACAGCAGTATGTGACCGGGGATGGGCGGCGCATTTATGGCTTCCGGGTGCAGGCGTTTGCCGGATTGGTGGCCAACATTTATGTGATTGATGACGGGGCGCGGCTGATTCTGGTGGACACCGGTTCGGGGTTGGCGCAGTCGAACCAGGGGCTGGTGGATGGCTTTGCGGCGCTGCAGCGGGAGCTGGGCGTGGCCTGGCAGATGGCGGATATTGACCAGATCTTGATCACCCACGGCCACATCGACCATTTTGGGGGGCTGCCGTTTGTGCGGCAGCAGACCGATGCGCCGGTAGGGGTGCATATTTTGGACCGGCGGGTGTTGTCTAGCTATGAGGAGCGGGTGATGGTTGCCTCGCGGCGGCTGGAGACGTTTCTGGTGGGGGCGGGGGTGCCGGAGAAGTACCTGGCGCAGTTGATGCAGGTGTACCTGTTTGCCAAGCCGTTTTATCATTCGACGCCGGTGCAGTTTTTGCTGGAACCGTCCCGGCCGGTGTTTGACATTGATATTTACCACGTGCCCGGCCATTGCCCGGGGCAGGTTTGCCTGCGGCTGGGCGATGTGCTGCTGACGGCGGACCACGTGCTGGCGCGCACCACGCCGCACCAGGCCCCGGAGAGCATTACCCTGAATACCGGCCTGGGGCATTACCTGGATTCGCTGGACAAGATTGCGCAGGTGCCGGGCATTCGCCTGGCGCTGGGCGGGCACGAAGCGCCCATGCCTGACCTGTATGGCCGGATTGGGGCGATTCAGCAGGCGCACCAGGAGCGGCTGGATAAGATTCTGGCCATTTGCGCCGGTATGCCGCAGTCGATTGCGGAGATTAGCCGGGCGCTGTTTGGGCGGGTGGAGAGTTACCACGTGCTGCTGGCGTTGGAGGAGACGGGGGCGCACGTGGAGTATTTGTACCAGCGGGGGGAGTTGGTGGCGACGAACCTGGCGGAGATTGAGCAGACGCAGAATCCGGTGATCCGTTACCAGCGGGTGTAGCCCCCGGCCGGGGCGGGAAGTGAGGATTGGCAGGTGGGGGGGTGTGCTTTGTCACTTGGTAGGGGTGGGCCAGCGTTTACAATGGGGGTAACCGTTCAGACCTGACAGATTTGTTACCAGAGGTATGAGTCAGGAATTGACTCGAAAAATCTGTCAGGTCTCCAGAGGAGACGAATTGACAAGCTGACAAGTGTGCCGAGGAGCGGGCCATGAAGCGACGATGGGGTTTGGTATGGGTGGTGGGGCTGGTGGTTTGTTTGGGGCTGGTGGGCAGCCCCGGCCGGGATGGTCAGGCTGTGGCCGGCATTGACTATTTGGAGAGCTGGTCCTTTACGGCTTACAACACAGGCGCTGAGTTCGGCTATTCTGTTAGCCCGGCCGGGGATGTGAACGGCGACGGGTATGCGGATGTGTTGATTGGGGCGCGCAAGGATACGCTGCACGTGTACCGCGAGGGGGTGGTTTATTTGTTTTATGGCTCCCCGGCCGGGCTGGTGAGTACGCCAGTCTGGAAGATGGGCAGCGGCCAGCAGGGGGCGGCGTGGGGGCAAGTGGTGGCCCCGGCCGGGGATGTGAATGATGATGGCTTTGACGATGTGCTCATTGGCGCGCCGGCTTACAAGGCGGACCAGGCGCCGGTGGGCGGGGTGTTCCTTTTCCTGGGGTCGGCCAATGGGCTGGCCAATACGCCCGACTGGCAGGTGATTGGCGAGCAGCCGGATGCGGAGTTGGGGTGTGCGGCGTCCCCGGCCGGGGATGTGAATGGCGACGGCTTTGACGACATCATCATCGGGGCGCAGTGGTTTACGGTGGGGCAGGAGAGCGTGGGGCAGGCGCTGGTGTATCACGGCGGAGCGGATGGGCCGGGCCAAACCCCGGCCTGGGTGGTTACCGGCGACCAACCGGGGGGTGGGTTTGGCCATGCGGCCAGCGGTGCGGGAGATGTGAATGGCGACGGCTTTGGCGATGTGGTGGTGGCGGCGCACCAGTATGACGATGACGAGGAGGATGAGGGGGCGGTCTTTGTTTTTTATGGGGCGACGACCGGCCTGGCTACTTCGGCGGCCTGGCAGATGGTGGGCGACCAGGCCGGGGCGACGTTTGGCGCGGCGGCGGCCCCGGCCGGGGATGTGAATGGGGATGGTTTTGGCGACGTGGTGGTGGGCGCGCCGCTGTATGATGGCCAGGATGAGGATGAGGGGGCGGCCTATCTGTTCCACGGGGGGGCGGCGGGGCTGAGTATGGCGGCCAACTGGCTGGTGTTGGGCGGCAGCCCGGGGGTCTATTTGGGACAGACGGTGGCCTCGGCCGGGGATGTGAACCAGGATGGTTATGCTGAGGTGGTCGTTGGTGCGCCGTTGTCGGGCGATGACCAGCCGGAAGAGGGGGTGGTGTGGGTGTATGTTGGCTCTATGGCCGGGCTAAGCCCGCTGCCGGGCTGGCATGGGGAGGGGAATAAGGCGGAGGCGCGCTTTGGTTGGGCGGCGGCCCCGGCCGGGGACGTGAACCGCGATGGCTATGACGACCTGGTGGTGGGCGCGCCGCTGTACAAGGTGGAGCATGTGGTGGTGGGGCAGGCACTGTTGTTTTTGGGCCAGCCGGGGAGCAATTTGCCGCCGGTGCTCTATTTGCCAGTGATGCGGGGCCAGGAGTGAGGGGGCGGGCATGGGGCCAGATGCAAAGGCCCGGCTCTTCCTAAAAAAAGCCGGGCTTTGCAAAACTGGCACCGCCTGGGGTTAGTTGTCAGGCACGATGGGGGTGGGGGTTGGCGTATTGACCGGGACAGGTGTTGCGGTGGCAGTGGGCAGAGGGGTCTCGGTGGGAACAGGGGTGTTGGTGGGAACAGGGGTGTTGGTGGGGAGTGGGGTGGCGGTGGGGGGGATGATCCAGGTGGTGGTGTTGTGGCAGTTGGAGCACTGGCCGTGGGGGTGGTTGGTGGGGCGCGGGTGGCAGGCTTTGCAGTCGGTGTAGGTGGTGTGGTCGAAGACGATCTCCGTCCAGGTGGTGGTGGAGACGTGGCAGCTTGAGCATTGGCCGGGCCAGTGGCCGCTGGGGGTGGGGTGGCAGCTAAGGCAGTCGGTTAGCCCGCTGTGGTTGACGTTGATGTCGTACCAGTTGTTGGTGTTGTGGCAGTTGGTGCAGGTGGCGGTGTAGTGCCCGGCCGGGGTGCTGTGGCAGTTCTGGCAGTTGGTGTAGCCGGTGTGGTCGAAATCGACGTTGCGCCAGTTGTCGGTGTTGTGGCAGGTGCTGCACTGGCCGCCGTAGTGCCCGGCCGGGGCGCTGTGGCAGCGCTGGCAGTCGGCCTGGGCGCTGTGGTCGAAGAAGCTGTCGGCCCAATCGCGGGTGTTGTGGCAGGTGCTGCACTGGCCGTCGTAGTGCCCGGCCGGGGCGTCGGCGGCGTGGCAGCTAACGCAGTTTACCAGCCCGGCATGGCTAAAGTTGATGTCTTGCCAACTGCGCGGGGTGTGGCAGTTGCTGCACTGGCTGCCGTAGTGGCCGTCGGGAACCTGGTTGCGGTGGCAGGCCAGGCAGTCGCTGAAGCCGGTGTGGTCAAAATGGACGCGCAGCCAGCCGATGGTGGTGTGGCAGTTTTCGCAGCGGCCGGCGTAATGGCCGGGCGGTGTTTCCTGGTGGTGGCAGATGGCACAGTCTTCCTGGCGCGTGTGGCGGAAGGTGACTTGCTGCCAGTTCCAGGTGTTGTGGCAGGTGGCGCAGGCGGCGGATGTGCCGGCGTAATGCCCGGCCGGGGTGTCGGCGGCGTGGCAGGTGGCGCAATCGGGCTGGTTTTGGTGGTTAAAGCGGGCGGGTGTCCAGGCGGTGGTGTTGTGGCAGTCGCTGCATTGGCCGGCATAGTGCCCGGCCGGGGTGTCGGCGCCGCTGTGGCAGGTCAGGCAGTCGGGGAAGCTGGTGTGGTCGAAGCCGGTGGGCTGCCAGGTGCTGCTGCTGTGGCAGCGGCTGCATTGGCCGGGGTAGTGCCCGGCCGGGGTGTCTTCAGCGCTGTGGCAGGCCAGGCAGTCGGGGAAGTTGGTGTGGTCAAAGGTGGCTATCTGCCAGTCGACGACGTTGCTGTGGCAGGCGATGCAGGCCCCCTCGTAATGCTCTGGCGGGTTGTCGGCCAGGTGGCAGGATTCGCATTCGCTCACTGCCCGGTGGCGGTAAACGGAGACGGACCAGTCGGCCAGGTCCTGGTGGCAGGCCAGGCAAGCGCCGGGGTAGTGGGCTTCTGGCGTATCGGCCAGGTGGCAGGATTCGCATTCGCGGACGCCCAGGTGGGCAAAGCTGGTGCGGGCCCAGTCGCTGGTGTTGCTGTGGCAGGCCAGGCAGGTGGGGCCGTCGGGGTAATGGGTTTCGGTCAGGTCGGCGGTGTGGCAGGATTCGCACTCGGTTACGCCGGCGTGGTCAAATGCGCTGGTTTGCCAGTTGTCGACGGTGTGGCAGTTTTCGCAGGCGTAGGGTTGGCCGCTCTGGCCGGGGAAGTGGTTGGGGTACAGGTCGCTGGCGGGCAGGTCGTGGCAGGCGCGGCAGGTGGTGGGGGTGCCCACGTAGCGCCCGTCGGCGTGGCAGGCCAGGCAGTCGAGGCCGCTGTGCTGGCCGGTGAGAGGGTAGCTGTCGTGGTCGATTTCGAGTTCGAAGAAGGTGACGGGCGCGCCGGGGATTTCCTGGGGGATCATGGCGACCATCCCGGCCGGGGTTTCGGCGGTTTGCAGGGTGCCGATTTTCAGGCGTAGGGCGGCGATGGGTTGGAAGCCGGCGGGGGTGTCCCCGGCCGGTTCCAGGCTGTTTAGGACGGTGTTGGCCTGGATGAGCAGGTTGTCGAGCCGGGTGGTGAGGTTGGGCTGTGCCCCGGCCGGGGCGCTGCTAATGAGGGGGATGGCTATGTTTAGCGCTTCGTCCAGGGCGACGGCGACGCTGGTCATCTGGGCCGGTGTGTTGACGATGGCCAGGTCTGTCAGGCGATGTTCCACCAGGTCCAGGGCCATGTTGGCCTGGGTGGTGGTGTCGGCTGTCAGGCGCAGCCGCCAGCTTTCGGCGCTGACTTGTACGGGGTAGAGTGGATCGCCGGGCTGGTAGGGGCAGGTTTCGGCCAGCAGGGCCAGGCCGCCCAGTAGTCCCAGGAGCAGGCCGTTGAGAATGAGGAAGAGGGTCAGGGCTTTTTTCATGGTAGTACCCTGTGATATTGCAAAATCGGTCAGGCGCTGTCGGGCAATTGTCCTTTGTGCCTGCCTGACTAGCGCCAACTGGTGGTGTTGTGGCAGCGTGAGCACTGCCCGGCCGGGTGCCCGGCCGGGGCGGTGTGGCAGTTGCGGCAGTTGGTGAAGCCAGTGTGGTCGAAGTTGATGTCGGTCCAGTTGTTGGTGGTGTGGCAGTTGCTGCATTGGCCGGGGTAGTGCCCGGCCGGGGCGGTGTGGCAGCTCTGGCAGTTGGTGAGGCCGGTGTGGTCGAAGTTGATGTCGGTCCAGTTGTTGGTGGTGTGGCAGTTGCTGCACTGGCCGGGGTAGTGCCCGGCCGGGGCGGCGTGGCAGGCGGCGCAGTTGGCCTGGGCGCTGTGGTCAAAGTGGACGTCGGCCCAGTTGTCGGTGGTGTGGCAGTTGCTGCATTGGCCGGCGTAGTGCCCGGCCGGCTGTTGGCCGCGATGGCAGGCCAGGCAGTCGGTCAGGTTGAGGTGGCTGAACTGGTAGGTGTACCAACTGTTGGTGGTGTGGCAGTTGGTGCAGCCGCCGGGGTAATGGCTGCCCGGCCGGGTGTGGCAGCCCAGGCAGTCGGTGTAGCCGGTGTGGTCGAAGTCGATATCGGTCCAGTTGTTGGTGGTGTGGCAGTTGGCGCAGAGGCCGGGGTAATGCCCGGCCGGGGCAGCGGTGGCATGGCAGGTGGCGCAGTTGCTGTAGCCGTCGGCGGCCAGACCGCTGTGGTCGAAAGCGACCGGGGGCCAGCCGGCGGTGCTGTGGCAGTTGGTGCAGGGGGCGGCGAGGTAGTGCCCGGCCGGGGCGGCGTGGCAGGTGGTGCAGTCGCGGTAGCCGGTGTGGTCGAAGCGGACATTGGCCCAGTTGCCCACGTCTTGGTGGCAGCGGGCGCAGTCCCCGCCGTAATGCCCGGCCGGGGTAACATCGCCGTGGCACTGGTCGCAGGTGGCCCGGCTGCGGGCGTGGTCATACTGGTAGATGGCCCAGTCGTTGGCGTCGGTGTGGCAGTTGACGCAGGGGCCGGGGTAGTGCCCGGCCGGGCTGTCGGCGGCGTGGCAGGAGCGGCATTCGCTGAGGCCAACGTGGCCAAAGCTGACTTCGGTCCAGGTGACCAGGCTGGTGTGGCAGACGCGGCACTCGCTGAGGGTGGGGTAATGGCGGGCGGGGGTGGCGGCTTTGTGGCAGGAGAGGCATTCGGTGACGCCCTCGTGGGCAAATTGGGTGGGGGCCCAGGTGTCCAGGTTGTGGCAGTCCAGGCAGTCGCCGGCAAAATGGTCGGGGTAGGGGGTCCCGGCCGGGAGGCGGTGGCAGGCCAGGCAGTCGGTGGCCTGACCGGCGTATTCGCCGCTGGTGTGGCAGGCCAGGCAGTCGGTATTGTGGCTGCCGCCCATGGGGAATTGGCCGTGATCGACGTCGGCTTGCAGGAAGGCGACCGGTATTTCGATGCCCAGCAGGGCGGCGGCGGTGTCTTTGGTGGCGGTGGCCGGGAAGAGGACGCCAGGGGCAGGTTGGAGGTCGGCCAGGCGTTGTTCCAGGTTGGCCAGGAGCTGTTGGGTGGTGCTGTTTGCCCCGGCCGGGGAGAGGGAGGCCAGCACGAGTTCGGCTTGCTGGCAGAGCTGGGCCAGCCGGGTTTGCATGGTTGCGCGGGCGCTTTCGGGCGCGGCGGCCAGGCATTCGTTTGCCTGTTGCAGTGCCTGGTCAAGCCCGATCAGCATCTGGTCGATTTCGGCGGGCGTGCTGGCGTAGGCCAGGTCGGTCAGCCGGCATTCGGCAATTTCCAGGGCGCAGGCGGCGCGGTAGGCGGGGTCGCTGGCCAGCAGCATTTCCCACTGTTGGGCCGTTTCCTGGGTGACGTAGAGGGGGTGCCCGGGGCCGTAGGGATGGGCCTCGGCCAGGTAGGCTAGCCCACCCAGGCTGCTGAGTGCCATCAGCAGGATGGGAATCACAAGGATGAGCAGGCTTTTTCGGATGTTCATGGCGGCCAGCTACCTCATGGTTGCGTGTTACTTGTTGCTGCCACCGGGTGACGAGCCGCTGCCGCCGGGGGCGTTGCCGCCGGGGGCTGGGCCGGCGCCGCTGCTGCCGGACCCGGCCGGGGCGGTGCTGTTGCCCTGGCTGCTGCCGTTTTGGGTCTGGCTGCCGCTGGCGGGAGCGGGGGTGGCCTGGGCGGCGGTGTTCCCGGCCGGGGCGGTGCTGCTGCCGATGGCCGCGGGCTGCCCGGCTTGTGGTGGCTCGTCTGTACCGGCGATGCCGGTCTGGCCGGTGGGGTGACAATTTTGGCAGGTGGCCCCGGCCGGGGTGTGGCCAGCTAGCTGGACAACGCCGGCGGTTAGGTGGGCCAACTGCATGGTCCGGTCTTCTGGTTCGTGACAGCCGCCGCAGGTGACTTCCTGGTAGCGATGGGTGTGGCAGGCCTGGCAGTCTCCTGACGGGGTGTCGCCGTGGTCCAGGGCAAAGGTGTGGCGGGTGAGCAGGGCAGGGGTCCAGGCGGTGGCCTGGTGGCAGCGGATGCAGTCCTGCCCAAACATGCCGGCGTGGAGTTCTGGCTCTTCGTGGCAGGCGGCGCAGTCACGCGCTGTGCCGCCAAACATCTGCCCCACGTGGCAGCTTTCGCACGGGGCGTCGGCATGGACTCCTTCGAGCGGGAAAACGTGGTTATGGTCAAAGCTGGCCAACTGGGTGTGCCCATCGTGGCAGTCCAGGCAGGCCTGGCCGAACTGGTCGGTATGGGTGGCCATCACGGCCGGGTCGGCGTTGCTGTGGCAGTTGGTGCAGTCGACGGCATCGGCGGCAAAGCGCCCGTCGATGTGGCAACTGTCGCAGGTGAATTCGATGTTGTCGGGGTTGTCGCGGTGGGCTTCCAGGCTAAAGCCGGTGAGTTGTTGGTGGTCGATGTTGGCCAGGGTGAAGACGGTGATGTTGGCCTGGCGGCCCTGGTGTTCTTTGTGGCAGGTCTGGCATTCGCCGGTGCCGGGTAGTTTGCCGTGCAGGCCTACGGCTTCGGCGCGCTGTTGGGCAACGTCCTGGTGGCATTCCTGGCAGTGGTCGCCGATGACGCAGTGGATGGGGCCGTGGCAGTGGGCACACTCTTGCTCGAACTCGGCGTGGGAGGCGAAGCCGGCCATTTCCTGGCCGGTTCGTTGGACGGCGGAGAGCGGCCCAGGGCTGAACAGGCCGTTCTTGTGGGCATAGACGCCAACCGCACCGCCCAGCACTGCGGAGAGCGTCATGATGCGCAGGAGCCAGATGAAGAGCCGATTGTGGAACATGGTTTATCCCCTGTGGCTGTGGTGGTTGGTGGCCAGGAAAGGGGCCGGGTTCTTCGAGGGAAGAACCCGGCCGGGATGGTTATGGCAGGGTCAGGCAGCGCTTAGGGCTGCGAGATCATTGGTAACTGTTGGCCATAGAGCGGGTCAGCGATGAGCAGCGGCACCGAGACTTCGGCAGCCCAGTTGCCTTCGGCATCCAGGGCGGTGAAGTAGATGATGTGCAGCCCCTGGCTGAGCGTGGCCGAGTCGATGGTGAAGCGCTTGTCGGTGCTGAGGATGCCGTCGAGGCTGGAGCGCCACTGGAAGGCGACGATGCCGCCGCCCATGTGGTCATTGTCTACCGCCGTGCCAATGAAGAAGAGGTCGCCGGTGTTGGGGCTGGCCGCCGGATGGCTGCGCCACAGAATGGCGGCTGTGGGCATGCCGTCGGTGGTGTCCAGGTACATGATGCGGCGGAAGATGATGTCGCTGTTAGAGACGTGCTCGTGTTCATCCTCGCGCCATTGGTTCCAGACGACGTAGTAGAAGGTGGCGCCGGGGTTGGCGGTGTTGCTGGCCTCGCCGGAGAGATCCTCCTGATCGTGCTCTAGCCAGTCGAAGCCGAGGGTGACTTCGCCGGTGGTGCTGCTGTAGTATTCCACCAGGTCGTAGTCATCGCCGTAGGCGCTGGCCCGGCTGTAGAAGAGGTCCAGCGGTACGGCTTCGCCTTCGGCCACGGTGGTGTTGTCGCCGGTTTCGTAGACAACAAAGAAGAGGGAAGGATCGCGTGTGGCGTCATCGAAGTAGGGCAAGGTGCCGCCGCCGACGCCCAGCTTGTCGGTGATGGGCAGCATCTTGATGCCGCCGCTGGGGGTGTAGCGCGGGTCCAGGATGGTGACTTTGTTGCCGATGAGCTGCGATACGTTGCGCGCCTGTTCGAAATCGCCAGGGCCGTAGTCGGTGCAGATGGGGTAGATGTCGCTGCCGTGGCCGTAGTTTTCGCAGGTGGTGGTGCCGTCGCCGCCCAGCTCGGCGGGGGTGGTGGTCCAGGTGAGGCCGCCGTCGAAGGAGCGGCGGACGTACAGGTTGTAGTGGTCGTTGCCGACGCTGTTGGCTTTCCAGTTGGGTGCCCAGGCGTACATCATCATGACGACGTCGCCGTCGATGAAGCCGCGATGTCCCTTGGCTACGTCGTAGGGGTTCTCCCAGGCCTGGTCATCCAGGTTGTCGGGGGTCTGGGCCCACTCTAGCACCTTGGGGTAGGTGGTGCCACCGTCCCAGGGGAAGGCGGCCGCGCACTGATCTGGATCGGCGTACAGGTCGCAGGTGACGATGCTGGTGCCGGAGACGTTGATGGCGTCGCTGAGGCACAGCCCTTGTAGATAGCGGGCGTTGCTGCCGTCGGTGAAGGCCCATTCGTCGCAGGCGATGTTTTCGTAGGCGTAGGGGTTGTCGGTCTGCGGGTCGAAGTCTTCGGGGATCACCAGGCGGCGGAGGAAGATGTCGGCGGGGCCGCCCTGGTTGATGATGCCGTCCTTGTAGATGAGGACGGCGGCGGTGCCGGAGTTGCCGAATTGGGTGTAGGGTTGGGACATGAGGGAGAAGCGGCGGGCGATTTCGGTCTCGTAGAATTCGTTGCCGAAGTCATCGACCAGCATGGGGAAGAAGTCGCCGACGGTGCAGCCGGTTTGGGTGGCGGCGTAGGGGTTGCAGATGGCCGGCTGGTTTAGCATGCCGCCCTGGGCGACGACGTTGGGATTGAGCAGGTCGAAGGTCAGGTACCATTCGTTCTTGCCGATGTCTTCGGGTTCGGCGTCGGGGTCGGTGCCGCCTTCGCCGAGGGCTTTGCTCTCTTCGTGGGCCATGATGACCCAGGCGGCGTCGTTGATACCATCTCCGTCGCGGTCGTAGGGTTGGACGTTGACCCGCGGCCGGGATGCGCCTACGCGGCCGGTCAGGACGCGCCCGTCTTGGGTCTGGCACAACTGCAGGGTGGTGCCGCCGGGGTTGGTCCAGCTTACCACTTCGCTGCAGAAGGTGGAGACGCCTGGCTGGGGTGTATCATAGACCGTGGGGGGGGTGGTGCTGAAGTCGGCGTAGCAGTAGGGATCGGCGTTGGTGGACTTGCACATGTTGTTGTCGGTCAGACGGACGGGCACGGCCATGGGCAAAGCGACTTTGGGCGTTGTGTCGCCGGTGTAGTCGCTGATGGGGATGGGGGTGGGGTCGTCGTCGGAGGTTTGTACCATGTCGAAGTCGTCCCAACTGATGTAGCTGTACCAGAGGTCGGTTTTCTGGTTGACGACGGCGCCAGACCAGCCTTCGCCGGGGCCAAGTCCCTGACCGGGGCGCAGCCCTTCGGGGTCTTCTTGCCAGACCATCATGAAGCCGGAGGCGCTGTCGCCGGCCATTTCTAGCCGGTTAGCATCGCGCCGGCCGGAGGTCAGGCGTTCGGCTTTGGTCCAGATGATGTCGTAGAGGCCGGTGTCGGGGTCTTGGAGCAGTGTGCCCCGGGCGCTCCAGATGCAACTGTAGGGGATTTCGCCTACTTCGGGATACCCTTGGCCGGTGTAGTCCACTGACTTCTGTGCGCCGGCGACGCCGAAGTAGTCGGGGTAGATTGGCTCGCCCAGGTCATCGGTCCAGGTGTAGCCGGGGGAACCGCCGTCGCAGTATTTGCTGACCCAGCCGGCGAGGACTTTGTCTCCGGCGAGGGCGAAGGTCATGTAGTGTACGTCGCCGGGGTATTCGTGGCCGTTGGCCAGGGTGAAGGAGGAGAGGTCGGCGGATAGGGAGAGGTTGGTGCGCTTCCAGGTGTCGCCGTCGTCTAGGGAAACGGCGGAATGGGCGTCGCGCATGCCAAAGCCGACGCCACCGAGGGGTAGGATGGAGCCTTCGGGGATGACTTCTTCGATGCCGTCGATGTAGGCGCTGACGAGGGGTTTGGCAAAGTCGCGTGTATCCACCTGGACACCACCGGCGTCGTAGTACTCAATGGTGGTTAGGGTGCCATCGGAGGTTTGGGCGGGGACGTAGAAGGTCATGTGGGCGATGGCGGCGGATTCGGTTTCACCGTCGGGGGTTTTGGAGATGTTGCGGCGAAACATTTGCCCGTCATCGGCCAGGGCAAAGCTGGCGGTGAGGGCGATGAGGAGTAGGGTGATGAGGAGTAGTTTGGTTTTCATGACTAGATCCCTCCGTTGTCTAGCTTGGGATGTGGGAGCCGGGCTGTCCCCGGCCGGGTTGTCTGTACGCCAGTTGTTTCTGTGGTGTACTCAGCTGGCGTGTGGGGGGTGTGGACGGGCAGGTAGACCAGGAAGGTGGTCCCCCGGCCGGGTTTGCTGTGAACCTGTACACCCCCGTGGTGCTTCTTGACTATCTCCAATAGAATGGCCAGCCCTAATCCCCGACCCCACAGTTTGGTGCTGAAGTAGGGTTGGAAGATGAGGGCCAGGGTTTGGGGGTCTATGCCAACCCCGGTGTCGCGGACGCTGAGGCGGATGTAGTTGCCAGGTGCGGGGGCGACGTGCCCGGCGAACAGCTTGTCTGCCATCCCGGCCGGGAGTGTTACCGGGCTTGTCTGGACCGTGATCTGGCCGGCTCCTCCTTCGAAGGCTTCGGCGGCATTGATCAGAAGATTGATGAGGACCTGCCACAACTGGCAGCAGTCTCCCAGGACAGGCGGCAGGTCTGAAGCGAGGTCAACCCGCAGCGAGATATCGGGGAAGGGCCAGGCGTGGAAGGTTAGAACGCTTTGGGTTACCAAGTCGTTCAGGTTGATGGGAATGGTTTGCGGCGGGCGGTTTTTGGCGTAGGCTAGCAGCCGGCAGGTGATCGTGGCTGCCTGTTCAGCGGTTTTTGCCGCCCTGACAAGGTGGGGCTGGGCCGGGTTGTCCGCCTCCAGTTTCACCAGGGCCAACAAGGCCTGTACTAGCGTTTGGGTTAGCAGATTGTCCAGGTCATGGGCAATCCATCCAGCGATGTGCCCCATGACTTCGGCGCGCTGCATTTGGAAAGCAACAATCTGTTCCAGTGTGTCTTGTGTGTCGTCCTGGCCCATTGTGAGGTTTGCCTGCTTTCCCGGAATGGTATGGAGGTTCGAGGTGTAGTAAAAGCAGTGGTACCCGCAACGAATTCCGGTCTCGTTGGGATGTGGTGGAAAGATAAAGCGGCCTGATAACAGGATAGGGGATTTCCCGGCCGGGCACATGACGTACTAGTACCCTGGTCAGGGGGTACCAGAGGCTGATTTTTCCTAGTACCTGGGTACCACAACAACGTGTTTTTTGGTGACTTTCGTCAGGTACGAAGGCGTCATTTGTTACTCAACCCCGGCCGGGGAATCCGCTAGAATAGTGGTCACCTGTCACTGT
This sequence comes from Ardenticatenaceae bacterium, assembly GCA_020634235.1. Taxonomy (GTDB): domain Bacteria; phylum Chloroflexota; class Anaerolineae; order Promineifilales; family Promineifilaceae; genus JACKCB01. Next base: position 1,046,809 of record JACKCB010000002.1, on the reverse strand, counting down.
GCAGTTCCGGCGGCTTTGGCTGCGGCAGGGGTGTGAACCAGTTGCAGAACCGTGCATTTCTGTTGGGTAGGGAACTATGAATTTCTCAGATGAGCGCTTTCTTGATGTTATTATGGATGCAGAGGGTGTGTTGATCCTGGCTTTGGATTGCACCGGCCGGGTGGTGCGCTTTAATCGTGCCTGTGAGCTGTTCTCACGCAAATCTTTTGCCGAAGTCCAGGGCCGGCCAATCTGGCAGGTCTTTCCACCAGAACAGAATGTGGACCAGTTTCTGAAGGTCTTTGCCCAGATCTGCGCTGACGCTGTGCCTATGACCTATGAGAGTCTCTCGGAAGCGTGGGATGGGGTGGCCCACTATATTGAATGGCACGTGACGACGCTGCCAGATGAGCAAGGCGGCGTGCAGTATGTGATTGGGGTGGGGGTGGATACTACCGAGCAGCACCAGGTTCAGCGGCAGGCGCGCCAACTGGCGGCAATTGTGGCTTCTTCTAACGATGCCATCATTAGCAAGACGTTGGCGGGGACGATTGTCAGTTGGAACGCTGGCGCTGAGCAGTTGTATGGGTACACCGCCGAGGAGATGATTGGGCGGTCAATCTCTACCTTGCTGCCGGCCGATCGGGCGAATGAGGTCGTGGATCTGCTGGCGCGGTTGCGCCTGGGCGAGCGGATTGAGCATTATGAGACGGAGCGCTGCCACAAATTCGGCCGGGTGATCCCCATCTCGCTCACTATTTCCCCGGTTTACAATGAAGATGGCCAGATTGTGGGCGCATCGACCATTGCCCGCGACATATCGGTGCAAAAGGCGGCCGAAGCTGCCCTGCGCCACAGCGAGGCGCTGGCCCAATCGATCCTCAGCTCGGTGACGGCCCATATTGCGGTGCTGGATGGGGCGGGCCAGGTGGTGGCGGTTAATGATGCCTGGCGGAGTTTTGTTACAGAACATGAGCATCTGTATCCCGGCCGGGATGGGGTCACCGCTGAGGAGCTGCAAATGTGCCGCTGCGCGGCCGGGAACTGCGATTGCAATGAAGAGGGCGCCCCGGAAGGCATCCGGGCTGTTTTGGCTGGCACGCGACCCTCCTTCACCACCGAGTATGCCTGCCATGCTGACGACGGCACCCACTGGTTCCTGATGCACGTTAGCCCACTGGTGAATGGGCGCAAGGGTGCTATTGTGACCCATGTGGACATCACTGAGCAGAAAGAGGCGCAGATCGCGGTGCAAGAAAGCCAGGCCCGGCTGGACGCCATTATCAACAGTGCTACCGACGTCATTATCACCATTGACGAGCAGCAGCGCATTGTGCAGTTTAATGCGGCCGCCCAGCGCACTTTCCAGTATGAGTTGGCCGAGGTCTTTGGACAACCGCTGGAGATTCTTTTGCCCGAACGCTTCCGGGGCGTCCACCAGCAGCACGTGGCCCGCTTTGCCCAAACGGGCGTTACCCGGCGGACCATTGCGCCGCTGACCGGGTTGTTTGGCCGGCGGGCCAACGGCGAGGAGTTCCCCATTGAAGCGACGATTTCCAGGGTAGACGTGGCCGGACAGTATCTGCTCACGGTGATCTTGCGCGATGTCACGCAGCGCTTAATGACCGAACAAGAAAAGGACAGGCTGCTGCAGCAAGTCAGCCGGCAGCGAGAGCAGCTGCGCGCCCTGGCCCAACATTTGCGCAAGCTGACGCAGACGGTGGTGTTGGCTCAGGAGCAGGAGCGCCACCGCGTGTCACGCGAGCTGCATGATGAGGCGGGGCAGGCGCTGACGGCGTTGAAGTTTAACCTGGAGTTGATGCGGGCGGCCATACCGGAACAGGCCCAGGTGATGGTGGATGGGCTGCGTATGCGCCAACAGTTGGCGGCTACCTCGGCCCTGTGCGAAGACACGATGGCGCAGATAAGGACGCTGGCGCATGATCTCCGGCCGGGGGCGCTGGACGACCTGGGGCTAAATTTGACCCTGGAGGGATACTGCCACGACTTTGCCGAGCGCACCCATTTGCACATTAGTTACCAGGGGACAGAAACGCCGATCTTGCCGGAAATGGCTGAGCTGTGCCTGTATCGCTTTTTGCAGGAGGCGTTGACGAATGTGGCCCGGCATGCGCAAACAGACCGGGCGTGGGTGTACCTGACAAACAGCAAGGATTGGGTGCGACTTAGGGTGGCCGACACGGGGCGAGGGTTTGCTTACCGGCCGAATGGGCCGCTCCCGTCATCTCCGGCGGGGATTGGTTTGCTGGGGATGCAAGAGCGTTTGGAAGCGGTGGGTGGCCAGCTACGGGTTTTGTCGGCTCCCGGCCGGGGAACCGAAGTAGAAGCCGCAGTGCCCATTGGTAACAATGGCCAGGGTGAGGAAGAGATCCCGCTCCTGGAAGCTGCTGGAATGGTGCAAGGGTAGCGCTATGAGGCCAATCCGGGTAGTCCTGGCCGATGACCATCATGTTGTTCGCGTTGCCGTGGCCACATTTCTGGCCCAGGAGCCGGATATTGAAGTGGTGGGCGAAATCTCGGAAGCGGCGTCGCTCATTGAGGTGGTGGGCCGCCTGAAACCAGATGTGCTGGTGCTGGACGCGCATATGCCCGGCCAAAACGTTATCCAGGCCGCGCAAACCATGCGCGAGCAAATGACCAATCTGCATATCCTTGTTCTGTCGGCCTACAACCGGCGCGAGTACGTGGTTGGGCTGCTGCGGGCTGGGGCCAGCGGCTACGTGTTGAAGGATGATTCGCCGGAGATGTTGGTGCAGGCTATCCGCTCCGTGGCCAACGGCAAGGAGTGGCTGTCGCCGCGCGTGCTGAAAATTCTGATGCGTTCGGTGCGCGCCGAGGAGCCTGAGCCTCTTATGGAGCTGACGCAGCGGGAAACGGAGGTGCTGCGCCTGATGGCCAATGGGGCGAAGAATGATGAAATTGCTGCTGCCCTGGTGATTACCAACCAGACGGTAAAGAACCACGTGCGCAGTATCTTCAACAAGCTGGGGGTAGACTCGCGGGTGGATGCGGTTTTGTATGCTCTGGAGCATGACCTGGCAGCGTCGCCGGACATAGATGAGCAGCCCTGACCCGGCCGGGAGGGCTTTCGCGGCTTGGGGGCCGGTTTTCAGTCTGGCAAGAATGGCCCAGCTTGCCGGGATGGGGTGTGGCTAACGGGCAGTCCTGTTCAGGCGCGGGAAGAAGAACGGAGTCTGTGCCTTGTATTCCAGGTAGGGCATGCCAAAACGGGCGGCCAGTTCTGGCTCCTCGGCGCGCTTGATGTAGAGCAGCAGCAGCCCCGTTAGCCCAACCACCAGGCCCACCGCCGACAGGGAACCCAGCCACAGGCCCAGCCCCAGGTACGCCACGGCTGTGCCCAGGGTCATGGGATTGCGGCAGTGGGCGTAGGGGCCGGTTGCCAGCAGGCTTTGGGTAGGCAGCATGGGGAGGGGAGTGCCCTGTCCTTGTTGGAACTGCATCTGGATGGTGCGCAGGGCGAAGGCCAGGCCGCCGCCCATGGCCGCCAGCCCTGGCCAGCGGGTGGCGGGACCCAGGCGGGGCAGCCGCAGCCGCCGGTCCAGGGCACGGCTGAGCCGGATGAGCAGGCCAGGCAGGAGGAGGAGGAAGAAGACCCCGGCCGGGATAAGCACGCCAAAGCGCTGCCGGGGGCTGTGCGGCTGGGCCGCCCATTTGACATAACGATTCATTGTAACTCCTGTGGGCTGGCGGCCGGGCTACGGTTCGTAGCCCAGCACCGGGGCCAGCCACTTCTCGGCCTCGGCCAGGCTCATGCCTTTGCGCCGGGCGTAGTCGGCTGCCTGGTCGCGGTCTATCCGGCCGGTGCCGAAGTAGCGCGCCTCTGGGTGGGCGAAGTAGTAGCCGCTGACCGACGCGGCCGGGGACATGGCAAACGTCTCGGTCAGGGTGATGCTGGCGTTGTGCGGCGCATCCAGCACCCGGAACAGTTCCCCTTTTTCGGTGTGGTCGGGGCAGGCCGGGTAGCCGGGCGCGGGACGGATGCCCCGGTACTGCTCGGCGATGAGGTCGTCGTTTTTCAGCAGTTCATCCACTGCGTAGCCCCAGAACTCCTGCCGCACCCGCTGGTGCAGCCGTTCGGCAAACGCTTCGGCCAGCCGGTCGGCCAGGGCTTTGGCCATGATGGCGTTGTAGTCGTCGTGGGCCGCCTCGAAGTCGCGCACCAGCCTGTCCAGGCCGATGCCGGCGGTGACGGCGAAGAAGCCCAGGTAGTCGGCCAGCCCTGTTTCCTGGGGAGCGATGAAATCGGCCAGGCAGTAGTTGGCCCGGCCGGGGGGGCGTTCCATTTGCTGGCGGAGGGCATGGACCACCGTCAGCGGCGTGGTGCGCTGTTCATCGGCGTAGACCACGATGTCATCCGCATCGCTGCTGTTGGCCGGGAAGAAGCCAACCACGCCGTTGGCCCGCAGCTGCTTCTCGGCAATGAGGCAGTCCAGCATTTTCTGGGCATCCTGGTACAGTGTCCGGGCGGTTTTGCCTACCGTCTCATCGTCCAGGATGCGCGGGAATTTGCCGGCCAGCTCCCACACGCTAAAGAAGGGGGTCCAGTCGATGTAGTCGCGCAGCTCGGCCAGGCTGTAATCGGGCAGCAGTCGCAGGCCGGTGAAGGTGGGGACGGGTGGTTGGTAGCTGCTCCAGTCGGCCTTGAATTTGTTGCGCCGGGCTTCGGCCAGGGAGACCAGCCGGCTGCGGGCGCGTTGGCCGGCGTGTTGGGCGCGCAGGGTGGCGTATTCGGCCTGGACGCCGGCGACGTAATCTGCTTTGGCCTGGGGGCTGAGCAGGTTGGCGGCCACGCCCACAGCGCGCGAGGCGTCTACGACGTGAATGACCGGCCCGCGCTGGTAGGCGGGGGCGATCTTGACCGCGGTGTGGATTTTGGAAGTGGTGGCCCCGCCGATGAGCAGGGGGATGCTGAAGCCGCCAGCTTCCATCTCCTCGGCGACGTGGCGCATCTCTTCCAGGGAGGGGGTGATGAGGCCGCTGAGGCCGATGATGTCGACGTTTTCTTGCCGGGCTACCTCAAAAATGCGCCCGGCCGGGACCATCACTCCCAGGTCCATGACTTCGTAGTTGTTGCAGCGCAGTACCACGCCCACAATATTCTTGCCAATGTCGTGCACGTCGCCCTTTACCGTGGCCAGCAAAATCTTGCCGTTGGTCTGGCTGGTGCCGGCGGCTTCGTTTTCGGCCTCGATGTAGGGCACCAGGTGGGCCACGGCCTGCTTCATGACGCGCGCGCTCTTCACCACCTGTGGCAGGAACATTTTGCCGGCACCAAACAGGTCGCCCACGATGTTCATGCCGTCCATCAGTGGCCCTTCGATGACTTCGATGGCCCGGCCGGCTTGCTGCCGCGCTTCCTCCACATCTTCCAGGATGTAGGTGTTGATGCCTTTCACCAGGGCCTGGGAGAGGCGCTCGTTGACCGGGTGGCTGCGCCAGGCCAGGTCTTCCTCACGGCGGGCACCCTGGCCGCGGTAGATTTCGGCCAGCTCCAGCAGACGTTCGGTGGCATCCGGCCGGGTGTTGAACAGCACATCTTCCACGCGCTGCCGCAGCTCGGCCGGGATCTCCTCGTAAATGGCTAATTGGCCAGCGTTAACAATACCCATGTCCATACCCGCCTGAATGGCGTGGTACAAGAACGCGGCATGGATTGCCTCGCGGATGACATCGTTACCGCGGAAAGAGAAGGAGATGTTGCTGACGCCGCCGCTGATGAGGGCATGGGGCAGCGTGGCCTTGATCTGCCGCACCGCGTCTATGTAGGCCAGGCCGTAGCTGTTGTGGGCTTCGATACCTGTGGCCACGGCGAAGATGTTGGGGTCGAAGATGATGTCCTCGGCCGGGAAGCCGATCTGCTCGGTGAGAATGCGGTAGGCGCGGGTGCAAATGGCCACCTTGCGCTCCACCGTGTCGGCCTGCCCCTCTTCGTCGAAGGCCATGACGATGACCGCCGCACCGTAGCGCCGGGCTAACCGGGCCTGGGCGATGAAGGCGGCCTCACCCTCCTTCATGCTGATGGAGTTGACCACGGACTTGCCCTGTACGCACTTCAGCCCGGCTTCGATGACCGACCATTTGGAGGAGTCGATGAGGACGGGCACGCGGGCGATGTCCGGTTCGGTGGCGATGAGGTTGAGGAATTTGGTCATGGCTTGTTCGGCATCTAACATGCCTTCGTCCATGTTCACGTCAATCATTTGCGCCCCGTTTTCTACCTGCTGCCGGGCGACGCTGACGGCGGTCTCGTAATCGCCGTTGAGGATGAGGCGGGCAAAGCGGCGTGAACCGGTGACGTTGGTGCGCTCGCCGATGTTGACGAAGTTGAGTTCACGGCTCAGGTTCAGCGGTTCCAGCCCGCTGAGGCGGCAGAGGGGCGCAGCCTGCGGCACCTGGCGGGGGGGCAGGCCGTTCACGGATCCGGCGATGGCGCGGATGTGGGCGGGGGTGGTGCCGCAGCAGCCGCCGGCCACGTTGAGGAAGCCGCTTTCGGCGTAGTGACGCAGCACGCCGGCCATGTATTCCGGCGTCTCGTCGAATTCGCCGAATTGGTTGGGCAGGCCGGCGTTGGGGTAGATGGCGACGTGGCAGTCGGCCAGGCGGGAGAGTTCGGCGATGTAGGGGCGGAAGGTGGCGCTGCCCAGGGAGCAGTTGAGGCTGACGATGAGCGGCTGGGCATGGCGGATGGAGTTCCAGAAGGCTTCGGTGGTTTGCCCGGACAGGGTCCGGCCGGAGGCGTCGGGCAGGGTGCCGGAGATCATGACCGGCCGGGACTCACCCAGTTCGTCGAAGAGGCGCAAAATGCCAAAGATGGCGGCCTTGGCGTTGAGCGTGTCGAAGATTGTCTCTACCAGCAGCAGGTCGGCGCCGCCATCGACCAGGCCGCGGGCGGCGTCGTAGTAGGCCTGGGCCAACTGGTCGAAGGTTACGTTGCGGTAGCTGGGGTCGTTGACGTCGGGCGAGATGGAGGCGGAGCGTGTGGTGGGGCCAAGTGCTCCGGCGACGAAGCGGGGGCGGTGGGGGTCTTGTTGGGCGGTCTCAAAGGCGTCGCGGGCGGCGCAGGCGTTGCGGGCGGCGGCCAGGTTTATCTCGTAGGCCAGGGCTTCCAGGTGGTAGTCGGCCTGGGAGATGGCGGTGGCGTTGAAGGAGTTGGTCTCGATGATGTCGGCGCCGGCCTCCAGGTAGGCGGTGTGGATGGCGTGGATGATATCCGGCCGGGTGAGGTTCAGCAGGTCGTTGTTGCCTTTGACGTCATACGGGTGGCCGGCAAAGCGCTCGCCGCGAAAGTCAGCCTCGCTGAGGCGGTAGGTTTGGATGAGGGATCCCATCGCGCCGTCCAGGACGAGTATGCGCTGCTGGAGTTCGGTTTTGAGGCGCTGCGTTCGATTCATGGTTTTCTCCGATTGGCGTGGTGTGTCGGGCGTAAAGGGCCAGACGCCCGGCGTCTGGTGTGCAAAAGAACAAAAAAGCCTCTCGTGATCGAGAGGCTGGGTTGTTTTTGTACCTCTCATCTTTCAGCGCCACGGTGGGGCGCTGCCGGAATTGGCACCGGCTGGCAGTTGTGCGGCCAACGGTTGCCGAGGCTTCAAAGGGCCGGTCCCTCTGCCTCTCTGGATGAGGGGTGAATGCGGGTGGGGCATTCACCTGCTTATTCGGTTGTCCCGGCCGGGGGGCCAGCAGCCAAAAGTGTATAGCGGGATGGGTAGCATGTCAAATAGGGGCAGACTGGCGTCCGCCGGGGACGACCAGTCCTGCCCCTATCGCTTTCTGGCTGAGCAGTTGTTTAGAAGAGACCAAGCACCTTACCTGTCTCCAGGTCCAGGTCAACGTCAAAGTAGACCGGCCGGGTGGGCAGCCCCGGCATCGTGCTCATGGCCCCCAACAGCGGGTACAGGAAGCCCGCGCCCACACTGGCGCGAATGTCCCGCACCGGGACCACAAACCCCTTGGGCGCACCCTTCAGCGTGGGGTCATGGCTCAGGCTCAGATGCGTCTTGGCCATGCACATCGGCAGATTGTCGAAGCCCACCCGCGTATACAGGGCGATCTTCTCCTCTGCGTCCGGCAAGAATTCCACCCCATCTGCGCCATACATCTTCTTGGCGATGATTTCGATCTTCTCCTTGATGGTCAGGTCAAGGGGGTAGAGGAACTGGAAATTGCTGGGTTTTTCACAGGCGGCCATGACCGCTTTGCCCAACTCAATGGATCCCAGGCCACCTTCCGTCCAATGGTTGGTCATTACCGCGTCTTCCGCGCCGGCTTCTCTGGCAATGCGAGCCACCAGGGCCACTTCGGCTGCCGTGTCATTGGTGAAGCGGTTCACGGCCACCACCACCGGTACGCCAAAACGGAGCGCGTTCTTGATGTGGACCACCATGTTGTTGCAGCCCGCCTCCAGCAGTTCCAGATTCTCCTCAGTGTAAGCCGGGTCCAGTGGCCGGCCGGCCACAACCTTGGGGCCGCCGCCGTGCATCTTTAGGGCGCGAATGGTGGCTACCAGGACCACGCAGTTGGGCACCAGCCCACTGTAGCGGCATTTGATGTTGAAGAACTTCTCCATGCCGATGTCCGCCCCAAAACCAGCCTCCGTCAGCACGTAGCCATCTGGCCCCACCAGCTTCAGCGCCAACTGGTCGGCAATGATGGAGGAGTTGCCGTGGGCGATGTTGGCGAAGGGGCCGGCATGGACGAAGGCGGGCGTGCCCTCCAGTGTTTGCATCAGGGTGGGCATGATGGCGTCTTTCATCAGAACGGTCAGCGCGCCGCCCAGCCCCAGGTCGTCGGCGGTAATGGGTTCGCCAGCGCGGCTGGTGCCAATGACCATGCGGCCCAACCGCTCGCGCATGTCGGCCAGGGAGGTGGTGAGGGCCAGGATGGCCATGATCTCGCTGGCGACGGTAATATCGAAACCGGTCTCGCGGGTGAATTTTTCCTGTGGCCCTTTGCCGATGGTGATGCCGCGCAGATAGCGGTCGTTGGTGTCGGTGACCCGTCGCCAGGTGATGCTGTCCGGGTCAATATCCAGCCGGGCAAAGCGGCTGCGCTCTTCGGCCGTCAGTTCGTTGGGATCCGTTTTGTCGATGCCCAGCTTCTGCAGGCGGCGCAGCATAACCGGGGCGAAGGTGCGCTGTCCTTCTTTGTCCGCCGGGCAGAGACGGTCAAACAGGGAGTCATCGCTCTGGTAAGATTCGTGATGCATGCGGGTGTCGATGGCGGCGGCCAGGAGGTTGTTGGCGGCGGTGATGGCGTGAATGTCGCCGGTCAGGTGGAGGTTGAAGTCTTCCATGGGGATGACCTGGCTGTAGCCGCCGCCGGCGGCGCCACCCTTAATGCCGAAGGTTGGCCCCTGGCTGGGCTGGCGCACGCAGGTGAAGACGCGCTGATCCAGGTGGGCGCCTAGGGCCTGGCTGAGACCAACGGTGGTGGTGGTTTTACCTTCGCCCAACGGGGTGGGGGTGATGGCTGTTACCAGGATGTATTTGCCGTTGGGGGTGTCTTTGAGCCGGTCGCGCACATCAAGACGTACTTTGGCTTTGTAGTTGCCGTACATTAGCAGCTCTTCGGGGAGGATACCGGCTTCCTCGGCAATGATACTTATGGGCTTCATCGTTGCCGCCTGGGCGATGTCGATATCGCTGGGGACTGGCATCAGTAGGTTTGCTAGTTTGTGGGGCATCGTGGGATTCTCCTTAAAAGTGTGAGTTATGGGGCTTGCCGGTATGGACCGGCGAACTGCGTGAGAATTTTGGCCTATGAAACCAGGTGAGCAGCCGGCGGCGCAGCCACGGCGATCCCCAAAACGTGTCAATGAAACACGGCCGGTTGAACCCGCCGCGCAAGCATACTTCTGCTGATCATGGACCTCATTACGCGCTGTGTCAAGTGACAGGTATCACTATTCAGACCTGACGTTGTGAAGGGGTGCTTCTTTGCAGGGGTTGTGGGCGCGTTTTGGCGCTTACTTGCGGCTGCCAACCCAGACGCCGGCCAGGATGAACAGGCCGCCGAGTAGGGTGGCGGGGCCGGGTACCTCTTGCAGGATGAGGAAGGCCAGAAGGGTGGCTCCCACCGGTTCGCTGATGGAGGCCAGGGAGACAAAGGCGGCCGGCAGGTAGCCCAGGGCGTAGTTAAAGGAGGAGTGGCCCAAGAGCTGGGGGAAGAGGGCCATGAGCAGGATGAGTAAATAGGTTTGGGGGCTGTAACCGGCGAAGGATTGGCCGCTAAGTAGGGCGAAGGTGAGCAGGCAGACGGCCGCGGCGCCGTAAACCAGGGTGGTGTAGCCGACCAGGGAGAGGCTGCTGCGTAAGCGGCGGCCCAGCAGGAAGTAGGCGGCGTAGGTGATGGCCCCGACCAGGGCCAGACCGTTGCCCAGCAGGGTCTGGCGGCCTGTGCCGCCGCCGCCGGTGGCGAGGGCGATGATGGTGCTGCCGATGAAGGCCAGGGCAATGCCGGCCTGCACCGGCCGGGGGATGGATTCGCTTAGGAATAGGGGGGAAACCAGGGCGACCCAGAATGGGGCGGTGGCGAACAGGACGCTGGCACTGGCGACGCTGGTGTATTCCAGGGAGGTGATCCAACTGGCGAAGTGGAGGGCCAGCATGAGGCCAGAGAGGGCGGCGAGAAGGTACCCGGCCGGGGGCAGGGTCCGCAGCTCCGTCCGCCGCCGCGTCAGCGCTAGTGGCAGCAGGAACAGGGTGGCGAGTGTGGTCCGGCCGGCGGCAATCACCAGCGATGGCGCTTCGGTCTGGGCAAAGCGAATGAGAATGGCGCTGATGGAGGTCGCAAAAATGCCGACAATCAGGACCAGAAACGGTGGGAAAATGGGGCGTTCGGCCGGTGGCGACATGTGTGATCCAGGTTTGACAAAGCCCTATACTGTCGTTAGAATGGAATTGCTTTTGCTGCCGAATTTGGCAACAATAGCCTGTGTAGAAGCAGCCCGGTGAGCGCTGGTGCAGAACATTTTCCGCGATCTTAGCAATCACCCGACTCTAGGTCAACGAACCCCTTTCCCAACACAAAAGCGTTATAAATAATCAAGGAGCAATAGTAACATGGCCTTCGAATTACCCGCCCTCCCGTATGCCCAGGATGCCCTCGAACCTTATATTGATGCCCGAACGATGGGTATCCATCATGGCAAGCACCACAATGGCTACACCACCAATTTGAACAACGCCATTGCCGGCACCGAATTTGCCTCGATGAGCATTGAAGATATTTTGCGCAACATCGACAGTGTGCCGGAAAACATCCGCACCGCCGTGCGCAACAACGGTGGTGGCTATGCCAACCACAGCCTTTTCTGGCGTGTTATGGGCCCCGACTGCGGCGGTGAGCCGGAAGGTGCACTGGCCGAGGCGATTGCCAAAGCTTTTGGCAGCTTTGCAGCCTTCCAGGATGTTTTTAGCAAGGCGGCGGCCACGCGTTTTGGCTCTGGTTGGGCCTGGCTGGTCGTGACTGGTGCTGGTGACCTGGCGGTGTACAGCACAGCCAACCAGGATAGCCCGTACATGACCGGTGACACCCCTATTTTGGGGCTTGATGTTTGGGAACATGCTTATTATTTGCATTACCAGAACCGGCGGCCTGACTATATTGGTGCCTGGTGGAATGTGGTGAATTGGGAACAGGTTGCCGAGAATTACGCTGCTGCCCAATAAGGTGTAGTGGTGTATAATATTGGTACCGGACTTGCCACTGGCGATGCGCTTTTGCCGGTGACGAAGCCGTAGCAGTCGCTAAACTTATTTCATGATTGCCAGAATATAGAGGAGATTTCTGATGACCCACATCGTAACAAGATTGTGCTTGCGCGACACAGCCTGTGTGGACGTCTGCCCGGTGGAATGTATGGTGCTGGGCTTTCCGGAAGCGGAATGGCCGTGGCTTTACATTGACCCGGACACCTGCATTGACTGTGGCGCGTGCGTGCCTGAATGCCCTTATGAGGCGATCTTCCCTGAAGAAGAAGTGCCGTTTGATTATGAGGCGAAGCCCGGTCAGTGGATTGCCAATACCAAGGAATTGCTGCCGGGTGGCCAGCCCTTGGAAGGTGAGATTGATGGGCATGAGGTGAAGGTTTTGAATGCCAAGCAGTTGGCAGGTGGCGAGGTGTTGGACCTGACGGAAGACATTCCAGCCAATTACGATTTCTTCTCGGCCGGTCCGGGCTACGATTCGGCGGCAGCCTGATTTGAATTTCTAGAACCGGGTCGGGGTTGCCCCCGGCCGGGGACAAGCCAAATACCTTTCAAAGTTACCGGGTTGGTTAACACCGGGCATCCCGAATGCCGTTAGCCAATCCGGTTTTTTCTATCCTTTTTCCCCACGAAATTTGCCAAACCAATAGCTGCGAGGTTGCCATGTCTGAATATCGCATTGAAAAAGACTCTCTGGGCGAGGTTCAAGTCCCCGCCAACGCTTACTGGGGTGCTCAAACCCAGCGAGCCGTTAACAATTTCCCCATCACCGGCCTCAGGCCCTACCCGGCCTTCGTGTGGGCCATGGCCGCCATCAAGCGGGCCGCTGCCGAAGTGAACAGCGACCTGGGTCTGTTCCAGGATAAGATGGTTGGCGAGCGCAAAGTTAGCGCCGCCGAGATCGCCCAGTCGATTATGGACGCCACCGACGAGGTGTTGGCCGGGCAATGGGCCGGCCAGTTTGTGGTTGACCCCATCCAGGCTGGGGCAGGCACCAGCCACAACATGAACGTTAATGAGGTCGTTGCCAACCGGGCCAATGAGATGCTGGGCTACGCTATCGAGGACCCCAAGAAGCCCGTTCATCCCAATGACCACGTGAATATGGCCCAATCGACCAACGACACCATCCCCACAGCCATTCGCCTGGGCTGTTTGTGGCGTTTGGACGAGCTGCTGGCCACGCTGGACGAGTTGGTGGCGGCCCTGCGCGCCAAAGCGGCCGAATTTGACGGTGTGGTCAAGAGCGGGCGCACCCACCTGCAGGATGCCGTGCCCGTCCGTTTGGGGCAGGAATTTGGCGCTTATGCGCGGGCTGTGGAGCGCGACCGGGCGAAGATTGCCGAAGCCGCCGAGGGCTTGCGCCGCCTGGGCATTGGGGGCACGGCCACCGGCACGGGCCTCAACGCCCACCCCGAATACCATGCGCGTATGGTCCAGAAGCTGGGCGAATTGACGGGCCTGGTGCTGTATGAATCGGACGATTTGTTCGAGTCGATGCAGAGTATGGGTGACCCGGTGTATTTCAGTGGGGCGCTGCGCACGCTGGCCCAGGACCTGACGCGCGTGGCCAACGATTTCCGGCTGCTCTCTTCTGGCCCCAGTACTGGCCTGGATGAAATCCGGCTGCCGGCGGTGCAGCCTGGCTCTTCCATTATGCCGGGCAAGGTGAACCCGGTGCTGGCCGAGATGTTGAATATGGCCATGTTCCAGGTGATGGGCAATGACCTGACGGTGATGATGGCCGGGCAGGCGGGCCAATTGGAGCTGAATGTGATGATGCCCATCATTGCCTATAATCTGTTCCAGAGCATGGATGTGATTATCAATGCGGTGAACGCATTTACGACCAAGTGTGTGGTGGGAGTGCGGGCTAATGAGGAGAAGGCGACGGGCTGGTTGGCCAAGAATGCTATCCTGGTAACGGCGCTGAATCCGGTTATTGGCTACCAGAAGGGAGCGGAAGTGGCCAAGGAAGCGATGAAGAGCAGCCGCACGGTGCGTGAGGTTGTCATTGAGAAGGGTTATCTGACGGGCGAGGAAGCGGATCGCCTGCTCAATGTGCATAATCTGACGGAAGGCGGTATCCAGAAGTAGCCGCCAGGTACCCGGCCGGGGTGAATTTGCCCCTGGTATCCCAATCACCCCGGCCGGGGCCAACTTGCCAGCCCACTTCTTTGCCGGTAGAAATGGGGGGATGGCGGCAACACTTTACCTGACGCAAGCCAGTTATGATAGGATTTTAGCGGCCCTCCGGGCGGTTTATCCGCAGGAGGGCTGCGGGTTCTGCTCCGGCCGGGGAGGGTGCATCACCACCATTTACCCCATTACCAACACCCTGGACAGCCCGGTGGCCTATGCCATGGACCCCCAGGAGCAGATTGCGGCGCTGCTGGCTATGGAAGCGGCCGGTGAGACGCTGCTGGCCATTTACCACTCACATCCCCACGGCCCGGCCGGGCCATCCCCCTCCGATATCGCCCACGCCTACTACCCGGAAGCGGGCTACATCATCGTCTCCTTTGCCCGGCCGGAGCAGCCCCTCATGCAAGCCTTCAGCATTGTCGAAAACAGCGTGCAGCCCATTCGGCTGGTTTCAGTGTAACCAAATATGCCGTTGCGTGTTTAATAAAATGCCACTGCGCCGGCAACTATCGCAGCCAGCCGGCAACGGTGGTAATATTGCAGAAAATGCTCATACGTTAGAGAGGAGACGGTATGATCACAGTTATTTATGTCATTCTGGCAGCCCTAATGGGCTACTTTTGGGGCGCAATTCCCTTTGGTTTTCTGTTCGTCAAGTGGACGAAGAATGTGGACCTGCGGGATGTGGGCAGCGGTCGGACAGGCGGCACCAACTCCATGCGCGCGGCTGGCCCGGTTGTGGGGGCCATCACCGGCGTTAGCGACGTGCTCAAAGGGGCGTGCGCCATCTGGTTTATCCGCTGGCTCTTTGGCGGCCATTTTGGCGAAGCACTGCCCTGGATAGAGATTCTGGCCGGCGCCATGACCATCGTTGGCCATAACTGGTCCATCTTCCTGAAATTCCGCGGTGGAGCGGGCACTGGACCCAATGTTGGTTGGGCGACAGCCATCTGGTGGCCGATGTTCCCCATTGGCATCGTGGTTGTGGTGGGGATGCTGCTGGCCACGGGTATGGCTTCCGTCGCCTCGCTGACCATGGCGATTGTTATCCCCATTGTGTTTGCCATTCGCTACTTCACCGGTGCCGATGCCACCCTGGCTTATGTCATCGGCGGCGTTATCACAGCCGCCATTGTTACCTGGTCCTTGCGGCCGAATATTAAGCGCTTGTTAGATGGTACAGAGCGGGTGGTTGGCCCAGCCGCCAAGCGCCGCCAGCTCAAGGCGAACCGCGCCGGTTCCTGAAAACAACAGCGCCGCGCGCCAGGCGTCGTGAACTCTCACTATGCCTGGCGCGCGGCGCAACACACCTTTCCTTTTACGAAACGCCGCAGACGCTACTCCCCTGGCGTTTTTGTCAACAGTTCGTAGTGCAACAAACCCATATTGTCGAAACGGATGCCGTTGATCCGCCCCCAGGCCAGCGCCTGCGGGGCCGCCTGCGTCAGGTCCAGGGTGGGAAACTCCGTGGCCCACAACTCCTGCATCCGGACATATACCGCTTCCTGGGCGGCAAAATCGAGCGGGTCCAGGCTGCGCAGTTCGGCCACCAGCGCTTCCATCGCCGGGCTTTGGTAGTTGGAGCATAGCTGCTCGGTATTGGTGATAAAGTATTCCATCCAGCCCATGGCCGACGGGAGGCGGGTAGGCCAGCCCACCGGCGGCCAGCCCAGCAGAAACGTGGGATACTCGCAGGCCGACATCTGGCCGCTGTAGACCTCCCACGGAGCGCCTTCCAACGTCACTTCAAATACGCCGGTCTCCTCTAGCTGCGCTTTGATGGCTCTGGCGTAGGCCTCTTCCAGGGGGGTGTAGCGACCGTCGTTGAGATACCAGAGGGTGATCTCCAGGGGGGTGTTCTCGTTGTAACCGAGGAAGCCGAGCAGTTCGCGGGCCTGGTCGAGATCGCGGGCTGGTTCGGCCGGGAGGTGGCCGGGCACGTTGTCGGGCACGGGGCTGTAGAGTGGTTGGCGGCGGCCGGCGAAGATTTCGTTGGCCAGCGCTTCGCGGTCGATGGCGTAGGCGGCGGCCAGGCGCACGGTGGGGTTGTCCCAGGGGGGCTGGCTCTGCTCAAAGACAATGTAGCTCTTGAAGGTGCTGGGGCCGCTCCAAAGTTGTAGGCCGGGGGTGGCTTGCAGATCGCGGGTGTCGCTGTCACGCAGGCCGGTCCAGGCCATGTCGATGGCTTCGATGGCCAGGGCGCTGCGCATGTCGTCGGCGTTGTCATAGAAGCGCAGTTGCACGTTGGCAATCCCCGGCCGGGGCAGGTCGGCCGGCCATTGGGGGTTGGCCTTGAGCTGCAGCCGGAGACCCTGTTCCCATTCAATAATCTCGTAGGGGCCGATGCCGCTGCACGTTTGCGCCGGTGTATCGCTGGTGGCATAGCAGTTCTGGCTGGCCACATAGTAGGCCGGGGTGGCCAGAGCGGACAGGAAGTAGGCAGTGGGCGCTTTGAGGGTGATCTTGACGCTGGTGGGGCTGAGCACCTGTACGGCGTCGAAATCGGCCAGGGAGTTCTCGTCGCTGTCCTTGAGGAAAGCGTTGACGTGCCAGTTGCCGCCCGATGCGGCCCGGTCGATGGACCATTTGACATCGTCGGCGGTGAGCGGCGTGCCATCGGGGAAGGCCAGCCCCGGCCGGAGTTCGAAGGTGTATTCCAACTTGTCGGCCGAGATAACCGGGAAATCGGCGGCCAGGATGGGCACCAGGTTGTTGTCGGCATCGAACATCACCAGGCCGCTCATCGTGTTGCGCTTAATTTCCCACCCGATGATGTCTGGCTGGTCGGCCGGGTCGATGCTGCCGGTCTGGCCGATAACGCCGATGACCAGCACGTCGTCGGGCGTGCCTACCAGGGATTCGCCGGCGTCGAGGGTGGCTTTGGAGACGAGCCAATTGCGCACCAACCGCTCGGCCGTGCCGTCTTCGTTTAGCTGGGCAATGGCCCCATTAAGGGCGGCCAGCAGTTCGGGCTGGTTGGCATTGACGGCCATGACCTGGGTGCGGCTGGTGATCCAGGCTTCCCGGCCGGGGCCACCCACAATCTTCAACTGCTGAAAGTAGGTATCGGTGAACTGGGTGGCGTCGTCATGGTCGATGATCACGCCGCGCACCGCGCCATCAATCAGTGCTTGCAGGGTCTCCTCCACGCTGCCGTAATATTTGAGGTCTGTCTCGGCTACCCGGACTGTTTCCAGGGCCGTTTTCTGGCCGAAGGAGTCGGCCACGACGCCGACGAGCAGGCCGGGCTGCAAGTCGTTGTAGCTCTGGATATCATTTTCGTTGGCCAGCACGACCAGCACCTGGCCAATTTCCAGGTAAGGGGTGGTGTAGGCCAGTCCCGGCCGGGGCTCCGGCGTAATGAGCGGGGATACGGCCATGTCGAACTCGCCGTTGGCTACGCTGTCTAGCAGGCCATCAAAATTGGTGACTACAAACTCGTACTCGTGCCCCGTCTGCTGCATCAATGCGTCCAGAACGTCGGCGTCGAAGCCGACCACAGAACCAAACTCATCGAAATAGACAAAAGGGGGATAGGGGGCGCTGGTGGCTACGGTGACGAAATGCTCGGCCAGGGCGGATGGGGTGGCCGTGGCTGCTGTGGCCACGCTGGTGGCTGTGGGTGGGAGCGGGTTGGGCGGCTGATCGGCGCTATTTTGCCGGCAGCCGGCAGCCCCGGCTAACAACAGACTTAGCAGCAAGCACAGCCGCCAGGCGTCTGCGAGATTCTTGGGCATCATGGTAACGATTCCTCTGCGTGCTGACCGGCATGGGGCACCGGCCGGGTTGGGGGCCGCGCCCGGCGCAGCCGCAAAGAGCG
Organism: Ardenticatenaceae bacterium; assembly: GCA_020634235.1. Classification (GTDB taxonomy): domain Bacteria; phylum Chloroflexota; class Anaerolineae; order Promineifilales; family Promineifilaceae; genus JACKCB01. Next base: position 1,029,118 of record JACKCB010000002.1, on the reverse strand, counting down.
AGTATAGCAAGGGGAATCGCCAGGGACAACACGCGCGTTTGCCTGGCGGCCTGCCAGCCGGTCCACGGACCGGCCGCCTGGCGCTACAGGCTGACGAGGGTGCCCAGGTTGTGGCGGGTGGCGTTGTTGAGGGCGATGGCTGCGGCCACGGCGTCTTGCACGGCCACGCCAACGGATTTGAAGAGGGTGATCTGCTGGTCGTTTTCCCGGCCGGGAACCTTCCCGGCCACAATCTCGCCCAGTTCGGCCCGGATGTGAGCCGGTTCAATCTCCCCCTGGGCCAGCGGGATAATCAGGTCGCCGGCCTCGGCCAGCGCCGAGGCGCGATCATCCACCACTACCAGCGCCCGGCGCACGGTCTCCACGTCAATCTCCTGCATGGTGGGCAGGAAGGAGCCGATGGCGTTGACGTGGCTGCCGGGGGCGAGGCCCCGGCCGGGGAAAACCGGCGTGTTCGAGGTGGTGGCGGTGCATACGATATCGGCCTCTTGCAGCGCTTCCTCAGGGCTGGCGGACACGTGGATGGCCGCCGGTATGGGACCCTGGCCGGCCAGTGCCGCGGCGAAGGCGTGGGCCTGGCCCGCGTCCAGGCTAAACAGGCGCACTTCCTGGATGTGGCGCACGGTACAGACCGCTTCCAGTTGGGTGCGAGCCTGGATGCCGCTGCCAAAGATGGCGACCCGGCTGGCCCCCGGCCGGGCTAACAGGTCGGTGGCTGCGCCAGAGGCCGCCCCGGTGCGAATCGCGGTCAGCGCGCCGCCCTCCAGCAAGGCCAGTGGCCGGCCGCTGGCCGGGTCCAGGGCCAGCACCGCAGCATGGATGGTGGGCAGGCCCAGCCCGGCGTTGCCGGGGAAGACGGAGACGACTTTCACGGCCAGGGCGTTGTTGTCGGGCAGGAAGGCGGGCATAATGAGGGTGCTCCCCCCGGCCGGGGTCACGTCTACTCGGCTGCGCAGGGGCATCACCGCCCGGCCGGTGGACAACTGCGCATAGGCCAGCTTCATCCCGGCGATCGCCTCGGCCATCGGCAGCGCCTGCCGCACATCTGCCGCACTCAAGACTCGCAAATTCATCGTGCTGCTGTTCCCTTCCCAAAGGGCGTCAACCCAGTGGCGCGTGCTACTCGATCCCCAGGTATGCTTTTTGCACCGTTGCATCGGCCTGCAAATTCGCCGCCGTATTCTCCAGCACAATCTGTCCCGTCTGCAGGACGTAGCCGCGATGGGCGACTTGCAGGGCCATATGCGCATTCTGTTCCACTAGCAAGATGGTTGTGCCCTGCTTGTTAATCTCCATAATGGTATCGAAGATGGTCTCCACCAGAATGGGGGCCAGTCCCATCGACGGCTCATCCATTAGCAGCAGATTGGGCCGGGACATCAACGCGCGGGCGGTGGCCAGCATCTGCTGCTCACCGCCGCTGAGGGTGCCAGCTACCTGGTTGCGCCGTTCACGGAGGCGGGGGAAGAGCGTATACATATGCTCAAGGTCCTCGGCAATCGCAGGCTTGTCTTTGCGATGGAAGGCTCCCATTTGCAAATTCTCCTCCACCGTCAGGCGGGAAAAAACGCCGCGCCCTTCCGGGACCATGGCCATGCCCTTGGCTACCAGGTGATGCGCCTTGTATTGGTTCAGATTCTCGCCGTTAAATGTTACCCAGCCCTGGCGCGGCTGCAGCAGCCCGGAGATGGTACGCAAGATGGTGGTTTTGCCGGCCCCGTTTGCCCCAATCAGCGTCACAATTTCGCCTTGTTTTACGGTAAGCGAAATACCTTTCAGGGCGTGAATATTGCCGTAATAGGTATGAACATCATGAACTTCCAGCATGGACATGCGTCACGCTCCTCTTGCCTTCTTTGCCGTCTTAACCATGACCAGCCGCTGCCCCCCGGCCGAGATACGCCTCGATAACCTGCACGTTGCTCTGCACTTCGGCCGGGGTTCCTTCGGCAATTTTCTGGCCATAGTCCAGGACGGTAACTCGCTCCGAAATGCCCATGACCACCCGCATGTCGTGCTCGATCATCAGAATGGTAATGCCTAGTTCATCACGCAGTTGGCGGATGAAGTCTGTTGTCTCGGCTGTTTCGCGCGGGTTCATCCCCGCCGTGGGCTCGTCTAACAGCAGCAGCTTGGGCTTGCTGGCCAGCGCCCGGCCAATCTCCAGCCGGCGCTGATCGCCGTAGGGCAGGTTGCGGGCTACTACATCACCCTTGCCGGCCAACCCCACGAAGTTTAGCAGCCGCCGGGCTTCTTCCAGGGCATGGGCTTCTTCTTGCCGGGTTTTGGGCCAACCGACTACGGCCCCAACCCAATGGCTGTGCAGCCGGGGTTCCATGCCCACCAGAATGTTTTCGATGGTGGTCATTTGGGCAAACAGGCGGATGTTTTGGTAGGTGCGGGCAATGCCTAGCTTGGCGATCTGGTCTGGCGTATGCCCTTTGGTTGAGTAACCATCAAACATGATGCTGCCACCGTCGATCTGATAGAAGCCGGTGACGCAGTTGAAGAAGGTGGTCTTGCCCGCGCCATTGGGGCCAATGATGCTGGCAATGGCGGCCTCGTCAACGCTGAAGTCGAAACTGTTAACGGCGATCAGGCCGCCGAATTGCTTGGTTACGTTGGTTGATTCTAGTAGGGCCATTGTTTTGTCCCCCTATGCCTTGTTAGCCTGGATTTGCTCGTCCTCGGCGCGCATTTCGCGCCGGCGCACCGGCGATGGCCACAACCCTTCGGGCTTGGCGATCATCATGGCGATGAGCAGGATGCCGTAGATGAGCAGACGATATTCGGCGAATTCGCGCAGAAGTTCTGGCAAACCGACCAGCACAAGCGCGCCGACGACCACCCCAGGCAAGCTGCCCATGCCACCGACGATGATTAGACTGAGGACGTTGATGGAGATGAGCAGGTTGAAGCTGTTGGGGAAGATGGAGCCTAGCCGGGAGGCGAAGATGGCCCCGGCCATGCCGGCAAAGGCAGCGCCCATGCCAAAGGCCAACAGCTTGGTGACGACCAGGTGGATGCCCATGGCTTCGGCCACGGTTTCGTCTTCGCGCATGGCCATCCAGCGTCGTCCCAGCCGGGCGTCGCGCAAGCGCCAGGAGACGAAGGCGGCAAATGCGCAGCCGGCCAGGATGATGTAATAGAAGTCCTGGGGTTGGACGAAGACGAAGTCGAGGATGCGGGGCTTGGAGATTTGCAGGATGCCCTGGGCACCGCCGATGTAGGGTTTGAGCAGGTCGGAGGTGACCAGTACGCGGATGATTTCGCCGAAGCCCAGGGTGACGATGGCCAGGTAGTCACCGCGCAGCCGCAGCACGGGGGTGCCGAGGATGACGCCGGCGATGGTGGCCGCGGCAACGGAGATGGGTAGGGCCAGCCAGAAACTGGTGCCGGCGATGCCCAGAGGCCCCTGGGAGGTGAGTAGGCCCATGGTGTAGGCGCCAATGGCGAAGAAGGCGACGTAGCCCAGGTCTAGCAGGCCGGCGAAGCCCACGACGATGTTGAGGCCGAAGCCCATGAGGATGTAGATGCCTACGTTGTCGACAACTTCGGTGAGGTAGGTGCCGAGTATGAGGGGGAGGAAGAGGAGGAGGATGACGCCAGCGAGTTGGCTGCCGCGACGGGCGCGCTGCTGCCCGGCCGGGGGCAGGCTGGCCCACCGTTTCTGATAAGCGTCTCGTCCACGCAAATCCCACCAGAAGGAGAGTAGGGGGATGGTCACCAGCAGCAGAAGGGCGGTGATTGGCTCAACCCCTTTGCTGCCGAAGAAGAAGTTGACCAGGTTGTCTGGCAAGGGACGTAGAATGTTGAGCAGCATTTCGGACAGAATGGCCACGGCAAACATGCCCACAATGCCGTTGATCACCGGCCGGCGGAAGCGGCTGGGCAAAAGGAATAGACCGCTGCCGATGACACCCATGATCAGGTTGGCCAGCAAGCGTAGAACGCTGCCCACAAAGGCTCCTTGCCCAAAAGTGAGAATGCTGATGAGCGCGGGCGAGACGTTGACCAACTGCTCGCGGATATTGGGCAGAAGGACGGTCAGGAAGATGAGCGCGACGAGGGGGAGGGCGGAGAAGAGGCCGGCAACAGAACCATGCAGCATCACCCGGCCGGGGTCCGTCTCCTTGCTGCGCTGTGCGGCCAGATAGGCCGCGCCCAACGGGGGCACAAACAACAACAACTGCCCCAAAGTCACCAACCCCGTAATCAACGACCGCTGGTCGAACGTTTCCACCATGCCAATCGCACTCACGCCCAGCATGATCACACCCGCCAACAGCCCAACATTGATACTCATGCGTAGTTTCGAATCCATCATCGACCCCCTACGCCTTTTCTTCTGCCAGGCGTTCGCCTACAATGCCTTGCGGCCGGAAAATCAACACCAGCACCAACATGGTGAAGGCAATCACATCCTTCAACTGGTGTGTTGCCGGCAGTCCCAACCCTTCCAGGAACAACGGCGGACCAACCGACTCGATCACCCCCAGGAACAGGCCGCCCAAAGCGGCCCCCGGCACACTGCCAATTCCCCCCAACACGGCGGCCGTAAACGCCTTGATGCCCGGCACAAACCCCATGAAGAAGTTCACCTGGCGGAAAATCATCGCATACAGCACGCCCGCGGCCCCGGCCATAGCTGCGCCGGTGGCAAAAGTGATGGCAATCGCCCGATCTACGTCGATACCCATTAGCGCCGCCACATCTTTGTTCTCAGCTACCGCCCGGATCGACTTGCCCGTCTTGGTGCGCATGACAAAAATGTACAGTCCCACCAGCATGATCACCGAGGCCAGCATGACCACCACCTGCACCTTGCGGAAAGAGAGGCCAAAGATATCCCAGGTCCCCTTCAAAATCTCAAATTCTGGGAAGGGAATGAGCGAAGAGCCATATAGCCCGCGGAAAAAGTACTGCCAGAAGAAAGAAGCGCCAATGGCCGTGATTAGCGGCACCAGCCGCGGCGCCCGGCGCAGCGGGCGATAGGCAATGCGCTCTGTTAGCAGCGAAACAGAGACCGACACGGTCATTGATGTCAGAAAGATGGCCAGAATGCTCATAAACGGATGCTCATCCAGGAAGCCCTTCTGGCTGAGTGGCAGGGCCACAAACACCGTGGCCGTCATGGCCCCCGACATGAAAAACTCGCCATGGGCAAAGTTAATCATGAACAGAACCCCGTACACCAGCGTGTACCCCAGGGCAATGAGGGCATACAAACTGCCCTGCGACAGCCCGGCTACGGTAAAATCGATCCAGTCACTAGAAGAGTAATCATTGCCCCGCCCCAAGAAAATCTTCCCGAATGTGCCCCACAAAACTAGAATGATGATTGCAGCCCGAAAAAGCCACAATACCAGACCAACGTAATCAATATTTCTCCAGCGTCGTGACATCCTCTTCTCCTGCACTGGTAAGGCTTAAAGAATAGGCTCCGAGACCATTCTCCTCGGAGCCTATTCCAGGTTTTCAGGCCGGCACTGGACGTAGATGGGGGCAGCGTTACAGCCGGCCAAACTGCCAGATTAGATTACTTGGGCCAAATCTTCACGAACGCGCCGTTCTCGACAATGCTGATCGAGATCTTGGGGTCGGCGCAGTCACCAAACTCGTTGCAGGTTAGCGTGCCGGTGATGCCCTGGTAATCTGCCGTGGCAAAGAGTGCATCACGCAGGGCCTTGCGGCCAATCAACAGCGTGCCGTCATCACCCTGCTGGGCCACTTTCTCAATGGCGTTCAGGATCATGTTGGTGGCGTCGAAGGCGTGGGCATGGAAGACCGACAGCGGCTCGGAACCGTACTTTTCCATGTAGGATGCCAGCAGTCTGTCGTAGGTCTCGCTGGAGAAGCTCAGGTCGGGACCGGAGAGGTACATGCCTTCGGCCGCATCACCGGCCGCGGCCAGGAAGTCTGGCGATTGCACGCCGTCTGCGGCGGCCAGATAGACACCATCTAGACCGGCTACAGTCTTGGCCTGCTTGGTGATGTTGGCGCCCAACACCGTGAATACCGGGTAGTAAATCAGTTCTGGCGGACCGGCAGCTGCAATCGTGGTCAAAACGGGGGTGACATCATCGGCGTTCTTGTCAACCGCTTCAAAAGCCACGATTTCGCCACCCAATTCAATGAAGGCATCGCGGAAGACACTGGCCAGCCCTTCGGTGTAGGGGTCGCCGTCGTGGATGGCGGCGGCTTTGCGAACACCCAACTCGTTGTAGGCGAACTCGGCCATGGCCCGGCCCTGAACCTTGTCGTTGTGGGCGGTGCGCAGGTAACCGGCCTGGTGGGTTGCCGGGTCGGTTAGCACTGGGGCGGTGTTGGAGGGGGATACCATGACGTAGCCGGCGGTAGAGATGATCTCGGAAGCCGGAACGCCAGCGCCGGAGCAGCTGGTGCCGATTACGGCCACAATCTGCGGGTCGGAAACGATCTTCTGGGCCGCGGTCTGGCCGCCTTCGGCGTTGCAGCCATCGTCTTCGGCTTGTAGTTCAACTGTGTGGCCCAACACTTCCCCGCGGAAGTCAATGGCCAGTTCCACACCGTACTGTGAGTCCAGACCGAGCTGGGCGTCGGGGCCGGTGATAACCAGCGCCGAGGCGAGCTTGATGGGATCGTTGGGACCGATGGTGACACAGCCGATTTCGTCGTTACATTCAAGCGAGGATCCGCTGGAACAGGCAACCACACTGATAGCCAGGATGGCGAGCACAACAACTAACAAGAGACGTTTCATTTTCCTTCTCCTCTTAAGATAGGAATTTTGCTGGGGATACCTTATGGAACTTCTGGGCTGTGAGAACCTGGGGGCGCCAACCCCAAATGCCAAAAGCTCAAAGATTTCTTATGGCGGGGTTTCACTCCTATGTGTCCGAGACTAGGGGCAACCGGCTGCTGCCCACTGCAACCGTGCAAGTATGAGAAACGCATAAGGAATTCTATTGAATAATTTACGCTTGTCAAACGGTGGCTGGGAGGCTCAGCAGTTCCAAATTTGGAGCTGGTTCATTTTCAACAAACTCATCTTTACAAATCTACCGCTTATTGCTGACCAACCTCAGGGGCGTCGCCTCGGCGCTTCGCGCCTGGCGACGCCAAGAGGAGTTACTTCTCTCCCGCGCGGGGCGCGAAGCGCCCTCGCGCGGGTCAGCGCCAGAAGGCCATAATTGGAATTGCTGTGGGAGGCTGAAGCGGGGATGGGTGAGGTATTGGTGGGGGAGGGCAGGCTACTGCAAGGTGTGCATCAGGGCCATGAGGTCGTCCATGTTGTGGGATTGCAGGGGCTGGCCGTGCCCGCAGGCGAAGATGGCCGGGGCCAGGCGCAGCAGCCGCAGGGCGGATTGACGGGCGGCGGTCATGTCGGCGGTGATGGCCTTGGGGGTTAGCTGCACCCGGCCGGGGCGCGTGTTCAACGCATCACCGGCAAATAGAACCCCGTGGGCCTGGCTGTAGAAGGAGTGGTGGTCCAGGGTGTGGCCGGGCGTGGCCAGCACCTCCAGGCCGTCGAGGATGGGCAGGATAGTGCCATCGGCGATGAGGGTGATCATCCCGGCCGGGACAGGCGTATAGCGCACAAAGCGGTTGGCCAGGAACTGCACCGGCCGGGGCATATGCGGTGGGCCTTGTCCCCTGGCCAGGTAAGCGGCTGTCTCAGCCGCCGCGTAGACCGGGACCCCGGTTGCCGCCTGAATCTCGGCCAGGCTGCCGGCATGGTCGATGTCGGCATGGGTAATCAAGATTCGGCGCAGCCCGGCCGGGGTGTGCCCAATGCGCGCAAGATAATTGAAAATGCTATCCTTCTGGTTAGGCATGCCGGTGTCGATCAGCGTCAGGCCCCCTTCCTCCAGGCACAGATAGCAGTTCACCGAACCCAACGCCAGGCAATGGACATTCGCGCTGATTTCCATCTCGTGTTTCCCTCCTGTCTGTGGCTCGTTGGGCAGAGCGCTGGTCTAAGCCGCCACCGCCACCAGTTTGCCGGCTGACCGGTCAAACGCCGCCTGCAAGGCCTGGTAGTCAGCCGCCGGCAGGGGAGCACCCTGGGTCGTCTGTTTGAAAACCCCTTTCAGCTTGGCCGCGTGCATGGTGGGCAAGGGGGCATCTTTCACATCCAGCTCGCCGCCGTTCTTAGTGGTAAACACAATCATGGCCCCCACGGGCACTTCTTCCACCTGCGGCGCGTGCTTCTTCAGGAATTTCACCAGCTTCTGGATGTCGCGTTGGGCCTCGGCGGTGGGGTTGCCCAGCCCTTCCTGGCTAAACAGGCGGCGCACGGCGCTAACGCCGCGCTGCTGCCAGCGGCCGTTGGCGTAGCTGACGTTGCCGACCTGGTACTTGGCCACGAGGATGATGATCCCGGCCGGGGTTAGCAGCACGTGTGGTGCGGGCAGCACATAATGGTACAAACGACCGTTGCGCGCCACCTTGCGCAGTGATTCGTCCAAGACTTCATCCGGCCGGGGATCACGCACAAAGCGGTGAGTGTAATAGATGCCCACCTGCGACAACAGCCAGCCCACCGGAATGGCCAGCACCTGGAAGATCAATATCTGATCGTTTTGAATAATGAGGGGCAAGATCAGCCCGGCGATCAGAACCCCCAGGCCCACAAAATTAGCCCACATGCCTACCTGGCGCAGGCGGGCTATCTTCTTTTCATCGCGAATTATTACCATAGCAGTTTGTCACAGTCCTTTTTAGATTGGCTCAATTGCTCTACCCGCCCTAGCTGGCAGAAAATTTGCCCAGCACCAGGCAGGCATTCTGGCCACCCAGGCCAAATGAATTGCTCATGGCCACCCGCAGGTTCCCCGGCCGGGGGGCATTCGGCACATAATCCAGGTCACACTCCGGATCGGGCGTCTCATAATTCCAGGTGGGCGGCAAAACACCATCATGCAGCGCGTAGGCACAGAAAATTGCCTCCAGCGCCCCGGTGCCGCCCATGGCATGACCCATTACCGACTTCGTGCTGCTCACCGGGATTTCATAGGCCCGCTCGCCAAACAACTTCTTAATTGCATTCGTTTCCACCAGATCATTCACCGGCGTAGAACTGCCGTGGGCATTGATATAGTCCAGCCACTCATATGGCACGTTGGCGTCGGCCAGCGCCCAGCGCATAGCCCGGATGGCCCCGCGCCCTTCCGGGTCGGGCGCAGCCACGTGGTGCGCATCCGACGAAGACGCATGGCCCAGGAACTCGGCGTAGATGTGCGCCCCACGGGCCAGCGCCAGGTCCAACCGCTCCAACACCACCACCCCGGCCCCTTCGCTCAGAATGAAGCCGTCGCGATCCTTGTCAAACGGCCGGCAGGCGCGCTCTGGGGCGTCGTTGAAGGCCGTGGACAGCGCGCGCATGGCCGCAAAGCCGGCCATAGCCGCTTCGTGAATCAGCCCCTCCACGCCCCCGGCCAGCACCACATCGGCCACGCCGCGGCGGACAAGCTCGGCCCCTTCGCCAATGGCCTGGGTGCCGGTAGCGCAGGCGGCCACCACTGTGCTAATAGGCCCCTGGGCGCCGCTCATCAGGCTGACGTGGTGGCTGGGCATGTTGGGCAGCACGCTGGTCAGGGAAAAGGGGTTGACTCGCGCCAACCCTTTTGTCTGGTAGGTGTCGTAATTCTCAAAGGCCCGCTCCATGCCACCCATGCCTGTGCCCACCACCACGCCGGTGCGGTCCGGGTCGGCCAGCGGCAGGGTCAGGCGGGCATCTGCCAGGGCTAAGCTGGCCGCGGCCAGGGCCAACTGGGAACAGCGGGACATGCGCCGCGCTTCCTTGAAATCCATGTAATCTCTGGGGTTGAAATCTTTCACTTCACCGGCAATGCGGCAGGGCAGAGCGCTGGCGTCGAACTGTGTAACCGGGCCGACGCCGGACTTGCCTTGCAGCACGCTCTGCCAGCTTTCGGCGGCTGAATGGCCAATGGGGCTCATGGCCCCCATGCCGGTGATGACAATGCGCGGGCGGCCGCGACTATCCAAATACTGATTCATGCTTGTTTTCCGCTTTGTTATGTAGAGTGAAATGGTGGTCAGGTGGCTGGAAGAGGGTGATTGGGTGACCCCGGCCGGGGAGCATCTTACCCAGCTACGCCGGCGCGAATGGCATTGACAATATCCCGTTCCACCGCTTTGCGGGCCTGCCCTACCGCCTGCTTAATCGCATAAGCATTCGACCGGCCGTGACCGATGATCACAACCCCATTCACGCCCAAAAGTGGCGCACCCCCCACTTCGTCGGGGTCCAATTGGCGGCGGACACGGTCGAAGGCCGGCCGGGCCAGCAGCCCCCCCACCGCGGTAACGGGACTGGCCTTGATCTCCTGGCGAATGAGGCCGCTCATATAGCTGGCCACTGCCTCCGCTGTCTTCAGCATCACGTTGCCGGTAAAGCCATCGGTCACGCCAACGTCAGCCTTGCCCTGCACAAACTCCTTCGGCTCAATGTTGCCCACGTAATTCAGGCCGCTCTCCAGCAGCAGGGGGATGGTCTCTTTGATGAGCAAATTGCCTTTGCCCTCCTCTTCACCGTTGGAAATGAGGGCCACGCGAGGCCGGTCCACGCCGCGCACGCGCTCGACGTAGATGCTGCCCATCATGGCAAATTGCAGCAAATACTCTGGCTTGCAGTCGGCGTTGGCCCCGTTGTCGGTGAGCATGGGATGGTTGCCCAGGGGGAAGATAACGCCCAGCGCCGGCCGCTTGATGCCGCGAATGCGCCGCAGGGTGTGCAGCATGGCCACCGCTAAAATGCCGCCCGTGTTCCCGGCCGAGACGAACGCGTCAGCCTGGCCGTCCTTGACCAGGTTCAGCCCCACGTGCATGGAGGAATCGGGCTTGCTGCGCGAGGCTTCGCTGGGTTTGTCGGTCATGGAGATGACCTGGCTGGCATGGATGATGTGGATGGGTAACCCGGCCGGGTTCTGTTTGTCCAGCTCCTGCCTGACAGCGGCCTCATCGCCCACCAAGATGATCTCGTCGCCAAACTCGCGCGCGGCCAGCACGGCCCCGGCCACGTCTGGCCCCGGATGATTATCACTGCCCATCGCATCAACTACTATTCGCATTCGCTTTTTCTCATCTCACTGGCTTGTGACCTAAAGGTTTTCTTGGCGGGTCTGAGTTGTTTGCGCAGGCCACCGGGCGATTCTACCGATGGGCGGTATTTCAGTCAACCTGACTCGCCTGCACCCCGGCCGGGATCCCCCTCTTGACAAATCGATCCAACCGCCTATAATCTTCTCAGATAGACAACTGTCAATATGAGAACAATGGACTCAGTTACCTTCGCCAAAGCCATGGCCGACGCCACCCGACAACGCATCATGCAGATTCTTTGCTGTGAATGGCTGTGTGTTAACGACATCGTGGACCGCATCGGCGATATCTCCCAGCCCACTATCTCCCACCACCTGGGCATCCTGCGCGAAGCGGGGTTGGTAAATACCCGGCGCGAAGGTAAACAGGTCTTCTATACCTTAAACCAGGTCATGGTGGCCAACTGCTGCGGCACCCTGCTGCAAACCTTTGCCCCAGAAGTGCCGGCCAACCCGCTGCCAGCCGCCTGAGTCTCTTTTTTTGGCCAAACATATAGACAGGTGTCAATATTAGCCGCGATGCGCGATACAGGCCATGCGGAACGCGCCACACACAACACAACTGTGACTGCCCAAGGAGAAAATGCCATGACAACACCCGCTCACGAAGTTCATGCTGCCGTGCAAGCGCGCTACGCGCAGATTGCCACCACATTCACGCCAGAGATCCAGGCCAACTGCGGCTGTGACGACACGACCTGCTGCCCCACTGGCCCCGACCTGTATGACACCAGCCTGGCCGACCTGCCGGCCGACGTGACCCAGCTCTCGCTGGGTTGTGGTGACCCAATTACGCTGGCCGGGCTGCAGCCAGGGCAAACGGTCCTGGATTTGGGCTCTGGCGGGGGTATCGACTGTTTTCTGGCGGCGCGGCAGGTTGGGGCATCCGGCCGGGTCATCGGCATCGACATGACTCCGGCCATGCTAGACAAAGCCAATGCCAACAAGGCCAAAATGGGCGCGGACAATGTGGAGTTCCGTTTGGGGCAGATCGAGGCGCTGCCGGTGGCCGATGCCAGCGTGGACGTGGTGATCTCCAACTGCGTCATCAACCTCAGCCCGGACAAGGCGGCGGTCTTTGCGGAGGCGCTGCGCGTACTCCGGCCGGGGGGCAAGCTAGCCGTCTCCGATATGGTCACCCAGGGGCAGTTCAGCCCGGCCGCGCGCGCCGATCTGGCCGCCTGGTCCGCCTGTGTCACCGGGGCCGAGGATATCAGCGTCTATGCCAGCCTGATGCGGGCGGCCGGTTTCCAACAGATCTCCATCCAGGACAAAGGCGCGCCCGGCATTGAACTGGCCGATGCGCTGCTGCTGCCCACCCCGCCCCGCCTCTTCAGCGCCCGCATCACCGCCGTAAAACCGTAAAGCGTGCTTCGTGTTGTGTGAAACGTGTTCCGTGCCGCCGGTGCGGTCCCCTAACGGAACACGTCACACGCTTCACGAATCACACTCTTACCTGCCCCTCTCCAAGACACACCCACTTATACGTCGTCAGCTCCGCCAGCCCCATCGGGCCGCGCGCGTGCAGCTTCTGCGTACTCACAGCCACCTCGGCCCCCAGGCCAAACTGGCCGCCATCATTAAAGCGGGTGCTGGCATTCACAAACACCGCCGCCGAGTTGATCTCGTTGACGAAGCGGCTGGCATAAGCCCAGTTGTTGGTGAGAATGCTGTCGGAATGTTCGGTGCTGTGCGCCTGAATGTGGGCAATGGCCTCGTCCAGCCCATCGACCACGCGCACGCCCAGGATCAGGGCCAGCCACTCCTGGTCAAAGTCATCCACCCCGGCCGGGACCACCTTCGCCCCATGTTCTGACTGCTGCAAGATAGCCAGCGCCCGGCCGGTGGCCCGCAGCTCCACCCCATGCTGCGCCAACTGCGCTGCCACCCGCGGCAAAAAACTCGCCGCCACGGCCGGGTGCACCAGCAGCGTATCCAGCGCATTACACACACTGGGGCGCTGCACCTTGGCATTCTCCACAATGGCCACCGCCCGCGCCAGGTCGGCACTCTCATCCACATACACGTGGCAAATGCCAATGCCGCCGGTAATCACCGGGATGCTGCTCTGTTCCCGGCAGAGGCGGTGCAGCGCATTGCCGCCGCGCGGCACAATCATGTCCACATACGCGTCCAGGCGCAGCAGTTCCGCTACCAGCGCCCGGTCCGGGTCGTCGATGTACTGCACCGCCGCCGGCGGCAGCCCCATCTGCGCCAACGCCGCCTGGATCACGCGCACCAGGGCCAGGTTACTGCGCAGCGTCTCCCGCCCGCCGCGCAAGATGACGGCGTTGCCCGTCTTCAGGCACAGCGTGGCAATGTCGATGGTCACGTTGGGCCGCGCCTCGTAGATAACGCCCAGCACGCCGATGGGGATGCGCCGCTTGCACAGGCGCAGCCCGTTGGGCAGCACCCGGCCATCCATCTCCTCACCCACCGGGTCGGGCAGCTCGGCCACACGGCGAACATCGGCCACCAGCCCGGCCAGCCGTTCCTCGGTTAGCAGCAGCCGGTCCAGCAAAGCGTCGCTCAGCCCCTGCGCCCGGCCAGCGGCTACATCCTGCGCATTTTCTGCCAGCACCAGCGCCGCCTGCGCCGCTAATTCGCCGGCGATGGCCAGCAAGGCGGCGTTCTTCTGTGCCGTGGTCAAAATAGCCAGTTGCCGCGCCGCCGCTTTGGCCGCCCGGCCCATGGTCTGTAGGTTGGTCATGGTCTCTCCTGTTGCACCGGCCTTTCCGGCCAGCATCTTGTGTTGTGCGCGTTACAAACCTGCCCGCCCCCAGTCACCGGAACCGCCAGCGCCGTTCACAACAGAATCAGGTCGTTGCGATGGACGGCCACGGGTCCGTAGGCGTAACCCAGGCGACCTTCGATCTCGTCGGAGCGGCCGCCAGCGATGCGCCGCAGGTCGTCGTAGCTGTAGCGAACAATGCCGCGGGCCATCTCCCCCCGGCCGGGAGCCACAATGATCACCGTATCCCCACGCCGGAACTCGCCCTCTACGCCGGTTACCCCGGCCGGGAGCAAACTCCGCCCCTGTTCCAGCAGCGCCCGCGCCGCCCCGGCATCAATCAGCACGCGCCCGGCCGGGACCGCCCCGGCAAAAATCCACCGCTTACGATGTTCCAGCGGCGTAGCCAGCGCCGCAAAGCGTGTGCCCACCGGCTCACCGGCGGCAATGCGCCCAATAACATTGGCCGCCCGGCCGGCGGCAATAACCACATCCGCCCCAGCCCGGCGGGCCACATCCGCCGCTTGCAGCTTGGTGGCCATCCCGCCCACGCCCAGCCCGCTCACACTGCCGCCGGCCAGTTGGCGCAGCGTCTCATCAATCTGATCCACTTCCGGAATCAGCGCCGCGTCCGGGTTGGTGCGCGGATCGGCCGTGAACAGGCCCGGTTGGTCGGTCAGCAGCAGCAGCAAATCGGCATCGGCCAGCAGCACCACCAGCGCCGACAAATTGTCGTTGTCGCCCACCTTAATTTCGCTGGTGGCCACGGCATCATTCTCGTTGACAATGGGCACAATTCGCTGCTCCAACAGCGCGTTTAACGTATCCCGCGCATTCAAAAAGCGGTGGCGGTCGTGCACGTCGGAGCGAGTGAGCAGCATCTGGCCCACGTGCAGCCCATACAGCTCAAACAGCCGTTCCCACACCAGCATCAGCCGGCTTTGGCCCACCGCAGCCAGCATCTGCTTGCTGGTCACCGTGTTGGGCAAATCAGGAAAACCCAGCCGTTCCCGGCCGGCGGCAATCGCCCCGGAGGTGCAAACGATGACATCGCGCCCCGCGCGGTGCAGTTCGGCGCACTGGCGCACCAGCTCCACCATGTGCGCCCGATCCAACTGCGGCGAGCCACCGGTGAGTACGCTGGTGCCCACTTTTACCACAATACGCTGATAACCCATGATACCTCGACAAAATCGGTTTGGTCTGTAACCGCATGGCCCAGAATCGAAGCAGACCGTGGCGGAGTATAGACGAAGGGGCGGGATTGCTCAACCACCCGGCCGTAGTAATTCTAAATGTAGGGGGAAAAGGGGCGCAACAGGGCAGAAGGTTACCAGATAGCGTTGCATGTGAGCTGCCCGAGGTCGCGCTGGGCGGCTGATCAAGTCTTGCAGTAAGCGCTCGCTCCCCAAACGCTGCCCCGCGCGAGGGCGCTTCGCGCCCCGCGCGGGAAAACTTAATGGGGTTTTTTCAGTTTTTGGGGCAACTGCCCCAAAAACTGAAAAAACCCTGCTTTGATTGGCGTCGCCAGGCGCGAAGCGCCGAGGCGACGCCCCCGGCGCTTGACCTCTCGGCTCGTTTCGGAGGGGGGGAGTGAACGATTCCGTTTTACATCTAGAATTGCTGACCCGGCCGGGATGATCTTGCCCAACGTTCGCCGGCATAGTAAACTGAGAACAGCCATCAGCCAGGTCTCTCGATGCTGCCACACACCGTCAGAAAACCGGCTCCAGACTGTGCCAGCCCTGGCCAGCAGATCCGATGGCTGCAGGAGTGACGCCATGACCATTTCTGTCCAGGCCCAACAACTTAACCGGTACGCGCTCCTTGCTTTCAAGCCGTACTTTGCCAGCCTGGTACCCCCTGATCTTGCCTTTTTGCACGGCGAATACTGCGCGGAGTTTGTGGGGCCACGCTGGCTGCGCCGCCTGGCCAGCCCGGCGCTGGCCCTTACCGGCCTCAGTGGCTGGTGTGGCAAATGGTTTGATGGATTGGGCAATGCCCGCAATCTGGTGCAGCGCCAGGGGCAGACGCACGAAGTGATGAAGATGGTGCTGGCTGAGCGGCCGTCCTTGATTGATGGCCGGCCGGCGGTGACCGTTATCTACCCGGCCGGGTCCCCCTTCCCCTGGCCCTACATCGTTGACGAACTGCGCGTGCTCGACCATTTCACCCTGCTGGGCATGATGGTCATGACCCCGCCTGGCCTGCGCCGCCTGCCCTTCCCCTTCTTGCTGCACGCCAGCCGCACCGCCGTTGACTACGGCCCATAACGGCCTGCAAACAGCACTATGGACTACGATGTTATCATCATTGGCAGTGGCTTTGGCGGCAGCGTGGCCGCCTTACGCCTGGCCCAACAAGGGCGGCGGGTGGCCGTGCTGGAGCAGGGTCGCCGCATAACGCCCGACGACATGCGCGCCGCCGACGAAAGCCTGCGCCGGCTGCTGTGGCTGCCCCGCCTGGGCATGCACGGCTTCTTCGTGCAGCACATTTTTCGCCACGTGGGCATTGTGGGGGGCGTGGGGGTGGGCGGCGGCAGCCTGGTCTACGCCGCGGTGCTGCTGGAACCCGGCCGGGCCTTCTTCGAGGACCCCGCCTGGCACAATCTAGCGGTCGATTGGGCCGCGGAACTGCGCCCCCATTACGCCACCGCGCGCCAGATGCTGGGCAGCGCCCCCAACCCCCACCACGGCCTGATGGATGATTATTTGCGGCAGACGGCCAGCGACCTGGGCGCGGGCCATACCTTTGACACCGTTCCGTTGGGCATCTACTTCAGCGACCGGCCGGGGGAGGAAACGCCCGATCCCTATTTTGCTGGCCGCGGCCCGGCCCGCAGCGGCTGCACCGGCTGCGGCGGCTGCCTCACCGGCTGCACCTACGGGGCCAAAAACAGCCTGGACAAAAACTACCTCTACCTGGCCGAGCAGCTTGGCGCGACCATCCTGCCCCAGCGGCAGGCCACCCTCATCCGGCCGCTGCCCGGCGGTGGCTACGAAGTCTCGCTGCGCAATCCGCTGGAGCGCCGGCAGCGGCTGCAGCCTTTGCGAGCACAGCAGGTGGTGGTGGCCGCCGGGGTGTTGGGCACGCTGCAACTACTGTTTCACTGCCGTAACGTGGCCCGCACGCTGCCGGCCATTTCGCCCCGCCTGGGGCAGCAGGTGCGCACCAACAGTGAAGCGGTGGTGAGTATTCTGCATGAGGCGGACGCGCCGCGGGTGGATGAGGGCGGTCCCACCATAACCTCCCATTTTTATCCGAATGGGCATACGCACATCACGCAGAATCGCTTCCCGGCCGGGTACAACTTCATGCGCTACTACATGGGGCCGCTGGTGGATGAATCCCGGCCGGGGCGGCGTGCCCTGAAGACGCTGGGCCGGCTGCTGGCCCAGCCGCGCCGCTCCACCCGCGCCTGGCGGGGGGCGGCCTGGCACCAGCGCACCAGCGTGCTGACGGTGATGCAGCAGTTGGACAGCCAGATCGCTTTTCGTTATGGGCGCGGCCTGTACACCGGTTTTGCCCGCGGCCTGCTCACGCACCCGGCCGGGGGGCAGCGCACCCCCGCCTACATCCCCGAGGCCAACGCCGCCGCGCGCGCCTTTGCCGCGGCCAGCGGGGGCCAGCCGCTGAATACCCTGCCAGAAAGCGTGGCCAACCTGTCTGTCACCGCCCACATTTTGGGGGGCTGCCCGATGGGGCGCAGCGCCGGCGAGGGGGTCATCGACACCGGCCACCAGGTTTTTGGCTACCCGGGGCTGTACGTTGTCGATGGTTCGGCCGTCTCGGCCAATGTGGGTGTTAACCCCAGCCTGACCATCACCGCCCTGGCCGAGCGTGCCTGCCAGCAGATGTAACCGGCCAATGCAGTTTGCCAAATACCACGCTCTGGGCAACGATTACCTGGTTTTGCCGCCCGGCGACCGGCCGCTGACGCCGGCGCTCGTCCGCCGCGTTTGCCAGCGCCACCATGGCGTGGGGGCAGATGGTGTTTTGTGGGGGCCGCTCCCGGCCGGGGCCGGGCCGGCCGCCGATTTTGGCCTGCGCATCTTCAACCCCGACGGCAGTGAGGCGGAGAAGAGCGGCAACGGGCTGCGCATTTTCGCCAGCTATCTGTGGGATGCGGGGCTGGTGGGGGTGGCGGCGTTTACGGTGGCTATCCCGGCCGGGGTGGTCACCTGCCAGGTATTTGGCCCCGGCCGGGAAGTGCAGGTGCAGATGGGGCAGGTTAGCTTCCACAGCCAGGCCATGCCCATGAGCGGCCCACCGCGCGAGGTGCTGCGGGAGGTTATCCGGCCGGGGGAGGGCATGGCGTTTACCTATTGCGCGGCCAGCCTGGGCAACCCCCACTGCGTTATCCTGCACGAGCAGCCTTCGGCCGCCGTGGCCCGGCAGTATGGCCCGCTCATTGAGCAGGACCCCCGCTTTTTGCGGCGCACCAACGTGCAGTTTATGCGGGTCCTGGATTGGCACAACCTGCAAATCGAAATCTGGGAGCGGGGCGCGGGTTACACCCTGGCCAGCGGCAGCAGCGCCACCGCCGCCGCGGCGGTGGCCTACCGGCTGGGCTTGTGCGCACCCGCGGTCACGGTACACATGCCTGGCGGCACGCTGCAAGTGCAGCTAACAGCCGATTTTCAGGCCACGCTTACCGGACCTGTGGCCAAGATCTGCGCCGGGCAGCTTGCGCCCGAGCTGCTGGCTGCGTAGCCAGGCAACAAAAAAGCGGCCGGCACAAGCCGGCCGCTTCTTCATTTTGGCTGAGGGACGTGGATTCGAACCACGACTGACGGAGTCAGAGTCCGCTGTTCTACCGTTAAACTATCCCTCAAGGACGCCCGCATTTTACCATGTGGGCGGACGGAGGGCAAGCGTAATTTTGGCGTCAGGCGTGCCAGTCTATGGTGGGCCGGAACTGGGGTGGGCGGCGGGCCTGGGTGGCTTGCTCGAAGGCGTAGGCCAGCTTCAGCAGGGTGGGTTCCTGCCACGCCCCGGCCATGAAGCTAATGCCCACCGGCAGGCCGTAGACCGCCCCGGCCGGGACGGTGACACTGGGATAACCGGCCACGGCGGCGGGGGAGGAGCTGCCCCCGCCATAATGATCGCCATTGACATAATCGGTGAGCCAGGCCGGCCCCCCGGCCGGGGCCACCAGGGCGTCCAGATGATGGGCTTGCAGCACTTTGTCCAGCCCTTCGGTGCGGGCCAGCCGCCGGCTCTCGGCCAGCGCTTGTAAGTATGCCTCATCGCTCAGCGGGCCGGCCGATTCGGCCAGCAGCAGCAGTTCCTGGCCAAAATAAGGCATCACCCGCGCCGCTTGCCCGGCGTTGAAGGCGATCACGTCGGCCAGCGAGCGTACCGTGGTGTCTGGCCCGCGACCGGCCAGGTAGGCGTTCAGGCCGGCTTTGAACTCATGCAGCAGTACGGTTAGCTCTGGCCCTTCAAGCGCGGGGACCGTTTCCAGGTTGGCCGGGTCCACGATTTCCGCTCCTAACTGGCGCATGGTTTCGATGGCCGCTTCTATGAGTTGGTCTACGCGGGGGTTGTGGCCGAAGAAGTTGCGGGCGATGCCCAGGCGCGCGCCGCGCAGCCCGGCCGGGGTCAGGAACTGGGTGTAGTCGTCAAAAGAATGTCCCGCACTGGCCGCCGTGGCCGGGTCGGCGGGGTCCACCCCCACCATGGCCCCCAACAAAATGGCTGCGTCTGTTACTGTGCGGGCCATTGGCCCGGCCGTGTCCTGGCTGTGGGCAATGGGCACAACGCCCGCCCGGCTAACCAGCCCCACCGTCGGCTTTAGCCCGACGATGCCGTTTATGTGGGCGGGGCAGATGATGGAGCCGTCGGTCTCGGTGCCCACGGCGGCGGCGCACAGATTGGCGGCCACGGCCACGGCCGAGCCGGAGCTGGAGCCGCACGGGTTGCGGTCTAGCGCGTACGGGTTGCGTACCTGGCCGCCCACGCTGCTCCAGCCGCTGACCGAGTGGGTGGAACGGAAGTTGGCCCATTCGCTGAGGTTGGCTTTGCCCAGGATAATTGCCCCAGCTGCCCGCAGCTTTTCCACCAGGAAGGCGTCGTGCCGGGCGATGGTGCCGGCCAGGGCCAGTGAGCCAGCCGTGGTTGGTTGGCGGTCGGCGGTGTCGATGTTGTCTTTGAGCAGGACGGGGATGCCGTGCAGCGGGCCGCGCGCCCCGGCCTGGGCGCGCTCGTCATCTAATGCCGCGGCCAGCGCCAGGGCGTCGGGATTGATGGTGATGACGCTGTGCAGGGCTGGCCCTTGCCGGTCTAGCTGGGCAATGCGCTCCAGGTATCGTTGGGTGAGCTGCTGCGCGGTTAGCGCGCCGCTGGCCATCTGGGCCTGAATTTGGGGAATGGTCCATTCGTCCATGGGTTATCTTCCGTGGGTTGGTTGGTTGTCCGGGCGCGGGAACTGCCCCGGCCGGGGTGTAATCTGCTATAATCAAGCGCAGCAAAGCCTATTTGGGGCCTACAAAAGATACGGGAGCCCGGGTTCCTGACCTGGGCGACGTTTTGGCAGGAGAATCCATGAACCGGACCCGCATTACCTTCGTAGTGATCATGCTTGTGACCTTCTGCGCCATCGGCCTGATTATTTTGTTTGGAAGCATCATACCCGCGCTGACCGATCGGGGCAATGGGAGCGCCAGTGATACGCCGGCGGCGACGCCGCTGCCGGAGGGTTCGCTGCTCATTACCCTGGCCTCGTCCAATACCAAGGAAAGCTGGCTGAACCAGGTGACAGCCCAGTTTAACAGTGAAAACCATACCACGGCCTCTGGCCAGCGCATTGTGGTGGAGGTGAGCCACGTGACTTCTGGCGGTTCGATGAATGCTATTCTGGATGGCAGTTCGCAGCCCATTGCCTGGAGTCCTGGCGACCAATCCTGGGTGGACCAGGCGAACGAGGCCTGGCGGCAGCGCTATAACAAGCCGTTAGCCAGCCAGGCTTGCCAGCCCACGGTGTATGCGCCGTTGGGTTTTGCCATGTGGCGGCCTATGGCCGAGGTGTTGGGCTGGCCGGAGAAGCCCATTGGCTGGGACACGATTGTGGATCTGGCGGCTAACCCGGAGGGCTGGGCCAGCTATGGCCGGCCGGAGTGGGGGCAGTTCAGCTTTGGTCACAGCCACCCGGCTTATGCTAACTCTGGTTTGCTCTCCATGACCAGCTTTGTCTATGGTATTGCCGGCCGCACCGATTCGCTGACGGTGGCCGATGTTTATAGTGACGAGGTGCAAACGGCTATGCGGGCGTTGGAGGAGAATACGGCGCGCTATGGGCGGCAGGCCCCGGCGCTGCTGGAGTTGATGGCCCGGGAGGGTACGGGCTACTTGCATGCGGCAGCGGTGCCGGAGGCGGAGGTGGTGCGTTTTAACGTGGAGCGGGGAGATGAGTTGACTTTTCCGCTGGCGTTTATCTTCCCGGCCGGGGGAACTATCTGGGCTGACCACCCCTACTGCATTTTGGACAATGCCGACTGGGTGAGCGACGAGCAGGCCGAAGCGGCCGGTATTTTCCTGGATTATCTGCTGTCCGATGAACAGCAGGAAGCGGCTATCGACAACTACCTGCGGCCGTTGGACAGCCGCATTGCTCTGCACAACCCTATGACCCTGGATTATGGCACGGACCCGCGTGTGACCCCGGCGACGGTGCCGCCGCTGCCCAGCCCCAACGCTGACATCAGCGCCGCGGTGATTGATATCTTCAACCTGAACAAGCGCAAGGCGACGGTGCTCATCGTGATTGACGTGTCGGGCAGCATGGAGGGGGAGCGGATCAAGACGGCGCGCACGGCCACGGTGGAGTTTTTGCAGCGGTTGGACCCCAACGACCAGGTGGGGGTGATTATTTTCAGTGATGAGCCGGTGGTGTTGGAGGCGCCGGCGCGGGTGGGAGATGTGGTGGAGGGGCTCTCCGGCCGGGTTGGCGGCCTGGTGGCGGATGGCAACACGGCGCTTTACCAGTCGGTGTGTGACGCCGTCAGCCTGATGCAGGCGCAGCAGGCGGAGGACGCGGCCAACGGTGAATCGCGCCTCTATGGCATTGTGCTGCTGTCAGATGGTGAGGATACGGTGGGGCGGGTGACGGAGAACCAGATGTTTGCCACTTGCCTGCCATCGCAGGCGGAGGCGGATGGCATCAAAATCTTCCCCATCGCCTTTGGCGACGCGGCCGACACGGAGGTCCTGAACCGTATTGCCACGGTGAGCGGCGGCCGCCTGTTCACGGCGGATCCGCAGTCGATTGGCAACGTGTATATCTCAATTTCGGCGGAGCAGTAGGCGCTAGGGCGCCAGGCGCAAGTGGGTACGAACCGGTTACGCCTGGCGCGCCTACTCGTTTGCCAGGGCGCGGATGGCGGCGGCGATGGCGGGGTTGACGGCGAAATGGCGTTCCAGGAAGGCCAGGATGGCCAGCGCTGATTCGGGGCTGCGCTCGTAGCCCTGCACAAAATGGGGCAGTTCGCGGGCCGTGTTGGGGAAACGCTGCTCGAAGCGGCGCTCGCTGGCAAAGGGGTCTTTGGGGGCGCGGCTCTCCGGCTCCAGGTTGGCGGCCAGGGCCAGTACGCGGTCCACGGCATACTGCTGAACAAAGCGGGCCGCGGATAGCTTTTCGCCGCGCCGGTAACGCCCCAGCCCCACGTACAGATTGGTCAGGGCCTCGCCCAACTGCCATTCGATGGCGCTGGCGGCTGGTGGGGGACTGGGTTGGGGGGGAATGGCGATGGTGTTGGTGATGTGGGGTTGTTTCCAGATGACCCGGCCGGGGGCGAACGGCACCTGGTGTAGTTCGTCCGGCTCAAACACGGCAAACTCGCAGAAGATACCGTCTTGGAAGAGCAGTTTGTAGCCGTCGGGGGTGTTGCGGAATTGGTAGGCGATGGGGCAGACGTGGGCCAGCCAATCCAATGATTGCAGGTAGGTTGCTTTGTGGCCGGCGGCCACAATGACAAAGAAGTCCAGGTCGGAGTAGGCGTCCAGCCGGTCCAGTTCTATCCCGACGGAGCCGAGGCCGATGAGGGCCAGGGCGTGCGCGGTTTGGTCCAGCGACTGGCCGATTTCATCCAGGCGGGTGAGCAGTTGTTGGGTTTTGTCCATGGGGAGAGGGGAGGCGTGGCCCGGCCGGGCGGGCCACGCCAGGATGGGTTAATCTTGCTGGGCCTGGGCGATTTTGGCCCAGCTATCGCGCAGGGGCACGGTGCGGTTGAAGACGGGTGCCCCCGGCCGGGAGTCGGGGTCCAGGCAGAAATACCCTTTGCGCATGAATTGGAAACGGTCGCCCACATGGGCGTTGGCCAGAGCCGGCTCCAGTTGGGCGTTGGCAACCACTTGCAGGGAATCCGGGTTGAGGTTGGCCAGGAAATCGGCCCCTTCCGGGGTGTCGTTGGGGTTGGGGGTGGTGAACAGGTGCTCGTACAGCCGCACCTCGGCCGGGATGCTGTGGGCTGCGGAAACCCAATGGATGGTCCCTTTTATCCGGCGGCCATCGGGGGTGGTGCCACCGCGTGATTCGGGGTCGTAGGTGCAGCGCAGTTCCACGATCTCGCCGGTGTGGGGGTCTTTGACGACGCCGGTGCAGGTGATGTAATACGCTTTGACCAGGCGCACTTCCCGGCCGGGGGCCAGCCGAAAGTACTTGCGCGGCGGGTCTTCCATGAAATCCTCGCGCTCAATGTAAAGCACCCGCGAGAAGGGTACCGTATGCGATGCTGTTTGCGTTGGGTCCTGTGGGAAGTCCGGCACTTCAAACGTCTCCACCAGGTCTTCAGGGTAGTTCTCGATCACCACCCGCAGCGGGTCCAGCACGGCCATCGCCCGCGCCGCTCGCTGTTCCAGGTCTGTGCGCACGCAGTGGGTCAACATCTCATACTCCACCACACTGTTGTTCCTGGCCACGCCAATCCGCTGGGCGAAGTCCCGGATGGCCTCCGGCGTGTAGCCGCGCCGGCGCAGGCCAGACAAGGTGGGCATGCGCGGGTCATCCCAGCCGGCGACGTGACCGCCGGTCACCAGCTTGAGCAGCTTGCGCTTGCTCATCAGGGTGTAGGTTAGCTCCAGCCGGGCAAACTCAATTTGCTGCGGCGCGTAAATGTCCAACTGCTCGATGAACCACTCGTAAAGCGGCCGGTGATCTTCAAATTCCAGGGTGCAAATGGAGTGGGTAATCCCTTCCAATGAATCGCATTGCCCGTGGGCCCAGTCGTACATGGGGTAGATGCACCATTCGTCGCCGGTGCGGTGGTGGGTGGCGTGCAGCACGCGGTACATCACCGGGTCGCGCATGTTCATGTTGGGCGAGCTCATGTCGATCTTGGCTCGCAGCACGCGTGAGCCATCGGGAAACTCGCCGGCACGCATGCGCTCGAATAGATCCAGGTTTTCGGTAACCGGCCGGTCGCGGTAGGGGCTGTTGCGCCCTGGTTCGGTCAGTGTGCCGCGATATTCGCGGATTTCTTCGGCCGACAAATCATCGACGTAGGCCTGGCCTTGCTGGATGAGCTGGATGGCGAAGTCGTAGAGCTGGTGAAAGTAGTCGGAGGCGTAAAACAGGCGGTCGCCCCAATCGAAACCCAACCAGCGCACGTCGTTGATGATGTTGTCGACGTACTCCTGCTCCTCTTTGGTGGGGTTGGTGTCGTCGAAGCGCAGGTTGCACAGCCCGCCGGCGAAATCTTCGGCAATGCCAAAGTTTAGGCAGATGGATTTGGCGTGGCCGATGTGCAGGTAGCCGTTGGGTTCGGGTGGGAAACGGGTGTGCACCCGCCCGCCGAATTTGTTGCTCTGCAAATCTTCCAGGACGATTTTGCGAATGAAATCTGTGGTAGCCGCTTCGTTGTTGGTGTCGGTCATGGTGAACCTCGATGGGTGGATTGCTGGCCTCTGCCGGTTCCCGGCCGGGTAGGGTAATCCCTACGTCCGTACCGGCGCACCGGCCGGGTCCAGCGGTAAGTTTACGGAATTTTACGGGGTTAGCGCCAATTGTTCCAGGGCAATAACAACATCATCCAGCCGGGCGGCAGATTCGGCCCGGCCGAGGGCGAGCATGGACTCGAACAGCGGTGGGGAGACCTGCTGCCGGGTGATGGCCAGGCGCATTTTGCCCAGGAAGGGGCCGGCTTTGCCGTTGGTGGTGTTGGCTTCGCCGATGGCGTTCAGACCGGCCTGCAATTGGTCGTAGTCATACGGCTGAACGGTCTGCACGAAGTTGCGCGCGGCGGTGAAGGCGGCCAGCGCCCCGGCCGGGGGTAGTCGCTTGTCCGTCACTTCCCCGGCCGGGGGCAGTGGAGCCTTTTCGTATAGAAAGCGTAGGAAATCAACCGCATCCGTCAGCCGCTTTAGCCGCACCGACATTGCTGGCATTAGCGGCAGCAGGGCCGCCGTATCCACCGTGTAGCCGGCTGCGGCCAGGAACGGGGCCACCGCCTTGGCCAGCGCCGCCGGCGGCATCTCCTGGATATACTGGCCATTCAGCCAATCCAGCTTGGCATAGGGCAGCTTCACCGGGGCCGGGCTAATCGCCGCCAGGTCAAAGCGGGCAATCGCTTCTTCGATGGTGAACTTCTCGCGATCATCGCCAAACGACCAGCCCACGTTAACCAGAAAGTTGACCAGCGCGTCGCGCAAATAGCCAGCCCTGGTGAACTCATCGGCCCGCACCAGCACCTTTTCGCCGCTGTCCAGGAAGGCCTGGGTGCGCTTGCTTAGCTTGCCCCGCCCGCTGGGGCTGAGAATGACCGGCAGATGGACCCACACCGGCATCTCCCAGCCAAATGCTTTATAGAGCTGCACGTGCAGCGGGGCGGTGCTCAGCCACTCAATCCCCCGTGTCACGTGGCTGATTTTCATGAAATGGTCGTCCACGACGACGGCCAGGTGGTAGGTGGGCAGGCCGTTAGATTTTAGCAGGACAAAGTCGGTAAGCTGCACGTTTTCAAAAACGACGTCGCCGCGCAGCAAATCGGGGACTACAGAGGTGCCGTCCAGGGGCATCTTGAAACGAATGACGTAGGGATGCCCCGCTGCTTCCAACGCGGCCACTTTTTCCGGCGGATAGTCGCGGTAACGGCGGTCGTAGCCGGAATGGTCCCCCCTGGCTTCCAGGAGCACGCGCATTTCGGCCAGCTCTTCGGCCGTGGCAAAGCATTTGTAGGCGTAACCGTTGTCCACCAGCCAGTGCGCCCACTGTTGGTAGAGCGGTGCTCGTTCGGTTTGGGTATAGGGGCCATACGGACCGCCGATGTCTGGCCCTTCGTCCCACTCAATGCCAAACCAGCGCAGGCCGTCCATCAGGTTCTCCAGCGCGCCGGGCACGGTGCGGCGGGTGTCGGTATCTTCGATGCGCAGGATGAACTGGCCGTTGTGCCGCCGGGCATACATCCAGGTGAAGAGGGCGGTCCAAACGCTGCCAATGTGTAAATAGCCCGTGGGGCTGGGCGCAAAGCGAACACGAACGGTCATGAAAACTCCTTGAAGCTGCGGGGTGGTGGTGAGGCGTTGGGTCGTGCCTGCCCCTGGCTAGCCGAATTCCTGTTTACGATGGCGCATGCGGATGGATTGTACCACGCCAATGGCCACGAACAGGGTGACGAGGGAGCTGCCCCCATAGCTGACAAATGGCAGGGTGAGGCCGGTAACGGGCAGCAGGCGGACGTTCATGCCTACGCTGACGACGGTTTGGAAGAAGAGGCCGCCGGCGATGCCCACGCAGATGAGACGCCCGGCCGGGTCTTGCGTGATCTGGGCCACCAGCAAAATACGCCACAAGATGAAACCCATCAGGCCCAAAACTACCAGCGAGCCAAACAACAGCCCCATCTCATGGGTCAGCACAGAGAAGATGAAGTCGGTATGCTGCACGCGCAAAAAGCCCAACTGGCTTTGCGTCCCCTGCAAATACCCCTTGCCAAACCAGCCGCCTGAGCCAATGCTGATCACCGCCTGGTCGATGTTAAAGGCTTGCTCCGGCACCGCGGCCGGGTCGACAAACGCCGTGATGCGTTCCTTCTGATAGTCGGCCAGGAAAGGCAAGACGGCCAGGGCCGCCATCAGTCCGGTTGTGGCCAGCACAGCAAAGTGGGAAAGCGGCAGCCCGGCCATGAAGATCATCACAAACCACATCACCAGGAACAGCACCGACATCCCCAGGTCGGGCTGGATGAAGATGAAGCCAATGGGGATGCCCACGTAGATCAACGACACGATGGTGTTGGAAAAGCGCTGCATCAGGTGTTGGCGTTGGGCCAGGAACTGGGCGAAGGTCACGGCCAGCAAGATGCGGCCAATCTCTGAGGGCTGCAAGTTGACCGGCCCCAGAGCAAACCAGCGCCGCGAGGCGTTACCAATGGTGCCCACAAGCAGCACCAGGATGAGTGAGGCAATTAGCCCCAGATAGATGTACCAGTGGGAGGAGGTGAGGATGCGGTAGTCTACGGCGGCAATGGCCACCATGACCACAACGCCAACCGCGGCAAAGGCGAGTTGGCGCATTTCGTAGCCCACGAAAGCCGGCGTGCCGGTGATGGCGCTGCGAATGATGAGCACGCCATAGCCGGTTAAAAGAATAACGGCGGCCGCCAACCAGAGGTCGAAGTACCGCCATACGGAAGCAGTTTTTTGTAGCATAGCGACTGCACGATCTGACTAAGGTCGCCGGCCATTGCTCTTTAGGGGAATTTCGGCCACCAGCCGGCTCTCATTTGTCGTTTTGGTCAGGTTTACGACCACGGAATCCGGGTCTATTGCCAGGTGCCTGACAATAACCTCGATAATATCATCCTTGATCAGTTCGATCAAACCGGGCGAGATGTCTTCGCGGTCGTGTGTGAGTACCATTTGCAGGCGCGTCTTGGCTATGCTGCTGCTCTTTTCTTCCCGTTTGAATATCCGATTGAACCAACTCATGCCCGTTACCTCGCTTTCTTATCGACTGTTAACCCAGTCTAGCACCCGGTTGAAGAAACCTTCTTTCTTGTTCAAATCCATCAGGGGCACGTTTTGGCCGGTGAGGCGATGGGCGATGTTGCGGAAGGCCTGGCTGGCGCTGGTGCTGTTGGTGGCGCTCATGGCTACCGGCAGCCCGCGGTTAGTGGAGACGAGGATGGCGTCGTCTTCGGGCACCACGCCGATGAGGCTGATGGCCAGGATGTCCAGCACGTCTTCGATGGAGAGCATGTCACCGCGGGCAACCATGGCCGGTTTGAGGCGGTTGATGACGAGGTAGCCCGGCCCTTTTTCTTCGGCTTCGATAAGGCCAATGATGCGGTCGGCGTCGCGCACGGCGGAGATTTCGGGGTTGGTGACGATGATGACCCGGTCGGCGGGGGCCACGGCATTGCGAAAACCGCGTTCGATCCCGGCCGGGGAGTCTACCACCACGTAATCCACCTCTTCGCGCAGTTGGTCGCACACCAATACCATGTCCGACGGGCTGACAGCCATCTTGTCCCGCGTTTGCGCCGCCGGGATCAGATACAGCTCCGGGAAGCGCTTGTCCCGGATCATCGCCTGGCGCAGGCGGCAGCGCCCTTCCACCACGTCGACCAGGTCATAGACAATGCGGTTTTCCAACCCCATCACCACGTCCAGATTGCGTAGACCAATGTCGGCGTCCAGGGCTACCACTTTCTTCCCCATCATTGCCAGGGCGGCGGCCAGGTTGGCCGAGACGGTGGTTTTGCCCACGCCCCCTTTGCCAGAAGTGACGGTAATGACTTGTGCGCTCATAAAGTTACGCTCCTTCAAAAAACGTGGCGCAAGTTGCGGCTTTGCGCCCGATTGCGTTTGCGCTGCCAGGTGACGTGCCGCTCTGGCTAGAGACCGGGGCGGCGCGGTTCGTGTACGGTGGTACGCCAGGGGTCGGCCACGATCTGGCCCTGGCGGATGGCGGCGATCTCTGGCAAGGGCTGGCGGCGGCGGTTATCGGGTGGGACGGCGATCTGGTCGGCAATGCGCAGTTGGGTGGGGCTGAGTTCCAGGGCGCAGATGATGGCGGCGGTGTTGCCCAGCGCCCCGGCATGCACCAGACCGCGCAGCCGCCCCCAGACGATGACGTCGCCGCCGGCAATGATTTCGGCCCCGGCATTTACATCGCCGACAATGAGGACAGAGCCTTCGTGATAGATGGACCGGCCGGAGCGGATGGTCTCTTTCAGGTAGAGGGTGGCAGGTGGGGTCGGGGGTGGGGGAGGCGGGGTGTGTTCTTCCCCGGCCGGGGCCAACACATTGCCATCCAGGTCACGGTTGCTGCCCGTCTGGCGCGTGGCCAGGCCCAGCCCGCGCGCCGCCTCGCGGGTCGCTTCCTCTTCCGCCAGCACCGCCCACAACTCCAACTGGCGTGGCAGCAGCAGTCGCTGCACCTTAGACAGCGCCGCCTGGTCCAGCGGCCGCGCGCCCACTTCCAACGTCACCCGGCTGCCCTGCAGAAAATCCGCCTTGGCGGCCAATTCTGTCTCCAGAGCCGCCAGCAAGTCGGCAAAATCACCCTCGGCCAGGGTAATAAGCAGCCCTTCACGGATGCCACGGATGCGAATGGTGGGCGTTTCTGACATAAGCCTGGGTCACCTGGTGCGGGATAATACAACAAAACAATTGTTGAGATAATACAACAAGATGGGGGGAATTGCAAGCGGCGCGCCCCGGCCGGGGTGCGCCGCAGCTCACTGGTGGAAATTCTGTAAGCGCACTGGCTGGCGACGTGGCCCCCAGGTCCCCGGCCGGGGCTCAAACACCCCCGCACAACGTGCACCACAACGCTGGCAGCATCCGTCAGCCGTTAGCTGCCAGGTTCTCAGCACATACCAGTCGCGGCCAATTAGTCGTGTGCCACACTGGTGGCAGTAGGTGCTGCCCCCCCGCTCATCATGCACATTGCCCGTGTAGGCATAGCGCACACCATTCCTCAGGGCAATCTCCCGTGCCCGTTTCAGGGTGGCCGGCGGCGTTGGCGGCTTGTCCAGCATCTTGTAGTCGGGATGGAAAGCGGTGAAATGCATGGGCACATCCGGCCCCAGCGACGTTACCACCCACTGCGTCATCGCTTCCAGTTCCGCCTCAGAATCATTCTCGCCGGGGATGAGCAGCGTCGTCAATTCAAACCAGACATCGGTCTCGTGCTTCAGGTAGAGCAGCGTCTCCAGCACCGGCTGCAGCGACCCGGCACAAATCTGCTGGTAAAAGCGCTCCGTGAACGCCTTCAAATCGACGTTGGCGGCGTCCATGTGGCGGTAAAACGCCCGCCGTGGCTCGTCGCACATGTAGCCGGCCGTCACCGCCACCGAGCGGATGCCCTGCGCCCGGCAGGCCTGGGCCACGTCGATGGCATATTCCATGAAGATGACCGGGTCATTGTAAGTGTAGGCCACACTGCGGCAGCCCAACGCTTTGGCCGCCCGGGCAATGGTCTCCGGCGCGGCGGCATCGGCCAACGTGTCAAACTCGCGTGACTTGCTAATGTCCCAGTTCTGGCAGAATTTGCAGGCCAGGTTGCACCCGGCCGTGCCAAACGAGAGTACCGGCGTGCCCGGCAGAAAATGGTTCAGCGGCTTCTTCTCAATGGGGTCCACGCAGAAACCGCTGGAACGGCCATAGGTGGTCAGCACAATCTGGTTGTCCTGGCGGGCGCGCACAAAGCACAGCCCGCGCTGCCCTTCGTGCAGCTTGCAGGCCCGGGGGCAAACGTCGCACTGCACCCGGCCGTCATCCAGCATATGCCAATATTGGGTGGGAATTGTGCTGTTCATCTCCGCGCTCCTGCGCCCAAAACAAGCGCCATAGCTCTGGCCTCGCCCCACACCATGTGCCTGAATGGCTGCCTACATTATACAACAAATGGTGGGCGCGCGGCGCGCTGCTGCCTCAGCGGCGCTGCTCCTGCAATAAATTGCGGATTTCGGTTAGCAGTTGCACCTCGGCCGGGGGCGCTGGCGGTGGTGGCGGGGCTGGCTGCTGCAGCTTGTTGATGGTGCGGATTAACATAAAAATGGCAAAGGCGATTACGATAAAATCAACCACGGCCTGGATGAACTGTCCATAGCGGATGGTGGCGTCGCCCACTTGCAGCGTGAGATAGGTGAAATCGATGCCGCCCAGCAGCACTCCAATCAGCGGTAAGATGATGTCATTGGCCAATGAGTTGACAATGGCGCTGAAGGCCGCGCCGATGATGACGGCGACCGCCAGGTCTAGTACGTTGCCTCTTTTAATAAAATCGCGGAACTCTTTTAGCATGGCGTGATTCTCCTTCGCGAATGCCCCCCAGGCTGCCGACCTGGGTCATGGGTGATTGTTCTGGCCGGGTGTCTTCTGGCAAAGCATACCCCAGGTGGATAGAAATGCCCCGGCCGGGACCACCCACTATCATATCCCAACACCTGGCTAACACTTAACCCCGGCCGCCCGGTGTGGCTCATTTGCTATTCACTTTTTGCGCCAACTGGCCGACACGCGCGCACTTGTATGGTAAAGTGAGCCTGCTATAATCCGCTCCCGGCCGGGTAAAATCTCCATACCCGGCAAGCACCGGGCACGGAAGATGATCGGCCTATGTTGCGGCCCGGCCAGACTGGATGAGATGTAAACTTATGGTTCTGTGCATTATTGGGGGATACTGCGTCATACGTCGTCAACGTTCATCATGCGTCGGCCATCATGCCTGGCCCATGACGGCCTCACCCATCCTCCTCCAAGACCCTCAAACACGCCATGCATCGTAAAGCGATCTTCTTGGCCGTGGGGTTGGTGTTGGTTTTCCTGGTAGTTTTGGCCGGGCGTCTGCCGTATGTGGCCAGCACCGCCAGCGAAAACCGCGCGGCTTCGCCCGCCCCCACCTTCCTGCCGCAGGCGGAGGTGCCCCAGGTGGTGCTGCCCACCATGCCCCCAGCCCGCCCGCCGCTCCCGACCGCCACCCGGCCGGTACCGCCCACCTTCACCTCCGTCCCGGCCGGGGTGCAGCCCACCGTCCCCAGCCCGCCCACCGTCAGCTACGCCACCCTACCCCCCAACACCGTCTTCCACACCGTGCAAACCGGCGAAACCCTGGTGCAGATCGCCCAGATTTACGGCGTCAGCATCGAACGGATCATCACCATCAACAATCTGCCCCCTTCCGGGGCCATCAATACCGGCCAGGTATTGGTACTACCCGTCGCCCAGGCCCCCACCGTCACCCCCGTCAACGCCGACGCCCTCACCACCATCAACGGCATCCCCCTGGCAAGCTACCTGATCATGCCTGAAGCAGTGCAGCAGCACGTGCTGCAAATCTACGCTGCCGGACTGGCCCAGGGACGCAACCCCCAGGCCCTATCCATCATCGGCGACAGCACCGCCGAAAAACTCAACTTCCTCACCGCCTTCGATTATGGTCCCTATGACCTCGGCAACTATGGCTACCTGCAAGCCGTCATCACCCACTACCACGGCTCATTCGCCCGCGACCGCCAGGCAGTGCGCGTGGGGCTAAATACCGGCCTCGTCTTCACCGATGATTGGGCCGAGCCAACCGTCTGCAACGAACATGAAAGCATGATCGACTGCGAATTTCGCCTGCAAAACCCCAGCATCGTCCTCATCCGCATTGGCTCCAACGATGGCAAGCCCGAAGTGTACGACCAGAATATCCGCCGCATGGTGGCCTATGCCATCGAGCACGGGGTGGTGCCAATCCTGGGCACCAAGGCGGACACCTACCTGGACCCGGACAACGCCAACAACAATCTGCTGCGCCAGATCGCCCGCGATTACAACGTGCCGCTGTGGGATTTTCAGTTGGTGGCCCAAACGCTGCCCAACAACGGCCTGCTGCCCGACAATGTGCATCCGACGCTCTTCCCAGAGTACGACTACACCATGCCCGAAGCCTTCCGGCGCGGCCATGGCGTGCAAAACCTCACCGCCCTGATCGTCCTGGACCAGGTCTGGCAGTTGCTCAGCGAAAAGAGCGCTCAATAACGTTCCGGCATGGCGCAGAAACCCGGGAGGCTAGCCGCTTGCCGGGCAAACCCACACCGGCAGTTGGCCGGCGTTGCCCCGGTGCCAGGCACGCCAAAATAAAGGAGTCACTGGCGTTGACCAACTACCAGTCTCACCGCAGCACCATCCGCACGCTCACGCGCCAGGACCTGGACGATTTCTACCGCGTTGTCACCGGCTACCAGTCGCCGGCCCGTTACGACGTGCAGCATATCGAATCGCCGCAACACGCCAGCATCAGCCTGACCCTGCGACCGCTGGCCACGCCCTACGTCCACCTCTGGTCGCACGATGAGTTCGACATGGCCCATTACGCCGGCGTGCTGGCTCAGGAACTGTCGCTGGCTGCTCATGATGGTGATCTGCTGGTGGGGCTGGCCATTGCCGAGATGCAGCGCTGGAACCGCAGTCTGTGGGTGTGGGAGTTTCATGTGGCCGAAAGCCACCGTGGGCAGGGGATTGGCCGGCAGATGATGGCTGAACTGGTGCGCCGGGCCACCCCGGCCGGGATGCGCACCATCGTCTGTGAAACCCAAAACACCAACGTCCCCGCCATTCAATTCTACCGTGCCCAGGGCTTCACCCTGGAGGGCATCGACCTCTCCTACTACACCAACGACGACGTCACCCACGGTGAAGTCGCCCTCTTCATGAAGCGCAAACTATAAGCCCAACCCGCCAGATGGAACATAGAGCAGGCAGCACCCCACCACCCATGAGCGACTCCCTGGCCTTCAGACTGGCCCAGAAACTGCGGCCCGACCTCAAGCCAGGCAGCGACCTCACATTCGTGGGCCGGCTCATCGACCTCTACAGCCTCTTCTTAAGCCTGCCGCTGGCCGCGCTGGCCCTTCTCTGGCTGCTGGCCAGCACCAACCCCGCCCTAAGCCCCGCCGACATCCTCACCCTACTCTTGCTGCTGGGCATCGATCTGCTCTTCCTGCGCTACCAGTTCATCATCTCCCTGGAAATCGTCACCGGCAGCTTTGCCAGCGTTACCGGCTCGCTGCAAGGGCTGATCTGGTGGTCGGCAGCGCTCATCTTTGGACCAACAGCACTGTGGATTGGCGTGATCGACAGTGTCGTAAACTACGTTTTCCAATCCCGGCGCGAAAGCAACATCGATCTACGCTGGAACAACCTGCGCGCCATGGTCGATAACATCGCCACCGTGCTGCTGTCCGGCCTGGCTGGCCTGACCGTCTTTGGCTGGCTGGGGGGTGAAATCCCCCTGCAAGGGCTGGGCGCAGCACAGTTTTGGCCGGCGGCCGCCGCCACGCTGGTAGCTTTTAGCGTGCCCTTCCTGCTGGTTCTGCCGTTCATGCTGGTCATGCGCCACTTGTTTGCCCGGTTGGGCGAGACCACACAAGCCGACCAGGCATCACTAACACGCTTCGTTCTGGCCGGCCTGGCCCTCGCCGGAGCAGCACTGCCTTTCGCCATTCTGGCTGCGGGCATGTACAGCCGCCACGGGCTGGCCATCTACCTCTTTTTCATGGCCGGCGCTTTCCTGGTCAGCCTGCTGGCCAATCGCCTCAGCCGCATCACGGCGCGCAGCGAGCAGCGCTCACGCGAACTGGCCGCGTTGGAGGCGCTGGGGCGGGCCATCATTGCCGCGCCTGTCGACCTGGCCAGCCTGCACGATCTGCTGGAGACGCATATCCCGGCCATGTTCCCGCAAATGGGGCTGTATATCTGGCTGGAACCGGCAGAGACGCTGTACCAGACAAAGGCCAACCTCTTTGCCCGGCTGCCCCCGGCGCAGGCGCTTTTGCGCCATTCCGGCCGGGCTTATGAACGGCTGCCGAAGATGATGCTGCCGGAGCAGCGCGAAGGGGTGATCGTCCACGAAGGGGTCGTGGTGGCCATTCGGGCCGACGATGGCACGTTGTTAGGCGGCATCTATATGGTTGTGCGGCGGGATGTGGGCGACGTCATGGAGTATGTGCCGGCCATCCAATCGTTGGCGGCGCTGCTGGCCAGCGTTCATTACCGGGTGCAGGCGTATGCGTTGGCCCTGGCCGGCGAGC
This sequence comes from Ardenticatenaceae bacterium, assembly GCA_020634235.1. Classification (GTDB taxonomy): domain Bacteria; phylum Chloroflexota; class Anaerolineae; order Promineifilales; family Promineifilaceae; genus JACKCB01. The sequence continues at coordinate 994,262 of JACKCB010000002.1, read as the reverse complement.
GCATGACCCGCGAGTTGGAGGTGGCCGGCCAGATACAAGCCAGCTTTTTGCCACGCGACATCCCGGCTCTGCCCGGCTGGTCCATGGCGGCCACGCTCATCCCGGCCCGGCAGACCTCCGGCGATTTCTATGACTTCATACCCCTCGGCCCCGGCCGGGTCGGGATTCTGGTGGCCGACGTGGCCGACAAAGGGACAGGGGCCGCCCTGTATATGGCCCTCAGCCGCACCGTTATCCGCCACTTTGCCCTGCAATACCCGGACGACCCGGCCCGGGTCCTGGCCGAAGCCAACGAACGTATTCTGGCCGACACCGACGCCGAGCAGTTTGTCACCCTTTTCTACGGCATCCTCGAGGCCGACGGCCAGCGCCTGACCTATGCCAACGGTGGCCACAACCCGGCCCTGCTCGTAGCCGCCCCCCCGGCCGGGACCATCACCCCCCTGCCCCACACCGGCATCCCCCTGGGCATGTTCCCCGGCATGACCTGGCACACCGCCGAACTCCCGGTTGCGCCCGGCGACCTGCTGGTGGTTTACACCGACGGCGTGACCGAAGCGCGCAGTGCGGACAAAGCGCTCTTTGGCGAGGCACGGCTGGCGGCGGTGGTCAGGCATGATCCCGGCCGGGGGGCAGACGAACTTAGCCGGGCCATCCAGGATGCCGTGGCCGAATTTGTCGGCGCGGAACCCCAGTCCGACGACATCACCCTGCTGGTTGTGCGCCGGGAGCGTGCGGCATGACCCACTGGCCGCTTGACGACCTGATTGGCCTGGTGCGCCGGCGCTATCCCAACTGGGATGGCTTCGACCATCCCCCCTTCGTGGCCGATGAAATCACCTACAAGCAGGCCACCATCGCCCGCGCCCGCGACCTGCTCAGCGAGGCGGAGGTGCGCCGCCTGCTGGCCGAATGGGCCTACGACGAACTGCTGGCGCGGCTGGAAAGGCTGGGCAAGGACAACAACTTGCTCTACCTGCGCACGCCGCACAAAGGCGATCTCAGCCTGCTCTACCAGCCCCACCTGGACAAGGCCGCCTTTGCCCACCAGATGCAGCGGCTGCTCTATGGCCCGGAGCCGGCCGCGGCGCGGCTGGACAACTTTGTGCGCTTTGCCGCCGGCCAGGCGCTGCCGGTTAAGTGGACCTTCCCCACCTATTTCTTGTTTATCACCCACCCCGACCGCGAAATGTTTGTGAAGCCGCGTACCACAGACTGGTTCTTGCAGTTTATGGGGCTCCCGGCCGGGTTGCCCCCCACCCCCACCGCCGCCGCCTACCACACCATAAGCCAGCAGGTTGCCTTGCTGCGCAACGCCCTGGCCCCCTACCGCCCCCACGACATGGTGGACCTGCAAAGCTTCATCTGGGTTTGTGCCCAGGAGGGCAAGGCCCGCACCGGCCGGCTCACCGCCGAAGCCCAGGTGGCCCTGGACGTGCCGCCAACTATTTACGACATGGAATCTCGACAGCACACTCTCAGGGAGTACGAACCGATGGATAACCGCGATAGTGTCCCCTTGAACGAATATCCAGCTGCGATCCCGGCCGGGCTGCACAAGCTCTTTCCTACCCCCGAACAGGCCGCCTGGACTCTTGGCCTACTCAAGTGGGTACTGGCCAGGCTTGGAACCAGCGGTACAGACGACCCCCGATACACCCTGTCCCAACCTGTCCAGTATGACGGCCGGCTGCTGCGCCTGAGCTTCGGTAACTGGCTCGTGTTAGATGTAGTCAACAGAGATGGTTTACTGGCGTTTAACGTCTCGCTCATTGAAGCCCTCGCCGATGAACGAGGACTGGCCCAAACACACCACAAGTCAGAACCATTCTCAGATCGCCTCGACAGCGACGGCCCGCCAATCTGTATTTACCACAACTTCGTCCTTGGCGAATTGGCCACCATTAAACCCATTCTCGTCCCTTCCCTGGCCTACCTGGCCAGACTATTCAAGGATTGGTCTGCCAGTCCCTACCGCCGTGCCCACCAACAAGCGCTCTTTACCGAAATCCTGACCGGCGATTGGCCAGCAGTAATGGGCGAAGCGCCCGCGCTGCAAGACCCACAGCCAAAGACCGCTGCCATCAGCACCGGCCAGCCTGACCCAAACCCTGCCTATGACCTGCCCACCTGCGCCGCCGAGACCGGCTTCAGCGAAGCCGACCTGGCCCGCTGGGTGCGTGCCATCCACCGCAAGGGGCAGGCCGTCTTCTACGGCCCGCCCGGCACCGGCAAAACCTACCTGGCCCGCCACCTGGCCCGGCACCTGGTGGGCGGCGGCGATGGTTTTATCGACCTGGTGCAGTTCCACCCCGCCTACGCCTACGAAGATTTCCTGCAGGGTATCCGCCCGCAAACGGACGAGGCCGGCCGCCTGCACTACCAGATGCTCCCCGGCCGGTTCCTGCAATTCTGCCAGCAGGCCGCCCAAAAGCGCGACACCTGCGTCCTCATCCTCGACGAACTCAACCGCGCCAACCTGGCCCGCGTCTTTGGCGAGCTAATGTACCTCCTGGAATACCGCGACCAGGCCATTCCCCTGGCCGGCGGTGGCACCCTGCGCATCCCCGCCAATGTGCGCCTGCTGGCCACCATGAACACCGCCGACCGCTCCATTGCCCTGGTGGACCACGCCCTGCGTCGTCGCTTTGCCTTCATCTCCCTGCCGCCCAACTACGATGTGCTGCGCCACTACCACCAACGCCACCAGACCGGCTATCCGGTGGAGCCGCTCATCCGCCTGCTGCAACGGCTGAATGCCGCCATCGACGATCCCCACTACGCCGTGGGCGTCAGCTTCTTCCTCCGGCCGGGGCTGGCCGCCGAACTGGCCGACATCTGGCAAATGGAGATTGAACCCTACCTGGAAGAGTACTTTTTTAGCCAACCAGAGCAGGTGCGCACCTTCCGCTGGGACACCGTCGTCGCCAGCCTGGACACGGCCTGACGCCCCCGCCACCCGTCCCTACCCCGGCCGGGTTCAAAAAACCACCCCCCCTGTCGTTTAATACCTGCACAGGCAAATTAGCCTGATCAGTTTCCCATAGCCCACCTATCCGTTACAATAACCGCATGGCAAGCTCACTCATTGGCCAGCAAATTGACAACTACCGCATCGAAGCCCTGCTCGGCGAAGGTGGCATGGGCGCAGTCTATCGCGCCCGTGACGTTCACCTGGACCGGCCGGTCGCCCTCAAGCTGATGCACCCCCACCTGGCCGCCCAGCCCAAATTCCAGCAGCGCTTCATGCAAGAGGCGCGGGCCGCCGCCCGGCTCAACCACCCCGCCATCGTTCCCATCTACCACTTCGCCCTCACCGGCAGCCAGCTCTACATGGTCATGGCCTACGTGGCCGGGGCCAGCCTGGGGGCCTTCATCGCCCGCGTGCAGGCTGGCGGCAAAGTCATCCGCCTCAACGAGAGCCTGCTGCTGCTGGCCCAGGTGGCCGACGCCCTGGATTACGCTCACCGCCACGGAGTGGTGCACCGCGACATCAAGCCCGACAACATCCTGTTGCAGCAGCTAGAAGCGCCAGGTCCGCTGCCGGTGCAGGCCATGGTCACCGATTTCGGCCTGGCCAAGCTGTTGGAAGGTGGGCTGCAAACCGCCACCGGCTCCTTCATGGGCACGCTGCCCTACATGTCACCGGAGCAATGCCTGGGGCAAGAGCTGGATGGCCGGTCAGACATTTATGCCCTGGGGGTGGTGCTCTATCAGTTGGCCACCGGCCGGTTACCCTTCAACATCCAATCCCCCACCGACGCCGTGCTAAAGCACCTGCACGAATCCCCCCCGCCGCCACGCGACGTCCGGCCGGGACTGCCGCCCACCATCGAAGTCATCATCCAAACCGCCCTGGCCAAAGAAGCAGTTGCGCGCTACCGGCAGGCCGGCGACATGGCCGCTGCCCTGCGCCAGGCCACCCAACGCCTGACCGATGCCGATGTCACCCGCTTTGCCCCGCCGGAAATGATGGCCAGCGTGGTCACCGACCTGCTCCCGGCCGGGACAGAAGCCGCGCCACCCGGCCCCAGCGCTCCCGATTTGCCCTTCCCGGCCGGGGGCGACCAACTCCTCATCAACCAGCCCGGCGCCGCGCCCCGTGCCCTCAGCCTCAGCCAACCGCAGATGACCGTGGGCCGCACCGCCGGCAACGAGATCGTCCTGACCGGCGAGGGCGTCTCCCGCCATCACGTCCGCCTGTCGCGCAGCACCGCTGGCTGGCTGGTGACCGACCTGGCCAGTACCAACGGCACCTTCCTGGAAGGGCAGCTGCTGACGCCGCACATCGCCACCAACTGGCCGCCCGGCCAGGTGCTGCGCGTGGGTTCCTTCGCCCTGCAATGGCGCAGCGCCCCCGCTGAAAATGAAAACGCTACCGCCCTGCTGCCGGACGCTCTCCTGGACCAGGTGACGCCCTATCCATTGGCCGCCACGCCGGCCCCGGCCGGGACGCCACCGGCGTTCAAGCCGCCACTCGCGGCCAGCCCGCCCCCGCTGTCCCCGGCCGGGCCATCACGCCGCTTCCCGCTCTGGCTGGGTCTGCTGGCGGGGTTGGCCCTGCTGCTCTGCCTGGCCGCGGCCGTTCTCCTGGCCATCGCCCGGCCGGGACCTGGTTTTGGGCTGGCCTGGCTGGCCACCACCACCCCAACCCCTTCGCCTACCCCCTCACCCACCGCCCCGCCTAACCCGAGCAGCACCCCCACGCAGCCGGCGCCGCCAACGCCCCTCACCCCACCCACGGCCACCCTGCCGTCGCCGCCCACGGCCACCCCCGTGCCGCCCAGCATGACGCCAGCCGTGCCCCGGGTAACGCAAATCTACTTCTGTCCCACCGAATGCCTGGCCGACGGCAGTAACGCTGCGCGCAGCTTCCCGGCCGGGACCACCCAGGTGTATATTCGCTGGACCTACGAGAACTTCCCGGCCGGCGCGGACTATGTGCGCTTCTGGCGCAACCGGGGCGAAGAGTGGGTGCGCTACCAGTGCATCTGGCCCGGACCGGCCAGCGGCCAGGACCTGGTGCCCATCACCGAGCCGGATGGCTTGCGTTCTGGCCAATGGGAGGTCACAATACAGGTCAATGGTGCCGTTGTGCTGCAAGATGGCTTTACTGTGGAGGGCGACTGGAGCTATTGGTCCCCGGCCGGGGTGTTCAATACCTGCTACGGCCGGCGCTAACGCCGCACAAAACAAGGACTGCCAGGCGGCAAAACAGTTGTTTCAGCCGCGCCCATTCGCCGTAGCCACGTAAGCCGCGTACCGTTTTCATACAGGAGCGTATCTGATGGCCGACCAACCCACTGCAAAACTGATTCTTACCGGGCCGGACCTCTCCGGGGTCGTGGCCATAGGGTTCGGGCGCTATACGCTGGGCCGCCAATCCGGCAACGAGGTGCCGCTGCCCAGCCCGCTCGTTTCTCGCGAACATGCCCGCATCGTTTGCGATGAGACCGGCTGCCAGATCGTCGATCTGGGCAGCTCCAACGGCACACTGCTCAACCACGACCTGCTGACGCCCAATGTGTCCGTCCTGCTGCAGCACGGCGACCTGGTGGAAATTGGCCCCTATCAACTGCGCTTTGAACTGGCGGAGCCACCCACCCAGGACGAAGAACCGGTTGCCGCCGAGGACGTGGCCGGCGCTGTCGCCCCCGCGCCACCCCTGGCCGCTGCCGACCAGGCTCCCGTCCCGGCCGAGGCACCACCCCCAGCGCCGGCCACTGAGACACAAACCCGCCTCCCGGCCGGGGCGCCCCCCCCACCGCCCCCCGTCCCCATCCTCGAACCCACCGCAGACGACGGCGACCTGCTGCCCATCCCGCCCGGCCTGGACCGCTACAGCCGCCGCCTGCTAGAATACCTGCCCCCCATCTACCACAGCGACTTCATGAGCCGCTTCATGGCCCTCTTTGAAGCCATTCTCATGCCCATGGAATGGACCGTCGACAACTTCGACCTCTACATGGACCCGCGCACCAGCCCCAACGATTTCCTGCCCTGGCTGGCCAACTGGTTCGTCATCATGTTCGACGACTCCTGGAGCGAAGCGAAGCGCCGCACCTTCCTGCAAGAGGCACACCAGATTTACGCCCGGCGCGGTACGCGTTGGGCGCTGGCCCGCACCCTGGCCATCTACACCGGCCGGGACCCCGAAATTGACGACGAAGCGCCCAACCTGGAACCCCTCACCTTCTCCGTGCGTCTGCCCGTGGCCGAAGAAGCCTTCAAGCGCGAGATTGTCGAAAACATCATCGACACCCACAAGCCAGCCCACACCACCTACGTGCTCACCTTCGCCGGCTAGCCGGCCGCTGCCGAACCAGACCTTAGCTACCCTACAGACTTAACACATTGGCACCAACCACATGGATACATTAATCGGACGACAAATTGAGCAGTATCGCATTGAATCCCTACTAGGCGAGGGCGGCATGGGGGCGGTCTACCGCGCCACCGACCTGACCCTGGCCCGGCCGGTGGCCCTCAAAATCATGCACCGGCAGTTCGCCAACCAGCCAGAGTTCCAACAACGCTTCATGCAAGAAGCCCAGGCCGCCGCCCGGCTCAACCACCCGTCGATTGTCACCGTCTACAACTTCGACAGCAAGCAGGGCCTGCTTTACATTGTGATGGAGTATGTGCCGGGCATGGGCATGGGCGCCTACATCAAGCAGCTCATCAAGCGCGAACAGGTCATCAAGCTCAGCGAGACCCTCTTCCTCATCGCCCAGGCCGCCGATGCCCTGGGCTATGCCCATGAAAGCGGCGTCGTCCACCGCGACGTCAAGCCAGACAACATCCTCATCAAGCGGCTTACCCAGCCAGAACGGCCCGGCGAACCTCCCCTGCGCGTTAAGGTCACCGATTTTGGCCTGGCCAAGCTCATTACCGGCGGCATGCACACCGCCACCGGCACCTTCATGGGCACGCTGCCCTACATGTCGCCCGAACAATGCCTGGGGCGGCCGCTGGACGGCCGTTCCGACATCTACTCGCTGGGAGTGATGCTCTACCAGCTAGCCACCGGCCAACTGCCCTTTGACATCAAATCCCCCACCGACGCGGTGGTGAAGCATATGCAAGAGACACCACCGCCGCCGGAAACGGTCCGGCCGGGACTGCCGTCCGCCGTGGTCCAGATCATCAACCGGGCCATGAGCAAGAAGTCGGCCGAACGCTACCAGGCGGCCGGCGAGATGGCCCTGGCCCTCCGCCAGGCGATGAACGCCCTGACGGACGCCGACGTGACCCGCTTTGCCCCACCCCAGGCAGTGGTGAGCCTGGTAACCCAGCTCCAGCCCCTGGCCCCCGATGCCGCCCCGCCCAGCCGCCTGGATGCGCCCGCCCCCCCGGCCGGGGCCGACCAGCTCCTCGTCTCCCAGCCCAACCAGCCCACCCAAACCTACAGCCTCAACCTGCCCAGCCTTACCCTGGGCCGCTCCGAAACCTGCGACATCGTGCTCAGCGCTACCGGCATCTCCCGCCAGCACCTGCGCCTGGAGCAAACCGCCAGCGGCTGGGCCGTCGTTGACCTGGGCAGCACCAACGGCAGCCTGCTAGACGGCGCTCGCTTGCAGCCCGGCATTGTCACCCCCTGGTCCCCCGACCAGACAGTGCGCGCCGGCCCCTATTTCTTGCGCTGGCAGCCGGCCACCACGCTGCTTTCGGCCACCGGCGTTGCCGGGGTGGGCGCAATGGCCGCGGCCGGCGCGGCGGCCATTGGCCCCACCGCCCAGGATGACGTCCCGGCCGGGGCGACCCTCATGCGCAGCAGCAGCGGCCAGCTCAGCGTCGTCGTCCAGCCCACCAGCCTGGAGCTGGCCCCCGGCGAACGGGCCAGCGTCCGCGTCGAAGTCACCAACCTGGGCAGCAGCGTGGACAACTACCGGCTGCACATCGAAGGCGTGCCGCCAGAATGGGTAAACCTGCCCCAGGAACCCATTCGCCTGACCCCCGGCGCGCGCGGCCTGCTGCCCATTGCCATCCAACTACCCCCCGGCAGCGCCGCCAACGCCGGGCGCTACCGCTTCCGCCTGGTGGTCGTCTCCGCTGCCAACCAGCAGGAGCGCGCCGCCATCTCCGGCGACCTCAACATCACCCCCTTCGTCCAGTTTACCGCGGCGCTAGAACCAGACCGCCTGGCCGGGGCCGGTATGTGCCGGGTGACAGTGCACAACCAGGGCAACGCCGCCGCCGCCTTCACCGTTACCAGCCAGAGCAGCAGCGGCGACCTGCTCATCGACCGGCCGCAGGAGACGCTGCGTGTGCCACCCGGCAAGTCGGCGGCCCTGGACCTGAACCTGACGCCGCAGCAGCGCCCCTTGCTGGGCGGCAAAAAGAGCGTCCCCTTCCAGGTGACCGTCACCCCGGCCGGGGGCAGCCCCCAAACCATCCCCGGCCAGATGACCATCGCCCCCACGCTGCCCGGCTGGCTGCTGCCCCTGGCCGCCATCTTGCTGCTGCTCTGTTGTGGCGGCAGCCTGCTAGCCTACGCCTTCTGGCCCGATGGCGGCAATGCCGATGCCACGCGCATCGCCACCGAGCTGACCAGCATCGCCCTGACCGGCGCGCCGACGGTGACTGACCCGGTTGCCGCCCAGCAAACGGCCCTGGCCGCCCAGGCTACCTTCGACGCCGCCACCAGCATCGCCCTGACCGTGCTGCCCCTGCTCACGCCCTCCAACACGCCCACCATCACCCCGGAAACGCCCAGCCCCACGCCTACCGACATTCCCACCGGCGTGCCCAGCGACACGCCCGTCCCGCCAACCGAGACGCCCACGCCCGAACCGGCCACCCTCACCCCCACCCCCACCGAGACCCCCACGGAGACGCCGACGGCCACCCCCACCGTGACGGCCACCCCGGTTGGCGGTGGCAGCGGCCAGATCGCCTATGCCACGGATCTCACCGGCAACTTCGAAATCTTCCTGATGAATGCCGACGGCACCGGCCAGGTCAACCTGACCAATCACCCAGACACCGACTGGACGCCAACCTGGTCGCCAGACGGCCAGCGCATTGCCTTCCTGACCAACCGGGATGGCGACAACGAGATCTACGCCATGAACGCCGACGGCACCAACCAGGTGAACCTGACCAACAACCCGGCGACCGACTTTGAGCCGGCCTGGTCGCCAGATGGCGAGCGTATCCTTTTTGCCTCTGACCGGGATGGCAGCATCGACATTTATGTGATGCAGGCCAATGGTGCGTTCCCCCTACGCCTGACGGATGATCCGGACAACGACTTTGGGGCCGCCTGGTCGCCGGATGGCACGCGCATCGCTTTTGTCTCTTACCGGGATGGCAACGGCGAGGTTTACGTGATGAACGTTGATGGCAGCGGCCAGACCCGGCTGACCAATAACGCCACCGATGATTTTGACCCGGTTTGGTCGCCGGATGGCACGCGCATTGCCTTTGTCTCTAACCGGGATGGCAACAACGAGATCTATGTGATGAATGCCAACGGCACGTCGCAAACCCGGCTCACCAACAGCGCCGCCGACGAACGGAATCCGGTTTGGTCACCGGATAACCTATGGCTGGCTTTTCATGCGGACCGGGACGGGGATAACGAAATCTATATTATGCGCAGTGATGGCAGCGGTGTAACCCAGGTAACCAACGACACCAGCGATAACCGCTACCCGGCCTGGCGGCCTGCGCTGCCTTTCTAACCCCCGGCCGGGGCGCGGCCCACTCTCCCCCCACCAGACGAATCCCGGCACCGGGCCGGTAATGCTTGCAGGCGCAGGCATTACCGGCCTTTTTTTGTGCCCCGGCCGGGCGAAAACCTGGACAAATGGAGAAAATTGCGACAACATATGTGCAAAAGATTGACAAATGTTATTTATTGCGCTATCATTCCTTTACATTGCGGCTTACATCACAGCATGAGCGGGGTATTTCCCACTGCCGCAAAGAAACTGTACTGGTATCCCTTGTGGCACAAGTACCCCGCTCAACCCTTTTTATTCATGTTTCCAGGAGAACAATATGTCTGACAATCTGATTATTAGCGCTCGCGACGTCAAAAAGACCTACAACACCGGCAAAGTCATTGTACCGGCTTTGCGTGGCCTCGATCTGGAGGTGCGGCGCGGCGAAATGGTAGCCATTATGGGGCCTTCGGGCTGTGGCAAGACCACCCTGCTAAATACCCTCTCCGGCCTGGACAGCATCGACAGCGGCCTGGTAGAGATTGACGGCCAGGACCTGTTCAAGATGAGCGATCGCCAGCGCACAGCCTACCGTGCGGCAAACATGGGCTTTGTCTTCCAGTTCTATAACCTGCTGCCCGTTTTGTCGGCGGCAGAGAATGTGGAAATGCCGCTGCTGCTGGATCGCAGCCAGCGCCTGAAGCCCAAACAGGCCCGCCAGATGGCCCTGGACGCCCTGGAAGCAGTTGGCCTGGCCGACCAGGCCTACCAGCGCCCGGCCGAGTTGTCGGGTGGGCAGCGCCAGCGGGTAACCATTGCCCGCGCCCTGGTAAACCGTCCGGCCATCGTCTGGGCGGACGAGCCTACCGGTGACCTGGACTCGAAGACGTCGCAGGATATTGTGGACCTGATGCGCAAACTGAACCGGGAAAACGGCCAGACGTTCGTCATCGTGACCCACTCGGAAGAGATTGGCCTGCAATGTGACCGCATTGTCTGGATGCGCGACGGGATGGTTGAAACCCCGGCCGGGAACCTCGCCCCCATTCCTGTGCCCACCCCGGCCTCGGCCAACGGCGCGGCCGTTGCCGTGCCTGCCATCTAAAGCAAACCTATTTCTTGCATCTGCGCACCTGCTGGCAGTGCAAAACACGGACTAACATGGACAACATCTTCGGCATTCCCGCCAATACGCTCCTGACTATCCTCCTCATCATGATGGGCTTCATCGTCCTCATCATGATCTATTCTGCCTGGCGCTACCCGCTCGCCTTTCGCCTGGGTGTGCGCAACATCCCGCGCCGCAAATCGCAAACGGCCCTGATCATTGGTGGGCTGGCGCTGTCCACGCTCATCATCACCAGTGCCCTGGGTGTGGGCGATACCATCGACTACTCGGTTCGCTCGGACGTGTACGCCAACCTGGGCGGCATCGACGAGCAAATTGGCACCACGACGCTGGGCGCCCCGGCCGGGTTGGGCTTCGGCGGTGGGTCGGCTCCCAACGTCAGCACCGTCACCTGGTTCTCGGCCGATGTCGCTGCTGACGCAGCCGCCCTGGTCGATGGTGAGACCATCGACGGCGTGGTTGCCGTGGCCATCGAAACATTGCCCGTGCTCAACACCGCCTCCAACCTGTCTGAAGCGGCGGTGCAGGTGCGCGGCCTGGGCGAGATTACCGGCTCCGGGCTGACCGCCCCGGCCGGGTTGGCCAACCTGGCTGACGACGAAGTGCTGCTCAACGAGAGCCTGGCTGAGCAGCTAAATGCCAGTACGGGGGATGAACTCATGCTCATCATGGGCCGTCCAACCCCGGTTACCGTCGCCGGCATTGTGCCCGATGGCGAACTGGCCGGCAGCGGCCCGACCCTCATCTGGACCCTGGACCAGGCGCAGGTTTTCCTCACCCGGCCGGGTGAAATCACCGATATCTTCGTCTCCAATGCTGGCAATGCTGAGACCGGCGTCGACGCGACTGAGGCGGCCATCACCACCCTCAGCCAACTCCTGCCCGACACCCTCTCCCTGACCGCCGTCAAAGCAGACCAGTTGGAAACGGCCGCCAGCAGCGCCGAATTCATCACCACCCTCTTCGTCACCTTCGGAACCTTCTCCATCTTCTCCGGCATCCTCCTCATCTTCCTCATCTTCTCCGTGCTGGCGGCCGAACGCAAATCCGAACTCGGCATGGGCCGGGCTGTGGGCTTGCAGCGGGCCGACCTGGTGCGCCAGTTTGTTAGCGAAGGGCTGGCCTACAACTTCCTGGCCGCCCTCATTGGCGCTTTCCTGGGCATCCTCGCCTCGCTGCTCCTGGCCCGCCTCATCGCCGATTTGCTCAGCGGCGGCTCCCTAAACGTTACCCCCTACATCTCACCCCGCTCCGTGGTCATTGGCTACAGCCTGGGCGTGGTCGTCACCTTCGTCACCGTCTCTATCTCCGCTATACGCATCAGCAACATCAACATCATCGCCGCCATTCGCGACCTGAACCTGCCCAACCTGCCCCGCGAATCCCAATGGACGCTGTTCCTGCACCCCTTCCTGGTCTGGCGGGCAGCCATTGCCAAAGCGGGTGAAGGCAACCGGCGCGAGGCGCTGCGCCTCTTCCTGGTGGCCGGTCCCAAGGCCATCCTCAGTTTTTGGGGTGGTTTGCTGGCGCGCGGCCCGGTGCTGCTGGCCCTGGGCTATGCCATGGCCTGGGTCGGCGTGAACGTGGCCGAACAATCAGGTGTCTATGGCCTGGGCGTCTCTCTCTTCTTAATCGGCCTGGGGCAACTGCTGCACTGGATCCGCCTGAGCGCCCGCCTTTCCTACTCGCTGGTGGGGTTGTCCCTCATCCTCTACTGGTCTTTGCCAACCCGTGAAGTTGGCCGCCTGGCCGACCTGAACAGCAACCCTGGCGATTTCTTCATCAGCGGCATCTTCCTGGTTGGCGGGGCCATCATTCTCTTCCTCTACAATGCGGACAGTCTGCTGAACCTGTTTGCCGGGGTGTTGGGGCGCATGGGCCGGCTGCTGCCGGTGGCCCGCATGTCCATTGCCTACCCCGTGAATGCCAAAGGGCGCACGGCAACAACGCTGGCCATGTTCAGCCTGATCATCTTTACCCTGGTGGGTACCATCACCATTACCAACACCTTCAGTAACTTCCTGGACCCGGAAAGCGGCAGCGGCGGCTATGATGTGCTGGTGCAGTCCAACCCGTTTAACCCTGTCTCCCAGGCTGACCTGGAAGCGCAGGTTGCGGCGCTGGTGGCGGATGGCGAAATCGCTGCCCCTGAGGCTTTGGCCGCGGCAACCTTCGCCCCCGTCACGGCCAAAAGCCCGGAAATGGCTGACTTTGCCGGTTACGCCATCAATGGGGTCGATGCGCAGTTCCTGGCCACGCAAAAGTTGGAGCTGGCTAACATCGCCGATGGGTATGACGACCCGGCCGGGGTGTGGGCCGCCATCCAATCCGATCCGACGCTGGTCGTGGTGGACAACTTCGTCATCGACCGCAGTGGTGACCCTACCTACCAACCGGATGAGGACACCTTTGCCATTCGTTCCATCAGCGCCGGCAGCGTTGGTTTTGCCCCGGTAGACATCGAGATCATGGATGCCAGCGGCGAAGCCCACACCTTCACGGTGATCGGTGTCTTAGGCTCTGCGCCCAGCTTCTTTGGCGCGCTCATGAACAGCGAGGCCGCGGCCGGGTTGGGCTACGACCAACCCAACCGCTTCTTCATCCGCGTGGCTGATGGCGAGGATGTCCGGCAAACGGCCAACGTCATCGAAGGGGCTCTTAGCAGCAGCGGCGTGCAAACCACGCTGATGAAAGCGCAGTTGGAGCAAAGCCGCGACACCATTCGCAGCGTCTTTTACCTGATTCAAGGCTTCATTGGCCTGGGGCTGTTGGTGGGCGTGGCCGCTTTGGGCGTCATCATGATTCGCTCCGTGGTGGAGCGCCGCCAGCAGATTGGCGTGCTGCGGGCCATTGGCTTCCAGCGCAGCATGGTGCAGGGCGTCTTCTTATTCGAGGGCTTCTTCATTGCCGGTCTGGGCACATTCATCGGCTACGTGCTGGCCCTGACCTTTGCTTACAACCTCTATCTACAGGTAGCGGCTGACCAGGGGCTGGCTTTCTTGCCCCCCTGGGCGGGGCTGGCGGCCATCGCCGTGATCATCCTGGCGGCCAGCCTGGTAACAAGCTGGCTGCCGGCCCGGGCCACGGCCAAGGTGACCATCGCCGAGGCGCTGCGCTACGAATAACGGGCAGCACGACTAAGTTTTTCGCTTCATCCCTCCTCTTAGCAAACGGACGGTCTTTGGACCGTCCGTTTGTGTTTTAGGCTATTCTTACAGACTGGGTTTCCCCATGAGCGGGGCGCGTTGTAGTAGGCACTTCAGTGCCGTCAGGAGGCGATAAATCGCCTACTACGAATATTACAAACTTGTTTCCGAGGGAGGTTTGGGGGGGTGGTATAGGGTGGGGGAGACCCCGGCCGGGGGCATCACCACCACCCATCCATTTTGCAGCGGCACGCCTGCCGTGCCGGTCGTCAGCCGGATGAGGTAGTCCGCCTCGCCATAGGCATACTCCTCCACCTGGATGGTGTACAGCCCATCTACCGGCAGCGTCAGCGTGATCTGTTCCGGCTGCCCCTGGCCCCGCTCGTCAACGTAATCGTCGGTTACATCCTCTAACTGCGGGTCCATCACCAAAAAGAGCAAGTCCGACTGGTCATTGGGCACGGTACTGATGGTCACACTGTCCCCGGCCCGGCCATAAAAGTGCCAGTAATCAATAGAATTAGGCCGCATAACGGTGTTGTCTACGTCGCCATAGGCCAGGGGGTTCTGAAAGTGCAGGTTGAAGCTTTCGTCATCTTGCAGGGTCAGGGCGTAGGGCGCCTCCCGGTTGGCTGCTTCGCTGATGATCAGCTCGTAGGTGCCGGCTTCCAACTGCACCCTGTTGACCCGTTCCACTTCCCCGGCCGGGCTGCTATTTTGGTCCAGCACCACTCCCCCGGCCGGGTTAAGCAGCTTCAGTTTAGGGTCAAACGCCGGCGGCATCACCAGGCTGATGGTCAGCGACGTACTGGCCGCAATCGCCAGCGTATAGCTGTGGCTTTCGTTGGTGTTTATCGTTTCCACGATCAACGACTGCACCTCGGCATCCCCCTGTTCGGTAATGGTTGGCTCCCCGGCCGGGGTGCTGCTGGGTGTGGGCGTCAGGCTGGCCCCCGGCGGCGGCGTATTGGTAACTGTGGGGGTTGTCTCTGTTGTAGGTGTGCCGGCGGGCAGCGTCCCCGTCAGCGGCAAACCGCTGGCCGTCACCGTCACCGTGGGCGTGGCCGTAACCTCCCCCGGAGCCGGATACCCGGCCGGGGTGGCTGTGCCTTCCGGCGGTGGCGGCTGATCGGTAGCCACGGCCGGCGGGCCAATGGGGCCGGGCGGCGAACTGCCAGTTTCTGTGGCCGTCGTGCCCGGCGTGGGCGTTGCTGTGTCCGTGGGGGGCAGGGTGGCTTCGTCCCCGGTGATGGCCGCCACCCCGGCCGGGGTCAGGGTTACCTGCACCAGCGGCCGCGGGCTGACAATGTTCGACACGTCCAGATACCACAACTTCGTTTCGTCAGACAGCTTGCCGCAGCCCACCAACCCCTCCCAATAGCGCCACGTCCCCTCAACCGTCATATCCAACCCGGCCGGGAGCAAGGAATTGACCTGCATATCGAAGCCGCCGGCCTGCGCCAGCAGCTCCCCATTGCTCAAAGCCCAGGTGGCCGGCCCCTTGCGCGGCATGGCATCCACACAGGCCAGGCGTGGCAGCCGCTGGTATTGGCCGCTAATCTGAATGAACTGGTCCTGATAGGCGGCAGGATTGGCGGCCAACTGCTCCAGGGTTACCACCTGGGCCTGGCTGTATGGCGGGCTAAAAGTGCCCCCCGCAATCAGGCTGTCCGGGTCTTCCGCTCGCCCACACCCGGCCGGGAGCAGCAAAACAATTAGCGAAAATAAATACCAATGCCACTTCATACAGCAAGCCTATCCTACCTGTTCATAATTAACCACCCCATTTTACCAGATTCACCCCAGGGCGGCGCTCTTTCATGCCAGACTTCATCAATCCCTCACAGTGACAAAATTTACGTGATCTTCACAGCGCGTAGTACCGGGATACTGTTGGATTTGCTACAATGCGCGGTGCTAGAACATACGTTCTTGTTCCGGCCCCATTTCCCGGCGGCCCGCCCGCCCCACGCCTGCCCCGCCGTTCATCCCGGCCGGGAACCTGGCCTGCGGCAGCCGCCGCTGCATGAGGCAAATGCGTGACTGCTAACAAAGGGCAACAGCTACAGACGATCCTGGCGGACATTAACCAGCGCTGGGGGCAGAAGACAATACGCCGTTTGGGGCAGATGCCCGGCGCGGTCAGCGCCATCCCCACCGGATTCCCGGCCCTGGACCAGGCGTTGGGCGTAGGCGGCCTCCCTCGCGGCCGGATTAGCGAGATTGTGGGCATCCCTACGTCGGGCATGGCCACACTGGCGCTAAAGGTGGCCGCGCAGGCCCAAAACGGCGGCGGCGTAGTCGTTTACATGGATGTGGGCCACACCTTCGACCCCGCCTACGCCCACCGCTGCGGCGTGCTGCTGGCGCAGTTATACCTGGTGCAGCCGGCAGATGTGCCCCAGGCATTGGCCATGCTGCCCGACTTTTTACAGAGTGGGGGCATGGATCTGTTTGTCCTTGACCTGCCGCTGCTGCTGCAAACCCGGCCGGGGATCACCGAACAGCTTGCCGGCAGCCTGGGCCGGGTGTTGGCCGTGCTGGCCCACAACAACTGCACCCTGCTCTGCCTGACCACCCTGCCATCGCCAGGCGACCCCACCCTGGCCGCCTACCCACCCGAAGCAGCCCTGCCCCACTACGCCACCATTCGCCTGCTCATCCAAAAAGCGCGCTGGCTCTACCGGCGGCGCGACGTGGCCGGCTATGAGGCGCAGGTGTTGGTGGTGAAAAACAAGCTGGCCCCGGCCGGGAAACAAATCCCCATCGCCATCACCTTCAACGGGGTGGTGGATGGAGATGGGGCATGATCGCCTGCCTGGTCATCCCCTACTTCGCGGCGGCGGTCGAGCGGCGGCACGACAGCGCCCTGGCCCGGCGGCCGCTGGCCATCGGCGGCCAGCCGTGGGAAGCCAAACCCATCTATGCCTACTCCCGCGAAGTGGCCCGGCAGGGCGTCCGGCCGGGGATGTCGCTGCGCCTGGTGCAGGTGTTGTCGCCCCAGGCCCACTTCATGCCCGCCGCCCCGGCCCGCTACGCCGTGGCCGATGGCGAACTGGTAGACGTGCTGCTGGATTTTGCCAACCTGATTGAGCCGGAGGCGTTGTGGCAGCCCTCCGGCCCCGACCCGGCCCGCCTGGCCGCCCCCGGCCGGGTGCTGCCCACCCGCTACTGCCTGGATTTGGCCGGCGTGCCGGCGCAGGAGCTGCTGTCCCTGGCCCAGGAGATGGGCCGGGCAGTGCGCCAGGCGACCCACTTTAATCCGGCCATTGGCCTGGCGGCCAACAAATTCGCCGCCCAGGTGGCCGCCACCCTGTGCCGCGCCGACCACGTGCGGCTGGTGCCCCCCCAGGAGACGGCGACCTTTTTGGCCGGGCGCACCATCCGCTTTTTGCCACTGCCGCCAGAGACAGGCCGCCGCCTGCGGCTGTTGGGCATCGAGACGTTGGGGCAGTTGCTGGCCCTGCCCTGGCCGGCGGTGCGCGACCAGTTTGGCCCGGAGATGGCGCCGTTTTACCGCCTGGCGCAGGGGGAATTGGCCGGACCGCCGCCCCCGCCCCCGGCCGGGCAGCCGCTGGTGGTGCGGCAGCAGTTTGCGGGCGTGGTGCACAACCGGTTGGCCCTGCAGGCGGCGGTGCAGCAGGCGGCGGCCAGCCTGGCCGCCCAGTTGCAGCCGGCCAACCTGGCCGGCCAGGCGTTGGCACTGGCCTGCTGCCTGGCCGACGGCACCGAGCAGCAAGCCGCGCGCCAACTGCCCCGGCCGGGGGCCGATGCGGCCTCGCTGGCCGGACCGCTGCAAGCTTTGCTGGGCCAGCTTTCGCTGGCCGCCGGCGTGACGGCGCTGACGGTTTCGGTGGCGGGGCTTGTGCCCCGGCCGGTGCGGCAGTTGTCGCTGTTCGACCAGCCCTCAGGGCGTTCCCCGGCGCAGCCCCCGGCCGGGGAGGTGTGGGCGCAGATTGCCGGTCAATATGGTTCCGGCCAGGTCTACCGGCCGCGCCTCACCGACCCGGACCACCCGCTGCCGGAGCGCCGTTTTCAGTTGCAGCCCCTGGCCCCGGCCCCGACCGGGTTATGACCCGCCTCTGGCCCCAGGGCAGCCCCATCCAGGTGATCCCGGCCGGGGGGCCGCCCCAACAGTTCACCTGGCAGGGCCAGACCCACCAGGTGGCCGAAATCACCCGGCATTGGCGGGTCCACCTGGATTGGTGGCAAACCCCCGTCTGGCGCGACTATTTCAAGCTCACCACCCAATCCGGCTTGCTGGTCATCATCTACCAGGAACTGCCCGACGGCCGCTGGTACTTGCAGCGCCTGTATGATTAGACGCAAGCAGTAGGCAGTAATCCCAGTAATTCTAAATGTAGGGGGGAAAAGGGGCGCGAAAGGGTAGAAGGTTGCCCGAGATCGCGCTGGGCGGCTGATCAAGTTTTGCAGTAAGCGCGCGCTCCCCAAACGCTGGCCCGCGCGAGGGCGCTTCGCGCCCCGCGCGGGGAAACTGGCTCTTTGGCGTCGCCAGGCGCGAAGCGCCGAGGCGACGCCCCCGGTGCTTGACCTCTCGGCTCGTTTCGGAGGGGGGAGTGAACGATTCCGTCTTGCATTTAGAATTGCTGCGGTAATCCGCCGGCCGGCGCGCGTGACCTCTCGCCTCCATTCCTGCCTCCCCGCTCACGTTGCCTGTTGCCACATCCCACCAACAAGCTAAAATGCTAACAAACTGACACGCTAACAAGGACCTCATCATGCTCGATCCAACCACAATCCCTGATGAACGCGGCAAATTTGGCCCGTATGGTGGCCAATTCGTGCCCGAAACCCTGATGCCGCCCTGGAAGAGCTTGTTGCGGCCTACGAAGTGGCCCGCCACGCGACCCTGACTTCCTGGCCGAGTTTCATCATTTGCTGCAAACCTACGTAGGCCGCCCCTCTCCCCTGACCCACGCCCGGCGGCTTAGCGCCGCTTTGGGTGGGGCGCAAATCTACCTGAAGCGCGAAGACCTGAACCACAGCGGGGCGCACAAGATTAACAACGCCCTGGGGCAGGCGCTGCTGGCCCGGCGCATGGGCAAGCGGCGCATTGTGGCCGAGACGGGCGCCGGGCAGCATGGGGTGGGCACGGCTACCGCCTGTGCCCTGCTGGGGTTGGAGTGCATCGTCTACATGGGCGTGGTCGATATTGCCCGGCAGCAGCCCAACGTCTATCGCATGAAGCTGCTGGGGGCCGAGGTCCGGCCGGTGCGCAGCGGCAGCCAGACGCTGAAGGATGCCATCAACGAGGCGATCCGCGATTGGGTGACCAACGTGGAGACGACCCATTACCTGCTCGGTTCGGTGCTGGGGCCGCACCCTTACCCCATGATGGTGCGCGATTTCCAGGCGGTGATTGGCCTTGAGGCGCGGCAGCAGATGCTGCAAACGGTGGGCCGCCTGCCGGATGCCCTTATTGCCTGCGTGGGCGGCGGCAGCAATGCTATGGGCCTCTTCCACGCTTTCCGCGATGATGACGCGGTGGACCTGATTGGTGTGGGGCGGGGGTGAGGGGATTGAGGGTGGCAAACATGCCGCCCGCTTTGCCGATCTGAACATTGCCCGCCAGCGTGGGTGTGCTGCATGGCACCAAGAGCTACGCCGCAAACGCCGGATGGGCAGCATTACTCGCTGACGCACAGCATTAGCGCCTGGCTGATTATCCCAGCGTTGGCCCGGAACATGCCTGGCTGCGTGACCAGGAGCGCGCTTTTTACACCTATGCCACCGATGCCGAGGCGCTGGCGGCGTTCAACGGACGGGTGCCAAGCCAGATTCCAGCAGGGCCGAAATTGCTTGTCATTATCTACACCATGCTTAAAACCAGCCAACCGTACGATGAACAAAAGTTCTTGGAACGCAAGCAGGCCAGCGAGCAAAAGCGAGTTAACCGAATGGTAAACGAATTAGCCAGGCTTGGGTATTCTGTTGTATGATTAGCCGCAAGCAGGACGTTTCCCAGTCGTACCGATGCAATGTAGGGTAGGAAAAGGGCGCGAAAGGGTAGAAGGTTGCCCGAGGTCGCGCTGGGCGGCTGATCAAGTTTTGCAGTAAGCGCTCGCTCCCCAAACGCTGCCCCGCGCGAGGGCGCTTCGCGCCCCGCGCGGGGAAACGAACTCTTTGGCGTCGCCAGGCGCGAAGCGCCGAGGCGACGCCCCCGGTGCTTGACCTCTCGGCTCGTTTCGGAGGGGGGAGTGAACGATTCCGTCTTGCATTTAGAATTGCTGCGGTAATCCGCCGGCCGGCGCGCGTGACCTCTCGCCTCCATTCCTGCCTCCCCGCTCACGTTGCCTGTTGCCACATCCCACCAACAAGCTAAAATGCTAACAAACTGACACGCTAACAAGGACCTCATCATGCTCGATCCAACCACAATCCCTGATGAACGCGGCAAATTTGGCCCGTATGGTGGCCAATTCGTGCCCGAAACCCTGATGCCGGCCCTGGAAGAGCTTATTGCGGCCTACGAAGTGGCCCGCCACGACCCTGACTTCCTGGCCGAGTTTCATCATTTGCTGCAAACCTACGTAGGCCGCCCCTCTCCCCTGACCCACGCCCGGCGGCTTAGCGCCGCTTTGGGTGGGGCGCAAATCTACCTGAAGCGCGAAGACCTGAACCACAGCGGGGCGCACAAGATTAACAACGCCCTGGGGCAGGCGCTGCTGGCCCGGCGCATGGGCAAGCGGCGCATTGTGGCCGAGACGGGCGCCGGGCAGCATGGGGTGGGCACGGCTACCGCCTGTGCCCTGCTGGGGTTGGAGTGCATCGTCTACATGGGCGTGGTCGATATTGCCCGGCAGCAGCCCAACGTCTATCGCATGAAGCTGCTGGGGGCCGAGGTCCGGCCGGTGCGCAGCGGCAGCCAGACGCTGAAGGATGCCATCAACGAGGCGATCCGCGATTGGGTGACCAACGTGGAGACGACCCATTACCTGCTCGGTTCGGTGCTGGGGCCGCACCCTTACCCCATGATGGTGCGCGATTTCCAGGCGGTGATTGGCCTTGAGGCGCGGCAGCAGATGCTGCAAACGGTGGGCCGCCTGCCGGATGCCCTTATTGCCTGCGTGGGCGGCGGCAGCAATGCTATGGGCCTCTTCCACGCTTTCCGCGATGATGACGCGGTGGACCTGATTGGTGTGGAGGCGGGGGGTGAGGGGATTGAGGGTGGCAAACATGCCGCCCGCTTTGCCGATCTGAACATTGCCCGCGTGGGTGTGCTGCATGGCACCAAGAGCTACGTGATGCAAACGCCGGATGGGCAGATTATGGAGACGCACAGCATTAGCGCCGGGCTGGATTATCCCAGCGTTGGCCCGGAACATGCCTGGCTGCGTGACCAGGAGCGCGCTTTTTACACCTATGCCACCGATGCCGAGGCGCTGGCGGCGTTCCAGACGTTGTCGCAGATGGAGGGCATTATCCCGGCGCTGGAGTCGGCCCACGCGGTGGCCGAGGCGATAAAACGTGCCCCCACCATGCGCCCGGACCAGGTTTTGCTGGTTAATCTCTCCGGCCGGGGGGACAAAGACCTGAACACGGTTATCGCGGCCCTGGCCCTTGAATGATCATGGGGCAAGCCAGGCGGAACACGGAACACCCATGTCCTCACCTGCGGTCCATATTCACCAACTGAGCAAAACGTACACCGTGCATGAGCGGGAGGCGTTTTAGGGGGTGGGGGTGGTTTAGGTATGTGCGATGGTGGGGAGGAGCTCCCGGCCGGGGAGGGTGAATAAGCTTATGGCACAGCTTGCCCCGGCCCGCGTTTATCAGGGCAAACTAAATACCTTCATCACTTCATCGCCTAAATGGTTGATGACCTTGACGGCAATGCGCCCCGTCTCCGGCCGGTCAAACGCGCGAGACACAGCACTGTGCAAACTCTCCCACGCCTCCGCGTCAATCTCCGCCTTCAGCGTCGTCTTTAGCGACGAGTACGGGTCGTTGGCTCCCAGGAAATAGGCGTGGCGCACAAAGAAGCTCTCCTCGTTGTAGTTGGTGTCTATAAACCAGCAGGCAATCCCGTCCGGGCCGGAGGAGCGCACCTCGCCCGACTGCGGGTGGAACACGTCCACGCCGCGAATCTGCACCTGAATCTGGCCGTCGGCGGCGGGCAGAATTTCGATGTCCGGCTCGCCGAAGATGACGAAGAGGTTGCCCGCGCCGGTGTTGGCCAGGTCGCCGGCCATGTGCAGGTCGGCGTTCATGCGCGCCTTCAGGATGGGCACGCGCCCCAGCTTCTCAAATTCGGCCGAGTGGGCGTCGTAGTTGAAGGCGCAGGCGATGAGCACGTCGAACCCGGCGTCGCCCGCTTCTCTGGCGGCCGACACCAGATCGATGCGCGAGACGGTGCCAAATTCCGGGCCGATGAAGATGCCCGCCCGCCGCTCTTTGCCATGTTCCTGCTCCACGTAGCGCCCTTCGGCGCAGATGTAGCTGCCGGGCCAGCCGGTGAGAGCGGTGAAGCGGATGCGGTCCTCTTTGTGGGCCTGCTGCACCCCGGCCGTTTTCAGATTCTCCAGAATGATGGCCGCGAAGTCGTCGCCGCCGGCCTGGGGCGTGTAACCGCGGCCGCGCTCGGCGATGAAGTTTTCGCCGTGCCCATACGTGCCCTGCTGCACCAGATCGTCGTTTTCGTCCACCACCAGCACGCGGTGGGGCGAGAGGCTTTCCACGGTAAAGGGACCGGCCACGCGCACGGTGGATCTGTCCTCGTAGGGCTTGTCGTAGAGGTATTCCTGGTCGGCTTTGGCGGCGATGGAGGCGTCGATTTCCTGCTGGCGGCCGATGCGCAGTTCCCACCATTGGGCCAGCAGCGGTGCGGCGGCGGCGGGCCAATTGTCCGGCCGTTCGCGCGGGATTTCCCATTCTGCCAGGGGCTTAAACGGCTTCTTTTTGTTGATGGCCGGCCAGTGGGCTTGCAGCAGGTCGTTGAGCTGCGCCCGCAGCGGCTCCAGCTTTTCCTGGTAGCCGTCCCAGATCACGTCAATCTCGGCGTTGTTGGCGATGTCTTTGAGCATGATGTGCGGCACGCGCTCGTAGACGAAGCCGTGACGGAGGCTGCCGTAGGTGGGCGCGGTGGAGGGGGCGGTGCGCGTCACTTCCGCCTCTTTGCGCTGCCCCTCTTTAGAATCGGCCAGCAGGTAATAGGGGTAACGCGCCCCCATGATGCGGGCGCGGGCCAGGGCCAGGGCCACGCGGGAGGTGTCGATGGTGATCCAGCGCCGCCCCCACTCTTCGGCGACGTAGGCGGTGGTGCCGCTGCCGCAGGTGGGATCGAGGACGAGGTCTCCAGGATCGGTACTCAGCAGAATACATCGTTGAATCATGCTTGTAGATGTCTGAACAACATATATCTTTGGATCGGACCTGCTTTGAACCGCCCCGCTAATATCAGCCCATAGATCGGCAATTGGTGAATAGCCAAAATCTAATTGATAGCGTTTGTAACTGAGTTTCCCATTACTTGTAACCTGAAATCGATCAGCTTTTGCAATTCGCGTCAATCCAATTTCGGTAGTTTTGAATGTACCTTTTCCTGGATCAAAGGTTTTTCCAAACCAATGAAACGCGGTTACATCTCCATCACCCGCGGGACGTGAACTTGTGATATTGTCCGCACGGTAGGTACGCTCCCAGAAATTTGCAGCGAGTAACGGCTTTCTGCATTATCACTGCGTGGACCATAAGTGTTCTGCTTTTGCTTTGTCTTTCGCTTTTTGCAAACCAAAGTATGTAATCACACGTTGAACCAATAAGGTTGGCCCCTTCACTTGTGGTTTTGCGAACGTAATTTGGCTCACAAAATTTTCATCTCCAAAACCTCATCTAGCACAGCACGGACTCGGTGAACATTCTCATCCCCAATTTGCACAAAAATAGAGCCGCTTTCAGCCAGCAAATCACGCGCCACCGTCAGCCGGTCGCGCAGGTAGGTCAGGTAGCTGTGGATACCGTCGCGCCAGGTATCGCGGAACGCCTTCACCTGCTCCGGCTCCCGCGTAATGTGGCCCACATTGCCATCCTTCACATCCCGGCTGGTCGTGCTCCACTGGAAGTTGGAGTTGAACTTGATGCCATAGGGCGGGTCCAGGTAAATGCACTGCACCTGGCCGCGCAGCCCTTCGCGCTCCGCCAGGCTGGCCATCACCTGCAAACTGTCGCCCAGGATCAGGCGGTTGCTCCAGTTGCCCTCGTGCTGGTAAAAGTCGGTGGCGTCGGCCCCGGCCGGGAGCCCGTTAAAATCCGCAAACAAGTTCAACTGCCTGGGCTGGTTGGCCTGCGCCCGCGCCCTGCTCTGGCGCAGCAAGTCATCAATCAGCACCTTGGGGTGAATCTTCTCCTGAATATAGAGCGGGGGTGCCGGCACCACCAGGTCGCTCCAATCCTGCTCATCCTTCCCCCGCCACACCAACTGCGGGTCCAGGTCACGGTTGCGCCGCTCATAGGCCACCTGAATGGGGCTTTTCTCCTCATCGGCCATCACCGACTGGTACTCGGCCGTAGGGATGTTGCGCCGCTTGGCGTCATCGTGTTTGAGGGTTTCGACTTGTTTGGGTTGTTTAGGTTTGCGGGCCATAGTCTATCCTTCCACAGTTTGTAGTAAGCGCTTCAGCGCTTTTTAGCGGCGCTAAAGCGCCTACTACGGGTGTAGAATTAACGTTATAAATCGTCCCATTCCTGCCCGTAATCGCGTACCGGGTGGGTTCGCCAGACATCGCGCAGCCAATCACGGCCGTGATGCTCCAAATACCAATGGACGCTGCTTTCTGACCACTCATAGGGCGAGGCAGCCCACTTGTGCTTGACAGGATTGTAATGGATGTAGTTGAGAGTAGTGTAATAGTGGGCTTCGGAACGCATGGCCCGGTCGGTAAAACGATACCAGACCTTACGCCCGCTCCGGCCGTCTTCTCTGTTCCAGGTAACGGCCGTTGGCCCATGCACTTCTTTAAAACATGCGCCAAGCAGCTTGAAATCGGGCACAAATGTTAGCAGATGGTAATGGTTGGGCAGCACGACCCACGCTCGAATTTCAACCCCGACGTTTGTCATGGCCGTAAAAAGCCGGTCTAGCACGTCTTGACGCCGTTGTGGGGTTTGCATGTGGGGGGCGTGTTCGTAGCAAACAGCCGTTAGCAAATAATAGTCCCGATCCTGAATGGGGTGCGGGGGTTCATGCGCCGGATAACCCCGCGCCAGACGTTGTCGTACTAGCTCTTGCTGTTCTTTTGGTGTTAGTCGGCGATATTCGTACATAAAACACACGGGGGGCATTGAAATGCCCACTACGAGGGGCATTGACACGGGGGCATTGAAATGCCCACTACGAGGGGCATTGACACGGGGGGCACTGAAATGCCCACTGCGGACATGTCTGTAGTGGGCGATTCATCGCCCTAAAGACAGTACAAGTCTATCAGTTTGTTAAATTCAGCCTCGATTTCGAATACGGCCGTGAACTCAGCAAAAGCCCAACGGCCGTAGGTTTTCAGGTTGTTCACGCCAGGCACCCAATAGGTGCTGATGGTATTGTGTTTGTCTTTCACATCTTCGCCGCGCAGCCCTTTGATTTCGACGATGAGGTTGAGGGGGTCGAGACGACCGTCGTCAACCTGCACAATGAAGTCCGGGATGTATTTGCGTGGCAAAGTTTTATACAGGTACGGAATTTCCAGCCCCAACCCCTGATTCTTCACGTAGGCGCGGACACGCGGATCGCCTTCCACCACCCGGCAAAACTCCGCTTCCCAATCGCTGTCACACACCACCCAATTTACATGACTGCGGCGGGAATCGGTTTGCCAGCGCGTTTGTTTGGAGGTGGTGAAATTGACGTGGGCCGTTGAGCCGGTGGGGTTGTAGGCATCCAGGATCGCTCTGACCGGCCGGGTGCCCACCGCGGCCGCGGTGATGGCCGCGCTGATTCGTTCGCAGGCCATGTCAGCAATCTCCTGATAAAGCAGTTGGGCGGGGTAGGTGCCACCGGTGCAGTGCAGGTAGCCGCCGGCCAGCCACTCTTGGGCAATGCGCTTTAACTGCCCAAAAAGATGCAGCTTCGGCTCCTGGCCTGGGTCACGGTATCTGGTGTACAGCAAACGTTTGGTCAGGTGGAAAAGCAGTGTGGCCTGACGCGTCTCAGCCAGATGCTGCACAGTTAAATCAACGCCCTCGCCTATGATGCCCCGATTGTGCGTAACCGAAGGGCCAACGAGGTGTGGCGTCAGCTCCAGGACAGAATCGGGCGTGAAACTAGCTGTCAGCCGTTCGTTGGGCAGCTCCACCCGATACCCCTCTACCCGGGGGAAAATGATTTCCAGATGGTCGCGGTCCGGCCGGACCGCATGGACCGCCACTGTTTCACGCGGGATTGGCGGTTTGATAATGACCGGCCGGGCGGTGAAATCGAAGGGAATGCCCAACACGTCGGCATATTCCACATTGAACTTGTTGTCTTCGTTCAGGTCATATGATTGGCGGCGCAGGGCGCGCCCCACTACCTGCTCGCAGAGAAGCTGCGTGCCAAAGGCGCGGATACCCAAGACGTGGGTGACGGTGTTGGCATCCCACCCTTCAGTGAGCATGGAGACGGAGACAACGCAGCGCACTTGCTCGCCAAGCCGGCCCTGTTTGCCGACGGTGTTCATGACTTCCCGCAGCAGGTCTTGGTCGGAGATGTTGTCCGCATCGGCCAGATTGCCGCTGCGTTCTACAATCTCGCGCCGGAAGCGTTCGATCTCGTCGGCAGCCATCTCGCGGAAGTTTTTGTCCAGGGCATCACCCGATTCTAGCTGTTCGCTGTCAATGAGGAGGGTATACGGCCGGGCCAGCCGGTTGCCCTGCTCATCAAAATTGCGGAACAGCGCCAGTCGTCCTTCGTGATAGGTTCCTGTTTGCCCATCTTCACCAACCCGATGGAAGCCGGAGACATAGTCATAAACCAGCTTGGAGGTGGACGTATTGTTGCAGACGATGATGAACACCGGCGGCACAGAAATACCTTCATTCTGCCAACTGGCAAAGGTTTCCTGGTAATGTCCATAAAGCGCATCTAGAGCCGTTTGTAGTTCGGTGGGCAGGTTCAATGGGTCAAGCTCCTTAGCTTTACCCCGGCCCTTCTTAGGCATTTTGGTGCGGATGTTTTCCCAGAGATTGCGGAACTTGGGCATGTCGCCACCCGGAATATTGTCCGCTACGGGCACGCGGGGCAGCTTGACAATGCCACATTCAATGGCATCCATCAACGAGAAGTCGCTAACCACCCAGGGAAAAAGCGTGCCCTCCACATAGCCCGAGCCCCGTAAGAAGAAGGGGGTTGCAGACAAGTCGAAGACAGTTCGTACCTCAAGCTTCCGCTTCACCGTTTCAATGCCAGTGATCCAAAGCCGCGCAGCTTCGTTCTCTTTTTGCACGGCTTTCTTGTCTTCCCCCTTCAGATCATCGAGGTCTTCGTTGCCCGGTCGTTCCCGGTAACAGTGGTGAGCTTCATCATTGAGTACCAGAATGTTCTTTAGACCCATCAAATCGGGCATAACGCGTTGAATCATTTGCCCTTCGGTTTCCAGCGTTCTTAGTTCGGGGCCGCGCCCTTGCAACAGCCTACGCCCACCGGATGAGATGTCCATCCGTTCACGTAACTTGAAGGCGTGAAAGTTGGTCACAACAATTTTGGCCCGACCCAAATCGGGCAGCATATCGTTGGGCACCAGCTCGCGGCGGGCGTAGTAGCTATCGGGGTCGTTCGGATACAGCACCCGCAAGCGATCCCGAATGGTAATGCCGGGGGTGACAATGAGAAAGCCCCGCGTGAAGCGACGGCTGCTGGGATGGCGCACGGCATTGATGGTTTGCCAGGCGATGATCATGGCCATCACCATTGTTTTGCCCGCCCCCGTGGCCAGCTTCAGGGCCACGCGCAGCAGCTCAGGATTGGCCTGCTCATTGGCGTGCTGGATGTGGTCGAGGAATCTCTGACCACGAGCGCCCAGGGCGGGCGCTACTTCAGTAATCCAGATTGCGGTTTCGACTGCTTCAATCTGGCAGAAGAAGGGGCGTATTCCCTGAAACTGATGGTGCCGCCAATGTTGCAGCAATCGGGCAGTCTCCGGTGTAACTCGCCAATTCTCCGGGTTTGGTAATTGCCGCCATTCATCGACCTGCTTCCGCACGCCCTGGATGAACTCTGTCGGATTGTAAAGCTGTCCCGCTTCTGATTCCGTGAAACCGCCAGCGAAGACGAGGCCCAACTGCTGGGCGTCGCTGTTTTTGCGTTTCTTCGGTTTAGGGACTGGGGTTATGAAATCGGCTGGACGGCGCATTTCAAGAATGCGTTCTGTGGGCTGACCGTCGCGGTCAAGTTCCCAATGGCGCGCCGGATAGGCATAAGGGGAGTTTAGGATGGGTTTTTCAAAGAATTGGTCGGCCATATCATTCAGATCGCTGTGCTCGCTGGCAGCCCGATGCCCTTTCGCTCTTGCTTCCCCCGCCCCACGCAGGCTGGGAACTCGCTGACAAAAGATAGCAGAAATTGAGCGTTTGGGCTAGCGGATGAGGAGATGGGGATTGGTGGGGCGCTTGACCTGGCCTACGCTGGCCCTGGCCCTGCTGCTGGCCGGTGGCATGCTGCTTGGCTCGCGCTTCTTCTGGAAGTTTGGGGTGCGCTTCTATTCAGGGGCCTCTGCCTGATTTGCTGGCCACCGGCGCTAATGGCGCGGCGCTAATGGCGCGGCGCTAATGCCGCGGCGACTGTTCCAGCAGCCAGGCGGCCAGGTCGCCAATGGCCCGCGAGGCGCGGGAGCTTGGCTCGTATTGGACCAGGGGCACGCCAACCCGGATCGCTTCCTGAAAGGATTCGGGTGCCGGCGGAATGAGGGCCACCAGGCCCGAAGGGATGACCGTGGTGGGGTCGGCGGCGTATTTGTCCCACTGGCTGGCAAAGTATTCTAACTGCCCGCCCAGCCCCACTTCGTTTTCCAGCTCCAGCCGGGTTAGCATCATGCCGGAGGGGACGCGGGCCACGCCCACCACACTGGTGTACTTGATCACCCCCCAATCGGCAAAATCCTGCAAGCGTGTGCGCGCACAAATCGCCGACAGCACTTCGGCTTCGGTGACCAGCAGAATGCGGTCGGCGGAGTCCAGCACGCGCCGCACGATTTCTTCGTCACTGGGCGGCAGGTCGATCAGTACATAATCGACGTCGCGGGTGAGGGCGGCCAGGATGGTGTCGATGTGTTCTGAGGTCAGGCGTGGCTGGGGGGATTCGTCGGATGCGGGCAATATTTTTGCGCCGGATGAATGGGTGACCAGGCACTGCCGGATCTCTGGCCAGCCGATGTCGGTTGGGGTAACGGACGCTAGCTGGCTCAACCCTAACCCGGCCGGGATGTTAAAGTGGTAGCGCAGCATCCCCTGGCTGGGCTGTAATTCAATCAGCGTTACCCGGGATTCGCGCTGAGCCAGCGCCACCGCCAGGTTCACCGCCAGCGACGTAACCCCCACGCCTCCTTTGGCCCCGACGATGGCGATCACCTCGGCCATTTGCGTGCGGCCATACTCCGACCGGGCCAGCAGTGCCTTAATGCGGGCCAACAGCTCCCGTTTGTTTACCGGTTTGGTGATGTAATCGTCCGCCCCGGCATCAAAGCCGTTGATCCGGTCGTCCACTTCCCCCAGGCTGCTCATCATGATAATGGGTAGTTGGGCCGTCCCCGGCCGGGCGCGCAGCCGGCGGCACACCTCGCCCCCTTTCAGCAGGGGCATAATCACATCCAGCAAGATCAGGTCCGGCTTGTGCCGTTCAACGGCATCCAACCCCTCGATGCCATTGGTGGCTGTGTAAACCTCGTAATCAGCGCCCATCAGGAGCATTTCTAGAATACGAAGCACGGCCTCATCATCATCTACGGCCAGGATTCGTGCTCTTCGCTTCTTCGCCATAGTCTTACCCCGTGGCCGCCATGTTTACCGCGCCCGGTAAACGGCGGTCGTCACAAAGAACTAACCAGCAATGGGTTGGCGGCAATTGGCCCAATCTCCAAGATCGAGTCAATCTTGCCGGGTCAAAAACAGACGGACCTTTCGGAAAAAACCATCAATCCAGCAGATTCTGCCAGACAATTGAATTCAGGCCAATTGCCCGCAGTGAAATTTGCGTGAACGGGAAACAGATCCACAAGATCGGCCATGCCCAGTTTCGCCATGATTATGCCCAAAGTTGGCGCAAAAGCCACTGCTTTGCCCCCGGCCGGGTACCCCCTCAGCTCCTTACCTCTGCCGTTTACCTCGCCACTTCTCGGCCTGGGTCACCATGGCCGCGTCGGGCGGTTCCGGCCGGTAGGCAGCTATATCCACCAGGTCGGCCAGGTCGGCCAACTGTGTGTGGACGGCCGCCTGTTCTTGCACAGTTTGGGCCGGGCCGCGCCGCAGCCGCAACTGCCGCTGTGCCCGGCGATAGGCAGCAAACACGCGCCGCCGTGCCGGGTCATGGCGCAGGCTGTGCGGATGCTGCCGGCGGTGCCAGCGCCAGCGCCGCCCCCCCCAGCGCCACGCCAGCCACAACCCGGCCAGCAGCAGCCCCACCCCCAACAGCCCCAGCCCCGGCCGGAGAGCCACACTCACCAGCGACACCCCAGCCGCCAGCGCCGGCCCCAGTGAAATGGCGCTCCCACCCCAATTGTCGGCCAGGCCGCCAAAAATCCAGCGGTTAATTGGCCCCGTCTGCGGGAAACCATCCCAGCCAGGTGTAGGGTCAAACGGTACCCAACCAAAACCGGGAAAGTAAACCTCGGTCCAGGCGTGGGCGTGGTTGGCCCGCACCTCAAAATAGCCGGTCACGGCATTGTAATCCCCGCTGCCAAAGCCCGACACCAGCCGCGCCGGGATGCCCAGCGAGCGCAGCATCACCACGTGGGCCGAGACGTAATGCTCGCATACGCCGCGCCGGTCTACAAAGAGAAACTGGTCTACAGCATCGCTGTTGGGCGCTTGCGGCGGCGGGAAGTAATCATACGGGTAGTTTTGCAGCAGGTGGTCGCGCAGAGCCACCACCTTGTCGTAAGCGGTCGGTGCGTTGCGGGTCAGGTCGGTGGCCAACTGCCGGGTACGAGCCGTAACGCTGCCCGGCAATTGTAGGTATGGGGCGCTAATTTCTGGCGGATAGCTGTCCCCGGCCGGGCGCAGCGCCTCAGCCGTGAAATTCTGCGGGGTAGACAGCACCGAATAGGTGATGCCGGCCGCCAGCGGCCCGCCCAGGCGCAGCCCGCCAGTGCTGTCGCGGGATACTGAATCTGCGGCAATGACCACCACAACCGGATCGCCGCCCGTAAACAGCAGGTTGGGCATAGACTGCACAATGTAAAAGGTCTGGGCAAACTTGTCGCCCTCCGGCCATTCGCGCAGCTCGTAATCCCACTGCCCGGCCGGGACGATGGGTGTCAGGGTTGGGTCAGACTGCCGCCAGGTGCGGCCATCATACAGGTCGTAGGCGTGGCTGCGCCAATAGCTGGCTGCCGGGCTGCGCACAAACATCATGATTGTGTCACTCAGGCCACCACGATAGCTCAGGTCTAGTTGGTTGTCGAAACCATAGTAATAGTCGCTGCGATCATTAGACCAGCCCTCGATCTGCACCAGCGGCAGGGCTGGGTTTACAATCTGGCTGGTAGGGCCGCCGCGCACCGGCACACGCAGCGAGAAGGGGGCCAGGGGCGGGATGGCGGCGTAGCGCGGCGAGAAGATGAAGATGAGCGGAACCAGCAGCAGCAGTCCCAGCCCCAAGCGCAGCCCCCAGGCCAGCGGCTGTGACCACGAGGCGGGCATATGGGGTGTGCCGTCCCCGGCCGGGCTGCGAACCACCGGTCGCACAATCAGCGGGTTGTCCTTCACCCCGTCCTCGCTGTCGGCCACCCACAAGAAGGCCAGCAGCAGCCCCACAAACAGCAGCAGGAACAGCCCAAACAACAAGTCGCGGCTGAGCGTGGCCGCAATATACAGGTTCCCCAGGGCGAAGCCAAAGCCAGAGTAAAGGTTGAGCCGGGTGATCAGGTCCCAGGCGATAATGGCCATGGCCAGCATGGCTAACTGTGCCTGCGGGTAAGGCTGGCCGATAAATAGGCCGCAAAACAGCCAGACAAAGGCCAGATGCAGCCCCACAAAGACCAGCAGACGCACCCGGCGGCTGGGGGCGGCGCAGTGGCGATAGGTGTAACGATGCCCCAGGGCCAGGATGATCAGGGCCAGCAGCGCTGCCAGCCAGACCTGGGCGTGGTAGGCCAGGGCGACCACGCTTACCGCTTGCGCGGCAAAGGTGATGGCCCGCAGCCGGCCGGAATGTTCTGGCGCTTTGCGTGCCCGCTGAAGTTTGTGCCAGCGCCGGGATGGTTGCCCCCCGGCCGGGGCCACGCCTGGGGTGGTGTGGGGTGTCGCGCTGCCTGTCACAGTTTATACCCTGTTCCTTCCGGGGTCCGCGCCATCATAACTGTTCCGCCCAGCCCCCGGCCGGGTCAAAGCGCACGAGCCGGGTGGGCACGCCGGCGGCGCCCAGCTCGGCGGCCAGCGGTGCGGCCGAAGGCCCCCCGGCCGGGAACGAGGCGGGGTCTAGCAGCACGGCCAGCAGGCCGGCCCGCTGCCGCTGCCGCAATGCTAGCAGCGCCGCCACGTCGTCATTGGGCCAGGGCAAAATAACGGCCAGAAAGGTTGGCAGCCGGGGCATCGCCAGCAGATCGACCAGGGTGCGACGCCCGGCCGGCTGGATGCGTGCCAGGTAATCTAACAGCACAGGCCAGCTCACCGGCCCGGCCGGGGCGGGCAGGGCGCTGCTGTCGGCGGCCAGGTGCAGCGGATAGCGGCGGCGGTGGGCGTACTCACCGATGCTGGCCGCCAGCTTTACCCCCCATTCAAAAGGCGTGTGCTTCCCGGCCGGGGCGGGGTAAGGGTGGGCAAAGACATCCAGGGCCAGCGTCAGCCCTGGCTGGGCCTCCTCGGCGAACTCCTTGGTCATCAACTGCTGGCGGCGGGCCACGCTGCGCCAATGAATATGGCGCGGTGAGTCACCGGTGCGATAGGGACGTACCCCCATCACCTCGCTGCTGCGGCCGCTGTGCAGCCGCACTTGCTCGGCCAGGGGGCGGATATCTAGCATCTCTAGCCGGGCCAGGGGGCGTACCTCCGGGTATACCAGCACCCGCGTGGGCATCTCTAGCCGCCGGCGGCGGCGAAAAAGGCCGAACGGGGCGCGGGATTCCACCCGCAGCGGCGGAAACTGATGCAAGCCACGCCGGTCGATGAGCACATCATACGCAAGCTGCACCTCGCCCCCGGCCGGGATGCCCGGCACAAAGATGGGCAGCGCCTGGGCCGGGTGGTCGGGCGCTGCCAGGGGGCAGCTTTCGGTGAGGCGCAGCAGGGCGGCGGGACTGCTCCACCAACCCCGGCCGGGTAGTTGCAGTGCCAGGTGTACGCTTGCTTCATCACCCTCGTGCAAATCTGGCTGGGCACCGGCCCGTACCTGGCGGGCCGCTGTGAGCCGCCGCAAACCACTGCGCCCCAGCCACCACCCGGCCGGGACCACGCCGGCCAGCATGGCCGCCACCACATACAACCAGCCTACCTGTGTCTGGTTGGCCAGCAGATAGAAGAGAAACGCGGTCAGGAGGAGAACAAAGCTGCGGCGCGTGGGCATTCTGCTAGGCCAGGGCCAGCCTGAGCCGGAGCTGGCGGCTGGCCGTGGGCACAATGAGTTCGATCAGCCGGCTGGGCATGCGAGTTACCCTAAGGGCACGGGCAGTTCGGCCAGCAGGCTGCCGAGAATGGCCCGAGCTGTTTCTGCGCGCTGGTCGCGGGTTAGAAAGCGGTGCCCCATCACGGCCGGGGCGACCGCCTTTACGTCATCTGGGGTGACAAAGGTGCGGTCGCGAATGAAGGCCAGCGCCTGGGCGCAGCGCTGCACGGCTACCGTGCCGCGTGGGCTGACGCCATAGACGACGTCGGGGTGGGTGCGCGTAGCCCCGGCCAGCCGCACAATGTATTCCTGCACCGGCCGGGCCACGTCCACCTGCCAGGCGGCCGCCTGCAGGGCCAGGATTTCGGCCAGCGCAACCGCCGGCTGTAGTTGATCTAGCGGACTGGCGTGCTCTTCGCGCTGCAAAATATTCACCTCATCCTCAAAGGCGGGATACCCCAGGCTCAGGGCCACCAGGAAGCGATCTAGCTGCGCCTCTGGCAGGGGGTAGGTGCCGGCCATCTCCACCGGATTCTGCGTGGCGATGATGAAGAAGGGCTGCGGCAGCGAATGGGTGAAACCATCGCTCGTAACCTGCCCTTCGGCCATGCTTTCTAGCAGGCTGGATTGGGTACGCGGTGAGGCCCGGTTGATCTCGTCTACCAGGACGACGTTGGCGAAGATGGGGCCGGGTATAAACTCGAAGCGCTGTTCGCGCTGGTTGAAAATTGCGCTGCCAGTGACATCGCTGGGCAGCAGGTCGGGCGTGCACTGGATGCGCTTGAAGGAGGCTTGCACCGACTGGGCCAGGGCTTTGGCTACCAGCGTCTTGCCAATGCCGGGCACGTCTTCCAGCAGTACGTGACCGCGAGCCAGCAGCGCAGCTAAGAGCAGTTCCAGCCGGCGCGCATCGATCACCACCGCTTGCTGGATGGTGTCTATCAGGCGCTGGATCACGGCACGATGGGCCGGCGGGTTGTTTCTTTTTGGCGAGGATTGGAAGGGTAGCATTGTTTTTTTGGTTTTGTGGGTGGGTTGTCGCCAGGTGAAGCAGGATGAAAATAGCCACCCCGGCCGGGGCGTTTATGCCTCACTTTGCCGACTTTGGCAATAGCTCCTCTGTCATCTATTGCTTCCCTGGTCCAAACCACCGCTCCGTGCCCATAACCATTCGATCATTTTGCTAATCCCGCATATACTAATCAGGATGAAGATTCTGGAAGGGCAGATTCCCCACGAGCAAATATGGCGCGCTCTCGTGCTGCTGGACCCAGGGCAGGACCCTGGCTTCATCTGGCAGTTTGGTCGGGAGGTAGCCCATGCCAATGGGGGCGAAGTCCTGGCGGTTGTGATTGTGCCCAGCGCTCCCGATGAGCATATGCTCACGGTTGCCCGCCGCACGCTGGCCGAGGCCGCCGGCCGGGTTACCGCCGCCGAAACGGTACACACTGCGCTTATTGGGGCGGAGGATCATCGCCAGACAGTTGCGAGCATTATCCAGAAGGCCAACATTGACCTGCTGCTAAGCGAGGTGCGGCCTAACCTGCCTCCGATGGAATACATCCCCTGCGCTGTGGGTGTGCTGCGTGGCGGTACGTACAGCCAGCTTAACGCGGCCAACAACGGCGAAGCGGTGGAGGTGGGGCAGGAATTGCCTGTCCCGGTGGCCGGCGCGATCGATGTCGCAGACCCGGCCGGGGCGACCACTGCCAACCACGACACCCCACCCTCGCCCTATGCTCTGGGGCAGATTGGCCATATCCTGGCCCCCACCTCGGCCGGGCCCAACTCGGCCCACGCCCTCACTTTTGCCCTGCCCCTCACCCCGCAAACCAGGCTCACCGCCCTCTACGTGGTGCCCAGCCACATGGGGGCCAACGAAGAGGCGCTGGGGCGGGCACGCTTGCAGCAGTTGGCCAAGTTCATCGATGCCGGCGACCGTCTCGACCGCAAACTGATCCACGCCGATTCGGTGACCAAAGGCATCATCGACGAGGCATGTGGCCCGTATGACCTGGTGATGATTGGTGCCAGCCGCGAAAGCCCCTTCGACCGTGCCCTGTTTGGCGATGTGGTTGGCTCGGTGGTGCGCGAAAGCCAGACCCCGGTGCTGGTGGTACGTGAGCCTAACAACCGCTTTGGCGAGGTGGCGCGCGGTGTGGCCTGGCGGCTGCAGGGTTTTTTGCCCCGTTTGCAGCAGGCAGAACGGACGCAGGTCTATGTGCGGGTGCGGCGCAGCGCCCGGCCGGATGCCGATTTCTTCATTCTCATCACCCTGTCGGCCATGATCGCCGCCCTGGGCTTGCTGCTTAACAGCGGGGCAGTGGTGATTGGGGCCATGTTGGTTGCCCCGCTGATGTCGCCGATGGTGGGCGTGGGCATGGCCACCGTGTTAGGCGATACGCGTTTTCTGCGGCTGTCGCTGGGCGCGGTGCTGCGGGGGATGTTGTTGGCGATTGCTGTGGGCGCCCTGAGTGGACTGCTGCGGCTGAATGAACCGCTGACGGCGGAGCTTTTGGCCCGTACCCAGCCGAACCTGCTCGACTTGGGGGTGGCCCTATTTGCCGGCCTGGCCGGGGCCTATGCCCTGACCAACTCCGATGCGGCGGCGGCGCTGCCCGGCGTGGCGATTTCCGCGGCTTTGGTGCCGCCGCTGGCCACGGCGGGTATTGCCCTGAGCACGGGGCATTTTACTGAATCCCTGGGGGCGCTGCTGCTCTTTACAGCCAACTTTGTGGCCATTGTCTTTGCCTCGGTGCTGGTGTTCTTGACCCGCGGTTTCCGGCCAACGCCGGCGCAAAAGGCGCGCCAGGCGGTGCGGCTGCGCACGGTGCGGGTGGCCATGGTGATGCTGGTGGTGGTGACGGTGCTCCTCAGCGCCTTCACTTTCCGCCTGACGCAGCAAGCGGCGCTGATCAACCGCATCCAGAATGTGGCCGGGGCCACGTTGACGGAGGTTACCGGGGCGGACCTGGTGGACCTGCAAATTATGAACCTGAATGACAATAGTCTGCCGTTGGAGCTGGATATTGTGGCCCAATCGACGCGGACGATTCCGTTTAATCAGGTGAAGGATTTGCAGAATGCGATTGCGGTTGAATTGCAGCCTGATCTGGCCCCCGGCCGGGAAGTGCAGCTCGTTTTAACGGTGATCCTGGTTACCCGCCTGGACCCGGTGGTGCCGCCCACGGCCACCCCCACGCCGACGTCCACCGAGACCCCCACCCCTGGCCCCACCCCCACGGTGACCGACACACCCACGCCTACCAATGCGCCCACCAACACCGCCACTGCGGTGGTGGAGACGGAAACGCCGGCCGTTACCGAGACGCTGCCACCCACCGAGACGCCTTTGCCGACGGAAACGCCGACACCGGCTCCGCCGCAAGCGGTGGTCTTGTCGCCTTATGGCCTGAATTTGCGGGCCGAGCCGTCGCAGGCAGCCCAGGTGTTGGCGGTGATCCCGGAAGGAGCGGTGGTGCTGCTGCTCCCCGGCCGGGAGACGATCAACAACACTATCTGGCAGCAGGTGGAATATGAGGGACAGGTGGGCTGGGTGCTGGCGGACCTGTTAAGCCCGGTGACGCCCTAACCCGGCCGGGGCGCGCCACGCCACCCGCCGTTGACAGAACAGCCCGTTTGGCTATAATCTTGCTCTGGTTTTCGCTCTCGTAGCTCAATTGGCAGAGCAGGCGACTCTTAATCGTCTGGTTACAGGTTCGAGTCCTGTCGGGAGCATTGCAACAAGCATGAAACTGAGGCCCACGTTTTTTCGGAGACGTGGGCCTTTTGCGTGGGTGGGGCCAGATCGGTTGCCTCAGCGGGCCGGCTGGCTCTCTAGCTGGGCAGCCAATGCCTCCGGCGTGGTAACCGGGAGCTGGCAGACGAACTGGCGGCAAACGTAGGCCGTGGCCTGGCCGTCGCGCTGGGGGCGGTTTTGCAGCAGGGGGATGGCGCTCTGGCCGGGACCGGCGGCGACCACCTGGAAGGGGCGATAAGGGTTCTGGGCTATGCGCAGCAGAGTTTGGGTGTCTACCCCGGCCGGGTCGCCGGCGATGGCAATCTCTTGCGGTTCAGCCAGAATGAGTGTGGCCGCTTGCAGCCATTGGGCAAACCCGGCCGGGTATTGGGCCATCGCCCCATGTAAAGCAGTCACCGCCTGTTCGGCCAGGTTCCAATAGTCGCCCCGGCCGGTATACAGGCTGAGCTGCAGCAGCACATGGGCGGCCACGGCATTACCGCTGGGGATGGCGTTATCCTGCACATCTTTGGGGCGCTGGATGAGCGTTTCGTGGTCGTCAGACGTGTCGAAGAAGCCGCCGGCCTCGTCGGCAAAATGAGCCAGCATCAGTTCGGCCAGCTCCGCGGCCCAGGCAAACCAGCGCTCGTCAAAGGTGGTCTGGTAGAGGGCCAGCAGGCCGTCGGCCAGGTAGGCGTAATCTTCCAGGTAGGCGTTGTATTTGGCGCTGGCCCCGGCTTTCCAGGTGCGCAGTAAGCGCCCGGCCGGGGTGCGCATGGTCTGGTAGAGAAATTCGGCGTTTTGCGCGGCCACCTGGCTGTAATCCGGCCGGGCGAGTACCCGGCCGGCCTCGGCCAAGCTGGCCAGCATTAGCCCGTTCCAGGCCGTTAGTACCTTGTCATCCAGCCCCGGCCAGACGCGTTGAGCGCGCACGGCGTACAGCGCCCGGCGGGCGGCGGCCAGGCGGGCGGCCGCCTCGCTCTCGCTCAGGCCCAGTTCCGCCGCGACCTCGGCCAGCGGCCGGGCGACGTGCAGGATGTTGCGCCCTTCCCAGTTGCCCCGGCCGGTCACGTCGTAGTAGTGCATGAAGAGGGCCGCGTCTTCGCCCAGGGCGGCCTGAATTTCGTCCGGCCGCCAGACGTAGAACTGGCCTTCTACCCCTTCGCTGTCGGCATCCAGGCTGCTGTAGAAGCCCCCGGCCGGGTGGCGCATCTCCCGGATAACCCAGTCCAGCGTCTCTTCCACAATGCGCCGGTAGAGCGGTCGTCCTGTCACCTGCCAGGCGTGCAGGTAGACCCGGCTCAGGAGGGCGTTGTCGTAGAGCATCTTTTCAAAATGGGGCACCAGCCAATCGTTGTCGGTGGCATAGCGGGCAAAACCGCCGCCGAGCTGGTCATACATGCCACCGCCGGCCATCATTTCCAGGGTGAATTCGGTCATGTGCCGTGCTTGCTGGTCGCCACGCATCTGGTAGATGCGCAGCAGGAACTCCAGGGTCATGGCGGGCGGGAATTTGGGGGCGCGGCCAAAGCCACCGGCGCGCGCATCGAAGTCGCGGGCCAGCGCGGCCAGGGCTTTGTCCAGCAGGCCGGGGTCGAGCATCCCGGCCGGGGCGGACAGGGCCAGCGCCCGGCTGACGTGGGCGGTGATCTCCTGCGCGCTTTGCTCAATCTCGCGCTGCTGCTGGGCCCAGGCGCGGGCCAGGCTGGTGAGCACCTGTTGGAAGCCGGGCATGCCGTAACGCGGCTGCTTGGGGAAGTAGGTACCGCCAAAGAAAGGGTGCCCGGCCGGGGTCAGGGCCACTGTCATCGGCCAGCCCCCCTGGCCGGTCATGGCCACCACAGCATTCATGTAGATGCTGTCCAGGTCGGGTCGCTCTTCGCGGTCTACCTTGACATTCACAAAGTACTGGTTCATCAGCGCCGCCGTGGCTTCATCCTCAAAGGACTCGTGGGCCATGACGTGGCACCAGTGGCAGGCGGCATAGCCGATGCTGAGCAAGATTGGCTTGTTTTCCGCCTGGGCGCGCTGCAAAGCTTCTTCGCCCCAGGGGTACCAATCGACGGGGTTGTCGGCGTGCTGCCGCAGGTAGGGGCTGGTTTCGTGGGCTAAACGGTTGGGCATGGGGTCTCCGTGCTGTGTGATGGCTGGCGACTGGTTGTTGTGGGTTAGGGATGGTGTTGAAGTGTCAGGCACAGGGCAGCAAAACTTGCTCTACATGACATCGTTCCGCCCTGTGCCTGGCCCTCATTAACAAAAATCCGGCCACATCTTTCGTTTTGCGAACTCCCTGAATTTACCTGGAGCCTGTACAATCGGGGGCAATCATAGCATAAGGATGGGTTTTGTGGCGCAGCGTAGAGCAGCTTCATATGCGTTGTTTATCCTGGCCGGGGTGATTTGCCTGAGCCTGGTGGTTTTTTTGCCGCCTTACCGCACCTCGTTTGTGGGGGATGATTATATTCAACTGGGTTTTATCAAGGCGTTTGTGGCCAACCCGGCCGGGGCGCTGCAAGTTTTCCTGCCCTACTGGTCCACCTGGTATTACCGGCCGGTGCAAAACATCTGGTTCCTGGGCAACCGGCTGCTGTTTGGGCTGAACCCCTTTGGCTACTACTTCTTGCAGGCGTGCTGGCACGCGCTGACCATCGCCCTGGTCTACCGGCTGACCCGCAAGTTGGGGGTAAGTATCTTTGCCGCGCTGTGCGGCGCGACCCTGTTTGCCATCCATGCCCAGCACCATGACGTGGTGGCCTGGATTAGCAGCATCGCCATTATCCAGGCGGCGGCGCTGTCGCTGCTGGCCACTATCTGCTACCTGACCTACCTGGCCGACCCCGGCCGGGTTCGCTGGCTGATCCTGACCGTGCTGCTGTGCCTGTTCACCCTCACCGTGCACGAGGAAGGGCTGCTGCTGCCTATCTTCCTGGTCTTTGTGCGCCTCAGCCAGCCCCGGCCGGGGCGCTGGCAACTGCACCGGGCGGAATGGTGGGCTTTGGCGGTGCTGCTGCCGGCGTTGGTGGCCTACCTCTACGTGCAGCTCAGCCGCCCCAACCTGACCATCGACGTGGCCGCCACCCCGGCCGGGCACTACCTGGACTACCTCCGGCCGGGGAACATCAGCCACTTCCTGGTGACCCAGTTTGGCCGCTGGACGCTGATCAGCAACAGCAGCTTTGGTCGCGGCCTGCTGGCCAACCTGGCCGCCCGGCCCCTGGCCGAGATTCTGTTTGCGGCGGCCCTGCTGCTGCTGCTGGCCATCTGGTTCCGCGACGGCGGGCGCGTGGTCCGCCTGGGGTTGTTGTGGGCCGGGCTGCACCTGGGCTTCCTCTATTTTGCCCTCTACGCCCAGAAGCCGGAGCTGTTTGCCGGGCGGCACGTCTATTCCGCCTGGGCGGGGATGTGCCTGGCCCTGGCCGCCGGCATTGAGCAGCTTGTGCGCCAGCCCTGGCTGGCCGTGCGGGGGCGCAAATGGCTCCCGGCCGGGGTGGTGGGGCTGGTGGTTCTCTTCCTGGGGCTGCATGTCCAGCAGATTCGGTGGGTGCAGCAGGCGTGGCTGCAAAACACGCTGGAGGATCGCCGGGCGGAGGCGCAGTTGAAGGCGCTGCTGCCGGCGCTGGATGATGAAATGCGTATCTTTGCCAATCGTTTTGTGCTGACGCCCAGCTTTTTGCCGGCCACGCTGGCCGTCTGGTATGGGCTGCCGGAGGTGCACGGCGGTCCGCTGGCGGCGCTGAAGGCGTATGCGGAGGTTACGGACCAGTTTTACCTGCTGGATTATGCCGACGAGGTGCTGTACAACCTGCTGCCGGAATTGCAGGCCAGCCAGCGCGCCATTTTGTTGTGGCGGGCGCGGCCGCAGGCGATTGCTGTGGACGCAGATGGCCAGACGTCGCCGCTGGCGGCCGAATTGTATGCTCTGGATGTGGTGGCCGGCCCGGCCGGGGCGCCGCGCCTGGCCCAGGTGCTATACCCACCGGCCGAAGGTTGGGCGGGGTTGGGGTATGCGGCTACCATCCCGGCCGGGGCGGCGCTGCGTGTGGCGGTGTGGGGCGAGCCGGGGCAGATGGTGCGCGTGCGCGGGGTGCTCCCGGCCGGGGGCATCCCCACGCTGTACGAAGGCACGCTCACTGATGCCGGCAGTTGGCTGCCCATCGACATCCCCCTGGATGAGTACCAGGGGCAGAAGCTCTCTTTCTGGCTGGAGGTGGCGGCCAACCCGGCCGGGGGGGCCGTCTACTGGGCCAACCCCCGCCTGGCCATCGACCTGCGCTAAGCCCACCCCATTTGACATTTACCCGGCCGGTTGGCATACTCCGCCCCATGAGACTCCGTGCCCTGTTGCAGCTCCGCTGCCCCCACTGCCTGCGCGGCCCCATCTTCCACGGTGTTTGGCGGATGCACCCTAACTGCCCGGTGTGTGGCGCGAAGTATGAACGGGAAGAGGGCTACTTCATGATGGCCATCTTCTTTGGCTACATCCTGGGCTTTGTCGCCATCTTGCCCTTTGCCATCTGGCTTTACCTGGTTGGCGCGGCGCTGCCCTGGTATTTTTTCGTCTCGCTCACCGTGCTTCTCATCCTCTCGCCGCTCATCTTTCGCTATTCCCGTGCTATCTGGATGCACCTGGATGAACTGCTGGACCCGCGCCGGCCACCCAAACCCGGTTAAGCTGCCCTTGCAAGCGCCGGATTCGCCACCATGACCCCTGACATTGCCCTTGTGCTTGGTATCTTGCTGGTGGCCATTGTGCTGTTTGTCAGTGAACGGCTGCGGGTGGATGTAGTGGCGCTGCTGGTGCTGAGTGCCCTGGCCATCACCGGGCTGGTGACGCCGGAGCAGGCCGTGGCGGGCTTCAGCAACTCGGCCGTCATCACCGTCTGGGCCATTTTCATCCTCAGTGGGGGGCTGTCGCAAACGGGCATTGCCAACATCATCGGCCAGCGGGTGCTGCGCATCTCGGGTAACCATCCCGGCCGGCTGTTGGTGATTATCATGCTGACGTCCGGCGTTTTGTCGGCCTTCATGAATAACATTGGCGTGGCAGCTATGTTCTTGCCGGTGGTCCTGGACATTTCGCGGCAGACGGGCCAATCACCCTCCAAGCTGCTGCTGCCGGTGGTTTATGGCACGCTGCTGGGGGGCATGACTACCCTCATCAGCACGCCGACCAACATTTTGGTGAGTGATGCGCTGGCCGCGGCCGGGCTGACGCCCTTTGGTATGTTTGACTTCACCCCGGCCGGGGTCGTTCTGCTGCTAGGTGGCATTCTCTTCATGCTGCTTATCGGCCAGCGTTTGCTGCCCTTCCACAAGGCCGAACAGGCCCTGGCCGGCAACGGCAACGGGGACCGCGCCCTTTACGGCATTGAGGAGCGGTTGGCCATCATCACCCTGCCCTTCGACACCCCCCTGGCCGGCAAAACGCTGGCCGAGAGCCACATTGGGCAGGCACTGGGCCTGAACATTTTGGGGCTGCGGCGTGGTGAGGAACGCCACATGGCGCCCCGGCCGGATACAATCCTGGCCGGCGGTGACCGGCTGCTGGTGCTGGGGCGGCTGGAGCGTTTGGACGCGCTCAGCCACCAGCCCAACCTGGCCATCCAATCCACAACGGTTGCCCTGGAGCAG
Organism: Ardenticatenaceae bacterium; assembly: GCA_020634235.1. GTDB lineage: Bacteria > Chloroflexota > Anaerolineae > Promineifilales > Promineifilaceae > JACKCB01. The sequence goes on along the minus strand of JACKCB010000002.1, from coordinate 951,205 downwards.
TTGCTTTCGCCCGAAATTGGCCTGGCCGAATTCACTGTTCCCCCGGACTCCCCTTTCCTGGGGCAGACGGTGGTTGAGGTTGGCGTGCGGCAGGAGTATGGCCTGAATGTGCTGGCTATCCGCCGCCATGGCCGGCCGTACCGCACGCGCTTGCAGGAGATACCGGTGGCAGTTGGCGACCACCTGCTGCTGCAAGGCCCGGCCGAGAAGCTGGCCGCGTTCCGCGATGTGCCGGGCTTCCAGCCGGTTGATTCGGCGGCCGCGGCCGGGTATGAGTTGGCGGGCCATTTGCTGGCGGTGAGCATCCCGGCCGGGTCCACCCTGATTGGCCAGACCCTGGCCCAAAGCCACTTCGCCAACGTCTTTGGCCTGCTGGTCCTGGGCCTGCTCCGCCAGGAACAGACCATTCTCATGCCCAGCCCAGATACCGCCCTGGCCGAGGGAGATACACTCATTGTGGAAGGGCGGCCGCGTGACCTGGACATTGTGCGCGGCTTGCAGAACCTGACTGTGGAGCGCAGCCCGGACATCGATCTGGCCATTCTGGAATCGGACACGGTGGCCCTGGCGGAAGCGGTGCTTTCGCCCTACACCACCCTGGCCAACAAGACCCTGCGCGAAATTCAGTTCCGCGAGAAGTATGGCTTGTCGGTGCTGGCCATCTGGCGGCGTGGCCGCCCCTACCGCACCGGGCTGGGTGACATGGCCCTCCGTTTTGGCGATGCGCTGCTGTTGTACGGGCCGCGCGAACGCCTGAACATCCTCGGCCGGGAGCCTGACTTCCTGGTGCTGCGCGGTGAGGCTCAGGAGGAACCACGCTACAACAAAGCGCCTATCGCCGGCCTGTTGATGCTGGCTGTTATCGTTGTGGCCATGCTGGGCTGGCTGCCCATTGCCGTGGCAGCCATTATCGGGGCGACGCTGATGGTGGTGACCGGCTGCCTGACCATGGATGAGGCGTATCGCTATATTGAGTGGAAGGCGGTCTTCTTGATTGCGGCCATGCTGCCCCTGGGTGTCGCCATGGCGGAGACCGGCGCGGCCAGCTTCCTGGCCGATGTTATGATGGGGGCTATTGGTGGCTATGGGCCAACCGTCATTATGGCTGGCCTGTTCCTGCTGACGCTGGCGGCGACGCAGTTCATGCCCAACCCGGTGGTGGCGGTGTTGATGGCCCCGATTACCCTGACCGCGGCGCAGAGTGCCGGGGTCTCGCCCTATCCGCTGATGATGAGCCTGGCTTTTGCCTCGTCGGCCAGTATTCTGACCCCGGTGGGGCATGCGGCGAATGTGTTGGTGATGGGGCCGGGGGGGTATCGCTTTGCTGATTACGTGAAGGTGGGGCTGCCGCTGTCGTTGGTGCTGCTGGTGCTGACTTTGCTGGTGGTGCCTGTGTTCTGGCCGTTTTAGGTGTGGGCGGGCCGGCCAAGAAGTGACGTTTGTCCCGGCCGGGGACGACAAAAAACACCTCTCTATACCCAGCCACAACCATATAATTGCCGCAAACTCGATTGATTCGCAGGCGGACTGCCTGCTTGTGAGGTGGCAATGTCTGAAACCATGACCATGTGGCTGGAGATCAGCTTCAACATCGCCTATCTGGTCGTCATTTGGGGGCTGGTTATCACCATGGCCCGCCGGCTGCCCCAACTGGCGCAGGCTAGCCAGCCGTTGGCCCGGCTCTTTATTCTGGCTTTTGGCCTGCTGGCTTTGGGGGATACGGGGCACGTTGGCTTCCGGGTGTGGGCCTATGCCCTGGGCAGCCTGGAAGCGACGGTGACGCTGTTTGGCGTGCCGGTGGGGTTGGTGGGGCTGGGCGCGCTGGCTACTGCCGTTACCGTTACTTTCTTTTACATGGTTATGGTGGCCATTTGGCGGACGCGCTTTGGCCGGCAGTATGGCTGGCTGGCCTACCTGTTGTTTGCCGCGGGGGTGGTGCGGCTGGTGATTATGCTCTTCCCGGCCAATGCGTGGAACAGCACCGTGCCGCCGCAGCCGTGGTCGCTGTATCGCAATGTGCCGCTGATGGTGCAGGGGTTGGGGGTGGCTTACCTGATTTTGCGCGATGCGCGGGCGCTGGCGGATCGCACCTTCACCTGGATTGGGGCGATGATCTTGACGTCGTTTGCGTTTTACCTGCCGGTTATTCTCTTTGTGCAGCAGGTGCCGCCTATCGGCATGTTGATGATCCCCAAGACGCTGGCTTATGTGGCCATTGCCTGGTTGGGCTACCGGGAGCTGTACGCCCCGGCCGGGGTCAGACCCCAGATTAGCCCCCAACTACCCGGCTAAGGTTCCCTGCTCCCCTAATGCTCCCCGGCCGGGGTCGCGTTTTGCAGCTTGTGATAAGCCAGCGTACCCCGCACCCCGCCGAGTAAGAAATAGGCAAAGATAAGGGCGATGGGCACGCCAATAAAGGCCCGCTCATTCCACCAGAAATACGTCTTGCTGCCGATGTAGTAGATCAGCAAGATGATGGCGCTGGCCCGGTTCTTCTTGTATACGCCAAAGGACAACAGGAACATGAGCGGCAGGTCCACCCAGTTCCACCAATCGACACGCAGCAGGTTGCCGCCGCTGGCATAAATCAGGGTTAACAGTACGTTGATGCCACCGGCAATCAGGCCGGCGACCCAGGCATTCTTGATGGCGCGATTGGCCTCTTCTATGTCCATTGTGCTTGGTTCCTCTTTCGTGAAGATATCTGTTGCTGTCTGGCCGCCCAAATGTAACCCAGGCCCACATTTCAGGCCAGTTTGTGGCGCAGCAGCCCGGCCGGGATAAACACCACGCTGCCCAAAATCACCCCCAATTCCTGTGCCAGACTGCTGTTCCCGGCCGGGTTCAGCCTCAGCCGGCTCAAGAACGCATCCAACGTATTGCCCATCAGGTTGCCCATCGTAATCATGCGAATATAGGCCATGATATCCTGCGCCCCGGCCGGGCCATAGGTATCCACCACCTTTTGCCACGCCTCCGGGTCAGGCCGCCCGGCACTCTCGGCGTAATGTTGGGCAAAGAGCAACGCCACCAGCTCTTCCGGCGGCAGTTGGTCAAATTCACCAGCCACCAGGCTCTCAATCTCGGCCGGGGTCACACCCGCCCGCAGCGCCGCCCGCGCATGGCCGTAATGGCAGTAGCGGCAGCCGTTCACCTGGGTCACCGCCAGCATAATCCGCTCGGCAAATGGCTTGCTCACCCGGCCGGAGCGCGCCGCCGCCCGCAGCTCATCCAGGTGGTCAAACATCTCATAAATCGCCTGCCGGTAGCCGGCGACGGTGTAAATGCGCTTGTTAAATGGCCGTTTCCCTGTCATATCAACCTCAGTTTGTCCCACCCTCGCCACCAGCACACAATCATACCGGTACCCGGCCGGGGCGGACAGTGATCTTTGTCCTAAGCTGCCGGTGACAGTTGTCAGCCCCGGCCGGGCGGCATGACCAAATTCCCACCACCAATTCGCCAGAACCCACCTTCATGCAGTACACTGAAACAAAACACCCTGGAGGCTTCCCGATGCGCTATCGCTGGTTCATTATACTGACCCTTGCCTGCCTGGCCCTGGCGTGGTTTGCCCGGCCGGGGCAGGTCATCTCCCAACAAAACCAATTCGTTTACCTGCCCACCCTGGCCAAACCGGAAGAACCCACCTGCGCCATCCCCGGCAGCAGCTACAACACCCTGGCCGTGCTGCCCCCGCCCACCGACCGCCCGGCCGCGCTCCACCCCGACCTCAACCTGGCCATTCGCGGCTACGAGCCGGTGGTGGCCGACCTGAACCTGGTGACCTACGCCGGGGGCAACGACACCAACGCCCCCCAACTGCGCTGGCTCTTCGCCGATGGCCGCCTGCCTGACTTCAGCGCCGCCTACCAGATCTACCGCTGGGATTGGGTCTGCGATTGCCGCGGCGAGTTGTACAGCCGCTGGCCCACCACCCTGTTGGGCATGGCCACCACGCCCGGCGAAACGATCCATGTGCCCGATAGCGGGTATAATATTGGTGGCGGGTATGATGTGCTGGTGCTGTATGCCAGCCCGCAGCGCATCACCCTGAAATACACGCGGGAGGACAACGTAGTCTACGGCTACACCGTTCACATTGAGGATGTGTGCGTGGAGCCAGGGCTGCTGGCCCTGTACGAGGCGGCCAACGCCGCCGGCCGGGGCCAACTGCCAGCCCTGAATGGCCGGCAAGCGCTCGGCCGGGCCATTGGCCCGGAAATCAAGGTCTCCATCCGCGACGCCGGCTCCTTCCTGGACCCGCGTTCCCGCCGTAACTGGTGGGCGGATTTCGCCCCGGACACATTCTTGCTCCCCGGCCAGTAGTTAGCGGCCGGCCACGAGCCGCTAACGACAGCCACGATGAACCCTTCTTCTTCAGGGGCCGGCCCCCGGCGGCCGGCCTATGTGGAACTCCACTGCCATTCCAATTTCAGCCTGCTCGACGGGGCCAGCCACCCCGAAGCGCTGGTGGCCCAGGCGGCCGCCCTGGAGATGCCTGCCCTGGCGCTCACGGACCATGACGCTGTTTACGGCGCGGTTCGCTTCTTGCAGGCCGCCCGCGAGCAGGGGGTCCGGCCGATTTTGGGGGCGGAACTGACTGTGGCCGACGTGTCCCGGCCGGGGCTGCACCACCACCTCACCCTGCTGGTCGAAAACCAGGCCGGCTGGCACAACCTCTGCTACCTCATCAGCCGCGCCCGCCACCAGGCCGCCAAAGGGCAGGCTGTGCTGCCCTTCGCCGAGCTAACCGGCTGCACCACCGGCCTCATCGCCCTGTCTGGCTGCCCCCAGGGGGAAGTGGCGCGCGCCGTGACCCAGCGCAACGTTAACAAGGCCGCCGTGGCCGCCGCCCGCCGCTACCTGGACCTGTTTGGCCGCGATAATTTCTACATTGAATTGCAGCGCCACTTCCTGCCCGGCGAACATCTGCGGCTGCCCCGCCTGGTGGCCCTGGCTGGCCATTTGCAGTTGGGCTGCGTGGTCACCAACAACGTTCATTATGCCACGCCCGACCAGCACCGGCTGCAAGATGTGTTGGTGTGCATTGGCCACCGCACCACCCTGGACCAGGCTACCCACCTGCGCCGGCCGAATTCGGAATATTATCTGAAACCGGCCGGGCAGATGGCCGCTCTCTTCCCCGGCCAGCCGCAGGCGCTGGCCAACAGCTTGCACCTGGCCGAACGCTGCCACTTTGAGCTGGATTACGGGCTGCAAGATTTACCCCCCTTTCCCACGCCGCATGGCATGAGCAGCAGCGCCTACCTCAGCCGGCTGTGCCAGGCGGCCATCCCCCAGCGCTACCCCGACCCGCCGGCCCGGCTGCACGAGCAGTTGGCCCACGAGCTGCAAGTCATTGCCCAGGCGGGGCTGGCGAACTACTTCCTGATTGTTTGGGACCTGGTGCGCTTCGCTCGCGAACAGCAGATTCGCTGCCAGGGGCGCGGTTCGGCGGCCAATTCGCTGGTGGCTTATCTGCTGCACATCAGCCCCATCGACCCGCTGGCCCACGACCTGGTCTTTGAGCGTTTTCTCTCCGCCGAGCGGCAGGTGGTGCCCGACATTGACATCGATTTTGATGCCCAGCGGCGCGAGGAGGTGATTCAATACGTTTACGAGCGGTATGGGGCGGACCACACGGCCATGGCCTGTACTTTTGTCACCTTTCGGGCGCGTAGTGCCGTGCGCGATATTGGCCAGGCGCTGGGGCTGGCTCCGCCGGTGATTGCCGGCGCGGTGCAACTGTTGGCCGATGCCCCGGCCGGGACCCTTCCCCCACAAGCTGCGCCCGACCCGGCCGGGCACGACCCCCTGCCCTTGCTGCTGGACCTGGCCCGGCAAATCGATGGCTTTCCGCGCCACCTGGGCATCCACTCCGGCGGCATGATCATCACGGGCGCGCCGCTGATGGGGCGTGTGCCCACCGAACCGGCCACCATGCCCGGCCGGGTAGTGGTGCAGTGGGACAAAGAGGCGCTGGAAGCGGTGGGGCTGGTCAAGATCGACATCCTGGGGCTGCGCATGTTGTCGGCCATCAGCGACACCCTGGCCCTGCTGGCCGCGAACGGCCCGCCGCCCGATCTGGACGCCCTATCCTTCACCGACCCCGCCGTCTACCAGATGATTGCCGCGGCCGATACCATCGGCGTTTTCCAGGTGGAGTCGCGGGCGCAGGCGCAGATGCTGCCCCGTTTGCAGCCGCGCAGCTTTGCCGACCTGGTGGTGGCTATTTCCCTCATCCGGCCGGGGCCAATCCAGGGCAACATGGTCCATCCTTACCTGCGCCGCCGCCAGGGGGTGGAGCCGGTTAGCTACCTGCACCCACTGCTGGCGCCGGCCTTGCGCGAGACGCTGGGGGTCATCCTCTTTCAGGAGCAGGTGTTGAAGGTGGCCCGCGATGTGGCCGGGTTTACGCCGGGGCAGGGGGAACTGCTGCGCCGCGCCCTGGGGGCCAAACGGCCGGGCGCGGCCCTGGCGGCGTTTCAGGCGCAGTTTGTGGCCGGGGCGGCGGCCAGGGGGGTCCCGGCCGGGGTGGCCGAAGCCCTCTTTGACCAACTGCGCGCCTTTGGCGGCTACGCCTTTGCCAAGAGCCACGCCGCCGCCTTTGCCGTGCTGGTTTACCAATCTGCCTGGCTCAAGCATTATCATTTTGCCGCCTTCTACACCGCCTTGCTCAATAACCAGCCGATGGGCTTTTGGAATGCGGCCATTCTCAGCAACGAACTGCGCCGCCACGGCGTGCCGCTGCTGCCGCCAGACATTGCGCATAGCCAGCCGCAGTGCAGCCTGGAAAATGGCCAGGTGCGCCTGGGTTTTAACTATGTGCGGCAACTGCGCGAGGGGGACGGTGCGGCCATTGTGGCTGCCCGGCAGGACCAGCCCTTTGCCGACCTGGCCGATTTTTGCCGGCGCACGCGTCTTACCCGGCCGGGGGTGGAAAACCTGATCATGGCCGGGGCGATGGACCGTTGGGGCGTGCCCCGCCGCGAGCTGTTGTGGACGCTGGGCACGCTGCATGATTTGCCGGCGGGGCTGGGTCTGGATTTTGCGCCGGAGGCGGTCACTCTGCCGCCGCTCTCGCCGGCGGCGGCCATGCTGGCCGAGCAGGCGGTGTTGGGGCTGTCGCCGGGCGACCATTTGCTCAGCTTTTACCGCGCGGCGCTGCAAGCGCAGGGAATTTTGGGCAGCCAGGCGCTGGGGCAGTGCGCCGATGGGCAGCGGGTGCGCGTGGCCGGGCTGCTGGTGGTGCACCAGTCGCCCCCCACGGCCAGGGGGCACCACTTTTTGACGCTGGAGGATGAAGATGGGATGATGAATGTCATCGCCCGGCCGGGGGTGTTCCAGCAGTATGGCAGCGTGGTGCGGGGGCATTTGCTGCTGCTGGTGGGCGGGCAGGTGCAGCGGCAAGGGGAGGTCGTCAACCTGTTGGCCGACTGGCTGGCCCCGCTTGGAAGCCAGCCCGCCGTTTCGTTTAGCAGGTAAGCTGAGACACTGGAGGACGGATGGAATACGATGACGCTGTTTTTGGCCGGGAGCGGATTACGGAACCAGTTTTGTTGGATTTGATTCAATCGGCGGCGGTGCAGCGGCTGCGGCAGGTGCTGCAGCATGGCATCTCTGGCCTGATTGGGGTGACGCAGCCGGTGACCCGCTTTGACCATTCGCTGGGGGTGATGCTGCTGGTGCGCCGCCTGGGCGCGCCCCTGGCGGAGCAAATTGCGGCGCTGCTGCACGATGTGAGCCATACGGCGTTTAGCCACGTGATCGATTACGTGGTGGCCGGGCACGACAGCCAGAGCTACCATGATGAGATGAAGGCGCAGTATATGGCCGGCACCGATTTGCCGCCGCTGCTGGCCCGGCATGGCTATGACTGGCATGATTTCCTGGATGAGGCGGCGTTTCCGCTGCTGGAGCAGCCGGCCCCCCGTTTGTGCGCCGACCGGCTGGATTATTTTTTGCGGGATAGTCTGGAGCTGCGTTTGAGCACCCCGGCCGGGGTGCGGCACGTCTTGCAGCATCTTGTTGTCCACCAGGGGCGGATCATGGTGGATGACCTGGCTGTGGCCCGCTGGCTGGCCTACACCTACATCGCCGCCGACGAGGCCAGTTGGGCCAATTTTCGCGAGGTGGGGCTGTATGAGCTGGCGGCGTTGGCTATTCGGCGCGGGCTGGCCTTGGGGGTCATCACCGAGGCTGATTTTTGGGGTGTGGATGCGGTGGTGTGGGCGCGGCTGCACGCCCGGCCAGACGCGCTTTTGCAGCGGCTGCTGGCTCAGGTGACCCCGGACACGCGCTTTGCCTGGGATGAGGTTAACCCCACTTTCCGTGTCAGTACCAAGCTGCGCACGATTGACCCGGAGGTGGTTGGTCCCGGCCGGGTGGCCCCTCTCTCTGCCCTGGACCCTGACTTTGCGGCTTATCGCCAGGCCTATTTGCAGGGTAAGCAGGGCAAATGGCCGATGCGGGTGATTGGGTTGGCGTGATCGGTGACCCGCGCCGCGTTTGCCTATCTGTGTCCGACATATTATGAACCGGAATGGAGAAATAGTTGATAATCATTTTCCAGAACGCTATAATTAGTTTACTTTGTACCCAAAAAGCAGCCATGTAAGTTAAAGAGACCTAGAATGCTGGATGATGTCGATCGCGCCCTTCTGCATGATTTGCAGCAAGATGCCCGGCTGAGCAATGCTGAATTGGCGCGCCGGGTGAACCTGTCGGCCCCGGGGCTGCAAAAACGGCTGCGCAAGCTGGAAGAGAGCGGCGTAATCACCCATTACGTGGCGCTGATTGACCGTGAAGCATTGGGCTACGATATGCTGTGCTTCATTCAGGTGACGCTGCAGCGGCATGAGCCGGAAGCGATTCGCCGCTTTCGCAGCCTGGTGCAGGCGATGCCGGAGGTGTTGGAATGCCATCACATTACCGGTGAGTATGATTACCTGCTGAAGGTGGTGGTGCAAAACCGCAAGCACCTGGAGCAGTTTTTGGTGGAAACCCTGACCCCTATTCCCGGTATGGACAAGATCCGTACCAGCCTGGTCCTGAACGAAATCAAAACCACAACCGCTATCCCGGTTGGCCTACGCGACCCGGATGGCGGCCTGTCGGACGGGTGGCTAACTGCTCAGTAATGATTTGATTGGACGGCGATTGGCCTGATCGGCAAGATTGGCCTGGTCTGGCAACTGAATGAGGCGCGTGACGATGTTTTCTCCTGCTTTGGATGTCCCCCCTGTGGAAGTGGTGTTGGAAGATAAGCTGGCTGATTGGGCGGTTACGTTGGAGCGCTCGGTGCTGCGCCAGATGATTGGGGTGGTATCCCGGCCGGGTATCCTCTCCTTTGCTGGTGGCTTGCCGGCCCCGGAACTGTTCCCTACGGCCGGCTACGCCCAGGCGCTGGCCGACGTGCTGGCCGAAGACCCGCGCGCCCTGCAATACAGCCCGCCCTTTGAGCCGCTGAAGCAGCAGATTGTGCAGTTGATGGCCGGCCGGGGCATTACCTGTACGCCAGAGCAGGTGTTCTTGACCACCGGCGCGCAGCAGGCGCTGGATGTGGTAGCCCGCCTGTTCCTGAATCCCGGTGGCCCGGTGCTGTTGGAGGAGGTGGTTTACACCGGTATCCAGCAGGTGGTGGCCTCGCTGCAGCCCCAGATTTTGCAGGTGTCTACGGACCTGGAGACGGGCATGGATGTGGCTGGTGTGGCGGCGTGGCTGGCGGCCGGTTACCGGCCGGGTTTCATCTACGTCATCCCGGAAGCCCATAACCCGTTGGGCGTGAGCCTGAGCCTGGCCAAGCGGCAGCAGTTGGTGGCTTTGGCCCGCCGTTACCAGGTGCCTATCCTGGAGGATGATCCGTATGGCTTTTTGCATTATGATGGGCAGCCGTTGCCGCCGCTGCGCGCCCTGGATGATGCCTGGGTGCTGTATGCCGGGTCGTTTTCCAAGATTATGGCCCCGGGACTGCGGTTGGGGTGGTTGGTGGCCCCGGCCGGGTTGGTGGCCCGGTTGACGGTGGTGAAGGAAGCGGGTGACCTGGAGTCGTCGGGGCTGACGCAGCGGGCGGTGGCGGCGTTTTTGCAATCGGGCGGGCTGCCGGCCCACCTGGCCGGGCTGCGCCATGCTTACCGGGAGCGGCGGGATGTGATGCTGCAAACGATGGCGGCCACTTTCCCGGCCGGGGTGCGCTGGACTTCCCCGGCCGGGGGGATGTTTGTCTGGGTGGAACTGCCTGAATATGTGGATGCCGATGAGGTGCTTAAGGTGGCGTTGGCCCAGGAGCAGATTGCGTTTATCCCCGGCCGGGCGTTTGCCGTGCCCGGTCACAACGCGCGCCACTGCCTGCGCCTGAGCTTCTCTAATGTGGCCCCGGAGCGCATTGCCGATGGCATTGGCCGCCTGGCCAACGTGCTGAACCAGTTTGTGTAGTCTTTTGCGCCGGAAATCGGTGCCAGGTTTTCTGGGGGCGAAATACGCTGACAGTTTCTCGCCGCCGCCCATGAAAAACTTCGTAGTCGCTTGCGGGAAACTGCGCAACTGTCCCGGCCGGGGGTACCCCACAATCCCCGGCCACCCAGCCGTTAACCCAAAAAGGAGTGTGCCCACATGAGTGAAGATTTCTTGCCCATCAAAGCTGTTGATCACGTTGAACTATACGTCGGGAACGCCAAGCAGGCGGCCCACTACTATCGCACCGGCTTCGGTTTTGCCCATACTGCTTACAGCGGCCTGGAAACCGGCAACCGGCAGCGCGCCTCCTACGTCATGGAACAAGGCAAAATCCGCCTGGTACTATCCACACCGTTTGGCCCGGACAGCGCCATGGCCCGCCATATCCACCTGCACGGTGACGGTGTTGGCGTCATTGCCATGGAAGTGCCCGATGCCGCCAGCGCCTATCGTGAAGCCACCGGCCGGGGGGCAACCGGGGCCATTCCCCCCACGCAAGAAGAGGACAGCCAGGGCGTGCTGCGCTATTCGGCCATTCATGCCTATGGCGACACACTGATCAAGTTTGTTGACCGCAGTGACTATCACGGCGCGTTTGCGCCCGGCTACGTGGCGCGGGCTACGGGCAATGGCGCCAGCGGCCGGCACAAAGGCATTGGCCTGGGGCATATCGACCATATGGTGGGCAATGTGGAGCTGGGAGCGATGAATCGTTGGGTGCAGTTTTTTGCCGAGACGATGGGTTTTAGCCAGCTTGTCCACTTTGACGACGAAGACATCTCCACCGAGTACTCGGCGTTGATGTCCAAAGTGATGCAGAACGGCAATGGTAAGGTGAAATTCCCCATCAACGAGCCGGCCGAGGGCAAGAAGAAGTCGCAGATTCAAGAGTACCTGGACTACTACTACGGCCCCGGCGTGCAGCACCTGGCGCTGTCCACCGGCAATATCCTGGAAACGGTGACCACCCTGCGCGACAATGGCATTGAGTTCCTGCGTGTTCCTTCTACCTACTACCAGGACCTGGAAGCGCGTGTGGGCAAAATCAACGAACCGGTTGACCGGCTGGCCGATCTGGGCATCCTGGTAGACCGGGATGAGGAAGGCTACCTGCTGCAAATCTTCACCAAGCCCATTCAGGATCGCCCGACCGTTTTCTTTGAGATCATCGAGCGCCACGGCTCACGCGGCTTTGGCAAAGGTAACTTCAAAGCCCTCTTCGAATCGATCGAACGCGAACAAGCCCTACGCGGCAATCTATAAAAGGTAATTGAAGCTACGCGGTTAGCCTGGAGATCTGATATGACTTACTACTACAGATTAGGAGAGGTGCCGCATAAGCGGCATACGCAGTACCGGCAGCCGGATGGCTCGCTGTATCATGAAGAGGTGATGGGGATTCATGGCTTTGCCGGGGCGCAGTCGATTTTATACCATCTCTATCCGCCCACGCGGATTAGCCGCGTGTTGGGTGAGGCGCGGGTAGAGATTCCGTATGAGGCTGCGGGGGCGCTGCGCCCACGCCATTTGCGCTCGGTGGGACTCCCGGCCGGGGGGGATGCTGTCTCCGGCCGGGTCCCCCTCATGGGCAATAACGATGTGGTGCTGTATGGAGCCCGGCCGGACCGGGCCATGGATTACTGGTACAAATTCGCCCACGGTGACGATGTCTACTTTATCCACGATGGCACCGGCGTGCTGGAGAGCCAATACGGCCTGCTGCGTTACCGGCCGGGTGACTACCTGGTCATTCCCACCGGCGTCTTGTGGCGCATCCTCCCCGACGAAGGCGTGCCCCAGCGGATGCTGGTCATCGAGGCCTACGGCCACATCGAGCCGCCCAAACGCTACCTCAACAACTATGGCCAGTTCCTGGAGCACGCCCCGTTTTGCGAGCGGGACATTCGCCCGCCCGACCGGCTGGTCACCTATGACGAGCAGGGCCAATTTGAGGTTCACGTGAAGGCGCGTGGACTGGTTACCCGGTTCCAATACCCGCACCATCCCCTGGACGTTGTTGGCTGGGACGGCCACCTATGGCCTTTCGCCTTCAACATTGAGGATTTCGAGCCGATCACCGGCCGGGTGCACCAGCCGCCACCCGTTCACCAGACCTTCGACGGCCCCGGCTTTGTCATCTGCTCCTTTGTGCCCCGCCTGTTCGACTACCATCCCCTGGCCATTCCCGCCCCCTACAACCATTCCAATGTCGATTCCGACGAAGTGCTGTACTACGTCGAAGGCGACTTCATGTCGCGCAAAGGCATTGAGCGCGCCTCCTTCACCGTCCATCCCAACGGCATCCCCCACGGGCCACACCCCGGCACCTACGAAGGCTCCATTGGCAAAGCGCGCACCGACGAACTGGCGGTCATGGTCGACACCTTCCGCCCCCTGCGCCTGACCACCCATGCCCTGGCCCTGGAAGACGAGAATTACGTCTACAGTTGGTTGCCAGGCGCGCACCCCAATCCATAGGGTTCGCCCGTTAATAACTTTTGAGTTTGCTGTGGCCGGTCTCCTGACCGCGCCACCTGAGGGAAATAATGATTTTTGATCCTGCTGCGCTGTCTGAGCGCGAGAGTTACAAACTACTCATTGGCACCATCGTGCCGCGCCCTATTGCCTGGGTTAGCAGCATGGATGCCCAGGGCCACCTGAACCTGGCCCCCTTCTCCTACTTTAACGCGGTTTGTCCCCAGCCCATGACGCTGGTTTTTTGCCCTGGGGTACACCCCGACGGGCGCAAGAAGGACACCTGGCGCAACATTGAGCAGGTGCCGGAGTTTGTGGTGAATCTAACCAATGAGGCCACGGCGGCGCAGATGAACCTGACGGCAACGGTGCTGCCCCCCGGCCGGTCCGAGTTTGCGTGGGCCGGGGTAACGCCCGCGCCCAGCGAAACCATCCGCGTGCCGCGAGTGGCTGAAGCGCCTGTCTCTTTTGAGTGCCGGCTGCGCGAAATCGTGGTCATCAGTGCCCGGCCGGGAGGCGGGGCGGCTATCTTCGGCGACGTGCAGCGCATCCACATCCGCGACGACATCCTCCGGGATGGTTACGTGGAACTGACGGCGCTCCAGCCGATTGGCCGCCTGGCCGGTGCCGGCTACACACGGGTTACCGACACCTTTGAGATGCACCGCGTTCCGCCACCCCCGGCCGGGACCGCGAACGAATAAACCTGTAGCTGCCACCTGCTGCCCAACGCGATTTTCGGCTATAATACCCACCTACGCTACCAACGAACCATGCCGGTGCCCTCGCCGGCCAAAAGAGGTGACTCATGAGCAAACAGGATCATTTCAACGCCCGTGCCGTTTTACCCGGCCGGGGCGACGTCCACTACTATCGCCTGCAAAAACTGCAAGAAGACGGCCTGGCCCAGATAGACCGGCTGCCCTTCTCCATTAAAATCCTGCTGGAGAGCCTGCTGCGTAACTGCGATGGCTACCTGGTGCAGCCCGAAGATGTGACCCAACTGGCCAACTGGCAGCCCAACGCCGCTCACCAGCCAGAGATCGCTTTTATGCCCGGCCGGGTCATCCTGCAAGACTTCACCGGCGTACCGGCCGTTGTCGACCTGGCCGCCCTGCGCTCCGCCATGGCCCGCCTGGGCGGCGACCCCAAGAAAATCAACCCCCAGGTGCCCGTGGACCTGGTCATCGACCACTCCGTGCAGGTCGACACCTTCGGCTCCGCCGCCGCCCTCTTCATCAACGCCGAGCGCGAATTTGAGCGCAACCGGGAACGCTACGAATTCCTGAAGTGGGGCAAAGAAGCGTTTGACAACTTCCAGGTCGTGCCGCCCGCCTCCGGCATCGTCCACCAGGTCAACCTGGAATACCTGGCCCCCGTGGTCATGACCAGAAGCGACAACGCCGGCACCGTGGCCTTCCCCGACAGCCTGGTGGGCACCGACTCCCACACCACCATGATCAACGGCCTGGGCGTGCTGGGTTGGGGCGTGGGCGGCATCGAGGCCGAGGCGGTTATGCTGGGACAGCCCATCTACATGCTGACGCCGGAAGTGGTCGGCTTTAAGCTGACCGGCGAGCTGCCTGAAGGAGCCACAGCCACCGACATGGTGCTCATCGTCACCCAAATGCTGCGCCAGAAGGGCGTGGTGGGCAAATTTGTTGAATTCTATGGCCCCGGCGTCAAGCACATCAGCCTGCCCGACCGGGCCACCATCGCCAACATGGCCCCCGAATATGGGGCGACAATGGGCTTCTTCCCGGTAGATGAGGAAACGCTGGCCTATATGCGCCGCACCGGCCGGGATGAGGACCTGATCGATCTGGTAGACAAATACACCCGCGCCCAGGGATTGTTCTATTTTGCCGGCAGCCCCGAACCAGCCTTCACGGAAAAGCTAGAACTGGACCTGGCCACCGTGCAGCCCAGTCTGGCCGGCCCCATGCGCCCCCAAGACCGCATCCCGCTGGCCGACATGAAATCGACCTTCCGCAAAGCGCTGCAAGCGCCCATTGCCGAGCGCGGCTTCGGCCTGCAGGGCGCGGACCTGGAACGCGCGGCCAACATTTCCAATGGCCATGACCTCCAAGTGACCCATGGCATGGTGGTTATTGCCGCCATCACCAGTTGCACCAACACCTCCAACCCCAACGTCATGCTGGGTGCAGGGCTGGTAGCCCAGAAAGCGGTGGAGAAGGGGTTGAGCGTTCCGCCTTATGTCAAGACAAGCCTGGCCCCCGGCTCCAAGGTGGTGACCAGCTACCTGGATGCCGCCGGACTGACCACGTACCTGGAGCAGTTGGGCTTCCATGTGGTGGGCTATGGCTGCACTACCTGCATTGGCAACTCTGGCCCCCTGCCGGAAGAGGTGGTCAGAGCGGTGCAAGCGAGCGATCTGGTCGCGTCGGCCGTGCTGAGCGGCAACCGCAACTTCGCCGGCCGGGTGCATCCTTACGTGCGCGCCAACTACCTGGCCTCCCCGCCGCTGGTCGTGGCCTATGCCCTGGCCGGCACCACCGACATCGACCTGCTGCATGAACCGCTGGGCACGGGCAAAGACGGCCAGCCGGTTTATCTGAAGGATATCTGGCCGACCAACGCCGAAATCAAGGCGGTGGTGGAACAGTCGATTACGCCGGCCATGTACCACCAGGAGTATGGCCAGATCTACGATTCCAACGAGATGTGGAACGCCATTGCCGAGAGCGGTGGCGAGATTTACAACTGGGATGAGGAATCTACCTATATCCAGGAGCCGCCTTTCTTTACCGACCTGACCCCGGAAGTGCGGCCGATTGGCAATATTGGCGGGGCGCGGGTGCTGGTGAAGGTGGGGGACTCGATTACCACCGACCACATCTCCCCGGCCGGGTCCATTGCGGCCAGCAGCCCGGCCGGGCAATACCTGCTGGACCACGGCGTGGAGCAGCGGCTGTTCAACAGCTATGGCTCGCGGCGCGGCAACGACCGGGTGATGACCCGCGGTACCTTTGCCAATATCCGTCTGCGCAATCTCATGGCCCCCGGCACCGAGGGCGGTTGGACAACCTACCTACCCACCGGCGAGGTCATGCCCATTTATGATGCTTCGCTGCAGTACAAGGCGGACGGCACGCCACTGGTGGTGCTGGCCGGCAAAGATTATGGCATGGGCAGTTCACGCGACTGGGCGGCCAAGGGTACGCTGCTCCTGGGGGTGAAGATGGTCATCGCCGAAAGCTATGAGCGTATCCACCGCAGCAACCTGGTGGGCATGGGCGTGCTGCCGCTGCAGTTCCGGCCGGGCGAGAGCAAAGAAAGCCTGGGCTTGGATGGCAGTGAGACCTATGCCACCCTCAACCTGGACGATGCCCTGAAGCCAGGGCAGACAGTCCTGGTGCAGGCGGTCCGGCCAGATGGCACCACCCTCACTTTTGAGACCATTTGCCGCATCGATACGCCAGTTGAAGTTGATTACTACCGCAACGGCGGTATCTTGCACACGGTGCTGCGCAACTTCCTGAACTAGCTTGTTAGTGAATCAGCCAGTCAGCCGGCCAGCCTGTTAGGTGACCGGCTGACTGGTCAACCCCCTTACACCGGCAGGCCCAGCCGGTAGCGGTGCATGGCCTCTGGCCGGAGTAAGAGGAAGACCAGGAAGCCGCCAAAAAAGCCGCCCAGGTGGGCCCAGTAGCCAATGCCATATTCGGCCCCAGAGACCAAAACGGCGTAAGCAGCCGGGATTTGGGCCAGCAGAAAATAGAGCACAATCCAGAAGGCGCGAATCTTGGGGAAGAGGGGCACAAAGAAAATGGGCAGGAAGCCCAACGCACCCAGGCTGAGCCGCTGGTAGAAGCTGGTAAACCCGGCCGGGCCCAAGATTCGCTGCCAGAGCGGGTGGCGGTGGGTGAGGCGGCTGCCTACCAGCAGCAGGCTGCCGGCCACAACTGGCAGTGTCCCGGCACAGAGAAGGGGGGATAGCTGCCCCGGCCGGTAGCCGGCCTGAATGAGCAGCAGCAGCCCATACATCAGGATTGGTCCCAGGCTAAGGCGCAGCCAGTTGAAGGTGCTGTGTGTGGCCACGGGGGTGGTCAGGCGGGCGTGCCGTTGGGCTTCTTTTAGACGGCGGCGAATGTGTTGGCGTTGCGCCCGGCCGGGGGCTAGTTTTAGGGCTGCGCGGTAGGCTTGCTGGGCGGCTGCGTACTGCCGGTCGGCGGCCAGGTTGGCGGCCACGGCCAGCCAGGCCGCCATGGTATCTGGGGTTGGTGGGGCGGGGTTGGCTCCCGGCCGGGTGGTTGTTTGCAGCGCCGCCAGCCGTTGGCGGGCCGGTTGATGCTGTGGATTGAGGGTAAGAACATTTTCCAGGGCGATGATCTGGTCTTCAACGTCGTCTACCAGGTCGACCAGCCACAGCCAGGCCAGTTCCTGGCGTTCATCCTGGGCTACGAGTTGTAAGAACAAAGTGCGCGCTTCTTCGCGCCGGCCGGCCTGGGCGGCACGAATCGCCTGGCGCAGCAGTTCATTGGTCATGCCGGGAAGACCCCAGATCTACTTCTGGCTTTGCTGCCTGCTCCTGGGTGCCCTGCGGTGCCCTCGGGAACTGGCAAGACCGCTCCTCAGGCTGGCTATTGGCCGAAGAAGTACCAGATCATCAGCAGGAAGGCGGCGATGGTGAAGATGACGATGGCGGCTTCCAGAATTGTCGCCGTCCTGCCTTGTGGAATGCTGGATTTCTTCTTTGGGGCGGATTTGCGTGGGGTGGGCCGCACCCCGGCCGGGGCTGGGCCTGGCGGCTGCTTCTTCGTTGTCTCCGGCGGCGGTGTGCCGTCACCCGCTTGCCACAGGACCTTGCCCTGTTCCTTGGCCTGGTTCTCTGCCAGCCACGTTTCGCTTGGCTCCTCTTTCAGCCAATCCGGCACCTCAACCTCGGGCTGGATGGGTGGTTCTGCCACCGCCTCTACCGCCGCTTCGCTGCTGGCCAGATACATCTCTTCCCCGACAAGCCAGGGGGGCAGGGTTTTGGCTTCCGCCTGTGCCTCAAAATCGAACGGATCCTGCGAAACAGGCATTATTGGGACTGCGGTGGCCGCTTCTGCGGCGCTGTCCGCTTCTGCTTCTGCCGGAGCCTCTGCTTCCACCGGCACCTCTGCTTCCACAGGTGGCGCTGGCGCGATGGGTGCCTCTTCCCCGGCCGGGGCTTTTGGCGGAGTGGGGCTTTCGGCCTGGATTACCGGCTCGGCCAGCGTGGTTGTGGCTGGCACACCCTGGTGGGCGGCCAGTCTGGCCCTGGCGGCCTCGTTGTCCGGGTCGACCAACAGCGCCCGTTTCAGAAATGTCTCTGCCTGTTGGGGGGTGGCGGCCGACTCACTCAGCAGAATCCAGGCCTCCACATTGTTGGGGTCTGCTTTGATGACCCTGGCCAGCAACAGATTGGCTTCGGCCTTGTTGCCGGCGGCAATCGCCTGCGCTGCTTTTTGTAGTTCCTCCATCTTATCCCTTGTCCTCCTCACGACATCCGGATATTGACTGACTGCATTTTACCACATAGGTGCGCAAGTGGTAGCCACCAGCCGCGGCCTATGGATGCCAGCGACTAATGGGCGGTGTCTGGGCCAGGATGTTGGCGTATACCGGGCATTGGTAGGCATGGTAACGCTGGCAGGCGGGGGCGATCTCTTGGGGCGTGTTCACGTCCAGCCTGCGCAGGGCACGTGCCACGTGGCACAGGGGCAGGCCAACGACGGCGGCGTAGCAGTCGGCCAGGTTTGCCACGGGTTTGAAGGTGGGGTGTTGGATGGCGTAGGCACCGGCCTTGTCCAGCGGGTCGCCGGTAGCGATGTACGCCTCTATTTCTGCGTTGCTGTACTGGCGCATCGGCACTTCGACGGAGGCGACGTCGGTTACGACCCGGCCGGTGTCCGTTTCCAGCAGGATGATGCCGGTGTGTACCTGGTGGCGGCGACCGCGGAGCTGTTGCAGCATCCGGCGGGCATCTTTGGCCCCGGCCGGTTTGTTCAGCATCTGTCCGTCCAGGGCTACGGTGGTGTCGGCGGCCAGGATAAGGGCCGGACTGTGTGACAGGCTGGTGGCCACGGCCTCGGCTTTGAGGCGGGCGGTGGCGATGACGTTCCCGGCCGGGTTCGGGTCCGTAACCAGTTCTTCATCTACATCTGCCACTACCACCTCAAAGGGCAGTCCAAACAGATGCAGCAGCGCCCGGCGGCGGGGCGACCCAGAAGCTAAAATGAACCGTTTCATCATTCGTGCGCCGTGCAAAGCCGCCGGAAATCAAATTGGCGGCTGCACCGGCAGAAAGCAAAAAGGCCAGCCCTTTGCCGGCTGGCCCTTTCTGCTTGAGAGCGCGAAAACTACTTCACTTCCACAACCGCGCCGACAGCTTCCAGCTTGGCCTTAGCGTCTGCCGCGGCCTCTTTGCTCACGGCTTCCATCAACTTGCTGGGTGCGCCGTCAACAACATCCTTGGCTTCCTTCAGACCCAAACCGGTCAGAGCGCGGACTTCCTTAATCACGTTAATCTTCTTCGGACCAATGTCCTTCAGAATCACGTCAAACTCGGTCTGCTCTTCAGCTTCCTCGGCCGCGACCGCGCCGGCACCTGGCATAGGCATCATACCCATAGCCATTGGCGCGGCGGCGCTAACGCCCCATTTTTCTTCCAACATCTTGGTCAGTTCCGCAGCTTCCAACAGGGTGAGGCTGCTCAGTTCGTCTACAATCTTTTGCAGGTCGGCCATTTGAATATTCCTCCAGGTTAAATCACGTTTTCAGTTTGATTTTCAGGTTAATAACGTTCCGCCGCACACCTTATAACCAGGCCGGCGAATCCAACAGGTTATGCAGCAGCTTCTACGGCTTCTGCATTGTCATCTTTTTTGGCGTACGCATCCAAAACGTTAATGAGTTGGCGGACACCGTTGGCCACAGCCGATGTAATGTTCTGTGCCGGGGCGCTGATCAGACCGATAATTTGGGCCCGTAGTTGGTCTAGCGATGGCAGTTGTGCCAGCGCTTCCACCTGCTCACTCGTCAACAGGTCCTTGTTCAGGATGCCACCCTTCAGGGTTAGCTTCTCTTCGCTCTTGGCAAACTCCGAAATGGCTTTTGCCAACGCGGGCGCCTCGCCCAATGCAAAACTGGCCGAAGTTTGACCTTTTAACAGGTCTTCCGGTACCGGCCGGCCAGTCTCCTGCAAGGCAATGCGCAGCAGCGTGTTCTTCGTTACGTAGAAACGACCATCTGCCTTGCGCACTTCAGCGCGCAGCTCTTCCATGCGCTTCACTTCCATGGCAGAGAACTCTGTCAGGAAAACTGCCTGGCTCTGGTTGAGAAGATCAATGTACTGGGCCAGTAATTCTTCACGACGTGCTTTTGTAATAGCCAAGGAAAATCACCTCCTTTTGAGATTAAGATAAAATAAAAATCCCCATGACAACCGGCATGGGGATTCAGAACAGCACAAGCGGGCAAACACTGGCAGCCAGGCTGCCGGGCGAACCCATGTGATGACCTGTCTTACCCCCACCTCGGTTGGCAGCGAATTAAGTCAGACAAACTTTGCCCGACACCAACGGTCTTCAGCGGAGAAAACAGTCTGGTATTGTAAAGGCAGACGAAACTACAGCGTCGCTTCGGCAACGTCCAGGCGGATGCCAGGACCCATAGTATTGGCTACAGTAATGCGCCGGATGTAAGTGCCCTTGGCCGCAGCCGGCCGGGCTTGCTTAATGGCGTCAATCATGGCCTGCAAGTTTTCCAGTAACTGCGTTTCAGAGAAGCCGGCTTTGCCCACGGGGGTGTGGACATTGCCCGTCCGGTCAACGCGGTATTCAACGCGGCCGGCTCTGGCTTCTTCAATCAGGCGGGGCAGATCCTCGGCCGGGGCAACCGTGCCGGCACGGGGATTGGGCATCAGGCCACGCGGACCCAGAACACGGCCCAGGCGTCCAACCTTGCCCATCATTGAGGGCACAGCAATAGCCACGTCGAAATCAACCCAGCCTTCCTGAATCTTCTTTATGATCTCGTCGTCGGCAATAATGTCAGCCCCTGCCTCTTCGGCAATGCGCGCATCTTCACCCTGGGCAAAAACAAGAATACGAACAGTCTTGCCCAGGCCATTGGGCAGTACGACGACGCCACGGACCTGCTGATCTGCATGGCGGGGGTCTACACCAAGGCGGAAATGAACCTCAACGGTCGGATCGAACTTGGTGAAGGCCGTTTCCTTTAGCAGTTTAATGGCTTCGGCCCGGGTGTAATATTTTTGGCGGTCAATTTTGCTGGCCGCTTCCTGGTACTTGCGTCCTCTCTTAGGCATATTAACTCCTTGTGGTATTGGCGGATGCCGTGCTGGCAGATCCTCCCACACGCTTGGTTCGTTAATCCGTGATGGCAATACCCATGCTGCGGGCGGTACCCGCAATAATCCGCATGGCTGCTTCAACATCTAGCGCGTTCAGGTCTTTCATCTTGATTTCGGCAATTTCGCGCAGTTGCTGGTTGGTGATGCTGCCGATCTTGTCCCGATTCGGTACAGGCGAGCCTGATTTGGTCCCGGCCGCTTTTTTCAACAGGTCGGCGGCTGGGGAGGTCTTAAGCACAAATGTGAAGCTGCCATCCTGGAAGATGGTGACTTCAACCGGGACAATTTGCCCGACCTGGCCGCCGGTCTTGGCATTGTACTCTTTGCAGAACTGCATCAGGTTAATGCCATGCGGGCCGAGGGCGGTGCCAACGGGGGGCGCAGGGTTGGCCTTGCCACCTTGAATCTGAATTTTTACAACCGCTTTTACTTTCTTAGCCATTTCTCTCTCCGGGGAGTCATATCGCTCTTGTCGAGCTCCTCCTAACCTGTGCGAAAGTTTTTCTTCACAATGAAGGCGAGGTATACCTCGCCTGGTTATTATCTGTATGTCATGCCGGAATACGAAGCCGGCCGGCTTGAGCCAGTAGCCGGACTGTTAGACCTTTTCGACGTGCAGGAAGTCCAGCTCGACTGGTGTTTCGCGGCCGAAGAAGGAAACCAGGACACGGACTTTGGCCCGGTCGATATCGATGGCCTGAATTGTGCCGATGAAATCGGCAAAAGGGCCAGTTCCAATACGCACTTTTTCCCCGACCTGGAAGTTGAACTTGACCTTCGGGGCTTCCGCTTCCATCCGGTTCATGATCTTGGCGACTTCATCCGGCCGGAGTGCGGTAGGATCGCCTACAAAGCCGGTAACCCCTGGGGTGTTGCGTACCACGTACCAGGAATCTTCATCCATGATTAGTTGAACCAGGATGTAGCCGGGAAAAACGCGCCGTTCAACGGTGCGTCGCTTGCCATCCTTGATTTCGATTTCTTCTTCGGTGGGAACAACCACGTCAAAGATCTTGTGCTGCATGCCCATGGTCTCAATACGCTGTTCAATGCTGTGCCGGACTTTGTTCTCATAGCCGGAATAACAGTGAACAACATACCATGCCCGACCATCCTCATCGGCACCTGGTTGACTGGTATCGTCACCTATCTCGACAGGCAACTGTTCCCGTTCTTGCTCTTCCAAATCGTTACTCATTATGTTGTCTTGGCCAATCGTTAGATACCAAGCGTCAGTCGTAGGATGCCGGTTACAGCCCTGGAAAACAGAGTGTCTAGAATGAGACCCAGGTAAATCGCGGTAACGGCCGAAACTCCCAGGACGATGAGTGTCAGTCGCCAGGTCTCGTCCCAGGTTGGCCAGGTGACCTTGCGCAGCTCGCCGCGTGTTTCCCGAAGGTAACGCCCAATGGGATTCGGCTGTTTTTTCTGCTCTTTAACCTTCTTGGGTTTCTTTTCTGTTGTTGGTTCGTTTGTTGTTTCTTCGGTCACTGTTTTGTCTCGGAATTCAACTGTCTGTTTGTGAAATAGCAGGGGGTGCAGGACTCGAACCCGCAACCTACGGTTTTGGAGACCGTTGCTCTACCAATTGAGCTAACCCCCTAAACCAGGTGATTATCGAGTTTCACGGTGTAGGCGATGCTGCCGGCAGCGGGGACAGTATTTCTGCAGTTCCATCCGGCCGGGATCATTACGACGGTTCTTTTCGGTGATGTAATTACGTTCTTTGCACTCAGTACACGATAGTGTGAAGTGGGTGCGCACAGCTTTTTTGGCCATAGCAATACCTTGTTACTCGTTAGATAACCTCAGAGGGGCGATTGTAACACATAGTTGCTACAAATGCCCCTCCAAGGCTGACAATTCTTAGATAGGTTCTTATTCTAGAATCTTAGTAATAACGCCAGCGCCGACGGTCAGGCCACCTTCGCGAATGGCGAAACGGCTGCCTTCTTCCAACGCCACCGGGGTAATCAGCTCAACCAGCAGGTTGACATTGTCGCCCGGCATGACCATCTCGACCCCTTCCGGCAGCGTGATCGCCCCGGTCACGTCCATGGTGCGGATGTAGAACTGCGGCCGGTAGCCGGGGAAGAACGCTTTGTGCCGTCCCCCCTCGTCCTTGCGCAGCACGTACACTTCGCCCATGAACTTGGTGTGCGGGGTGATGCTCTTGGGTGCCGCCAACACCTGGCCACGCTCAATCTCATCCCGGCCAACGCCGCGCAGCAGCAGACCGGCGTTGTCGCCTGCTTCGACTTTGTCCAGAATCTTGTGGAACATCTCCATTGAGGTCACGATGACCTTGCGAATGTCTTCGCGCAGTCCCACAATCTCCACTTCCTTGCCGGGCAGCAGGGTGCCGCGCTCCACCCGGCCGGTCACAACCGTGCCCCGCCCTTTGATGGAGAAAACGTCTTCCACCGGCATCAGGAACGGCTTGTCCGTCTCCCGCACCGGCTGCGGAATGTACTCATCCACCACGCGCATCAGTTCCCAGATGCAGGCGTACTCCTCTGCGTTGGGGTCTTTGCTTTCGCTCTCCAGCGCCTTCAACGCGCTGCCGCGCACAATCGGCGTCTCGTCGCCCGGGAATTCGTAGCTGTCCAGCAGTTCCCGCAGCTCCAACTCGACCAGCTCCAGCAGCTCTTCGTCGTCCATCATGTCGCATTTGTTCAGGAAGATGACCATCGCCGGCACTTCTACCTGGCGCGCCAGCAGCACGTGTTCCCGTGTCTGCGGCATCGGCCCGTCGGGCGCTGCCACCACCAGGATCGCCCCGTCCATCTGGGCCGCCCCAGTGATCATGTTCTTGATGTAGTCACGATGTCCCGGGCAGTCGACATGGGCATAGTGCCGTTTCTCAGTCTGATACTCCACGTGGGCGATCGCAATGGTAATGCCACGCTCGCGCTCTTCCGGGGCGTTGTCAATCTGGTCAAAGGCCCTGAAATCAGCCCAGCCCTTCAGCGCCAGGGTCTTGGTGATCGCTGCCGTGAGGGTGGTCTTGCCGTGGTCAATGTGGCCGATTGTGCCGATGTTGCAATGCGGTTTCCCGCGTTCAAATTTTTCTTTTCCCATAGTTCAATGACCTCGATCCTCCAAAGAATTAAAGACTAACCAAAAGAAACCGGGAGAGGCTTTCTTTTGCGCTGCTTAGCCAGCCATCGTTTTGCACAAGAAGACCCCGCTCCCCAAAAAGGCTGGATGAGCGGGGCAGAGAGCCCACGATGGGATTTGAACCCATGACCTCATTCTTACCAAGAATGCGCTCTGCCGACTGAGCTACGTGGGCAATACAGCAAACAGTTGTTCAAAAATAGTGGGCCAGGCAGGACTCGAACCTGCGAAGGCTTCCGCCAGCGGATTTACAGTCCGCCCCCTTTGCCACTCGGGACACTGACCCTGGGGTTCGTGCAAGCCGACGATGGGACTTGAACCCATAACCTATGCTTTACAAGAGCATTGCTCTGCCAATTGAGCTACGTCGGCAATCTGTTTGTCTTCGGTTTATTAATGTAACTGCTTATACTGGTCAGCGGACAGCGTGTTCGCTTTTGCTTGACCCAGACCCCCAAGTATAGCAATTCCGCCTCGTTCGTCAACTATGTCAGGGCCATTTTTCTGCGGCACAGGGGTGGCTGGGGCAGTTTGGGCGGCGCTGTTACTTGACAGAATCGGTAAGGTGAACAAAATTAAGTTTAGAGGATTGCCGACGAGAGTGCAAGTGATTTGTTCGCTGGAATGGTTTTCTTATAGGTTAAGTGCCCGCAGCGCCAGGTAGAGTGGACCGTGGATATTTCAGTCAGTCGCCTAAACAGTAGAATGGTTTTGCAGGTACCCACAGAGTTGCCGTTGGGCCTGGTTTTTGTGGTTGGCGAGGTCCAGAACCTTGCGATGCCCTCAGAAGAGGTGCCATATACCCATTTTGATCTGGTGGAAGCCGGGCATCACTTGCACTGCCGCCTGTCGCCACGGGTTGCTGAAGAGGTTCTCCTGAAGGAGAGAAATTCGGTGCGGGCGGGCGGACATTTGGTATTTGACCCACACCTGGCGCGTTATTATTTGCTGGCGCGTGATTTGGAGGTTTTGCCTGGCCTGACTCCCGGCCGGACCAAGATGGCGCCGATTCTGGAAGATGTGAAGAAGCGGGCCGATGCGGCTGCTTTGGTGCGCACGGAGCTGCCGCACTGGGTGAAAATGTTGGCCCCTCCAGAGATTCAGGCGGAACTGGGCCTGTTGGCGGAAGAGGCAGCGGTGGATACCCCGGCCGGGAGCGAAACGCCTGACTCGACTGACGAAGCGATGGATTTGCTGGCCCCCGTGGGGGACCTGCCCGATGATATGCTGGCTTTCCTGGCGGAGGCCATGGAAAGCAGCGATGATGTGGAGCTGACCCCGGAGGTGTTGTCCCACTTCTTGCCGCTGGAACCCCAGAGGGAACCCCCGGCCGGGACAGAGGTGATAGAACCGGAGCCAGTGGCTGAAGCGGTGACACAGCCTGTGGTGCCGGTTCCGGTAACACCAACCGTTCAGACGGCCAGGGCCGCCGCCCACGGCCAGGAAACCCCGCCAGTACCCGCTGCTGCGGCCCGTTTGCAGCCCGCCCCCCCAGCCCGTCCTGCCCCGGCCGGGCGCACCGGCCTGCAGGTGGCGCTGCTGGTGTCTATTGTCATCGTCACCATCTGCCTGATCATCGTTATTGTGCTGCTGCTGGCCAACCTGTTCTAATTCCTGATTCCCTTCCCCAACAATGGATTGGATAGTGGGTGGCTGCCCGGCCGGGGGCATTCTCTCACCAATTATTCACCCCCAGTTTTTGCCGCGCGCGCGGTGCCATGCTATAATGTGATTCGAGGCTTTTACGATATCTGGCGGAGAAAAAAGTGGGCGACACCCACTTTTTTGTTTTATTGGCCCCCGCATAGACAACAGTCTACAGACAATTGTATTAAGGACGTAGGATTTATAGCGAATGAAAAGCGAATTCATGTTGGCGTTTAACGAAATATGTGAACAGCGTGGTCTGCCCAAAGAAGTTGTCATCGACGCGCTAAAGACCGCGCTCGTGTCTGCTTACCGGCGTAACATGAATGTAAGCAATACACAGCAGATTCGCGTGGAAATTGATCAGCGTACCGGAGAGCCAACCATTTACGCCGAAAAGGAAGTCGTTGATTCCATCTTCGATGACCGGACCGAGGTGCTGCTGTCTGATGCACGGCGCCGGGGCTTCCCAGATGCCGAATTGGGCGAGATGGTCATGGTTGAAAGCACCCCGCGGAATTTTGGCCGTATTGCTGCCCAGACGGCCAAACAGGTGATTTTGCAGCGGGTTCGCGAAGCGGAACGGGAACAACTGTTTGAGGATTTCTCCGGCCGGGAAGGCGAAATCGTCAACGGTACGGTACAGAGCATTGGTGGCCAACACATCACCATTGGGTTGGGCCGCACGGAAGCGATTCTGCCCAAAAGCCAGCAGGTGCCAGGTGAGCGCTACCGCGCCCACGACAAAATCCGCGTTTACATGCTTGAAGTAAGGCGTACCAACCGTGGTCCCCAAATCCTGGTCAGCCGCAATCATCGCAACCTGCTGCGCCGCCTGCTGGAGCTGGAAGTGCCAGAAATTTACAATGGCCAGGTGGACATCAAGAGCATTGCCCGTGAAGCCGGCGCGCGCTCCAAAGTGGCCGTGGTCGCCCTGCAGCCCGGCGTAGACCCCGTTGGTGCATGTGTGGGCATGCGCGGCGTGCGCATTCAAAGCATTGTGCGCGAGCTAAACGATGAGAAGATCGACGTCATCGAATGGGATCCGGACCAGCGCACCTTCATTTCTAAGGCACTAAGCCCGGCACGCGTCTCACAGGTTTATTTGGAAGACCATCCGGACGAAGGGAAGACGGCTGTGGTCATTGTGCCCGATGATCAGTTGTCGCTGGCCATTGGCCGGGAAGGGCAAAATGCCCGCCTGGCGGCCAAGCTCACTGGCTGGCGCATTGACATCAAGAGCCTGACCGAGGCCGCTACTGATTCGTTGGCCCGCCTGAATGACCCGGCTGCGGACAAGCGTGTTGCCCGGGACAAGGAGTTGGTTGAAAAGGTGCAGCACGTGCTGGCCAAGAAAGAGGCCAGCCGGCCAATTACGGCGGAAGATTACATGGTGCTGGACCGTTTTGTGGCCGGTGTCGAAGGCCGTATTATTGCCGAACGAGCTGTGTCGCACGAGCAGCTGCGCAAAGAGCGCGTGGCCGCGCGCAAGCGGGTGCCCAAGCAGGCCTGGGACCTGGAACTGGAAGAGCTGGACCTGCCGCTGCGCCTGCACAATCTGCTGCTGGAACATGAGATTGTTTCGGTGGGCGATGTGATGTACCACCTGGAAATCGGGGATGCGTCCTTGTTGGCCATTGATGGTGTTGGTGATAAGGCGCTGGAAGTGATCAAAGAAGCGATGGCGGAGCTGCAGCAGCAGTTGGCGGTTGCGCCCCCGGCCGGGACAGTGGCCGAAGCCGAGGAGGTGGAGGTTGCAGCAGAGGCCGCCGTTGTGGAGTTGGCCATCCCCGAAGCCGAGGAAGCGGCTGCGGCAGAACTGGTTGAAGAGGCTGAGGAAATCATTGCCGCCGAAGAACCGGCACCGGCCGAAGAACAGCCAGTGGAAGAAGCGCAGCCTGAAGCTGAGGAACTGCCCGCAGAAGAGATGCTGCTGCCAGGCCTGGAAGTCCCCATCGACGACCTGTCGACGCCACTGGTGCCCACCCAACCGGAGATCAAGCCGAAGCCGGAAAAGAAGGTGGTTGTTGTGGCGCGCACCGGTTCGGTGGAAGAAGAGGTTGACCGGGATGAAGCGGCCGGACGTTCACACAAAGGCAAGCAGTTGGTCTTCGATGAGGACCATGGCCGGGTAGTGGTGAAACGCAAGCGCAAAGGCAGCCGGCGCCGGCCCGAATGGGAACAGATCGATGACCTGGACCCAGACTTCTAGCGCGGGCCAGACAGTGCCCCAGGCTGTTGCTGGCCAGTTGGCCTGGCCGGCTCTGCGAGGGCGTGGTCGTTGAAGGGCAAAGCGCCGCGCCGCAAGCACGTTCCACAGCGTACCTGTGTGGCTTGCCGCGAGAAAGATAGTAAGCGCCAGTTGGTGCGTATTGTGCGCACGGCTGACGCCGGTGTGGTGATTGACCTGACAGGTAAGCGTCCCGGCCGGGGTGCTTACCTGTGCGATCAGCCCGCTTGTTGGGACAAAGCGCTGCACAGCAATCTGCTGGACCAGGCGCTAAAAACAAAAGTGACCGCCGAAGAAAAAGCTGCCCTGGCAGCCCATCAGCCGCCGGTCAGCACGCCCAAAGTGGCATAGAACCTTCAAAAAGTATATTTGCTCAAATGGTCATCTTAAATTTGCTTGAGTGCGGCCAGAACAATGATTGAATAAACAACCATCGTTAGCACCGCTTGCTTCAAGCCAGCAGTAGAAATACCTTCACGAGCACGGAGAAAACAGGGTCATTGTTCTCTCCGTTTTCGTATCCGGGTAAAACCAGTAAATGAGTTCAGGACAAATGGCCTGTTTAGAACGAGTAAGGGACTATAGTGGCCCGAATTTGTAGGAAGAGTGCAGCATGACCGCCGAAAATATCAATCTAATTCCCATCCAAGATTTCGTTACCGTTCGCGAGCTAGCGACCATGATGAATGTTAGCCCCATCAATGTCATTAAGGTGTTGATGACCAACGGCATCATGGCCAACATCAATCAGCAAATCGACTTTGATACGGCGTCGATTGTGGCTGAGGAATTTGGCTTCACGGTTAAGACAGAAGCCCCGGAAGAGCCGGAACCGGAAGATATCGCCGAACAACCTGTCTGGCGGCGCATTATTGCCGAAGAACGGCAGGAGAACCTTGAGCCCCGGCCGGCTGTCATCACCATGCTCGGCCACGTCGATCATGGCAAAACCTCCTTGCTGGACGTGATTCGCCACACCAACGTGCAGGCGGGCGAGGCCGGCGGCATTACCCAGCACATCGGCGCTTATCAGGTTGTCCACAACAACACGCCCATCACCTTCCTGGATACACCTGGCCACGAAGCGTTCACCGCCATGCGTGCCCGTGGCGCCCAGGCGACCGACATCGCTGTCCTGGTGGTGGCCGCCGATGACGGCGTGATGCCCCAAACGCGGGAAGCGGCCGATCACGCGCGCGCGGCACATGTGCCCATCATCGTGGCTATGAACAAAATCGACTTGCCGAATGCCAACCCGGAGCGGGTGAAGCAGCAGTTGGCTGAGATTGGGCTGGTGCCGGACGAATGGGATGGTGACACGATGGTTATCCCTGTTTCCGCCCGGCAAAAACTGGGGATTGATGACCTGCTTGAGGCCATTGTCCTGATTGCCGAGGACCTGAACCCGCAGGCTAACCCAGATGCCCCGGCCACCGGCACGGTTTTGGAAGCGCGCAAGGAACGCGGCCGGGGACCAATGGTGACCCTACTGGTCCAAAATGGTACGCTGGAACTGGGCGATACGCTGCTCATTGGTGAATTCTATGGCCGCATTAAGGCCATGTTCGACTTTACCGGTGCCCCGCTGAAATCGGCCAAACCCTCGGTGCCGGTGTCTGTGTCTGGTTTGAATGGTATCCCCATGGCTGGGGATCAGTTCAGGATTGTGGAGAGCGAACGGGCAGCGCGTAAGATCGTCGCCGATCTGCTGACAGAGAAAGCGGTGGAACCGGATCGCCATGGCGTTAGCCTGGATGAGTTTTTTGCCCGCCTGCAAGAGGGCGAGACCAAGACCTTGAATCTGGTGGTGAAGGCGGACGTGCAGGGGTCGTTGGAGCCACTTGTCAACTCGCTGAATAAGTTGAGTACTGAAGAAGTTGAAGTGGAAATCCTGCGTGCCGCAACCGGCAACATCACGGAGAGCGACATTATGCTGGCCTCTGCTTCCGACGCTGTGGTGCTGGGCTTCAGCGTGGATGCCGACCCGGCCGCGCGGGTCACCGCCAGCAACGAGGGCGTCCAAATCCAGGTGTACGACATCATCTACAAGTTGCTGGAAGATGTGGAGAAAGCGCTGAAGGGGCTGCTGGGTCCGGTTTACGAAGAAGTGGTTATTGGTCGCGCCGAAGTGCGCCAGATCTTTAATATCCGCAGTGTGGGCGTCATTGCTGGCTGCTACATGCGCACGGGCGTGGCCCGGCGTAATGCCAAAGTGCGCGTGATTCGCCAGGCGAACCTGATTCATGTCGGTTCGGTTAGCAGTTTGCGCCACCTGCAAGACAATGTGCGTGAAGTGCGCACCGGGTTTGAGTTCGGCGTGAGTATCGACAAGTGGAATGACGTCCAGCAAGGGGATCTGCTTGAGTTCTTTGTCATGAGTCAGACGGAGCAGTAAAAGATGAGCAAGGTAAGACAGGGACGCGTTGCTGAACAGATCCGTACGCTTCTAAGCGAGCTTTTTCTGCGCGAGATGCGTGACCCTCGCCTGCAAGGGTTGACGGTTACTGAAGTGACGATTGACCGGGAATTGCAGTATGCGGATGTGTATGTGCATGCTTTGGGCGAAGATGAGCGGCAGGCGGACGTGATGGCGGCGCTGGAGAGTGCCACGGGCTTTTTGCGGCGCGAACTGGCGGACACGCTGCGCATGCGTACCACGCCGCACCTGCGCTTCCACTGGGATCCGATGCTGGCGCGCGCGGAGCATATCAACCGACTGCTAGATGGCCTGGATATCCCGGCCGGGTTGCCCGACGAACCCACCGCTCCACCCACGGCTGCTGAGGAAGACTAGTGTTTGCGTATGAGATAGAAGCCAGCAAAGCGCTGTTGGCCAAAGCCAGCCGCATCCTGGTCATCACGCACATCGCCCCGGATGGCGATGCCATCGGCGCTCTGACCGCCGTGGGACTGGGCCTGGAGCAGCTAAATAAGCAGTTTACGCTGGCCTGTGATGACCAGGCGCCCAACCGCTTTAGCTTTCTGACGCTGGTGGACAGATTACAGACCGTGCTGACCCACAACGCCTATGACCTGGTCATCGCCGTGGATTGCGGCGATATGCAGCGCATGGGCTGTGTGTTTGCCGATCTGCCTGACCCAAAGCCGCCAATCATCAACCTGGACCACCACGTGACCAACACCATGTTTGGGGATGTGAACGTGGTGGACCCTAAAGCGAACTCGGCGACCGAGGTGCTCTATTACTGGCTGCCGGCTTTGGGAGTTACCCTGACTCCCCCCCTGGCCCTAAGCCTGCTCACCGGCATTGTCACCGATACGTTGGGCTTCCGCACCGTGGGGGTAACGCCGCGCACCTTTGAAGCGGCCGGTGACCTGATGCGCGCCGGGGCCGACCTGACGCTGGTGATGTCTGAGGCCCTGACGCTGAAGCCGCTATCAACTTTGCGCTTGTGGCAGATGGGTCTGAACAACATGCGCTTTGAGGATGGCCTGCTCTGGTCGGTTATTAGCAATGAGGAGCGCAAGGCGACCGGCTTTGAGGGTATCGGCAGCGCCGGGCTGGTGAATATGCTGGCCGACGTGTACCAGGCGGCCATTGGCGCGGTGCTGATGGCGTATGATGACGGCAAGGTGTATGTGAGCTTTCGCTGCCGCCCGCCTTACAGCGTCTCGGAACTGGCCTTGAATCTGGGTGGCGGCGGTCACCCGCTGGCTGCCGGCTGCACGCTGGAGGGACCGCTGAGCAAAGTGCAAGAAATGGTGGTGGCCATGGCCAAGGAAACGATTCGCAGTCAGTCTCAGCTCTCATGAGGTGGTGATGTCGACGGTTCCTCTCCACCTCTACCGCCCCACTGCCCGGGCATCCGCAGCACGAAGCTGCCCTGCGTGCGCTGCGCCAGGTATTTGAGGCCCACGCGCAAGAGGGCTACGTCAATTTCGCTTACATCACCAATCTTTACCTGGGCCGCTTGTAGAGCCGGGTTGGGGGATCCCGTGGGGGTCGCTTCTTGCTGACAGGCTGTCTGGCTGATTAACTTCTTTGGCCGCGTGTGCTAAGCCAGAGTAGGGCGGTGACTGCGCCACCGGTGAGCAGGGCAGCGACCATGAATGCGCTGCTGACACTGACCCATTCCCAAAGGGCAGAGAAGAGCAGCGCGCCGGGCAGGGCGAGCAGACCAATGAGCATGTGATACAGACCAAAGGCGGTGGCCTTCTGGTCGGCCGGGGCAAAATCGCCGATGATGGCGCGCTCGGCCCCTTCGGTGAAGGCGGTGGTGGCAGAGTAGGTGAGGAAGAGCAGCCAGGCCAGCCCGACCCCGGCCGGGGCCCAGGCCAGCAGCACCAGCAGCACAATCCGCCCTAACCAGCCGGTGGTCACAATGGGCAGCCGCCCGACCCGGTCGGATAGGGTGCCGCCCGCGCCGGCGATGACGGCGCGCACGGCGTGGGTGGCCGCCCACAATAGTGGTACCCACACGGTGGCCACGCCCTGCCGGCTGGCCCACAGGATGAGAAAGGCGTCGGGCGCGGTGGCAAAGGCCAGCGCGCCGGCCGA
Organism: Ardenticatenaceae bacterium; assembly: GCA_020634235.1. GTDB lineage: Bacteria > Chloroflexota > Anaerolineae > Promineifilales > Promineifilaceae > JACKCB01. The sequence goes on along the minus strand of JACKCB010000002.1, from coordinate 918,394 downwards.
CAGCACCATGGCCCGCACGTGCCGGTCTAGCCCGCGCCAGTGCAGGGGCGGGGGCGTGGGCAGGGCAGGGGGATCGCTTTCCCGGCCGGGGAGTGCCCACCACAGCAGCAATATCAGCAGCGTGCCCGGTACCACAGAAAGCAAGAAGACATTTTTCAGGGCCACGCCCTGCTGCAACAGGACAAAAGCCAGCAGGGGTCCCACCACCGCCCCGGTATGGTCCATGGCCCGGTGAAAGCCAAAGGCCCGGCCGCGAATGTGTTGGTCGGCTGCGCCGGCAATGAGAGCGTCGCGCGGCGAGGTGCGAATGCCCTTGCCTACCCGGTCGAAGAAGCGCAGCAGCAGCACCCACGGCCAGCTCAGAGCTAAGCCAATGAGGGGCCGGGCGATGTTGGAGATGCCATAGCCGCTGAGCACCAGCCGCTTGTGTCCCCAGCCCCGGTCGGCCAACCGGCCGGAGATGAGCTTTAGCAGGCTGGCGGTGGCTTCGGCTACGCCTTCGATCAGGCCCACGGCTACCGGGCTGGCCCCCAGGGTGGCCGTTAGAAACAGGGGCAGGATGGGGGTGATCATCTCGCTGGCGGTGTCGTTGAGCAGGGACACCAGGCCCAGCACGATGACGGTTCGGGGTAAGAATGGTTGTTTGGGTGATGCCTGATGTTGGGCCATGTGTTCTTTGCCTTCCCGGCCGGGTGGGTTTATTGACAGACAGTGTGTGTTAGACTATTATCTAACAGGCTGGCTGTTAGTCTAACACCTTTTCTCCCGGATAACCAGAGATTGGGGCATTGGCCCTGAGGGCCGGAGGGACGCAGAAATGAATGGGCCTGACGCTTGCCAGATTGGTGCCTGCGGACCCGGCCGGGGAATTGCCAATTTGTCGGGTACAGCGCGACGATACAGGTGTCGTCTGAGCCTGTTGGAGAGGGAACCGGGCTTCGACAGGCTCAGCCCCAAGAGACGTGCATCGTTGCGGCCCGGCAACAATGAGGCCAGCGGCGAATTTAGCACGCGAGAATTGGAGAAGGAAATCAGCTTATGACCAGTTCAACCAGGCAGTATACCGGCATGCGGGCCTTCATGCTTGTGTGGGCCGGGCAGTTGGTGTCGCTCACCGGCAGTGCGATGACTGCCTTTGCCCTGACCATCTGGGCCTATGAGTTGACCGGGCAGGCAACGGCCCTGGCACTGGTGGCCTTCTTTGCCTTTGCACCCACGGTTCTCCTTAGCCCGGTAGCCGGCGCGCTGGTGGACCGCTGGAACCGCAAGCTGGTGATGATGATCAGTGACGTGGCCGCCGGGCTGGCGACGATTGCGGTGTTCTTGCTTTATCTGAGCGGCAACCTGCAAATCTGGCATCTTTATGTGACCGGAGCGTTTGCCGGGGTGTTTCAGGCGTTCCAGTTTCCGGCTTATTCGGCGGCGGTGACGCTGATGCTGCCCAAGGAGCAGTATGCGCGGGCCAGTGGACTGTTGTCGCTGGCCCAGTCGGCCTCCGGGGTCATGGCCCCGGTGATGGCCGGGGCGCTGTTGGCGCTGCTGGGGCTGTCGAGTATTTTGCTGATTGATATTGTGACGTTTTTGTTTGCGGTAGGGGTGCTGTTCTTTGTGTTTATTCCCCAGCCGGTGCAGAGTGACGCCGGCCGGGAAGGGCAGGGCAGTTTGTGGCAGGAATCGGTGTACGGTTTCCGCTACATCTACCGGCGGCCCAGTTTGCTGGGACTGCAACTGGTCTTCACAACCCTCAATTTCCTCAGCGCCTTTGCCATGGTGCTGGTCGCGCCGATGATTCTGGCGCGTACCGGGAATGATGAGCTGGTATTGGGCACGGTGCAGTCGGTGGGGGCGATTGGCGGCGTGGTGGGCGGTTTGCTGCTGAGCGCCTGGGGCGGCCCGCGGCGGCGCATCCTGGGCGTGTTGGGGGGCATGTTCTCGGCCGCTCTGTTGGGCCAGACGCTCATGGGCCTGGGGCGTGGCCTGCTCATCTGGACTGTGGCTTCCTTTTCACTGTTCCTGATCCTGCCAGTTTTGAATGGGTCGAACCAGGCGATCTGGCAGGCGAAGGTGGCCCCGGATGTGCAGGGGCGCGTTTTTGCTGTGCGCCGGCTCATTGCCCAGATTACCTTTCCGCTGGCGACTTTGCTAGTGGGGCCGCTGGCCGACCGGCTGTTTGAGCCGGCGATGATGGCGGATGGCCGGCTGGCGGGGCTGTTTGGCTGGCTGGTGGGCACCGGGCCAGGCGCGGGCATGGCCTTGATTATGGTGTTGTCTGGGCTGTTGGGGGCGGCGGCGGCGGCCACCGGCTACCTGGTGCCCCTGGTGCGTGAGGTGGAAGTGCGTTTGCCAGATTTTGCTGCGTCCCCGGCCGGGGTGCAGGCGGAGGAGGCGTTGGCGGCCGCAGCGGCGAGCGACTGAGGCTGTTTGGCTGCCCTTAGGGCATTTCGCTGGTTGCCGAATAGACCGGCCATCGTTATGCTAGGGGGCAGGGTTTGAAAATCGGGAAACTAGAGAAAAAGAGCATGGGAAATCCGCAGCTTATCTGGCAGGTTGGGACTGCCTATGACATGATTTTGAGTTTGCACGTGCTGTACGAGCCGGAGCGGTACGGACTGCGTGGGGCTTGGGCGGCTGGCGTGCGCTCCCGCCTGCCGGCGGAGGAGCGTGAGTTTTTCCAGCGCAACAGCGCTTTTCTCTGGCCGCTGGATTTTTTGCATGAACTGCCGCTGCCCCAGGACGGGGCGGTGCTGCTGGCGACCCTGGCGGCGCTGCCGGTGCGGGAGCGGCTGCCGGTGATGGCCAGTTTTCCGCAGAAGCCGGGGCGGGAGATGAACGAGATGCTGCAGCGGGTGGCGGCGCAGGGGAGTTGGGATGATGCTGATTATGCCAGCCTGCGCGCCTGGATGGTGCAGCATCGCAGTTCGCCACCGTCGAAGAAGGATGTGGTGGCGCTGCTGGATATGTGGTCCCGGCCGGAGGCGTTTGGCGAGCTGATTCTGTCGGGGCTGGAAGCGTATTACGAGGCGTTTTTTGCCGAGGAGGAGGCGCGTATCCGGCCGGCGCTGGCGGAGGCGGTGGCCCAGGGACAGGCGCTGGCGGCGGGCATGCCGCTGCTGGCGCTGTTGGAAGAGCTGTCGCAGGGTTTGCGCCTGGAGGCGCTGCCGGAAGTAACCCAGATGGTGATGGTGCCTTCCTTTTGGATCACGCCGCTGATTATTGAGTATCCGCTGCGCACGGGGCAGGAGTTGTTTGTGTTTGGCGCCCGGCCGGGGGATGCCTCGTTGGTCCCTGGCGAATTTGTGCCTGATGCACTCTACCAGGCGCTGAAGGCGCTGGCCGACCCGACGCGGCTGCGCATTTTGCATTACCTCACGGACGAACCCTCTAGTCCTTCGCGGCTGGCGCGGCGGCTGCGGCTGCGCGCCCCCACGGTGGTGCACCATTTGCACGTGCTGCGCCTGGCCCGCCTGGTTCACCTGACGATGGGGGCGGAGGGGAAGCGGCGCTACACGGTCCGGCCGGGGGCGGTGGAAGCGACTTTTGCCGCGCTCAAGCTCTTTATGGAGCAGGAAGATGACGAGGGGAATGGCCCGCCGGGCGATTCGTGACGCAGGCCGGCGCTGACGGCGCTCCGGCTATGGGCGGTGTGGCAGGGGGCGGCAGCCGATGCCTGTTGGGGCGGGGGCGTATGGGTAGATGGCCCCGGCCGGGTGAAATACTCGTAAGAATGGGACAAGCGAGGTAACATCGATCCGTGCCCGATGGGCCGGAACTTTGCTACACCATGGAGACTTGTGAACAATGGCGGAAATCTATCGTATTGCCGATGGGGCCGCGGAGCTGCGCATTGGCTGGATTGACACGGATGGCAAAATTTACGCTCGCCGGGCCAGCAAGCATGAGTGCGTGGGCTGGGTGGATTATGACGAGCGGGAAGTGCGCGACCGGGACGATGAGCTGGTAGGTTGGCTGGAGGAGGAGGGGGAGGTTGTGGGCCTCTTTGAGGATGGCGAGGCTGGCATTGGCTATGTCCGCGCCGATGGCTCGCTGTACTTCTATTGCGACCCCGACGAAAGCGAGGAAGATTTGCTGGTGGGGCGCATGACTGGCATGCAGGATGAGATTGAGGGGGCGGCGGCGCTGCTGTTCTTCTTTGAGGATGTGGCCCTGGCTGAATAGGCAGGTGGTTACAGACGGCCGCAGGCGTTTACAGATAGGGTTCGGCCAGGATAAGGGCCAGGGCGGAGGGGCCGTCGTTAATTTGGGCGGTGCGCGCCATGTGCAGGGCTTCGGCCAGCGGTTTGCGGTGGAGGGTCATGACTTCGGCCGGTTCGTGGGCGGTGGGGCCCAGAGTGACGCCGGTGGCCAGGAAGATGTGGGCTTTTTCGTTGCTGATGCCGTTGGAGCTGTAGAACCAGCCGACTTCTTGCCAGGTGGCCGCGGTGCCACCGATTTCTTCGCGCAGCTCTTCTTGGGCGGTTTGCAGGGGGGTGTGGTTGGGTTTTAGACCCCCGGCCGGGAGTTCCCAGCACCAATCGTCGACAGTATAGCGGTAATGCCACAGCAGCACGACCTCGCCCTGTGGGGTGACGGGCACCACCCAGGCGGCGCCGGGGTGCTGGACGACATTGTATTCGCCCGGCCGGCCATCGGGCAGCAGCAGTTTGTCCTGGCGGATGTTGTACCAGGGGCAGGCCCAGGCGATCCGGCTGGAGAGGGTGGTGAAGGGAGAGGTCATGGCTGGTTCCGTTGGCAGGCTCAGGTTTGTTTGGCGGCGCGGATGAAGGCGCGCAGGCGGGCGTGGTCTTTCCGGCCGGGGGCGGCTTCCACCCCGCTGGCCACATCTACGCCAAAGGGCTGTACCTGGGCCACGGCCTGGGCCACGTTGTCCGGGGTCAGGCCGCCGGCCAGCAGCAGGCCGGGGATGGTGGCGGCCAGGTGGGCGGTGAGGGACCAGTCGGCTACCCGGCCGGTGCCGCCGCGCAGGGTGGGGTGGTGGGCGTCGATGAGCAGTGATGGCCGGCCGGGGAGCGGCTCCGGCGGCAGGTACCACTCCGCTTCCACTTCGGCTTCGGTGAGGGAGGTGGGGCGCAGCGCCTTGTAGCTGCGGCCGTACAGTGGTGAATCGGGATCGCCGATGAGGTTGGGGGTTTCTTCGCCGCTGAGTTGGGCCAGGTCGAGCTGGCCCTGGTCGAGGATGGCGGCCACGTGAGTGGCGCTTTCGTTGACGAAGACGCCCACCAGCATGGGGCAGCCCGGCTCAGCCCGCAGCCGGGCCACAATGGTCTGGGCCGCAGCCAGGCTGATGGCCCGCGGGCTGGGGGGATAGAAGATGAAGCCGAGCAGGTCGGCCCCGGCATCGCGGGCGACCAGGGCGTCGGCCAGGTTGGTAAGGCCGCAGATTTTGACGTGGGGTGAAGGGGGCATGGTGGTTGTGTGGTCCGTTCTACCTGGCGGCGGGTTGTAGTTGGAGGATGAGGCTGCTGTAGGGGGGCAGGCTGGGGAAGGGCTGGTAGTCACTGAAGCTGCCGTCGGCGCTGATGGTTGGCCCGGCCGGGTCGCCGCTGCCATAGAGCATGAAGGCCTGGGTGTTGGGGGTGAGCGCCCCGGCCGGGAGTACCCCGCCGGGCAACGAGAGCGCATAATCGGCCAATTCCTCGTCGCGCAGATTTAGCAGCACCAGGATCACCTCGTCGTCGCTGAAGCGGAGGAAGGCGTAGACCTTGGGCGTGCCGGTCTCTACCAAAGCCCAATCGCCCACGCGCAGGGCTTCGTGGTTGCTGCGCAACTGCACCAGGGCGCGGTAATGGCTCAGCAGCGAGTTGGGGTCGCTGCTCTCGCTGGCCACGTTGAATTCGGTGTAGGTGCGGTGCGGCGGGCGCCAGGGGGTGCCGCTGGTGAAACCGGCATTCTCCTCGGCCGACCATTGCATGGGGCGGCGCAGGTCTTCGTCGGGCTTGATGCCGCGCAGGCCGATTTCTTCGCCGTAATAGATGAAGGGCACGCCGGGTGCGGTGAGCAGGATGGTGCCGGCCAGGCGGGCTTTGTCTGCGTTGGTGTTTAGCTCTGACATCACCCGGTTTTGGTCGTGGTTGGTCAGGAAGACGGCGTACTGCCCGGCCGGGTAACCGGCCACCACCTTCTCCATCTGGGCGGCCACCCCATCCTGCCGGCCATCCTCCACGCTGTTCAAAATCGCCTGGGCCAGGTCAAACTCAAAGGCCAGGTCCAGCCCGTTGTCGATGTAGCGTACCACCGCGGGGGTGGGACTCCACACCTCGCCGATGACCATGGCCTGCGGGGCGATCGACTCATAGAAGGTTTGATAATCGGCAAACCAGGCGTAGGTGGCCTCGGTGTTTTCCTGGAGCTGTCCTTCTTCAATCAGGTGTTTCACGGCGTCCAGGCGGAAGCCGTCCACGCCCATCTCTTGCAGCCAGAAGCGGGAGATGTCGTGCATCTGCTCGGTGACGGCCGGGTTGCGGTAGTTCAGGTCGGGCATCCCTTCCCAAAAAACGCCGTAGAAATATTCGTCGCCGGTGGGGTGCCAGACGGTTTCGCCCCAGGGGCCTTTGTAGCCGGGGTCTTCGTCGGCCCATAGGTACCAGTCGCGGTAAGGGTCGCCTTCGTCTTGGGCTTCCTGGAACCAGGGGTTGTCCCGGCCGGTGTGGTTTAGCACCAGGTCTACGATGACGCGAATGCCCCGCTTGTGCGCCTCATCCATCAGCCGTTGGAAATCTTCGACGGTGCCATATTCCTGGTCTACGGTGTAGTAATCTACCACGTCGTAGCCGTGGTAGCTGGGGGACTCCATGATGGGCATGAGCCAGAGGCCGGTGATGCCGAGGTCGTCGGTGGTGGCCGGGTCGCCGTCGTTCAGGTAATCCAGCTTCTCAATCAACCCGTTCAGGTCGCCTACGCCGTCGCCGTCGCTGTCGTAAAAGCTGCGCACGAAGATTTCGTAGTAGACGGTGTCGTTCCACCAGGGCTGGCCGTCGGTGCCGGTGGGCAGGCCGGCCGGGAGGGGGGAGACGGGGATGGCCCCGGCCGGGGCTGGCGTTGGGGTGGGTTCCGCGGCGGCCGGGCGGCAGGCCACCGCCAGCAGCAGGGACAGGAGCAGGAAAAGGGAAAGGGAAAGGGAAAGAAGGCGGTATTTTCGGTTCATGCAGTCCAGTTTATAACAAATGGGGCCGGGGGCAAACTGCGCTGTGCCAACTGGCCGTCGCCCCGAAGAAGAGGGGGAAGAGGCCAAAGAAGGCGAAGGTGAACCCGGCCGGGCCATAAGCCAGCAGGGCCAGGGCCAGGCCGGCCAGCACCGGCAGGGCCAGGACCAGGGCGCTGCTGCGGAACAACTGCTGCAAGTCTGCGCCCACGCGCTGCCGCCAGGCCAGGAACAGGGCCAGCAGCGCCGTGGCCAGGGGGATGAGCAGCCCGGCGTAGGGCAGCAGGTGGTTGAAGCGGCCCAGTTCATCGGTGGTGTGTAGGGGGGAGAACCCGGCCGGGTCGTACAGATAGAAGGGTAATGTCACCAGCAGAAAGGTTAGCCCGGTTGTGACCGTGCTGCGCAGTGCCGCCGGCCGGCCGGCCAACTGGGCCAGGGTGGCGAAGATGAGGGGCAGTAGCAGCAGGAAGTTGGCCCGCGATGACAACCCAATGCCCAGGCAGATGGCGGGCAGTAGTTTGAGCCAGGGGTTCAGCCCCGGCCGGGGTGCCCACCGCACCAGCCACAACATGAACAGCAGCACGTACAGGCTGTTGGCCAGGTAATCGTTGCCCACCACCAGGCTGTATACCACAACCGGGGAGAGGGCCAGCATCAGCCACAGCAGCAGCAGCGGCGGGCGACCGGCCTGCCAATGGCGGCGCATGGCCAGCAGCCACAGCAGCAGCCAGAAAAAGCTCTGGTAGGCGCTGTTGCCCAGCAAAACAAAGGGGATGGCCAGCAGCAGGGCACCGGGCATGGGGGTGATGGGGTTGTCCAGATAGGTTCGTGGGTAATAAGGGTAGCGCCCGTGCAGCAGTTCGGTCGTGGCCAGGTTCAGGGCGTCGTCGGTGTCGCTGCCGCTGGTGCGCCGGTCGCCGGTGCGGCCGTTGTTGGTGATGGGATAGGCCAGGGCAAAGAGGCCCAATAGGGCGGCGCAGGTGAGCAGGGCCAGCCAGGGGAATTGTTTCTCCAGGAAGGCGGCCCCCGGCCGGGGTAGGTGCCGGCCAAAGCGCGGCCACAGCAGCAGGGCCAGCACGAGGCCCAGCAGGTAGGCGGCCACGCCGGCCAGGCCAAAGTATTTTTGCAGCAGGGCGGTAGATGGCAGGCCCAGCCAGAAGGCCAGGCCCAGCAGAGCGCGATTCAAGCTGTGACCTCCTTGTCTCCCGGCCGGGGGCTCCCCCCCGCCTGGTTAGCCTGAGATGCGCCGCCGCCGGTAGAGGAGGAGGGTTAGCAGCAGCCCGGCCGGGATGAGCAGCCAGGCCAGTGAGGCTGACACGGCGCGGGCATCCACGGCCAGCAGACTGAGGGCGGTGGGGCCGGCCTCGGTGCAGGCGGAGCGGATGCCGGCGGCGTTGTACGCGCACACTTTGTAGTAGGCGCTGCCGGTGGCGGTGGTATCGGTGTAGCTGATCCGGCTGTTGCTGCTGCCGTAGGTTGGGGGCAGCACGGTGCCAAGCTGGTTGGCCGGCGTGGGCGTGAAGCCGGCCGTGGTGTCGCGATGTACGGTGTAGTAGGTGGCCAGTTCGCGGCCACCGCCGGTGTCGCTGGTCACGCTGTCCCAGCTCAGGTTGTAGGTGGCGGCGGGGGCGCTGCCCTGTACCACGCTGAAGTTGCCCGGCCCGGCCGGGGTGTCGGCCGCGCCTTGTTCCAGCAGCACCACGCCCCAACTGCCGGGGACGGTCACCGCGACCTGGCCGCCAACGACGGTGTAGGTGGTGCCCGTGAGGGCGTCTACCAGTACCTTGCCGTTGGGCAGGTTCAGCGGCGCGCCGTTCAGGTTGCTAAAGGTCACGGCCTGGCTGCTGCCGCTGCGGTTCAGGGCGATGAGCGCCGTTTGGGTGGTGGCGTCGTTGCCGCTGCCATAGGTGCGGCCATAGCCATAGACCTGTTTGGCGTCGTCGATGATGAGGCCGTGCTGTACCTCGCCGTCTTGCAGGGCGCGGTAGCCGTGGCGGATGCTGGCCATGTGGCGGGCAAAGCCCTGCAAATCGGCGGCCTGGGCGGTGGCGTCGTAGCTGTAGGTGCTGCCGCTGGCATCGGGCCAGGGGAAGGGGACGCGGTTGTAAGGGTCATCTTCCCATTTGCTGGTGGCCCATACGCCGTCGTGGTTCAGACCGATTTCGTCGCCGTAGTAGAGGGTGGGCGCGCCGGGATAGGTGAAGGCGAACAGCCACCACTCTTTCATGCGCTGCACGGCCGCGACGTCGCTGTTGTTGTTGATTTTCTTTAGCAGGAAGCGCACGCGGTTGGTGTCGTGCGAGCCTTCCAGGTTCATCATCGCCTTTAGGGCCATGGGCGGGTAATCTTCCCAGATGGACATGAGGCGGGCGTTGAAGAGGGAGGGGTTGATCTGGCTGATGGCGCCGCTGGAGCTGCCGCTGTTGCTGTCGTTGTCTTCAAAGCTGGTGCCGCTGGTGCAGCCGCTGCCGGAGCAGCCGGTGAAGAGCCAGCTTAGCAGGGCGGAGCGGAAGCGGTAGTTCATGACGCTGTCCCATTCGCTGCCCAGCAGCCAGGCGGAGGCGTCGCCCCACTCTTCGCCCAGGGTGATGGTGTTGGGGTTGACGGCGCGCACGGCGCTGCGGAAGCCTTCCCAGTAGTCGTTGGCCGGGTTGTTGGTCCGGCCGGGGTCTACGTCACCACCTACGTCAAAGCGCCAGCCGTCGGCTCCCTGGCTTACCCAGTATGGCCCGACGGAGCTGAGGCCGTTGTTCCAGACGAGGTTGCGTACGGCGGTGGAGTTGGCTTGCAGTTTGGGCAGCGAGCCGTAGCCGTACCAGGCATCGTAGGTCTGCGTCCAGGCGCCGCCGGGGTCGTCGGCGTCGTTGGGGTCGCAGCGATCGGTGAGGCCGGTGCCGGGCGTGCCGATGTCGGGGATGTAGAACCAGCCGCGGAAGGGGGAGACGGGGCTTTCACAGGCGCCGCTTTGGTCGTCGGTGCCGGGGCCGCTGGGGCTGGTCAGGTTGCCGGCGGCATCGTAGCGGCGGTAGATGTCGAAGTAGTAGCTGTCGGAGGAGGTGTGGTTGAAGACGCCGTCCAGGATGAGTTGGATGCCGTGGGCGTTGGCGGCGGTGGCCAGGGCCTGGAAGGTGGCCAGGTCGCCGAAGTCGGGGTCGATGACGAGGTAGTCGGCGGTGTCGTATTTGTGGTTGGAGGGGGAGCGGAAGATGGGGTTGAGGTAGAGGACGGTGACGCCCAGGTTGTCGAAGTAGCCGTCGTTGATTTTGTCCAGGATGCCTTGCAGGTCGCCGCCGTAGAAGTTGTCGCCGTAGTAGCCGCCATCGACGTCGGCGCAGTTGAGGGCGCTGAGGCTGCGGGGATCGCAGACGGTGAAGTTCCAATCCCCGGCCGGGTTGGCGCCGCCGAATTGGGAGCGGGTGATGGCGCCGTTGGTGCGGGCGTAGGCAAAGCGCCCGGCCGGGGGGTTGTTGGCCGGGTCGCCATCGCGGAAGCGGTCGGGGAAGACCTGGTAGACGACGCCGCGCTGCATCCACTGGGGCACGCTGAAGGCAGGATCGTACACGGTGAGCTGGTAGGAGTTGTTGTAGGCGGTGCTCTGGCTGGCCTCGGCCTGGCCGTAGCCGCCGCCGTAGAATTTGGGGTCGTCGTCGCGGTAGTAGGCGGTGGCGCTGCCATCGTCGGCGCGGAAGACGTAGTAGAGGATGGTGGCGCTGGCGGGAATGGGTAGATTGGTGGACCAGTAGGTGACGCCGCCCAGGGAGGCGTCGGCGGCATGGCCGGCGAAGTCCAGGTTGGTGAGCGTTTCGCTGTCGGTGTAGTCGTTCCACACGCGGATGCGCGGCCGGGTGTTGAGGTCGTCCATGCAGGTGCGGAAGGTGAGGGTGACGGTGCCCTGGGCGGTGGTGACCGGCCCGGCCGGGCTGCGGTAGCTGCTGCTGAAGGAGTCGTGCAGCAGGCCGTTCCAGTAGACGTTGTTGTCGCTCTGGGCGGCGCTGTTGCAGCCGCCGCTGGCCGTGTTTACCACCAGCCGGCCGTAGCCCGCCCCCTGGAAGAGGCTGCTGTTGTCGCCAGTGTCGGTGCAGAAGGCGGTGAATTCATACAGGCCGACGGCGGGGTTGATGGTGCCCATGTATTCGTCGTTGTTGCCGATGTCGACGTTGTAGCTCATGGGGACGTCGGTGGGGCTGCCCCAGGTGCCGCCAAAGTAGCCTACGGGGGCGTAGCGCAGGGTGCAGGAGATGTTGGCCCCCTGGCCTGCGGCATTGGTGACCCCATCTTTCCAGACCTGAACGTAGACGGTGAAATTGCCGCCGACGGTGATGGTGGTTGTGGAGCCCCCGGCCGGAGACATATTGCCTACCCAGCCCAGGCTGTCGGGGGCGGCGCTGGCCCCCGGCCGGGGCGCGCCCAGGCTGAGCGCCGCCAGGAGCAGGAGGCCGGCGATGATGAGGTAGAAACGGGGATGACGGGATGAGGCTGGCATGTGCTTCTCCTTAAGCCTTCGGTTGGCGTCGCGGTCGCATGACCGTGACCAGGATGATGGTGAGTAGTAGACTGCTGAGGATGGTGATGAAGAACCAGGTGCCCGGCCGGGTCCCGGCCGGGGTGGCGGCGGCCTGCTGCAATGTGATGGCCAGCGGTGTGCAAACGCTGTTGTCAAAGGCCACGGCATAGTAGCTCATAATCGTGTCGGTATCATTGGTACTATTGTCGCTGCCCGGCTCGCCGCTGCTGTCGGTGGGGTCGTCGCCCACGTAGCTGTTATCGCTGTCGCCAAAGCCGTCGTTGCAGCCCGGCTCGTCGCTGCTGCCACCGCTGGCAATGATCACCGGGTCGCTGGTGCCGCAGGCATAATCGGCGTCTACCGGGTAATCGCCGATTTGCTCAAAGTAGAGGCTGGTGCCAATGCCGGGACCGCTGTCATAGACGTCGTAGCCGTCGGCGTCGTGGGTGGTGTAGACGGCGAAATTCCAGACCCGGCCGCCGGTGGGCCGCCCGCCCAGGCTGCTCCAGGGCAGCTTGAACTCCAGCTCACAGTCGCTGAAGTCGCCGGCCCAATCGCTGCCGTAGGTGAGGGGGGTGGCGTTCCAGGTGCCGGGCGTGTCTAGCAGGGCGGCGTAATCGCTGCCGCTTTGGATGCGTTCTACGGCCAGGATGTATTCTGGGTCCCAGCCGGCGAAGTCGACGCGCTTGTTCCAGGGGGCGGCGGCCTCGTAGCTGTTTTGGCCGGTGACGTTGTCAGTGTCGATGGCGATGAACAGGTCGACCAGGTCGCTGCCGCCGTTGTTGCTGCTCCAGATGCCGCAGATGCCGGTGAGACCCAGGTAGAGGTGGCTGCCGTCGCCGGTGAGGAGGAATTGCTGCACGTCGGCCCGGCCGGTGGCGGCCAGGCTGCTGCTGCTCCAGGAGCCGCTGAAGGTCCAGTAGGTGCCGGCAGCGGTTTCGCCCAGGAAGTCGGAGTTGGTGTTGGCGGGGTGGCTGGGGGAGGGGTAGGCGTGGTCTGCTTCGGAGATGTGGTAGGGGGAGCCGGGGCTGCTGCTGCTGCCCCATTCGGGGTCGCCGTTGAGGTTGCCGTCGATGGTGGGGGTGTTGCCGCTGGTGTCGCAGGCCAGGGGCAGCCCGGCCGGGGGGGCGTTTGGCCCGCCGATGGAGTAGGGGCCGCGGGTGAGGCCGTTGTAGCCGGTGTGGCCGGCATCCAGGCCAGAGATGCCGGACTCTTCCCAACTGGCGCAGTTGCCACTGGGTTGGCCGGGGATGAGGCTGATGCTGATGCCTTCGGGGGCGCTGGGCGCGCTGCTGGGGCAACCGCTGGTCCAGGTGAACCCGGCCGGGATGGGGTCGTTGCCCCCCTCGTATTGCAGGACGTCTACGGGGGTGTCGGTACCACTGTCATAGCCAAGGCCGCCGCCGTTGTTGACATAAAGGAGCACCTCGTCGCCGCCATCATTCCAGATGTTGGTGCTGGCATTGAGCCAGGCAACAAAGCCAAATTGGGCTGGGGTGGGGGGCAGCGGTGGGCGGATGCCGTCTTCAAACAGGAAGTCGGCGCTGTAATCTTTGGGGGCGGCCCTGGTTTGCGAGGGGCGGCCCATGTACAGCAGCAGGTAATCGCCGCCGAAGAGGCGGATGTTGGGCAGGCTGAAGGTGTTGGTGTCCAGGTCGTCCAGGCCGAAGTTGTCCAGGTTGACGCAACTGCTGCTGTTGGGGTTGGTGTTGACCAGCTCCAGCCACTCCTGGTTGCCCACGCGCGCGCCGCTGCCTTTCTGGTCGTAGAGCAGCTCGTTGATTTTGATGTCGGTGACGTCGCCGGTGCAGGCGGGGACGACGGTGTAGTTGTAGAGGAAGCCGGTGTAGTTGCCCGCCCCGGCCGGGGTGAGGCAATCGGTGGCGGTGAAGAGCTGGTAGTTGATGGTGGTCCCGGCCGGTTGCGCCGGGATGGTGCAGTGCCAGTTGCCGTGGCCGCTGGCCAGGGCGGAAGAGTAGGTACAGGTAGTGCGGGTGTAGCTGACGAAATCGGGCGTGTATTCCAGGCAGACGTTTTCGCCCAGGGCCGTGTCGCTGCGGGCGTAGACGGTGACGGGTTGGGTGGGGTCGGGGGGGCGGCTGGCGGCACTGCCCAAGCCCTGCCCCAGGTGGGTGACGTAGCTCACGGATGGGTTGTGATTGGACGCGCCTACCCCGGCCGGGGGTTGGCCCAGGGCGACGATGGTGCCTACCAGGAAGCTGACAACGAGAAGAAATCGGACTCTGGTCATACTGCTCTCCTCTCCGGAATGGGTAGTTAAGGCTTCAGGTGAACTCAGGCTCGGTTTGTCCGTGGTAATCCGGGGCGTGAACCAAAGCTAAGGTTAGATGGGGTCGCTCTGCGTAACTGTCTGAGCGGCCGAGTTGGCCAATTTTATCATTGTTTTTCTACTCGAATATTAATTTTCGGTTCGGGTTTGGTTATAAAGCACGACGTGACGCGCTTTTGTAAATTGCCTGGCCGCCCGGCCGGGTGTTTCACCAGAAATTTGCGGACAGATGTGGTGTAAGTTGTTATGCTATACTATTAGAAGCGTCAGGATGTGCCGCATTTTCTAATCTCTCAGACACAGCTATGTCCTTTGCCGAGCAGCTCATTCGCCTTTTTAGCGAACCGCCTGGGAACCTGGTTTTCCAGTTGGTGACGCTGTTCGCCATTCAGGTCACGCTGGCATTGGCCTGGTGGTTGTGGCGGCGGCAGCAGGCTGATGGCCAGCCGGACCCGTTTACCTGGCGGTTGCTGCTGGCCAGCGCCGGCCTGTTGGGGCTGCGGATTGTTTATCTGCTGGTGGTGTTGTGGCTGCCCGGCCGGGGTGAGGCCACGCTGGCCTATCAGGTGCTGCCCCCTCTGGAGCAGGCGATGAACACGGCCACTATTATCCTGCTGGCCTGGCCGCTGCTGCCGCCACTGCCTCGCCTGCCCCGCCTGATCGATATGGCCGCCTTGCTGCTCTTGCTGCTGACCGCAGCCGTGTACCTCTCTTTTGCCCCGGCCTGGGCCGGCCGGGCTGCCCCTGGCCTCATTTACAATGGCACGGGCCAGGCCACGGTTTGGAGCGTACTGCAGACGGCCATCCTGGTGGTGGCAGTGGGGTGGCTGCTGGTACGGCGCGTCCCCGGCCGGGGACTGCACCTGGCTCCGCTGTTGGTACTGCTGCTGGCCCACCTCGTCCATTTTTGGAACTACCCGGAAGCGGTGCCCAGCGACAGCGAGATTGCCCACTGGGTGCGCCTGGGGCAGTTGGTGGCCCTGCCGCTGCTGGCGGTGGTGGCTTATCGTCATACGCTGGCCTATTTGCTGCTGGCTCTGCCCGAACCCGGCCGGGAAGCGGCGTTGGAGCTGCCGGCGCAGTATATTCGTGCGGCGACTCAGGTGGTACGTGCCTTTCCCAGCGACAATGTGACGCAGTTGGCCATTGATGCTGTGACCGGCCTGTTCCCGGCCGATTTTGCGGCGCTGGCAATGGTGCAGCCGGAGGCCGGGGATGAGCTGCGTCTTTATTGGCCGGCGGGGGCTGTGCCCCGGCCGGGGCGGACGGCGCTGGCCCTGGATGACTGGTCGGCTTTTCGCCTGGCGCTAAAGAGCCAACAAGCGGTGGTGCTGCAAGCGGGTGGCTTTGGCACCCACGAATTGCAGGCGCTGGCCGAGGCGCTGGGCGCGGAAGCGCTGGCGCTGCTGCTGGTGGAGCCGCTGCTGGTGGGTGATGCGCCGTTGGGGGTGCTGCTGTTGGGTTGCCAACCCGGCCGGGAAGAGGCTGTTAGCAGCGTGCAGTCGTTGGCCCCCAGCGTGGCGGCCTTTTTGGCCAGTACGCTGGCCAACGCCCAGGCCTACCAGGAGGCGCTGCGCAATGTGGCCCCCATGACGCCGGCCTCCGAGGCTGTGGTCACCGGCCGGGTGATTGCCCTGGAAGAGGAGCGCGACCGGGCCAAAGCCCAGATAGAGGTGCTGCACAGCCGCTGGCGCCAGACAGAAGGCCAACTGCTGGCCGAACAGCAGCGGGTAACGGAACTGGTTGGGCAGCTTGCGGCCCAGGAGCTGGCCGCGGCGGAGAACGAGAAACTCCAGGCTATGCAGGAGGAAATCAGCATTCTGCGTGAAGCGCTGCGCGAGGCTGAAGAGGCGATGGCGCTGGTGGCGGCTGGCGAAGGTGGGTTGAATCCGGAGTGGGTGCTGCTGACCATCAGCCGTTATTCGGGTGAGTTGGAGGCGGCGCAGACGCGTATTGTGGAGCTGGAAGCGGCCCTGGCGCAGCAGGACCCTAACCGCTTTAACCAGGTCATCACGTCGCTGGTGCAAGAGCTGCGCACGCCGCTGACCTCTATTGAGGGGTATACGGACCTGCTGCTGGGCGAGTCGGCCCAGGTGGTGGATAACCAGCAGCGGGATTTTTTGCAGCGGGTGAAGGCCAACGCGGAGCGAATGCGGGGGCTGCTGGAGCAGATTGTGCGCCTGGTTTCTGGCCGGGCTTACCCGGCCGGGGAAGGGGAGGTGGTGCTGGATGACCCGCGGGAGCAGATTGAGGCCGCCATCAGCATGGTGATGTCGCAACTGCGCAAGAAGGATTTGCAACTGCGCCTGGTCATTGAGGAGGATATCCCCCAGGTGGCCCTGCGCCACAACGACCTGTGCGAGATTATGGTGCATCTGCTGGCCAACGCCACGCAGGCATCCGAACCACAAGTGCCCATCCGGCTGGCTGCCCATACCGAGATGGTGGCCGACCGTCACCGGTCGAACGGGCAAGGCGGGGCCAACTGCTTCCTACATCTCTCGGTGACGGATAGCAGCCAGGGCATCCGGCCGGAGGACCTGGCTTACGTCTTTTCGCCACAGTTTGCGGCGGACAGCCCGCTTATTGATGGGGTGGGAGATACCAATGCCGGCCTGGCGGTGGCTCACGCCCTGGTAACCGCCTATGGTGGGCGGCTGTGGGTGAAGAGCAGCGAGGGGGAGGGCAATACCTTCTCTGTGCTTCTGCCGGTGGCCACGACGGCCGGGAATGGTGTGCCGGCCAGGGCCGAGGTGTTATGAACGGGGCGGGCCTGGCGACTTCCTGGCGCACGGCCCTGGGGTTGACCTTGGGAGTGGTGGCCACGCTGTTGATGGGGCTTTTGCTGGCGTTGGGGGATGTGGGGCAGATGCGCCTGACTGGTTCCCCGGCCGGGGAACCGGCCGGAGTGGCGGCTGACGAGACCCCGCGATCGTTGATTGCCTTGTTGTTGGCGGCTACGCCGCTGCCGGTATTGGCCGGACCTTTTTTCCCTTCGCCTACGCCTTGTACGCCCCCGGCCGGGTGGACGCTGTATGTGGTGCAGCCAGGGGATTCGCTGGCCGGGCTGGCGGCACAGGCCGGACTGACGGTGGCCGAGCTGCAAGCGGCCAACTGCCTGGCCGGTGGGCGGCTGCTGGTGGGCCAGGCGCTGTTTTTGCCGGTGGCTGCGGTGGTTTGTGGCCCGCCGGCGGACTGGGTGCTGGTGGAGATCCGGCCGGGGGATACGTTGTCTGGGTTGGCGGGGCGCTATGGCACAACGGTTGAGGCGATTATGCTGGCCAACTGCCTGGTGAGCCAGGCGCTTACGGCGGGGAGCCGCCTTTATTTGCCAGGCGGGGTGGTGCTGCCGCCGCCGACCCGACCCCGCCCGACTGCGACCCGGCCGGGATTCCCCACGCCGACGCGCCGGCCGACGCTGACGCCATCGCCTACCGCCAGCACGGCCACGCCGACGTTGACCGCCTCGCCCACGCTTACGGTTACAGCTACCAGCACGGCCACGCTGGCGTTAACGCCTTCGCCCACGGCCACGGCGACGCCGCCGCTGTCGGCGACGGTGCCCGTTTCGGTGACGGCCACGGTGACGGTTACGCCGGTGGCCACGGTTACGCCGACCGCCACGCCAACTGGACCACCGGTTACGCCAACGCCGACGCCCACGCCAGGGGAGACGCCGTCGCCGACCAACACGCCGCTGCCGACCAACACGCCGCCGCCAACGCCCACCGCGACGGCTGTGCCGCCTTCGCCGACGGCGCTTCCTTCACCCACGCCGGTGCTGCCACCGCCGCCCACGCCGACGGAACCGGTGCCTTAGACCCGGCCGGGGGGAACGGTCAATAATCAACAATCAACGAGGGGGCTTACTGGGACCAGATTTTGTGGGGCTGCCAGTGGGGGCCGCTGGCGGTGAGGATGCCTACGAATGCCCCGGCCGGGTCGTAGGCGCATACCAACTCTTCGCTGCTGCCGGGTGGGCGGTCAATGAGCCGGCCATAGCGCAGCTCGGCGGCCACCGCGGCTGAGACGGCCAGCCGGGGCAAATGGGCAATGGCCATTTCCGGCGGCAGAGCGTACTCCGGCCAGTTTTCGGGGGCCAGGCTGGCCAGGGGGGTGGCGGTGGCCGTGGTGAAGGGGCCAACCGCGGTGCGCCGCAGGCCGGACAGGTAGGCTCCGCAGCCCAGCACCTGGCCCAGATCGTGGGCGATGCTGCGGATGTAGGTGCCGGCGGAGCAGACGATGCGCAGGGTGACCAGCGGGCCAGCCCATGTTTGCAGGTTCAGGTCGTAGATGGTTACCGGCCGGGGAGGGCGGTCTACTTCGATGCCTTGCCGGGCCAGTTTATACAGCGTTTGTCCGTCCTGCTTCACGGCCGAATACATGGGTGGGATTTGCAGGATGTCGCCGCGAAATTGGGCCAGGGCGGCTGCCAGCCCGGCCGGGGTGACGTCTACCGGTTGCTCGCTGGCCACTTCGCCCTCGGCATCGTAGGTTGTGGTGGTCTGGCCCAGGCGGATGGTGGCCAGGTAGGTTTTGGGCTGCCCCACCACGTATTCCAGCAGGCGGGTGGCCCGGCCTACGGCGATAACCAGCACCCCGGTGGCCAGCGGGTCTAACGTGCCGGCATGCCCGACGCGCCGCAGGCGCACTATCCGGCGTATCTGGGCTACCACGTCATGGGAGGTTATCCCGGCCGGTTTGTCGATGTTGAGGAGAGCAGAAGGGGGCATTTTGGGTAGGGGTGAAAGGGTGACGTTGGCGACGACCAGCATACGACGAGCGCTGGAAGAGGAATCAGGGTTCAGGGATGACGTAGCTTATGGCGTTGCCTTGTTTCCCGGCCGGGAGAATGAGCGCCAGTTCGCGCAGGCAGTAGGCCATTTGTTGGGCCAGGCGACGCGGCTGGCCCAGGGCGGACGCCAGGTCAGCGGTGGTGAACGGGGTGGGCAAATTGGCGGGCAGCAGGGCGGCCAGCTCGGCGGGCGTGTTGAAGCGCTGCTGCCCGACTACTTGCAGCAGCCGCCGCTCTTCTGTGACCCAGCCGCCGCGCCGCCAGCGCCGCCCCGCCTCGTGCCGCCGAATTTCTTCTTCCTGGGTTAGCAGTATTTCCAGGCTGAAGTTGGGTAGGGCGGGCAGGTGGGGAAAGCTGACCAGTTCGCTGAATAGCCGGTAGATGCTGCCGCGCTGCGGCGATTTGCGCCGGCTGGTCTGGCCGCTGCCGTGCCGTTTTACCAGCCATTTCTCTTGGGGGATGGGGTAGACCAGGCGTACTGGGTGGCGAGGAAGCAGGCACGCCAGTTTGTGCTTGAGGCTGCTGAAGCCGGCCGTTTGCACTTCGATGAGCAGGTCGTCGCGCACGATGTCGATGATGTAACCGTCGATGGCGACTTCCAGGCGGTCCCCCGGCCGGGTGTACCACGCCTTCAGGGCCGCATGCAGATGCTTCTCATTGTAGACGTTGATGCGGTCGATACTGTTCGCCGGGGGTGGGGGCATGATGGGGCTAGACGCCGGCGACCGTCAGCGTGGTAATGGCCTGGTTCAGCACCTCGGTCAGGCGGGGATGGTCGGCTTCGAAGAGCAGCAGGGCCTCTTCCAGCCGGTCTTGCAGGTCCGGCTCCTGGCTGTCGTCGGGGTCAGCCAGCCATTCTTGCACCTGGCTGTTGATGCCGTCCAGGGTTGCCTGCTGCTGTTCGCTGGCCGGTTCTAGCTGCGCCAACTCAGCGTACAACTGCTCTAACATTTCCCGTATGGTTGGTCGTGTCATGGTCTTCTTCCTGTTGCCATTGGTATGCGGCACGCTGTTCCTGGCTGGTCTTGCCGCCCGGTTGGGCCGGGTTTGTGGCCGCCGGGCGTTTGTGCCTGACCCTACTATACTCGCCTTCGCAGGTGATGGCTACTGTTTAAGATTCGCTCGCAATTGAGTTTGTAGTAAAGGCTTTAGCCGTGCAGACCGCTAAAGCGGTTACTACGAACGGAAAGTCCAAAGTTGATTTTGGACGGACCCTTAGGAGCTTAGGAGCGGGGGAAGCCTGGTCTGGTTTAGGGGAGGAGGAGGCAGCGGAAGCCGACGAAGGGGTACTGCTGTTCCGGGGGGCGGGTTTCCAGGCTGGTGATGGTGCTCTGGCGCAGCGGGCTGGCCCAACTGCCGCCCAGCATCTCCCGGCCGGGGTCGCTGCCATCGGCGACCCATTCCCAGACGTTGCCGGCCATGTCTAGCGCGCCGGCCCAGCTTGCCCCGGCCGGGTAGCTGCCTACCGGGGCCGTGCGTGCAAAGCCATCATCCAGGTCTGCTTCCCGGCCGGGTAGGATGGGGCAGTTGGCATCGCAGAAATTCAACTGCGAGCCATCGACCGTGTCGCCCCAGGGGAATGGCCCTTCGTTGGCGCCTCGGGCGGCCCACTGCCACTGCGCGGTTGTGGGCAGTTGGCCGCCGGCCCAGGCGCAGTAGGCGGCTGCGCCATACCAGGATACTTGTACCAGGGGATGATCTTCGTAACCCGGCCGGGGTAGATAGCGCGTTCCCTGGAGCGCGAGCAAGGCTCCATCTTCGGCCAGGTTTAGCCAGTTCTGTGCCCCGGCCGGGTTGCTGCCGGCGCTATTCAGGAAGGTGGCAAACTGGGCGTTGCTGACTTCTGTCTCGTCCAGCCAGAAATTGCCGGGGCCGCTGGCCGGGCCGTGTTGGCCGGGCACATAGCGTAGGGTCATGCCGTCTCCCGGCCGGGTGAGGGTATCGCCCAGGGCCGCCTCGGCCGGCAGGAGCAGTGCCGCGGCTGTCCCGGCCGGGGGCAGGGTGGCGACGGTTGGGGTGACTGCGGGCGTGGGGTCCGTGGCGTGGCAGGCGGTCAGGAGCCAGACAAGGCCGGCTGTGCGCAGTAGCAATCGACGGATCATTCGCTACCCCCGGCCAGCAGTGAGCGCAGGAGGGGGATGGCCTCCGGGTCGCGCAGCAGCCAGCGCGCCAGCTCATCGTTGGGCAGCTCGCGCCGCCACTGCTGGTAGGTGCTTTGCGGCAGGTCGCGGTAGAAGAGGGTCACCACCACGGGTTGGGTGTCCCACCAGGGCTGGGCGTAGTAGGCGGCGGTCAGCACGCCGGGCAGCGAACCGCCCTTGTAGCCGGTCCAGGCCAACTGCTGCTGGTTGTCTGGGAAGAAGGTGGGCCATTCCAGGTAACGGCGTATCAGCACACTTAGCTCCCAGGAGCCTAGCTGGTTTTGGGCAATGGTGGCCATGAGGGCGGCGTAGCTGCCGGCGCTGCCCTGGGCGTTCAGGTTGTCGCTGAACAGGCGCTGCACGTCGATGCTGGGCTGCCGCCCCCGGCCGCGCCAGGTGCCAATTTCGGCCCGGAAGTCGGGGTCGCTGCTGTAGCGGGCGGTGAGGTTCATGACTTCTACGCTGTAGAGTGGCCAGTCGCTGATGTAGCGGCGCACATTTTGCAGGTCGCTCAGTTGGCCATCGGGGTTGTCGATGATCAGGAATTGGCCAATCCAGGGGCAGGGGGCTGTTTGCTGGCTCATCCCCAGGTCGATGGCTGTCTGCTCGATGGTCTCTTGCCCCAGGAGCTGGTGCAGGTAGTCGGTGGCGGCGTTGGAGCTGTACTGGATCATCATGCGTGGCACATCTTCTAGCAGGATGGCCGGCGGGTCGCCGAAGATGCGCCCTTCGCTGCGCAGTTCGCTGACGGCCAGGGTGTGCCCGTTTAGGTCGGAGCCGGGCAGGTAGTAGGCGTCCAGGTCGGCCAGGGGCACGGTGGTGGCCGGGTTTAGGCGGCCGCTGTTGATGGCGTTGGCGTAGGCGACCAGGTGGATGATTTTGACGACGGAGGCCAGGGGCATGGGGCTGTTGGCGTTGAGGTAGACGCCCCCGGCCGGGTTGCCCACCGGGTAAGCGGCCAGCCCTACCTGGGCCGGGTTGGCCAGCATGAAGGCCACGGCCGGGCGCACCGCTTCCGGAAATGGCTCCAGCGATTGGCTTTGGTCTAGTTGGGTCACGGCCGGGGTGGTGGGGGGGAGGACGACGGGCAGCAGCAGGCCGCACTGCCCGGCCGGGCCGGGGGTGACGGCTGAGGTGGGGAAGGGGGTTGGGCTGGGGCGCGGGGTGGCGCTGGCGGCCGGTGGGGTGGTTGGCGTTGGGAGGGTTGTGGCGGTGGCCAGGGCGGTGATGGGGGTCCCGGCCGGGGAGGGTGTGGCGGCAACCGGCGATTGGGTGGGCGGGGTGGGGGGATTGGTCCCGGCCGGGCGGCAGGCTGCCAGCCACAGGAGGAGCAAGATCAGGGGGAAGAGGCGGTTGGGTTGGGTTGTTTTCACAGAGGGTCTTGTAGGCGACAATTCGCTGGTATTGGGATGATCGATTTAGTATATTCCATTGTATTACGAATTGTTTGCCAGGGACAACCGGCCGGGTGGCGGCGGAATGAGGGGGCGGCTGTTTGAGTTTGGGCGGCGGCATAGACAAAGGGGTAAGGAATGGGGCATAATGGGATGTGTGGATGGATTGAAAGGTGGGGTTTGTGATGACAGATGTTGTTGGGCGGCTGCCCGGCCGGGTGGCCGGGACCGCACAACGCAATGCCGGCCGCCTGGCGGCCAAGGAAGCCAACCATGATTAAGAAGAAGTATGTAAAATCGCGCCAGGTTGTGAAGGTGACGTTTGAGCTGCAAGCATCGGAGCTGCCGGAGACGATAGATGTGGAGGCGGTGCATCTGGTGGGGGATTTTAATGAGTGGGATGTGAAGGCTACGCCAATGGGGTATAGCGCGAAGAAGAAGGCGTATTCGGTGACGCTGGAGCTGCTTCCGGAGCAGGAATATGCGTTCCGCTATCTGGTGAATGGCCTGATCTGGTGCAATGATTGGGATGCCGATGCTTATGTGGCGAGTGGTTTTGGTGAGGATAACTGCCTGGTGGTGACCCCGGCCGGGTAGCCCCGGCCGGGTTTTTGCTGCCGGGTTGTAGGGGGTGGTGGTTACCCGGCCGGGGTAGACTCCACCACAAAAAGCTCGTTCCGCTTCTCCAGCCAGGCTGCGCCCAGCTTAAGCAGGATGGGTGCGCTAAGCGTGGCCAGGAAGACGGTGAAGATAAGCGCGGTGAAAATCTCGCTGGTAATAAGCCCGGCCGCCAGGGCAATGCCACCGGTCACAATATCCACGCCGCCGCGCCCGTTCATGCCCAGCCCCACAACCAACCCCTCGCGCCAACTGCGGCGGGTGAGCAGGTAAGCCAGGGTGCCGCCCAGGATCTTGCCCAACAGGGCCGCGGCAAGAATGGCCACCAGCAGCATGACGTTGCTGCTGAAAATTCCGAAAGAGACGGCAAAGCCGGCCGAAACGAAGAAGACGGGTGCCAGAAAACCCAGGGCCACATCCCGCTTGACGGCCATGATTTCTGGGTACATGCCCGGCGCGATCATGTTGGGGTCTAGAAACAGCCCCGCCAGGAACGCGCCCAAAATGAAGACCAGGCCAGCTGCTTCGGCCAGGGCAGCGAAGGCCAGCCCCAGCAAGATGAAGGCGGCAAAAGCGGCGGTGCGGGTGGTCATCTTCAGGCGCAGCATGAGCGGGCGCAGCAGGGGGAAGAGCTTTAGCCCGGCGAAGACGGCAAAGAGGAGGAAGAGGGTGATTTTGCCCAGGACCAGAGCCATCCCCGGAAGGTCAACATGTCCCATTTCGGCGATGTTTTTGACCAGGGCAAACCCCGTGAGGGTCATGACTACCGACAGCAGGGAGATGGCGATGAGGGTCTGGCCAACGCGGCGCTCCATCAGGCCCAGGTCCATGACCATGCGCGGTACCACGGCCAGGGCGGTGAGGGTGATGGTGCAGCCGACAATTAGCCCAACACTGCTGCTGTAACCCAGGCCGACCAGGGCCAGATAGCCCAGCAAGAAGGGCAGCAGGAAGCCGCCCAGGGCAGCGGCAATGGCGGTGCGCAGGGAGCGAACCAGGTCTTTTAGCTTGATGCTCATGCCGATGAAGAGCATCATTAGCAGCACGCCAAGTTTGCCCAAGACCAGGGTGCCATCATCGGGGTGGATGAGGTTGAGCAGCGGCGGACCGAAGATCATGCCGGCGGCCAGTTCGCCCAGGACGGGCGGATAGCCTAACCGGGCGACGAAGTAGCCGGCAAACCAGGCGATTAGCAGGATGAGGAGGAGGTTGGTGAGGCTGAAGTTCATGGCTTAGAGCCAGCGCCCGCCGCGGAAGCGCCAGCGGGGAAAGAAGATGCGCATGGGGCCTTGGGAAGCGATGAAGATGGCCCACCAGGTGAGCCAGTAGTGCAGCAGGAAGAACCACCAGGGGACGCCCAGGAGCCAGGCCAGAATCCCGGCCGGGATCATCTCCACCAGCGCGGTCAGGAACTGAAAGGCTGGTGGCCAGTCACGATCCCAACGGAAGCGCTGCAGAAAAATGTAGACGGCGTCCCAAACGTAGCCGGTTACCAGCACGAAGAACAGGATGGCAAAGGGCTTGAGGAAGTCCAGCTCCTCGAACAGGAAAGCGGCCAGTAGGGCAAAGAAAAAAGTGACCACCAGCCCTACCGTAAGCAGCAAAAAGGTACGAGTTTGCCAACGGCCAATTAAAGTCGGGGTCATGGTTGTACTCCTCTGGCCCAGCGAAGCCACTGAAAGGTTGAGCGGAAACTGTTCAGGCCGCGCAGGCCGGGGCTGCGGGCAGCGGTGAGGGAATCGACCGAGCGCAGGGCTGCGAACTGCAAGCCCAGGAAGCTGTCTACCGCGGCATAGGGACCGCCCAGGGTCATGGCCCCGCTGGCAAACATCCGTCCCTGGTCATTACGCATGCCGGGCACCTCAAAATCGTTGGCCACCGCGAGGCGCTCCTTGGGGTTGCGCTGCAAGTTGTAGGTTTCTGCCAGGTCTTTCAGGAGGGGGTTGAAATCCAGACTGGCTTGCAGGCCGGTGCAGTCGATGATGAAGTCGGCCGACAACTGCGTTTCCTCGGTGATGGGGCCTTTGCCGCGGATTTGGGCGAGTAGTTTGCCTTCTTCGTTGAGCGTTACCTTGCGCACGCTGCCAAAGCGAATCTGGTACCAACCTTCGCGCAGCCCTTCCTCGGTAATCTTGACCCAGTCCTGACGGTCGGCGGTGGTAGTGCCGCCCCAGTCGTTCAGGAGTTGGTCGCGCTTTTCGTCGTCGGCTTGCTCCAGCACCTCGCGCAGCTCGCCGCCCCAGCAGGCTTTGGGCCAGTTAAAGGGCTGGAATTCCCAATGGTCTTGTACTTTGCGCTGGGCGCGCTGGTAGCGGTTGCCGGCGGCCAGCGGGGAGCGCAGCAGCAGTACCATGCCAATGTTGGGGTTTTCCTGACGCATTTCGTAGATGCGCTGGATGATGCGCGAGGCGACGATGCCCCGGCCGCGGACCATAACCACGCCGCCATGCTGGCGCAGGTGCTGGTAGATGTGTTCGTGCTCCTCGTAGGCGTTGACTACGCGGGTGAAGTCGCCTGTTTCCTGGCGGTATTCCTGCAGGTCGGGTAGGAAGCGCACGCCGGGGTAGCCGACGGCCATGTGCAGGTAGCGGGCGACGATCAGTTGTTGGCGGCGGCCTTGCGGTCCCATCTGGGTGTAGGCGACGACGTAGCGGCCGTCGTCGGTTTTGCGCACCGCCTTGACGTGACCAATGCGGTACATTTTGTCCCAGCCGATGCGCTGTGCTTCGCGGTCTATGGCGCGAAAGACGTCGCCGGAGCGGGGGGTGTAGGTGGCCACCAGGGTTGGCTCGCCGAAGATTTGCCAGGCGGCGCGCCCCAGGTTGCGGAACTCCAGCCGTCTGAAGGAGCCCCAGATCTCGCGCACGGCGTAGCCGGGCCAGCCCCACAGGCAGTCGGGCGTGGAGCCGGAATCGCTGCGCAGCCGTTCGTGGCTGGGAATCTGGGAATTTTCGCACAGGCGTTGGTAGCGACCGTAGGGTTTTTCTTCCAGGCCGAGGATGGTGATCTGGCTGGCGCTGACGCCGAAGACGCGTAGATGGTCGACCCAGCAGAAGCTGCCCACGCCGCCGCCGATGGCCAGGTAGGTGGTTTCTTCGAGGGGCTGGCCAGTGCTCTGTAGTTCCTGGATGGAGACGACCGGCCGGGTGAAGACGGGCGGCGGAAAGTCGGGGACGGGGGCCAGGGGTGTGGTCCCGGCCGGGGCGGGCTGCAACTGGTCCTCTTCGGTGAAGATCAGGGTGGCGTGGTCATCGGGCAGAGCGACGGTGTGGCCGAGATTGGGCTGGGTAGGGGTGGCGGCGGGCAACTGCACGCGCAGCTCGTAATCGCCGATGCGAATGACATCGCCGGATTGCAGGATGGCCCGGGCTTGCCGCTGGCCATTGACAAAGGTGCCATTGGTGGAACCGTGGTCCAGCAGTACCGGTTGTCCGCCTTCTTGCTGGATGAGGGCGTGGCGGCGGGAGACGCGCCCTTTGGCGAGTACGATGTTGTTTTGCGCATCGCGCCCCAAGGTGATGGGTAGGGTTTGCATCTTCTCGAATGCTTCTTGCGTTTCCGGATCGACCCAGGTTAGGGTGACCTGCCCGGCCGGGGCCAGGTCGTAGAAGGGGAAGACGTCTACCGTGAGCGAGAAGGGGCCAATCTGGATTAGATCGCCGTCATTGAGCGGCGACAGGGTGACGCGCTGCCCGTTGACGGAGGTGCCGTTGGTGCTGGCGAGATCACGGACGATGGGCTGGCCGTTCTCTACTTCTAGCCGGGCATGTTCGCGGGAGATGCGATTGCTGTTCAGGACGATGGCATTGCTGTTCCCGCGGCCGATGGTGATGGGCAGAACATGCACTTGCTCAACTGGTTCCCCGGTGCTGGGATCTTCCCACAATAGCCGTAAGCTGGCGGCGTCATTGGTCTCTGGTGTCATATGGTTTTCTCCTGGCGGCTATTCAAGGTCGATGAGGGTCTGACCGGCGGCCAGGGCCATCCCGCACCAGGGGCAGAAGCCGCTGGGGTTGTAATCGAGTACGCGATTGCAGCTTGCGCAGCGAAGTTTGTGCAGCTCCCCGGCCGGGGGGACGGTTACCTGAAACGTGACCGGGCCAATCTGGAGGAGATCCCCGGTACTCAGCGAGCTGGTTTGCTCATGGTTGAGACGGTGCTGGTTGTTCAGGCGAATTGGGTTTGTCTGGCTCAGATTGCGCACCATGAACACGCCTTGCTGCGCGTAGATTAGCGCATGCTGGCGGGAGACGGTGCTCACTCCGATCACGATGTTGCAATCATCACGACGCCCGATGGTTACCTGCTCGCCCACCCGGATGGCGTGACGATGTTCGTGACCTTCCCATTCCCACTGTAGATTCAGTTTACTCATTTGCATCCTCCACTAGCACACAGGGTTAGTCCTCGATTCCGGCCGATTTCCCACGGGGAAGACAGAGCAACTAGCAGAGCAAACTAACCCAATTTACAGAGAGATATTACGACTAGATAATCGCCGGGCGGCGAAGGCCGTGCCCGGCCGGGTGGCTTGCGAGTAACACGCACCTGACACAGACAAGACAACCCTGCCCGCGTTTGGCACTGAAAGCATGAGACGGGCAAGTTCTGTATTAAGAACGCGCTGTTTGACAGAATTACGGTATGAAACGGGGTTAGTTACCCGGGATGCATCCAGAGGTGGGTTTGCCTGGCTGTCTCCAAAACAGGAACAGCCCGGAGGGTTGGCACGAAGGTCTGAAACAAGGCTGGCCTGCGCGGCCCGATCTTTAGAACAGGCCAGGCCGCGCAGGGCATTTTGAATTGTTACATGCTATTTTCCAGCCGCTCGATGGCCGGATTCAGCACGGCCAGGGCCTGGTCCACGCTCTGGCGAGCGCGGCCCCACTGCTGGAAGGGGATAGAGCCACCGCCGCCGCTGGCGATGAAGTCGACGCAGTTTTGATACATGTCGCGTGCGCCGTTGGTAAAGGTGTTGATGGCTGAGCGGTAATCGGTGTGGGCACTGACGGCCACGCCAGACAGGTTGCTGTAGCTGGGCGCGTCGCGAACACGAACGTAGGTGTCGATGACGTTCTGGCAATTGACGTAGCCGGTATTGACGGCGTTATCAATCATGCCGCCCATGTTGGTGATGTCGCGGCGTACGCTTTTCATAGAGGCCAGCAAGTCATCGTTGACGTTGGTGGCCGGCGGTGGGGGTGGCGCTGGTACGGTGGTGGCCCCGGCCGGGGGAGCGGCGGTGGTGGGGGTGGCCACGGCAACCTCTTCGCTGGTCCACAGCGCAAAACCGTCATAGCGGGTCTCAGAGCCGTCTTTCTCATCCCCCTCATAAAGCCCAATGGCCACACCCACATCACCGGGTGTGGTGCGGGCAGAGAGATCAAGCTGGGCAATGAACTCGCCGTTCAGGAAGAAGTAGCCCACGTCACCGGTCGCTACCAGCAGCAGGGTGTTGGTGCTGTCGGCCGCCGTTTCCAGGTTATCCACTTCCCCTTCGGCAATCAACTCGAAATCTTCCCCAGAGCGGTTGCCCAGGCTCCAGGCCCGGTTGGATTCGATGGCCAGGCGGAGCTGCTCGTTGACGTCGCTTTCGCGGAACATGAAGCCGAAGTCCCAGCTTCCTTCCAACCGCGAGTAGGGGGTGTAGAAGGTGGCCTCGGCCACAAAGTCAACGACATTGACACCGGTGTAGATGCTTTCGATGAAGCCGTCCTCGATGTGTACCAGGCTGCCCGCATCTGGCCCGTAGGCGGGCGGGGCGGCCTTGGCGTCGCTCACTTTTTGGTTGGCGGCGGCGATTAGCTCCTGGGTGTTGGCTTCGGCGTCTGCGGTGGCGGCGGCGATGGCTTCTCGCGTGGCGCTGTCGGCGTTGGCCTGGGCGGTGGCGGCTGCATCGCGAGCGCTGGCGGTGGCATCGGCGCTGCCGGCCTCTTCGGTGGCCAGAGCGTTGGCGGTGGCCGCGGCTTCGGTGGCCGCGGTGTTTTCTGGTTGTTCAACCGGGGTGGCGGTGGCGGCGCTGGGGGTTTCCCCGGCCGGGCCGGTTTCCGTGGTTGCGGTGGCGTCGATGACAGCGATGGGGGTTGGGGTTCCGCCAAAGGGCAGCAGCCCAAGCTGCCAGACGCCCACCGCCGAGAGGCCGCAGCACAAGAGGAGGATGACGATCCCGGCGATGGCCGGAACCAGCATGCGCGGGCGCTCTTTGGTGGGGGCGGCGGGCGGGGGTGTCCCGGCCGGGGGGCTGGGGGGCGGCGGGGTAGGCTGGTACACCGGGGGCTGCGTTGCCGGCCGGTAGGCGGGCGGCGGGGTGGGCTGCCGCACGGCCGTCCCTGCGGCGGCGGTGCTGGCGGCCAGCCCGGCGGCAACGTCAGGCGGCAGCGGTTCGCGGATTGTCGCGTCGGTGGGCATTGATGGCCGGGTAAAATAGCCGGTCAGCAGCCTGGACATTTCGCTGGCCGTGGTAAAGCGCTGGTCCGGGTTCTTGGCCATCGCCCGTTCAATCACCTCGTTGCACCCGGTGGGCAAATTGGGGTTCACTTCCAGGATGCGCGGCGTGGGGTCTAGCACGTGGGCCATCATCAACTTGGCCGGCGTATCGGCGCGGAAGGGCATTTGCCCGGTGAGCATCTCAAACAGGATGACGCCCAGGGTGTAGATGTCGCTGCGACCATCGATGGTCTTGTCGCCATGCACCTGCTCCGGACTCATGTAAGCCGGCGTGCCGACAATGCCGCCCCCCGTAAAGGTGGCCGTGGCCTCGGAAATCTTGACAATGCCGAAGTCGGCCAGGAAGGAGTCGCCATAGTCGTCGAAGAGAATGTTGCCGGGCTTGAGGTCGCGGTGGACAATGCCTCTTTGGTGGGCATGGTCCAGCGCCGCGCCGATGCGATCCAGGATATGAGCTGCCTCGGTGACGGAAAGCGGCCCTTTTTGCAGCCGGTCGGCCAGGGAGCCGCCACGCATGTAGCGCATCACCAGATATGGCTGCCCGTTATCTTCGCCGAAGTCATATACTGGCACGATGGCGGGGTGTTCCAGTGCGGCAATGGTCCGGGCTTCGCGCTCAAACCGGCCGCGGAAGGAGGGGTCGTGCAGGAATTCGCGGGGCAGCACTTTGACGGCCACATCGCGCCCAAACATGGGGTCGTGGGCCAGGAAAATGGTAGCCATTCCCCCTTTGCCGATTCTCGATTTTACGACGTAACGTCCGATATTTTGAGGTTCCATGGGTTTCTTTCACGTATGAACTGGCAATTTTGGCTGTTGGTATGGTGCTAAGTTGAATGTGAGTTTTCTCTGACAGGGAAACGCAAGCTGGATGAAAGTATAGCGAAGCGGATCTGAAACGATTGTAATCTATGTTATAGCGTGGCGCTTATGCCGCTTCAATGAAAACTACCACTGCGCCGATGTTGTCGGCCCCGCCATGCGCGTTGGCGGAGTCGATGAGCTTCTCTACGGCCCCGGCCGGGGTTTCGGCCTCCAGCACAAAGCGCGCGATCAGGTCATCCACCTGAATCATCTCCCACAGGCCATCGCTGCACAGCAGCAGCCGGTCACCCGGTTGGAGCGTCATCGACCACAAATCTACCTGGACTTCTGGCTTGTAGCCCAGAGAGCGGGTGATGACATTGCGCCGGGGGTGGACAAAAATGTCCTCCGGGGCGATCTGCCCTTCGCGCACCAGGTGGGCCACGTAGGAGTGGTCTTCGGTGATTTGGGTCATCTGGTCATCGCGCAGCAGGTAGGTGCGGCTGTCGCCAATGTTGGCGATGATGACACGGTCCTCATCGACGAGGGCGCAGGTGACGGTGGTGCCCAGGTTGCCGGCGTCGATGGGGTTGTCTAGCGCGTATTGGGAGATGGTGCGGTTGGCGTGGTTAATGGCCAGGAGCAGTCGCTGCTGCAATTGGCTGGTATCGACGGTTGGTTCCGGGTCGCCGCTGCCGTAGATGGGGTAGTTGGGTTTTGTCTCTTCGGCGTCGCTTTGCTCCAGGAACCAGGCCAATTCTTCGCGGATGGTGTCGACGGCGAGCTTGCTGGCGATTTCGCCGGCCTGGTGCCCGCCCATTCCATCGGCCACAATGAAGAAGCCTCTTGTCCGGCCCAACTCGGGATCGCGCACGTAGGCGAAGGCGTTGTCCTGGTCGACGGGATGAACCCGGCCGGGGTTTGTTTGAGCCGCTGCGATTAGTTTCAGAGGTGTCATGTGGATATCCGTGCCGTGAACTGGTCTTGCTGTACTAGCAGCGTAGGTGTTACAAATTTCCCAATGGGCACTACCTCGTCATTATACCCAAAAACGATGCGGACCAAAACATTGCCCGGCCGGGAACGTGGTCCTTGTAGTCTGGGGGAGAGGGTAGTTTATGAGATTGATCGGAAATTGGTGTTTTTGCCTCTTGCAATTCTTTTGGAGTATGGTATTATTCAAGTGGCTCCCCCCCCCAGAGATGTTCCTGCAGGCGCCCGCCTGCGGGACATCTCATTTTTTTTGTCCCCACACCGGATTTTTGTATGCAAAGCGTGTTTGAGGCTGCCCGGCCGGGTGGCTACGAGGGTGCCTGATTGGCGTCTAATGCCCGGCGGATGTCGGCCGTGTGCCCCTTTTCGTGAACGGCAACCATGCGCACAATCTGCTCGATGCTCAGGATGTGTCCACCGCCGTGGCGGCCCTGCTTTGGCCAGTCCTCTTCTTGCAGCGTGTCTATCAGCGCCAGTAAGTTAGCCCGGTTTTCGGCCATTTGGGCCAGCACCCCGGCCGGGGTCTTCTCCCGCGCCCGGGCAACCGCGCGGGCATTCCAGCGCTCCAGGTCAAAATCTGGGGGAGCCCCCTGGCCACCCTGCTGGATTTGCTGTACCAGCCGGGTCATGCCCCACTCGGCATCAGCCAGGTGGCCCACCAGGTCGGCCACCGACCAGGAATCCCCCTCGGCATAAACGGTTGCTGACCAGCCTGCATCATCCAGGCCCTCCAGCGTAGCCAACAGCCCGGCCCGTGCCGCGTCCAGCTTCTGTTTGATCTTCTCTTTCATCGCAGTCTCACTCCTCTAAGCCAGTCAGTGGGTCGGCCGCTCAGCCGCCGCAGCCATCAATAACGTCACCCGCCTCACGCCTGACTCATCTCAAACACCAGCCCCGCCGGCCCGGCATCAACCTGGACAGTGGTCTGCTGCGCGGCGGCCTGGCGCAGCAGAAAATCGGCCAGCGGTTCGCGCAGGTAACGGCCGATAATGCGTCGCAGCGGGCGGGCACCGAATTGGGGCTGGTCGTTTTGGGCCAGCAGCCACGCTTTGGCGGCAGGGGATAGAACCAGGGTTAGCCCCTGTTTTTCGGCCAGGCGGAACTCTTTTTTCAGCAGCAGGCCCAAGATCTGGCCGAGCTGATCTGGGGTGAGCTGGTGGAAGAGGATGACATCATCCAGCCGGTTGAGGAACTCTGGCCGGAAGAAGCTGCGCACCTCTTCCATCACCAGCTCCTTCTCATAGTCGGTGATGGTGGGCACCAGCATGTGGCGCGAGCCCAGGTTGCTGGTCATGATGATGACCGCCTCGCTGAAGGTAACTTGCCGTCCCTGACCATCGGTCAGGCGGCCTTCGTCTAGTACTTGCAGCAGGACGTCGAAGACGCGGTTGTGGGCTTTTTCTACCTCGTCGAAGAGGATGACGGCGTAGGGGGTCTGGCGGATGAAGTCGGTAAGCTGCCCGCCGCCTTCGTAGCCGATGTAGCCGGGTGGGGCGCCGATAAGCCGGTTGACGCTGCCTTCGCCCTGGTATTCGCTCATGTCCAGGGTGAGCATGGCGTTTTCGGAGCCAAACATGAAGTCGGCCAGGGCCTTGGCCAGCTCTGATTTGCCGACGCCGCTGGGGCCGAGGAAGAGGAAAGAGCCGATGGGGCGCTTGGGATCGCGCAGGCCCACGCGAGCCGTTTTGACGGCGCGGCTGACGGCCAGGATGGCCTCTTCCTGGCCAATGATGCGCTCGTGCAAATGGTCGACCATGTTGGCGTAGCGACTTTGCTCGTCCTGGCTGAGCTTGGCGATGGGGATTTTGGTCATGAGGCTGGCGGCCACCATAACGTCGTCGCTGTCGAGCTGGTTGTCGTTGGTAAGACCGGGCAGGGGCGGGACGTGGCCGGTGACAACCAGGCGCACGGTGGCGCAGGCGCGGTCGAGGAGCTGCACGGCCCCGGCCGGGAGGGCAATCTCCTTGATGTACTGGCTGGCCAGGTTGGCGGCTGTCTCCAACGCCGCTGCGCTGACCTGCACCTCATACTCCTGAGCCAGCCGGTCCTGGTGGTAGGCCAGCATGGCCAACGTCTCCTCGCGGGTGGCGGCGGGCACCTCCAGCCGCTGGCTGTTTTGGCGGATGAGGGGGTCGCGGGCGAGCTGGTCGTACCCGGCCGGGGTGGTGGTGCCCAAGATGACCTGCTCGTTGCCCAGCAGCGCCTTGTGCAGCTCCCGGTTTACCTGTTCCGGGAAGCGGGCCCGCAGCCGGTCGGCAAAGAAGCGTTCGATGCCGGGCACCAACAGCACCCCGCCGCTGGCCCGGCGCAGGGCCACGCGTATGGCCGCGAGCGGGTTTTCCAGCAGGGCGGTTTCGTTCATCTCCACCAGCGAACGCAGCTGCGGCCGCATCTGCGCTGGCCCATTGGACTCGGCCAGCAGTTGGGCCAGGCTGTAGGCCAGGGTACGCTTGCCCGCGCCTTCTGGCCCTACCAGGATGACGTGCCGTTTTTGGGCCAGGGCGAGCAGGCTGAGCAGGTCGCGCAGCAGTTCGGTGCGCTGGTACACCGGCCGGGCGCTGCCCTGCTGGGCCTCGTACACATAATCGTGAATCACCGGCCCGCTGTCTTGGGTGACCTCATCCAGCAGGGTGATGACGGCGGCCTGGGTGATGCCCAGCCGCTGCAGCGCGCCATAGGTGGTGACTTTGGCGTCGCACATGGCGGCCAGGGCGTGACCGCTGCTGACCTTTAGCTCTTCCCGCGCCTGGGCAATGGTCAAGCCTTCGTCCAGGATGACGAGCATTTCGTCGGCCAGGGGGACGTTTTGGCCGAAGTCGTCGGTGTAGCTGAATCTGGCGTCCCGGCCGGGGCTGTGGCGCGCCATGGTTTCCACGCGGCCGGTTAGCTCGTCCAGCTTAAAGCCGCGCTGCTGGGCCAACTGCTGCAAAATCCGGCCCGCCGCACAGGTGGCATCATCCAGGAAAGTGCGCAGCAGCAGCTGCGGGGTCAGCCACTTGAGCTGGTAGTCGGCCATGCGGCCGGCGGCGGTGGTCATTAGCCGGGAGAGTTCGGGCGAGGGGATGTTGGGGTTGAGGGTGCTCATGGAATGGTTCGTGTTTGGTGCGCGTATTCCGCTGTTGAGTTGGCTGGCTGATTTGCTGACGGGCTTTATACTACCCCGGCCGGGGCGAATTGCAAGAGACTTTGGCGCTTTGGAACGGACGTGCTACCATAAGTTTAGAGGAATATGTATGAGTCGTGTAATCAACACCAACAGCCCCACCAAGGTTAGAAACCAATGCCGCCGCACCATTGCCGAGATGCTGCGCAACCTGAGCCACAAACCCAAAATAGATGCCGAAGCCAAAGATATGCTGGCCACGGTTGTTTATGCCCTGCGCGAGATTTGGGGCGGCGTGGAAACGACCGCCGAGGCCTGGGAAAAGCGGGGGTATTGGATGAAGTCAGAGCGCTTTATTCGGGAGTGGGAGTGGACGCGGGAAGCGGCGGCGAATCTGGATGATGTGCTGCGCCACGAGGCGTGGGACCTGGTGCCGCAGTTGATGGTCGAGCTTTTCCCCCAGTTTGGCGACATCGAATTGAAGTCGATGACGCGCAAGGCAGATACCTGGCAAGGGGCGTACCAGCGGCTGATGGCAGAACCGCCGGTGCCGCTGCCCTGGTAGTTGGCCGGCCCCCGGCCGGGATCACCGCACCCATGAAGCTTCCCAAGCGTGTCTTGTTCAGCCTGATACTGCTGCTGGCACTGTTGGCCGCCTGCACTGGCCTGCCCGCCCTCCCCAATGGCCCAGATGCCCCGCCGGTGGTTGATATGGCCACTGAATCGTCCGGCCAGGTCGTGGCCGCCCAGGAGCTGGTGGCCAATGGGCTGCCGGCGACCCCTCTGGTGGAGGAGAACGCCCCGGCCGGGACGGACCCCACCCCGAACCCGCAGCCAACGGCCCGGCTGTCAGTGGCCACCCCGCCCCGCTTCACGGCCACGCCTACCGCCACCCCCGTGCCCTGCCTCACTCCCGGCCGGGTTGTCTCCGAGACCGTTCCCAGCCAACTGGCCTACGGCGCGCTGGACGTGCGCGTTTTTCTACCCCCTTGCTACAGCGAAACCGGCCAGGTTTATCCCACGCTGTACATGTTTGCCGGCAACACCCAGGACGAGAGTTTCTGGGATGAAGCGGGCCTGGACGAAGCCGCCAACGAAGCGATGCTGGCCGGCGAAATGGCCCCCTTCATCATTGTGATGGCCGATGGCGGCTGGGTGGCCAACAACAGCTCCGGCGGTCCCAACTCCTACGAAGGCGTGATCATGACCGAGGTCATCCCTTACATTGAGGCCAACTACTGCGCTTCAGTCCATCCCTCGCGGCGGGCGATTGGTGGCCTCTCGCGTGGCGGCTACTGGTCGCTGGAAATCGCCTTCCAGCACCCGGATAAGTTTGTCAGCGTGGGCGGGCACAGCGCGGCCCTCATCGACTCCGCGGCCGGGCCCAATATCAACCCGCAGTACACCGCCCTGAGCAACGACCTGGGCGACCTGCGCATCTACCTGGATATTGGCCAGGACGATTACCTGCTGCCCAATACCCTGCGCCTGCATGAAGACATGGCCGCGGCCGGTATCCCCCACGAGTGGCACCTGAATGAGGGCACGCACGAAAACAGCTACTGGATCAGCCGCGTGGCCGAGTATCTGGATTGGTATGCCCAGCCCTGGCGCTCCGGCCGGGAAACCTACCCTCTTTGTGATCTCAACTAACAGCCTGTACGTCCTACACGCCGGCCTTCTTTTTCAGCTAGCCCGTGCCAAACTGCCGGTCGCCGGCGTCGCCCAGGCCGGGCACAATGTAGCCAATGTCGTTTAGCCGCTGGTCAATCTTGGCCACGTAGATGGGCACGTCCGGGTGTGCCGTTTGTAATGCGGCAATCCCCTCCGGCGCGGCCAGGATGGCCAGAAACTTGATCTGGTTAGCACCCCAGCGCTTCAACATATCTACTGCCGCAATGGCCGAGCCTCCGGTGGCCAGCATGGGGTCCAGCACCAGGCAAACCTGCACCGTGGGGCTGGTGGGCAGCTTGTTGTAGTAAAAGACCGGGCGCAGCGTCTCCTCGTCCCGGTAAAGGCCAATGTGCCACACCTCCGCCCCCGGCATCATCTCCCAGATACCGTCAACCATACCTAGCCCGGCGCGCAGAATCGGGATCAGGCCGATTTTGTCGGTTAGCACGTGCCCCTGCGCTTCGCCCATGGGGGTTTGCACCGGCACCGGCCGGACCTGCAAATCGGCGGTGGCTTCATAGGCCAGCAGAATGGCCAGCTCGCGGATCAGTTCGCGGAACTTCTTAGATTCGGTGGCCACATCGCGCAGCAGCGTTAATTTGTGCTTTACCAGTGGGTGTTGAGATTCGTAGACCATGAGGGACCTCCTGGGGACAGGCAGCAGACAACAAGCAATGGACAATGACGGAACACGAAGCACGCATCTGGCTGCATTTTACCCTGAACCGGCTAAAAATACGCAAGCCGCCCATGATGACGTATAATCCCGGCCTATGACGACGGACAAACGCGAACCAGAACGCCAGATTTCCGGTAAGCAGCGATCTGAGGATAGGCGGCTTGATTTGATGCTGCGCCCGCAGCGCCTGGACGATTTTACCGGGCAAGAGCGGATGAAGGCGAACCTGAGCATCTTGATTGAGGCGGCCAGGGCGCGGCAGGAGCCGCTGGACCACGTGTTGTTTCATGGGCCGCCTGGTTTGGGCAAGACGACGCTGGCCCACATTGTGGCCAACGAGATGAAGGTGAATATTCGCATTACGGCCGGGCCGGCGATTGAACGGGGTGGGGACCTGGCGGCCATTCTGACCAATTTGCGGGCCGGTGATATCCTGTTCATCGACGAGGTGCATCGCCTGGGGCGGGCGGTGGAGGAGATTCTTTACCCGGCGATGGAGGATTTTGTGTTGGACCTGGTGGTGGGCAAGGGACCGGGGGCCAAGAATGTGCGCCTGAAGCTGCCGCGCTTTACGGTGATTGGGGCGACAACCCGGCTGGCCTTGCTCACGGCGCCGCTGCGGGCGCGCTTTGGGGCGCTGTACCGCATGGATTTCTACGAGCTGCCGGCGATGGAGACGATTGTGACGCGCGGGGCGGTGATTTTGGGGGTGGATATTGACCCGGCCGGGGCGCATGAGATCGCGCGCCGGGCCAGGGGCACACCGCGGGTGGCCCTGCGGCTGCTGCGCCGCGTGCGCGACTACGCCCAGGTGCGGGCCGATGGGCACATTGACCTGGCCGTGGCCGAAGCCGCCCTGAACCTGCTGGAGATCGACCGGCTGGGGTTGGACAACCTGGACCGCCGGGTGCTAAAAGCCATCATCAGCAAATTTGGTGGCGGCCCAGTGGGGCTGGATACCATAGCCGCCTCGATTAGCGAAGAGCCGGACACCATTATGGATGTGGTGGAACCTTACCTGCTGCAATTGGGCTTTTTGGAGCGGACAGCCCGCGGCCGGGTGGCTACGCCGCACGCCTATAGCCACCTGGGCCTGCCCCAAAGCAGCGCCCCCAACGCCCCCGACGTACAGCAGCCCCGGCTGCTCTAAACCGGCGATATTTTGACGAGGACGCAAATGACGGAACTGGCGCGAGTACTGGTTTTTGTGGGCCTGGCCATTGCCTGTGTGGGGCTGCTTATTGGCCTGGCGGCCCGTTTCTTGCCCTGGTTGGGCCAACTGCCCGGCGATCTGCGTTACGAGGGAGAGAATTTTAAGGTGTATGTGCCGCTGGCGACGATGTTGCTTATCAGCCTGGTGGGCACGATTTTGCTCAATGTTCTCATCCGAATTCTGCGCCGCTAGCCAACGGCCGGCACACGATCTATGCTGCAACTTCAAGACTACGACTATGATCTGCCGCCGGCGCTGATTGCCCAGGAGCCGCTGGAACCACGCGATGCCAGCCGGCTGTTGGTGCTGTCGCGCCGCACCGGCCGGGTGAGCCACCACCTCTTCCGTGACCTGGTGGATCTGCTCCGGCCGGGGGATATCCTGGTAGCCAACAACAGCCGGGTGATCCCGGCCCGGCTGTATGGCCACAAGGCGGCCAGCGGCGGCCAGGTGGAGCTGCTGCTGCTGGAGCGGCTGGCCAGCGACCGCTGGCGGGCGTTGGCCGGGGGCAAAAAACTGGGCCTGGGCAGCGAAATTGTGCTGCATGAGGCGGATGGCCAGGATAGCCCCATCACGGCGACGATTGTGACCGTGTTGGATGGCCCGCAGCGGGAGGTGCAGTTTAGCCAGCCGCTGGATGATTGGCTGGAGACGCTGGGGCACACGCCGCTGCCGCCCTACATCCACACCGCGCTGGCCGATGGGGAACGTTACCAGACGGTGTATGCCCGCCCGGCCGGGTCGGCGGCTGCCCCCACCGCCGGGCTGCATTTCACCGGTGACTTGCTTTTGGCCCTGCGTGACAAGGGCGTGTTGTTTGAAACCTGTACGCTGCACGTGGGGCTAGACACCTTCAAGCCGGTGTCCGCGGCGCACATTGCCGAGCACACTATCCACAGCGAGTGGGCCAGTCTCTCCCCGGACGCGGCGCGGCGCATCAACGAGGCCAAGCTGGCCGGCGGCCGGCTGGTGGCCGTGGGGACCACCAGCACGCGGGTGCTGGAGACGGCGGCGCTGCGTTCGGCCGGCATTGGCGGCAGTTTGCAGACCATTAGCCAGCGCGACGCGGCCGGGGAGACGAGCAACCTGTGCCCCTGGAAACCGGTGGCCGCCTTCACCGGCCCCACCGACCTTTACATCTATCCTGGCTACCGCTACCGGGCGGTGGACGTGATGTTGACCAACTTTCATCTGCCCAAATCGTCGCTGCTGATGATGGTGGCCGCTTTCACCGGCCGGGAACAGCTCCTGGCCGCCTACCAGACCGCCATTACCGAACAGTACCGCTTCTACTCCTTTGGGGATGCGATGCTGGTCAGCGATTCATGATCTGATGCGTCAGGCGCAGCGGCGCCTGCCCCTGCCATTGCGAACTGTTGTCTGTTAACCGAGGTCCCTTATGGCTAGCAAATCCTACTCCCCTGTGGCCAGTTACGCGGAATTGAAGCGGGTGGCCGAAGCATTGGACGCGGCGCAAACGGTAGCTGAGCTGCGCCGCCTGGTGAACAGCGATGGCCCCAAGGTGGGCTACAAAGCATTTTGCTACATGCTGGGCGGCAAGATGACGCCCGAAGCGATGAAACCGGACGAGGCGTGTGCCGCCGCGGCGGCGCTGGCGCAGGCCGGCGATGCCCACGCGGCCCAGGCCATCTACCGTGCTGTCCTGGCCGCCCATCCAGACCACCCTGTGGCGAAGGAGTTGGCCGGCTAGCTGCCAGTTTGGTGGGCTGCCAGGCCAGTGGGAATTGTGAGGGCGGTTGGCTAACCGCCTGACCAGATAGGCCGATAATCATTATTGTGAGGAGAGAAATGCGCAAGTTGACGATTACGCTGCTAATGATCTTGATTTTGGCGTTGGGGTTGGCTGGCTGTTCGGATAGCAACAGTGAGGCGCAGCCCACGGAAGGCCCGCAGGCGACGACCGAGGCGGGCGACAGTGCCGGCAGTGAGGGTGGGGTCGCGGCCGGGGAGGAGCCGATTTACCTGTCGATTATCTGGCACCAGCACCAGCCAGTCTATTACAAGGACCCGGAGACGGGTATCTACGCTAAGCCGTGGGTACGGGTGCACGCTACCAAGGATTACGTGGACATGGCGGCGATGCTGAAGGAGTATCCCGATGTGCATGTGACCTTTAACCTGACCCCCAGCCTCATCCGCCAGTTGGATGATCTGGCCGGGGGGGCGAAAGATTTGTACTGGGTGCATGCGGAGATCCCGGCCGGGGAGCTGACCGACGAGCAAAAGCAGTTCATCCTGGACCGCTTCTTTGACACCAACCGCAATATCATCGAGCGCTTCCCTCGCTACCAGGAGCTGCTGACCAAGCGGGACAGCGCCGACGACCCTATGAGCGTCTACGAAACCCAGGATTACCTGGACCTGCAAATCATGTTCAACCTGGCCTGGACCGACCCCGACTGGCTGGCCCAGGAACCGCTGGCCAGCCTGGTGGCCAAGGGCGAGAACTTCAGCGAGGCGGACAAAGAGATCCTCTTTGCCGAACACATACGGCTGGTTCAAGAAGTCATCCCCATCCACCGGGAGCTGCAAGATGCGGGCCAGATTGAGGTGACGATGACCCCATTCAC
Organism: Ardenticatenaceae bacterium; assembly: GCA_020634235.1. Lineage (GTDB taxonomy): Bacteria > Chloroflexota > Anaerolineae > Promineifilales > Promineifilaceae > JACKCB01. The sequence goes on along the minus strand of JACKCB010000002.1, from coordinate 877,989 downwards.
CCACCCCATTCTGCCGCTGCTCATCAGCACCGACCTGGCCAAGGTGGCCCTGCCAGACATTCAACTGCCCAATGAGCGGTTTGTTCACGGCGAAGATGCGCTGCGCCAGGTGGAATTGGGCGTGCAATTGTATGAGGAGCACTTTGGCCAGCCACCCACCGGCATGTGGCCGGCCGAAGGTTCGGTGGCGCAAGAGATGGTCAGCATGGTGGCCCGCAACGGCATCCAGTGGATGGCTTCTGATGAGGGCGTGCTGGCCAACAGCCTGGGCTTCTCTGGCTTCACCCGCGACGCCAACGATCTGGTGGACCAGCCGGAAGTGCTTTACCGACCCTACTATGTGGAGGGGGGCGTGGGTGGCCCGGTGGCCATCGTCTTCCGTGATGTGGTAATCTCCGACAAGGTTGGTTTTACCTATTCCGGTTTGGGCGGCAGCATTGCCGCGGCCGATTTTGTGAAGCGCATCCATGATATTCGGGATGCCTTGATGGCCGATGGCGCGGAAGGGCCTTTCCTGGTGTCGGTGATTTTGGATGGTGAGAACGCGTGGGAGTATTACGAGAACGATGGTAAGGAGTTCTTGAACAGCCTGTATGAACGGCTGAGCAGCGATCCGCTGATTAAGACGGTGACGCCCAGTGAATTCCTGGCCCTGGCCCCCGACCAGCCGCAGATTGAAACGCTGTGGGCCGGCTCCTGGATCAACCATGATTTTTCGACCTGGATTGGTGAGGAGGAGGAGAATCTGGCCTGGGATTACCTGGCGCGGACGCGCAGCGTGCTGGAGAAGTATGAGAATGGCACGCGCCAGACGACGCCGGAAGCATTGGCCGAAGCGCAGACGCTGATGTTCATTGCCCAAGGCTCTGACTGGTTCTGGTGGTATGGCTCGGACCAGAATTCGGGCAATGATACCGATTTTGACCAGCAGTTTCGGGACACGTTGAAGGGGGTGTATGTAGCGCTGGGTGAAGAGCCGCCTACCTACCTGGATATTCCCATCATCCCGCAGCAGGCGGTAACGGCCAACCAGGCATCCACAGGCCTGATCTCGCCGGTGATCGATGGCGAGATTGAAGCGGGCGAATGGGATGCCGGCGGTGTGTATCTGGCGGAGGGGGGGGTGATGGCCGCGGCCGAGAACCCGTTTGAGAGCCTGACCTATGGCTTTGATGGCAAGAATCTTTACCTGAACATTGCCACCAGCGGTGATGCGGCCGAGACGCTGGCGGCGGGGAGCATTGATGTTTTCTTGAAGGTGCCGGGTAGTGATCCGATTGCCAATTTCTCGATGGGGGGGACGGTGCTGGGCTTTGCGGCGAACCGGCTGGTGCGCCTGGGCCTGGTGGATGACGCCCCGGCCGGGACTCTGTTCCTGGCTGCTGATGAGAGCTGGGCGGCCGAGGGCACGGCGCTGGAGATGCTGGCCGTGGGGGCCAACAACATTGAGCTGGCCCTGCCGTTGGCGGACCTGGGCAACCCCGACGTGGGCGACCAGGTAACCATGCGCCTTTTCTATGCCCAGGCGACCAGCGTCGCTGGCGAAAGCGTGGTGGTTGATGCCGCTCAACTGCCCACCGGCCCGGCCGTGGTGGCTGTGCCCGATCTGGGGACGACGACGATTGTGTTTGAGGTGAACGACCCGGCCGGGGACGACCACGGCCCTGGCAGCTACACCTACCCGCAAGATGGCGTCTTCAGCAATGGCAACTTCGACATTGTCAACTTCCAGGTGGGTTACGACGAAGAGAACATCGTCTTTAAGTTCACCATGAACGGACCGGTAGACAATCCGTGGGGCGGTGGCAATGGCCTGTCGCTGCAAACCTTCGACATCTACATTGACCAGGATGGTGACGGGCAAGGGGGCCGGGCGATGCTGCCCGGCCGGAACCTGGCCTTCCTGCCGGAATATGCCTGGGACTTCGCCATCACGATAGAGGGTTGGGAGTCGGGTATCTTTATCCCGGCGGCCGACGACGGCCAGGAAAAGATTGCCGAGGCGAGCGAGTTCTTTGTGCTGGCCGATGCCGGGCAGCAGAAGGTGACGGTGCGTGTGCCCAAGAGCATTTTGGGTGACGACCCGGCCGGGTGGCGTTATGCGGCGGTGGTGATGAGCCAGGAAGGGTTCCCCAGTGCCGGCGTGATGCGCGTGCGCGACGTTCAGCCGGTGGCCGAGCAGTGGCGTATTGGTGGTGCCCCGGCCGGGGCCACCAACCACACCCGCGTCATCGACCTGGTCTGGCCGGATGAAGGACAGCAGGAGGCGTGGCTCAGCGACTTCACTGTGAAGGACACGCAGCAGCCTGACCTGACGGCGGATGATTATGCGCGGGTCGGGATGTTGACCGCTCAGTAGATGCAGGCGGGGTGGGTGAGCGGTTGAATTGGTTCAGCCGCTCACCCCGCTGGCTGACCAGCAGGCGTGCCGGGTTGTGCAGAACCGGCACGCCTTTCGTTTTGTTTTACATAAAGCATAGCAGGGTGCGAGGGATAGATGATTGTTTTGCTTTCCATTGTGGCGGCGGTGATCCCGGCCGGGTTGTACATCGGCATCATCTACTGGTTCGACCATTACGAAAAGGAGCCGGCCTGGCTGCTGATGGCCACTTTCTTGTGGGGCGCTGTACCCAGCATCATTCTGGCCCTCGTCTTTAACCTGTTGGGGGCATTGCCCTTCTACCTGGTTGGCGGGGAGGGGCTGGCCGACGCGGCCGGGGTGGTGCTCGTGGCCCCGGTCGTCGAGGAAACCATCAAGGCGCTGGCCTTGCTGGGGATGTTCCTGCTTTACCGCCAGGAGATTGACAGCCTGCTGGATGGCATCATCTATGGGGCGATGGTGGGCATGGGCTTTGCCATTGTGGAGAATGTTCTTTATTTTGTGGAGGCGTTTAACAGTGGCGGCTTTGGCGAGTGGGGCGCGCTAGTCTTCCTGCGGGCCATTCTCTTTGGCCTGAACCATTCGCTGTTCACGGCCATGACCGGGCTGGGCTTTGCCCTGGCCCGCCACGCCCGGCCGCGCTGGGTACGCTTTGTGGCTATCCCGGCCGGGTGGCTCACCGCCATCTTCCTGCACTTCACCCACAACCTGGTCTCCTCCTTCCCCGGCGTCCTTTGCCTCATCCTGCCCCTCACCGATTGGGGTGGCGTGCTGCTGCTGCTGGTGATTGTGGTTTGGAGCCTGACGCAGGAGAAGCGCTGGATCAGCCAATATCTGGCCGAAGAGGTGGGGTGGGGCACGCTGACCGCCCGGCAATATGAGCGCGCCCAATCAAGCTGGCTGCGCAGCCGGCACCGTTTCAAGGCGCTGGTGGATTATGGCCCCGGCCGGTTCATGAAAACGCGCCGCTTTTACCACCTGTGCAGCGAACTGGCCTACAAGAAACGGCATTTCGCCCAACTGCAAGACCACAAAAGCGAGCAGCTAACCCACGAACTGCGCCGACAGTTGGCCGACCTCAGCCGCCAGATTGGCTAACTGCTTGTTGGCGTGACCTGCCAGATTTGGGCCGCATATTCACGCACACTGCGGTCGGCCGAGAAGTAGCCACAACGGGCGGCATTGAGAATAGACATGCGCGTCCAACGATCCTGGTTCAGGAAGGCAGCGGCAGCCTCATCCTGGCAGGCCACATAGGCGGCGTAGTCGGCCAGCAGCATAAACTCGTCATGGTACAACAGCGAATCGACCAGGGAGCGGAACAGGCCGCCATCACCGTTTGAGAAATCACCGTTGGCGATGCTGTCCAGGACGCGCTTCAGCGTGGCATCTTCCTGGTAATGCTTGTATGGTTGGTATCCCGCCGCTTTCTGGGCAAACACCTCATCTGTGGTCAGGCCAAACAGGAAGAAGTTCTCCGCGCCCACGCGCTCGCGAATCTCAATATTGGCTCCATCCAGCGTGCCGATGGTGACGGCCCCATTCAGGGCGAATTTCATGTTGCCCGTGCCCGATGCCTCTTTGCCGGCCAGCGAAATCTGCTCGGAAAGGTCCGCGGCCGGGTAGATTTGCTGGGCCAGGGAGACGTTGAAATTGGGCAGGAAGGCCACGCACAACCGGCCGCGCACCTCCGGGTCGTTGTTCACCACCTCGGCCACCGCATGAATCAGCTTGATGATGAGCTTGGCCGAGCGGTAGCCGGGCGCAGCTTTGGCCCCAAAGACAAACGTTCGCGGCACCATGGCTAGCGAAGGGTTGTCCTTGAGCCGCTGGTACAGGGTGATGATGTGCAGCACCTTTAGATGCTGCCGCTTGTACTCGTGCAGCCGTTTGACCATCACGTCAAACAGCGAGTTGGGATCGACTACCAGGCCTAGCTGCGCCTGGATGAGCATGGCCAGGGCGTGCTTGTTGGCCTGTTTTACCGCCCGCCACTCAGCGGCGAACGTGGGGTCGCCGGCATACGCCTCCAGCCCGCGCAGTTGCTCCAGGTCGTTCAGCCAGCCGTCGCCCAATTTGCGGCTGATGAGCGTGGCCAGGGCGGGGTTGGCCAGCTTTATGAAACGGCGCGGCGTTACCCCGTTGGTTACGTTGTGGAACTTTTCTGGCCACATCTCGGCAAAGTCGCGCAGCGTGTGCGCTTGCAGCAACTGCGAATGAAGCTCGGCCACGCCATTCACGGAGAAGCTGGCGGCGCAGGCCAGGTTGGCCATGCGCACCTGGCGGCTGTTGTCCTCCCCGATGATGGACATGCGGGCCACGCGCCCCGTATCGTGGGGAAAGCGTTCGCGGACTTCGGTTAGGAAGCGGCGATTGATTTCGTAGATGATCTCCAGATGGCGCGGCAGCAGGTACTCAAACAGGCTCACCGGCCATTTTTCCAGCGCTTCGGGCAGTAAGGTGTGGCAGGTGTAAGCAAAGACGCGGCGGGCTATGTCCCAGGAGGTGCGCCAGCCCAGGTGCTCCTCGTCTAGTAAGATGCGCATTAGCTCCGGGATGGCAATGACCGGATGGGTGTCGTTGAGCTGGATGACTACTTTGTTTGGGAAATCTTGCCAATCCTGGTTGCGCAGGTGAAAGCGGCGAATGATGTCGCGCAAGGAGCAGGCCACGAAGAAGTATTCTTGCTTTAGCCGCAGCTCTTTGCCCTGGGGCATGTTGTCATTGGGATAAAGCACCTTGGTGATATTCTCGGAGGAGACTTTTTGGGCCACTGCCTGGGCATAGTCACCGGTGTCGAAAAACTGAAAGTCGAACTCCCGGCTGGCGCGGGCGCGCCAAAGGCGGAGCATGTTCACGGTGTCGGTGCCGTAGCCGGGGACCAGCATGTGGTAGGGCTGCCCGAATACTGATTGAGCCGGGTGCCAGCGTACCTGGAATTCGCCCTGTTCGTCGTAGTAGTGTTCGGTATGGCCACCAAAGTTGACCGTGACAATGTCATCGGCCTGCGAGAATTCCCATGGGTAGCTGTAGAAGAGCCATTCGTCGGGTACTTCTACCTGCCAGCCGTCGACGAAGGTTTGTCGGAAGATGCCGTATTCGTAGCGGATGCCGTAACCCACGCAGGGGATGTCCAGGCTGGCGGCGGCGTCCAGATAGCAGGCGGCCAGCCGTCCCAGGCCACCGTTGCCCAGGCCTGGCTCGGCGTCTAGCATGAGGTAGTCGTCCAGGTTCAGGCCATACTCGGCCAATGCCTGGCGGGCGAGGTCGACGGTGTCGCTGTAGAGCAGGTTTTGGGGGAGTTGGCGGCCCAGCAGGTATTCGGCGGAGAGGTAGTAGACGAAGCGGGGGTTGGCGTTGAAGTGGGCTTCGGCGGTGCGCCGCCAGCGGGAGATGAGGTGATCGCGCACGGTGTAGGCGAGGGCGGCGTAGATGTCGCGGGGGCTGGCGGAGTGAATGCTGGCCCCGCGCCGGTAGTAGAGGTTATCGGCGATGGCTTGTTTGAAGGCGGCGACGCTGCGGTCTTCGCGTGGGGTGTTTTGCGTGGGGGTGTTCATGGTTCTGGCTCTCCTGGTTGGGGGCAGGGTTGGGGTTGCTGTGTGGGAGGATGGGGGGCACCCCGGCCGGGGTGCCCCCCATCCTGCCGCTTTATCCCAGCGTATTCACATTATTCAGGTCGGCGAAGGCCCGTTCCAGCCGGGCGCGGAACGCATCTTCGCCTTTGCGCAGCCATTTGCGCGGGTCGTAATATTTCTTGTTGGGCATATCTGGCCCTTCCGGGTTGCCTATCTGCCCTTGCAAATAGCCTTCGTGCGCCTGGTAGTAGTTACGCACGCCATCCCAGAAAGCCCACTGCATATCGGTGTCGATATTCATCTTGATCGCCCCATAGGCAATCGCCTCGCGAATCTCCTCCAGGCTGGAGCCGGAGCCGCCGTGGAAGACAAAGTCAATGGGCTTGTCGGCCGTGTTGAATTTGTTCTGCACGTAGACCTGCGAGTTGTGCAGGATTTTGGGGCGCAGTTGGACGTTGCCGGGCTTGTAGACGCCGTGTACATTGCCAAAGGCGGCCGCAATGGTGAAGCGCGGGCTAACCTTTAGCAGTTGCTCGTAGGCGTAGGCGACCTCTTCTGGTTGGGTGTAGAGACGGGCGTTGTCCACGTCGGTATTGTCTACGCCGTCTTCCTCACCACCGGTGATGCCCAGTTCAATCTCCAGGGTCATGTCCATCTTGCTCATGCGTTCCAGGTAGCGCTGGCAAATGGCGATATTCTCGTGCAGCGGCTCTTCTGATAGGTCGAGCATGTGGGAGCTGTAGAGGGGGATGCCATGTACCCGGTAGAACGCCTCGCCGGCGTCTAGCAAGCCGTCGATCCAGGGGAGCAGCTTTTTGGCGCAGTGGTCGGTGTGGAGGACGACGCGTGTGCCGTACAGAGCTGCGACCTGGTGGATATGGTGTGCGCCAGAGATGCCGCCGGCGATGGCGGCCTGCTGGTTGCTGTTGCCCATGCCCTGACCGGCAAAAAAGACGGCGCCGCCGTTGGAAAACTGGATGATGACGGGGGAGTTGATGTCGCGCGCTGTTTCTAGCACGGCGTTGACACTGTTGGTGCCGATGACGTTGACGGCGGGTAGGGCGAACTGCCCAGCTTTGGCGTGAGCAAACAGGGCCTGTACTTGGTCGCCGGTGAGGACCCCGGCCGGGAACTGGCTCTTTAGATCAGACATGGCAATCTCCTATGGTTATGTAAATAAACGGTATCATTGGCTGGGTGGCGATGGGGGTACACCGGCCAGCGCGGTGATTTGCTCCCAGTGGGCCTGGTCATGCTGCACAGCCAGGTTTAGCAGCTCGTGCATGCTGGTGGGGCCAAAGTAGGCATGGCGGCCACGCCGCTGCCAGACGGCGTCTGGCAGGTGGCTGAGGAGGGCCAGCGTTTCCTGCCGAGCGGCAAGGAAGTCGGCCAATGCCTGCGGCCCATTTTGCTGGGCATAATGGCGCTCTTCCACCCAGGAGTCGGCCACCGCGCCAGGCAAAAAGGCGTTGTCCGCGGCAATAAGGGCCCGGAAACGGGGCTGGTGAACCTCTATTTCCACGTCGCGCAGATGGCAGGCGACTTCGGTGAGGCACCATTCGCCGCTGGCCGGCCGGCACTCCCAATTGATGTCTGGCAGGGTGAGGTAGCGTGCGGTGTTATGGGCAAACCGGGCCATTTCGGCGAGGAGGATGGGGACGGGAGGTGGTTCTTGCATAGTTTGGGAAGTGGATGTTGGGTGAGGTGGGTTAGTTTTGGGCGGTGGTTGGCGCAAAGGGCGGGCGTTGGGTGAGCCATTGCCGTAAGTTGGTCAGGTCGCCCTGGCCGATGAGGGGGGTATTGTCTGGTGGGGCTTCCCCGGCCGGGTTCATCCAGTACACCCCCAGGCCAACCTGCGCGGCCGGGGCAATGTCGTTTTTCCAGTCATCGCCAACCATGATGGCCTGCCCCGGCCGGGCGCCTACCTGCGCCAGAATTTCCTGATAGTAGGCCGGCTGCGGCTTGGCCGCATGCATGTTTTCATAGGTGGTTACCAGGGCAAAGGGCACTTCGCTCACCGGCAGCCCGGCCCAGGCCAGGCGGTGTTCAATGGCCCGGCGTGGGAAGAGGGGGTTGGTGGCTACCACGACTTGCAGCTCGTGGGCCAGGCAGTCATGCACCAGGGCGATGGCCTCCGGCCGGGGCTGGGTCACCGGCTGCAAGCGGGGGAAAACATCGCGATAGAAGTCGTCAAAGAACTGTTCTGTCCCGGCCGGGTCTAGCCCGGTATGGGCCTGGAAGTACTGCCAGAAGACGTCGCGGTTGCTCTGTGTGGGATCGGTGTTTTGGATCATGGCCTGGGTGCCGGCCAGCAGCAACTGCAAAAAGCGCCGGGTATCGTCCAGCACCGGCCGGGCGTAATCGGCCAGCAGCGCGAAATATTGGGGGATGAAGTGCTCCATGCTGTTGCCCAGCAGCGTATCATCCAGGTCAAACAAGATGGTTGTCAGTGTTTTCATAATCAGGAGTCGTTCATCTTTAGACGGGCGAAACTGGTCAGCTTGCTGTTGGGCAGGAATGGTAACCTTGATGAGCGACGAGGCTCCAGCGGGCAAGCCCGCCAATTTGTGGACGTGGCGATGGGCAAACCACTACTTGGAGTCGCCGAAAAGCTGCTGGATGCCCGGCCGTTCCAGGGCGCACTGCCGGCAGCCCACTTTAGGCTCTTCCACATCGATAAGGTGGCGGCTGCAAAAGGCGCGGACCTCCACGCGGCGGCCGGCTAACCCCAGGAAGCCTTTCTTCACGGTCCCTTCCAGCACCAGGTCAGCGCTGCTGTTGGCCTGCAAAATGTCGGGCACGGGGCAGTTGGCGCAATCTTTGGGCTGCCATTCTGGCGAGTGGGCATTGGCTTGAATCAGGCGGCACTCTTCGGTGCTGTGACCGCGGTGGTAATCGTTGTAGTAGAAACGGCACTCTTTCCCGGCCGGCGTTCGCATGCGTTTCGTCCTCGGTTACAAGGTCTCGGCCGGGTTCAGTGGAACCAGACCGGCACTGCCTTATGATAACCAACTTTCCTGCTTATTTCCATTGGAATCCGCTTAGACCCCCGGCCGGGGTAAAAAAAACGACCCCAGAAGGGGTCGTTCTATTGCTGGTGCGCCCGGAGGAATTCGAATCCCCGACCTTCTGATTCGTAGTCAGATGCTCTAATCCGCTGAGCTACGGGCGCGTACGTTGTGCAAGACCTAGCGGGGAGGATGGGATTCGAACCCATGAACGGCTTTTTAACACCGTTAACCGCTTAGCAGGCGGCCCCATTCGACCACTCTGGCACCTCCCCAGGTGCATTCGGTTCAGTTGTCAAAGCGGAGGGAGAGGGATTCGAACCCCCGGTGAGCAAGGCCCACTACGGTTTTCAAGACCGTTGCCATCGTCCACTCGGCCATCCCTCCATCCCTCACAGTGTTGGAAGGTAGGGAACAGTTGAAAAGTATAGCATGGCGGCGGGGCGATGTCAAAGAAAATTAGCCATTCCGCCCGTTGGCGCGGCGGCGGGGGCTAACCTGCAGATTTGCCAGTTCCAACCATTGTACCCGGCCGGTGGGCAATGTGCCCCAGCCAAAGCGCCCGGCCGGGGTGGTGATCAGGTATTGGTTGTCTACCCAGGCCACAAAGCCCAGCGGGCCGCGGGGGCTGAAGGGGGTTTGCAGCACCGGCCGGCCATCCACGCGAAAGAAGCACCCGGCCGGGTGCCAATCCAGTTCATAGGTGTGCCAGGCGGTCAGGTCGTGGGGCAGCGGCTCAAAGCTAATTCCCAGGCTGCGGCGTACCAGCGGCCAGAGGCGGCGGCGCAGCGGCGGCCATTGATTCAGCAGCAGAACCAGGGGGGCGAAGGGGGCCCAGGCCAGCGCACGCGGTGTGGTAGCATCCAGGGTGGCGGCAAACCAGCCCCGGCCGGGGCCGTCCAGCGCCAGGGGTAGATCGGCGGGCGCGGAGGCGTAGAAGAACCAGGCGGCCTGGGGCAGCGCCGGCCAGGGCACGGTGGGGTCGCCAAAGGGGGCGTTCCAGAAGCCAAAGCCGGCTGTGCCTTGCAGCACCCCGGCCGGGTGTGAGAACCGGGCTTGCAGCGAGAAATGGGTTCCCGGCCGGTGGCGGTAAGCCTGGCGCCGCCGGCCACCATAGTCATCAAGCTGGGCGTCGGCATAACCTTGGGAGCCATGGGAGCCATGGGAGCCTTGGGAGCCTTGGGAGCCTTGGGAGCCTTGGGGCAGCGCCGGCAGCACCAGCCGCCAACCCGCCGCCGTTCGCGCCACCTGCCCGCCCTGAATTGCCAGTTCCCGCCATTCCATGATTCGGTCCTCCGGCCGGGGCCAGCCAACCGGCCACCGGCCACCTACGTATTGCCCTGCTGTCACCCATATTCTATAATGGACAGACTCAAGTAGCCATCCTGGCTCAACCGTTGCCGGTTTTCAGTCGCTTTCCCACAGCGTGTTAAAAAAAGGAGCATTTTCATGTCCCCAATTGGTACCGAGTCCAACCCACTGCGCGTCGCAATTGTGGGTGCCGGACCCACAGGCTTCTATGCCGCAGAGCATCTATTCCGACAAAAAGACCTGGTTGTTGAGGTTGATATGTTTGAACGGCTGCCCACACCCTACGGCCTGGTCCGTTACGGTGTGGCTCCCGACCATGAAAAAATCAAATCCGTAACGAAACAGTACGACAAAACTGCCGCCAATCCGCGCTTTCGCTTTTTTGGCAATGTGAACCTGGGCCAGGATATTAGCGTGGCCGATCTGTGTCGTTTCTATCACCAGATCGTGTACACCACCGGCGCACAAACGGACCGCAAGCTGACAATCCCCGGGGCCGACCTCACCGGCAGTCACCCGGCGACCGAATTCGTGGCCTGGTACAACGGCCATCCCGATTACGTGGATTACCAGTTCGACCTGACCCAGGAGCGGGCGGCGGTCATTGGCATTGGCAACGTGGCCATGGACGTAGCCCGCATTTTGTGCCGCACGCCGGAAGAGCTGGCCAGCACCGACATTGCCGACTACGCGCTGGAGGCGCTGCGTCACAGTAACGTGAAGGTGGTTTACATTCTTGGCCGGCGCGGTCCGGCCCAGGCCGCCTTCACCACGCCGGAGATCAAAGAGCTGGGCGAAATGGCCGGCGCGGACATCTTTGTGCTGGCTGATGAGGCGGAGCTGGATGCAATTAGCCAGGAGGAGATGAAGACGGCCGACCGCGCCACCCAGCGCAAGGTTGAGATTATCCAGAGCTATGTGCACAACCAGCGAACGGAGAAACCCAAGCAGTTGTACTTGCGCTTCCTGGTTTCGCCGGTGGAGCTTATTGGCAACGAGGCGGGGCAGATTGTGGCCATGCGCCTGGTCCGCAACGAGCTGTACCAGACGGAATCGGGCGCGGTGCGTTCGCGCTATACGGACCAATACGAAGAAATTCCGGTGGGCCTGGTTTTCCGCTCCATTGGCTACAAGGGCGTGCCTATCGAGGGTGTGCCGTTTAATGATAGCTGGGGGGTGATTGTGAACGAAGCCGGCCGGGTTCTGGACCCCACAACCAAGGAACCGGTGGTTGGGCAGTACACGGCCGGGTGGATCAAGCGCGGTCCCAGCGGCATTATCGGCACCAACAAGCCGGATGCCGTGGAAACGGTGACCTGCATGATGGCCGACCTGGCCGAGGGTAAGGTGAACCAACCGGCCCAGCCCGACAAGGCCGCCGTCACCGCGTTTGTGGATGAGTGCCAGCCCAAGCGCTTCACCTATGAGGATTGGCTGAAGGTGAAGGCGGCGGAGATCGCGCTGGGCGAAGCTCAGGGCCGGCCACGGGTGAAGTTCACCAGCGTCGACGAGATGCTGGCGGTCGCCCACGACAGCTAGCCTGCTGGTTCGTTGGCAGGTCAGCCAGCCAGCATTTGGGCTTTTGCTGGCTGGCTGACCAATATGCTGAACCGTGACGATGAAAGTTACCATTTACACTGACGGCGGGGCGGACCCCAATCCTGGCATTGGCGGTTGGGCGGCGATTTTGCGCTCTGGGGTGCACGAGCGGGTGCTCACCGGCAATGATCCCAATACGACCAACAACCGCATGGAGCTGCAAGCGGCCATTGCGGCATTGGAGGCGCTGAACCGGCCGTGTGAGGTGACGTTTTATACTGATTCGGAGTATGTGCGCCGGGGGATTACGGAATGGATTGCCAATTGGGAGGCGCGGGGCTGGCTGCACAAAGGGGGCAAGCAGGTGCCCAACAAGGCGCTGTGGCAGGCGTTGTGGCGGCAAACCCAGCGCCACACCATCGAGTGGCATTGGGTGCGCGGACATGCGGGTGATCCTCTGAATGAGCGGGTGGATGTGCTGGCCCGGGAAGCGCGGCTGGCTATTACGCCGGCGGTGGTGCTGCCGGCGGACACGCCGCGGCTTTTTGTGCGCGCCGCCTGCCGGGGCAACCCGGGGCCGGGCGGCTGGGGGGTGGTGTTGGAGCGGCATGTGTCTACCCCCGGCCGGGTAGAGACAACGCAGAGTAGTGGTTGGGAGGAGGAGACAACGAACAACCGCATGGAGCTGGTGGGGGTAATCGAGGGGCTGCGGTTGCTAGACCCCGGCCGGGAGCTGCCAGCCAACCACGGGGTGCAGCTTTTTACCGCGTCGGACTATGTTTTCCAGGGGGCCACCAAGTGGATTCATGGCTGGCGCCGCCGCCAATGGACTAAGAAAGATGGCCAGCCGGTGGCCAATGCGGACCTGTGGCAGCGTTTGGACCGGCTTGTGAGCCAGTATCAGGTGCACTGGGTAAATGCCAAGGGGGAACAGCCCGCGGAACTGGCGCGCGCGCTGGCCGAGGCTGGCCAGCTGGCGGCGGCGGCGGCGCAGATGGCTGTGGATGATAAGTTGAATCGAGACGGTGCCTGAGTTTGGGTCAGGGTGGTGTGCTGTTGGGCGGTGGGGCCGGTAAAAGCTTGGGATGAGCAAAAATAAGTAAACAAGAATCGATAGGCGCATCCCGGCCGGGTGCCAAACAGGCTACTGCCCCTGGCGCAAATGGCGGCACGTGGCGTGGATCAGGCCGAAATCCCCGTTGGAAGGCATCAGCTCCTGAATCTCGGTGACCTCAAAGAGATAGCCATCGAGCTGGACCCTGTCACCTACGCGCGGTTCGTGCTTGGCATTGACCAGCGCGCCGGGATGCGTGCCATCTTCCACAACATAGCTCACCTTAAATTGGGCCATTACATTACCTCATACTCCTCTTTGTCAGCAACCTCTTCGTGCCTTGATCAGCAGGTGTGCGCAGAATGGATATTTGACAATTATAGCCGAATTGGTAAAATGCCGGATGTATTGCCGAAGTGGCGAAATTGGCAGACGCGCTACGTTCAGGGCGTAGTGAGCTTACGCTCATGTGGGTTCGAGTCCCACCTTCGGCATCCAGTCTACAGCCTCTCCAACGTTGGATGAGGCTGTTTTGTTTTATACTCCGCTTGCAGTCGCTGCAGGTAGGCGGGATTGGCAATCTGCAGTTTCTCAATGGCTGTTTGCTGGCAGTGCGCCAGCAGGCGGGACCAGGCGGCTGGTTCATCGAATGCGCCGGCCTCAATGGCCTGGCACAAGGCCGCGTTGAGGCCGGCCAGGGCGGCGTCTCGCTGGGCGGCATTGGCGGGCATAGTGCCGGGGACGGCCAGCAGGTCGGCCAGCCTTGCCCACTCAGCCGCGCTGAATGGCTCGGCCAGGGTCAGTTCGCGGACGACGATGTCGAGTACGTTGGCCGCCACCAGGGTCTGGAAACGTAGACGCGGCTCAGCTATCGTGGGCAATACCTGGCTGGCCAGATGCTGCCGCACTGCTTCGATTAGGAGGGTGGCTTGTGGTTGATCCTGCAAGAAGCGTTACCCAAACGGTCCAAACTGGCTACATTTTGACAGAAGTTCAGGTTGCCGTCAACTATATCACCGCTAGAATAACCGGATTGGGTGGGGTAAATGATAAGCCATCCTGGGCTGCCCCGGCCGGGGCGTTCCCAGCTACAAGGTAGACAATGAACCACCTTTTACCAGAGACAATTCGCATTACCCGCGCGGCCGGGCAGGCCATTATGGGTTATTACCAAGCCTCCTTTTCCGTAACCGACAAGAAGCCGGACAATCCGGTCACCGACGCTGATTTTGCGGCCGACAACCTGCTGCGCGAGCAGCTCATGGCTTTGCTGCCTGAGGCGGGCTGGCTGAGTGAGGAAACGGCGGACCACCCGGCCCGCCTGGACCGCCATCACGTCTGGGTGGTGGACCCGTTGGACGGCACCAAGGAGTTTGTGCTGGGGATTCCGGAGTTTGCGGTGTCTGTGGCGTTGGTGGCCGCCGGGCAACCGGTGTTGGGTGTGGTGTTCAACCCGGTTACCGGTGAGTTGTTTCATGCGGTGCAGGGAGGAGGGGTGTATCTGAATGGCGTCCCGGCCGGGGTCAGTCCCCGCACCCAGCTCAGCGGGGCCCGCGTCGACGCCAGCCGTTCAGAGATTAAGCGCGGCGAATTCGCCCCGTTTGAGAGCCTGGTGGAACTGAAAGTTGTGGGCAGCATTGCCTACAAACTGGCCCGCGTCGCGGCCGGGCAGGCCGATGCCACCTGGAGCCGCGGGCCGAAACACGAATGGGACATCTGTGCCGGCGTCTTGCTGGTGCAGGCCGGTGGCGGCCAATGCCTGGACCTGAACGACCGGCCCTTCACCTTTAACCAGGCCCGGCCCAAAGTCAACGGTATTGTGGCCGACAACGGCCACCTGCACGCGGCCATCCGAGCGACGCTTGCCCCACTTGGCGCCGCCCGCCACGAATAAACGCAAAGATCCCGCTCGTTCTCGCGCTCAACGCCAAGAGCACAACTGATACGATATTGACACGCTTTTGTGTCTGATAATTGGTTCGCCGCCCGATATGATGTAGAGTCTGCCAACGCTGTTGCCAGGTGGCCAGCCAACGCAAGGGGAAAAGATATGATTGCAGACACCGCCAAAAGCCTGCGGGAAAACATTCAAAAAGTCATAGTGGGCAAGGACGAGGTGATCGATCTGGCCCTGATTGCCCTGCTGTGTGAGGGGCATCTGCTGCTGGAAGATGTGCCCGGCACCGGCAAAACCAAGCTGGCCCGGACCATTGCCGCTTCCCTCTCTTGCACCTTTCAGCGCATCCAGTTCACGCCCGACCTGCTGCCCTCTGACGTAACCGGTATCTATTACTACAACCAGAAGCAGCAGGAATTTGAGTTTCGCTCCGGCCCCATCTTCTCGCAGATTTTGCTGGCGGATGAGATTAACCGGGCGACACCGCGTACCCAATCGGCGCTGCTGGAGGCGATGCAGGAGCGGCAGGTGACGGTGGATATTGCCACCCATGGGCTGCCGCGACCCTTTCTGGTGCTGGCCACGCAGAACCCCATTGAGCTGGAAGGCACCTTCCCGCTGCCAGAAGCGCAGTTGGACCGCTTTCTGATGAAGATTGCCATGGGCTACCCGTCGGAGGCCCAGGAAAACGATATCCTGCTCCGTTTTGAGCGCACCGATCCGCTGGAGACGCTGGCAGCAGTGGTAACGCCGGAGACGATTGTGGCGATGCAGCAGCAGGTACGCCAGATCCGGGTGGAGGATTCGGTGCGGCAGTACATTGTCAACGTTTGCCGCAAGACGCGGGTGCATGAGGATATTGAGCTGGGAGCCAGCCCGCGGGCGACGATGGCCCTGTATCGCACCTGCCAGGCGCTGGCAGCTATTCGTGGCCGGGCTTTTGTGATTCCGGACGATGTGAAGAAGCTGGCCCCCTATGTGCTGACTCATCGCCTGGTGGTGAACCCGCAAACCCGGCTGCGCGGCCGCCGGCCGGAAGAGATTATTAGTGACGTGGTGAATACGGTCCCGGTACCGGTGGAAGCGCCTTAGGCGGTGGCGATGCCATGCAAGGTGACGAGGGTCATGTTTACCTGATTCCGGTCAGAACACCGATCCGGCCGCTGCGCAATATGCCGCCGCTGCCTCCCCCCGGCCGGGGCCGGACCCCGCCCCCGGCCGGGGCCGCCACCCCCATCCTCACCCAGCGCGAAGAAGACAGCCTGAACGAACTGTGGGCCTTGCTAGGACTGTTGTTCCTGGTGGGCGGCTTCCTGGCCGGGCGCAGCGCGCCCTTCATGGCCCTGGGCATGGGGCTGCTGCTCATTTTGCTGGTGGGGCGCTGGTGGCGTAACAACGCCCTGCGCGGCGTTAGCTACCAGCGCCACTTCGATCGCACCCACGTCTTTCCCGGCGAAACCATCACCATGACCCTGGTCGTGCAGAACGACAAGCAACTACCGCTGACCTGGCTGCAATTCTTCGACGTGCTGCCCTTCCCGCCGGAGACGGGCACCCGTCTCAACCACATCATCGCCGAAATCCTTAACGAGACGACGCGTCGCTTCACGCTGAAGACCGCCTATGCCATGCAAAGCCACGAGCGGGTACAGCGCAACCTCATCTTTCGCGTGCAGCGGCGCGGCTACTATCGCCTGGGACCGGTGCGCTACCAGTCGGGCGACCTTTTTACCCTGTTCACCATCGACCGGCTGCATGATGACCGGGCAACACTGGTGGTGTATCCGCAGTTGTGGCCGTTGGAGGAGCTGGCGCTGCCGGCCAAGGAGCTGTTTGGCGAGCTGAAAACGCGGCGCAGCTTGTTCACCGACCCCATCAAGACGCAGGGGACACGGGATTATCAGCCGCAGGATCGTTTCCGCGATGTGCATTGGAAGGCGACGGCGCGGCGCGGCTATTTGCAGAGTAAGGTGTATGACCCATCTACCGGGATGACGGTGGTGTTGTTCCTGAATGTGGCCACAACGGCCGAGTTCTGGCTGGGGCAGAATCCGGAGCAGTTGGAGCGGGCGGTGAGTGTGGTGGCCTCGGTGGCCAATTACAGCGCGCAGCAGAAGTGGAGTGTGGGCGTGTATGCCAATGGCGCGGTGCCCGGCTCAGACCAGCCCATCCGCGTGCGCCCCGGCCGGGCGCCGGACCAACTAGTGCGCGTGCTGGAAGCAATGGCCGCCGTGGCCGAGTTCCCGGTGCTGCCCCTGCCGCGACTGCTGCAGCAGGAAAGCCCGCGCCTCCCCTGGGCAGCTACCTTTGTCGTGGTCACCGCTGTGGTGGCGGAACCGCTGCTGCGGGCCATTTTGCAGTTGCGCCGCTCCGGCCGGCGCGTGGCCCTCATCTCCCTGGCCGATGAGGTGCCGCCCTATCTGGACGGGGTGCTGACCTACCACATTCCGCCGACTTTGCCCGCGTTCCAGAAGGATTTTTCCGGCCGGACGGCGACCGAGGCCGCCCTGCACACCATCTTCACCACCGAACCGGTGAACCTGGCCCTGGAGCAGGTGGGCCATGATTAACAACCGGGTCCTCACCCCGGCCGGTGGCTGGAGCGAAACGCTGTGGGACTACACCCGGCCGGAGATCCTCAACCTTTGCCGCCTGCTGAGCGAAGTCGCCTTGCTGACCCCCCTGGCCCTCCTGCTCATGCCCTGGGCGGCGCTCTGGTCGCCGCTGCTGTTGGCTTTGTGGCTGCTGCTGCTCATGCTAATTCCCGCCTACCTCAACCGCGTGCTGCTGCTGCTGCGCCTTCCCGCTACCCGCCGCCGCGTACTGCTGCTGGCCGCCGGGCTGCTGGCCATGCTCCTGAACCTGCGCCTGATTCTGTACCATCCGCCATCTTTGTTCAGTCTGGCCTGGTTGAACGAGTTTTATGCGCATCTTTCTGAAGCGGGCAACCCGTATGGCCAGCGCGATTTCGTCGTCGTTTTCCTGACTGTGGTGGCCTGGTGGCGCGGATTGGCCCTGGCCGGACGGCGCAACGATATTCAAGATACTAACCGGCGCTTCTACCTGGCCATGGGCATCCTCTGGCCGCTGGTCCTGCTGCTTACCGCTAACCGGCTGCGCTTTGACGTGACCCAGTTCGTGTTGCTCTTTCTACTGGCCAGCCTGATGACTGCCGCGCTGACCCGCGCCCAGCAAATTGAGGCAGGTGAGTCGGAGGCGGCGTTTCCGTTTAGCCTGGGCTGGTTGGGGCGCGTGTTTGGGGCCAGCGGCGGCATTGTGCTGTTAACCGGCATCATCGCCGGCATTCTGAGCGGCGAGCAGGTGGATACGCTGCTGGGCTGGCTGGGGCCGGTGTGGCGGGCGGCGCAGTTGACAGTCACGGTGATCATCACTTTCTTGCTGTATCTTGGCCAGCCGGTTTTTGCCGTGTTGCAGTGGCTGGCCGACCTGGTGGCGCGCCTGTTTGCCGGGAGTGGTACGGTGGCGGTGACGCCGCCGGCGACCCCGGCCGGGGTGGGGACGGCCACACCCACACCAACGCCGGTTTTTGTGCCGGCAGACAATGCTCTGCTCGATCTGCTGGCCTGGCTGGTGGGGCATGCCCAACTGCTGGGTATTGTGGCCGTGGTGCTGTTGCTGCTGCTGGCGGTGTTCATTTCGTATCGCAGCCAGCGCCAGTTGGCCGCAACCCGGCGGCCGGAACAGATGGCGCGGGAAGTGACCCCGGCCGGGAGGTCGCCGGCAATTCCCGGCCGGGGGTTGCTGGATCGTGCCCGGCGTTGGCGGCAGTTGTGGAACGCCGCCTCTATTCGCCGCATCTACGAAAACATGAGCTACCTGGCCGCCGTGAACGGCTATCCCCGCGCCACTGTGGAAACCCCCTACGAATACCGGCAGGCGCTGCGCCAGGCCTGGCCAGAACGGCAAAGCGAAATCGAGCAGATTACCCAGGCCTATATCCAGGTGCGCTACGGCGAGATTCCCGAGAGCCGGGCGGAACTGGAGGCGTTGAAGGCGGCGTGGGAACGGCTGCGCAAAACGCCCCCCTTGCGCCGTGTTGGGGAGGGGTTGGGCACCCGGCCGGGGGATGAGGGTGACCGCCCATGAGCCAGGAAGTTCACATCTTCGTGGCCGACCGCCACGCCGAAACGGTGGCCCGCAGAGATGCCCGCAGCCATGTGATGGGCCAGCTTGCCCGCGGGCAAATGCCCACCTTCGAGGAGATGGCCGCGTCCCGTGGGCTGGTCATTGGGCAGCGCGAAAACAGCATCTTTAGCGATGCCTGGGTACCGCTGGCCTTCATCTTCATCATTGCTGGCATCATTGCCAGCCGCAACGTGGCCCTGTTTGCCCTGGGCGGCGTGCTGCTGCTGATTGTGCTGGTTAGCACCTGGTGGAAGACCAATGCCCTGGTTGGCGTGGATTATGAGCGCGCGCTGGACCGCAACCGCGTCTTCCCTGGCGAGCCGATTCAGTTGGCCCTGACCATTACCAACCACAAGCCGCTGCCGCTGAGCTGGCTGCAATTTGACGACCGGCTGCCGGTGCCGCCGCTGGAGGAGGGCAAACTGGCCGCGGTCATGGGCGAGACGACCGGCTACTACCTGCTGCAAAACAGCTTTGCCATCAGCGGTCACGGGCAGATTCAGCGCCGCTTTACGCTGCTCCTGCCGCAGCGCGGCTACTACCAGGTGGGACCGGTGCGCCACCGCTCCGGAGATATATTCACCATGTTCACGGTGGAGCGGGAGTATGACTACCTGGAGACGATTATCATCTACCCCAGAATCTACCCGCTGGAAGATTTGGGGCTGCCGGCCAAGGAGCCGTTTGGCGATTTGCGGGTGCAGCGCAGCCTGTTTACCGATCCCATCAAGACCCAGGGGGTGCGCGATTACCAGCCGCATGACCGCTTCCGCGACGTGCATTGGAAGGCGTCGGCCCGGCGCGGCCACCTGCAAACGAAGGTGTATGATCCGTCGACGGGGATGACGATTGCCATTTTCTTGAATGTGGCCACGTTTGAACGCCATTGGATGGGCTTTGACCCGGAGGTGTTGGAGCGGGCCATTAGTGTGGCCGGCTCTGTGGCTAATTATGGGGTGCAGCACAAGTGGGGCGTGGGGTTGTATGTCAATGGCTCCATGCCCAGGTCAGACCAGCCGATTCGGGTGCTCCCCGGCCGGGACCCTGACCAGCTCTCGCACGTGCTGGAGGCGCTGGCGGCAACGACCGAATTTGCCACCGGCTCCATTGAACGGCTAATGCGCCGCGAAAGCCCGCGCCTGCCCTGGGCGGCGACGCTGGTGCTGGTGACGGCCCACGTGACGGAGGAGATGGCCCTGGCCCTGCTGCGGTTGAAGGATGCCGGCCGGCGCGTTTGTCTCATCTCGTTGGCGGAAACGATGCCGGCGCACATGCCCCGCGTGCTCACTTACCATATTTCGGCCAATGCCCCGGCGTTCCGCATGGGGGATCCGCGCCAGGCGATTACGGAGGCGGCGCTAGGGCGGATTCCGGTCCCGGCCGGGGCGGAGCTAGACCTGGACCTGGCCCCGGAAAACGGGCGCGGGCAGTAAGCCACGGCAAGATGGGAGATAACGCGCTATGGCTGGCGGGGAATTCCCGGTGAGAGGCAAGGCTTTGCTCCCCGATGAGCCGGACCGGGCTGCCCGGTGGGCCTGGCTGCAGACGGTCTGGCAGTTTGCCCGGCCGGAGTTTCTCTACCTGGCCTGGGCGGTGATGGAGGTGGCGCTGCTGGCGCCGCTGCTGCTGGCGGTGATGCCGTGGGCGCGTTTTTGGTCCCCGGCCGGGTTTGCTCTGTGGCTCTTGCTGGTCATGCTCATCCCCTTCAACCTCAGCCGCGTGATGAGCCTGGCCCGCTTCTCGCTCTTCCGGCAGCAGAACGTGCTGCTGCTGGCCTTTCTTCTTACCCTGCTCATCAGTCTGCGCGCCATGTTGTATGCGCCGCTGCCGCTCTTTAGTATGGACTGGCTGCGCAGCCTGGGCAGCCATTTTGCCGAGGCACGCAACCCGTTTTTGCGCCGCGACCTGCTGCTGTTCTTGCTGCTGGGGCTGCTGTGGTGGCGAGGCATTGCCCTGACCACGCGCAAGGTGGATATCGACGAGTTGGGCCTGCGTGTGCGCGTGGGCGGCCTCATCCTGGCTCCAATCATCATTGTGGTGGCCAATTACCAACTGAACTGGAGCGTGGCCGGTTTTCTGCTGCTCTTTTTTCTGGCCAGCCTCATCGCCATTGCCCTCACCCGCGCCGAGCAGATGGAGCAGGAGAAGACGGGCCAAAACTACCCGATGAGCCCCCGTTGGCTGGGCTTTGTCCTGGGCACCAGCCTGCTCATTGTGTGCACCGCCTGGGCCGTGGCGGCTGTGGCCGGTGGGCAGTCGCTGCCCATTTTCTTGCGCTGGCTGCAGCCGCTGTGGGACAGCCTGCTGTTCTCCGGAACGGTGATCTTCACCACCATCACCTACCTTACCCTGCCCATCATGGCCATTTTGGAGCGCATTGCGCTGTTTATCAATACGCTCCTCGGCCGGCAGTATCCTGCCGACGCGCCGCCGCCGCCCGACAACAGCGACCAGGTGGCGCAGCAGTTTGATGCCCTCATCAGGTGGTTGACGCAGCCCAGCAACTCGATTTCCTTTGTTTTGAACCGGTTAGCCACACTGCTGGTTATTTTGCTGGTTATTGGCCTGGTGCTGCTGTTGCTGGAGCGGCTGTATGCGCGGCGGCGGTTGGCGGTGGCCAGCCCGGAAGCCGGCCGGGCTGCCGAAGCGGGCGAAATAGACCTGGAGAGCCTGGGCTTGGGCCAGCGGCTGCGGCAGCGCTTCGGCTTACTGCGCCAGTTCCGGGCGGCGACCATCCGCCGAATTTATGGCCAGCTTTGCCAGGCGGCGGCGGCGCAAGGGTATGCGCGCGGCACTGCGGAAACGCCCTATGAATATCTGGCCACGCTGGCCCGGGCCTGGCCGCAGGGCACAGCGGATGCGGGGCTGATTACGGATGCTTATGTGCGGGTGCGTTATGGGGAGGTGCCGGAGACGCGCGAGGAATTGCAGGCCATTCGCGCGGCCTGGCGACGGCTGGAGAGAACGAAACCGGTAGAGGTTGCCGTGCAGGCCCGGCGGCAGAATCTGCCCTGACTTCTTTTGACAGCCCTATACCCTTATGGTATTATCTTCTCGTTCTAGTCTTACATAAAGTGTCGGCTAACGAGCCGATTTCAATGCTTTTCTGCACCTGGTGAAAAAGGAGTTGGCGCATGAGGTCACGGACAGAGATGATGGTAGATCGTTTGCGCGATCTGCAAGCAGGCACCCCGGACATTGAGGCTTCGGCTGTTGTAAGTGTGGATGGTCTCATCATGGCGTCTTCACTCCCGGCCGGGGTCGATGAGGATCGTATCTCTGCCATGTCTGCAGCGATGCTTTCGCTTGGCGATCGGATTTCTTCTGAGCTGCGGCGGGGCAAGCTGGAGCGCGTTTACATCAGCGGCAGCGATGGCATTATTGTGCTGATGGCTGTTGGTGAGGAAGCGGTCCTGACCGTGTTGGCCCGCAGCCAGGCCAAGTTGGGTCTGATCTTCCTGGACATGAAACGCGCCGTCGACGATCTGGCCAGGCTCTTATGATTCCAGAGGAAACGCGAAACAAAGCCTCGCGCACCTAACCGAGATTTTCCGAGAGCGGTGGGGCATGTCACCCAAGATGACATGCCCCACCGCTCTTTTTATTGGTATTGTTTTCCTGAAATTTCAGCTCCATGAGGTAAGCTTTAATGACCAAGTATATCTTTTTCACCGGTGGTGTGGTTAGTTCCGTTGGCAAAGGCGTCACCGCGGCGGCATTGGGCCGCATCCTGAAGGCGCGCGGACTTTCTGTTGCCGTGCAGAAGCTGGATCCCTACATCAATGTGGATCCCGGCACGATGTCCCCTTACCAACATGGCGAAGTCTTTGTTACCGAGGATGGCGCGGAGACGGACCTTGACCTGGGTCATTATGAGCGCTTCGTCAATATCAACCTGGGCCAGATGTCCAACGTTACCACCGGCCGGGTCTATGCCGAGGTCATTGCCAAAGAGCGCCGCGGCGACTACCTGGGCGGCACCATCCAGGTCATCCCCCACATTACCGACGAGATCAAGCGCTGCATTCGCGTGGTGGCCGAAACCAGCCGGGCCGACGTGGTGTTGGTGGAAGTGGGCGGCACGGTAGGCGACATAGAGAGCCTGCCGTTCATGGAAGCGCTGCGCCAGATGCGTTCGGACGTGGGGCACAAAAACACGCTTTACGTCCACGTCACCTTCTTGCCGTATATCAAGGCCAGCCGTGAGCTGAAAACCAAGCCCACCCAGCACAGCGTGCGCGAGCTGCGCAGCATTGGCATTCAGCCCGACGTGATCATCGCCCGCGCCGATCACCCCATCCCCAGCGAACACATCCGCAAGATTGCCCTCTTCTGCGACGTGGCTCCAGACGCGGTGATCCCGGCCGTGACCAGTGACATTCTTTACAGCATTCCCCTGGACCTGAATGCC
The DNA here is from genome assembly GCA_020634235.1 of Ardenticatenaceae bacterium. Classification (GTDB taxonomy): domain Bacteria; phylum Chloroflexota; class Anaerolineae; order Promineifilales; family Promineifilaceae; genus JACKCB01. The sequence goes on along the minus strand of JACKCB010000002.1, from coordinate 854,668 downwards.
ACCGGCCTGGGTGACCTGGTGGTGAAGCGCCTGAAACTGGCCAAGCACGCCCACAAACCAGACCTGACAGCCTGGTCGGCCCTGATTGAGGAGATTCGTGCCCCCAAGCCTACCATCCGCATTGGCATTGTGGGCAAATATGTGGAGCTGCACGACGCGTACATGAGCGTCCGGGAAGCGCTGTACCATGCCGGCATTGCCAACCACCGCCAGGTTGAAGTGGCCTGGATCCATTCTGCCGATCTGGAAAAGGGCATCGGTTGGGAGCTTTTGGAGGGGCTGGATGGCATTGTGGTGCCGGGCGGTTTTGGCCACCGGGGCATTGAGGGCAAGATTATGGCGGCCCGTTGGGCGCGCGAAAATAAGATTCCCTATTTGGGGCTGTGCCTGGGCATGCAGGTGATGTGTATTGAGTTTGCCCGCCTGGTGCTAGACAGCAGTGCGCCCAACAGCACCGAGTTCAACCCGGATACGCCGCACCCGGTTATCAGCCTGATGCCTGACCAGCAGGAGGTGGCGGATATGGGCGGCACGATGCGGCTGGGGGCGTACCCGTGCCATTTGCAGCCGGGCACGCTGGCCGCCAATGCTTATGGCCGGCCGCTGGTGCAGGAGCGGCACCGGCATCGTTGGGAGTTCAATAACAGTTACCGGGCGCTGTTTAATGAGCATGGCATGCTTTTTAGTGGGTTGTCGCCGGATGGGCGGCTGGTGGAGATTTGCGAGTTGAAGGATCACCCGTTTATGCTGGGCAGCCAGTTCCACCCGGAGTTCAAGAGCCGGCCGGATAACCCCCATCCTTTGTTTCGGGCTTTCCTGGCGGCGGCGGTGCAGCACCAGTTGGCCCGCACAACCCAGTTTGACCAGGCGCTGCTGCCTCCTGGCAGCAGCAATGGTAGCCCAGAGATGGCCGCTGAGCAGCAGCTTCAGACCCCGGCCGGGTCTGCCCCATGAGCTAGATCAACGCCTGTTGCCTGCACTGCCTCACTCGGTGAGAATGCGCCAGCCACGGGCTAACGCCTCCTGGCGCAGCTCGTCATCGGGGCAAACCGCCACCGGCCGGGTACTCATCGCCAGCATAGGAATATCCCGCTTGGTGTCCCCATACGCCGCAAAGATCCGGCCATCCCCGGCAAACGCCGCCAATTGGCGCACCTTGTTGCTGCCCACATTCAGACCGCCCACAACCTCACCCGTAAAAACAGCCTGCTCAAAGCGCAGCGGTGTGCCAATGCCCTCTAGCCCGCCCAGTTGGCGCAGCAGCGCCGCCAGAAACGGCTCCATAATGCCCGATACCACCAGCACGCGCCGTCCCGCCCGTTGGTGTGCTTGCAGTTCGTCTACAACCATCGGCCGCCGCTGCGGCCACAGTTCATGCGCCACCACAAACTCCCCCACCTCTTCCATCTGCGATTCTGTCAGGCCGGCCAACAGGCGCAGCAAATCTAGCAGCCACTTCTCCTTAAAGGCCGACAGGTCCCGCGTCAGCCCCAGCCGGTACTTCAGGAGCGGCCACAACTGTTGGCGTTGAAACCGCCGGTAAGCCTCTGCCCGGCCGTGGGCCAACAAATAATCACGGATGCCATGCCATGTTTGCCCGGCCGAGATCGTTCCTTCCAGGTCCGAAGCCACCGTGGGCAGGTTGGGGTCAGGTGGCCCCTGCAGCAAACGCTCATTCACAATCACGTCTTATCCTTTGCTCTGTTTGTTGCTATACTAACACGTCGCAGACAAATGAGCATTTTCAGTCACACACAAGCGGCGATCGGCCCCGGCCGGGTAACTGACCGGCTGCATGGCCAAAGGATAAATGATGAAACTAGGGATTATTGGCCTGCCGGGGGCAGGCAAGACCACAATCTTTAACGCCCTGACGCGGGGCGACGCGCCCACCGGCCAGAGCATGGGCGGCCGTTTCGACGTCCTCACGGCCATCGTCGATGTGCCCGACGAGCGGGTTGACGTGCTGAGCCGTATGTACAAGCCCAAGAAAACGACCTATGCCCGCGTTACCTACGAGGACATTGCCGGGCTGCAAAAGGGGATGGGCGAAAGCGGCGGCATGAGTGGCCCCCTGCTGAACCACCTGGCCCAGGTAGATGGCTACGTGCACGTACTGCGGGCGTTCGAGGATGAGCAGAACCCCCATCCCGACGGCTCCGTGGACCCGGCGCGGGACCTGGCCACGCTGGACGCGGAATTCCTCATCAATGACCTGGTGTTGGTGGAAGGCAAGTTAGAACGGCTGTCTGAAGGGTTGGGCAAAGGGGCGTATAAGAACCGCGCCGCTGCCGAAGCGGAAAGGCTGCTCTTCGAGCGGCTGTCAGAAACCCTGTCGGCGGAGCAGCCGCTGCGCACCCTCGACCTGACGGAAGAAGAGGAGAAAACGATCCGCGACTACGGTTTTCTGACGCTGAAGCCGGTCCTGGTGGTGGTGAATCTGGGGGATGACCAGCCTGAAATCGACCTGGCCTACGACTTCCCGCACAGCCGCGTGACGCATTTGCGCGGCAAACTGGAGGCCGAGCTGTCCCAGTTGAGCGGTGAAGACCTGGAAATCTTCATGGCCGAGTATGGTGTGACCGAGTTGGGGTTGGCGCGGGTAATCCGGCTCAGCTATGAGCTTATGGGGCTGCAATCCTTCTTCACCGTGGGTGATGATGAGGTGCGGGCCTGGACGGTGCGTAAAGGGGCGACGGCGGTGGAAGCGGCCGGTACGATCCACACCGACCTGGCCAAGGGTTTCATCCGCGCGGAGACGGTGGCCTACAGTGACCTGGCGGCGCTTAAAGGCATGGCCGAGGCGCGTTCGGCGGGCAAGCTGCGCCAGGAGGGCAAGACGTATGTGGTGCAGGATGGGGATATTGTCCACGTGAAGTTTAATTTGTAGGAGGTGCGCTGGCGAACCCTCTGCTGGAGGATGATCTGTTACGCGCGCCTGATTATGCCGCCTCGGCCCCGGCCGGGGAACATCACCATGGTTGCAACATGACCCACGCCCATCACCCGCTAGAAAACCCCTTCTTTAACCGGCAGCGCATCATCGACCCCGTGTTTTTCTCCGGCCGGGAAAAGCAAGTCGAAGCCCTCTACAGCGCCATCATTACCCGCCAGAGCCGGGCCATTGTGGGCGAGCGCAAGCTGGGCAAAAGCTCACTGCTCACCCACATCTCCTGCCCCAACACCCTGCGCGCCCACAACCTGGACCCCGACCGCTTCGTCTTCATCTACGTTGACCTGGAAGGCATGGCCAACATCGGCTACGATGATTTCTGGCCGGAGCTGCTGGACCGCCTGGAGCTTTCCTTCCCCACCTCCCAGACTGACCTGCGCCAGATGACCCGCGCCCTGCTGGACCAACCCGACGTGCGCTTTATGCACGCGCGCCGGCTGCTGCGGCGCGTGGAGCGGGCCGGGCTGACGGTGGTGATGATGCTGGACGAGTTTGAGAGCCTGGCCACCAACGGCGCGTTCGACGCCGGCTTCTATGGCGAGCTGCGCAGCCTGGCCGGCGAGCTGGGCGTGGTCTACCTGACCACATCCAAGCAAAGCCTGTATGACCTGACCTACCAGAATGCCGATACACTGTCGTCTCCCTTCTTCAATATCTTCTCCGAGGAGCGCCTCAGCCTGATGCCGCGCGCTGAAGCGCAGGGATTACTGGAGCACCTCTCTGGCCTGGCCGGGCAGCCGCCATTTTCGGAGGGCCAGATGGATTTTCTGCTGGAATGGGCCGGGCCGCACCCCTTTTTCCTGGCCGTGGCCGGCAGCTATCTCTATACCGGCCGGGGCGAGGACCTGCCCGAAGATGTGCTGCGCAGCCAGACACTGCGCCGTTTCCGCGCCGAAGCTGAGGACCACTTCCGTTACCTGTGGGACCAGCTAGACCCGGCCGAGAGGTCGGCGATGAGCGATCTGGCCGCGGCCAGCAGCGACCTGAAGCGGCAGTTGGGGCGCAAGGCGCTCTTGTGGCGGCTGCCAGATGGCAGTTGGCAGCCCTTTGGCCGGGCCTTTGGCGAGTTTCTGGCACGGAGCAGCGCCGCTACCCGGCCGGGGCCGGCCCCGGCCACCCCGCGCGACAGCCTCACCGGCACCACCCTGGGCAACTACCGCGTCCTCACCCCCATTGGGCGCGGCGGCATGGCCGTGGTTTACAAAGGCTACCAGCCATCGCTGGACCGTTACGTGGCCATCAAGGTCATGTCCAACACCCTGGTCAGCGACCAGATGTTTGTGGAGCGCTTCCAGCGCGAGGCGGCCAGCGTGGCCCAACTGCGCCACCAAAACGTGGTGCAGATGTACGACTTCGGCATGCACAAAGACATCTCCTACATGGTCATGGAGTACATAGACGGCGAGACGCTGAAAGAGCGGCTGCAGAGCCAGCAGCAGGCGGGCGAGCGCCTGCTGCTGCCCGAAGTGCTGCAAATTACGGAGAATATCGCCGCCGCGCTGGACTATGCCCACGCCCACGGCATTGTGCATCGTGACGTGAAGCCGGCCAACATCTTGCTGCGCCGCGAGGAGCGGTTGGCCCGGCTGACCGGCGCCGCGCCTTTTGCCGCCGTGCTCACCGATTTTGGCGTGGCCCGGATGTTGGAAGGGGTGCAGCTCACAGGGACGGGGGCCACCATTGGCACGCCGGATTACATGTCCCCGGAGCAGGCGTTGGGCAACCCGGCCGGGGCCACCTCCGACGTCTACGCCCTGGGCGTGGTCCTGTTTGAGATGCTCACCGGCCAACTGCCTTTCAAAGGGGACACGCCGGTGGCCACCCTGCTGATGCACATGCAGGCCGACTTGCCCTCAATCCAGGCGCTGGTGCCCGGCTTGCCCGATGCCCTGCAGCGCATTTTGCGGCAGGCCATGGCCAAAGGGCCTACCGAACGCTTTGCCACGGCCGGGCAGATGGCCGCCAGCCTGCGCCAGGCCCTGAGCGATTTTCTGCCCAATGCAGGTGGGGTTACCCCCGCGCTGCCCAAGGAGAGATCGTGATTCGCCGTTCACTTACGGTGGGCGTGTTGGCCGGTTTGCTGTTGAGCCTGGCCAGTCTCTACCCGGCCATCAGCTTGCTAACTCCCACGCTGCTGCCCAATTGGGAGCCTGTGGCCGGCGACCTGTGGCACGGGGTGCTGCTGATGCTCTCGGCCGGGGTGGGCCTGCCCACGCTCCTGGGTTTTGGCTTTGTGGCCGCCCAGCGGGCGGGGGCGCGGGGGCTGCGCGACGGCTTATGGTCGGGCACCATTGCCGGCGCGTTTGCTGGCTACATTTACTATGTGACCCTGGTCTCGCCCTTGAACGCGCTGCATGCTATGGGTCTTGTGGCCCCCTATTTCCCGCCTACGCCGGCCAATCCGCTGCCGCCAGATGAGGTAGTGGTCTCCCTGGTGCGGGTCTTGGGCAACGGAATTGTCCAGGTGGAGCTGGTGGTGCTGGTGGCGGTGGCCATTGCCGCGCTGCAGGGGATGCTGGTGGGCTGGCAGCGGCGGAATGTGGTGGTTCCACCCCGGCCGGGGCTGTTCCAGCTTTTGCGCGCCGGGCAGCATCCCCGCCAATGGTTTGCCGGCGACGAATCCCCGCTGTGGGTGGGCATGGTGGTGGGGGTGGTTATCAGCATTTTGCTGACGCCCACCGTCTTTGGCCAGTTCTACGTGGACCTGGTGCAGGATTGGCCGGAGCTGGCCGCCCTGATGCGGCGCAGCATGATGGGCAACATGATGCCCGGCGCGGTGACCCAGTCGCTGCCCTTCATCTCCCCCCTGGTGAACCTGACCCTGATTGGCTTTGGCGCGCTGGTTGTTGGTTTTTTGCGCAATCCCTCTTCGCGCTTTGGGGCGCGGGTGCGCAGTGTGGTTTTGGCGGCAGTCATTATCTTTATCTCCTGGTTCGCGTCAATTGCGCGCATTATTTACCTGTATGTGGCCCTGGTGCCCTTTCAGACCTACCGGCTGGGCGAATTGGGCACCGGCATCATCTCGCCGGCGCTGATTGAATCGGGGCGCTTTTACGTGGCCACGGTTTTTGCCTTTGCCTGGGGGTTCCTGGTTATTGCCGTGCTGGTGGGCGTTGTCTTGGGGGTGCTGCAAGGGGTTGGTTATGGGGTGGTGGTGCCGCTGCTCCGTCCCCGGCCGGTGGACGTCGCCGCCCGGCTGTGGCGGCGCGTGCAGCGCACCCCGGCCGAGCTGGTTTCGGCCCTCTACGAACTGTTCACCCATAACCGGGAAGCCTATGACGTGCTGGCCCACCTGGCGGTGTCTGCCTACCGCACCCAGCCAGACGTGGCCCGGTTGGCCGCGGCCTATCACACGCTGGCCACCAGCCGCAACTCTGAAGATCACGTGGCCACCTCGGTTGCCATCCAGGAAATCCTGGCCGGGCACCCGGAGTGGCGGTGGGCAGACGACATCGGCCGGGTGTATGCCACGTTCCACGATGTACTCACGGCCCGCACCCTGGAGCAGATTGTTACCATTGATGAGCCGCCGCAGCAGCACACCGCCACCCTGCCCCCGCTTATGGCCCAAAGTGTGCGCCTGGTGGGGCGCATTGTGGCTGAACTGCACAAACTGACGCTGGTAGATGACCTGCCTACCCACCTTATTTTTCTGGAAAATGCGCTGGAAGCGATTCACGACGCCCAGCGTTTTGTGAACATGGAGATGGCCCAGGGACACATGCCGGAGGCGGCGGCGTTGGGCCATGTGCTGGACCACTGGCAGGGGATTGTGCTCAAGGCGATCAAGCAGTTGAAGGGGCGGGCGGATGTGGTTTGCGCCTTGCAGACGAAGCAGAGTTCGCCCACCGGCCGGGTGCTGCTGCTGTTTGAAGTGACCAACAAGGGGTTGAATGTGGCTCAGAAGGTGCGGTTGTCGCTCCGGCCGGGGAGTGATTACCTGCTAGAAGAGAGCCACGACCAGGTCATAGAAATCCTGCCCCCGGCCGAGACGCGGCAGGTCAGCCTGGCGGTGCGGCCGGTGAACAACGCCCGGCGGCTGCGCATCGCCTGGCAGGTTAGCTACGATGACGCCGTCGACGCCGAACGGCGGCTGGATTTTGCCGATGTGGTGGAGTTTGTTGCGCCCGACAAGCCGTTCCAACGCATCTTCCCGATCCCCTACGTCACCGGCACGCCGCTCAAGACAGACGACGTCTTTGTGGGGCGGCAAGATGTGTTCGACTTCATCCGCGAGAATCTGCTGGGCACGCACCAGAACAACGTCATCATCTTGCACGGGCAGCGGCGGACCGGCAAAACCTCAGTGCTGTACCGCCTGGGGCACGTCATGTCGGGCACGCACTACGGGGTGCTGATTGACATGCAGGGCAAGCCGGCGCGGGGGGAGGTCGATTTTCTCTACTCCATTGCCGACGACATCGTGTTTGCCCTGGAGGATCACGGCGTACAGGTCCCTTTGCCGCCGCGCAGCGACTTCGAGGAGTCGCCGGAGTTCTTCTTCCGCGCCCGTTTTCTGCGCGGCCTATACCCGGCCCTGGGCGACAAGAACCTGCTGCTGATGTTTGACGAATTTGAGGAGCTGCAGCGACGGGTAGAAGATGGCCACCTACAGCCGACGATTTTTCACTTTTTGCGCAACCTGATGCAGCATGAGGAAAGGGTGGATTTTGTCTTTTCGGGCACGCACAAGTTGGAGGCGCTGGGCGCGGCGTATTGGTCGGTGCTGTTCAATATTGCCGCTTACAAGCCGATCACTTTCCTTAGCAAGCAGGAGGTGCACCGCTTGATGGAGGAGCCTATTGCGGGCTATAACGTGGAGTATGATCCGCTGGCTATGGAACACATCATGGCCATGACGGCCGGGCACCCCTACTTCACCCAGTTGGTGCTGCACGAGACGATGGTTTACCACAATGAGACGGCGCGCAGTTACCTGACAGTGGCGGACGTGGCTCAGGTGCTGGAGCGGATTGTGGAGCGGGGCGAGGCGCACTTTAAGTATATTTGGGCGGAGTCAACGGCGGAGGAGCGGGCGGTGCTGCGAGGGTTGAGCGAGCTGCTGACCGGGCCTGACCCGGCCGGGGTGGCCAAACTGCGCGCCTGCCTGGTAGACCTGGGCTATGAATCGGACGACCGCTGGGAACGGGCGCTGCAAAGCCTGGTGGATAGGGATATTCTGGCCGCCCAGGGCAGCCAGAACCTGTTGTACCGCTTCAAGGTGGACCTGATCCGCCTTTGGGTGACCCGCACCCGGCCGGGGACCTGAGACAGGTCACAGCACCTTACGCCTCAATAATCACCTGCTGCCGGTCTGGCCCCACCGAGACCATGCTCACCGGCGTGCCCGTCATGTCGGCGACAAACTCGATGTAGCGGCGGGCATTGGCCGGCAGTGCGCGCTTGTGGCGCATCCCGGTGATATCTTGTTCCCAGCCCGGCAGCGTCTCATACACCGGCCGGGCGCGCCCCAACTGCGCCAGGTCAGAGGGGAAGTACGTCACTCGTGCCCCGTCCAGCTCGTAGGCCACACAAACCGGGATCTCCGGCAGCCCGCTGAGGATGTCCAGCTTGGTCAGGGCCAGCTCGGTCAGGCTGTTAACCCGTAGCGCATGGCGCAAGATAACAATGTCCAGCCAGCCCACGCGGCGCGGCCGGCCCGTGGTGGTGCCATACTCATCCCAGGGATTCTCGCCGGTGCCACGCAGGCGCAGGGCCATCTCACCGGCCAATTCGCTGGGGAAGGGACCGCTGCCTACCCGGCTGGTGAATGCCTTGGCCACGCCCACAATCCGCCCGATCACCCTGGGACCAATGCCCAGTCCCACCAGCGCCCCGCCAGCGGTGGGGTAGGAGCTGGTGACAAAGGGGTAGGTGCCGTGGTCCAGGTCTAGCAGGGTGCCTTGTGCGCCTTCGGCCAGCACTTTCTGGCCGCCACGCAGGGCCTCATCCAGGAGCTGGGCGCCATCGGTTAGATGGGGGGCCAGGCGGCGGGCGTAGGCGGCAAAGCCGGCGGCCACCTGGGCGGCATCCAGGGCCGGCTGCCCGTACAGTTGGGTCAGCACGCGGTTCTTCTCGACCACGTGGGCGTGCACGGCGTCGGCCAGTGCTTCGGGATCGGCCAGCAGGCTGGCTCGCAGCCCTACCCGGCCGGTCTTGTCACGGTAGGCCGGGCCAATGCCACGCTGGGTGGTGCCAATGGCATCCCCGCCGCGCAGGGCCTCGTCGGCCTTGTCCAGGGCGATGTGGGCCGGGGTAATGAGGTGCGCGCTGCGGCTGATCTTCAGGCGGGCGGGACTGACGTCCACGCCGCGCGCGGCCAGCCCATCCATTTCACGCAGCAAGACCTGGGGGTTGAGGACGACGCCATTGCCAATAAGGCAGATGACCCCCGGGTGAATGATGCCCGACGGAATGAGGTGCAGCTTGAAAATTGCCTCCCCAATGGTGACGGTGTGGCCGGCATTGTCGCCGCCGCTGTAACGGGCCACCACATCCGCTTTGGCTGCCATGAGGTCGGTAATCCGCCCTTTGCCTTCATCGCCCCACTGGGCGCCAATCACGATATCTACTGGCATAATGTCTCCTTACAACGCGCAGGCCGGTCGAGGGCCGGGCTTGTTGAATCCCATGCTGCCTTAGACAGGCTCCGGCAGTGGCCTCACTGGCGGCAACGAATCGGCTGATTTGCTGACTGGCTGAACGTTGGCGATTATAGCAAAATCAGTGGTGACGCAGTAACAGGTTGCCGAATTGGTCTACGTTGGCCTGCCAGCCCGGCGGCAGGACGGTGGTGGTGTCGTATTGGAAGATAATGGCCGGCCCGCTGAACTGGTTCCCCGGCCGGAGCAGTTCCCGGTTGTAGAGGGCGGCGCTGAGGGGCTGCTGCCCAAACCAGGCTGCTTTGTGGCCGGTGACGGCGGCGGCGGCATCGGGCGTGGCCAGGGGGGCGCGGGTTAGTCCCGGCCGGGGCGTTTGGGCCACCGCCGTTAGCCGGATGGTTACAATTTCTATGGCGGCGGCTGGCCGCTGGTAGCCGTAGCGGCGCTGGTGGGCGGCATGGAAGGCGGCCGGTAGCTCGGCACCTGGGGTGTGGGGGATGGTCAGCTCGTGGGATTGGCCGGCGTAGCGCATGTCGCAGGTGTGCTGATAGACAACCCCGGCCGGGTCAATTCCTTCCTGAGCCATCTCCGTTTGGGCGCGGGCTAGCAGCGGCGCGAAGGCCTGGGCCAGCCGGGCGCTGGTGCTGGTGTCCCAGGCAGTTACGCGCCACATCACCGTTTGCGAGTAATCTTTGGTAGGGGCGGCGGCCAGCATGCCCAGGGCGGAGAGCACGCCGGGCACGGCCGGCACCAGCACGCGCGGAATTTGCAGCCGTTCGGCCAGTTCGCAGGCGTGCAGCGGGCCGGCCCCGCCAAAGGCCACCAGGGTGAACTGGCGCGGGTCGTAACCCCGCTCTACCGAAATGCGGCGAATGGCCCGCTCCATGGTGGCGTTGGCCACCTGGATCACGCCCCAGGCGGCCAGTTCGGGGGTGGCCAGGTCCATGTCGCTGGCCAGTTGGGCCAGGGCGGCGCGGGCACGGGGCAGGTTTAGGGGCATGGCGCCGCCCAGGAAGTGGCCGGCGTCTAGCCGGCCCAGCACCAGGTTGGCGTCGGTGGTGGTGCTGCCGGAAGGGGGCGGCCCGGCCGGGAGGGGGGGCAGGGGGGCGGCGTTGGGCAGGTTGTAGCAGGCGGGGCCGGGGTTGGCTCCGGCGCTCTGCGGCCCGGCGTGCAGCGCACCGCCGGCGTCTACGTAGGCCAGGCTGCCGCCGCCCGCGCCCACGGTGTGGATGTCGATGATGGGCAGGCGCAGGGGCAGGTCGCCGATCTCGCCCTGGGTGGTGGTGGGCAGCCGGCCGGGGCAGAGGGCGACGTCGGTGCTGGTGCCGCCCATGTCGAAGGTGATGATCTGGTCGTGGCCGGCTTGCCCGGCGACAAAGCGCGCGCCAACCACGCCCCCGGCCGGGCCGGACAAGACGGTGCGGGCGGCTTGTGCCCCGGCCAGGCTGGCGCTGATGATGCCGCCGTTGCTTTGCATGACGCGCACCGGCCGGGGGGCCACGCCGTCGGCCAGCCGCTGTAGGTAGCGGGCCATGAGGGGGGCGACGTAGGCGTTGATGACGGTGGTGGCAGTGCGCTCGTATTCACGGTATTCGGGCAGAATCTCGCTGGAGAGGGAGAAGTGCAGGCCGCTGGTGCGCGCCGCCAGCCAATCGCGGATGGCTTGCTCGTGTTCCGGCCGGTGGAAGGCGAAGAGGAGGCAGATGGCGACTGACTCGATCTGGTCGTTGAGGAGTTGGGCCAGGATGGGGGGCAGCCCGGCCGGGTCCAGGGGTTGCAGAATTTCCCCCTGGGCGGTGACCCGTTCAGCGACGCCAAAGCGCCACCGGCCGGGGACCAGCGGCGGTGGTTTTTGCGGCACCAGGGCGTACAGGTCGGGGCGATTTTGCCGGCCGATGGCCAGGACGTCGCTGAAGCCGGCGGTGGCGATGAGCGCCGTGCGCGCGCCGCGCCGCTCTAGCAGGGCGTTGGTGGCGACAGTGCTGCCGTGGACGAGGGGGACGCTGCCGGGTACGCCGAGCCGGGCCAGCCCGGCCAGGATGGCCGCCGAGGGGTCTTGCGGGGTGCTGAGCTGTTTGTGGATGTGCCACCGGCCGGTCTCATCCAGCCAGACAAAGTCGGTGAAGGTGCCGCCGGTGTCCACGCCGAGGGGCGGGGTGGAGGCTGCATGTTGTGTGTCGCGTGATTCGTGCTGCGTGGTGTCTGTGTTCATGTTGCTAACCGGCTGTTCCTTATCCGCATTCTTCACCTCCTCACCCTCTCACCCCTTCACTCACTCATCTCCCTCTCTCATGGCCGAATAGGCCAGGGTCCAGACGGTGGCGCTGTAGGCGTGCAGGGCGGCGGCGACCAGGAGGGTGAGCAGGGTGAGGAAAAGGCTGCCAACGATGAGCAGGGGAGACAGCCCGGCCGGGGCGGCCCGGCCGGTGAGCACGGCCAGCAGCGAGGTGGCGCTCAGGAAGTCGAGGGGCAGGGTGATCAGGCCAACTACCAGGCCAACCATGCGACCAATGCCCCACAGCAGGGCGGCGATGATGAGGATGGGTAGAGGGTGGCGGCGCATTTGCTGCCAGGCCGCCCGCAGGCTGTGGCGCGTGTCCAGGTTGTCTAGCACCACGGCGCGAAAGGCCAGCAGGCGGAAGAGTAGAATTAGCAGCAGGGTGGGACCGGAGAGGCAGAGTAGGGGCAGCAGGCAGAGCAGGCTGCCGCTGCCGAGCAGGGCGAGGGCCTGGTTAATATCCAGCACAGCCCGGTCTATGCCGAGGACGAAGGCGATGAAGAGGCCGCTGCCCAGCAGCAGCAGGAGCAGGGCGATGAGGAAGAGGGGGAGGAAGAGGAGGGTGTCGACGGCGATGAAGCGGGCGAGGTAGCGCCAGGCGGTGGCCCAGGCGTCCCGGCCGGGGACGGCGCGCCCTGCTTGGGCGGCGCGCACGCTGTAGATGAGGCCGGCTTCGGCCAGGGCGTTGAGCAGCCACAACAGCAGGCCGGCAACAAAGATGAGCAGTAACCAGAGCGCCAGGTTGGCCCCGGCCGGGGGCCAGTTGGCCAGCCAGCCGTTTAGCAAGGCCGGGTCTAGCTGCGGGCGAATGACCAGGCGGGTAACCAGGCTGCTCACGCCGGTGCCCAGGACCGCCAGCAGCCCAAACAGCCATAGAATCCGTTGGTGGCGCAGCAGGCGCGCCCCTTCACTCAATAATTGCCCGTAATCCACAATGTTTTACCTGCACCAAGCCAGCCAGGCCAGGCCCCGGCCATAAACGGAAAGTAGAGACGCTGCCGGGCAACGTCTCTACTTTCAACCAGGCATGCCGCATCACGACACTATTTTACCGTTCTTAGCATAAATTCCTTATAGGCCAGGGTAAAACTCACGGAGCGGAAGGTAGTCCAGATCGACTGCACCACAGTGCCGATGATGGCCATAATTGCGCCCCCGACGATGAAGACAATCAGGTTGCCGGCATCCAATGTCTGCTCGCTGAGCAGGTCGAACACGGTTGGTAGGGCGAAGATGGCCAGGAAGGGCAGCATAACCAGGGTGGTGACAAAACCCACGGCCAGGCCAATGCCGAAGTAGAGCAGAACCAGTACCAATGTCTCGCCGATATTCTGCGACAGAATTTTCCAGCCACGGCGCACGCTGTCGATGACACCCTGCTCTTCCAGCACCGCGCTGCGCATGGCAAAGGGGTACAGCAGGGTGACCAGCAGGCCCAGGGGAATGGCCAGGCAGGCCAGGGCGGCCATGCACAAGGCGACAATGCCGAAGCCCGCGCCAAGACCTGTGTTAACGCTGTCGGGCGAGCTGCCGGTGACGGCGGCGGCGATGGCCGCGCCGAAGCTCATGAAGACCCCAATCATGGCCACAATGACCAGGAGGATCAGCGGCAGGTACAGCACCAGGTTCAGGCCCATGAAGCGGGGCAGGTATTTCAGGCCGGCGGAAAAGGCCTGGCCCAGCGACATCTTGTGCCCCTCATCAATCTCGGCCGCGGCTTTGATCATGCCGGCCTGGGCGGCGAGGCGAATGAGCCACAGGGCGATGCCGATGAAGACGCCGGCGCAGGCCAGGCCAATGAAGATAGGGATGGCAGCGGTCAGGAGCTGCTCGATGTTCTGAGCGAACTCAGGGGAGACTGTGCCGTTGGGTGCGAAGGGCAGATCTTGCTGGTCGAAGCTGTAGTTGGCGTTGCCGCTAGATCCGCTGCCGCCGGTGCCCAGGATGGCCAGAAAGCCCAGCAGGAACAGGAATTTGTGATTCCAGCAGATGTTCCAGGCCCGTGAGAAGATTTTTCCGTATTCCATGTTTTCCCTCCAATTTGGAAAGTTAAAGGCAGATGATATTTGCTTACACCCTACATTACGGGAATCATTAGCCAACGTTGCAGCGAGTTGGGGTTCAGGGAGTGGTTTGGCGGTAATTGGGAAGGACTGCGCCCCGGCCGGGGGGCTATTCCCACTCAATGGTGCCCGGTGGTTTGGAAGTGATGTCGTAGACAACACGGTTGACGCCGGCGACCTCGTTGACGATGCGGCGGCTGAGGTGGGCCAGCAGGTCGTAGGGCAGGCGGGCCCAATCGGCCGTCATGAAATCTTCGGTGGTAACGGCGCGGATGGCGATAACCTCTTCGTAGGTCCGGCCATCGCCCATGACGCCGACGCTTTTGACGGGCAGCAGGACGGCAAAGGCTTGCTGGGTATCGCCGCGCAGCATGTCGGCGCTGTGCAGCTCTTCTATCAGGATGGCGTCGGCCTGCCGCAGCCGTTCCAGCCGTTCCCAGGTCAGGTCGCCCAGGCAGCGAATGGCCAGGCCGGGGCCGGGGAAGGGCTGCCGCCAGATGATGTGGTCGGGCAGGCCGAGCATGCTGCCGATTTGCCGGACTTCGTCTTTGAAGAGTTCGCGCAGGGGTTCCACAAGCTGAAACTGCATGTCGTCGGGCAGGCCACCGACGTTGTGGTGGGTTTTGATGGTGTGGGCGTCGGGCTTGTCTTTGGTGGCGCTCTCGATGACGTCGGGGTAGATGGTGCCCTGGGCCAGGAAGTCGATCTGGCCCAGTTTGCGGGCTTCGCGCTCGAAGATGCGGATGAATTTCTCGCCGATGATGCGCCGTTTCTGTTCGGGGTCGGTGTTGCCGGAGAGGGCTTCCAGGTATTCTTCGATGGCGTTGACGGCGATGAGTTTGATGCCTTGCTCGCGCTGGAAGGCTTCGATTACTTGTAGGGTTTCTCCTTTGCGCAGCAGGCCGTGGTCTACAAAGATGCAGGTGAGTTGGTCGCCGATGGCGCGGTGGATGAGGGCGGCGGCGACGGAGGAGTCGACGCCCCCGCTGAGGCCGAGGACGACCCGGCCGGGGCCAACTTGCTGCCGGATGTTCACGATTTCTTCTTCGATGAAGCTGGCCGGGGTCCAGTCGGCCCCACAGGCGCAGATCTGGTGGACGAAGTTGCCCAGCAACTGCCGGCCCTGGGTGGAGTGGACGACTTCGGGGTGGAACTGCACGGCGTAGTAACGGCGGGCGGGGTCGGCGGCGGCGGCCAGGGGGGAGTTGGCGGTGTGGGCCAGGGGTTGGAACCCGGCCGGGAGCGCTTCGACCTTGTCGCCGTGGCTCATCCAGACCTGCCGTTCATCCAGGGCAAAGCTCCAGTTGAAGAACAGCGGGTTATCAGGTACGTCCAGATGCAGCACGGCCGGGCCATATTCGCGCTTCTGGCTCCTGGCCACGCGGCCGCCCAGGTGGTGGGCCAGGAGCTGCATGCCGTAGCAGATGCCCAGGACGGGCAGACCGCTTTCTAGCACGTAGGCGGGCAGGGTGGGGGCGCCCGCGTCGTATACGCTGTTTGGCCCGCCGCTCAGGATGAAGCCTTTGGGCTGCCAGGCCATGACCTCGGCCGGGTCGGTGCGCCAGGAGTACATACGGCAGTAGACGTTGGCCTCGCGCACGCGCCGGGCGATGAGCTGTGAATATTGGGACCCGAAGTCCAGAACAATGATAGTGTCGTGCTTGGTGGGGATCATCAGGTGATTCACTCCTGTGGTTGTGTGATTGAGTGGCATCCGCCAGACTGGCGAGTTGGCTGGGGATGGGCCGGGTGGTGTGGGCTGGAAACCCGGCCGGGAGATTATACCACTGTGCGCCACCGCTTTACAGCCATCCGCAAAGCCGTGTTAGAAGCGTATCAGACGACCCGGCCGGCTTGCGTTTTCTTTCACAATTTGCTTGACTCTGACCCTGTCACCCTCTATAATGATGCCTAGTTTATAATGCGTTCAAAAAATATTGAAAGTTGTGAACAGGGTTGGCCTGATGGAAGTTGAAATGGTAGAGAATGGTTTGAAGGCCGTGGAGCAGGAACTGCGAGCTGCCGTCAATAGTGACGTGAACACCTTGTATGATGCCGGCCATCACATCATCGACTCTGGTGGCAAGCGTTTGCGGCCCAGAGTCGCCCTGCTGGCGCACCTGGCAGCGGGTGGGCAGGCACTTGACCAAATGATCCCTCTGGCTTCGGCCATTGAACTGGTGCACACTGCCACGCTGGTGCATGATGACATTAATGACCACAGCCTGACGCGGCGGGGTAAGATTACGGTGCATGCGCGCTGGGGGCGGACTTTTGCCCTGCTCACCGGCGATTACCTCTTCACCAAAGTGTATGAGATGATGGCTCCGTATGGGCCGCAGTATAACGTGGTGATGGCGGATGCCTGCGTGAAGCTGGTGGAGGGGGAGACCTTGCAGGCGCTGGCGGCCAAAGCGGGCACGATGGACCGCGAGACGTACAAGCAGATCATCGCTCGTAAGACGGCCAGCCTGTTTGAGGCGGGGGCGCGTATGGGCGCGATGCTGGCCGGGGCGGATGAGGCGGTGGTTACGGCGCTTTCTTCTTATGGCTACAATCTGGGCCTGGCGTTCCAGATTGTGGATGATATTTTGGATATTGTTGGTGATCCGGAGACGTTGGGTAAGCCGGTGGGGCTGGATGTGACCCAGGGGATGGGGCTGATGATGGCCCAAAACGGGCGCAAAGTGCTGGGCGAGACGGCCACGATGACGGCTGAGGTGGAAGTGGATCCGATTCAGGAGATGCTGCTGCAACTGCGGGAATCGGGGGCGGTGGAAGTGGCCCGGCTCCAGGCTTATGAAGTGGCGCAGCGGGCGCTGGCGGCCCTGGCAGAGGTCCCCCCGTCGCCGGCGCGCGATGAGCTGGAAGCGGTTGTGAACCTGGTGATTGAGCGGCAGAAGTAGCGCCGGAACTTTTTTGAGCGTGATTTTGGCACCCGGCCGGGACCCTGTCCCGGCCGGGTGTTTTCGTCTCTAGCGGTCCAGCAGCCGGAAGTTAGAAATCTCCCACCCCTCCTCCGGCGAGTCGATGATGCGCGGGAAGAAGTATTGGTCGTGATAGACAATGTGCGTCACGCTGCGCTGGTCGATGAGCGTGGCTACCTGGGGCAAGATGTGGGCCAGGGTGAAGTCGGCCGCCTCTAGCGGGCGCACGTAGCAGTCGCGTTCCGGGAAGCAGCCCTTTTCGGTGAAGCTGGCGGTGCCGTCGCGCACCTCTACTACCATGGTTTGTGGCTCCCAGCCGGGGTGGCGGTAGGTCAGGTTCATGGCGTAGCTGGTGATGCCCAGCGCTTCCCAACGGCCGATGGCGTCGTTGAATTCCTGGCGCATGGGCGAAGGGGTGGGGGTGCGGTCGCCGGCGTTGGCGCTGCACGCGGCCAGACCGGCGGCCAGGAGTAGGAAGCTGAACAGGCGGGTGAGCTTTGCCAGATGGTGCATGAGTTGGAATCCTCCACGAGTGATGTAGGGGCGGGTGATGGGCCACCGCTGGTTGCTGCGTGCTGTGCCGGCGTGACGTTGTCCTGACTGCCCGATAATTGTACCGGATAGTGAATTAGACGCAGGGGGGGCAAGAAGTTGAGCGTGGGGCTGGCGCGTGCCTCCCCGGCCGGGAGCAGATACAATCTGCCCATGCAAGACAAACGTTTATCTATGGCAGATGCGGTGGCGCTGGTGCGCGATGACCAGACGATTGGTTTGGGGGGCATGACCCTGTACCGGCGGCCGGTGGCTTTTGTGCGGGCGCTCATTGCCCGGCCGGGGCCGCCGCAAAACCTGACCTTGCTGGCCTTTACCGGCGGGCTGGCGGCGGACATGCTGGTGGGGGCGGGGCTGGTGACGCGCACCCGCACCTGCTACTTTGGCCTGGAGATTTTTGGCCTGGCTCCCATGTTTACGGCGGCGGTGCAGTCCGGCCGGGTGACGGTGATGGAGGAGAGCGAGGCCAGTATTGCCTGTGGGCTGCGGGCGACGATGGCTGGGGTAGGGTTCATGCCCAGCCGGGCCTGGCTGGGGACGGAGATGTTCCGTGCCCGGCCGGATGTGCGTACGATTACTGATCCTTACACCGGCCGGGAGCTTACCGCCTTTCCGGCCATTGGCTGTGACGTGGCCATCATCCACGTGCTGCAGGCTGACCTGTTTGGGAATGCTATTCTGGGTGGCAACCCCACCATCGACCTGGAGCTAACCCTGGTGGCCAAAACGGTGATTCTAACGGCAGAGAGCATCGTTGATGCCTTGCCGGGGCCTATTGACATCGCCGGGCAGCCGGTTACGGCCGTGGTCCATGCGCCGCGCGGGGCCTGGCCCACCTCTTGCTACCCGCTTTATCCGCTGGATGGGGAGGCGATTCTGGATTATATTGCGACCTGTGGCGATGAGGTGCAGGGGTGAGGGGGTGTCAGTGACAAACCATCAACAGTCAACGACGGAACGCGGGACAGGCCCTATGTTTAGCATCGACGAACTTATTTGCACCTGCATCAGCCGCCAGATTGTGGATGGGGAGGTGGTGGCGCAGGGGATTGCCACGCCGCTGGTGGCGGCCGGTTACCTGTTGGCCCGGCTGACGCATGCGCCGAATCTGACCTTTGTTTCGGCCATTGGCCAGGCGGTGTGCCGCGATGGGGCAGCATTGGGGGTGGCGACGATTGAGCAGTTGTGGCTGGGGCAGGGGTTGATGCGTTTTAGTTTTGTGGCGGGGGCGTGTGACTTGCTGCCCCGCTTTGGACCCAAGGAGTTCTTCCGGCCGGGGCAGGTGGATGCCCAGGGCAACTTCAATAATGTGTACATGGGGGGCAGCTATGGGCGGCCGCGCCTGCGGCTGCCGGGCAGCGGTGGCATTGCCGATGTGACGGTGTTTGAGGAGAACGTGTATCTGTATGTGCCGCGCCATGGACGGCATACGTTTGTGGCGCGGTTGGATTTTTGCAGTGGGCTGGGGCATGATCCCGGCCGGGTAGAGGGCCACGGCCCCCGCTACCTCATTTCCGATCTTGGCCAGTTCGATTTTGCGCCGGAGACCGGCCGGATGCGGCTGCTGTCGCTGCATCCTGGGGTGTCGCTGGCCCGCGTGCAGGCCAAAACTGGCTTCCCGCTGCTGCTGCCGGACCCTATCCCTACGACGCCCCCGCCCAGCGCCGAAGCACTGCGGCTGCTGCGCGAGGTGATAGACCCACTGGGTGTGCGCCGGTTGGAGGTACTAAGTGGGGCGGCGCGCCGGCAGCACTTGCGCCAGATTCTGCAGCAGGAAACAGCCCGGTTTGCCGTGCCCGACAGGGCATGACAAATTGGCCGAAGCCGTTTATAATGCAGTGATGGGGGTGGCAGGTAGTTGGCATTTTCCCTGGTGTGTCGTGGCGTTGGTGCTGCGGGATATGTCAGAGTGATTCCATGGAGAGGGACATGCGGGTCGTTGTTTTTTCTGATGTGCATGGGAACCTGACCGCCCTGGAGGCGGTGTTGGCCGATATTGAGCGGCAGCCGGCGCTGGATGCGGTGGTTTTTGCTGGGGACGCCTGTCTGTTTGGTCCCCGGCCGGGGGCGTGCGCCCAACGGATTCAGGAAAGTGTTACCGCGGCCGTGTATGGCAATACGGATGAATGGATCGACCGGCCCCTGCCGTTGGATGAAGCCGCCCCGGCGGCTACTCAGGAGCGTGTTCGTTTTATCCAGGCGATGGCGACCTGGACCCAGGCTGAGATGGACCCGGCCGGGTTGCAGTGGCTGCGCGCGCTCCCCTTTGAGCAGCGCATTTCCCCCACCGGGAATCCCCAGGATGATTTGCTGATTGTTCACGCTAACCCGCGTGATGTGATGGGGGTGATCTATCCGCCAGAGGACATCCAGACCAGCCGGATGGGTGGGCTGAAACAGACGGATGAGGCGTTGGCGGTGATGTTGGATGGCACCCCGGCCGGGGGCATTGCCTTTGGCCACCTCCACTTCCCCAACGTGCGCTACTGGGGCAGCGTGCTGCTGGCCAACATCAGTTCGGTCAGCCTGCCGGGCGATGGTGACCCGCGCGCTAAATATGGGCTGCTCACCTGGGATGGCCGCCGGTGGTCCGTGACCCATCATTACGTACCTTATGACCTTGAAGCAGAGATTGCCGCCTTTGAAACGGCGCAGCCGCCAGAATGGGAAGCGGCGGTAAGACAGTTGGCGGCAAATTGACACTGCCAGTTGGGCAATGCTATACTGCCCCTGACGCAGCGCAGCATCTTGCTACTTCCTGGCGCACCGCTTATCCGTCGACCACACCAACTTGAACAAGGAGATCCCGATGAGCGTTACTTATGATGACAAGCCCTGGCTGAGGCAATATGACCCAGGTGTGCCACACGAGGTGGCCATCCCCAGCACGCCGCTGCCGGCGTTTTTGACCAGCTCCGCCCAAAAATACCCCAACCAGACAGCGATTATTTTCAAGGGCCGGCGTATTACCTACCGGGAACTGGATGCCCAAACGGACGCCGTGGCCGCGGCGTTGGCCGCCAATGGCTTTAAGAAGGGGGACCGGGCGGTCATTTACATGGCCAATACGCCGCAATTTGTCATTAGCTATTACGGTGTGTTGAAGGCTGGGGGGATTGTGATTGCCACCAATCCGTTGTATACGGAGCGCGAACTGGAGCACCAGTTGACTGACTGTGGCGCGGAAACGGTGTTTGTGATGAGCTCCTTTTACAACCTGCTAAAGCGGGTGCAAAAGACGGGCCATACCAACGTGAAACGGATTATCGTTACCAATGTGAAGGAGTATTTTCCGTCTGTGCTCCGGTTGTTGTTTACGTTGACGATGGAGAAGAAGGGGGGGCACCAGGTGACCTTGGAGGCGGGCGATGTCTGGTTTAAGGATTTTGTGGCCACCGGCCGGGGTGTGCCCAAGCCCAACGTTGACCTGACGGCTGAAGACATGGCCCTGTTGCAGTACACCGGTGGCACCACCGGCCTATCCAAAGGGGCCATTGCCCTGCACCGCAACCTGGCCTCCAACAGCCTGATGGTGAAGTCGTGGCTGACCGATTTGCGTGATGGCCAGGAAGTAATCCTGACCGCCATCCCCCTGTTCCATTCTTATGGGATGGTTACGGCCATGAACCTGGCCATCGCTATTGCCGGCACCATGGTCATCATTGTGGACCCGCGCAACTTGCAGGATGTGTTGGAAAGCATTGGCAAATACAATGTCACTATCTTCCCTGGTGTGCCGGCGATGTATATTGCCATCAACAACAACGCGGACGTGGCTTCTGGCAAGTACAGTCTCAAATCGATCCGCGCCTGTGTCTCCGGTTCGGCACCGCTGCTGCTGGAAACCAAGCGCAAATTTGAGGAGCTGTCGGGCGCGAAGCTGGTGGAGGGGTATGGCCTGACGGAAGCGCACGTGGTTACGCACGCCAATCCGATCTATGGTGAGAACCGGCCGGGGATTGGCCTGCCCTTCCCCAACATTGCTGCGCGCATTGTGGACCCTGAAGATGGCGACAAGGTTTTGCCGGTTGGCGAGGTGGGCGAGCTTATTGTGAAGGGGCCTAACATCATGGCCGGCTACTGGCAGATGCCCACCGAAACGGCCAATACCGTGCGTGACGGCTGGTTGTACACTGGCGACATCGCCCGTATGGATGAGGATGGCTTCTTTTTCATTGAAGACCGCAAGAAGGATTTGATTATTGCCGGCGGCTACAATGTGTACCCGCGTGAAGTGGAAGAGGTGTTGGCCAGCCACCCGGACGTGCAAGAGGTGGCCGTGGCCGGCGTGGCCGACCCGCGCCGGGGGGAGACGGTGAAGGCGTGGGTTGTGAAGAAGCCGGGGGCCAAAATTACCGAGCAGGAGTTGATTGAGTGGAGCAAGACGCAGTTGGCGAAGTATAAGTATCCCCGCCTGATCGAGTTCCGCGACGAGTTGCCCCGAACGACGGTTGGCAAGGTGCTGAAGCGTGAATTGGTGCGACAGGATAAGGAGAAGGCCGGGTAGGCTCCCGGCCGGGGTCTGTTTAAGCGTGATTTTGCACGTCCTTGAGGGCTGAGCCTGTCGAAGCCCGGTTCAGTCTTCGGCAGGCTCAGTCTTCGGCAGGTTCGGGTTCCACCCGTATCGTCATGTTTAAGATTCAATTTCAAAGTAACAGGTAGGAGAGGAGAGAAAAAGGATGACGTCCCCATACGACGCAAAACCATGGTTACCGCATTACGATGAGAAGGTGCCTCGCACCCTCGATATTCCATCCCACACCATCCACCATTTTTTGGAAGAATCGGCTCGTCTGCATCCTGGGCACACGGCCGTGATCTTCCGGGGGAAGGAGATTAGTTACGCTGAATTGGATGCCATGGCCAACGCTGTGGCCGCTGCCCTGGCGAGAGATGGCTTCCGCAAGGGTGACCGGGCTGTGATCTACATGCCCAACACACCGCAGTTTGTCATTCTCTACTTCGGCATAATGAAGGCCGGCGGCATTGTCATTGCCACCAACCCGCTCTACACACCACGCGAGCTGGAGCACCAACTGGTAGATTGTGGGGCAGAGACGGTGTTCGTATTGAGCCTGTATTACGACACGCTGAAAAAGGTGCAGCAGACGGGCAAGACGAAGGTCAAGCGCATCATTGTCACCAACATCAAGGAGTATTTGCCGGCCCATCTGCGGCTGCTTTTCACGCTGCTCAAGGAGAAGAAGGAAGGGCACCGGGTAACGCTGCAAATGGGCGATGTGTGGTTGCAAGATTTTCTGGCGGCGGGCAAGGGTGCGCCCCGGCCGGGGGTCGATATCTCGCCCGACGACGTGGCCCTGCTGCAGTACACCGGGGGCACCACCGGCCTGAGCAAAGGTGCTGTGGGCCTGCACCGCAACGTGGTGGCCAATGTTTATATGGCCCAGGCCTGGCTGACCGGCATTGTGGAACCCCAGCGGGAAGTGTGCCAGCTTGCCCTGCCCATGTTCCACGTCTATGGCATGATTGGTGGCCTGCTCCTCACCGTGGCGCTAACAGGCACCCTGGTACTCATTGCCAACCCGCGTGACCAGGAAGATGTGTTGGGCAGCATCAACAAGTATAAGCCCACCCTTTTCCCCGGTGTGCCCACCATGTACGTGGCCATCAACAACAACCCCGATGTGGCTGCCGGCAAGTATGACATCAAGTCCATTCGCGTTTGCCTCTCTGGCGCGGCGCCGCTGCTGCAAGAGACCAAAGAGCGGTTTGAGGCGCTAACCGGCGGGAAGCTGGTGGAGGCGTATGGTCTGAGCGAGTCGTTTGTGGCCACGCATGCCAACCCCATCAAGGGGTTGAACAAGCCAGGTTCCATCGGTATGCCGCTGCCCAACGTGGAAGTGCGGGTGGTGGACCCGGAAGATGGCAGCAAAGAGATGGGTCTGAACGAAGTGGGCGAGATGATTATCAAAAGCCCGACGATTATGAAGGGGTATTGGCAAATGCCCACCGAGACGGCCAACACGCTGCGCGATGGTTGGCTTTACACAGGCGACATTGTGCGCATGGACGAGGATGGGTACTTCTACATCGAAGACCGCAAGAAGGATATGATCATCGCCGGCGGGTTTAACATCTACCCGCGGGAGGTGGAAGAGGTGTTGGCGCAGCACCCGGCCGTGTTGGAAGTGGCCGTCGCCGGTGTTCAGGACCCGAAGCGGGGCGAGACGGTGAAGGCGTGGATCGTTAAGCGGCCGGGTGACAATACTACGGCCGAGCAGATTGTTGAATGGAGCAAGGGGCAGTTGGCGGCCTACAAGTATCCGCGGCAGATCGAGTTTATTGATGAGCTGCCGAAGACGATTGTGGGCAAGGTGCTGAAGCGGGAATTGATCCGCATGGAGAAGGAGAAGGCGGGCAAGAAGTAGTTGGCATCCCCCAAAGACCTGACAGGTCGCCCGGACCTGTCAGGTCTTTTTTTATGGCGGTTTAGTAACCGGGCGGGGGGTCTACCGGCCCGTTGAACTGCATGATGGTGAGGACCGCGCCTTGCGGGTCTTGGATGACGGCGAAGGCGCCCATGGCCCCGGCCGGGGTGGCGGGCACCAGGATATTGCCTCCCAACGCCTGGACCTTGCCCAGCGAGTCTGTCAGGTCACTGACCATGACGTAGATGGCCCAGTTGGATGGCACATCACCCCATGAGTCATCGATGGCCATCATGCCGGCGTGCATCCGGCCATCCAGGTTGAACACGGTGTAGTTGTTCTCATCGGTGGCCGAGGTCCAGCCAAAGGCCTGGCTGTAGAAGCTGCGAGCAGCGTCGGTGTCGCGGGCTTGCAGCTCGTTCCACACCAGGGTGTTGGGCATGTTTACCAGTTGCGCGCCAATGTGGTTTTTGGGCTGCCAGACGCCGGCAATCGCCCCGGCCGGGTCCTGGAACATAGCCATACGTCCCTCGTCCATCACGTCCATCGCCGGCATGATCACCGTGCCACCGGCAGCGGCAACCCTGGCCATCACCCCGTCGGCGTCGTCATGTTTAATGTATGAGGACCAGAAGGGGGGTATGCCCTGGGCCTGCATGCCTGGGTCCAGGGTGCCCAGCCCGGCCACGTTTAGCCCTTCAATCTTGAGCATTGTGTAGACACCACCACCGGGGATGGGCACATCTACCCCTTCCCAACCAAACAGGCCGCTGTAAAATGCTTTGGCGGCCTCCGGGTCCGTGGTAGCCAGATCAATCCAACAGAAGATACCATTCGGGTAACGCTCCACGACTTGCATAGCTATTCTCCTTGCATCATGATGCTATGGGCTGACGATATGGCAGCCAGGCCGGCTGCATTAACCTGGTAATTATACCATACTTATTAGAACAAATGGGCTATTCTCTGGATTTATTAAGGTGAATTTGGGGAATTGGGCCCCGGCCGGCCCCGGCCGGGTGGTGGGTGGTGTTTGTTCCCGGCCGGGGGCAGTGCCAGCCAAATTCGCCCACGAACTGATCAAATAAGCAGAAACATGTATAATAGGCGCATCGACAGAAACCGTTAGCGAGAACAAACTCCCCGGGCGCGCGATATGGCCATCAGATGCCCAGCGAAAGAAGATGAGGATTGCCCGCTTAGAGCCTATTCGTAACCATAATGACGACAGCTGCGCGCAGGCAATCTCCTGAGCGCCTCAAAGGTGAAAACAATGCGAATGAAAGACGTTTTGGGGTTAATTCTTGGGGGTGGAGCCGGCACCCGTTTGTATCCCCTAACCCGAGACCGGGCCAAACCGGCTGTCCCCCTGGCCGGCAAATACCGTCTGATCGATATTCCCATGAGCAATTGCTTCAATGCTGGCATCGAGAAGATCGCCATCATGACGCAATTCAACTCCGTTTCCCTCCATCGCCACATCTACACCACCTACGCGCGCGACGTGTTTGCCCAGGGCTGGGTGCAGATTCTAGCCGCCGAACAGACGCCGGAGCATACCGAATGGTATCAGGGCACCGCCGACGCCGTGCGCAAGCAGTTGGTTGAAATCCGGGAAGCCGGGGCCAAATATGTCCTGATCTTGGCCGGCGACCATCTCTACCGCATGGATTACCGCCGCTTCCTGCAGTTTCACGAGGACAGCGAGGCTGATGTGACCATTGCGGTGCAGCCGGTGGGGCGCGAAGCCGCCTCCAGTCTGGGCATCCTCAAGCTGAACCCCGATTACCAGATTACCGAGTTTATTGAAAAGCCGAAGACGGACGCGCAGTTGGATGGCTTTGAGAGCTGGGAGGATGCGGAAAAACCGTACATGGCCTCGATGGGCATCTACGTCTTCCAGACCAAGGTGCTGGAGGAGCTGTTAAGTGCCAGGGGTGATGACTTCGGCAAGGACATTATCCCGGCCGCGATGAAAACCCACCGGGTGATGGGCTACATTTTCAACGGCTACTGGGAGGATATCGGGACCATCCGCCGCTTTTATGAAGTGAATTTGCAGATGGCCTCGCCCAACTCCCCCTTCGACTTCTACAGCCCCGACCATCCCATCTATACCCACCCGCGTTTCTTGCCTGGTTGTGAGGTGCATGGCGGCCATATGCACAACGTGCTCATGGCCGAGGGAGTGCGCATCTATGATGCCACGGTCCGCTACTCGGTGGTGGGCTTGCGTTCGCTGGTTAACCGGGGGGTTACCCTGCACCGCACGGTGTTGATGGGCGCAGACTATTACGAAACGGAGGCGGAGCGGAAGGAGAACAGGCGGCTGGGCCGGCCGGACGTGGGCATTGGGCCAGGCTGCGTCATTGAAGGGGCCATCATCGACAAGAATGCCCGCATTGGCCGCCGCGTGGTTATTCGCATGACCCCTAACCGGCCGGATGAGGAACACGATAACTGGGTGGCTCGCGACGGGATCGTGATCGTGCCCAAGAACGCGATCATTCCGGATAGTACAGTGATTTGACGTAGACGCTTGTTGGGCAGGCAAGCATTGCCCCCGGGGTAACGCGGATTTGACGGATTCTCGCTGGTTCTTCCATGAGAGTCTATCAAATCCGCGTCTTTGTGTCCGGTTCTCTGGCAGTCTGCCGGCTGGGGGCGCCCCCTACTAGCTCTCGCTTCCACTGCCGTGCGCCAGTTCTAGCCAGCGGGCGGCGGCTTCTGGGGTGGGGAAGCGCTCTGGGGTGTGGGCGTGTACCTGAACGCCGGCGTCCTGGGGGAAGATTGCGGCCGGATACCAGCCGTGTTCGGCGATGGGGGGGTGAACCGCACCGCACAGCCAATCATCGCAGCGGCGGGGGAACTGCCAGATAATCCAGCTTTTGAGTTGGGCAAAGGTGAGGTTGGTTGGCTGGTGTGTGGCCAGGGAGACCCCGCTTACCAGGAATGTCTCTTGCATTGGTACGATCTCCTTGTTGCTGCCTACGCGCCGGCGGTGCAGTGGGATGCGTGGGGTTGGGCCAGGTGGGTGTGAAGGCTTTTCCCCGGCCGGGCACAATCAGCGCCCCGTTTCGGCATTTTCTTGCGCCCCATCCAGCAGCAGCGACACGACGGCAGCGGTTGCGCTCAGGTTGTCTAGCAGGTGGTCAGGGCGGTAGCGGGCCAGGGTGGTGCGCGAGTAGCGCCCGCTGGCCACGGCCACGGCGCGGGCCTGCCCGGCGCGGGCACAAATGATGTCGGCCGGCGTGTCGCCGATGACCACCGTCTGGTGGCCGCTGAAGGGCTGCCCGGTTAGCGCTGTTGTGCGGCGGATGGCCAGGGCGGGCAGCAGGTTGCGGTCTTGTTCGTCGGAGCCAAACGCGCCCACGCTGAACTGGGCGGGATCAATGCCGGCGGCGGCCAGTTTGAGGGGGGCGGTGAGGGCGGTGTTGCCGGTGACCAGCCCCAGGATGACCCCCGGCCGGGTTTGCAGGGCGGCCAGCAGTTCTGGCACGCCGGGGCAGGGCGTGATCTGGGCCATGCCAAAGGTTTCCTGGGCGCGTTGGGCCATCAGCGCATACACTTCTGGCAGGCGGGCGGTGATCTCCCCGGCCGGGATGCCCGCCGCCAACAGCAAATCGGTGATGATGCGCGGGTCCGTCTTGCCGGCCATGTTGTAGCTGTGTACCGGGCCGGCGGTGCCAAACAGCGTCTCCAGGGCGTAGGTCATCGCCGCCCGGCCGGCGCCGTGACTGTTGACCAGTGTTCCGTCGATATCAAACAGCAGCAGTTGCATGGTGGGTTTAGGCCAGCAGATGGCGTTGAAAAAAGTCCACGAGGGTGCGGGCGTAGGTGTCGGGATGTTTGTGCCAGCCGCCGGCGTGGGGTGCATCGCCGATTTCCCACAGCTCTTTTGGCTCGTGGGCGGCGGCGTAATATTGGCGGGAGAGGTGGGCTTCGCCGCCGCGGCCGGCGGCAATGAAGAGCACCGGCCGGGGTGCGATTTGGGCCACAATGCTCTTGTTGGGCGGCAGTGGTTTAGATGGGGCGGCGCGGTTGGCCATGTGGAAGAAGAGGCGGTTGATGGGGGCGAACAGCCGGCTGCTGACGTTTTGGGGTGGCTCCAGATCGGCATAGGCGGCCGGGCCGGCGCCATCGCTTGCCGCCGCGGCCAGCCCCTTTAGCCGGGCCGCCCCTTGCAGGGCCATGGTGCCGCCCACCGAGACGCCCATCACGCCAATGCGCTGCCCATCTACATCCGGCCGGTGCTGTACAAAAGCCAGCGCCGCCGCCAGGTCGGCAATCATGCTTTCGCCGCGGGCGAAGGTGCCGGTGCCGCCGCTGTCACCGTGGGCGCGCAGGTCAAACAGCAGCACGCCGAAGCCGTTCTGGGCCAATGTCTCGGCGTGGAACATTACCCCCAGGCGGTTGCCGCTGTAACCGTGCAGTAGGATGACGGCGGCCCGGTTCTGCGAGGGGATGTACCAGCCGGCCAGTTTGGCGCCATCGCTGCTGCTGATTTGCACCGCTTCATAGGCCAGGTCGCGGTCGCCGGGGTTGGCAAAGCTGATGCGAATGCGCGCCGGCCGGGCGTAGCGCAGGCCGGCAATCATGGCGTTGATGATATAGAAGGTGATGAGTCCGCCCAGTAGGGCGATTAAAGGCAGCATCTTTACCCCGAAGTGGCGGGCTGGCGGTTGGTGCTGTCCCAACACTCTGCCCAATGTCTTGCCCAATATACTCGCAAATGGCAACTTTACCAAGCGGCCGCGCGGCCCCGGTCCTTATGATTGGGCTTTCTCCGTGGCTTCTCCCGCCCTGGCTGCGCTGGGCGTGGCGCTGCTGCCGCCAGCGCGGGCTGTGTGGTAGAATTTTGGGCATGATGGTCCGGCCCCGGCCGGGCACTTTTTGTGGTGCAAGGAGTAGTGACAATGAAGAATTTTCTGGTTAAGGATTGGATGACGAAAGAGGTTTGCACGGCGGAACCGAAGACCAGGATGCTGGAAGCGCACAAGTTGATGCGCGAGAAGGGTATCCGGCGGATGCCGGTGGTGCGGGGAGGCAAAGTAGTGGGCATTATGACGCGCAGTGATGTGCGTTCGGCGCAGCCTTCCAGCGCCACCACGCTCAATGTGTGGGAGATGAACTACTTGCTGGCCGAGCTGCGGGTGCGGGATGTGATGAGCAAGGAGGTGGTTACAATTCGCCCGGAAGACACGATTAAGCTGGCGGCGGAGCTGATGCACGAGCGGCGCATTGGGGCGCTGCCGGTGGTGGACGAAAAGAACAGGTTGGTGGGGATTATTACTGAGTCGGATATCTTCCGGGTGCTGATTGCCTGGTTTAATGAGGAACAGGGGTAGCGTTGTCCAATCTTGGGAGATTGGACAACGCTTTAGACGCTGGACAAACCTTGTGCTTGTAGGATGGCTTGCATGGCGGGCCACACCCCGGCCGGGGCGGTGGGGCGTGGGGGTACGGGCGGGCCAACGGGGATGCCGCGCTCGTTCAGGATTTGCTTGATGCCGCCGATGCGCGCCCCGGCCGGGAGCAGGGGCAGCAGTTCGTTGACGGTGCGCTGGTGGTGGCGGGCGGCAGCCAGGTCGCCGGCGGCAAAGGCACGGGTCAGGGCCACGAAGGGTTCGGGTACGGCGGTGGCCAGGCCGCTGATGAGGCCGTGCGCGCCCAGGGCCAGCGAGCCGAGGGCGATGCTTTCGTTGCCGGCCAGGATGATGCTCCCGGCCGGGGCGCTGTCTACCAGTTGGCGCACGTGCTGGGCATTGGCGTGGCTGCTCTTGATGCCGGCCAGCGTGGGCAAGGCCGCCCCCAGGCGGCGCAGCAAGGCGGGGCTGATGCCGTTGACGGCCATTTGGGGGATGTCGTAGGCGAAGAAGGGGGTTTGGGGGGCGGCCTGGGCCAGTGTTTGGAAGTAGGCCAGCAGGGCGTCGTCGTGCATGGGGTAGAAGTAGGGGGTGACGGCTACGATGGCATCGGCCTGGATGCTGGCGGCATGTTCGGTCAGGGCGAGGGCGGTGGCGGTGTCGTTGGCCCCCACGTGTACCAGCACCGGTACCCGGCCGGCGACCGCCTTCATGGTTGTTTCGTGCAGGTAGAGCCGCTCCCCGGCCGGGAGCGTTACCCCTTCACCCGTGGTGCCCCCCACGAACAGGCCGCTCACGCCGGCCGCCAGCAAAAAATCGACCAGCCGGTTCACGGCCGGGCCATCAATCCGGTAGCCATCTGCCTTTAGCGGCGTGGCCATCGCCGGGGCTACCCCACCGCTTAACCGCGCATTCAGCGCCGACACTCGCTCATTCACTGGCCATACTCCTTTGCCTGATCAGCTCGTCGGCCGGCCGGCCAAAAGGCGGGCAAGCCGACCGGCGGCGATTACAGATATTTCTTCTCAGCTGCGGTCAATACATCTTCAAAAATGCTCAGGGCCTCATCCACCAGCGGGCGGGGCACGTTCAGCGGCGGGGTCATGCGGATGGAGTTGCTGCCGCAGGGGATGAGCAGCAGCCCCTTTTCAAAGGCGTTTTGGATGATGTCGTTGCGCAGTTCGGTGGCCCGTTCTTTGGTCTCGCGGTCCTTCACGAACTCAATGCCCAGCATCAAGCCCCGGCCGCGCACCTCGCCAATGCTGGGGTGGCGGACTTCCATTTCACACAGGGCATCCATGATAAACTCGCCGGTGTTGGCTGCCTGCTCCAGCATATTCTCTTCTTCGATGGCTTGCAGCGTGGCCAGCGCGGCGATAGCGGCTACCGGGTTGCCGCCGAAGGTGCTGCCGTGCGCGCCCGGTGCCCAGACTTTGATCACATCCTCCTTGGCGATGATGCCGCCCAGGGGCATGCCGCTGGCAATGCCCTTGGCAAAGCAGAGAATGTCCGGCTCTACATTTTCGTGTTCAATGGCCCACCACTTGCCGGTGCGCCCGACGCCGCTCTGAATCTCGTCCACAATGAGCAAAATCTCGTATTTGTCGCACAGTTCGCGCAGGCGGGGGAAGAAGTTGGGCGCTGGCACAATGTAGCCGCCTTCGCCCTGGATGGGTTCCACCAGGATGGCGGCCACGTCCAGCGGGGAGAGCATGGTGCGGAAGATTTCGTTTTCCAGGTAGTTGATGACCGTGTCGCCGTAGCTTTCACCTGGTTTGCTGATCAGGATGGGGCGGTAGGGGTTGGGGTAGGGGATGTGGTCGGTGCGCACGGCGGTGTGGTAGCCCTCGCGCTGGACGGCTTTGCTGGCGGTGAAGGAGAGGGCACCCAGGGTGCGGCCGTGGAACGCGCCGGTGAAGCTGATGAAGCGGTAGCGTTCTGTCTTGTACATGGCCAGCTTGATGGCTGCTTCGACGGCTTCGGCCCCGGAGTTGCCGAAGAAGAGGCGTGCCCCGTGGTGCATGGGGGCGATGGCTTGCAGCTTTTCGGCCAGCTCTACGCCCTGGGGGTAGTAGAAGTCCATCAGGCAGATGTGCCAGAACTTTTCGATCTGTTCACGGACGGCGGCCTCCACGGCCGGGTGGCGATGGCCGACGTTGAGGACGGCCACGCCGGCCATGAAGTCGATGTAGCGTTTGCCGTCTACGTCCCATATTTCGGAGCCTTGGGCATGGTCTACAACCAGAGCGTACTCTCGCTTGTAGGTGGGGGCCAGGGCCAGGGTGTCCCGGTGAATTATGGCGCGGCCCAGGTCTCCGGCACCGCTCATGTTGATTTTCTTCATCTTCTTCTCTCCTGAAGGTACGAGGGTTGAGGTGTGTGGCAGGAATGGTTATGTTTCTGGTTCCAGGGTAAAGGTGAGGGGGAAGCCTTCTAGCCGGGCGGCGAAGTGGGCCTTGCCAACGCGCTTCTCGGCCTCTGCTTTGGGTAAGACGGTGACCAGAGCAACGTTGTTGGTGTGGGCGAGGTAGGTGATGTGCTCGGCGATGATGGGGGTTAGCTGGAAGATGCGGACCAGGACGACGATGACGAAGTCGTAGGGGGTGACGTCGTCGTTGTGGATGAGGACTTTTAGTCTGCTGTCTTCCTCATGTTCCGTGTCGGCGGTCGAATCTCGCTCAACTTGTGGTGTCAGGTCAGGTAACATGCCGCTTTCAAACCCCACTCATCTTGATCATTGGGTACCAATTCTACTTGAACGTCAAGCGTGCGCACAATTTTGCGCTTTGCCTGAGAAGCGGGCGTGTCCAGCCTTTCCCTAATGCCCCGCGCGCACTTGCTTTCGCTTTTGCCCTGCAAGCGCGCCTTCTAGTCCTTGGCCGGAATTCGCGCTATAAAATGAACATAGCCAATGCCCTGGTTCCACAGCAGACCGAACTGCAAACTGCTTGTGGTAACCAGAGGTCATACCCGGCCGGGGCCGTCATCATGTCCTACCAGGATCCCTACATGACATCTATCACATGGCACGGCTGTTTTCATTATGCTATCCTTGTAGCCGTGCTAGTTTTCTGAAAGGGAATGCGGTCGGGATCCTGGTGTGGGTGCCCAAAGCGCTAATGGTCTTTGCAGTTAAGATTCGCGACCTTTGCTTTCGTTGCCACCGGAAACGGCCGGTACCAGGCTCGCCCACGAGGTAGCCTCCTGGGTGGCTTCTGACTTGGACATGAACCAACCATCGCCCATAAGCCTCGCCCAACTTGAATCCTACCTATGGGAAGCCGCTAACATCCTGCGCGGCTCCCCCGTAGACCGCACCGACTGGAAAAGCTACATCCTCCCCTTGCTTTTCTTCAAGCGCATCTGCGATGTCTGGGACGAAGAATACGCCGAAATGGTGGAAACTTACGGCGAGGACTTTGAAGACGAACACCGCTTCCAGGTGCCTCGTGGTTGCCATTGGAACGACGTCCGCGAAACCCCTATCAACGTCGGCACCGCTCTCAACAATGCCCTCCGGTGCATTGAATCGGCCAACCAGGAGCATCTCTACGGCGTTTTTGGCGATGCGCAATGGACCAACAAAGACCGCTTGCCCGACCCCCTGCTCAAAGATTTGCTGGAGCACTTCTCGGCCCTCCACTTAGGCAACCGGCCGGTCACCAGCGACATCATTGGGGATGCTTACGAGTACCTGATCAAGCAGTTTGCCGACGCTACCAACAACAAAGCAGGTGAATTCTACACGCCGCGCAGCGTGGTGCGGCTAATGGTCGATATCCTCGACCCCCAAGAAGGGGAAACGATTTACGATCCGGCATGCGGCACGGGCGGTATGCTTTTGGGTGCGGTGGCGCATGTGCAAGAAGCCGGCGGCGACCCACGAACCTTTTTCGGCAAACTGTATGGGCAAGAAAAAAACCTGACCACCGCTTCCGTCGCCCGCATGAATCTGCTTCTGCATGGTATCGAAGATTTTGCCATAGAACGGGGCGACACCTTACGCAACCCCATCTTCACCGACCCCAGCACAGGGGGTCTGGCTGCCTTTGATTGCGTTATCGCCAATCCGCCTTTTTCCTTGAAGGAGTGGGGGCGAGAAGTATGGGAAAGTGATCCCTGGGGCCGCGCCTTTGCCGGGCTGCCCACGGACAGCAGCGGCGACTTTGCCTGGGTACAGCATATGATTCGTTCGATGGCCCGCGTTACCGGGCGGATGGCGGTCGTACTCCCGCAGGGTGCCCTGTTCCGAGGCGGTGTTGAGGGCCATATCCGGCAAAAACTGCTGGAAATGGACCTCCTCGAAGCGGTCATCGGCCTTGCGCCCAACCTGTTCTATGGCACCGGTTTGGCTGCCTGTGTTTTGATTCTGCGCCAACGCAAGGAGCCGACTCGCGCCGGGCAGGTACTCATTGTCGATGCCTCTGCAATGTATCGCAAAGGACGCGCGCAAAACTACCTCGACCCGGAACATGTGGCCACGATTCTGGGCTGGGTAACGGCCTTTGCCGATGTCAAAGACCGGGCCAGAGTGGTGACCGTGGAGGAGATAGCCGAGGAAGATTGGACCCTCAACATCTCCCGTTATGTGCTGCCGCCGATTGGTGAAGATATTCCGCCGCTTGCCGAAGCGATTGCTGATTTCAAGGTTGCCTTAGAACGGGTACGGGAAGCGGAAGATAACTTGCGTCGGATCATGCAAGAAGGGGGCTGGTTGGCATGATATGTGTTAACCCACCCCCCGGCCCCCTCCCAGTTTGGGAGGGGGAGTTGTTGGGATTGAGCGGTGTGTGGTTCTTGTGCCCTGGTAGGGGAGGGGCCAGGGGAGGGGTCTGTGTTAACCCACCCCCCGGCCCCCTCCCAGTTTGGGAGGGGGAGTTGTTGGGATTGAGCGGTGTGTGGGTTCTTGTGCCCTGGTAGGGAGGGGCCAGGAGGGTGTGTTAACCCACCCCCCGGCCCCCTCCCAGTTTGGGAGGAAGAGTTGTTGGGATTGAGCGGTGTGTGGTTCTTGTGCCCTGGTAGGGGAGGGGTCTGTGTTAACCCACCCCCCGGCCCCCCCCAGTTTGGGAGGAAGAGTTGTTGGGATTGAGCGGTGTGTGGTTCTTGTGCCCTGGTAGGAGGGGGGTCACCCCCACCGGCCCCCCCTCCCAAACTGGGAGGGGGAGATGGATAGACAGAAACGCTTGCTGGTACCCCTCCCCTCTCAGGGGAGGGGCCAGGGGAGGGGCCATGAGTCCTAAAAACATTGTCATTGGCCAAAAAATCACGCCCGAAAAGCGCGAACTGGCCAGGCAGCTTCGCCAAAACATGACCCCTGCCGAACGGGTTTTGTGGGAGCAGTTGCGGGCCAATCGCCTGGATGGCTATCATTTTCGCCGGCAGCAAATTATCGATGGTTTCATAGTCGATTTCTACTGCCATCGGGCTGCGTTAGTCATAGAGGTGGATGGACCGATTCACGAAACTCAAGAAGAAGCGGATGCTGAACGCGAAGCGGTATTGAAGGGGCGGGATTTGTCGGTTTTACGGTTTACTAATCGGCAGGTCATGAATCGTATGAATGAGGTGCTGCGTGAGATCCGGCAGTTTTTGCAGGCGGAGAAACCCACGTCCCAGCACTCTCCCAAACTGGGCGGGGTAGAGACCCACCCCCCAGCCCCCTCCCAGCCTGGGAGGGGGAGTTTTTCCCCTCCCCTGCAAGGGGAGGGGCCAGGGGAGGGGGCATGAGTTGGCGAAACATCATCGTTGGCCAGGAAACCCCGCTCGGAAAGCGCGAATTGGCCAGGCGGCTTTGCCAAAACATGATCCCAACCGAACGGGAGGTAGTCCTACAAGGGCAGATCATGGGTCGTGTGAATGAGGTGTTGCATGAGGGCCGACAGTTTTTGTGGGTGGAGAAGCTCGCCCCCCAGCCCGTTCTCGATTTGGGCGGGGGAGAGACCCACCCCCCAGCCCCCTCCCAGCCTGGGAGGGGGAGTTTTTCCTTGAGTTTGGCTCTTTGAAAAGAGGTATAGAAAAAGGGATGCCCTTGTTGTAAAGTATTTGTGCCAACAAAAAACCACAACAAAGGACATCCCAAATGAACAAGAACAACGATAGCAAAGAACGTCTTGGAAAACCAGCCCTATTAACCGAATTGATGCACTTGATAAGCAGATGCGAATCAGCCTATGGTCAAAAACGGGTGTTTAATCGCGTACTAGCCCTGGTGATGGCGGAACTCTTTGCCTTTGGCCGACACACCATCACCCAACTGCTTTTAACGCTGGGCATCATTGATGAGGATTGGAGCGCCTGGTATCGGTTGTTTAGTCACGAGCGGTTCGATGAAGAACAGACCAGCGCCGTGATGCTGGGGGAGATGCTGGCCGAAGTGGAGGAAAACGACCCCTTTGTGGTGGGGGCTGATGGCTTTCATGTGCCCCGGTGCAGTCAAGCGATGCCCGGCACAGGGTGGATGAAGGGGTTAAACACAGCCAAATTCAAACCCGGTATCCAACGGGGACAACGTTTTGTGGAAGGGTCGTGGTTGACGCCGATAGTCAACGGCTACAGCCGGGCCATCCCGATCCGCTGTCTGAGCGCCTTCACGGCCAAATCTGTGCCCAACGCTAAAGACGAACCGCGCACAGAAGTGCAAGCGTGTCTGGCCTTTTTGCGTTGGACACGGCAGCAGTTGGATGAGGCCGGGCGCGAAGCGCAAACGGTGCTGACGTTGAATGATGGCAGCTATGACACGCTGGAATTCTGGCCCGGGCTGCCCCAGAACACAGTGGGTGTGGTGCGCACCGCCCGCAACCGTTGTCTCTACTATCTGCCAGCAGTTGATGCGCACGGCAATTGCAAATACGGAGAGAAAGCGCCTGCGCCTCATGTCTGGCTCAAACAACGCAAAGGCTTTACTTTTCAGGAAGTGAGGGTACGTGGCAGCTTGCGCCGGATGCGTTACCGCGTCGAAGGTCCCTTTGTGCGTGATGGCTTGCCCGGTATTCCTTTATTTCTCATTGTCATTGGCGGCGGCAAGCGACCGCCCCAGTCGCGACGCAAGAATTACCAACCGTGCTTTTTCCTGGTGTCGGCGGTGCTGCGCGCTGGCGTCTGGACCTTACCTCTAACTATTGCCGAGCTGCTAGCCTGGTTGTGGCAACGCTGGGAGTTGGAAGTGGCGCATCGGCAAATGAAAAGCGGTTTGGGGCTGGGCGAAAAACAGTGCTGGAATGACCGCTCAACCGTGGCTACGGTGCAATGGTCGGTCTGGGTTTATGCCCTGATGATGCTCTCTGGTTACCGGGCATGGGGCAATGATTGTGGCCTCGGTCCCCCTGGTCTCTGGTATCCCACCCCACAACGTTGGTCTTTTAACACGCTGTGGCGCGGTTTCCGCACAGAAATGTGGCAACAAGCAGAATTCCGGGCCACTTGGACCTGGTCGCGGGACAACTGGCTTGAAAAAGAGACGTTGTGGAGCGCTTTGTTCAACGCTACCCTGGCCTCAGCCAGGGTTTGAAACCTGGGATTAAGCACGTTCTCGCTTAATCCCAGGCCAAAAAGCCAAACTCAAGGGCCAGGGGAGGGGTCATGAGACTCTCCCAACAAGAACTCGAATCATACCTGTGGGGCGCGGCCACCATTTTGCGTGGTCTGGTCGATGCAGGTGATTACAAACAATACATCTTCCCGCTGCTCTTTTTTAAGCGGCTGTCTGATGTGTGGGATGAGGAGTATGCGGTCGCTTACGACTACAGCGGGGATGACGCCTATGCCCGCGAGATGGCCAATGAGCGTTTTACCATTCCGGATGGGGCGCATTGGAATGAGGTGCGCGAAACGCCGCGTGAGGTGGGCCGGGCTATTCAGACGGCCATGCGCAGTATTGAAGCGGCAAACCCTGACCGCCTGGATGGTGTGTTTGGCGATGCACCCTGGACGAACAAGGAACGCCTGCCTGATGCCACCCTGAAAAACCTGCTGGAGCACTTTGCCAGCCAGCCGCTGTCCCTGGCCAATGTGCCGGAGGATGAGCTGGGCAATGGTTATGAATTTCTGATCAAGAAGTTTGCCGATGACAGCGGCCACACGGCGCAGGAGTTTTATACCAACCGCACGGTGGTGCATTTGATGGTGCAGCTGTTGGCCCCCCGGCCGGGCGAAAGCATTTATGACCCCACCTGCGGCACGGGTGGCATGTTGATTTCGGCGCTGGATGAGGTGAAGCGGGGCGGCGGCGAGTACCGCACCCTGCGCCTGTATGGGCAGGAGCGCAACCACATGACGGCCGCCATTGCCCGTATGAATTTGGTGCTGCATGGCGTGGAGGATTTTGCCATTGCGCGGGGGGATACCTTGGCGAATCCGGCTTTTACCGAACAGGACCAATTGCGTACCTTTGATGTGGTCCTGGCCAATCCTCCCTATTCGATTAAGCAGTGGAACCGGGAAGCGTGGCAGAGCGACCCCTGGGGGCGCAATTTCTTGGGCACGCCGCCGCAGGGGCGCGCCGATTATGCCTTTTTCCAACACATTCTCAAGAGCATGAACCCGCAGACGGGCCGCTGTGCCATTCTCTTTCCGCATGGGGTGTTGTTTCGCAAAGAGGAAGCAGAGATGCGGCAGAAGCTGGTGGAGGCGGATTTGGTGGAGTGTGTGCTGGGGTTGGGGCCCAACCTCTTTTACAACTCGCCGATGGAGGCGTGTGTGGTGGTTTGCCGCAGCCAGAAACCGCCAGAGCGGCAAGGCAAGGTGCTCTTCATAGACGCCGTGAATGAGGTAGCCCGTGAACGATCTATGAGCACCTTGCGCCCGGAAAACCAGCAGAAGATTGAAGCGGCTTATGCTGCCTTTGCTGATGATCCCGAATTTGCCACAGCCGCCACGCGAGCAGCAGTTGCCGCCCAAGATTACAGCCTGTCCATCCCGTTGTATGTGAAGCGGGTGCAGGCTACTGGCCAGGATGGCGATGAACGCAGTTTGCCAGAACTATGGGCCGCCTGGGAACAAGAAGGACTTGTATTCTGGCAGGAAATGGATGAGTTGATATTGATGCTAGATGGGTTGCAGTAGCGAGTTGCTTTCGGCAATTGACAATTATTGTCATAGCCAGTTTGTGAGGAGGATTCTTATGAAGCGGATTAACCAATTAACCATTTTGATCATCTTGCTCCCATTGGTGTGGCTTGTTGCTTGTACCCCAGGTGAAACGGGGCCAGAGGCCGCAAGGGAGACTGAGATTGCGTCAGGGCCACAGCCTCCGCAAGTTAGTCCGGTTGTGCCTTTTGGTGAACCAGAAGTACGTGACTTACAGCCAACAATTGAGGTTGTTTCTAATTGTGGCGGCGTTACCCAACCCGTAGTTAAGCATCCATCGATTACTGTGGGAACGGCTCACTCGGTCGAGTGGGAGGTGGGTGGTAGTGTGGGAGTTGGATTCCAAATCGGCTCTGATTTGACGCCTGCCAAAGTTGATCTCAATGCCGCATTGGAAGGCAGCGTAGCACGTGACCTGACAAATAGCATACAGCAAGGGAATGCATGGGATTTACCAGCCGAGCCAGGCTATATCATGGAATACACAATTATGTGGCGCGAACTGTGGCAGCGTGGCTACGTCGATGCGACATTTCTTGATCCTGAACCAGAGATTCTCCGGATTGATGTTAAGTACCGAACAGGTATTCAAAGCGAGATTGTTGGTCAGAATGCAACTCGATGTGACTCAGGTGCCGGAACTAGCATAGCATCCGTGACTCCACCTGCCAGTACGCCGCTAGTTACAAGCATTCCCCCAACGCCCACCTCAGTTGTTGAGATGACACGCGCACCCTCTCGTTATTGCCCTATGATAGTAATCGAGGGAACGGTAGGTGGTTTGCCGATAGCCCAAACAAGAACGTGGGCAGAACTTGCGGCTCAGGGGACAACCAGAGAACCGCAGTCCGCGAATGTTAATGACACATGCTCTAGAGACAATGATAACAGGGTTCAGGTTTGGGTTGGCTATTGGAGCAATGATCCTGCCTATCTCGATTATCGCCGCACGATGACGTCGGAGCAAGCCATTCAATTGGTTCAGCAGAATCCCAATCAGCCAGTTATTATTGTTCCCTGGGGAGAGTGAGAGAACTAGCTCATAACAAGTGAGGTCTAGCGACTTTGTTAACTTGGTGAAGAGCGAGTGGCTGACCTAGAAGGGACTGTGCGGTTGGAGTGCTTGGTGTCGGAGGCCTTACGTAGACACAGTTAGGACAGTGGCGATCACTCCGAGGTGAGTCGACTATGGTGTGTAAGCGCTATAGTTCGTATGGTAATTCTTGAGGAGGAGACTCGTGTTTTACGGTAACAGGTTAGTTGTTTTGGTTACTTTGTTATTGCCTATTTGGCTTGTCGCATGTTCGCCATCGGAAATGGAAACAGAGACCCTTGCGACCGCTGCGGCGCAGGCGCCACGCATTGATCCAGTTGTGCCGTTTGGTGAGCCACAGATGCGGAACCTACAGCCAACCAATGAAGTCGTTTCTAACTGTGGGGGAATCAACGTACCAGTGGTCAAACACCCATCAACAATAGTAGGTAGTTCTCACTCTATTGAATGGGAGGTGGGGGGAAGTGTGGGAGTGGGTGTCGAAATTGGATCTGATTTGCTGCCTGCCAAGATTGACGTTGGCGGAGCGTTGGAGGGGAGCGTGGTTCGTGATTTCGGTAGTATTGTCCAACAGGGCATTGTTTGGGACTTGCCTGCCGAACCGGGATACATTATGGATTACACTTTGATGTGGCAGGAAGAATGGCAGTCCGGCTACATTGACGTGACCTATTTCGATCCGGAACCGGAGATATTTCGCATCAATGTTACGTATCGGACCAGGATAGTAAGTAACATAGTTGGGCAAAAAGCAGCACGATGCGATGAAGGTCTAGAGACCGCAGCAACGTCACAGGCCTTGCCGGGGAATCCTGACGCACTGGGTGAAACCGGAACGGGGTTGGCGTCAAGCTCAACGCAAACTCAATTATCGTTAACTCCCACAGGAGAAATCTGCCGGCTGCATGATTCAGGGTATTGTGGTCTTGAAATAGAGGTAAGTTGGGTTGGGGCCGATTTGACCAACGGCCGTATTTACGTGGTTGGATATGCTTCCAATTATGGCCCTAACAATGGCCCGTTATGGTGGATTGCGGGTACTGGAGTTGTCCCCAAAGCAAGTACAGGAAGTGAAGTTGTTACGGACGGGGCATTTGGAAACCCTGGTGACCGGATAGATATCTTTGCCTGCCAGACGCGTGAAGAGTACCTTTTCAGTCCAGCCATAACTAAACATGAATTCTCGGCAAAACCTGACTGTATCTTCACTTCTGATTCGATCACATTGAACACCAGATAAAGATATGAAACCGAACTGGCAGCAAGTAAGATTTGGAGACGTGGTCAGGCTGAATACGGAGCGGGTGGCTGACCCTGTGGCTGAAGGGGTTGAGCGGTATTTGGGGTTGGAGCACCTGACGCCGGAGGATTTACGCATACGGAGTTGGGGATTGGTGGCGGAGGGGACGACGTTTACCAACTACTTTAGGCCGGGGCAGGTGTTGTTTGGCAAACGGCGAGCGTACCAGCGCAAGGTGGCGGTGGCTGATTTTAGTGGGGTGTGCTCAGGGGATATTTATGTGTTTGAGTCGAAGGATCAGCAGGTGCTGCTGCCGGAATTGCTGCCGTTTATTTGCCAGACGGAGGGCTTTTTTAACCATGCCGTAGGCACCAGCGCCGGATCGCTTTCCCCACGCACGAACTGGACGCAGCTTGCCAACTACGAGTTCGCCCTGCCGCCGCTGGAGGAGCAACGCCGCATGGTAACTGTGTTACAACATGCTAATCAAGTATATGAAGAACACTGCAATCTGGCAGAAAATACACAGCGTATGTTCAAATCGGCCGCAATGACAAAGTTCAGTATGTTGCTCAAAAACAACACAAAAATGCAAAGTTTATCTGATGTTTGCCTTTTTGGTCCTCAAAGTGGGTTATATAAAAAGAAAGATTTCTA
This sequence comes from Ardenticatenaceae bacterium, assembly GCA_020634235.1. Classification (GTDB taxonomy): domain Bacteria; phylum Chloroflexota; class Anaerolineae; order Promineifilales; family Promineifilaceae; genus JACKCB01. Next base: position 813,503 of record JACKCB010000002.1, on the reverse strand, counting down.
TGGTGCTGGTTTTCCTATGGTCCATATGGGGGAACTCTTTAGGGCAGATTGTATTACTTCGGATACCGAAATGCAGTTAGTGGATTTGTCACCAAAAGAGATAACCAAATATTCTTTAACATCCAACGACTTACTATTTGGCCGACGAAGTGTAGTATTGGAAGGTGCCGGGCGGTGTATTTTAGTAAAAGACATTCATGATACAGTTACCTTCGAGTCATCAATACTTCGTGTCACACTTGATGAAAATTTAGTAAGCAATGAATACGTTTATGAGTGGTTTAATAGTCCTGAAGGAATTCGCCGTATCAGAGGCATCACAACTTTCACTACTGTTGCAGGTGTCAAAGGCTCTGATGTGGCTCGGCTTCAAGTTCCGATCCCTGAACTTTCGGTGCAATACTTAGTCTCGGAAGAACTTAATGCTTTGAGAGAAGGATTAGCAATCATAGAAAGACGCAGTGAAAAAACTCAAGAGCTTTTTACCGAACTTCGAGAAACTGTGCTAGCCGAGGTGAGGTAGAGAGATTCATCCGGTAAAGCAAGTGCTAAATCACTCCTTTCAATCAGCGAATGGGGGATAAGCTATTTAGGTTAAATGACGATTGCCGCATAACGGACAATTCTGTTTTATACTATCCTCATCTGGAGGTGACAAGATGACAACGATTACCGTTGATTTACCGGAACAAGTACAACAAGCACTCAACCGCACCCCCGGCGAAATGAGCCGGGATGTCAAGCTCTATGCCGCGCTCATGCTCTTTCAGTTGGGCAAGCTCTCTAGCGGCATGGCCGCGCAAATGGCCGGTATGCCTCGCGTGGAGTTTCTATATTTGTGCGGGGAATATGGCATTTCTGTCTTTCAATACACCCCCGAAGAACTGGAAGCGGAATTAGCCGAATTAAGCGATGTCTGAGCCAATCATCTGCGATACATCCGTTTGGCTGTATCTGGGACGCCTGGCGCAAACGGCTCTTCTGCAACAGCTATACACATCTGTCTACACCACTGAAACCGTTTGTTGGGAACTGGACAACGGCCGGATAATCCGCCGTGACACGGTTGATCCGCACCAGTTAGGTTGGATTCACATCGTTGAGCCAGATGAGCGAGATGTTGCCCTGCTACCGGCCAATCGGCTAGGGCCAGGGGAACGGTCGGTGCTGGCCTATGCCCGTGCCCATACCCTCAACATCGTGGGGCTAGATGATCGTCAGGCGCGTCAATTGGCTTTACGGTTAGGGTTGCGCGTGACGGGCAGTATCGGGACGTTGATCAAAGCCAAAGAAGCGGGATTGATAACGGCTGTGCGTCCGCTACTCACCCAATTACAGCAAGAAGGGATGTATATCAGCCAGTCGTTATTTGATTATGCCATACGCCGAGCGAAAGAAGGGTAAACGGCCGTCTCCAAAAGCAAAGTGAACCATCATGTTTAACGAAGCCAATGCAGTCGAAGAACTGGTGCGGGATTTGCTCTGCGGCAAACAACGCACTCCCAGAACCATCGCCGAAAGCGGCCCACTGTATCAAATTGGCCACACGCAGAGCGGTATTGGCTGGCAGTATATCCCAGCCATTGCCCTGCCGCGCCAGCCGCAGGACGTCTTCGTTGAATCATACGTGCGCGATGCCCTCATCCGCCTCAATCCCACCATCGCTGCCCAACCTGACCGCGCCGATGAAGTGCTGTACAAACTACGGGCCATCGTTCTGGCCGTGCGCGGCGAGGGGCTTATCCGCGCCAATGAACTGTTCACCGGCTGGCTCCGCAATGAGCAGTCCATGCCCTTTGGCCGCAACCATGAGCACGTCACCATCAAGCTCATCGACTACGACAATGTGGGCACGCCCAATGACAACAACCAATACCTGCTCACCACCCAATACGTCTTCCGCGCCGGGGCCGCCGAGCGCCGCGCCGACGTGGTGCTGCTGGTCAACGGCTTTCCGCTGGTCCTCGTCGAGGCCAAAACCCCGGTGCGCAATGCCATCAGTTGGGTAGATGGCGCGCTGCAAATCCACAACGATTACGAACGCTTCGTGCCGGAACTGTTCGCCGGCAATGTCTTCAACGTTGCCACCGAAGGCAAAGAGATGCGCTACGGGGCTATTCGGATGCCGATAGAGTTGTGGGGGCCGTGGAGACCCCCCTCGGTCCCCCCTAAAGGGGGGAGGCAGGAACCCCCCTCGGTCCCCCCTAAAGGGGGGAGGCAGGAACCCCCCTCGGTCCCCCCTGAAGGGGGGAGGCAGGAACTCCCCTCGGTCCCCCCTGAAGGGGGGAGGTCGGACAGCTCCCCTCCCCGATTTGGGGAGGGGCCGGGGGAGGGGTTAAAAGCGGTCGGCCACCAAATCCAATCCCTGCTGCGCCCGCACGTGATTCTGGATATTCTGGCCAACTTCACCCTCTTCGCCACCGACAAGAAGAACCGCCGCCTGAAAATCGTTGCCCGCTACCAGCAGTATGACGCCGCCAACCAGATTGTGCAGCGTGTGCTGGCCGGGTGGCCGCGCAAAGGGTTGATCTGGCACTTCCAGGGTTCCGGCAAATCGCTGCTGATGGTCTTCGCCGCACAGAAGATGCGTTTGCAGCCGGCCCTGCGCAATCCGGCCGTCCTCATCGTTGTGGATCGCATTGACCTCGACGCCCAAATTAGCGCCACCTTCCACGCCTCTGACATCCCCAACCTGGTCAAAGCCGAAAGCCGCGACGCGCTGGAAACCCTGCTCAAGCAGGACACGCGCAAGATTATCATCACCACCATCTTCAAATTCGCCGAAGCTGACGGCGTGCTCAACGAGCGCGACAACCTGATTGTGCTGGTGGACGAAGCGCACCGCACCCAGGAAGGGGATTTGGGGATGAAGATGCGGGCGGCGCTGCCCAACGCCTTTCTCTTTGGCCTGACCGGCACGCCCATCAACCGTCGCGACCGCAACACCTTCTATGCCTTTGGCGCGGAGGAAGACAAAAACGGCTATATGAGCCGCTACGGCTTTGAAGAATCGATCCGCGACGGGGCCACATTGCCCCTGCACTTCGAGCCGCGCCTGATAGACCTGCACATCAACAAAGAAGCCATCGACGCGGCGTATACCGAACTCACCGGCGGTCTCTCCGATTTAGACAGAGAAACTCTGGCGCGGGCTGCATCCAAAACAGCAGTCTTGGTCAAAGCGCCTGACCGCGTCAGTAAAATCTGCGCCGACATCGCCGCCCATTTTCAAGACAAAGTAGCCCCCAACGGCTTCAAAGGGATGGTCGTCACTTTTGACCAGGAAGGCTGCCTGCTTTATAAGGAAGCGCTCGACCAGCACCTACCGCCCGAAGCCAGCGAAATTGTCATCTCCGTCTCCGGCAAAGAGCGGGAAGATGAGCGCTACAAACCGCTGAAGCGGGGCCGCGATGAAGAAGAGGCGCTGCTGGACCGTTACCGGGACCCTAACGATCCGCTGCAACTGCTGATTGTCACCGCCAAACTGCTCACCGGCTTCGACGCACCCATCTTGCAGGCGATGTATCTGGACAAGACCCTGCGTGACCATACCCTGCTGCAAGCGATCACCCGCACTAATCGCACCTACGGCAACAAGAAGACCCACGGCCTCATCGTCGATTACCTGGGCGTCTTCGACGACATCGCCAACGCCCTGGAATTTGACGAGAAGAGCATCCAACACGTCGTCTCCGACCTGGCCAACCTGACCGCCCAACTGCCCGCGGCCATGCAAAAATGCCTGGCCTACTTCGCCGGCGTCGATCGCACCATTAGCGGCTACGAAGGCTTAATCGCCGCCCAGGAATGCCTGCCCAACAACAATATGCGCGACGCCTTTGCCGCCGATTACAGCGTTATTTCCCAACTGTGGGAAGCTATCTCACCCGACCCGATTCTCGGCCAATACCAAACCGATTACATCTGGCTGTCGCAGGTGTACGAATCACTCAAGCCGCCCGGCGGCAACGGCAAACTGCTGTGGCACGCATTGGGCGCAAAGACTCTGGAAATCATCCATGAAAATGTACAGGTCATGGCCATTCACGACGACCTGGAAGAGATTGTGCTGGATGCCGAACTGTTGGAAGCGGTATTAGGTACGCCTGATCCCGGCGGTAAAGCCAAGGAGATTGAAATTAAAATTGCGGCTCGACTACGCAAACATATGCGCAATCCCCGTTTCCGGGCTTTGTCCGAACGACTAGAATTACTCAAAGAGCGACACGAAGCCGGACAATTACATAGCCTGGAGTTTCTCAAGCAGTTGCTTGAATTGGCCACCGATCTGGTGGAAACAGAAAAGGATGTGCCGCCAGAAGAAGATGAAGACCGGGGCAAGGCCGCGCTCACCGCATTGTTTGAGGAAGTGCGGAATGAGCAGACGCCGATTGTGGTGGAGCGGGTGGTGACTGAGATAGACGAGATTGTACGCGTGGTGCGTTTTGATGGCTGGCAGGACACATCAGCCGGGGAGCGGGAAGTGCGCAAAGCGTTGCGGAAGACGTTGTTTAAGTTTAAGCTGCACCAGGACGCGGAGCTGTTCGATAAGGCGTATGGGTATATCCGGCAGTATTATTGAGTGTCGGCTCCCTGGAATTTCAGGCCATCGCCGCTGCATCTGGCAGCCGCGCACCGGCTCCCCCCATAAGCGACCGTTCACTCCCCCTCGCCCACATCCTCGGCGGCGGTGGTGAAGTACCGGCCGGTCGTCTCGAAATGGATTGGACCTTCGTTGCGGAACATGTCGGCCAGCCCCGCAAAATCGGCCGCCGAGGGCTTGATCTGGTTAATAGTTGCCTCGCCATCTAGCTGGTAGTAAAAGAGGAACTGCTTCTGGTCGATGTTGTAGCCGAGCCAATATTTGATCACTTGTTTCCAGGCCATGTCGTTGTTCTCCAGGGTGCGAATAAGGTTGACGTTTGTGCCGTGCTTGTCATTGTCGTTAGGATAAAGCGTTTGGCCGGGTTTCGTCAACTATCTGGCGGCACTGGGGTGGCCGGATTTTTTGTTGACGGGTGCCAGGCACAGGGTGGAACGATGCCATGTGGAGCAAGTTTTGCTACCCTGTGCCCGGCACTTCACGCCTATCACATGCCTGGCCTCCTGAGATGGTAAGCCGGACGTTACTCCAAGACAAAAATGTTGCGCTCGGCGCACATATCCTTCAGGATTTGTGGCCAGACGGTGACGCTGACCTCGCCCAGGTGGGCTTTGCGCAGCAGCCACATGTAGGTGCGCGCCTGGCCAATGCCGCCACCAATGCTCAACGGAATCTGGTTGTTCATTATCGCCTGATGGTAGGGCATTTCCAGGAAGTGCATCTGCTCGGTGATGGTGAGCTGCTTTACCAGCGACTCCGCATTGACGCGCACGCCCATGGAGGACAGCTCATGCCGGCGCTGGGTAACGTGGTTCCAGACCAGGATGTCGCCGTTTAGCCCGTGCATGGGGCGGCCGTCGGCCGACACTGTTTCCGTGACCCAGTCGTCGTAGTCGGCGGCGCGCATTTCGTGCGGATAGCCGTCGGCCAGCGTCCAGCCGATGCCGTAGATGAAGATGGCCGGGTATTTCTGCAGGATGGCCGTCTCCCGCTGCTTGCGGGGCAGGTCGGGGTACATTTCCAGGATCTCTTCGGCGTGCAGGAAGACGAGTTCGTCGGGTAGGTTGGGGTAGCGCTCGTCCTTGAGCTGCGGGAACATCGCCTGCACGTGGTATTCGGCCCCTTTCAGCACTTTCCACAGCTTCTTGACCACGTTGGTCAGGAATTGCAGGTTGCGCTCTTGCTCGGTGACGGCCAGCTCCCAGTCCCACTGGTCGACGTAGACGCTGTGGTCGTGGTCCAGGAAGTAGTCCTTGCGCACGGCGCGCATGTCGGTGAGCAGCCCTTCGCCGGGCTGCATGCCAAACTGCTGCAGGGCCATTCTTTTCCACTTGGTGGCGGCCTGTACCACTTCGGCATCGATGGGGTGCTGGTTGTGGTCGTTGTTGATGTGGAACTGGATGGGGGTGCGCGAGCCGTCGCGGTCCAGGTAGTCGTTGACGCCGCTTTCGGAAGCGACAATGAGTGGTACGGTGACGGGGATGAGGTTCAGCTCGCGGCAGAGGTTTTCTTCGATGTACTGCTTGGCGGCGAAGAGGGCTACTTGCGTCTCCTTGGGGGTCAGGAGGGAGCGATAATCGCTGGGCAGTACTTTGGCCAGGTCTGCGTAATTGCCAATGCCTGGCCCGGCCAGGTCGGCGACTTTGTCTAACATGCTTGATTCTCCTTGAAACAGTGGTCGGCAGGACGCCGTAAGTGGGTAGAAAAGATGAGGGTAGGGTACCGCCCCGGCCGGGGTGTGTCACCTGTCAAAGCTCACCTTGCGGCTAGCCAAAAATCATCACCGGGGCAGGTACAGGTGCCGGAGTTGGGCGGCCAGGTCGGCGGCGCGGGCCATTTCTTCTGTATCGGTGTAGTCCATGGGAAAGCTGAAGCGGTTTGGTTCCAGCTTCAGCTCGTGGCCATCGCCGTAGGTGAGCAGCACGCCGGAGACGGTGCGGTCGATACCGCGAACGGTCACCGTCTCTTGCACCAGGTGCACCTGGCGGATGTCGTGGGCCGGGTAGCGGCTGGTGCGCAGCACGCGCCGCAGCAGAATGGCCTCGGCGGTGAAGTCGTAGCGCCAGATAAAGTGCCAGAAGAAGCCGATGGTGGTGCCCAGGCCAAAGCCGGCTCCCACCAACACCAGCAGCCCCATCAGCAGCCCTTGTCCCAGGCCAATGGCGTTGGTGGTGGTGAAGAGGTAGACGGCGGTGGCGCCGGCGAAGAGCATCATGCCCACCCCCATGACTAGCAGCACCAGCGGCCCCAGCCGTTTGCTGCGTAGCTGGTAGGGGAAGGTGGGCTGGCGGCGCTGTGTCTGTTGGCGACGCCCGGCCGGGACGTGGCGTTCCAGGGCGGTTATCAGGTAGGCGTCGGTGTTGGCCAGCAGCTTGTGCAGGCGGATGGTTTGCTGGCGTGTTTCCAGGATGATGAGGCCGCGGGTTTGGCGGACGGCGCTGATCTGCTCATAGGGCAGGGTGAGGCGACTCAGCGGGCGGCGCAGGATGAGGCGGTCGGCCAGGAACTGGACGCTTTGGGGGGCCAGCAGCAGGGCCAGGCAGACGTAGCCGCCAATGAGCAAAAAGAAGCCGGCCAGGTAGAGGCCGAACAAGAAGCCCTCTTGCCGGTAGGCCATACCGCCGATGAAGGCGATGAACAGGAGGACGATGGCCGCGGCCAGCAGCAGCAGCCGCCCGGCCGGGTGGTAGCGCACTTCTTCGATGATGGTCTGGTCGTTGTTCATGGCCGGGGGTTAGAGCAGCCCCGGCCGGATGGGGGCGAAGCTGTAGCGGTGGACGGGGCAAGGGGGGTGAGTGGCCAGGGCGGCTTCATGGTCGCGGGTGCAGTACCCTTTGTGGCGGGCAAAGCCGTACTGCGGGTATTGGGCGTCCAGGACCACCATCTCCCGGTCGCGGCTGACTTTGGCCAGGATAGAGGCGGCGGCAATGCTCAGGCTCAGGCTGTCGCCGCGGATGACGGTGCGCTGGGGCAGGCTGACCTGGCGCAGCGCCTGCCGGCCGTCGATGAGCAGGAACTCCCCGGCCGGGTGCAACTGCCCCACCGCCTGGCGCATGGCCTGCATGGTGGCCGGCCAGATACCCAGGGTGTCGATTTGCGCGGCCGGGGTGCGGCCAATGCCGTAGGCCAGGGCGTGGGTCAGGATCAGCTCGTACAGCCGCTCGCGCTGGCCGGCGGTAAGCTGCTTGGAGTCGTTGACGCCGGTCAGGGCGGCCAGCCGCGGCGGGTCGTCCAGGGGCAGAATGACGGCAGCGGCGACGACTGGCCCGGCAATGGCGCCCCGGCCGGCTTCGTCGACGCCGGCGATGTAGCGCCAGGGGGTGGTGGCGCGGATTTCTTGCTCGAGGGTGGTGGTGGGCATGGCGGTGGCTAAAGCGATGTGGGGGGCTGAACCCCGGCCGGGGTCCTGGCCCCATACACGCCCCGCAGCCCCTTCCAACGGATCTTCAGCACCTCCCACACCATTTCAATGGAATCCCTGATGGGGCTGATGCGGCTGTTGGCCTGGTAATACCAGTGAATGGGCACCTCCACCACCCGGTAGCCGCGGCGCAGGGCCACATACAGCAGTTCCACGTCAAAGGCCCAGCCGTCCACCGTCTGGCTCTGGAACAGGTCCAGGGCCGCCTGGCGGCGGAAACATTTGAAGCCGCACTGCGTATCCTGAAAGCCAGGCACGGCCAGGATTTTCACAATCAGGTTAAAGACCCGGCCCATCAGATGGCGGTATTCCGGTTCGTCGTAGCGCACCGCGCCCGGCGCTTCGCGGCTGGCAATGGCCACGTCATAATCAGTTAGCGCCGGCGGCAGGAATTTGCTGACCTCGGTGATGGGCATAGAAAGGTCGGCATCGGCAATGAACAGGTAGGCCCCGGCGGCGGCCAGCATACCACAGCGCACCGCCGCCCCTTTGCCACGCGCCGGCTCATCCAGCACGCGCACAAAGGGGTACTGCGCGGCAAACGTCGCCGCAATCTGGCGCGTGTTGTCGCTGCTGTTGTTGTTGACCACCAGGACCTCGACCGGGAAATCCTGCGCCAGGACGAACTCAACCACCAGCGGCAGGGTGTTGGGCAGCCGTTGTGCTTCGTTATAGGCCGGAATGATCAGGCTGAGCCTGGGTGGTTGGTCGTTCATACACGGTTCTTGGGTTTGGCGGCAAGCCTGTGCCTGGCGCGGATCGATTCCATTGGCATGGGCGGAGGCTGGCAAATACCGCAAGAGGGCAATCTTATCTGCCCTACTCTCTCCCGTCAATAGGGGATAGGCGGGCCGTCAGGGAGTCGTCTGAGAGGCGGCGGCTGGCCTGGATCTGGCGGCGTTTGGGCCACATGCGGCGGATGCCCCACAAACCGGCCAACTGCCCGCGCAGGCGGGCGCGCGCCGCTGCCCCGCGCCAGGCGCGCAGCGCGGCCCAGCTAATACGCAGTTGGGCGCGCATGATGTGCGGCCAATGGCGGCGCAGCAGGCTGCCAGGGTAGTTTTTCCAGATGACGTAGAGGAAGTTGCGGCCGTCGTAGTAGCTGCTGCTTACGCCGCCGCCGCCGCTGGCTTTGAGCTTGTGGTAAACCACGGCGGTGGGTACGTAGAGGACCTGCCAGCCGGCCAACTGCGCCCGCCAGCTCAGGTCTACGTCTTCGCAGGAGAAGTAGAAGTCGTCGTCCAGGAAGCCGATTTCGGCCAGCATGGCCCGGCGGTAGGCGGCTGCCCCGCCGCAGGCGCTGAAGACCGGCTCTTCGCGGTCATACTGCCCCTGGTCGGGCTGCCACACGCCGCGGTTGCCGGGGATGCCGTCCAGGCGGTAGTAATCGCCGGCGGTGTGGAAATGGTCGCGCCGGTCAAAGAGGAGGATCTTGCTGGCGATGACGCCAACCTTTGGGTGGCGGGCGAAGGCGTCCACGATGGCCGCCAGCCAGCCAGGGTCGGCGGCGGTGTCGTTGTTAAGCAGGAGGATGATGTTGCCGGTGGCGGCAGCATAGCCGGCGTTGCAGGCTCCGGTGAAGCCGCGGTTGTGGCCCAGTTCCAGCAGGCGCACTTCGGGGTAGTGCTGGCGCAGGTAGTCCTGGCTGCCGTCGCTGGAGCCGTTGTCGGCCAGGATGACTTCGAAGTCGGTGAAGGTTTGGCGGCGCAGGGCGGTGAGGCAGTCGTCGAGGTGCTGCTTGCCGTTCCAGTGGGGGATGATGATGGAGGCGGTGGGCATGGTGCGGGGATGAACGGGGCTGGGGGGCATGGGTGTGGTGCTGCCCACGCCCCCCCGGCGATCCGTTGGTCAGGGTCAGGCAATGGCCAGGGTGTCGAGGAGGAAGGCGAAGATGAAGGCCCACTCTTTGAGGTAGTCGTAGCGGCCGGAGGCGCCGCCGTGGCCGGCGCCCATGTTGGTTTTGAGGAGGAGGTGGTTGTCGCCCCGGCCGGTGGCCCGCAGCCGGGCGGCCCATTTAGCCGGTTCCCAATATTGCACGCGGGGGTCGTTGAGGCCGGCGGTGATGAGCAGGTGGGGGTAGTGGTGGGGGGCGATGTTGTCGTAGGGGGAGTAGCTGAGCATGTAATGGTAGTAGTCGGGGTCGTTGGGGTTGCCCCACTCTTCGTATTCGCCAACGGTGAGGGGGATGGATTCGTCGAGCATGGTGGTGACGACGTCGACGAAGGGGACGGCGGCTACGGCGGCGTGGCAGAGGTCGGGGGCCAGGTTGAGGACGGCGCCCATGAGCAGGCCGCCGGCACTGCCGCCCATGATGGCCAACCGGCCGGGGCTGGTGTAGCCCTGGTTGATGAGGTGGCGGCCGCAGGCGATGAAGTCGGTGAAGGTGTTCATCTTGTGCAGGAATTTGCCTTGCTCATACCATTGGCGGCCCATCTCCTGGCCGCCGCGGATGTGGGCGATGGCGTAGATGATGCCCCGGTCTAGCAGGCTGAGGCGGTTGCTGTTGAAGGCGGGGTCCATGCTGTAGCCGTAGGAGCCGTAGCCGTAGAGCAGGCAGGGGGTGTTGGCGTTGAGGGGGGTGTCTTTGCGGTGGACGAGGGAGATGGGGATGAGGGTGCCGTCGGCGGCGGGGGCGAAGATGCGTTGGGATTGGTACCCGGCCGGGTCGTAGCCCCCCAGCACCTCTTTGCGCTTTAGCAGGTGCCAGCCGCGCTGGGCCATGTCGTAGTCGTAGACGGAGTCGGGCGTGGTGAGGGACATGTAGGTGAAGCGCAGTTGGTGGGTGTGGAAAGTGGGGTTGTCTGCGGCCGGGCAGGTGTAGGTGTAGACCGGCTCTGGGAACTCGACATAATGCGTTTCTTGCGTTGCCAGGTCGGTAATGCGCAGGGTTTTCAGACCGTTTTCCCGCTCGTGGATAACCAGGTGTTTGGCAAAGAGGTCCAGGCCGTCGACCAGGACGTGGGGGCGGTGGGGGAGCAGTTCGCGCCAATGCGCCCGGCCGGGTTGGCTGACCGCGGCCGTTACCACCTTGAAGTTGGTGGCCTGGTCGTTGGTGCGGATGTAGAAGGTGCCCTGGTGGTGCTGCACGTCGTATTCCAGCCCTTTTTGCCGGGGCTGGAGGATGGTGAAGCTCCCGGCCGGGGTGTTGGCGTCCAGGAAGGCGATTTCGCTTGTCTCGATGCTGCTGCTGTGGCGCAGGATGTAGGCGTTGTCGCGGCTCTTGGTTACGCCAACGCGGAACAGTTCGTCGGGTTCGTCAAAGAGGAGGTCGTCCCCGGCCGGGGGGCTGCCCAGGGTATGGCGCAGCAGCCGGTAGACGCGGTTGGCGTGATCGCGCACGGTGTAGAATAGGGTGCGGCTGTCGTTGCCCCACACCGCGGTGAAGCCGGTGTTCAGCAATTCATCGGCCAGCACCTCACCGCTGGGTAAATGCTTGAAGTACAGAGTGAACTGCTCATAGCCGCTGGTGTCCAGCGAGTAAGCCAGCAGCTCATGGTTGGGGCTGACCTGGTAAATGCCCAATCGCAGATAGTCGTGCTCCTGAGCCAGGGCGTTCAGGTCCAGCAGCACCGTTTCGTCGGCGGCCAGGCTGCCCTGTTTGCGGCAGTAGATGGGGTATTGCAGCCCCTCTTCGGTGCGGAAGTAGTAGAAGTAATCGTCAATTTGCACCGGCACCGAGACGTCCGTCTCCTGAATCCGGCCGCGCATTTCCTGGAACAGCGTCTCTTGCAGGGCGGCGGTGTGGGCCATGCTGGCTTCTGTGTAGCTGTTTTCTGCTTCCAGGTAGGCGATGACGGCCGGGTCTTCCCGGTTGCGCAGCCAGTAATACTCATCCATGCGGCTGTGGCCGTGCATGGTGAGTGTGTGCGGGTGGCGGGGGGCAATGGGGGGTGTTTGGGGGGGCATGGGCATTCCTTAGCTACCTTGTTTTGTGTCTTGGGCATCGTGGCGCAGAAAGTCCGCCAGGGCGGCGGGCCAGGGGCGCAGGGTGATGCCCAGGGCGGCGGCGCTGTTGTTGTGTAATGTGCCGTAGGGGGGTGGGGTGGAGGGGCGCGGGAAGTCGCGGCTGAGGATGGGGGTGTTGGGCACGTGGTCCAGGCCGGCCTGGCGCAGAATCTCGTTGGCGAAGGCCCAACGGGAGCAGGCGCCGCTGTTGGTGAGGTGGTAGGTGCCGTATTGGCCGGTCTGGATGAGCTGGCTCAGGGCCTGGGCCAGGTCTTCGGAATAGGTGGGGTTGCCGATTTCGTCGGCGACGACGCGCAGTTGGCCGTTTTGCCGGGCCAGGCGCAGGATGGTGTGGATGAAGTTGCGCCCGCCGGGGGCGAAGAGCCAGGCCAGGCGCACGATGTAGTGGCGCGGCACCAGGCTGCGCACGTGGTGTTCGGCCAGGGCTTTGCTGTGGCCGTAGGGGTTGATGGGGTTGAGGGGGGCGTATTCGGCGTACCCGGCCGGGTTGTCCCCGGCGAAGACCTCGTTGGTGCTGATGTGCAGCATGGCGGCCCCGGTCTGGCGGCAGGCCAGGGCGACGTTTTGTGTGCCCAGGGCGTTGACGCGGTGGGCCAGTTGTGGGTCGCGGGCGCAGCCATCGACGTCGGTGTAGGCGGCGCAGTGGATGACCAGCCCCGGCCGGGCCGCGGCCAACAGCGTATTTATGCCCGGCCGGTCGGTGATGTCCAGCTCCGGCAAGTCGGCGATGATGAGTTCATTACCGGTGAGGGCGCGCTGTAAGGCACGGCCTAGTTGTCCCTTGCCGCCGGTGATTAGAATGCGTTTAATGTTGTCTTCGTTCATGATCGTCCATCCGGGCCAGAGTCAGGGGGATTATACTCGCAGTTGGTCCCGGCCGGTAGGCGGCAATTGTGGGGTATCCCGGCCGGGGGGAGGCCAGCGGCAAGTGGTCCACATCCCTGATTTTGCTGGGTTGACCGGACCTTGAAAGTGGCTAGAATGGTTGTTTGCAGGCTACCCGGCCGGGTAGCCCACCGACCACTAAACACGGCAACAAAGGAGTAATCATCCATGGCAACAAGAAAATCTGAAGCAATCTGGACCGGTAATCTACAGCAAGGGGCAGGCACCATGAAACTGGCCAGCGGCCTGTATGAAGGGCCGTTTACATTTGCTTCCCGCTTTGAAGAAGGTGCGGGCACCAACCCAGAAGAGCTGATCGGCGCGGCGCATGCCGGCTGTTATTCTATGTTCCTGTCGGCCATATTGTCGAATGACGGGCATGTCCCCGGCCGGGTACACACCACCGCCACCGTTCACCTGGGGCGCGTGGATGGCGCCCCCACTATCACGGCCATCGACCTGGTTTGCCAGGCCAACGTACCCGGCATCGACGAGGCCACCTTCCTGACCTATGCCGAGCGGGCCAAAGCTGGCTGCCCGGTCTCTAAGGCGCTGGCGGCTGTGCCCGAAATCCGGCTAATGGCCACCCTGGTCAACGGCTAGCCTGGCCGTTGGCAAGGCCCTGAGGAGCCGTTTGCTTCTGACCTGGCCAGATGGGTTCAATTCCCATGATTGGACCCATCTGGATGCGCCCAAGTTGTTTGTGAGTCGGCTATCAGGGTCTTTTTTAACCACGACCCATGCGCATTGACATTGTGACGCTCTTCCCGGAGATGCTGTCGGGCTATTTGGGCCACAGCATTTTGCAGCGCGCGCAGGCCGCGGACCTGCTGGATGTGCGCCTGCACAACTTGCGTGACTACGCGGCCGGGAAGCACCACGTGACCGATGAACCCCCCTTTGGCGGCGGCGGCGGCATGGTGCTGAAGCCGGAACCGCTTTTTGCCGCTGTGGCGGCGGTGCTGGCCGGTGCCGCCGACGTGCCCGTTGTGCTGCTGACACCCCAGGGGCGGCTGTTTAGCCAGCCGGTGGCCGCCGAACTGGCGGCCCAGTCCCGCCTGCTGCTGCTGTGTGGCCGCTATGAGGGGGTGGATGAACGGGTGCGCCAGTACCTGGTGACGGATGAGATTTCCATTGGCGATTATGTGCTGACCGGCGGCGAGCTGGCGGCGCTGGTGGTGGTGGATGCTGTGGCCCGGCTGCTGCCCGGTGTGCTGGGGGCGGAGGGGGCGGCGGAGACGGACAGCCACGCTACCGGTTTGCTAGAAGGGCCGCACTACACCCGGCCGGGGCAGTTCCGCACCTGGCCTGTCCCTGAAATTTTGCGTTCTGGCCATGCGGCCAACATTGCCCGCTGGCGCCGCCAGCAAGCCCTGCGCCGCACCTGGCAGCGCCGCCCCGAACTATTGCTGACGGCACCGCTCACGGATGAGGACCGTTACTACCTGGCCATTTTGGCTGAGGAGCGTGCCGGTGCGCTGCGCGGCCGGTAAACGCCCAGAGATTTGATGCGACGACTTTTGATCCCCTTCCTGCTTATCGTTTTGTTACTGGGGCTGACGGCTTGCCAGGCCACCCCGGCCGGGGTGGCCGCGCCACGACCGGCCTTGTCCGGGGGGATCATTGTCTGGTACGGGACGGATGAGGCGGATAGGCAGATATGGGAGGCTATTTTCGATAACTTCACCCAGATCTACCCCGAGGTGACTATCCTGGCGGATGCGGTGCCCCAAGATGAGCTGCTAGGACGCTATGAGCGCACGTCGGCGATGGGGCTGGGGCCGGATTTGCTGCTTGGCCCGCATGACTGGCTAATGCCGCTGGCCGACCAGGGACTGATTCGCCCGATTGATGAGGCGTTGGTTGCCCAGGACAGCTTCTTGTCTACGACCATGGAGACGATGCGCTACAATGGCCGACTCTATGGCCTGCCGCTTACCCTGCACATGAATGGGTTGTATTACAACGCCAGCCTGGTAGAAACGCCGGTGACGAACCTGGATGAGATGCTGGCGCAGGCCGCGGCCGGCCAGGGAACGGCCCTGACGACCACGTTTGATGACGCGTTCTGGGGGATTCAGGCGTTTGGCGGGCAGGTGCTGGATGAAAATGGGGCGGTTGTGCTTTATGAGGGAGGCATGGCCAACTGGTTGGCCTGGTTAAAGAGCGCCCAGGATGCGCCGGGAATGTTTTTGAACCGGGACAAGACGTTGATGCGGCAGTTGTTTATGGATGGACGGGTGGCCTATTACGTGGGATCGCCGGATGAGCTGCCTGTGCTGCAAGAAGCGCTGGGAGAAGACAATGTGCGGGTGTCGACGCTCCCGGCCGGGCCGCAAGGCCCGGCCGGACCGCTGCTGCTTACCCACGGCCTGTTCTTCAACCACGCCTCGTCGGCGGAGCAGGTTGCCCTGGCCGGGCAGTTGGCCGCCTTCATGACCAGCGTGGAGCAAAGTACCAGGCTGATGCGTGATGCGCAGGTGGTGCCGGCTAACCAGCGGGTGCGGATTGATCCCCGCCTCTATCCGGTGATAGCCGGCTTTGCCGTGCAGTCACGCACGGCGGTGGCCCTGGCCAACACGCCACAGAGCGTGGTTGTTCGCGAACAAGGCTCCGACGTCTATCGCCTGGTGCTGGAGGGCGTGGTTCCCGCTTCCGATGCTTTGTTGACTTTTTCTCAGCGTATCAACGAGAGCTTTGGGCTGGCCCCGGCCGGGGCGGATGGGACTGTTGTGTGTGGCGGGCCAGGCACTGTGCGCCTCTGGCACACCTGGACCGGGGACGAAGAAAATGAGCTGGTTCAGATAGCCAATCTGTATGAGAGTCTCTGCCCCGACGCGCAGATCGAGCTGACCGCTGTTAACCTGGAATCGCTGTCCGACAGTTTGAAGGCGACCGCGGCCGGTGAGTTGCCTGACCTGGTACTGGCGCCGCATTACTTGTTGCCAGAACTGGTGGCGCAGAACCTGCTCAACCCCATTACCGCCGACGTAAGCGGATCGCTGACTCAGCGCTTCATGCCCACCACGGTGCGCGCCATGACCCTGGGGACGGAGCTGTATGGCCTGCCGCTGGCACAGGATGTTAACATTTTCTATTACAACAGTGTGCGGACCACTGATTTGCCGAGCACCCTGGCTGAACTGGAAACCCAACTGGAGGCGAACCGCTCTCTGGCGCTGCCGGTAAACGGTCTGGATGGTTATTGGGGGATTTCGGCCAACGGCGGTGTCTTGCTGGATGATCAGGGGCGTATTTTGTGGGATCCCCAGCCGCTCATCGATTGGCTGGCCGGACTGCGCCAGGTCCAGGATTATCAGGGCGTGGTGTTGAATACGAGTCGCGATTTGACCGGGGCGCTGTTTTCCAGTGGCAGCAGCGACTATTTTGTGGGGCGCAGCGGTGACTTGCCGGTCCTGCTGTCGCACCTGGGTCCGGATGCATTGAGGGTGAGTATTCTCCCGGCCGGGCCGGGTGGCGACGCGCGCCCGCTGCTGTTTGTCGACGGTTTCATGTTCACCGGGGGGGATAAGGCTCAGGTGGGCCTTGCCCTTGCCTTTGTTGATTTTGCAACCATGGACGAACGCCAGGCCGAACTGGCGCTCTTCGCCGGTGTGCTGCCGGTCCATGTCAATGTGACCACCCAGACGGTGCCCTATCTGGAAACATTGCTGAAGCAGGCTCAATCCGGGGTGCTGGTGCTGCCGGTGTTCATGCAGCCAGATGTGCTGGCGCTGGCGACTGACATGTATCAGGACGTCCTCACCGGCCGGGCTACGCCCATCGAGGCGGCTTGCAGTTACATCCTGGCGGTTAACCAGGCCAATGGGCTGGACGTTACCGAAGCTGACCTGGCAGCCGTCTGCCAGGCCGGCGCGGCCGGCGCTGGGGATAACGGATGAGACAACCGCATTTCTGCTCCCGCGCTGCCTCTGCCGCTGCCCGGCCGGTGATTCTAGGAACAGCGCATGAATAGTGAGTCAGCAATCGACGTTGTGTGGCAGCAAATCCTTAGCGTGCGGATCTACCTTTCCCGGCCGGTGGTGCAGACGCAGCTATTTGCCATAGTCGTGGTCTTGATTTTGGCCTGGCTGTTGTCCATGCCGCTGCATGCCGTGCAAACGCGCCTGCTGGCCCGCTACTTGCCTGGGAGAATCCGGGATACCTGGGCTAAGCGGCTGCACGCCCTGACGCGCTTCTATCTGCCAATCCTGGGGGCGATTCTGCTGCAGTTGGCGGTCTGGCTCTTTGATCGTCTTGGCCGGCCTTCCGGGCTGATCAGCAGCGGGATCGCGTTGATGCTGCTCCTGGTGATCTTCCGCCTGGGAGAAGTTGCTATCTACCACTGGTTTTCGCCAGCCCGCGCACGTATCTACTACTGGCGTATTCTTCTCCCGCTCATGTTTGCCATCCTCATCGTGCTGGGCTCCAACATCTTCAATCTGGAGGGGCTGGCGGGGCTGCGGCTGGTTGAGATTTCTGGCACGGTGGTAACGTTGGGCCGCCTGGGCACGGCCCTTGTCATCTTCTACATTTTCATCGTGCTATCTATGCTTTTGCAGGATTTTCTGCTTTCCAGCTTCATGGCCCGCTCTGAAGTTGACCCCAGTGTTATTAATTCTATCCTCTCTGTCAGCCGCTATTTTGTTATCATGTTGGGCTTGCTCATGTCGTTGGGGGCATTGGGTTTTAGCCTTTCTACGCTGGCGGTCATTGGTGGTGGTCTTTCTATTGGGGTTGGTTTTGGTTTGCAGCAGGTGATCGGCAACTTCATTGCCGGGATTCTGTTGATTTTTGAGCAGGCCCTCCGGCCGGGGGACGTCATCGAGTTGGATGGTGAGATCGGCACGGTGCAAAAACTCAGTATCCGCTCCACGCTGCTGCGCACCAACGACAACGTGGAGCTGATCATTCCCAACCAGAACTTCCTCACCAGCGCTGTGAAAACCTACACCAAGAGCAACCGCCAGGTGCGCATCCCCATTGGGGTGGGTGTGGGTTACGACAGCGACCCCGACGAGATCCGCGAAATCCTGATGAACGTGGCCAGGCAGCACCCCATGGTCCGGCCGGAGCCGGAGCCGGTGGTCTTTTTCCTTGGGTTTGGCGCGTCTAGTCTCGATTTTCAACTGAATGCCTGGGTGGATGAGCCGATAATGAAAGCCCAGATCAGCAGCGCGCTCTACTTCGAGATCTGGCAGGCATTCAAGGAACGGAATATCGAGATTCCCTTCCCGCAGCAGGACCTGAACCTGCGCCGTGGCTGGGAAAAACTGGTGCCGCCGGCCGACAAATAGCCCGCCCGTGCTCTACCTTGTGGCACCAAAGCGCGCCAGGCTGCCCGGCCTGGCGCTTTTTTGTATGGCTGGGGACGGACCCCGGCCGGGATATTTCCCCCGCCACCCCAATCCCCCACTGCGCCGAAATTGGTACCTTAAAAGATGGGGCAATACCTTCCCAGGGATCGCGCTTTGGTGTAGAATGTGTCATAATGTGGGGCGAAATGGGGCAAAATGGGTTACTCGTGCAGTGTTTTGGCTTGAAAGTGCGGCCAAAATGGGGCGCTTGGAACAAATGTTCTATTTTGTGCTATAATTGAGTAAGCGTACCGGGCCAGGTCGACGGCAATATTGGCCACCCGCGCAGGTAGACAAGGTTCATGTTCTTAGGCGAGTTTTTACACACCATCGATGACAAAGGACGGTTGACCATCCCGGCTCGTTTTCGGGGCGAACTGGCTACGGGCGTCGTCGTTACGCGCGGCTTTGACCAGAACCTGATGGCCTTCTCGCTGATCGAGTGGGAGAACCTGGCGGCCAAGATCGCCAACCAGCCTTTGTCCAGCGAGAGCGTGCGCGCTTTCCGGCGGCGGGTTTTTTCTGGTGCGGTAGACCTGAACCCAGACCGGCAGGGGCGCATTCTGCTGCCGCAGTATTTGCGTGACTTCGCCAACATCAACGGTGAGGTGGTCATTGCCGGCATGTTTAACTACATGGAAATCTGGAACCAGGACGCCTGGCAGTTGGTGCGCGAATCGGTTGAGAACAGTAACGACGCCCAGCGATGGGCCGACCTGGGCATTTAGTTTTGTTTACGTGTGGCAAACGGGCTTGTCCCTGTCTGGTACACCGGTGGTCATGACCAATCTTGTACATGGAAAACCAGGCCGAGCATGTCCCTGTTTTGTATCACGAGGTGTTGGCTTTGCTCCAACCCCGGCCGGGTGGCCTGTACATTGATGGTACGGTTGGGGCAGGGGGGCACACGGCCGGTATTCTGACCGCCAGCGCCCCGGCCGGGCGCGTGCTGGCCTTCGACCGGGATCCAGAGGCCATCGCCTATGCCCGGCAGCGCCTGCAAGCCTTCGGCGACCGCATCACCTTCGTCACTGCCAGCTATGCCGAGATGGGCCGGCTGGCCCCGCAGCACCATTTTGCGCCCGTCGACGGCGTACTGCTTGACCTGGGCCTCTCGTCCCGCCAGCTAGATGCGGCCGAACGAGGCTTTTCCTTACGGCAAGAAGGCCCGCTAGATATGCGCTTCGATCCAACCCACGGCCCTTCGGCCGCCGACCTGGTTAACAATTTACCGGCCGCTGAGCTGGCCGACATTTTTTGGCGTTATGGCGAGGAGCGCCAGAGCCGCCGTTATGCCCAGGCCATTGTGGCTGCCCGGCCGGTGTACACCACCACCCAACTGGCCGGCATCATTGCCCGCGAGGCTCGTGGCCCCCGGCGGCGCATTCACCCGGCTACGCAGGTCTTTCAGGCCCTGCGCATCGCTGTGAACGAGGAACTGGCCATGCTGGAGACGGGCCTGCTGGCGGCCATCGACCTGCTCAAGCCCTCCGGCCGGGTGGCCGTCATCAGCTTTCATTCGCTGGAAGACCGCTTCGTCAAGCAGACCTTCCGGCAGCTAAGCCAGACCTGTACCTGCCCACCCGGCCAGCCGGTTTGCACCTGCAACACGCGGCCCACCTTGCAGTTGGTATCGCGCAAGGCGCTGAAGCCCGACGAGGCTGAGATTGCCCAGAATCCGCGCAGCCGCAGTGCCCGGCTGCGCGTGGCCCAGAAACTGGCATAAGCGCAGTCCGGACTGTGATTGATCATTCGACCATGACCACGAGACGACCAGAAACGACTAAACGAATTCGCCGCCGCGAGGCGGAAGACCGCACGCGCCGCTGGCTGTGGCTGAATGAAGCCCAGGTAGCCATGGGCTGGTTCATTGTGTTGGGCCTGGCGGCGCTGCTGGGCACCATTTATCTCAGCCAGGCCAGCCGGATTGCCACCACCGGCCGGCGTATGCAGGTGATGCAGGATGATCTGGAGACGGTTAAGCGCTTGAATGCCGACCTGGAACGGGATATTGCCGGGGCGCAGGCCCTGGACCGCCTGCAGACGGCCGCCGCGCAGTTGGGTTTTGTCCCGGCCGGGCCGGATCAGATCCGGTATGTGGTCGTTACCGACTACCCAACCGTACAGGAACCCACCCCCACGCCGGTCCCCGTTCCTGTGCCCGTTGAATCCATGGATGAGGCGATCTGGATGCAACTCACATCCAGCTTGAGTGATTTAGTGAGAGGCGAATCAGGTGAATAACAGCCAGCAGCGCCGGTTATGGATTGTTGTCATAGGCATACACTTTGCGGCCGTGGTGATCATTGGCCGCCTGGTTGCTTTTCAGATTATCCAGGGACCCTACTGGAAAGCATTGGGTGATTCCATTGGCTGGGTGAATGTGGTTGCCCGGCCGGATCGCGGCATTATCTATGA
This sequence comes from Ardenticatenaceae bacterium, assembly GCA_020634235.1. GTDB lineage: Bacteria > Chloroflexota > Anaerolineae > Promineifilales > Promineifilaceae > JACKCB01. Next base: position 792,853 of record JACKCB010000002.1, on the reverse strand, counting down.
CCGCAACGGCACCATTCTGGCTGGCAATGGGGCCGACTACCAGATTGGGGCCTCGCCCTCGCTCATTGTGGAGGCCGACGAGATGGCCACCGCCCTCGCGCCCATCCTGCAGCGCCCGCGCAATGACATTTGGGAAGACCTCACCGCCGATGTGCCCTTTGTGCTGCTCTCCGGCCGGGTGCCGGCCGACATCGCCGAAGCGGTGCGTGCCCTGCCATACGACGGCCTGCAGATCGACCCGCTGCCCCGCCGCATCTACCCCCAGGGCGACTTGTTGTGTCACGTCCTGGGCTACACCGACTTCGACAATATCGGCGGCGCGGGGTTGGAAGGGTATTACCAGAGCGAGTTGGCCGGCGAAGCGGCCAGCGACGTGCGCAGCATCTCCCCCCTCACCCCGCAGGACAGCGTTATCGCCCGTGAAGGGGCCGATCTGGTGCTGACCATTGACCGTTCCATTCAATACACGGTGGAAGAGCATCTGCGCCAGGCGCTCATTGAGTATGGGGCGCAGACCGGCACGATTATTGTGATGAACCCGCGCACGGGCGCGATTCTGGCCATGGCCAGCTATCCCTGCTACATGCCATATGAGTTCTATCGTACGGATGAAGCGCTGTTGGTCAACCCGGCGATCAGCAAGCAGTATGAGCCGGGGTCGGTTATCAAGCTGGTGACCATGGCCGCCGCTCTGGATTCGGGCACAGTGACGCCGCAAACCACCTACTACGATGCCGGCTTGCTGGAAGTGGGGGGGCACATTACCTACAACTGGGACCGCAGTGCCAACGGCACCACCGACATGCAAACCTTGCTCACCCGTTCATTGAATGTGGGCACGGCTACCGTGGCCACCTGGATGGGGGCCGAGACTTACTACAACTATATGGAACGCTTCAACTTTGGCCGGCCCACCGGCATCGACCTGATGTCGGAGGCTGGGGGAACGCTGCACCTGCCCGGCAGCGAGTATTGGACGGAATCCTTCCTGGCCACCAACTCCTATGGCCAGGGCATTGCCGTCACGCCTCTGCAGATGATTACGGCCATCGCTTCTCTGGCCAACGATGGTTACCTGATGAAGCCTTACGTGGTGGAGGAGATTCACCGCGACGACCAGGTGTACCGCCACGAGCCGACGATTATCAGCCGGCCGGTGTCGCCGGAAACGGCGCACATGATCAACGCCATGGCCATTAACGTGGTGCAGGATGGCGTGATCATGGCCCATATGGATGGCTATACCATCGCCGGCAAGACGGGCACGGCGCAGATTCCGGAAAACGGCGTATATCTGTCGGACGCAACCATCGGCTCTTTTATTGGCTGGATTCCGGCGGATGACCCGGAAATCATTGTGATGGTGAAGTTGGACCGGCCCACGACGGAACCGTGGGGTTCGCTGACGGCGGCCCCGGCGTTTGCTTCGTTGGCTAAGGAGCTGGTGGTGATGTTGAACATCCCGCCTGATGCGATTCGTTTGCAGGCGGACGTGGCCGAGGCCAGAGGGAACTGAGGACGATGATGACCCTGACGCTGGGTTATTTTTTGCGCGTGCTGCTGGCTATGAACCCGGCCGGGTATGACCCGGCCGTGGCCGATGTGGTCACCGACAGCCGCGAGGTGCAGCCCGGCAGCCTGTTTGTGGCCATTCCGGGCGAAAGGGTGGATGGACACGACTACGTGGCCCATGCCTTTGCACGCGGCGCGGTGGCGGCGCTTGTCTCCCGGCCGGTGCCTGGTGATTGGCCCGTTGTGAATGCCGACCCGGCCGGGTTGGCCGCGCTGCAGCCGGGCTCCAACTGCCTGCTGCTTGTGGACGACACCGTGGCCGCCATGCAGCAGGCCGCCCAGGTGTGGCGCGAGCAGTTCCAAAGCTTGCGCGTGATTGGCATTACCGGCAGCGTGGGCAAAACCTCCACCAAAGAGCTGACCCACGCCGTGCTGGCCAGCCGTTACAACACCTTCAAGACGCCCGGTAACCGCAACAGCATCCTGGGCCTGCCGCCGGCCCTCTTTGGCTTGCAGCCTGGGCACGAGCGGGCCGTGTTGGAGATGGGCATGTATACGCGAGGAGAAATCGCCCGCCTGTGCCAGATAAGCCGGCCAGAGATTGGCGTGATCACCATGATCGATGCTGTGCATATGGAGCGGGCCGGCAGCCTGGAGCACATCGTCGCCGCCAAGCGGGAGCTGGTGGAGGCGCTGCCGGCGGATGGTGTGGCCATCTTGAACCGGGATGAGCCGCTGGTGATGGGCATGGCCGGCCACACCGCGGCCCGCGTTTTTACCTATGGCCTGGACCCGGCGGCCGATTTGTGGGCGGATGGTATTGAATCGCGCGGGCTAAATGGCATTCAGTTTACGCTGCACACCGGCCGGGAAGCGCTGCGCCTCCAGGTGCCGCTTTTGGGGCGGCATAGTGTGCACACCGTGCTGCGCGCCGCCGCCGTGGGGCTGATTGAAGGGCTTACCTGGGACGAGATTGGGCACGGCTTGCAAGGTATGCAGTCGCAACTGCGCCTGGTGACGGCCGACGGGCCGCAGCAGTCGTTGATTTTGGATGACACTTACAACGCCAGCCCGGCCTCTATGATTGCCGCGCTGAATTTGCTGGCCGACCTGGATGGGCGGCGGGTGGCGGTGTTGGGCGATATGCTGGAGTTGGGCCAGGCGGAAGAGGCGTCGCACCGGTTGGTGGGCCGCCGGGCGCTGCAAGTGGCCCACCTGTTGGTGACGGTGGGACCGCGCGGCCGGTTGATTGCGGAGGAAGCGCTGTTGGCCGGGATGGATCCCGGCCGGGTATATGCCCCGGCAACTGCCGCAGAGGCCGTGGCGCTCCTGCTGGAGATTATCAGGCCTCGCGATGTCATCCTGGTGAAGGGGTCACGTGCGGTATTTATGGACCAGATCGTGTCTGCCCTCGTTCGTGCCGGAGAGAGTAGCCAATGAACATGCCTTTCTCACTTACCCTGGGCGGTGTCACGTTTTTGCTGGCTATTATCTGGGGCAGTCCCCTGATCGAGCTGATGCGCCGCCTGAAGCTGGGCAAGAAGATCCGCATCGAGGGACCGCAGTCGCACATGTCTAAGATGGGGACGCCGGCCATGGGTGGCGTGCTGATTGTTGGCTGGACGGTCGTCATCATCATCATCGTCAACATTGTCCAACTGCTGGAGACCTTTGAGGTGGTGGAGAGCGTGGCCATTCCCCTGGGCGTGATGGTTTCATATTCCATCCTGGGGGGCATCGACGATTACCAGGGCTTGCGGCAGCGTCCTGGTGTGGGTATGTTGGCGCGCTACAAAATCTGGTACCAGGTGGCCATCGCCCTGGTGGCGGCGGTGCTCATTTACTGGCAGCTTAATGATTTGCACGGCTGGGTGGCCGCGCCTACTGTGCCTTTCTTGCTGGACATTGGCATCTGGTATTTGCCGGTGGCCGTTTTTATTATCACGGCCGGGGCCAATGCGGTTAACCTGACGGATGGGCTGGATGGGCTGGCCGGGCTAATCACGGCTACGGCGTTGGCGGCGTATGGCATTATCGCTTTTATGCAGGGGCAGCAGTTTATTGTGAATCTTTGTTTTGTGATGGTGGGCGCTTGCTTTGCCTTTTTATGGTTTAACGCACACCCGGCCCAGATGATCATGGGGGATGTAGGCTCGCAGGCGCTGGGCGGCGCGCTGGGTGTGATTGCGCTGATGACTAACCAGTGGCTTATCTTGCCGATTATTGCCATTATTCCGGTGGCCACCACGTTGTCTACCATGATTCAGGTCTCTTCGGCGGTGTTGAGCCGCCGGTTTTTGGGGCGAGATTTGCGCCCCTTCCGCATGGCTCCGCTGCATAACCACTTTGTGCTGCTGGGCTGGAGCGAAACGCAGATTGTGCAGCGCTGGTGGCTGATTGGGCTGTTGGGGGCAATGGTGGGCATTGCCCTGGCGCTGGTGTAGGTGGTTGTGGTGAAGCAGGACGAGTTGGCCGGAAAACGCCTGGTAATTCTGGGGCTGGCGCGGCAGGGCAAGGCGCTGGCGCGCTTTGCCGCGCAGGCTGGCGCCCAGGTGGTGGTCTCTGACCTGCGTGCGCCGGATAAGCTGGCGGATGGGCTGGCGGAGCTGACCGGCCTGGGCATCCAGTTTGTGCTGGGTGAGCACCCGCTGAGTTTGCTGGATGGTACGGATGTGCTGGCGGTTAGTGGGGGTGTCCCGGCCGGGGCGCCCATTGTACAGGCAGCGCAGGCACGAGGTATCCGGGTGACCAACGATGCGTTGGAATTTATGCGCCGGACGCCGGCCCAGGTCATCGGCATCACCGGGTCGGCCGGCAAGACGACCACCACGGCCCTGACCGGGGCGATGGGCCAGGCCGCCGGCCGTACGACCTGGATTGGCGGCAATATCGGCAACCCGCTCATTGCCGACCTGGCGCGGATGCAGCCCGGCGACCTGGTGGTGCAGGAGTTGTCCAGCTTTCAGTTGGAGCTGTGGACGTCGCGGCCGCCGGTGGTGCCCCCGGCGGTGGCGACTGTGCTAAACGTGACGCCTAACCACCTGGACCGGCATGGAACGCTGGCGGCTTATGCCGCGGCCAAAGCGAATATTCTGCGCTTTCAGGCTGAAGATGGGATTACGGTGCTGAATGCCGATGACCAGGGATCGGAGAGGATGGCGGGGATGGCCCCCGGCCGGGTGCGTTGGTTTAGCATGGCGTCTCTTGTTGATGATGGTGCTTATTGCCGCGAGGGGCAGATTTGGCTGAGGGGCCGCGGCGGCGAGCCGCAAACGGTGTGTGACGTGGCGCAGATTCGCCTGCGCGGCCGGCACAATCTGGCCAACGTGCTCGCGGCCGTTACCCTGGCCGACAGCGTGGGGATTCCGCTGGCGGCGATGCGCCAGGCCATTGCTGACTTTCGTGGCGTGCCCCACCGCCTGGAGATGGTGGCGACGATCAACGGCGTGCAATATGTCAATGATTCGATTGCCACGGCCCCGGAGCGGGCGATGGCCGCCTTTGCCGCATTTGCCGAACCGCTGATTTTGCTGGCCGGCGGGCAGGACAAGGACCTGGTTTGGGAGACGTGGGCGCAGGCGGTGCAGCGGCGAGTGAAGACGGTGGTGTTGTTTGGTGCGCTGGCGCCGCTGCTGGCAGAGCGCCTGGCGGCGGCTGGTACTCCCCCCGGCCGGGATGTGCTGCGTGTGGTGCGTGCCCCCGATCTGGCGGCGGCTATCAGCGAGGCGGCCGGGCTGGCTGCCCCCGGCGACGTGGTGCTGCTCTCGCCCGGCGGCACCAGTTTTGACGCATTTGCGGATTTTGCTGAGCGGGGCGACCAGTTTCGCTGTTTGGTACAGGCTTTGGCCCACCCGGCCGGGCAACAAGAGGCATAGGCATGGCAACTGTAAGCGTAGTGCGCAGCAAGAAAAGCGACCGGGTCCGGCCGGCCATCAAATTGCAGTTTGATTACTGGCTGCTGCTGGCCATTGTTGGGCTGTGTGTTATCGGTATGCTGATGGTTTACAGCACCACTTTTGACCTGGGCTTGCTGGCCAAGGGGGATTCTACCTACTACTTCCGGCGGCAAATGATGGCCATGCTTTTGGGCGTGGTTGTTATCCTGGTCACAATGCAGTTCGACTACCAGATACTGCGGCGCTTCTCCATCCTCATCATGGCCGGTACCCTGGGCTTGCTCCTGGTGCTGCTGCTTGTGGGCCAGGCCAATTTTGGCGCGGTGCGCGGCCTGTACGAAAACTCCTACCAACCGTCGGAGGCGGCCAAACTGGCCACCATTTTGTATATTGCCCATTGGCTGTCGTCCAAGGGGGAGCGGATCAAGGACGTGACCTATGGTTTGCTGCCTTTTGCTATCATGACCGGCCTGGTTTGCTTCCTGATTGTGCAGCAGCCGGACCTGAGCACGTCGGGATTGGTGGCCCTGATTAGCTTTACGTTGTTCTTTGTGGCCGGGGCGGCCTGGAAGCAGATATTTGTAGCCGGCACGGCTGGCGGCGGCATCTTCATCTTTCTGATGCTTACGGTGCCCCATGCGGCGGCCCGGGTGCACGCCTGGCAAGAGGTCCTGCGCGACCCAAACCAGGCGATCTGGCAGGTGAAGCAGGCGCTGATTGCCCTGGGCAGCGGCAGCTACCTGGGGGTGGGCCTGGGCAACAGCGTGCAGAAGTTTGGCCCCCTGCCTGCGGCGCACACCGATGGCATCTTCGCCATTTTGGGTGAAGAGCTGGGGCTGGCGGGCTGCCTGTTGGTGCTGGGCTTTTTGGGCTTGTTGGTGTGGCGTGGTTTTCGCACGGCCCGGCAGGCGCGTGACAGTTATGGCTTTTTGCTGGCCGTTGGGGTTACCTGCTGGCTGGGTTATCAGGCACTAATCAATATTGCCGTGATCACGGCGGTGATTCCCTTTACCGGGATTCCGCTGCCGTTTATTAGCTACGGCGGCACGTCGCTGCTGTTTTCGTTGATTGGGGCGGGCATTCTGCTCAATATTTCGCGTGACGCGAATATGAGCCGGCGCTTGCAGCCCCAGTCTCAACCCACGGAGTCTAAGCGTGAAAGTGGTGATATGCGGCGGCGGAACGGGCGGACACATTTATCCGGCTCTGGCCGCCGTGTCTGAGCTGCGCCGGGCAGGCGCGGCGGCGGCCGATGTGCTTTGGATTGGCACGCCGGGGCAGATGGAAGAGCAGTTGGTGCCGATGGCCGGCTTGACGTTGGCGACGATTGCCGGTGGCCCGATTGTGGGCGTTCCTTTGAGGCAGCGTGTGGTGAATGCGGCGAAGTTGACCTGGAGTTTGGGCAGTGCCAACCGCTTGTTCGGTCGCTTCCGGCCGGATGTGCTGTTTATGACTGGCGGTTATGTGAATGTGCCGGTGGCTGTGGTGGCCTGGCTGCGCCGCGTTCCGGCGGCGATTTATTTGCCGGACGTGGAACCGGGTTCGGCGATTCGTTTCTTGAGCCGGTTTGCGGCCCGGGTGGGCTGCACGACGGAAGGCTCGCGGGATTTCTTCCCGGCCGGGCAGACAGTGGTCACGGGTTATCCGGTGCGTCCGGAGGTGCGGGCGGCGGTGGCCATGCCCAAGGCGGCGGCGCTGGCGCAGTTTGACCTGGCCCCCGGCCGGGCGACTTTGTTTGTGTTTGGCGGCAGCCGCGGGGCGCGCAGTATCAACCGGGCGCTGCTGGCCATTTTGCCGCAACTGCTGGAGACAATTCAGGTGATTCACATTAGCGGCCAATTGGATTGGCCGGAGGTTGAGGCGAGTTCGGAGCTGCTCCCGGCCGGGCTGCGGGCCTTCTACCGCCCCTATCCTTTCTTGCATGAGGCGATGGGCGCGGCTTACCGGGCTGCCGACCTGGTGGTGGCCCGGGCCGGGGCCAGCATGTTGGGCGAATCGCCGGCGTTTGGGCTGCCGTCGGTCCTGGTGCCCTACCCCTACGCCTGGCGCTACCAGAAGGTGAATGCCGACTTTTTGGCCGACCGCGGCGCGGCCATCCGTTTGGATGATGGGTTGTTAGCAGATAAACTGCTGCCGACGGTGCTGGATTTGCTGCAGGATGGACCGCGGCTGGCGGCCATGGCTGCGGCGGCGCAAGCGTTGGATGTACCTGACGCGGCCGGGCGGCTGGCCAAGTTGATTACAGACCTGGGAACACGATCATGATCAATATTGGGATTATGTATGTCTTTCTCATCGCCATCTTTGCCGTTGTGGGCTATCTGCGCGGCTGGCAAAGAGAGGTGATTGCCATGGCCGGTTTGGTGGCCTCGGTGGCGGCACTGAACCAGTTTGCCTTTACCATTGCTAGGATGCTGGGCATGGTTGTACCGGCGGGGACTGTCGGGGCCGAATTGGATGCTGCGCGTGTGCAGCAGTTCTGGCTGCAGTTTGGCTTTCACTGCATGATGGCTTTCTTTAGCTACCAGATGATCAGCCGGCTGGCCGATGCGCTGACCCGGGGGCGGCTGGGCGACCGGCTGCGCAGCGGTTTGGAGTCGCGGATTACGGGTTTTGTTTTTGGCATTTTGAACGGCTACCTGTTTGTTGGCGCGTTGTGGGGCTTTTTGGAGTATGTGCTGGTGGAACCCACGGGGTACGAGCGGTTATCGCCGCTGGACGCGCCCTACCCGTTTGCCGTGACGATTATCTCCCGGCCGGTGATGGAGACGTTTACGTCGGATTTCCTGGCCCTGTGGCTGCCGATGCATTTTTCGGCGATGTTTTGGCTGGTGACTTTTTTCATTGTTTTCTTCATTGTGATTGTGGCTTTGATCTAACGTGATGATGGTGAAGGTGATGGGTTTGGAAGCGGATCTGGCGGGTACCCGGCCGGGACATGTTCACCTCGTGGGTATTGGCGGGGCGGGTATGTCGGCCATTGCCTGGGTGCTGCTGGGGCGTGACTACACCGTCTCTGGCTCCGACTTGCAGGCTAATGCCCTGACCGACGACCTGGCCGCGGCCGGGGCGACGATTTATGTGGGCCACGCGGCGGCCAACATTGCCGGCGCGGATACGGTGGTTATCTCTTCGGCCGTGCCGGCGACCAATCCGGAGCTGGTGGCGGCGCGCGCGGCCGGTGTGCCCATCCTGAAGCGGGCCGATTTCCTGGGCCAGCTCATGGCCGGCAACGTGGGCATTGCTGTGGCCGGTACGCATGGCAAAACGACGACCACGGGCATGATTGCCCAGATTCTGCTGACCGCCGGCCGGGACCCCAGCGTCATTGTGGGCGGCGTGCTGCCTGCGTTGGGGCGTAATGGCCGGGCCGGGCAGGGCGCTCCGTTTGTCATTGAGGCGGATGAGTATGATTACATGTTCCTGGGCTTGCAGCCGCGTATTGCGGTGGTGACCAATGTGGAGCATGACCACCCCGATATCTTTGCCACGCCCGAAGCTTACCTGGATGCGTTCCGGCTTTTTGTGGACCGGCTCCCGGCCGGGGGGCGGATGGTGGCCTGTGCCGATGATGCCGGGGTGCAGTCCCTGCTGGCCCAGGTGCGACCCGATATTCAGGTGACGACTTACGGCCTGACGGCGGGGGCCGACCTGTTGGCCCTGGAAGCCCAGTCTAACGTGCTGGGCGGCACCGATTTTGTGGCCCAGGCTGGGCCGGATTTGCTGGGGTTGGTGCGGCTGCGCGTGCCCGGCGAACACAACGTGCGCAACGCCCTGGCGGCCCTGGCCGTGGCGGAGCATCTTGAAGTGCCGTTTGCCGATGTGGGCGAGGCGCTGGCCGCCTTTGGCGGGGTCAGCCGCCGTTTCCAGCTCATTGGCCAGGTGGGCGACATAGTGGTGATTGATGATTATGCCCATCACCCCACGGAGATTCGGGCGACGCTGGCAGCGGCGCGGCAGCAGTTCCCCGGCCGGCGTTTGTGGGCGGTGTGGCAGCCGCACACCTTTAGCCGCACGCGCCTGCTGCTGGAGGCGTTTGCGGCCAGCTTTGACGATGCGGACCGGGTGGTGGTGCTGGACATTTACCGCAGCCGGGAACAGGACAGCCTGGGGGTTAGCGCGGCGGATGTGGTGGCCCGGATGGAGCATCCGCATGCGCGCTATGTTGGCCGGCGGGAGGAGGCGGCCGCCTATGTGTTGGATCGGGCCCGGCCGGGTGACGTGATCCTGACGCTGGGGGCGGGCGATGGCAATATGGTTGGTCAATGGGTATTGGATGGCTTGAGGGAGGCCTTTAACAGGTCATGATAAAGGGCAATCAACAGCGCAGCAATGAAGAGGAAGAGCAGATGGAATTGCAGACCCAGTCGCTAGAAGCCATACAGAGGCGCTTTCAGGAAGTCTTTGGGGAAAGATTTCAGCTAGACGTGTCCCTGGCCCGTTACACGTCGGCGCGGGTAGGTGGCCCGGCTATGATGTTCCTGACGGTGAATAATGCCACCGAACTGCAAATGGCGGTGGAACTGGCCTATGCCCAGCGGGTGCCCTATTTCATTTTGGGGGGTGGCTCGAATATCCTGGTGGCCGACCAGGGGATTGCCGGCCTGGTCATTATGAACCGGGCGCGCAATGTGCATTTCCGCCACACGGGCCTGAGCGTGGTGTGCACGGTGGAGTCGGGGATGAATCTTTCATCGCTGGCGCGGCAGTGCATTACCAAGGGGCTGGGTGGGCTGGAGTGGGCGATTGGCGTGCCGGGCACGGTGGGCGGCGCGGTGGTGGGTAACTCGGGCGCGCACGGCGGCGATATGAATGGTAATTTGCTGGCGGCGACGATTTGGGAACCCGGCCGGGGGACGCGTATTTACAGCAACGAAGAGATGGGCTATGGCTATCGTGACAGCATTCTGAAGCAGGAGCAGCGGAATGAGGTGCCGCGCCGGGTGGTGTTGTCGGCTGAGCTGGCGTTGAAGCCGGAGGCGGTGGAGGTGCTCATGGCGCGGGCCGACGGTTTTACGGCCCATCGCAAGCAGACGCAACCGGCCGGGGCCAGCATGGGCTCCATGTTCAAGAATCCGGAGCATTTTTATGCCGGCTACCTGATTGAGGCCAGCGGCCTGAAAGGTTACCGGGTGGGCAAAGTGCAGATTTCGGACAAGCACGCCAACTTCTTCATCAATGAGGGCGAGGCGAATGCGGAAGAGATCCGGGCGCTGATTGCCGAGGCCTGGCACGCTGTACGCGAGCAGTTTGGCGTGGAATTGGAGCTGGAAGTTGAGTTGGTAGGTGACTGGCAGTTTGAGGAAGAGGCGTGAGTTGTGCGCGGCGGTTCGCGCGTCAGGCGTATGGCGCAAAATGAAGCGCGCAGCGGGCAACAGAACACGAATCACGTAACAATGACTGAACCACAGGGCAAGATCAAGGTAGGCGTTATTTTCGGCGGACGATCCGGCGAGCACGAGGTGTCGCTGATGTCGGCCCGTTCGGTGATGGCCGCGCTGGACCCGGCGCGCTATGAGGTGGTGCCGATTGGCATTACGAAGGGCGGGCAGTGGCTGGCGGGCGATCCGCTGCGGGCGCTGACAGATGGCCCGGCCGGGGCGGGGCAACCAGCCACGCTGCTGCCAGCACCGCAAGAGTCCACCGCCCTGCTGCAGATGGCGACGGATGCCAACCAGGCGGTGACCCTGTCGGCGGTGACGACGCTGGATGTGGTCATCCCGGTGCTGCACGGCACGTATGGCGAGGATGGCACGGTGCAGGGGCTGCTGGAACTGGCCGGCGTGCCTTACGTGGGCGCTGGTGTTGTGGGTTCGGCCGTGGGCATGGACAAGGCGATTTTTAAGTATGTGATGGAGGCTAATGGTTTGCCGGTGCTGCCCTGGCGGCTGGTACTGCGCTCGGATTGGCGCACCCGGCCGGGGGACATCCTGGACGAACTGGAAGCGCACCTGAGCTACCCGGTGTTTACCAAGCCAGCCAATTTGGGCTCCAGCGTGGGCATTCAGAAGTGCCCCGGCCGGGAGGCCCTGGCTGCCGGCCTGGAGGATGCCGCCCGCTACGACCGGCGCATTGTCGTGGAGCAGGGGGCCAACATCCGCGAGCTGGAAGTCTCGGTGTTGGGCAATGACCAGCCCCTTGCCAGCGTGGTGGGCGAGATCCGGCCGCGGCGCGATTTTTATGACTACGTGGCCAAATACATCAGCGACGACTCTGAACTGCTGATTCCGGCGCCGCTGGACCCTGACCTGGCGGAGCGCGTCCGCACCCTGGCCGTGCAGGCATACCAGGCCATCGATTGTGCCGGCCTGGGCCGGGTAGACATGATGCTGGATGTTGATACCGGCCGGTTGTATATCAATGAAATAAATACCATCCCCGGCTTCACGCGTATCTCTATGTATCCTAAGCTGTGGGAAGCCAGTGGTATTGGCTACAGCCAGCTCCTGGACCGGCTCATTGAGCTGGCCCTGGCCCGCTATGATGACAAGACCCAATCGCAGACCACGTTTGCTGTGCCTGAGATTGGCTCCGGAAGTGAAGCAAAAGCTGATGAGTGAATCGACGCAGCGGTCCGCCCAAAACCGATCGCGCCGCGCGCGCAGTGAACCGCAGGCTGACGCGCCGGCCCACCGCCAGCCGCGCCTGCGCAAACAGCCACGGCTGCGCAAGCAGCCACCGCTGCGCAAGCAATCGCGCATGCGCCGCGTGCAGGCTGCGCCGGCCATGACCATGCCGCAGATGCGCGTGCCGGCCACGGCCAGGCAGCGCCGCCGGCGCAACAACCGGCACGTGCATTTCCCCACGGCGGCCTTGAAGCGGGTGGTGCTTTCGGCGCGCTGGATAAGCCTGTTCTTGCTGCTGATCACGGCCGGGGCGTTGGCGTTGATTGGCCTGGATGAACATTTTTATGTGACTTTTATTCCGGTGGAGGGTGTGACGGCGGTGCCGGCGGAGGAGATTGTGGCGGCCAGTGGGTTGGCCGGGGCGCATGTGTTTGCGGTGGATCCGGAACAGGCGGCAGCGGCCATTGCCGAACTGCCGGGTGTGATTTCAGCCACGGTGACGATTAGCTGGCCCAACAGTGTGAGCATCCGGCTGCGGGAAGAGGCGCCGGTGGCGCTGTGGGTGCAGGATGGCCGGGATTATTGGATTAGTAAGGCGGGTAATTTGCTGCCGGCGCGTATGGCGCTGGAGGGGCTGATTGTGATTCAGGCGGAAGGGGTTATGGATACGCCGCCGGTAGTGGCTGGCCCCGGCCGGGATACGACCACCACCAGCGCTGATGAGAGCGTTCCCTTGTTGTTTGTGCCACCCGATTTGCTGGAAGGGGCAATGCAGCTAACCCAACTGCGCCCCAACCTGACCAATTTTTACTACGACCCCAGCGGCGGCCTGAGCTTTGACGATGGCCAGGGCTGGCGGGCTTACTTTGGCACCGGCAGCGACATGGCGCGTAAGATGGTCGTCTACGAGACAATTCTCAGCGACTTGCGGTCGCGCAACCTGACGCCGGTTTACATCAGCGTTAGCAACCAGGATAAGCCGTATTATCGCGTGGTAGAGCAGGAATTGGACCAGGAACCGGGACAGCCGCCGGTGCTGGAAGAGGGTGGCTAGCGATTTCGCAGTCTCAGGTGCATATTATGGATGGTATCTTATTTGGCTTAGACATTGGCACAACCAAGATTTGTGCGTTGGTGGGCGAGGTGCGCGCCGGCCAACTGCGCATTATTGGCCTGGGTATTGTGCCCTCACGCGGCCTGAGTAAAGGCATGATTGTGGATGTGGGCGAGGCATCGGTGGCCATTGCCAAGGCGGTGGAACTGGCTGAGCAGACGTCGGGCTATGATTTGTCCCAGGCGTTTGTCAGCATGGCGGGCGAGCATATCAGCTCGGTGAACAGCCGCGGTTCGCTGGCCATTCATCGCAATGGGGCGGGTGTTACGCCGGAGGACATTGAGCGGGCGCTGGATGTGGCCCAGTCGATGGTGTCGGTGGGGCATGGGCGGGAGATTGTGCACCTGGTGCCGCGCCAATACCGCGTGGACGACAATGTGGTGCGCAGCCCGATTGGCATGCATGGCTACCGGTTGGAAGTGGATGCGCATGTGGTGTCGGGCACGACGATGGCCCTGCGTAACCTGGGCAAGACAACGGATACGGTGGGTATCCAGGTGGAGGAGTTCGTGTTGAACTCGCTGGCCTCGGGCGAAGCGGTGCTGGAACCGAATGAGCGGGAGATGGACGTGGTGGTGGCCGATATTGGCGGTGGCACAACGGACATTGCGCTGTATACGCAGGGTAGTGTTTACCACACGAAGGTGCTGCCGGTGGGTGGCTGGCACGTGACGAACGACATTGCCATTGGTTTACGGGTGCCGTTTGAGGTGGCGGAGCGGGTGAAGATGCAGCATGGCGACTGCCGTCCGGAGCAGATTGACCCGGCGTCGGAGTTTTCGGTGAAGCCGTTTGGCGGTGAGACGATCCGGGTGGGGCTGCAAGATTTGTCGGCGGTGATTGAGGCGCGGGTCGATGAGATTTTCCAGATGGTTTTGCAGGAGATCCAGCAGTCGGGTTATGGGGGGCTGCTCCCGGCCGGGATTGTGCTGACCGGCGGCTCGGCCCAACTGCGGGGGATTACTAACGTGGCTGAACATGTGTTGGGGGTGCCGGCGCGGGTGGCTGTGCCGCGCAACCTGGTGGGCCTGGTAGATTCGCTGCGCAGCCCGGCCTATGCCACCAGCGTGGGGCTGCTGCGTTGGGCGATCAGTGACAGCAACTTGTACCGGCCGCGTCCCCGCCATCAGGCCCAGTGGGGACGGCGTATTGGCGAGTTTTTCCGGGCATTCTTACCCGGTTAACGATCTTTTCATCGGTGCACCCTGCCCCGGCCGGGGCAGGCCCAAGATGATGCAAATTGATAACGAGTATTGGCAACCGAAGAGGGGTGTATGATGAGTGACTATAGAAAACCAAGAGAAGTACAGCGTGCGCCAGAACTGGAAGGATCGGCTCTGATTCGTGTGGTAGGCGTGGGGGGTGGCGGCAGCAACGCCGTGAATCGCATGATTGAGTCCGGCATTGTCGGCGTGGAATTTTTGGCGGTGAACACGGACCACCAGGCGCTGACCAGCAGCCGGGCGCAGCGCCATCTGCGGCTGGGCGAGCGGACAACGCGCGGCCTGGGCGCGGGCGGCGACCCGGAAGTGGGGCTGCGCGCGGCCGACGAATCGGAAGAGGAGATCCACCAGGCGCTGGACGGGGCAGACATGGTGTTTGTCACGGCCGGGATGGGGGGTGGCACGGGCACCGGCGCTACCCCAGTGGTGGCGCGGGTGGCCAAGGAGATGGGGGCGCTGACCATTGGCGTGGTGACCCGGCCTTTCTCCTTTGAAGGGGCGCGGCGCAGCCGGGCCGCGGAAGAGGGCATTGAGCGGCTGAAAGAGTTTGTAGACACGTTGATTGTCATTCCCAATGACCGGCTGCTGGAAATTGCCGATAAGCGGGTGTCGCTGGTGGATTCGTTCCGCCTGGCTGATGACGTGCTGCGGCAGGGTATTCAGGGCATTAGCGAGCTGATCACGGTGCCGGGGTTGATTAACCTGGACTTTGCCGACGTGCGGGCAATTATGTCGCTGGGTGGCGCGGCCTTGATGGCGATTGGCCGGGGTTCGGGCGATGACCGGGCACTGGTGGCCGCGGAGCAGGCGCTGTCGAATCGGCTGCTGGATGTGACTATTGATGGCGCGCGAGGCATCTTGTTCAATGTGACCGGTGGGCCGAATATGAGCCTGTATGAGATTAACCAGGCGGCGGCGGTTATCCGGGAGACGGCACACCCGGATGTGAACCTGATCTTTGGCGCGGTGGTGGATGAGACGATGACGGATGAGATCCGGATTACGGTGATCGCGACCGGCTTTGAGCGTTATGCAGCGCCGATGCAGCGGATGACGAGTTCGGGGGTGCAGCGCAGCCTGCCTACCCGGCCGCCAGTGCGCGAGTCTGTGCCGGTGGAAGTGCCCCGTTCCCGGCCGGAGCCGGTGCGTGACCAGCGGCCACGCCAGACGGCGGCCCGGGATAGTGGCTCCTCTTTCCGGCTGGATGACCTGGAGATCCCCGCCTTTTTGCGGCGGCGCAAAGATTAGGCTTTGTCGGTTTTTTTGACAGCTTTTGTGAAGGGCGTGGTGTCATAGTGGCACCACGCCCTTTTTTGCCGGGTGGGGGATGGCTGGTTCGGTGGTGGGGAACTGGAAAATTGGGCTGCTGAAGGGGCATTTTTTAAGGAAATGGCGCTGAGATTCCTTGTCATCGCCTGGGCCGTATGTTATAATGCCCTTCCCGTTGACTGCCAAATGTGGGGGTCTTGGTTCATTGTGACCATACATCTGGTACTTAACGTGGCGATCATGTTATTTGGCTATCTGTTTGCTGGGGGGATAGCCCCGGCCGGGGTATTCGACTGTGAACTGTCCTTACTGTAACTACCAAAAGACTCGCGTTATCGATACCAGCCATGATGCTCGTGGGGGTATCCGGCGGCGGCGTGCTTGCGGTAATTGTGATCGCCGCTTTAGCACTTATGAACGGGCGATTTTGTCGACGCCTCTGCTGGTGAAGCGGGATGGCAGCCGGGAGGAGTTTTCACGTGATAAGCTGATGGCTGGTTTGCGCGTTTCTTGCGCCAAACGGCCGGTGGCGGCGGCCGATATTGAGCGCATTGCCGGTGAAATTGAGGCGGAGCTGCAGCAGTTGGGCAAAGCCGAGGTGCCGAGCCGTCTTGTTGGGGATAAGGTGATCCATAAGCTGAAGGAGTTGGACAAGGTGGCCTACATCCGGTATGCCATTGTCTACTTGCAGTTGGATGACCTGGAGTCGATACAGAGTGAGATTCATCATCTATTAGCTGAAAGCTAAACCCCCATCTTTTATCTTGCTGGCGGGTAGTGTGCGCGCTAACCCTGCCATGCTTTGTATTGTAGGAGGATAGCATGATTAAAGATCTGCCAACTGCGGGTGCGACGGATAAGATCCCTTTGTCGGAAAATGGGCGTGCCGTCTTGCAGCGCCGCTATTTGCGGCGCGGGCCGGATGGCAAACCGGTGGAAACTATTGAAGAGATGTTCCGCCGTGTGGCCAGGCATATTGCGGAACCAGAGGCGGCCCATGGTATGGATGTGGCGGCCGCAGAGGAGAAGTTTTACCGGCTGCTGACGGAGCTGCGGTTCATGCCGAACAGCCCGACGTTTACGGGCGCGGGGACGCCGTTGGGGCAGTTGGCGGCTTGTTTTGTGCTGCCGATTGAAGATGATATGGGCCGGGACCCGGCCGGGATCTTCCAGACCCTGCGCAATGCGGCCCTGATCCAGCAGACGGGCGGCGGCAACGGCTTTGCCTTCTCGCGGCTGCGCCCCAAGGGAGCCCTGGTGCACAGCTCGGCCGGGCAGGCTACCGGCCCGGTGGGTTTCCTGCGCGTGTATGACCAGGCCTTTGGCGAGATTGCCCAGGGCGGCACCCGGCGTGGGGCCAACATGGCTGTTTTGCGTGTTGATCACCCGGACATCTTTGAATTTGTGGCCTGCAAAGCGAAAGAAGGCAGCATTGCCAACTTCAATATCTCCGTAGGGATCACCGATAAGTTTATGCACGCCGTGCATAACGACACCGACTTCGATTTGGTGAACCCTGCTGATGGGGAGGTGTGGCGGACGGTTCGGGCGCGCGATCTGTTTGATGAGATTGTGAAGTATGCTTATCTAAATGGCGAACCGGGTATTTTGTTCCTGGATGCTGCTAACCGCACCAATCCTGTGCCCCACCTTTATGAGCTGGAGGCCACCAACCCATGCGGCGAGCAGTGGCTTGGCCCGTATGAAAACTGCTGCCTGGGTTCTGTGAACCTGGCCCACCATGTAACCACCGATGGCGAGGTGGATTGGGACGGGCTGGCGCAGTCGGTGGCCGACAGTACGCATTTTCTGGATAACGTGGTGACGGCGAATGCGTATGTGCCGGCGGTGCCAGAGCTGAAGGAGGCGGCGGAAAGGGCGCGGCGCATTGGCCTGGGGATCATGGGGTTGGGGGACCTGATGTACCAGTTGGGGGTGCGTTATGGCAGCAAGGAAGGGCAGATTCTGGCCGGCGTGGTCATGGAGTTTGTGCGCTACCATTGCATGCGCACCAGCGTGGATCTGGCCCGCCAGCGGGGGGCTTTCCCGGCGATTAAGGGCAGCATTTATGATCCGGAGGATTTGCAGTGGCAGCCGCCGCAGCCGTTGGTGAAGAGTGATAAGGTCTGGTCCCGGCCGGGGCTGGATTGGGATGGTCTGGTTGCCGATCTGAAGCAGTACGGCATCCGTAATGCGGCCCAAACCACCGTTGCCCCCACCGGCACCATTGCCACCGTCTCCGGCTGTGAGGGCTATGGCTGTGAACCTGTCTTTGCCCTGGCCTACATTCGCCACGTCAATGACAATGGCCAGGACCTGGAGCTGTACTACACCAGCCCATTGTTTGAGAAAGCGCTTACCAAAGCGGGCCTGGATGAAACCTCACGGGCCAAAATTGTTAAGGAAGTGGTGCGCGTTGGCTCCTGCCAGCACCTGAACACGGTGCCAGAAGCGGTGCGCCAGACCTTTGTGGTTGCGGCCGATATTACGCCGGAAGAGCATATCCGGATGCAGGCGGCCATTCAGGCCTTTGTAGACAACAGTATTAGCAAGACCTGCAACTTTGCCGAGACGGCCTCGGAAGCGGATGTGGCCAGGGCTTACAAAATGGCCTGGGAACTGGGCTGCAAGGGGCTGACCGTGTATGTTACCGGCTCGCGCGAGAAGGTTGTGCTGGAGACGAAGGCGACCAAGGAAGCCAAAGAGAAGAAGCTGGAACAGCCCGCTCTGTGGCATGAATCCAAGAAGCCGCGGGCCAATGCGCTGCGCGGCGTTACCCACCGGCTGAATACGCCCCTGGGCACGACATACGTCACGATCAATGAGAATGGCAGTGACCAGCCTTTTGAGGTGTTTTTGCACACTTCCAAGGCTGGCAGCGATACGATGGCCGTGTCGGAGGCGATTGGCCGGTTGATTAGTTATGTGCTGCGTATCTCGTCGCCGGTGTCGCCGCGTGAACGGTTGGGCGAGGTGGTGACGCAGTTGAGCGGCATTGGGGGGGGGCGGCCGCTGGGCTTTGGGGCTAACCGGGTGCTGTCGCTGCCGGATGGTATTGCTCAGGTGCTGGACGATTATCTGAAGATGGGGAATAGCCTGCCGGAGATGAAGACGAACGGTCACCACGCGCCGAAGGGGGACATGCGGCTGCGCATTGGCGATCTTTGCCCGGACTGTGGTGAGGCGGCACTGGTTAATGAGGAGGGCTGCCGCAAGTGTTATGCTTGCAGTTATAGCGAGTGTTAGCGGCTGCGCTGGCATAAGGCTGTTTGCCCCGGTGGGGTTGGTTGAAATGGGTTGGTGCCGGATCCGGCATGTATGTGGCGGGTCCGGCACCAGTTTGTGACGGGGTGGGGCTGGGGGGTGGTTGGTTGGATATCCCGGCCGGGTTCGCCAGCCAGCGAGCGTCAAGACGATGCCAGAATAGTACTAATCTCCTACCAGTGGTGAAGACGTCTTCTTGAAATTTATGTCAATTAATTGTTGGGATTTGGTTGTGATTCGGGTTGACAATCTGGCAAAAGTCGCCCATAATGCGTAAGACTGTTTCACAGTTTGGTTTGTCTTGATTCTATGTTGTGTATTATACTAGTATAAAAGAGTGTGTGGCGGACATTAGGTTCGTGTTATTGTTGCTATTTTCATAGTATTTAGATAGGAGCTTGTAATGATGATGAGTGTTAACGAAGAAGGAAAGAAGAGCGAGAACCAGCGGGTTTCTTATGTTTCACCGGCGATTGTTTACGAAGGCACTATTAGTGCGCGTGCCGGTACGATTCGCGACGGCGGTGATCCGGCGGGCACCAAGTATGATTCCGGGATTGATCCTTCTGACCTTTTCGGGAACAACTAGCGGCGACCCTGCTGTCATTGACCATGCTGGCGCCAGCTTTGTGAGATTTTCTAGCTCACATGGCTGGGCTAATGGCCAGGCGATGCTTTTACAAGTAGAGATAGCCAGGATTTTGGCCGTTGACTTGGCGCTGTTGTAGTGTTTGTGGGTGGGGACAGTTGCAGCTGCGGCCAAAGATGAATTAAATAGCCCGGTGCCAGACAAATCGGTGGCACCGGGCTTTTTTGTGTTGTCCCGACGTTTGGGTGGTTGGCTGGTGGCGGGCTAGGGTAGGCTGCCGGGATTGGGGAAGGGCCAGTCACGGAAGTCGGTGGTGCAGTCGTTGGTGTCTAGCCAGTAGGGGTAGCGCTCCAGGCTGTGGTTGGCGGCGGTGACGAGGTTGCAACTGATGACGCCGGGGAAGCTGCCGCTGCCGTAGGTGACGACGTCGATGACGACCCCGGCCGGGTCGCGCAGCAGTACCTCGTCGCCGGCATTGCCCAGTTGCAGCAGCGCCGCCGGATCGCCCCACAGGGGGAAGTCGGGCAGATCGGGCACGGCGGGGTCGGTATCGACGATTTCGAAGTCGGGGTTGTGGCCGAAGGCGGCGAAGAAGCCGGTGGCGGTGGTGGCGATGACCAGGGTGCTGCCGGGGGGTAGGAGGGTCCCGGCCGGGAACTGGCGCACGTCTTCGAAGTCGGTAGGGTAGACGGCGTCGCCGATCAGCCAGCCGCTGATGTCCAGGGTGCCCTGGGTGGGGTTGGCCAGCTCGATGTATTCGGCCTCATCGGTGCCGAAGGGGTCGTAGAGCAGTTCGCTGATGAGGGGGTAGTAGGCCCGGCCGGTGGTGTTTTGTATCAGGGGCAGGTAGAGGCTGTAGGGCCAGTCGCGGTCGAACATGCCGGCCAGCAGGGCGTAGGCGGCGTTGGATTGCACTTGCAGGGCGAGTTCGCGGTTGCCTTTGCTAGATTGTTCGGTGCCGTTGAGGCTGCCAACGTGCAGCCAGCCTTGCCCGGCCGCTTCGACGAGGACCATTTTGTTGTGGATGCCTAACCCGGCCGGGTTGCCCAGGCGGCATTCCAGGGCTAGCTGTTCGGCCAGGGCGATGGCGTTGACGTATTCGCAGGTGGCGCGGTTGCTGGTGGGGCTGCTGCCGTCGTCGAAGTAGGCATCGAGCAGGAGGCGCACGGTGGCCCCGCGCCGGGCGGCGGCCAGGTAGGCTTCCAGGCGGGGGTTGGGGTCGTCGGTGGGGTTGCTGCTGCTGCTGCCCCAGTAGGGGCGCTCGGAGAGCTGCTGGACGAGGACGGTGTCGCCGGCGGCGGCGCGGGCGACAAGCCCCAGGAGGCTGTCGGGGGCGCGCAGGCTGTTTTCGGGGGATTGTACGATTTCCAGGGGGAGCTGGCCGTGGACGTGGAGGGGGGTGGGGTAGCGGACGGTGTAGGTGGTGCCGCCGGTGATGGTGATGGGGACGAACCCGGCCGGGGGTGCGCCGTAGGTGTCGTGGCCGGCTTGCCAGCGGAAGAGGTCGTTGTGCCCGGCCGGGTTGAAGTCGGCGGCCCACAGGGCTTGCAGATGGCTGACGACGCCAGGGGCGTCGGTGATGAGGATGACGCCGCGCCGCCCCCAGGTGCCGTCGCTTTTGTCGTCGTTGGGCAGGCTGTTGGGGCTAAGGTTTTCGCTGCTGATGAGGGCGCGCTGGCCGTCGATGAGGATGAATTTGGCGTGCAGGAAGCGGTAGCGGTCGTGGATGTTGAGGGCGTCGTCGCTGATCATGAACCAGCATGCGCCGCCGGCGGTTTCGATGGTCTGGCAGACCCAGCGTTCCTGGTCGGGTAGTCCCCCGGCCGGGCTGCCTTCTAGTAAGACGGTAATGGCCACGCCGCGGCCGGCGGCGGCGGCCAGGGCCTGGGCGAGGGCGGCGTTTTCGAAGGTGAGGGTTTCGATGAGCAGGCTGTCTTGGGCGCTGTTGATCTGGTTGACGACGGCCTGGTAGGCGTTGTCGGGGGCGATGGCGACGGTGAGGTTGGCGGTTTGGGTGATGCGGGCGGTGAAGAAGAAGGGGTCGAGGTCCCAGCCGGGATAGCGCACTTTGCGGCCGTTGATGACGTCGTCGCGCATTTGGGCCCAGTCGGCGGCGGTGTCGGTGTCGGGCACGATCTGGCCGGTGAGGGGGTTGCGCAGGCGGTAGAGTATCTGCCCTTCTTCGGCGAAGACGCCGCTGACGAGGTAGGGTTCCAGGGCGGGGCCGTTCCAGCCGGGTTGGCCGGTGTCGCCGGCTTTGTAGATGAGGACGTCGATGAGGGTGTTGACGCTGTTGCGCAGGATAACTTCGTCGCCGCTGTTGGCGAAGCCGGGCCAACTGGCCAGGGTGATGTCGGGTGGGTGGCCGAATTGTTGCTGGAAGGCGGCGGCGTCGCCGGTGACCCAGGCGGTGGCGTAGGGGGGGAGTTGGGCCCCGGCCGGGAAGAGGGCGGTGGTTGTGCCGTCGCTGAGCTGCCAGCCGGCCAGGGTGATGGTGTTGGGGATCATGTTGCGCAGTTGGATGGCTTCGTCGCTGTCGCCGCTGGTGTAGCCGTCGTAGAGGACGGCGTCGAGGAGGACGTCGCCGGTGCTGCTGCTTTGCCAGGCGGCGTTGGGTTGGCTGGGGGTGCCGTTGATGGGGTTGCCGTTGGCGTCTAGCCCGTTGCGGATGACGGTGTTGTTGCCGACCCAATTGGTGTCGCTGTCGGGGAGGGTGGGGCCAAGCCGTTCCATGCTGAGGTAGTTGGGGGAGCCGCTGCCGGCGGGCCAGCCGCCGCCATCGTTGTTGGCGGTGTCGATGACCTGGTCGGCGGTGTCGCGCAGGGTGAGGGTTTCGCCGCTGTTGCTGAGGCTGCCAGTGTAGATCTGGTCGGCGGGGATGTCGCTAATGGTGTTGTCGTCGCTGCGCTCCAGGAGGAAGAAGCCCCCGGCCGGGATGCTGCCGTTGAGGAGGATGTCCAGGCCGCCGTCGCCGTCTTGCAGGTGCCAGCCGGTGAGGTCGATGGGGGTGGGGCCGGGGTTGTGCAGTTCCAGCCATTCGTCGGCGCTGTTGGCGGCGGTGCCGCCCCAGGCGACTTCGCTGATGATGATGGTGCTGGGGCCGTGCCCCGGCCGGGTCCAACCGGCCAGAAGGAGCAGGAAGAGGCCCAGGGCTGCGGGCAGGATGATGCCGGGCAGGAGCCGGCCAATGGTGCGGATGTTCATGAAGTCCTCCCTCCAGTTAATTGAACTGGTTGGCACCGGTGGGTAGTTCCCTCCACCCGGTGGCTCGTTTTGTTTGTGTTTGGCTCTACCCGGCCGGGGCGCGGCCCGGCCGGGATTTGTGGCTCACTGGTTGGCTTACGCCTCCAACTGGGGAATGATTAGCTCCTGCCCCGGCAGCATGAGGCCGGGATATTTGCCCAGCAGCTCTTTGTTGGCTTCGTAGATAATCATCCACTTTTCGCGGGTGGCCTCTTTGTAATATTTCAGGGCCAGGTGGCTGAGGGTATCGCCGCTTTGCACGGTGTGGGTGGCCATGATGGCTGGCCCGGCCGGGGCTTCTTCGGCGGGCCTGGCGGCGGCGGCGGCTTTGGCGGCGGGCTGGGTTTTGCCGCCACGGTTCAGCAGTTCCTCTTCGATGGCGTCGGCTTTGTGGCCGGCGGCTTTCTTGGGGGCACTGGAACCCTGGGTTAGACCTTTGTCGGACATGGTTCACACTCCTTTGGGCTATATGGAACAAATAGGACGATGGGCTGGCTATGACACTGATTTTACCCGCAAAAGGGGGGGAGGCCAACCCGGCCGGGGGGTTTTTCTGGTTGCGGCTATGCGCCCGGCCGGAAGGGGGCTTCGCGCACCAGGTGGCTGACGAGCAGTTTGAGGTAGAAAACGGGCAGGAACCATTCCAGGCCGGGCGTGGCCGGCACCAGGTAGAGGCTCATGAGCAGGCCGCCCAGGTAGAGCAGCAGGCTGGCTGAGCGCTGTAAGTAGAGGGGCAGGGCGAGCAGCAGCAGGCTGGCCCCCAGCAGGTAACCGTAGGCGGCGGCGAAGTAGACCCAATCGCCAGCGCGAAAGAGCCAGGCGACGAGGAGGGGATGGATGAAGTGGACGGCGGTGAAGCTGAGGTGGGCGCGCAGGCCTTGCCCCGGCCGGTGATACCAGCGCTGGGCGGCGGTGGTGGCGTTGGTGGCCACGCCGCCGGCCAGGTCGGCGCCCAGCAGCGCGCCCACGGCAAGCTGCCAGGGGGTCCAACCGAGCTGCTGCCCCAGGGCGTAGAGGGGAACGAGCAGCCCGCCGGCCAGGGCGGCCAGGATGATTAGCGTTAACTCGGCCGGGGTGGCGCCCGGCCCAATGAAGCTGTCCCACTGGCCAATCAGCCCCGGCCGGGGCGGGGGCGGTGTCCAGTCGATGGCTGGTGGTTCGGGGGTGAGGGGAAGGTTAGCCATGGGTGGCCTCCTCGCGCTTGCCCGGCCGCCGGCCCCGCAGCAGCAGCAGGGGCAGCAGCGCGGCTACCAGCCAGAGCCAGGCCAGGTCGGCGGGCAGGGGGGGCGGGGTGGGCTCGTCTGTTGGGTCAAAGGTGATGATGTAGACGCGCTCTTTCCTGGCGGCCAGGTCGCTGAGGTCGGGCTGGATGCCCAGGGTGGCCAGGTAGGCGTTGGTCATGGCCGGGTTGCGCTGCTGGATGTGGCGCACGGCGCCCGTCAGCTCGGCCGGGTCGGTGACGCGGCGGGCCAGCATGGGCGCGGCCCCGGCGGCGGTCTGGATGGTGACGCGGGGATCGGCGGCGATGTTTTTGTACCATTGGGCGCGCGGGCCAAAGGCGCAGGGGGCGTATTTGTGCCCCTGCCATTCGTGGTACTCCACCATGGTGCGGCGCGGCTGGCCGCTCTTGCGGCCGGTGTGGGTGATGAGCATGAGGTAGCGGCCGATGAGTGGCCCCAGCCCCAGCCGCCACAATTGGATGGGCCATTTGAACATGGCTTTGCGCCAGCCCCCGGCCGGGTAGGTGAGAAAGGCTGTCTCTTGTGGTTGAAATGGTTCGTTCATCCGCAACTCCTTCATGGCCGGGCCGCGGCCGGTGGCATGGCGTGCCTTACCATTGGGCGACGACTACCTCGCTGGGCATGCCCAACTGGACGACCACCTGGCGCTGGACGCGGCTGAAGCCGGCTTTGAGTAGGGCGTGGGTAAGGCGGATGGGGCGGCAGCCGCCCATGCTGAGGGGGCTGAGGCGGTAGAAGCTTTTCCAGGCCCCGATGACGGCGCGGCTGGCCAGGGTGGTGCCTTCGGTGAGGCTGACGAGGACGACGCGGCCGGGAGGACGCAGCACGCGGTGGAATTCGCGCAGGATGGTGGGGATCGCCCCGGCCGGGATGAGGTCGAGGACGTAGGTGCAAAAGATGCGGTCGAAGGTCCCGGCCGGGAAGGGTAGGCGTTGGATGTCGCCCTGGCACAGGGCCTGGCTGCCGGGCGGGGCGACCCGGCTGCGGGTCAGGTCCAGCATCACGCGGGAGATGTCGATGCCCCAGGCGACCCCGGCCGGGGCGATGGCCGCCTGGATCAACTTCTGCTCCTTGCCCGTGCCCACGCCGGCATTCAACACCCATTGGCCGGGGGCCAGCGCCAACCGGGCCAGCCCCACCTCCTTGGCCAGCCGCTCATACCGCTCGCCGCGATCGTGGTTAATCCCCAGCCGGTCATAAAAGCGCTGCGCCTGCGGCGTTGTAATGGTCTCTGGCAGTTGTGAAATGTTGTTCATGCGTTCACCTCTGCGTAAAGCGTAATACGAAAAGCATCATCCGTAAAGCGCAAAGCGACGGGTCAACAGCCGAGCTGAGAAACTGTGCTTGGATTCATTGAGGCCCTACTCCCCTCACCTGTTCGCTCGAAGTCTTGCCAGACAGAGCCTGTAATACCGGTTGGATACTCTTAGGCCCACTATCCTGGCCAAAGCTAGGGATTGCTGCGTTGTTCCTTCCAGTTCAGGTTTGGCCCATCCAATAACAGTGAAATAAGATTCAGAATGTCCCGTCCGAGAACACCCCAATCCTGATCAATGAGCAAGAAGCGACCTCTGAAAGTCTTGTTCAGAAAGCGCATCTCAAGCTGAACGACTGAGGCAAGCGTTGTACTACCATCAAACCCAGTCAACTCATAAATCGTGTCTGCATCGGCGGTCAAACCAATTTGATTTGCGAGTTTCGCAGGAATCAAGGTGACATCAGCCCCAGAATCCAGCAGCATCGGCACGTCGGCTACAGTAACGGCATTCCCAGGGTTGCGTAGGATCACCCGCGCCATTGGTGCAGGCGGATCAAATAAGTTGGCATCATACGCCGGCATTCGGCAATTCCTCAACGATTTCTTTTTTGAAATCTACGGCTTGTTCGGGATGCACAAGACGAGGGCTGTAGACGTGGACCACCTTCGGGGTTTCAAAATCAGGGATAATGACGTAAACCCTTGTTCTTTCCGGCAAATTGACATCTGTCTTCAGCCTTATCTGACCATTCTCAATAACACCTTCAAAAGCTCTAACTTGCATGGTCCGCCTCACGATTTGTTTGATTTGCTAACCGGTGTTTTGCCAATTGTGTCAGGCTGCTTCCTGTTTGCCTCACTTTCATAGCATACCACAATTAGACCCGTTCGAGACCATCTTTGCGGGCGCGGTTGGGGGTGATACACCTTTCCGGTGGAGATGCCGGCTGTGTGCGTTGCACCCCTGCGGGGAGGTCAGGATGCTTTGCGAGTTACGAATGGCGGGCCATGGTGCCCTGTGCCTTACGCCTGGCGCACCACCATGGGCATGCCCCCTCTGGGGCGCAGGGTGATGAGCGGCTGCAGGGCTACCTGGTGGCCGGGCAGCAGCGCCAGGCGGCAGCGCTGCATGATGGTGGCCAGCAGCAGGATGGCTTCGGTCATGGCGAAGTTGTTGCCGATGCACTGGCGCGGCCCGCCGCCAAAAGGTAGGTAGGCAAAACGGGGCCGCTCGGCTACCCGCTCGGCGGTGAAGCGTTCCGGGTCGAACTTCTCCGGCTCGGGCCAGAAGGCGGGGTGGCGGTGGGTCAGGTAGGGCATCAGGGTGATGACGGCGTTGGCGGGGATGTCGAAGCCGCCTACCTGATCGGCCTGGTTGCCCCAACGGGCGATGCCGTAGGCGGGCGGGTAGAGGCGCATGGTCTCTTCGATGACCATGCGTGTGTAGTCGAGGTGGGGTAGGTGGGCGACGGTGGGGGTCTCGCCGCCCAGCACTTCGTCTAGTTCGGCGGCCAGGCGTTGGACCCCGGCCGGGTGCTGCGACAGCAAATAGAAGGCCCAGGTCAGGGCGACGGCGGTGGTCTCATGCCCGGCCAGGAGGAGGGTCATCACCTCGTCGCGCAGTTGGTGGTCATCCATGGACTCGCCCGTCTCTTCGTCCCGGCTCTGCATCAACATGGCCAGGAGGTCGTCCCGGCCGGAGGGTTCCTGCCGCCGCTCGGCAATGATCTTGTTCACCACCCCATCCAGAATCACCACGTCCCGGTTGAGGCGGCGCGTGCTGGGCCAGAAAGGCAGGCGAATGGTGTAGAGGCTGAACGGCTTCACATTCAGCTCGGCAAACAGCTCATTGGCCCGGGTGAACGCGTCGCCCACGGCGCGCGCTTCGCCGGTCAGGTCGGTGCTGAACAGTGTTTTCCCGGCGATTTCCAGGGTGAGCTGCATCATCTCGTGGGCGATGTCCAGCGGCTGCTGTTGGGCGATAGCCCCTTGCCAGCGGTCCAGCATGGCCAGCGTGGCCTCGGTCATGGTTGTGCCAAAGCCGGCGATGGTCCGCCGGTGAAAGGCGGGCTGGGCCAGCCGGCGCTGCCGCCGCCAGGAATCGCCATCGTTGGTCAGCAGCCCGTCGCCTACAATCGGTTTGAAGAGCTGGTTGGTGGGGTGGGGCTGCTTGGTGTAGCTTTTGTTGTTGTCCTGCAGAATGTGCTTGTAGTGGTCGGGGTGGATGAAGCTGTAGCCGTAGAAGTTGAGGAAGAAGCGGTAGCGGACGGCGTCGCCATAGCGGCGGTGCAGGTCGGTGATGGTGTTTAGCATGTCGGTCTGGAATTCGCGGACGGTGCCGAAAAGCCAGTGGCCGTGGGGACCGGGTGGGTAATGGGGTTTGCGCGGCGCGTTGTCAACGGTTAGGGAAGACATGGTTTCTCCTGGAGGGTGTGTGGGTTGTGTGAAGGGGGCGGCTTTGCGCTGGCAAAAACGGGCCTGTGGCGCTGCTGCTGACCAGCTTGCCAGGGGCATTATACGGGGTACTGAGTTGGGCTGTCAAGCGGAAATTGGCCCCGGCCGGGGCTTGACACGCCGCCTGGATTCGTCTACTATCATCCCATCGCCATCCTGTGGGATGGTTAATGGATGGAATATCGCCGTGGAGGCCCGATTTGGCAGATTCAGAAAAGATAACGATCAACATGAGCGTGGTGGACCTGGGCAAAGTGGATTTGCTCGTTAGCGAGGGCTTTTACGCCAACCGCAGTGACTTCATCCGCAGCGCCATTCGCCGGCAGCTAGACAGCCACGCCGAGGCGGTGACGCAGAGCGTGGTCCGCCAGACCATGGCCATGGGCGTGGTTGTCTACAGCCGCCAGGAGTTAGAGCGGCTGCAAGCGGCCGGTGAGCAGGTTTCTTGCCGCGTAGTGGGGCTGCTGACCATTGAGGATGATGTGCCGCCGGAGCTGGCAGCCGAAACCATAGAGTCGGTGCGTGTGTATGGGGTGCTGCAAGCCAGCAAAGCCGTCAAACAGGCCCTGGCCGGCCGCATCCGCTAGCCCGGCACCAAACCCCGCACCCAATAAACGAACCAAGTGAGGAAGACAAATTGATGCGCGATAATCGTTTTGCCCTGGCGTCTTTTGACCTGACTGCGGCCGATGAGGCTACTTATCGGGCGATGTATGCCCTGAGCGTGCGCTTGCAGCAGGAGCGCACCCCGCAGGACCCGCCGCTCTCGCTGGCGGCCATGGTGGCCGACTGGCAGAATGTGCCGTCGTTTGCCCGCTTTTTCTGCTGGGCGGTTTGGGATGAGGCGCACGAACGGATGCTGGCCCGGGCGGACCTGGCTGTTTTTGACATGGCGTCGAACCAGCACGCCGGCCAGTTTCGCATTGGGGTGGACCCTGACTACCGGCGGCAGGGGTTGGGGCGGGCTTTGCTGGCGGCGGTGGCCGATGCGACGGCGGCCACGGGGCGGCGGCTGTTGATCACTGACACCACGGAACAGGTCCCGGCCGGGGCGGCATTCATGACCCGTATTGGGGCCACACCGGGCATGTCTTCCCACACCAACCAGTTGGACCTGGCCGAGCTGGACCATGAGCTGCTGGCCCGCTGGCAGGCGCAGGGGCGTGAACGGGCGGCCGGTTTTGAGCTGCTGTTGTGGCGCAATGAGTACCCGGCCGGGGAGCTGCCCGCCTTTACCGAACTGGTGGCGGTGATGAACCAGGCTCCCATCGATGACCTGGACGTGGAGGATTTTGTGATGACGCCCGACCACGTGCAGCAAATGCTGGCCAGTGTGCTGGTGAGCGGCCACCAGGTACGGACGATGGTCGCTCGCGAGCAGGCCAGCGGCAAATTTGCTGGCTTCACCGAAGTACATTGGCATCCGGACCGGCCGGGGCTGCTCTACCAGGGGAATACCGGTGTGTTAGAGGCATACCGCGGCCGGGGGCTGGGGCGCTGGCTAAAGGCGGCCATGCTGCGCGAGGTGCTGCAAGAGTGGCCAGAGCTGCGCTACGTGCGCACCGGCAACGCCGATTCCAACGCCGCCATGCTCAAGATCAACTACGAACTGGGCTTCAAGCCGTACCGCTCGCAAACCATCTGGCAGGTGGGGCTGGCGCAGGTGCAGGCCTACCTGGCCGGAGACGCCGGGCGCAGTGCGTGATTGGGACGGCAACCGGGCGCGCTAAGCGCCAAACTGGATGCCCTGGGCCAGCGGCAGATCGGTTGACCAGTTAATGGTGTTCGTCTGACGGCGCATGTACCCTTTCCAGGCGTCGGAACCGGATTCGCGGCCGCCGCCGGTCTCCTTTTCGCCGCCGAACGCGCCGCCGATTTCGGCCCCGCTGGTGCCGATGTTGACGTTGGCGATGCCGCAGTCGGAGCCGCCAGCGGAGAGGAAGGTTTCGGCGGTGCGCAGGCTGTCGGTGAAGATGGCGCTGGAGAGGCCCTGGGGCACGTCGTTGTGCAGGTGGATCGCTTCGGCCAGCGTCTCATATTCCAACAGGTAGAGGATGGGGGCGAAGGTTTCGGTTTTGACGATGGGGGTTTGGGCGGGCATGCGCACAATGGCCGGTTCCACAAAATTGGGGCCGATATCCGGCCGGGGGCGGCCACCTACTAATATCTCGCCCCCTTCGGCGGTGGCTTGCGCCAGGGCGCGCTGCATCTGGGCTACAGCCCGGCCGGTGATCAGCGGCCCCATCAGCGTGCCCTCGGCCAGCGGGTCGCCGATGGCCACCTGGCGGTAGGCGGCTACCAGCCGCTGGGTGAGGGCCGGGGCGATGCGCTGGTGCATGATGAGGCGGCGGGTGGAGGTGCAGCGCTGCCCGGCCGTGCCCACCGCGCCAAAGAGAATGGCCCGCGTGGCCAGGTCGGGGTCGGCGTCGGCGGCGACGATGATGGCGTTGTTGCCGCCCAGCTCCAGGATGGTGCGCCCCAGCCGCCCGGCAACGGTTTGGGCCACGTGCCGGCCGGTGGGGATGGAGCCGGTGAAGGAGATGAGGGGCAGGCGGGGGTCGTCGAGGAGGAGTTGGCCTGTCTCCCGGCCGGGGCCAATTACCAGGTTAAACAGGCCGCGCACCCCATGGTCGGCCATGACCTGGTTGGCGATGTGCTGCACGGCGATGGCGGTCAGCGGCGTCAGCTCCGAGGGTTTCCAGAGCATGCAGTTGCCGCACACAGCGGCCAGGGCGGCGTTCCACGACCAGACGGCCACGGGGAAGTTGAAGGCGGTGATGATGCCAATGACGCCCAGGGGGTGCCACTGCTCGAACATGCGGTGGGCGGGGCGCTCGGAGGGCATGGTCAGGCCGTAGAGCTGGCGCGAGAGTCCCACGGCAAAGTCGGTGATGTCGATCATCTCTTGCACTTCGCCGTGCCCTTCGGCGCGGATTTTGCCCATTTCCAGGCTGACCAGGTCGCCCAGCGGCTCCTGGTGCTGGCGCAGGGCGCTGCCCAGGTCGCGGATGAGCAGGCCGCGCTGCGGGGCGGGCCGCTGGCGCCACTGCTGGAAGCCGGCCTGGGCCTGGCGCACGACCTGGTCGTATTGGGCGGGGGTGGCCTGGCGGATGCTGGCGATGGGCTGGCCGGTGGTGGGGTTGGTGCTGATGAGTTCGTCCCCGGCCGGGGTGGTGAGCCAATCTGGGCCGGCGCAGGCGCCGGCGTTGACCGGCTGTAAGTTGAGGCGGGCTAATAGGGCGTTGGGGTTGTTTGTGGGCATGGTTCTCTCTCCGTTGTGCAGTTTGGCGGGAGTGTAGCATAGCCCGGCCGGGCTTTCCAGCCGCCTGGTTGGTTGCGGTGGGGGCGGGATGTGCCCGGCCGGGCTTTGGAAAAACGGCCCATTTCGGCTATATTTAGGGTAATGACCCAGGGTCAGTGCCACAAGCACAGCCCACATGCTGCCACACGCGCACCCTGGCCGTGATTTTCAGGTCATCGACAGAAAATCCCCCTGTGTAACAAAGCTGGCATTTCCCCCAACCGGTTGGTGATGTTTGCGCCAGCGGCATGGGCAGGCTTACAGCTTGCCCAATCTTAGAGGTATGCTGGAGAAAGGAGAATCCCTTGACGAACCGTAATAACAACAATGGCGAGATCACCCTCAGCCGCACCCTTGGGCTGCTGGACGTGACCATGATTGGCGTGGGGGCGATGATTGGGGCCGGTATCTTTGTGCTGACCGGTATCGCGGCCGGGCACGCCGGCCCGGCCCTGGTGCTGGCCTTCATCCTGAATGGCATCGTGACCACCTTTACCGCCCTCTCTTATGCCGAGCTTGGCTCTTGTTTCCCGGAGGCGGGCGGCGGCTACCTGTGGGTGAAGGAGGGCATGGGCGGCACGCAGGGCTTTTTGGCCGGCTGGATGAGCTGGTTTGCCCACGCCGTGGCCTGCTCGCTGTATGGCCTGGGCTTTGGGGCGTTTGCCGTGGAGCTGCTGGCCGTGGCCTTCCCGGACGCCGCCTGGCTGCATGGCAATGGTCACAACCTGGTGCTGATTATTATGGGGATCATTGTGGCCTTGTTTGCCTTCATTAACTTCCGCGGGGCCAGCGAGACGGGGTTGGTGGGCAACGTGGTGACCATTGCCAAGGTGATCATCCTGGGCGTTTTTATTGCTGTGGGCATCCGGGCGATGATCATTAACCCCACGTTCAACGTGTTTACCGATAACTTCTTGCCCAATGGCATTGTGGGGGTCTTCACGGCCATGGGGCTGACGTTCATCGCGTTTGAGGGGTACGAGATCATTGCCCAGAGTGGCGAGGAGGTGAAGAATCCGAAGCGTAACGTGCCGCGGGCCATCTTCATCTCGCTGGTTATTGTGGTGATCATTTACGTGCTGGTGGCGATTGTGGCCATTGGCGCGGTGCAGGTCCCGGCCGGGGCGGGGGACATCCCGGTGTGGGAATACCTGGCCAGCAACGGTGAGCTGGCCATTGCCCGCGCCGCCGAGCAGTTGATGCCCGGCTGGGGCGGCGTCCTTATCCTCATCAGCGGTTTGGCTTCCACCATGTCCGCCCTTAACGCCACCATTTACTCCTCGTCGCGCGTCTCCTTTGCCATGGGGCGCGACCACAACCTGCCGGAGATTTTCGGCCGCATTCACGAGAAGATGCACACCCCCCATTACGCCGTTTTCATCTCGGCGGTGTTGATCATCATCATGGCTGTTTCGCTGCCTATTGAGGATGTGGCCAAGGCGGCCGACGTGATGTTCTTGTTCATGTTTGCCCAGGTGAACATCACGTTGATGACCCTGCGCCAGCGCCGGCCGGACCTGGACCGCGGCTTCTTTGTGCCTCTTTTCCCCTGGCCACCGCTGATCGGTATTGTCAGCAATATGGCGCTGGCCATTTTCCTGGCCTTTGAGGCGCGCCAGGTGGGCCTGGTGACCATCGGCTGGATTGCCGTGGGGATGCTGCTTTATTGGGGCTACTTCCGCACCAAAGAGGCGATGCAGCGGCCGAAGGAGGTGCTGCTGGAGGAGGCGCTGGTGTCGGTGGATTACTCGGTGCTGCTGCCGGTGGCCAACGCGGCGCAGGCGGCGGAGCTGGGCCGCATGGCCAGTATGCTGGCGCGGGATAAGCAGGGCGGGGTGCTGGCCCTGCACGTGATCAAGGTGCCGCAGCCGCTGTCGCTGTCGGATGGGCGGCTCTTTCTGCGCGAGGGGCGGGAACCGCTGCAATCGGTGATTGCCGAGGCGAAACAGTGGCAGGTGCCGGTCCATTCGATGATTCGCCTGGGGCGCGATGTGCATACGGCGATCCTGAAAACGTCGGTGGAGAATGCCAGCGACCTGATCATGTTTGGCTGGCCGGGAACGTCGGGGACTAACGACCGCCTGTTTGGCTCGGTGATTGACCGGATTGTGTCTAATCCGCCGGCGGATATTGCCATTTTGCGGCCGCGGCCGCATGGGCCGCTGCGGCGCATTTTGGTGCCGGTGGCTGGCGGGCCGAACGGCCGCTTTGTGATGACGACGGCGGCGGCGCTGGCGCGCAACACGCCGGAGGAGACGGAGCTGATCGCGGTGCATGTGGTCCCGGCCGGGGCTGACCCTACCGCCGCCCAGGCCCAGGCCAACAACGCCTTCCGCCGCGCGACCGATGGGCTGGAATACCCGGTGACCACGCGAGTGGTGGCCGCCGAATCGCCGGTGGCCGGCATTTTGCAGGCGGCCGAGAACTGCGACCTGATCGTCATTGGGGCTACGTCGGAGCCGCTGTTCCGCAACCTGCTGCTGGGCAATGTGTCGGAGCGGGTGGCGGACGAGGCGCACTGCCCGGTGCTGCTGGTGAAACGGCGCAGTTCGGTGCTGCATTCGATGCTGCGGGAGACGATTTTACCGGCGCGGCGGGGGCAGCGGGAAGTGTAATCCATGGCCGGGCGGCGTGACGCGTACGGGGTTGGGTTGGCGGGATACGCCCGCCACCCACGTTTTACGCGCTGCGCCGCCCGGTGCGGCTGCGGTGGACGACCAGCACGCCCACCAGCACGGCAACGCCGCCGGCGGCCTGGCCGGGGGTGAGGTATTGGCCCAGCAGCGGCCCGGCCAGCAGGGCGGTGACCACGGGTTGGCCTAACCCGGCCGGGGCAACCAACGAGGCCGGCAAATAGCCCAGGGCGTAGCTAAATGAATATTGGCCAAAGGCGTGTACCAGCAGCCCCAGCCCCAGGAAGCTGAGGTAGCTTTGCAGCGGGTAGCCGGTGAGCGGCTGGCTGAGCAGTTGGGTGAGCAGGAATAGGACGACGACGGCGATGGCGGTGGCCAGCCAGAAGTAGGTGATGGTGTCCAGGAATTGGCGGCCGCGCTGGGTGACCAGGTAGTAGCCGCCGTAGAAGATGCCGGAGAGCAGCCCTAGGAGTGTGCCCAGCCCCAGGTTGAAATCCTGGCGCAGGTTTAGCCCCAGGATGACGACCGCGCCGCTGATGGCCAGCAGCAGCCCCAGCCAGAAGGAGAGGGTGAGCTTTTCGCGGAAGAAGACCAGGGCGCCCAGCCCCACCCAAACGGGGGCGGTGTTGCCCATGAGGGTGGGCATGGTGGCCCCGCTGAGCAGCACGCCGCTGTTCCAAAAGACGAGGTCGCTGGCGAAGAGGGCGCCGCCCAGGACGGCCAGCAGCAGCGCCCGGTGCGGGTAGGGGGTGAGTGGGATGGTCCCCGGCCGGGGGGCGCGCTGCCGCCGCGCCTGCCGCCAAAAGGGGATGGCCATGGCCAGGGTGGCGATGGCCATGCGATAGAAGCCGGTGACCGGCCCCGGGGCGTTGGCCCAAAAGACAAAGATGCCGGAAAAACCGGTGCTGAGAATGCCGGCCAGCAGGGCCAGGTAGGCGGGCAGCAGGGTGGAACGGGTGGGTTGGTTCATAAGAGTGGGATTGTAGCGTGGTGCGGAGGAAAGGGGGAGGGGGTGAAGCTTGTCGGGCTGCTTTTGCGGTATAATGCTCACTTGCCTATGTCTTATTTACGCCGTCGCTCCAGCCTGATTTTGCTCTTGCTCCTGCTGCTGTTTGGGCTGGGGGTGGTTGGCTACGTGCTCATCGAGGGCTGGTCGTGGGGCGAGGCGGCTTACATGACGGCCATCACCCTGACCACGGTGGGCTTTGGCGAGGTGCGGGCGTTGTCGGGGGCGGGGCGGTTGTTCACGGTGCTGCTCATTTTGCTGGGCGTGGCCAGCCTGGCCCTGGGCATCAATGTGTTTGCCGAGTATTTGCTGGCTCCGGAACGGGCCAGCCAGTTGTGGCGGAGGCGGCAGATGCGCGTCATCGACAAAATGCAGGACCACGTGATTATTTGCGGCTCCGGCCGGGTGGGGCAAAGCGCAGCCACCTCCCTGGCTGAAGTGGGCCACCCCTTTGTGCTGATTGAACACGACCCCGGCGGGGCGCGGCAGGTGATGGACCGCGGCTGGACGGTGCTGGAGGGGGATGCCACCCGCGACGAGGTGCTGCTGCGGGCGGGGGTGGCGCGGGCCAGCGGCCTGCTGGTGTGCACCGGCTACGACGCCGACAATCTGCTCATCGTTCTCTCGGCGCGCACGCTGAACCCCAAGCTGTTTATTGTGGCCCGCAGCGTGGATGCCGAGAACGAGGCCAAGATGCGCCGCGTGGGGGCGGACAAGGTCATCTCGCCTTACCGTGCCGGCGGGCGGCAGATGGCTAACATGGTGCTGCGGCCGCAAGTGGCGGAGTTTATGGAGGTGGTGACGCTGGGCAATGATCTGGCGCTGTGGCTGGAGCAGGTGAAGATCCGGCCGGAATCGCCGCTGGCCGGGCAGACGGTGGTGGAGTCGGACGTGCGCCGGCGCACGGGGGCGATTCTGGTGGCCCTGCTGCGCGGCGAGCCGGAACGCACCCTGGCCCTGAGCGACACGACGCGCTTTGAAGCGGGGGATGGGTTGATTGCGGTGGGGACGCGGGAGCAGTTGGCGGCGCTGGAGGGGCTGGTGAAGGGGAGGTGAGGGGGTGAGGGGGTGCGGGAGTGAATGTTGGGTTATGGAGGTATGGATGATGGATGAGATGGTTGAAGGGCAGGAGATGGGGGTGTGGGGGATGCAGACGGGGTTGGTGCACGGGGGGCAGGGCATAGGGGAGGGGGCAGAGGGGGTGGCGGGGGCGATTTATCAGAGTGCGACGTACCGGTTTGGGGACCCGGCCGGGATTGCGGCGGCGATGACGGCGGAGGCGCACCCGGCTTTTTATGGCCGCTATGCCTCGCCCAACAGCAAGCAGGCTGAGGCGACGCTGGCCCGGCTGGCGGGCGGCGAGGCGGCGCTGGTGGTGGCCTCGGGCATGGCGGCGGTGTCGCTGGTGCTGCTGACCTTTTTGCGCCAGGGGGACCACGTGGTGGCGCAGCAGACGCTGTACCCCACAACCACCAAGCTGCTGGCGCGCAAGCTGGCCGACTTTGGCATTACGGCGACGCTGGTGGACCAGACGGACACGGCGGCGTTTGCGGCGGCCATCCAGCCCAACACGCGGCTGATTTACGTGGAAAGCCCGGCCAACCCAACGCTGGCGCTGACCGACCTGGCGGCGGTGGCGGCGCTGGGGCGGGCGCAGGGGGTCCTGACGGTGGCCGATAACACCTTTGCCACGCCCTACAACCAGCGGCCGCTGGCGCTGGGTATTGACCTGACGCTGCACAGTGCGACGAAGTACCTGGGTGGCCATTCTGACGTGGTGGCCGGGGTGGTGATGGGGCGGCAGGCGCACATCAGCCGGCTGTGGCAGACGCATGTGCTGCTGGGCGGGGTGCTGCATCCCTTTGAGGCGTGGCTGCTGCAGCGCGGCCTGCAAACGTTTGGGCTGCGGATGGCGGCGCATAATGCCAATGGGCTGGCGGTAGCGCAGTTTTTGGCCGGCCACCCGGCGGTGCGCGAGGTGTATTATCCGGGCCTGGCCAGCCATCCGCAGCATGCGCTGGCGCGACAGCAGATGCCAGGTGGCTTTGGCGGGATGGTTTGCTTTGATCTGGTGGGGGGACGCCCGGCCGGGGAGGCGCTGCTGCGGCGGCTGAAGCTGATCAGCCTGGCGGTGAGCCTGGGGGGGACGCATTCGCTGATTACGCACCCGGCGAGCACGATCTCGGCGGTGCAGACGGCGGAGGAGATGGCGGCCAGTGGCACCCGGCCGGGGTTGGTGCGGCTGTCGGTGGGGCTGGAGGATGTGGATGACATCGTGGCCGACCTGGCGCAGGGGCTGCGCGGGTTGGTGGGCTAGTTGGTTGTTCTCTTAGCAAGCTGTAACCTGTTTGTCTTTTCCTGGTGGGCTTTTCGGGGTAGTATAGTCGTCATCACCCGGCCGGGACACGGCAGGTGCCTGGCGGTGAGAGTATGACTTTGTGAGGAATATAACGTGACTGAACCAGAATATATCACGGTGCTAGAAGGGCCAACGCCCGATTTCCAGCCGGCCCCGCATTTGATGCTGCAATCGGTGTATGAGGGGCCGACGGATGCGGCCAATGCCTTTTGTGAGCTGCGCACGGCCCGCGGCGAAGATATCCTGGACCGCTGCCGCCAGGCGTGGCGCGAAGCCCGGCCGGTGCGTTTGGACTTTCCCGATGACCTGCGGATGCGCCAGGAAGTGGACGTGGTGGCGATGCGCCTGCGCCAGGTGCCGGAAGGCACGGTGCTGATGCTGTGGGTGCGCTGGCCGGTGGATGAGGATGACGAGGACGACGAAGAGCTGGAAGAGTTTGATGAAGGAGAGGATGATGGCTTCCTCGATTTTTAACTACTTCGCTGCGCTGAATAACCTGGACCGCGCTGCCTACGTGGACTGTTTCACGCCGGAGGCGACGCTGCAAGACCCGTATGGCGGGCGCGTGCTGCAAGGGGAGGCGGGGCTGCACAAGTTTTTTGATGGCATGGAGCGCACCTGGCAGTCGTTCCAGATGACACCGGGGGAGATGTACCCGGCCGGGGAGCGCGTGGCCGTGCCCTGGCAGGCCACCGCCACGGCCAAATCGGGCAAGACGGCCCACTTTGCCGGCGTCAACGTCTACACCCTGGCCGCTGATGGGCGGATTAGCCAGCTAGAGGGGTATTGGGATTTTAAGGCGATGGTGGCGCAGATTCAGTAGCGTGCAGGGGGCTGGCCTGGGGCCAGCGCGGCGCGCAATTCGCAGCACGGAAGACGGAACAGCATGGCTTTGGCGACGATTTTGTACACGGTGGGGGATGGGGTGGCGACGATTACGTTGAACCGGCCGGATAAGCTGAATGCGTTCAACGATGAGATGACGGCGGAGACGATGGCCGCGCTGCAAGAGGCCGGCCGGGACAAAGCGGTGCGCTGTATTGTGCTCACCGGCAGCGGGCGGGGCTTTTCTTCCGGGCAAGACCTGGCGGCGGTGGCCGGCCGGGGGGCGGCTTTTTCTATTGCCGAGCATTTGCGCCACGGTTACAACCGGCTGGTGCTGCAAATTGTTACCCTGGAGAAGCCGGTGATCGCCGCGGTGAACGGCGTGGCGGCCGGCGCGGGCTGCGGCATTGCCCTGGCCTGCGACCTGCGCATCGCCTCTGACCGGGCGAGCTTTGTCCAGGCGTTCAGCCGCGTGGGGCTGATCCCGGACAGTGGCTCCACCTGGCTGTTGCCGCGGCTGATTGGTTATGGGCGGGCGTATGAGATGGCGGTGATGGCGGATAGGGTCCCGGCCGGGACGGCGCACGCATGGGGCATGGTTAATGCCGTGGTGCCCCACGACCAACTGCCGGAAGTGACCGCCGCCTGGGCGCAGCGGCTGGCCAGCGGCCCCACCCTGGCCTTTGGCCTGACCAAGCGGGCTATGAACAAGGCGCTGAGCATGACCCTGGCCGAGGCGCTGGAATATGAAGCGCTGCTGCAAGATGTGGCCGGCGCCAGCCACGACAACAAGGAAGGGGTGATGGCCTTCCTGGAGAAGCGGCCGCCGGCGTTCCGGGGGGAGTAGGCGCGGCGCAAGCCGTCAGGCGCTGACCCTGGCGCATTTTGCCCTTCTGCACTGCGAAACAGGTAGCATACATGGATAGTATTGGCGTTATTGGCAGCGGCACGATGGGGCGGGGGATTGCCCAGGCGGCGGCGCTGGCCGGCTATGAGGTCATTCTCTATGATATTGAGGAGTCGATTTTGGCGGCGGCGCGGGCGGCGATTTGCGGCTCTATCGATAAGGGGGTAGCGCGGGGCAAGACGGCGGCGGCGGTGGCGGCGCGGGCTAAAGTGGCGCTGCATCTGACGACTTCGCTGGCGGGTATGGCCCCGGCCGGGATCATCATTGAGGCTGCGCCGGAAATTCTGGGGTTGAAGCGGCAGATCTTCGCCGAGCTGGACGACCTGCTGCCGCCGGCGACCATTCTGGCCAGCAACACCTCCAGCCTGAGTATTAGTGCCCTGGCCGGCAGCACGTCCCGGCCGGATCGCTTTTTGGGGCTGCATTTTTTCAACCCGGCGCACATCATGAAGCTGGTAGAGGTGATCCGCGCTGAGGATACCAGCCACGCTACCATTGCCATCGCCGATGCCTTTGTGGCCCGCCTGGGCAAGACGGCCGTCCACTGCCAGGATACGCCGGCTTTCATTGTGAACCGGGTGGCCCGGCCGTTTTATGGCGAGGCGTTTCGCTTGTTGGGGGAGAACGCGGCCGGGGTGGCCGACATCGACCGGTTGATGAAGTCGATTGGCTTCCCTATGGGGCCGTTTGAGCTGGTGGACCTGATTGGCTGTGATGTGAATTATGCGGTGACCCAGGCGGTGTACGAGGCTTATTTTCAGGAGCCGAAGTACCGCCCGCACCCCATCCAGCAGCGGATGGTGGAAAGCGGGCATTTGGGGCGGAAGACCGGCCGGGGCTTCTACCGTTACGAGTAGGGGCGGCGACGAGCGCCGGCAGAGGCGTTGTGAATTAGCGGAGGGCCACGCCAGGGCGGCGTGGCCCTCCGTTTTTGCTTACTGCGGGAGGGTGATGAAGGGCAGGTACAGGTAGAGCGGCTGGCTGACGTGAATTTCCACGCTGTAGCTGTCGCTGCCCAGCCCGTTGCTGGCGGTCAGGGTGACCAGGTAGGTGCCGGGCAGGGCGAAGGTGTGGCTGGGGTTGGTGTCACTGCTCGCCGGGCTGCCGTCGCCGAAGTCCCAGGCGAAGGTCAGGTTGCTGCCGGTGGAGCCGTTGCTGAAGCTGACAGCTTCGCCGACGTTTACCTGTGTGGCGCTGGGGGTGAAGAAGGCGGTTGGGGCCACACCCGTCTCGGTGACGACCACCTGGTCGCTGAAGGCGTCGCTGCCCAGGCTGTTGGTGGCGGTCAGGGTGACGGTGTAGGTCATGGGCGTGGCGTAGACGTGGCTGGGGTTGGTGAGGGTGCTGATGGGGCTGCCATCGCCGAAGTTCCATTCGAAGGTGAGGTCGGTGCCGACGGAGAGGTTGGTGAAGTTGACGGGGTCCCCGGCCGGGATGGGGCTGTTGCTGGTGAAGTTGGCTGTGGGGGCTATGGCCTGGCTGCAAGCCGAGCCGGGGCCAAAGAGGCGCACGTCGTCCAGGTGCCAGCCGTCGGCCGTAACTGAGACGTCGGAGGTGAAGCGGAAACGCAGCCGGGCCTGGGGTTGGTTAGCCAGGGCGGGCAGGGCGAGGTTGACCTCTTCCCACTGGTTACCGGGGCCGTCGTAAGCGGCCATTTCGATCCAGGTGGTGCCGTTGGTGGAAACTTCGACCCGGCAGTAATCGTAACCCGATTCCGTGTCGCAGATTTGCCAGTAGTTTAGGAAGACCTCGTCGTAGTCGCTCAGGTCGAGGATGGGCGAGGTGAGGGCAACGTTGCGGTTATTGGCGTAGTTGCCGCCGGGGCTGTCGGTCCAGGCGTGGGTGGGGCTGTGGGCGGCCTCGGTGGTGATGGCCCAGGGGGATTGGGCGGTCCAGCCGGCGTTGCCGCTTTCTACGTCGTCGAAGAAGGCGGTGCAGACGGGCTGCAGGTCGAAATCCTGCTGCAGGGTTTGGAAGTCGCTCAGGGTGACGTTGCTGACGGTCTGGGGGGCGTGGTCGGCGGCGGTGGCGGTGATGTCGTAGGTGCCGCTGATGACCTGAATCTGGTAGTAGCCGGTGACGGGGTTGGTGGTGGTCTGGAATTGGTCGCCCAGGTTGACGGTGGCGGCCAGGGGGGCGTTGGTGTCGGCGTCGCGCACGAAGCCTTCCAGGATGGGGGCGACGTTGGGGTCGATGATGTAGAGGAAGGCGGCGCTGACGGCACCCCAGTTCCCGGCCGCGTCCTGGCCGCGAACGAAGACGATGTGCTTACCGCTGGGCAGCCCGGTGGTGTCCAGGCTGGCGGTGGCTCCTTCGACGCTGCTGTTGAAGCTGCCGTCGGCCGGGTTCATGGTCCCGGGGGTGCCGGCAGCCCAGGGGGGCGTGTCGATGTAGTATTCGCCGGCGGCGATGTTTTGGGTGGGTTCGCTGCCGTTGCTGTTGTTGTAGCGGGTGTCGTTGAGCGTGGCGGTCAGGTTGACGAGGGTGCCGGGGGGTACGGCGGCGTTGTCGAAGGCGAGGTTGAGGGCGTCTGGCCCGGCCGGGGTCATGTAAGGTGTGCGGGCCACCTTGGCCGCGTAAACCAGCGAGGGCATGTTGTCGGGCAGGATGCTGTTTTCGAAGGTGGAGCAATCCTGGAAGAAGTCGGTGCCCAACTCAAAGGTGTAGCCGGGCACGCCCAGGTCGCCGTAGACAAAGTCATCGGTGGTGCCGTCGGTGGGGTAGAGGCCGATGGCCTGCTCCGGGGTGTAGCCGTTGAAGTAGGCGAACTTGCGCCCCAGGGTGGTGAGGGCGGTGGCGTTGGGGGCGGGGGTGCTGGTGAAGCCCCAGGGCCACAAGACCAGTTCGCTGTAGCTGTGAATGTCCATGTAGACGCCGGTGGCATCCACCGGAGCGGGGTCGGTGAGGTTGGGGCCGCGCTGGTCGGGGAAGATGGCGCGGTTGTAGGCCTGGATGGCCTGCACTTCTGGCTCGGAGGCGGGGCTGGGACCGCGGTAGGTGTCGCTGCACTGGCTGCCGCTGGAGCCGCCGCAGCAGCCCCACTGGAATTCGAAGTTGCGGTTGAGGTCGGCACCGCGCGAGGTGGAGGTGACGCCGCAGTAGTTCTCGTTGGTGTTTTTGCGCCAGGAGAGGCCGGTTTCGGCTTGCTTGCGGCCGTCGGGGTTGGCGTGCAGCATGAGGTGGACTTCGTGGTAGTCGAGCAGCCAGGTGGCGTCGGCGTCGCTGCCGTAGTTGTTGATGAGGTATTCGGCGAAGCGGGTGGCCAGCTCGGCCGGGGTGTATTCGCGGGCGTGGATGGAGCTGGTGATGAAGAGGATGGGCTTTGGCCCGGCGATGGCGCTGTTGGTGAGGCGCAGGACTAGCATGTCGTAGCCAGCGTTGCCGCCGGGGGTGACTTTTTCCCAACTGTCGCCGGCGTCGATGATGCTGGCCAGGGTGGGATGGTTGGTGACGATGTCCTGGGCGGTTTGGAAGGTTTCTTCGACGGTGCGGTAGCAGGGGTAGCCGGGGATGCCGTCGACCTGGCCGGGCAGGGGGGCGCGCGGCCGGTAGAGTTCGGTGGTGAGGGTGTTGTCGACTTCTACCTGGTAGCCTTCGGCCAGCAGGCTGTTGTATTGGGCCTGGTTGACGGTGATGATGAGGTAGCCTTTGCTGTAGTTGACTTCCCAGGGTTCGGTCCAGGCAGCGATCTGGTCGACGGTGGCGCGGTCGGTGAAGCTGACGCGGACGACGCGCAGGTCATGGTAGGTGGCGTCGAAGGCCCCGGCCGGGACCGGCCGGGCACCCATGGCCAGGATAAGGCCCGCCAGAATGAGCAAGGCCAGCAGGGATAAGGGTTTGCGGTTCATTAAGTTAATCTCCAGGTCTCTCAGGGTTTTATCAGGATGGGAATGTAGAGTGTACCACTGTAGACGACGATGTCTACGCTGTAGGTGTCGCTGCCCAGGCTGTTGCTGGCGGTGAGGGTGACGGTGTACCGGCCGGGGGCGGCAAAGAGGTGCGACGGATTCGTTTCACTGCTCACCGGGCTGCCATCGCCAAAGTCCCAGGTGTAGGTCAGGTCTGTACCTGTTGAACCATTGGTAAAGTCTACCGTCTCGCCCGCTTTGAGCCAGGTTGCACTGGCGCTGAAGAAGGCCGTTGGGGCGATGCCCGGTTCCTCTACGGTCACCTGGTCGCTGAAGCTGTCGCTGCCCAGGCTGTTGGTGGCGGTCAGGATGACGGTGTAGGTGCCGGCGCTGGCGTAGGTGTGGCTGGGGTCGGTGGCCATGCTGACGGGGCTGCCATCGCCAAAGTCCCAGGCGAAGCTCAGGTCGGTGCCGGTGGAAAGGTTGGTGAAATCCACCGGCTCGCCCAGCGTGACCGGGCTGTTGCTGGTGAAGCTGGCCGTGGGGGCCACGCCCTGGCCGCAGGCTGCGCCGGGGCCGTAGAGGCGGATGTCGTCGATGTGCCAGCCATCGGCGGTGGCGGAGATGTCGGAGGTGAAGCGGAAGCGGATTTGGGCCTGGGGTTGGTTGTTGAGCGACGGTAGGGCGAGGGTGATCTCTTCCCACTGGCTGCTGGCCCCATCGTAGGTGGCCACCTCTGTCCAGGTGCTGCCATTGGTGGAAACCTCGACGCGGCAGAAATCGTAACCGGCTTCGGTGTCGCAGATCTGCCAATAGTTGAGGTATACCTCATCATAATTGCTCAGGTTGAGGATGGGCGAGGTGAGGGAAACGTTGCGATTGTTGGCGTAGCTGCCGCCAGGGCTGTCGGTCCAGGCGTGGGTGGGGCTGTGGGCGGCTTCGGTAACGATGCCCCAGGGGGATTGGGCGACCCAGCCGGCATTGCCGCTTTCCACGTCATCGTAGAAGGCGGTGCAGACGGGTTCCAGGTCGAAATCCTGCTGTGTGGTTTGGAAGTCGGTCAGGGTGACGCCGTTGATGGTTTGGGCGGCGTGGTCGGCGGCGGTGGCGGTGATGTCGTAGGTGCCGCTGATGACCTGGGTCTGGTAGAAGCCGGTGACGGGGTTGGTGGTGGTTTGGAACTGGTCGCCGATGGTCACGGTGGCGGCCAGCGGGGCGTTGGTAACGGCGTCGCGCACGTAGCCTTCGAGGGTGGGGGCGGCGTTGGGGTCGATGATGTAGAGGTAGAGGGCGCTGTAGGCGCCCCAATTACCGGCTGCATCCTGGCCGCGCACGAAGAGCATGTGCTGGCCGGCGCTGAAGCCGGTGGTGTTTATGAGGGTGGTCACGCCT
Organism: Ardenticatenaceae bacterium; assembly: GCA_020634235.1. Classification (GTDB taxonomy): domain Bacteria; phylum Chloroflexota; class Anaerolineae; order Promineifilales; family Promineifilaceae; genus JACKCB01. The sequence goes on along the minus strand of JACKCB010000002.1, from coordinate 748,953 downwards.
TCGGTGGGGCTGTTGAAGCTGCCGTCGGCGGGGGCCAGGGGGATGGGGGTGCCGCCGTTCCAATCGGCGCTGTCTACGTAGTATTCGGCGGCGACGATGTTTTGGGTGGGTTCGGTGCCCTGGCTGTTGTTGTAGCGGGTGTCGTCGACGATGCCGGTGAGGGTGACGGGGGTGCCGGCGGGTACGGCGGCGTTGTCCAGGAGCAGGTTGTGGCTGTCGGGCCCGGCCGGGGTGATGTAGGCGTAGCGGGTCGCTTTGGCGGCGTAGAGGAGCATGGGCAGCAGGTCTGGCCAGACGGTGCTTTCAAACGAGGTGCAGCTTTGGAAGAAGGCGGTGCCCATCTCGATGGTGTAGGCCGGCACGCCAAACTCGCCGTACATGAAATCCTTGGTGGTGCCGGAGGTGGCATAGAGGCTTTGGGTGGCGTCGTAGCCGCTGAAGTAGCCCATTTTGCGGGCCAGGGTTTGCATGCCGGCCCCGTTGGGCGGTGGGTTGGAGGTGAAGCCCCACGGCCATAGGATTTCTTGGGCGTAGCTGTGCAGGTCGATGAAGATGCCGGTGGTGGTGATGGGGGCGGCGGCGTTGATGTCGGGGTCGCGCTGGTCGATGAAGATGGTTTGGGCGTAGCTTTGCAGCGCCTGGGTTTCCGGCTCGGAGGCGGCGGCGGAACCGTGGTAGGTTTCGTCGCAGGCGTTGGCGCTGGAACCGCCGGTGTTCCAGTAGAAGGAGAAGTTGCGGTTCAGGTCTACGCCGTAGCTGGTGACACAGCCATCGGTGTTGTTGGTGTTTTTGCGCCAGGAGGAGCCGGTTTCGGCGATTTTGCGCCCGTCGGGGTTGGCTTGCAGCACGATGTCGATCTGGTGATGGTCCAGCAGCCAGGTGGCGTCGGGGTCGGTGCCGTAGTTGGCCAGCAGGTATTCGGCGAAGCGGGTGGCTACTTCGGCGGCGGCGTATTCGCGGGCGTGGATGGAGCCAAAGAGGTACAGTTCGGGCTTGGGGCCGGGGATGTTTTGGTTGGTGAGGCGCAGGACCATCATGTCGTACCCGGCCGGGCCGCCGGGCGTGGTTTTGTCCCAACTGTCGCCGATGTCTGTCCACTGGGCCAGCGTGGGGTAGGTGCTGGTTAGCTGGGCGGCACTGGCGAAGGTCTCCTCTACGGTGCGGTAGCAGGGGTAGCCGGGAATGCCGTCCAGTTGGCCTGGCAAGAGGGCGCGGGGGCGGTTGTACTCGGCGGTGAGGGGCAGGTCTACCTCAACGCGGAAGCCCATAGCGGCCAGCCGGGGCAGTTCGCTTTGGGGCAGGTCCAGGATGGCATAACCTTCTTTCTGGTTGACTTCCCACGGCTCTTTCCAGGCGGCCAGCGTGTTTAGCTGGGCGGGATCGGTGTAGTAGGCGCGGACAACCTGGATGGCGTAATCGGCGGTGCGAAACGCCCCGGCCGGGGCGTTTCGCACCGTCAGGGCGGCCAGCAGCAGCACGCCAAGCAGCAGAACAAGGGCAAACAGGGGGGATTTTTTCATATCGTGTGGTCCTCTTTGGGTGGTTTAGGGCGTAAGGCGTGTTGCGGAATGCATTGGCAGGAAGGGGGCGTTGAAGTTCACGAGTTACGTCTTGTGAATGGCGGAGGTGGCCGCGGCACCGGCGGCTACCTGGGCCGTGAACAACTGCGGCTCGCGGCCGAACTCGGCCCGGTAGGCGGTGGTCAGCGCCTGGCTGAGGGCGGGGACGGCGGTGTTGTTGGCGATGGCGATGATACAGCCGCCAAAACCGGCGCCGGTGAGCCGCGCCCCGTAACAGCCGGGGACCTCCCAGGCGGTGGCGGCCAGCACGTCTAGCTCCAGAATGCTGATTTCGTACAGGTCGCGGCAGCTAATGTGGGACTGGTTGACTGCCTGGCCAAAGGTGGTCAGGTCGCCCTGGCGCAATGCTTCAGCCCCGGCCAGCACGCGCTGGCACTCTTCGACGACGTGCCTGGCGCGCCGGCGCACTGCGGCGGGCAGGCGGTGGGCGTAGCGCTGGTACTCTTCGAGGGTGAGGTCGCGCAGGGCACGCAGGCCGGGTATGTAGGCTTGCAGCAGGGTCACGGCCTGCTCGCACTGCTGGCGGCGGGTGTTGTATTCGGAGTGGGCCAGTTGGCGGCGGATGCCGGAGTCGGCGACGACAATGCTGTTCCCGGCCGGGAAGGGGATTAGCTCATGCGTTAGCGAGCGGCAGTCCAGGAGAATGAGCTGGTTCTCGGCGCCGTGCAGGCTGGCGTACTGATCCATAATGCCCGACTGGACGCCCATGAAGCCGTTCTCGCTGCGCTGGCCCAGGCGGGCCTTGTCCAGGGTGCTGAGGGACAGGCCAGAGAGTGCTTCCCAGGCGAGGATGAAGGCGGCCTCGACGGCGGCCGAGGAGCTGACGCCAGCGCCGATGGGCACGGTGCTGGTGAAGACTACGTCGATGCCGGTTAGGGTGTGGCCTGCTTCTTGCATGGCCCAGGCGACCCCGGCCGGGTAGTTGAGCCAGGCTTGGTCTGTTTTGTGGCCGCGTGGCGGGCGGAAGTCGGCCAGAGCGAACTGCCCTTGCTGCTGCATGTCCAGGGCGTGGATGCGGGCCAGGCCGCGGTTGTTGGGCGCGGCGGCCAGCCAGACGGCGCGGTCGATGGCACAGGGCAGCACCCAGCCTTCGTTGTAGTCTACGTGCTCGCCCAGGAGATTTACCCGGCCGGGGGCGCGGACCGTTACTGCGGGGTCATGGCCAAAAATCTGGCCAAAGGCATTGCTTACGTACTCGGTTTCGTCATTCATGGTTGTTTTGGCGCTCGCGGGTTTCCAGCTCAATCCTCTAACTTTCGCTCACGATATCCAGCAGCAGGCCCAGTTGGGCGGCCACGTTTTGTAGTTCCTGCCAGTTGTTGGGCAGGACGGTGACGGCCAGATCGCCCAGTCGTTCGCCCAGGTAGGGGCGGGTCTTGGGGTTGGCTACCAGCTTGTCCAGGATGTCGCCGTCGCGCACGCGCAGGATGATGACCTGCTGCAGCTGCGCTTCGCGGCCATTTTCTGCCCAGCGCTCGACGGCGCGGCGGGTGCTGGCGGGAATGGGGCGGCCGCTGGCTTTTTCTAGAAATTGCAGCACGCGGTCGGGGTTGATGCCTTGCTCGCGGGCGTAGGCCAGCGAACTGGGGGAGAGCTGGTAGGTGTAGGGCTTGCCGAGGCTCACCGGCCGGGCGTCACAGATGCGGGCGACCTGGAAGCGTTGGTAGCGATTGGCGTTGTGCGGTACCAGGACGGAGGCATCGGGTTGGACGACGGGCGGTACTTCGACGCCGGCCCCGGCCGGGGGCTGGTCGGCCAGCCAGGCCAGGGCGCGCGGCGTCAGGCGGAACCGCTCCGCGTCGCCAGTTTCGACCAGGCCCAGCCAGCTCAGCGGCCCCTGCACCAGATAGCGCAGCAGCCGTCCTTCCACCAGGTCCCAGTTGGAAAAGCCGGTGATGAAGGCCTCGCTGGCCAGATCGCGCACGTACCAGGTGTCGTAGTTGCCATCCGGGCGCTGGAAGTCGGGGTCTGCCTCTTTGACCAGGGCGATCAGTTCGCTGAGGTGATACCATTGTTCGTTGCGGGGCAGGTGGTTTAGCAGGGCCTGGCGCGCGGCCAGGGGGTCGTTGGCCCAACCGCTGCCTTCGCAGGCCAGGCCGGGGGTGTGGCAGAGGTCGTTCCAGGCGCTGGTGCGCCAGGCGGCGGCCAGGTCGCGCAGTTGGGCTTCGCGCCCTTTTTGCAGCCAATCGACGGCCGGCCGGGCGGGCTTCAGGCCGTCGTCGCCGGGGCGCAGGTGCTGCATTTCTACGGCCAGGGTGACGAGCAGTTCTACCCGGCCGGGGTGGTGGGTGAGCAGGTAGGGGGCCAGGGCGGCTTGCCGGCCGGGGGCCAGCCCGCGGCGCTGGGCAAAGGCCAGCAGGGTGGTCAGGTCGTCGACGGCGGTGAGGTCGCTGGCCAGGTAGCTGTCGGGTGGGGTGACGGCTTCCAGGGTTGGTGCCCCGGCCGGGGTGTCCCCGGCCGGGATCGCGGCGGCGAACTGCGCGTTTAGCTCGGTTGGCAGATAGTAGAACTCTACCAGGCCGTCGCTGGTTTCATCAAACGCCCGGTAAAGAAAGCCGCGGTACCAGAGCGCCTCGGCGGCGCTGACGGGGTCGAACCAGGGTTCTTCGCGCTCTAACCGGCCGGGGCCCATCAACCGCACCTCGCCATGTTGGCGGCTAAAGGTGCCCAGCGGAATCTGACCGCCGGCCGCGGCCAGGGCCAGCAGGGCGCTGGCTTCTTCCGGCGGCAGGTAACTGCTTTCGGCGAGCATGTCTAGCTGGGCCAGGGTGGCGGCCAGCGCCTTGACGCAGGCGACTTTGTCGGCACCGGTCAGGTCTAGTTCCCACCACTCGCCGATGACCCGCAGGGTGATGAGTTCGTGGTCGAAGAGGGCTTGTTCTAACGTACGCATGAGCTTGCCTTGTGTTTGCGGGTGGCGCGGCCACGGTCAGGCCATGACGTGCATCCCGGCCGGGATGACCTCAATGGTCAACTGCCGCACATTATCTTCTAGAAAGGCGAAAATTTCACCATCGGTGTGAATGGGCAGCGGGCGGTTGGCCTGCAGGGTGATGCGCCGGCTGCGGCCCATGGCCACATGGCGGGAGGTGACGTGCCGCCCCTTCATGGCCCGCAGGACCAGGATCAGCATGGTGAGCCGGTTTACGGGGTTGACCAGGCAGGTGTCCAGCAGGCCGTCATCCATGATGGCGCCGGGGGTCAGGTAGAAGCCGCCGCCAACCCGCTGCCCTACCCCCACGGCCAGGAGCAGCGTGCCCTGGGCTGTGGTGTCGTCGTCAAATTGGAAGCGGCAGTCGGGGGCTTGAAAGCGGAAGAGCATGGTGCGCAAGGTGGCCAGCACGTATAGGGCGAAGCCGTAGATGCGGGTGACTTTCAGGCTTTCGATGGCCACGGCGGCGTCGAAGCCGATGCCGATGCCGTTGGTGACGACCCGGCGGCGGCCATGTTCATCGGTAATGGTGGCGATGTCTACCGGCCGGGGTTGGCCGGTGAAGAGGCGCTGCACGGCCTGCTGCGGCGTGTCTAGCAGGCCCAGGCTAAAGGCGTAGTCGTTGCCGGAGCCAATGGGGATGAGGCCGAAGTGGGTGCTTGCTGCCCGGCCGGAGAGGATGAGGCCGTTGGCCACCTCGTTGGCGGTGCCGTCGCCGCCGGCGGCGGCGATGACATCGTAGTCCGCGGCCAGTTCGGCGGCCAGGGTTTGCGCCCGGCCGGGGGCATCGGTAACGCGCATATCCAGGCCGCCATGCGCTGTTCCCCAGGCCACAATTTGCTCTTGCATCAGGCGGGCTCGCCCACGGTCTGCCCACGGGTTCAAAATTACACAAACACGCATCCATCGCACCTCAGTTAACGTTGGATGGCGATTATACAGCAGGCGAATGCACGGGCGAAATGACCGCTAGTACCATCCGCCTAGCCGCTTCACCCTTGCTTTACACCCTCTGGCAAACGTGCTATACTCAGGCAAAATTAACGTTACGTCAACCTGAGACCAACTAATTCTGTTGTTCGACGTGCCATGACCCATCTCCAACCAGACCAGGAACGATTTTTGCAGCAGGCGGCCGCGCAGATACGCCGGCGCGGCTGGCGTGTTCCGGCTGTTGCGGCGCTGGAAGCCGGCCGGCCGCTGGCGCTGGTTGCCGGGCAGTTGTTGTGGCTGGCCCAGCCCATGTTGAGCTTGCTCTGGTCGTCCGACCGCATTGGGCAGACGGCTCACTTGCTGGAAGATGCTGGCGCCGTGCAGCGGCTGATTGAGTACCTGGAGGGGGATCAGGCTTATGGGTGAGATGACCGCGCTGGTCCTGGTGATTACCCTGGCCACGGTGGCCCTGATGATTTTCTTTGTGCGGCGCGTGCGGGCGGGGCAGGGCTATGGGCTGCGCCGGCTGAGTGTGCCGCAGCGCTTGCGGCAGCAGGTAGGCTGGGCGGTGGAAAGCGGCGGCCAACTGCACCTGACCCTGGGACGGGCCGGTTTGCAGGGCAGCAACAGCCCCACCAGTGTGGCGGCGCTGCAGATGCTGGACTTTTTGGCGCACGATAGCTGCCGCAACGGGGTACCACCAGTGGTTACGGTGGGCGATGGGACGTTGTTTGTGGTGGCCCAGGACAGTTTGTGGCATGCCTATGAGGATTCTGGCCAGGACCTGGTTGGTGGTTTTGATTCGACCCAGTTTGTGGCCCCGGCCGGGTACCCGATGACTTACGCGGCCGGGGTGAGCGCAGTTTTGGGGCGTGAAAATGTGTCTAACAGCGTTGCGCTGGGCCGCTTTGGCGCGGAAATTGGCTTGTTGGCCGAGGCGGCCAACCGGGCAGAAATCGGCCAGATTTTGGGCACCGACGATCCCACGGCGATGGCTGTGGCTGTGGCCAATACGGAGCAGGTGCTGTTGGGAGAAGAGCTGTTTGCGGCGGCGGCATATCTGGAAGGTAACGCCGCGCAGTTGGCCAGCCTGCGTGCCCAGGATGTGATGCGCTGGCTGGTCGTTGCGGCCATTGGGATTTTTACCTTGCTCCAGGTAGCCGGTCTGTTTTAGCCGGCCGGGGCCAGGACACAGGGATTGTCTACCGCCATGAAGCTAATCCGTTATCAATTTCCTGTTCTTGTTGCTCTGCTGTTTGGCTGGTTGACGCTGCTGGGTTTGTTGGTGGTGCCGGCCATTAGCAACCTGATCCTGGGTTGGGCTGGTTTTTTGGCAGCGGTGGCGTTGGTTTTGGGGGTGCTGAATCTCTTCGTGGTGCATTTGCTGCGCATTCGCCAGAACCGGTACAGCCTGGTGCTGCTGCTGAGTATGCTGGCGGTGTTTGGGTTAGCGGTGACGGATGCCCTGGGTGTTACGGACAATTCTGTGACTGGGGTATTTAACCTGGTGCAGGCCCCACTGGAGGCGGCGCTGGCTTCGCTGCTGGCTTTTTTCTTGTTGTTTATGGGGGTGCGGCTGCTGCGACGGCAGCGCAATGTCTGGTCGGTCCTTTTCCTGGCCACGGCCATTGTGCTGCTGCTAAGCCAAAGCCCGCTGCCAGGGCAGCTTAATGCGCTGCTGACCCCGGTGCGTAATCTGGTCAATGCGATCTTTGTTACGGCGGGGATGCGTGGTATTTTGATTGGTGTTGCTCTGGCAACGATCACGCTAAGCCTGCGCTTGTTGGCGGGCCTGGAGCGGCCGTACAACAAATGAATGCGGTGACTATCTGTCGTACATGCCGGGCCCAGAACCCGGCCGGGAGCAAGTTCTGTAATCGCTGTGGCGCGGCGCTGCCTCCGGCGACCAAACTCATTTGCCCCAACTGCCAGACGCCTAACCCGGCGACGCTGTTTTACTGCGACAATTGTGGTACACGGCTGCTGACTGATGAACAGCCGGCGGCAGCCTCTGACCCCAGTGCCCCGGCCGGGCGCACCGGTGGCGAGCGCAAACCCTTTTCGCTGCCTTCGCGACCGCCGGGGCAGACGGCGAACCTGGAGGTGGATGGCGAGATTCCCGACTGGCTGAAGACGGGTGAGACGGATGCCGCGGCGGATGTTTCTTACGATGAGGAATCAGTCACGTTGGCCCAGGTCAGTGGCAGCTATTCGCCGGCCGACGACTTGCCGGACTGGCTGGTTGGGGAAGGGGAGACGGATGCTGTCTTGGGCAAGGCGGAGAAGACGACCGACGAGCTGTTTGAGCAGCGCCAGGCCGGGGCCGACGAGGAGATACCGGATTGGCTGCGCGGCACGGAATGGTCGCCTGAGGCGGCGGCGGAGATGCCGGCCGCTGAGGTTGAGGGTGCCGGCGAGACTCTGGCCGGCTGGTTGGATGACCTGGCGGACCTTGATGAAGTGACCCCGGCGGCGGCTGTGGAGCCCCCGGCCGGGGAAGAGATGCCCGACTGGCTGGCTGGCGCAACCGCCGAGGCGGCGGAGCCGGCCGACGTGCTGCCGGATTGGCTGCGCGAAGCGGCTCCGGCGGTTGAAGAGGCGGAAGCGTCCCCGGCCGGGGAAGAGACGCCCGACTGGCTGGCCGGGGCAACCGCCGAGGCGGCGGAGCCGGCCGACGTGCTGCCGGATTGGCTGCGCGAAGCGGCTCCGGCGGTTGAAGAGGCGGAGGAACCCCCGGCGATGGCGGAGGAGCCTCCGCCTGGGGAAGAGATCCCCGATTGGCTGGTAGAAGCGGTGGCGGAGAGGGATGCCGAACTGGCTGATGAGGTTGAGGTTTTGCCGGATTGGCTGCAAGATTATGCGGCGGAGGTGGTGGATGCGGCCCCGGCCGGGGTGGAGACGCCCGATTGGCTGGAGGATGAGACCGCGCTGGCTGCCTGGGTGGATGATTCGACCTTTGCCGACATGGTGGCCGCCACCGATGAACCTGTGGCAGATGACCTGTCGAAGATGGCCGGGACGATTGAGCGGACCGGGGAGGATGCCGCGCCGGACTGGTTGACAGTGCTGGATATGCCTGAGCCGCCCGTGGCGGCGGCGCAGCCGGCGGCCCCCATGACGATTGACAGCGCGCCAGAGGCCGAGGCCGGTATCCCTGCCTGGCTGATGGGTGCGGCTGAGGCGGACGCCCCCGCCCCGGCCGGGGAGGAGCCTGTCGACTGGCTTACCGCGCTGGCTGAGGAGCCTGATGAGCTGCCGTCCTGGCTGATTGGACCTGATTTAGATGACGAAGCGCCGGCGGGCAAGGACGTGCCCGCCCCGCCGCCAGCGCCAAAGGCGGAGCCACCAGCCGTGGTTCCCGACTGGTTGGGCGATGCTGCGGAGCCGCCGCCAGCGGCCGGCATGGTGGAAGTTGGCGCCCTGCCCGATTGGTTGGCAGACCTGGAGGATGAAGCTGACCAGGCGGAGCTGCCACAGAGCCTGGATGATGCCCTGCCTGATTGGCTGGCCAACCTGTCTAAGCCGGGCACTGGCCCGTTGCCGTGGCGTGAGCCGGTGGCGGAGGAGTCGTCGTTGACCCCGGCCGGGGTGCCGGCCGATGAACCTGATAGCGCGGCTGATGATTTTTCTAGCTGGCTGGCTGGGCTAGGAGTGGCGTCGGCTGTTTCGTCAGAAGAGGCGGCGGCCAGGCTTGAGCCTGAAGAAGAGCTGCCGCTGCCCGATAATTTGCCGGATTGGCTGCAGCAGCCGCTGGGCGATTTGGGGGAGGAGGGGATGCCTGGCCTGCTGGCGGCTGACATGCCCGAGGATGAATTCCTGGCGCTGGACACATTTGGCGGTGTTATGGACGCCGGTGTGTCGCAAGAGGATTTGCCGGATTGGTTCGATGATGTGCTGCAGGGGCAGGAGGATTTGCCGGTGGGCAAGACGGGTCCCTTGCCGGTCACTGGGGAGCTGGTTGGCATACCTAAGCAGTTGGCCGGCGATGATTTGCCGGGCTGGCTGCAGGATAATCCGCTGGAGATTGCCGGACTGGCCGGGGAGCCTGCCCCAGAGGAAGTGCCGGACTGGCTGCAGGCGTCTGGGGTAGAGGCGTTTGAGAATGTGCTGGCGCTGGATGATGATGAAGAGATGGCGCTGGCGAGCAGCGGCGAGTGGGCCAGCCTGCTGGAGGATTTGCCTGAGTATGCGCCGACGGCGGCCGGGTTGAGCCAGGCGGAGATTCCGGAGTGGCTGGAGACGCTGCGCCCGCGTGATGTGGCGGAGGCGGATGCGCCGGAGCTGATGGCCGAGGCGGAGACGGCAGGACCGCTGGCCGGGGTGCGCGGCGTGGTGGGGATCCAAAAGGTGATTGCGACGCCGCATGTGGTGGATCGCCCGGCCGGGGGTTTTGTGGTCACGCCGGAGCAGCGGCAGCAGGTAGCTTTGCTGCGCCAGCTAACGCATGAAGAGCGCAAACCACCTACGTCCCTTACCCGGCCGGGGATGTATAACCTGGCCGCACCGCTGCAAATGCTCCTGGCTTTCTTGCTGCTGGCTGTGGTGCTGATTGGCCTGTTGGCCCCTAGTTTTGTGGAGACGATTTTGCCGGTTGCCCCCGGTGCAACCCAGGCCCGCGAAGCCATCAACGCTGCCGCCGGGCGGCCGATTCTGGTGGCCTTTGAATACACGCCTGCCTTTGCCGGCGAACTATCTACCCAGGCCAGCTTCTTGCTGTCGGAGATGGCCAACAACGGCAGCCCGGTTATGATTGTCAGCCAATCGGCGGCGGGGATGACGTTGGGTGAACAACTGGCCGGACAGGTAGAAGATTTGACCAGCAGCAGCCTGGGCTATTTGCCGGGCGAGGCGATGGGTTTGCGCCAGTTAGGCGGCTGTTTGCAGTCTGGGGCGGAGCTGTGCCGCAACCTTTATGGCCAGGCTTTGGCGCCAGAGGCACGCCAGACGCTGGCCGATGTGGCGCTGGTTTTGGTGCTGACCAATGAGCGCGAGAATCTGGTGAACTGGCTGGAACAGGTCGGGGCAGGTACAGACCTGCCGCTTGTGGCGGGGGTGACGCAGTCGCTGGCCCCGGTGGCGGCACCTTACCTGGCCAGCGGTCAGTTGGCTGGCCTGATTGATGGCCTGCCGGCGGCGGCGGTGTATGAGCAGGTGGCGGCGGCTGACGCTGGCCGCCTGGCCACGGAAGCAGGCCCGGCTACGGCCCGGCTGTGGGCTTTTACGCTGGCGCAGTGGCTGGTGGTGGGTGTGCTGCTGATTAGCGCTGTTTACTGGCTGGTGACGGGTTTTGTGCAGCCGCAGGGGAGGAAGCGCCCATGAGCGAACTGCTGGGCTTGCTGATTGGTTTTTTGCTGACCCTTTTTGTGTACAGCTATGTGGTGGGCGATAATGCGCTGTACCGGTTTGCGGTGCATGTGTTGGTGGGGGTGACGGCGGCTTATGCGGCGGTGGTGGTGGTGCAGCGGGTGTTTGGCCCGATTTATCAGCAGATCCGGGCGAATCCGGGCGACCCGGCGAATTTGTGGTGGCTGGTGCCGCTGATCTTCACGCTGCTGCTGGTGTTGAAGTTGATCCGGCCGGTGGCCTGGGTGGGTAACAGTGCGGTGGCGATCTTGCTGGGGGTTGGCGGCGCGGTGGCGCTGGTGGGGGCCATTGCGGGTACGCTGCTGCCGCAGATTGCCGCGCCGCGGGTGGGCGGCCCGGCCGGGGAGAATGGCTTCCTCACGCTGTTGGCGGCGTTCTTTACCATTTGCACCCTGCTCTATTTTCAGTTTACCGGCCGGGCGGATGAGGACGGTAACCTGGTGATGGCGCCCTGGCAGCGCGTGGTGTCGGGCATTGGCCGGGCGGTGCTGATGATTACCTTTGGCGCGCTGTTTGCCGGCCTGCTCAGTACCAGCCTGGTGCTGCTGGTTGACCGCCTGAGCTATTTCCTGAGCGGTTTTGTCTCGGCCCTGGGGGCCTTGCTGTCATGACGACTGACGAGAAGTTGACCCCAAACGCGGCGGCGCTGCAATCTTTTCTGTTGGCTGACTGCGGCAGCCAGATTACTACGGTGGTTTTGTTTGACGTGGTGGATGGTGTTTACCGGCTGGTGGCCTATGCCCAGGCGCCGACGACGGCGGGGATGCCCTGGCTGGACCTGGCTTTGGGGGTGCAGCAGGCTATTGCTGAGATTACGGAGATCACCGGCCGGGTCTTGTTGGATGAGAAGGGAGAATTGATCCGGCCGGCGCAGGCAAATGGCACCGGGGTGGACCGCTTTGGCATGACGACTAGTGCCGCTTCCCCGCTAACGGCGGTGCTGGTGGGGCTGCTGGACGAGGTGAGCCTGGCCAGTGCCCGGCACGCCTTGCAATCGATCTACACGCTGGAGCTGGACCATTTTAGCCTGGCTGACCAGCGCAGCCAGCAGGCGCAAGTTGAGGCGCTGCTGGCGCAGCAGCCGGACCTCCTGCTGATTGCGGGGGGTACGGAGGGGGGGGCGGACCGGCGCTTGCTCAAGATGGTGGAGACGATTGAGGTGGCGGCCGGTTTGCAACTGTTGGCCCAACGTCCGTGGGTTATTTTTGCCGGGAATTCGCAACTGCGCGAGCAGGTAACGGCGATTTTGGGTGGCACAGTGAAGCTGCAAATGGCTGAGAATGTGCGCCCGGCTTTGAACCAGGAGCAACTGACGGATACGATGCGCCTGCTAGGAGCGCTGTATGAGGATTTGCGGGTGGCGGCGCTGCCAGGGGTGGATGGGGTGCTGGCGTGGTGTGATTTTCCGCCGCTGCCGACGGCGCAGGCGTTTGGCGGGATTGTTGAGTATTTTGCGGCGCTGTATAAGGGGCATGTGTTGGGGATTGATTTGGGGGCGAGCAGTGCCACGTTTGTCTCGGCCCGGCCGGGGCAGGTGCGGTTGGCGGTGCGCAGTGACCTGGGTACGGGCCGCACCCTGGACCAGGTGTGGGCGCAGCAGCCGCCGGAGTGGGTGCTGAACTGGCTGCCGCATGAGGTGGCCCCGTTGGCGCTGGAGGATTTTGTGCGCAACAAGGGGCTGTACCCTTACACGGTGCCGGTGACGGAGGAGGAGTTGTACCTGGAGCAGGCCCTGGCCCGGGCGGCGCTGCAAGCGCTGGTGCAGGGGGCGGCGGCGAGCTGGGACTGGAATATCGCTGAAGGGCTGCTGCCGCCCTTTGACCTGCTGGTGGTGCGGGGTGGCGTGTTGTCGGAGACGTCCCGGCCGGCGCAGGTTTTGGGGATGCTTCTGGATGCGCTGCAGCCGACAGGCGTTTTTGCGGTGGCCCTGGACCGGTATGGGGTTTTGCCGGCGCTGGGCGCGCTGGCCCCGTATGAGCCGTTGGTGCCGGTTCAGGCTTTGGAGGCGGGGGCGCTGCTGGAGATGGGTTGGGTGGTTGTGCCGGTGGGCCAGGTGGCGGCTGGCGAAACGATGCTTGCGGTACGCATGAAGTCGATGACGGCTGGCAGCCTGAGTATTGAGGTGCAGGCGGGTACGCTGGAGGTGCTGCCGCTGGCGCCGGGGGTGGCGGCGGAGCTGACGCTGGAGCCGCATAAGCGGGTGGATGTGGGCGCTGGCCCCGGCCGGGCGCGGACTGTAACCGTACATGGTGGGGCAGTTGGCCTGGTCATTGATGCGCGAGGTCGTCCGCTTGTCCTACCAGAAGAGCCGGAGGATCGGCGGGATGTGGTGCGCCAATGGCTGCAGGATATGGGCGGATAGGGGTAATTTACGATGCACATTGTCTCTAGTCAGACCGCAGTGACCCCTCTGGCCCGGATCCGCCGGCAGCGTATTTTGCCCCAGGCGGGGGAAGTGGTGGTGCGGGTTGGGCAGCAGGTAACGCCGGTGCAGGTGGTGGTGCGGGCTTCGTCGGCGGCGCAGTTTACGATTATCCCGGCCGGGGAGATGCTGGGTGTGCCGGCGGAGGCGATTCCTGACTATTTGCTGGTGGAAGAGGGGGCGGCGGTGCTGCGCGGCACGCCGCTGCTGCGCAAACCGGGTTGGTTGAACAGCAAGCGTATTGTGGCCCCGGTGGATGGTGTGCTGTACCAGGTGACCCACGGCCGGCTGGTCTTGCAACAGGCATCGGAGATGGTGGAACTGAGGGCCATGATGCATGGCTTTGTGGTGAGTTACGTCTCTAATCGTGGGGTGCTTATTGAGACGCAGGGCACGCTGATTCAGGCGGCCTGGGGCGCAGGCCGCGAGGGGTATGGCAAGGTGCAGGTGGTGGTTTCGCAGCCGGACGAACCGCTAAGTCTGGAGCATATTGGGGCAAATGCCCGCGGTGCGGTGTTGGTGGCCGGCAAGCTTACGGATGAGGCGGTACTGGAGAAAGCGGCGCAGAGTTCGGTGCGGGGAATTGTGGTGGGCAGCCTCCCGGCCGGGATGGTTGCTGTGGCCACCGAGGCTGAACTGCCGGTGCTGGTTACGGATGCCTTTGGTGATGTGCCGATGGCAGAGCCGGTTTTCCGGTTGCTGCAGCAATCTGCGGGACGGGAGGCCTGTTTGTTGGATCGCAGTCAGGAGCGGTGGCATGCCCGGCCGGAGATCATTATCTCGCTGCCGCGACAGGAGGATGCGACGACAACTGAACTGGCGGCGAAGAGCCTGACGGCCGGCCAGATTGTGCGCATCTTGCGCGCACCCTATCTGGGGGTTGTTGGCCGGGTGGTGATGGTGCATACTCGGCCCCATCGCACGCCGATTGGGACGCGCTTCCCTGGGGCAGACGTGGCTCTGCCCGATGGCCAGGTTGTTTTTGTACCCTACCCAAATCTGGATATCATTGGTTAGTATTGAAGAGTATCAGGAGGCTATGAGACTATGTCTGAGTATGAGGAATTCCCGGTAGAAGAAGAACGAGCTTCATCCCCATTCTTGCCGCTGGCAGGGCTGCTCATTGCCATTTTTGTGCTGGCTGTTGTATGCAGCGGCATTGTGCTGGCCGTGCGGGGCAGCAATGATAACCAGGCGGCCAGTGGGACGGCGACGGCGATTGCGGTGGTGAATGCGACGACGCTGGCGCAAAATGCGCAGGTGACGGCGACGCTGCTGGCGATGACGGAGGAAGCCTCCAGACCAACGGCGACGGCGACGAATACACCGGTGCCGCCGACAAATACGCCTACCCAGGTGCCGGCGGTGACCAGCACGTCGGTGGTCCAGGAGATCGACACGACGGAGACGCCGATTGCGGAAGGTACGTCGATTTTTGGGGGCGGTGATCTGGCCAGCACGGCGACGGCTATTCCTGGCGGCGGCACGGATGGCAGTGGTGGCGGTTCGTTGCCGCAAACGGGTTTCGGTCCGGCGGAGGCGGTATTGCTGGCGCTGGGTCTGCTGGTGGTCCTGGTTATTGCCCGTCGCTTACGCGCCAGTTAGGGAAGCGGCGGGTGGATTGGGCGACTGGCGGCCGGGTTGCCGGATGTGGCTGGTTGCCCGATGCTCATAGCCAACTGTATGTTTGCCCCGGCACCCGGCCGGGGCATGAGAAGAATGGGCTATTTCAGCCCATTTTTCGTTTCTGCGCAGGAAACCCATTCTGGACTATGTTATAATGCACGGCTGGTACGGTAGATAACGACTGGGTAAAACTGCTCACCCGCAAAGTATGTCTACAGCTGCCATCGCCGGCAAGACCGCCTTGCAGGCAGCCTGCACCGCACCCCGGGGTGGCCTGTGACGTTGTGTGAGTCTATTGTGGTCAGTTGCAGAAGATGAAACGATCCGCCACCATTTTGCTTGTTGAAGATGAATCTGCCCTGTTGACCGGCATTGCGGATCTGCTGCAATTGGCTGGCCTGCCCTACGAGATTCGAGTGCTTACCGCGGCCAATGGCCAGGCCGGCCTGCGCCTGATGCAAGAAGAAACGCCCGACCTGATTATTTCTGACATCATGATGCCCCGCATGGATGGTTATGAGTTTCTGGCGGAAGTGCGCCGGCGTCCGAGTTGGGTTCACATTCCTTTCATTTTCCTGACCGCCAAGGCCAAACGGGACGATCTGCTGCAGGGCCGTCGAATGGGCGCGGAGCTGTACATTACCAAGCCATTTGCGACGGCGGAACTGTTGGAGTTGGTGGAGAGCCAGTTGGACCGCACGTTTGAACTGCGCCGGGTACGGGAAGAGAAGTTGGCGGCGCTGAAGCGGGACATTTTGCAACTGCTCAGCCATGAATTCCGCACCCCATTGACTTACGTTACGGCTTATTATGAGATGTTGGCGGACAGCCTGACCGACTTCCAGGAAACGGATCACCTGGAGGAGTATTTGCGGGGTATTCAGGCGGGCAGCCTGCGCCTATCGCGGTTGGTGCAAGACCTGATCCGGGTTATGGAGATTCGGACGGGGGAGGCGGCGCAGGCGTTTGCCAGCCAGGCCACGGTGATTGAGGATGTGGGCGATTTGTTGTACCAGGCGGGCAAGGGTTGGGAACCGTTGGCGGCGGCTAGAGGGTTGGTGATTGGCTACAAAGTCGCGCCGGATCTGCCGCCGGTTTGGGGGCAGCGGCAGAGTTTGTTGGAGGTGCTGGACCACCTGATTGACAATGCGGTGAAGTTTATGCGCCCTGGTTCGGACCACTTGCAGGAGATTTGCCTGAAGGCCAGGGTGCGGGATGGTTGTGTGGTGCTGGTGGTGCAGGACCACGGTGTTGGCTTCCCGGAGTATGTGCAGGAGCAGTTGTTTGAGCTGTTTTACCAATATGATCGCAGCCGGATGGAGCAGCAGGGGGCAGGGGTTGGGCTGGCGATTGTGAAGGGGTTGGTGGATTTGCACCAGGGCCGGATCCAGGTGCGGAGTAAGGTGGGGGAGGGGAGTAAGTTTGAAGTGTGGCTGCCGGTGTATGATGTGGCGCGTTGGAACCCCGGCCGGGGTAGGGGCGGCGCGGGAACGGGCAAAGCAGCGACCATCCTGATTGTTGAGGATGATCCCTTTTTGCTGACCGGCCTGAAGGAGCTGCTGGAGGTACACCAGGGCAAATACCAGTTGGAGGTGCTGCTGGCCGGCAATGGGCGGGATGGCCTGCGCGTGCTGGAACGTCATCGCCCTGACCTGATCATCTCTGATGTGATGATGCCGGTTATGGATGGCTATGAGTTCTTGCGCCAGGTGCGGCAGCAGACGGATCTGCTGCAAATTCCGTTCATCTTTCTGACGGCGCGCGGCGAGCTTTCCGACATTCACCAGGGCCTGCGCAGTGGTGTGGAGCAGTATATTCCCAAGCCTTACGATGTGGATGAGCTGATGCAGTTGGTGGCTACTCAGCTCGACCGTCATTTCCAGGTGGAGAGCGTGGTTAGCCAGAATTTTGAGGCGCTGAAGCGGGAAATTCTGGAACTGCTGCGGCCCGATTTTTTGACGCCGTTGGAGATGGTGACGCAGCAATCGCAGCGCCTGGTGCTTGGCCTGGAGGCGGTGCAGAATGATGCTGACCTGAAGGTTTCGCTATACAGTATTCGCACGGCCAGCGAACAGTTGACCCGGCTGGTGGAGGATCTGATTGCCCTGGCGGAGCTGCAAACGGGCGAGGCGGAGATGATTTACCAGATGCGGGCGACCAGGACTTCGCCGGCGGATCTTGCGGGTTTGTTGATGTCGGTGAGCTATGCGGTGCAGATGCGGGGCGGCCTGTCTAATGTGGCTTTTGCTTACCGGGTGCCGCCGGGGCTGCCCAGCCTGTATTGTGACCTGGAAGGGGTCGCCCAATGTTTGTCGCGTTTGTATGAGATTGTGCTTTCGTTGTTTGGCCGTCACCCGGCCGGGCAAATGGTGCTGCTAGCCGAGACCCGGCCGGGTGAATTACACTTGTCGGTGCTCGCCGAGCAGGTGTGGTTCCCAGAGGAGGTGGCCAGCATTATCATTCCCTATTGCCAGCAGGAGCAGCCGCAGATTCTTGACCAGGTTGAGTTTGGCCCGAGCCTGATGGTGGTGAAAGGCATTATGCGTTTGCATGGTGGCCAGGTGATTGCGGGCAACGATCCCCAGGCGGGCGCGTTTCTCAGCCTGGTTTTTCCGCTTGTGGCGGACGACGGTTGAGTGGTTGGGCAGCTTGCGCCTGCCCGGTGATGATTTACAATGGGTCCATTGGGCATTTGGGTTGGTTTTGGGTGCGCCCCGGCCGGGACACAGCAAAACCACACGCGCTGCTTGCACCATTCGCCGCACAGAAACGTACAGGAATTCAGCAGAAGCAAGGAGATTTTCGATGGCATCATTACTTGAAAAAACACAAACCCTCATCCAGGCCAACCTCCATGCCATGGTTGACAAGGCTCTAGAAGCCAACTCGGTCGCCGTCATGAAGCAGTACATTCGCGACGCCGAAAATAACCTGGACGAGCTGGAGAAGGCTGCGGCCACCGTCGGTGGCGAAGTGAAAACGCTGGAACGCAAGTACCTGGAATATAAAAAAAAGGCCGACCAGACCGACCGCAACATCGACACGCTCTTAATGCAGGGCAAAGAGGAGCTGGCCGTGGCGGCACAGCGCGAGCTAAACACCAATCGCCGGCTGCAAGAGCAGTACCATGAACAATGGGTGCGCCAGCAGCGCGAATATGAAGCGCTGCTGAATGCCCGGTTGAAGCTGCAAGCCCGGTTAACCACGGCACGCCAGGAGCAGAAGGAACTGGAAGCGCTGCTGCAGCTGGCGATGTCAAAAGAAAAGACAGTGGCGACCATCAAGAGCCTGGACGACGTGTTGGGTTCCGGAGATGGGGATATTGCGCGGCTAGGCGAGTCGATCCGCGGCCGGTTGGACCGGGCCTCGGCCTACAGCGAAATGTATGCCACCCAACTAGACAGCCAGATGGACGAGGCGCTGGGCCGGGCTGAGCTTGACCTGCAATTGGAAGAGCGTAAGCGCCGCCTGGGCCTGGCTGAACCGTCAACTTACAAGGCAGATGAGGAAGAGAGCGCCGCGGCCGGTGATGCTTCTTCATAAACGAAGGGATTAGCCCCGATGGCTGGTCGGGCACCTGAGCAAGAGGATGAGGCCACGGCGCGCTGGCTGAGCCAGGGCATCCGGGCCGCGCAGGCTGGTCGCCGGACCGAGGCCCGCGAACTGCTGACGCGGGTGGTGTCGGCTGACGAGTCTGATGAGCAGGCGTGGCTGTGGCTGAGCCAGGTGGTTGATTCGGTCGAGGATCAGCGCATCTGCCTGGAGAATGTGCTGGTGCTGAACCCGGCCAATGCCGGGGCGCAGCTGCGGCTGCAAGCGCTGCCGATGGATGATGTTGCTACCCCGGCCGGGCAGCCCCTCATCAGCTACCAGTCCGAGTCCCACTACGACGACGTCTGGAGCCAGGGCGGCACCCTTTGCCCTTACTGTGCCCACAGAATAGCCGACAGCGACCAGAAGTGCCCCCAATGCCGGCGCACCCTGCTAGATCGCTTCTACAGCTACGAGAAGCCCAGTGCCAACATGCACATCCTGTGGGTCATGACAGCCGCCCTGGGACAGTTGTACGTGATCAACGTGATCATCGACATCATGGCCGAAGCGCCGCTGGCTACCTGGGTCCTGCACACCTTTCTGGCTTTGTGCTACCTGGGACTCACCGCCGGACTGTACTTCCGCCAGTTCTGGGCCTACACCACCACCATCGTCCTGACGCTGCTGCTGCTGGCCCTGGCGGGGCTGGGTATTCTACTGCCGGGCGGTGCGCTGCCCGTGGCTGCGAATCCGGCCGAGGCGATGATTACCGCGCCTTTTGTGCAGGCTCTGGGCAATGCGTTCCGCTTTTTGCAGCTAGGGGCTTTGTTCATTACCCTCATCTGGGCGGCACTCCTGACCGGCCCCGATTTTTCGCGCACGGCCAGCCGGCGCGTGGCCATGGTTGGCCAGCGGTACAGCGATGCAAGTAGTTTGCACAGCGCGGGACGGCGGCTGGCCAGGCAGGGTATGTGGGCCAGCGCGGTGCTGCATTGGCAGCGAGCCGCCGCCCTGGCTCCCACCAACAGCCGCTATCTTCTGGATTTGGGCCGGGGCTATTTGCACCTGGGCTTTGCGGAGCGTGGTCTGGATACGCTGCAAAGCGCCCGGCGCGTAACGGCCAACCCGGCTGTCCTGGCTGAGATTGAGGCGGCGTTGGCCCCGGCCGGGGCCCAACCACCCCATTAATGGCGTAATGGCGATGAATTGGCCGCCCGGTCCAGCCGGCGGTCGCCAAAAAGTAGAATGGTCTATGGCGAATAAAGCGCGCGAGCAAATGGAAAAACGAGCCCAAAAGGCAATTGTTCAGCACGCCTTCATGCGCTGGGAAAGCGCGGTGATTATCGGGTTGACCATGCTGCTGACTGTCCTGGCGACTCTACCGCTGCCATTTGCCTTAGGGCCGTGGTGGGTGTGGCTGCTGGCCGGGATAGTGGCCGAGGCGATGCTGGTGTACAGCAGCCTGAGCGATGACGCGGCCAACAAGCAGGTGGTGGCCGAGATGCTGCGTAGTGAGTTTCAACCCGGCCGGATCAAGACCCCAGAGCTGCGTCGCCAGGTGGAAGAAGCCTTCAATTACCGCAGCCGGATCGCCACGGCCATTCAAGAACAGCCAGACACAGTCCTGCGTGATGAACTAATCCAGACGGCCAGCCAGTTAGATGACTGGTTAGAGGAGCTCTATTATCTGGCTCAACGACTGGACCGCTACGGCAGCGAACGAGAACTGTATCAGAAAAACCGGGCCAGGGCCGTGGAACGCCTGCAGCAACTGCAGGCCCAACTGCGGACGGAAGACAGCCCGGCGGTGAAGACAGACATCGAGGTCAATATCAGTAGTAAACGTCGCCAGCTAGAGACGATTGACCAGTTGGACAACGCCATGGAGCAGGCGCGACTGCGGCTGGAAAATACGCTCACCGCAATGAGCACCATCCACGCGCAGATGACGTTGTTGGGAGCCAAGGATATCGACAGCGGCCGGGCGCAGCGGCTGCGCCAGGACATCGCCGAGGAGGTCAATGAGCTGACCGATATTCTGGCGGCCATGGATGAGGTGTATACGACGAATGGGACAACCTGACCCGGTTGCCTACCCGGCAATTCAATCGCCAATCCTTCTGCGGCTTCCGGATTGCCCCAATCTCGCCCGGCAAATCGAACAAACCCTGAGTATTCGCCGTAAATCCCAGATTGGGCGGCCGGATTGGTTGTCAAAATGGCCTGGCTTTGATACCATTTTTGATTGCAATTGGCGGCGAGACCACGTCGTGGGGCAGCGCCCCATCTACAAAGCCCTCAGAAAGCGCATTTGTAATTGCTGAAAAAACCGCTGCGAGATACTGGCAAATCAGATGGCCACGCTCGCTGAAATTGGATGGAGAGACGCTTAAGATGAAAGTATTGTTGAAAGAAGACATTGACACCCTGGGCTATGCGGGCGAAGTACACAAAGTTGCGCCTGGCTATGGTCGTAACTACCTAATCCCGCGTGGTTTGGCCGTATTGGCCACGCCCGGCGAGTTGAAAGCCGCAGAGAGCTGGCGTGCCCGCGCCGAAGCGCGCCGGGCACAGGTACGGGCCGAGCATGAAGCGTTGGCCGAGCGCCTGAACAGTCTGCACCTGAACTTCACGGCTAAGGCCGGCGAACAGGGCAAGCTGTATGGCTCCATTACCACTGCCGCGATTATGGATGAGATTAACCACGCGCTGGGCACCGACCTGGATCGGCGCAAGGTGGAGAGCGCGCCCCTGCGGCAGGTTGGCGAGCACAAGGTTCTGGTGCTGCTCAGCCGTGACCACCGGGCGCACGTAACAGTGAACATCCATCCTGAAACTGAGAGCAAGGTGGAGACTGTGGCCGAGGAGGCTGTGGCCGAAGTCGCGGTTGAGGCTGTGGTGCCAACTGAATACGAATATGAGGATGAATTCGAGGAATTCGCTGAATAATGGTGATGAGTGCCGAATTAGAATCCCTGTCTGGGACCAGTTAACTGCTTCACCTCGTTCGGCCCTTTCTTTAGAATCATCGAAGCCACTGGTTCGTCAGTGGCTTTTTTTTAACCTGGAAGCGTAACCATCTGGCCGGCGGCCGGGGCTTTGGCTGATACTGGCACAGTATTAGATTATCCCGGAGGGTCTTTGTGGTTGCCTGGACATTATGGACGAATTAGGCAGCATATTACGAGAAGCGCGTGAGGCCAAAGGGCTGACGCTGGTGGAAGTGCAGGATCGTATCCGCATTAGTGCCCGCTACCTGGAAGCGCTGGAGAAGGGCCAGTATGCGGCGCTGCCAACCCCGGTGCATGTGCGGGGCTTCTTGCGTAACTATGCTCGTTTTTTGGCTCTGGACCCGCAGCCGCTGCTGGAACGGTATGAGGCGCAGCAGCATCGCCAGCCGATGCCGGTGTCTACCAGCAGCCCGCCGGTCATTACCCCGGACCAGCCGCTGCCGCCGCGCGATGATCAACCCTTCTTTGACCCGGTGAATGTGAATCTGGAGGGCAGCAGCAAGGGGCCAGAATCGACGCTGCGTCTGGTGATTATCGTGGCGTTGGTGATTGCTATTGGCCTGGCGGCGATGCGTTTTGTGCCGCTGTTGTTGGGGCGTGGCGATGGCCGGGACAATCTAACGGACACCATTCAGGGATTGCTGGAGAGTGAGAGTACGGCTGAGTCTACCCCGGCCGGGACGAGCGAAGCACTCCCTGCCAACGTGACGCCGCTGCCCATCAACCCGACCAGCCGCAACAACCCTGGCGCGCTGCCCACCTCCGCCCTGCCAACCCCCACCCGGCCACCCTTGCCGGCGACCATGGAACTGATCCAACTGCGGTTGGATGTGACCGAGCGCACCTGGCTGCGAGTGACCATCGATGGCGAGGTGGTGCTGGAAGGCCAGGTGAAACTGGGTGACGGCCCCTATGAGTGGGAAGCGCAGCGCGAAGCGACGCTGCTAACCGGCAACGCGGCCGGGGTCTATGTTACCATCAACGGCGTGGAACTGGGCCGCCTGGCGGGGCGGGGCGAAGTGGCCGAAGAGACCTGGACCACCACCAATAATTAGCTTGGGCAGGAGCAGCCGCACCTGCCTGGCACACCTGATAGACCGTTGCCCCCCGGCCGGGGACCAAAGAACGCATCACCTCTGCCCTTTGCCCGGCCGCAGGCCGCGCCAACGAGTCGCACATGAGCAAACAAAAAACCAAGAAACAGTTCTACCTCCTCAGCCTGGGTTGCAGCAAAAACACCGTCGATTCCGAAAGCATGGCCACCCTGCTCGACCGGGCCGGATTCCTGGGAACCACGATGCCCGACGAAGCCAGCGTGCTCATCGTGAACACCTGCGGCTTCATTCAGGCGGCCAAAGAAGAATCCCTGGAGGCCTTGCGCGAGTTGGCGGCCAGCAAACGAGACGACCAGATGCTCATTGCCGCCGGCTGCCTGTCGCAGCGCTACGGCCCCATGCTGGTGCAGGAAGTGCCCGGCATTGACGGCGTTATCGGGACCCGGCGCTGGATGGACATTGTGCCCTTTGTGCGCAGCCTGCGCCGCCGCAAACACCCGGAACCGCTTTACCACCTGCCCGATGAGGCAACCACCGTTGGCCGTGATGAGCGCAACGTGCTGCGCGTGGCCCCCCAGGGCGCCAGCGCCTACCTGAAAATTGCCGATGGCTGCCGCCGCCCCTGCGCCTTCTGCGCCATCCCCGAAATCAAGGGCACCCTGGTCAGCCGCCCCATGGCGGCCATCGTCAACGAAGCAGTGCAGCTAGAGTCCGCCGGCATTCGCGAACTCATCATTATCTCCCAAGACAGCACCGACTATGGGCACGACCTGGGGCTGAAGAATGGCCTGGCTAAACTGCTGGACAAAGTGGTGCAGGCGGCCCCGGGCATTGATTGGATTCGCATTATGTACGCCTATCCCGGCTACGTTACCGACGAACTGATTGAGACGATGGCTCGCCATCCCCAGGTTCTGCCCTATCTGGACATTCCTTTGCAGCATGGGCACCGTGAAACGCTGAAGCGCATGCGCCGGCCGGCCAACATTGAATGGGTGTATGGCACGGTGGAGAAGCTGCGCCAGGCGATGCCCGACATTGCCATTCGCACCACCTTCATTGTGGGCTATCCTGGCGAGACGGATGAGGAGTTTGCGGCGCTGCAGCAGTTTGTGCGCGACCTGCGCTTTGACCGGGTGGGCACCTTTACCTACTCTTACGAGGCGTCTACGCCGTCGGCTACGGTCTCCTGGCAAGTGCCGGACGAGGTGAAGGCGCAGCGGCTGGACGCGCTGATGGCCCTGCAGCAGCAGATTTCGCTGGAGCGGAACCAGGCCCAGGTGGGGCGAACGCTGCCGGTGCTGGTGGAAGGGTATGGCGATGGCATTAGTGTGGGGCGCAGCTATCGCGATGCGCCGGAGATTGATGGGCTGGTTTTTGTGCCGGGCGAACTGCCATTGGGCGAGATTGTGCCGGTGCGCATTGACGGGGCGATGACCTATGACCTGACGGGTTACCCGGCCGGGGTGACCCCCAACACCGCAAGCCGCATCAGCCTGGATAACCTGCTGGTGCATTGAGACAGGGCATGAACAGCATGAACAACCGCTTCTTCTGGGTCATTTTGATGCTTGGCGCGGCCTTGCTGGGGACCGGCTGGATATTGCAGTCGCAGGAGCCGCCGGGGAGTGAAGTGGACCCGGCCGGGTTGGCCAGCGCGCCCGTAGCCGGCTACCTGGCCCCCGATTTCACCCTGACCCTGGTTAATGGCGAGAGCATCACCCTGAGCGAGCTGCGCGGCACGCCGGTGGTTCTGAACTTCTGGGCTACCTGGTGCCCGCCTTGCCGGGCCGAGATTCCCCACTTCCAGGCCGCCAGCCGCAAATACAATGGCCAGGTGATTGTTGCCGGCGTGGATGATGGTGAGCCGCTGGCTACTGTCTCCCCGTTTGTCAGCGAAATGGGCATGACGTACCCGATCTTGCTGGACCTGGACAGCGCGGTGGCCATCCGCTACCGGGTGTCGGCCTTGCCGACCACTTTCTTCATCGACGCGGACGGGGTGATTCAGGAAGTGTATCCGGGTATCATCAACCAGGCGGTGCTGGAATCTCGCATTGAGCAGTTGATTCGGGGCGAAGAGGCGGCCGGGGGCTAGCCCCGGCCGGGATAAGGCAATGCTACCTACCATCGAATTAGGCCCACTTGTCATCCCTACCGGCGGTCTGGTTTACATTTTGGGGGCCTGGCTGGTGCTTAGCGTGGTAGAGCGCAGCGCCCGGCGGCTGGCTCTGGACGTGCCGGCCACCTACGGAACGGTCGTGATGGGGCTGGCGGGCGGTTTTGTGGGGGCGCGCCTGGTGTTTGTGGCGCTCCATTGGGAGGCCTATGCCCAGAGTCCGCTGGCCATCTTGTGGCCGCTGAACAGTGGCTTTACTGTTTGGGGTGGCCTGTTGATTGGTGGGGCCGCGGCCTTCTTCTATGCGCGGGCCAGGCAACTGCCCCCGGCCGGGACGCTAGACGCCCTGGCTCCCGGCCTGGTGGTGGGCCTGATGGTGGTTAGCCTGGCCGATTTCCTGGCTGGTCCTGGCTATGGCAGCGAGACAACCCTCTTTTGGGCCATCGACCTGTTTGGCGTGCGGCGGCATCCGGTGCAGCTTTATGAGCTGCTGGTAGGCGGCCTGGCGCTGGTGAGCTGGTGGTACGCGCTGCGGGCGGCGTGGCACCCCGGCCGGGCCTTTCTGCTGACCGTGGCCGTCTATTCGGCCGGGCGCCTCTTTGTAGAAGCTTACCGGGCCAATGCCTGGCTCACCGGCGACGGTTACCACGTGGTGCAATTGCTCTGCCTGGCGCTGCTGCTGGGCAGCCTCTTCCTGCTGGCCCGCACCGAGCCAGTACCGGCAGGGCCTTCCCCCGACCCGGATTTGGAGTAGCCCGCGGCCGGTACCGCCCGGAACCGGCGTAAACAGCAGTTGTCATGCTCCTGGGCTTTTGCTAAACTTTGCCCGCATATCCCGGCCGGGTCTGTTCCCGTGGGATGCGATCGCGGCACCGTCAGAAGCCAAATCCGGTTAGGCGTTCCCCATTACCGGTGCAGCGTGTGGGCCGTGCCAACAGCCAGGTTGTGTCCTGGCGATGTCCGGCAGGTGCCGGTGCTGCCGGCGTACCGTATGAGCCAGTCCATACCAGGTGATATGAGCGGCCAAGAAAACCCCTGGCCAACCCTTTCCGGCCCTGTGGCCGGCGGCGGCGAATGAGTTTGACCAGCAACGAAGAGGTAATGTGATGTTTCAGGTAAACGGGGTCTATGCTAATCGCAAGGGTTACTATACCGTGTTGACCATTAATGGGCCCAAAATGACCGTGCGGTATGAAGATGGCACGGTCATCGATTTGAACATAGCCATTCAGGAGCGGATCTGGGAAAACATAGAGGCCGAGATTGAGGCCGAAGCATTGAGCCGGGCCGCGCGTGCCGAACGGCGGCGCATGAATGCCGGCATTCAGTTTTATGTTAAGTCTGTGAGCATGGTGGCGCAGGAGGAGATCTCGCTGCCAGGCTGGCGGGAACGGATTACCGTAGTGCTGGACCCGGGGCCTAAGCTCCGGCCGGGCAGCCGCATTATCTACTTCTCGGTGGAGCACAGGGCCTTTTTTGCTGTGGCTACCGTCACCGGCGACGGTACCAATGCCGCGCCCAAAGGATTCTTCTTCCCGGGGAAAGACCCGTCGCAGTTGACGTTCTACCCTATTGATATGGATGTCTTCATCAACAACCTGGAAAATGCGGTCCACGTTGATTCCGTGGAGCTGGAAAGCCAACCGAACTTCAAGGCGCTCCTGGTCCAGCCAGAGGTCTATCTAAAGGTGAACGAGGATGACTTTGAACTGCTGGCGGAGCTGCTGACGGAATTGACCGAAGAAGAGGAAGAGGATATCGAGGAAGAAGAAGAGGAATTCGAAGAATAAGATGACGAACAAGCCTGAGTATATTTTGGTGTGCGTGGCCTGGCCCTATGCCAACGCGGACATTCACCAGGGGAATGTGACCGGCTCCTATTTGCCGGCTGATATCTATGCCCGCTATCATCGCCTGAAGGGCAATCACGTGCTCATGGTGTCTGGCTCAGACAGCCACGGCACGCCGGTGACGGTGAAGGCGGACGCGATGGGGCAGCCGCCGGAAGTGGTCTTTCAATACTACCATCGCCGCTTCATTGAGCTTTTCCTGGGGTTGGGTCTCAATTACGATCTGTTTACCCATACCGATACGGAGAACCACCACCGGGTAGCGCAAGATATCTTCCTGACGCTGCTGGCCAATGGCTACATGTACAAGCGGATCACGCCGCAGATGTACTCCCCGGCCGGGAACCGTTTCCTGCCCGACCGCTACGTAGAAGGCACCTGCCCCAACTGTGGTTACGACCGCGCCCGCGGCGACCAGTGCGACAACTGCAACACCCTATTTGAGAGCGCCAGTGAATTGGTGAAGCCGCACAGCCAACTGGATGATAGCGCTCTGGAACTGCGCGACACCGAGCATTTCTTCCTGGACCTGGGTAAGTTGGCCGACGATTGGCTGGTGGACTGGATTCAGGAAGACAAAGAGCATTGGCGGGCACAGGTAATTAACTTTGCCCGCAACCTGATCCTGGTGGAAGGACTACACGGCCGGGCCGTGACCCGTGACATGGACTGGGGAATTCCCGTTCCCGTAACCGGGTATGAAAACAAGGTGCTCTATGTCTGGTTTGAGGCGGTTATCGGCTATCTTTCGGCCAGCATCGAGTGGGCCAGCAACAGCGGCCAGCCAGACGCGTGGAAGAACTGGTGGTACAACCCGGAGGCGCGTACCGTTTACTTCATTGGCAAAGACAACATCCCCTTCCATGCCGTGATCTGGCCGGGGCAGTTGGCGGGCATCCAGCGGCTGTACGAAGCGGACCCGACCTGCCGCTTGAATTTGCCCTATGACGTGCCGGCGAATGAGTTCATGAACATGGAAGGGCGCAAGATCAGCGGCAGCATGAATTGGGGGGTCTGGATGCTGGACGCACTGGAGCGGCATGATCCCGACCCGCTGCGCTATTACCTGACGGCGCTCATGCCGGAGGCCCGTGACAGCGACTGGACCTGGGAAGGGTATGTGGAGCGCAACAACAACGAGCTGGTGGCCAACTGGGGCAACCTGGTGAACCGGGTGCTGAACATGACCCGCCGCTACTTCCAGGGCGTGGTGCCAGAACCGGGCGAACTGGATGCGGTGGACCAGGCGTTGTTGGACGCCATAGACAACGGCTTTGACACCGTGGGTGCGCTGTACGATGCCTGTAAGTTTCGCGCAGCGGCGCAAGAGGCTATGGCTCTGTCTACACGTGTGAACCAATACCTGGAGGAGAAAAGCCCGTGGACAACGGCCAAGACGGATATGGCGGCCACCGGCCGGGCGTTGTACACTGCCCTGCAAGCGATCAACGGGCTGAAGGTGATGCTGTCGCCCATCCTGCCGTTTACCAGCCAGCAACTGCACGAGATGCTGGGCGAGGTGGGCAAACTGGCTGGCGTGCAGCGGCTGGAAACGTATGCGGAGGAAACGCGCAGCCACGTGGCGCTGACTTATGACGGCAGCGTGGCTGTGGGCAAGTGGGCGCGGACGGCGATCCCGGCCGGGCGGCAGTTGCCCAAACCGCTGCCCCTGTTCAAGAAGCTGGAAAGCAGTATTGTGGCCGAGGAGCTGTACCGGCGGGTGCCCAAGGTCTAGACGGCGACTGGGTGGACCTGACAAAGATGCGCGGGGCGAGAACTTTCTCGCCCCGTTTTGCTTTATGGGGTGTGGGTGGGGAGATCGAAGGTGAAGGTTGCCCCCCGGCCGGGTTCACTCGTGACCCAGATCTGGCCGCCGTGGGCCGTGACAATGCTGCGGCAAATGGCCAGTCCCAGGCCGGAGCCACCCCGGTCGCGGCTGCGCGCCGCGTCCGCCCGCCAGAAGCGGTCAAAAACGTGCGCCTGGGCCTCTGGCGACAGCCCGGGGCCATTGTCGGCCACGCTGACCTCCACGCTGCCCGGCCGGGGTTGTACTTGCAGGTGCACGGCAGCCCCGCCGTTGTCGCTGCGCAGGGCGTGGCGCAGGGCGTTGGAGAGCAGGTTGCCCAGGACCTGCTGCAGCCGGGCGGCATCGGCGTTGGTGGGGGGAACCCCGGCCGGGATGCTGCTGGTAAGCTGTACCCCTTCCGCCTCTGCCAGCGGCTCGAAGGCGGCAACGGCCTGCCCGGCCAGGGTGGCCAGGTCTACCGGTTCCCGGTTTAGCGTTAGCTCGCCGGCGTCGGCCAGGGAGAGGGTGCGCAGCTCGTCCACCAGCCGGCTCAGCAGCAGTGTCTCCTCATAAACCACGCTCAAATTGTCGGGTGTCAGGCCAAAAACGTTATCCATCATGCCTTCGATCTGGCCGCGGATGACGCTGAGGGGGGTGCGCAGCTCGTGGGCGATATCGGCAAAGAGCTGCTGGCGCTGGCTCTGGGCATCAGACAGGGTGACCGACATCTGGTTGAAGCTGACTGCCAGTTGGCCGATTTCGTCTTTGCTTTCCACCGGCACCTGGTGCGTGAGGTCGCCGCTGGCCAGGGCCTGGGTGGCGTGGGTGAGGTGGCGCAGGGGGCGGGTGAGGCTGTGGGCCAGCCAGGCGCCCAGCAGCAGGGCCAGGGTCAGTGCGATGAGGCCGGCCCAGAGGATGGCCTGGTTGACGCCGGCCAGGAATTGCTGTTCGCCGCTGCCGCCGGCCATGCCGCTGACGATGAGGATGCCGACCTGGCTGCCGTTGTAGAGCAGGGGGATGCCGTCTTGTAGATTGGGCACGGTTTGGTTGCGGCCGCGGCCACCCCCGTAGACCTGGCCTTCATTGTCTACGAGCATGGCCCCGCCGCCCTGGCCGCGCCCCGGCCGGGTGGCAATTAGAATGTTGTCCACGCCGGCCCAGCCACCGTTTTGGGCATAGTAGGCCAGCAGGTCCGCTTCCAACTGGCTTATGGTGGCGGCCTGGTCGGCGTTGAGGTAGCGGCGAAAGCCGGCGGTGGTGGCCTGGTTGGCCAGCACCGCGACCACGATAATGCCCACCAGGGCGATGAGCACGAAGGCGGCGGTGAGTTTGAACCACAAGGAGCGGGTGAACATGGGTGGTGGTGGGGCGGAGCGCTAGGTGTCGGCAGCGAAACGGTAGCCAACGCCGAAGACGGTGGTGATGTATTTGGGCTGGGCGGGATCCGTTTCGATCTTCTTGCGCAGGTTTTTGATGTGGACGTCGATGGTGCGTTCGTAACCGTCGTAGGCGTAGCCCTGGGTGCGTTCTAGCAGTTCCAGGCGGCTGAAGGCCCGGCCGGGGCTGCGCATTAGGGTGGCCAGCAGGTCGAACTCCATCCGCGTTAGCTCTACCAGGTCGCCGTTGTTGGTCAGGCTGTGGGCATCGGGGTCCAGTATCAGGCTGCCGGCGCGCAGCAGGGTTGGCTCTTCCCCGGCCGGGGTTACCCGCCGCAGCACGGCTCGCACGCGGGCCATTAGTTCACGAGGGCTGAAGGGCTTGGTCAGGTAGTCGTCGGCTCCCATCTCTAGCCCGGCGATCTTGTCTACCTCCTCGACCCGCGCGGTTAACATAATGATGGGCGTGTTGCGTTCCTGGCGGTGCAGGCGCATGAATTCCCAGCCATCCATTTCCGGCATCATCAGGTCGAGGATGATCAGGTCTGGCTTCTGGTCGCGGGCCATGAAGAGGGCATCCCGGCCGGTGCTGGCGGTGATGATCTGGTAGCCCTCCTGGGTGAGGTAGCCGCGGACCAGATTCAAGATGCGGGGTTCGTCATCGACACAAAGAATTAGTTTGCTCATGGTAATGTGTTCATGCAAGGACGCTGGTATCAAAAAATGGGAGCAATTCGACGAATTGCTCCCATTGTACCAGGAGTGGGTGCTAGATGACCAGGATTACCCGCCGCCGTTGCCGCCGCCGTTGCCCCCATTCTGGCCGTTGCCCTGGCTGTTGCCATTCTGGCCGCCGTTCTGGCCGCCGTGCTGGTGCTGGTAGCTGTTCTGATCGCCGGTGCAGTTGTCACAAACGCCGTCGCCATCGGCATCAACGCAGTTGGGGCCATTGGTGTTGGGGCCGTTGGTGTTGGGGCCATTGGGGCCGTAGCTGTTGCCGGCACCGCAGTTGTCGCATACGCCATCGCCGTCGGCGTCGACAAAGTTGGGGCCATTGGTGTTGGGGCCGTTGGTGTTGGGGCCATTGGGGCCGTAGCTGTTGCCGGCACCGCAGTTGTCGCATACGCCATCACCGTCGGCATCGACAAAGTTGGGGCCATTGGTGTTGGGGCCGTTGGTATTGGCCGTGCCGCAGTTGTCGCAGAGGCCATCACCGTTGGCGTCTACGAAGTTGGGGCCGTTGGTATTGGCCGTGCCGCAGTTGTCGCAGAGGCCATCAC
This sequence comes from Ardenticatenaceae bacterium, assembly GCA_020634235.1. Lineage (GTDB taxonomy): Bacteria > Chloroflexota > Anaerolineae > Promineifilales > Promineifilaceae > JACKCB01. Next base: position 718,085 of record JACKCB010000002.1, on the reverse strand, counting down.
CGTTGGCGTCTACGAAGTTGGGATTGGTCCCGGCCGGGGCCGAGACATCTGGGACAGTGTTGCTATTGGTAGCCGTGTCACCGACAAACTCACCGGCCAGAACCAGAGAGCCACCCAGGGCCAGAACGGCCAGGAGTGCGACACCGAGTGCTAGGAGCTTCGTCATAATACACCTCCATACCCGCCAGGGCATGTTTATGTCTGTGATGGGAAGACCTCACGCAGGCTGGCGGAGAAGGGGGAGAGTTGGTGATTACTCTTGGCGTGGTTGTACCGGAGATGCCAGCCCGCATGAGGTGCAACCATTGGTAACTGATGCTTTTAGTTTAGTGGGGAGATGTGAAGAAGTTGTGAAGCGGATATGGGCAATTCATAAAGTGGGAAGTGGGGCGGCTCCCGGCCGGGAGGCGGGCGGGGCAGGCAGCCAGGACCAGGTTGGGCAACCCGGCCGGGGTGGCAATGCCTGCCCCTACCCGCAGCGGTTCATATCAGGCCGCAGATGGCTGTTGCAGTTGCTCCAGAGCGGCCTGGGCCGCCTTTACCAGTTCCTTCTGGTTGCTGGCCAGGGCTTCGTTAAGCGCCGGGAGCGCCTGTTGGTCGCCCAGGAGGCCCAGGGCTTGGGCTGCAGCGGCGCGCACATACGCCTTGGGGTCATTTTGCAGCGCCTGGATCAGCGGCGCTACAGCCCGCTTGTTGCCCGATTTGCCCAAAGCGCGGGCTGCCTCAGAGCGAGTTGTGCCGCCCAGGTCACCGGCCTCTGGGTCACTATCCCATTCGGTGTGCCCCAGCAGTTCAATCAAGGCATCGACCACTTCGTCGTCGCTGATTTCCACCAGGGCACGCACGGCTGCTTCCCGCACGTCACTGCTATCGTTTTTCAGTGCGGAGAGGAGAATGCCTTTGGCCTGTGGCCCTCCAATTTTGCCCAGCCCGGTGGCGGCGTAGGCCGCGGCAGTGGTCTGCCCCACCCCTTTCTTCTTGCCCGGTCTTAGCAGTAAGCGGGCCAGCGGTTCAATGGCCCGGGGATCGCCTATGCCGGCCAACGATTTGACCACCGCCTGCTCGACGGCTGCCCCACCTTGCTGTTCGGACAGTTTCTCGTCGCGCAGGATCTTCAATAGGGGGTCTACAGCCGGGCTGCCAATGGCTACGAAGGCGGCGATGACCGTCCGCTGAACCCGGGCATCAGCCAGGTCAACGTGCCACATGGCTTTGGCCATTGGCTCGGCGGCCCGGGGATCGCCCACCATTTGCACGGCACGGACGGCGGCCATCCGCGCATTGGCAAATTCCAGCGGCTGGGAATCTTTCATGCGCAGCACGTCTAGCAGGGCCTTGAAGTTGTCTTCTTGTTTGAAGGCTTCTGGCGAACCGATTTCCTCCAAAGCCTTGGCGGCGCTGAGGCGGACGTTGCGGTCCTTCCTATAGCTCAGCGCCTTGATCAGACCAGGAATGTCTTTTTGTGCCTTAAGTTTTGCCACGTCTGGTGGCCCAAAGAGCGCCATGACCAATAATCCTCCTATCGCACAGTTCCTTATTCGTTTTTGCTGGGTGTTTAGGCCTGCCTGTGTCGCTCGCCCCTATGTGCATTATACAATCATTTGCGGAAAATCGATCTTTTTTGGGCAGGGTAAATTTGGGGGCACCCCGGCCGGGACCCACCCCCCGCCGTACTGTTCTTACCGCTCAGGAAGTGCCGTTGACCCAGTTTGTGAGGTCTATGCCCTCGCCGGGGGCGACCACAAACGTCTTGACCTGGGGGGCGGTGAAGGCGGCCTGGGTTACAAACGTGTGTGGAGGCACGCGCATGAATTCCGGGTCTAGCCAGCCCATGCCGATGGGATGGTAGGTGCCCCAATGGATGGGAATGGCCAGCCGGGGGCGCAGCAGGGTCAGGGCTTCGGCGGCGCGCTGTGGGGTCATGTGGCCATTGCCCAGGGTAGGACCCCAGCCCCACACCGGCAGCAGGGCCAGGTCGATGGGCTGCGGTGCCAGAGCGGTCATTTCCGGGAAGAGGTCGGTGTCGCCGGGGAAGTAGGTGGTATGGCCGCCGTTGATGAGGAAGCCCAGGCAAGGGGCCGAGCGGCCAAAGGGCAGCCGCGACCGGCCGTGTTCGGCGTAGGTGGCGGTTATGGTGAGCGGTCCAACATTGGTTTGTTCGCCGACATTTACCTCTTCGACGTGGCGAAAGCCGAGTTTCTCCAGCAGTGGTGCGGTGCCCAGAGGGACGATGAAACGGGTTTTGTGGTCGAGCAGGCGCAGCGAGGCGGTGTCGAAATGGTCCCAATGGAGGTGAGAGATGAGGACGGCGTCCAGACTGCTGTACCATTCGGGGGCAACCGGGGAAGGACGGCGGGTGAGGTGGGTGACACGGTTGCGCAGCATGGGGTCTGTAAGTATGCGCCGGCCCCCTGTTTCTAGCAGGACGGTGGCGTGCCCGACGTAAGTTAGCTGCATTCTGGCTGTCCTTCGCTCTTGTGGTTGTTTCCCTAACGTATACCTCTACTGGGCGTGGCGGGCAAGCGCCCCGGCCGGGAATTTGCCTGTTTCTCATCCCGGCCGGGAAGGGCTGGGCCGGGGTCAGGGTGACGGTCTGGTCGGTCGAACTGGATGGTGATCTGGCTCCCGGCCGGGGCGGCGGCGGGCAAATGGCATCGTGCTTCCTCCGTGGGCTTTTGGGGGGTGACGCCCATTGCACCAGTTTTTGCGGAGGAAGTAGCCGGGGTTTAGCGCCGGCGGCGGCGCAGGACCAGTGGCAGCAAGATCATGGTGGCGACGGGCCAGACCCAGGCATACTCACCTGGCCCACCCCGGCCGGTGCAGGGCGCGGTGCGGTGAATGTGCAGCAGGCGATAGCTGGCTGTGCTCTCAGCCAGGGCCGCATCGGTGATGGTGTGGGGGTTGATATTGGCCAGCCGGGCGGCAAAGCCACTGCCGATGAGTACCTGGCGCAGCAGCCAAAGGCGGCGCTCCCCCGGGCCAATCTCTGCTACTTCGCCTGCCCACCAGCCGTCTGGCAGCCAGACTTCCACCTGGGGATGGGCCTTGATGTTGCGGTACCAGTCGGAAATCTTGCCGAAGCCGGCGGTGCAGTAGAGTTCGCCATCTACCAGGGCGTAGTTCACCGGCGTGTAGCGGCGCAGCCCGCTCTTGCGGCCAATGTGCATGATGACCATGATCTGGCCGCCTACCGAGGGCCAGATGTTGATCAACGGCCCCAGCCCCAGCCGCCATAGTGGCACCATGACCCGATTTAGGTATTTGAAAGCCTGGCGCAGTTGTTCTTCCATGGTTGTCCTTTGGGCAGTGTTTTGCTGGTTTGCCTAATAGGGGTTGGGGATGAGTTGGGCCTTGACGGCGCAGGCGTTTGTGCGGCCCTCACGCCGGTCGAAGGCCTGGCAGATCTGGTCGATGCTGAGGATGGCGTGGTTGGGGTGGCCAAGAGCCGCGGCGTTGGTGCCGGCGCACATGCCGCCACCGGTGGAGACGGCAAAGTGGACGCAGTAGTCGTGGATGAAAAAGCCAACTGTGTGCCCGGCCGGGACGTTATGCGGGGAGGCGTACTGTGTGGGATTGGGAAGCAGGGTATCTTTGGCCTTGAAGGGGTTGAGCCCTTCATCCCAATCGCGCAGAAAACGCATAGACACCACCCCTGCCTTGAACGCCCAATACGCGACCGTCCAATAGCAGGTGATAGCCGTCTTGAATGTCCCGCGGCGGCCGAGAGCCAGGTTTAGGGCACCCAGGTCTGGCGCGGTGGCGGCGGCGGTGGCAATGTCTGCCGCTCCTCTGCCGTCGATGGGCCACCAGCTTTGGATGGCATCGTCGATGTCGGCTCTGCTGGCTGCTCCGTATTCGGTTTTGGCGTTGGCCAGTTGGTTTCTCAGGCCGAAGGCGACCAGGCACAGCAGTAAGGCGCGTAGGGCGTCGCGTTTGCCGAGGTCGGTGATTGCCCGGCCGGTTTGCCCCAGCGAGATTCGGTGGCCATCGCGAAAGCGGCTGGTGTTGTTCCTGACCGTTCCGCCCAGGCCGGCGTTTATGTTGTTCAGGTAGGTTATGGCGTCGTCGTACCGTTTTTTGGGGCTGCCCCACTTGCGCTGGATGGTTGGGGTTTGGCCTGTGCCCGGCCCGCCTGTACCCAATGTTTGCAGCACAGCCTGGTTGCCGACGGTCCGCTGCAGCCACAACACATCGTGCGGCGTTAGTGTTTGTGGCTCTGACCTGGCGCGTTGGATGATGGCTGTGGGGTCTGGGTGTTGGTTTGAGGCGGCGTGTGGGTGAGTTTGGGGTTGGGATGTGTGCCGCGGATTGTTGGGGTTACGAGATCGTGTTTTGACAGGCATCGGTTTCCCTGTTTTCAACAGCGCCCCGGTGGGGCAGCCGGATTATGGTGCCCAGCCCGGCCGGGGGCAGTGCCGGCACGGGCCAGACGCGCAATGGATGGGGGCATCACGCTTGTGCCAGTTGGACCAACCTTGCCAGGCAAGTGAGAAACGAGCGTTTAGGCCAGATCCTCTGCTGGCGGACGAATGATGAGCATGCTGCAGTTGGCACTGCGCATGACTTTCTCAGTGATGCTGCCGTATACCCAACGGCGCAAACCGCCGCGGCCGTGGGTGGCCATTACCACCAGGTCTGTGCCCTGGACATCGATGTAATCCAGGATGGTTTGGGCGGGCGCGCCATCTAGCACGATGTAGTCGATCTCCTGGCCGGGGCGTTTGGTGTGCAGCGCCGTCTGTTCCAGGTAGGCGCGGACGCTTTCGCGGACGCTTTCGTGCAGCCGCTGGTTTAGGCCGGATTCTGTCCAATCGAGCTGGACCCGCTCTTCTTCGCGCAGGCTGCCGCCGTGATAGACGCGCAGCAGGGTGACTTCGGCCTCCAGTTGATGGGCTACTTCCAGTCCCGGATCCAGGGCTTGTTCGGAGAGCAAGGATCCGTCGAGGGCGATGACGACTTTTGTGATTGGGTTGGCGGAGCGCACGACGAGTACGGGGCAGGGGGCCTGGCGCAGCACTTTTTCGGTGACGCTGCCCAGCATCCAGCGTGTGAATCCTGAGTAGCCATGCGTTGACATAACAATTAGGTTGACATCTTGCTCTTGGGCGGTGTCGATGATGGTGCTGGCCTCGTCGCCGTCTATGACCAGGGTGCGCATGGTTATCTGGGGGTTGATGCGTTGGATGTTGCGCAGATAGTCGGCGGCTTCGATGCGGCTGTTTTCGCCGTCGATCTCGGGCCAGACAAGGGCTTGCCCGGCCGGGTCGGGGACAATGGCCTGTTGAAAGGCGGGAATGCGCAGCAGCAGGATCTGCCCGCCGGAGCGGCGGGCCAGGGCCAGGGCTGGTTTTAGGGCCTGCTCGGCCAGGCTAGACCCATCTAGCGGAACAAGGATTCTCTTGAACATGGCACCTCCTGTCTGGTGAGGCGTAAGGCGCAATTGGGAATCTGGGTGCTATACGCGTGATGTGTAGCACACTGACCTGACAAAATGGGCCGGCTGCTTGTTGCCGCGGTCCTGGACTGGGTTACTCCCCGGCCGGGGTGAGGGCCTGGGCATGTCCCTGGAGCAGCACCGCGATGTTACCCTCAATCAGGGCGGCTTTGGAAGCCGGCAGGTGATCGCGCAGCGCTTCTTCCAGGGCGGCCAGGGTCAGCACCGGCCGGTGGGCCAGCAAGGCCCCCAGGGCGGCCATGTTTAGCATCTTGTTTGTGCCATATGTCTCGGCAATCTCGTTCACCGGCACATAGACGACGTCGATGTCGGTGCGAGTTACGGGGGTGTCTACCAGCGAACTGTTGACCACAAAAAGCCCACCCGGCTTGACCAGGTCTTCATATTTCTCGAAGGAGGGCAGGTTGAGGGCTATGACGATATCCGGCCGGGAGACAATTGGCGCGCCGATTGCCTCCTGGCTAATGATGACCGTGCAGTTGGCCGTGCCGCCACGCATTTCCGGGCCGTAAGAAGGGATCCAGGTGACATGATACCCGCTGTCCATCCCCGCGTAAGCCAGCAGTTGCCCGGCAAAAAGCACTCCCTGCCCGCCGAATCCAGAAATGACGATTGATGTTTCCATGAATGATTGCCTCGTAATGGGCAGCGGGATGGCGCAGCACGTCTGTTGTCCGTAGAGGCTGCGCTGCCACGCGCTCGCTTTGATTGGGCTGCGCCGCACCGCATGCTACGCCATCTCGCCGCACACGCTATTGGTTAGTTCACGCCCAACAACTGCACGTCGGTGACGATGGGAGATGTCTCTCTGGTCAGCCCTTGCTGGATGGCTGTCTCAAACACCTGGCCCAGCCGCTTGATGCCCAGTTCGATGTTTTCCGGCCGGGCATTGGAGAAGTTGAGGCGAGCGGTGTTGAGTGAGTCCCCGGCCGGGTCGAAGGCTGAGCCGGGCACATAGGCCACCTTGTTTTCCACCGCCTTTTCCAGCAGTTGGGTTGTGTTCAGGCTCTCCGGCAGGGTGATCCACAGGAAGAGACCCCCGGCCGGGATGGTCCAATGGACCTCCGGCGGGAAGTAGCGCTCCATGGCGGCCAGCATCACATCTCGCCGCTCGCGATAAACGCGGCGAATATGGCGCACATGCTCATCCAGGAAGCCATCCTTAATCACTTCATAGGCCACCATCTGCACAAAGGTACTGGTGTGCAGGTCCATACCCTGTTTGCCCATCACGCAGCGCTTTATCACTTCCTTAGGGGCAACCACCCAGCCCAGGCGCAGGCCAGGCGCCAGCGTCTTGGAGAAGGTGCTCAGGTAGATAACGTTGCCGCGGAAGAAGCCCATGCCATTGCCAGAGACCCCCCGCCCATTCAGCTTCTGGGCATCTAAGGCCACCAGCGAGGGCAGGTGGTCCCCTTCGTAGCGCAGTTGGCCGTAGGGGTCATCTTCGATAATGGGGATACCGTAGCGGTCGGCAATTTCCAGCAGCTTCATGCGGCGCTTCAGGGAGAGGGTCACCCCGGCCGGGTTCTGGAAATTCGGCAAAATGTACATGAACTTCGGCCCGGCACACAGCGCCTCCTCCAGCAAATCCGTGCGCAGCCCCTCATCATCAATAGGCACCGTGGCAAACTCCGCCTGATACGCCCGCCACGCCTGTATCGCTCCCACATACGTCGGCTGTTCAGTGAGGATCAGGTCACCAGGGTTAATCAGAATCTTGCCAATCAGGTCCAGCGCCTGCTGTGACCCACTGGTAATCAACACATTCTCCGGCTCCGCTTCAATACCATAGCGCGACATTCGCCGCACAATATACTCGCGCAGCGGCCCGTACCCCTCCGTCGTGCCATATTGCAGCGCCCGGCTGCCATGTTCGGCCAGCACCTGCTGCGTGGCCGCTTCAAACTCCTTCACCGGAAACACCTCAGGGGCCGGCAGCCCACCAGCAAACGAGATAATGTCCGGCTTTTCCGTCAGCTTCAGCAGTTCCCGGATGATGGAACTGCCCATCCACTTCATACGTTGTGAGTAACGTTGTTGCCAGGGAGTAGTCATTGATTGCGCTCCTTATTGTAAACATGGGTAAATGGGATAAGGCACACCAGGCAGTTCAAGTGGCTGCCCGGTGCGCCTGGCATTGTCTTAGCCATTTACCAGCCTTTTTCTAGCCCCGGCCGCGTTTCGTTTGCAGCTCTTCGGCCACCTTAAAGTCGCCCAGCGGATAATACGGGACCATGTTATCGCGCACCCAATCCAGCGCATCGCACGGATCCAACCCCCAGTTAGTGGGGCAGGAAGAAAGCAATTCCACAATACTAAAACCCAGGCCCTTGAGCTGTGCTTCAAAAGCGGTGGTGATCGCCTTCTTGGCCTGGATGACATGACGCGCATCGTGCAGGCTGCGGCGCACCGCATACACCGTGCCCGGCAGGCTGCCCAGCAGTTCTGCCATGCGCATTGGCTGGCCGGTCAGGGCCACATCTCGCCCCAGCGGTGAGGATGTCGTCTTCTGTCCCGCCAGCGTTGTGGGGGCCATCTGGCCGCCGGTCATGCCATAGATGGCGTTGTTGACAAAGATGACCGAGATCTTCTCACCCCGGGCCGCGGCGTGAATAATCTCCCCCATGCCAATAGATGCCAGGTCGCCATCTCCCTGGTAAGTAAAAACAAACTTGTCCGGGTGAACCCGTTTGACACCGGTCGCCATGGCCGGGGCACGGCCGTGCGCCGCTTCGCAGGCGTCAATATCAAAGTAGTTATAGGCAAAAACAGAACAGCCCACAGAGGCGACCAGAATCGCTTTCTCGCGCAGATTCAGTTCATCCAGCACTTCGGCCACCAGGCGGTGCGCCGTGCCGTGGGTGCAGCCCGGGCAGTAATGGGTAGCCACGCTGTCCAGTGAGCGTGGACGTTCGTAGACGAGTTTTTCAGTTACTAAGGTGACCATTGTGGCCCTCCAGCACGGGAACTTCCGAAGGCTTGGGCAATTTAGCCAGCAAATTGCGTACCTCTTCCTCAACATCTTCGGGCATGGGAATCGCCCCGCCCATGCGGCCCAGGAACTGGATGGGGACCTGCCGGCCGACGGCAGCGCGGACGTCTTGCAGCATCTGCCCGGCATTCATTTCCACCACCAGAATGGCCTTGCTCCGGTCTGCCAGCTCGATCAGCCGTTCTTCCGGGAAGGGCCAGAGGGTCACCGGCCGGAGCAAACCAACCCGCAGCCCCTCTTTACGCAGCCGCTGGACTGCCGTGCGCGCCACGCGCGCCGCCGTACCAAAGGCCACCAGCAGCACATCGGCGTCGTCGACATACGCCTCATCGTAGCGCACTTCATTGGCGGCAATAGCCGCCAGCTTACGCTGCAGCTTCTGGTTAAACGCCTCCAGATTATTGGCTCCCAGGTAAATCGAGGAAACGAGATTCTTTTCGCGCCCCTCGGCGCCCGTCAGGGCCCAGGCCGGCCTTTTGGCCAGCGGCTGCATGGGCGGGAATTCGGCCGGCTCCATCATCTGGCCAATGGCCCCATCGGCCACCACAATGACCAGCGTGCGGTATTTGTCGGCCAGGTCAAAGGCCAGCACGGTCAGGTCGATAGCCTCTTGCACGGTGGAAGGGGCCAGCACAATGGGATGGAAATCACCATGCCCGGCCGTCTTGGTCACCTGGTTATAGTCGGATTGACTGGGCTGGATGTTGCCCAGCCCGGGGCCACCGCGCACAACATCCACCACCACAACCGGCACTTCGGACCCGGCAATGTAGCTGAAGCCCTCTTGCATCAGGCTGATGCCGGGGCTGCTGGAAGAGGTCATCACCCGGGCCCCGGCCGCGGCGGCGCCATACACCATGTTGATGGCTGCCACTTCACTTTCAGCTTGCAAAAAGACACGGCCTAGCTCCACCATCCGTTTTGACATATGCTCTAATAATTCAGTTTGCGGGGTGATGGGATAACCAAAATAAGCCTCGCAACCTGCCCGCACAGCGGCTTCGGCGAACGCCACATTTCCCTTAAGCAATTGCTGTGGCATTTTCTTTGACCTCCTTTGGGGCAGGCAATTCACGGTATACGGTGATGCAGCCGTCTGGGCAGACGGTGGCGCACAAGGCGCAGCCGGTGCACTCATGTTCCGGATCTAACAAGATGACCGGCCGGTACCCTTTGCTGTTCAGTTCATCGGCCAGGGCAATAACTTCCGGGGGACAGGCCGAAATACATAACTCACACCCTTTGCAGCGCTCTACATCAATGACGATACGACCTCGAGCCATGCGAAGTACCTCCTAGAAATGATGGTCCACGAAGCGCAAGTAGGAAGTAGTGGGATCCTGTAGGCTATCGCGGGGAATTGACTCCATGTAAAAAGAGATTGCGTACTGCACGGGGCGCAAATACGCAAGCAAACGAGTGACTATTTAACCACTATCAGTATCGCAAAAACGGGTTTTCAGGTGTAGTGACATACTACAGGCATTCGGGGGAGGAATGTCATAACGCCCCCGGCCGGGGTGCGAGCCAGCCCCACCACACCCACCAGTCTCCCCTAGACTTCCTGCTGCTGATCCCCGAGCTGGCGCGTAAGCTGATGTGGCCGGTGTGGAACAACGGTTACTCCGGCGGCACATCCCCCCGAAAAGGGTCCGGGTCCCGCTCATAGATGCGGTCCAGGATGTGCATTTCCCGCAGTTCAATTGTGCGCAAGAAAGCTTCGGCCCGCTCCATTTGCCTAAAGGCGGCAAAACCGCGCTCCAAAAAATCTTGCAGGTCGGCCCAGCCGGCCCATTCTGCCGGTTTGCGGGCCAGGCGCAATGTGGTGCCCACCAGTGGCCGGTGCACCAGGTACTCCACCCCCTTGCCCACGGCCACAATCAGTTCAATCTGCTGCCTGCGCTGTTCATAGTTGTCACAGCGCCGGTATGCTTCGGCATACATGGCCGCCGTTAACCGGTCGGTCATGCCTAAGTCGCTCACCAGAACGGCCAGCAGCAGGTCATCTAGTTTGCTGGTTAGCGTGTTTAGCGCCACAAGCTGGCGCAGCGTATCCACCATGCTGGGGGGCATCACGCTGCCAATGGTGTTGTAGACGGTTTCCAGGTCATGGTCGCGCTGGCTCAAATTGCGCGGGGCGTAAATGTCGCTAAGGAAGAATTCGCAGGCCCGGCGGTAACGCGGATGTTGGAGCAGGTCGGCATGGGTCAGGGCCAGCCGCTGCGCCTGCCAGGCGCGCAGTTGCCGCAGACCGGGGTCCAGGGGCGCTGCTTCAACCTGCTGGCGCCGCCCCACCCGGCCGGGGTGCATCTCCACCAACATAGACGCGGTTTCTCTAGCCTTCATGAGTCGTTCCACAAAAAGTGGGACCCGAAACAGGCCCCGGCCGGGGCGGTGTTTCGAGTCCCAGTGGGGGGACAATGGTCAAATGCCTGCTCCTTTATCCCTTCTTCTTATCCTTTCGCCGGCGGGTGAGCGCCAGCACCTCCCCGGCCGGGACCCCCTGCGCTAGCAGGAACTCCCGCTTGCCTCGCAGCGCACCGGTGGGACAGGTGCCCACACATTGGCCGCAAAACACGCAAGTCGTTTCGGTCATTGGCCGGCCAAAAAACGTATCAATCTGGGTGTGAAAGCCACGCTGGCCAAAATTCAGGGCAAACGTGAACTGCGCATCTTCGGCGCAAACCTGCACACAACGCCAGCATAGCACACATTTGGCGTAGTCGCGAACGTAAAATGGGTTGTCGTCCAGCAGCGGCGGCTGGCGCAGCTCGGCCCCAACAAAGCGGGCCGGCTCGGCCTCATACTCGTGCAGCAGCGCTTGCAGCTCCGGGCTTTCAGATAGGTCCACGCTGGCATCCAGCATCTCCAGGATGGTGCGCCTGGCCCGGACCACATTGGGCGAGCGCGTGTGCACCACCATGCCCGCCTGCGCCTCAGTGACACAGGCCGCATACAGCCCGCGCCGTCCCGCCACCTCCACCACGCACAAGCGGCACAAGCCGTTGGCATGCGTGTGGTCAGAATAGCACAGCACCGGCACGTCTGGCCCGGCCAGGCGCGCCGCATCTAGCAGCGTGCTGCCAGCGGGCACGCGCACCGGCACGTCGTCAATTGTCAGTTCAATCATCGGGCGCGGGAATTCGTCGGTCATAGCGCCTCCGCTGCTTCAAAGAGGGCCGGCCACCGGTCCAGGGCCGAAAGGATGGCCATGCCCGCCGTTGCGCCCAGGCCGCAAAGCGAAGCGTTGGTCATGGTAAAACCGACGTCGGCCAGGGCGGTAACCTCGCCGGCGGTGACCCGGCCGGAGGCCACGCGGCGCATAATTTCCAACTGCCGCTGCGTGCCCAACTGGCAGGGGTAACATTTGCCGCACGACTCGTGGGCAAAGAACTCGGCCAGGCTCAACAGCGTCTGCCGCAGGTCGTGGTTCTGGTTAATGACCATGACCACGCCGGAACCTAGCGGCAGCCCGGCTGCCCGCAGCCCCTCAAAGCTCATGGGCAGGTCCAACTGCTCTGGTCCGGCAAAAGCCCCGGCCGCGCCGCCCAGCAAGATGGCCTGGATGTCGCCCACCGGCCCGCCGGCCATCGTGATCAGGTCGCCCAGGCGAATGCCAAAGGGAGCTTCGTACACCCCCGGCCGGGCCACGTCGCCACTCAGGCAAAACAGCTTGGGGCCGGGAGATGCGGCGGTGCCAATGGCCCGGTAGGCAGCCGGCCCGCGGCGCACAATCTCCGGCACGGCACACAGCGTCTCCACGTTGTTGATGACTGTGGGCCGGTTGAAGAGGCCGTGGGTGGTGGGGAACGGGGGCTTTAGCCGGGGAAAACCGCGTTTGCCCTCGATGGATTCGAACAAAGCCGTCTCCTCGCCGCAGATGTAGGCCCCGGCCCCGGAGCGCAGCACCACGTCGAAGCTGAAGTTGCTGCCCAGGATGTGATCACCCAGGAAGCCGGCGGCGCGGGCGCGGTCGATGGCCTCTTGCACCACGGCCTGGGCGCGCGGATATTCGCCGCGGATGTAGATGTAGCCGTATGCGGCCCCAATGGCGTAGCCGGTGAGGGCCATGCCCTCCAGGATGGCGAAGGGATCGCCTTCCATGAGTACGCGGTCTTTGAAGGTGCCGGGTTCTGACTCGTCGGCGTTGCAGACGACGTAGCGCGGCCCGGCCGGGGTGTTGGCCGCCAGTTCCCATTTTAGCCCGGTAGGGAAGGCGGCTCCGCCGCGCCCCACCAGGCCCGACGCTTTCACCGCCTCGATGACCCCGGCCGGGGTCATGCTGCTGAGGGCCTGGCGCAGGGCCTGGAAGCCGTGTTGGGCCTGGAACTCGTCCAGGTCGGTGGGAGCCATCTGGCCGCAGCGGGCGCTGAGCCAGCGGGGTTCGCCGCCGACGATGCCCAGGGGCAGCGGTTGGGGTTGGTGCAGCCACCCGGCCGGGTTGTCCGGCGTCAGGTGGCCCACGGGAGTTTCGTCTACCAACCCGGCCGGGGCGCTGTCGCACAGGCAGAGGCAGGGCACGGCTTCCACCATGTAGGCCCCGTCCGGCGTGGTTTCGCCGGGGGCCACGCCCAGGTAGTCGCACACCGCTTGCAGCACCTGGTGGCCGCCCAATTGAACACAGCGCGGGCTGGTGCAAATGCGGATGATCTCCCGGCCGGTGGGCGCGGTGTAGAGCATGGTGTAGAAGCCGATCACCCCATGCACCTCGGCCAGCGGCACCTCCAGGGCCTGGCCGATGGCGGCCGCCACCGGCTCCGGCAGGTAGCCGTAGATCTTCTGCGCCGCCAGCAGAGCGGGCAAAAGTTGGGTGCGCCCGCCGCCGGCAAAGCGTTCCAGCACCGGCGCCAGGCGTGTCAGATCAAGGGTGGGATCGGTGGTAGGCGCGAGCATAATATCTTACTTAGCCATGACTGTTTCCGGTTCCGGCTTGTCGATGCCGTGCCCGGTCCAGGTGGGCCGCAGGTAGATGAACCAGTAAACCAGGCCCACCATGACCGCGCCACCAATGATGTTGCCAATGGTTACCGGCAGCAAGTTGTGCAGGAAGAAGTTGCCCCAGGTCAGGTTGGCGTAATTGGCCACATCCAGCCCGGCCTGGGCCATGAATGCGCTGTCCGACTTGATGAACAGGCCGACGGGAATGAAATACATATTGGCCACACTGTGTTCAAAGCCGGCGGCCACGAAGGCGGTGATGGGAAAGATGATGGCCAGGATTTTGTCGGTGGCGCTGCGTGCCCCAATGCACAGCCAGACGGCCAGGCAGACCAGGGCGTTGCAGAAGATGCCCAGGATGATGGCCTGCACGAAATCGAGATTCACTTTGCCGTTGGCAATGTTCAGGGCATTGACGCCGATGGCCCCGCCGCCAAAGGTGTATTGGCGGCTGTAGAAGAGCATCAGGGCGGTGAAAATGGCCCCGATGAAGTTGCCGAAGTAGACAATAACCCAGTTGTACAGTAGTTGGCGGGTGGTGACTTTGCGCCCGGCCCAGCCCATGACAATCAGGTTGTTGCCGGTGAACAGTTCGGCCCCGGCGCCCACGACCAGAATAAGGCCCAGGCAGAAGACGAGGCCGCCCACCAGTTTGGCCAGGCCAAAGGGGATTTCGCCGCTGGTGCCGGCGGTGGCTGTGGTGGCAAAGATGGCGCCCAGGGCGATGAACGCCCCGGCCAGCACGGCCAGGGCCAGCATGCGCAGGGGGCCTAAAGTAGCCTTGGCCACGCCGACTGTCTCGGCTTTGTTGGCCATCTCGCGCGGAACCAAAGCATCAAGTGAAAAACCGCTTTCCATTGTTTATGAATCTCCTAGAGTGTGGTTTGTTACCGGTTACTGGCCTTGTGGTGTTTGCCAGGTAGACAGGCATTGTGGTTATTCGGCCGGCGGTGGGTTTAGCTCGTCGACGCTGGGGCGGCCGGTTAGCGGCTCCAGGCGCACCGCACAGACTTTGTATTCGGGGATCTTGGCGGTGGGGTCGACGGCGTCGATGGTGAGCAGGTTGGTGGCCGCTTCGGCGAAATGGAAGGTCATGAAGATGGTCCCGGCCGGGGAGCGGCGGGTGATCTTGGCGGCGGCAGTGACGCTGCCGCGGCGCGAACTGACCGTGATCAGTTGGCCATCGGCGATGGCATATTGGGCGGCATCGGCCGGGTTGATCTCGACCTCGGCGGCGGGGGCGATGGTGTCCAGCCCGGCCGAACGGCGGGACATGGTGCCGCCATGCCAGTGGAACAGAATGCGCCCGGTGCTGAGAATGAAGGGGTAGGTTTCGTCCGCTTCCTCGGCCGGTGGCTTGAATTCTACGGGGCAGAGAAGCCCCTTGCCGCGGGCAAACTTGCCCACGTGCAAGATGGGCGTGCCAGGATGATCGGGGGTGGGGCAGGGCCATTGCAGGCCGCCCTGGGCCAGCCGTTGGTAGTTGATGCCGGCGTACTGCGGCGTGAGGGGGGCCATCTCGCTGAAGATATCGGAAGGGCTGTTGTAGTGCCAGTTGGCCCCCAGCCGGTTGGCCACATCGGTGATGATCTGCCAGTCTGGCCGGGCCATGCCGGGCAGCGGTAGGGCGGGCCGCACCAGGTGCACGCGCCGCTCGGTGCTGGTGAAGGTGCCCGTTTTCTCGGCAAAGCTGGCGGCTGGCAGGACTACGTGGGCCATTTCGGCCGTCTCGTTGAGGAAGATGTCTTGCACGACCAGGAAGGGGACCTGGGCCAATGCCTGGCGTACGTGGCTCAGGTTGGGGTCGGACAACATGGGGTTTTCGCCCATGATGTAGATGGCCTTTACCCGGCCGGAGAGCACGCTGTGCATGATCTCGGTTACCGTAAGCCCTACGTTGGGGCTGAGGAATTCGTAAGGTATGCCCCAGCCGGCGGCAAATTTGCGCCGCGCCTCGTCGCTGGTGACGGGCTGGTAGCCGGGGAAGACGTTCACCAGGCCACCCATGTCACACGCGCCCTGGACGTTGTTCTGGCCCCGCAGCGGGTTGAGACCGGTGCCCGGCCGGCCGATGTGGCCGGTGAGCAGAGCCAGGTTGGAAAGGGCCTTGACGTTGTCGGTGCCGGTGGTGTGCTGGGTGATGCCCATGGCCCAGAAGATGGCGGCGGCATGGGCCTGGGCGTAGAGGTGGGCGGCCTGGATGATTTGCCCGGCCGGGACGCCGGAAATGGCTGCGGCCCGCTCCGGGGTCCAATCTGCCACGGCCTGCGCCAGTGCTTCCAGCCCCTCTACCCGCTCGGCTACAAATGCTTCGTTCACCAGCCCATCGCGGATGATGACGTGGGCCAGGGCGTTGATGAGGGCCACATCGCTGCCCGGCTTTTGCCGCAAGTGCAGGTAGGCAAAATCGGCCAGTTCAATGCGGCGCGGGTCAATCAGGATGAGTTTGGCCCCATGCTGGCGCACGGCGGCTTTCATTTGCAGGCTCAGCACGGGATGGGCTTCGGTGGTGTTGGAACCGGTCACCAACAGCACGTCGGCGGCGGTGATGTCGCTGATGGAATTGGTCATTGCCCCTGAACCAACGGTTGCGGCCAGACCGGCCACGCTGCTGCTGTGTCAGAGACGGGCGCAGTGGTCTACGGAGTTGGTACCGATGACCGCTCGCGCCATTTTTTGCAGCAGGTAGTTTTCTTCGTTGGTGCACTTGGCCGAGGTCAGCACGGCGATGCTGTCTGGGCCATATTCGGCCCGGATCTGGCGCAGGCGCAGGGCTACCGTGTCCAGGGCTTCGTCCCAGCCAATGGATGTGAACGTGGCCTGGCCGTTGGCGCTAACGCGCAGCAGCGGCTCAGTTAGCCGGTCGGGGGCGTGGACAAAGTCGAAGCCAAAGCGCCCTTTGACACATAGGTTGCCGTGGTTGACGTTGTTGTCCCGGCGGCCATCAGCGCGAAAAATTAGCCCGTCCTTGATGTGCAGGTCTAGCTGGCAGCCAACACCGCAATATGGGCAGGTGGTATGAATGATTTTGTCGGCCTCTAGCATTGCTTTCCTCAGATCTGACTTGTGCAGTGGTGTGGCCAGGCATGGATGTGTGCGTTCAGCCCCTGGGGACCAGGCCGGCTGTCTGCGTATCCCTGGGGGAACCCGGTTGGGTTGGAACGGTTACGGGTGAGTAACCGTCTGCATCTGCTAATAGTGTAGCTGGACGCGGGCGGAATGATTAGTGACAGAATTCACAAATGCGTCTGACAAACGTCATGGCAGTCAGGTGAGACGGTTTAGATGGGGAGCGGCAGCCTTGGGCTGCGGCTCAGGGTTGGCTTTCGTAGTCGGCGGCGGCGGCGCTGGCGATGACGGTGCGCATATAGGCCAGCACCTGTTGGTGGGCGGGATGCGCCTGGTAGGCTTCCATGCCGGCCAGGTCGTCGAAGCGGGTGATGAGGGCGAGGTCGTAGGCGCGGTCGGAGGGGACGATGTTACGGCCGACTTCCAGGTGGCGCAGGGTGGGCACCCGGCCGGGGAGGCTGCTTAACTGGCGGATTGTCTCGTTGATGACGGCCTCGCTGGGGTCTTGCAGCCTGAAGAGGACGACGTGGGTGAGGGGCTTGCCCAGTGCGGGGGCTGGTTCCTGGCCGGGGGGATAGGTCAGGTGTAGGGCCATGACGGTTTCCCCGTCCTCGACTTCGCCGGTTTCGGCGAAGCCAAGCTTGTGGTAGAAGCTTTGGGGGCTGCCGGGGCCGGGGATGTAGCTGACTCTGAGTTGGGTGGCCCCCGGCCGGGTGCGCACGTAGTCGATTACCTGCTGCACGGCCTGGTGCCCGTAGCCGCGCCCCTGGTAGCGGGCGTCGACCATCAGCCGCCAGAGGTAGTAGGCGGCCCTGTAAGGCTGGTCATAGAGCATGACAAAGCCCACTGGCGTATCGGCGGCGTAGATGGCCCGGTACCAGGCGTAGGGTTCAAAATGGGCCTGGGCCAGGGAGACGGCGTTGCTGGCCACGAAGTGCTGCTGCGCTGCGGCGACGTCTAGCTTCAGGATTTGGCGCAGGTTGTCGTTGGTGATTTCTTGCAGTGTGACGGGGAGTGTTGTTTCCATGGGCTTTCCCTTTTGTGGCTGGGTTTGTGGCGTGTCTGCTGGCTAGAGGGTGACGCGCAGGCCATCGTAGGCGAAGCGGATGGGGTAGCCTGCGGCCTGGAGCTTTTCTTCCAGGCGCAGCAGGTCGCTGTAGCCCATCTGGTCCGGCTCTTCGATGTGGGTAAGGTAAACCTGGCGGGCGTTGAGCTGGTGGATGATGGCCAGGGTCTGGCGGAAGGTGGCTTCGCGCCGCAGGACGGGGTGTTCGGCGGGGATGCGCCGCGCACCGCTCCAGACGTCGAATTCCAGGATGCCCATGGGTAGGATGGCGAGGTCGAGGTTTTGCACCCGGCCGGGGGGCTGCCAGCCGTACAGTTCATCGGGGGCCACCAGCAGTCGTTGGCTTTCCGTTTCGAACAGGAAGGCGTAGACGTAATCCTCGCTGAGGCGTATGGGGGTGATGCTGGTCTGGTTGAGGCTGACTGACGCGCCATCGGCTACCTGGTGCAGCCGTACCAGCCGGTGGCTGGCCATATACGCGAAATGTTCCTCTAGACCCAGCCGCGCCTGGAAATCGGCGGCTACTTGCTGGGGCAGGTAGATATCGGTGGTGTGATTGCGGGGGGGCCATTGGCGCCAATCCTGGTTCATCTCCCACACGCGCCGCCCCATGGTGTGGTCGGGGTGCCAGTGGGAGTAGAAACAGGCGTCGATAGGTCCCAACCCGGCGCGGTTGAGCTGCTCTTTGATCTCTTCGGGGGTGTCGATGAGGACGTTGGGACCGTGGACGAAGAGGCTGGGGCCGCTGCGGCTGTAGGGGATGCCCTTGGTCCGGGCTTCGTGGCACAGGTTGCAGGTGCAGCCCGGCCGGGGAATGGTGATGGCACCACCGGTGCCCAGGAATTCAATTTCCATGAGGGACTCCTTGGGCTGGAGATTCTGGCTGGCGGGTGGGGTCAGGGCGCAGCAGGATGACGTAGCGGCGGTGGGGTGGTTGGCGGCCGGTGAACGTGGCCACAGGCTGGAAGCCGGCGCTTTGCACCAGACGCAGGGCGCGCCGGTTGAACTCGGCTATGGTCACGCGCAGGGCTGGCGCGGGGCAGTGGGCGCTGGCAAAGTCGACCATGGCTTGCAGGAAGTGGCGGCCCAACTGCCGGCCGGTCAGGTCGGGGCGCAGGCTGATGCCCATGTCCAGCGCCCCGGCCGGGTAGTCACCCCCGGGCACCTGGCCATCGCTGCCGAAGGTGGCCAGGCCGAGCAGTCTCCCGGCCGGGTCGAGCAGGGCGTGGGCGCGGGTGGCCGGGTCCAGGAGAAGGGCCACTTCTCTGGCGATATCGGCTTCATCTAGCCCGTTGGGCACGATGTTGTAGATGTCGTAGGGTGGGTCATAGCGCCAACAAACCACCTCGCGGGCCTGGGCTGGGGTGAGTGGGCGCAGGGTGATGGCCAGGCTCATGGCTGGGCATCTCCGGCCGGGACGGCAAAGAGGTCGCGCTTGCTGAAGGGGGCGCTGAGAAAACGCCACAGGATTTTGCGGCGGGTGAGCCAGTTGATGGTGCTGCCGGTACGGTCGTTGGCCAGGATTTTGTCTGCCAGCCAGGGGGAGACGGTCTCGGTTTTGTCGGCCAGGATGTTGAAGATGCGCTTGGCGGATTCCAACCCGGCCGGGTCGTCGTCGAACGCGCCGGTGAGTAGGTCGGTGATGACCATGCCGGGGCTGATGGCGCTGACCTTGACCGGCGTGCCTTTGGTCTCCATGACCAGCGCCTGGGTCAGGTAGTGCAGGGCGTATTTGCTCATGCCATAGAGGCTCTGACCGTAGCGGTAGCTGCCGTTGGAGCCGAAGCCTTCCATGTTGTAGAAATGGCCGTGCCCCTGGGCCAGCATGCCGCGCACGGCAACGCGCGCGCCGTACAGCGCGCCCAGGGTGTTGGCCTGTACCAGGGCGGCCACGGTGTCTGGCGGCAGTTCCCAGATGGGTTTGACGGTGTGGGCGATGCCGGCGTTGTTGATCCAGATGTCGATGGGGCCAAAGCGTTCTTGCGCGGCGGCCCACAGGGCTTCGACTTCGGCCAGGTTTTCTACCCGGCCGGGTTGCCCTAGCAGGCGCTGTGGGCCATGCTTGTGGGCCAGGGCGGCTGTGGCTGGGGCTACGCTTTCGGCGGTGCGGCCGTTGATGGTGACCTGGCAGCCACGCGCCAGGAAGGCATCGGCCAGGCCAAAGCCGATGCCGCGGGTGCTGCCGGTGATGACGACTTGTGTCATTGCTTTTCCTGCGGTGGGGCACGCAGCCCAAGGTGGATGGTCCCGGCCGGGGCTGGGGTTCAGGCGGCAGCCAGGCTGTTGATGACCCGCCGCAGCCGGGCGTCGGCTTCGGTGGCCACGTGCTGCAAGGCGTCGCTCTGTACCACGCCCATCATCACCAGCGGGTTGATGATGGAGACGATGCTGCCGCCGGCTTCGTCATCGTAGACGATGACGTTGCAGGGCAGCAGGAGGCCGATTTCCATCTCGTTGCTCAGGGCCTGGTGGGCCAGCCGGGGATTGCAGGCTCCCAGGATGGCGTATTTGCGGAAATCGGCGTCGATTTTCTTCTTGAGCGTGGACTTGACGTCGATTTCGGTCAGTACGCCAAAGCCTTCGGCCTTCAGGGCTTCGGTCACGGCGGCGATGGCGTCTTCGTAGGGCATGTTGAGGGTGGTCCGAAAACCGTAGGTGTGTTCATTGATGGTCATGGTAAGCTCCTTTGGCCGGCGAGTCCCGGCCGGGTTGTGAGGTTGGTGTGGGTAAGCCGGGATGCGGCTACCGTGCGAACGTTGGTCATTGATTGCTGTCCTCAAGGCCCCATTTTTTGTCTACCAGGTACATGGGTCGTCCCTTGACCTCATCGTAAATGCGCCCCAGGTATTCGCCGATGATGCCCAGGCTGATCATCTGCACACCGCCCAGGAACAGCACCACGACCAGCGTGGTGGCCTGCCCGGTGAGGGGGTGCGGCCCCAAAAGGCGCAGGATGATGACGACGACAATGGCCACAGCGCTGATGGCGGCAATGAGAAAGCCGAAGTAGGTGGCCATCTGCAGCGGGAAGTAGGAGAAGCTGGTGATGGCATCGATGGCAAAGGGCAGCATCTGGCGCACGCTGCTGAATTTGGATTCGCCGGCGAAGCGGGCCTGGCGCTGGTAGGGCACGCCGGTCTGCCGGTAGCCTACCCAGGGGACCATGCCCCGCAGAAAGCGGTTGCGTTCGGGCATGCGGCGGATGGCGTTGACCACGCGGCGGTCCATTAGCCGGAAGTCGCCAGTGTCCAGGGGGATGTCTACATCGGTGATGCGGTAGATGAGGCGGTAGAAGATTTTGGCCGTGAACTCTTTGAACCAGGTTTCGCCAACGCGGCTGGCGCGCACGCCATAGACCACGTCGTAGCCCTCGCGCCATTTGGCGATCATTTCCGGATACAGTTCCGGCGGGTCTTGCAGGTCGGCGTCGGTCAGGATGACGGCGTCGCCCTGGGCATGGTCTAGCCCGGCGGTGACGGCGATCTGGAAGCCGAAGTTGCGCGAGAAGCTGAGGCCTTTGACGCGCGGGTCTTGCCGGTGCAGGCCGGCGATGACTTCGGCGCTGCGGTCGCGGCTGCCATCGTTGACGAGGATCAGTTCCCACGTTTCGCCGATGCTGTCCATGATGGCGGCGACGCGGCGGTACAGTTCTGGCAGGACGGCCTCTTCGTTGTAGACGGGCGCGAGGATGGAGAGGGTTGGCCTGGGTTGTGGGGTGCTGTTTTCGGGTTGTTGTTCGCTCATGGCTTTCCAAATTACTGCTGCT
This sequence comes from Ardenticatenaceae bacterium, assembly GCA_020634235.1. Classification (GTDB taxonomy): domain Bacteria; phylum Chloroflexota; class Anaerolineae; order Promineifilales; family Promineifilaceae; genus JACKCB01. The sequence goes on along the minus strand of JACKCB010000002.1, from coordinate 696,796 downwards.
GGATTATCTATGGTTATACACGCATTTGCCCGGCCGGGCGTAATTCTCGCGCTTGTGGGGCCTAATCCTCCACCTGGAGCGTGGCCAGCAGGCCCACGTGGTCTGAGGGGTAAAGCGTGTTGTCGTTGGGTCCCGGCCGGTTGAGGAAGATGCGCGCGGCTACGGCTTGCACGGCCGGGGAGATGAAGATGTAGTCCAGGCAGCCGGCCCAATCGCCTGGCCCGGCCAGGGCGGTGGGGAAGGTGGCTAGTGGTTCGTGCCCGTGCACCACCTGGTAGGCGGAACGGTAGACCTGCTTGATCTGGCGGATGGCCGGCCCGTTGGGCAGCTCGTTGAAGTCGCCGGCGATGACCTGGTGGGGGACGCGGCTGGTGTCGTTGAGCCAGCCGGTGAGCCACATGACTTGTTCTAGCCGGGCTTCATGGTGGGTGGCCTGGTGGTGCAGGTGGGTGCATACCAGGTCTATGGTCCGGCCGGTGGGCAGTTCCAGGTTGGCGCGTAGGGCCACGCGGCCGCCGTAGCCCAACGAAAGCCAGTCGGTGGCGATGATGGGCAGCCGGCTGAGGATGCCTATGCCTTCGTAGTAGCCGTGGATGGGGTGGGATTTGCGCCGTTCGACCAGTTCGTACCCGCCCCGGCCGGGGAGTTGTCCCAGCCGAGCATTTAACTGCGTTCGCAGCCACTTGCCCTGGCGCACCGGAAAACTGACCTCTTGCAGGCAAACAGCGTCGGGCAGGGTGTCTAGCAGTTGGGCTACCAGCAGCGACCGCCGTGCCGTCCAGCGGTCGGCACGATTGCGCAGGTTGATGGTGGCAACGGTGAAGCGGCTCATGATTCAGGAATGCGGGCGGCAGGCGTGTCTACAGCTTAATCTCGGTGGTGCCTGCGGTAATGCTCGTTTGCAGGCTGCCTTCGTCGTCTACGACGGTGAGGTTGAAGGGCACGTCACTGACGATGGTGAGCGTTTCGGCGTCGCCAAGGATTTCCAGGGTGCCATCGGGACCCAGGGGGTAGTTGCGCACGCCGTAGGCGGCTGTGGTTTCCAGCCGGCGGTCCCAGGTGACACGGCGCAAGGGCCAATCGACTTGCAGGCCGAGGACGTCCTCCAGGAGCATGGCGATGGGGCTGAGGCCGGTCCAGCCAATGAAGTTGGGTTTGGCCGGCTGGCCGGGGGCGGCCTGTTCTGGGGCGTAGTTTTCCCAGAAGGTGTCGCTGTGCTGGAAGACCTCGGCGACATGCTGTAGATGGTTGGTGGCGATCTGGTGGGCGAGCCGCGGCTGGCCCACGCTGCGTAGTCCTTTGAGGAGCATGTAGTTGGTGGGGGACCAGACGCCGCCGCACCAGTAGTTGCCGTTGACGGCGTCGTAGCCGTCGCTGTCGGCGGAGAGGCTAGGGACGCGGTGGGGGCGCATGAAGACGTTGGCATCGCGCAGGTGGCGGATGAAGGGGTCCAACCGGTCGGGGGGGATGAGGTCTTTGTCTAGCAGGCCCCAGTAGGCGCCAATGCTTTTGGCCGGGCTAAACTCCCCGGCCGGGCCAATATCCTTGTAGAAGGCGGCGTCGGCGTGCCACATGTGGGTGTTGATCTCGCGTTGTAGGAAGGTGCGCTCCAGGCCTAATTCCTGGGCCAGCTCTGGTTCGTCGAGCGCCTGGGCCATCTGCCCCAGCAGGAGGCAGTTTAGGGTGACTTGCATGTTGGTGTCTATCCAGGTCCAGTGGTGGTGGTAGTGGTGGCTGTCTTTGCCTGGGATGCGCGGCTGGTTGTCCATGCCGCTGGCCAGGCCGGTGGCCCAATAGAGTTGGCTGGGCCAGGTGCGGTGGGCACGCAGCCAGTGGTGGTAGGCTAGCAGGGGGTAGAAGACCTGGCTTAGCCGGCTGTCGTCGCCGCTGTAGCGGTAATATTGCCACTCGGCCCAGGCCAGAATGTTGGGGCCGGTGCTGTTGGGATCGAAGGGGTAGAAGTTGTCCCGGCCGGTGAGGGTGCTGATTTCGCGGCAGATGAAGCCGTCGGGGTGCTGTTTGGCGTAGAAGTTGTCCAGGGTGCCCATGAAATCGTGGGCGCGCCGGGCATATAGCCCGAAGCGCATCATGAAGCAACTGTCCCACATGAAGGAGTTGTCGTTGAAGGCGGTGTCGATGTAGTTGGCTACAAAGCCGCTCCCCGGCCGGGGACGGCGCAAATGTTGCCAGGCTATCTCCCAGGCCCGCCAATACATTTCTACCCACTCCGGCCGGTCTGGCAGAACTGGTTCTGGCAGCAGCTCGCGCGCTCGTTCAAAGCGCATGATCTCACGCGGCTCGCTCTGGCGCTGGCGATAGGGATTCCTGGTTACCAGGGGGTCTACCGGCCGGGGATAAGTTGTGTGAAACATCATTGAACCTTTGCTGGCAGGTGTACGGGTAGATGTTACGCAAACGGTTGTGGGCAGCGGCCCAGTGGCGGGCATTCCCGGTGCCGCGGGATTAACCCTTCATCTTCCCCAAACGAGCTGTCTCAGGGTGAAGACCAGGGCGTAAGCCATAGGCGGGCGGTGCCGGTCAGGCCCAGGCCGATCTCATCCAGGCGGGAAACGCGCAGATCATAGCGTACCAGCACCCGGTCTGTCAGCCGGCCGAACCAGATGACCGAGTTGCCCAATGGGAAGTACGGGTAGCCTGTGCCGCCGGTGAGGTAGGCGGTGTTGTCCTGGATGCCCTGGAAGACCAGGGTCGTGCCCGGCACTTGTTCCCCTTGGGGCACGACGTAGTCGATGCTAATGTTGTCGAACCAGGGCAGGGAGCTGGGCATACTGTCCAGCGGCACTTCGCGTGGCAGTGGGTTCATGATGCCGACGCGTACGGGGCCGGTGGCGTAGAGCTGGGCGGGGCTGATGTTGCTGTTTAGCTTTAGCTGGAGGTTGTAGTTGCCCACCACGCCTGGCGCGATGATCCCGTTCCAGTTGATGGTGTCATCGACGCGCTTGAAGGCTTGTAGTCCCTGGATGGTGAAGAGGTAGACGTCGTTTTGTGGTCCCTGATAGAAGATGCCGGTGCCGGGCACGCGGGTCTCAGGGGGTAGGGCGATGTTGTAGGGGGCATTGAAGAAAAGGGTGCTGCCGGTGGGGGTGGGGGCGGGGGGTGGGGTGAGGGTGGGCGGACCGGCATTGCCGCTCAGGTTGCAGCCGGCCAGGAGCAGGGCAAGCAACATGCCCAGCAGGGCCAGCACGGGCCTACTGGGTGCGGTGTGAGCGTCGATGGTGGTGGGCTGGCGGGTTAGGGTACCCGGCCGGGGTTTCCCTGGGCAGGCTGCAACGTTTTTTTGCAGGACGTTCACTGGGTTTTGCATAGTCAACCACCCATAAATGTGGCCGGGCAATAAGCGGCGGTGCCGGGGGTTGGTAGCCCGGACACCGCCGCCCGGCTAGTTGATTTCCTCAATGATGATGGTTTTGATCCGGTCCCCGGCCGGGGCGTCCGGCTGCACCGAGGGGTCACGCGGGGTCAGCGCCTGCACCACCGCCATCCCTTCAATCACCTTGCCGAAGATGGTGTAGCTGCCATCCAGCTCGCTGACATCGGCCAGGGTAATGTACCATTGGCTGCCGTTGGTGTCTGCGCCGGAATTGGCCATGGCGACCATACCCACATCGGCATGCGTCAGGTTGGGATCGATCTCATTGGGGATGGTGTAGCCCGGGCCGCCGACGCCGGTGCCTGTGGGATCGCCCGTCTGAGCCACAAAGTCAGGAATGACACGATGGAAAGTTACGCCGTCGAACCAGCCTTCGTTGGCCAGGAAGATGAAGCTGTTCACTGTTTGTGGGGCGGAGGCCGGGTAGAGTTCAATCACAAACTCGTCACCCGATTCCATTTGGACGCGCGCCTGGTAGCGTTTGCCGGTGTCGATGGTCATGGGGGGCGGGCTGGCAAACTGCCTGGCTTTCAGGAGTTCTAGCTGGACCACGGCGTCCCAGACGTAGAAGGCGAAAGGCACCTGATCGCCAGGGATGAGGTCACCGTTGTAGATGACGGAGGGCGTGCCGGGCAAATTGAGGTTGGTGGCCTCTTGCAAGAAGGTGTCGATGTGGCTGGCGTAGGTGTCGTTGTCGAACTCCTCGGTGAAGCGGGCCACATCTAGCCCTTGTTCCTGGGCCAGGTTGATGAAGAAGTCGCGCGCCCCGGCCGGGGATTGCCCGGCCCACTGATTCTGACCTTCATACAAGGCTACGTGATACGCCCAAAAACCGCCCTGCGCGCCGGCTGCTTCGGCCGCTTCGGCCGCTTTGTGTGCGTTGGGGTGGATAGAAATCAACGGGAAATGACGATAGACTAATTGAACCTCATCAGGATAAGCGTCTACCAGACGCTCGAGCTGCGGACTGAGCGCAGCGCAGCCCGGTCATTGGTAGTCGCCATACTCGATGATGGTGATTTTAGGTTCGGCGGCCCCCAGTGTCCAGTCCTGCTCTCGAACTATCGCTGCTTCGGCGACGTTGGTGGCCGGGACAAAGGTGAAGGCGGGTGCTTCTGGTGCGCCGCCTGTGGCGTCTGTGCCGGGAGTGGTAGCGGATTCATTCCCCCCGGCCGGGCTGCAGGCCACCGCCAGCCAAGCCAGCACTAGAAAAAGCAGTAGTTTACGCATGAAATTCTCCCTGATCTTCCTTGTTTTCATCTCTGGCACACGGCTGCGCACAGGGCCGCCCAAATGCCGGTGTGGTGATGCTTGCGCCGCCGCCCCAACGGGTTTCCAGGCGGCCGGGTGACTATGTTTGCGGTTTCATTAACAACCAGTAAGCAGACAGGCCTGAAACCGTGCGACACAATGTGGCGATTCTACCACGTTCACCGGGTTCAGGGTAAAATGCAACGCTGCCTACGCTCCAGAACCGGAGGCGCAGGCACAAGTCTGATCCAACACCCTTCAGCTAGCAGTTGATACCCGAAACCCTGCATCCAAAGGAGTCTCCTCATGAAGTTAAGAATTGTTGCTTTTGCCTTTTTGCTACTTTTTGCCCTGGCGGCCTGCGGGGGCAATGAACCCACACCTGAACCCCAGGCAACGGAAGCGCCGGCGCTGGAGCCGGCCAACCCGCAGCCGGCGGCCACCGATCAAAGCCCGGCTGTGCCGGAGGCTACCGCCCTGCCGGATGATTACCCGGCCCCAACCACGCCCACGCTCCCGGCCGGGTATCCCATCCCCGCCACGCCCACTCTGCCGGCCAACTACCCGGCCGGGGTTACCGCCCCGCTGCTGTGGATCATCCGCCCGCTGGGGCAGCAGTGCAGCGAAGCCAGCACCTACGAGTTTGCGGTGGTGGACGAGGCCGTGGCCGCCCTGACCGCGGCCGGTGTGGAGGTGTACAACGCCGAAACGGTTAGCCTGGCCGTATGTGAATCCTGTGATTGCCCTACCAGCGAGCATTTCCGGGTGCAAATCGACCCGTCTGACCTGGCCACGGCTGTTTCCCTGGGCTGGCAAGCCGAGCCATGAGCGGTCGGCTGCGCTTTCTCACCGCCGGTGAGTCCCACGGGCCGGAGCTGACGGCAATTGTCGAGGGACTCCCGGCCGGGCTGCCCATCGATCTGGTAGCCATCAACGCGCAAATGGCCCGCCGCCAGATTGGGTATGGCTCTGGCGGGCGGATGAAGATTGAGAAGGATGCGGTGCAGCTTACCGCGGGGGTGATGGCCGGGCACACCACCGGCGGCCCGGTGGCCATCCGCCTGCCGAATCTGGATTATGCCCGCTGGCGTGACCGCGAGATTGCCCCTTTTACGGTGCCCCGGCCGGGACACGCCGACCTGACTGGGGCGGTGAAATACGGCTATGGGGAGCTGCGCCTGGCGCTGGAACGAGCCTCGGCCCGCGAGACCGCGGCACGGGTGGCCGTGGGAGCCATTTGTCGCCAACTGCTGGGCGCGCTGGGCGTGACGGTGGGCAGTTACGTGGTGAGTATTGGACCGGTGGTGGCCAGTATCCCGGCCGGGATGCCCTACGCCGACCGTTTTGCCGCCGCCGAGGAGAACGACCTGCGCTGCCCGCTGCCGGCCGCCGCCGCCGCTATGCGCCAACACATCCGGGACGCGATGCAGGCCAAAGACACCGTGGGGGGGGTGTTTGAGGTGGTGGCGCTGGGTGTGCCGGCCGGGTTGGGCAGCCACGTCCATTGGGACCGCCGGCTGGATGCCCAACTGATGTTTTCGGTTGGTTCCATTCATGCGGTAAAAGGGGTGGAGGTTGGACCGGCGTTTGCCAATGCGTCCCGGCCGGGGTCCGAGGTTCACGACGAGATCTTCCTGGCGGCCGATAATCAGACCCTCGTTCGCCATACCAACCACGCCGGCGGCTTTGAGGGGGGGATAACCACCGGGGAGCCAGTGGTGGTGCGCGCTGCCATGAAACCCATCTCCACCGTGCTGAATCCGCGCCGTTCGGTGGACCTGGCTTCCGGCGAGCCAACCACCACCGTCTACGAGCGGTCCGACTTCTGCGCCGTGCCGCGTGCTGCCGTGGTGGGCGAGGCCATGGTGGCCATCACCCTGGCCGACGCCCTGCTAGAGAAGTTGGGTGGCGACAGCCTGGGAGAAATACAGCCCCGCCTGGCTGCTCTGCGGCGTGCCCGCCTGGACGAACTGGTAATGGATAACCTGCCCTGGCGTTTCAATTACCTGGGCGACCAGCCTGCCGCATAGTGCCTTTTGTCCTATTGGCCAATTTCTTGTGCATTATGAGCAGGGCGTTATAATTCGCCACTACCTTGCTTTCACCTTGAATTCGGCCGAGTGAAGCGTTGTCAGATACCGAAGTGATACCAAACAAAATATCTCTTTTCCCCGATTAGGAGACCTGGCTTTGCTGGCAGAATCGATCCCCTCGTTTCTGCTTTTTTTGTTGGTGTTTGGCAACAACTGAGAGCAACGCTAACTTTCCCGCCTTCATGGCTCTCGTTGCAGCTACCCTTGTTGTAAACAAAAATCACATAGTTCATCATCTGGAGGATTTATCATGAAATGGTCAAAAATGGGCCAGGTTGCCCTGATCCTTGTTCTGCTTGTTGGCGGCGTCTGGTTGGTTGGGCGTCAGGTTGGTCTGGTGGCCGAGACGCAAACGCGCCAGGCGGCGGTGCAGTTGGCCCTGGCCCCCGGCCGGGACGGGAGCAGCGCCGCAGCGAGCGTGAACCTGGGCAACGACATGGTCCTCGTGTACGGTGAGCCGGTGGCCGCGGCCGAAGTGGAGATGATGGACGTGGCCAGCGGCCCGGCGGCCAGCGACCCACTGTTGGAGCAGTACCGCAGCGGCGAGGCCGACATCGAGGTGAACGAAGGGCCGGTGAGCGAAGCCGCCTTCCAGGCCCTGGTAGCCGAGTCGCTGAAGCAGGGCGTGGACAAATCCGTTCAGGTGTACAGCGGCGAAGCGATAGAGAGCACCCTGACCGCCGGGGCCAGCTTCAAAGCCATCGACTACACCCAATCGCAGCAAGGCGTGCCGCCCGACCCCGACATCATCGTGGGGCGCGACCACATCATCGTGGGCGTAAACACCAGCTTCCAGGTATTTGACAAGAACGGCAACAGCCTGGTGGGGCCGACCTTGTACGCCTCGTTCTGGGGGGCGAACTGCGGCACCGGCAGCAGCGTGGTCATGTTTGACCCCTACGGCGCGTACGACGAAGAGAACAACCGCTACGTCATGGGCATCACCGCCTACGACCCCAACGTCAACGGCGGGGACAACGGCTACGCCTGCATCGCCGTATCCAAGACAGACAGCGCCACCGGGGGCTGGTGGCTGTACTCCTTTGACGGCAACCCCGGCACAGGGACCGACTACTTCTTCGACTACCCGCACATCGGCGTGGGGCAAGACGCCCTGTACCTGTCGGCCAACATGTTTGGGGCCTCATTCGTGCGCAACCACGTGATGGCCTTCCAGAAAGACGTGATGTACGCCGGCGGGTCGGCCAACTACGTCAAGCTGAACATCGGCTCGACCAACTTCACCCTGCAGCCGGCCAAGCTGAAGGGCTACCTGACCGGCGGCTGGCCGACCAACGCCAGCGAGCCACACTACTTCGTGGATGCGCAGTACGGCAACAACCAGAACCGGCTGACGGTGTGGCAGTTTGCCAACCCGTGGGGGACACCGTCCATGACCCAGGCGGGCACGGTGACGGTGAACAGCTACAGCCTGCCGGTGAGCCAGCCGCAGTCCGGCTCCACCGGGCTGATGCAGGGCAACGACAACCGCCTGCTGGACGTGGAATACTGGGGAGGCAAGCTGTGGGCGGCACACACGGTGGGCTGCAACCCCGGCAGCGGCACGGTGAACTGCGTGCGCTGGTACGAGATCAACATGAGCAGCGGGACGCCCAGCCTGGTGCAGCAGGGGACGTTTGCCAGCAACAGCACCTACCGCAGCTTCCCCGACCTGGGAGTGAACGCCTGTGGGGACATGCTGGTGGGCTACAGCGTGATGAGCAGCAGCACCTTCCCCAGCATCTACGTGGCGGGGCGGGAAGCGGGCGACCCGGCCGGGCAGTTGAAGAGCGAGACACTGCTGAAGGCGGGTGAGGGGTACTACACCGCCTACGACAGCAGCCCGCGGCGCTGGGGGGACTACACCGGGCTGGCCCTGGACCCCGACGGGGTGACCTACTGGTACCTGGGCGAATACTCGCGGGTCCAGGCCACGGCGCGCTGGTCGACCTGGGTGGGGGCATTCTCCTGGTCCGGCTGCAGCGTTGGCCCAACGCCGACGCCCGGTCCGACGGCGACCAACACCCCGGTGCCACCGCCGACAGCCACGCCAGGACCGACGACCTGCACGACCTACGCCAGCAGCGACGTTCCCAAGGCGATTTCCAGCAGCGGCACGCCGACGGTCAGTTCGATTGTGAACGTGGCCGGCAGCGGGACGATCATGGACGTGAATGTGCTGGGGTTGAACGGCACGCACACCTGGTTCAATGACCTGGACTTCAGCTTGCAAAGCCCGGCCGGGACGAACGTGCAGATCATGGCGCGTTCGTGCAGTTCGGAAGACAACTTCAACCTGAGCCTGGATGATGAGGCGGCGCCGGGGGCGTGGCCCTGCCCACCGACGACGGGAGGCACCTACCAGCCGAGTAACCCGCTGGCGGCTTTCGACGGACAGAGCGGCAATGGCACCTGGACGCTGACGGTGCATGACAATGCCAACCTGGATGGCGGCAGCCTGGACGGTTGGAGCCTGGAGATCTGTGTGGAAGGCGCGGGTGGTCCGACGCCGACGAACACGCCGCTGCCACCAACGGCGACCAACACGCCAACGGCGACCAATACACCAGTCCCACCGACCTCAACCAACACGCCAACGGCGACCAATACACCAGTCCCACCGACACCGACCAATACGTCGACGCCAGCCAACACACCGGCACCAACCAACACGAGACCGTCGAAGGTGACCAACACGCCAGCTCCGCCGACACCGACCAATACGCCGGCGGCGACTGGCACGCCGGTGCCGCCCAGCCCAACCCCGCCCCCGGCCGGGGGTGACGTTATCTACGTCAGCTCCAGCACCAGCGGCAGTTCCGGCGGGGTCAGCTTTGCCGATGAGGATATCCTGGCCTACGATACCGCCAGCGGCACCTGGTCCATGTACTTTGATGGTTCCGACGTGGGCCTGGGCAGTACCGATGTGGCTGCTTTCACCTTCCTGAGCGACGGTTCCATCCTGATGAGTTTTGACTCTACCACTTTCACTGTGAGTGGGGCTGGCACCGTGGAAGATCGGGACATCGTCCGCTTCATCCCCACGTCGCTGGGCAGCAACACGGCCGGCACGTTTGAGCTGTATCTCGACGGTTCCGATGTGGCCCTCACGGCCAGCAGTGAAGACATCGACGCCATCGGTGTGACGGCTGACGGCAAACTGATCGTCAGCACCACCGGCAACTTCAGCGGCACCGGGGCCAGCGGTCTGGATGAAGACTTGTTCATCTTCACCGCTACCAGCCTGGGGGCCAATACCAGCGGCAGCTTTGCCCTGTATTTCGATGGCTCGGATGTGGGACTGAACACGACTGCCTCGGAAGATGTCTGGGGTTCCTGGGTGGACACGGTGACCGGTAATCTGTACCTGAGCACTGCCGGTGCCTTCTCGGTTACTGGACTGAGTGGTGATGGGGCCGACATCTTCATCTGCTCCGGTACGCTAGGCAGCACGACCAGTTGTACCTTTAGTATGTACTGGGATGGCTCCCTCTACGGTTATGCCGGTGAGGTTCTGGACGGCTTCTTCATCGTCCGGTAAGCGCCAGACCCCCTGATTGAAGAAGAGGGCCTCTCCGGAGGCCCTCTTTTTTTGTGTGCCGGCAGTCTAGGGCGTTGGAACGGGCTTTGGCCCGCGGGACCGGCCGGGGTTCCAGGTTAAGGATTACCTGCCCTGACGCTTCAATTTTCTGGGCGATCGGTTAGCCGCATAGCACCTTTGTCCTATTGGTTCCATTGATACTTCTTGTGCACTATAGGTGGCGTGCTTATAATATTACGCTTCCACTGTGTAACTGGCTAAGTGAAGTGTTGTTGGATACCGAAGTGATACCAGAAAAATTATCGCTTCAGTTGCCCTCGTTGTGAAAAGAAATCACATAGTTCATCATCTGGAGGATTTATCATGAAATGGTCAAAAATGGGCCAGGTTGCCCTGATCCTTGTTCTGCTTGTTGGCGGCGTCTGGTTGGTTGGGCGTCAGGTTGGTCTGGTGGCCGAGACGCAAACGCGCCAGGCGGCGGTGCAGTTGGCCCTGGCCCCCGGCCGGGACGGGAGCAGCGCCGCAGCGAGCGTGAACCTGGGCAACGACATGGTCCTCGTGTACGGTGAGCCGGTGGCCGCGGCCGAAGTGGAGATGATGGACGTGGCCAGCGGCCCGGCGGCCAGCGACCCACTGTTGGAGCAGTACCGCAGCGGCGAGGCCGACATCGAGGTGAACGAAGGGCCGGTGAGCGAAGCCGCCTTCCAGGCCCTGGTAGCCGAGTCGCTGAAGCAGGGCGTGGACAAATCCGTTCAGGTGTACAGCGGCGAAGCGATAGAGAGCACCCTGACCGCCGGGGCCAGCTTCAAAGCCATCGACTACACCCAATCGCAGCAAGGCGTGCCGCCCGACCCCGACATCATCGTGGGGCGCGACCACATCATCGTGGGCGTAAACACCAGCTTCCAGGTATTTGACAAGAACGGCAACAGCCTGGTGGGGCCGACCTTGTACGCCTCGTTCTGGGGGGCGAACTGCGGCACCGGCAGCAGCGTGGTCATGTTTGACCCCTACGGCGCGTACGACGAAGAGAACAACCGCTACGTCATGGGCATCACCGCCTACGACCCCAACGTCAACGGCGGGGACAACGGCTACGCCTGCATCGCCGTATCCAAGACAGACAGCGCCACCGGGGGCTGGTGGCTGTACTCCTTTGACGGCAACCCCGGCACAGGGACCGACTACTTCTTCGACTACCCGCACATCGGCGTGGGGCAAGACGCCCTGTACCTGTCGGCCAACATGTTTGGGGCCTCATTCGTGCGCAACCACGTGATGGCCTTCCAGAAAGACGTGATGTACGCCGGCGGGTCGGCCAACTACGTCAAGCTGAACATCGGCTCGACCAACTTCACCCTGCAGCCGGCCAAGCTGAAGGGCTACCTGACCGGCGGCTGGCCGACCAACGCCAGCGAGCCACACTACTTCGTGGATGCGCAGTACGGCAACAACCAGAACCGGCTGACGGTGTGGCAGTTTGCCAACCCGTGGGGGACACCGTCCATGACCCAGGCGGGCACGGTGACGGTGAACAGCTACAGCCTGCCGGTGAGCCAGCCGCAGTCCGGCTCCACCGGGCTGATGCAGGGCAACGACAACCGCCTGCTGGACGTGGAATACTGGGGAGGCAAGCTGTGGGCGGCACACACGGTGGGCTGCAACCCCGGCAGCGGCACGGTGAACTGCGTGCGCTGGTACGAGATCAACATGAGCAGCGGGACGCCCAGCCTGGTGCAGCAGGGGACGTTTGCCAGCAACAGCACCTACCGCAGCTTCCCCGACCTGGGAGTGAACGCCTGTGGGGACATGCTGGTGGGCTACAGCGTGATGAGCAGCAGCACCTTCCCCAGCATCTACGTGGCGGGGCGGGAAGCGGGCGACCCGGCCGGGCAGTTGAAGAGCGAGACACTGCTGAAGGCGGGTGAGGGGTACTACACCGCCTACGACAGCAGCCCGCGGCGCTGGGGGGACTACACCGGGCTGGCCCTGGACCCCGACGGGGTGACCTACTGGTACCTGGGCGAATACTCGCGGGTCCAGGCCACGGCGCGCTGGTCGACCTGGGTGGGGGCATTCTCCTGGTCCGGCTGCAGCGTTGGCCCAACGCCGACGCCCGGTCCGACGGCGACCAACACCCCGGTGCCACCGCCGACAGCCACGCCAGGACCGACGACCTGCACGACCTACGCCAGCAGCGACGTTCCCAAGGCGATTTCCAGCAGCGGCACGCCGACGGTCAGTTCGATTGTGAACGTGGCCGGCAGCGGGACGATCATGGACGTGAATGTGCTGGGGTTGAACGGCACGCACACCTGGTTCAATGACCTGGACTTCAGCTTGCAAAGCCCGGCCGGGACGAACGTGCAGATCATGGCGCGTTCGTGCAGTTCGGAAGACAACTTCAACCTGAGCCTGGATGATGAGGCGGCGCCGGGGGCGTGGCCCTGCCCACCGACGACGGGAGGCACCTACCAGCCGAGTAACCCGCTGGCGGCTTTCGACGGACAGAGCGGCAATGGCACCTGGACGCTGACGGTGCATGACAATGCCAACCTGGATGGCGGCAGCCTGGACGGTTGGAGCCTGGAGATCTGTGTGGAAGACACGGGTGGTCCGACGCCGACGAACACGCCGCTGCCACCAACGGCGACCAATACGCCAACGGCGACCAATACACCAGTCCCACCGACCTCAACCAACACGCCAACGGCGACCAATACACCAGTCCCACCGACACCGACCAATACGTCGACGCCAGCCAACACACCGGCACCAACCAACACGAGACCGTCGAAGGTGACCAACACGCCAGCTCCGCCGACACCGACCAATACGCCGGCGGCGACTGGCACGCCGGCGCCACCCAGCCCAACCCCGCCCCCGGCCGGGGATGACGTTATCTACGTCAGCTCCAGCACCAGCGGCAGTTCCGGCGGGGTCAGCTTTGCCGATGAGGATATCCTGGCCTACGATATTGCCAGCGGCACCTGGTCCATGTACTTTGATGGCTCCGATGTGGGCCTGGGCCGAACAGACATTGACGCCTTTGCTATTCTCGACGACGGCAGCATTCTTTTGAGCTTCAACAACACGACTGCCGACGTACCCGGGGTTGGTACCCTGGATGATGAAGATATCTTCCAGTTCTTCCCCACCTCCCTGGGCAGCAGCACGGCCGGGACCTTTGCCCTCTACTTCGATGGCTCTGATGTTGGCCTGACCGCCAGCGGCGAAGATGTAGATGCCATTGGTCTGCTGCCTGATGGCAGCCTGGTGATCAGCACGGTGGGCGCTTACAGTGTTGCCGGGGCCAGTGGGGCAGACGAGGACCTTGTTGTCTTCAATGCCACCAGCCTGGGAACCAATACCAGCGGCACGTTTGCCATTTACTTTGATGGTTCTGACGTGGGACTGAACACCAGCTCCTCCGAGGATGTCTGGGGTGCGTGGCTGGCGGCCAATGGTGATATTTACCTGACCGTGGCCGGGGCCTTTGCCGTATCCGGCGTAAGCGGTGACGGAGCCGATATCTTCGTCTGCACGCCTGGTTCGCTTGGTTCTGTTACCAACTGCACCTTTAGCATGTACTGGGACGGCTCGCTCTATGGCTATGCCGGTGAGGTGATAGACGGCTTCCACATCGCCCGGTAAATCATCGACCGGCAGGACAGTCAGTAAGATTAAGAGGGTCTCCAAAGTTGGAGGCCCTCTTTGTGTTTGGCCGGGATTGAAGTTGTATTGCGCCTGGCAATCGGCCGCGAATCGGTGGCAATCTTCGCGGTTTGGGGTGATTGGCGCAGGAGTGGCGACGGGGACGCTTTCTCTTGTTTGCCTGCCCCTTAACTTGCTTCTACAATTTTACCCATTGCTGTGGCGGCTAGTCCCGGCCGGGTGGGCCTGTGGAAGTCCAACTGAGCGATAACCGGTCTGGCGCTTGAGAGACTGAGCCGTTGCCCATCATAAACTAACGCCCAGGGGTAACCTATGACACGTACCGCTTCTCCCGGTGCCTATCACCGGTATCACATTGACACTGCCGAGACACCCGATATTGTGCCCTGGCCTACGCGCTTCACGGTCCATGTTAGCAAGGTGGGGTTGGCCAGACACTTGCTCAGAGAGCTCGTCCATTATCGCGCCGACCTGGAGATTGTTCTTAGCCGGCCTTGCATGTATGGTGTTTTTTCGGGACCAATAGGCGGTTTTGCGCCCCGGCCGGAGCACTGTGTTGGCTGCCTGCGCTGCACCACCCAGCACCCCGACTTCGTGGAAATTCGCCATAATCCCCTGCGCGAGAAGCTGGGTGACAGCTATTTCCATTTCAACCACGTCAATGCCGCCAGCTACGAAGCCCAGACCGGCAGCATTCCTGTCAAAGGCGCGGGCTATCGCGGCAAGTTTGGCGGCGCGGGCTGGGATGGTATGTGGACCGATATGTCGGAAATTGTGCGCCCCACCCGCGATGGCATCCACGGCCGGGAATTCATCTCCACGGTGGTAGACATCGGGGCCAGGCCCAACTACCTGCGCTTTGGCCCGGATGGCCAGCTTGTGGGCCAGGTGCCGCACACATTCTCCATTCCCATTCCCATGCTGTTTGATGCGCCGCCGGCGGCTGCCCGCAGCGAAGCGGCCTGCCGCGCTCTGGCGCAGGCGGCCCAGAAAGTGGAGACACTGTTGGTACTCCCGCTGGCAACCTTGCGCCAGTGTGACCCGGCCGGGCCGCACATTGTGCCGCTGGTAGCCCCCGCTGAGCGACCACAAGTCGCCAGCCTGCCTTTTGAGCCACGCCTGGTGGAACTTGCGTCCTGGGACCCGGCGCTGTACGATGAGATTCGGCGCTGCTTTCCGGAGACATTGGTGGCGCTGCGCCTGCCATATGGGCCGCCGGAGACCCTGCTGCACTACCATGCGCTGGGGGTGCGCGTGTTTCATCTGACAGCGGATTACCATGGGACGGGGGCGGATGGGCGCTTTGTCAGCACGTTGATCCAGGAAGCGCACAAGACCTTTGTCAAAGCCGGCATCCGTGAGGAGGTGACGCTGTTGGGCAGTGGCGGTATCGTCGCCGCTGAGCATGTGCCCAAAGCCATTATCATGGGGTTGGATGCCGTGGTTTTGGATACGCCGCTGCTGGTGGCCATGCAAGCCAGCTTCGACGGGGAGTTCACGAACCACAACAGCGCTAACTGCCAGTTACCTTCTCGCCTTACCCCAGCCTGGGGTGCGCAGCGCCTGCAAAACCTGATGGCTGCCTGGCGTGACCAACTGCTGGAAATCCTGGGGGCGATGGGCTTGCGCGAAGTTCGCCGCCTGCGTGGCGAGACCGGCCGGGCCATGTTCCAGGAGAACCTGGAGCGCGAGGCCTTTGCAGGCATTGAAGGATTTGGTGAAACAGCAGCCTGACGAGTTATGGATTGAGCGTGATGGACGAACAGAAACCGATTCACCCGGAAGTTGTTGAGAAGAATATTCACCTTTTGCACCAGGGTTTTGTCAACTGGGCAAGCCTGGCGATGGGCAAACCGCCAGCGCTGGGGGATTTTCGCTGGACGGATGATCTGATCCTGGCCACCTGGTACATGGCGGAGCATGGGCGCGTTCCGGCCAATGGGCTGGAATACAAGGTTGGGCGTTCTGGGGGCGGCTTTGACCGGCTGGACCTGAAGTTCCGGCCGGAAAGCGAGTGGATTGCCCCAGAAACGGCGGTGAACCTCACCTTGCCCCTTAACCGGCGCAGCGATGAGGCTGGCGAACTGGCGCAGCGCATTACGATTGGCCTGCCGTTTTATGGTGGTGGCATGTCTTACGGCTCGGTTAGCGAGCAAGTAATGCTTTCCCGTGCCAGGGCGGCACAGGCATGGCAAACCTTCACCTGCACCGGTGAAGGGGGCTATCCGCCCGCTTTGCTGCCTTACAAGGATCACATTATCACCCAGGTGGCTACCGGTATGTTTGGCGTGCGGGAAGAAACTATCCAGCAGGCGCGTATTGTCGAATTTAAGTATGCGCAGGGTGCCAAGCCGGGCCTGGGCGGCCATCTCCTGGGGGATAAATCCACCACCTCAGTGGCCCAACTGCGTGAAAGCGTGCCGTGGGTGAGCCTGTTTTCGCCGTTTCCGTTTCACTCGGTCTATTCGGTGGAAGATCATCGCAAGCATGTGGATTGGATCAAGGCGATCAATCCCGATGCGGTGGTGTCGGTGAAGGTCTCCACGCCGCATGACGTGGACATGGTTGCCGTAGGCAGTTATTATGCGGGAGCGCATATTGTCCATCTGGATGGTTCCTATGGCGGCACGGGCGCAGCCCCGGAAATCGCCAAGAAGAATATTGCCATGCCCATTGAGTTTGCCATTCCCAGGGTGCATAAGTACCTGGCGGGTGAGGGCATCCGGGACGAGATCACGGTGATGGCCAGCGGTGGCGTGCGCACGGCTTATGATATTGCCAAGGCCATTGCCCTGGGCGCGGATGGCTGCGTGATTGGCACGGGGGACCTGGTGGCGCTGGGCTGTACGCGCTGCTCCAATTGTGAACGCGGCCGGGGCTGCCCGTTTGGCCTGACGACGACCGACCCGGAGCTGCAACTGCTGGTGAAGCCGGAGTGGGGGGCACAGCGCATTGGTAACCTGTATCGGGCTATCGCCGGGCAGTTGGATGGCATTTTGCGTCGTCTGGGTCTGACGGATATCCGCCAACTGCGGGGGCGGCGGGATTTGCTGGTCTACCGGAAATAGGGAAAGATGATGGATTTGATCGACAGATTGCTAGATTCGCGGAAGGCGCTGCGACCGGCGTGGTTGGTGGATGACCCCGGCCGGGATGAGACCGCCGAAGGTGGCTGCGGGGTTATTGGTATGGCATCCAGCGAGCAGGTGGCCGGCCGCCACTTGCTGCAAGCCTTGGACCAGATGCGTAACCGTGGCAACGGCAAAGGGGGGGGCATTGCCGCCGTGGGGCTAGATGCCACCCAGTTTGGCGTGACGCCAGCGATCCTGGCCCAAGATTACCTGCTGGCTATTGCCTACCTGGATCCGGACTGCCGACCGGACGTGGAGCAGAAGCACATCCAGCCCGTTTTTGAGATTGACCACGTGCGCGTAATGCCCCAAATGCCCGACTACCAGGCCCTGCCGCGCCTGGACGTGCGCCCCCCCGATGTGGTGGTTTATTTTGTGCGGGTGAAAGAGGCGGTGTATGCGGACTTCTGCGCGGCGAATGGGCTAACGCTTACCCGACGGCAGGTGGAAGACGAGATTGTTTTCCAGAATACCTACCGCCTGAACCGCGAGTTCTACGCTTCTGAGGGCGTCACGCGTGCCTTTGTGCTGTCGCATGGCAAGAACCTGCTGGTCATGAAAGCCGTGGCCTATGCCGATGACGTGGTGCGCTACTATCAGCTTGAGGATTTGCGGGCGCACGTCTGGATTGGCCACCATCGCTATCCGACGAAAGGGCGGGTGTGGCATCCGGGCGGGGCACATCCGTTCATTGGCCTGAATGAGGCGCTGGTGCACAATGGCGATTTCGCCAACTATGCTTCCATTGGTGAATACCTGGCCCAGCGCAACATCTACCCGCTGTTCCTGACCGATACGGAGGTTTCGGTGCAGGTGTTTGACCTGCTGCACCGGGTCTATGGCTATCCGCTGGAGTATGTGATTGAGGCGCTGGCCCCCACGACGGAGCGGGATTTCACGATGCTGCCGCCGGAGAAGCAGCATATCTACCGGGCGCTGCAGGAGACGCACATGCACAGCTCGCCCGACGGGCCGTGGTTTTTTATCATTGCCCAATCGGAAGAGGTGGAGACCCGGCCGGTGTACCGCCTGACGGCCATCACCGACACCTCCATGCTGCGGCCACAGGTCTTTGCCTGGCAGCAGGCGGGGCCGGATGGCCCGGCCATCGGCTTTGCGGCGTCGGAGAAGCAGGGCATTGATGCGGCGTTGGCTTCGCTGGCCCGTGAAGACGGCCGCTTCTGGTCGCGGGCCGACAAATATTGGAATGCTCGTGGTGGCAGCCATACCGACGGCGGGGCGTTTATCTTCAGCGCTTACCCGCAGGAAAATGGGCCGGTCCGGCTGGTGTGTACGGATAAGTTTGGCCGGGAGGTGCAGGTGGATGTGAGCCGGCAGCCTTATGGCGGCCACAATGGGCAGGAAGCAGCGGTGCCGCCCAGAACCATCACCTTGCCCGCGGGCGGTGCCCCTGAGCTGTTTGCCTGGGTCACGAGCCAACTGCCCCACTGGCGTTACGATGACGTGCGCGGCTTCTTGCTGGCGCTGGAGGGGCAGGCGGTGGATGATCCCGGCCGGGAGCGTGCCCTGGGAGTCCTCACCCTGCTGCTGGACCGGCGCTACCCCACCGGCCAACTGCGGCGCAGCAGCCTGCTGGCCCTGTACGACGAGAGCCTGGCCCACCTGGTGGATATGATATGCCACGCCCCTAGTGAGCGCTATGTCTGCGTTTGCGCCGGCGATGCTGCCCCCTTGCCCGGATCGGCCGGCCAGATGGTGGTTATTGATGCACGCGGTTACGAGCCGGAAGGACCCCGTTCGGTGGCGGCGGAGATTGTACGCCTGAACGATAATGGCTTTCGCCGCTTCCTGGTTGCCCACGCGGCCGGGCATCGCTTCTTAGGTAACGGGCTGGGCGTGTCATCGGCCGGTGTGCGCATTGATGTGTATGGTTCCCCCGGCGATTACCTGGCTTCGGGCATTGACGGGGCGGAGATTCACGTGCATGGCAATGCCCAGGACCAGTTGGCGCAGATTATGAAGCAGGGCAAGCTGGTGGTGCACGGGGACGTGGGCCAGACTTTTGCTTATGCGGCCAAGGGGGGCGAGCTGTATGTGTTGGGGAACGCGGCCGGGCGGCCGTTTATCAACGCGGTGGGCAAGCCGCGGGCCATTATCAATGGCACCTGCCTGGATTACCTGGCCGAGTCGTTTATGGCTGGCGACCCACACAACGGTGGCGGCTTTGTGGTGCTCAATGGTCTCCGCCTGACGGACGATGGCCAGGTAGAGGCGCTGCCAGAACCTTATCCGGGGGGCAACCTCTTCTCGCTGGCATCAGGTGGGGCAATTTATGTGCGCGATCCGCAGGGCAAAGTCACAGCGGACCAGCTTAACGGGGGCGAATTCTATCCGTTTGAACAGCGCGACTGGGCGTTGATCCGGCCCTATCTGGAAGAGAACGCGCGGCTGTTTGGGCTGCCGGTGGATACATTGCTGACGGTGGCCGGGACCGCCCGCGCCCCGGAAGAGATTTACATAAAAATCGGCCCGGCCCGGGTACGGGTGCTGCAAGCCGAAGAGGCGTGGGTGGCTCCTAACCAGCACGACTAAGCGGTTCAGACCCCAAGAGTTTTAGAAAATCCTTGGGGTCTTTTGTTGGTGCGGTGAAGCCTTAGGGTTCGTTTTCTGGACACAACTTATCTGTGAACGAGAGCGTCCAGAAATTAGTTTGTAGTAGCGGCTTCAGCCGCCCAGACCGCTAAAGCGGTTACTACAAACAGAAAAGGGAAGTTGTTTTTAGACGCTCACTTAGTTGTTGGCGGGTACGGGCGCGCCGTCGGGACCGCAAAGGATGGTCTGGCTGCCGGCCATGTTGGTGTGGTAGGTGTACTGCTGCCCCTGGGCCGCCAGGATGAACTGGTAACCGGGAACGATGGCCTGGGTATAGGCCATGCCGGGGGCAGGACAGCCCAGCGAGCCATCGGGCCAATCGACAGCTTTGACGCTGACGAGGGTGACGGCGCTGATGTCTATGCCCAGCCGCCGAGCCAGGTCTTCGCTGGCGCGTTGTTGGGCGTAGACCTGGGGGTTGGGGACACCTGGTTGGGGCATTTCTCGCGGCGTACCATCGCCCACCGGTCCGGGGGTTATCTGGCTCAGGTCCACCTCTACCGGTGCGACTGCCTCGCCGGCGGTAGCCGCGCCGCCGGTGGTGGCTTCTGAGGTGGCGGCCTCGGCGCGGGTTGCGGTGTCGCTGACTGTTTCGACGGCGGTGGGGCTGGCCGGGGCGCTGATGGTGGGTGGTTTGGTGGCCGGCTCTTGCACGGCGGCGGCGGTGGCCAATACTTTCTCCGGGGTGGCACTGTTGTTGAGCGCGGCTTCCGGCTCGGTGCCGCTGGGACCGCTGCAAGCGGCCAGGGCAAAGATGGTCACTGTTAGGATAAGTAGGGTTCTCATTTTCATTTCTCTCACTTCCTTAAATCGCGCTGTGAACGTACCCGGCCGGGGACAATCCAACCGACCTCTCCAACTTAATAGACGCCAGACTGTGGCAAAAGGTTCCCCCCGGCCGGGATATTCCCGGCCGGGCGCTGCTTTTCGCGTGGTTGACAAATGGATGACGTACCCGTAAACTACCGCGCGATTCAAAGTAACGCCCCTATGCTCAATCTCCGACGCTTACCCCAACTCTCTTACCAGGCCCGGCTGCGCCTGCTGCTTTTGCCCTATGCGGTGGGCATCGTTGTGCTGGTCGTGATACCGGCACTGATCTCCTTTGGCCTGGCCTTCTTCCATTACGACGGTTTATCGGCACCACGCTGGGCCGGCAACCTCAACTTTATTCTCGCCTATACAGATGAGCTTTTCAACCTGAGTGTGCAGAACTCTCTGGCGCTTATCATTTTGCCAGTGCCGATGCGCGTTTTTGGGGCGTTCCTGGTGGCCTATCTTATGCAGCGCGGTGGCCGGTTCGTTAACTGGTTCCGGGCCACTGTCTACCTGCCCAGTGTCATCCCCAGCGCTGCCTATGCCCTGGCCTGGCTGTGGATCTTCAACCCGCTGTATGGTCCGATGAACCTGCTGCTGGGCAGCCTGGGCGTGGTGCCGCCCAACTGGCTGGTGGATCCTGCCTGGGCCAAGCCGGCGCTCATCATCATGTCTTTGTGGCAGATTGGCGAGGGTTTCCTGGTCAGCTTTGCGGCACTGCAAGATTTGCCGCCAGAGCTGCATGATGCAGCGCGGATCGACGGGGCCGGCACTCTTGGGCTGGTGCGCTATATCGCGCTGCCGCTCATCGCGCCCATCCTGCTGCTGCTCATCTTCCGCGACGTTATTTTGACCTTCCAGGAGTCTTTTACGGCCATCTTGTTGATGACCGATGGCGGACCGTATTACGCTACCTACACCCTGCCGATGTTTGTTTACGAGCAGGGGTTTGACCTGTTTTCTTTTGGCGTGGCCAGCGCGGCGCTGTGGGTTATGTATTTGCTGACGGGCCTGATTGTGATCTTGCTTTATATCATTGCCCGGCAGTGGGATATTGGCACCACCGATGAAACATTCGTCCTCTAGCTCACGGGCCAGATCGGCGCTGCAACTGCTGGTGGCGGTGGTCTTCTTGCTGCCGCTGTTCTGGATGGTGAGTGCGGCTTTGCACCCGGCCGGGGTGCCACTGCCCACCTCACTGCAACTGCTGCCGTCGCGCCCCACCCTAAGCAACTTCACCAGGGTGTGGGAGTTGGTGCATATCGGCCGCTTCGCCCTAAACTCCATGCTGGTAGTGGCCCTGGGCGTTCCCCTGACCCTGGTGACCGGTTCCTGGGCCGGGCTGGCGATGGCGCGGCTGGCACCTGCCTGGCAGCGACGCTGGGTCATCATTTCCCTGGCGGTATTGATGGTGCCGGGCATCGCTTTGTGGTCAACACGCTTCTTTTTGTATGAAAAGCTGGGCTGGCTGGACTCCATCTGGGCGTTGATCGCCCCGGCGTGGATGGGCACCAGCCCATTTTATGTGCTGATGTTTTATCGCGCCTTCCGGCGTATTCCGGCGGCGACGTATGACGCGGCCCAGTTAGATGGGGCAGGCGTGCTGCAAATGTGGTGGTGGGTGGCGCTGCCGATTGTGCGGCCGACGGCGATCGGGGTGGCATTGCTGAGTTTTGTCTTTTATTGGGGGGATTTCATCAGCCCGCTGCTGTATTTGAGCAGCCAGAGCCACTACACGCTGCCGGTGGCGCTGCAACTGTTCCAGCAGCTCAGCCGCTCGCAGTGGGCGCTGTTGATGGCCGCCACGGCGTGGGCGACGCTGATCCCGGTGGTGCTGTTCATTGCTTTGCAGCCCTACTTCGCGCGTATTGACGAGTAGCGGTTTGGGTTGGGGGGATGGCCCAATCGCTGGCAGCCGCTTTCTTAGAACTCGCTCGCAATTAAGTTTGTAGCAAAGGCTTTAGCCGTGCAGACCGCTAAAGCGGCTACTACGAACGGAAAGTCCAAAGTTGATTTTGGATGGACCCTTAGAACTCGCTTAGGAAAGCGGTTGGCAGTCAGGTGCCTGTTTTGGTTGTGGTGGGAGAGGGGACTATAGTTCACTTTGCTTCGAAGCGTGTAACCGGCCGGGTGGTGGACGTTGATCTCAATAACGTGGTGTAGGATTGGAACTTCGGCGGTAATGCCATTTCCTCTGGCGATGGCGCGCAGCTCATACCCGGCCGGGGTGCCTCCCTACACCAGCATCTCAAACTAAATTCGGAGGAATTCTCTCGTGCTAAAACGTTCCCTCATTTTCACCTCTTTACTGCTAATGCTAGGGCTGCTCAACACGGCTTGCAGCCTGGGCCAACAAGAACCGCAGAAGGTCTCCTTCATGGTGTCTGGCGACCCGGCCGAGTACAATGCCTACCAGGAGCTGGTGAATGCTTTTCAGGAAAAACACCCGGAGATTGAAATTGAGCTGACCCATATTCCGTCGGCCAGCGAGTATCGCACCCGACTGGCCACAGAATTTGCCGCCGGCAGCCCGCCCGACGTTACCCTGATGAACTACCGTCGCTTTGGGGCGTTTGCGGCCAACAATCTGCTGGAGCCAGTTGGCCCTTACCTGGACAAGAGCGACCTGATCAGCCGTGATGATTTCTATCCGGTGGCCACCGAGGCGTTTGACTGGCAAGGAACGCTGATGTGCCTGCCGCAGAACATTTCCAGCCTGGTGGTGTATTACAACAAGGATCTGTTTGACGCGGCCGGGGTGGCCTATCCGCCCGACAAGTGGACCTGGGATGAGTTTGTAGCCACGGCTACGGCGCTGACCAAGGACCTGGACGGCGACGGGACCATTGACCAGTATGGGGTAGGCATCGAGCCTTCGCTTTATCGCCTGGCACCCTTTGTGTGGCAGAATGATGCGCCCATCGTTGACGATACGAACAACCCAACCCGCCTGACGCTGACCCGGCCCCCATCGCTGGCGGCGTTGCAATGGTTTGTGGATTTGTCGGTGGTGCATGGGGTGGTCCCCGGCCGGGTAGAGGAAGCCGCCCAGGACAGCGAAAGCCGCTTCATTGCCGGCACGACGGCCATGTTCTTCGACAGCCGCCGGGCCACACCCACTTTCCGCGAGATCGAGAGCTTTAGCTGGGACGTCGCCCCGCTGCCCTACAACCAGACGACCGCCAGCATTCTGCATAGTGACGGTTATTGCATGTCGGCCGCTACCGAGAACAAGGAGGCGGCCTGGACCTTCATTGAGTTTGCCAACTCGGTAGAAGGCCAGACCATCATCGCCGGCACCGGCCGGACCGTGCCTTCGCTCATCAGCGTGGCCGAGTCTGATGCCTTCCTGAACCCCAGCGTTAGCCCCAGCCGCAGCTACGTCTTCATTGACGCCGCCCCCATTATGCAGCGCGTGCCGGTGATCAGTACCTGGGATGAGATTGAAGGCACGGCCGACGAAGAGATTGAGCGCGCCTTTTACGGTGACATCACGGCCGAGGAAGCGGCCAATCTGGCTTTCCAGCGCACGGAAGAGTATTTCCTGCTGGGTATCACCGCGGCCAAGCAGTAGATGTTGTAGGGGCGGTTCGTGAACCGCCCCTACTTCAGATCAGCCTACGCTTGCCCTACGCTCCCCAGGGCAATATTGATCCCCATTCTGAATCCGGCTATAGTCTAACTTATGAGTGAACCGGTGGCATTGGTGCAGGCCGCGCTGCGTACCCATCAGGGGCGTGTCCGGCGCAACAACCAGGATTACGTTGCCGCGCGTGAACCGGCCGGGCCGGAAGAAGCAGCGCAAAACGGCTGGTTGTACATCCTGGCCGATGGCGCGGGGGGCATGGATGCGGGCGAGATTGCCAGCCAATTTGCTACCGAGCGCGTGCTGCAATATTACTTCAGCACCGACGAGCCGGATTGGGGGCAGCGGCTGCAAGATGCCCTGCTGGCGGCTAATGCCGACTTGCGGGCCTTGGGGGCACGCCATAATGGGGGCAGCCGCATGGCCACCACGCTGGTGGCCACCGTGGTGCATGGCCAGGAAGTGGACATTGCCAACGTGGGGGACAGCCGGGCCTACCATTTTCGCCGCGGTGTACTGCGCCAGGTGACGCGTGACCAGAGCCTGGTGGCCAAACTGGTGGAAGATGGGGCCATTACCCCGGCGGAAGCGGCCGTTCATCCGCGGCGTAATGTGCTGCTTTACAGCATCGGCTCGGACCGCGCGCCGCGCGTGGACCTGTATAAGCTGCCGCTGGAAGCGGATGATCTTCTCCTGCTGTGCTCTGATGGCCTGACGCGCCACGTGACCAATGAGGAGATTGGGCAACTCCTGGGTCGGCTGGCTGACCCGGCCGGGGCGGCCGAAGCGCTGATAGAGCTGGCCAACGAGCGGGGCGGGCAGGACAATATCTCTGTGGTGCTGCTGCGCTACACTCCCGAACGGGTTCCGGGCAAGGTGGTTGCCGTGGCCAAACAGGTGGCATCCACCCCGGCCGGGGCGCGGGGGGGGCTGTGGTTCTACACTGCGCTCCTCAGCCTCGTTCAGACTGTACTCATCTTCCTGGTCTGGTACTCCCTCCGATTTTGACATAAATCAGCCGGCGTTCTATAATCAATCGATTTGTAGTATCTTGTCCCGGCCGGGGTAGTGACCCATGTCAACTGCACCAGGCTGCCGGGATAGGCTTGGTAGGGGTGAATTGTGCACGTCGCCCACAACAGCAACGCGCCCAGTTCACCCGTACGAAGCAAGGTTCGTACAAAGAAGACAACAGATGTTTGAACCTGGAACTCCCACCGGAAACAGACATCTGACATACCAAACCAGGCAGCGTGGTCCCCTACGGTGTACACGCTGTGCATGTGTGTTTCATGGAGGAAACATGAGCTCTAAACTAAGAATTGTTCCGCTAGGCGGTCTCGGCGAAATTGGCAAGAATATGACCGTCATTGAATACGAAGACGAAATTCTCATTATCGACGCCGGGATTATGTTCCCGGAGAACGATATGTTGGGCGTTGACGCCATCATTCCCGACTACGAATACGTCCGGGAAAACCGCGATAAAGTGAAGGCCATCCTCATCACCCACGGTCACGAGGACCACGTTGGCGCGCTGCCCTACCTGATGCGGGAAGTGGACGTGCCCATTTACGCCACGCCGCTGACCATTGGCCTGATTGAAGTGAAGCTGCGGGAAGCCAAACTGCTGCAAGATGTCACCCTAAAGACAATTCAGGCCGGCTTCAATTTCCGCCTGGGCAGCTTCAACATTGAGCCGTTCCACGTGGCCCACAGTATCCCGGACTGCGTTGGCTTTGGCATTACCACGCCGGTGGGGCTAATTGTGCATACCGGTGACTACAAGTTTGACCACACCCCGGTAGACAACTGGCCGCCTGACTTTGCCAAGCTGGCCGAGTTCTCTAAGCGCGGCGTGCTGGCTCTGCTGGCCGACAGCACCAACGCTGAGCGTCCCGGCTGGACGCCGTCGGAACAGGTGATCACTGCGGCCTTCGACGATTTGTTCAGCCAGGCGGAGGGGCGGGTAATTGTGGCCAGCTTCGCCTCGCTGATTTCGCGTATTCAGCAGGTGGGGGAGGCGGCGGCCAAACACGGGCGCAAACTGGCCATCACCGGCCGGTCGATGCGCAACAATGTGAAGATTGCCCAACGGCTGGGCTACCTGGAACTGCCCCCCGACTTGCTCATCGACATTTCTGAGGTGAGCAAGCTGCCGGCCCACCGCGTCACGGTGATGGCCACCGGTTCACAGGGCGAACCGACGGCCGTGTTGGGGCGGCTGGCCACCGGCCGGCACCGCCAGCTAAGCGTTCAGGAAGGGGATACGGTGGTCATGTCGGCCCATCCCATTCCCGGCAACGAGGAGATGATCTACCGCATCATCAACCGGCTTTTCCAGCGCGGGGCCAACGTGCTGTATAACCAGGTGGCCCAGGTTCACGTCTCTGGCCACGCCTCGCAAGAAGAGATGAAGCTGATGATCAATCTCGTCCGGCCCAAGTTCCTGATTCCGGTACATGGCGAGCTGCGGCACCTGCGGCAGCACGCGGCCATGGCGCGCAACCTGGGGATTCACGCTGACAACATTGCCGTGGTGGAAAACGGCACCGTGTTGGAGCTAGACGAGCACAGCCTGAAGGTGCAGGAGCGCATTCCTGGCGGCTATGTCTACGTGGATGGCGCTGGGGTGGGGGATATTGGTCATTCCATCCTGCGCGACCGGGAGAAGCTGGCGAATGGCGGCTTTGTGGTGGCCATTGTCAATGTTAGCCCCAGTGGCGCGCTGATTGGCAAGCCGCAGTTTGTGTCGCGCGGTTTCACTGACCTGGAATCGTCGAACGGGCTGCTGAGCGGCGCGGAGAAGACGATTGCCCAGATGGCCGGTATGCAGTGGTCCAGCAAGGATGAGCTGACTAACCGGCTGACCGGGGCGTTGAATCGCTACTTCTACTCAGAAATCGGCCGCCGGCCGGTGGTGGATGTGGTATTGAAGTAAACAGGTGAGGCTGGGGCTAGAGGGTCCGCCCTCTAGCCCTGGCTCTAAACGCCGAACCCGAGCGGTTGGCGAGCTTAGGGGAGGGTGGGTGTGCCGGTGACGGGCACAGTGCTGCTGATGGGGGTGGTGCTGCTTAGGGGCAGGGTGGTGGTGATGACCGGGGTATTGGTGGGTGTGGGGGTTTCGGTGGGTACGAACTCGAATTCGGTGCCGATGGTGAGGAAGTTGGTCCGGCCGGGGAGAACATCCACGAAGTTGCGATACTCAATGCCGCCTACGCTGATCAGGACACGATAGCGCCCGGCCGGGACGTCACCAAAGACGAAATTTTCCCGCCAGATGTCGTCTGCCTGCACGCCGCTGTAAAGGTAGGTGCGCTGTGTCCGCGCGCTGCCGGCCACGTTCACCGGCGTAATGGTCACCTCGGCATTGGTG
Organism: Ardenticatenaceae bacterium; assembly: GCA_020634235.1. Lineage (GTDB taxonomy): Bacteria > Chloroflexota > Anaerolineae > Promineifilales > Promineifilaceae > JACKCB01. The sequence continues at coordinate 669,323 of JACKCB010000002.1, read as the reverse complement.
ATGTAGCGACCGCGCCGGTCTACCAGCCGGCCGGCCAGTGTGCCCCAACCCTCGTAAGGCGCAATCCACAGCATCGGGTTGCGCACGTCATTGTAGTTATTGCTGCCCACCCGCACCTCAAAATGGAGATGCGGCCCGCTGACCTCGCCGGAAGCGCCGACACCGGCGATAAGCTGCCCCTCCTCCACGTGGTCGCCCACGGCGACAAATAATTGCAGGGTATGGGCATACAGGGTGAACACGTCCTGCCCCAGCCACTGCCAATCGTGCTGGATGATGACGGTGTTGCCATAGTAGTTTACGCCGTTGCGGTTGCTGACCAGCGGCCCGGCATGGATGACAGTGCCGCTGCTGGCGGCCAGAATGGGCGTGCCCGTCTCGTTGGGGAAGTCCAGCCCGTGATGGATGCGAAATGGGTAGAGGCTGGGCACCAGCACATCATTGCCAAAGGGGTACCACTCCAGGTCGTAGTTGCGCTTGCCGGAAGGGATGGGCCGGATCATCCAGTAATGGTCGTCGGGGTGAATGGAGAGGGGCACGGGCAGTGGCGGCGGCCGCCAGTCGCTGTTGGGCGCGTCTGCGGCCTGGTCGGGCGGCAGTTCGGGCGGGCGTAGGAGCAGGGCATCCCCCGGCCGGATAGCGGTGCCAAAGGGTTCGGTGATGGGCCAGCGGGTGACGGTGGGGGTGGTGGTGATGGTGGGCGTGACCGGGGGCTGCCCCGGCCGGGCTTCGGCGGAGCCGGCGGGGGTCCGGCTGAGCAGGGCGGCCATCATGACGGCATCGGCGGTGGGTAGGAGGGTGGGCTGGGGACCGGCCGGGGTGGGGGCGGCACAGCCGGCCAGCAGAAGCAGCAGCAAGATGAGATAGACCCGGCCGGGACGCTGCCTGACGCCCTTATGTTTGTGGTGCTGGGGCATGGCGCTATTTGCCGAAGGCGGCTTCCAGCGCGGCCGGGGTGTGCAGCTCGCGCATGGCCTCGTCCCAGGCCAGCCCCTGCCGGTTTTCGTAGTGCCAGAAGCGGATGCCGGGGAAGAAGGTGCGCCAGTTATCGTCGGCCGGCACGCGTGACCAGCCATAGTCGGCGGCCAGTTCGGTGAAATCGACGTAGTACCCGGCCGGGATTTGTGCCTGGTACTTGCCCCCCTTATCGTAGTAGGCCGGCTCCGCGCCAAAGCGGGCGCGGAAATCCCACGGCAGGTCGCGCAGCGGCTCGCCCAACGTGCCATCTTGCCGCGCGGCGCGCAAATAGGTGCGCCAATACAGCTCGCTGCCCTGATTTTCGCGCCCCACTTCCAACTGAGGCTCAAAGTCCAGCACGTGGCGGGCATAATAATCGAAGGCCCGGCCGGCCTTGTTCCAGGTCTGGTCGGGTTGGCCGGGCAGGGGGCGCGTTTCCAGCACCTCATACATGTTGTCCAGCGTGCCCAGGAAGTCCCAGCCGGCGGCGCGGATGACGTGGTCACGCAGGGCCAGGAAGGATTGGTCCACCCGGTCGCTGAGGTAGGGGGCGGGCGCGTCTACAGGCATTTGCAGCAGCAAGTAGGGTGGCCCTTCCGGTTCGGGGGGGTGCACGCTTTCTACAAACAGCGGCGGGTCGTTGGTCTGGTTGATGGCCAACAGGTAAGGGGGCAGTTCGTGGGGGAGGGTAACGGCGGACCAGGCGGGGCTGTCCAGGCGGCCATCGGCGGTGAAGGCTTGCGGGGCTACGCTCCAGGCGTCCAGGGTGCTGGCGATGAGGTGGCTTTGGGTTTCGCTGCTGCTGACATAGGCCAGGGCGTCGCTGTCGGGCGACCAGGAGGGGTGACGGCCCTGGCCACGGGTGGTTGGCACCCCGGCCGGGGTGTATTCGGCCAGCGGCAGGGTGTAAACCAGTTCAAAGCCGCTGCTGTCATCATAATAGGCCAGGGTTTGCCCATCGGGGCTGAAGGCGGGGTCATCCTCAAACTCACCTGGTGTGCCGGTGACGTTTAGCGCGGCCGTATCGGAGGCGGCATCCAGGGGCATGATGAAGATGTCTTTGTTGCCGCTGCGCCAACTGGTGAAGGCCACGTGCCGCCCGCCAGGCGACCAGACGGGGGCGAAGTCGGGGGCCGGGTCTTCGGTCAGGCGGATTGGCCCTTGCTGGCCGTCGCGGCTGATGATGTAGATGTCCAGGTTGTCGTTGCGGTAGGATTCGTAGACCAGCCACTGCCCATCGGGTGACCAACTGGGACCGCCGTCGAAGCCGGGGTCGTTGGTCAACCGGTCTAGCGCGCCGCTTTGCAGGTCTAGCACGTAAAGCTCCCAGTTGCCGTCACGGTGGGAGGCGAAGGCCAGTTCCCGGCCGGTGGGACTCCAGGCGGGGTCGCGGTCATCGGCCGGGTGGTTGGTGAGGCGCACCGGCTGAGATTGGCCAATGGAGAGGGCGTAGATGTCGCTGTTGCCATCCTGGCGCAGGGTGAAGGCCACACTGCCGCCGCCATTAAGCGGATCGGGCGTGGGCCAGGGGGTGGGGGGCAGCGGCGTGGCGGTTGGCTCGCGGGCGGGGGTGGCGGTGGGGGCCAGGGGCAGTTTGCTGGGATTTAGCTCGTAGGTGCCGCTGGCCACGGCGCGCCCCAATTGGGGCATTTGCTTGACGGTGAAGAAGCTGGCGGCAATGAGCAGCCCGGCGGTGGCGGCGGTGGTGGCCAGGCGGGTGTTGCGGCGGCGGCGGTATGGGCGTGGCCCGGCCGGGGCGATTTCTACCTGGCGGGGTGGCTGCTGCCGGTGCCAGAAGAGGTACCAGCGGGCCTGCCACACCTGGCGGCGGGAGCGCCAGCGGCGGCGGCGCAGGTAGCGGGCCGGCGCGGCAGCGGCCCAGCGGCGGCGGGTGGTGTCGCGCAGCCAGCGGCTGGTGCGGCGCACCGGCCGGACAATGAGCCAGCCCATGAATAGGGCCAGTTGGCGAAGCAGCCACCGGCCGGGGAGGATGAAGAAGAGGGTTAGCAGCAGGCGCAGGTATTTGGCAGTCCAGGCCAGGGGGCGGCGCAGGAATCTGCCGTAGAACCAGCGGATGGGGGTGGTGATGAAGCGCAAGGGGCGCCAGAGGAAGCGGGTGAGCAGGTGGCGTAGGGCCAGCCCCATGCGCCCCAGGAAACGCCAGGCGGCCCCCAGCAGGGCGGCTAGTTGGCGGCGCAGCCATAGGCCGATTTGCCCCAGGCCGCGCCAGGTGGCCCGGAGGGCGCGCCACAGCAGGCGGAAGGGGAGCAGGAGCAGCCCCAGCAGCCAGCGGCCAAGCTGACGAAGTCGTTCGCCCACATTGCCTCTCATGGTGTCAGTGTAGCATGACTTTATGTCTTGTCAAACGAGGCGCTAGTACCGTTGTTGCCTCCCGGCCGGGATATTGGTCGCTTGTGTACCCCGGCCGGGTGATTGTCTGGCCGTTCGTCTTCTGCGGCTGGGGCGCTTATAATGACCCGTCGCCGCAGAGGCGTGGTTGTTACCCTGTTTTGGGAAAGGTGCGGATGATTGGCTGGATGAGGCGGCAACTGCCGCGGTTGATGTTGGAGCCGGTGAATACGCTGACTCATTTGTTTGGCACGCTGGCGGCCTTGCTGGGAACGCTGTATCTGGCGCTGTTGACCTGGCAAGAGCCGGGTAAGATGGTGACGCTGCTGGTGTATGGGGTGTGCCTGGTGGGGTTGTATCTGGCCAGCACCTTGTTTCATGGGGCGCGGGTGGGGGAGGATACGCGTATGTGGCTGAACCGGGTGGACCATGCGGCGATTTTTCTGCTGATTGCCGGGACGTATACGCCCATTCTGGCGAATTTGTTCCCGGCCGGGTGGGGGCGGCTCGTTCTGGTGTTGATCTGGCTGGTGGCGTTGGCGGGGATTGGGTCGAAGCTGACCAGCCGCCGGATTCACGGCGTGTTGAATGTGTCGATCTACCTGATTTTGGGCTGGGGTGGGGTGCTGCCGCTGCTGCTGGCGACGTGGCTGGGGCTGATGGTGATCCCGGCCGGGGCGCTGTGGCTGTTGTTGGGCGGGCTGGTTTATTCGGCCGGGTTTGTGGTCTATTACACGCGGCGGCCGGATCCCTGGCCCGGCCGGGTGGGCCACCACGAAATCTGGCACCTGTTTGTGCTGGGGGGCAGCCTGTGCCACTACCTGTTTATGCTGTGGTATGTGGTGCCGGCCTAGCGTGCGTGGGGGACGCTAGAGGCGGGTGGTCCAGCTCTCGTTGGCGTATTTTTCGGCGCGCAGGGCGGCGGCGCGGTTGGTCTCGGCCGGGGTGAGGGTGCCGGTTTCCAGGGTCAGGTTTAGGGCAGTGGCAAATCCCTGGCGCAGTAACTCGGCGGCTTCGTCGAAGGCGACCTGGCGGGCCAGGCTGGCTTCCAGGGTGGTGGCCCGGTATTGCAGCCGGTTCACAATGGCCAGCCGCTGGCCGGGCATGTCCACGGCTAACCCCTGGGCGATGCGGGTGATGTCGCCATGCAGCGGCAAAGTGCCATGCTGCAGCACCACCCCTTTGCGCCGCATTTGGGCGCTGCCCACCAGCTTGCGCTGGCCGATGGTGATTTCGTAGTTGGATGGGCCGTCGAAGCAGGCCGGGCCGGGTTCGCCGCGGTCTTCGTAGTAGGGTTTGGCCTTGGCCGGGTCTAGCCCCATGAGCCGCAAACCGGCCAGCAGGGCCTCGGACAGGCGCTGGTAGCTTTCCAGGACGCCGCCGTGGACGCGCGGGTTGCTCTCTGGGGCGCAGACGCTGTAGGTTAGTTCGTCGATGTGGAGAATGGCGCGGCCGCCGGTGGGGCGGCGCACGACGTCCCAGCCTAGTTGGGCGCAGCGATCCAGGTCGGCGTCGTCCCAGGGTTGGGCGAAACCCAGGGAGAGGCAGGCGGGCTGCCAGCCGTAGAAGCGCAGGGTGGGTTGGCTCTCGCCGGCGGCAATGGCTTCCAGGATGGCTTCGTCGATGGCCATGTTGGTGGGGCCATCTTGTGCGCCGGTGTTGAGCAGCCGCCAGGTGGCCGGCTCGTATGCTTCGCGTGGGGATCGTCTCTGGCTCATGGGGGGACCTGTGTGGTGGAAGCCCGGCCGGGGTGGTCCCGGCCGGGTTTCGGGCGTGGGGGTGGGTTAGCCGGCGTAGCTCCAGCCCAGGTCGGGCAGGGTGAGGGTGTCGGTGACTGCACCGGGCTTTAATACGTCACCGCCGACGACTTCGCCGACGAGGATGTCATGGTCGCCGCCAACGTCGATCAGCTGCACGACGCGACATTCCACGTAGGCGGCGGCGCCGGCAAGGATGGGGCAGCCTGTTGCCGGGGCGGGGGTGTAGGTGGCGGTGGTCATTTTGTCGGGGTTCTTGGCCCGCCCTTTGGTGAAGGGCTTGATGGCTTCCACGTCCTCTTTGCGGAAGATGTTGACGGCGAACTGGCCGCCGGTGGCAATGAGGCTGTGGGTGTAGGCTTTCTTCTGCAAACCGATGGCGACCAGCCGGGGGGTGAAGGAGGCTTGCATGACCCAGTTGGCGACCATGGCGTTGACTTCGTCGCCGCTGCGCGAGGTGATGCTGTAGAAGCCGTAGGGTATGAGGGAGAGGGCGTCTTTGATGAGGTCTGTTGACATAATTATTCTCCTGTGTTGTGGGTGGTTGTGTGGGGGGAATTATCCTGCTTTCAGGTGAGGCGTCAAGCGGTGGCGTGGTCCCGGCCGGGGACTCTTTCACGGTTCTAACGTTGCGGGGTGGGTGGGTGTTCCCCGGCCGGGGATGTCTGCCGTGGGTGGGGGGGGTATAATGGCTTCATGCGTGTGCCGACGAAAATTCCGGGACTGCGCCTGCTGACGGTGCTGCTGGGCGTTTATGCTGTGGTGTGGATTGCCCTGGAGGGGCAGTTGCTGCGCGTGTTGTTCCTGGGCATGGGGGTGACGGTGGTGGGACTGGGTTGGGGCGTGCAGCGCTGGTTGGGCGGGCGCGTGCTGCCGCTGGCTGGTTGGCTGCTGCTGTGGACGGGGTTGGGGCTGGTGCTGGGAGTGGGCAGCGGCGGGCTGACGTTGTTTTTTATGGCGCTTAAGACGGGGCTGCATGCGCATGGGCCAGAATTTACGCCGCTGCAGATTGCCTGGGTGGTGCAGCGGACGCCCTTTTGGGGTTTGTTGGGGCTGTTGTTGGGGTTGGGGCTGGCCCTGGTGTTGGGAGGGGTGGCAGCGCCTGAGGTGGCTGAGACCCCAGGCTCCCATGGCTCCCCAGGCTCCCCAGGCTCCCCGGCCGGGGAGCCAGAGACGCCTCATGAAGCAGGCTCCCCCAATGAATAAGGTTGAACGTTCTAGCCGGTTGTTACGCCTGGCGGCTGATCTTCTGTTCCAGCGCCTCTAGTGCCTGTTCCAGCTCTGCCTGGCGCAGACTCTGGGTGACGTCGCCCCGGGTGCGCTCCAGCACGCCGCGCACCACGTCGGTGCGGCGGCGCAGGCCGCCGGTGATGCTGTCGCTGAAATCGAAGGTGACCAGCAGGCTGTAGATTTCGTCCATGCGGTCTAGTAGCCGTTCTACTTCCTGGCTGTGCCCGTGGCGGATGATGTCCAGAATACGGCGGCGCAGCTCGGTGGCGGCTTCGGCCAGCCCGTTGAGCCAGGTGTTGTATTCCACGCCTAAAGCTTCTGGGGTTTGCCCCGGCCGGTCGCGGACCAGGGCGTAGGTCAGGTTGGCCTCCACGTACTCTTTTAGCGCGTCCTGGGTGTAGCCGGCGTAATAAAGCATGGGATAGTCGTCCACATCGGTGACCATGGTGGTGGCTGCCTCTTGGGCCTGGGCGATGAGCGCTTCGGCCGCATCCCACTCTTCGCGGTGGATGGCGCGAATGGCCCGGGCGCAGATGCTGGTTAGCTGGCGCGAGCGCTGGTAGGCGCGGTCGCGGGCGGTATTAACCTCTTCGAAGTTGTCGCGAATGATGTCGGCGATTTGTTCTAGCTCGCTCATTTAGGCCCCTCGTCATCTTTTTCGTCGTCGTTTTCTTGCCGGAAGCGGAAGAGCTGGTCGGCCAGGTTGGGTTGTTGGGTGAGGCGGATTTCGCCGAATTGTTTTTCGTAGTTGGCCAGGTTTTGGGCCAGGGCGATTTGCAGCATTTTGGCCCGCACGGGGGACATGACCACGCGGGAGACGACGCGCCCTTTGGGTACGTGGGGCAGCAGTTGGACGAAGTCGAGGACGATCTCGGTGGGGGTGTGGGTGATGAAGGCGACGTTGGCATAGATGCCGTTGAGGTCTTTGGGGAACTCGATGGCGATGCGTTGTTGTCCGGGGGGGGGTGGGTTTTCGTTGCTCATGGTTGCATTTCTCCTTATGGCGAGCAAGCTGGTCAGCTTTCCCGGCCGGGCGTGGTCCATGTGGGGAGGCGGAACGGCGCGGCCGGTGCGCAGAGTATAGCCCAGGATGGGGGGAAGAGGCTAGTTGGCTGGCGGCGGCGCGGTCGGGCCATTGTGTCGTGGGTGGGGTTCTTGTTACAATAGCAGTTGACGCGGGAGGTTGTGGTATGGCAGCAGCGGATTTGGCGGATGGACGGGTACCGGGGTCCCCGGCCGGGTTCGAAGTGGTCGAACATATGGCTGATTGGGCGCTGCGGGTGCGCGGGCGGGATTTGGCCCAGTTTCTGGTCCATGCGGCACAGGGGATGAACAGCTTGTTGGTGAGCGACCCGGCCGGGGTGCCGCTGACCGATGAGCGCCAGTTCACCCTGGAAGCGTTCGACCGGGAAAGTATGCTGGTGGAATGGCTGAGCGAACTGGCCTATTATGCCGAGCGGGAAGGATTGATTTTTACCCGGTTCGAGCTGCTGGAAGCGACGCCGGAGCGGCTGCAAGCGGTGGTACGCGGTGGGCACGCCGGTGAACTGCAAAAGCACGTCAAGGCAGTCACCTACCATAACCTGGTCGTTGCGGAATCTGCCACCGGGCTAGAAGCGACGGTGGTGCTGGATGTGTAAGCGCGAGAGCTAGCGGATGGCGGGCGACGGAAACGGAACACGGAACTTCCCGACCTGTTCCTGGTCGTCCCAACCTGTTACCTGTCGCCGGAAAGGAAGCTATCATGGTCAAGCGAGCTGATTTCAAGCAGGTGGGCGAATATACGTATGAAGTGCCGCAGGGGTTCCGGCCGGATATGCGCGTGCCGGCCCGTTTCTATGCCGATCCGGAGCTGCTGCAAGGGGCGCTGGGCGACAAGAGCCTGGAACAACTGGTGAATACGGCCACCCTGCCCGGTATTGTGAAATACGCCCTGGCCATGCCCGACATTCACCAGGGGTACGGTTTCCCCATTGGTGGGGTGATTGCCACCGAACTGCCCGACGGCGTCATCTCGCCGGGCGGGGTGGGCTACGACATTAACTGTGGCGTGCGCCTGCTGGGTACCCATCTGGACATTGAGGAGGTGTCGCCTTACCTGGATAATCTGGCCACGGCTTTGCAGGCGAACTGCCCTAGCGGGGTGGGCAAGGGGGGCAGAATCCGGCTGCAGGTGCATGAGCTGGACCGTCTGGTAGAACAGGGGGCGCGCTGGGCGTTGAAGAAGGGCATGGCCACGGAATCGGACCTGGAGCGAACGGAGGAGAATGGCTGCATTGCCGGGGCAGATGCCGGCAAGGTTAGCGCGCGGGCCAAGGATCGAGGGCGTGACCAGGTTGGTACGCTGGGAGCGGGCAATCACTTCATTGAAGTGGATGTGGTGGATGAGGTGTTTGATGAGGTGGCGGCGGACCGGATGGGGTTGTCCCCCGGCCGGGTGGTGGTGCAAATTCACTGCGGTTCGCGCGGTTTTGGCCACCAGGTGTGCAGCGACTACGTGAAAATCTTCCAGAAGAGCCTGGCCCGTTACGGCATCCAGTTGCCGGACCGGGAGCTGGTGTGTGCGCCGCTGAGCAGCCCTGAAGGGCAGGATTATCTGGCGGCGATGCGGGCGGCGGCGAACTACGCTTTTTGCAATCGCCAGGTGCTAACCCACCTCATTCGCCAGAGTTTTGCCGAGGTGTTGGCCGGGCACCTGGACAATTATGGGGTTTACCAGGTTTATGACATTGCCCACAACATGGCCAAGCTGGAGGAGCATGTGGTGGATGGGCGCAAGATGCGCGTGTGTGTGCACCGCAAAGGGGCAACGCGCGCCTTTGGGCCTGGCTCGCCTGTCTTACCCCCGGTCTACCGCGACATTGGCCAGCCAGTGCTGGTGCCCGGCTCCATGGGCACGGCCAGTTGGGTGCTGGTGGGGACGGAAGGCTCTATGGCGCAGACGTTTGGCTCTACCTGCCACGGGGCGGGGCGGACGATGAGTCGCAGCCAGGCCAAGAAGACGATTTGGGGGGCGGATTTGCGCCAGGAATTGGAGGCGCAGGGTATTCACGTGCGCGCCGGCAGCATGAGCGGCCTGGCTGAGGAAGCGCCGACGGCGTATAAAGACGTGGACCGGGTGATTGAGGTGGTGCATGGGGCGGGCATTGCCCGCAAAGTGGCCCGTATTGTGCCGCTGGCGGTGGTAAAGGGCTAAGATTATTTGCTTGCAGCCTGCCGGTTCGTTTGCTGGTCTGTTCGTCGTGGGCGGGTGGACTGAGGGGCGGGCTGGCTGCTGGGGAGGTTTCATGAAGTTCGATCGGGCGATGTTGGTTTGGGCCATAATTGGGTTTTTGCTGGGTAGTGTGGTTACGGCGGGGGGGATGGTCTTGATGAGGCAAACCCGGCCGGTGCCGATTGAGATTCGGGTGCCGGAAGCGACGCCACCGCCGCTGCCGACGGCCACGCCTGGAGTGTGGCGGGTGTATGTGAGTGGCCAGGTGTCCCGGCCGGGGGTGTATGAACTGTCGCCGGGGGCCATTGCCCAGGAGGCGATAGACGCGGCCGGTGGGTTTACCGGGCAGGCGGATACGCGGCTGGTGAATCTGGCCCAATCGCTGTCTGACGGGGTGCAGATTTATGTGCCGGCGGTGGGTGAGGAGCTGGTTGTGCCGCCGGTGGTGGAAGCGGCACCGGCTGAGGGGTCCCCGGCCGGGGCGGCAACCGGCAGTGATGGCAAGGTTAACATTAACACGGCCGGGGTGGCTGAACTGGATACGCTGCCGGGCATTGGCCCGGCAACGGCGCAGAGTATTCTGGATTATCGTGATGCGAATGGGCCTTTTGCAGCGATTGAGGATATCATGAACGTGTCGGGCATTGGCCCGGCCAAGTTTGAGCAGATTAAGGATCTCATCACAGTGGAGTGAGCGCGGCGCCTGGTTTCGTCCTGGTGTGGCCGGGGTATTTGGCTGATGTATGCTGCGTGAGAATGCGTTAACGGTTACTGCCGCCCGCCTGGCCGGCATTCCCTTCCGGCTGCTGGCCCGCCGGCCGCTGCAGCCGCCGCACAAGCTGCTGATCCTGCGGCCGTGCTGCCTGAGCCAGGTGATGCTGGCTACGCCGCTGCTGGCGGCGCTGAGTGAGGCGTATCCGCGGGCGCAGATTGATTGGGCGGTGAGTGAGTGGGCCCGGCCGGGGGTGGCCTCGAACCCGCGTATTTCGGAGCTGATCGACACCGGCCGGGTGGGGCTGCCAGACGCGACCTGGGCGGATGTGCGGGCACTGGTGGCGCGTCTGCGCCAGGAGCGGTATGACACCTGTATCATCCCCAGCCGTTCCAGCTTGCTGTCCTGGGTGGCCTGGCGGGCGAATATTCCGCAGCGGGTGGGGCTGAACCAGGCGGGCCGGGGCTTTGCTCATACGGTGGCGGTGAAGGTCCCGGCCGGGGTGCAGCATGAGTCGCTGGTTTACCTGAGCCTGGCCCAGGCGTTTGGCATTGCCGCCAGCGCGCCGGTGGAGTTCTTCCCGTCTGATGCGGCCCGCTCGGCGGTGACACGCCGGCTGGTGGATGAAATTGATTGGCTGGGGGATGTGCCCCTGGTGATTATGCACCCTGGCGGCGGCGAGAATCCGGTGCGGACAGACTCGCGTAAGCGTTGGCCGGTGGAGCGCTTTGCCTTGTTGGGCAATGATCTGGTGCGCAACTACCGGGCGCGGGTGCTGCTGGTGGGGGCGGAGGTGGACCGCCCGCTGGCCCAGGCGGTGAGTGGGTTGATGCCTTCAGCGGTGGCGAACCTGGCCGGACGGCTGAAGCTGGATGAGCTGGGGGCGCTGTGTGAGGTGGCGGACCTGTATGTGGGCAATGATGCCGGTTCGACGCATGTGGCGGCGGCGGTGGGCTGCCCCACGTTGGCGATCTATGGACCGAGCAATCCGGCGCGGTCGGGACCGTTTGCCCCACCCGGCCGGGTGCGGGTGTTGTGGGCGGAGTGGGAGCAGCCGTTTTCGTGGCGCGACCATGTGCTGCCGGATGAGGCGGCGGCGGCGGCGGCGGCGCTGCTGCGGCGAGCAGAGGAGAAGAGGGGCGGATGAGGGGTGGGTCCCGGCCGGGGGTAGACGGTTTTGGGCGCGGGCAAAACTGGCCATATTATATTGACATGACCGGGAACATCTGATAGTATACGGACCACTTGAGGGGGCGTGGTGTAGTGGTTAACACGCCGGCCTGTCAAGCCGGAGATCGCGGGTTCGATCCCCGTCGCTCCCGCTCTGGGCACAGGAGGTACAAGCGGAATCGTTTGTACCTCCTTTTGTTTCCAACGCTATCTTCTCAACCAGTTGGCCGGGAGCCATACCAGCACTGTCTAGCACAACTGCATAATCACCGTATTGGGTAGGGCAACGGCAATTACCGGCCTCCCTAATCCGGGCTAACCTCCCCAAGGTACCACCCCGGCGAGATTGGTTAACGCTTGCTTGGCGAGATGGTAGAAGACCCGGCCGGCCTGGACGTGACGGCGCGCCGGCATGGCAAATTCATTATGGTCGCCAACTTGCCGGCTGTGGCGCGCCTGTCGCCCGGCGCAGCCTGAATCTGACCGGCGGGCAGCGGAATCGGGACTGGTCCGGGCAGCGCCGGTATCTCGGCTGGCGACAGGTCAATGGCCAACAAATCGGCCACCCGGCCGGGCTGTACTTGCCCGTCTTCTGTGCATAACGGGGTGAGGCGATAGGTGGCCCGCTCGGCACACGTCAGCGGGCGCAGGTGGCGATTTTCGGCAATCCAGCGCACCAATTCTTGCGGCGACGGTGATGCCCAGGCCCAGCGCATGATGCGGCCCTGGTCAATGGCGGCATAGATGGTTTCACCGGCCGGGCTGATGGCCAGGCGACCCACTGCCACCGGCGCACGCCCATCCCCCACGAACTGCTGGCGCATGATGCCGGTAGTCACATCCCAGGCGATAGCTGTGGAGAGGGCCGGCATTTCTCTGATCCTGCACCAGTTGCGCGCTCCCGGCCGGGCACCAACATTCGCCAGATTCGATGCTAGTTGGTCCCAGCTTCACCCCAATATGATGCGGTTGGGGCCATAGGTGGCTGGCCCCAATCTCACACCTACACCCAGAGAGGTATTTGAGCTGGTCACTCCCGCTCTGAGCATAAGGGGCACAAGCGTCATTGCTTGTGCCCCGCTTGATTTTCTGCTGAAGTCCCTCCAGCATTTTCTAGCCGGTCCTATTGCTGGTATGGGCTTTAGCCACAGACTGCTCGATAGACTTTGGGGTTGACCCGGCCGGGCCCTTAACGTTTGGGAATCCCCCAGATTTCGACGCCATCGTCAGCCGCAAGCACAAGGTAGGTGCCGTCGGCGGAGAAGGCCAACCATTTCCAACCGAAGGGACCGATGTTTGTGGTTACGAGCAGCGTTCCGTCGACCGCCCTTCGCCACTCCAACTGGTTGCGAACGATGGCGGCCAGCAGTTCGTCGGTGGGAGAGAAAGCGAGGACCGTCGTCCAATCACCGGAAAAAGGCGCTACCCAGACCTTCTCGGCTGTATATTCCTCGGGGGCGGTAATGGCATCGAGCCGCAGCAGTTCGAGATTCTCGCCGTGTACCAGGGCCACAAACTCGCTGTTGTTGGAGAAGGTGAAGGTGGGGTAATACCAGGGATCCTCGGAAAGGGTGCCAACAAACGCGCCTGTAGCCAGGTCAATAAGGTTTAACCCAAGATTCGTGCTGCCAATTTCCCCTAGCAATTTGCCATTGGGCGTGTGAAGAACATCTGGGATATCAACCCCTAGTTCTACTTCTCTCGGGCTTGCATAGATGCCATCATCAAGGGCATAAATCCGGGCAGCATCCTCAAAGGGTGTTACTACGAGCAACTCCGCCTCGTTGAGAAAGGCGATGTGGTCTACTCGTTCAGACCCCGAATAGACGAATTCACGCGAGGTGGTGCAGGTGTCGATGTCCCAGATTCGGACCTCGCCGTCGGCACCGCCTGAGGCCAGCCAGTTCCCGCCGGCCGAGATATCCAGGCTGGTGATTGTTTCTGCACTGTTGAGGGTGCAAACCAACGCCAGTTCCGGCCCGAATTGCCAGATTTGAATGGTGGTGCCTGAGCCAACGGCCAGGCGGTGAAGCCCGGCCGGGTCGCTGTAACCCACAGCGAAGACATCGCCAGACATGTTCGCACTTGCCAATCTGGCGATCTGATCCAATGTGCTGGCTGTGATGGGCTGGGTCACGCTGCCGGCGGCTTCAACGGTCAGGGCTAATACTGCTGTTTCGGTCGTCGTTTCGGTGCTGCTCAGTGACACCTGGTTTTCTACGGTGCCAACGCTGCCGGGGCCAGGGGTCAGGCTAAAGCTGAGCGAGGCTTCGCGCTGCTGGCTCAGGCTGCCCAGGGTGCAGACCAATTGCCCGGCCGGGGTCTCCTCACAACTCTCCGGGAGATTGCTCAGCGTTGTCCCGGCCGGGATAGCATACGTCAACACAATCCCCGTCGCGTCCGATGGCCCGGTGTGGTGGACAACCACCATGAGAACCACCGCCTCGCCCACCGTGGTAGTGGTGGCACTGGCCTGCAATTCCAGTCGCAGTGCCGTCTCCACTGTTAGCGATGTCAGCGCCCGGTAAATCGCCGCCCCCTCCTCCGGGTTCGTCCGGTCGGTGGCCAGGGCGACCTGGTTCTCAATTTCACTACGCGCGCTGCCGTCCACGGCTACCATCAACGCATAGTCCAGCGTCTCGTCGCGGGGCAGTTCGCCTATCGGGCACACGACTTGGCCGCCCATCTCTGTGATGGTACAGCGCTCATCCGCCTCCACCAGAGTTACCCCGGCCGGGAGCGTATCCGTAAAGACCACATCATGCGCCGTTGCCGAACCGGTATTGCTCACCGTCACCGTGTAACCCAGCCGCATCCCCGCCGTCACCGGGTCCGGCACCGCGGCAATACTGGCCACCACCGCCGGCTTCCGGGTCAGCACAAAAGCCGTCACCGCAATCACCACCAACAGCACCACCGCCGCAATCACGGCCACAATCCACCACGGGAACTTCTTCGGTTTGGCCACCGCCGTCACATCCAGGGCCACTACCGGGCTGTCGGCAAAATCCTCTTCGATTTTGTCGATGTCCACATTCACAATCCGCGCACTGAAAAGGTGCCGGCCGGAAGGCGTTTCCGGGGGCACCACAATCTCATACGTGAACTGCTCATTCTCCGCGGGCACAAAGTCCCGTTCCGCTTCCCCGATGAGCGCAAACCACCCGGCCGGGGTCGCCCCCTGCGGCACCACCGCCACCCGCCCGCGCACCGCCACCCGGCTGATATTCGACACCGTAAACGAAACGCTCTGGCGTTCCCCGGCCATGATAGCCAGGTTGTTAGTCGTTGTGGTAATGGCAAATGAGTGAGACATACTGGTTGCCTCCGGGTCAGACTGACCAAAGAGCAGATGCTGGCCTCATCTTTCAGGCCACATCATGCAGCCGCGCGGCTAACCATGTGGGGTAAATGGGCAATGGTTCATTTTGCTGGTCAACGACGCCGGGCAACGGGCAATGCAACACAGCCCATAGCAACAGCATAGAGGAGTACCAGGAAGCAAGAAAGTGACAGAAAGCACCCACAACGAGTGACAGTCGTCATGTGACAAACATAATCAATTCTACATGATGAAAGTCACTACGCGGATATGACGAATGCGACTTCTGTGTTTTTCCGTGGGTTTGTATACTGTCTACATCCGTCTGACAGACCCTTATTCAATTCGGGCCTATACCCGGATTTCCATGGAACCGCAGCCCGGCAGAAAGAGAATCAATCCTCGCCGATGAGGGTTGATCCCCCACGAAAGCCTCACATTACAAAACTCCATACGACTACAGATCATGACCGTGGCGAGCAAGCATTCGCGACAACGAGATCATGGGTGCCTCAATGGTCAGTACTTATCCGGTCCGACCGAAACCGGCCTCCGCCCTGGTAATAGGGGGGGGAATTGCTGGGATGCGTTCAGCCCTGGACCTGGCCGATGTGGGTTTGAAGGTATACCTGGTTGAACAGTCTCCCTACCTGGGAGGGCGGGTTGCTCAACTGGGCTATATGTTTCCCCAACATGATTGTGTTCTCTGTCGAGGAACGCCGGATCATGGCTATGGTTGTACTCGCCCCTCTATCTCGCCAGCCTATATCCAACACAACCAACATCCCAATATTGAGATATTGACCAATACGCACGTCGTCAATATTGAAGGTCAGGCGGGTGATTTCACCGTGTCGCTGCGCCAGGAACCACGCTACGTGGACCCGGACCGCTGCATAAACTGCAACGACTGTGCCCAGGTTTGCCCGGTGGAACTGCCAGACACTCACCAGCGGGGTCTTGCCATGCGCAAGGCCGCCTACAAATTGGCCGCGCGTGCAGCTCCCAATAGTTACGTCATCGATCGCGGTCCCTACTGTGATGGCTGCGGCAAGTGCGTTGCCGTCTGCCCTACCAAGGCCATCAATTTGAACGAGCTGCCCCGTTTGTGCTCCATTCACGTGGGGGCCATTATTCTGGCGCTGGGCTTCAAGGTCTATGATGCCACTGTGCTGGAGGAGTTGGGTCTCGGTCGTTTCCCGAACGTGATTGACGCCATGAAATATGAACGGCTGGCCAGCCGTTCCGGTCCCACAGAAGGGGTCGTCACACGCCCATCAGACAACAAGCAGCCCCGATCCGTCGCCTGGTTGCAGTGCATTGGCTCCCGTGATCAGACTAACCGCTTCTGCTCTTCCATTTGCTGCATGTATGCCACCAAAGAAGCGCTCCTGGCCAAGCAGCGTCTGGGTGCTGAGGTGGAATGCAGCATCTTTACCATGGATGAGCGCGCTTTCAACAAGGAGTACAGCGCCTACTTTGCCAAAGCGCGGGATACGCATGGCATCCATTACCATCAATGCCGCATCTCGACCATCCACGAAGACCCCGCTTCCGGGGATCTTATCCTGCATTATGCAGCGCCCGACGGTACGCTGCGCCAGGAACGATTTGAGCTGGTCGTCCTGGCCACGGGCTTACAGCCGCCCGACTCAGCCCGCCATTTTACCAATCTGCTCGACCTCGACCTGAATGAATACGGCTTCTGCCGAACCCATAAATTCACGCCGCTGCAAACCACGCACTCCGGCGTCTTTGTCTGCGGCGCGTTTTCCTCCCCCAAAGAGATATCTGAGACGATTCTGGATGCGAGCGGCGCGGCGGCCGAGGTAATGCGGTTGCTCAATGACCAACTGCACACGTATCCTTTCTCCCGTGAATGGCCGTTTCTCTCTGAGGGTGATCTGCCGCCGGAAAGAGATGTGCACGACGAGCCACCCCGGGCCGGCATTTTTGCCTGCACCTGTGCCGGGACCATGAGCCATCTCCTGGATATGCGCGAGCTGGTTACCCAGGCGCGCAGTTGGCCCAACGTCGCCCTGGCCGAAGTGGTCGAGCTGGCCTGTTTCCCGGAGGCGCTGGCGCACATTCAGAACAGTATCCGGCAACATCAGTTGAACCGGGTGGTTATCGCCGGGTGCAGCAACCGCACCCATGAGTCGCTTTTCCAGCGGACCGTACGGCAAGTGGGATTGAATCCCTATTTGCTGGAACTGGTGAATCTGCGGGATCAAAGCACTCAGGTGCATATGCGCCAGCCTGCACTGGCCAACCGCAAGGCGATGGAGATGATAAGGGTTGCCTTGGGGCGGGTTTTGTTGGCGCAGCCTGTTCACAAGGAGAAGTTTGACTGCTTGAAGACGGCGCTCATCATTGGCGGTGGGCTGTCTGGCATGACTGCTGCGCTAACCATTGCCGATAGTGGTTACCATGTTGTCCTGGTGGAACGATCCGCCGTGATGGGCGGCCATCTGCAAAACATGTATTACGTGGCCGAGGGTGACGATCCGCGGCGCTTGGGGCGCGACCTGATTAACCGTGTTCGCGCCCACCGCCAGATTGACGCTTATGTCAATACGGAGGTTGTGCAGCATGGCGGTCATGTGGGCCGATTCTGGGCTGAACTGCGCACCGTTCGCCAGGACGGCTCGATGGAAACCTTCCGCGTGAACCATGCGACGACGATTGTGGCTACGGGTGGCCGGGAAACTCGTGAACATCCCTGGCTGGATCTACCGGGCGTCATCACGCAGGAGGATCTGGAGGAGATGGTCGTCCATCACCCGGAGAAGATTGCTGCGCTTAGGAATGTGGTGATGATTCAATGTGTGATGATTCCCGGCCATGCTGAGTATTGTTCGCGGGTGTGCTGCACGAATACGATGAAAAACGCTATCCGGCTTAAGTTGTTCAATCCCAACTGCCGCGTCACGGTGCTGTACAAGAATATTGTTACCTATGGTTTCCGCGAGAAGTATTATACGGAGGCGCGGCGGCTGGGTGTTGTGTTTGTGCGTTACACCGAGGAAACGCTGCCGCAAATTGAGCTGGATGGTGCTGGCCGCTTGCAGGTTCGTGTCCATGACCCCGCTCTGAATCGCTGCCTGGCCCTGCCGGCTGATCTGATTCCGCTTAGCACGCAGATTGCCCCGGCCGGGGGCACCCAAGCCCTGGCCGAAATGCTGCGTCTGCCGCTCTCATCCGAGGGTTTCTTTGCGGAAGCGCAGATGAAACTGCGCCCCATGGACTTCCAGCGGGATGGTATCTTTCTGGCAGGTATGGCCCACTACCCCAAGTTCATCGAGGAGAGCATCACCCATGCGCAGGCCGCGGCCGCGCGGGCGCTGACGCTGCTCTCCCAAGACACGATGTATCAGGGTGGTGTCATTGCCGAGGTTGACCCGGACAAATGTGTGGGCTGCCTGACCTGCACCCGCGTCTGCCCCTTTGCCATTCCGCAAGTGGTTGAGCAAGCCGGCCGTAGCGGGGTCGGCGGTTTGGGTGGCGCCGCTTTCATCGACCCTGCCCAGTGTCATGGCTGTGGAACCTGCACCAGTGAATGTCCGGCAAACGCAATCCAGCTTATCAATTACACCGATGAACAGATGATGCTGAAAGAGATTGGCGGGCTAGGAAGTTGGCTGCCAACAACTGGCCAGGTACCGGCAAGTTGAGCGCGGGGATGGTGTGTCTTCCCGCGCTCACCCCTTAAACAATGAACAGAATCGACGATTTTGAACCGGAAATCACCGCCTTTTACTGCATCTACTGCGGCTACATGGCGGCCGACACGGCCGGGGCCTTAGATGTGCCGTATCCCGCCAATGTCAAGTTCATGCGCGTGCCCTGTACGGGCAAGATCGACGTGCGTTACATTCTGGAGGCTTTTGAGCAGGGGGCGGATGGCGTTTACATTGTGGCTTGCCCCATTGGCAATTGCCATCACGTGCGCGGCAATGAGCGGGGGCGCGCCCGCGTCCAGCGCACCCGCCAGTTATTGGGCGAAATTGGCCTGGAACCAGACCGGTTGGGGATGTTCTTCATGTCTGGCAGCCAGGCCCATGCCTTTGCCGCCGCGGCCCACACCATGACCGAACGAATCCGGCAATTTGGACCAAATCCACTGAACAAGGAGCTGTTGACAGTTGAAGAAGAAGCTGATCCGGGTGACGTAGATGGCTTTAGAGGAAGAAGATGAACACGCACTTCGGCAATGGGAATCGTCCCCCCATCGGCGCGGCCATGGTTATTGGCGGCGGGATCGCCGGGATGCAAGCCGCTCTGGACATGGCTGACCAGGGCTTCAAAGTGTACCTGGTTGAAAAACAATCAGCGATTGGCGGGCGGATGGCGCAGTTGGATAAAACCTTCCCCACCAATGATTGTGCCATGTGTACGATCTCTCCCAAGCTTGTGGAAACCGGTCGTCACCCCAATATTGAAATCATGACCGGCACAGAAGCGCTGGCGCTGACGGGCGAGGCTGGACATTTCCAGGTGCGGGTGCGTCATGAACCGCGCTATATTGACCCGGACAAATGCGTGGCCTGCAACGCTTGTGCCGAGGTATGCCCGGTTATCATTCAGGACGCTTTTAACGAAGGGCTATCGCCACGTCGTGCGGCTTATAAGCTGTACCCGCAAGCGGTACCCAACGCGTACGCAATCGAGAAGCGGGGCATTGCACCTTGCCGGGATGCCTGCCCGGCCGGGCAGCGAGCGCAGGGATACATCGCGCTCATCCGTGAAGGGCGCTGGCAAGACGCCCTGCGGGTCATCAAGATGGACAACCCGTTTCCGGGGATTTGCGGCCGCATCTGCAACCATCGCTGCGAAGACGCCTGCAACCGGCGGCTGGTAGACGAACCAATCAATATTCGCGCCCTGAAGCGCTTTGTAACCGACCAGGTTTACGCCGAACCACGCCAACCGGTGGCACCCATTGCGCGGCAGTATGATCAGCAAGTAGCGATCATCGGGGCCGGCCCATGTGGGCTAACGGCCGCGCAGGACCTGGTCCGGGCGGGGTATGGCGTCACCGTATTTGAGGCGATGCCCGTGGCCGGTGGGATGCTGCGCCTGGGTGTTCCCGAATATCGGCTGCCCACGGCCATCATCGAGCGAGAGGTGCAGGACATCGTCGATTTGGGCGTGGACCTGCGGCTCAATCACCGGGTTGACAATCTGGACGACTTGTTCGAGGCGGGCTATGACGCCGTTCTCATCGCCGTCGGCGCGCATGAGGGCATCCGCCTGCCCATTCCGGGCGCTAACCTTGAAGGCGTGGTTATCAATACCCATTTCCTGCGCGATGTCCGTCTTGGCCAGTATGAGAAGGGAACTGGCGGTGCCGCAATAACTCGAGACGGCCGCTCCTTGGGGTCGCGTGTTTTGGTGCTGGGTGGGGGAAACGTGGCTCTGGACTGTGCCCGCAGCGCGGTGCGACTGGGCTGCCAGGTCCAGGTGGCCTGCCTGGAAAAAAGAGATGAGATGACTTCTCACGACTGGGAAATTGCGGCGGCGATTGAGGAAGGGGTTGTTTTTCACCACGGCCGTTCCTTTGAGCGCATTCTGGACGACGGCAGCGGGCACGCCAATGGCGTTGAATGCACCCTGGTCAACGCGTTCCAATTTGATGAATCGGGCCGGCTGCAGGTTGATAAAGCGCCGGACAGCAGCCACGTCATCGCCTGCGACACGGTCATTTTTAGCGTGGGGCAGCGCGCCGGCCTGGCCTTCATTCCCGACGATGCCGGGGTTAGCCTGACGAAACAGCAGACGATTGCCGTTCATTCCGCCACGCTGGCCGCCACCCGGCCGGGTGTTTTTGCCGCCGGCGACAGCGTATCGGGTACCTCTTTTGTCATTGAGGCGGTCGACAGCGGACATACAGTGGCCGGGTCCATAATCCAGTATTTGCAGGGGGAGCACCTGGTGCCGCCCATAAAGCCCGACCTGCCGGTGGTGCGGATGACGCAGGAAGAAATCGCGGAGCGGCTGGCGCGGGGCGACATTCAGCGGCAGGCGCGTGTGCCCATGCCCTGGCTGCCAACCGCGGCCCGCATCGACAACTTTGCTGAAGTGGAAGCGGGTTACGATGAGGCCAGCGCCCGGGCGGAAGCGGCCCGCTGCCTGGCTTGCGGCGTATGTTCGGAGTGTATGAGCTGTACGTTTGTTTGCGGCACCAATGCCATTAACCATGACATGGTCGCCACTGAAGAGACGATAGAAGTAGGGGCGGTTGTCTTGGCGCCTGGCTACCAGATCTTCCACGCGGAGTTGTCGGAGGAGTACGGGTATGGTCGCTTCCCCAACGTCGTAACCAGCCTGCAATTCGAGCGGCTGCTTTCTGCCTCCGGGCCGACCCTGGGCCATATTAGGAGACCGTCCGACGGAAGCGCCCCTAAGAGGATTGCCTTCTTGCAGTGCGTGGGCAGCCGCGATCAGCATCACGATTACTGTTCGTCGGTTTGTTGCATGTATGCCACCAAGGAAGCGGTTATTGCCAAGGAACACGATCCGGAGCTAGCTGTTGATATCTTCTTCATGGATATGCGCGCTTTTTCCAAAGGGTATTGGCGCTACTTTGAGCGGGCGCGGGACAAGTACGGCATTGGTTACCATCGCTGCCGGGCAAGCGCGCTGCGTGAAGACCCGCTTACTCGCAATCTCATCCTTGATTATCAGGATGAAGATGGTCATCATTACCAGCCTCGCTTCGACCTGGTTGTGTTGTCCGTCGGGATGGAAATGTCTGATTCGGTGCGCGACCTGGGACATCGACTAGGGATCGAACTGGATAAGTATGGCTTCTGCCAGACACCCCAATTCAACCCGCTGGAGACGAGCCGTCCTGGGATTTTCGCCGTGGGGCCATTCCGCGAGCCGAAAGATATTCCTGAATCGGTCATTGAAGCTAGCGGTGCGGCGGCGGCGGTGGCGGCGCTAATCAGGCCGGCACGCTTCTCCCTGACGGAAGTGGTGGCATACCCCCCGGAGCGGGAGGTGACGGATGAAGCGCCACGCATTGGCGTGTTTGTTTGCCACTGTGGTTCGAATATTGCCGGCTTTGTGGATGTGGTGGCTGTGGCTGAGCACGCCCGCTCGCTGCCCTACGTTAGCCACGCGGAAACCAATCTCTACACCTGTTCCCAGGACAGCATCAAGCATATTAGTGAGGTGGTGAGAGAGAAGAATCTCAACCGGGTGGTTGTGGCCAGTTGCACGCCGCGGACTCACGGACCGTTGTTTAGCGACAGTCTGCGCCAGGCGGGTCTGAATCCCTACCTGTTTGAAATGGCCAACATTCGCAATCATTGTTCCTGGGTGCATTCCGATGACCGTGACCTGGCCACGGCGAAGGCCCAAGACCTGACGCGAATGGCTGTGGCCCGGGCGGCATTGCTGGTTGCCCAGCATACGGTTGAGGTACCGGTGCAGCATGCGGCGTTGGTGGTGGGCGGCGGCCCGGCCGGGATGATGGCCGCTGTGTCGTTGGCCGGGCAAGGCTTCCCGGTGTATCTGGTAGAGAAAGAAGCGGTGTTAGGCGGCAACTTGCGGCATGTCCATACCGAGATTGGCAACTGGGTACCACAGAATGGAGGCGGCCGCCAGGCCACAGTCACCAACGTCCGCTCCCCATCGCGCATACTAAAACGCCTGATTGAACAGGTCGAGGCAAACGAAGACATCACCGTCTATTTGAACAGCCAGTTGGTGAGTACCACCGGTTTTACGGGCAATTTCGTCAGCGTGATAGAGAACGGCAACGGCCGGATCTCCGTTCCGCATGGCGCGACCGTTCTTGCCACCGGCGGTCAGGAATATCGTGGTCCCGAATATGGTTACGGAACCGATCCACGCATCGTTACCCAGCAAGAATTCGAGGCCATTCTGTCCGGCAAGGATAATTCATGCTTCGCCCCGTCTGAGCTGCAAGCGGTGGCCATGATTCTTTGCGTTGGCCCCGCCGAGAAATATTGCAGCCGGATATGCTGTAGCGTCGCGCTGAAGAACGCGCTGGCGCTCAAGGAACGCCAGCCCCAGGCCCAGATCACCATTTTCTATCGGGACATTCGGACCTACGGCTTCAGCGAACGCCTTTATACCCAGGCCCGTGAGCAGGGAATCATTTTCGTCCGTTATGATAGCCAACACCGGCCGGGGGTACGGCCTGCCATACCACCCGTTCCGCTCGCCATCCAGGCCTGGGAACCGGTACTGAGGCGGCCGTTAACCCTCAACCCCGACCTCCTTGTTCTCAGTATGCCCGTTGTGCCGCGTGAGGATGCCCAGCGTACGGCCAACCTGTTCAAAGCCCCGCGGGACGCTGACGGCTTCTTCCAGGAAGCGCACATAAAACTACGCCCGGTAGATTTCAACACCGATGGCCTGTTTATGGCCGGGATGGCCCACTATCCCAAGTTACTGGATGAGACCCTGATTCAGGCCCAGGCTGCCGCGGCGCGCGCGGCGCGCGTGTTGAGCAAGGCGTCATTAACGGCCGGCGGCCGCGTTGCCGTGGTGGATGAATCGTTGTGCACGGGCTGCCTGACATGCGTGCGCATCTGTCCCTTTAATGTGCCGATCATCCGGCCGGACCTGGCCGGGACGGGTGGCATTATGGGGGCGGCTTATATCGAGGCGGCCGTCTGCCAGGGCTGTGGTACCTGTGTGTCCGAATGTCCGGCCCGTGCGATCCAACTGATGCATCTCACCGACGCCCAGATGTTTGCTAAGGTCGACGCATTGACCAATCCAGCTACAGGTTTTATTCCGTTGGCGGTAATCGATGGATAGAGAACAAGAAGTGACTGAGAACCTGACGACTACAGGACACTTGCTGCAAATCGTGGCCTACTGCTGTGAGCACTGCGCTTACGCCGCCGCTGACCTGGCCGGTGGGCTGCGCATGCAGTACCCGCCGGACATCAAGATTGTCCAACTGCCCTGCACCGGCAGAATCGATGTGCTGCTGGCCCTGCAGGCGTTTGAGAGCGGGGTGGATGGCCTGATGGTGGTCGGTTGACTGCCTGGCGAATGCCATTACCTGGAAGGTAATGTAAGCGCCAGGCGACGGGTTGAGCGGGTTAAGGATTGGCTGGCTCAGATCGGGTTGGAACCCGGCCGGGTAGCTATGTTCAATCTGTCCGCGGCCATGGCGGGGCAGTTCACCACGATTGCCGCCGAAATGACGGAGCAGGTCATCGCTTTGGGGCCAAGCCCCTTACGAAGAAGGAGTGCGGTATGATCATCGCCGAGCAAAAATCCCTGGAAGAGATCAAACGGCTTATTGGAAAAGCGGAGAATGTGTTGGTGGTTGGCTGTGGCACTTGCGTCACCGTGTGCTTTGCCGGCGGTGCCCGGGAAGCGGCAATCCTTTCTGCTGCGCTGCGCATGTCAACCAAACTGGACGGCGATGGCAAAAATGTCACCGATGTTACCGTGCAGCGCCAATGCGAATGGGAGTATCTGGACCAGATTGCCGATCGCGTGGCCGATGCTGACCTGGTCTTGTCTTTGGGCTGCGGCATTGGCGTCCAGGCGATTGCCGAGCATTTCCCCAAGGCCTGGGTGGTTCCCGGCCTGAACACCAGCTTCCTGGGCATACCCACCGAGCAAGGTGTCTGGGATGAACGCTGCGCCGCCTGCGGGGATTGTATTTTGGGCCTGACTGGCGGAATCTGCCCCATTGCCCGCTGCTCAAAGTCGCTGCTGAATGGGCCTTGCGGTGGCTCTGAAGCCGGCCACTGCGAAATTGATCCCAATGTCCCCTGCGCCTGGCAGCTGATTTACGATCGAATGAGTGCCATGGGCAAACTCGATCTCCTGCTAGAAATACAACCGCCAAAGAATTGGCGCGCTGCCCGCGATGGCGGCCCGCGCCGGATTATCCGGCAGGATCTGCGGTTAACCTCGGAGGAGGATTAGTCAATGAATCAGCCAACAACGAGCGATGAACCAGGTGCTGTTGGGAATGGTTACCTGTCCGGTTCCACTTTGGAGCGCGTGCTAAGGGCGGGTCATTTTGCGGTTACGGGTGAACTGGGGCCGCCGCAGAGCGCCGACGGCGACGTGATTCGCAAGAAGGTTGCCTTGCTGCGAGGTTTTTGTGATGGGGTAAACATCACCGACAACCAGACGGCTATTGTGCGCATGTCTAGCATTGGCGCCGGGACCATTGTGCTGCAAGAGGGGTTGGAACCCATCATTCAGATGACCTGCCGCGACCGCAACCGTCTGGCTATTCAGGCAGACCTGCTTGGCGCCCATGCCCTGGGGATGCGCAACCTGCTGTGCCTGACAGGGGATCATCAGACTTTTGGTAATCATCCTACGGCCAAGAACGTGCATGATATTGATTCGGTGCAGTTGGTGCAGATGGTTGCCGACATGCGCGATGCTGGCATCTTTCAGTGTGGCGAGAAGTTCAAGGGACCGGAACCGCGCTTCTTCATTGGGGCGGCAGCGGCCCCCTTTGCCGAGCCGGTTGATTTTCGGCCGTATCGCCTGGCGAAGAAGGTGAAGGCGGGGGCCAACTTTATCCAGACCCAGCTTGTGTATGACGTGCCTGCCTTTGCCCGGTACATGGAGAAGGTGCGGGCGTTGGGATTGGCTGAACAAACGTACATTCTGGCCGGTGTTGGCCCGCTGAAAAGCCCGGGCATGGCGCGCTATATGAAGAATAACGTGCCCGGCATTTTGGTGCCCGATGCGTTGATTGAGCGGATGACGGCTGCCGGCCAGCCCTGGGCGGGCAAAGCGGCGGATGAGTTGACGAAGGAAGACAAACGAGCGCGGTCGGAGGCCTGGAAAGAGGAAGGTATTCGGATTTGCATTGAACTGATTCAGCAGCTCAGGGAAATTGAGGGCGTGGCCGGGGTCCATGTGATGGCTATTGAGTGGGAATCGGCTGTGCAGCCTATTGTGGAAGGGGCGGGTCTTTTTCCCCGGCCGGTAGTCTGATGCGACTGATGCGGCGGCTGAATTGAGACGGTTACATTGGCGTGCGACCTGCAGCGACATGTTGTGGCCTGGCCAGGTTAGAGGGAACAGGTAATGAGCAAAGAAATTTCACCTGTCAATGACTCGATGACCTTTCATCCTGAATTGGCGCAGCGGATACAGGATGAATTGGGGCAGAATGTCTTCTTGTGTTACCAGTGTGTCAAATGCACCAGCGGCTGCCCGTTGTCTGAATTCTTTGATTGGCAGCCGAACCAGATCATGCGGGCAGTGCAGTTGGGGCAGGAGGATATTGCGCTGGAATCGGAGACGCCGTGGTTGTGTGCGGCCTGCCAGACGTGTACGACACGCTGCCCGCAGAACCTGGACATTACCGGTATTATGGAGTTCCTGACGCGTGAGGCGCTGGAGCGGGGCGTTCGGCCGGCGATCCCGGAGATGAATCGCTTCTGCGAGGCGTTTATGCGTGAGGTGCGTTTGTGGGGTAGGGCGTATGAACCGGGGTTGATGGCGGAGTTGGCGCTGCGGAATCCCCAACGGTTGGTGGATGACCGACGGTTCTTTTTGAGGATGTTGCTGAAACGGAAGGTGGCGCTGCTCCCCGGCCGGGGACGGCCACCGCGCAAAGCCAAACCGGTCCCCGGTGCCGCCGAGGCCCTCGCCTACTATCCCGGCTGTTCCCTACATTCTTCAGCGACAGAGTTGGACGTATCAGCTATGGCCGTTTGCGCCGCGTTGGACATGAATCTAATCGAACCGAAAGGCTGGGTCTGCTGCGGCAGCAGCGCGGCACATCGCGTCGATCCCGTGTCGGCCATCGATCTGCCGCTGAAAAACCTGACCCTCATTGAACAGAGCGGCTTCAAAGAAGTGGTCATGCCCTGCGCCGCCTGCTTCAATCGCCACAAAACCGCTCAGTATGAGATTCGGCAGCAGGAGCAATACCGGGCACAACCAGATGAAGTGATGGGCTATGTCTACCAGGATTCAGTTCATGTCAGCACCCTAAGTGAGGCGATCCTCAACCACGTGGGCACCGAGGAATTGGCCGCGAGGGTGAAACGGCCGTTGACCAATCTCAAAGTAGTCAGCTATTACGGCTGCCTGCTGACCCGACCCCCTCAAGTAACTGGGGTTGAGCACCCGGAGAACCCCACCGACCTGGATGATCTGCTGCGGGCGTTGGGCGCCGAGGTCCTGGACTGGTCGTACAAGACCGTTTGCTGTGGCGGCGTACATTCCCTCACCCGGCCGGATATTGTCGTGAAGCTAAGCGGGGAGATCGTGCGACATGCGCGAGAAGCAGGTGCCGAGGCCATCGTCGTTGCCTGTCCGTTGTGTCAGATGAACCTGGATGCCCGCCAGTTCCAGATGGACATCGCGGAACCTATGCCAATCTTGTACTTCACGCAGTTGATGGCCCTGGCGCTAATGCTGCCAGAGAAAATGGCCCTCTGGCACAAGAATCTTGTCGCTCCCCAACCGTTGTTACAAGAGAAGGGCTTCCTCTGACAGAAAGGGCGGCATAAACGCCTCCTTCAGTTGGAAAGGGAAATGGCCGAGAAGGTTGACAAACCCCCACCGCAAGCGGATGCGGAAGTTATCTTTGTGCCGCCAGATCTTGTGCAGTTGTCTGACGACCCGCTGATTGAGATGCTGACGCACGTTTGGTCGGCCATCTGCGAGACCTATGATGTGGTTGGTACCCGGCCGGGAATGCCCCGGCTGTTTGAGGGTGCTCAGCTGATCCGGCCGTATGATGCCGCGGAAACGGTGATTGTCAATATGCTCCTGGAAGTTGTGGAACGGGTTGATCGTTTTTCGCCATGGTATGCGCAGCCGGCGAAAACGTATGGCATTGTCGCCGAACGAGATCATCCTGTGCGCTGGCGGTTGACTGCCCAGGGCTGCCAGCGCTGGTGGTCCTTTGTGGATGCCCTGGCAACAGTGATTGAGGAGAACACCAACCTGATTAAGGCCATGATTCTGGTGGAAAACCTGATGCTGGCCAGTGAGGAGGACGAGCCCTGTGTGTCGGCCAGTTGCCGCTGTTTCCCCCCGCGTACAATTCAGGTGAAGCGGTCGATTTTCAACAAAACTGAGATCTTTTGTGAAAGCTGTGGGCGACCGTTTCAAATTGTCTAGCGCTGCCTGTGGCTATCTAATCGCTCGTCATACGTCCCAGCGTTGGCTCTGTTGCTGCTTCCCTGTATGGGGTGTTCCAATCAGGCTCTTGCAAGATGGGGAGCCACTACCCGGCCGGGAGCAACCCCAAATCCTGGTGTCTGGGGCGGCGCCGTAGCGTGCTGGTTGTGAACAACCAAACGCGCCATCTTTGACTAGACCACCGGCAATTGCTACAATTGCCGGGGTGTGGATCGGAAAGCTTGTGCCATGCGTTCCCGGAATTCTATTTCAGTTCACACCGATCCGTAGCCTAGTTTGTGGGGGCAGTGTTGCCCACGGATGCAAAAATCGAATAGCAGGATTTGTGGCAGGCCACAACTCGTCAACTAGTTCGTGTAAAGTCAATTTTTGGGAGGTAAGTTGTCCATGACACAGCTCAGTAATGCCGCACGTCAGTATTCACGCACTCATGCCGAACAATTCCGCAAGGAACTACGCGATTTTCTAAGTATTCCCAGCATCAGTACCGATCCAACCCATGCCCCAGATATGCGCCGCGCTGCCGAATGGCTGGCTGCCCACATGCAAGACCTAAACCTGGAAAATGTCCAGGTGATGGAAACCGCTGGTTATCCCGTTGCCTATGGCGAATGGCTGGGTGCCGGGCCAGACAAGCCCACTGTCCTGGTGTATGGTCACTACGACGTCGTTCCGGCCGAGATGGCCGATGGCTGGGAGACGCCGCCGTTTGAACCGGTAGAGAAAGACGGCAAGATCTATGCCCGTGGTGCCACTGATGACAAGGGGCAGTTGTTCATCCACGTCAAAGCGTTGGAGTCCTATCTGAAAACGGCCGGACACGCCCCGGTCAACGTTAAGTTCCTCATCGAAGGCGAAGAGGAGGTCGCTTCGCCTAACCTGGTTCCGTTTATCAAAGAACACCTTGATTTGCTCATGGCCGACGTGTGTATTATTAGTGATACTTCCATGCGGACGATTGAGGAACCGGCTATCTTGCACAGCCTGCGCGGTATGACCTACGTCGAAGTTGAGGTTCAGGGCCCCACGGACGATTTGCACAGCGGTCTGTGGGGTGGCGCAGTTCACAACCCCGCCCTGGCCCTGGTGGAAATCCTGGGCAAGCTCTACAACCCCGATAACACTATCGCCGTGCCCGGTTTCTATGATGACGTTGTGCCGCTAACGGCTGAAGAACGGGCGATGATTGCCAAAACTGACCTGACCGAGGCGCAATATAAACAGTCTACGGGAGTCCCGGCCGTGTGGGGTGACGCGAACTACAGCATCCGCGAACGTATCTCCGCCCGGCCCACGCTGGACATTAATGGTCTGTGGAGTGGCTGGGCTGGCCCCGGCCCAAAAACCATCGTGCCCGCCAAGGCGGGGGCCAAGCTCAGCTCACGATTGGTCGGCAACCAGGACCCGCACAAAATCTTTGAGCAGATTAAGAGCTACATCGAGGCCATCGCGCCGCCAACCGTCAAGGTGACGGTGCGGCTGGTTACAACCGGCAAAGCGGCGCTGTTCCCCTTTGACATCCCGGAAATGCAAGCCGCTTCCCGCGCCTATGAGCAGGGGTGGGGGGCCACACCGCTCTTCACGCGCGGCGGTGGCAGTATTCCGGTAGTGGCTGAAATCGCCGACCTGATGGGTATTCCGGTGGTGCTGATGGGCTTTGGCCTGGATGATGACGGCCTGCATTCGCCTAACGAGCGGTTTAGCATCGAGATGTTCCATCGCGGTATTGAGACGGCGATTGTCTATCTGGATGAGTTGGCACAGCTGGGGAGTTAGCCTTGCCCCGGCCGGGGTAGTGGCAACATCCGTAGAAAACAATGCTTGAATGGAGGAAAAAATGTCAAAAGGGAAGGCAACTGCAAACGAAAAACCTGGCCTCGCTCAGAAAATGCTGGATGGCATAGAGAAGGTGGGCAACAAAGTCCCCCACCCGGTATTGATGTTTCTGTACCTGATCATCATCGTGATGGCCCTGTCCCACGTTCTATATCTGCTAGGCGTCAGCGTCACCGAAGAAATCGCCGTGCCGGTACTAGAAACACCCCAAGACGCCTACTACGTAGACTCCACCGAACCGAATGTAACTGCGTCGCCCGACGCATACGGCGACCCCGATTTTGAGATCAAGGAGCAAACCATCGCCATCCAGAGTCTCTTAACAGTGGATGGCCTCCGTTTCATCTTCACCTCCTTCGTGGCCAACTTCGCCAGCTTCAGCGTTGTGGCCGTGATCCTGGTGGCCATGGTCGGCGTGGGCGTGGCCGAAGAAGCGGGCTTGATGGGCGCGCTGATTCGCAAAATAGTCAAAGTGACGCCGGCCCAGTTAATCACCTTTATCCTCATCTTCGTTGGTGTTCTGTCCAGCGTGGCCACCGACGCGGGCTATCTAATTCTCATCCCTCTGGGCGCGATTGCTTTCCTTAGCGTGGGGCGGCACCCGCTGGCTGGTGTGGCGGCCGCCTTTGGCGGGGTAAGTGCCATCTTCGCGGTCAACATCCTCATCGCCCCGGTTGACGCCATGTTGACCGAGATCACCAACGAAGCGATTCTCCTGGCCGGGGGTGAACCCATCACCATCGTGGCCAACTTCTACTTCGCGGCCGCCTCCACCATCATCCTGAGTATCGTCGCCGCCGTGGTCACCACCCGGATTATTGAGCCGCGGCTGGGCGCTTACCAGGCCGCGGAGGGCGCACCCAAAGAAGAAGCTCAAGACGAAACAGCCATAGCCGCCGAAGCTCGCGGCCTGCGCTATGCGCTGTACGCGTTCCTGGGCATCCTCGCCTTCGTCTTACTCCTGACACTGCCTTCAGGCGCGCCCCTGCGCGACCCGCAAACGGGCGCGATCATCGGCAACACGCCGTTCATGACCAGCCTGATCTTCATCATCACCCTCATGTTCCTGTTTGCCGGCATCGGTTACGGCATAGGCGCCAAAACCATTTCTGGCAGCGCGGACATCATCAAGGGGGTCACCAAGACTTTCGCCAGCCTGTCCGGGCTAATCTTCATGCTGCTGATGATCAGCCAGTTCATCGCCTTCTTCAACTTCAGCAACATGCCCCAGGTGGTCGCCATCTGGATGGCTGAAGCGCTGGAGAAGGCCAATATTGGCGCGCTGCCTCTGCTAATTGGCTTTGTCTTGGTGATCATGCTGCTTAACTTCATCATCCCCAATGTAGTCCCCAAGTGGGCTATCTTCGCCCCTATCTTCATTCCCGTGTTCATGCGGCTGAGCATTGCCCCACAAACCGTGCTGGCTGCTTATCGCGTGGGCGATTCGCCCACCAATGTCATCACCCCCCTGATGGTCTACCTGCCCTTTGTCCTGACCGTTGTGCAGCGATATCAGAAAGACGCCGGCATTGGCACCGTCATCGCTTTGATGCTGCCCTACACGCTGGTGATCGCCATTGTGTGGGTAATCCTGTTCGTAGTCTGGTTCCTGCTGGGTCTTCCGTTGGGGCCTGGCTATCCGGTTGGTTTCTAAGAGCAAGCTCATGACGCAAAAGAGTAATTCAATTGCCAGCAGCAAGACGGCAGAGTACAGTTCATGGTTGCCGTTGGTTGTTATTCTCCTGGCGCAAATTCAGATGGCTTTCAACGTCAACGCCTTGCCGGTGTCTATTGGCCCCATTGTGGCAGAACTGGACACGCCGGCCACCAGTGTGGGCACGGCGCTGGTCTTCTATTCGCTTTTTGTGGCCGCCTTTGTTCTGGTGGGGGCCAAGCTGGGCAAGATATTCGGCGACCGCCTGGTTTTCCAGGTTACGGCGCTGGCGCATGGGGTAGCGATGGCCATCATGGCCCTAAGTCCCAACGCCGGCGTGATGAATCTGGCCCAGGCACTGGCCGGGTTAGCGGCGGCGGCGTTGGTCCCCACCCTGGTGGTGATGATCGCCGCCAACTATCGTGATCAGCAGCAGGCGCAGGCGCTAGGTATTCTGGCGGGCACGCCGGCCATATCTGGCGCGCTGGCTTTCTTTGTCGCCGGCCTCTTGGGGACGCTGCTAAGCTGGCGTCTCTCGTTTGGCATCCTGAGTGTTCTCTCAATCGTCGTTTTTGTCCTCAGTTTCCGGCTGAAGCCGATTCCGCGCCAACCGGGTATCAAGATTGACCTGGTTGGGGCCATTCTAGCGGCTTTGGCGATCATGTTGATCTCCTTGGGGTTCAACAACTTGAATGCCTGGGGGGTAACGGTGGCCAAACCGGCCGCGCCCTTCACGCTGCTGGGTCTGTCACCGGCACCGTTCATGGTGATCTTGGGCGTGGTGTTTGGCCAGGGCTTTTTTGCCTGGTCGCACCGGCGCGTAACTAAAGAGCAGACGCCGCTGCTGGCGTTGGAGGTGTTGGATTCGCCGCAGGAGCGGTCCAACATTGTGGCGCTGCTGGTGATTGGGGCCTTGGGTCCGGCCGTCAACTTCTTGATCCCGCTCTATCTTCAGATTGTGCAGAACCGGACCTCTCTGCAGACGGCGGTAACTGTTATTCCCTATACCCTGGCTATTGCCGGGTCGGCCATGCTCATCGTCCGGTTGTTTGGCCGGCTAACGCCGCGCCAGATCGCCACCGCGGGCTTTGTTGTGGTGGCTGGTGGCCTGACCTTGTTGGCCTACGCCATTCGCAATGAATGGACGACGCCTCTGGTCATCCTCAGTCTGATCCTGGTGGGTATGGGGGAAGGTGCCCTGTTGACCGTGTTGTTCAACGTTATGGTGTCGGCTTCGCCCAAGGAGTTGGCTGGCGACGTGGGTGCTTTGCGCGGTGTAGCCAACAATCTCTCGACGGGGTTGGGTACGGCCTTTGCCGGCGTCGTTGCCGTGGGGCTGCTTAGCACCATTGTCCTGAGTAATCTGGCGCAATCGAGTATCCCCGCTTCCCTGAAGGTGCAGGTGGATCTGGATAACGTCAATTTCGTCACCAACGACCAGTTGGAGACGGTCTTGGGCGAGACTAGCGCTACGCCAGAGCAGGTGAGCGAGGCGGTGCGGATTAATGAGGAAGCGCGTTTGCTGGCGTTGAAGGCTTCGTTCCTGGTTCTGGCGGGCATTTCGCTCTTGGGCCTGGTTCCGGCGCAAGGATTGCCCCACTATGTCCCTGGTGAGGTGCGGTTGGGTGAGCCACCCGGCCGGGGCCGGCGCGGCAAGAAGAAGTGACGGCATTATGATCGAGCGCCGGCAGTTTACTGCCGGCGCTTCGATTTCAAGGAAACTGTTGTGGTTCATTCCGTTTTACCCAACTGGCTGAACAGTGTTCATCACGATGGCTCTGAGCGCTACGTCTCGACGCCGCTGCCGCGGCTTGAGGAGCAGGTAACGCTGCGCCTGCGCGCCGGCGCAGATGCGCCCGTGCGCCGTGTCTTCCTGCGGACGTTTCCGGATGGTGAGCAGGCGCTAACACCGATGAGCCGCGGTGAAGCCGGGGCGCCCGCCGCCTGGTGGGAATGCAGGGTACGGGTGAATCAACCTCACTTTCACTATCGCTTTGTTTTGGAAGCGGATGACGGGGTGTGGTTTTACACCGCCGCTGGCCCCACCGCCCACATCCCTTGGGATGCCACCGACTTCTGCCTGCTGGCCGATTACGAGCCACCGGGCTGGCTGGACACAGCCATCTTTTACCAGATCTTCCCCGACCGTTTTCACAACGGCGACCCGGCCACCAATCCCCGGCCGGAGGCATACGAGTTCAACGGCCATCGCCCCCGAACTTATGCCTGGGGTGCGCCACCCCCGGCCGGGGCGCTTTTCCCCCTCGTCTTTTACGGCGGCGATTTGCCCGGCATCACCGCCAAACTGGACTATTTGCAGGACCTGGGCGTTAACGCCCTATACCTGACACCCGTTTTCACCGCCTATTCCAACCACAAATACGACGTGGCCGATTACGACCATGTGGACCCGCACTTTGGCGGCGACGATGCGCTGGTGGCCTTGCGCCGGGCGCTAGACGCCCGCGCCATGCGCTACATTCTGGACGTGGTTCCCAACCACTGTGGTTACTGGCATCCCTGGTTCCAGGCGGCCCGCGCCGACGCCAGTGTGCCCGAAGCAGAATTCTTTACCTTCATTAACCATCCCGATGCGTATGCTTCCTGGTTGGGGGTGTGGGTATTGCCCAAACTAAATTACCGCAGCGCAGAACTGCGCCGCCGGATGTATGCAGGGGAGTCTTCTGTTTTCCGCCGCTGGCTGCGCCCGCCCTTTGCCGCCGATGGTTGGCGGGTAGATGTGGCCAATATGCTGGGACGGCAGGGGGAGACGCAGATTGGGCAGGAAGTGGTGCAGGATATCCGCCGTGCGGTGAAAGAAACCCGGCCGGGGGCCTACCTGATGGGCGAGAACTTCTTCGACGCCACCGCCTCGCTGCAGGGCGACCAATGGGACGGCGTGATGAATTACGCCGGTCTGGCGACGCCGCTGCTGGCCTGGCTGGTGGGCTATGAACAAGGGGCGCATGGCCTGGCCGAGACCATCACGTCGCCCGTGTCCTGGCCAACGGCTGCCCTGGCGGCTACCTGGCAGCAGCACCTGGCCGCCATCCCCTGGCAAATAGCCCGGCAGCAGTTCAACGTGCTCAATAGCCACGATACCCCGCGCCTGCGCAGCCGCTTGCAGGGCAACGTGGCCTTGCAGCGGCTGGCGGTGGTGGCGCAGTTCACTTTTCCCGGCGTGCCCTGCATCTACTACGGCGACGAAATTGGCCTGGTAGACACGCCGGAACTGGCGTCGCGTGGCTGCATGGTGTGGGACGAAGCGGCTTGGGACCAGGAGATGCGTGCCTTTTACCAGGCGCTCATTCGCCTGCGGCGCGAATCGGCGGTGCTGCAACGGGGTGGGTTCCGGATTCTGGCAGTAGAAGCAGATCTGTTGGCGTATCAGCGAGAAGGGGAAGATGGCTCTTTCCTGGTTATTTTGCAGCGCAGCCAGATGCCGCGCCCGGCCGGGGGACTGCCCATCGCCCACGGCGGTTTTCCCGATGGGGCGCAGTTTGTGGAACAATTCAGCGGCCAGACCGGCCGGGTGGTGGATGGTCAGCTCGCGCTGCCCGCGCTGCCCCAGGGGGCAACATTGTGGCACACGTCCACAGTGCTTATGTAAACTTCTGGCGCTGGGGCGTGGGACAATGCTTCCCGGATAACTATGCTATAATGCGGCGCATGGTCCATTTTCAGTACCTGAGCGCCACCTAAAAGGATAAGAACTGATGAGCAATGACCCTCAGTCACCGGCCAGGCCCGAAACCCCCGCCGCACCCAACCGCGCCCTGGACATCGGCCGCGACATTGTGCGCGAACGTTTCTTCTTCTTCCTTGTCCTGGCCCTATTGGCCGTGCTGACCTGGCTTCTCATCTGGCCTAACCTCACTGCCATCCTAACCGCACTGGCTCTGGTGG
This sequence comes from Ardenticatenaceae bacterium, assembly GCA_020634235.1. Classification (GTDB taxonomy): domain Bacteria; phylum Chloroflexota; class Anaerolineae; order Promineifilales; family Promineifilaceae; genus JACKCB01. The sequence goes on along the minus strand of JACKCB010000002.1, from coordinate 634,085 downwards.
TTATCATCAAGCCGCTTTACAACTGGTTCCTGCGCCGGAAATGGATAGCCGGCAAGACGACCCGGGCAACAGTGGTTACCCTCCTTGCTTTCATCTTTCTCATTGCACTGCCCATTGTCCTCTTCATCTGGATGGCCACGGCCCAGGCCACGGCCCTGCTTACCGACCCGCTGACAGGCAACCTGATCGCCGTAGACAGGCTCTCGGTTCGTTTTGCCGAAATCATGGCCCAGGTGTCAGCACAAGAAGTCGGGGAGTTTGATCTGGTGGCCATCGCTGGCCAGTTACAGGAAACAGTGGCCGCCCTGGGGAGTTGGCTGGGCGAGGCTTTGGTGCAGGTAGGCGGCTGGCTGGTTCAATTCTTCGTCGGCGTGGTCATCGTGCTGGTGATTATGATGGTGCTGTTGCCCCGCTTCGAGACGCCGCAGCAAGACCAGATGGCGGTACTCATCCCCTTCCCGCCGGACATTACCAACCTGTACCTGGAGAAGATCCAACTCATGATCGTCGCCATGTTCAAGGGGACCTTTGTTCTGGCCATCTTGCAGGGCCTGGCTATGGGGGTGGTCCTGTTTATTGCCGGCGTACCCTACGTTTTCTTTCTCACCGTTGCTTCTATGGTCCTTGCCTTGCTGCCGATGATCGGCATTTCGCTGCTCGCCTGGCCTATTGGCATCCTGCTGATCCTGTATGGACAGGTCTGGCAGGGGGTATTTGTTATCCTGGCCTTTATTTTGCTGGTGGCCAACATCGACACGGTGCTCCGGCCGGTGCTGGTGCCTAAAGGCGCTTACCTGAACCCGGCCCTGGTGATGCTTAGTGTGTTTGGCGGCCTGCGCCTGATGGGGCTGATTGGCGTGATATACGGTCCGGTTATCATGATTTTGCTGGTGACCAGTATTGAAGTCTATGCCAAATACATCATGCGCTCAGACCTGGAGCCTTTCCTGGCTGAAGATGGGTCGTTGGACCTGGAGAAGTTGGGGCTGCGGGAGAAGGAAGGGGAACGGAACAAGACCGGTAGTCTGTATCAGGTGATGCAGCGAGCCGGGGGGCTGCTCTCACGCAAACAGGATACCGAGTGATGAGTCGGAGTTGTGCAGTGGCCATCCCTGGCAAACGCCTGTCTGCGCCTGCAATGTAACCTCCACCAGACTCCCCACAAGCGCGAGGAAGCTCCCCGGCCGGGGACCTTCCTCGCAGCTCACAAACCCCCAAAGGGCATTACAACTACCGTCTTCCTGCCGCCCGCAGGATGAGCAGGAACAGATTGATGAAGTCCAGATACAACTTCAGCGCGCCGATGACCACCAGGCCGCCCTTTGCCGGATGGGAGCCAACCTGCTGGCCGATCTCCTTGAGGGCGGCTGTGTCCCAGGCCGTCAGCCCCACAAACAGGGCAATACCCAGGAAATTCAGCGTCCAGTTGAAATTGGAGTCAGGCCAGAAAATCAGGCTAAACAGCCAGGCCAGCGTCCAGCCGCACAGCAGCATAAAGAGGATGCCGCCTCCTTTGGCCATATCTATCTTGATAAACATGCCCACCAGGCTGGTCAATAGGAACGTCCCGGCGGTGATCCAGAAGACCGAGGCGATCAACTCCTCGGTATAAACCAGGAAAATGGCGGAAATGGTCAGCCCGGTTAGGGCCGAATAGACCAGGAACAACAGCGTGGCCACACCCACATTCAGGCGCATGACCGAGGTGCTCAGTGCCACCACCAGGAAAATCTGGAGTAAGAACAACCCGAAGGCAATCCACGGGTTGGTGTTGATCCGCCACAGCAGCCTCAGGTTGCTGCCTACCCAGGTAGAGACCAGGGCGGTAACCAATAACCCCACGGACATCAAAAAATAGACTTGGGCCAGGAAGCGGTTAACCTGTGTTTCACTGGCGGTGCTGACTGCGTTTGCTTGTGCCATCCTTATCCTCCTCAATCCTCGTTGCTCTGGCCACGCAAGTTCGTCCGCGTGGCCCGGAATTCATATGACATTATACATGCCCTTGAAGAAAAGCAACGGCAAACAGCCACCAATCGGCAGCCAGACAACAAGTTGATGAGAGGAGCAGGGGAGGGGGAAGGGGGGGACCTGGGAGTGATGCATTGTCACTCCCAGGTCCGTTCAAGCGAATTGGTTACTTAGGGCTTGACCGTTCCTAATTTCTGAGTTTGAGTAAACGGTCAAGCCTTGGGGTTCGTTTCTTGAACAGAATCTACTTGTGAACGAACCCCTATTGCGCGGCAAAAGGTGTGATCTCAACCGCAAAGAAAGTCAGCGTTCCTTCTGCGGTGGTGATGGTCAGGGTATTGGCCGTGATAGTGTATGACGTGGCCGTCTGCAGCGCCGCCAGGAAGGCCTGCTCCTGGTTCATGATCTCTTCTGTGCACAACTGGCCACCGCTGATAATTGGGCCAATAGAGATGTTATTGCTGTTGCCAGCCATCAGAGTCGATGAATAGGTGGCGTTGTAGCTATTGCACCCACTAAACCCAGACACAGACCCATTGCTAAACTGCAGAGTAACTGCCGTGCCGGGGATAGCGCTGCTCAGGCTCCAGTTGGTGCCTTCCAGCCGGGCATTAATGACAATCTGCATACTGGCACTGTCACTCAGGCCATTGGCGTCCGTTACAGTTACCACCGGGTAGTAGATTCCGGGTCTGGTGTAGATGGTGGTGAAGCTGTTGTCCGGAATCTGGTCGCTGTTGTTGCCATCGCCCGACTGCCACTGGAAGCTGGAAATGGCCCCGGTACCCTGCGTGCTGTTCGCCGCGCTAAAGGTCACCTGGTCACCAACAAAGGCCATCACCGGCCCTTCAATGGCGGCTCCGGGCGGGGTAACGTCCACCACCGGCCGGGCCACGACGGTTAGCGTGACGCTGTTTTGCTGACCGGCCCGGTCGGTCACGGTCAGCTCGATGATATAGGTGCCAGCCGTCTGATAGCTGTAGCTAATCTGCGGCCCGGTGGCAAAGCCACCATCGCCCATGTCCCATTCATAGTGCGTAATCGGGGCGTCTCCAGCGGTTGACCCAAACGCATCATAGACGAGCAGTTGGCCAACATCTGCCTGGTCCGGACCGTTGATCACGGCTGTCGGTCCGGCTGGTTGGGCCGGCGCATAAAGCGTGAAGTTCATCGTGCCACCGTCGGCGGTCACAATTTGCAGTTGGCTGTCATTGACCGAGTAACGGACGGCCGACTGCATCAGCACGGTGAAGGTCTGCTCCTGTCTGGTCAGGTCCTCGCTCGGGCAGGCGGCCAGGGACGAGGCCAGCCCACTGATGGTCAGCAGGTTGCCCTGCTGCGCCTGGTACGTGCCGGTGTAATTATTACAGCCCGTGGTGCCATTGACAGAACTGCCGTCGGCGGCGAAGAAGGCGGTGGGGTTGCTGCCGGGCACGGCATTCAACGCCTCATAGGAGAGCAGGTACCAGGTCCGGTTCACCAACAGGTGTGCCTGATCCAGTACCGGCCGGCTGTTGAAGGTGAGGATGCCGCTGGCCGTGGAGAGTAGGAGTTGGTCGCCGGCCCGGTTGAAGGCGTAGGCGGTTTGCAGCCACGTGAAGTAGGTGCTCTCCTGGTCCATCACCGGTTGGTCACAGGCTCTGGCCGTGCTGGCGATGGGGCCAACGGCGAAGTTCTCGCCAATGGCGGCATTATAACCGTTGCAGCCACCGGAGCCGCTGATGGCACCCGTTGTGCCGTCATCATTGATGTCGAACTGGGCGGTGATTTCGGTCCCCGGCCGGGTTGTGCTGTCGCCAATTGCCGAAAGATACCAGAACGTTCCCTGCAGCGGCGTCAGGTCCAGCGCTTCCCCAACCACCGGCGGCGGCTGGGTCGCCACAAAGTTCAACACCTGCATCGTTTCCCCCTCACCGTACATAATCTGCAGGTTATTGCCCAGGATACGGTAGGTGGTCGCCGCATTCAGGCCCAGGAAGAACTGCTGTTCCGCCTCAAGCTGGGCATCGCCGCACTCCTGCCTTGTTGTAGCCGGCAAATTGACCTTAATCTCGGCCAGGTTTGCGGTGAAAGTGGCGTTGTACTGGTTGCAGCCCGTCCCGCCAACCACCGTGCCCGTAGGCAGAATAGGCAGGCGGCTGAACTGAGCCGTGAAACTGCTGCCCTCTACTGGGGCCTGTGGGTTGTCCAGGTCACCCAGCGAAACCAGGCTCCACAAGGTGCCCAGCAGCGGCTGGCGATCCGCGGCGAATTGAATGTCGCCGCTGTCCGTGGTAACGACCAGTTGGTTGCCAAAGACCTCGTAAGATGAGGCCGTGGCCAGAGCGGCCAGATAGCTCTGTTCAAGCTGGTTCAAAGCCTCGTCAGGGCAAAGCGCTTGCGTCATCGCCATCGGACTGGCGATGGCCAGGCCGTTCATGGGCGGGTCAGCCGCGTCATCGCTGCTGGTCTCAAAACCCGTGCTGTAGCTGTTGCAGCTCGTGCTGCCACCCACTGTGCCCGTGTTGGGCACTTCACCGGGTGTAAACAGGGCGGTGATAACCACCCCTTCAGGTACCGGCTGGTCACCAACCATCACCGCTTGCCAGAGCACGTTCTCCAGCGGCAAATTCTGCGAGGTGAAGTTGAGGACGCCACCATCATAGGCAATTTGCAGATTCGGGCCGGCAATTTGGAAGCTTTGCGCCGAGCCTAGCGCCGCCAGGAAAGCCACTTCCTGCTCTGCGCCCACGGGACAGAGCATCATTGTGCCGGCAATGGGACCGAAGCTAATGTTACTGCCCTCCAGCGTATAGCCGGTGGTATAGTTGTTGCAAGTCGCGTTGCCGCTAATGGTGCCGCTCGTGTCGGAATCGGGCGTAAACAGCGCCGTGATCGATGTGCCCGCTACCAGGGGTGTCAGATTGTCCGGATCGCCGAAGGAAACCAGCCGCCAGGTGGTGCCGGCAAGCGGTGTCTCCCCCGGTGCAAAGACCAACTGCTCCTCGAAGGACTGGCCACTGCTGTAGGTCAGCGCCAGGCGTCCCTCTGCGGTTAGTGTCCAGGCGCTGACGGTTTGCAGCGCTGCCAAGTAGGCGGCTTCGGTTTCCATGCCGCTCTCACAGGCCATCATCGTCGAGCCAATCGGCCCGTCTATGGTCAGGCTGCCGTTGTCATCGGCGGTGTATCCGCCGAAGTAGTTGTTGCAGCCGCCAGAACCGCTAACCGTGGCATCGCTGCTGCTGAAGAGGGCTGTAATCACCAGGCCTTCCTCCACAACGGTTGGGTTGAGCGCGTCGCCGTAACCAACCAATACCCAGCGCGCGTCGGCTACCTCGCTCCAACTGCTAGTGGGCTGGCTGACTTCGGCGGTGTCGGCCGGTTCGGTCACTTCTGCCTGGGCGGTCGTGGGTTCTACGACCGGTGCCTCGGTTGGGACGGGCGTTGGGGTTGGCTCCTCGCTGGTGCACGCGACCATAATGAGCGCAAGCGCCAGGGCCAGAACCAATAATCTAATCAACTGCTGTCTGGAATTCTTCGTTTGCATCTCTGCTTTCTCCTCGAATTGATGATCTTCTATACGCTGAAACTCTGTCTGAAACTGAAAAGCTGTTGGTACATTATCCGCTCTGGTACGTGTCTCTGGTCAGATACCTTTGGGCCGGCATCTACCGCCAGGGGAGCAGACTGGCGAAGAGCGGATGCAGCTCACTATCCCGGCCGGGACCGGACAGTGGATCGAGAGGGTGACTCTGTTGGAGCTCAATCAGGGGGGAGTGGGAGAAGGGGGCGTGCGGACAACGATTGGGGCTGCCCCGTTTAGAGCAGCACATCTAATCTATTGAGCTGGATTTTTAACCATCCTACTGGTGATTGTGCATCTGCCTCAGTGACTGCGTACCAACCGCCAATCATACCCAACTTTGCCAAATAGACTGCCTGTAGAATCATGAGCTTAGCAGATTCTAATTATGCGTGGCGGGCAGGGGCCTGGGCGATGGCTAGTTTGCGCCAGGCGTGTTTCCTTCTCCCGCTTGTGCTTCTCCCCCCGGCCGGGACGCCACCCAATAGAGCCGCAGCAAATGCAGCTCATCATAAGAGACCCGCTCCCCCAGCGCCTCATAAACCGGCCGCAGGTGGCTCGTCCCCAGCTCGGCGAAGACGGCCAGGGCACGTGCCTGCTCGGCCGCCGGCAGGCCAGAAGCGGCCAGCAAACCATCGCTGTGCAGCGTCTCCCCGGCCAGCACCGCCTTGTAAAGATGGTTGATCACCGTGGCCAGCTTCACGCCGTACACCCCGGCAACCTCCGCCAGCGGCTGGCCGTTGTTGTAAAGCGTCAGCACTTCCGCTGCGCGCCCGGTAACCCCTCCCGGCCGGGGAGCGGCCGCCACAGTCGCCGCCGCCACCCCCTTCCGCCCCTCGGCAATCCCCCGTTCCGCACAATACGCCTGAATAATCGGCAGAAACGACGCCGCGTAACGGGCCAGCTTCGCCTCACCCACCCCATACATCGTCGCAAACGCCTCTGGTGATTGCGGGAAGTAAGTAGCCATCTCCACCAACGAACGGTCGGAAAAGATAGCATAGGGCGGCAAATTGGCTGCATCTGCCAGCGCCTTTCGCCTGGCGCGCAGCAGCGCAAAGAGCGCCGGATCATGCGCCTCATGCGCTGCCGCCACCTGCGCCGGCGCTTCCGGCAGCGTTCCCAGCACCTTCTCTCCCTTAAATACCGCATACCCTTGCGGCGTCAACCGCAGCCCGCCGGTGTCTATCTCTTGCCGCAGCAGCCCCTGCTGCACAAACTGCCGCCCCAAGTGCTGCCACGCCTCGCGCGAATACTCCGTGCCGATGTTGTAGGTGGACACCCGGTCATGGCCATACGACAGCACCTTTTGGGAGCGCGAACCGCGCAGCACGCTGATGATGTGGCTCATCCCAAACCGCTCCCCTGTTCGCTTCACGCACGACAAAAACTTCTGCGCCGGGATGGTCAGGTCCACCAGCGCCTGCCCCGTGGCCGTGCAGTTATCACACAGATCACAACTTGCCGCCTGGTACGCCTCGCCAAAATAAGCCAGCAGCGGCCGCCGCCGGCATTCATTTGTCTCTGCATAGCTCAACATTGCCGCCAACCGCTTCTTCGAGCCGGCCTGCTGCGCCACATCTTGCTGCCGGATGAAGTGGTTAAACGTCTGCACTTCACTGTAACTGTACAGCAGCAGGCAGTCGGCCGGCAGCCCATCCCGCCCCGCCCGGCCAATTTGCTGGTAGTAGCTCTCCAGATTCTTGGGCAGGTCATAATGGAGCACAAAGCGGACGTTTGGTTTGTTGATGCCCATGCCAAAGGCGATGGTGGCCACCATAATGGGCACGTCGTCACGGATGAACTGCTGTTGGTGCTGCCGCCGCGTGGCGTCGTCCAGGCCGGCATGGTAAGGCAGCACCGGCCAGCCCAGGTGGGCCAACTGCCGGGTGAGGGTGTCTACTTGCCGCCGCGTGGCGCAGTAAATGATGCCCGAATCTCCTTTGTGCGCTTGCAAAAACGCCTCTACCTGGGCCAGGCCGTTGTTCCGGGGCGTGACGTGCAGGAAGAGATTGTCGCGATTGAAGCTGGCGATGAACTCATGGGCCGCGGCGATGCCCAGGCTGCGCTTGATATCCTGCTGCACCTGTTCGGTGGCGGTGGCCGTTACCGCCAGGCAGACCGCCCCGGGCAGCCGCCGGCGCACGTCCACCAACTGCCGGTACTCCGGCCGGAAGTCGTGCCCCCATTCGCTGATGCAGTGCGCCTCGTCAATGGTCAGGCAGTCGACGTGGCACTGCTCTAGCAGGACCAGGATGTCGGGCCGCAGCAGGGTCTCCGGCGCGGCGTACAGCAGGTTGACCCGGCCGGAGCGGATCAGCGCCACTGTCCCCCGGTACTCCATGGAACTCAGCGTGCTGTTCAGGAAGACCGCTGCCACCCCCACTTCGCGCAGTTGCATCACCTGGTCTTCCATCAGCGAAATGAGCGGCGAGACCACGACTGTCAGCCCGGGGAAGATCAGCGCCGGCAGTTGGTAGCAGAGTGATTTGCCGCTGCCGGTGGGCATTACGGCCAGTGTGTCCCGCTTGTGCAGCATGTTCTGGATAATCTCCGCCTGCATGGGGCGGAAGCTGTCAAAGCCGTAGACCTGCTTCAAGGCAACCTGCGGATCTTCGTAAGCAACCCGGCCGGGTAAATCCAGCTCAATCTCCCCCTGCATGGCCTCATACGGCGGGCCGTCATCGTAAAACGGCGCGTCGCCATCGAACGGGGCCGCGCTGCCGGATAAAGCCTCCCCCTCCCACAGCAAATATGCGTCGTCGAAATCGGGTTCGGGTGGGGGCAGAGGGGGGGCGGTTGTTTCTGGCTGGCTCCCGGCCGGGGGCAGCAGCGGCAGTTGGTCCCCATGTAACCGCGCCAGCACCGCCGCCTGCGACAACAACCGGTCCTGCTCATCGATATGCGCCAGGGCAATGCCGCTGGCCGCCAGGCTGCGGCCAATGAGCAGCGCGCGGTGACACTGCTCCGGCTTACCCTCGCTGCACAGCAGCACCACCCGCTGCTGCTGCTCATACGCCGTCTTCAGCCGCCGGATGCCCGCCTGGTAAAACGGCTGCTGCGCTATCTTGTCGTAGTCTACCTGGCCATTTGTATAACAATTGGGGTCTTCCGGCTTGCCACCCAGCGCATCGCCCATGAAGACGTAGCGAATGCCGGCTGCCGCCAGGTGGCGGATCAGCGCGTCCTGGCTGAAGTCGGGCTTGTAGCGCGAATAGGGCTGGGAGCGCACGTCTAGCAGGTAAGCAATCTCGTGGGTCCGCAGAATAGCCAGCAGTTGCGCAATTTCACGTGTGCCGTAACCGATAGTGTAGATGGGAACAAGGCTCATGCGCCTATTGTAAGAAAAAACATCCGCACCGAAAAGCAGCAATTCCAATTGTCGTGGGAGTCGAGACTTTAGCCGGTCTTCACGCACCGGCTAAAGCCTGGGATTCCACTCATTTTGTCCGGACCGCGCTGCCAGTCCGCCCGTTATCTTCCCATTGCCGGATTCGCAAAAGCCGTCTAAGCTACCTCGTCTGCATATTGAAATTCCAGGAGGTTTTTTGATGAGTGATTTTGCCCAGACAGACCAGAACCGCGTTCGGCGGCGGCCCACACGCGGTCATTATGACCAGGAAACTATCTATGGCATTGTGGATGCCGCGCTAATCTGCCACGTCGGCTTCGCCCACGAGGGCGTGCCCTATGTCATTCCTACCCTCCACGCCCGGCGCGGCGACGAGATATTGCTGCATGGCTCTTCGGCCAGCCGGCTGATGAACCATGCCGCGGCCGGCCATCCGCTGTGTATTACCGTGACCCACGTGGATGGCCTTGTGCTGGCTCGCGCAGTGTTCAACCACTCCGTCAACTATCGTTCGGCGGTGCTGTTTGGCCGGGGGCGTTTGCTGGCGGATGAGGTGGAGAAGATGGCCGCCCTGCGCGACTTCACCGAACGGCTGCTCCCCGGCCGGTGGGATGACGTCCGCCTGCCAACCCCCACTGAGATGAAGGCCACGAGCATCGTGGCCGTGGCCATCGACAGTGCCTCGGCTAAGATGCGCAGCGGCCCCCCCGGCGATGATGAAGAGGATTACAGCCGTCCCACCTGGGCCGGCGTCTTGCCCCTGTCTGTGCAGTACGGCCCCTTCCAACCCGATCCCCGGCTGGCCGGCAACATCCCGGTTCCCGACTACCTGCGTAACCTCACCGCCGGCGACTCGCCATAGGAACAACGTTTTGGCTTTGAGGGGTGGGAACTAACCGGCCGGGTGCAACACACCCCGGCCGAGTTCTTGGGCCGCCGCAAGGCCAGCGCCTGCGGCGGCCCAGTTAAGCCCGCGCCTTAGGGGCGCTCGCCCAGGGTGAGGGAGAGGGTGATGGTTTCGCCACCACGCAGGACGGTTAGCTCAACCGTCTGCCCCACGCTGGTGTTGAAAACCAGGTATTTATTCATGTCGCCAAAGTCCTGGATGGGTAGGCCATCGATGGCGATAATCAAGTCCCCGCCCCGGCCGGTGGTGGGGTCGGCGGCAATGAGGCCTGCTTTCTCGGCCGGGCTGCCCGGCGTCACCGAAACCACGTAGGTCCCCTGCGTCTGGGTTAGGCCGTAAACCGACTGCTCCTCCAACGACACCTCCGCATCGAAGCCGGCCCCCATGTAGGGGTAGGCATAGCTTCCGTCGGTGATCAGGCTGGGCACAATTCGCCGCACGGCGTTGACGGGAATGGCAAAGCCCACGCCGGAGTTGGTGCCGGTGGTGGAGGCGATGGCCGAGTTGATGCCCACCACCTGGCCGGCCAGGTTCAGCAGCGGCCCGCCGGAGTTGCCCGGGTTAATGGGGGCATCGGTCTGGATGACGTCGGGCAGGGAATAACTGCTGCCGCTGCCAAGCTGGCGCTGTGATTCCAGGCTGCGGCCCAGCCCGCTAACGATGCCCAGCGACATCGAGCCTTGTTCGCCAAACGGGTTGCCAATGGCCACCACCATCTGCCCTACCTGCGCGTCGTCGGAGTTGGCCAGGGGCAACGGTTTAACCCCTTCGGGCAGTTGCGCCACTTTGATCACGGCCAGGTCGCTGTCGACGTCGGTGCCCACCAGTTCGGCGGCCATCCGGTCGCCGTTGGCGAAGACGACTTCAAAGCTGCGGCTGCCGCTGACGACGTGGTTGTTGGTGACGATGTAGCCATCTTCACTGTAGACGAAGCCGCTGCCACTGCCCACGGATGGCACAACGATGTATACCACGGCCGGGTTGGCCTGCTGGTAAAGGTTGATGAGGGTGCTCTCCAGGTCGTTGGTGTTCAGGGCGGTGTTGGCCTCATAGGCGATGTTGGAGAGTGTTTCCTGGGCCTGAGCGGTGGCCAACTGCGCCTGGACCTCGGCCAGCACTCTGGCGGCGAGGGCCTCTTCGTCTATGGCCGCTGTCTCAGGGGCGGCGGCGACTTCGGTCGCCGGGGTGGTTGTATCCAGGATGATAGCCTGGTTGCTGCTGCCACCGTTGGCTACGGGCTGCGAGAGGCTGCAGCCGGCCGCACTGAGGATAGATAGCAGCAGCAAGATTAAGATCCATCGTTGTTTGTACATTTTGTTACCTCTGAAGCAATGTCGTGGTTTTTGCTAAGTCTGGGGCGCAAATGCCTTCATTTGCTGTCGTTTTCGTTCTTGGCCCGCGGATTGGTTGTGTCTTTGGCTATGGGGTGGGGGCCGCCGCGGGTGGTGCCCCACTGGGGCCGCTGCCCTGGAGCCAGTTGGTGACAAAGGTGTCCAGGTCCTGGTTGTTGGCCTGGGGCAGAGGCGGTTACCAGGTTGGCCCTCCAAGCGAAGCGGGAGACAACACACCTGTTGTCTCCCGCTTTTGCCTGAACGATGAGGCGTCTGGGGGATGGGTGTGCTGCCCCCGGCCGGGGGCGGCACGCTAGTAGGTTATTCTAGACTATGCGCCGCTGCTGTCGGTGGTGGTGGGGGCCACTGGCCAGCCGCTGCCATCCATGTCGCCGGGGCCGCCAAAGCCGTGCGGCCCGCCGTGGCCACGGCCATGGTGGCCGCCGCCAAAGCCGCCATCCATGCCGGGGAAGCCAAAGCCGCGGGTACTCAGGTTGCTGAGCAGCAGGTCGGCCTGGGCCTGAGTGATGACGCCGTCGGCGACCGCCTGGGCAAGCGCCTCTTCATAGATGGCTTGCATGGCCGACTGCACGGCAGTGGGATCGATGTAGTTCTGTACCGCCTTCTGGGCCAACATCAGGTCGGCCTGTTCCTGGGTGATGGTGCCGGCCTCGACCATGGCGGCCAGTTGGTCGGCGTATACCTGGGTGCGAGCCGCCTGCAGCGCTTCCACGGTGATGCCCAGGGCATCGGCCAGGAAAGTGTCGTGTTCATCGCCAGCGCCGAAGTGGAAGCCGCGCGGACCCATCCCATTGGCCAATATCTGGTCGGCCTGCTCTTGGGTGATCAGGCCATCGGTGACGGCCTGGGCCACTGCCGCCGCAAAGGCCTCTTCCTCGGCCGCTTGCAGCTCTTCCACGGTGATGCCCAGGGCTGCGGCCAGCGCTTCATCGTTGGACGAGCCTGTGGCAAAGCCGTCACGCCCATGCCGATCTGTGTAAGGGGTGGTGACGTCGGGGGTTGTGGTGTCGGCGTCGGTTTCGGGCGTGGTGCTATCGGTTTCGGCGGCGGCATCGTCGCCGCCGGATGTCTGGGCGTAAGCTGCGGCACCGATCCCCAGGGCCAACACTAGCACCAGCACAGTGCCAAGAATTATCCGAGTCCATCTACTTTGTTTTGCCATACGCTGTTTCTCCTTTTGCATATTTGTCATTTTGTCTTGCATACTATGACCAGGCTGCTGGTCATCCGAACATGGTTAGATCATAGCGGACGAATGTTCAGAAGTTATTAAGAAGTGATTCGGAAGTTGTTTGGGTTGGGGGAGGTCTGGGCTGAGAGGTTGAACGGCTGGGCGAACAGACTACCTGACGTAGGTGTCGAAGAAGGCGATGGAGCGCTGCAGGGCCAGGTCGAGGTTGTTGGCGATGTTGTGGTTGTCGCCTTCGTATAGAAATAGCTCTGCGGGCATGCCGGCGGCTTGCATCTCGGCGTAGAGCAGTTCTGAAAAGGCCAGGGGGACCACGATGTCGCTGGTGCCGTGGTGCAGTTGGATGGGGCCGGAGAGGTCGGTCAGGTAGCTGTTGGGGGAGATGGCGGCCCAGAATTGGGGGTTTTCCTCTGGCCGGCCGTAGGTGTCGTAGAGCTGTTGGGACCAGCGCCGGGCCTGGCGGGTGGGATCGGGAGTGGGGGTTAGCTCGTTGTTGTCTCGCCGCCAGGCGGCCAGCAGGTCGGGGTAGGCGGCAACGACGCCGGCCCAGATGACGCCGGCTTTGATGTCTGGGGAGACGACCATGGCGCGCAGGGTGATCTGCCCGCCCATCGAATGGCCCCACATGCCTACCCGGCCGGGGTCGGCCACTGCCAGGCGCCGCACCGAGGCCATCCCATTCAACACGTCCACGGTGTAGTCGGGCGTGCCATAGCCGCCGTTGGCCACCCCCTCTGAACTGCCATGCCCGCGGTAATCGGAGCGGAAGACGATGTAGCCGCTGCGGGCAAAGCCATCCACGTAGGCCACGTAGCGCTCGGTGGTGCGGTACTCGGACGGGGCGATATAGCCGTGGTTGAAGATGATGATGGGCCAGCCCCCGGCCGGGGGGTCTCCCTGGGGAATGGTTAGCAAGGCGTAGATTTTGTTGCCTTCCGACAGGTAGGAGACGATGTAGCGGTCGTAATTGTCCCCCGGTTCCAGCGTTTCCTCAAAGATCAGCTCGCTGCCGGGGTAGGATTGCTCGCGCATCACCTCGATCATCAGCGGATGGGTGGGGGTGGGGGAGGGCGTAGGGGTGGCGGTGGGAATGGTGGTGCTGGTGGGTTGGGGCGTGGCGGTGACGGTGGGGATTGGGGTGACGGTGGCCGGCTCCGGCCGGGGGGTGCTGCTGGGGCGGGGCGTGGGCGTTGCTGCCCGGCTGATTTCGGTGGCGGCGGGGGGCGGCGTAGCCGTGGGGGGCGTGGTGGGGGCTGGTGCTGGGGCAGGGCGGCAGGCGGCCAGCAGCCAAAAGACCGCCGCCGCCAGCAGCAGACGCAGGAGCAGTTTGTGGCCGGGGATGTTGGGCATAGGCGCAGTGATAACCGACGCGGTCTGTCTTACGCGGTGATGGGTAGGTTGATGGTGATGGTGGTGCCCTGCCCTAGTTGGCTGGCAGCGCTGATGGTGCCGCCGTGGGCCTCGACAATGGAACGGGCAATGGCTAGGCCCAGGCCCGACTCGCCGCTTTGCGGCCGGGCCTTCTCGCCGCGATAGAAGCGGCGGAAGATGTGGGGCAGCTCTTCAGGGGCGATGCCGCGGCCGGTGTCCTGAATGTGGAGCTGCACATCCGCCTGATTGGCGCTGGCGGAGAGGGTGATGTGACCCCCGGCCGGGGTATAACGCAGCGCATTGCTCACCAGGTTACTCAACACCTGGGCCAGGCGCTCCGGGTCGGCTTCAATCTCCGGCAGCGGGGTGGCCGGCCGCACTTGCAGCATTACCCCCTGCCTGTCCGCCTGCACGCTGTATGAAGCCGCTGCGCGCTCCAGCAGCTCCAGCGGGGCAACCGGCTGCCGCAGCAGGGGCAGTTCACCCGCGTCGGCCAGAGATAGGGTGCGCAAATCCTCAATCAGGTGGTTCAGGTGCTGTGCTTCCTGGTGCATCACGCTGTACATGTCTGGCGTGCCGGCCAGCTTGCCGTCACTCAGCGCCTCTGTATAGCCCATGATCACGCTGGTGGGCGTGCGCAGTTCGTGGGCAATGTCGGCCGTCATTTGGCGGCGCAAGGCGTTGGCGCTGGCCAGGTTGGTACTCATCTGGTTGAAGGAGACGGCCAGTTCGCCGATCTCATCTCTGGCGCGCACTGGCACCTCGTGCCCCAGGTCGCCTTGCGCCACGCGGTGCGTGGCCTGGGTCAGTTCGCGCACCGGGCGCGAGATGGTGCGGGCCAGCAAAATGCCCAGCAGCAGGGCGATGACCGTGGCCCCGAGGGCGCTGTAGACAATGGCCCGCTGCACGGCAGCGATGAAGCGCATCTCCGGTGAATCGGGCAGGGCAAAACCGCGCGCGGCATAATCGGGCAAGATGACCCGGCCGACTATCTCGCCGTCTACTTCGATGGGCAGGGCGGCGCGCAGCACGTCGCCAGTTAGCTGCTGGCCAGTGGCGTAAGGGGGCGCGCCGGCAACCACCACGTCGTGGATATCGATGACGGTGACCGGCGTCCACTCTCGCCGTGCATGCCCGTTGGTGGGGCGATCTGGGTTGGTTACCAATACGGCGTTGAGGTTGTCCCAACTGCCCTGATTCTGGTAATACTGGGCCAGCTCGTCGAGCAGGTCGAGCTGGTAGCGATCCAGCACGAACTGGTTGAATTCGCGTTGGGTTTGCTGGGCGACGAAGAAGGCAACCAGCCCCGCGCCGGTTAGCCCGATGATGAGGAAGGCCAGGGTGAGCTTGAGGGCTAGCGAGCGCATGGGTTACAGGTCCGGAGAGAGGCGGTAGCCGTGGCCGTAGACGGTTTCGATGTAGTGCGGCTGGCTGGGGTCGGGTTCTATCTTGGTGCGCAGGTTGCGAATGTGGACGTCGATGGTGCGCTCGTAGCCTTCGAAGCCGGTGCCTTGCAGCAGGTCGAGCAGTTCCATGCGGGAGAAGGCCCGGCCGGGTTCGGCCATCAGGGCGGCCAGCAAGTCGAATTCCGAGGGGGTCAGGTTTACCGTCTGCTGGGCGACCTGCACCAGGCGGCCACTGCGGTCTAGCATGATATCGCCGGCGCGCAGGGTGGCGGCCTGGGGTGTGGCTTTGCCGGCGCGGCGCAGCACGGCGCGAATCCGGGCGGTTAGCTCGCGCATGCTGAAGGGTTTGGTGACGTAATCGTCGGCCCCCAGTTCAAGCCCCAGGACCTTGTCATTCTCCTCCAGCCGGGCGGTGAGCAAGATGATGGGTACGTCTGCTTCGCGGCTGAAGTGGCGCATGAAGTCATAGCCGCCCATTTCAGGCATCATCAGGTCCAGCACAATGAGGTCGGGCTTCTCGTCGCGGGCGATGAAGAGGGCCTCGCGCCCGTTGCTGGCGGTAACCACCCGGTAGCCTTCCTGGGCCAGATAGCTTTTTAGCAGGCCGCGCAGGTTTTCGGCGTCATCCACGACTAAGATTGTCTGGGTCATGATGCATCCTTGTCTGAATGGACTGTGGAGCCAGGCCAAGGCAATGGCCGTTTCTAATATTTCACATTTTTGGCGGAGAAACGGCCATTGCTTGCGGAATCGTCCCCTTGACCTGAAGCGTTATCTGTGGACGATTCCTAAGATGCGTTGGCCACAAAGGTGATGTACAGCTCGACTTCTTCTTCTACGTTGGCCACGTTGGGTACGTTGGGGATGATCAGGCCGTAATCGCCACGGGTAATGATGGTGCTGGCGCTGCCGCTGATCTGGGTTTCGGAGATGACGGTGGCTTCGATGGTGAAGGTTACCGGCCGGGTAATGTCGCGGATAGTCAGGTCGCCATCTATGGTGAAGGTGAGGGTGTCGCCCACGGTGGCGCTGGGGGGCAGGCCATTGACGGCGGTGGGGGTGAAGGTGATGAATTCGTTGGCGCCGGTGTCCAGGATTTCGTTCTGGATGGCCCGGTTGCGGAAGTTGTTGTCGGTGGCCAGGGTGCGGGCGTTTATCTGGATGACGCCGACCTGGGTCTGGGCAAGGTCGGCCAGGTTGACGGCTATTTCGCCGGCGACCTGGTCGGTGGTGCCAACCACGGTGACGCGGCTGCCGCGCAAATCTTCGTCTAGTTCAAAACGCACTTGTGAATCGGCCGGGCTGATCTGGAAGATGACCACTGTGCCGGCGGTGCTGGGCACGGCGGTGGCGGCCGCGGTGGCAACCGGCGCATTGTCGCCACTGTCGGGGGTGGGAGCTTCTGTGAGCGCGGCAGCTGGCACAGCTTCGGTGACCAGTTCTAGCGGGATGGCTTCGATGGGGCCGCTGGCTTCTTCGGGGGGACGCAAGACGACGAGGGCTACGGCGACAGCTAGCAGCAGTAGTAACACGATGGCGGCAATGATGATTTTCTTCATAGGGTCGGTTCTTTCTCCATGTGGTTGCGGGTTGCCCGGCCGGGTGCAGCAGTGCCAACCCCGGCCGGGACTGTTCTCATTCTAGCGCAGGAATGTTCAGATTAGCTGAAGGGATTGTTAAGAAAATGTTTACGAGCTTATGGTTTGCTCATAAGCTGGCCCGCCCTGCCCAAGAAAAATCCTCCCGCAGCGCGGACGCTGGGGAGGATTTTTGGCAAGGGAGTGGTTGGGTGTGATCCCGGCCGGGGAGGTCAGCCGGGTCCCGGCCGGGAAGTTAAGCTTCCTCTTCAGACTCAGCTTCTTCCGCTTCTTCTTCGCCAACCACAGCAGCGAGCATGGCCCCGCTCACGCCATCTTCCGTGATCAACGTGGCGCTCAGGACGGCGCCCTCGTCGGTGATTACGCCCGCCTCATGGGCAATCCCTTCCTCGGTCATGGTAGTGCTTTCAAAGGCAACGCCCTCAGCCGTGGCCACGGCGGCGCTGGTCGAAAGCGACTCTTCGGTCACGACCATGTCGGAATACTCCACCGAATCCTCCCCGGCCGCGGTGCGGGACACGGAGAAGGAGTCATCGGTGGACAGGGCGGAATAGGCCAGGTCCTTATCGGCGGCCAACTGCTCGGCGATGTCGGCGGCGATGGCCGCGGTCATTACGTCGGCCCCCAGTTCGGCCAGATCTTCTTCCAAAGCTACCACCCATTTGTGCTCGATGACGGCCACAATGGCTGAAGAACCGGGCTTGAGGGATTCGCCAATGGTTTCCAACCGCTGGTTGGAGAAGCCGATATCATGCTTCCGGCCGATGATGTTGCCGATGAGCGCCCCGGCCGCGCCCAGAACAAGGCCGGCGCCACCGGTGAGCAGCCCCACGGCCGCGCCCAGGACAGCGCCACCCACGGCCCCTTTCTTGGGGGTCAGCTCGCCGACTTCCCTGACGTGCAGCTTGTTCTTGGCATCACGCCGCACGATCGCGGCTGCCTGGATGCCAATCAGCTTTTCTTTCTTGGCCGCTTGCAGCTCTTTCAGGGCCACTTCCGCCCCTTTTTCATCGTTGAAAGCGGCAATAATCAGTTCAATAGGTGTTTCACTCATATGTTTGCTCTCCTTAACTGTTTTGGGGCCATTACCAGGCCCGATTTCCTTCTGGTGTTTCCAAAACGAATCTGCTGGTGCTGCCAACCTGGGTGACGAAGCCGATCACGGCCACCACAATCCAGGCGATCAGCCAGATAAACGAATCGCTAATGACCGCCTGCACCGGGTTGGTGCCAAGGTCGGCCAGCTCGATGCGGCCCACGAAGAGCAGCAGGCTGGTGAACAAGGCGGTGGAGCCGGCAAAGGAGGTCAGAGCGATGATAACCCATTTCTGCAAGTTTAGTACCAGGGTCAGGACGGCTACGATGACGGCCACTACCAGACCAACGATAAAGGCAATGAAGTTGGCATTGGCCAGGATGGCAAAAACCACCCCGGCGCCTATGGCATAGCCCACCGAGCCGGCCACAAAGGCCACGCCGACAATGTAAAACAGGTATGACAACAGGCCAAAAACCAGGCCGGCCACCAGACCGCTAACCCAGCCGGTAACGGTAGCCAGGAAGCCATCGCCAAAGATCATGGTGACTGTGCCTGCCCCTAGCGCGAAGCCGGCAAAGAAGCCCCAGATTGGTAGCAGGAAGAGGAAGAAGCGGTAGCCGGAGAATAGGAGTACCAACCCTAAGAGTATGGCAACAATGCCTACGCACAACACTTGCAAGAACATATTCCCTCCTGTAAATGCGGCCAATGGCACTGCTGTCATTGGCCGCCTAAGATTGATGACATCTCTGATCCTGATCATGTGGGGTGGGGGAAACCCGGCCGGGTTCCTCCACCCCACAGGCTCAACGAGACGTCCTCGCCGGACCTGTTAAGAAGCTAGTCGCTGCTGAACATTGCTTGCAGTTGTGCTTCCTCAGCATCGGAAAGATTGGTGGCGATCACTTCGGCCTTGATCCCGCTGATCTCCTCGGCAACCTTGTCCATCACAGCGTCGCTGGTGAGTAGGAAGAGAGCCGAAGTGCCTTCCGTAACCTTGGTCTGCACCTGCTTGATGAAATCATCGTCGATGCCTACGTCTGCGAACTTGCCGCTGATGGCCCCCATGGCAGCGCCAACGGCCAGGCCAAAGAAGGGTACGAAGAAAATGAGACCGAAGAGCATGCCCCAGAATGCCCCATCCAGAGCGCCCATGCCGGCCAGATTGTAGAGCTGTTTGGTCTTGGGTTTGCTCTTGCCGTTTTCCCAGCTAACGATGGCCGCGTCGTGCAGCCGGATTATTTGCAGCTTTTGCATTGACTGTACCTTCTCCAGTGCCGCCTGGGCACCGTCAACAGTCTCGAACTTGAGTACAGAAAGTGTGGTCATATTTGTTCGTCTCCAGTAAGTAGGTTGGGTGAATTGGTAACCAGTGATGGTGAGCGGGCCAGGCCTGTTTGGGAACCATGGGCTGCGACCATTTCCCGGACGGCTGGCGCCTGCCTCAAACCATTGTAAACCAGTGTGGGCTAGTTTAGCAACAAAGCGCCGATATTTTCTGCGAACCTAAGGGATTGCCTACCCCCGGCCGGGACCGCCCCCATGCTGCCCCCCGCACACAAAAAACGAGTGGGTGCGGCAATTCGCAGCACCCACTCGTTTTCAGGCCGGCGGCATCCCCCGTGCAGCACCTACGCTTAAGGCGCAGTGCGGTCGGCGGTGTAGCGCCGGTGGGCCAGCAGTTCGGGATTGGTGGCCATCAGGCTGTCTTGGGCGCGCTGGAGGGTCAGGGTGGTATAGCGGTGGGCAGCAGCCAGTTCCGGATTGACCGCCAGATAGGCATCATTCAGACGCGCGACGCGCAGGGCGGCATATTGGCGGGCAATCACCAGTTCCGGATTTTCGTAAAGCACGCTGGCGGATTCAACGGCGGGCACGCCTTCGATCGAGGTGGTTGAGGGCGTGCTTGTGGTGAGCAAGGTGATGATGAAAGCGCCAACAAGGACCAGCACCAGGATGACGGCCCAAATGCTGAGATGGGGCGCACCCTTGGAGGGTTGTTCAAGAGGAATTTGAACAGCAGGATTGTGACTCATTTGTGACGCTCCTTGCCGTTGGCGGGTGTCTCAGACCGCGAACGGCCTGGTGTTTCGCCCGGAGCATCTTGGGGCAGCAATGCAGCGGGCGAAACCTGAGGTTCCGGCCCAACCGCTCGTGCCCATGGGTCGGGAAAGCCTGCCGGCATGGTCCCGCCCGTTCCGGCAAATCTTGGTTGACCGGCTCATGGGCCGTGGCGATATACTGCCAGGGTACTGGCCTGCGGCGAATATGGCAGGCGTCGCGGGCACAAAATACCATGAACAGGTGCGACAGGAGGGGGGGATTAATGGCCGCCAGTTTGACGGGGGGAGGTTTTATCGGCCGCTGCAACTGCCGGCTGGTGGCTTCGATGCTGCGCACGTAGCCTGATATCAGTGTGCCATCCCTGGGGTGCCCGGTCGAGTGATGAACATCTGCCTTTGGCGTGATGAAGGTCACCTGTCGCGCAAAGGGGTAGGGGACGGACCCCGGCCGGGGCTTCCCCCCTGATCCGGCCGGGGACCATTAGCTCAACGTCGACCAGACCTCCAGCTTGCTCTTCAGCCGGCGGATGACCTCGTTGGTGAACTCGGTGGTATGCGCCCCGCCGCCCAGGTCTGAGGTGCGCACGCCGTCGTACACCGCTTCCAGAGTGGCCTCGTAGATGGCGCGGCTGATGCGCTTGGCCTCTGCTTCGCGCATATGGCTGAAGAGGGCGGCGGCGGCCAGGATCATGGCCATGGGGTTGGCCACGTTGCGCCCTTGTAGGGCTGGGGCGGTGCCATGCGGCGCTTCCGTCATCACGCAATCTACTTCGCCATTCTCGTCGACTGAAATGACCTGCGACTCGGAGCCGGCGATGGAACCAAACATTTGCAGGACCATGTCAGACAGCAAGTCGCCGTCCCGGTTTAGTGAGGGGATGACCAGTGGATCGCCAGAAGTGGCCAGCAGCAGGGCGAAGGTGGCGTCGATGAGCTGTGGTTCGTAGCGCACATCCGGGTAGCGGCTGGCGGCCCGGTCCATCTCTTCTTTGAACATGCCTTCGTATACCGGGCTAACGGTGTATTTTGGCCCGCCGAACACCTTGGCCCCGTTGTTGCGGGCGTGACGAAAGGCGAACTCGGCCACCTGGCGGCACAAACGGCGGGTGACGTTTTCTGTGCGGCAGGCTACTTCATCCAATGAGCCTGGCTCGCCTTCGCGCCACTCTTTGGCGCCGTAGGCATCGCCGACGGCCATGCGCACGACGCTGATGGGGGAGTAGACGCCGCCGATGGGGCGCACGCCGGGAATGCGCCGGCCGGTGCGCAGAATGACCTCGGCGTCGATTTCCTGGCGCAGGATGGCGTTGGGGCTGCCCACGTCATCGGGCGCGCCGGGGGTGATGGTGGCGGCCTTAACGGCCAGCCGGTGTTGGCGCATGGCGGCGGCGGCTTCGTAGATCACCTGGTTGTTGGTGCGCCGGCGGTTTTCCAGGCTCAGGTCGAAGCGTAAGAATTCGGTGTCGAAGCGCGTGACGGTGGGGTCGATGACCCGCAGCGCCTCTTCTAGCAGCTCTTGCCCGGTCTGATCTCCTTCCAAGATGACGATTGTTTTGGCCATGTGGCGTAATCCTCCTGTTGTCTGGTGGTTGTTGGTTGCCGGCTGTGACCGGTGATTGACTGTTTTTGCCTGTCTGTGCCTGTCTGTGCCTGTTTGTGCCCGTCTATGCCTGGCGGGCGCGGGCACGTAGGAGATTGAGGTAGCGGGGCATGAGGGTGGTGAAGAGCCAGTACAGCCCCGGCCGGGCGGGGTAATCCCAAGCGCCAATGTGCCGGGTGATCTGGCCGTTGAAGCCGGCCTTGAAGCGCCAGACGCCCCACAGCCGGTCGCTTTCCACAAACTCGTCGGGCGCGCCCCAGAAATCGTAGGTGGTGCAGCCGGCGGAGCGGGCCCAGCGAATGGCGTCCCATTGCAGCAGGTGGTTGGGCATGCGCTGTCGCTCTTCGTTGAGCGAGGCGCCGTACATGTAGATGGCGCGCCGGCCGGAGCGGACGACGATGATGGCGGCAATGGGTTGGCCGTTGAACTCGGCTATGAAGGGGTAGGCCAGCCCGGCGTCGTAGAGGGTTTGCCAGGCGTCCAGGTAGTAGGCGGCCGGCCGGATGGCAAAGTCGTCGCGCCCGGCGGTCTCTTTGTACATGCTGGCGATGGTGGGGAAATCTTCGGAGGTTCCCGGCCGGGTAACAACCCCTTTACGCCCGGCCAGGCGGATGTTGTAGCGGGTTTTTTGCTTCATGGCGGCCAGGATGTCGTCCTCCGGCCGGGTGAGGTCTAGCAGGACGGTGTTGCGGAACTGGACCTGATCATTGGCATAGCGCCAGCCGCGCGCTTTTAGCTCGGCCATGAACTGTTGCCCGGCCGGGGCGGGGCGCACGGGCACCTCATCCCAGCCGCTAACCACTTCTGGATCGATTTTGATGAAGATGGCCCGCTCCTGGCGGGCGAGCTGTTCTAGCTGGTGCAGCAGCATCTGGCGCACGGCGCTGTCGTCGTGGTCAAAAACGGGGCCACGGGGGAGGTAGAGCATGTTGAAGGGCAGGCGGGGCAGCTTGCGTTTGAGTACCTGGAGGGCGGCCAGGGGTGGGGTGTTGGCCCCGGCCGGGGTTGGCTGCAGGGCAAAATGCTGCGGTGTCCAGCCCCAGCGCGATTTGAACGCCCCCCAGGCCCAGCTTTGCAGCACGTGGGCGTTGGGCAGGCCGGCCAGCGTGTGCTGCCACGCTTCTGGCGAAGCTACTGGCTGCAGGGCATAAGCCGGCGTGGTTGGCGAGGGTCGGTTGGTGATGGTGTCCGTTTTCATAAGCAAGCAACTAGTAGCGGCGTCTGGCGCATCTACCTAGCGGCGGCCGCGCCGCCAGCGGTAGAGCCGGTAGAGCAAATTGTTGTACACCCGGTCGGCAGCGCCCACGGTGCGGCGCAGTTCGCCACCAAAACCGCGCTTGAAGCGATATACGGGCCACAGGCCATCTTGCCGCGTGGTGAACTCGGTTTCTAATGTCTCCAGCGGGTAGTCGGGCACGCCCCAGAAGTCGTAATGGGTGCAGCCGCGGGCTTTGGCCCACTGGATGGCGGCCCACTGGGCGGCATAGGCGGGCATGCGCTGCCGTTCGGCGCTGCCCGACGCGCCGTACAGGTAGGCGGCGGTCTGGCCGGTGGCAAAGACCATCACGCCGGCCAGGGGCTGGCCTTCATATTCGGCCAGCAGCAGAGCGGATTGCTCAGGGAACAGTTCCATGGCGGAGCGGTAGTAACGGGGGTCGTGGATGCTGAAGGTGTCGCGCCGGGCAGTTTCGGCCAGCAGGCGTACAAAGGCGGGCATGTCGTTGAGGTCGCCCTGGCGAACGGTGACCCCTTTTTTCTCGGCCAGGCGGATGTTGTAGCGGGTTTTTTGCTTCATGGCGGCCAGGATGTCGTCCCCGGCCGGGCGCAGGTCTAGCAGGATGGTGCGCGGCGGTTGGATGGTGTCGCTGGGGATGCGGAGGTTGTGGCGTTGGGTGATGGCTTGCCACCCGGCCGGGGGGAGTTCATCCTCCCACAGCAGCGGCTCCAGCTTCATAATCCCGGCCCGGTTTTGGTAGGCACTCTGGTCAAGCTGGTTTAGCAGCACCGCCACCTGCTCGTCATCGTTCCAGTTTACCAGCGGCCCATGGGGGATGTAGCCCATCTTGATGGCGCCAAAGGCCACCGAGCGATAGAGCACCTGGGCCCCGGCCACCAGTTGGCCATCCTGGCGCAGCCAGACGCGATGGGAATGCCAGCCAAAGCGATTCTTTAGCTGCGCCCACTGCGTGGTTTGCAGCAGGCTGCCGTGTGGATGGCCGGCCACGAAATCATCCCATTCCGCGTCCGCTTCCGTATAAGGTTGTTGGCCAATCTCAAAGATCTCTTCAAACATAGCACCCCATTATACCTGTTTCTACCTTATCGCTCCATTTGATGTTAAAATGGCTCGGTTCAAATCCAGCAGCGCGGAAAAACATGATGAGCCAGGTACATTTACTCTACCGCTTACAGCAGATCGACAGCGAAATCATCAGCAAGAAGCAGCGCCTGACCGAGGTGCTGCGGGCGCAGCGGGACAATGCGGCCCTGTTGGCGGCGCGGCAGCAGGCCGCCGATGCGGCCCAACTGCTGCAGAAGCGGCGCGCCCTGCAGAAGGCGTTGGAGCTGGAGCTGGCCGGTGTGAATAGCAAGGCCAAACGCTCGGAAGATCGCCTCTACTCCGGCAATGTGAAGAATCCTAAGGAGTTGGCCGATTTGCAGCACGAGATTGAGGCGCTGGGCCGGCGGCGCAGCGCGCTGGAGGATGAGATCCTGGAGGCCATGCTGCTGGTGGAAGAGGCGGCGGCGGCGGACGCGGCCAGCGAAGCGGCGCGCCAACAGCAGGAGGCGACCTGGGCGGACCGGTTGGCGAGCTTGCAAGCGGAGCAGCACACGCTGGCGGTGCGCTTGAATGAGCTGCTGGAGGCGCGCCCGGCGCAGGTGGCGCGGATTGACCCGCCGATGATGGAGATTTATCAGAGCACCGGCCGGGCGCATAACGGTGTTGCCGTTGCCGCTTTGAAGGGAGCGGTG
Source organism: Ardenticatenaceae bacterium (assembly GCA_020634235.1). Lineage (GTDB taxonomy): Bacteria > Chloroflexota > Anaerolineae > Promineifilales > Promineifilaceae > JACKCB01. The sequence goes on along the minus strand of JACKCB010000002.1, from coordinate 609,702 downwards.
TGCCAGGCCTGCGGGGTGAGTACGTCGGCGAACAAGATGCGGATGGTTGAAGTGGGCGAGGTGGCCTACTGCGGGAGCTGCGGCCGTATTTTGTGCGCGGTTTAGGGTGGCGTGATTGACTTGTGATAATGGCCGGTATCCGGCTGCATTCCAACCAGGATGGGGTGAGGATGACGACTGAAGAACCCACTAATACCCAGAGGGGAGAGCTGAAGCGGATTCGGGTTAAGAAGGAACGGCAGCGCCAAAAGCGGCGTGAGGCGCGCTGGTTTTACCGGTATGGTCCTGACGTGCTGCTGCTGCTGTTGCTGGCGTCAGGTCTGGGGTTGCTGCTGCTGCTGTTGGTGCCGTCGTTGGCCCCGGCCGGGATTCCGGGCTTGCGGCGGCTGCTGAGCGGCGGCACCTTTGCCGTGCTGGCGGCTGTTTTCCTGGCCACGGCCCTGATTGGTGGGGCACTGCGCCTGCGCTGGCGTGTGCTGCACCGGTCAGCGTGGTGGAATACGGCCTGCCCCCGCTGCAGCAAGAACGATCTGCGGCGGATGCAGCGGTACTCGCGGGACCGGCTGCTGGGGCGCTTGGGGGTTCCGGTGCGCCGCTATATCTGCGCCGACTGCCACTGGCGCGGGGCACGGATTGACCGGACGCGGATTTAGGGTTATAGGGTGGGGTAGTAGGTGATGTGAAGCAGGTCCATGAGGGCGATCCCGGCCGGGGCCACAAAGAGCGCCGGCAGCAAATTGGCCGCCCGGATTTGCTTAATATCCAGCAGTTGCAGCCCAATGGCCAGCAGCACCACGCCCCCTGTGGCGGTCAGCTCGGTGATCATCGGTTCGGTAAACAGGCCGCTGCCCAGGCGGGCCAGCAGCGAGATCCCCCCCTGGAATACCAGGATGACAATGATGGAGGCCAGCACACCGGGACCCATGGTGGCCGAAAAGGCCAGCGCGGCAAAGCCATCCAGCAGCGCCTTAATGGCCAGCTTGGTGTAATCGCCAGTCAGCCCATCCTCGATGGCCCCCTGGATGGTCAGCGGCCCGACGCAGAAGACGAGGCTGGCGGTGACAAACGCCTGCACAAAGCGGGCGGCGCTGCGGGCATCGTCGCTGCCTACCAGCCGCTTTTGCAACCAGCCGCCAAAGCGGGTTAGCGCGGCATCCAGGCGCAGCGCTTCACCGATGAGCGCGCCAATGAGCAGGCTGCCCAGCACAATGAGCGGATTACGCGTGACCAGGGCGCTGCTGATGCCAATAACCAGCGTGAACAGGCCCAGGCTGGCAAATACCGTTTCTTGCATTCGCTGCGGGAAGCGGTTGCCCAGCAAAGTGCCGAGAACGCCGCCGATAAGCACGGTGATGGCATTGAGAATGGTTCCGGTCATGGCTGCCTCTGAGGTGGTTAGCCGGTTTGCTGGATAGCCGATTGGCTGGCCGGCTGACGAGCGGAAATGCTGACAAGCTAACCAAAGTCTGATAAGATGCATAGAGCGTGGGCGAAATGTACCATAAACGGCGCACTGCGAAAGGGGCTTTTTTGGCCGTTTTCGGTTATTATTCTTCTACTGGCCCGCAAGACCCAGCAAAAGCAGTCGCTGCCAGATATTGATGACAGGAGTGCAATAGGTTTATGACCCGAAGGATTGGATTACTTTCTAGCCTGACATTGCTATGCTTCGGATTTCTGTGGCTGGCTTCCCGTGCGGAAGCGGCGGCCTGTTATGAGATGTCGGGGGGTGTGGGCGTGGTGTGTGATGCCCGGCCGGGGCCAGCCCCCTTTTCTACCCCCAAGCCCTTCGCCGACAGTATCCTGGATGACATCCGCTATGCGCGCATTGCCGACTATGCCAATGTCTATTCCCAGCCTGGCGGAGCCGTGGTGCGCAACGTGGGCGACGGTTTCTTGTATGCCACCATTTACAGCGGGGCCAACGCCAATGGCCAGCTTTGGTACGCCATCAATTCCGGTGAGTGGGTGCGGGCCGAAGACCTGACCTTTGTGGACATGTCGCATTTCACCGGTGTGGAGGTGAATGTGCAGCCGGAGCGTCCCTTTGGCTGGGTGCTGCAAGAGGTGCAGCCCAGCGATGCGCCCGATGCCGAGCCAAACCCTGATTATCGCAAGCTGGAACGCTACACCTTCTTTCAGGTTTACGGCGCGGCTGTGGGTGAGGACAACTGGATCTGGTACGACATTGGCGGGCGCTGGATTCGCCAGACCTATGTGGCCATTGTGGACCTGAATGCGCCGCCGGCCGACGTTGGCCCGAACGAGTTTTGGGTGGAAGTGGACCTGTACGAGCAGACGTTTGCGGCCTATGAAGGGGCGCGCATGGTTTATGCCGGGTTGGTCTCCAGCGGGCTGAATCGCTGGCCGACTTACGAAGGGCTGTACCAGGTGTGGAGCCGGCGCGAACTGGGCAAGATGTCTGGCGCTGAGGGCAAGGTGGACTACTACTTCATTGAAGATGTGCCCCACACCATGTTTTTCAACGTGGACATTGCTCTGCATGGCGCTTACTGGCACGATCGCTTTGGCTATAAGCACAGTCATGGCTGCGTCAATATGCCACCGCGGGCGGCGGAGTGGGTCTATTACTGGTCGGAGAACGCGCCCAATGATCTGTGGGTGTGGGTGCACACGTCTGATCCGCACCATTACTTCGACAAATTTTCGGCGGAGTCGGGCAGCTAGCGCCCCGCCAGAGCAAGTGATTTGAAGAGAGGACGGACCTCCTACGGGTTCGTCCTTTTTTGTTGGACTGGCTGTGCCCCCGGCCGGGGCACACCAACTTCACCACGCCCCCTCGCTACATACCGGCCCAATCCCCGATCCCTCTAGACACATGACAATTATCACCTTAGAAAGGTGACAACTATCACATGCGCAAAATCGCCTTGTGTGCTTAGTATGTTCTTCATGGGGGAAGGCACTGCCCCAACTGGAGCCTTTTTACAGCTAACGAGTACCTGTTGTTGAGCAGTATGCTTGCCTGGTCCCGGTTGGCCAATTCAATGCGAAGGCGGACGAATATGCGTTAGCTGCAACACTGTTCGTCACCCAAACAAGACCCTGACTATCTCATATTGTCGTAGTTGACGTTGCATAACCGAATATGAGTCACAGCCCAACGTAGGTGGACAATATGTTGGCGCGCTGAATCAGCGTCTGTGGTCCTCGTGCTGTGCTGGCCAATGATTCCGCGCCCTGCAGCGCAACTTCTGTACGGCAATCAAAGGAGACAAGCCATGAACGTGAAAGAGTTCCGCAAAATTCTGAAGTCAGAGAAGGCGGGTTGGTCGCTGCCGAATGATATTCCTGACGAAACCGACCTGGCCGAACTGGCCCGGCCATTCCCCCTCGGTGCCCTGACGCCCCTCCCTGGGGCTATGACGGCACGGTTCCCAAGAATGCGTCGTGTTCCCGAAGATAGTTTTGCCCTTTGGCAGCCAGGCATGTTCCGTCTGGTTCGGCCCATTGTCAATGCCCGGCCGGGGTCCTGGGATTGGCGCAATGTGCATGGCCAGAACTGGATCACCCCAACAAAGAATCAAGGTGGTTGTGGCTCATGCGTTTCCTTCGCCGTGGCTGGGGCCGTTGAGGCTCACCAACGCATTGAGACGAATAATGCCGGCCTCAACTTCGATCTCTCTGAAGCGGCCCTATTCTTCGCCAACAACCGCCAATGCCTCCCCGGCGATCCGCGCTACGGTTGGTGGGTACCCAATGCCCTGGACTACGTGGTTGACGAAGGCGTCTGTTTTGAGGCGAACTACCCCTACCAGGGCGTCAACCAGACGGCCCAGCTTGTTGAGGGCACAGAGCTAACCTACAAAATCACTGGCTATGACTCAACTTCACAGCAGAGCTTGATGAAGCGCTGGTTGTGCGAGGAAGGGCCCCTGGTGACAAACTTCACTGTTTACGACGACTTCTTCGTATATTGGAATGGTGGGGCGAACAATGTTTACACGCATACCTGGGGGCCCGTTGCCGGCGGCCATGCGGTGTTGACCATTGGCTATGATGACGCCCAATCATGCTGGATCTGCAAGAACAGCTGGGGTCCGACCCATGGGAATGATGGCTGCTTCCGCATTGGGTATGGACAGTGTGGCATCGACAGCCGGATGTATCTTGTTCAGGATGTCTATGCCGTTTACACCCGCGACGAATTGCCCTACAACCCCACGAAGCTGCGGATCGTGGATGAAGGGGCGAGTGGTTGGCTGCTGACGGATGGCGTCAGCCGCATGAAGATGCTCAACAACAAAGAGGATGCCCGCAATGCCCTGCGCGTAGCCCGCCGGCACACCCGTCACGGCTTTGTCGGCCGGGATAATCCGCGGAGCAATCGCCTTGACTACATCACAGAATATTGGACCGGCAATAGTGGCCTGGCGCATGAACCGCTCACCAAGGTGGACTGCATTCCATACAACCCAACCAATGTTGTGGCTGAGGACCTGGATGCCAAAGGCTGGCGGCTGAAGGAAGGGAGTCATTGGATGCTGCTGGCCCATGATCTCAATGATGCCCTGGCTATTCTGCGGGTGGTTGAGCGGCATACGCGGATGTGTTTCATTGGCAGGGACAATACCCGGCCCAATCGCAAGTCGTATATCATGACTTATTGGGAATAAGCTGACGTAGGCCCATGAGCGAACGGGGGGAGCTTTGCACATAGGAGGTTTTAGTCATGCCAAACTTTATTTCATCACCCATCGACAAGTACAAGGTTGTCCTTTACGGTAAGGATGCGACCGGTGGAGACCTGGTTGCTTTCATTCACTGTTACCATGATGGGAACAACGTGATGACCTGTGAATTCTATCGTGAGGGGAGTGCGCTGCCGGAGAATCGCAATGCGGGTGGCCGGGTTGGATTGGCCTATCCCTGGTCTCATTTTGGGGCAGTGTTGGATGTGCTCCGGAATGAGAAGCCCTTGTACTTTGGGTTCATTGAGTCAACGAAGGTGGGGTATGTCTCTACAAAAGAGGAGCCGGTGGGTGAAGGGGCTGATCGATCTTAAGCTGGTCAGCTTTGCACCCGACCAGTGATTTGGGCCGCAGGCTGGGTAAGGCAGGTACTTGCCTTGCCCAGCCTGTTGCTTCTGAGGCCGAGGCAAACTTGTTTGCCCCGCTGCGGGCTTACTGCGATTCTGGCCCCCGTTCTGCCCTGGTAACGCTATCTGCTTTGATCACGTTGAACAGGGTCAGATGTTCATCGGCTATCCCGGCCTACTTCGACTACTTCACCGCTATCGATTACGCGCCGAAGTTCTATCTGCCGCTCTTGCAGAAGTAGGCGGCACCCTACATCTCCCAGGTGGCGTCGCCGAAGAAATCGCCGTGGTCTTTGGCCAGGAAGGCTTCAATGGCGGCGCGGCGGTCGCCCAGGCGGAAGTGGGGGCCGTGGCCAGGGTAGCAGCGGGTGTCGTCAGGCCAGGCCAGGACGACGTGGCGCAGCGTGCGCAGCGTGGTCTGGAACTGCTCTGGTGACCAGGTTTTGCCGGGACCACCGTCGAAGATAGTGTCGCCCACGATGACGCGCTGGTCGTTCTCCAGGGCGAAGCAGATCTGGTCGGGGATGTGGCCGGGCGTTTCGTAGACGCGCAGGCGGTATTGGCCTACGCTGACGGTGTCGCCGTGGCTGAGGGTGCGGTCGGGGTATATCTCCCGGCCGGGGAAATGCTCCCCACCATGGGCCAACAGCGGCACCCGCAACAGGGCTTGCATCTCATCCAACGCGCCCACGTGGTCGGGGTGGGTATGGGTGAGCAGGATGGCCCCCGGCCGGGTGCCGGCCAACAGCGCTTGCAGCACGTCCGGGTCCGCGCCGGGGTCAATCAACACACTCTCCCCCGTTTCCGGGCAGACCAACACGTAACTGTTCATGGGCCAGGGGCCAACCGGCCGGGTACGCAATTCTAAAGGCATAAGGGTCTCCGGGGGCAAGGTTAGCGGCCGACGCCGACGCTGCCGCCAAAGGCGGCCGACATCTCTTCATAGATGGCGGCGATGCTGGCTTCGTCACCGCGGAAGAAGTTGCCGTTGGCTTGCAGCGCCAACTGCGACAAGATCGCCTCATCGGCGTCGCTGCCGTAGGCGATGGTGAAAACGGTGGTGCCGTTGGCCGCGGCGGCGTCAATCAGGCGCTGGTTGAAGCTGTAGTCACTGCTGATGGTGTCCAGCCCGTCGCTCAATACCACCATGGCGTTGCTGGTGTCGGGCGAACTGCTCTGCTCTATCAGGGCTGCGGCCAGGCCGATGGCGTCATACAGGGCCGTGTCGCCGTAGGCCGTCAGGCCGGCGATGGTGCTGTCGATGGCGGCGCGATTGTCGCCCACCCGCTGGTGGTTGAGTAGTACTTCCGGCGTGGTGGAGAAGGCGATAATGGTCAGGTAATCATCGTCGCCCATCTGGTTGGCAAACTGGCTGGCCGCGGCGCGCACACTGTCGATCTTGCCGCCGCGCATACTGCCGGAAACGTCCACCACCATCACCAGGTTCACGTCTTTGCGGGCCGACTGCCACAAATCCTGCACGGCGTAGACCGTGTCCACGCTGGGCGAGTCGAAAAGGATGGCCGGCTGGCTCAGGTCAACGCCGCGGCTGGCATCTAGCGGCGCCCCGGCCGGGACGTTGTCATTCACCGGTCGCAGGCCGGCCGCCAGGGCCATTTGCTGCGCTTCGTCGCCCAGCAAATAGTCGCGGAACAGGCGCGCCCCAGCCTGCACCTCGCCTTCGGCCGCCTGGTTGAGGCAGGCGGGGTGGGTGGCCATAAATGTGCCCTCGAAGGGATAGATGGGCACCAGCGGCGGGTCCCCTGCGCCATACTGGACGACGTCGCTCTCATACATGACGGCCGCGCCCAGGAAACTGGTGCCCCGCGCGCGCATGGTTTGGGCCAGATCGGCCGTGCTGCTGCTGAACCAGGAGACGGCGCTCTCGAACGCGCCCACCGAGGCTTGCACAATGGGCTGTTCGATGTCGCTGGTGCTGACGGCCTGGCTGGTGGATTCGGCGGCCTGCACCAGGGCCAGCAGGGTGCTGGTGCCGGTGCCGGACAGGCCCGGATGGGTGTGCCCCAGGCGCAAAACGTCGCCAAACTGCCCGCCGCTGTAGTAGGCCCAGGCGGTGGGGTCGGCGGCCAGGCTGCCCACGTCTAGCCAGCCCAGTGCCCGGCCGGGCCAGCCCAAAGCTTCGGCCGCCGGCTGCCACATGGCGATCACCAGCGGGCTTTGGGCTACGCTGACGCAGTCGCCCTGGTAGTTGGCATTGCCCTGGTCGGCCAGGACGCCGGTCCAGACCTCGTGGTCGGGCAGCCAGATGGCCGGGGCCAGGCCGCTGCCCAGCTCAACCACGGCCTGGCCGGCGTCCAGGCTGGTGAGGGTGACGAAGATGGGGTTCCCGGCCGGGGTTTCCGTCTTGCTCTCGTTAAAGCTGCTGATCGCGCCGGTTAGCCAGGGCGTCAGGCTGCTGTTGGCGACGACCTCAACCACGGTGGCGTTAGAGGGGGGCGCGCCGGCCTCATCGCTGCCGCCGCAGGCCAATATCACCAGGGCCACCAGCGCCACCAACAGGAGAAGTCCGCGTTGTCTTTTTAGCTGTTGTCTCATGGTTCCTTTACCCAAAGCCTGGCTAACGGCCGGCCGTAATCAGGGTCATTTCTACGAAGCGGTCTTCGGCCTGGATGGCCGGGTCTTCTGTCTCCCGGTGTTCCACCGGGGGCAGGGTGGCGTTGACGATGAAGCGGGCGGGGTCGATGCCCTGCGACACCAGGTAATCGACGACGGATTGGGCGCGGGCCTCGGCAAATTCCAGGATTTCGGCTTCGGTGTAGGTCCCGGCCGGGCCGGGCCAGGCCGCCGAACCCGTTACTTGCAGCAGCAGCCCCACGCTCTGCGACATGGTGGGCACCACGCACTCATCCAGAATGCGGCGCGATTCCAGCGTCAGTTCGGCCGAATCGGGCAGGAAGGAGAAGCGGCGGCAGGGCAGCACTGCCAGCGTGGCGGCATCGTCCGTGCTGACGGTGCTCAGATCAATGTTGGCGGCAATGGAGAAGCTGTCGTTGACCGGCTTGCCATTGGCCGTTAGCGATGCCTGCTGTGCCGCACGGGCCACAAAGTTGGGGTCTACCAATTCGCTGACGTCGTCGTTGGGCACTTCTAGCCCGGCCGCGGCCCACACCCGGCGGGCAATTTCCAGCCGGCTGATGATGGGACGCGTATCGCGCATGACGGTGGCGTTGTTGCCCAGGTCGGCCTGGGCCACGCTCTCTAGCCATGCTCGCAGGTCGTCGCTGGCCGTTTCCGGGTAGACAAAGGACCAGTCGTTGTGTCCCCAGGCGGCAATCTGCCCGGCCGCGGTATCAAAATCCTCCACCTGGGCCTTCAGGGTGTCGAACCAGGCGTCGTGGAACTTCTGCACCAGGTCGGCCTTGTTGTTGATCGACTGGCGGGAGGTGACGATGGTGTCGATGACGATGCGCAGTTGGCTGGAGCTGAGCAGGGGCACGCCGCCGCTGCTCTCAGCCTCGTAGATATCTGGCTCCCAGCCGGATACAACGTCCGCCTGGCCGTTATTGAACGCCTCCACCGCGCCGGCCACGCTGTCCTGGGGTACCAGGGTCACGTCGAAGCGCGGGTTGAGCCGGGCGATGGACAGGGCGTAGTAGACGAAGTATTCGCCCACGCTGTTGCGGGCAAAGGTGATGCGCTTGCCTTTCAGGTCGTTCAGGGTGGGGGTGTCGCGGGCCCAGAGTTGGTCGGCCCCGGCGCTTTCATCCACGATGGCCGTGATGACGCCTGGGCTGTCCAGAGCTACGGCGTCTAGCGTGGTGAGCAGGCAGTCCCATTGGCCGCTGGCCAGCAGGGCGTTGCGCTGCTCTTCGGAGACGTCGTAGGCGGGGTCCTCGTCCAGGAAAAAGGGGACGATGGCCAGGTGGAAGCCGTGAGCGATGTCTTTGCCAGACATTTGCATTTGCTGTAGGGTGAAGTAGCTGCCGAAGGCGTCGGCCCCGCAGGTGTAGGTGGGCAGACCGTCATCGGCTTGGTAGTTGGGGCCAAAGACGGGGTCTGGCGATTCCAGGTTCACCGACGGGGTGGGGCGGTCACTGCTGGCCTGGGTGGTGGCGACGCCGGTGGGCGTGGCATCGTCGCTGCTGAGCAGCCGGCTGCCCAGCGACCCGGCCAAAATGCCGCACACGGCGAGCAGGGCCACGCCGATGATGACGATAAAGATGATGCGAGTTCTATCCATGCCTTGCATAGGCTTCTCCTTGAGGTGGCCAGCCGGTCAGCCGGCATATGAATGGGTAATGGGCTGACAGGCTGAAATGCTGAGACACCTGTATTTCTTTACGTCCGCCTGGCGGGCGGGTTGCGCTACCCGGCCGGGGGGGTGGCATAGCCCAGGTTGCGCAGCACGTCGCTGGCGGATTGGCCGGAGATGACGGTGTATTGGGGGGAGGACCCGGCCGGGTGGTCAATGATCAGTTCGTTGGCTTCCGGCAGTACGCAGTGCTTGCTGCCCTTCACGCCGCCCAACATCTCCTGGTACGCGCCAATGCTGAAAAAGCCGATGTACAGCTCCTCCGTGTTCACCGGCAGGTACAGTGGTGATTGGCTGGGCTTGGGCGGGTATACGTCGTCGCTGTCGCAGGTGATGCCGCCCAACTGCACTTGCTGAAAAGGCTGGTCCAGGTTGTTGAGCGGTAAGACGATGAAATGCTCGCCCAGCGCCCAACTGTCCGGGAAGGAGGTCATGATGGAGCCGTCGATGATGTACCACGGCCGGGGTGAGCCATTTTCCTTGTCGGTGATAATGCGGAAGAGATGGGCGCCATGTTCGGCGGTGGTGTAGCGGCCAAACTCGCCCATGATGTCGGGCACGGGCACATCGTAGCGGCTCATCACTTCCTGCATGGTGCTCAGCAGCAGGCGGACGAAGGCGTGGTAGTCAAAATCGAAGTTCAGGGTCATGGCTACCGGCATGCCACCGCCGAAGTTGAAGATGCTGAGCGAGGGATGGCGCTGGCGCAGCCGGGCATACAGTTCTATGGGTGGCTTTAGCCAGTTGACGAAATCCTCGCGGTTCAATATCTGGCTGCCGACCATGGCGTGGTACATTTTTAGCTGCAAGTTGGGCGCGGCCTGAATGTAGTCCGACGCCTTCCACAGGTCGGCCACGTCCAGGCCAAAGCGGGAGTTGGCCTCGTCCATGTCGGCTTCGTTGTCGTGGTGACCATAGCACTTTTGCCGCAGCCCCACGTTGAAGTTGAGGCCAGAGCTGATGAGCGGGGCGAGTTCGCCCAGGTCTTCGACGACGGGGATGAGGTTGTCGTGTTCCTGCTTCAGGCGCAGGATGTTGTTGGCATAGAGGGTGCCAGCACCTTTGAAGCCGTTGCAGATGACCATGCGCTCTGGCGTTAGCAAGCCGCGGGCAATCATCAGCCGGGCGATGTCCACATCGACGGTGGAGGACATTTCATGGTGAGCGCCGGCGCCTAGCGTGGTGCGGATGACTTCTTCGGCGGCGTTGGCCTTGGAGGCGTAGGCGTAGTGGAATTGGCCCTGGTAGCCGGTGTCGGCGATGACTTCGGCGAAGATGCGGCGCATCTGGGTGATTTTGCGGCGGATGATGGGCAGGTAGATGATCTCCAGCGGGCTGCCGAGGTGGCGGCCGATGCCTGGTATGGATTCGCTGTCCAGCATGAGTTGGGCCAGGTCGATATCGTCCATGAAGAGGTGGCCGTGGCGGGCTTGTAGGTAGGGGGTGAATTGATGGTTGTGGGGCACCGGCCGGGTCTCTTCCCAACCGATGACGGGCTTGCTGGCGAGGGGGGTCATGCTGTTTCTCCGTGGAATGGCACAATGTTCACCGAGCATTATAAACGAAATCGCCCGGCCGGGTAATTGCCCGGCCGGGTAATTTGGGCGCACCTGGGGCACGCCCGGCCGGGATCAGGGGCGGCGCAGCAGGGGCAGGTAGGTGCTGCTGCCGGCGGTTACGTCCCCGGCCGTGAAGCGGGTGATGAAGATGTCGTAGTCGCCGTTGTGGGTGGGGTCGGCGCTGCCGGCGGTGGTGGGGAAATCGGCCGACAGGGTGCGGCCGGTGAGGTAGATGTTGTTCTCGCCATCCAGGGCTACGCCGCTGCCGTAATCCCAGTTGCTGCCGCCCAAAAAGGTGCCGTAGGCCAACAGGCCGAAGTTGTCTATCTGCACCAGAAAGGCGTCTACCTCGCCGTTCAGACTGCCGCTGAAGGCGTTGGGCGTAACCGGGAAAGCGGCGGACTGCGTTTCGCCGGCCAGGTAGATCTGGTCACTGTCGCCCAGGGTGACGTCACGCACGATGTCTATCCCCGCGCCGCCCAGGAAGGTGCCGTAGCGCAGGTTGGAGCCAGCGCCGTTCAAGATGACGACGAAGCCGTCCTGGTCGCCGTTGTGGCTGGTGTCGAAGCCGTTGCTGCTGGTGGGGAAATCGGCGGCGGACAGGGTCTGGCCGGCGACGTGGATGCGCCCGGCCGGGTCCACCGCTACGCCCCAGCCGCGGTCCTCAGCGCTGCCGCCCAGATAACTGTTATAGACAAGTGCGCTCCCGGCCGGGTTCAGCTTCAGGGCAAAGGCATCGAACGCCCCCTGGTAAGTGGGCTGGAAGGCGCTGGCGGTGGTGGGGAAGTCGGCCGAATTGGTCCAGCCGGTGGCGAAGATGTTGTTGTCTCCATCCAGGGCCAGGCTGGTGATCTCCTCCTGACCGCTGCCGCCGACGTAGGTGCTGTAGAGGATGTTTAGCCCGGCCGGGTCCACTTTGGTGATGAAGGTATCGCGCTGGGCTGTCAGGTGGCCGCTGTACGCCCCCGGCGTCACCGGGAAGTCATCTGACCAGGTGCCGCCGCCCACATACACATTGCCCTGGCTGTCCAGAGCCAGCGAATTCGCGCTGTCGAAGTCGCTGCCGCCCAGGTAGTTGCAATAATCCAGGCTGCTGCCCTGCGGGGAGAATTTGAGCAGGATGGCGTCGGTGTTGCCGTTGTAGGTTGTGTCGAAGCCGGGTGGCGTGCCCAAGAATTCGCAGAAGACGGGGGTCTTGGTGGAGCCGGTGACGTAAGCATGGCCGCCGCTGTCCACGGCGATGTCCTGACCGTAATCTTCGTCGTCGGGTTGGTCGGGATTGGGGTTGATCCAGGTGGCATAGCCCACGCTGCCGCCGCCAGCGTTGATTTTGGCCACGTACACATCGACGCCATGCAATTCCGTTACGCCACCTTCGGTTTCAGGGAAATCGAGGGATTGGGTGTGGCCGGTGACGTAGGCGTTGCCCTGGGGATCGACGGCCACGGCGTTGCCCCGGTCTAGCAAGCTGCCGCCCAGGTAGGTGCTGTAGCTAAGTTCTTCGGCGCTGATCCCGGCCGGGGTAGGAGGTGCTGTCTGGGCCGGCAAGGTCAGGGTGATCGCCCGGCCGGCAGCATCGTGGCCGTGCAACTGCCAGGGGGTGCTGGCCAGCGGCAAGGGGATGGCCGCCGGCCCGATGGCGGTGTCTAGCAGGAGTTGGTTGTGGGCTACGGCACGGATGGTGGCCCCGGTTAGGGCCAGGTGCAGCGCCCCGGCCGGGGCAGATAGGGTGAGCAGCCCGGCCGGGTTGCGGATGGTTAGCGCGCCCGCCCCAGCGCCATAGCGCACTGCGCCCCACACGGGCACGGCCGGGTAGCCCTGCCCGCCCAGGTAGGAGATGACGGTGGTCTGCGGCTGGAGGCCGGCCGGGCTGGCGATGGGTGCGGCCAGGCTGAATTTTAGACTGGTGGCCTGTGTCCCGGCCGGGTTGGTCAGCGTTAGCCACAGGGCGTCGGCAGTGAGCCAGGCGGTGTGGGGGCCGTGCTGCGTTTGGAAACGCACGGCCGGGGCAAACTGCCCCTGGTTTTCGATGAAGGGGAAGGCGCTGGTGGGCAGGGTGGCCCCGGCCGGGGTGTCTCCCAGGGCGGCCCCGGAGAGAAAGGCGGCCAGCAGCAGGGCCAGCAGAACGACGATGTAATGTCTATGCACGTGGTCTCCTCAATGAATTTGGGCCAGATAGTGACCAGGCTTACGGCGCGCCGGCGCACTGCGGGGCGCGTTCAGGTGCTGATGGCGGCCAGCAGGTGGCTGGTGAAGGCCCGACCGTTGCTGTCCAGGTCGCCGTCCAGGGCAAAGGTCAGGCTGCGGACGTGCAGGCCGTGTAAGGTGGTATGCACCGGCCGGGGCAGGCGCACCGGATAGACCAGCACCGCTTCACGGCAGCCGCGCGCCTGGGCATAGGTCACAGCCTGGTTGAAGTCGGCTGGGGCCACGCTGCCGCCGGCTTTGTATTTGGTATCCAGCACCGCCCGCGGCCGGTTTTGGCCATCGTACAGCACCAGGTCCAGGCGTAGTTGCAGCGGCGCGTCGTCGCCCAGGCTGAGCGCTTCCTGGGCTTTGACGTGCCAGGGGGCGGGCAGGTGGGCGCGCAGCCACTCGGCTACGAACAGCTCGTATAACCCGGCCATGTTGATCAGGAAGGGGATCATGTTATGCTCGCCGGTCTGGTGACCGGGGCCGCTGTTGCGCAGGAAGAAGTCGCATAGGGCGTGCATGGGGGCGTAATCTTCGTTGAGCCGGCTGTAGCTGTGGGGGGTGTTTCCCGGCCGGGGCGGGGTCAGGGTGATGCTGCCGGCCAGGGCGTGGTAGGCGCGGCGCACGTCGGCCATGACGGGCGGCCGGCACAGGCCGCCGCGGGCAATCTGGTGCAGGGTCCACAGCAGCAGTTGGTTGTCAGGGAGGTCGGCGGTGTCCTCTTCGTAATGGCAGTGGAGCAGGGGGAGGGCGGTGGTGTACCCGGCCGGGGCCAGGTTCAGCCGGCCGCGCACGTAAGGCAGCGCTTCTTGCCGGGGCAGGTAAGCCCGGTGCAGCCCCTGGCGCGTTCGGGCCAGCACCCGGCGGGCCAGGATAGCCGCCAACTGCTCGTAGAACTCGGCCAGCGAGGTGCAGTGGGTCAGCCCGTCTGGCAAGTGGAAGGCGCGCAGCCGGTAGGCGTAGGTCAACATGCCGAACAAGTTGTCCAGCGGTACCTTGGGCTGGATCACCAGGCGCAGCTCTGGCGTGAGAGGGATGTGACCGACCCAACCCTGCGGCGTGATGCGCCACTCGCTGCTGCTGCGCACGGTAGGAAATTCAACCGTCAGGATGTGCTGCTGTTGTTCGTAACGGCGATAGAGCAGCTCGCCGAGGGCCTGGGGCAGCGCGCCGGCGGCCAGGCGAGTGGTTTGGTATTCCGTGAGCGGCAGGATTTGCGGATTGGTCATGGGCCTGTTGTGTGTGGTCAGCTTATGACCGGTATGGTAAGTGCACGGCACCGCGTGCCGATGGGTTATTATGACAGAATACCATGACGTGGGCTAGGTTGAACTTCCTGTTGGCGAGACCCGGCCGGGGCCAGATAATAGGCCACTGTTCAACCATCAACCGCGAAGCCTGGCATCCCCAGGGCCTCTGGAGGACCTCATGTACCGTCAACGCCTGTCACCCCTGTTCTGCTTGTTGTTAGCGCTGTCTGGCTTGCTGCTCATGGTTATGCCTCTGGCCACGGGCCGCGCGGGGGCAGCCCCGGCCGGGAGCAACCCGCCGCTGCCGCCCATCATCTTTGTCGCCCGGGCCCATCTGGCCACGCCCGACACCATCTTCAGCGATGAACTTGGCCCGGCCGGGCAGTTTGGCACCGGTCTGCCCAAGTACGCGCCCAACAGCCTGCTGGTGCGCCGCGACCCCGATGGCAGCCTCTTCGTCTATAACACCCCTGGCCTGGTAGACGTGCAGTCGCCCGACGCCAGTTTTGATGGCCAGCGCATCGTTTTTGCCGGGGCCACCACCCTCAATGAAGAGGCGGCTGACTATGGCTGGCGGCTGTACGAAATCAATGTGAATGGCAGCGGCTTCCACCAGCTCACCTTCAGCGACCGCGATATCGAAATCCCTAACGCCGACCAGTTTGGCAACCTGGAGACCTACCGCAGCTACCACGACCTCTTCCCGGCCTACCTGGCCGACGGACGCATCGTGTTCAACTCCTCCCGCTACCCCACGCGTGCCCACTACGACGAGCGCCCCAGCTTCAACCTCTATGTGATGAATGGCGATGGCGGGGGGCTGCACCGCATCACCACCGAGCGCGGCGGGCTGCTGCACCCCACGCCGCTGCCCGATGGCCGGATCCTGGTGGCCCGCTGGTGGAACCAGTTTAACCAGCCCAGTGATGAGGTGATTTACAACCGCATCGACAATGCCGACGAGAACCAGACGCTGCCCGACGGCACGATCATCCTGGCCAACCCGGACGAGCCATTTAACCCGGCCCGCGCCATCTTGTCCGGTGGCTACGCCGTCCGCGATGCGCCCAACACCTGGCACCTGATGGTGCTGAACCCGGATGGCAGCGAGTTTAAGCGGCTGGCCTGGACGCCGGCCTTCGATTGGGCACTGACCGATGATTCGGGCATTTACGACACGTACACCGGGGCGCAGCCGGCCCCGGTGCTGCTGGATGATACGCTGTATGTGGCGTTTACGTCGCAGCAGGACAGCACCATGGTGCATACGACGCTGGAAACGGGCATTCGCGTGGCCCGGCCGGGGGTGACCATGATGGCTAGCAACGCCCAAGACGCCATTGCCGGCCTGACCTATGAGAAGGCGTGGGGACAGGGGGATGATTCGCCGCCCTACGCCATCCATCCCTGGGGACTGCCAGACGGGCGCATCCTCTACTCGCTGACCCGCGAAGACAACAGCCTGCCCAGCAGTGGCAGCTACAATGATGATGGCCTGCTGTACGAACTACAAGGCTCTAACCTGCAATACGAACTGCACGTGATGAATCTGGATGGCAGCGGCGACGAGGCAGTGCCGCTGGACCTGGCGGTCATTGGCCGGCCCTACGCCGACGCCATGGATGCCAAACCGATTGTGGCCCGCAGCGGCTGGACGGCGCTGAGCGACGCTTTCACCGCCGTGCCCAGCGATGATCCGCGCTGGGGAAACCTGCCCAACAGCCTGCCGGAATACTGGTTTAGCCTCCGTGGCCCCGATGACATCGAGACGGCCACGGTGCACAACCCTAACGTTTATGCTAACCCGCTGCTGGATTATCCATTTGTGAACAATTCGCCGCCACCGGGCAGCGTGGCCTGGGCGGAGATTTGGGTGGATGCCAACCAGTTCACCGGCGCTTATTGCTACGATGGTTGGCCGCAATCCTGCGATGACTTCCGCCAGGATAACATGCTGCGCGCTGTCTTTTGGGAACGCTTCCCGGTGACGCTGGCGGGCGCGTTTACGGCCACGGTGCCCGCGGACACAATGAGCTTTGTGGTGCTGCGCGATGCCAATGGCCGGGCGGTGCGCGGCTGGGAGCGGGGCTATGTTTCGATTGCTCAGGGGAGTGCCTATGCCCGGCCGGGGGAGAGCGTAACCTGCATTGGCTGCCACATGGGGCACGTTAGCGGCTCATTGGGCGAGGATACGACCGCGGCCGAGGCGGGCTGGACGAACGTAGCGCCCTACGCGGCCGTCACCGCCAGCAGCTTCTACGATTACTACGATCCCCAGTACCCGGATTATCGCCCCTTTGCGCCGCAGCGAGTGCGCGATAGGCGGGGGTGGGTGCCGGCCCCGGCCGGGGGCACTGCCCCCTACCAGGATGAAGAAACAGGCTGGATTTCTGAATTGGGGCAGTCGGCCGGCGAATGGGTACAGCTTACCTGGCCCAACGAGATGCTGGTACGAAGCATCCGCCTGGTTGGCCCGCCGCCCCGAGGGGGTGACTGGGATGGTTTTGGCGAGCCGGCCATGTACGGTGACTACGCCATCACGGGCGGCAGCCTGGCCCTCTACCGCGCCGGGCAACTGCTGGATACGCTGGCCGTGGGCCAGGTGCTGCCGCTGGCCGATGGGGGCACACTCATCACCCTGCCCACCCCGCTGGTTGTGGACGAAATCCGCTTCACGGTCAATGCTACCACCGGGCGCTGGTGGTGGGACGAAGTGGCGGCGCTGAATGAGATTGAGGTCACCGGCCGGGCGGCGGAGGCGGCCCCGCTCTTCCACGTATGGCAGACGCTCCTGCCGTGGATCCTGCGCTGATTGGCTGGCACCCAGACACCCAGAAACGCCGCTTGACACCCGGCCGGGTTGCCGCTATCCTTACCCCAAACAACTAGACTGACCAGTCGGTCACACCGCAGGGCAACCCATGACCATGCCGAACGAAGACCCCAACAGCACCAAAGGGCGCATCCTCGATGCCGCCCTGACCATCTTTGCCCGCAAAGGGTACCACGACACCCGTCTCGACGAGATTGTCGAAGAATCAGAAACCTCCAAAGGCTCCATCTATTTCCACTTTCCCAACAAAGAGCGCCTCTTCCTGGCCCTGGTAGACCAGTTTGCCGATCTGCTGGAACGGCGAGTGGAGGAAGCGATTGCCCAGGAGGCGCAGGGCATCTTGCGTGTGCGCGCCGCGCTGGCCGCCTGCCTGGACACCTTTGGCAAGTACCGTCGCCCGGCCAAAATTCTGCTGGTGCAGGCGGTAGGGCTGGGGGCCACGTTTGAAAACAAGCGCAACGCCGTCAACGACCGCTTCGCCCAACTTATCGAGGGCTACTTGCAAGAGGCCATCGATGTGGGTGACATCGCCCCGGTAGACACCGAGATTGTGGCTCATGCCTGGATGGGGGCCATTTACAACGTGGTCATTCGCTGGGTTTACACTGGCGAACCAGACCCGGAGCGCATCATGGGCGGGCTGCTGCCGCTGCTGCTAAAAAGTGTGGGCTACGAGGATTAGCGGGCGCATGAAGTCGGGTCGTATGCAGCTGCCGCTGGCACCTTCGCCCGGCACCCCGGCCGGGCGGCTCGTCAGCTATAGTTTGCCCAGCCCCGGTATCACCCCGGCCGGGTTCCTGCAGCACGCCCTGGGGCACGAACGCTTCTACTGGCAAGATGCCCGCCAGCCCATCACCTACGCCGGCTTTGGCGTGGCCGCCGAGCTGTTCGCCTGGGGTGAAAACCGCTTCAGCGACATTCACCGCCAGGCTGCCGCCCTTTTTGCCGGGGCGGTGCGCCAGGGACCAGCCCCGGCCGGGCCGCGCCTCATCGGCGGGTTCGCCTTCCGCGATGATTTCACCCCCGACAACACCTGGACCGAATTCCACCCGGCCCACTTCATCCTACCCCATTTCCAATTGGTCCAGAGCGGCGGGGACTGCTGGCTGACGATTAACGCCATCCTGCCGGCCGACGAAGACCCGGCCGGGACCCTGCCCCAACTGGCCGCTGCCTTGCAAGCCCGCCACGATTGGCTGCGCCAGCAGCTCCCCCCGGCCCCGGCCGGGATGCCCCCCCCGGCCGGGATCCATTACCCCCTCTCCCTGGCCGATTGGACGGCCAAAATCAACGACGCCACAGGCCAGATGGCCGGCGGCCCCCTGCAAAAGGTGGTGCTGTCCAGGGTGTGCGAGCTGCGCTACCCCGGCCGGGTTGACGTTGACCAGGCCCTGGCCTACCTCGACGACCATTACCCCGGCTGCTACCGTTTCCTGTTTGAGCCACGTCCCGGCCACGCCTTCTTCGGGGCCTCGCCCGAACTGCTGGCCCAGGTGCGTGGCGACCAGGTGGCTACCATGGCCCTGGCCGGTTCCATTGGCCGCGGGGCCACGCCAGCCGAAGATACCCGCCTGGCCGCCGAACTGCTGGCTGGCGACAAAGAACAGCGCGAACACCAGATGGTCGTGGCCGCCATCCGCCGCCGCCTGGCCCCCCTGGTCCGCGACCTGTGCGTGCCGCCTACTGGCGTGCTCACCCTGAGCAACATCCAGCACCTGCATACGCCCATCAGCGGCCGCCTACGCCACCCGGCCGGGGTCATCCCCCTGCTCGAACTGCTGCATCCCACACCGGCCCTGGGTGGCCAGCCCCGCGACCTGGCCCTGGCCTTCATCCAGCAGGCCGAACCGGTGCCCCGTGGCTGGTTCGCCGCCCCCATCGGCTGGATCGATGCCGACCTCGACGGCACCTTTGCCGTGGCCATTCGCTCCGCCGTCGCCCAAACCCACCGCGTCTGGCTTTATGCCGGCGCTGGCATTGTGGCCGGCTCCGACGCCAACAAAGAGTGGGCTGAAACCAACCTGAAATTCCGCCCTATTCTGCATGCTCTGGGAATAGCGGCGTGAACTGGGCGAACTGCCCTTGCTCAACGGTAACTACCTATGACCAACACCCTCTGGGCCGAAACTTTTGTCGATGAACTGGCGCGCGGCGGCTTGCAAGCGGTCGTCATCGCCCCTGGCTCCCGCTCCACGCCGCTGACCCTGGCCTTTGCCGCCCACCCGGCCATCCGCCACTACCTGCACCTGGACGAGCGCAGCGCCGCCTTTTTTGCCCTGGGGCTGGCCCTGGCCACCACCCGGCCGGTGGCCCTGCTCTGTACCTCCGGCACGGCTGGGGCCAACTACTTCCCGGCCATTATCGAGGCGCGCATGTCCCAGGTGCCGCTGCTGGTGCTCACCAGCGACCGGCCGCCGGAACTGCGCCACAGCGGGGCCAACCAGACCATCGACCAGGTGAAGTTGTATGGCGACCAGGTGTTGTGGGGGGTGGACGTCGCCCTGCCGGAGGCCGACGCCCCGGCGGTGGCCCTGCGGAACCTGCGTACCCTGGCGGCGCGGGCGCTGGCCACAGCCGCCGGCCTGCCCCCCGGCCCGGTGCACCTGAACTTCCCCTTCCGCAAGCCGCTGGAGCCGGCGCTGCCGCACACACCGGCCTTCGCCCCGGCCGGGCCGCCCCACACCCGCACCCTGCGCGGCCAGCTCCTGCCTACTCCCAACCAGATAGCCGAACTGGCCGCCCTCATCAACCAGCACGAGCGCGGCCTCATCGTCTGCGGGCCGCGCTGCGAAGGGGGGGATTTCCCGGCCGCGGTGGCCGCCCTGGCCCAAACCAGCGGCTACCCGCTGCTGGCCGACCCGCTGTCGGGCGTGCGCTTTGGCCAGGCAGCGGCTGTTGGCGGCTACGACACCTTCCTGCGCGGCGATGGCCCCGGCTGGCCCGCGCCGGAGGTGATTCTGCGCTTTGGCCACCTGCCGGTCTCCAAATGGCTCAATGAGTACCTGGCCCGCCAGGCGGACGCGCGCCTGGTCCACGTGCAGGCCAGCGGCGTTTGGGCGGATGACAGCCACCGGGTGGACACGTTCTTGCAGGCGGATGGGGCGGCCACCTGCCGGGCACTGGCGGCGCGGCTCACGCCCCGGCCGGGCAGCCCCTGGGCGGCGCAGGTGCAGGCTACCGAGGCGGCCACCTGGGCCGCGCTGGACCGCGGCCTGGCCGGTGCGCCCTTTTTTGATGGCGCGGTGGTGGCCGACCTGCTGGACCTGCTCCCGGCCGGGGCGCAGCTCTTGGTGGGGAACAGCCTGCCCATTCGCCACGTGGACCAGTTTGGCCGCCCCTCCGGCCGGGAACGGCACGTCTATGGCAACCGGGGGGCCAGCGGCATCGACGGCAACCTCTCCACCGGGCTGGGGCTGGCCGCCGCCGCGCCGCAGCGGCCCACCGTCATTCTCGTGGGCGACATCACCTTCTACCACGACATGAACGGCTTGCTGGCGGTGCGCCAGCAGCAACTGCGCCGGGTGACGGTGGTGCTGCTCAATAACAACGGCGGGGGCATCTTCCGCCGCCTGCCCATTGCCGGGCACGAACCACCCTTTACCGAGCTGTTTCTGACCCCCCACGGGCTGGATTTCGCCCCGGCCGGGCAGCTTTACGGCCTGGCTTACCAGCGCATCACCAGCCGTGCCGCTTTCCGCCGCCACCTGGCCGCCAGCCTGGCCGGCCATACGCCCACCCTGCTGGAAGCCCAGACGGATGGTGCGGCGGACCTGGGTTGTTTGAGGGAAGTGGTGGGGTGAAGGGGTGAGGGGGTGAAGGGGTGAAATGTATTGAACCTGACAGGTTTTTGCTGGCGGGTATGCCTGCCAGGTATGCCCAGGAGACTTGCCGGGTTTTGAAGGACTAAACGCTTGCCTGGAAATCACAGATTACGGGCTGCAGATTACAGATTTTGGATTGCAGATTACGAAAAGGAGACTCTTATGACGAACTGGCAAACTGCAAAAGAATACCAGGACATCACCTACCACAAGGCCGACGGCATGGCCCGCATTGCCTTCAACCGGCCGGAGGTGCGCAATGCCTTCCGGCCCAAGACCATCGACGAGATGACCGACGCCTTTCGCCTGGCCTGGATGGACAGCGAAGTTGGCGTGGTGCTGCTCACCGGCAACGGCCCCTCGCCCAAGGACGGCGTGTATGCCTTTTGTGCCGGCGGCGACCAGAAAATCCGCGGCCATGCCGGCTACGTGGATGACCAGGGCGTGGCCCGGCTGAACGTATTGGAACTACAGCGGGTGATGCGCACCATGCCCAAGCCGGTTATTGCCCTGGTGGCTGGCTATGCCATCGGCGGCGGCCATATCCTGCACGTTATCTCCGACCTGACGATCGCGGCCGACAACGCCATCTTTGGCCAGACCGGGCCGATCGTGGGCAGCTTCGATGCCGGCTTTGGTTCCAACTACCTGGCCCGCATTGTGGGGCAGAAGAAGGCGCGTGAGATCTGGTATCTCTGCCGCCAATACAGCGCCCAGGAGGCGCTGGAGATGGGGCTGGTGAACAAGATCGTGCCCCTGGCCGAGCTGGAGGCGGAGGGCGTGGCCTGGGCGCAGGAAATCCTGAAGAAAAGCCCCATTGCCATCCGCTTCATCAAGGCGGCGATGAACGCCGACTGCGACGGGCAGACGGGCTTGCAGGTGATGGCCGGCGATGCCACCATGCTCTTCTACATGACTGAGGAGGGCAAAGAGGGGCGCAACGCCTTCAACGAGAAGCGCGAACCCGACTTCAGCAAGTTCCCCCGGCGACCATAGGCCGAGCGATGCCCGATTGGTTGACGGAGCGGGTGGCGACCACGCCGGAGCAGGTGGCGCTGCTTTTTGGCGAACAGCGGTGGACCTACGCCGCCCTGGCGGCTGAGGTGGCCGGCTGGTGTGGCCGGCTGGCGGCGATGGGAACCCGGCCGGGTTCCCTGCTGGCCGTCCTCATGCCCAACCGGCCGGAATACGTCTGCCTGGTGCATGCGGCGGCCCGCCTGGGGCTGGTGCTGGTGCCGCTCAACACCCGCCTCGCCCGGCCGGAGCTGGCCTGGCAGCTCGCCCATACCGGCTGTCGCTGGCTGCTGTGCGACCACACCACCGAAGCTGTGGCCGCCGATCTGGCCGAACCCGGCCGGGCGGTTCTCTCGGTGGATGCGCCCGGCCGGGTTAGGGTGGGGGCGCTGGCCGCGGCCCGGCCGGGGCCGTTCACGCCCGTCCCGTTTCGCCTGGACAGCACCCAGGCCATCCTTTTTACCTCCGGCACCAGCGGGCGGCCCAAGGCGGCCATGATCACCTACGCCAACCACTTCTGGAGCGCCACGGCCTCCGCCTTTCGCCTGGGGCACCGGCCGGACGACCGCTGGTTGAGCTGCCTGCCACTGTACCACGTGGGCGGATTGGCGGTGCTGTTTCGCGCCTGCCTCTACGGCATCAGCGTTATTCTGCATCCGCGTTTCCAGGTGGCAACGGTTAACGACAGCCTGGAACAGGACGGGGCGACGCTGGTATCGCTGGTGCCCACCATGTTGGGGCGTTTGCTGGCCGTGCGGCCGGCCTGGCCGGCGGCGCTGCGCCTGGTGCTGCTGGGTGGCGCGGCCGCTCCGCCGGAACTGCTGGCGGCGGCGGGCGCGGCCGGGGTGCCGGTGGCCACCACCTACGGCCTGACGGAGGCTGCTTCCCAGGTGGCGACGCTGCTCCCGGCCGGGGTGCGGCAGAAGCCGGGCAGCGTGGGGCGGCCGCTGCTCTTCAGCCGGGTACGGATTGCTGATGAGGCGGGGCAGGCGGTGGAACCCGGCCGGTATGGCGAAATCCTGGTCAGCGGCCCCACAGTGATGGCCGGTTACTACCGTGACACGGCGGCCACCGGCCGGGCATTGGCCGGCGGCGAGCTGCACACCGGTGACATCGGCTACCTGGATGAGGATGGCGACCTGTGGCTGGTACAGCGGCGCAGTGACATCATCGTCAGTGGGGGCGAAAACGTCTATCCGGCGGAGGTGGAGCGCGTCCTGGCCCAGCATCCGGCGGTAGGGGCGGCGTGCGTGGTGGGCCTGCCCCACCCGGAGTGGGGCCAGCAGGTGGCCGCGCTGGTCGTCTTGCAGCCTGGGGCGCGGCTGGGCGAAGCAGAACTGCTGGCCTTCAGCCGCCAGCGGTTGGCGGGCTACAAGCAGCCGCGCCTGCTTCGCTTTACCACGGCGCTGCCGCTCACCGCCTCTGGCAAAGTTGCCCGCGCCGAGGTGCAGCAGGCGCTGGCAGAACTGCTGTGAGGGGAAAGCGCTGAAAGCTTCTGCCCGTAACGGACATGCCCTATCTCACCCTGAATGAACTGACCTACTATTACGAATGCCACGGCCACGGTGGGGAACCGCTGCTGCTGCTGCACGGTTTTACTGGCAGCATGGTTAACTGGCAGCCGCTGCTGCCGGCGCTGACGCCGTACTACCAGGTGCTGCTGCTGGACTTGCCGGGGCATGGGCGCACGGCCGCGCCGCCTGACCCGGCCCGCTATGGCATGGCAGCGGTGGCGGCGGATGTGTGGTCGCTGCTGGATGCGGTGTGTCCCGGCCGGGTGCATCTGCTAGGCTATTCGATGGGCGGACGGCTGGCCCTTTACCTGGCTGTGCGGCAGCCGGCGCGGCTGCGGCGGCTGATCCTGGAGAGTGCCTCGCCCGGGCTGGCCACGGCGGCCGAACGGGGGGCACGGCGGGCGCAGGATGAGCGGCTGGCGGCGCGGATTGAGCAGGTGGGGATGACGGCGTTTGTGGATGAATGGGAGCGGCTGCCGTTGTGGGCCAGCCAGGCGGGGTTGTCCCCGGCCGGGCGGGCCCGGCTGCGGGAACAACGGCTAAGGAATGACCCGGCCGGGTTGGCCAACAGCCTGCGCGGCATGGGTACTGGGGCCCAGCCTTCGCTGTGGGAGGCGCTGCCGGCGCTGCGGCGGCCGGTGCGGCTGCTGGCGGGGGCACTAGACAGCAAGTTTGTGGCCATCAACCGCCAGATGGCTGCCCTGCTGCCCCAGGCCGACCTGCGCATCATCCCCGGGGCGGGCCACACCATTCACCTGGAAAAGCCGGCGCTCTTCTTGCAGGCGGTGCGGGAAGGCTGGCCGCGTGAGAATGGGGGCGCAGATGATGCGGATCTGGCGGATTGACTAGAGGGTGTGGCGGATGGTTTGGGCCAGGGATAAGGCCCGGCCGGGGGCGGTGCCCACGTGGGCTTCGGCGATCATGAGCGCCTGCACCTTTTCGGGGGGCAGGTAGCGGCTGATCTGCGGGTCGGTGGCCAGCAGGCTGGCCAGGGGGTTGGCCTGCCCGTCGCGCAGGGCGGCCCACGCTTGCAGGCTGCAGGCCCGGATCCACTCGTGCCCCTCCTGGCGGCTGGCGCCGGCGGCCACCAGGGCCATCAGCACGCGCTCGGTGGCGGCGAAGGGGCCGTAGATGGCCATGTTGCGCTGGATGGCCGCTTCGTCGATGACCATGCCGGCCACCACGCGAACCAGCCGCCGCAATATCTCGTCGGTAGCCAGAAACGCCTCGGGCTGGAACACGCGCCGGTTGGCGGAATCATCCAGGCTGCGCTCTAAAATGGCCTGGCTGGCATTGTCCCAGGCGGCGGCGGGCAGGCTGCCTACGTAGCGGGCCAGGGAGCAGATGTTCTCGGTGTTGATGGGGTTGCGTTTGAAGGGCATGGCCGAGGAGCCGACCTGCTTTTGGCCAAATGGCTCGGCCCATTCGCCAAAGGGGGGGGATTGCAGCACCCGGAAATCGAAGGCGAATTTGTGGGCGGAGGCGGCGATGCCGGCCAGCACTTGCTGTATGCGCAAATCTTGCTGGCGGGTGTAGGTTTGGGTGGCGATGGGGAAGTAGGGCAGGTCTAGTTCGGCCATGGCGATGGCTTCCATCCCGGCCGGGTCCATGCCTGTGCCCTGGAGAAGCTCCTGGTAGCTGGCCTGGGTGCCCACGGCCCCCTTTAGCCCTTTGCCGCGCAGGCTGCCGATTAGCTGGCGCAGCGCTTGCAAGTCGTGCAGGAAATCTTGGGCGTAGACGGCAAAGCGGTAGCCCAGGGTGGTGGGTTCGGCGGGCTGGATGTGGGTGTGGGCCATGGTGGGCAGGTGGGCGGTGGCCTCGATCTTGCTGGCCAGGTGATCCAGCAGGCGGGCCAACTGCTGTTCCAGGAGCTGGGCCGACTCGCGCAGGCGCAGGGCATCGACGTTGTCGGTGATGTCGGCGCTGGTGGCCCCCCAATGAATGATGCCGCCCCCGGCCGGGCACTGTTCGGCGTAGGTGCGAATTTCGGCCATCACGTCGTGGCGGGTTTCCTGCTCAATGACCAAAGCCCGGGCCAGGTCCACGTCGTCTACGTGCTGGCGCAGGTCGGCCAGTTGGGCGGCGGTCACCAGCCCGGCCTGGTGTTGGGCGGTGGCCAGGGCGACCCAGACCTGGCGCATCAGCCGGCGCTTGTGTACCTCGGACCAGATGTGGCGCATTTCCGGGCTGCCGTAACGCCAGGTGAAAGGGGAGATGAAGGTTTGGTGGTCGAAATTCATGGGCTTGTGGTGGGTGATTGGGGCTGTTTGGGGTGGGCGCGGCCAGGAGTCGTTGATCCGGCGGCAGAACAACGGAGACAAAGCAACTTATACGATGACCGTGGCTGTTGGCGGCCATCGTCTTGCGCGGTTATGGGGTTGTTCGTTCAGGAAGACCAGACCGGCCGGGAAGACCGGTGCTGGGGAGCCTGGCTACATTGCCTGGCCCCGTTCCCGGCGACGGCGGTTGCTGTCGGTTTTCCACTCTTGCTGGAGGGCGCGAGTCTCTTCAAAGAGACGCCGTTCCTCATCCCGGAGACGGGCCAAAATCTCAGCGTTACGCCGTCTTTGCTCCTCGGTAAGCGATACTCGGTTCTTGGCCATGAACATTCACTCCTGACAAAATCCTGGTCATCATTCTGCCCGGCCGGGGCCGAGTTTGCTGCGGGCCGGTGGCGGTGCTGTGGCCGGCCAGGGAGATGATGCCGCAAAAAACTACGCTGGACAGCTTGCGTGTCTAAGGCTGTGTTCCTGGTTGTGGGCCGGCGCGAGGCGGGTGAGGAAGCCCCGGCCGGGTATGTTAATGTTTGCTGATGGTTCTTGCTTGCGGCGGCGGCATGGTTTATTGACCGGCCACTGCCCAGATGTTGGCCGGAACGCTAGCGCCGTGCCTGATAGTTGGGTGCTTCCTTGGTGATTGTCACCGAATGGGGATGGCTTTCGATGAGGCCGGCATTGGTGATGCGCACGAAGCGTGCCTTCTCACGCAGTTCGGGCAGGCTGGCCGCGCCAACGTAGCCCATGCCGGCGCGCAGGCCGCCCATCATCTGGTACATCACGTCTTCCAGGCGGCCTTTGTAGGGCACCTGGCCTTCGATGCCCTCGGGGACCAGCTTGTCGCGCTCCGCGCCCCGGCCGGACTGGGCACTGCCGTAGCGGTCTGCGCCATGGCCCTGCATGGCCCCCAGGCTGCCCATGCCGCGATACACCTTGTAGCGCTTGCCCTCATAGATAATGATGTCACCGGGGCTTTCGCCCAGGCCGGCCAGCATCGAGCCGAGCATGACCACGTCGGCACCGGCGGCCAGCGCCTTCACAATGTCGCCGCTGTATTTGATGCCGCCATCGGCCACGCAGGGAATGCCGTGTTTGTGAGCTTCGGTGGCACATTCGGTTACGGCGGTGATTTGGGGCACGCCGGCCCCAGAAATGATGCGCGTGGTGCAAATGGAGCCGGCCCCAATGCCCACCTTGATGGCATCGGCCCCGGCCTCGATTAAGGCCCGGGTGGCCTGGGCGCTGGCGACGTTGCCGGCGATGATGGGCAGGTGAGGGAAGCGCTGGCGGGCTGCCTGCACAGTGCTGATGACGGAAGCGGTATAGCCGTGGGCGGTGTCGATGACGGCCACGTCGACGCCGGCATCGACCAATTGGGCCAGCCGGGCCAGGGCTTTTTCGCCCACGCCGATGGCCGCGGCACACAGCAGCCGCCCGGCCGGGTCGGACACTTGCAGCGGGAAATCGAGCTTTTTCACGATGTCTTTGACGGTGATTAGCCCTTTGAGCCGGCCGTTGTCGTCTACCAGGGGCAGCTTTTCGATGCGGTGCTGGTGCAGGATTTGCTTGGCTTCTTCCAGCGTGGTGCCCACTTTGGCGGTGATCAGGTTGCGGCTGGTCATGAATTCGCTGACCTGCTGGTCACCAGGGGTCACAAAGCGGATGTCGCGGTTGGTGAGGATGCCCACCAACTGCCCTTCTTCGTTGGTAATGGGCACGCCGGAGATGTGGTAGTGGCTCATCAGCCTTTCGGCCTCGGCCAGGCTGGCGTTGGCCGGCAGGGTGATGGGGTTTACGATCATCCCGGCCTCGGAGCGTTTGACTTTGTCTACCTCCTCCGCCTGCTGTTCTGGGGCAAGGTTACGATGGACGACGCCGATGCCACCCAAGCGGGCCAGGCCAATGGCCATGTCGGCTTCGGTGACGGTGTCCATAGCGGCGGAGATGATGGGGATGTTGAGATGGAGGTCGCGGGCAAGATGGGTGCGCAGGCTAACTTCGCTGGGCAATACGGAAGAGTAACCGGGCACCAGCAGAACGTCATCAAAGGTTAGGGCGAGGGTGCCAAACTTCTCTTCGATACTGGTTGGAATTGCGGGCATAGGTTCCTCGTGATTCCTGGGCTGCGGTCTTCTTTGGCCGCAACAGAGCGGGATTATACCTTGCTTTGGGCCAGTTTGCGATAGGTGATGCAATGACCAGCGGCCGGGGTGGTGATTCGTAATGGGCTATTCATTTGTGCCGGTGGTGCGCCGTGGTTTGGGCTTGCGTACCCGGCGCTGCTGGCGGCGACGGGTGCGGCTGCTCTGTGGCAGCTTGCCGTTGCGGCTGAGCAGGACCCAAATGCCGGCCGCGGCGATGAAGAGGGCCAGTACCATGGAGTAGGTGATGATGGAGTTGCCAAAGGTGGGTTGGTCCGGCCGGAAGAACTCGATGACGAAGCGGCCGCCGCCCCACCAGATGAGGAAGATGCCAAATAGGGTGCCATAGGGCCAGGTTTCACGAAAACGACGGTTCAGGTAGACCAGGACGAAGAAGCCTAGCAGGAGCCAGATGGAGTCGTATAGGAACGTTGGATGAAAGCGTGTGTCCAGCGGATAGGTGGTGAGGTCGCTGTAGGGGAAGATGCGGCTGGGGCCATCGATGAGGATGCCCCAGGGCAGGGTGGTGGGTTGGCCGTATAGTTCCTGGTTGATGAAGTTGCCCCAGCGGCCGATGCCCTGGGCTATCATTAGGGCGGGGCCGACGACATCGGCGTACATCCAGAAGTCTAGCTTGTTGCGGCGGATGAACCACAGGCCGACGAGGGCGGCGCCGATGAAGCCGCCCAGGATGTTGGCCCCGCCGGCGCGCAGGTTGATGATTTCCAGGAAGGTGTCGTACTGTGCGCCCCGGCCGGCGATTACTTCTTGCAGCACGTACCAGAGGCGGGCAAAAACGTAGCCGGCAATGACGACGATGATGAAGCCGTTGAGGAAGGTGTCGGGGTCACCGCCGCGCCGTTCTATTTCGCGGCTGGCCCACCAGGCACCGATGACGATGCCGAAGGTGACGATGATGCCGTACCAGTAGACGGCAATGCCACCAGCGATGGGGATGGTGAAGGCGACGGGATCGATTTGCAGGAAATCTAGCATACCATGAACCTCTTCTGATTAGCTGCTGGCCGGCCTATGAGGGCGCTGACCGGCTGGCTGGTTTGTGGGGCAGGGGGCTATTCGATGTAGCCCAGGCTGCGCAGGCGCTGTTGCAGGTTTTCGTCGGCATCCAGGTCGATGATGTCGCCGGCGGTCATTTGCTCGCGCTGGCGCTCGACCTGGTTGCTGATGCGGTTTAGTTCGCGGTTGAGTTGGGCGCTTTCACCCGGCCGGGAAGCCAAGACATTGTGTAGTTCCGTGGGATCATCGGGCAGGTGAAACAGCTCTTCTGGGCGGTTGTCTACCTGGATCAGCTTGAGGTCGTGGCGCACCAGTGCCCGGCGCAGGCTGCCAGAGCGGAAGCTGCGCAGGAGTTCCGGTTCGCGCTGGGCAATGGCTTTGACCAGGTTGAGTGGTGGGTAGACTTCGGCGTAGGCGGTGCCGTTTTCCGGGTCATTGCCCTGGATGTTTTGCAGCAGGGTTAGTTGGTGGACCTCGGCCGGGTTCAGGCGGGGCAGATGGTTGGGTAGGTGGCCGGCGGCGTCGAGCACGGTGTGGTAGATGCGGCGGGTGCTGACGGGGGTGTCCAGGCGCACCCCGGCCGGGATGTGCTGCGGCCAATGCATGATTAGCGGCACCTGTACCAGCTCCTGGTAGGCCACGAAGGCGTGGCCCATTTGCTGGTGGTCGCCCAGGGCATCGCCGTGGTCACCCGTGATGATGGTGAGAGTGTTTTGCTGCCGTTCCCGGCCGGTGAGGGCCGCGAACAGATCGCCCAGGTAATGGTCCTGGTAGGCCACTTCGGCGTCATACATGTCATTGAGCACCCGGCTCTCCAGTTCCGACAACGGTTCGGCCAGGGGGGCGGCCCAGCGGTAGGCGGCCCGGTTCCAGGTGCGCATGATGGTGCGGGCCTCTTTGCTGCTGCGAAAATAGGGCAGCAGGCGGTCTATAAATTCACCTGGCGGCCAGAATGGCAGGTGCGTTTCCATCAGGTTGATGAACAGAAAGAGGGGTTTGGCGTGGGCCTGCTTTTCCCGCTGCTGCAAGAAATGGACCAGGTCTTTTACTGAGCGCTCGTTTTGCCCTTTGAAGTTGGCCATTTTTGACCAGAGCGGCGTGAACCAGGCGTTGAGCGAGAGGCGGAAGGCCAGGTCGGATTGGCCGAAGAAGTTCTGCACCGGGTAGGAGATGCGGCGCAGGAATTGGGTGTAGGCTTCGCCCAGGCGATTGAGCGGCGGGGGCAGGGAGGAGGAGCTGCGCGGCAGGCTGGGGATGGCCCCGCCATAGTTGTAGAAGGTCTGGAAGCCGCGCTTGAAGCCGTTGTTCAGGATGCCGACCAGGGGATTGTTGCAGAAGCCCACGGTCTCGTAACCGGCCGCGTCTAGCACTTCGGCCATGTGGTGCAGATCTGGCCCCAGGGATTGGTTGGATTGGGTGACCTGGTGGGCGGTGGGGTATAGCCCGGTGAACAGGGAGGCGTGGCTGGGGATGGTCCACTGGGCCGGGGCGATGGCCTGTTCAAAGAGGGCGGCCTGGCTGGCGAAGTTGTCCAGATGGGGGGTAACGGCGGCGCGATGGCCATAAACACCGAGGCGGTCGGCGCGCTGGGTGTCCAGGACGAGAAGTATGATGTCTGGCTGGGTTGTCATGGGTCTATTTTACTGGAGTCTGGCGAATTCTGAAAATGGGTTTTGGGCGGAGTGTGTTGGCCGGGGTTGGGCGCTGCATCCTGTGCCCGGTTACGGTTCGGCAAAGCGGTAGCCCACACCGCGGACGGTCACGATCCAGGTGGGCGAAGCGGGGTCGTCCTCTATCTTCTTGCGCAGGTAGTGAATATAGGGTTTGATGTTGTCGCCAGCCTCACTCTGGGAGATGCCCCATGCTTTTTGCGATAGTTCGTTGGTGGTGATCACCCGGCCGGCGTTTGAGGCCAATACCAGCAGCAGATCGTATTCCCGGGGGGTCAGGTCAACGACCTGGCCGCGCAAGGTTACCTGATGCGCTTGCATGTCTATCTCCAATGCGCCGTCATTAAATACCAGGTGATTGGGGGTGGTGCTGGCCGGGGTGCGCCGCAGTTGGGCCTTGATGCGGGCCAGCAGCTCAGGCGACTTGAATGGTTTTACCATGTAGTCGTCGGCCCCAAGTTCCAGGCCCCCCACTACCTGCTCGACCTCGCCCAGGGCGGAGAGAAAGATGATGGGCATGTTGGAGGAGGCGCGGATGCAGCGGCACAGCTCTAGCCCACCCATGCTGGGTACCATCACGTCCAGGATGGCCAGGTCGGGCTTGCTAACGGAGGCCAGTACCAGTCCGTCTTCTGCGGTATGGGCGCTTAGGACCCGGTAACCGGCTTGCTGTAGGGTGGCGGCGATGGTTTTGGTCAGGGGGATGTCGTCGTCGACAACTAGTATGGTGTGGCTGATCACCTTGAACTCCTGGCTGAATCTCTGACAGTGTAGGATAACATGTCGCACGGGGCATCGCAACAGGAATTGCCGCCCCCCGGCCGGGGTGGGCAGGGGATGCCGCGAAGGGAGCCTCATGTTACAATAACTTGCCTCTGCTGGCCGGCCGGGCAGTGATGACCAACGTGGCCGGGTTTTTGAATGCTATGCAGATCACGCACTTGTCGCTGACCAATTTTCGCAACTATGGACGGCTGGAGCTGGCGCTCCCGGCCGGGACGACGCTGCTTTTTGGCGCCAACGCCCAGGGCAAGACCAACCTGCTGGAAGCGATCTACTACCTGGCGACCACTCGTTCACCCTATGCCAGCCACGACAGCCAGCTCATCAACTGGGAGGCGCTGCAAGGGGATGACCTGATTGTGGTGGGACGGCTGGCGGCGCAGGTGAGCACCGGCCGGGGCGATTTGCGCGTGGAGATGCGGCTGATACGCGAAAACCGCAACGGCAATGGCGGCTTCCGGCGGGAAGCGTTGGTGAACCAGGTTAAAGTGCGCCTGATGGATCTGCTGAGCAACATTCGCGTGGTGCAGTTTTTGCCGCAGGATGTGCAGGTGCTTACCGGCCCCCCGGCCGGGCGGCGGCGCTACCTGGATATTACCCTGTGCCAGACAGACCCCATCTACTGCCAGACGCTGGCCACCTACAACAAGGTGCTGGAGCAGCGCAACGCCACCCTGCGGCGCATGAACGAAGAGGGTGTAGGGCAGGATGTCTTGCCGATTTTTACGGAAAAGCTGGTAAACTTGGGTGGCAACATCTTCCGCCGGCGCGCTGCCTTTTTCCTGGAACTGGCGCGCCAGGCCCAGCGGATTCATTACGAGGAATTGACCGACGGGCAAGAAGCGATTAAGCTGGCCTATTTGCCCCGGATCAGCCGTGACCGTGTGGACAACGACCCGGCCGGGCAGTATAACGAGGTCTGGGAGGAAACCAGCGACTGGTTGGTTCACAGCACCACCGGAGCCATCGCCGAGCGCTTCCAACGCGCCCTGCAAGGCGCAATGTCCAGAGATGTTGCCCAGGCCAGGACCAGTGTGGGGCCCCATCGCGATGATTGGTCCCTGTGGGTTAACCGGCGAGACCTGGCCAGCTACGGGTCACGTGGTCAGCAGCGAACCGCCATGCTGGCTCTCAAGCTGGCCGAAATCAATTGGATGACCGGTGAAACTGGGGAAACCCCTATTCTGTTGTTAGATGAAGTTGTGGCAGAGCTAGATGACAAACGGCGGCGGCTTCTGCTGGATTACGTGCAGCGTGGCGCGCAGGCCTTGCTAACGGCAACAGACCCGGGGATGCTGTCGGACGCGTTTCTGGCACAGTCGACCAATATGCGGGTTGAGCGCGGACGCGTCCAACCGGCGACGATCCTATCAGAAGGTTAGTAAGCGTCCAGAAATTAGTTTGTAGTAGCGGCTTCAGCCGCCCAGACCGCTAAAGCGGTTACTACAAACAAAAAAGGGAAGTTGTTTTTGACACTCACTTAGGATCATCGTCTGTTAACCGATTTCGCGGGTGTTTTTATGTCTACTTCGCCGCTTTCGGCAAACAGTGCTCAGATACTGATCATTGACGACAACGCAGAGAACCGGCTCCTGCTTGTTTCACAACTGGCGATGGAAGGTTACCGCCTGAGCCAGGCCAGCAACGGCCGGGAAGGTATCGAAGCCGCCCTCAAGCTGCATCCTGACCTCATCTTGCTGGACGTGATGATGCCGGAGATAAATGGTTTTGAGGTTTGCGCCCGGCTAAAGAGTATGCCGGAAACAACCAGCATTCCGGTGATCATGGTGACGGCGCTGCGCGAAGTGCAGTACCGCATCCGGGGCATTGAAGTAGGCGCTGACGAATTCCTCTCCCGCCCGCACCACCGGGAGGAGCTGCTGGTGCGCGTGCGCGCCCTCATCCAACTGCGGCGCGCTCGCCTGCGCCTGGAGGAAGAGCGCAACCGGCTGCAACTGCTCTATAACATCAGCCGGGCCATCTCAACCCAATTGGACATTGAGCAAATGATGGCCGATATCCTGTCGCAGACCCAGGCGGCGGTGGGGGCAACCAAAGGCAGCATCATTCTGGTGGATGAGCGGCTGGAGGTCACGCACCGCATCCTGGTGCGCACCGGGCTTTCGCCGGAAGTGGCCAACCGGGTCACGCAGGCGGTGATGTGGCGCGGGCTGGCCGGCTGGTTGGTGCGCAACAATCGCGGCGTGCTCATTGAGAATACCGACCTGGACAATCGCTGGCTGACTCTTTCTGGCGATGATGATTCGACGCGTTCGGTTATTGGCGTGCCCCTGTCGCGGGCGGACCACGTCATTGGCGTGCTAATCCTCATGCACCCGCAGGCCGGCCACTTCAAGCCGGCGCACCTGGTGCTGCTGGAGACGATTGGGGCGCAAATTGCCGCCTCTATTGAAAACGCTTATCTCTTTACCGAGATCAACGAAGAGCGGGGGAAGCTGGGGGCCATACTTTCGCAATCCTCCGATGCAATCATCACCACAGATGAGCTGTGGCGGATTTCACTGGTGAACGCGGCCGCCGAGAAGCTGTTCCGGTTGAGCGGTTCCGCGGTGGTAGGACGTTCCATGCGCCAGATTCCGCAGTTCCAGCTTTTGGTGGGCGTGCTCACCGATGGCCGGCAAAGTCCGGTGGCCCGCGAGATTGCGCTGGACACAGGCGAGGTGTTGTATGCTGGTGTTTCGCCCATTGCTGGGGTGGGCTATGTGATTGTGCTGCAGGACATTAGCGAGCTAAAGCGGGTTGAAGAGCTGAAGCTGGAGCAGGAACGGCGGGAGAAGGCGCTGGTTAAGGAGACGTTTTCGCGCTACATGGGGCCACGGCTGGTGGAGCACGTCTTATCTAACGAGCCGGGCTTGCTGGCGCGGCAGGAGCGGCGGAAAGCAGTTGTGCTGTTTGCCGACCTGCGGGATTTTACGCGCATGGTGGTGAAGGTGCAGCCCAATGAGGCAATTTTGCTGTTGAATGAGTTCTTTGCCACCATGACTGACGTGGTCTATGAGTTTGATGGCACGATCTTTGACCTGACGGGGGATGAGGTGATGGTGGGCTTTAATGTGCCGTTTGATCAGCCGGATGCGGTTTACCGGGCGCTGCTCACGGCGGTAACGATGCAGAAGAAGTTTGGCCAATTGCGGGTGCGCTGGTTTGAGGAGATGGGGACGCTGCTGGGGCTGGGCATTGGTATTGACCAGGGGGTGGTCGTGGTGGGTAATGTGGGTGCCGAGACGCGGATGACCTTCCGCATGGTGGGGGAGGCGGTGAATATTGCGCACCGTCTTGTTGACCTGGCGGAAGATGGCCAGATTGTGGTGACGGAGAGTGTGTACCGCGCGGCGCAGGAGACGGCGTCTGGGCTGGCCCAGGCGGTGGATTTCCAGTCGATGGGGGATGTGTGGTTGAAGGGGAAGGAGAAGGCGCAGGTGTTGTATCGTGGTGTTGTGGGGCGGATACCGCTCCCGGCCGGGGCGTCTTAGCTGCGTGCTACAACGGGCGTTTAGCCGGCAGGCCGGGGCGTCGGGGGTACCCGGCCGGGGTGGGGTGTATCTTAGGGATGGTCAGCAGGTAGTGGGGCTGATCCCGGCCGGGGAGCTGAACCGGCGTGAGATGGGGTGTATTGCCGCCCAGCGTGGCGATGGCCGGCGCGGCCTGCGCTGCCTCAGCCGCGGCACTTGTACCCTTTTGCGCCAAGACCTGGCCGCCCACCCGGCACAGGGGCAGCAAATACTCTACCAGAATCCGTAGTTCCGCCACACTGCGTGCCACCACCCAATCATACTGTTCGCGGTGGGCTGGCTGCTGGCCCAGCAGCTCGGCCCGCTCGGCCAGCACCGCGACGCCGGTCAGGGCCAGGTCGGCCACTACCGCCTTCAGGAAGCGCGCCTTCTTGCCCACGCTCTCCACCAGCACCAGGTGCAGCGAGGGGTAGAGGAGCTTCAGCGGCAGCCCAGGGAAGCCGGCGCCGGAGCCTACATCGATGAGGCGCTGCCCGCTAAGGTCCCCGGTGACGGTGGCACAGGTGAGGGAATCGAGGAAGTGGCGTAGACGAATCCCGGCCGGGTCGCGGATCGCCGTCAGGTTTAGCTGCTC
Source organism: Ardenticatenaceae bacterium (assembly GCA_020634235.1). Lineage (GTDB taxonomy): Bacteria > Chloroflexota > Anaerolineae > Promineifilales > Promineifilaceae > JACKCB01. Next base: position 574,192 of record JACKCB010000002.1, on the reverse strand, counting down.
ATTCCAGGCCAGCAGCAGCTCCTCGTAGCGCGCAAACTGTGCCAGTTGTGGCGGTGTTAGCGCCAGGCCAAAGGCGGCCGCCTGTTCTGCCAGCCGTTCCATCACCAACCCTATTGCAGCTTCTCCAGCCGCTTGGTTACCGCGTCCAACTGGTAGGTGTCGAACTGCTCACCGCCAAAATTGGCCGGGGCATACGTCAGCCAGGTCTGCACCAGAGTGTAGTTGCCCTGGACCAGCAGCGGCGAAATTGGAGCCGATCCGCCTTCGCCAAAGAATAGGCGTTCTGCCTGGCGATACAGATCCCACCGCGCCGCCTGGTCTGGATTGGTGGCTGCGTCGCGCAATATCGAATCTGCCTCGGAGCAGGGGCGATCCTGCCGGTTTTCGCTGTCGCTGCAGTGCAGCACATCCGACAGCCAGTTGTGGGCGTCTGGGAAATAGGAGGCCCACCCCAGGTTCCAGATGTCGGGCCGGACATCGCCGGCCTCGCGCCGGGTGTTGGCCAACAGGGTGCCAAACTGTACCTGCTCAATGACGATCTGTTCCGGCTGGCAGCTCAGGGTGTTAGCCCACATGTCGCGCAGCGTTTCGGCCTGGAACAGGTCCAGGTCGCTGGTTCCCACCAGGTAGCGCACTTCAGGTATGAAGCGGCAGTCGCGGAAGCTGCTGTTGGCCATTTCGATGCGCGCCAGGTCGGGATTGTAGCCGCTGCCGACGGCGTCTATGGGTGGGGCGCCCACGACGCCAGGTGGTGTGAAATGGCGCATGGGGAGTGCCCGGCCGGCGTATACCTCTTCGATGAGCGTTTGGCGGTCGATGGCGGCACTAAAGGCGCGGCGCACTGCCGCTTCGCCGAAGACATCGCTGTTGAAGTTGAAGGAGAGGTAAAATACGCGCTGCCGGGTGACCAGTTGCAAGCGCGAGGCCAGATTGGGGTCGCGTTCTAGCTCTTCCTGCCGGTCGGGGGGCAGCGGGCTGACGTCCAGGTTCTTGGTCAGCCACATCTCGTAAGCGTCTTCCAGGTCTAGCCAGTAGATGTTTACCAGGTCCACGTTGCCGCTAAAGGGGATAGGCCAGAAGGGATTGCGCTCCAGGACGGTGCGGGTGTCGGCGATGGTCTCCCGGCCGGGGACAAACGGGCCGCTGGTAACCAGATTCTCCAATGCGCCCCAGGGAAGATTCTCCTCCGCCAGGGTGTCAATTATCTCGCCGGGCACCGGCCGGAACATCCACATACTGGTCATGGTCAGGAAGTAGCTGGCCGGTTTCGTCAGCGTAATCCGCAGGGTTTGCGCATCCAGCGCCGTCACACCAATGGCCGCCAGATCCGCTTCGGTTGGTTCCTGGCTCAGGTGTACCTGCTCGCAGCCGGCGATAACGAAGAAGATAAAGACATCTGGACTGAGGCTATCGCGGCACAGGCGCTGTACGGCAACAACCATGTCATTGGCCACTACCGGCCGGTATGCCTCCGCTTTGCGCTCCCTCAGGGGGAGGTCCTGCTCTTGCAGCGGGGAGCGCACCCAATAGATGTCGCTGCGCAGGTTGAAGGTGTAGGTTTTGCCGTCGGGGCTGATTTCCCAGTCGGTTGCCCACTCCGGGTCAACACTGTTGGTGGCATGGTTGAACCGGGTTAGCCCCACAAACAGGTTTTCAACCAGGGAAATGTCAGAATCATCCACCACGGTGATGGGGTCAAGTTCGGCCGGCGCACCAGTGTAACTCAGGTCCAGCACCACCGTTTCCGCTTGCGGGTTGGCCGGGGTTACGGTGACGGGCACGGCCACTGTCTGGCGTACCAGGCGCGTCACCACCGCTTCCTCGCCCTCTATCATCACCACTCTGGTCACGACTGTGGTTTGGGTGGTGCTGCTGCTGCACGCGGCGCTGCCCAACAGGAGGCACAACAGAGACAGCAGCAGCCTGGATATCTGTCTAGGTTGCGGAAACTTGTTACAATAGGTCATCAGTTTGTGTACCAGCCCTCGTTGATTGGTCATGCAGCGTGCCATCCTATCCGATGTCCGTGGCTCTGACAAGTGACCCGTGGGCGAGTTCGGTACCTGGAAATGGTTGAATTGTTCCTGTGCCTGTTGTCTCCCCGGCCGGGATAGAATAGTATTGGTAACCGCAAGGAGATAAGCGTGTCCGAAACCGCGGAAAGAAAAGCCGAACGAATCCTAGTTGTTGACGACTCCCGTGATGTTCGCGACTTCCTGGTCCAGTATGTCCTCGCCCCGCGCGGCTACGAGGTTCTTGTTGCTGCCGATGGTCTGGAAGGTTTGCAGAAGGCGGTATCACAGCTGCCCGATCTCATGATCGTGGATGTGCAGATGCCCTTCATGAACGGACTGGAGCTGCTGCGCCGCCTGCGCCAACGCCATCTGACCATCCCGGCCATCCTGGCCACAGCCCACGGCTCTGAGCAAGTTGCGGTTGAGGCTTTCCGGCTGGGGGTGCGTGACTACGTTATCAAGCCGTTCATCATTGAGGAGATCCAGGAGATTGTGGAGCGCGCCCTGCGCGAAAGTCGCCTGGAAGGGGAACGCGACCAACTGCTTCAGCAGCTAACCGAGTCGAACCGGCGCTTGCGGCAGCGCGCCCAGGAGCTAAACGCCCTTTACGGTATTGGCAAGTCCGTTTCCTCTTCCCTGCAGTTGGAAAAAGTGCTGGAACGGGTGGTTGAGGCGGCTGTTTACCTGTCCGATGCCGAAGAAGGGGCCATTATCCTGGTGGATGAGCGCCGGGGCGACCTGTACGTGCGCGCCGCCAAGAACATCAGGACGGTGATGCCGGAAATCCGCCTGGGCATGGATAGCAGCATCGCCGGCCGGGTGCTGCGCAACAAGCAAACCGCCATCCTGAACCAGTGGGACCTGACTCAGCCCTCCAGCCCTACCGACAAGTCACGATCCTACGTGTATATTCCTATGATTGCCCGCGGCCGGGCACTGGGGGTGCTGGCTGTGGCCAACCGCGCGGCCGGTCAACCGTTCGACAACCGCGAAGCGCGTGTTTTGTCCGCCCTGGCCAGCTACGCGGCCATTGCCATCAACAACGCCACGCTGTATGACCAGAGTGTGAAAGAGCGCAACCAACTGCGCACGATCATCAACCAGATCGAAGATCCGGTGCTGGTGGTGGATGACAAGGCGCAGGTTGTGTTAGTGAACGAGGCCTCGCGCCGGGTGCTGTATTTGCCAGAGGGCGATCTTACCGGCCAGCCGGTTGGCAGCCTGATCCGCAATGTGAATGTGTTGGAGTTCTTGCTGCAACCGGCCGGGCCAGATATGAGCCGCAAGGTCAACATTGCCGCCAGCGACGAGCGCATGTATGACGTTGGCCTGACACCCATTGCCAGCGTTGGCCGGTCCATGGTCATGCACGATATCACGCAGCTAGAGCAGCTCAACCAACTGAAGAGCGATATTGTCTCTTCTGTCTCCCACGACTTGCGCTCCCCGCTGACCTCAATCCTGGGGTATGTGGAACTGCTAGAGCGGGCCGGTCCGCTCAATGAGATGCAGGCCGGCTTTGTGGATCGCGTGCGCGAGAGCGTGAGCAAAATCACGACCCTGATCACCGAGTTGCTGGATGTGGGGCGTCTGGAAGAGGGGAGCGGTCTGACGCTGGAGGTTTGCTGGCCGGGCGAGATTCTGAAATCGGTGGCGGATGCCTACCGGCTACCGCTGCAGAAAAAGAAGCAGAAGCTGGACTGGCAGGTGGATCGCAGTTTGGTGGTGATGGGCGATCCCAACCGGCTCTACCAGGCGTTTAGCAATGTGCTGTCCAATGCCAACAAATACACTCCTGAGGGGGGGCAAATCTCGGTGCACGCGCATAAACAGGAGCGGCAAATTGTTATCGAGATTGCAGACACAGGTTCCGGCATTGACGCCGCCGACATGGGACACGTGTTCAATAAGTATTATCGCGGCAAGAATACGGCCAATGATTACAGCGGCACCGGCCTGGGGCTGTTCATTGTTAAGTCGGTGGTAGATCTGCACCAGGGGCGCATTTGGCTGGAGAGCGAACCCGGCCGGGGGACAAAAGTCTTTATCCTGCTGCCCCTGGCCGAAAATACCGGGGCCGAATCGGGGCTAGCGCGTAGTTCAATTGGCTGAGTCAAAACCCAGCAAGAAGTGGTGCTCAACCATATTCTTTACCGGGCGCACGTGGATAGCCCCGACCGTGCGCTCTTCGGCCAGGCTGCGCTTGTTCACCAGGCACAGCTCCGGCATACGCCCGTACTTCTCCAGGTAATAGGCCGCCGCACGGGTAACCTTTTCTTCCAGCGTGCGGCGCTGGTCTGTATCGAGCCATAACATTCCTGTGTTCATCCGAATCCTCCATCAATCCGGCAATGGGGCCGGTGTACCTGACTTGCTAGTCGCCGGCAAAGGCCAGGGCGAGCCGCTGCCCATCGAAGCGGAAATCTTGCGCCCTGGCGGCCAGGGGTTGGGCCATGGGTGGGCTGAGCCGGCGGACGATGGGCTGGGCCACCATGGTGCGCGGCCGGCGCTGGTGCAGATCATCCAGGCACAAATGCACGTCATAGTCGCTGATATACGCCCCCTGGAAGCGAACCACATTGCCCCCGGCCACGGCCAGGAAATCCCCCTGGCCAAGAAGCTGCTGGGCACGAGAGTCGGCGAGGCCGGTGGCGGCCCAGGCTTCAGCGGCCGAGTCTAGCCGGCCGGCAATGCGTACTGGCAGGTAGGTACGCAGCAGGTTGTCTAGCGCGGTCTGTGGTTCGCGGGTACTCACCACCAGGTGGATGCCGGCCTGCGCGCCGCTTTGCAGCAGCGCGCCGAAATCGCGGCGCACTGCCTGGCCACCCTGTTCTAGTAGGGGCAGCAGCCCGTCCATGAATAGAATGATGCGCGGCAGGGTGATGCCCTCTTGCCGGCGATAGCGCTGTTCGCCGACCAGGAAACGGAGGGTGCCGGCCACTTCTTCGGGGGTGTCTATCAGGTGGGCCAGCACGTGGGGCAGGTAGGCCAGGGGGGCCAGCCATTCGTCTTGCTTTTCCCGGCCGGGGCGCGGCGCCGCGGCGGTCATCAGGATCATCTGTACCTGTGACTGGCGGTTGGTGAGCGCCAAGGACATAGCGAAGGACCGCAGCAAGCTGGTCTTGCCGGCCTGCGCTGTGCCGCTTACCAGGACATGGGCCGATTCTTCCGACAGCAAGTTTAGCAGTACCGGCCGGGCGTTCTCGGCCACGCCCAGGGCCACCACCCCGTGTGATACGCGCGGCAGCGAAGCGAGCAGGTCCAGCAGTTCGACCGGGGCGGGCTGCGGCTGCACCACGCTGACCTGCCATTGGCCATCGGACTGTTCGATGGCCACCTGGCGCACACCGAGGGCCTGCTGTAGTTCGCGGCTGATCTGGTGCAGATGTTCCCGGCCGGGGGCCAAAAACGCCTGCAAGCTAAAACTGGTCGCCTGCGACTGCACCGTACCCCCAGCTACCCTGGCCGGCGTCTTGTGGCGCAAAAAGACACGCTCGATGCCCAATGCTTGCAGCTCCAGGCGATGCCGCAGCCGCTCGTCCTCGTCCTTGACTCTCAAATTGCCATCCCTGTGATGCGAGACTGGTACCATGGCCCTTGTGGGGGAAGGTGATGTGTCCGGATTTTGCCCGGCCGGGCACGGGTCATTCTACCGCCACACATGCCAAAGCATCCTCAAATCTACGGCCATTATAGAACTAATGTTCTAATTCGTCAATGGCCTGGCGTGAAAATAGCGTGCAGACCGTCTTGTGGGTGGGGGATGGGACTGCGGCAAAAAAAGACGACCGGGGAGGTCGTCTTGGCCTGTGAAGCGGGCTTTGCCCTTTACCAGGGTGCTTCTGCCAGAGGGGAAGCCCGCTTCAGCGATGGAATGTACTGCTGGTGAGTGCGCTGGCCGATTAGGCGGTCTGGCGGACGACCATCATCACTTTGCCCTGAATCTCCACGTTGGCCGCATGGACGTAAATCGGTTCCATGGTGGGATTGGCCGGCTGCAGCCGTACCCGATCCCCTTCGCTGAAGAAATACTTCAGGGTCATTTCGCCGCTTTGCGGCAGCCAGACAGCTACCATGTCGCCGTTGCGCGCCTCTTTGGCCTGCTTCATGATGACAATGTCCCGGTCGCTGACCATGGCGTCAATCATCGAATTCCCGCGGACGCGCAGGGCGAACAGCGAATCTACGTTCTTGTCTGGCAGCAGGCTGGTGCTAACTTCCACCGCATCTTCCTCATCGTAGCTGGCAAAGTCGTCATGACCCAGTTGGACCGGTTCACTGGCAACGATATCACCCATCAGGGGAATGCGGATCATGCTGGCGATTGCAGTGCGGAAGGTTGCAAATGCTTCCTGCGCCTTTTCCGTTAACTGGATGCCGCGCGACACGTCTTTGGTCCGCGCGAGGTAGCCCTTCTCCTCCAGTTTGCCCAGGTTATAGCTGACCACAGAGGTGGAGGTAATGTCGGTGGCTTCGACGATTTCCCGTATGGTGGGGGGCCGGCTGTTCTTTTGCAGCGACTGAGCGATGTAGCTCATGATGCTCTCTTGTCGCTCCGACAACTTGTCTTGCTTTGCCATCTCTTACTCCTACGTTGGCCTGTGCCAATCAGACCAATATGAAAATAGCGCGGCCGGTGGTGCCGCAAATCGCTCATTTGTTCTGAGTATAGCACGAACAGGTGTTCGGTGTCAAGTTCTGTTGTGGTATTGCAACCGGCCGGGATGGGTCAGGCTTTTTGGGCCAACAGGAATAGCTCCCCCGTGGTCCACAGCAGCACGGCGTAGGCCAGGCGCTGGCGCTCAGGCTCAATGGCGGGAATCTCGCTGTGGGCCAGCACGCCCCTGCGCGCCGCGCGCAGGCGGTTCTTGCCATAGTTGTAATAGCGCCAGAAGCTGCGCGGCAGCTGTTGCCAGCGGAGCGACCCACGGAGCGCGCCCAGGTCGTAGGCCCACTCGCGTAGGGTTTGCTCCTCCATCTGGTAAGCGTGGGCGGGGATGGCTTGTATGATCTGGAAGCCATGCGTCTGCAGGGCCTGGTAATAGCCAACGATGTTGGGCCGGCGCTCGTTGATGCCCACGCTTAGTTCGTGTGCCGCGTCGCGGGCCAGCACGGTTTGCTCATCTTCCAGGATGCTGATGCAGGGTTCGTTCATGGCGCATAATCGCCCGGCCGGGGCCAGGACCTCGTCTATGTTGCCGATCATCACGTTGAGGTGGGAGGTGTGGTGCAGCGTGGCCGCGCAGAAGACCAGGTCGAAGCTGCCCGGCCGGAAGGGGAGATTCTCGCCGTCGCCAATGACCCGGTCGAAATAGGTGTTGTGGTGGCGCATGATGGCGTGCCCCCGGCCCAGGCCCACGTTTTCGTCGGGCACCACATCCAGGGCTACGACGCGGCAGCCGCGCAGGGCGAACTCTTTAGCTGCCCAGCCCCGGCCGGCTCCCAGGTCCAGGATGGTTTCCCGGCCGGTGAGCTGCAAGAAGTCCAGGGCCATGTCGAAGCTGCGGGCAACGCCAATCCAGGGCGCTTCCGGATAGTAGGGGATCTTCAGGTCAACGGCATCTTCCACCTGCTCGTAGATACCCAGGTCCTGGTGAATGGTAACCCAGCCCTGCGCCTCCTGGGCCTTGGGGGCCCAGGCCGCGGTTTCCAGAAAGAGGTGGGGCATGCCCTGGCGGATAGGGTAGCGATGGTTACATGGCTGGCAGGCCAGTTCGCCCTGCCAGATTTCGCCATGGCGTTCCTCCTGGGCGGTGAGGCTGAGGGGGCCGCGGCAGGCCGGGCAGCCCAGCAGACCCAGTAGCGCTTGTTTCATGCGTTCTCCGTGTTGCGTTTGCGCGCATTTGGTAGTTAAATGGTGCGATATGGGCCGGGATTATAGCAGAATTGGAGTGGGAAGCTGGTTGGCCCCGGCCGGGAAGGTGAATTGTGACCCTAGACAATGATTTCTTAGATGGCCAGCCGGCCGAGTCAGACGACCCGGGCCTGCAGGCGTTTGCGGTGCTGACCAGGTTCATGAACGAAGATGGCTGGTACCCGCAGCCGTTGGAGCAAGAGCAGGTGCTGCGCGCCATGTTCGCCGGGGAAAATGGCGAATATCGCTGCTATGCGCAAATCCGCCCCGACTTGCAGCAGTTTCTGTTTTACGTAGTTGCCCCCATCTTGGTGGCAGAAGAGATGCGCCCGGCCGGGGCCGAATACCTGACTCGAGCCAACTATGGCCTGCGCATCGGCAACTTCGAGATGGACTTCAGCGATGGCGAAGTCCGCTACAAAACCAGCCTCGACTTTGAGGGCGAAATGCTGACTGATAACTGGCTCCGCAACGCCATCTACCCGGCCGTGCAGACTATGGACCATTACATGCCCGGCCTGCTCAGTGTCGCCTTGGGCAACAAGACGGCCGACGAGGCCATTCAGGAGCTTGAAGAAGCGGAATGAAACCGGTGTCCGGGGGCCATAGCCGCACCCGGACACCAGCCCTCTTTTGGGGGAGTTCAGGCGGGCAGGGCGAGGTCATCGGCCACCCAGCCCAGGCCGACCGCTTCTAGCGTGGCCCTGGTGGGCGTGCCCCGGGCTACATCCCAGCCCGCCTGCTCGTAGTACATATCCAGGCCGGCCGCAAACTCCTCCTCCGGGATTCGCAGACCATCGGAACGGCCGCCGCTGAGCGCCTTGCGGTACAGTTTCTTGGGCAGCGTGTCCTGATCCCGCGTCAATCCCTCACGGGCATTATAGGCGCGCATCAAGTTGAGCCGCCGCCGCCCCAATTCCTGCACATCCTCCACCGTGAACGTCCAGCCGGTCGCCGCCGTTAGCAGGTCGGCGATATCCTGGGGGCCGTAAAGCTGCCAGCCTGGCCCAAAGACAAACTGGCAAATGCTCACCGTGTCCATGGCGCTGTAGTTGTACTGCGTCTTCAGGGCAAACTCGACCTTTTCCGCGTTCAGCACTTTGGGCGGCTGTGGTTTTTCCAGCCCAATCTGGCCCAGGAAGCGCTTGTAGCCGGGGGCGTCCGGTTTGCCCTCGTACAGCTTGGGGTGGTACATGGGGTCATGCTCGGAGGATTGGTGGTCGGCGCCGAAGGGGTTCACGGCGTAGATCAGCCCCAGGCTGCGCTTGACCTGCGGCATGTGGGCCGGCAGCTCCTGCCCTTTGATGGTCAGCAGCAGGTCATGCCCTTTGCCCAGCCGGTCGGCCGCTTTGGCCGAACCATCGGCCAGGATGTCGCCAAAGCCCTCGCGGCGCAGAGTCTTTTCCAGCATGGCAATCATCGCTTCGGCATCCCCGAATTGCAGGTCGATGCCATCCATTTCGGCGGCGGTGAGGATGCCGTTGGCGTAGCAGTCCATGGCCCAGGCCAGGGTTGCGCCGCAGGAGATGGTATCCACGCCATACTCGTTGCAGAGCTGGTTGGCATAGCTAATGGCGTGCAAGTCGCTGACGCCGCAGTAGGAGCCGAAGGTGGAGATGGTTTCGTACTCCGGCCCGCCATATTCTGGCAGCAGTTTTTTCGCCTGCCATTCGGCCTCGACCACGCGCTTGCAACGGACAATGCAGGCGTAGCAGGTGTCGCGCCCCAGCCGGTCTTGTTTGCCTTCGGCGGCCCCGCGCAGCAGTTCGTCATAGAGGCGTTCGCCGCTGATGGCCTGGGCTGCGCCCTGGGGCATGGTGCCGGAATCCCAGTTGTGGGTCGGCAGGCCGCCGGCACCCCAGTTGCTCATGACGGTGTCGGCGGTGCCATAGCGGCCGAAGGATTCCATGTCGCTGCCGGGGAAGGCGGCGGCTCCTTTTTTGGCCAGGGCCAGAACGCCTTCTTTGCTGGCCGGGGTTACTTTTTGGTTGCCGCGCACGACGATGGCTTTGAGTTTTTTGCTGCCCATGACCGCGCCAACGCCGGTGCGGCCCCAGGCGCGGTTGCTCATGTTCATGATGGCGGCGAAGTTGGAGAGGTTTTCCCCGGCCGGGCCAATTTGGGCCACTTCGATCTTCTTGTCCCCCAACTCTTCCTTTAGCCTGGTCTCGGCCGCCAGGGTGGTCAGGCCCCATAGATGGCTGGCGTCGCGCAGCTCGGCCTGGCCATTGTGCACCCAGAGGTAGACGGGGCTGCTGGCCGCGCCGCGAATGACGATGGCGTCGAAGCCGGCAAATTTCAGTTCGGCCGGCCAGAAGCCGCCGCCCTGGCTGTCGGCTACGCCGCCGCTGCTGGGGCTTTTGCAGGTGACGGTGCAGCGGCTTTGGCCGCTGATAGGCAGGCCGGTGGGGGCGCTGAGGGCAAAGGTGAGGGTGTTTTCCGGGCTGAGGGCGGAAGCCCCGGCCGGGGTGTGTTTCCACAAATAGTAGAGGCCAAACAGGCTGCCGCCCATGTAGTGCCGGTAGAAATCTTCGTCCGGCTGCTCAATGGTCAGCGTCTGGTGGGTTAAATCGACGTGTAAGATTTTGCCGGTGAATCCGTACATAGCGCGCTCCTGTTGTTGGTTGATGTTAAGTGGGCCAGCATGAGTTTGCTTTTTGGGGGCTGATGGTAAGTATAGCACAAGCCGGCGGCGGGAAAACGCCCCGGCCGGGGCCTATTCAGGGCGCAGGTAGCCCAATTCTACGGCCTGGGCAATGATGGTTTGGGCATAGGCCCACAGCGTTTCTGAGCCTTGGCCAATGTGCTGCACGCGGTCTACCACCTGGGAGCGGGTGATGTTGTGCTCCCACCAGGTGCGACCGCCGCTGTGCAGGTTGTGCAGCAGCGGCATCAAGCGGTCCAGGGCGTTGGCGAAGCGGGCCTCGGCGGTTTGGCGGGCCTCAAATTCCTGCCACAGTTGGCGCAGTTCGCGCCCCTGGTCAGCCGGCAGCAGGCCAAACAGCCGCTCGGCGGCGGCCTGCTCCCGCTCGGCTTTGTCCAACGCCCCGACCGGGTCGTGCAGATAGGTGTCGCCGGCATCAATTTCCACAATGTCGTGGACCAGGACCATTTTCATCACCCGGCCGGGGTCCACGGCCTCGTTGGCATGTTCACACAACAGCAGGGCCATCATAGCCAGGTGCCAACTGTGCTCGGCCGTATTCTCGCGCCGCGAGGCGTCGACCAGGTAGGAGCGGCGTATCACCTGCTTCAGTTTGTCGATTTCCAGGATGAAGTCTATCTGCTGGGCCAACCGGCCGGGGTCATTATTCATCGGGGGATACCTGTTCTGCACCCGGCCGGGCCAGTTCCATCTTGCGCAGCCGGTAGATCATCTCTTGCGTGAGCTGGCGGTGCTTGCTGGCAATATCGGCCTGGATGCCAAACAGGGCGATAAGTACGCCCACCACAAACAGGCCGCTGCCAATGGCCACCGACTGGGTGTAGCGGCCGATGCCTGATTCGCCCAGGGCGAAGAGGAGGAGAAAGCGCAGCAGCAGCAGCGCCCCGGCCACTAAGAAGGGTAGGGCCAGGTAGCTGAAGGTGCGTAGGGGTTCGTAGAAAGCGTACAGGCGCAGGATGGTGCTGCCCTGCCTCTTCATGAAGTGCCACATGTTGCGCTGCAGGCGGGAGGGGCGGGTGGGGGGGTTGGTGGTTACGGGTACGCTGACAATGGTCAACCCCAGTTTGCCGGCCTGGATAATGGTTTCCAGGGTATAGCTGTACTCGGTGAGGATGTTGAGGCGCAGCACTGCTTCCCGGCTGTAGGCGCGAAAACCGCTGGTCGCATCGGGGACGTTGGTGCCGCTCATGCGGCGGATCATCCAACTGCCCAACCGCTGCAGCTTCTTCTTGGCTGGCGAAAAGTGGGCTATCTGGTCGATCTGGCGATTGCCGATGACAATGTCTGCCCGGTGGGCTACCAGGGGGGCGACCAGGTGGGCAATGGCCCCGGCCGGGTACTGATTATCGCCGTCGGTGTTCACAATGATGTCGGCCCCCAATCGCAAACAGCTTTCCGCACCGGTCTGGAAAGCGCGAGCCAGCCCCAGGTTGCGCTTGTGCCGCACAATGTGGTCCACGCCCAACTGCTGGGCCACGGCCACCGTGCCATCGCTGCTGCCATCGTCGATGATGAGCGTCTCGATCTGGCTGATGCCGGGGATGGTGGCCGGCAGACCGGTCAGGGTGGCCGGCAGCGTTTCCGCCTCATTAAAGCAGGGAATCTGGATGATTAGTTTCACGCCGTCTAGTATCGGCTGTCCCCGGCGGGCTGTCAAGCGCCGGCGTGCCGGCCCCGCCCGGCCCAGGCACGCGGGGGATTACTGGAGATGGCTCAGCAGTTCGTCCAGCTCTGCCCAGTGCAGCCCGGCCCACAGATAGCGCGCCAGGTCGATGCGCAGGTCGTCGCTGACCTCAACCCCTTCGGCGCGCAGCAGGGCGGCCTGTTGTTCGGCGCCGACCTCGCGGTTGACAATGCTGATGCGTCCCTGGGCGTTGATGACGCGCTGCCAGGGGACGGGGATGACCCCGGCCGGGACGTTCTCCTCGTCCAAATCTTTCAGCGCGTTCAGGGCATAGCCCACGGCGCGGGCGGCGTTGGGCCGGCCCAACATGCTGGCAATGCGCCCGTAGCTGGTGACTTGCCCGGCCGGGATGCGGCGGACCACCGCGTAGACCTGTTCGTAGAAGTTCATGCGCCAATTATAAACCAGGATGGGGTAGAAGGCGCAACTCATGCTATGATTAGCGGTCATGAATCGTTGGCAACGTTTCCCCGGCCGGGTGACCCTGCTCTACGCCGCCCTCTTCTTGCTGGCGCTGCTGCCGCGCCTGGCGGCAATGGGCCGCTACATCACGCCCGACGAGCTAACCTGGGTTTACCGGTCGATCCTTTTCCGCGAGGCGCTGCTGGACCAGCGCTGGGCAGACACGCTCACGGCCGGCCATCCCGGGGTGATCACCACCTGGCTGGGAGCGGCGGCCATCAGCTTGCAAATGGGCGTGCAGCCGGCCAGCCGGGCCGCCTACGAGTGGGCTACCCACCTGGCCTGGCTGGCCCCGGACAATGCCGCCGCCTTTGAGCAGCTAGCGCTGTTCCTGAGCAGCGGGCGGCTGGCGGTGGCCCTGGTGAACAGTCTGGGTGTGCTGCTGCTGGCCGGGCTTGTGGACCGGCTCTTTGGCCGGCCGGTGGCTGTTCTGGCCGGGCTGCTGCTGGCCCTGGACCCGTTCCTGGCCGGGTTGTCTGGCCTGCTGCACGTGGATGGGTTGATGACGACGTTTAGCGCCTTGTCGCTGCTTTGCCTGGCGCTGTGGCGCAAGGAGACCCCGGCCGGGCGTGCTGCGCGCTGGCTGGTCCCGGCCGGGGCGCTGGCCGCTCTGGCCATCCTCAGCAAATCCCCGGCCCTGCTGCTGCTGCCGCTGACCGGTTTATTTATGTTAACTACCTGGCCCCGGTTGCCGGCCAGAGGTTGGCCCGGCCGGGTGGGGCGGCTCCTGAAGCTGGGGGGGTGGTGGCTGCTGGGCTTTGTGCCGCCGCTGCTGCTGCTGCCGGCGCTGTGGGTGAACCCGGCCGGGGTGCTGACCCAGGCCGGCGGCAATGCCAACCGGCACATTGAGGAGGCGCTGCGCCCCACCTTTTTCCTGGGCGAGGTGGCCTACAACCACGGCCCGGCTTTCTACCCCGTGGCCCTGGCCTTTCGCCTTAGCCCGGTGATTTTTGCCGGGCTGCTGCTGGCCGGGCTGCTGGCGCTGCTAAATGTGCGGCAGCGGCACCGGCCGGGGTGGAGCGCGCTGCTGCTGCTGGCCTGGTGCGGGCTGTTCTTGCTGGGCATCAGCCTGGCGGCGAAGAAATTTGACCGCTACGCGCTGCCGCTGCTGCCACCGCTGATTTTGCTGGCGGCGCTGGCCTGGACGCGTTTTCAGGCGTTGGTGCTGGCCCGGCGGGGGAGTTCCCCGGCCGGGACGGGGCGGGCTTTTGGCGCGGGCGCGCTGCTGCTGGTGGCTTTGCAGGGGTTGGGGCTGCTGCGCGCCTGGCCCTATCCGCTGGCGGCGTACAATGGGCTGCTGGGTGGCCCGACGGTGGCGGCGCAGGTGCTGACGGTAGGCTGGGGCGAGGCGGAAGGTCCGGCCGGGCGCTGGCTGGCGGCGCAGCCGGGGGCTGAGACGGCACTGGCGGTGACGGATGGGCTGCCGTCGCTGGCCCCGTTCTATCCCGGCCGGGCGCAACTGCGCACTGCCGACAGCCAGCCGCAGGCGCGTTACATTGTGCTTACCGCCAGCAGCCGGCAGTTGGACCCGGCCGGGGCGGAGGCGGTTGCCGCCCAGGCGGCGCTGGTGCATACGGTGCATTATGCCGGGCTGGCGCAGGCCTGGGTGTATGCGCAGGAGCCGGTGGCCGTGCCGGGACCGGCGCTGGCGGCGCTGGCCCCACCGCTGACTTTTGGTGGGGAGATTGTCCTGCAAGCGGCCGGGCTGGCGGCCACGCCAGACGCGGTGCATCTGGCGCTGCGCTGGGGGGTGGCCGGGCCGGTAACGCGCCAACACACGTTGAAGCTGACGGTGCGCGACGTCGCCGGGCAGGTGTGGGGTGGGTTGGAGACGCCGCTGCTGAACGAGGTCTATTTTTATCCGGCCGATTGGCTGGTGGGGGAGCAGCCGGAGATGAAGTACACGCTGGCTTTGCCGCCGGGGGTGCCCCCAGCCGGTTACACGGTGGAGGTGGCTTTGTTTGATGCGGCTACGGGGGAGCAGTTGGGGCTGCGCCGGCCGGATGGCACGCTGGCCGGGGTGGTTTACCCGGCCGGGCCGGTGACTGTGCCACCACCGCCGGAACCGACCCCGGCCGGGGCGGTGGCCCTGGGTGTGGCGGATGATCAGCGCTGGCTGGATGGTGCGCTGGTTCTGCTGGGGCACGCGCCGCTGCCGGAGACGATTATTGCCGGGGCGGCCCTGCCGCTGCGGCTGGCCTGGCACACGCCAACCGGCCTGGCCGAGGATTTGACGCTGCGCCTGGCGCTGGGTGACGCGCCAGCGCTGGTCGCCCCGCTGAGTCCGTACCCTACCGGCCGGTGGCGGGCGGGGGAGACGATTCAGGGGCAGTACAGCCTGCCGGTGCCGCCGGCGCTGCCGGCCGGGGATTATGCGGTAACGCTAGCGCCGTGCGCGGCGTGTGCGCCATATGTGCTGGGGCAGGTGACGGTGCTGGCCACGGACCGGCTGTTTGCCTTGCCGGACGACGTGGGGCTGCCGCTGGCCTACACGTTTACCGGCCGGGGTGGGGAGGAGATGGTGCTGCGGGGCGCGGCGTTGGCCACGCCAGCGGTGGAGCCGGGGGATGCGGTGCGCCTGACGCTCTACTGGCAGACGACGGCGCAGCCGGCCGATTTGTACACGGTGTTTGTGCACCTGGTGGGGCCGGATGGCACGATTGTGGCCCAGGGGGACCAATGGCCGGGTGGCCTGCCGAGCAATACCTGGGCGGCGGGGCAGGTGGTTGTGGATGGGTATGTGATTGAGCTGCCGGCGGAGGCCCCGGCCGGGGTGTATCAGGTGGTGGTGGGGTTGTATACGGCGGCGGATGGGGTGCGGCTGGCGGTGGTGAACCCGGCCGGGGAGGCCGTGCCGGATGATAAGGTGTTCCTGGCGTTGGCGCTGGTGGTGGGGGACTGAATCATGGTGGGGGTGGCTGAGTGCTTCTCTTGCCCTGCGCCTGACCGACGTTCGCAATTGTGGATTGTGCGCCCGGCTTGCGCCATTTGACATTTCTATGGGGGCGTGGGAAAATTCTTCTTTGGATGCTCCCGTAGCTCAGAGGATAGAGCGTTGGCCTCCGGAGCCAAAGGCCCAGGTTCGAGTCCTGGCGGGAGTACGCAAAGCCCCGGCCGGGTTCCCGGCCGGGCTTTTTTTATGCCTGGGTGACGGCCCCGCTTTGCAGCCAGTTTTTCACTTCGGCGGCCTGGTGGTGGCCGATGGTCTTGAAGATGGTCAGGCTCTCGTGCGCGGCGGCTAGCGCCCCGGCCGGGTCGTTCTGGCTGGCGGCTACCTGGGCCAGGCCAAACAACGCCTGGGCGGCCATCTCCTGGCTGTTGGACTGACGGGCGATATCCAGCACTTCCCGGAAGGCGATGGCGGCGGTGGTGATGGCCCCCTGCTGGCGTGACAGCTCTCCCAGTTCCAACAGCAGCCGGTTCAAGCGCCAGGTGTGGCCCAGGTCGCGGGCGATGGCGATGCCTTCCTCGAAGTAGCTGCGCGCTTTGTCGGTCTCGCCTTGTTCCCAGGCAATCACGCCCAGATCGCGCATTAGTAGGGCGACGCGTTCCAGGTGGCCCAGTTCGCGGGCCAGGGCGGCGCTTTGCCGCAGGTAGGATTCGGCGTCGGCCAGGTGCCCCTGGTCCTCGGCCAGCATACCGAGCGCCCACAGCAAGGCGCTCTGCCGCTCGCGCTCACCGGCGGTGTGGGCCAGGGCCAGGCCTTCCTCGTACAAGGTTTCGGCGCGGACGAAATCGCCGCGCGAGAAGGCCTCTACGCCCAGGCCGCGCAGCAAGCTGCCGAGGGTGTCTCCTTGTTGGACGTGGCGGGCCAGCAGCAGTCCTTCCTGGTAGTAGGCTTCGGCCAGGGCGTAATCGCCGCGCCGGGCGGCCAGCACGCCCAGGGCGCGCAGTAGATCGCTGGTGACGGCGGGTGGCTGGACCTGGTCGGGCTGTTCGGGTGGTTGCCTGGCTTGCAGTTGGCGGGCCAACAGCAGCCCTTCTTCGTAGTAGGCTTCGGCGGCTTCGTATTGGTTGCGCCGTTCGGCGGCGCGCCCCTGGCAGCGGAGGACCATGACCAGGCTGGCGTCGTCGGCCAGTTGGCGGGCGATTTCCTGGGCACGTTGTAACTGGCCGGCGGCTAACTCGTACAGGCCGCGTGCTTCCCAGAAATGGTAGAAGTGGGTGACGCCGCTGAGGTATTCGGGGTAGAGGCGCAGTTCGTCGGCCAGGCGTAGGGCGGCCAGGATGTTGTTGTTTTCGGTGTCTAGGGCGGTGTATTGGCGTTGGTGGCTGGTGACAAACTGGACGTAGTAGGTGACCAGCCGTCGTTGCGGGGTGGGGTCGTTGAGTTTGTCGCGGGCGAAGGCGCGCAGTAGGGGGTGGAGGCGATAGCGTCCCGGCCGGGCCTGGCGCACCAGCGACAGCCCGTAGAGATGGCGCAGCATATCCTCGGCGTCCAGGCGCTGTAGGTCGGTCAGCGGTTCGTTGGTCAGGTGGGCGGCCGCTTCCGGGCTGAAATCATCGCCTTCAAACAGGCCCAGGGCGGCAAAGAACTGCTGGGCATCTGGAGTCAGGGCTTCGTAGCTCCACTCGAAGGAGAGGCGCACGTTTTGCGCTTCGTAGGTCAGTTCTTGTAGTTGGCGCTTTTCCTGCTTGAGACGGTGTAGGAAGGCGACAGAGGACCAGCCGGGTTCGTAGGCGAGGCGGCTGGCGACGACGTCGAGGGCCAGGGGCAGGTGGCCGAGGAGCTGGGCGATGCTGGCCAGGGTGTCTTGGTCGTCGGTGACGCGTTGGTGGCCCAAGACGCGGGCGAAGAGGGCCAGTGATTCTTCGCCGCTTTGGTTGAAGGGGCCAAGCATGTATTGGCGCGCGCCGCGGGCGGCGGCGAGATGGCGGTGGCGGGTGGTGATGATGATGGCGCAGGGACCGCTGGGGGGTAGGAGTGGCTCGATTTGCTGGCTGCTTTGGGCGTTGTCCAGGATGATGATGGCCTGTTTGTTGGCCAGTAGTTCGCGGACGACGCGGCTGCGGCTGCCCAGGTCGGCGTATTGGGCGACGTCCAGGCCGTAGGCGCGAGCGAAGGTGCTGAGGATGGACATGGTGTCGGAGATGTCGACCCTGGCCCAGAGGACGCCGTCGGGGAAGTGGGGGCGCAGGAGGTAGGCCAGGCGGGCGGCCAGGGTGGATTTGCCGACGCCGGCCATGCCTTGCAGGGTGTAGATGCCGCGCTGGGGGCTGTTGAGGATGTCGTCGGTGAGGGTTTGGAGGAGGCTTTGCCGGCCGACGAAGTGGGGTAGGTCGGCAATGGCCTGGAAGGGGGCTGACCCCGGCCGGGGTGGTTCCCCGGCCGGCCAACTGGCCAGGAGGGCGTTTAGGGCGCTGCTTTGGTTTTGCGTGGCTTGTTCGCGTAATTCGGCTACGGTGGGATGCCCGGCCGCTTGCAGCAGCTCTGACGTTTCGGCGGCGGACAGGTGTAGGACGGCGGCCAGGCGCAGCAGATCCTCGCTGCCGCGCGGCCGGCGGACGCGCCCTTCTAGCCAGTTGACGATGGTGGCTTTGGGCACGCCGGAGAGGCGGGCAAGCTGCCCGGAGGTGTAACCGGCCCTGCTCACATAATGGTTCAGTATTTCGGACAGGTGGTAGGTGGTGCTGCTCATGGTTGGTTGTGGGGCATCAGGCCCGAAGGCGGGCGGACGTGATAGGGTAATGATAACAATGGGCCGGTGGCCGGTCAATGAGGTGGCAATTGATACGCATTTGATACGAAACAGGGCCAGACGGAACCCGGCCGGGATAGTATCATTGTAACATGGCCCCCATGGGATTGCTTGCCCCGTGGTGCCCAAAGACCATTTGAGGAGGACAGAATGACCAACTATCTTATTCGACGAGGCTTTCAGATGGTTATTGTGGTTATTGCCGCAACCATCGCCATTTACCTGCTGCTTAACGCAGTGCCCGGCGGCCCCCTGTCGGGTCTAAACCTGGCGGCGGACCGCCGCGCCCGCTTTACCGAAGAAGACATTGCACGCATGGAGGCCGCGCTTGGCCTGCAGCGGCCTATTTACCTGGGGTATCTCACCTGGATGGCTGGCGAGGATTGGCTGGACGAGGTTGGGAATGCATTGGGCAACCCTGACCTGAACGGCAAGCTCATCTTCACCGGTACCTGGTCTGATTACCAGACGCCAAGCTGTTCCGATGCTGGCGGCAGCAACGACGGCGCCTCGCCTAATGTGAAGGTCTTGCCCTGTACCGAGGGGCTCTTGCGGCTTGATTTTGGCCAGTCGACTAAGGTGGCTCGCGGAGTGCCGGTGACTGAAGTGCTGGGCGACCGGGTGATGAATACCATTCGCCTGACGGCCACGGCCGCATTTATTTCCCTGGTGGTTGCCATCCCCATTGGGATTATCTCGGCGGTTAAGCAGTATTCGCGGCTGGACTACATTGTGACGACGTTTAGCTTCTTTGGCATTTCCATGCCCGCGTTCTGGTTTGGCCTGATGCTGATCATCATCTTCGGACTGAAGTTTAAGGATTGGGGGTTGCCTTATTTCCCCACCGGCAATGTGGTGGATTTGCGCATTTTGCCGGGCAGCATGGGTGCTTTCCTGGGCATTAGCGCCGGCTCTTTTGCGGACATGGTGCTGCACCTGATTCTGCCGACGATGATGCTCAGCCTGTTGTCTTTGGCCGGCTGGAGCCGCTTCATGCGCTCCTCTATGCTGGAAGTGCTGCGGCAAGATTACGTGCGCACGGCGCGGGCCAAAGGGCTGCGCGAACGGTCGGTCATTATGAAGCATGCGGCGCGCAACGCCCTCATCCCGTTGATCACCATTGTGGTATTTGAGATCCCGGGCATCTTTGGCGGCGCGATCATCACCGAGACGATCTTCAACTATCCGGGAATGGGGCGGTTGTTCATCCAGGCGCTTTCGTCGGATGACTGGAATATCGTGATGGCCTACCTGTTCATATCCGCCGTTCTGGTGGTGGTGGCAACGCTGGTCGGCGACATTCTGTACACGATTGTCGATCCGCGCATCCGGTTTGGTTAGCGGCTTTTGGGCAATGGTGTGGCCGCCAAGTTGGGCGCGCTGATTGAGAGTGACGTGGCTTGAGAAGAGAGAAAGCGTCAAGAGGAGTATGAAATGTCGTCTGTAGCTGAAATTGATGTCGATTCCCTGCAAGCGGAAGCCTTGCTGACCGACAAACCAGAAGCGTTGATCATGACCTATTGGAAGCGGCTGCGGCGGCACCGGCTGGCAACGGCCAGCCTGGTGCTGATGCTGGCCATGATCCTGCTGGTCACCTTTGGGCCGATGATCTTGGGCCGGATGACGTATTACAACGTCTCCAAGGGGGAATACGTCAACTATGACCGGGACTCGCAGGACCTGGCCTCGCGCAATGCCGCGCCCTCGGCGGAACACCGGCTGGGGACGGATGAACTCGGCCGGGATGTGTTGATGCGCCTGCTGCTGGCCGGGCGGTTGTCGCTGACGATTGCCTTCACGGTGGTGTTTGTGCGCGAGACGTTTGGCATCTTTGTGGGGGCAATTTCGGGGTACTTTGGCGGGACGGTGGACAACCTGATTCAGCGGACGGTGGAGTTCATCATTATTCTGCCGCTGCTGCCGCTGTTGTTGACGTTGTCGGCCATCTTGCGTAACGTGAACATCCCGTTTTTGCCGCCAGAGTGGAGCCAGGCGGTGGTGATCATCCTGATCCTGAGTTCGCTGGGCTGGACAGGGGCGTGCCGCCTGGCGCGGGGGATGGTGCTGAGCCTGCGAAACCAGGAGTACACGGAGGCGGCGAAGGCGTTGGGGATGAGTGACGCGCAGATCATCACCCGGCACATGGTGCCGAACTCGCTGCCGCCGATTATTGTGAGCGCGACGTTGGGGTTGGGCGGGGTGATTCTGGTGGAATCGGCGCTGAGTTTCCTGGGGTTTGGGATTCAGCAGCCGGTGGCGACGTGGGGGAACATGCTGCAGGACGTGCAGAAGGACATGTTCACGGCGCCGTGGAAGGCATTGTATCCGGGGCTGGCGATCTTCTTGATGACGCTGGCATTCAATTACTTTGGTGATGGGCTGCGCGATGCGCTTGACCCGCGCCTGAAGCTGTAGGGCTGCCGGTAGTGCGTGGCCGTTGGCTTGATGAGAAGATATGTCACCAATCCTGAGCAGCCGGCAGCAGACAACTGTTGGAGGCGACTGTTAAGATGAAGCATCCTTCGAAGATTCGTATTCTGGAACCGGTGATCCTGTTTGTGGTGATCGGTGTGTTGATTGTGTATGTGGTCAACGCCTTGAATACGCAGGATTGGTGGTGGTTCCGCTCGCAGGCGGTGGAGGTTGTCCCTTCGCGGATGGTGATTGTGCAGGATGGTGAACGGACGACGCTGGTGCCGGGCAGCCCGATGTTTGACAGGCTGGCCGAGGCGGCGCAGATTTCGTTGAGCCACCCGAACAACACGGACCTGATTGACCTGGGCATTTCTGACGATACGCTGGCTTATTATGAGAGCAGTGGCGTTTTGTTGGAGCTGTACTTTGACCGGCCGGTGCAATTCCATACCAGTTACCGGACGGGCGAACCGACGCAACTGCTGGTGCCAATTGAAGGGCGACATGCCGGCAATGGCTACTTTTTCCGTGGCGACCAGGGGGCGTGGTGGTTTGGGGCGATGCGCATGGCAAACCCGGCTCCGCTGCTGGATGCGATGGCGGCGTTTGGCTACCGGGTTGACCGCGGGGCGGCAGCGAGTAACTAGGTTTGGTTCTGAACGGCGAACCTGAGTTTTGAATGAGGGGCATGCACAGCGCATGCCCCTTTTGCTGCCGGCTACCCGGCCGGGAGGGCGCGGCGCAGCAGGTTGAGCCAGTTTTGGCCCATGATGTTGGCAATGTCGGCAGGGGTGTAGCCGTGGTCCTGGAGGGCGGTGGCCAGGTTGGGCAGGTCGAGGACGGAATCTAACCCGGCCGGGATATGCTGCGCGCCAAAGCCACCGTCGAAGTCGCTGCCGATGCCCACGTGGGTGGCATCCCCCAGCAGTTGGCAGATGTGGTCGATGTGGGCGACCACGTCGGCCAGGGTGACGCTCTCTTTGGGGTCCCCTTTGTGGTAGGTGGGCTTAAGGAAGGCGTTGTAGAGCACAATGCCGGTGATGCCGTCGCGCTCGGCCAGCAGGCGAATTTGCTGGTCGTTGAGGTGGCGCTCGATGGGCAGCAGGGCGCGGGCGTTGCAGTGGGTGGCCACGACTGTGCCGGGGTAGCGTTCCAGGGCTTCGTAGCTGGCTTTTTCGCTGAGGTGGGTGATGTCCAGGATCAGGCCCAGGTCGGCCATGATCTCCATGAGCCGGTAGCCATTGCGGCTGATGCCGCGGCTGGGGCCGCTCTGCCACGCGCCGCCGGCGTAGCGGGTGTCGTCCCAGGCCAGGCCGATGATGCGCAGTCCCTGCTCATACCACAGTTCCAGTTCTTCTGGCTCACGGATGGGGTCGGCGCCTTCCATGAGGGGGATGATGCCCAGCAGGGGCGTCTCGCCGTTGGTGTGGCTGTGGACGATGGTTTCTAACCCGGCCGGGTCGCCCACCAGACGCAGGTAGTCTAGCTCATCCGCCTGGCGGCGGTAGTAATCCAACTGCTGCATGGCCAGGCGGTGGGCTTCGGCGGCGTGGCGGTAGACCAGCTTTTCGCCGGGCTGCCGCTTGCGGTAGGGGGTGACGAAGAGGGTGCCGAAGATGAGGCCGACGCCGGCTTGCCGCAGGCTGGGGAAGGTGGCGGTGATGAGGCCGTCGCCAACCTGGCGGCCGGCTTCGGCCTGGCGCAGATCGGCTACCGGCCGGCGCAGGTCGCGGCCGAAGTTGAGGGCGTTGTAGGCCAGGTCCAGGTGGGCATCGACGATAAACATGGTCTCTCCTCTGAAAATGGAGCGCGGACAGCTCGTCCGCCCTTTGCGGTCTGGCAGACCGCGCTCCATATTTTCATTCATGGTGGTGCGCCGCGGCGCGTGTCGTCTCCTGTGTTGATGGCGCGCGGATGAAAGGGTGAGTGCTGGCACCGCGTTGCCGGTATTGTATCACTGCGCGGCCATTTGACGTGCCTATGTATCGCCTGCATAATCGGCGGGGTTGATTTGTACAAGGCGTGCCCGGCGTGGTCTGGTCCTGATTGGGGTGGGGTGTGCTGCGCCCGGCCGGAGAGATTTATGCTGAACAAACTGCGTGAGAAACCGGTGCTGCTGGCCGGGCTGCTGTTCCTGGGGCTGGCGGTGATCTTTTTTAACCGGGCGCTGTTCCCCCCGGCCGGGATGATTCTGGGCGGCCATGACATGCGCGGTTACTACCTGACCTGGCACGAGACGGTCCGCCAGGCCATTCACAGCGGCCACCTGCCCCTGTGGACGCCCTACATCTTCAACGGTTACCCGATTCTGGCCGAGCCGCAGCAGAGCACGTTTTACCCGATTGCCTGGCTGATGCTTGTTTTGCCCATTAACGTGGCCGTGAGCTGGTATATGCTCATTCACGTCTGGCTGGCGGGCATGGGGATGTTTTTGTTTACGCGGCAGATGGGGGCGGGGCGGCTGCCGGCGCTGCTGGCCGGGGTGGCTTTTGCTTACAGTGGGCTGCTGGTGGGGCGATTGTGGGCCGGGCACAGCACCGTTTATGCCGTTGATGCCTGGACGCCGTGGCTGGCCTGGGGGTTGGTGTGGAGCGTGCGGCGGGGCAGCGGCTGGGCGGCGGTGCTGGCCGGGCTGCCGTTTGGGTTGGCGATTCTGGCCGGCCACCTGCCCTCGTTTTTGTACGTGGGGCTGATCTGGGGGCTGCTGGCGCTCTATTTGCTGTGGACGAATCCCGGCCGGCGGGGGCTGGTAGTGCGCCAGGCGGCGATTATGGCTGTGGTGGGGCTGGGGCTGGCGGCGGTGCAACTGGTGCCCTTTGTGCAGTTTAGCCTGGCTTCGGAGCGGCTGGCCACGGCCGATTATGAGTTCGCCACCGATTATTCGCTGCCGCCGGCGCACCTGATCACCCTGCTGCTGCCGGAGTTTTTTGGTGAGCCGACGCGGGTGGGGTATTGGAGTGTGCCCACGTTTGAGGAGTTGACTTATTATGCCGGGCTGCTGGCGGTGCTGGGGCTGCTGCTGGGGCTGCGCAAGCCGTCGCGGCTGACCTGGTTTTATGTGGTGCTGCTGCTGCTGGGGCTGGGGCTGGCGTTGGGGCGGTATGGGGTGCTGTATAAGCTGGCGTATGCGTTTTTGCCGCCGTTCCAACTGGTGCGTGCCCCCGGCCGGGCGGCGTTTCTTTACCTGTTTGCGGTTACGGCGCTGCTGGCCCACAGCCTGACGGCCTGGCAGGCCACGCCGCTGGCGGCGCGGGCGGCGGCGCTGGGGCCGCTGCTGCGCTGGATTGGGCTGGTGGTGGGGTTGGCCGGCTTTGCCGCATTGGCAGCAACCGGGGCGGTCTTTATGGCCGTGCATCCGACTGACACCAGCGGCCGGCTGTGGCACCAGGTGGGGGGGTATGCGGTGGCTTTGCTGCTGCTGCTGCTTGGCCTGGGGCTGCTGTGGGGGTATCTGACGACCCCGGCCGGGGACGTTCGGCGGCGTCGAGCATGGGGCGCGGCGCTGATCCTGCTGGTGACGGCTGACATGTGGTTTTATGCGTTTAAGATGGTGCGCCTGGAACCGGCCGGGCCGGATGCCTTGTTTGTGGATGCCAAAGCGGTGATTGGGGAGACGTACCAGCGGACGGTGCCCTGGGGGGCCAGCCTGTTTATCCAGAATGGGGCGATGCAGGTGCAACTGCCCAGCGTCTTTGGCTATGATTCGCTGGAGCCGGCGGCGCACATTGCCCTGGCCTCGTCGGTGCCGGACCCGCGCTCGACGGCCTATGATGTGCTGGGCGCGTCTTACGTGATTGCGCCGAATGCGCTGGAGCAGTTTACGGAGGGGGAGGGGGGGCTGGTGCTGCTGGCGCAGCAGGGTGGTACCTGGGTGTACCAGCGGCCGACGGGGCTGCCGGTGGCCCGGTTGGTGTACCAGGCGGAGGTGATTGCCGATGGGGCGGCGGCCGTGGCCCGGATTCATGCGCCGGATTTTGACCCGGCCGGGACGGCAATCCTGGCTGAACCGGCGGCTTGTGCCCTGGGGCCGGCGCCGGCTACGCCGGGCACGGCGGTGATTGAGGCGGCGGCGGCGGGTGAGTGGCGGATTGCCACGCAGAGTGACGCGCCGGGGCTGCTGCTGCTGGCGGAGACGGCTTACCCGGGCTGGCAGGTGACGGTGGATGGGGAACGGGTGGATTGGCAGACGGCGTATACGACACTGCGGGCGGTCTGTGTCCCGGCCGGGGCGCACGTAGTGGCGTGGCGTTTTGTGCCGACGGCGTATTTGTGGGGGGCGCTGCTGTCGCTGTTGGCGGTGGGGGTGTTGATCCCGGCCGGGGTGTGGTGGGCGAAAACGTAGCCTGTTCTCCTGCCCGATTCTGGCTGGATTGGTATACTTACTCAAGGCGGAAGGAACTCAGACATGCTTCCAACTGGACAATGGTTAACCTGAAACCGAGTTCTGCGGCACATTCTATCGTCGGGCCACGAACATGGTTGTGGGTATTTTAGGTGAAGCGGCAGTTTTCCTCCGCGAGTTTTCCTGGCGGTCCGACACAGCCGGTTCTCCGCAGCTTGAATAGAGGAGGATGGACCATGCTGAAAATTGGCGCTGTTGTATGGGGGGTGCGAGACCTCCAGCGAAGTATCAGGTTCTGGAGTGCCGCTCTGGATTACGAGCTGCGCAGGGAGCCTGATGTCGATTTTGCTATTCTTGTTCCTAAAAAAGGAGACGGCATACAGCTTTCCCTGAATGCCGCGGTCACTTCGGAAAAACCCAAACGGCATCACCTGGACCTGTTTACACCTGAACAAGCAAAAGAGGTTGAGCGGCTGCTGAAACTAGGGGCCACTAGAGTTGACTGGAGATATGGGCCGGAGGCGGACTATGTTGTGTTAGCCGATCCGGACGGGAATACCTTCTGTGTTGTTCAAATACCGTCTGGGCCACATGAAGGAGAATGATGCCTCACCCACGAATCAGATGGAAGTAACTTTTCGGCCGATCGGCGTCATTCACAGCCCTTTCAATAGCCTGGAGGATATGCCGATTCAGCCCACGAGTGATGCTGGTGCGCCGGGAATCGTGGAGGTCTTTCCTGAATTTGTGGCTGGCCTGAAGGATCTGGCCGGCTTCTCCCACATCTACCTGCTTTATCATTTCCACAGCGTACAGCAGGCCAACCTGGTTGTGACCCCTTTCCTCGATAGAGAGCCACGTGGCATCTTTGCCACGCGCGCGCCAAGCCGCCCCAATCCAATCGGGCTGTCGTTGGTAGAGGTTGTCCGCCTGGAAGGCAACCTGGTCTATGTGGCGCGGATAGATGCGCTTGATGGCACGCCGCTGCTGGATATCAAGCCTTATGTGCCGGAGTTTGAAAGCCCAGGTGAGGTTCGGATAGGATGGCTGGAACAGGTCAGGGATCAGGTTCGCCGGCAGAAATCGGATGCGCGCTTCAAATGAGCGGGCGGCATGGGGGAAATGCACGTGCTGCTCCTATGCCCTTGCTAAACTGCGCCGTGTGGGCGGGTGGCTGTTGGGGGCCGGTTGAAAAATGCCTTATGGGCCGCCCAGGCAATCCCCCAAGCAGTTGACAAGAGAGTAGAGAAAGGTGTGGTTGCAACCCGGCCGGGGTTCGTTCAACGCAAGCTAATATGGCGGCTCCGAGGACGCCGCGCTGCATGTTTACTTCGTTGGAGGCGGCACCAAACCTCATAATATGGCGCTATTCGCTTGTGTTATGCTACCGCATTTAGTATCATATATCTCGTGAGCAAAGCAGACAGAATCCTCAGGCAGATGCAAAACAATCCCCTTGACTGGCGGATTGACAGTCTGAAAACCGTTGCCGAAGCTTACAACATTGAATGGCGGCAACGCGGTACAAGTCACGTTGTTTTTGTACGCGCTGATGGTCGGACATTACCCGTTCCTGCCCAGCGGCCAATCAAACCGGTTTACATCAAGAAGTTCGTTGATTTTGTGATGGAATGAGCTATGAGAGATTTGAGCCAATACCCTTTTGAAATTCGCCCGCTTTCAGAAGAAGAGGGTGGAGGATTTTTGATCTCTTTCACTGACTTTTCTGAATGTATTTCAGATGGCGAGACAATAGCGGAGGCCATTGAAAACGGCCTGGACGCTTTGCAGGAAACGATTGCCGCTTTGGAAAGCCTAAACATGCCTGTTCCGGAACCGGGCAGCGGGGGTAGTTACAGCGGCAAATTTATGCAACGGGTTCCAAAGAGTATTCATGCCCGTCTGGTTATGAGGGCGAAACAAGAGGGCGTTAGTATGAACGCGCTTGTGACTTCCATTTTGGCAGAGAGTTTGGGCAGACGCGAAGCCGTTTAACGGTTTATGCAAGGGGCGTGGTCGTCTTTGGCGGGCTTGCGTTTTGGCGGCGATTCATTTATCGATTGACCGCGCCAGCGCGGCTGCCGGCGGCGTGAGGTGGTTGCCAGTGCTGGTTGAAACAAGTTATTTTGCAGCTATACTAACGGCAAGCTGGTGGGAGGGCCGCCCAGGCAATCCCCGAAGCAGTTGACAAGAGAGTAGAGAAAGGTGTGGTTGCAACCCGGCCGGGGTTCGTTCAACCAGGGGTGTTTGCAGAATATCCACTGTGCGGCAGCTTCCAGGACGCCGCACCGCATGAATCCTTACTTCCTTAGGCGCATGGCTAGGAAACACAGGAACACAATGATTGACCCTATTGAACAAAACCAAACTAGAAATTTCTTTGTCGAAAACTGGAAAGACTTAGTGGGTGCTCTTTCTGGATTTGTAGCCATCATTTATGGCATCGGGTTTCTAATCACCAGCATATCGTTATTGTCCGAATACGACATCTACGATTTTTCGCTCATAAAGGCACGATATGTTTATGTTGGCGCGATTTTCTTAATGTTTTTGTTCATATGTTTTTGGATTGCCTATTTCATTTACGGCAATCAAAACAGAATTCTTCCAGAGAAAGTTCATAAGAATCCTGTTGTCGTGATTATTTATGTAGTGGTGGCCTCTGTACTATCAAGTATGATAGTTGGGTCTTCTGTAAAATCATTACTTATTCCTTTAGCGAGTTTTGACCGTGTAGGGTTGGCATTTACGGCTATCCAAATGAGAATTTGGATGGTCTCGGCAATTTTGGCTTGCTATTATGTAATCTGGTCAGTGAAATCAGATTTTTTGAAAACTAACAATTCGTTCCCTATACCTTACTCGCTCTTCACTGCAATCCTGTTTACCATCATATTTTATGCTCGCGAGGTATATCCTTTTATGCCCTTTGCTTTGGGTGGTGGCGCACCTATAGCCATAAAATTGGTTATTGATAGTGAAAGAGTCGATAATCTTAGCGAGGCTGTTCCTTCAGGACTAGGAAATATCACAAGCACTTTGTACCTTATTGACCAAAGTGAATTGTCCTACTTCGTTCTTGTTCCAAGTAAGTCAACACAGGAAGTAGTAAATCCAGTAGAAATTAAGAAAGATTTGGTATTAGGCATTGTTCATCAAAAAGATATGGGTTTTCCATTTCCAGGGAATACTGAGTCGATGCCAATAGTAGCCCCAAGTCCAAGTTCAACATCTACACCGTGAAAACGCGCCCATCAAAGCATGTAGTGGATGGTGAGGATTGTGCGCGTTTTTCTCGCTTCGGGTCTATTCTGCTCTCGAGCCTTGTTCATACCTGCCCCACCACTACCAATGGAAACCTTTAGACCAGGATTTGTCCGACAACAGTCATTGATCTTGCATCGAAATATTGAGGTCGCAATGGGGCAAAGTACAAATTTCCAAGTAGACCCACGGTTAGCCAGAGGCTTGAGTTGGTGGTAGATCAAGGTGTTGGGCCAGCCAAGGAGTTGGGTTCTGTTCGCCCGCTGCTGAACACAACGTTAGGGCGACTTATGTAAAGTTGTGTTTTGCCGAAGATGAAAAAAACTGGTTATAAAAGGCCGTTCCGCAAACCAGACGCCGCCCTAACAACAGCTTAAAGCTGACGCGCCAAAGGAAACGAGCGCACAGCTTAACCAACTGAACGGGCGACGATAAAACAGCTTCTTGCGCACTACATTTTGTATGTACACAACAAACACTATGTCAGAAAAAACTGAATTGCTAAAGAAATTGTTTGCAGCGCATAATGCTGACCTATTAGATACACTAGCAGATTTAGATCCAAGTGTCTTGCCACAAGTACAGGACAAAATCTTATGCCCCATCTGTCTAGTGGACTATTCGGAAGATGCTATAGATACCGAAGATTTGACTGATGGTCACGTCTGGCCGTATTTCATACGTGCTCGCAGCAATACTCATCAACCGCATCGCGTTCTACTCTGCGCTAGATGTAATCATACATCTGGTCATCGTGGCGATAAGCAGATGCAGTTTCTAGAGGAAATTAAGCAAGAAGAAGATAGAGGATACTATCGAGAGCGCCGTGTCCAATTGGTATTTGGTCCAGATGTTAAGCCTATTGAACTAAATGCCACCCTTGCTGTTACCGAAAAAAGCGACAAAGAAATAAAAACCAACTTCCGCTTTAACCCCAAAAGAAACAATCCTGCCGAAGTTGAACGTTTTAGAGATTTAGCATACAAGCAAGGCCGTTGTTTTAGTGTTTTAATTCAACCTCATCGGTTGATGCGACCAAGAGTTGCACGTATCGGTTGGATAACGGGAGCTTACCTTGCTTGCTTTCGAGCATTTGGCTATAGATATATTTTACATTCTTGGTTGAACCCAGTCCGTAAAGTAATCCTTGATTCGTTTACAAATGACGAGCCAACTTTTCACGAATCAGATACCCTACAAATACGGGTTTGTGATGAACATGATTCCAACGAACCAAAAATAGGCGTTATCATAACTCCAGACGGGAGTTTCCCCGTTTATGTTCAAATTGATTATTGGAATTATCATATTAGATTGCCAATGCCTTTCCGCCGATCTGATGTACTTGAAGCTATGGTGGTAATAGAAGTTGAAAAAGGTTTTGTTCTACCAACAGGGGAAGGTGAAGCGGTTGGCATAGGGGTTGAATGCAACAAAAATAGCCTTGCGCCAGATTTACATATGTGTGTCTGGGATTATGTATTAGGAAAAGCTGACTAATGTCAGCACCAAAAGAGAGTTGTTTGTATCACGCCCTAACAGGGCTTCCTGAGAACGTACCCGCAAATTGCGGCAAAACATTCCTTCAACCGGCGGGTATGTTCTCCGGTGGGGGAATGACCCGCCGGGCATGGGAGGTTGCAGCCGACGCGAAGCGCGGCTGAAGCGGGCGTTAGACAGCCATATGCCGTCACGAGAAGGTGTTCTGGTTTATGCGCATTTTTGTAACCGTATTGATCTTTCTGGCTCCGATTAGCGCTATTGCCGCTGCAATTTATGAAATCGTTACTAGAAAGCAAGAACCTACGCTATTCCTCCTTCTTGCAGTCATTCCCGGAGATTGCCGGCGCTCTCAAATAAGGCTATCGACATTCTTGACATTTCAATCACTTCAGATGATTCTCAAATCAAATTTGACCGCCCTGAAATTCGTGAAGCAAAGATAGGGAGTGAACGGAAATGGTTTTATGCAGTTGCTGATGGTGGTTGGAGCGAGTTATTTTTTGGTGATAATTGGAAACGTAGCTACTCTGAGGAAATTATGGTAGCGGAGGACACCAATGATACAAATTCCGGTAAAGCAGGCCAGTAATGAACTAGACAAACTTCTTAACCAAGTTGCACATGGTCAAGAGTTGGTGATTATCGGTTCTGATGGCTCGGCATTCAAAGTAATGGCCTTGCCGCGCATACCTCAACCTATCTTTGGTAGTGCGCGAGGTTTGGTCCATATTGGTCCTGACTTTGATGAACCTGTTGAAGGCTTTGAAGAGTATATGCCGTAAGATTCTCCTCGAAATGAGCCAGAGGCTGCCCAACCCGGGGGGGATTACTGGAACAAAACGCCGGCCAACTGCACCCCATCTTCCCCGTGGCTAAATGGCAGCCGTTCCAGCGTTGCTGGTAGATAGAGACCGGCGCGCAGCACCCCGGCCGGGACCCCCACCCCCTCCGGCAGCACAAAATCATGCCGGTCCAGCAGCCGTTCGCCCGGCTGCCAGGTAGAGGTGGGGCGGGTGCCAAACAGCGGCGTGCCGTCATGCTGGGCCACCAACTGCCCATCGGCGCCCAGCAGATGCACAAACACCGTGTAATCGGCCGGCACCGCCGCCAGGGCATCCCAGATCAGCGTCACCGATAATGCCGCCCCGGCCGGGAGCGTCACCACCTCGCCCAAATCCACCCGCTGCCCATTCACCGTCAGATAGGCCCCGGCCAGGCGGATACTCCCCCCGGCCGTGGTCAGCCCAATGGGCATCATCACCTGCGCCACGGCGTGCTCCGGCCGGTAGGCCGTCAGCGTCAGGTCGGTGAACTGCTGCGACTCCTCCACCAGCGTATGGTAATCCAGCCAGCGCGCGGCCACCTGCTCCGGGTCCCAGTGCGTGCCCGGCACCGGCATAAACCAGATGCGGTCCGCCGTCGCCGCCAACTGCGCCAGCGCCGCCTCCGTTTCCGCCGCCGGCTGCGGCGACTGCGCTGGGGCCAGCGTCTGCGGCAGATCCAGGCCGCGCAAATAATACTCGGTGATCGACTGCGGG
The DNA here is from genome assembly GCA_020634235.1 of Ardenticatenaceae bacterium. GTDB lineage: Bacteria > Chloroflexota > Anaerolineae > Promineifilales > Promineifilaceae > JACKCB01. Next base: position 542,751 of record JACKCB010000002.1, on the reverse strand, counting down.
AAATTGGCCACAAACAGGTCGCCCGGCTGCTGATTTTGGGCGATGTGCGCCGCCAGCGCCCGGTTGCCGCGCGTCCGCCCATACTGCACCGGGTCGCCGTAATAATGGCTCAGGCTCCAGGCCGCGGCCAGGAAGAAGGCCAGCGCCGCCACCGCCGCCAGCCAACGCCCGGCCGGGCGGCGCGATTGGGCCAGCGACAACAGGCTCACGCCGATGAGCGTCCACCAGGCCGGGGCGGAGGGGGCCACGTAATAAGCGTTGAAGGTGTCGCGGCGCATGTACACCAGGAAGACACCCAGCAGATTCAGGGCCAGCCAGCCGCCCAACATGGCCGCCATCCCCCGCTGCCGTGCCCACAACAGGCGCACCCCGTTCAGGGCCAGCAGCAGCGCCGCCACAAACAGCCAGCGCCCCAGCGGATGGTCGAAGGCCGGGCCAACGGTTAGCTCGCGCCCTACCGTCACCAGGAAATCGGCCAACTGCGGCTGCCCCGGCTCAAAGAACTGGTTGCCCCACACCCCCACCGTTACCAGCGCCCACGGGCCAAAGAGGATGGCCGCCAGCAGCCCGGCCGGGACCCAACGGCGCAGATGGCGGCGGTGGGCCGGTTCGGCCACCAGGTACAGCCCATGGGCCAGCAGGGCAAAAATGCCATAGTAATGGCTGTACATGGTCAGGGCGCAGGCCAGGGCATACCAGCCCCACTGCCGCCAACCCGGCCGGGCCACCGCCCGCAGCAGCAGCAGCGTGGCCAGGGTGCTGAAAAAGATGGTGGCCACGTACTGGTTGCGCACATCCTGCCCCAGCCACACCAGCGACTGTGACACGGTGACGAGGCTGGCCACCAAAAAGCCCAGCGTCACCCCGCCCACGCGCCGCCCCAGGAAAAAGACCAGGGGAATGCCCAACACGGCCGGGATGACGGCCAGGTAGCGCATCACAAACTCGCTGTCGCCAAACTGGCCGGTCCACACATTCAGCAGCAGGTAGTGCAGCGGGGCGTGCTCTTCGCCGATGTAAACCAGGTTGGGCAGCACGTCGCGCAGGGGCATGGTGGTGAAGGGGTAGCTGTATGCCTCGTCGCCGCGCAGCTCTTGCAGCCCCAGGTGGGCCATGCGCAGGCCGTAGCCCAGCAGGGTGAGGGCCAGCAGCAGGGGGCGCCAGTGGCGGTGGAGGATAAGGGCCAACCCCGGCCGGGGCGCGGCAGCCGCTGCGGGGACGGGTTTGGCCGCCGGTTGAGCGCGGCGGGGGATGGCCGGCTGCCAGCGCCCGGCCAGCAGCAGCCCGGCCAGCAGCGCGGCCAGCGAGATAATGACCCCCATGGGCACATCCCAGGGGCGGAACTGCAAGATGAACTCATGGCTCCCGGCCGGGGCGAACACCCCTTGCAGGGCGAAATCGGCCGGGTAGAGGGGCACCCGCTGCCCATCGCGGCGCATTTGCCAGCCGGGGTAATCCCATTCGCTGATGACCAGGAAGCCGGGGGTGGCCGTCTGCACGCGGATGCGCAGGGTGCGGCCGTCCAGGCGCGTGGTTTCCACGCTGGGCGGCGTGGCTGGCGGGGTGATGGCCGCCAGTTCGGGCAGCGGAGTGTGCAAGACTACTTCCCCGGCCGGGTCGAAATCGGGCGCGGCCAGCCGCTGGCGCGCTTCCTCCGGGCTGTTTACCAGGGTGGTGCGGTAAGCCAGCCAGGCCCGCGGCCGGGGCTGGTCGTAACGGAAGACCTGGGCATAAATCGTCCGGTCGGGGTAGATGCTCTCCTTGATCTCGTCCACGGGCAGCGCGGCCGGGTCGGGCGGCGCGTAATCGAGCACGTAGCGCACCCCCAAAAGCTGCCAGCGGACGGTGATGGGCAGCTTCTGGAACTCGGCCAGGCGGCGCAGCTTCAGCGGGCTGATGCTGTGAACATCCTCCAGGCCGTAAAGGGGGCCGAGATTGGCGTGGAACAGGTTGCGCGAGTCGATGCGCGCCAGCGGCTCGGCGGCCAGGTTGGCTTGCAGGCGCTGCAGCCAGCCAGGCGTGGGCCAGTAGGCGTTGGGCGAGCCGAGCTGCCGGCCAATGCTGCCCAGCGTGCCCAGGTAGAGGTCGATGGCCAGCAGCCCAATGAGCAGCGGCGCGCTGCGCGATGGCCGCAGCCGGGGCAGCCAGTCACCCAGCAGCAGCCAGACCAGGGCCAGCCCGGCGGCCTGGCGCAGCCAGAGGGCCGGCCACGGCTGGCCGGCCTGGTTGGGGTCCAGGGCCAGGTAGACCAGACCCAGCAGCAGCAGCCCGGCACTGACCAAGACGGCTTTGCGGGTCCATTGGCGGCGGGTCTCGCGGCTGGCCTGCCACCAGAGGGCCAGCCCCTGGGCGGCCAGCAGGGCCAGGCTAAGGCTAACCAGCCCCAGCAGCCGCTCTTGCTGGCGGAAGAGGCTGAAGCCGGGCAGCAGCCGGTAGGCGGCCTGGAACAGGATGCCGGCGTCGCCCAGGGCCAGCCAGCCGGCCAGCAGGGCGGTGGCGCTCCAGAAGAGGATTTCGCTGTGCCCCGGCCGGGAGCCGTCGGCGGCGGTGGGGCTTTGCTTGCGCCCCAGCCAGGCGATGAGGGCCAGGACGAAGGTGGCCAGCCCGGCGAACTGGGGCACCCATTGGGAGAAGGCGCCGGGCAGGAGCAGTTGCAGGTAATCTTGCAGGGGGATGCCGCTGGCCACGAACTGGTAGGTGACGTCGCTGCGGGTGGATTGGAGGGCCAGCACCCCGGCCGGGAGCAGTTCGGCCATGGCCACGCCCACGGCCAGGCCGCCCACCAGCAGCCCCAGGCCCAGCACCCAGCGCCACGCCCAGCGGGCGCGAATGGCCAGGAAGAGGTAGTAGGCGGCGGCCAGGTAGCAGATGTGCAGCCAGGTCTGGGGGTGGCCGGCCAGGGCGCTCAGCCCCAGGGCCAGGGCGGCGGCGCTGAGCCAGGGCACCGGCCGGGGGCTGTGCACGCCGCGCCGCAGCAGCCACAAAACCAGGGGCAGCCAGGTGATGCTTTCTAGCACGGCCAACTGCTGCAAGGGGTAGGCGGTGAGGTAGCCGCCCAGGCCAAAGGCCACGGCGGCCAGCAGGGCGGCTTCGCGCCGCCGGGTCAGGTCGTAGGCCAGGGCGTAGGTGAAGAGGCCGGCCAGCCAGATGTGGGCCGCCGCTTCCAGTTGCAGCGCTTGCAGCGGGAAATGCCAGGGGGCGCTGAGGGCGATGGTTAGCCAGCGGGGCAGGTAGAAGGTGGCGGCCTGGGTGTCGGCGGCGAAGGGGGTGCCGGCCTGGCTGCCGGGCAGCCACAGGGGCAGCCGCCCCTGGGTCATCTCTTGGGCCTGGAAGCGGCCGAAGGCGTGGAACTGGCCGGCGAAGTCGCCGCTGGGCAGCCGCTCGCGGCCAAGCAGCAGGGTGGCCAAGAAGAGGGCGCAGATGAGGCTCCAGATTAGCAGCGGACCAACGTGGGGGCGGAGCTGGCGCATGGTAGCAGGGTTAGGGGGGCGCTAGGGGATGGTGTTGGCCCGGCCGGGGTCGGCCACGGCTTCTGATTTGGTTCCCGGTGGCAGCCCGGCGGTGGTTTCGGCGGTGGCGGGCTGCAGATGCTCTTTGCGCACAACCAATCGCAGCCACAGCTTGCCCAAATCGCGGGCAACTTCTGCCAGGCGGCGGAAGTTGAAAAATTGGGATTGGCCGTAGGCGCGGTGGTAATGGTGTACCGGGGTTTCGGTCAGGCGGCAGCCGGTGTCTTGTACTTTTTTCATCAGCTCCACGCAGATGACGCCGCTGTCGGCGGTGAGCTGGACTTTGTCGAAGACGCTGCGGCGCATGAGGCGGAAGTCGCAGTCGACGTCTTTGAGCTTTAGCCCAAAGGTGATCTTGATGATGTATTGGTAGAGACGGCCGATGATGATGCGGTGCAGGGGGTCGTTGCGCTCGATCTTCCAACCGTTGATGAAGTCGATCTGATCATTGGCCAGGGCGGCCAGGTTTTTTAGTTCGCGGGGGTCGTATTGGGCGTCGCCGTCGGTGTAGAAGATCCACTCTTTGCTGGCGCTGGCAAAGCCGGAGCGCAGGGCGCCGCCGTAGCCACGATTCTTGACGTGGTGCACAATGCGTACTTCGTGGGGGTAGACGCGGGCCAGTTCGTCCAGAACCTGGGCGGTGTGGTCTTTGCTGCCGTCGTTGATGACGATGACCTCGTAGTCGTCGCTGATCTCGCGCAGGGTGAGCAGCACGGTGATGACCATGCTGGGGATGGTGCCGGCGTCGTTGTAGGCCGGGAAGAAGGCGGAAATGCTTAGTTTGTCGCTCATGCCTGGTCCAGTTGCCGCTCTGTTTTGGCTGGCGGGCGGCGGCTGTTGGTGGATGTTGGCCAATGATAGCTTTGCCGGGCGGAATTGGCCAATGGGTGTTGGTTGTGGCTACCCGGCCGGGGTGCTGTGGCGCAGGGCGCGCAGGGTGGCCAGGTTGGTGGCGTCCATCTCGATTTCCTGGCCGTTGTCGTCCTTTTCGGTTTTGGGGGTTTCCAGGTGGGCGGCGTGGTTGGCCCAGCGCGGGTCGTTGACGAAGTTGGCGAAGCCGGCGCGCCCGATGTGCCCCTGGCCGATGTGTTCGTGGCGGTCTTTGCCGTCGCCCAGGGGGTGTTTGCTGTCGTTGAAGTGGAAGCATTGCAGGCGGTCTAGCCCGATGATCCGGTCGAACTCGGCCATGGTGGCGGCGTAGGTGTCGGGGGTGCGGATGTCGTAACCGGCGGAGAAGACGTGGCAGGTATCGAAGCAGACACCGAGGCGGTGGGCAGCCCGGCCGGGGTCGCCGTGTTCTAGCAGGTAAGCGAGATGTTCAAAGCGGCTGCCGATGTTGGTGCCCTGGCCGGCCATTGTCTCCAGGCAAAGGGTGGTGTGGCAGTCGGGTGTTTCGTCTATGAGGCGGCGCAGGGCACGGGCAATCTGGGCCAGGCCGGCCGCTTCGCCGGAGCCGACGTGGGAGCCGGGATGGAAAGTGAGAAAGGGAATGTCCAGTACGTCGGCGCGCAGCAGCTCGATTTTCAGGGCCTGGTAGGATTTTTCCCACAGCGCTTCGTCGGGGGAGGCGACGTTGATGAGGTAGCTGGCGTGGACGGCCACCGGCCGGATTGGGCTGGCGGCGGCGGTTTCTTTGTATTGGGCAATGTCTTCGGGGGTGAGGGGTTTGGCCTGCCATTGGCGGTTGCTTTTGGTGAAGATGAGCATGGTGTCGCAGCCGACTTCCTCGGCCCGGCCAAAGGCGCGGAATAAGCCGCCGGCGGTACTGATATGGGCGCCTAATCGCATGTTGATCCTCCTGGGGGTGTTTCGCGGGTGAGTTGGGCGCTGAAGGGTTGGCTAACGTGTTTGCCGTTCGCTGGTGAAGTAGCCGATGGGTTCGAAGCCGTCCAGGGTGTAGACGCCGTCGCCGTAGACGCGCCAGACGGGGCTGCCGGCCAGGTCGACGACGTAGCCGCCCTCGATCCGGCCGGAGGGCTGGTCGTCCAGGGTGTAGAGGGTGCTGCCGCGCAGCCAGGCGAACAGCTCGCCTTTGCGGTCTACCAGACCACGTTCGCTCATGGGATGTTGAAGGTGGCCTGTACGGTGCCGGTGGCATCGCGCAGGGTGACGGTGGCGCCGGACTGCCAGATGGCTTCTTCCAGCCCCCAGTAGAGGTCGGAGGGGCCGTCCCGGCCGGTCTCGGTGTGGATGAGGATGGCGGCCCCTTCGCCAAACAGGGTGACCTGGCCGAAGGTGTAGATGTGGCCGGCGCTGTCGGCCAGTTCCCAACCCTGCAGGGCAACGGCGCGGTCGCCGAAGTTGGCGATGGAGACGGCTTCGGTGGCCAGGTCGCCTACGCCGATGACTTCGGTGATTTCGACGATGATGACGCCCTGGTCGAGTGGCTCTTCGGTGGGGATGGGGGCGGGGCTGGCGGTGGCCCCGGCCGGGGCGGGGGTGGGGGCGGTGGTGGCGGCAGGCTCGCCTTCACCTTCGCCTGCGGCAAAGCCCGCTTCGGGGATGATCAGCTCCTGGCCAACGTCGAGGAGGTTGGGGTTGTCCAGGTTGTTGGCGGCCACGATGTCTTCAATGGCTACGTCGAACTGCTGGGCGATGCCGCCCAGGGTGTCGCCGGCTTTGACCTGGTACAGGGTTTGGCCGTTGTTGTTGGTCTGGGTTTCGGCGGTGGGTTGGGAGGCGCTGCCTGGGTTGGTAGTGGCCAGGGGGGCGTTGGTGCCGGTCCCGGCCGGGGGTGTGAGCTGCAAAACAGTGGCCGCGGCATCGGCCACATTCTCCTCCTGGCGTCGCTCCCACCAGGTAAGCATTACCAGCACCACCGTGGCCGAGACCAGGATGTTGATCAAGATAAAGGGCAGCATGCGACGAACGGACATAGCGTCTCCTCTGAGTTAATGGCGCTATTTTACCCGTATCGTGGGCAAAGAGGAAATATGTGCTTTTGTAGGCGAGCAATTCCAATGATGGCCTTCTGGCGCTGACCCGCGCGAGGGCGCTTCGCGCCCCGCGCCCCTGAGGTTGGTCAGCAATACGCGGTAGATTTGCAAAGATGAGTTTGTTGAAAATGAACCAGCTCCAAATTTGGAATTGCTGTTTGTAGACGAGTGCCAGGCACAGGGCGAAACGGTGTCAGGCAAAGCAAGTTTTGTTGCCCGGTGCCTGGCACTTGACGCCTATCAGTTCAATCGGGCAGCGCAAGCGGTGTTGAATCTAATTGGCAAATGATGGACAATCATGACGACTCAGTTTTTGTCTCATGGCATCCGCAGCAAATGGGTCCAATCTTGATTACGCCGGTGCCAGAGGGACACTGACCCTGACTATTGCTTAAAGAGGTAAGAATGCGCGTTGCCCTATTGGCTAACCTGAAGAAGAATGCCCCAACCTGGCCCAACATGTCACCGGACCGTTGGGATGATTTGGACAGCGAAGAGACGATTCAAGCGATTCTGGAGGCGCTGGCGGCGGGCGGACACGAGGCCACTTTTTTGGAAGGGGACGTGTCGCTCTATGACAGCCTGCGCAAGTTCAAGCCGGAGATCTGTTTTAATATTTGTGAAGGGCATTTTGGCAATGCCCGCGAAGCGGTGGTGCCGGCGCTGCTGGACACCATGCGCGTGCCCTATACCGGTTCTGATGTGTTGACGCTGGCGCTGGCGCTGGATAAGCCGATGACCAAACGGATTCTGGCTTACCACAAGCTGCCTACGCCGCCGTTCCAGACTTTTGAACGGGTGAATGAGCATCTGGACCCGGACATGCGCTTTCCGCTGTTTGTGAAGCCCAGCCGCGAGGGCACCGGCATGGGGGTTACGGCAGAATCGATTGTGTATGATGAGGGGCAACTGCGCACCCAATTGCGCCGCCTGTTTGACCGCTACGACCAGCCGGTGTTGGCGGAGCGCTTTATTGACGGCCGGGAGGTGACGGTGGGGGTGGTGGGCAACCTTGCGTCGCCGGTGGCCTGGCGCATGCCGGAGAATGAAGATGCGCCCCGTATTCAGCGGGGGTTGCATTTTTTGCCGCCGCTGGAGGTGGACATGAGCCGTTACCCGAAGGAGGAAGCAGGTGTGTATACCAGCCGCATCAAGACGGAGATGGCCCATGAGTTTCATTACCTGTGCCCGGCACCGCTGCCGGCGGAGCTGGTGGAGGACCTGAACTGGCTGACGGCGGCCACCTTCCGGGTGACCGGCTGCCGGGATGTGGCCCGGGTGGATTTTCGCCTGGATGCGGAGGATGGTAATAAGCCGTATATTTTGGAGATTAATCCGCTGCCGGGGCTAAATCCGGAATACTCGGACCTGTGTATTGAGGGTAAGGCGGCCGGCTGGAGCTATGAATACCTGGTCAATCGCATTCTGGATGAGGCGATTGAGCGGTACGACATGAGTACGTAGGGCGGTGGCCCATCGGCCCGTTCATACGTTAGAGAGGGATTAGGATGGCGACTTCACTGAAGATTTTGTTCCTGAGTGCGGAGGTGGATCCGTTTGCCAAGACGGGGGGCCTGGGGGATGTGGGTGGTTCGCTGCCGAAGGCGCTGCGGCAGTTGGGGCATGATGTGCGGGTGGTGATGCCGGCTTACCGCAAGATTGAGCAGGGGTATGAGGGGGTGACGGCGCTGCCGCTGCAGTTGAATGTGCCGACGGGGGCGGGATTGATCCCGGCCGGGGTCTTTGAAGGCCGCCTGCCAGACAGCGATGTCCCCATTTACTTCATTGCCCAGCACCACCTGTTTGACCGGCCGCAGGTCTATGGCTATGGGGATGACCCGTACCGCTTTGCTTTCTACAGCCGGGCTGCCCTGGACTTGATGGTGGCTGCGCTGGCGTGGCGGCCGGATGTGGTCCATGCCCATGACTGGCACACCGCACCGGCCATTACCTGGCTGGCAACGGCCGGTCAGGTGGACCCGCGCTATGCCAATATGCCCACGCTGTTCACCATCCACAACCTGGCCCACCAGGGGCGGACGGGCTGGCAGATTTTTGACTACCTGGGGCTGCAAACGCATGGGCTGCGCGAGGAGGGGTATGGCGAGGTGAACTTTATGGCGCGGGGCATTTACCACGCGACGTTGGTGAACACGGTTAGCCCAACCTACGCGCAGGAGATTACGACGCCGATGGGTGGGGCGGGGCTGGATGGCTTGCTGCGCTACCGTGGGCGTGATCTATCTGGCATTCTGAATGGGTTGGATTATGGGGTGTGGGACCCGGCCGGGGACCCGCGCCTGGTCGCCCGGTACGATGCCGAACGGCTGCAAGAGCGCAAAAGCAACCGCCATGCCCTGCAAGCTTACCTCGGCTTACCCCAGAAGGATTACGTACCGCTGGTGGCCATGGTCAGCCGCCTGGACTACCAGAAAGGGTTGGACATCACCGGTCACGTCCTTCATTTGCTCATGAATGGCTTTGCCGGCGATGCTCAATTTGTGGTTTTGGGCACCGGTGCCCCGGAATATGAGCAGATGTTGGCCCAGTTGGCCGGCTATCACCGGGACAAGATGACCGCCGTCCTGGCCTACAATGCCAACCTGGCGCCGCTTATCTACGCCGGCAGCGACATCTTCATCATGCCCTCGCTTTTTGAGCCGTGCGGCCTGGGGCAGCTCATTGCCATGCGCTATGGCTCTGTACCCCTGGTGAAGGCGACCGGTGGCCTGGCCGACACGGTGCTGGAGGGCGAGACGGGCTTTACCTTCCGGCACCACACGGCCGGCGATTTCTGGCAGGCGATGCAGCGGGCGACCTACGTCTATAACACGGATCGGGCCGGCTGGCGGCAGATTCAGCTTAACGGCATGGCGGCCGATTACTCCTGGGCTAAGTCGGCGGAAGGGTATGAGGCTCTCTACCGCCAGGCCATTGCCCGGCACCAGTCGTAAATTGAGGTAAGTTGCAGGGGCGTGATTCGTGATTCGTAGGGCACCTGGCTCACGAATCACGAATCACGTTCTATGGGGTGGTGGGAGTGTGGCTGCACCCTTGCGTCCAGTGGTGGTTGTCGCGCGCCAGCAGCTTGTCCGCTTCGTCTGGCCCCCAACTCCCTGATTCGTAGAAAGCCAGCGGCGCGGCCTGGGGCGATTCCCAGCCGCGCAGGACGGAGTCCATCAGCCGCCAGGACAACTCAATCTCGTCGGCGCGGGTGAAGAGGGCGGCGTCACCGTTGAGCGCGTCTAGCAGCAGCCGCTCATACGCCTCGGGGATGGCGCGGGGGCCAAACGCCTCGTCGTAGTGGAACTCCATATCTACTGAGCGCATCCCGGCCGCGGTGTCGGGCTGCTTGGCTTCGAAGCGCAGGTGAATGCCTTCGTCTGGCTGGACACAGATGGCCAGGTAGTTGGAGCGCAGTTTGTCCTCGGCCGGGATGGGGAACATCATGTGGGGCGGGCGCTTAAAACGAATGACGATTTCGGTTGTTTTGGCTTGCAATGCTTTGCCGGAGCGCAAGTAGAAGGGCACGCCCTGCCAGCGCCAGTTGTCGATGCTGATTTGTAGGGCGGCGTAGGTGGGTGTTTCTGACCGGGGGGCAACACCCTCGGCGTCGCGATAGGTGCGATACTGGCCGCGCACGGTGCGGTAGGCCACCTCTTCGGTGGTATAGGGCCGGATGGCGGCAAAGACTTTCACTTTTTCGTTGCGCAGGGCGTCGGCGTCGAAGGAGGCGGGGGGTTCCATGCTGGTGAGGGCCAGGAGCTGCATGAGGTGGTTCTGGAACATGTCGCGCAGCACGCCCACGCCGTCGTAATAGCCGGCACGATGGGCCACGTCCACGGATTCGGCGGCAGTGATCTGGACGTTGCTGATGTAGTTGCGGTTCCAGATGGGTTCGAAGATGGCGTTGGCAAAGCGAAAGACGAGCAGGTTCTGGACGGTCTCTTTGCCCAGGTAGTGGTCGATACGGTAGATCTGTTTCTCGTCGAGGACGGTGTGGACGCTGCGGTTTAGCTCCTGGGCGGAGGCCAGGTCCTGGCCAAAGGGCTTCTCGATGACGACGCGCCGCCAGCTCTGTTTTTCGCCGGTCATTTGGGCGGTGCCCAGGCATTGGACGATGGTGGCGTACAGCTTGGGTGGGGTGGAGAGGTAGTAGAGCCGCCCGGCTCCTTCTGGCTCGAGCCTGGCCAGGATGGTGCGCAGGTTTTCAAACCCGGCCGGGTCATCATACTGGCCGCAAACGTAGTACAGGCGGGAGGCAAACGAGGCCCAGGTTGGCTCATCCAGGGTGGCAAACTCAATGACGGCCTCACGCATGGCGCTGCGGAATACCTCGGAGGTCATGTCCGAGCGAGCGTAGCCCACAATGCGGAAATCGGTTGGGAGCCGATGTTTCTGGTATAGATTGTAGAGGGCAGGTACCAGCTTGCGACGGGTGAGGTCGCCGGATGCGCCGAAGATGACGATGGTGGGGTTAGAACTGGGCACGGAAGCCTCCTTACAGGGCACACCCGGCCGGGTGGGGTTCAGGTCGTCAGGGTGGGTTCGTGGTGAGTGCGAATCTTGGTTTCGCTGAGCAGGGTGCGGTGAACGGGACAGCGCTTGGCAATTTCCATCAGCCGTGCGGTCTGCTCGGCATCGAGCGCCCCTTCAAAGGAGAGGTCCATGTCGATGATGTCTACTTTGGCGCTGCCGGTACTCTCGCAGTCGTCACATTCGCTGGCCGATATTTTGCGATGGTCGAGCCGGACGTGGACTTTTTCTAGCGGCCACTGCTTGCGGTCGGCATACATGTGCAGGGTGATGACGGTGCAGGCGGCCAGCCCGGCCAGCAGCAGGTCGTAGGGGTTGGGGCCGGCGTCGTAGCCGCCGTCGTGTTCTGGTTCGTCGGCCAGGATGGTGTGCCGGCCGTTGCTGATGGCGACCATGTAGTTCTTTTGGGTGTGGGCGGTGATGCTCATGAAATCTCCTGTTGGCGTGGTGCGCGGATGTTGGTTGTTGGGGTGTGGCGGCGTCCCGGCCGGGGGCTAGGGTTGTGCCTGGTGGTGCAACTGTTGGGCGGCCGGCCGGTCGATCAGCCAGGTTACCCGGCCGGGGTCGGGCTGGAGGCGTTGGGCTGGCCAGCGGGCGGGGTCGAACGGGCCGTCCAGGGTGGCGGCGATGGCGGCGGCCTTTTCGGCCCCGGTGGCCAGGAAGAGGAGGTTGCGGGCGGCATTGAAGACGAGCGGGGTCAGGGTGACCCGCCCGGCCGGGCGGCCGGCATAATCGGCGGTGACGGCCAGGGTGGGGGTGTGGTATTGGGGCTGTGTCCCGGCCGGGAAGAGGGAGGCGGTATGGCCATCGCTGCCCAGGCCCAGCAGCACCAGGTCGAAGCTGGGCCAGGCCTGGCCCTCTTCGGCCAGCGCGGCCAACTGCTGGGCATAGTCGGCGGCGGCGGCGGGGGGGGGTAGTTCTCCTTTGAGGCGGTGGATGTTCCCGGCCGGGAGCGGCACATGGGCCAGCAGCGTGGTCCACGCCTGGTGGTAGCTGCTGCCGGGGGCATCGGCCGGTACCAGGCGCTCATCACCCCAAAAAACGTGCGTTTTGGCCCAGGGCAATGTGGTGCTGTAGGGTGGTTGGGCCAGCAGCTCGTAGAGCGGGCCAGGGGTGCCGCCACCCGATAGGGCGAAGGTAAAGCGGTCGCGCGCCTGCACCGCTGCCTCGGCTGTGCGCATTACGTAGGCGGCGGCCGTCTGGTACAGCGCGTCAAGCGTTTCAAAAACCAGAACCTGTGGGGTGAGCATTGTGTTCACGCCTTTGGGGGGTATTAGCCGGCCATCATCGCCAGGCCGAAGCTGGCCGCCCCTAGCAGCGCGGCCTGGTGGTGGGTAATGACGGATACGGGCACGTCTTCTAGCAGGCGGCGAAAGCGCCCCTTGTTGCTGAAGGCGGTGAGAAAGGTGCCATCTTGCAGGTGGGGCAAAATGCGCGGGGGGATGCCCCCGCCAAGGTACACGCCGCCGGTGGCCAGCAGCTTCAGCGCCAGGTTGCCGGCCTCGGCCCCCAGGATGGAGATGAAGAGGCGCACCGTTTGCTGGCACAGGCTGTTGGGGTGCAGCGGGTCGTTGGCCGCGGCAACAATGACGGGGGTCTGGTCTTCGGCCAGGGCCAGCTCGGTGGCCAGCCAGTCTGGTTCGCTGGCCTGGTAATGGTGCTTCAGGAAGGCGTACAGGTTGGGGATGCCCAGGCCGGAGCAGACCTGTTCATAGCTGACGTGTTCCATGCCCATCTCGTGGTGCAGGAATTGCAGCAGGGCGATTTCTAGTTCGCTGGTAGGGCCAAAGTCGGTGTGGCCGCCTTCGGAGGGGTAGGCGCGATATTGGCGGCCATCCCAGACGAGGAATGCTTCGCCCAGGCCGGTGCCGGGGGCGATGACGGCGATGGTGCCGCCAGGCGTGGCCCGGCCGGGTTTGAGCGTTTCCATGTCGCTGGGGGCCAGGTTGGGTACGGCCAGGGCGACTGCTTCCAGGTCGTTTAGCAGGCGTACGCGCGCCAGGTGGAAGCGCTGCTTCAGCCGTTGTTCGTCGATGACCCAGGGCAGATTGGTGGTTTGCACCCGCCCGTTGACTACCGGGCCGGCAATGCCAAAGGCGGCGTGGGTCAGGGTTGGTTCCTGGTCCAGGGAGCGCAGAAAATCGGCGATAATGGCTTCAAGCGAGTCATAATCGTCGCTGGGGAAGCGTTTCTGGATGAGCGGCGCGTGCGCGCCCTGTTGGGGTGCGTAAACGGCCAGCATGGTTTTGGTTCCGCCAATGTCACCGGCTAGTAGCATTGCTTTTCCTGCGAGAATTGGGCGCTGTGCTCCGTGGGTATTGACCGGTGGGCACAGGGTCGCGTTGGATTTAGGGCTGTACCTGCACGCCGCGCCAGAAGGCGATGTGGCCGGTGATGTTGCGCGCGGCCGGTTTGGGGGTGGGATAGTACCAGGCGGCGTCTTTGTTTACCTGGCCATCGACGACGACGTCGTAGTAGCTGGCCACCCCTTTCCAGGGGCAGGTGGTGTGGGTGCTGCTGGGCCGGAAATAGGTGTCGTTAACGGCGTCAGGGGGGAAGTAGTGGTTGCCTTCGACGATGATGGTTTTGTTGCTCTCGGCCAATACCTGGCCATTCCAGATTGCTTTTGCCATGTTGTCTCCGTGGTGGTGTGTGGCGTTGGCCGGATGTTACGCCAGCTCGTCGCCATTTTCAAGTTCGAATGTGCGCAGGATGTGCAGTAGGGTTTGGTATTCTTCGCGGCAGTCGGGGCACATTTCCAGGTGCTGGTTTACCTGGGGCATGATGTTGGCCGCGTTGCGCCCCTGGGCGGCCATTTCGGCGTATTCGTCGATTAGTTCGAAGGTGGAGCTGCAGTTGAGTTCTACTTCGTGGGTTCGGGCGACGTGGAGGATGAGTTCCCGGAACTGGGTTGGGGTGAGGGTCGGGTCGGGTAAGGCCCCGGCCGGGGTGGGGGGGCTGTTTTGTTTGCGCAGCTTGCGGATCATTCTCTTTAGCATTTGGTCGCCTTTCTAAACCCCCTGACGTGCTGGTTGGGGCATTTCTTACGCCCGGCCGGGGACGGGCTACTGTTCAAAAGCAGCCAGAATATCTTCACTAGCCAACCCTTCGGCGGCAAGCTGCTTCTTCAGGCGCAGGCGGGCATCATGCAGCAGCTTATACAGCGCATTCTCCTTCATGCCCATCTCGGCTGCGACGGCGGCCACCGGTTGTTCCTGGATGCGTGTGGCGACCAGGGCCATGCGCTGCTTATCCGTCAGGTCTTCGGCGATAATGCGCTGCACCCGCCGCAGAAGGTCCGCTTGCAGCGTGGTTAGCTCCGGGTTGTGCGCGTCATCGGCCATGATAGCCGGGCGGGCTTCCCCTTGCTGCCCATCCAACAAATCGTCCAGCGAGCTGTCCTGCCAGCGTTTGCGGCGCAGCTCCGTCAGTACCACGTGGACGGCGATCTTGTGCGCCCAGGTGGTAAAGCGGCTGTGCCCGCGGAAGGTGTGCAAATTGTCCAGAATCTTCAGCAGTGCTTCTTGGGCCGACTCCTCCACCAGCGGGCCGAAGTTGGGATCGGCCGGGGAGAGGTATTCCCGCAGCGCAAAACTCAGGCCCCGCACCAGCACTGCCCGCAGATCAGCCAGGGCTGTCTCGCGCTGTGGGCCGAGAGATTGCAGCTCAGCCAGCCACTGTTCGTTGCTCCTTTTGCTCATGACTGGACAACCGTTAGCCAATGCGGCGCTGTGTTTCAGCTCTCATCGGAAAGCTGTAACCCTGACCTCGCTGTGACAAGATGTAGTAGGGTTGGGTGGGGTTGGCTTCAACTTTGCGGCGCAGCCGGTGAATGTGAACGTGCAGGCGATCTTCCTGGGCGTTTTCCACGGGCCAGATGCGGCGCAAGAGAAAGTTGGTCGTTACCGTGCGGCCCGCATTGCGCATCAGAATGTAGAGCAGCTTGCTTTCAATGGGGGTCAGGTTGGCGGCCTCCCCGTCCACAATCACCTGGTGGCCGGCGAAGTCGACGATGAGACGCTGATCGACCACGGTTTGGGCGTTGAGGGTGTAGGCGAAGCTACCTACCCGGCGCAGCACGCGCTGGACGCGGGCGGCCAGCTCGGCCGGGTTGAACGGCTTGATGATGTAATCATCGGCATACTCTTCCAGGCTGGCCACAATCTTGTCTACGTCTTCGACGGCGGAAAGCACAATGATGGGCAGATCGCAGTAGCTGCGCACAATGCGGCAGAATTCCGGCCCGCTCATGCCGGGCGGCATGTTGTAGTCCACAATGGCCAGATGGGGCAGCCCGTGACGCTGGATATGGTTGAGGGCGTTTTCACCGGAGGTGGCGGTGACTACCTCGAAATGTTCCCGTTCCAGCGTGTAAGTGATGAGGCGCAGGGCCTGGGGGTCATCGTCTACCGACAGAATACGCTGAAGCTGTTCGGGCTCGTTAAACATGGCTTACTTTCCTAATACTTTGCGTGTTTCCTGGTGGGCGCGCGCTTCCTGCTCGGTACGGCGCTGGTTTTCCCGCAAGCAAGTGACTATGATGTCACGGACTTGTTCGGGCGTATCCGCGGGGATGAGTAGATCGAGATCGGCCGCGGCAATCTTGCCCTCGGCTTGCATGGTATTGCGCAGCCAGTCGAGCAGGCCCTGCCAGTAGGCAGAATCGTACAAGACGATGGGGAAGTTTTGGATTTTGCTGGTCTGGACCAGGGTTAGGGCTTCAAAAAGCTCGTCCATGGTACCAAAACCGCCGGGGAAGATGACAAATCCCTGGGCGTATTTGACGAACATCATCTTGCGCACGAAGAAGTAGTGGAAATCGATGGGGACGTCCAGGTAAGGGTTGTGGCTTTGCTCGAAGGGCAGCTCGATGTTTAGGCCGATGGAGCGCACGCCGGCCAGGCGCGCGCCGCGGTTGCCGGCTTCCATGATGCCGGGACCACCGCCGGTGATGATGCTGAAGCCGGCTTTGCCGAGCAGGTGGGCCACTTCGATGGCGGCCTGGTACTGGGCGTTTTCGGGGGAGACGCGGGCGGAGCCAAAGATGGTCACGGCCGGGCCGGTGTCGGCCAGGGTGTCGAAGCCGGCCACGAATTCGCCCATGATGCGGAAGACGCGCCAGGTGTCGGTATGGATGAAGCTGGCTTCCTGATCGCAGGGGGCGGTGAGCAGTTGCTCGTCCTGGGTGCGCTGCCCGGTGCGGGCGGCGACGTTGAGGTTGTGGCGGTGTTGTTGGCCAGATGCCAGGTCTTGATCGAATGGTGTTGGCTTCATGAGCGCCTCTCAGGCGTGGTGTGCGCGCTGCGCTGATAGGAGGATTGGCGCAGCGTTATGGCTTATTTTCCAACATAGTGAGGGCGAATGCAAATTCGCGTAGTGACGAGGGGGCAGCAGGGTACAACTGCGCCGGTGGGGCCAGCTCGGTTGGCGCCGCTGTCTCTCCTGGCGGAGGGGGTGGCTGCCCGGCAATTTACTCGTAGCGCAGGACGATGAGCGGTTTTTCGCGGGATGCGCCGTAGGCGGTGAGGAGGGTGGCGGCCAGGGCGATGAGGATGGCCAGCAGTACCAAAGCGGCCAGGGTAAGAATGGGGAAGCTGCCCAGACTGTCGGTGAGGATGCCGCTGAGGAGGATGAAGGCGGCACCGATGCCGGTGCCGATGAGGCCGCCGAGGAGGCCGACGAGGCCGTTTTCTAGCAGCAGGAGCCTGAGGACCTGGCTGCTTTGCAGGCCGAGGGCTTTCATGATGCCGATTTCGCGGCGGCGTTCCAGGGTGGCCAGGGAGACGGTGTTGGCGATGATGACGCTGCTGGCGAAGAGGGCCAGGACGGCCACAACGAGGGGTAGGGCGGCGATCTGGCTGAAGAGGCGGTTGATGAGGGCGCTGATCTGGCTGATGTCGAAGGCGTAGACGCCGTCTATGCGGCTGAGGGTGTTGATGGTCTGGTTGAGTTGGTTGGGATCGACGTCGATAACGTAGGCTGGGGGCTGGGGGTTGACCCCGGCCGGGAGGCTGTTGTCGGTCATGATGGCGTTGGCGCCGGAGCCGGTGCTGATGTTGACCTGGCTGGGGTCGATTTCGGCGATGATGCCGCCAATGGTGACGGTGCTTTCTTGCCCGGCCGGGAAGCGCAAGGTTAACGTGTCGCCCACGTCTAGCCCCAGCCAGCGGGTGGCCATGCTCTCTTGCAGGATGAGGGTGGGGGTGTTGTCCCCGGCCGGGAGCGCCTGGCCCCGGGCTACCTCGTAAGTGCCGCGATAGTCGCTGGCGCGCTGTAAGGTTAGCCCTTGCAGCAGTAGATTGAGCTGGATGGCCACCGGGTCGAGCTGGGCCAGGAGGCCGCCTTCAGGGCTGGCTCCCTCCTCGCCAAACAGCTCGGCCTGGCCGGCCGCCGTGGCGGCTGCCATCAGGGCATCCATGTCGCGGCTGCCGTTGATGGCCACAATCTCGCTGTTGTAGACGACGGTGATATCGTAGGAGCGTATGGCGGGCAGGCTGGCCAACTGCGCCTCGAGGGCTGCGCCCGCTTCGGCCGATTCGGTGGAGGCGAGCAGGTTGCCGCCGAGTTGGGTTTCCAGGACGTCGTTGACTACGTTGACCAGGCTGCGGGTCATGAGCAGGATGAGACTGAGCGAGAACATGCCCACGACCAGGGCCAGCAGGGTGCTGGCGGTGCGCCCGGCGTTGGCGCCCACGGCGCGCTGGGCCAGCTTGAGGTAGATGCTGCCAAAGGCGGGCAGGCGGCTGAAGATGAAGGCCAGCAGCCAGAAGGCGATGGTGCAGGCGGCCAGTACAACCAGGGTGAGGTAGGCGACGCCGAGGCCGGCCAGGTAGTTTTGCAGGATGAAGCCGACCATCAGGCCCATAATGCCGGTCATGAGGAGGATGATGATGAGGGAGATGACCCGGCCGGAGCGGGGGATGACGGCGTCGTTGGGGGAGAGGACGACGTTGGGGCGTACCCGGCCGGCGGCGATGGTGGGCAGAAAGCCAAAGACCAGGGTGACGATGACGCCGGTGATGAAGCCCAGGAGCATGGCTTCGGGGTAGAGGGCGAAGTTTAGGGTTTGGGCAAAGACGCGCTCGGTGATGGCTTGCAGCACAACGACCAGCCCCAGACCCAGCCCCACGCCTAGCAGGCTGCCCATGATGCCTAGCAGCAGGGCTTCGATGAGGAACATGAGGGTGATCTGGCTGCCTTGCAGGCCGATGGTTTTGAGGACGCCGATTTCCAGGGCGCGGCGGCTGACGACGACGATCATGGTGTTGACGATGCCGATGCCGCCGATGAGCAGGGAGACCAGCCCCATGGTGGTGATGAAGCGGGTGACGATGTCGCTGATGCGGCTGTTGCGCTCGCGCAGGTCGGCGGTGGTGCTGAGGCTCAGGCCGGGGAATTCCTCTGCGAATGCTTGCTGGATGGTGGCGATGTCGCTCCCGGCCGGGGTGCGGACGTAGATGGTGTCGGCTTTGGTGGCCAGCAGGGTGGTGCCGGTGTTGTAGGCGATGTAGGCAAAGGGGAAGAGGTAGGTGTTGGGGTCGCTGAGGCTGGCTTCGCTGCCGTCGTCGACGATGCCGGTGATGGTGAATTGGTCTGGCCCGGCGATGCGGATTGCGTCGCCGAGGGAGAGCTGGAGGCTGTTGGCCAGGCGCGCGGTGATGACGATGCTGTCGGGGGCGGCCAGGGCTTGGGCCAGGGTGGCGTTGGGGGGGTCGATGAAGGTGACCTGGCCGTAGAAGGGGTAGCCGTCGGGCTGGATGGCGTAGATGTTGGCGTTTTCGACGCGTTGGTCGGTGGTGTTGGTGGTGGAACGCACCCGGCCGGGGACCTGATTGCGCGCCGCCAGCAGCAGATCGTAGCCGTTCTCGGCCGCCCAGGCCTGAATCCGTTCAATGCCCAGGTCGCTGAAGGTGGCTGTCTCGAACAATCCGCCACCTTCTATCAGCGCTCTGTCTACTTCCTGGTCCCGGCCGGTGAGTGCTTGCAGCACGTCGGGGGGGGTGATGACTATGTCGCCGCGATTGGTTTCTTGCAGGTTGCCGGTGAGGGCGTCGCCAATCATCAGGCCCAGGGTGCGCAGGGAGACCACGGCGGCCACGCCGACGGCAATGCAAAACAGCACGAACAGTGTCCGCTGCCGGTTGCGGTTCATGTGGGAGAGGGCGTGTCGGAAGTAGAAGCCGAGGTGTTTCATGCGTATTCCTCTGAACGTGGGGGCTGGCCTTAGACCAGCCGGCCGTCTACCAGATGCAGCGAGCGGTCGGTTTGGGCGGCGATGTCTGGGTCGTGGGTGACGATGACGACGGTGGTGCCGAAATCATCGCGGGCGCGGCGCAGGGTGCTCATGACCAGTTCGCCGGCTTCGGTGTTCAGGTTGCCGGTGGGTTCGTCGGTGAGCAGGAGGGGGGGATTGTTGGCCAGGGCGCGGGCGATGGCCACGCGCTGCTGCTGGCCGCCGGAAAGCTGCTGCGGCCGGTGGTACAGCCGGTCGTCTAGCTCCAGGCGGGTGAGCAGTTCTTGGGAGCGCTGGGTGGGGTTGAACTGCGGCGTGCGGGCGAACTGGATAGGCAGGGCCACGTTTTCCAGGGCGGTGAGGGTGGGGATGAGGTTGAAGAATTGAAAGACGAAGCCGATCTTCTCGTTGCGAATGCGGGTTAGCTCTTTTTCCTTCATCTGGCTGATTTCGATGCCGTCGATGGCGATGGTGCCGGCGGTGGCGGTGTCTAACCCGCCAATGAGGCCGAGCAGGGTGCTCTTGCCGCTGCCGGATGGGCCGACGATGCTGACAATTTCGCCGGCCTGAATGGTGAAGCTGACGTCGTCGACGGCGTTGACCACCTGGCTGCCCAGGCTGAACTGTTTGACCAGGTTGCGAACTTCGATGATGGGTTTGTCCATGGGGAATCCTCTCGTGTTGTGCCGCGCGCTGCGTGGGTGCTGGCGGAAGCCCGGCCGGGGACTATCTGTTTGTGCCTGGGGGCTGAGCGATGGGAACCCGGCCGGGCTAACCGGTAACTATACGGAGAATTGGCGCAGGTGTTGCAGGGTGGGCCGGCGGCTATCCATTATCCAGTTTCATGACGACCAGGGTGACATCATCAAATTGGGACGTGTCGCCGGCGAAGTCGCGGATGGCGGCGGTGATGGCTTGCTTGATGCTCTCGGCGTCTTCGTCCTGGTGGGCGGCCACGGTCAGGCGCAGCCGTTCCAGGCCAAATTCGTCGTAATCTTCGTTCACGGCCTCGGTGACGCCGTCGGTATAGAGGATGAGGATGTCTCCCGGCCGGAGGCGGACCTCCCGGGCTTCGATTTCGATGCTGTCTAGCACGCCCAGGGCCATGCCGGTGCCGTGCAGCAGTTTGGTGCGCCCGTCGCGGCGCAGCAGCAGCGGCGGATTGTGGCCGGCGTTGCCGTAGGCCAGGACGCGCTTGTCGGGGTCCCAGATGGCGTAGAAGACGGTGACGAACAGGTCTGAGGTGGTGTCGTGGCAGATGATTTCGTTGGCACGTTCCAGGGTCACGGCCGGGTCGTTGCGATTCATGGCGATGGTGCGGAGGACGGTGCGGCTGAGGGCCATGAACAACGCGGCCGGGACGCCTTTGTCGGCTACGTCGGCCACTACAATGCCCCAGCGGCCGCTGGGTAGGGGCAGGAAGTCGTAGAAGTCGCCGCTGACCTGGCGGGCGGCTTCCCAATAGCTGGCCACGGTGCAGCCGCTAATGTGCGGGCTGCCTGAGGGGATGAAGCTGGCCTGGATGCTGCGGGCCACGTCCAGCTCTTGCTCCAGCCGGCTGCGTTCGGCCGACTCGCGGTAGAGCTGGTCGTTGACGACGGCGATGGCGGCTTGCTGGCCGATGCCGGTGAGGATGTTGAGCCGCCGGCCGGAGATGGGGCGGCCATCGCGCGGGGGGCTGATGACCAGCGCGCCTACGAGCTTGGCGCGGGCGAAGAGGGGTAGGGCGCTGGCAGTTGGGCTGTCGAAGAGGGTTTGCAGCCAGGGGGGTAGATGGAAGGTGTAGAAGGTGGTGACCAGCAGCCGGCTCTCTTCTTGCGGCTCCAGCAGGGGCAGCTCGGTCTCGTCAATCTCGAAGGATTGGAGCAGGCCGCGCCCCATTTCGTTGATGCCGTGGCTGGGGCCGGGGCGAAAGGTGCGGCTGCGTTCGTCCCAGACCAGGATGAGGCAGGTGTCGATGCCGACGAGGATGGGGATGAAGCGGACGATGGTGTCCAGGATTTCGTTGAGTTCGATGAGGCTGTTGACGGCTTCGGCGACTTGCAGGAGGGCGGTGTTGACCCAGGCTTCTTCTTGTTGGGCGATGTTGAGTTGTTCGCCGATGATGGCCTGGGCGGCTTGCAGGGCGATGCTGTTGAGCAGTTCTTCCTGGCGTGGGGTGCAGATCCCGGCCGGGGTCTGGCTGTTGGGGCGGGGCGGACCGCTGAGGCTCATGACGCCGACCATGCGCCCGCGTGCGGCCAGGGGGAACAGGCCGGTAAGGGTGTTGCCGCTGTTGGGCTGCCAGGGTGGGGGTTGGCTGGTGATGAGCTTTTCCATGCCCACGTGAACGGCATCCAGCGGGTTCCATTGGCCAATGGCCAGCCGCAACTGCCGAAATTGGGCGGCGGTGGCCGCGGGATAGCCGTAGATGTCGCTGCCCTGGTAGAGCTGTAGTTCCTCGTCCCACAGCAGGATACCGCAGCTTTCGACGCCGACCAGCAGTGGGGTGAGGCGGACCAGGACGGCCAGCAGGTCGTCCATGCTCATGCTCTGGTTGATGGCGTCGGCGACTTGTAGTTGGGCGGTGGTGAGCCAGGCTTGCTCTCGTTGGGCGGCCCATTGGCGAGCTTTGTGGATGGCGGTGGCGGCCTGGGCGGCTAACGCTTCCAGGACGAGCTGCTCTTGCAGGCCAAAGACGCCGGGCTGGCTGCTCTGTACGTCGAGGACGCCGAGTAGTTCCTGGTTGACGATGAGGGGGATGGCGATTTCGGCCTGGGTGTCGGGCTGGATGTGCCGCAGGTGGGGTAGGGATGGCTCGAAGCGCCGGTCGGTCTGGGTTTCGTTGGCGACGATGCTGCGGCGCTGGCTAATGGCGGTGCCGATGATGCCGAACCCGGCCGGGACGCGGGTTGCCGCGGCCTCTAGTTCGGGCCAGGTGCTGGCGACCAGCTCGGCTTCGTCGGCGTCGTCGGCCAGGTTGAGGATGCTGACCGGGTGGAAGCCGAAGGTGGAGCGGGTGAGGGCGACGACCTGATGCATCATGTCGTCCAGGTCTTGGATGGCGTTGACCTGCCGGGCGATCTGGCCTACCAGTTCCAGGTGGGCGGCGCGGGTGCGCTCCAGCTCGTACAGGTAGGCGTGGGCGATGGCGGCAGCGGCCTGGTTGGCCAGAATGGTGAGGCGGCGAACGTCGTTGGCGGTGAAGCGGTTGGGTTCGGCGCTTTGGGCGGCCACGACGCCCAGGGTGTTGCTGCCGCTGCGCAGGGGAATGAAGATGCTGGAGCGGGGTGGGTTGGGGCTGACGTAGCGCGGCCTGGCTGGCAGTTGGTCAATTTCGCGCTCGTAATCTTTGATGGTGAGGGTCTGGCGTGTATCGCGCACCCAGCCGACGATGCCGGCGTTTTCGCTGAGGTCGAAGCTGCGCGGTGACTGGCGTTTGCCGTTGATGGTCCAGAAGAGGATGCGGTAGAGGTCGCGGCCGAGGTCGCGCTCGAAGAGGCCAATCTGGAAGGTGCTGGTGTCGATGACTTTGCTGGCTTCGTGGGCGATGAGTTCGCACAGGGCCTGGAGGTCTAGTTGGGCTTCGACGATGACCCGGCCGGCGTCGCTGAGGGCTTCTAGTTCGCTGACGCGCAGGCGCATGAAGTTTTTGGTGTTGCGGTAGCGGCGGTAGAGGATGAAGAGGGTGAGGAGTAGGAGGAGGATGAGCAGCCAGGGTAGCCAGCCGCTAAACAGGGTGGTGGCGGGGTTGGGGGCGTTTTGCGCCCCGGCCGGGGTGGCAAATGAAAAGGACGGCCAGGGCAGGCCGTCCAGTTGTGACAGGTTAGCCAGGAACATTGCGGGTGGCAAAAGGCTGATCGTGGCTGGCGGTGGGGTGGCTACCCGGCCGGGTCAGGAAGTTGACCATGCCTGGGCGGCATCTGCCACGGAAGGGTAGATCTGGAACACCTTATCGAAGCCTACCATGGAAAACACCTCCTTGACGCGTGGGGTCATGCAGCACAAGACGACGTTGCCGCCTTGCTGTTTGGCATGTCGCCAGGCAGTGACCAGGCAGCGCAGGCCGCCGCTGTTGATGTAAGTTACTTCCGAGAGGTCGATGACGATGCGATAGTGCTGGTCGGCCAGCAGTTCGTTGAGCAGCCGCTCCAGATCGGGCGTTTGCTGCTGTTCCAGCCGGCCGCTCACTGTAACGAGCCAGCTTTTGTTGGGTAACGCTTGCTTGGCGAGGCTCATCCGCTTTCCTATCTGGGCAGCCGCTTGGTCATGGTCAGCGTGTTGCCGTTATCGTGGTCGAATCTAAATTCGACGTCATCCATTAGCGTGCGCATGAAATAGAGACCCAGACCGCCGACCTTGATTTCGAATTCGTCATCGAGATCGGTGTCTATAGTTGCTGTGGCCTGGAGGTTGTCTTTAGGGGGAGGTTGGGGTATGACGGGCAGGGGAACGTTGTCTGGGTTGAATGCTCGTCCGTGGTCCCGGATGCGCACCACAAAATCTTCGGCCTGGATGTGCCAGCTAATGACCAGGCTGCCCACGTCTTCGGCCCCGTAGGCATGCTCGATGACGTTGGTGCAGGCTTCGTCGGTGGCTAGCTGCAACTGGAAGATGGTGTCGCTGTCAAAACCGGCCAGGCGTGCGCCGGCGGAGATGAAGTCACACGCGTATTGAATTTGGTCGTACCGGCCGGGTACGGTCAGGCTGTCGGTTTGGGCCATGAACAGGCAGGTGTTGCAGGGTGGTGCTGGGCGTTTATCGGCCGAAACTATCCAGCGCTTCTTGCTTATCGTGGTAGATGTCGATGACCGAGTCCAGGCCGGCTAATTGCAGCACTTCCAATACGCGCTCGGAGGGGTTGAGCAGGATAGTGTTGCCGCCGATCTTCCTGCTGGTACGCAGGGAGGAGACGACTGCGCGCAGGCCGGCGCTGCTGAGAAATGAGACCTGGCTTAAGTCGAGGATGATATGGCTCTTTTTTTCGTCGGCCAGCTCTTTGAGCTTGTCGTCTAGCTGGGGGCTGGTGCTGCTGTCTACGCGCCCAACCACGGTTACTTCGGCCAACTTACCATAAATTTCAGTGTTGATCTCAAGGGTGTTGCTCATTCAGTTTATCCTCCTGGTTTTTGCGAACGCCCTGCCGCTTTGCCTATCAGATGCTGCCGCGCAGCCTGGTTGAAAGCGTGAATTGGGGTTCCGGCGCAATTGCTCTCTCCGCTGCACCAGGAGGAGCCTGCCGGAACACCAGGTGGGCGAGGAGATTATACCATCCTTCGTTGGGAAACGTAAAGCACTGATCATGGCCCGCAACGGCGCGGCTGCTTACCCATTCTGCTGGTTGTGAGGTAACATGGGCGGCGAGGTGGTTATGGTGGCGATGGACGCGCTGACGGAGGCATTGCGGGCGGAGGCCCGGCGGCTGGGTTTTTCGATGGTGGGGGTGGTGGCTTCCCGGCCGGGGCGGCGGCTGGCGGCGTATGAACGCTGGCTGGCGGCGGGGTATCAGGGGGAGATGGCCTACCTGGCCCGGCCGGACCGGCTGGCCCGGCGGCGGGACCTGAATGTGATTTTGCCCGGTGTGCAGTCGTTGGTGTGTGTGGGGCTGGATTATGGCTCGCGGCAGTTGCCAGCGGAGATTGCGGCCGATCCCGGCCGGGGGCGTATCTCCAACTACGCCTGGGGGACGGATTATCATGAGGTGCTGACGCCGCGCCTGCACGCGCTGGCCGGCTGGCTGCAAGCCCAGGCCGGGGGAACGGTGGCGTACAAAGTGTATGTGGACACCGGGGCCATTTTGGAGCGGGACCACGCTGAATCGGCCGGGCTGGGTTTTACGGGCAAGAACAGTATGCTCATTGCTCCGCGGCGCGGCTCGTGGTTCTTCTTGGGGGAGCTGCTGACCACGCTGCCGCTTATGCCGGATGTGCCGCGATCCATGCCGTCTTGTGGCCAGTGCCGGCGCTGCCTGGCGGCCTGCCCCACGAACGCTTTCCCGGAGCCGTATGTGCTGGATGCCCGGCGCTGTATCTCTTACCTGACAATTGAGCTGAAGGGCTGGATTCCGCGTGAGCTGCGGCCGCTGCTGGGCAATTGGGTGTTTGGCTGCGATGTATGCCAGGAAGTTTGTCCGTTTAACCGGTTTGCGGTGGGGGAGCCGGTGGCGGATTGGGCTGTGGCGGCTCCGCCGCTGCTGGATTTGCTGGCCCTGGATGAGGCTGGTTTTGCGGCCCGTTTTGCCGGTACGCCGGTGCAGCGGGTCCGGCGGGGGCGGTTGGTGCGCAATGCTTGTGTGGCGGCCGGTAACTGGGGCAGTGCCGCCGCCCGGCCGGCCCTGGCGGCGCTGCTGGCTGACCCGGAAGCGTTGATCCGCGGCCATGCGGCGTGGGCGTTGGGGCAGATGGACCCCGGCCGGGGGCTGCCCCCGCTGCGCCAGGCCCTGGCATTGGAGAATGACCCGGTGGTGCGCGAGGAGCTGGCCCTGGCTATAAAGAAACTGGGCGAAGCCGGCTGAGTTCCGGCTTCGCCCAGTGACTGGCGCGCGGTTTCAGGGCGCGTGGCTACCGCGTTTCAATCGTCAGGTTGTCGAAGCACCGGCCGGAGAAGCGGCGTTCGTTGAGCAGGCTGGTGAAGAAGCGTACCGTGTCTATGGAACTGGTGCCCAGGGGGATGGCGCTTGCTTGCAGGTTGCCGTCGACAAACACGTCGTAGGTGCCGGCGTCGAAATCGAGCAGGACCATGATGGTGGCGCTGCCGCTGATGGTGGTGAGGGCGTTGTTACCCGGCCGGTAGGACAGCGTCTCTTGGACACCATTAACCCGCTGCCATACCAGATTGACGGCGACTCCGCTGTCCTGGTTATCGTCACTCATGGCCCCGCTGTTCCCCAACTGCATGAATACCAGGTAGTCGTCATCAGAGCGGTTCCTGGCCCAGTCGAAGTCAAACTGCCATACAACCAGGCCGCTGCTGACGGCGGTGAAGGTGTGTTTGACCAGGGGGCGATTGACGACATCGGAAGCGTCCGTGACACAAAGTCTATTGGATTGAATGGCCGTCTGCGTATTGCTTGGATTTGATTCTAGCCAGCCATTGCCAACCGTGTTGCTATCTGAGCGGTTGAAGTCGTCCTCGAACAAGACTTCGGGCACGTTGGTGGGGGTGGCCGTGGGCGTGCTGGTGGGGGTGTTGGTCGGCGTATTCGTTGGCGTATTGGTGGGGGTTTGGGTGGGGGTCGTGGTGGGGGTGTTCGTGGGCGTGTTGGTGGGGGTGTTGGTAGCGGTGGGGGTGTTGGTGGCCGTGGCGGTGTTGGTGGGTGTGGCGGTGTTGGTGGCCACAGTGGTGGCGGTGGGGGTGGTGGTGGGGACGGGTGTGTCGGTGGGGATGGGTGGCCCGGGTGTGGCAGTGGGGGCGGGGGTGCTGGTAGGCAGCCGGGTTACGTCGTTGAGGCTGGGCGGGGCCACTGGTGCGTCGGCGATGAAGTTGGAGAAGACGTTGCCGATGGTTGGCCCAAGAATGAAGATGATGGCCGCCGCGGCCAGGCCCACAAGCATGAGGATGAGCGCAAACTCCAGAACACCCTGTCCCTGGCTTCGCTTACGAAGCCGCCTTAGATACTGTTGCATGATTCCCTCTCATATGATAAATGCCTGCTGGTTGAATCGATAAGATGTTGTGGTGGTGATCGGACTGGCAAACGAATAGGCGACCGGACCAGGTGGGCTTGGGTTCCCGGCCGGGTAGCGCAATAGCCCAACCAGGAAAAATCCGGGTTGGTGGTCTTATTGGTTGTTGTAAGGTGGCCGCCCGTTAACGAACGACGGGCGGCCTGGTGGTTGGCGTGGCTAGGGCGAGGCTACCGCACGAGATATGGCAGCCCGTCCAGGGTGATATTCCAGTGATAAGTGTCGTTGGTACCGCCGATATAGCGGGCTATCAGCCGCCCACCGTAGAAGGGGGTACAGATGTCGCGCTGGCTGGGATCGGCCGGATTGGTGCAATCCTCGCTAAAGGTGGGCACCTTAATCTGGTAGGGTGGGGCGACAAACTGGCCATTGCAGTTACCCGGCCGGCAGCGACCAGACACCCCATCCGGGTCAACGCCGCCGGCGCCAAAGGTCTTGGACCAGTCCGACTCGGCAATGGAGTCGAAGTAGAAGATGATCGGCGGCTGTGCCCCCGAATCTGAGTCGTAATGGCTGAGGTAGACCGACGTGCCGGCGTATTCCGGTCCCAGGTAGACCAGGGGAATGTCTACCGCAAAGTTGACGTTGGAGTTCATGGGCAGGTGGCCCATGCCAAATACGGTGGCCCCGCGGGAGGAGTGGGCGTTGGGGTTGTTGATGATTTGCACGTTGCGGGTATTAACGTTACTGGAGATGTTGTTGGTGTAGTCTGGCGGTCCGGCCCAAATCTCGAAGCCGTTTTCGGAAGCGCCGCTGAGGCTGGTGACGTCCAGATAAACGAAGCGGTTGCCGGTGACACCGTCTACCAGGATGTTGGCCAGATCGTCGTTGATGCTGAGTTCAAAGCCATTGCCGGGACCGGGGGGTGTGCCGCTGGGGCAGGCTACCGGATCGTAATCACCGCCATTGGGGCTGCCGCACCCGGCCGGGACTGCTACCGGCTGGTCAAAAATGGACCGGCCGCCGGGGCTGACCCACTGCATATCCGTCTGGTGGTTGAAACTACTGTAGGCATTGTCCCGCGATGACTGTCCCGACTGCCCATAGTACCAGGCCAGCGGCGTCTCCACAACGGTCCCGTCGGCCAGGCGCTGGTAATAATACAGCGAATACAAGGTAACGGTGTTGAAACCCACGTTATAGCTGCTAGGCTCGCCGCAGACGTTGGGGTTGCCGGGAGCCGTACCTGAGCCACGATTCTCGTCAATACGGGCGAACCACCACAGATTGATCCGGTCTACCGGAAAGCCCAGGTTGCCCTCTGTGGTGTTAATCAAGCATGGGTTTTTCTGATCCGCACTACAACTGCGCAGCTCTGTAGGTGGCAATCCGCTTGCAATCGCCAGCGAAGTATGTACCACCGTGTCCTGGTAGCTGCCGCCACTATTGTTGGGCCGGTTAATGGAATCGGGGTCAAACAACTCCACCCGCACAATATCAGACGAATATTCCGGTGGAATCAGAATACGGTAGTGATAGGTGCGGTCGGTGGAATCGCCGCGCCACGTCTGGCGGAACTGCGCCGCGGCGTTGCTGAACGAGGAAAACGGGTCCCCATAGGTGACGCAGATGTGCGGGCCAAAGACCGCCTGGTTGGAGGTGCTGAGGGCGCCATCCTCCACCCGCCGGCTGGCATAAATATCGGCTAGTGGGAACTGGGCCGCCGTGGCGGACTTGGTTACGCTGAAAGTGTCGCGGCCAATGACCCGCAAGAAGAAAAGGTCCACCGGCCAGGTAGCGGTGATTGAGTACTGCCGTGCGCCCAGGACCGAAAGGCCTTCAGAGTAGTTAGCGGGGTTGTCAAAAGTGCGGGTAATGACCACGCTGGGCAGGTCGTGGGCATGCATGAATTCAGCGGCCCGCAAGTTGGCCACCGGCAGCATGCCCGGCGACGTTAGCTCGCTAACGCCAGCCAGGGCCGCGGCGTCTACCGCCGCAGTTAGTTGTGCCTGGCGCACATAGATGAAGCCAACGTCAATGGCCAGACCCATAAAGGCCAGCAAACCAACAAACATCAGGGCCAGCAAAATGAGGCTTTGCCCGTTTTCCGTTTGTGGGCGACGAATGCAAGGAAATTTGATTCGATTCAACATGTTTCCATTCCTCAGGAGCTAACGAATGTCCTTGAACCTGTTAGCGCCATTCAGCCTGGTCTACTGGTCAAGGTCAATCCCGACAAGAGAGTCGCCACTGTCCGGTCAGTTATTGATTGTCTGGCCACAAGAAAGATCCAGACGATAGAGTTCCAATAGCAGCCAGCCACCGCTGGTGCTGTAGCCGCGGATGCGGAAGACGGCAAAGCCACTGGCCCGGTAACGGGGTTCGGCTGAGTCGCCGTTGGCATCCCACAGCACCATGCGTAATACGCGCTGGCTGTCGATGTGGCTGCGCAGGGTCTGTTCAACGTTCAGGCCGCCAAAGCCGCCGGAGACACCATCGCGCATGATGAAATCCCCGCCGTGCAGTTGGTTATCTTCCGGGTCGCCGGCTTCGGCAAAGCCGCGGAAGGTGAACGGATAGGGCCACGAACCGGGTGGCGGGTTGGGACTATCGCCGCGGTTCTGGTGGTCGCTGCTGTTGCCAGGCCAGGTTAGCGAGGTGGCCAGCAGATTGCCGCCGCCGTTCAGGGCGGTGATATTGGTGTTCCATTTCAGCCAGTCAAAGTTGCGGCTGGTGAAGTTGCCGGCGTTGAACTTGAAGACGTACCCTTCCAGGCCCTGCAGGAGCGGGGCGGTGGTGCCCGGCGGTGGTTGGCGCGGGAAGTCCTCCCAGCGGGGGACGTTGATGCCGGTGGGGTAAGTGAACTGGGGCCGGATGGCATCGAATTCGGCCTGGGAGATGGTGCGGACGCCTTGTTCTAGAACGATGGGGAAGACGCCGCGACAGCCTTCTGTCTGGTCGATGGAAGTTGCCACCGCTGCCCGGCGCATGATGCTGAAGCCCTGGATAGTCCTGTAGTTTAGCAGGGTGGGCAATACGTCTAGCCCCAGGATAGAATCGATTTCGTACAGGACGTAGGTCCCCACGACTTTCAGGCCGCTGGAGTCGGCATTGGGATCGTTGTTCTCGTTGAGCCGCAGTTGGGCTTCAATTTGTAATCTCAGGTCATTGGTGAAGGTGACGGTGTTGGTTTCGGTGTACAGCGTGGTCATCTGCGAGCCGTAGACGTGGGTGAAGGTGAATTGATCGGCTGGAATTTGCCGGTTGTCGTCCACTTCGGCCCGGACCACCCAGATATCCCAGATGTTGGGGTCCAGGCTGAGGGTCTGGGTGACGGTGTTGAGGGTGACGTTTAGAATGCCTGGGTCTTCGCCACCGTTGGCCCCAAAGCGAGCGCCGGAGCGGGCCGCGGTGCTGATGCGGTTTTGGACCAGGACCAGGTTGCTGGCCTCGATGACGCCGGCGATGAGCAGCACCAAAATGGGCATGACGAGGGCTGTTTCGGCCAGGCTCTGGCCTCTAGCGGATTGTCTGAGGAACTGAATCAGCTTTTTCATGGTCTCATCTAACCTTTAGGGCGACTGAATAATCTCCAGAATTTCGCCGGTTGTGGCATCGATGCGCATGGTGTAGGCGCTGCCGCTTTGGGTGGCCAGCAGGGAGATCAGCCATTCGATGCGCTGGCTTTCGTTGCTGGTGGTTAGGGCGACGGTCAGGATGGTGTAGGAAGCGCTGCTCAGAAAGCTGTCGCCGCCGGCGGCCAACATGCGCTGGATGGCGGCCCGGCTATCTAGCTGCCAGCCGGTGATGTCTAGTGGGGCCGGGACAATGGGTTCGCTAAGGGTCTTGGTGCTGTCCAGGCTGGCCTGCCCATCGGTGATGGTGATGACGGCGATGGATTGGCTGGCGGGCGCATAAAATGTGAAGTTCCAGGTTGATTCGCCTTGAATGAGTTTGTCCCGGCCGGTGCCCTGTGGCCAGGTGGCGGTCGCTTTTAGCAGTTGGGCGTCGGGCTGCCAGCCGCGGGCGGCGGCCTGGGCGCTGGCAAAGGCGACCTGAGCCGTCTGCCCCTGAAAGACAGAGGTTGGTTCCAGGCCTACGCCAATGCTGTTCCCGGCCGGGTTGCCACCTCCCGGCCGGAGCCAAAACAAAACAGCCATCACCACCACCGCCACCAATAAAATGACCAACAAAATGGTCAGAATTCGCTCTACACGGGTCATACCGTCCCTAAGGATTCGCTGGCAATGAAGTTTGTAGTAAAGGCTTTAGCCGTGCAGACCGCTAAAGCGGTTACTACGAACGGAAAGTCCAAAGTTGATCTTGGACGGACCCTTAGCGCCGCCGGACAATGGGCAGATAGACCGCCGACTGCATCTTGCCGGACATCCAGTACACATGGTGCACAGGTTCCGCCACCCATTCATAGGCCACGTGCAGCCGGTTGCCGCTGCTGGTTACGCTGGGGTTAATGCCGCGCATAGACTCATCCGTCATCCGATCGCGCCCACCGCCAGCCCAGTTGTCACACTTGTTGACATCCCAGATAAGCTCCCGGTCAAACGTCCCGGGCACCGCGCCATGGAAGAAGACAAAAGGACAACCATTGCCGGTGGTCAGGCTGGAGACCAGGTCAAACGGCGTGTTTTGGGTTACCTTTACCGGATCTTCTTCGCCCGACACCGTTTTCCGGGGTGACCAGTTGGGCAAATTGCTGCAGTCGGCAGTGCAAGCGGTATACATTACCCACTGGTCCCGGTCGCCATAAATGGGGTCAACCGTGCGCGAGCGAGTAAAAGAAACATGCAAGGTGTTGCCATCGGCCACAATCTGCGGCTGCGTGGCTGTATCTGTGATGCCCAGCGACAGCGTGATGGGGGTGCTCCAGACAAGGTCGCTGCCCTGGAGCGTGCCCTGGGAATAGAGCACCAGGGTTGAGCCGCCCACTGCGCCTTCTGCCCAGACCACGTGCCGCCGGTTATCGTCTGAGACGGCCAGGCTGGGCAGGCGGGACGATGGCGAAGTCGACCGGATCGGATTCTTGCCGCTCCAGGTCTGGCCGCCATCGGTTGAGCGAGCGTAATAAATGTTGGGATTACCACCTGCGCCGATGGGGTTGCCTTCAGCCCAAACGGCGTCCAGGTTGTTGTTGGCCCCGGCCACTATTACCGGGTCTACAATGATGGGTAGGGGGGATGAGAGGGACGAGAGGGTGGCCGGGTTGGCGCTCCAACCGCTGCCGGCGTTCCTGGAATAGCGTAGGGAGGCGGTGCTGAGCGGCAAGGCGCCGTCGTTTTCGGCCCAAAGGGCATGGGCCGTGTTGGCGGCGTCATAGGTTGCATTCACATGGAAGGAGTCTATGCCGGGGCTGGTGTAGATGGCCGCCGGGGACGACCAACTGCTGCCGCCGTTGTTGGAGACGGCGAAGTAGGGGTCGCGGTTGCTGGGGCCGCCGGTCCAGTTGTTGTAGACGATGAGCAGGCGCTGGTTGGGGGCAATGCTGATGTTGGGCGTGTCGGCCCCCACTGAGCCGCCGCCGACCGAGATGGCTGTGCCGGGTGGTTGTTGTTCCCAGTTGGGTGGCGAGGTGGGGTTGGGGCCGGCCTGAACCGGCCGGGACCGCTGCCAGTTGAATACAGCGGCCAGCCCCAGCAGGAAGGTCAGGATTAGAAGTGAAAGCGGTCTTTTAGTCATACGCCATTACCGTTGCAGCATTAGGGAGCATAGGGGCACCCGGCCGGGTCCGATAGCATAAAAATGTCGGCAAACGGATTTGGCGGTGCAATACCCGTGCGCGACCCCACATGCGTCTCCGTGTCTACATCCAGGCAAGCATAGACCTCATACGTGCCCACGGCAACGCCGTTGAACTCATAGTAACCGTTCGAGTTCGTCTCCGTGTAGGCCAGCACATTGCCGCCGCTTACCAGGAACACCTGCGCCCGGAATTGGGGCACCCAGTTGAAGATGAAGCTGCGCACCACACCGCTGATCCGGTCTATGCCATCGGGTGTAGGGGATGGTGTGGGGGACGGGGCCGGCGTGACGTTGGGCACATAGAGCGGTGGTATGCTGATGTTGTTGAACTCGTTCGATTCGTCAATCTGTAGAATTGAGTCCACCACGCCATAGACAGTCCGCGTTACGGTGAGGCCACCAGAGAAGCCCAGCGGCACCGATATGGTCAGTACCCGGCTGGCTCCGCCTGCCAGACTGGAGACGGCACGATAGCCGCCGCTGTACAAGAGCGAGATCGTATCGCTGTAGATGGCGCTGTCTGGCGGGTCCAGGAACAGGTCGGTGAAGAACTGGTTGTTGACCTCAATTGTGCCGGTGTTGGTGATTGAAACCCGGAATTGCAGCGGGCGGTATTCCACAATGGGCGGGGTGCTCAGCAGCTCTGGCCGGCCAATGATTAAGTCGGCCGGGTTAGGTGTGGAGGTGGGTGGGAAGATGGTTGCTGTTGGCGTGATGTTTGGACAGGGTACGGTTAGTGGCGCTTCCTTGATGGTTGTGCCGGACACGGCACGCACCAGATGGCTGCCTTGCGGGACATTGGGGTTGCTCCACGAGAAGGTGAAGGAGGGCGCGTGCCCGGCCGGGATCGTCGTAATCACCTGGCCTGACTGGCCTTGTGGCACCCAGAAGAGGGTAATAGGCAGGCTGGCATTCGTCCAGTTGTGCCCTTCAATGGTGATATTGATCCCCGGACCAGCCTGGCAACTGGGGAAAACAATGATAAACGGCGTTGCTGGTGTGGCGCTGGGCGTTGGCGTGGGTGTACCGGTTGGCGCGAATGTGGCCGTGGCCGTGCCCGTAGGCGAAGGCGTGGGGGAGGGCGGTGCCGTGAGCACAATGGCTGTGTCCTCAGAACCGTCGGAGTTGTTGCTCACCAGGATGACATGGCCGCCGCTCAGGGGTGGGGCCACCGGGGCAATGCGGACAAAACCGGGGCAGTCATGGCCGCCGAAGGGGCCATCGATCACGGCTGTGCCAATAGCCGGCGGGGTGCCGGCCACACTCAAATCGTACAGGATGACGTTGCCGCCCACATCGCCCGTCACGTCCGCCCAGGTATCGCCCTGGATCAGGTTGTCTTCAAAGCGCGTATTGCAGCGTGTGGGTGAGGGGGTCACGGTGATGGTGGATGTGCCGGTGGCTGTAGGCGATGCGCCGGTGGTGGGGGTGGCCGTTGGGCTGGGGGTGACGCCTGGGGTGGGCAGCGGTGGGATCGGTGGTGGCACGCCAACGCCGGCACTATCGCCGCCCAAGGAGTTGAAGGCTTCGTTGGTCAGGGTTACCTGGCCAAAGACCATGAGCGATTCGCGAATGGGCCGGAGAAGGGGGGTGATGATGGGCACGCGGTAGTAGACGCGCACAATCACCGGCTTGCCGGCCGCCCCGGGGAAGTTGGCGATGAGCTGGTTGTTCTGGTCAACGCCGTAGACTTCGATCAGGTAATAGTTGTCATCTTCAAACAGGCGGTTGGGGTCTTCGTTTAGGGGGAGGGCGCTGAGGATGTCGTGCGTCCGGCTGATGACACAGCCCAAACGGTCGGGCACGGCGGCGCAGTCGTCCCGGCCGGTGGTGGCATAGCGAGCACCCTCGCGGGCCGCGTTTTGCACCGTGACCCAGCCCCACAGGATACGGCTGGTTTCAATGATGATGAAAACCAGCAGCAGCAAGACAACGATGATGAGCGCGAACTCGGCCAGGGCCTGTCCTTTTGCTTTCCGTTGAGACATTCTACATCCTATCTGCCGATACCATATGATGACAAGCAATGAACTTGACTATGGCCCACAATCTTGCAGCAAATGCCAGAGTACGATAATCAGAAGGCGATAATAATCAATTGATCTAGTTACAAAGCGCACTGGTAGCCATTATAACATGCTTTTACCAGTGGGGTTGGAGGCTAGTCATAATTTCCTACATTGTCATGGGTTTCTTTCCTATACCTGAACATCCCTGGTGGGCGTGGGCACGTCGTTGGGTGTGGCGTTGCGGAAATGGGGTTGAATAAGGTAACATTTGCGCCACATCAGTTGACACGGAGGATCACATTGGCCGATATTCATCCCGCATTTGATTGGCAGGCGGTTGCGCGCTGCATTCTGGTTTCGCGCACTATGGACGACCTGGAGGAGGCGGAGTTGTACCCGCAAGGGTTGGTGCCTTACCAGTTCTCGGCGCGGGGGCATGAGTTGGGGCAGGTGTTAATCAGCCAACTGTTGGACCAGCCCATGGATGCGGCCAGTGTCTATTACCGTTCCCGGCCGTTCATGTTGGGGGCCGGGCTGACGATTGAGGAAGCGTTTGCTTGTGGGATGGCGCGGGTGGGCAGCGTGAGCGCCGGCCGGGATGTGGGTGTGGTGTTTAATATGCCGCGACGGGGGCGGGCGACGGTGCTGCCCATGGCCGGGGATGTGGGTTCGCAGTATACGCCGGCCATTGGCTGGGCGCAGGCCATCCAATACCGGGTGCGGCGGCTGGGAGAGACGGCGGCCGCCAGCAGTATGGTGGTGATTTTTGGCGGCGATGGCTCTGTGGCCACCAATGGCTTCTGGTCGGCGCTGACCATGGCCACGACGCTGCGCCTGCCGGTGCTGTTTGTGATTGAGGATAATGGCTACGCCATTTCGGTGCGCAAACATTTGCAGACACCGGGAGGCAACATTGCCGAAAACCTGGCCGCGTTCCAGAATTTGCGTATCTGGCAGGGGAGCGGCACAGCCCCGGCCGGGACGGCCAACCTGGTGGCGGAAGCGGTTAATTATGTGCGCCAGTGGGC
Source organism: Ardenticatenaceae bacterium (assembly GCA_020634235.1). Taxonomy (GTDB): domain Bacteria; phylum Chloroflexota; class Anaerolineae; order Promineifilales; family Promineifilaceae; genus JACKCB01. Next base: position 507,139 of record JACKCB010000002.1, on the reverse strand, counting down.
GGGGCCGGCGCTGCTGCGGCTGGAGGTTCCCCGCCTGAGCGGTCATTCCGGGCACGACAACCAGGCGTACAAACCGGCCGAACTGCTGCAAGCGGAATGGGCGCAAGACCCGCTGCCGGCGCTGCGTGACTACCTGGTGCCGGCCTGCCTGCCCCCGGCCGGGTGGGAAGCGCTGGTGGCCGATGTGCAGGCCGAAGTGGCCGCCGCCCGCGACGCCGCCCTGCAGCAGCCCCAACCTGACACCGCGAATATTACCCGGCATGTGTGGCACGACGATGCCGACCCGGCCGGGGTAGGTGGGTTGGCGGCCGAGGGGATTGTGCTCCCGGCCGGGGACCCCACCCCCCAGGTCAGCGATCCCCGGCGCATCAACCTGGTCGAAGCCATCCGCCGCACGCTGGACAGCGAACTGGCCACCAACCCGCGCCTCGTCGTCTTTGGCGAAGACGTTGGCGAAAAAGGGGGCGTGCACATTGCCACGATGGCCCTGCAAGCCCGGCATGGTGAGGAGCGTGTCTTCGATACCAGCCTGTCTGAAGAAGGTATCATCGGCCGGGCCGTGGGGCTGGCCCTGGCCGGGCTGATGCCCGCGCCCGAAATCCAGTTTCGCAAGTACGCCGACCCCGCGACCGAGCAGCTTAACAACTGCGGCACCCTGCGCTGGCGGACCGCTAACCGCTTCGCCGCGCCGATCGTGGTGCGCGTGGCTGGCGGCTTTGGCCGCAAGGTGGGCGATCCCTGGCACAGTGTCACCAGCGAAGTGACCTTTGCCCATGCCGTGGGCTGGCGGGTGGCGTTTCCCTCTAATGCCGAGGATGCCGTGGGGCTGCTGCGCGCCGCCCTGCGCGGCAACGATCCCACCATCTTTTTTGAGCACCGGGCGCAGATGGATGCCGCCTGGGCCCGCCGCCCTTATCCGGGCGATGCGTATGTGGTGCCGTTTGGCCAGGCGCGCTTTGTCAGCCGCGGCAGTGCCCTGACGGTGGTGACCTGGGGGGCGATGGTGGAGCGCTGCGAACTGGCGGCGCGGGAACTGGATGCCGGCATCGAGGTGCTGGACCTGCGCACGATTGTGCCCTGGGACAAGGAAGCGGTGCTGGCGTCGGTGCGTAAGACGTCGAAGTGCCTGATTGTGCATGAGGATATTGGCCTGGGCGGTTTTGGGGCGGAGATTGCGGCCACGATTGCGCAGGAGGCGTTTATGGACCTGGATGGACCGGTGGAGCGGCTGGCCGCGCCGCCGGTGCCGGTGCCGTTTAACTATGCGCTGATGAATGCGGTGGTGCCGGGCGTGGCCGAAATCCGGCAGCGTATGGCTGATTTGCTGGCTTTTTAGTTGTCTGAGGTTGACATATGGCGCAGATGATTTCCTCGTGGCTTAAGCCGTCGCTGACGTTGAGCCGCCCCCGGCCGGGGCAGATTATGGTGCAGCGCTCGCTGTCATCGCTGTTGGGGCCGGTGGCGCAGAGCCTGGTGCTGGGGATTGGGCTGGCTTTCTTCCTGGGCTTCTTCTTGCTGGCCGGCCGGCCATATTTCTTTGCCGGCGAGGGTCTGTTGGCCTCGCTGCGCCTGGTGTTGGCAGACCCGGCCGGGAATTTCATGGTCCTCTTCCCACTCCTCTTCTTCATCCTGCCCATTTTGCTGCTGCTTGGCTCGCTGTTCAGCGTGGCCTGGCGGCTGTTGACCACCGATTGGCGCTTCACCTTTGACCGCAACCAGCGGGTGCTGAAGCGCAACTGGGGGAATGCGGCCCCCTTTCGTGATATTGACCATCTGCAACTGCGCCAGGTACACGCCCACGGCACGGCCGACCGCTACCGGCTAAACGTGATCCTGCAAGACCGGGGGCGCATCCATCTGGGCGAAACGCTTGATGAACAGAGTGCCCAGGCGGCGCTGGCCGAGATTGCCGCCCTTTGTGGGCTGCCGACCGAGGTGCGAGTATGAGCCGGTTCACCATTAACCGTTCCTCGCCCCGCGAGACGCTCATCCGGCGTTCCTGGACGTGGTTGGCGGGCGTGGCCCTGCAGGCCGTGGTCATGCTGCTGGTTGTTGTGCCGCTGCTGGCCTGGTTCCGCTTTTCCTGGCCCATAGCCTTGTTTGTGCTGTTTATGTTGGGGGTGGCTAGCTTTACCTGGGTGCGCGACCTGGTCAGGTTCCAGCCGCTGACCATTGACCATGAGCGGCGGGAACTGCGGCGCAGGGGCAGCCGTGTGGCCGGGCTGGCGGATTTGCAGGAGGTGTGGGTGCGGCGGGAGCGGCGGGGCAGCGGGCGCAACCGGCATTATGTGTACGTGGTGTCGCTGCTGCTGGCCAGTGGCGCGCAGTTGGCGGTGGCGGAGAGCCGGGTGTATGAGGAGATGCTGCCGCTGGCCGAGGAGTTGGCTGACCCGGCCGGGGCGACTATCCACCTGGGCTGGTGAGGCACAGCAATTCTAAATGTAAAACGGAATCGTTCACTCCCCCCCGAAACGAGCCGAGAGGTCAAGCGCCGGGGGCGTCGCCAGGCGCGAAGCGCCCTCGCGCGGGGCAGCGTTTGGGGAGCGAGCGCTTACTGCAAAACTTGATCAGCCGCCCAGCGCGACCTCGGGCAGCTCACATGCAACGCTACCTGGCAACCTTCTACCCTGTTGCGCCCCTTTTCCCCTTACATTTAGAATTACTAGGTGAGGCAGAGGCGATTATACAGGCGAACGGAACTCCGGTATAATGGCCGTGTGTTCGATAGCTTTTTGGGCAGGCAGGGGGTTGGCAGACGTGGACTATGAGGGTGATTACATGAAGAAAGGGCGAACGGTTTTGGAGGCCAAGCGCTTTGGCATTTTTAGCTGTCAGGTGGATACGCCGTTGGCGGAGGTGTGCCGGCTGATGGTGACGGAGGGGATTAGCTCGCTGGTCGTGGTGGACCAGGATGGGTATTTGCAGGGGTTGTTATCCACAACCGATTTGCTGCGGGCCAACCTGGCCTATGATGATTGGATGCTGCGCCCGGCCGGGGCGGTGATGAGTACCGACGTGGTCTGCGTGAGTCCATCTAGTTTGCTGCGAGAGGTGGCAGAACTGCTGCTGACCAACCGCATCCACCGGGTGGTGGTGGTGCAAATGGAAGAGGGGAAGCCCCGGCCGGTGGCCGTTGTCTCCAGCAGTGACCTGGCCTACCACATGGTCAAAGAGCTGTAGCACCGGAGCGTATGATGAACACGCAACCGACACTGTTGACTGAGCGGCTGGCGCTGCGCCCTTTTACCCTGGCCGATGCCCCAGAGGTAAAGCGGCTGGCGGGGGACCGGGCTATTGCCGACACCACACTGAACATTCCCCACCCTTACGAGGCTGGCATGGCTGAAACGTGGATTGGCAGCCATGTCCCTGCCTACCGCGCCGGCCATTCGGTTACCTTTGCCGTCACGCTGCGCAGCAGCGGCGCGCTGGTTGGGGCGATTGGCCTGACCAAGAACAATGTTTACCGGCGCGGCGAAATGGGGTATTGGATCGGCAAGCCTTTTTGGGGGCAGGACTACTGCACCGAAGCGGCCCGGGCCATGCTAGACTTTGGCTTTGGTCCGTGGGAGTTGAACCGCATCCACGCCTATCACTTTGTGCGCAATCCCGCCTCCGGCCGGGTGATGGCCAAGATTGGGATGCAGTATGAGGGTCTCTTGCGCCAGCACGTTATCAAGTGGGGTCAGTTTGAAGACCTGGCCCTCTATGGCATCTTGCGGTCAGACAGGTGACGGCTTGGCGGCGACGATGAATCCTGACTCACGCCTCATAAGTGCCGGCGGTGACGTCACCGCCGGTGCCGGTCCAGTTGGTGTGGAAGAATTCGCCCCGCGGCCGGTCGATGCGCTCGTAAGTATGTGCCCCAAAGTAATCCCGCTGCGCCTGAATCATATTGGCCGGCAGCCGCTCGTGCCGGTAGCCATCGTAGAAGGCCAGGGCGCTGCTTAGGGCGGGCACGGGGATGCCCAGCGTTACGGCCTGGGCAATGACCCGCCGCCAGGCCCCCTGGCTATCGGCTATGGCCTGGCGGAAGTAGTCATCCAGGAGCAGGTTGCTCAGGTCGGGATTGTTGTCGAAGGCCTCTTTGATTTTGCCCAGGAAGGCGGAGCGGATGATGCAGCCTTCGCGCCACATGAGGGCTACGCCGCCATAGTTCAGGTGCCAGCCGTAGGTGGTGGCGGCGGCGCGCATCAGCATGTAACCCTGGGCGTAGGAGATGATCTTGGCGGCATAGAGGGCCTTGCCGATGTCGTTGGTGAACCCGGCCGGGTCTGCAACCAACGCTGCCGCCGGCCCGGCCAGAACCGCCGCCGCCGCGGCCCGCTCTTCCTTCAGCGCCGACAGAAAGCGGGCGAACACCGCTTCGCCAATGAGCGTCAGAGGGATCCCTTGCTCCAGGGCATTGGCCGCTGTCCATTTGCCCGTCCCCTTCTGCCCGGCCGCGTCCAGAATCAGGTCCAATACCGCCTGCCCTTGCTCATCCCGGTAGGCCAGGATGTCCCCCGTAATCTCGATCAGGTAGGAGTCTAGTTTGCCCTTGTTCCAGTCGCGGAACGTCTGGCTCATGGCCTCGTTATCAAGCCCCGCGGCGGTGCGCAGCAGGTGATACGCTTCGGCGATGAGCTGCATGTCGCCATACTCAATGCCGTTATGCACCATCTTCACAAAGTGACCTGCGCCCCCTTCGCCGACCCAGTCGCAGCAGGGGGTGCCGTCGGCCACTTTGGCGGCGATGGCCTGGAAGATTGGCTTCACGTGGGGCCAGGCGGCTGGCGACCCGCCGGGCATGATCGACGGGCCGTGCCGCGCCCCTTCTTCACCACCGGAGATGCCGGTGCCGATGAAGTGCAACCCGCGCGCTTCCAGATAGTCAGTGCGACGGGCGGTATCGGTGTAAAGGGAGTTGCCACCGTCGATGATGATGTCGCCCGCTTCCAGGTGGGGCAGCAGTTGTTCGATGATGGCATCCACGGCCGGGCCGGCCTTGATCATCATCATGACGCGGCGGGGGCGCTTCAGGTGCGCAACCAGTTCGGCGATGGTGTGGGCACCGATGACCCTGGTGCCCTGGGCTTCGTTGGCCAGAAATTCGTCCACTTTGCTGGTGGTGCGGTTATAGACAACCACGGTGAAGCTGTGATCATTCATGTTCAGGACCAGGTTCTGGCCCATAACGGCCAGGCCAATCAGGCCGATGTCTGCGGTGGCGGTCATGTCGTTCTCCTTGACAGGTGGTATTGAATGTCGTGAGTGGTCTCTGCTATCCTAGACGCGGCCGGGACGGGTTTTCTTTCGCCCGGCCGGGGCGGACACCACCGCGCGGGCTACAGCAGGCGCAGCAGCGAACCAACCGACTCGCCGGAATGAATGTAGTAAACAGCCTGAGCCAGTGTGCGGGCAATCGACTGGATGCGAATCTTGGGGTGGCGCTTCTCACGTGGCAAATAGATCGTGTCCGTTGTTACCAGTTCGGCGATGTAATCCCGGTTGAGCCGTTCCAGGGCGGAGGGCAGCAGGACCGGGTGGGTAATGGACAGATAAACCGGCGAGCGAGCGCCGACGGCCAACAGGGCGGGAATCTGGTCCAGCACGCTGCCGCCGGCAATCATGTCGTCGATGATGATGGCTGTCTTGTCTTCGATGTCGCCGACGACGGCCGCGGTGGTTGTGTGCTCGAAATCTAGCCGGCTCTTGTTCATGATGACCAGGGGCATGCCCAGTTGTTCGGCATATTTGCCGGCCAGGCGGGCGCGGCCCAGGTCAGGCGCCACGATCACGGTCTCCTCTGGCCGGAAGCGGGGATCATCCTGGAAGTAGCCGGCCAGCACGGGCATGGCTGTGAGCGGGTCCACCGGGAGGTCGAAGAAGCCCTGAATTTGCAGGGCGTGGATATCCACGTACATGACACGGGTCACGCCCAACATCTCCAGCGTGCGGGCCACTACCTTGGCGCTGACCGCTTCCCGGCCGCGCGCCATGCGATCTTGCCGGGCGTAGGGGAAGTAGGGGATGATGACGTTGATGCGCCAGGCGGAGGCGCGGCGAAAGGCGTCGATGAGCAGCATCAGCTCGACCAGCATGTCGTTGACGTTAGGCGAACAGGGTTGGATGATGAAGATGTCCTGGTGCCGTACCAGTTCGCTGATCTGCACGTGGATTTCGCCGTCGGGGAGCTTGCTGATGTTGACGGCTGATAATTCGATGCCTAGTTCGGCGGCAACGGCTTCGGCCAGGGGCCGGTTGGCGCTGCCGGAAAACAGGCGGATGTCGTCGTTGCGATTGATGGCCCCGGCCGGGACCGCCACCACCTGGTTCATAGTTCCTCCTCGTAAACGAGCCGGCCACGGGCGCCGGGCGCTTTTGCGGGTTACAAGCTCTCCAGAAAACGGCGCACCATTGGTTCTGGCTGGGTCCCTACGAACTGGGCCACGACCTGGCCATCGCGAAAGCCTTTCACGGCCGGGATGCCCTGCACCCCGTAGTAGCGGGCCAGGTCCTGGTTGTCGTCTACGTTTACTTTGGCCAGGACAAAGCCGCTGTTTGGGGCGTTGGCCAGTCGTTCTAGCAGCGGCCCCAACATGCGGCACGGGCCGCACCAGGGTGCCCAGAAGTCGACGACGACGGGGGTTTCGTAGGATCGGGCAACGACGTCGCGGTCAAACGTGGCATCGGAGACTTCGATGATGTTGTTGGCCGGTTGGTTCATGGCAAATACCTCGCAGGTTCTGGTTGGCGTGCGCGGCCACCGGCCGGGGAGGGGATCGGTGTGAAGGAGTTTGTTCTCCCTGTCTGGCAACGGTGGCACCGGGCTGGCCTGTCTGGTCACCCCATTCTCCTCGTGCACGCGCCTGTACACCCTCTATTCTATCACCGCGGCGCGAAATTCTCATGTGCCGGGTGGCAGCAATTCTAAATGTAAAACGGAATCGTTCACTCCCCCCCCTGCGAAACGAGCAGAAAGGTCAAGCACCGGGGGCGTCGCCTCGGCGCTTCGCGCCTGGCGACGCCAAATAAAGCGGGGTTTTTTCAGTTTTTGGGGCATTTGCCCCAGAAACTGAAAAAACCCCATTAGGTTCCCCCGCGCGGGGCGCGAAGCGCCCTCGCGCGGGCCAGCGTAAATGCCGCAGCGTATTTGGAAAATCGCTCCACATCAGCCGCCCAGCGCGATCTCGGGCACCTCACATGCAACGCCACCTGGCAACCTTCTGCCCTATTGCGCCCCTTTTCCCCCTACATTTAGAATTACTGGCCGGGCGGCCGAGTTTTGGTACAGTGGCGCGGGGTGTGGCCGGTGGTGCGTATGTTGGGCCGGAAATGGTTGGCGATATTGATAAAATTAATAGAAGTATGCAGAAACTTAATACGCACATTGTAAATATTAACAAATACTCTTGACAGAGCCAGGATTATTGCCTAAAATGTGCTTGTTGTCAGTAAACGTTGACCTAGCTTAGGTTGTGGGACCGGGTGTGTGCATCCCGGCCGGGTGGGCCCAGGAGATGAGCATGAAGAACCCAGCGACAGGCCAGCCGCAGGGAATGCGGGCTTTTACCGTGGTCTGGATTGGCCAGTTCATTTCGCTGTTGGGCACCAGCATGACCGGCTTTGCCCTGCCCATTTATGTGTTTGGCGAGACCGGCCGGGTGCAGGAGCTGGCCTTGTTGGGGTTGGCCTTCATGCTGCCCCTCATCGTCATCAGCCCCTTTGCCGGGGCCATTGTGGACCGTTCCAACCGCAAGCTCATGATGATGCTCAGCGACCTGGCGGCCGGGCTGATGACCATTGTGGTGCTGATCCTGGTGAGCACCGGCCAATTAGAGATCTGGCACCTGTTCATCACCAACGCCATCTCTGGTCTGTTCCAGGCTTTTCAGTGGCCGGCTTATTCGGCGGCCATCAGCGTGATGCTGCCCAAAGAGCAGTATGCGCGGGCCAACGGCATGATCTCCCTGGCCGAAAGCGGTTCTGGCATTTTTGCGCCGGTGCTGGCGGCGGCGCTGCTGGGCTTTGTGGGGCTGCAAGGGGTGCTGCTGATCGACATCTTCACCTTCCTGTTTGCCATTGGCGCGCTGCTGCTGGTGTACATTCCCCAGCCGCCGCGCACCGCCGAGGGAGCGGAAGGGCAGGGTAACCTGCTGACGGAGGCGGCCTACGGCTTCAAGTACATCTGGCGGCGGCCCAGTCTGTTGGGCTTGCAGTTGGTGTTCATGACCGGTAATTTCCTGACGACCATTGCCATGACCATTGTGCCGGCGATGGTCCTGCTGCGCACCGATAACAATGAGCTGGCGCTGGGCAGTGTACAATCGGCGGGGGCGGTGGGCGGCGTGGTGGGCGCGCTGGTGATGAGCGCCTGGGGCGGGCCGAAGCGCCTGGTGCATGGTGTGCTGTTGGGCTGGTTTTTCTCTAGCTGGCTGGGCGTGGTGCTGCTGGGCGTGGGGCAAACGGTGCCGGTTTGGGCTGTCGCCGGTTTTTGTGGCATCTTTTTCGTGCCCATCATCAATGGGTCCAACCAGGCGATCTGGCAGGCCAAGGTGGCCCCTGACGTGCAGGGGCGGGTCTTTTCTATTCGCCGGCTCATTGCCTGGGGCATTGATCCGCTGGCCCGGCTGCTGGCCATCCCGCTGGCGGACGTGATCTTTGGCCCGGCGCTGCGCAGTGGGGGGGCGCTGGTGGACAACAGCTTCATCACCCGGCTGGTGGGGACTGGTCCTGGGGCGGGCGAGGCGTGGGTGATTGTGATGTGTGGCGTGCTGGCCTCGCTGGTGGGGTTGGCCGCCTACCTGGCGCCGGTGGTCCGCAATGCGGAGACGATTTTGCCGGATCATGTGGCGGTGGCTGGTGTCCCGGCCGGGACCGAGGTGGAAACGGCCCCGGCGGCCTGACCTTTTGCGGTTCTGCTGTGCCTGGCTGGCTATGCCGGATAGGCGATCAGATCGGCATGGGCTTCCTGGCGGTCGCCAAGGCGGGCGCAGAAGCCGGGCAAGTCGGCGGTGGGTAGGGGGGTGGGGGCGATGCCTTCTTTGTCGTTGATGAGGTGCAGGCGGTGGGTGCGGCTGAGCTGCTGCAAGTAGGCCAGGGGGGCGGTCTGGCTGGTGGCTTCGATCATGGTTGGGGCAAATTCGGTGAGGATGATGGGCCGGTGGCGGGCAAGGATGGTGGCCATGCCGGCCAGGACGCGCGGCTCGCTGCCTTCGGCGTCGATCTTGATGACGTCGATCTGGGCCAGGTCGCTTAGGGCGTGGTCCAGGGTGACGGCCTGCACCGGGTATTGGCCGGCCCGGCCGGGGGGCTGGCCGGCTTCCCGGCCGGGCAGCAGGCGGCCGTTGCTGCTGTAGCCCACGGTGTCGAAGAGGAATTCGGCTTCTGTCTCGGCCACGGCGTTTTGGTGGAGGGTGATGTTGCCAAAGGCGTTGGCGGCGATGCTGCGGCGCAGCAGTTCGCAGTTCTGCGGATTGGGTTCGAAGGCGATGACCCGGCCGGGTTCGCCGACCAACGCGGCGGCCAGCAGGGTGAAGTAGCCGATGTTGGCCCCTACGTCGATGAAGGTGTGCCCCGGCCGGAGCAGGTCGGTGAGCAGCCGGGTGATGTGCGGTTCGTAGACCTGGTCGCGGATGATGGCTCCGCCGATGAAATAGTCGGCCGGCCGGGCGTAAATCTGAAAGTGGGGCAGGGAGACGAGCTGTGGCTCGGCCAGCCGCTGGCGCAGGGCCAGGAACTCTTCGCAGTTGAGGAAGCCATCGACGAGGGCCTGGATGGTGATGCCCTGGTCCAGGACCTGGGTACGCAGCATTTGCAGCCCGGCCGGGTCGGGTTCGCGGTGCAGCAGCAGCCGGTAGCAGTAGTAGATGTCTTTCTCGGCGGCGTAATCAAAGTAGCGGCCATGCCGCGGCCGGTAGCGCAGCCAGAGACGACGCAGGTGAGTGTAGAGGGGGTTGCTCATTTAACAGTAAGCTGGGTGAATAGGGTGCGGGTCGCCGCGGCCACGTCGGCCACCGCCTGGTCGAAGGCGGCCTGGTTGGCCCGCGAGGGCTGGCGGTAGCCGCTGACCTTGCGCACGAACTGCAAGGCGGCGGCGGTCAGTTCCTCATCGGTGGGTGGGCGGTCGGGGTAGCGCAGGGGCTTGATGCTGCGGCACATAGTCGTCTCCGGATGCTGGGCGTGGTTAGCCATTGCAGTTTACCTTGAGTGCCGGCAAAACGGCAAATTGGCGGCCGCGAGTTAGCGCTCATTGGGGCGAGTCAGGCGCATGTAGATGAAGATGAGCAGGGTGCTGAGGGCGGCGATGAAAACGCTGATGGCCATGGCCTCCGGCCGGGCGTTTAGATCCACATCGACGTAGCTGCGGTAGGCGAGCACGGGCAGGGCGGAGGGGAAGCGCTGGCCCAGCAGGTAGGGCACCTCGAAGGCGCCAAAGGTGAAAGCGAAGACGAGGACGGAGCTGGACAGGATGGCCGGCTGCAGGAGGGGCAGTAGGACGTAGCGGAAGCGCTGCCAGCGGCCGGCGCCCAGGGTGCGGGCGGCGTCTTCGTAGTCGTGGCCAATGGTTTGCAGGGCGGCCAGCAGGATGATGCCGGTGAAGCAGGTGGTTTTCCAGACGTATTCGGCAATGATGCCCAGGGCGTAGGGGTCGTAAACGAGGGCGGGAAACCCGGCCGGGTCTTGCACCAGACCAACCAGATGGGCCAGGCGGGCCAGAAAACCGCTCTGTGACAACAGGAAGAGCATGCCGACGGCGCCAACCAGGTGGGGGATGGGGATGTTGAGCTGGAAGAGGAAGGTTACCGGCCGGTGGCCGCGGAATGCGTGGCGCAGGGTCAGGGCGCACAACAGCGCCAGCAGGGTAGAGAGGATGGTAGACGCCAGGCCAATCCACAGCGTTAGCAGCAGTGACTGCCAGAAGGCCGGCCGGGCGAACATGGCCTGGTAGGCGGCCAGGGAGAGCGTGGTCTGGCCGAGGAAGGGCAGGTAGCCCAGGCTTTGCAGCACGCCCAGCAGCAGCCCGCCGCCAAACAGCAGCAGGACCACGGCCAGGGCGGGGGCGAGCATGAGGAGGAGGCGGGTGGGGGAGGGCATGGGGAGGGGGTGAATGGGGGGTGGTTACTGTTGGAGGACGAAGGTTTCCCAGGCTTGCTCGATGGCGGTGAGCCAGGGGGCCTGGAGTTCGGGCAGGCGGTGGGCGGCCAGGGTTTCGGTGTCTAGCGTGGCGGCGGCGCGGGGCAGGGCGGCGAATTGGGTCTGCCACCCGGCCGGGAGCAGCGCCGGGTCCAGGGCCGGCAGGTCGCCCCAGTTGTCGGGCTGCGCCTTGCTCAGCTGTGCCTCCGGCGAGAGCAAGAAGTTGGCCAGCAGCAGGGCCGCGGCTTTGTTGGGCGAGTTGTAGGGGATGGCCACGTAATGGGTGTTGGCGATGGTGCCTTCATCGAAGACGAAGGTGCGCGTGCTCTCCGGGTAGCGCCCCTGGCTGACCAGGCTGGCGGCCTCGGCCGGGTTGTAGGCCATGTCGAAGTAGACTTCGCCGTTGGCAAACAGCGCTTGCTGGCGGGTGTGGTTCTCCGGGTAGGTCTGGCCGCCGCGCCACAGCGCGCCCTCGATGTCGTTTAGCGCTGCCCAGCAGGCGGGCATTTGCGCGTCGAACAGGGCCTGGTTGAATGCGCCCAGGAACTGCTGGTGGCCGCCGGCGGCCCAGTAGCAGACGTGGCGTACAAAGGCGCTGCCGGTGAAATCGGGCGGGGCGGGGTAGGTGAATTTGCCGGGATTGGCCCTGATCCAGTCGAACAGGGCGCTCATGCTGGTGGGCGGTTGGGGCACGCGGGCGCTGTCGTAAATCATGACGAACTGCGCCTTGCCGTAGGGGCTTTCGTAGCCGTCTACCGGGTAACCGAAGTCGTTGCTGACGCTGGCGTCTTGCCAATTGACGTAGACTGTGTTGGGCAGGAATTGGGCATAGGGGCCGTAGAGCAGATTGGCCTCGCGCATGGTGCGGAAGTTTTCGCCATTGACCCACACCAGGTCTACCGCGCCGCGGCTGTCCTGGCCGGCCTGTTTTTCGCCCAGTACTTTGTTGATGTATTCGGTGGCGTCGCTGACGGGGACCATGTTGACGGTGACGTTGTAGCGCGCTTTCATGGTTTGGGCGACGAAGCCGTTGACCCAGTTGTTGATGGCGTCGCTGCCGCCCCACATGTACCAGTTGACGGTCTGGCCGCTGGCGGCGGCGGTGATGCCGGCCCAGTCCTGGCCTTCGAAGCCGGGGGGTGGTTCGGCCCCGGCCGGGGCGCTCTCGGCGATGCCGGTCTGGTCTGTGGGGGCTGGCTGGCTGGCGGTGGTGCACTGCACCAGCAGCGGCAGCCACAAGATTAGCAGCAGGGTCAGGGGTAGGAATCGTTTCATGTGCTCCTCTTTCGTTGCATGGGTTCGTTCACGGCGGTGCAGTTGGCGGGGCGCGGTTTGGGTTGCCCGGCCCAACTGCTGCCGGAGTTTAGCAGCGCTGGATGCCGAAAGGTGTGGGCAGCCTTACATTGGGCGTTACCAGCCGCCGCCGGCCAGCAGCCAATCGGGCAGGTCTTGGGCCAGCCAGGCGGCGGCATCTACCCAGACGCCGTTAACCAGCAAATCCCAATGGAGATGGTTGCCGCTGGAGAGGCCGGTGGTGCCTACTTCGCCCACAATGTCGCCGGCCTGCACTTGCTGGCCGGGCTGGGCCAGGACGGCGGAGAGGTGGTAGAAGCCGGAGTAAATGCCCAGGCCGTGGTCGATGATGACCGCGCCGCCACGCACGTAGAGCTGCTCGGCCAGGACTACGGTGCCCCCGGCCGGGGCGGACACCGGCGTGCCGCCGTAGGCGCTAAAGTCGACGCCCTCGTGGTAGGTGCTGAACGGCCCATCGTTGTAGGAGCGGCGCGCGCCGTAGTTGGAGCTGACGCTGAGGTACTGGGTGATGGGCAGTTGGAAGGGGCCTTGCCACTGCGGGACGGGGCTGACCTGGGACCATAATTCAAACAGCCGGGCGCGCTCGGCGGCAATGGCTTCCTGGTCGATGGCGGCGGCGGCCCCGGTGAGGGTGACCCGGTCGTAGTCCCAGTCGCCGCTGCTGAAGCGCCAGGGTTGGCTCCAGGCTGGTCCCCCGGCCGGGACGATGAGCAGTTCCGGTGCCCCGGCCGGGTAGAAGGCGCCGGTGCCGCCCAGCCCGACCTGCTGCTGGCCGTTGGTGAAGGTGAGCAGGGGTAGGGCGTTGAGTTGGGCGGTGGTGGTGAGGCCGGCGGTGGCCTGGGCGCGGTAGGCGATGGCCCGGCCGGGTTGGGCGGGGATGGCGGATAGTTCCAGGCTGTGGAACCCGGCCGGGAACTCTTGCGGCGGTGTTTGCCCGCCGGGCAAGAAGCGTGGCTGGCCAAAGAGTGGCTGGTAGGGCGAGGCCAGCCCTAATTCGGCGGCCAACTGCCAGGGGTTCTGTCCCTGGAGGATGGCCAGCCGCAGCAGCCCGCCGGCCGCTACCCGCTGGAGCTGCCCCAGGCGCGGTTCGGGGCTGCTCCCGGCCGGGAGGGGGATGGTGTCGCCGATGGTGGGCTGGCGCAGGGGGTTGGGGTGGGGATTGGCCGCTTGCAGATCGTCTACGGCTACACCGTAGCGGTAAGCGAGGGCTGGCCAGGTATCGCCGGGCTGGACCAGGTGGGTTTGCGGCGCGGGGTCGGTCTGGGCATGGGCGGGTTGGCTCCCGGCCGGGGTCAGGCCAGCCAGCAGCAGCAGGCACAAGGCCGGCAGCAGGAGACAATGAGTGATCCGTGGTTTCATGCTAAAATACTCTGGACAGGTGTCCCGGCCGGTCAGCGTCTGACTGGCCGGCTGAATTGCTGACCCGCTGACGGGCTGATAGAGGTAGGATTATGGCTGATGAACAAGCTCCGGGCATCTTAGCACTGCCGGAATTGAATGGCAAGATTGAGTCGGGCGAGATTGATACCGTGCTGGCGGTGGTGCCTGATTTGTTTGGCCGCCTTTTGGGCCGTCACATTCCGGGGATCCATTTTTTGGAGGAGACGACGAAGCAGGGTTTCTGGCTGCCGGGGGCGTTGTTCGTGCCGCAGTTGGGGACTGGGTCCCGGCCGGGGGCGGCTGTTACGAGCGGGGGGGACATCCGGTGCCGCCCTTTGCTGGAGACGCTGCGGTTAGCGCCGTGGCTGGACCGCACGGCGCTGGTTTTTTGCCAGAGTCTGGAAGCCACCACGGGGCAGCCGCTGGCGGTGGCGCCGCGCAGCCTGCTGCAAACCCAGTTGGACCGCCTGGCGGAGGCGGGTTACAGGGCCCAGGCGGGGGCCAGCCTGGATTTTTATATCTTCAATGAAGCGCCGGGCAGTTTGCGGGCGCGTGCTTACCAGGGGCCGCTGCCGGCCGAGGCGTTTGGCGGGCCGGCGGATAGTTTGCCGGCGGGGCGGCTGGAGCCGCTGCTGGCCAATGCGCGGCGTTATTTGCTGCGCGGTGGGGTGGCGGTGGCGCACAGCCAGGGGACGGCGGCCCCGGGGCAGTACAGTCTGGGGTTGGCCCCGGCCGGGGTGATGGCCCTGGCGGATGGGCAGGCGCTGGCCAAGCAGTGCCTGAAGCTGCTGGCCCCGCAGTATGGGCAGGCGGTGTCGTTTATGGCCCAGGTGACGGCGGAGATGGCCGGGTCGGTGGCGGCGCTGCGGCTGAGCTTGTGGAGCCCGGCCGGGCGGCGTAACCGTTTTGGCGGGGAGGAGGTGTTGGGTCCCGGCCGGGCGTCGGATGAGTGCCGCTGGTTCCTGGGGGGGTGGCTGCGCCACCTGCCGGCGCTAATGCCCTTTTTTGCGCCAACGGTGAACAGTTATAAGCGGTATGTGTTGGGCGATGGGTGGCGGGTGGCCTGGTCGGGGCGGGGATACCCGGCCGGGGTGCGGGTGGTGGAGGGACCCGGCCGGGGGGCAGAGCTGGAGAGCTGGCTGGCTGGGGCCGACGTGAACCTGTATCTGGCTTACGCAGCGTGGATCGCGGCCGGGTTGGATGGGTTGGCCCATAAGACTGAGCCGCCCGATCTGCTGGCTGAACCGGTGCTGCTGCCGACGTCGCTGGCGATGGCGGTGGATGCCCTGGCGGGCAGCGACTTCGCCCGGCAGGCTTTTGGCGACGCGGTGGTTGATTTCTACGTGGCCGTTTTTCGCCAGGAGCAGGCGGCTTATGAGTTGGCGGTGACGGATTGGGAACGCGGCCGCTATTTTGAGCAGATCTGAAATTGGCGGTTGGCAGCCAACCTGGGCTGCTGCGGCTGTCTGTTTAGGATTGTTTCTTGATGCTTCACGGGGATTGTTTTTGGGGGGCCTGGTGGAGAGGGAATGAGGCCAGGGAAGTGTTCTGGGGGCCTATGGGCATGACTGAAAACTGCTCCGGAACAGCCGGGCAAGAACGAACAAGTTCGATGCCAGTTACAGGGAAGCTGGGTGTTCGTCCATCTTGACCCACATTCGGCGTACCCGTACCAGTTGCGGCCGGTTTATCCGGAGGGTGTCTATTGTTGCCCGGCCGGTAGGCGTCAGGCCAAGCAGTTCTGTTTTATCATCGCTCCAGGTGAAATGATCGGTCCATTGTGCCTGTTGAGGATGGAACAAGGGGACTGTGTCATTGGTCAGCGGGTCAACAGCCGTCAAACGCGCTGCTTTGTAGCGATTGCAGGTTGGGCATGAAAGACAGAGATTGAGTAATTCTGTCTCGCCACCAGCTACCAGCGGCAGAATATGCTCGATCTCAAAAATCGCCACCGTCAGATGTTCAGGTGTGTGGCAATATGCACAGCAGTTGGCAAACTGCGCCCGCACCTGCCGCTTCAGTTCAGCTGGAATATAGGCACCCATCAGCTATTTGGTGATTGCCATCTGGGCCAGCGTATAGCGGGCGCGTGTCTTCAAGATAGTCAACTGGTCTACTTGTGCCAGTAGCTCATCAAGCTCGATGGTTGCTGCTTCGGTCAGTTCCCTTTCTTGATGCTGGGCCAGAAGTAGATTCAGCCGCGCCTGGGAAGCAGGTGCCAATTGGCTGTCCGCCAATGCTTCTAGCTCTGGGCGGCTCATTTCAGTCAGAAGCTCGGTGTCAGCCAGTTTGTGGCTGATGAGTTGCTGGTAGGCTTCAATATCTAGCAAAACGCCGGTTCGCTGGCCCTTCTCATTGGTCACATATTGCACTTGCATCTTTACCTCCTAGAAATTCGTGGGCGAGATTGGGTCAATCTGGGGCGCGCCAACCTGTCCATGGATGTGGCTTAGGCCGTGCCGGCCTGGGCGGTGGTGGGTGCCAGCAGGAAGTATTGCTCCAGCGGATCGCGGTAGTTGGTGGGGATGTATTCGCCGGTGGCCCGATCCAGCCGGTAGTCGCCCTGGTAGTCGCCGCGGGCGATCTGGTGCAGCATGGCCACCAGCCGGTCCACGTCGTCGGTGTTGTTGTAGCAGCCGAAGCTCATGCGCACCATGCCGGGCATGTTGGATTTGTCGCCGCCCAGGAGTTGGTCGCGCCAGGTGCCGGCTTCGTGCTCGTCCAGGTTGAGCAGGTGGACGACGTAGGGGTGGGCGCAGAAGCAGCCGCTGCGCACGCCAATGCCGCCTTCGTAGCCGAGGATGGCGGCCAGCTTGAAGTGGGAGACGCCGGCCAGGTTGAAGGGGATGACACCTACTTTTTCGTGCGCCCGGCCGGGGTCGGTTTCGCCATAGATGCGGATGCCGGGCACGGCGCGCAGCTTCTCCAGCGAATAGGCAATGAGCGCTTCTTCGTGGGCGGCGATATGCGCCATGCCCACGGCCATCAGCGCCTGGGCTGCAGCGGCCATGGCCACCGCGCCCACTACGTTGGGACTGCCCGCTTCTTCCCGGTCGGGCAGCCCGGCCCAATGGACATCCTCCAGGGTCACCACATCTACCGTGCCGCCGCCGCAGTACTCTGGCCCGCTGGCCAGGAAGAGCTCTTTGGGGCCGATGAGCGCGCCGGTGCCGTAGGGAGCGTACATCTTGTGGGCCGACAGCACGACAAAATCGAGATGTTCCGGGTCATCGTCGGGCTTCATCTCTACCTGGCGGTGGGGGGCGAATTGGGCGGCATCGACCAGGATTTTGGCCCCGGCCGCGTGGGCTTTGCGGGCCAGGCGGTGAATGGGCTGCAAGAAGCCGCTGACGTTGGACGCGCCGGTCACGGTGACCAGGGCGACCCGGCCGGCGTACTGGGCCAGTTTGCGGTCAAAATCCTCTTCGTCCAGCCGCCCGGCCGGGGTGGCGCGCACATGGACTACTTTGGCCCGGCTGCGCCAGGGCAGGTCGTTGGAATGGTGTTCTATCTGCGTGGTCAGCACCACCTGGTCTGGCCCCACGGGGAAGCGGTAGGAGAGTTTGTTGATGGCCTCGGTGGTGTTTTTGCCGAAAATGACGGTGTTGCGGCTGAGGTCGGCCCCTACAAAGCGGCCGATGATTTCGTGGGCCTGGTCGTAGGCCAGGGTGCTCAGGCGGGACTTGAAGCCGGTGCCGCGATGGACGCTGGCGTAGTAGGGCATGAAGCGGTCCAAGGCGTCGGTAACGTCTTGCAGGGCGGGGGTGCTGGCGGCGTTGTCCAGGTTGACATACGTTGCCAGTTCGCCGTTGAGCAGGGGGACCTTTTTGTCGATGCCGACGATGCGTGAACGAAGGGTGGCTGTGGGGGCGCTTGCTGGCGTGGGATTCATCTCTCTCTTCCTTGTTTTGTGTTGCGGTTTTGTGTTGCGGTGTGTATGGCCCGGCCGGTGGGAAGGATGGTGCGGGACGTGCCGCGGATGGTGGTTCCCGGCCGGGTGGGTGGCTATTTGCGCTGTTGGTGCGGGGATATTACCTGAGGTTGGGCATGCTGTCTACCTGCGGTAACCCGGCCGGGATGGGCTGTTTCCCTGGCTTGACACTCATAATGCAGCGTGTTATATTACGCCATAACGCAGCGCGTTATTTGCGCCTGGGCCGCCGCCCGGGTCTTGGACACACCCGACCATTTCTTACGTTATTTAGCCGGAAATCCCGGCCGGTTAGAGCAATCTTGGGTTTGTGAGCTAACCGCAAAATTGTTGGAGGATTCACATGGCAGAAGTAGAAATGCTTGAAGAAGAAGTAACTGAAAAGGATCAGCTACCTTTCCTGGATATTGCCCACAAGGTCTTATTGGCAGGCATTGGGGCCGTGGCCCTGGCCCAAAACGAGATTGAAGAGTTTGTGGCCAAGCTGGTCGAGCGGGGCGAAATCGCCGAGAAAGATGGGCGAAAGATGTTGAAGGATGTGCTGGAGCGTCGCAAGAAGGTTGACGAGGCCGAGGCCGAAGCGGTGGACGTGGCCGAAGTGGCCGTTGACGCAGCGGCACAGGACATTGACACGCGCGTGGAGGCCATTCTGCACCGCATGAATGTGCCTACCAAGTCGGATATCGACGCGTTGGGCCGGAAGATTACCTTGCTGGCCGACAAGGTTGACCAACTGAAGAAGACGCAGGAAGCGGTTTAACCTGGATGTTCCGGGGAGAAGGGCGCATGGGCCTTTCTCCCCTTTTTTCATTGCTGTCTGAACCGATTTTGGCGATTTGCCGGACCCACTGCCGGCGGATTGCGGATGTTGGGATTGAGTTACAACGTTGACTGACCCACTGTTTCTCAGCCTGGGCACGAACCTGGGTGACCGATTACAAAACTTGCGCCAGGCGGTGACTGCGCTGGAGCATGAAGGGCTGCTGACCATCACGGCGATTTCGCCGGTGTACGAGACGCCGCCCTGGGGGTATGAGGCGCAGCCGGCGTTTTTGAATCTGTGCCTGGCGGGACGCACGACGCTGCCCCCGGCCGGGCTGCTGGCGGCGGTGAAGAAGCTGGAGGCGCAGTTGGGTCGTGTGCCGGGGGATCGTTGGGGGCCGCGCCTGATCGATATTGATATTCTGGCTTACGCTGAGGCGGTGGTGGCGCTGGAGGGGCTGACGCTGCCCCATCCGGGGCTGCCGCTGCGCCCGTTTGTGCTGGTGCCCCTGGCCGATATTGCCCCGCGCTGGGTGCATCCGGAGACCGGCCGGGATGTGCTGGCCATGCGCGCGGCGGTCTCGTCTGAGGGCATTCGTCGCTGGCCGGTGCCGCTGTTTTGGGGCCGGCGCACCGAAGTGATGGGCATTCTGAATGTGACCCCGGACAGCTTCTCGGGCGATGGCGTGCTGGTGGGGGATGGCGCGGCGGTGGTGGCCGCGGCGGTGGCCCAGGCGGAGGCGTTTGTGGCCGCCGGGGCGGATGTGATCGATATAGGGGGGGAGAGTACCCGGCCGGGGAGTGTCCCCGTCAGTGCCGAAGCAGAAATGGCCCGCGTTCTGCCGGTTATTCGCGCCGTGCGCCAGGCGGTGAACGTGCCCATCTCCGTGGACACCTACCGGGCCGAGGTGGCCGAGGCGGCGCTGGAGGCCGGGGCCGCTTGGGTGAACGATGTGTGGGGGCTGCGCATGGACCCGCGCCTGGCCGGGGTAGTGGCCGCCGCCGGCTGCCCGGTGGTGGTGATGCACAACCGCAGCCAGCCCAAAGATGTGGCCCAGGAGCAGCGATTGGGGGGGCGCTACGTAGGCATTCATTACGAAGATCTCATTGGCGATATCCGCCGTGAACTGCAGGCGAGTATTGACCTGGGGCTGGCGCAAGGCATCCGGCCGGGGCAGATTATCATTGATCCTGGCCTGGGCTTTGGCAAAACGGTGGCCCAAAATGTGCAATTGTTACGTGATTTGAACCAGCTAAAGTCGATGGGCTTCCCGATCCTGATCGGCCCATCGCGCAAATCTTTTATTGGGTACACACTGAACCTGCCGCCGGAGGACCGGTTGGAAGGGACGGCGGCGGCCGTGGCCATTGGCATTGATCGTGGGGCGGATATTGTGCGGGTGCATGACGTGGCGGCGATGGTCCGCGTGGCCCGCATGACTGACCGGATTGTCCGCTGATAGGCCAAAGACGTGATTCGTAAGACGTAATTCGCGCTGAACCGTGGCCACGGGCTGCGGGTCACAGCAAACGCAATGGATATTGCGCATCACGCAAATGAGGTAGGAGACATGTTAGATTTCACTCTGGACCAAGAACAAGAGATGCTTTCCAAGACAATTAGCCGCTTTGCCGCAGAGCGGGTGCGGAAGTTTTTCCGCGACGCGGATGAAGAGGCGAAACTGCCGCCTGAACTGGTGCAGTCGGGCTGGGAGCTGGGCCTGCTGCTGACCAGCCTGCCGGAGGCGTATGGCGGCTTTGGCGAATATTCGGCGGTGACCGGCGCGGTGGCGGTGGAGGCGTTTGCCTGGGGTGACCTGGCAACAGCGCTGGCCATCCTGGCCCCGAACCTGGTGGCGCTCCCGGTGATGCTGGCCGGTACGCCGGAGCAGCAGGCGGCTTATTTGCCACTGTTTGCCGATGAGGCGCAGGTGCCGGCGGTGACGGCGGCGCTGTCGGAGCCGCGAGTGCGCTATGATCCGCATCACCTGACGACGACGGCTGAGCTTGAGGGGGATAGTTATGTGCTGAATGGGCTGAAGGGGATGGTGCCCCTGGCCGAGGAGGCGGAGCTGTTCCTGGTTTATGCGGCCGAGGGGGGACGCACGCAGGCTTTTCTGGTCCCGGCCGGGACCGAGGGGCTGGTGGTGCAGGCGCGGGAAAAGTTGATGGGTGTGCGGGCGCTGCCCACTTACCGGGTGAAACTGGAGAATGTGCGCATCCCGGCCGGGAACAAACTCGGCGGCGCGGACGGCATCGACTTCAACCTTATCCTGAACCATAGCCGTGTGGCCCTGGGCGCCGCGGCTGTGGGGTTGGCCCGGGCCGGCTACGAATACGCCGTGGACTACGCCAAGAACCGCGAGCAGTTCGGCGAACCGATTGCTCACCGGCAGTCTATCGCCTTTATGCTGGCCAATATGGCCATCGACGTGGACGCCGCCCGCCTGCTGGTGTGGGAAGCGGCCTGGCTGCTGGACAAAGGACAGGATGCCACCCACGAAGTTGCCGTCATGAAATACTTCATCGACAGCATGGTGGTCAATGTGGCCGACCGGGCCGTGCAAGCCCTGGGCGGTTATGGGTACATTCGTGAATATCCGGTGGAACTGTGGCTGCGCAACGCGCGCGGCTTTGCCACCTTCGACGGTCTGGCGATTATCTAGCCGGCAAGTGACAAGCTGACACACCGATAAGCTCCAAAGAGGAACCAAGATGATTAGCTTTGAGATTCCTGAGAAAATTCAGAACGAACTCCAACTGGCCAAGATGGTGGCCGAACAGGTGATGCGTCCTAAGTCGCGCTATTACGACGAGCATGAGCATGAACTGCCGGTGGAGTACGTTAACATGATGTGGCCTGTGCAAAAAGAGCAGTACAAGCGCACCGTGGCCAAGCTGCAAACCAACGGCAACGGCAGCCAGCCGGAGAAACAAGGCCCCAGCACCAGCCTGCTGCGCCTCATTTTGATGATTGAGATGTTGAGTTGGGGGGATGCCGGCCAATATCTTAGCACGCCCGACCCGGCGCTGGGTGGCGCGGCGGTGGAGGCCGTAGGCACCACGGCGCAGAAGCTGCGCATCCTGGGCAAGTTTGCCGAGGGCAAGCCCAAGTGGGGGGCGATGGCCATGACGGAACCGGGGGCTGGCTCGGACACCAGCGCCATCCGCACGACGGCGACCCTGGACCGTGAGCACAACGAGTGGGTGCTGAACGGCGAGAAGATCTTCTGCACCAACGGCAGCCTGGCCCTGGAACAGTCTGATGGCTTTGTGGTGGTTTGGGCCACGGTAGACGCCAGCGCCGGCCGGGCCGGGATGAAGCCGTTTGTGGTGGAGGCGGGCACGCCGGGCGTGAAGATTGCCAAGCGGGAGCACAAGCTGGGCATTCGCGCCAGCGATACAGCGGCCATTGTCTTTACCGATGCCCACATCCCCTACGACAACATCCTGGGCAGCCCGGAAGTGCAGCAGCGGGATGGCTCGAACAAGGGGTTTAAGGGAGCCATGAAGACGTTTGATGCCAGCCGGCCGGCGGTGGCCGCCAGCGCCATGGGCATTGCCCGGGCGGCGCTGGAGTTCACGCGGGACCGGTTGAAGCAGGAGGGCGTGGTGGTAGACTACGCCAAGCCGAAGTTTGAGATGACGGCGGTGGAGCGTGACCTGATTGAGATGGAAGCGCGCCACAAGTCGGCCTGGCTGCTGACGCTGCGGGCGGTGGCGATGATGGCCCACGGCGAGAGTAACCGGCTGGAAGCGAGCATGGCCAAGGCGCGCGCCGGTGAATCGGTGACCTGGATTACGCAGAAGGCGGTGGAACTGCTGGGACCGCTGGGTTATTCGCGGGAAATGTTGGTGGAAAAGTGGATGCGTGATGCCAAGATCAATGACATCTACGAAGGTACGAAGCAGATTAACACCCTGATTGTGGCCCGCAGTATTCTGGGCTATACGCGGCGCGAGCTTAAATAGCGCGTTTGCGATGCCCTGCGGCGTTTTGCGTGATGAGCAGGTTGTAGCCGAGACTGATAACCGGAAAGCATATGAATCAATTTGACCTGAGCAACAAAGTGGCCATTGTGACGGGGGCATCGCGCGGGATTGGCGAGGCGATTGCCTGGGCTTTTGTGGCGGCCGGGGCGAATGTGGTGATTACCGGCCGCAGCAGCGAGCGTGTTGACGCGGCTGCGGCGGCGATTAACCTGATTTACCCCGGCCGGGCATTGCCCATTGCCGCCCATGCGGGTGAACCGGACAGCGCGAAGACGATTGTTGACCAGGCGGTCACTTACTATGACCGGGTAGACATTGCCGTGAACAATGCCGCCACCAACCCCCACTTTGGCCCGCTGCTCGAAGCTGGACCCTCCCATTGGGATAAGATTCTGGACGTTAACGTGAAGGGTTACTTCTACGTGTGCCAGGCCGCCGCACAGCAGATGATCCGCCAGGGGCAGGGGGGTAAGCTCATTAACGTGGCCTCGATTGCCGGCCTGGAACCGGGGCCAATGATGGGCGTGTACAGCGTGAGTAAAGCGGCTGTAATTATGTTAACCAAGGTTCTGGCCGTGGAGTTGGGCAAGGATCACATCCAGGTGAATGCCATTGCGCCCGGCTTTGTGAAGACGAAGTTTAGCGCCGCGTTGTGGCAGAATGCCACGCTGGCCAAAGGGTTGACGGACCGCACCCCGGCCGGGCGCATGGCCGACGCCAAAGAGATCACCGGTGCTGCCCTCTACCTGGCCTCGGCGGCCAGCGATTTCACTACCGGTGCCGTGCTGACCGTGGACGGGGGCTATACCCTGACCTGAGGCGGCGCGACCTGCGCCGCGCGACCTGCGCCGCGCTCGTTGGCGGCGATGGCCCATCTGCCGTCCGCCCGGCCAGAGAACCAACAAGCTGATATCTGAAACCTCCCAAGGAGAAACCCCATGACATTTCGCATTGATAAAGTAGCCGTCATTGGTGCGGGCACAATGGGCGGGGGCATTGCCGCCCACCTGGCCAATATTGGCATCCCGGTCGTCTTGCTAGACATTGTCCCGCCGAACCTGACCGAGGCGGAGCAGCACGACCCGGTCGCCCGCAACCGTATCGTGCAAACGTTGTATGATCGCATGGTCAAGGCCCGGCCGGCGAACCTGGCCCGGCCGGATCGCGCCGACTTGATCACCCTGGGCAACACCGAAGACGACTTCGACCAACTGGCCGACTGCGACTGGATTGTTGAAGTCATCATCGAGCAGTTAGCCCCCAAGCAGGCGCTCATGGCCCGCATCGAGGCCATCCGCAAGCCGGGCAGCATCATCAGCAGCAACACCTCCGGCATCCCCATCCACGAAATTTGCGAGGGGCGCTCCGACGACTTCAAAGCCCACTTCCTGGGTACCCACTTCTTCAACCCGCCCCGCTACCTGAAGCTGCTGGAGCTAATTCCCACCCCCCATACGGCCGGCGACGTGCTCGACTTCATGGTGGCCTTTAGCCGGGACGTGTTGGGCAAGGGCGTGGTCGTCTGCAAAGACACGCCCAACTTCATTGCCAATCGCTTCTTCTCGGTGGTTGGCTCCTATGGCATTGAGTACGCCCTGCAAAACGACTACAGCATCGCCGAAATCGACGCCATCACCGGCCCGCTCATTGGCCGGCCAAAATCGGCCACCTACCGGCTGATGGACCTGGTGGGGCTGGACGTGATGGGCCACGTCAACCGCAACCTGTACGACGCCATCCCCCACGACCCTTACCGCGACATCCTGAAGGGGGAGCAGAGTGCCCGCGTTATTGGCCACATGCTGGCCGAGGGCTGGCTGGGCAACAAGAGCGGCCAGGGCTTCTACAAGAAGGTCATGGTCAGCGGCGAGCGGGATTTCTGGACGCTGAACCCGGACACCTATGAGTATGAAGCGGCCGGCAAAGTGCGCTTTGATTCGGTGGGCAAGGTCCGCAAGATTGAGGAGCTAGGGCCGCGGCTGCGCGCCCTGCTGCAAGAGGATGACCGGGCGGTAACTTACGTGCGCGACACGCTGCTCTATACCCTGGCTTATGCCGCCCACGTGGCCCCGGAAATTGCCTACAGCCTGCAAGATGTGGACCACGCCGTTTGCTGGGGCTTTGCCCACGAAGCTGGCCCCTTCCAGATTTGGGATATGCTGGGCGTGGCCGAAACGGTGGCGGAGATGGAAGCGGCCGGGTTGGAAGTGGCTGGCTGGGTTAAAGAGATGTTGGCCGCCGGCCACAGCAGTTTTTACACCAACGGCAGCTATTACGACTTCACCGGCAAGCAGTACAAGCTGAAGGAGCGGGACAAAAACCTGATCCTGGCCGCCAGCCTGCCGGAACTGGCGCGCAATGACAGCGCCAGCCTGCGCGACATGGGCGACGGCGTGCTGCTGCTGGAGTTTCACAGCAAGATGAATGCCCTGGACCAGGAGATTGTGGCCATGGGCAACAAGGCGCTGGAATACCTGGACCGGCAGTATGACGCGCTGGTCATTGGCAACAATGGCCAGGATTTCAGCATTGGGGCCAATCTGGCCTTTATGGGTATCCTGGCGGCGCAGGGGATGTGGGACCAGGTGGCCGACATGATTAAGGCCGGCCAGATGCTGTTTTATAACCTGCGCCACGCGCCGAAGCCGGTGGTGACTGCCCCGCACCAGCGGGTGTTGGGTGGCGGCGTGGAGATGACGATGGCCAGTTGGGCCACGGTGGCCGACCACGAGACTTATATGGGTCTGGTGGAGGTTGGCGTGGGGCTGATTCCGGCCTGGGGCGGCTGTAAGGAGCTGCTGCGGCGCAAGGTGAACCCGGTGATGCGCACGGCGAATGCGGATGTGCTGCCGGTGTTGGAGGAGGTCTTTACGCAGGTGGCGACGGCTAAGGTGGCCACGAGTGCCTGGGAAGCGAAGGAGCTGGGTTATTTGCGGCCTACGGACCTGATGGCCTTTAACAGTGACCACCGCCTGGCGCAGGCCAAGCAGTTGGCGCTGTCGCTGGTGGCCAGTGGGGCGCGCCCGCCGGAAGTGGAGAAGATTTATGCCCCCGGCCGGGACGTTTACTACGCCCTGCTGTTGGGCCTGAAGAGCTTCCACTGGGGCGGCTACGCCACCGACCACGACGTCACCGTAGGCCGGAAACTGGCCTACGTGTTGTGCGGCGGCGACCTGAGCGCGCCTGCCTGGGTCGATCCCTGGTACATTCTCGACCTGGAGCGGGAAGGGCTGCTGTCGCTGGCCGGCGAACCGGCTACCCAGGCCCGGGTGATGCACATGCTGCAAACGGGCAAGCCGCTGCGGAACTAACGCAATGCCGTGTTGCGTGTCGCGTGAGGTGCATGTCGCCAGGCTGATGCCGCGCCCTGACACACTGCGACACGCGCTGACAGGCTGATATACTGACTAGCTGTAGGAGACGAACATGAGAGAAGCAGTAATCGTGGCCGGAAAACGCACGGCTGTGGGTAAATCGAAGCGTGGGACCACGCGTAACTACCGTTCCGACGACATGACCGCGGCTGTGATTCGCCAATTGATGGCCGACACCGGGCTGGACCCGGCGTTGGTGGATGACGTGGTCATTGGCTGCGCCATGCCGGAAGGGGCGCAGGGATTGAACTTTGGCCGGACCATTGCCCTGTTGTCTGGTTTGCCGCCCAGCGTACCGGGCATGACCGTCAACCGCTTCTGCTCCAGCGGGCTGCAAACCATTGCCCTGGCGGCGGAGCGAATTATCGCCAATGGGGCCGACTGCATCATTGCCGGCGGCGCGGAGACGATGAGCAAGGTGCCCATGACCGGCTACCGCATCAACCCGAACCCGACGATGGTGACGGAGATGCCGGAAATCTACATGGGCATGGGGCTGACGGCTGAGCAGGTAACGGTGGAGTATGGCGTTACCCGCCAGGAGCAGGATGAGTTTGCGCTGCACAGCCACCTGAAGGCGGCCAAAGCGCAGGCGGCGGGCAAGTTCGACGCGGAGATTGTGCCCCTGGAGATTGAAGAGGTGACGGCCGGGCCAAACGGGCCGGAACGGCAAACTTTTCTGTTTGACAAGGATGAACATCTCCGGCCGGAGACGACCCTGGCCGCGCTGGCCAAGCTCCGGCCGGTGTTCAAGATGGGGGGCAGCGTCACTGCCGGCAACTCCTCGCCGTTGAGCGATGGCGCGGCGGCGGTGATGGTGATGGAGCGGCAGTTGGCCGAGTCTTTGGGCCTGACGCCGATCCTGAAGTTTGTGGGCTTTAACGTGGGCGGTGTCCGGCCGGAGATCATGGGCATGGGGCCGGTGGCCGCCGTGCCGCGCGTGCTGAAGCGCACGGGCATTGGCCTGGCAGACATTGGCGTCATTGAGCTGAATGAGGCTTTTGCTGCGCAGGCGGTGCCGGTGATGCGGGAGCTGGCGCTGGACCCGGCGAAGGTGAATGTGAATGGCGGGGCGATTGCCCTGGGCCATCCGCTGGGCTGCACCGGGGCCAAGCTGACCGTGCAGATCATGCACGAGATGGTGCGTGAAGGGCACGAGCTGGGCATGGTGACGATGTGTATCGGCGGCGGCATGGGCGCGGCCGGGATTTTTGAGCGGCTGAATTAGGGCCGTCAAGCAGATTATGGTTGGTAATGGGACCTGGCAGGTCTGCCTGACCTGCCAGGTTTTATTGTGCCAGCAGTTGCAGTTGGGGGTGGAGTTGGGGCATGGGGGTGACGATGGCGGCGTCGCAGAGTGCCCCGAACTGAGGTAGGTTGAGCTGTTTTAGGATGGCGGCCTGGCCGACATCGGCGGGTAGGAGGTGATGGAAGCGCCCCATGTCTAGCCAGCCGGACAGCCGGCCGATGACGCTGTTGGCTGCCTTGCGGCGCAAGGTGTCGTCGCCAGGGGGGAGCTGGGGCATAGGGTGATGGCTAAACAGGCAGTATTCGTTGATGGGGGTGGCGCGGATGTCTTGCGCTTGCAGCGCGGCGGCTAATAGCTCGCCCCACACGGTTCCCCAGAAGTGGAATAGGTATAGCCCCTGTCCCTGGGGCAAGGTGGTCATTTGGTTGGCGGGAATATTTAGAGCGCGGGCGACGGTTTGCGTGACCTGGAAGGGAATGGCGGCCGCGGTTTTTTGAAAGCGCAGCGATTCGCTGGCCACTGCGCCCGGTGCGGCCGCCAGGCCAAACTGGCGGGCCTGTACCCAGGTGACGACCATCGGGCGGCCGCCAAAGCGGACGATAGTGCCGGGTGGATAGATGCCCTCGGTCTGGGCAATGACCCGGCCGGTGTGGGCGTCGACCGCGGTGAAGGCCAGGATGTCGGCCCCAATGTTGGTGTAAATTTCGTGCTGGTCTAGTAGTTCCTGCAGGCGTATATCCGGTTTCCATTCGCCCATGCGGCCCGCCTGCAAATAGCCGCCAACGGCCAGGGTGGCCACGATTTTGCGAATCTCTTCGCTGGTCACTTCTGGTGGCGCGATGCGGCGCAGATCGGCCAGGCGAATGCTGCCGGTGGGACTCTGTTTGATGAGGCTGAAGGTTTGTTGGATGAGGACGGAGGGGCGGAAGCTGTAGGTGGGCGGGTGGTTGCTGGCGCTATCTTGGGCCAGGGTGAGCAGCGCTTCGAAGCGGGCCCATTCGCCGGGGGATTTTGGCATGCAGAGGGCCTGGGTGCGGGTGGTGCGGCGGCTGCCGCGCCCGATGCGCTGCATGAAGGCGTTTAGGTTGGGGGGCGCGCCCAGCAGCACCACGTCGTCTACGCTGCCGATGTCGACGCCAAGTTCCAGGGTGGAGGTGCAGATGCAAACGGCGGTGGCGGCGGTGGCAAAACGCTCTTCGACGTCCCGGCGCAGGGCAGCGTCGAGGTTGCTGTAGTGGACGAAGATTTCGGCGTGGTGGGGAAGGTATTGGCGCAGGGTGACGGCGGTCTCTTCGACTTCTTCGCGGGAGTTGCAGAAGACCAACGATTTGTAGGCGGAGCGCTGGGCGAGGGCGTTGACCAGTTCTGTTAGGGAGTAGAGAGGCTGGATTTCGGCCTCTATTGGCCGGCCGCCGGGGAGGTGGAGGATGGTGCCGTGGTGCAGATAGCGGTGGGCGATCCCGGCCGGGTCGGGCACAGTGGCTGACAGGGCAACGCGTTGGGCCTTTGTCACCTCCGGCCGGTCGTACTGCCGGATGCGTTCAATGCGCGGCAAAAGGCAGCGCAGGTGGTCGCCGCGTGGGGTGTTATCGAACAGGTGAATCTCATCCAGGACGATGGCTTGCACATTCAGAAACAGCGTGGGCACGCGGGTGAGCAGCGAATCGATGGATTCTGGCGTGGTGAGCAGGATGGCTGGTGTTTGCCGGGCCATGGGGACGTCGCCGGTTTTCAGGCCCAGGGCAATGCCTGTGTCTTGCAGCAGCGGCTGTAAGCGCTCGTACAGATCGCGCACGAGGGCGCGGGTGGGGCAAATGTAGAGTAGTTGCAGACCGGGCTGTTTACACGCCGTCCAGTTGCGCTCTAGCAGTGGGGCGATGACAGCTTCGGTCTTGCCCGATGCCGTGGCGGCAATGACCAGGGTGTCGTGGCCGTCCAGGATGGTGGGGATGGCTTGCTGCTGGATAGGGGTAAAGCGGCCGTGCCGGGCAAAAAACAGGGGCCAGGTATGGGGAATGCGCTGCTTGACCGCTTGCTGAGTTAACATAAGTGGGTTAGATGGCCGTCCGTTCGACTGCTGATCACGGCCTTGCGGGTCAGCGCACCTGGGCGCGAAGTTCGTCCAGGAGGGTGGCGACGTCGTAGTCGGGATACAGGAAGAGGAGGTCGAAAAGCTCCACGGCCAGTCGAACGACGCTGCGCATGGAGAGCTGGCCACTACGCACACCGATGGCCAGGTGCTCGGCGGCGCCGCGCCGGATTTGGGTTTGCCGCTCGCCGGGCTGGTAGCTGTAGGCCTGGGCGTGGTAGGTGAGGATGCGCTGCAAGAAGTGGCCAACTTCTTGGGGGTTGGCGTCTGGCTCCAGGTTGAAGATTTCGGTCTCGCTTAGCCAGTCGGTAAGTGGCAAGCGGTTGTCACTGCGGGTAACGGTGAAGAGAAAGAAGAGGGCCTGCCCCTGGTCGTAGGCCATGGGATAGTCGCACCAGCGGTGTTGGGGGAACTGCTCCTGACGGATTTTGCTTTGCTGCTGGCGCAGGGCGGCGTAGATGATGGCCTGAAAGAAGAGGGTGGCTTTGGGGCGCTGGTAAGGTCGCAGCAGGGAGTAGCTCTCGGCTTCGTCTACCAGGAGGCAGAGGCCGCTGTAGCTGTTGAGGCGGGCCAGGGTGGATAGGGCAGTGAAGAGATAGGCGATCTGGCGTGCGTTGTGCCCGACGGTGTAGATGGAGGGGAATTTGCGGTCCCGGGGCATGGCTTTGTTCATGAGTTTGACGCGCCGGCCGCCCATGAGCCAGTTTTGCCACGCCTGGCGCTGGCGTGAGGAGGGGTTGCCGTTGATGGCTTGCAGGCCGTAAAGGAGGGGATCGCGCCCGGCCGGGGAGAGATCTTGCAGTTGTACCAGAACTTGCGGGTGGTTCGCCGTCTTCTCTACCAGCGGCCCCAGGCCCCGTTCATCCGTGTCTGGATAGCGCAGGTGGCGCAGCGCCTCGCGGTAGATGGCAAAAGGCCGGTGCGGCGGCAGCTCTTGCAAGTCCAGGCTGATGGTAGCCACCAGGAAGTTGCGATTTAGGGCTTCCTGCGTCGTTAGCTCTACCAGGTGGCTCTTGCCATAGCCGTATTCCCCAACGACAGCCCGCACGGCGCCGCCCTGTTGGTGGGCCTGGTTTAGCCCGCGAATCAGGCTCTCCCGTTCTACCTCTAGATCGATGGTCAGTTCCAGCACATGCTGGGCTGGGGCAATGCCCACGCGCAGCGATTCAATGAGCTGGCGAGCTTCGCGCTGCGTTTGCGGCATCGGTGCCGCCTGGAATGGGATGGCATAAGCTGGCTGCGGTTCGGCACTCTGGCGGTCGAATTCATGGCTGGGGCGGCGAAAACGCAGCCCGTTGGCAAATTGCACCAGCCATTCTGTGCCATTGCGGTAAACGGCTGTTACCTGTCCTGGCCCGTATTGAGGGTGCTCAACTAGTTGTCCGATCATGGTTGGTAGCTAGTGGTCAGTAGGCGGTTTCTGAATTGCGCGCTGGTCGCGACAAGATATTTGTGGCTATCCAAAGATCGCTGCCGCCGTCGGTGGGGGAAAGCGGGCGTCGAAAGCTGGGGTTCCGACAAACGTGGCCCTCAAACGGCTGGATAGTGGCTGTTTTTCAATAGGGCGGCGTTTCACCACCGGAAAGCTCGTCTATCTGGCCGCGCAAGATGGCCTGGGCTTCTTCTTCGGTGATGGTGTGCTGCCCGCCGTAATGCTGGCGACTCAGTTCCACGACGAAGGATTTGACAAAGAGGCGGCGGTGACTGATGTCCAGAAAGACATCGCGGGCCACGTTGGCCAGGATGACGGCGTTGGCGCGTTGGATGGTGTGGTCTAACGGGGCCTCAAAGGCGGCTTCGTATATAGGAATCAGTTTTTCGCCAATGGCCAGCATCAGCGCGTCTTCGTCCAGATCCAGGTTGTCCAGGCTGATGAGGGGGCTGAAGTGGTTGATGCGGCTGAATTGGCCGGGGGCGCGCACGCGCTGCTGCAGGGCGGGGTATTTGGGCACGGTATCATTGATGAACTGCGGCGGCACGGCATAGACAAACATCGCGCCGGGCAAATCTTCACGGGTACGGTCGATGACTTCGCGCAGGGTGTCGGTGGCCATGCGCTCGGCTTTGCCACCGACGGAGGCCATGCGATCTACTTCATCGAAGAGCAGGATGAGGCCGCTGTAGCTGAGGGCGCGGATAACCTGGCACAGGGAGCGCAGCATGCGGAAGGCGTTGGGTTTGTTGATCTTGCCGGTGACGCCGATTTCGCGCAGGACTTTGGTGTCGTCGGGGCTGGTCGTCTCGCCCATGAGCCAGCGGGTGAGGGCATTGAGCCGTTCTTCATTTTGGCGGATGAAGGCATCGAAATAGGCGAGAACGGCCGTTTGGTAGGGTGGGCTGTCGATGGGGGTTGCTTCCAGGGTATCTACCAACCCACGATACAGGGGGTTGGCCAACGTTTCCAGGCTAAGAGGTCCTGGCACGATCCGCGCCAGGGTGCCTTCCAGGAAGCGTGTTAGCCCGGTTTCATCGGTGAATTGTTCGTCGCTTTCGTGCCAGATGATGTGTTGGGCCACGGCTTCGTACACTTTTTTCTGGTCGTTGTAGGGGGTTTCAACGGGGCTGAGGTCTACTTTGGCGACGACGAAGTTGCGTGCCCAGGCGATGTCGCGCAGGCAGTAAAGGAAATGGGATTTACCGCTGCCGTAGTCGCCGATGACCATTTTGTAGGCGGCGCCGCCATCTTGCAGGTAGGATGAGAGATAGAACTCATCCAGCGCTTGCAGCAGGGATTGATTGCCTTCGTTGAAGTATTGCACGCCGCGTGCCGGTGGCGTGCCGAAGCTGCCGAGGACTTCGATGATGTGACGGGCCAGGGGACGGGGGATGGTTGTTTCGCTCATTGGCTTAGTCGAAGGTGATGTCGCTGTAGTATTGACCTCCCAGGGCTGTTTCGGGAATCCAAATGGAGCGACTGGGTTGGTCGGCCTGGTTTTTGCTGGCCACGCCCAGGCGGAAGGTGAGGCTGCCGTGGTCCTGGGCCAGGGTCAGGTCGCGTACGAAGAGGTTGCGTTCGTAATCTTTGAAGGTGCTGCGCGAGGGTTGGTTCCAGAAGCGGGCACCCTGGCGGTTGAGGGTGAGCTGGCTGTGGACCTCGACGATGTTAACGCGCCCGCCGGAGGGGCGCTGTTTGCGTTTGTCCAGGCAATCTTGCCACGCCTGGTACAGGTCTGGCTCGAAGTTTTTGTCCCATTGGCGGTCAACGATGCGTTTGACTTGCTGGTCGTAGGCTTTGAGGATGCCGGTGAGGGAGAGGGGGATGGGCTTGGTGAGGGGTTCTTTGCCGTAGAGCCATTGGCCTTTGCGTGAGGCCATTTCGATCTTGAAGGTTAACATGCCCACGCTGAGGGTGGGTGGCCGGCCTTCGACGGTTTCGTCGCGCCGGGCGAATTCGTCGCGCAGGTCTTTGGCAAAGTCGAAGGCCAGGTCGTCAAGGGCTTGTTGGGTGTCGGCGGCAAAGGCGGCCACGGCGGTGGCCAGGGTGTCGTTGGTGATGGCGGCGGCGGCTGTCTCTAGCCTGACCAGGGCCTTTTGCATGGGTAGGGCGTCGGGGATGCCGGCTTCGGCCAGGCGAATGGCGGTGTTTAGTGCGCTGATTACGCCGCGTAGTGCTTTGAATTGTGGTTCCAGTTCGGTTTGGGCCGCGTGTAGTTGGGCCACTGTTTCGTTCATGGGCTGTGTTCTCCTGAAGATGCTGTGATTTGCCGGTTGACGGGTGGGGATGAGTCCCGGCCGGGGTTCTGACAGCGATCTGGAATGGGTATTGTGAAGTGCCGCTGATCGTGCAGCCGGGAGTGCCGCACGTTATAGGCGGTGAATTTAGCACAAAGTGACCAGGACACAAAGCAAGAGGGCTTGTTTCTCGATTTTGCCTGCCGACAGGGTGGGTTGGCAGATTGCGTACCGGTGGCAGCGATGTATGAAATGTCCTTCGTGAAGAAAGGGTCGCCAGGTTTCACCCAGATAACAGTCGTCGTCGTGGCTGATGCTCCAGGGGATGATGTGGGCGGCGGCGGTTTTTGTTGACGCCCAGGTGGGCGAATTGGTGGATATACACGGCGAGCGTCATGTTTGCACGGCAAACTGCATTTCTGTCACCTTTTGGACCGTTTCCGAGGCGCGTAAAATTTCAAAGCGGACGATCTGGCCATCGTAGCCAAAGTCGACGATGACGCCGGGGCGGATTTCATCGCTTTCTTCGATGCGCGCTTCGCGCAGCGTTATGACAAGGGTATCTGTTTCGCGATCGTAAACGATTTTCATGGCGCTTGTCCTGATTCATTTTAGGTCTTTCAGCGCAGGGCTTAAGGCGGTTAACGGCTTAGACCGGGTAGGCTTTCAGCCCGGCGCGCATTGCGCCTTCCACCGAGCCATCCACCTCTTCCGCGCCAGGGAAGAACCATTCGTCGGGGTCATAGAAGTTGCGGCTGTGGCGGTAGATGGCGAATTCCCATTGGTTGATGTCACCGGTCCATTTGAGGCGGCAGATTTCGGAGGGACGGCCGTTCCAGCCAATGCGGTCCAGGTAGAGGTAAGCGCCCCGGAAGCGGGGAAGGTAGCTGCCCACCGGTGGATCGGGCGGGGGCTTTGGGACCATGCCCAGCGGTTTCATGAACGCCACCAGGCAGCCGGGCGGTGTTAGCAGTTGGGGCTGGGGTTGGGCGTTTGCCTGGTTGAAGGCGTCTACGCGGGCGATGATTTCCTGGCGGATTTCGTCGGGAATTGTTTTTTGTTTGGGCATTTTCCCCTCTATGTAGTACAAAGATAAGAATCGGTTATAATGGCCCCCTTTTGTTTTATAATTACAACAAAAGCGAGGTCTTTTTTTACTCCCATGGAATCTCAAGGAAAATGGTATGCAAGACTTGAGTTTACCTGTTAGGCAACCTATTTTATCCCGTCTGCCGCAAATTCAGGAAGCAATTCGTCAGACCTACCGGCAATATCCTTACCCCTGGGTCATTGGCTACTCCGGCGGAAAGGATAGCACCACAACACTGCAACTGTGTTGGTATGCCTTGCGTGAACTGCCTCCCGAACAGCGCACCAAGCCGATTTACGTCATCTCCACCGATACCAAGGTAGAAACACCGGTGATCGTAGACCGCATTCATGACAGCGTTCGCTTGATGAATGAGGCGGCAATCGAACAAGGCTTGAACCTGACCGCTCATAACCTCTCCCCGATTTTGAACGACACCTTCTGGGTCAACCTCATCGGGCGAGGATATCCTGCGCCCAACAGCGCCTTCCGCTGGTGTACGGAACGATTGAAGATAAACCCCTCAAATCGCTTCATTCTCGATAAAGTGGATCGAAAAGATTTTCCGCGAAGATTGGCGTTCCTGGGAAGAGATTGAGGTGGAAATGGCGCAGCGTCGCGCCGCACAAGAAGGGGCGGCAGCATGATTATTCACGCCATTACCCTGCAAAACTTTGGCATCTACGCCAGTGAACATCGCCTTGAGTTAAGGCCCAAGAGCGACGGCCGTTTCCAGCAACCGATCATCCTCCTACGCGGCCAAAACGGGGCGGGCAAAAGTACCCTCATGGAAGCGATCCGCCTGGGGCTGCACGGCAAACTCAGCCTGGGCAATCGCTCCACGCAGAAAGAATACGAGCAATATCTGGAACGGCGCATCTACCGCGCCCCCGATGGGCAGACTGCTCCCTTTGCCGCCATCCAACTAGAATTTGACCACGTTTTCCTGGGTCAGCGCCGCCAATATCGCCTGGAGCGACGGTGGGAGAAGCCAAACAGCCGCCTGACCAGTGAACTGCGGCTGTGGATTGACGGCACGTTGAGCCAGGCCAGCGAAGATGAAAGCGAATATCTGCTGCGCGAACTGGTGTCGCCGGGCATGGCCGAACTTTTCTTCTTCGATGGCGAGAAGATCAACACCCTGGCCGAAGCGGGCGAGGGGGGCGACGCTTTGCTGGCGGAAACGGTGAAAAATTTGCTGGGGCTGCATCTTGTCGAGCAGCTAGACCGCGATCTGGATGTGTACCTGACGCGACAAACGGGCATTCAAGAATTGCAGCAATACCAGGTGGAATTGAGCCAACTGAGCGCAGAGTCGGAACGGTTGAACCAGGAACGAGCGGCGACGCAGGCGATGTTGGCCGATTGCCGCCGCCAGCTAAACGCCAAGCGGGAGACCATCACCCTGTTGGAGCAGCGCATTGCCCAGGAAGGGGGGCAATTTGCGGCGGCGCAAACGGCGCGGAATGATGAGCGGGAGTTTTTGTTGGAAGCCCTGGCCCGCAACGAGCAGGAGATTTTCGAGTTGAGCCGGGGGGTGATGCCCTTTGCCGTCGCGCCGAACTTGTTAAAGGCGGTGCGCCATCGTCTGGAACAGGAGGCGGCTTACGAGCAGTGGCAGGCGGCGCAGCCGTTGGTGGAGAAGCTGCAAAATCACCGGCAGGTGCGCGAGGCGATGGCCGTTCACCCTGTCAATCCGCCTGGGGATACCGCGTCTGAAGAAGCGGATCTGGCGGCGTATGTGCGCCAGATTTTAGCCGAATTTAGCCAGCCGCCGCTGCCGGAAACGGCCGTCGTCCATCGGGTTGCGCCAGAGACACGCGGCGTCTTGTTCAACTGGATTGATGAGGCGTTGGGCGACGCACCGCAGGCGTTAGCCGCTGCGCTGCATAAACGGCAGCAGTTGGAGGGAGAGTTAACGGCCGTTACCGAAGCCTTAGAGCGCGTTCCCGTGGAGCAGATTTTGCTGCCCTTACAAAATGAACTGCGCCAACATGACCGGGAACTTGGCCGCCTGGAAGCGGAACAAGAGCGGCTGACGGCCGAAGAAAAGCGGCTGGCTTTTCATGTTGAGCGAACAGCCGCCGGCGCCCGGCGCGTGGCCGAACAGATGGCGGCGATCAACACCGACGAGGCGCGCATCAAACTGGCCGCCCGCACCAAACTGCTGCTAGACGCCTACCAGCAGCGGCTCATCGGCCAGAAATTGGCGCAGTTGGCCGCCCAATTAGCCAAACGGCTCAATCAGTTGAACCGCAAACGGGATTTCATTGACCGGGTGGAGATTGATCCGCAAACCTTTACTGTCATGCTCTTTCGTGGGGGCAAGCCTTTTCCCCGCACGCAGTTGTCGGCGGGAGAGCAGCAGGTTTTTGCGATTGCGACTCTGTGGGCGTTAAGGGAGGTGTCGGAACGACCGTTACCCGTCATCATAGACACCCCCCTCAGCCGCCTGGATGATGAGCATCGGCGGGCGATGTTGACCGAATTTATGCCCCAGGTGGCGCGGCAAGTTATCGTCCTGGCGACCACCAGCGAAATTGATGAGCCGACCTTCCAATTCTTGCAACCCGCCCTTTCTCGCGCCTACTTGCTTGAGGCAGACCGCACGGCCACGCAGGTGACGGAGCAACCGCTCACGGCTCTTACGCCGCTCGCCGCTATTGACCTGGCAGCCAGTTTAACGGTATAATATTGTACAATTGTACAGGCTTGATTTGGAGGAGCAATGAACCATGTCGTCATAGACGCTTCGGCGCTGATTGCCGTCATTGCCAACGAACCAGTTAAACATCAGTTAGCGCAAGTGACGCAAGATGCTGTTTTAATTGCGCCTCATTCCGTTCATTGGGAAATCGGCAACGCATTTTCCGCGATGCTCAAGCGACAGCGGGCAACGTTGGCTCAGGTAGTCCAGGCGGTTGCGGTTTACCAAACGATACCCATTCGCTTTGTGGAGATTGAGTTGGCGGAAGCGTTACAGTTGGCGCATGAACTAAATTTATATGCTTACGACGCCTACTTGCTGCGCTGCGCGATCAAATATAGTGCGCCATTACTATCGCTGGATCGCGGTTTAATTCACGCGGCGCAGGCCCTAAACGCGCCAATCATTGAGGTGACAGCATGAGTACCGTCTACACTTATTCAGAAGCGCGGCAAAATCTGGCCTCCTTATTGGAGCGGGCGGCACGGGATGGCGAAGCGCGCATCAAAAGAAAGGATGGGCAAATATTTGTCGTCAGGTTAGAAACAACGGCCGTTTCCCCCTTAGCGGTTGAAGGGGTTGATCTCGGCTTAACCCAGGCAGAGATTGTGGAATTTGTGCAGGCTGGGCGCAGGGTGTGGGATGAGGCGTAACGGCCGTTTCATCCCTGGTGGATTAGAGGAGAGTGCCAGCCATGCAATTTAGCGAGATGCACTTTTCTGAGGAGGCGTCGCGGAAGTTGGGGCAGATGAAGGGGCGCACCGGACTGACGCCAAACATCCTGGCGCGGATTGGCTTTTGCCGCGCAGGCGGTGCCGGTGATCCGTGAGTTGGTGCTGGACCCGGCGAAGGTGAATGTGAATGGCGGGGCGATTGCCCTGGGCCATCCGCTGGGCTGCACCGGGGCCAAGCTGACCGTGCAGATCATGCACGAGATGGTGCGTGAAGGGCACGAGCTGGGCATGGTGACGATGTGTATCGGCGGCGGCATGGGCGCGGCCGGGATTTTTGAGCGGCTGAATTAGGGCCGTCAAGCAGATTATGGTTGGTAATGGGACCTGGCAGGTCTGCCTGACCTGCCAGGTTTTATTGTGCCAGTAGGGGCGGTTGATCGTGCAGCGCCGTATCCGGGTGGATTCTGCACAAAGTGGGTAGGGGACGAAGGGGGCGTTGTTTGCTCCGCGGCAACACTGCTAGCGCGTACGAAAAACTTCACCGCGATGCCAGCGAATGGAAGCGGTGAAGGGCCACAAGGCGCTGTCGTCTGGGCCAACAAGTTTGCGGCCGGTAAAGGTGAGCAGGTGGCCGGGTAGGTTGGGGGTGGTGGCTAGTTGGGGGGATGTCTTGACCTGATACGCGTCGGTGAAGGTGACCAGCCCCTCGTCAAAGGTCCAGTGGCACAGGTGGCAGAGCGCCAGCCCGTTGCGGGGGTCGTCGTCGTGGCTGATGCTCCAGGGGATGATGTGGGCGGCGGCCACGGCGGTGTGTCCATCGGCGGTGAGGATGCGCACGCCGCAGATGGCGCAGCGATGGTCGTAGGCTCTGACGATGGCCCGGCGGAATCCCTGGTCGCGCACCCGGCCGGGGAGCATCTCTGTTTCCTGGTTGCTCTCTTTGATCACATTGCGGGCTTTGGCCAGCAGTTCCTGGCTGTACTGGTACGATTCGGTGTTAACTGTGCTTTGCTCCAGCAGAATGGCGTGCAGTTCGGGGGCGAAGTAGCTTTGGACGAGGACGGTGCGCAGCAGGTGGCGTGGTTCGGGGCTGCACAGCAGGGTGTAGAGGTCTTCATCCAGGCTGGCGCCCAGGATGAGAGATTGCAGCGCGGCCAGGCCGGCGTTGGGCCGGTACACGGTGAGGGCGGATTCTTGCCCCGGCCGGGGCAGCAAATGCCAGAACCCCTCACTCTGCAAGTAGTAGAAGGGATACGTAAGCATACCCCGCTGGCTGGGCGGCCGCACCTGGTGCCAATACAGGGCAAACAGCTCGCCCAATTCCGGTGTGAGTTCGATCAGATTGGTGGTGATGCTGCCTTGCTCAAAGAGGTCGAGGACGGATAAGAGGAGCAGGGGCTTGTGGGGGGCGCGGTGGGTAGTAACGGCCGTCCACGTTTTGCGGTTTTTGTTGACGCCCAGATGGGCGAATTGGTGGGTGTAGGGGCCACGGGGCATTTACAGGCCAGCAAATTTGCTATGCTTTTCAATAAAAAAGCCTTGTTCACTGCGAAGTCCCAGGTTTATACCTGGGTTGCATGGTAACAGTAATGGGTCTTTTGTTATGGGACTAAATCTTTCCGCCAGATGTTTAGTCGTCGTGTTTTTCCTCTCTCTACGGTTACCTTCTTATAGCCGATATGCTCGTAAAAGGCATTGGATTCCAAATCTTCAGGACATTTTAGCAGCACCCACGATTTTCCTCTTTTCCTTGCTTCTTGCTCCAAATTCGTCACCAATTGCCTGCCTATACCATGTTTCCTGTGTTGAGGATATACAACAACGTTGTACAAAGTTGTCTGTTGGTCACGGCGATGACGATACTCTACAAACCCTACGATACCAATCCCATTTTCCGCAACCAACAACTCATGACGTTCAATGGCCTCCAGTAAGGCGGGTCGACGTAGAAAACCTAATTCATGCTTGTGTGAATCGGCCAACTGTTTGATCGCTACAATATCTTCCGGCATGGCTGGCCGAATTTCTACACTATTGCCAGATGTCAAAATCATTCTCCTCGTGGGTAGGCAAACTGCCGCCTCCGTGCTGACTACGGCGCGGCCGAATGCGAAGCGTATATACTGCTTCTAGTTCATCATCCACCAATACCGCTTCGCCCGTTCTTTTTAGATTCTTGATAAAGGTGCGTAACTCGCTGCCCATGTAATCCTGACTTAGCCCGTTTAGAGCTCCAACGTCATTGCGGGAAGTCAATTTGTGACTCAGAATCATATCACATTGCGACAAAACTTCGGGATCAATAGCGGAGGGTTGTTGACTGGCAACGGCAAGCGAAAGACCGGGTTGACGACCTTCTTTTGCCCAACGGATGAGTTGCCCTTTGGCTAATGTATTGCTCCCGGCCGGAACAAATTGATGTGCTTCGTCTAGCAACATCCAAACACGAGGCATTGGGGTTGCCAGGCCAAACTCCTCGCGCAGACGAGCATCAGAGCGAGCGCGGAAAAGGTTGCGCGCAATGACGGAAACGGCCAGATTACGCCGACCACGCGGTCCTGGCTCCAAACGGCTCAAATCAAGTACGTTGACTATCCCAGGTTGGAATAGCTCATGAATAGGGGTGTAGTTGTTTTCGGCAAAAAGTTGCCAGCTTTGTGCTGCCTCTAGCCGGTTTAGCAGCGCTTCCTTGCTGGTGTCAGATGCTTTACCATCTCGCTCTATCGTCCTGATGATGTCCTGAATGGCAAATGCCTCTCCTTTTTTGTGTAATTGCTGCACGGCGCGAAACAGAACAATGCCCATTGGTTTGTTGATGTCGGCATCAAAGAGGTCGCACCAGCCATCGGGGGTTAAGTCAGAAGCGTTTAGGCGAAGGGGAACGATTTCTACACGTCGTTCCTGCAAAACTCGCAACACATCCTCGTCATATAAGGCATGCGGTTCGCCGGGAATTAACAAGCGTACCTGATAGCTTTTTGTGGATAGTCCCCACCGAAATAGCTCATCTTGTTGCATGGTGTTTGGCTGAACCATCGTATGATAGACGCCCATTGGGTCAACAATGATGGGGATGATGTTGCGTTCACCAGCTGTCAGAAGTTCTTCAACTAAAACGCCGACGGTATAGGATTTACCGCTACCACGTTTGCCACAAACTAGGACAGCCCGCGCACCTTCGGCAGTTAAATAGACAGGTTGTTCAGAAAGGGTATCTTTACCAAGTAATAGTTTCATACGTTGACCTCCACATGGACGAAAGGGACGATACTTTCCCAGTAGGATAAACCGCCATGCGTTCCGCTGTCATTGGCCGGTATTTGTCGGCCAATAAAGGGGTAGTGATATAAGTAGCAAGAGCCGTTACTGGTTGATATTGGAGAAGCCGAAGAAGGGTCTAACGGCCGTTCCCACGAGTAACGCACATGGGCAGAATTTTCATCGGGTAATCTTTGGAGGGCATGTTGATGTTTCCACAAGATGCCGTGATCAGAAACCAGATAGAGGGCTGCGGGACGGCCGTTTTCAACCAACAAGCTAACAAGTTCCTGTAAATCATCCAAAACTGCATCTACTGTTGCGCCAACTTCGGCAGAAGTTACTTCACGGCGACGGTGGGCTAATCCGTCTGTGCCTTCGCGAACAATTTGCACATACGTGCCTCTCAAATTCGTTTGGCGTAGAAGCGATATGGCCTCTGTGATTCCCCGCACTCGTTGCAACGGCATCCCAGAGAACAAGAAGGATGACACATCATTTTGCTCTCGCTCCCAATAGGAGTAGCCGCGAGAGTGAGGTAGCCCAACCTGTGCCAAGTGTCGGGCAATGGATAATTTGCCGATGATAGCTGGAAAGCCAACGTCTGGCAGTATCTTGTCACTGTTTGATCTAGCGAATGTGATTGTCGGCGCGTCAATCAGACAAGGCGTAACCGGATGCGGCCATTGACGGGCATCATCATAGCTTAAGCCATCCACGAGAATCAGAATGACCGTTTCGTAAGCATGTTGCCTGGTGTCGCTGATAATCCGCTGGCCAATTGCTTTATGGGTTAGAAGGTAATGTTCTGTATTGACACGCAAGGGTAACACACGGTTCATTAACTCGGCTGGAGGGCAATCACGCAAATGATAAGTCGAAAATCGCTCGGCAAATGCTGGAGTATACTCGGTGATGAGGATTGGTCGTTCTTCATGTCGCTCACGGCCGTCTAGCTGTTCTGCCACCTTTTTTGCCGAACGAGCAATAATCACGTTAGGCGGAAGGCAAAGTGACCAAAGGGGGTGAAACTGTCCCATTACTGGCGCAATGTCTAACTGTTTGAGCAACGATTCAATCATAACGCACCGGACTGATCTGGATGTTTATCCGTCGTTTAGCATTGAGACCTTGCAAAGCCTTCCACAAGGCATCTTCGTTCAAGCGGGTTGTCAATTGGCGCAGCCTAGCGAAATCTTTTGATTCATCTTGTAGCGCCTGATAGACAGTCGTTTCTTCAGGGGTGAGTTCCAAACTGGTTAGCTTGGCGCTGAATTGCTTGGTTTGCTGGTTTATTTGCTTGAGCGCAGTGAAGAGTTGGTTGAGGGTTTGCAAGAGGGTTGGGAAACCGCCGTTATCATCCTCCGCAAAATCATTGATTACGGCCGTGTCTGCTGCATGATGTATTGCTTCATTTAGTTGCGTTCGTATCCCCTGTAACTGGTTGGATAACGCTGCGCCTTGTTCTCCCAACTCCCCTTGATCCAGCGTTGGCAAGGTAGCGAACAATGGCGATTGCAGTGTGCCTGCTATCGTTTTTTGCTCATTTTCTAACCCTTGTTGTAACTGTTGACAGTACTTGCTAACTGCCTGGTGTGCATCGTTTAGTAGTTGGTCATAACTAGATTGAGGCGCAACCGGATTGTACTGATGAGGCAACCACAACTGAGATGGGGGAAAGTTTAGGCGAGAAACCAACGCCTGCCGGTAGCGATCCTGCAATGTTGTAAACCGGTTCGTAGCTTCTGCTCTGATCTGGCGCACTGTTTCTGCTAGGTCATTCAGGCGCACGCTGTACGTGGGAGCATCCGGTAACGCATCCAGTTTACCCGCGCTCAAATGGCCGCGAACATCACGGGATAGTTGGGTAAAAACCTGATTCTGTTCTGAAACCAGATCGCCTAACTGTTGTAGTTCCTCGCGCAGTGCCGAACCATCCGTTACCAATTTAACCCAATCCGCATACTGTTTGTATGCGGTTTGGAACTGGTCGTGGCTTTGCTTTAATTGCGCTAGTTTGGGATCGTAAGCATGAACCTCTCTGGCTAGGTTAACCAGCGTTTTCAATTCCAACGCTTCCTTTTTCAAGGTAGCTTGCGTCGCCTGAATCTGCTGCTGTAGGTGAACTATGTCGCTTTCCAGTTTGGTGTATTGGCGAAAAAGTCGAGAACGCAAATCATCTACTTGCACCACATACTCTACATTGCCCTGCAATGGCTTCTCCAGATTAGCTTTCAGGCGTGGTTCTAGTGTAGGTATGTGGCGGACAAGGGTGACCGCATCTTTGAGCAAGGCTTTATGCTTTTCATCGGCCAATAAGCTCAATTGTTGTCGCTCGTATTGAACCCGTTTGCGGCTATTAAGCAGAAGGACCTCGTTGGGCTTTTGCCGTAACTCGGCCGTTGTTTTTTGCGCTTTTTCTGCCGCTGCAGCCGAATTTGCTAACAATTGATCCTGGGGGAATGCGCTACGTAATGTTTTTAACTCTGTTAACCATTCGTTAATTTCCGTTTCCAGTTCGTCTACCGATGGCGCTTGGGTCACTGCTTCGCGCAAATATCCGCGTCGTATGTCGTGCTCGACTAAACCCCGCGCCACCATCAGCTCCAAAATCGCGTCTGTCTCTTTGTCCAAATACCCTCGCTCACGGGCGCGGTCATAAATTTCATGTTTAGGCAAGCGGCGCAGTTCATAGGTTTCACCGGCCGCTTGCGCCGTCTCTTTGTGGGGACTTTCTTGCAGCCAGTGACGGACCATTACTTCCAGTGGGTGCAAGGTAAAACGGACGGCACCAGCCCCTTTGCCGGGCAGTTTACTCACACCGTCAATCAATTTGGGAAAGCTGCGGGCAAAGCTGTGCAAACCGGTATTAG
The DNA here is from genome assembly GCA_020634235.1 of Ardenticatenaceae bacterium. Taxonomy (GTDB): domain Bacteria; phylum Chloroflexota; class Anaerolineae; order Promineifilales; family Promineifilaceae; genus JACKCB01. The sequence continues at coordinate 463,655 of JACKCB010000002.1, read as the reverse complement.
TGAGGGTGAACAGATTGGCAATTTGCTCTTTCGTTCCTTCAAAAGTAACCTGCCCTTGTCGTTCGTAATTAGTCTCCAGATGCGCCAAAGCATTGCGATATTTTTGCAGGGAGCTTGTCCAGTTACCAACAACAACCAGCGGTTCATAATCGGGGTAGACAGTATTGAATAATTGTTGTAAGGCAATCTCAATGATGCGCTCTTGAGCGGATTCGACGGGCATCCCAACGGTCTCGTTGAACAATTCGCGGAAAGCGTGTTCTATCAGGTCTGTTTGGAAATTGTATTGGATGAACTGGTCATCCGTTTTGGGGATTGCGTTACGTTCTCGTTCCTCATCAAGTGTTTGCGACAAGGTTAACAGGAGCAAAGGCGTTAGCTTGAATGGCGAAATGTAAGCGCTGATTTGTTCTTCTAGGTTTGACGGTGGGTCTATGGCACGCTGCATCAGGTTCAAAGTCAGGCGTAGGCAACGGCCGTCGTAGTCAATTTCCATCGGGTCAGCCTGATAACGCCGCTCGCTCTCTTTGTGATCCAGATAACGGCGCAAGCGAATTTCAATCAATGCTTCCCCATCAACATGAGCATCTCTTGCCCCTTCATCTTCCCACAAAATACGAACATGGATGGTACGCTCTGGGAATTCACGGCTGGTGCTGGTGAAGCTGCCTGTAAAAATTAATCCGTTATTTTGGGTTAGACGGCCAACGATTTCTTTGGTGACGGTCCATTGGTTAGCGGGAAATACTTTGGTCTTTAGCAAACTGATAAAACCTTTTAGCGCGCGTTCGTTGGTAGTAGCGGCCGTTTCAAAGTAAGTCCGGCCAAATTCACGCAACATCATGCTCAACCAATCTGTCTTAATTGGCGCTTCTTGTAAGTCACGCAGGGTAAAACCTTTGTTGCGCACGTCACCAACAGCAATAATCAAATCACCCAGACCACCACTTTGTGCCAGTTCGTCAAACACGGTAGCCAAATCATGTGCTTCTTGTAAGTTTATTGTGACGCCTTCATTAGGAAATGCGGCTGCCCACTTCACAGCACGTTCCCGTTCCGGCTGTCCTTTTACCAGACCATGCGCTAACACGCGGGAAGTCACCTGAGCAATACGCTTGGAACTGTCATATTGTATGTTGCCTTGCAATAGATCGTTAACCAATGTCTCTGGCGTATAGGGAGAGTCTGTGGGGTATCCCTGTTCGAGATAACGGCGCGTGGCGCGGCGCAGGGTGTTGACAACTGTACGCGGCCCATCGGACAGGTCACTGCGCGCACCAATTTGACCTAATGCGATTAGGCAATCGGCGCTAATGATAAGCGCCTGATGCTCTTGAAAGTTGAATTCTTTGGCCAAACGCTCCCACAAGCGCTGGGGAAATTCTTGATTGTAGACGGTGCGTAAATCAAGGCTAACCTGCAAAACACGGTGAATTAAATCGCCACGACTACTACGCAAGAGTTCCAACTCTTTTGGTGGGATAACGACTACTAAACCAAACTTGAGATGATTGCGTCGGGTTAAAATAGCGCTAACAACATCAAAGAATGGGCTGATAGGATCTTTGATACCCGCCTTAACCTCTGGATCAATGTACTGCTGGAGTTCATCAGCAATGATAAGCAAGCCTTCGTATCCCGCTTTTTCCGTTAATCGGGTCATTTCTTCAAAAAAGCGGATGTAATCAGCCGGAGTTAGCTCTAGAATTTCCGGCTTCTCTCGCGCCATACGTTGCGCGTCGGACAATGTCATGTTGTATTGGCGGGCAAGGGTCTCTGCTCCGCGATTGATCAAGGAATCATACAAGCTTTCGGCTTCTAACACGGTGCTTGATTGTGGCCGCGTGCGCTGAATTTCATACTTTGCCCAGCCGTAGGTAGCGCGGATAAAGTCAGTGAGTTTGTTTAACTGAAATGGGGGCACAGCTAAAATGTTTTCTTCACGGGCACGTTGCCAGAGGTATAGGGCTGTGCTGGTTTTGCCATGTCCATACTCGGCTGTAATATAGCCCCGAATGGCGCCGGCCTGTTTTACCTCGCGCATGACACGCCGCTCGAATTCCATGACGCTTTGTCCGTTTTCATTGCCGGATGCCTGACGGCTGAGGGGGATGTAAGTGCGGACATGCCCTTGATAGACACGGTCGACAATTTCAGGCCGATTCAGCAAATCTTCGGCGCGTTGGGTGGCAACAATTTCTTCTTTGTCCAGAATGGCTTGTAGTCCTTCGAGGTTCATAGCTAGCAACTCCTACTTTGGCTACGATAGGGTGGAATGGATAACTTGCCACAGATTCCCCTCCGCAAGAGGAGCCAAGGCATAATGTTCCAGTAAACTAAGGTTGTGATAAGTGACAGTAATATCTTGCGAGGTGGGCAGTGGCAGGTGGATGAGGGGTAGACCAAGTTGGCTGGGTTGACGAGTGATGAGGAGGGCGGAACGGCCGTTTCTCATCTGTAACTCCGCCAACAAATGACGCAGTTCGGTCGAGTCGCTAACGCAATTATCCACGATTACCAGCCTAGGTGGATCATTGACAAAATCAGATTGGAACAAACCCTCTGGACTGGCGAAAAGAGACGCATCTTGCTCATTTGCCAAAGCCCAAGCTAAAAATGTCTTCCCTGAGCCGCTGGCACCATATAAGTTGACGCGCTCCGGAAATCGTAAATGTTGTTGGACAAGACGCCAGGCAAGCTGTTGGCTGCCGGTCAATCGTTCCAGATGTGCTTCTGCTTTCAGACGATTTAATAAAGCTAGTAACTGGCTCATGTTGATTGATAGAATGCTGTTACCGGTCAGGCTATTTGAAGGCAAATGTCTGGAATATTTGAAGACGACTTATTGCAAAATATCTCAGCCGAATTTGGTCAATTATACCGGCCCTATACAGTAGTGGCCGGCCACGCTATTTGATGGCGAACGGCCTCGCTGTTTGCTGGCAGAAACGCGCCTCAGACAATCGTTTAAGTTGGCCGAAAACAGCCGATTTTTGGTCAAATAGCTTGTCCAGGAACAGAATGTGACAGTTATCGCAGTAAGTCACTTGATTCTGGCCATTTGAGAAAGCGTAGGAAACGGCCGTACACCCCAGCATTTGTTCCCGCCACCATCACCTGCGGATACAAAGGCAACGTCCAATCCAACACCCGATCCAACACTACCGAGTCAAGCAGACAAACCTTGCAGATCAATTCACGGCGTTCTGGCGTCAGCAAAAAATCTATCTCCAACTCACCTTCTGTTTGTTGTGCTACCCAGCCTGTTGCCAGCAAAGCTAATTCAGGTGGGCAAAAATGACGGTGGCTAAAGGTGGTTCCATGCTCAATAACAGGTGGTAAAACGGCTGAGAGCCACTTGCGGGCGCCCCGAATACTCTTTGGACTAAAGGAGACATCGGTATCAAACAACTCTAGAGCTTTATTTCTAACTTCCTCATTTAGCGATGGACCAATGGAAAGAACATCCACATCAGCCCTAAACCAAAGAAAATTTACAATTTCCCGATATGCCCACAATTCTGTACTAGCTTCTGATCTGTTTTCCCACCCGGTATACATTAAAAAATGGATCAGGTCGGCCCTAATCTCTGGCTTCAACTGAGAAACCGTCCGCCCAACTTGCGAAAGCGTGATTTGGCCTTCCTCATCTCTTTCTAATAGACCGCAGACAGTAGCAAAGTTTTGCAGTTCACTCCTTGACCCAAGCCCCTGCTCTTTTGTAAAGGCAACTAACGTTTTGACATCAGGAAAAGCAAGGTTTTGTTCGTACATCAAACTCAGCAGAGGTATGAGAGCATCAGGATTTGCTTCTTGTGGGATGTGAACAGTTAAGCGATTGCCAGCCATTTTTCATACTCCTGTTGATAACGTGGAGAACCTTGCTGATAGATTGTTTGAACCTGTTTATATAAGCCAGAGTTGATCATCTGCACAGTATCTTTGATGACGATTAGATTATGCAAAGTCCTGTACATCTTTCGAGACTGCAACTGCTCAATATCAGCACAAAATGGGCATGAATGATGTGTGAGATTACACAATTCGCGGAATTGTGTAACAGTGATACCTTTCTGCATTTCCGCTCCCCTGTTCCGATGCGAAATGTTGTATGCCCTCATAAAAGGTAAAAACACCTGCCCAAAGCCGGCCGCCTTTATCCAAGATGATGAATCAAAAGAATAAGCTCCATTCCCATAAATCATGGCTACTAGAGCAGGTGCGCCTAGACCGAAAAAGTGGACTTTAACATTTTGTGTTTTAGCTGCTTCTACAACATGTCGCGCAAGAGCCACTGACCCATATGTGGCAATGTTTGATTCCTTATTTTGCCCAGCTGTACCAAAGCTACCAAAGCCTACTTGCTTAACGCCCAAATCAAGGTGCATCTTTAGGCAATAGTCTACCTGTTCATAAGTATGGCCTTGAACAACGGGCAAAGCTCGATCTTTTAACTCTGGGGGTAGTTCAGCAAAAAACAATCTGCTATAACGAACAGTATCCTCTACCTTGCCCCAAACTCTATCTTCTGAATCTTGGGAAACAGGAACATGGTCTGGCAGCGTGTATATGTCAGCCCATGTATTTGCCAGATAGAACTGTAGCAAGGGATAGTAAAGTTCCTCATAAGTTATTTTGCCAGTTTGGACAAAATACCCACCGCTATCAAACATGACTTTTGTGTTGTATTGCTCTTTTAGATGTTTGATGCGTCCTAAAGATTCCGCGGAAGCAAACAAAGGTGACACCAAGACGTTATCCAGATAGTTATTAACCTTTAATCCAGACTCGCTCATAAAGGTCACTATTTTACGGATGTCACTTTGAGTCAAAGTCAATGAAGTAAAGAAAAGTAAATCATCACGCATAGCTGTTACCATTCAATAAAATCGGCAAAATTATGTAAAAGAGTAGGTTCAGAGGCAACGGTCGTCTCCACCACCACTTCCCGCTTCCACCGATTGGCACATGCCTCACCCAATGGCGTGAGCCGGTACTCCCCATACTTCAACTTCTGCGCCGCGCCCAAACTTGCCAGCAAGCGCAACCGTTGCAATACATCATCCAGCCCAAATGGGTGTATATCGGTGAATTGTTCCCCCAAATCGGCAGGCCGCGCTGGCTGATTCTGCTGGAACAACCACCAAAACTCTGGCATCGCTGCCAGCCTTTTGGTTAAGCTACTCAGGCAATGATAGCGTAATTCCTGAATACTGGATGCTGGCAATGTGCAGCGTAAAATCGGGTTGTCCCCGCCAAAATAGAACGTATAGGGAATGAGATCAACCAAATAATAGGCAGATAAAATAGTTTGGGCAAACCAGTTTGGTATCTCTGGCTCTTCTTTCGCCCACTTAAACATTTGCCGCAGAAACTGGTCGGCAGTCAAGCCCTGTGCCAATGCCGCTTGCCCTACCAGCACTGATTCAAAGAATGCATCCTCATAATCAGGTGGATCAGGCAAGGGCATAGGGCAGCAAGGCAATATTGGGAAAGGCTCCTTTTCCCTATTTCGTTCCCACTTCACAAGGCTGAAAATGCCTTGCCCCAATAAAATGAAAGTTTCTTCATCTCGCACGAGCAAAGAATAAATATGAGGGTCTTCCAGTTCTTTGCCCTCCACAACGCTATTAAGTTGTTCAGCTATTTCAGACACATGGGCTGGCACAGCCAATTGTTCTAGTGCGGCAACCAATTGCTCTTGTCGTTTCCCATTTTGAATGCCGGAGCGACCCTGAACCCAATCACTGCGCGGAAGCTGTGATAGTAAGCTATTTAGCCGACTCAAATCTGTCGAATCTGCGTCTTTATATCTTTCAGACGAAGGAAAGATTAGTTGAACATTCGATTGCCATGAAGGAGATAACTCTTCCTCTATTATCAATTCTTGAAAGTTTGGCAATAGGCCCAAAGCCAGCCGATTTCCCAATTTCTTGTGTGCTTTTGCCTCAATCTGTCTGATCCGTTCGCGTGTAAGGTCATATTGGGCGCCAACTTCTTCCAAAGTTCGTTCTTGACCATCTTCCCATCCACAACGTAGCATCAATACTTCACGCTCTCTATCTGTTAGAAAAGGAAAAATATGGTCTTCAATCAACTGGCGGACAAAGGGCCTATCAATGGCAGTTTCTACCGAAGCGTTCTCATCCGGCACAAGCTCCTCAACCGATTCGATTACATCGTTTGATTCTTCGGGTATGATGAAGTGAACTTCGGACAAAGAAAGAAACTGCACATCATTTGCACGTAGTTTACTGGCTTTGTCAATCGCTTGCTCGTATCTATCCGCCACACCTGGCGGCAAATCACAGTCGTCACCCATCATCTTTGTAACTTGCTCATAATCCGCTTGTTCCAACAAGCCGGCGTGCAGCAAGACAAGAGGGTTCAAGATTGAGTCTTGAAGACCATCATCATATAAATCACAAGCAATACGCCATTTACGCAAATTTTCCTGTATATGAACAGGTAAACGAATGGTACGTCCTTGATCGGCCAGCTCCCGACCTACGGCCTGCCATATCCAACTTGTGGCATATGTACCAAACCTGGCCTGTACACGATAATCAAATTTGCTTGCGGCTCGTGACAACCCAATAAACCCGGCTTGCACCAAATCTTCATAGTCTATCCCTTGGCCCACATACCCTTGAGCAATACGTAATGCGTAACGTAAGTAGCCATTGGTGAGTACGTGTTGTGTTTGCTTCGTGCGATTTGCAGCTAGTTGTTCAAGGGTAACACATTCAGCAGGAAGCCAATCCACGAGTTGAGCGCAGGACGGCAGACATTGATGCGTGCCAATGTAGCGAGCCAGTTGTGCCAATGTGTCTCCTGGGAAAATGGCCATTATTTCGACAATCTGATAAACCATCCCTAGTAAACTTTCAACAATAGCTTTATCAGGCAGTGATTGTACTCGGCGTATAAACCGGAGAATCCGAGAACGTTTTACCGTATAAACATCTCGACGCGCCACATTCAATTCGGCTGCCCAGATTTCCAATTTCGGAAGCTGCAAGTCCGTTTTTATGTACTCTTGTTCGAAGTGGCCCCAGGTTGCAAGCAATTCTTGGCAAAGAAACTGGGTACAAGTTATTGTATCCTTTTGAGATTTCCAGTCAGCCAAAACAACAGCCAGGCGGGGGGCTGCCTGCAACTGAATACCCAACAACGTCTCCTGATGTGGGCTGGTAATAATTGGGAATCTGGCCAAATCCTCAATCAAAAATCGCAGAACATCCGGTTTTTTGTACGGCTCTTTAACACCTGGGTCACTCAGTTGCCATATACAACGAGAGTCACGAATGGAGAATGGGCCCCTGAAAAGGGGTTGCCTGCGATCTGTGGGTGTAACTGCGGCTAATATTGAAGATGTTTCATAAATGCGATTATGTATGATATGGTGTTCTGCCGGTTGAGCATCTCGTATGTTTGGTTTAGTTGGAGATTCTGCGTCTAGAACCAATTGATCGTCGGGATTGCTGCTATCTCCATGATTTGAAAGTTCCAATTCCTGCAACAGAGCCTGTGCCTTGTTGTGAGCAGGTGCATATTTGACTACCCGCTGCAAACAATCGATTTTGTGCTGTAGTTCATCAACCACGAAGCTGAGGACATACCATGCGGGGGCGTGTTTTGGATCTTCTCTAACTATGTTGATCAACAACTGGCGAGCACGCGTTCTCTGGCCGGATTTCAAAGCGCTAACAGCTTGTTCGAGGTTTGGTTTCATGCGCTTCTACACGTTTACAGCTACGACAAAGCACTAGCAAGCTGATCATTACCAACCTTGGCTTTGGCAATCAGCGTCCGCTTGCTTGATGTCTTGTCGGCAAAATTATGACTGTAACAACATGCCCCCAATCATACCGCTGCCAAAATAGTCGTTAGAGGAATATCTTATGACGCAACTAGAGACAATTACGCTGAAATAACCCGCCCACTTGGCCCACGAACTCAACGCCATTGAGCAAACCGCGCTGGCCAATTTGCTGCGGTGTGGCCTACGCGATCTACAAATTGAACAAGTGTTAACCCAATACCAGCGAGGTGGTATGAGCTTTGGCGCCACCGCGGCGCACCAAAGCGGGCGTGAACGGGCTGGCCGACTGGACCGCTGCAGCCACGCTGTCCTGGCCGGGCCGCCCCCGGCCGGGCTTCATTCCAACCCACCACTACAAAGATACCCCAAACCCCGCCCCGCGGCTAATGCTGGCGTGACACCCCGGCCGGGAACCGGTACAATCTTCCTATTAGCTTGGCCAGACAGACCTGCTGGCTCCCACCCCCCGTTGCCCAAAACCATCGGGCAAGGAGAATCCCCATGCGTGTCCGAAATCAGAACCAGGCCATCTCCGTCCAGGCCATCGCCGGCACCGAAGTCGTACTCCTCTGCCTCAACGCCGCCGGCCAGGCCACCCCCGGGCTGCTAGGCTTTGCCATCACCCGCCGCAAAGGGGCCGGCGGCCGCTTCCGCCCCATCGGCGGCGGCCGCGAATTCGCCGGCGTGGCCAACAGCCCCGCCCTCATCCAGGCCTTCCTGTGGGGTGACTACGCCGTCGACGCCGGCACCACCTACACCTACCGCGTCGTGCCCATGTACGGCCAGCCCACCGCCCTCGTCAAAGGCGAAGCGGTCGAACTGACCGTCACCACCGAAGACCCCGACGACGGGACCCACGCCGTCCACTTCAACCGCGGCGTGGCCGGCAGCCAGGCCTACAGCCGCCTGTTCGGTCAGTACCGCAAATGGTACCGCGTGTCCCAAAACGGCCAGCCGGCCGCCCGCGAATACGTCAAGCCGGAAGATGTGCCCAACCGCGCCGCCTGGCAGTGGCTGTCGCGCGGCCTGGAGGAAGCACTGCTGGCCTTCATCGCCCAGGCCAGCGGCCCCGAATACAGCCTGCGCGCCGCAGTCTACGAATTCACCTACCGCCCGGCCATCCAGGCCTTCGTCGATGCCCTGGAGCGCGGCGTCGACGTGAAGATCATCCATCACGCCCCACCTGAGAGCAGCTACCGGCTGAAGCAGAAAACGGGCGCTGTAACCACCGTCACCTACGCCGGCGACGACCCGCCGGCCGTCACCTACAAGCGCCGCGAAGTGGTGCAAGAGACCCAGCCCGACGACGTGGCCCTGGCCGCCGGCCAGGCGGTCAGCCAGATTGGCCTCACCGACCCCGCCTATCTGGCCGCCTTCGACGCGATGCTGATCGAACGCCAGCGCACCACCATCTCGCACAACAAATTCATCGTCCTGCTCAAGGATGGCCGGCCGCTCCAGGTGTGGACCGGCTCCACCAACTTCACCGCCGGCGGCCTCTTTGGCCAGTCCAACGTGGGCCACATCGTGCGCGATGAAGGCGTGGCCCAAAAGTACCTGGCCTACTGGGAGCAGTTGGCCGCCGATCCGCCGCGCCGTGCCAAAGCGGGCGTGGCCGGGCTGGCCGACTGGACCGCCGCCGCCACCCCCGACCTGGCCGGGCCACCGCCGGCCGGCAGCATCACCCCCATCTTCAGCCCCCGGCCGGATACCACCATGCTGCAATGGTACGCCGACCGGTTGGCCGCCGGCCGGGCCATCTTCTTCACCGCCGCCTTCTCCGTGGCCGACGAAATCTTTGCCAAAGTGACCCAGCCCCCGGCCGGGGCTGGCGAACCACCCCTGCGCTACCTGCTGCTGGAGAGCAACAGCGGCACCATGCGCGCCAAATACCGCGCCATGGCCGCCCATCCGGAGAACCGCATCGCCTGGGGCGACACCTACCGCACCCGGCCGGGGGACACCGACGAGCGCCCCCTGCTCATCGAGACCCTCACCGGCCTGAACGACCACGTGGAATACCTGCACACCAAGTACCTGCTCATCGATCCCCTCTCCGACGACCCCATCGTCATCTCCGGTTCGGCCAATTTCAGCCGTAACTCCACCATCTACAACGACGAGAACATGCTCATTGTGCGCGGCAATACCCGCCTGGCCGACATCTTCCTGGGCGAGTTCATGCGCTTGTTCAACCACTTTTACGCCCGCAACCAGGCCAACACCCTGCCCGATGAGGCGTTCCGCGCCAGAGCCTACTTGCAGCCGGACGACAGTTGGGCGGCCGCGGCCTACACCCCCGGCACCCAGGCCCACACCGAACGGCTGTTGTTTGCCTAGCCCACCCCCGGCCGGGACCCGTCACCCTTCCGCAGGTCAAACGTGGGTGACACCCCGGCCGGGAACCGCTACAATCATCCCCCATGAGCGAAAAACGCCTCCTGGGCCTGATCCTCGCCCTCTTCATCCTCCTGGGCAGCAGCTACGCCCTGGTCACCCCCATCTTCGAGGCCTCCGACGAGCTGTGGCACTACCCCATGGTCCGCCACCTGGCCGACGGCAACCCCCTGCCCGTGCAAGCCTTCGACCCCGCCCTGGCCGGCCCCTGGAAACAAGAGGCCAGCCAGCCACCGCTCTACTACTACCTCGCCGCCGCCCTCACCTTCTGGATAGACACCGGCGACATGGACCAGGTGCGCTGGCTCAACCCCCACGTTGACAACGGCGTCATCACCACCGATGGCAACATCAACCTGGCCGTGCACGACCCGGCCGGGAACCCCTGGCAGGGAACGCGGCTGGCCGTGCGCCTGGTGCGCCTGGCCTCGGTGCTCATGGGCGCGGTCACCGTCACCCTCACCTACGCCATCGCCCGCCACGTCGCCCCCGGCCGGGCGGAAATCGCCCTGGGGGCGGCCGCCGTCAACGCCTTCATGCCCATGTTCCTGTTCATCAGCGGCGCGGTCAACAACGACAACCTGGCCATCATGCTCGCCTCGCTCGGCGTGCTGCTGCTCATTGAACTGGTGCGCCGGCCGCGTCCCGGCCGGGGCGGGCTGGTCCAGATCCTCATCACCGGGGGCGTCATCGGCCTGGCCGCGCTCACCAAAGAGGGCACCCTGGCCCTCATCCCCCTGGCCCTGGGCACCCTGTTCATCGCCCAATGGCAGGCCCGGCCGGGGGAGACGGGGGAGACGGGGGAGACGGGGGAGACGGGGGAGACGGCTACGACGCTGCCCGCCTTCCTCAGGCAGTTGCTGCGCCTGCTGGGGCGCAGCCTGCTCGCCTTTGGCCTGCTGCTCATCCCCGTGCTGCTCATTGCCGGCTGGTGGTACTACCGCAACATCCAGCTCTACGGCGACTGGCTGGGCTGGAACGCCTTCATCGCCGTCCTGGGGCAGCGGCCGCAGCCGGCCAGCCTGGCCCAACTGTGGGATGAGCGCTGGGGCTTCCTGCTGGCCTACTGGGGGCTGTTCGGCGGGGTCAACGTGCCCATGGCCACCTGGATCTACCGCCTGCTCAACGGCGTGCTGCTGCTGGGCGTCTTGGGTTTTCCCCTCTACCTGCTGCAAGAGATTCGCGCCCGCCGCCTGGCCCTGACCGGCGGGCGCACGTTGCCCGGTCTCCTGGCCGGGCTGCTGGACCTGGTGGTGGGCTATTTCCCGCTGGTGGTCAGCCTGCTCTTTTCGGCCGCCGTGGTCTATGGCCTGATCAGTTGGGCCACCACCACCTGGTCATCGCAGGGGCGGCTGGTCTTCACCGCCATCTCCACCCTGACGGTGCTGCTGGTGGTGGGGCTGGTGGGCTGGCTGCCGCGCCGCCCGGCCGGGGGCATCCTGGCCGTTTTGTCCACTTTCCTCTTCCTGGTGGCCGCCGCTGCCCCCTGGCTCTGGATCCGGCCCGCCTACGACCCGGCCGCCTACGCGCCGCCGCGCCCCTACGTGGCCCAACCGGCCGCCGTGACTTTTGGCGACACACTGCGCCTCACCGGCTACGCCGTGCTGCCGCCCGACCCGGCCAGCAGCACGCTCCGGCCGGGGGATTGGGTGGACGTGGTTCTGAACTGGCAGGTGCTGGCCCCGGCCGGGCGGGATTGGAGCGTCTTTGTACACCTCAACGACCCCGTCCTGGGTGTGCCCATCGCCCAGCGGGATATGTACCACGCCCAGGGGCTGCGTCCCACCAGCCTGCTTACCCCCGGCGAATCGTTAACGACGTATTACCGCCTGTTCGTCCCGCGCACCGCCGCTGCCCCGGCGCAGTTGGAACTGGCCGTGGGGCTGTATGATTTTGGCAGCGAGGAACGGCTGCCCACGACGGCCGGCCAGGAGGCGGCCACACTGGCCGTGCTGCCCTTGCAGCCCATCCCCGGCGAATTCCCTAACGCCACGGCGGTCAATTTTGGCGCTGAGGTTTTGCTGGTGGGCTATGAGGTGGCGCCGCGTACTACCCGGCCGGGGGAGGCGCTGACCCTCACCCTCTACTGGCAGCCGCTGCGCCCGCTGGACACGGACTACACCTTCTTTGCCCAACTGCTGGATGAGGACACCACGCGCTGGGCCAGCGCCGACGTGGCCCCGCCCAATGGTACCAGCCGCTACCCGGCCGGGGAGGTGCAAACGCTGGACCTGCCCCTGCTGGTGGATGAAAACACCCCGGCCGGGGTGTACCCCATCGTCATTGGCCTCTACACCCGTACCCCCGATGGTGGCTTCCAACGGCTGCAAATTGTAGTCGATGGTCGCATCACCATGGAGGATATGCTAACATTGACCCAAATACGCGTCGCACGTTAACCAGCCAACGACTCAGACCTGACAGATTTGCTGCCAGAGGTATGCGTCAAGGGTTAGTTCGAAAATCTGTCAGGTCTCCATTCAGACCTGACAAATTCACTGCCACAGGTATGCGTCAAGAATCAGTTCAAAAATCTGTCAGGTCTCCAGAGGGGCTGAATGCTCACCCCTTTTCCAGCCTGACCTGCGAGTACCGATGAGTTCCCTGCTAGAACCCCACCACCAAAGAAGCCCCGCGCCCAATGCGGCCCAGAACCCCCTGCTGGTTGGCCTCATCGTCGCCCTGTTTGCCCTGGCCGGTGGCCTGGTGCTGGCCTTTGGCGGGCCGCTGGCGGCCGTGGCCGTGGTTGTAGCCGGAGCCGGGGCGCTCATCGTCCTGCGCGATATCGAGGTCGGCTTTTTTGCCGTCATTGGCGTCATCTGCCTCTTGCCCTTTGGCACGCTGCCCGTGGACATTGGCCTGACGCCCACCTTCCTGGACGTTGCCCTGGCCTCGGTCATCGGCATCTGGCTGCTGGAGATTGTCACCGGCCGGAAGCGCACCATTGTCACCGCGCCCATCACCGTGCCCCTCGTTGTCTTCATCCTGGTGGCCATCTTCGCCTTTATTTTTGGCCTGGGCAACGGGCCGCTCACCTCCACCTTGCTGCGCCACTTCGCCGAGCTGCTGCTCAGCCTGGGCTTCGTGCTGGTCATCATCGACTACTGCCAGAGTTGGCAGCAGGTAGAGCGGCTGGTGAAGGCGCTGCTGCTGGCCGGCGCGGCCGCGGCGCTGCTGGGCATTGCCCTGTGGGTCATCCCTGACGATACGGCCAACCAACTGCTCAATTACTTGCAGCGGCTGGGCTACCCGGGTGGCTTTGTCATCCGCTACATCGAGGATAACCCGGAACTGACGGAGCGGGCGATTGGCACGTCGGTGGACCCCAATTCCTTCGGTGGCCTGCTGCTGATGATTGGCGCGCTGGCCGGGCCGCAGGTGGTGGCGCGTTACCGTTTGTTCTCCCGGCCGGTCACCCTGGCCATCGTGGGGCTTATCTTCCTATGCCTGGTGCTCACCTTCTCCCGCGGCGCGATGCTGGGGCTGGCCGCCGGCTGGGGCTTCGTGGCCCTGGCCCGCCATCGCCGCCTCATCCCCTACATGCTGGTCATCGTGCTGCTCATGCTGCTGCTGCCGGTGACGCAGGGGTATGTGGCGCGCTTTGTGGCCGGCATCCAGGGGCAGGACCTGGCCACGCAAATGCGCTTCGGCGAGTACAAGGATGCCCTGATCCTGGTGCAGCGCTACCCCATCTTTGGCGTTGGCTTTGCCGGGTCGCCCGACATCGACATTTACCTGGGGGTGGCCATGGTTTACCTGACCATCGCCCAGCAGATGGGGCTGGTGGGGCTGTTCTCTTTCTTTGCCCTGATCGGTACCGTTTTTGGTTATGCGTTTTTTAACCGCCACTACTTCCGCGGCCATCCCCGGCTGGACCCGGTCTGGCTGGGGCTGCATGCGGCGCTGGTGGGCGGGCTGGTGGCCGGCTTGTTGGACCATTACCTGTTCAATATCGACTTCCATCATGCGGTGACTGCTTTTTGGCTGCTGGTGGGGCTGGCCACGGCGGCCACCCGCCTGGGCAGTTTGGGCGCATTGGCGGAGGAGGGGCGGACGACCCCGGCCGGGGCGCGGGCATAACCCGTTCGTGGGCCAGTCCACAGGTACTACCCCGTTTGCTTTCCCTTTGCGCCGCTTTTCGTTATCATGCAGAGACACTATCTCTGGCCTGTTGGCCGTCCCGGCCGCGGCGGCGTTCCAGGTGCGATTCCGGCGGGCGGTTGGCGTAAAAGCGTGAGGAGGAACCCATGCGAAAGCGGAATATTCTCTTGTTGCTGGTTGTAATGCTTGTTTTGGTGGCTTGTGGTGGCCGCAGCAGTGGTGCGCCTACGCTGGTGCCCACGGTCGTCCTGCGCCTGGAGGATATGCCGCCCACCCTGACCCCCACCCCCAGCCTGCCACCGACCTATACCCCGGAGCCGGCCGCGGCTCCCCCAACAGCCCTCCCGCTGCCGGGAACGCCGGAAACCTACGTCGTGCAGTCCGGCGACACCCTGGCCGGTATTGCCGCCCAATTTGGCGTCACGGTCGAGGCATTGGCCGAGGCCAACAACATCGAGAATGTGGACCTGATTGATGTGGGGCAAACGCTGATCATCCCCCGCTGAGGGGCTCGCGTCGGGCGAGAAGCGAAATCCTGTTGAACAGGGGGGTCTTGGCTCCGGGCATTGCCAGGGGGTGGTGGTCTGCCCCGGCCGGGGGCCATCCAATCGTGCAAGCCAACAAAAAGAAAGCGCCGGCAACTGCCGGCGCTTTTTCATTCAATTCCTGCGCGCTAATCTGCGCGCTATTCTGCGCGCTATCCTGCGCGCTATCCTGCGCTGCCCTAGATGGTTGGCAAGGCCGCCGTTTCAGTCTCCAACAACCCTTCGCCTGGCTTGCGCAGTATCACGCCATCTTCACCCCTGTCGATGACGATGACGTCGCCTTCTCTGAACTGGCCAGACAGGACCGCATCAGACAACCGGTCTTCAACTTCCATCTGGATCAGGCGGCGCAGCGGCCGGGCGCCAAACTCCGGGTCATACCCCTGTTTGCCCAGCCACAGCTTGGCCTCCGGCGTGGCTTCCACCTGCAAGCTGTGCTCCACCAGGCGCTCATTGACCTGCGCCAGGATGATGTCCACAATCTGCACAATGTGCTCTTCCGCCAACTGCCGGAACACAATCACACTGTCTACGCGGTTAATGAACTCCGGCCGGAACGTCTTCTTTAGCTGCTCCGTCAAGCTCTTGCGCATCTCCTTGTACGCCTTCTCCTCCTCCACCGCCGCGTCCTGCTGGAACGCAAAGCCCAGATTCGGCCCACGCTTAATCGTGTCCGCACCCACGTTAGAGGTCATAATGATGATGGCGTTGCGGAAGTTCACCTTCTGGCCCTTCGCGTCAGAGAGATGCCCTTCCTCCATGATCTGCAGCAAGATATTGAACGCTTCCGGATGCGCCTTCTCAATCTCGTCAAAGACCACAATCGAGTAAGGCCGCCGCCGGATCGCCTCTGTCAGTTGGCCGGCATCCTCGTAACCCACATAGCCAGGTGGCGAACCAACCAGCCGGGCCACGTTGTGCCGTTCCATAAACTCCGACATGTCCAACTGCACCAGCGCATCCTCGCTGCCAAACAAGAATTTGGCCAGCGACTTGGTTAGCTCAGTCTTGCCCACGCCCGTCGGCCCCAGGAAGATAAACGAGCCAATAGGCCGGCGCGGATCCTTCAGACCGGCCCGCGCCCGGCGCACCGCCTTAGAGATAGCGGCAATCGCTTCATTCTGGCCCACGATATGCTGCTGCAAATCTTCTTCCATATGCAGCAGGCGCGTGGACTCCTCTTCGTTCAACTGGTACACCGGAATGCCGGTCCACATCGCCAGCACCTCGGCGATATCTTCCGCAGTAACTTTCACCGGGTACTCGTCCGAATCCTGACCGGCCCGCATCTGGTCCAGCTTGCGCTGCAGCTCCTCTTCGCGCGCCCGGTAAAGGTCAGCATCTTCAAACCGCTCTTCTTCGTCGGCCTGCTCCCGCTCTTCGCGCAGTTCGCGCAGCAGCTCATACGATTCACGAATGTCGGCCGGCTGCGGCACGCGGTACATGCGTACCCGCGACGAACTTTCATCAATCAGGTCAATCGCCTTGTCGGGCAGGTAGCGTTCGGTTACGTAGCGGGTGGAGAGGTTCACCGCCGCGTCAATCGCCTCGTCGGTGATGGTCAGCTTGTGGTGCTCTTCGTAGGCCCCCTTGATGCCGTGCAGAATCTGGATCGCTTCGTCCGGCGAAGGCTCCTCCACGCGCACCGACTGGAAGCGCCGCTCCAGAGCGGCGTCGCTCTCAATGTACTTGCGATACTCTTCCAGCGTGGTCGCACCGATGCACTGTAGTTCGCCGCGCGCCAGGGCCGGCTTCAGGATGTTAGCCGCGTCAACGGAACTACCGGCCGCGCCAGCCCCCACCAGCATGTGCACTTCGTCGATGAACAGGATCGCGTCACTCGACTTCAGTTCGTCGATGACCCGCTTCAGCCGCTCTTCGAATTGTCCGCGATACATGGTGCCGGCAACCAGGCTGCCCACGTCCAACTGCAGCACACGCTTGTTCTGCAGCGTGTCGGGCACTTCCCCGTTAACAATACGCTGGGCCAATCCTTCCACAATGGCGGTCTTGCCCACACCCGGCTCCCCAATGAGGGCGGGATTGTTCTTGGTGCGGCGCGCCAGAATCTGAATGACCCGCTCAATCTCCATCTGCCGGCCGATAACCGGGTCGAGCTTGGTCTCCTCGGCCAGCGCGGTCAGGTCGGTCGCCAACTGGTCAACCAGGGGCGTTTTGCTTTTCTCTTTCTTCTTGGCGGCGCTGCGGGCTGGAGCCCCTTCAGTGGCGCCGACCGGATTTTCTTTCAGCATCCGGCGTGTCTGCCGCCGGATCTGGTCCGGGCTAATCCCAAACCGCTTGAGCACGTCAATGGCCAGACCTTCATTCTGCCGGGCCAGGCCCAGCAGCAGGTGCTCCGTGCTAATGTAATGCTGGCCCATGCGCCGGGCTTCTTCAACGGCCAGCTCCAAGATGCGCTTGGTGCTGGGCGACAGTTCAACTTTGCTGAACGGGGTTCGCTGTCCGACGCCCGACAACCGCTCTACCATTGCCTGGACCCGGACTGATTCCAGCCCCAATTCACGCAGAACCCGGCCGGCTACGCCACCTTCTTCCAACAGCAAACCTATCAGGATATGTTCGCTGCCAATGTAGCTGTGGTTCAGCCGTTCAGCTTCTTCTTGAGCCAGACTCAACACGCGCCGCGCGCGCTGTGTAAATCGTTCCCAATTCTTAGAGTTCACAGGACCACCTCGATATAATCAAACGCAGGTTGCCCTCCCGAGCCATAGACCTACAACCTATTGTTAAATGACAACTGCCGGGGACAACCGTCCCCCAGAATGATAATTTGGCAGCCGTTCCAGCCATTCCCGGAATGCCCCTGGATAAACTGTTCCGGGAAAGCGGCAAGGTTATTTACTCTTCTGTCGAATTTCCCAAAGCCGCAGCCAGGTCGGCTTCCAGGAACTTGTCAGACGCGACCTGTTTCAGGCTCAGACCCAACTGGCGTTGTTCCGGATCGACACGGATGATGCGCACGGTGACCACGTCGCCGGGTTTTACAACATCACGCGGATGGCTGACACGCTCTTCTGACATTTCTGAGATGTGGATCAAGCCTTCGAGTTCGTAATCATCATTGAGCCGGGCGAATGCCCCAAACTTGGTCAGCTTGGTGATGGTGGCTTCGGTCAGTTGCCCCGCCTGGTATAGCTCGTCGACAATGCTCCAGGGATCGGCCTCGAGCCGTTTCATGCTCAAGGCGATGCGCTGGCGCTCCTGGTCGATGCTCAAGACGTATACCCGGACCTTGTCGCCCAACTGGACGAGTTCGGTTGGGTTGCTGATCCGCTTCCAGCTCATCTCGGATAGATGGACCAGGCCTTCGATACCCCCAATATCAATGAATGCCCCGAAATCGGTCAGATTGACGACCGCGCCTTCGCGGATTTCTCCTTCCTGCAGGCTTTCCAGCAGGTTGGCCCGGCGGGCGGCGCGGGATTCTTTGGCCGCGGCTCGTTCCGACATGATCAGGCGATTGCGGCTGCGATCAACTTCGATCACCTTGACACGGATGGGTTGGCCGACGAACTTGCGCAGTTGCTCAACGGCTGCCCCCTGGCGGCCAACGCGGTGGTCGAGACCGAGTTGGGAGACGGGGACAAAACCGCGGAGCAGGCCAATCTGCACCAGCAGACCACCCTTGTTGTAGCCGACGATTTCGCTTTCGTAACTCTCGCGGCTGTCCATGAGTGTCTGTGCGGTTTGCCAGTCCTGCTCTTCGGCGGCTTTGGCAAAGGAGAGCACAATGTTGCCGTAGGCGTCTTCGGGATCGATAACGTAGACGGATACTTCGCTGCCCACGGCCAGGCGCTTGCGGGCGGATTCGCTCAGGTCGTCAAGTTCGTCACCAGAGATAACGCCTTCTGATTTGGCACCAATGTCAACCAGAATGGCGTTGCTGAGATGCTCGACGACGATCCCTTTGCGAATTTCGCCCGCTTCAGGGATGCCAACGTCTAGCTCTTCGGTTAATAGAAAGTCCATTGGGTGGCTGGTGTGGCCGGATGCAGATGATTGGTTATTGTCCGTAGCGTTTTCCATGTATCTATCTCTTCTTCATTCCTCGTGGTCGAGGTTGGGTAGATTATACTTTGTTTAATGGTATTGGCAATAGGGCGACTTTTGCGCCCCGACCCCCGGCCGGGATTGGCTGCCCTGTTCTTTCTCTGGTAACAGGGTTGGCGGGGCACAGGGTAGGCCGATTTGTTGCTTTGCGAACAGCCCGGTAAACTTGATCTCGTTGTTCCATCTTGCAGTCGGAGTGGCGCAACGGAACTTGAAATGTGAGGCCACAACCAGCGCAAGCAGTGTGGCCTCTTTTTGTCGCTTATGCCGTCTGATTCTGTCGATAGGAGTATGTTCGATGGTGCGCTTTCCCCAACTTTCACGCTTTTTGGCGCTGTGCATCGCGCTGAGTTTGCTGGCTGTTTTTTCATTAGCGAGTGCGGGCAGCAGCCCCGGCCGGGTAGCCCACGCCGCCCCCCTGGCCAATGACCTGCGTATTAGCCAGGTCTACGGTGGGGGAGGCAACTCTGGGGCACCATATACACATGACTTCATTGAAATTTTCAATGCTGGCACGACTTCTGTTTCCCTCAGTGGCTGGTCCGTCCAATATGCAAGCGCCACCGGCACTGGTAACTTTGGTGCTACTACTAGTCAAATCACCGAGTTGCCCAACGTATCCCTTTCGCCTGGCCAATACTTCCTGATACAGGGGGCAAGTGGGACTACAGGCAGCCCATTGCCAACTCCAGATGTTACTGATGCAACTCCAATAAACATGAGTGGAACGGCCGGCAAAGTGGCCCTGGCAAGTATCAATGTCTCGCTAGGTTGCAACGGTGGTTCCACTCCGTGCACCCCGGCGCAGTTGGCCAATATTGTGGACTTGGTGGGTTATGGCAGCGCCAATTTCTATGAGGGTAGCGGAGCTGCGCCGACGCTGAGCAATACGACCGCCGCCTTGCGAGACGGTGATGGCTGTACCGACACGGACAACAACAGTGCCGACTTCGCTGCTGGAGCGCCGACACCGCGCAACACCGCATCACCAACCAACACTTGCGGTGGCGGTGGCGATACCGCGCCCTACGTTAGCAGCACCACGCCCACCGGTGGAGCCACCGGCGTAGCCACCACCGCCAACCTCACCGTCAACTTCAACGAAAACGTCAACGTCAGCGGAAGCTGGTTCGACATCACCTGCGAGGCCAGCGGCAGCCACACCGCCGCCGTAACCGGCACACCCCCCACCAACAGCTACACCCTTAACCCCGACACCGACTTCCTCGTGGGTGAGATGTGCGATGCGACCATCATTGCCAGCCAGGTCACCGACGTAGACGGCACGCCCGACCCAATGGCCGCCGACTACACCTGGCGCTTCCAGATCGCCGCTGCCAACTGCACCACCATCCCCGGTATCCAGGGGGCCGGCTACACCTCCCCCTGCCTCGGTTCCGTTAGCACCATCCCCGGCTGCATCACCGGCATTGCCGCCACCGGCTTCTACATGCAAGCCCCCAGCGGCGATGGCAACCCGGCCACCGCCGACGGCATCTTTGTCTACCGCGGCAGCACCTGGACCAACCCCTCTGGCTGGGCGCCAGGCCAGCAGGTCAACGTCTCCGGCACCATCATCGAGTTCTACAACACCACCGAATTCCAGGCCGGTAACACGGTCAACGTCACCGGCAGTTGCACGCTGCCCACCCCGGTAACCATCAGCCCCAACACCACGCCCAACAGCGACCCCATGTCCCTGTACGAGCGGTACGAAGGGATGCGCGTAGCCATGAGCTTCAACGGTTGGGTCGTTGGCCCCACCAAGCGCTTCACCTCCCGCTTCACCGCCGGCGACCCGGAAATCGCATTTGTCGATTTTGGCAGCAGCATTCCCAGCTACAGCCGCGTCTTCGAGATGGATTACCCCGGCTACCAGGGCATCAACTACATCACCGGCGGCCTGAACCAGGATTTGCCCGACCTGGACTTTGGCGATGGCCTCAGTGGCAGCAACATCACCGGCGTGTTGGGCTACCAGTTCGATAAGTACACCCTGCTGGTCGACAGCCCACCGGCGCTGGTCACGGTGGACAATGCCGACGTCACCAGCAATGAAATCGCCACCGACCCGGCCGTGTACGAATTCGACATCTGCTACTTCAACGTGGAAAACAACTTCGACAACATCGACGACGGCCAGGGAGACTGGGGCGACTGGGCGCCGGGCTGGCCCACCAGCGGCAGCGCCGCCGGCCTGGCCCTCTACCAGGCCAAACAGGCCGGCCTGGCCAGCCTCATTGTCAACAAACTGCAAAGCTGCCGGGTTATTGGCCTGGAAGAAATGGAGGGCAAGCAGCAAGTATACAACGACCTGGCCGCGGCCGTGGGCGCCGCCGATGGCAGCCATACCTGGACCGGCGTCTACGTGGAGTCGGGTGACTCGCGCGACATCAGCCAGGGCTTCCTGTACCGCGACGATGTTACGCTGGTGGGCGGCGTGACACCCGTGAGCGGGGCCACCTACACCGGCCGGGTCAGCGACAGCAGCCTGGACTTTGTCCGCGTGCCGGCCACCGCCCTCTTCCGCTTTAACAACGCCACCCCCTACCAGGTGGATATCTACGCCTACGCCTTCCACTTCAAATCCAAAGGGAACAGCGCTTCCTGCAGCACCCCCGACTGTACCGACGTGCGCCTGAAGGAAGCGGCCGACATGCGCGACCTGATGGCCTATCACCAGACGAATGGCCAATACGCCGTGGGGGGCGGCGACCTCAATGACACCATCGGCTCTACCCCCATCGCCGTGCTAGACAGCTCGACCGCGGTCTATGGCCTGTTCTACGACCTCCCGGCCGGGGCGCGCTACAGCTACATCTTCAACGGCGAAAGCGAAGTACTGGACCACATCTACCTGACCGCCAACCTGGCGGTGCAAAGCCCGCCCGCTAACCTGTGGGGGCATCGCTTCAGCGCCGTCCATGTAGACGCCGACTTCCCCACCAGCGAGCACATCTCCGACCACGACCCGCTGCGCGTGCGCCTGGCCCTGCCCGACTTCAGCGACCTGCCGGCCTACGGCGTGGCCTGGCACAGCGCCACCGACCTCTGGCTGGGGGCTACCCGCAGCGGTGAAGGCTCGGATGGCAGCCCGGACAGCGACGACGGCCTGGTGGCCTATGGCCAATGGGTGGCCAATAACAGCGCCGCCATAGACGTAACCGTCACCGGCCCGGCCGGGACCGCCTACCTGGCCGGCTGGTTCGACTGGGACGGCAGCGGCAGCTTTGACCCCGGCGAAAAGGCCATTGCCCAAACAGTAACCGTCGCCCCGGCCGGGAGCACCCAAACCCTCAACTTCACCGTGGGCGCCGCCTTTGACCCCGCCACCCGGCCCAACCTCAACGCCCGCTTCCGCCTCTACCCGGCCGAGCCTACCAGCGGTCCGCTGGGCACCGAAGCGCCCACCGGCGGCGCCAGCGGCGGCGAAGTGGAGGATTACACCTGGACCTTCTCGCCCACAGCCGTTCACCTGCAAGCGGTGCAGGCCGGCCAGCCGCTGCCCACCTGGCCGCTGTGGCTGGCCCTGGGCTTGCTGCTGCTATGCGGCAGTTGGTGGCTGGCCGCCCGCAGGCGCATAACGGCGGTGCCCTAGTTCTTGAGCGCTTACTGAGAGCCAGGCCCGGAGGTTTGTACCCCCCTGGCACATTCGTTATAATGCCGGGCTTTGAAGCCGGCCTTCCCGGCCGGGGCAGGTGTGTTAGCACCCGCCCCGGCTGTTTTTGCCCAGTGCCGCCGGCCCAGGCAAGCGACCATGCTCGACCAACCCGACGCACTCCCCACGCCAGACGACAACCGGTGTCCCAACTGCGACAGCCGGATGCCCCCCGGCACCCCATTCTGCACCATGTGCGGCGCAGTGATGCCCACGCCGGAGGAATTGGCCATCCCGGCCGGGACCCCCACGCCGGACGAGCAAGCGCCAACAACCCCGCCTGCCCCCGAACAGTTGCCGGAAGAGACACCCGCCCCCAAAGCAGTGGAACCGGTGATGATTACCGAACCGGAGCCGCCGGTCACCTCTGAACCAGCCGCCGTGGCCTACCGCGAGATCAGCCGCGAACACAGCATCGTCAAGTCGGTGATGATGGAACGGCAGTCCGCGGTGGTCAACTGGATGACCGCCGTCTTTGTCTTTTGCCTGGCCATCGTTGGCTTCCTGGTCTGGCAGAACGCCGATCCGGTGACATCGCTGGCCCTCTTCCCCACGCTGACGCCTATCCCGCCCACCATCACCCTGACCCCCACCTGGACGCTGGCCCCGACCGAAACGCCGCCGCCCAGCGCCACGCCCACGCAGACGCCCGCCCCCTTACCCACCGAGACACCGCGGCCGCCGCGCTCCCATCCGGTGGCCGCCGGCGAAACCTACTACGGCCTGTCGCTATTCTACAACGTCTCCATCGAAAGCATCCTGGCCGAAAATGGCTTTGGCCCCAATGCGCCGCTGCAAGCCGGGCAGGTGCTGCTGGTGCCCTGGCCCACGGCCACCCCGCCGCTCACGGCCATCGTGGTGCAGATTAACGGCGAAGATGTGATCGCCGACCCCACCGACTGTGAACGCGCCGAGCTGCAAGCCGGCGATTCGGCGGCGGCGGTGGCCGCCCGTTACGGCATCAACTTTGAGCTGTTGATGCAGGTGAACCGCCTGACGGAGCAGTCGGTGCTCCGGCCGGGGGATACCATCTGCATTCCCAAAGTGGTGTATGGCGGGATTCTACCGCCCACGCCCGGCCCCTCGCCTACCCCCACGGCAACCTCCTTCCCGGCCGGGCCGCAGTTGCTCTACCCGCCCGACAATCGCGTCTTTACCCCCCAGGACGCGGTCATTGTGCAGTGGGTGGCCGTCAAGGACCTGGCCGAAGATGAGTGGTACATGGTGGAGGCGGTCGACGCGACCGACATCGGCAGCCCGGTACACCAGGGGTTCACCCGCCAAAACAGCTTCCGCCTGCCCGATACCTGGCGGCCCATCGTTGCCGAAGAACACCGCTATCGCTGGCGCGTCAGCATTGTCTCCGTGACCGGCCAGCGGCAGGATGGCGGCTTCATCTACACCTTCGGCGGGCGCGCCAGCCAGGACGGCTATTTCACCTGGCTGGGTGCTGTTCCCACCCCCACGCCTACCCCCACCCCCCTGCCTTCAGCCACCCCATCGCCCTAAAGACGCAGTCCGTAATGCGTAACGCGGCCATATTTCAGTCTGCGGCATTACGCATTACGAATCACGTTTTGCGCCTCACGCGCCGTAACGCCGCCGGATGTTGGGCACCAGGTATTCGCCAAAGGCGCGTTCGGCATCGTAAGCCGGCGCCCAGCCCCAGTCGCGGCGGGCGGCGCTGTCGTTCAGGTCAGCCGGCCAGCTATCTACAATCGCCTGCCGCTTGGAATGGGGCGAATAGGTGATCTCGGCTTCAGGGAAGGCGCGCAGCACCAGGTCGCGAATCTCTGCTGCCGACAGGCTGAAGCTGGTCACGTTGTACACCGAGCGAGTCAGCTTTGCGGCGGGGGCGGCGGCCAGTTCCAGCAGGGCGGTCACCGCATCGGGCATGGCCATGAACGGGATGCGCGTATCCGGCCGGACAAAGCATTCATACGCTTTGCCCTGGGCCGCGGCGTGCAGCATCTCCGGTCCGTAATCGCTGGTGCCACCGCTGGGCACGGTGAAGGCGCTGATCAGCCCCGGAAAACGTACCGCCCGGAAGTCCAGCATTACCGGTTGTTCGGCGGCCAACTGCTTGTAGTTGTGGCTGTAATAGCTGCCCAGCAGCTCGCAGTAGAGCTTGTTGCAGCCGTACATGGTGGTGGGGTTGTTCCATTCCCATTCGGCTACCCGGTTGTCGCGTGCCTTGGTGGCCAGGCTGGGCAGGCCGTAGGCGGCAATGGAGCTGGGGAAGATGAAGCGCACCGACTGCCCCTGCCATTGGGATTGCTCGGCCGCCAACCGCAGCAGACCGAGGGTGCCGTCCACGTTGACCCGGTGGGCCAGCTCTGGCGTAAACTCGGAGCGGGTAGACAGCAGGGCGGCCAGGTGGTAGATGGTGCCGATTTCGTACTCGGTGATCAGCCGTGACAGCAGGACGTCGTCCATGATGTCGCCGACGACGTGGATGACTTTGGGGTGCCCCCCGGCCGGGAGCGGTTTCAGGTCCAGGGTGACCAACTGCCGGTCATTCTGCCCGGCCAGCGCCTCAATCAGCGCCTGGCCAATTTCGCCCACGACCCCGGTAATCAAGATTGCTCGTTTGCGCATTGCGCCCTCCTTCGATGAAAGACGATCCACACAGCGGCCCGTGGCTCCCCATTGCTTGCCGGGCCTGGTGGTCAGTGGTGATAGTGAGATGTGCCCAGTATAGCCTGATTGCCCCGGCCGGGCCTATGCCGAACGACACGTTCGAAGGGCGTCAAAGCTCATGACCCGCCCGCTTGCCGGCCAGGGGCAGGTAAGAGACAATTGCCTGCATGATACAGCAGCTAGAAACAACCGCCACGCTCGCGACCCGGCCGGGAACCCCCGCCGACCAACCCTGGATCCGCGAACAGCTCACCCGGCGCTGGGGCAGTTGCCACATTGTCACCCGGGGACAGGTGCACAACGCCGCGCTGCTGCCGGCGCTCCTGGCGGAGCTGGCCGGCCGGCGGGTGGGCCTGGCTACCTACCACCCGGCCGGGGAGGAATGCGAATTGGTAACCCTGGATAGTTTCTTACCCGGCCGGGGTGTTGGCGCCCAACTGATAGCCGCCGTCAAAGCGGCCGCTTTGGCCGCCGGCTGCCGCCGCCTGTGGCTCATCACCACCAACGACAACCTGAATGCGCTGCGTTTCTACCAGAAACAAGGTTTTGTGCTGGCCGCCCTGTACCCCAACGCCATCGCCCAATCCCGCCAGCTCAAGCCCGAAATCCCCCTCATCGGTGAAGAGGGCATCCCTATCCGTGACGAACTGCTGCTGACAATCCCGCTG
This sequence comes from Ardenticatenaceae bacterium, assembly GCA_020634235.1. Lineage (GTDB taxonomy): Bacteria > Chloroflexota > Anaerolineae > Promineifilales > Promineifilaceae > JACKCB01. The sequence continues at coordinate 437,750 of JACKCB010000002.1, read as the reverse complement.
GCAGCACGGTGATGCGAGCCGATAAACCCATGCGACAAAGATACATTTTTGGCTTTTGGCTGCCCCTGTTTGCCAGTTGGCTGCTCATGTCAGCCGAAGGCCCCATCGTCAGCGCCGCCATCAACCGCCTGCCCAACGAGGTGATCATGCTGGCGGCCATGGGCATCGTCACCAGCCTGTCGGTCACCATCGAAAGCCCCATCATCAACCTGCTCTCTACCGCCACCGCCCTCACCCAGGATTGGCGCACCTTTGTGCTGCTGCGCCGCTTCACCCTGCACTGGATCCTCTTGCTCACCGGGGTCAGTGCTGCCCTGGCCTTCACCCCGCTGTTTGACCTGGTGGTGGTGCGGGCTATGGGCACGCCGCCGGCCGTGGCCGAATGGGTCCGGCCGGGGATGCAAATCATGCTCTTCTGGACGGCGGCCATTGGCTGGCGGCGCTTCTTGCAAGGGGTGCTCATCCGCTTTGGCTATACGCGCCGGCTGGCCTGGGGCACGGCGGTGCGGCTGGCGGCTTCCGGTGGTACCGCCATCGCCCTGGCGCTGTGGAGCGGCTGGCCAGGGGTGGTGGTGGGGGCCTGCGCCCTGATGGCCGGTGTGCTGGCCGAGGCCCTCTTCGCTACCCTGGCGGTCCGGCCGGTGCTGCGCCACGAACTGCACCCAGATAACCCGCCGCCGGCCGAGGAACCCGGCCGGGAGCTAACTTACCGCGAACTCTTCTGGTTCCATCTGCCTCTGGCCGCCACTTCCCTGCTCACCCTGCTGGCCCAGCCGCTGGTCGCCTTCAGCCTGGCCCGCCTGGCCAACCCCACCAACTCGCTGGCCGCCTGGCCGCTCATCTTCCAGATGCTGCTGCTGACCCGCGCCGCCGCCTTTGCCCTGCCCGAAGTGGTCATCGCCCTCACCCGCCGGCAAGACAACTACGCGCCCATCCGCCGCTTCAGCCTGACCCTGGCCGCGGCCAGCCTGGCGGGCACGGCCCTGGTCACCATGACCCCCTTGCTTTCCTTCTACATCTTCGTTGTCCAGGACACCACCCCTGAAGTGGGCGAGCTGGCCCGCCTGGGCATGACCCTGTTTCTCTTCTTACCGGCCATCACCGTGCTCATCTCCTGGCTGCGCGGGCTGCTCATCAGCCGCCGCGCCACGCGGGACGTGAACCTGGGCATGGCCATCAACCTGAGCCTTACCGCCGTGGTGCTTTTTGCCGGATTGGCCGTCCGCTGGCCAGGTATTCCCACCGCCGCTGTGGCCCTAAACCTGGCGGCGCTGGCCGAGATGCTGTATCTCTTCTGGCGTGTCCGGCGGCTGCCAGGCTTTGGCGGGCAGCAATTCGGCAATCCGGCCGATCCGCAATTCAGCAATTCCGCCAGCCAGCCGGTCAGTACGCTGACCGGCTGACCCGCTGTCAGCTTTGGAGGTAATGATGGTACAAGTGTTGATGATGACGTTAGGCCCCATCCAGACGAACTGCTATGTGCTGGCTTGCGAGCAGACCGGCCGGGCCGCGGTTATTGACCCTGCCTGGGACGGCCGGGCGATTGCCGCCGCGCTAGACGAGCAGGGTTGGGACCTGACCCACATCCTGATCACCCACGCCCACGCCGACCACGTGGGCGGCCTGGCCCAACTGAAGGAAGTGAGCGATGCGCCGGTCTATATGCACCGCGAGGCGCTGCCCATGTTGGAAAGCGTCAGCATGACGGCGGCCATGGTGATGGGTGTGCGCATTCCCCAGCCGGGGCCGCCCGACCATTACCTGACCGAAGGGGAGACGCTGCAAGTGGGGCGGGTGACGCTGCGGGTGTTGTATACGCCGGGCCACGCGCCGGGCCACGTCAGCTTCTATGCGCCAGACCATGGCCTGCTGTTTAGCGGCGATGTGCTTTTTGAGCAAAGCATTGGCCGGACCGACCTGCCCGGCGGGGATTACGAGACGCTGCTGAACAGCATTAAGACCCAACTGCTGGTGCTGCCCGACGAAACCCAGGTCTTTGCCGGCCACCTGCGCCCCACCACCATTGGTGCCGAGCGGCAGCACAATCCCTTCCTGCATGGCCTTTAGCCCCGGCCGGGATCAGCTTCACGCTTCCACTGCTGCGGCAGGCCGCTAGACGGCGATGATGCGGATGGTGTAGCTGCCGCCGACGTTGACAAAGCCGCGGATGCGGACCACGTACTCGCCGCCCTGCTCAGGCTGGAAGAGCAGCGCTTCCGGTTTGCCGGTGATGCCGTTGTCGGATTCGGCCACCAGATTGTTGTTCCGGTCAAAGATTTGCACGATGACGTCGAAGGCGCTGTCAGGGAAGACCATGATCGCCCGCCGCTCCCCGGCCGGGACGTTCAACGTGTAGCTGATGGCTGTATCATTGCCCACCGTGTCACTGTCGGCTACCAGCGCCGCCGCCTCGTCCACCATGCCCAGCAGGTAGCTGCCCCCGCTGCCCACAAACGGCACCACCTCCAACAAATACTCCCCGTTGCGCGGCGGCACAAAGTCGAGCAGCTCGCCACCGCCGGCAAAGCCATCATCCACCCGGGCCAGCTCGCTGCCGTTGCCATCCCGAATCACCAATACCAGGTCCAGCGTGGGGTCGGGGAAGAGGTAGAAGGCGCTGGTTTCGCCCGCCCGGCCGGGGAAGGTGTAGCTGTCGCTGGCATTGGCCTCCAGGGTGGCCTCTACCACCGCCCCCGGCGCAAGGATTGTGCGCGGTGCCCCGGCCGGGGCGACGGGCAAATCTGAGGCGGCGGGGCTGGTGGCCGGCTGCCCGCCCATCACCAACAGCGCATAACTGCCGGCCGAATCGTCAAAGCCGCTGAGGCGCAGGGTGTACTCGCTGCTCTCCCCGGCCGGGGCAGTGAAGGCCAGGACCTCCGCCGCGCCCTCGGCTCCAGCATCCGCCTCGCCCAGCAGGGCGTTGGTCTGGTCATAAAGGCGGGCCACCACGTCAAAGGTCGCCTCCGGCCGGGCGACGACCAAAATAGTCTCCCCCGCGTCCAGCCGCAGCGTGTAATCCACAGAAGTGCCCTGGTCTACGTTGTTGGCATCGGCAATCAGGGCGCTGTCATTGGTGGCCACGCCCAGCACGTACCCACCCGACCCCTCGCCGGCGAATTCGGCCACGCGCAGTTGGTAGCGCCCATCGCGCGGCGGCACAAAGACCGCCAGTTCGCTCTCGCCGCTGAAGCCGCTGTCCGCGGCCAACAGGCGTGTGCCGTCCAGGTCGTAGACTTCCAGCAAGGCGTCCAGGCTTTCGTCCGGCAGCAGCACCAGGGTGGCAGTGACGCCGGCGGTGCCGCTGAGCTGGAAAAAGTTCTCATCACTGGCGGCCAGGCTGCCGGTGACCACGCTGCCCGGCCGGAGCGCCGGCGCATCATCATCCGCGCTCTCCACTGTCAGTAAGAAATCGCCGCCAGACCCCAGGAAACCGGACAGCACCACGGTGTAGGGGCCGTCGGCCGGCAGGATCAGGCCGCTGATGAACTCGGTGCTGAAGGAGTCGTCGACCGTGCCGTTGGGCAGGATGGTGCTGCCGGCGCTGTTGCGTACATCCAGGGTCAGGTCCAGGCCGCTGCTGCCTGGCTCGGCGGTGATGTTGAGGATGTCGCCGGCCTGGCCGTCGAAGCGCCAGGCGGTGGCGCCGCCGGCGGGAATGGTGCCGCTGATGGTGGTGCCGTAGGTCAGGTTCCCGGCCGGGGTGGGGGTGGGACTGTTGCTGATCCCGGCCGGGGTGCTGACCACCACCGACTGGCTGACGGCCATGAAGACCGGTCGGAAGCGCGCCTCATTTTGCTGCAAAGTAGTGCCGGCAATGAGCACCGCCTGGGCTTCATTCTCGATCAGGGTGACGTAGAAGATGACTGGTGCGCCGCTGGCCTCGTCTGTGCCGGCAACGATGGCGGTTACGGCCGGCTGGCCGTTGAGGGTCGTGGTGGTGGGGCCTTCGAGGATGCTCAGGTCGGCGGCACCGTTCAGCTCACCCAGGGCGGCTTGCAGGGCGGCGGCGTCGGTGACCTGGGCCACGGCGGGTGTCTGGCCGCTGGCAATGACAATGACCGCGCCGTCCTCGCTGTAGCCGCCGCCATTGAGCAGGCTTTCGTTGGTGGCCAGGGTGAGGAAGCCAGGGAAGCTTTGGCGGCTCCACCCGGCCGGGTAGGCCAGGCTAATGCCGAGGGCGTCATCTTGGTATTGCACCAACTCCGCCCCGGCCGGGCTGGCGGTTGGGGCCGGCAGCGCCGCCGTGGCCAGCAGCGTAGGCCCAGCCGTGGGCTGCGGTGAACTGATGGTGCAGGCCAGGGCCGGCAAAAACAGCAGTAGAAGCAGAGAAAGAAGCGCCCGATTCGTTGACATAAAAGCAAATCTCCTTTGTGGCTCCGGCCGGGGAGGGATACGCCACCGCCACGAGCCTGATCGAGTGTCAGTGTAACAGCAGAGACGGGGAAAATCAAAAGCGCCCCTGCTGGCTCCTTTGGTCACAGCCTGCTAGAATGCCCATCTATGAACGATCGTCGACGCCTCACCCGCTACGCCTGGCTGTCTATCCTGACCGCCTGCGTGACCATTAGCCTGAAATTTGCTGCCTACTGGCTCACCGGCTCGGTGGGGTTGCTGTCCGACGCCCTGGAATCGGTGGTGAACCTGGTGGCGGCCCTGGCGGCGCTGCTGGCGCTGATCATTGCCGCTTTGCCGCCCGACCAGGACCATGCCTACGGGCACAGCAAGGTGGAATACTTCTCCAGCGGCCTGGAAGGCAGCTTGATCATCGTCGCCGCCATCACCATTGCCTATTCGGCCATCGGGCGCTTGCTCTCACCCGTTCCTCTGGAGCAGGTGGGCATTGGCCTGGCGGTGTCGGTGCTGGCGGCCATGTTGAACTTGTTCACGGCGCGGGTCTTGCTGCGCGCCGGCCGCCAATATCGCTCGGTGACCCTCATCGCCGATGCCCACCACCTGATGACGGACGTCTGGACCTCGGGCGGGGTGCTGCTGGGGGTGGGGGCGGTGGCCATCACCGGCTGGATCGTGCTGGACCCGCTGCTGGCGCTGCTGGTGGCGCTGCAGATTGTCCGTTCCGGCATCCGCTTGCTGCGTGAATCGGCCCTGGGGCTGATGGATACGGCGCTGCCCAACAACGAGCAGCAGGAGATTATCGATATTCTGGAGCGGCACAGCCAGGATGGGGTGACTTACCATGCCTTGCGCACGCGCCAGGCTGGGGCACAGCGTTTCGTCTCGGTGCATGTGCAGGTGCCGGGAGCCTGGACGGTGCAGGCCGGCCATTCGCTGGTGGAGGAGATTGAGCGGGAGGTGCGCCAGGTCATGGCGCCGGTGTCGATCCTGACGCACCTGGAGCCGGTTGAAGACCCGGTCTCTTGGGAGGATGTGGAGCTGAACCGGCCGGTCTAAGCCCTTACCGGCTCTGGCGGCCGGCGATGAACAGGCTGAGCAGGCCGCCAAGGGTGGTGGTGAGCAGTCCGGCCCAGAGGCCCAGGCCCCCCAGCCAACTGCTGCCGGGGAAGTTGAGGGCGTAGTAGTTGTAGGCAATCAGCCCGCCCAGCACGCCCCACAATAGCAGTCGCAGCCGGGGTTTGAGGGTGGTGAAGCCATAGACCCGGCCGGTGAGCAGCCCCGCTCCAATGACCAGCAGCAAGCCGGTGGAAAAGCTGAGCAGCATCCGGAAATCGGTGAGCGAAATCTCGATCCCTGGCTCGGGCGGGAGGGGGATGGGCGTGGGGGTGGGCGAGGGGGTGGCGGTGGGTGTGAGGGTGGCGGTGGCGGAAGGGGATGGGGTGGCGGTGGCGGTGGGGGTAGGGGCCGGCGTCAGCGTCACTACCACCACGCGCACGTTGTCGCCGATGATGATGTCGACCTGGGTGGAGTTGCGGGCTTCGCCGGCGGTGGCCGTGATGCGGAATTGGCCGGTGCGCGCTTCTAGGACGTAGTCCAGTTCGGCCACGCCGCTGACCGTTGGGCGCTCGCCAATGAAGCTGACAAAGCCTTGCAGCCGGTCTTGCTGCATGAACTGGACCATGGTGCCGTCGGGCACGGGGTTGCCGTTGTGGTCGATGATGAGGCCGGTGCGCAGTTGCAAGGTGTCCCCGACGACGACTTCCAGGGGGCTTTCCCCGGCCGGGGCTTGCGTCGGCTCATCCTGGTTGATCATCAGGTCGATGATTTGGGTTGGCTCCGGCCGGGTGACCTGGGCCAACTCGTAATCAATGCTGGGCACGTTCACCGGCGGCGCGCCGGCCAGCGGCGACTCCTGGAACAGCGCCCGCACCGAAGCGTCCACCGAACTCTCAATCTTGCTGTAGACGGCGAAATAAGCCGTGAGCTTGCTCACTTCGGTCGTGTCCAGAAAATAGGGCGCGTTGTAAGCAAAGACAATCACCCGCTTGTTGCGGGCCAGGTCTGGCCGCTGGGCCAGGAACTGCTGTAGGGCGCGGCTGGCCGGCACGGCCGGGTCGATATCCAGCATGGCAAAAATCACCCAATTGGCGGTGTCCAGCGACTGGGCCACGCTTTCCACGGTGGTGGGCGTGGCGGTGGGCGGGATGGGGGTGGCCGGGCTGGCCAGGGTGGGGGTAATGCTGGCGCCGGGCGTGGCGGTGGGCGTTGGTGGGAAGGGCGTGGGGGTGGCTATCGCCTCAGTCTGCAAGAACTCGGCCAGGTCGGCAAAGGTGTAACTGCGAATACGGTTTGACTGGATCTGGTTGCTGCCGCTGGGGCCATAAAGGGCCAGCATGCGCTCTTCCAGGCTGGTGGGGCTGATGAGCGGCAGCGGCGGGCAACTGCTGCACTGGCGTGTCTGGCGCACATCGGTGAAGATGACGATGCGGTCGCCCGGAGCCGGGGGGCTGGGCAGGCGACCCTGCAAATCGGTGGTGCTGGTGGCGATGAGGCTGATGGCGTTCTCGGCCACGGTGAAGATGCGGGCATCGCTGCGACCTAGCTGTTCGGCCACCCCGGCCGGGGCCACCAGCACGTTCTCCAGTCCCCAATCAGCCTGGTATTGGCGCAGTTTTAGCTGCAAGATGCGCAGCACCGCTTCATCTACCCGCGCTTCAAATGAGGGGTCGGTGACATATTTCTCCTGGAACCAGGTTATGGTGTCCCGGATGTTGGCCAGTTGGGTGGCGTAATCGGCCGGTTCCAGGGCGAAGTCGGCCAGGTAGAGCAGGTCGTTGCCGGCCAGCAGGGCATCTTTGGCCACCCGCCGGTGCGGGAACTCCGTTCCGGTGGCGTCGTAATAGCGCTGCACGGCCGGGGCCCCCAGCGAGTCGGAGACAATCAGGCCACCGGCCTGCCGCCAGGGGCTGAAGGCGGGCAAGTTCATCAGGGTCAGCAGAGCCTGGGGATCGAAACTGATGGGTGCCGTGGCGGTCTGGATATCGTCCTGGAAGCCCTGGTAGCGGATATGGGTGGTGAGCAGGGCGTCGGCAGTGGCCAGCTCATTGGTGGCCCCACCGGTGATGGCGGCGAATGGGGCCAGTTCCACTTCTAGCAGTTGGCTGAGGGAGCGGCGGACGGTGGCCACTTCTTCGCCCAGCGGGCGGTCGCTGTTGCCGGCCCCGGGGAAGTGCTTGGCGACGACAGCCAGGCGACCGCCGCTGCCGCTGTGCAAACCACTGGTGTAGGCCTGGCCCATGAGGCCCACCCAATAGGCGCTGCCGCCAAAGCTGTTGACGCCGAGGTTGTTGCCGCTGCCGGGCGTCGGGTTGTTCAGGACGTCCAGCGAGGGGCCGAGGAGCATGTTGATGCCGACGCTGGTCAGTTCCTGACCGAGGATGGCCCCCACTGCTGCGGCGTTTTCGGGCTGCCAGGTTGCGCCGATGGCCATGGCGCTGGGGACGGTGGTCAGGCCGCGTAGAATCTGGTCGTTGGGCGCGCCGTCGCCATCTTGCTGTACGGCGATGAGCAGCGGCAGCCGGGTGCCGTCGGGCGGGGGCAGGGGGGTGGGCAGGGCAGCGTCGCTCTCCAGGGTGTCGGTGATGAGGGCGGCGGCGCCTTGCAGGGCCAGCCGCTGCAGTTGGTTGGTGAGTTCGGCCAGTTGGGTGGGGGTGTCGCCGGTGCCGGCGATGTTGTCGTTGGCGGCTTGCAGCACGACGCCGCCTACGTGGTAGTTGAGGATGAGGTCGACGATGGGGTCACCCGGCCGGGGGGTGCTGCCGGGGAAGGTAACCAGGAAGAGCTGGCCCACCCGCTCGGCGGCGGTCATGTTGTCTAGCAGGGCCTGGGCCGCCTCGGCCGGGTTGGTTTGGGCGGCGGTGGCTGGCCCGGCCGGGAGCCACAGGGGCAGCAGCAGGGCCACAACCAGGGCCACGCGCCAGGCGATCTGCCCTACGCGGGCCGCTAATCGAGCTATAAGTGTTGGATGAGAGATAAACCGTTTCATTCCGATTGCCTGCCGCCGGGGCGGATGCCCAGGCGCAAGTGAAGTATACTGATACGCTTGGGCCGGGACAAGCGCCCACCACCCGGCCGGATTGCGGGTGGCCTTCCCGGTTGATACAATCCGCAGCGATCCCGGCCGGGTGCCGCCCCACTGGGGCTGGCGAATTATGCGGGCTGGTGCTCGCCCGGCCGGGCCTGGCAATGGACAGCATTATGTCAAATTTAGCCAAAAACATTCTCATCATATTCATGATCATCATGATGGCCGTGACCGCCTTTCTGGCCGGTTACTTCGCCAACGATTTCATGCGTTACGGCACGTTGCCGGGCACGGCGTCGGCTGCACCGCAGGATTTTGCCTTGCTGTCCGAGGCCTGGCAGTGGGTTGAGTTGAGCTATCTAGGCGAGATCCCGCCGCCGCAAAGAATCGCTTATGGAGCCATTCGCGGTGCCCTGGCAGAGCTGGGTGATCCTTACACGCTGTTTGTGGAGCCCCCGGCGCGCGAGCAGGAGCGGGAGAATTTGCGCGGCAATTTTGGTGGCATTGGGGCGACGCTCAGTCGCAACGAGGCCAATGAACTGATCCTGGAGCCGATTCCGGGCAACCCGGCCGAAGCGGCGGGGATTTTGCCGGGTGACGTGCTGCTGGCGGTGGATGGCGTGCCCATTACGGCCGAGATGCCGGTGGGGGACGTGGTGGAGCTGATCAAAGGGGAGAAAGGTACGCTGGTAACCCTGACGGTACGCCACCCGGGCCAGAGCGACGAGGTAGACATCGCCATCGAACGGGATGATATTCTTATCCCATCGGTCAGTTACCGCTTGCTGGATGTGGACCCGACGATTGGCTACATTCAACTGACCCGGTTCAGCGGCGAGAGCGGCCAGGAAGTGCATGACGCGATTTTGGACTTGCAGGCGCAGGGGGCAGAGAAACTTATCCTGGACCTGCGCCACAATCCGGGCGGCCTGCTGGATGCCTCGGTGGCCGTGGCCGACCATTTCTTGAGCGATGTGCCGGTGTTGTATCAGCAGAACAAGGGGGAAGAGGAGAAGGTGTTTATGGCTGCGCCGGAAGCGGTGGCCGGGAACATGCCGCTGGTGCTGCTGGTGGATGGCGGCACGGCCAGTTCGGCCGAAATTGTGGCCGGGGCGCTGCAAGATCACGGCCGGGCGGTGTTGATTGGCAGCCCAACCTACGGCAAAGGGTCGGTGCAGTTGGTCTATGATCTGAGCGATGGCTCGTCGGTGCATGTCACTTCGTCGCGTTGGTTCACGCCGAACCGGCACCAGATTGATCAGCAGGGCTTGCAGCCAGATATTGTGGTGGAAGTGACGCAAGAAGCAATTGATGCCGGCCGGGATGATGTACTCAGCCGGGCGATAGATTATTTACAGAATGGGAATTGATGATGTCGAATAATAGTTCGCGTACTTTTGTGGTGGTGATTGTGGCCTTGGCGGTGGTGCTGCTGTGTGGGGCGATGCTGGCTGGCGGCTATGTCTTGGGCCGGCAGTCGGTGGTGGTTTCTGAGCCGGCCGCGGGCAGTGTGGAAATTGCCGAAACGGTGAATGATATGCCGGTGGAGACGGATTTGCAGCCAGATGTGGCGGTTGAGACTGCCGCGACAGAGCCTGCCCCGGCCGGGGACAGTACCGCCGCCCAACCCCCAGCCGCAACCCCAGTCCCTGCCTTGCCACCGCAGCTAGAGCGCAGCAGCGACCAGTTTACCGAGGAAGACCTGGCGATTCTGTGGGAAGCGTGGCAGTATATTCAAACTGAGTTTGATGGCGAGATCCCGGCCGGGACGGACCTGGGCTATTCGGCCATCCAGGGGGCTTTGGGTGCCCTGGGTGACCAGTTCACCCGCTTTGTGCCGCCCGACGTGGCCCAACGGGCGCGGGAGGACCTGCTAGGTTCCTTTGAGGGCATTGGCGCTTTTGTACAGGAAACAGAAGAGGGGGTGACCGAGATTGCCCGCCCCATCGATGGTGGCCCGGCTGAAGCAGCCGGGCTGAAGGCGGGGGACCTGATCATTGGGGTGGACGGGGAATCGGTGCTGGGGCAGACGCTGGACGAGGTGGTCTCCCGGATTCGTGGGCCACAAGGCACGGACGTGACGATAACGATTGCCCGGCCGGGGCTGGATGAGCCGTTTGACGTGACCATTACCCGCCAGCGCATTGAGATCCCGATTGTAGAGTCGGAAATGCTGGACAATAACATCGCTTACGTGCGCCTGACCAGCTTCAGCAGTAATGCGGAAGAGCAGTTAACCGCGGCGGTGCAGGAGCTGCTGGCCCAGAACCCGGCCGGGTTAATCCTGGACTTGCGCGACAATCCCGGCGGCTATCTCGATCAATCCGTGGCCGTGGCCGACCTGTTCCTGCCAGAAGGGGTGGTGCTGTACGAACGCAGCAGCACCTATGACATCGACGAAGCGTATCGCTCCGACACCGGCGACATTGCCGAATCGATTCCCATGGTGGTGTTGGTGAACGTGGGCAGCGCCAGCGCGTCCGAAATTGTGGCCGGGGCCATTCAGGACAACGGCCGGGCCATTCTCATTGGCGAAGTGACCTTTGGTAAGGGGTCGGTGCAGCAGACCCATACCCTGTCTGATGGATCAGAACTGCGGGTGACAATTGCCCGCTGGTACACGCCCAACGACAAGAGCATCAGCGGTGAAGGCATCACCCCGGACATCGAAGTGCCGACGCCGGAAGACCTGGGCGGTGAAAACGATACCCAACTACAGCGGGCCATTCAATACCTGTTGACCGGCGAGTAGATTTGAGAGCAGGCCGGGCGTGCGGCGCCAGCCGTACGCCCGACCCAAAAGAGCAATGACGCAAAAAACAGGACAAGGCATCAAAATCGTTGCCAAGAACCGGCGGGCCAGCCACGATTACCACTTGCTGGACCGCTTTGAAGCGGGCCTGGTGCTGACCGGCACCGAGATTAAGTCGGTCCGGGCCAACCGGGTGAGCTTGCAGCGCGCCTATGTGCAGGTGCGCGACGGGGAGCTGTGGCTGATGGAGGCGAATATCGCCGAGTATGTGCACGGCAACCGCGAGAATCATGAGCCAACCCGGCCGCGTAAGCTGCTGCTGCACCGGCGCGAAATCAACAAGATCATTGAGGAGCTGACCACCAAGGGGGTGACGATGGTGCCAACGATGATGTACCTGAAGGGGGGCCGGGCCAAGATTGAAGTGGCGCTGGCGCGGGGTAAGAAGTTGTATGACAAGCGGGCCGACCTGGCCGAGCGGGATTCGAAGCGGCAGGTGGAGCGGGCGCTGCGGGAGACCTATCGTTACTAGGCTGGCCGGCGCGAAGGCTGGTACACCTCTGCGGAAATGGCCATCAGACCAAACCTGGTGGGGCAGACTTGTGTGCCTTTCCTTCTGGCGCACCCAGGGGTGCGCTCCTCCTAACGCCGGCGGGTGAGGATGGCCAGGCCAAAAACCACCAGAATGCCAAAAATCATAAGGTAGATGGCGGTGCTGGTGTCGCCGCTGATGGGGGCGCTGGTAGGCACGCGCAGCGGCGTGGGCGAGGGTGAGGGCAGCGGCGAAACGGCCGCCCCGATGGTGGCCGCGGTGGCGGTGGCCGGCGGCGTGGGGGTGTTGTCCCCGGCCGGGGGTGCAGTGGCCGGGGGTGTGTTTTCAGCCCCGGCCGGGGCGCTCAGCGCCAGCAAGTAACCCACCACCGCCTCAATCTGCGCCGGTGTCAGCCGCGTGGCGTAATCCTGCGGCATAATGTTCGGCAGGCAGGCCCCATTGGGGCACTCCGGGGCAATCACCAGGTTGGGGTCCACAATCGACTGGTGAATATACCCCTCGGCGGACAGGCCCGGCACCCGGCTGCCTGCCGTCAGGCCAATCTCCGTCAGGTCCGGCCCCACTTTGCCTGCTTCGCCCAGGTTGCCAATCCGGTGGCAGGCGGTGCAGCCGGCCGCGCCAATCACCCCTTCTGGGTCTTCGCCTTCGATGGCGCGTGGTGTGGCCGTGGGCGCGGCCGTCACTTGCAGCGTTGGCGCGGGTGTGGGCGTGGCTTGCAGTTGGGCCAGCTCTTCGGCGGTGGGCTGGGTCAGCTCCCCGGCCGGGACAACCCGCAAAATCGCCTCGCACGGCGTAAAATTGGGGTCGGGGTCAGGCATGCACCACCAGGGGCCGCCCTTCTTCGTCTTCAGAAACGGCGTGTACCACAGCACAATATTCTCACCAGACAGCGGCTCCCCGTCCAGCCATTGGCGCGGCGGGCGGAACGTGTCGCCGGGGCCGGTAACAATCGGCCCATCCCCTTCCCCCTCGTTAAAGCGCAGGCCAAACAGTTTGCCCTCATCCAACCCCAGCGGGTCGGTGGCGATGGGCTGCCAGCGGTAGCTGATGCTGCCGTTGTCACCATCAATGGTGGCCAGCTTCTGGCCGTTGGGGCCCAGGTCGGCAAAGAGCGAGAGTTCCAGCTCCTCTGTGGCTTCCACCCACTGCGTCTCTTCCCAGTAGTAAAGCCGGTCGTTGTCCGGGCCGCCCAGGTCAATATCCAGCCGCCAGAAGGGGCGGTAGGTGGACAGATCCTCGCAGCCGGGGCCGTGAGATACAAAGGCAAATTCAAACGTGCCATCAGCAAAGAAGCGCAGCACCTGCTCGTAGCGGTAGCAGCAGATGCAGTTGGGCCAGCGCAGGAACTCGGTAAAGAGCTGGCGCACCTCAAAACCGTCGCTCAGGTCGTTGACCAGCGTGCCAAAATGGGGCGGTACACTGGCGCTGAAGCCGATTTCGTCCCGGTAGCCGCCGGGCCAGGCGGGATACCACACCTCGGTCTGGCCAATTTTGACGCTGGAGAAGATGAGGTTGCCGTTGTAGGTGGCGTCGCTGAAGTTGATGCCGTCGTTGGCCGTCATCTCCCAGCAGACGCTCCAGCCGTACTGTTCATGGCAGCCGTCGTCGAAGAAGGTACTCTGCGCGGGACGTTTGAAAGTGCGATCGGCGCGGGCGCGGCTGAAGAAGGTGCGGGCGACGACCTGCTGCTCCATGTTGACCACCACGTGATAGACCCGGCCGGACCCGGCCGGGTCCTGGTAGGTCAGGTCCACGCACCAATCGTTGGCGCAGTCATCATCCACCAGCCAGATGGGCATGGGTACCATCACCGACTCCGCGGCGCGGATGTCGCCCAGAACCTGTTGGACCGCAGCATCGCCAGCGGCAATGTCCAGGGCGCGCGGCAGCACGTGTTCGCTGGGTCCCGGCCGGTTGGCCTCGGCGGCCCAGCGGCTCAGCACCTCTTTCTCGGCCAGGTTGACTACGGCCTCCACGGTGCCGCCGTCGGTGTAGTTGTACAGGGTGACGTGGGCGCAGTTGCGGTCGCCGCAGCCTTCGTCTTGCCAGGCACGCGCTTCTTCCGTGCCCAGGCGCACCGCATGCACGAAGTCATATGCCTTACCGCGCAGCAAGGCGGCTACCTGCTCATCAGACAAGGCAACCGCCGCGGCGAAGTTTTCGTCCAGGGCCAGGGCGGTGATGGTGCTCAGGTCCAGCGGTTGGCCCCCCTTGGCGGCGGCCACATGCAGCGGCTGCCCCGGCCCCCGGCCGGGCCACAACAGGCTGGCCAACAGGACCAGGAGCAGCAGCAGCAGCGTTCGTTTCAGGATGGTCTGCCGGCGAAACCCGGCCGGGGCGTCTGGCTGCTTATCGGGCAAAACGCAACTCCTTGCAGGCATTCTTTGTGTAACTTGTCACAAGCTGCGGATTATACCGTGCCTTTGGTGGCTTGTCAGCGTTTAAGATGGTCAGCATGTCAACCCCCGGCTGAGCGGCTGAGCGCCGCAGCGACGCGGTCGAAATCGGCATCGGCCAGGTAGTGGTGGGTGGGCAGGGTGAGCAGGCGGCCGGCGATGGCCTCGGCGCCGGGGAAGGGGTGGCTGGCCAACTGGGGGAACCAGCCGGCCAGGGTGCGTTCGTACATGCGCCCCACGCCGATACCGGCCGACCACAAGGTGTGGTGCAACTGCTCGCGCTGCGCTTCGTTGGCGGCCAGCACGGGCAGGCGCAGGTAGAAGGGTTCGGCTCCGGTCCCCGGCCGGGGCCAGGTCAGCCGTTCATCGGCGGCCAGAATCGTCATTAGCCGGTGGGCATTGGCCAGCCGCCGGGCGTTGCTGGCAGCCAGGCCGGGCAGCAGCGCCGCGCCAACCTGGGCCTGTGCCCGGCTCAGGCCGCGCCGCGCATAGCCCCAGCTTGCCTCATTGTTGCCCACTTTGTGCAGGCCGATCTTGCTGGCCAGCCACCACCCGGCCGGGGTAAAAGCCAACTGGAAGGCGGCCAACCGGGCCTGGGCCAGCAGGCTGGCCCGTGCCGGCGCCGCCGGCAGTTGTTCCCAGGCGGCGGCCAGCGCGGCGGCCAGTTCTGGCCGGTTGGCGCTGACGATGCCCCCACCGCCGGCCGAGAGGGGTTTGCCCGGCCCCAGGCTGTAGAGGCCAAAATCCCCCCAGGTGCCGACCTGCTGCCCCTGCCAGCGCGCGCCCAGTGCCTGGGCGGCGTCCTCGATGAGTACCGCGCCGGCCGCGTGCACCGCGTCCAGGAGGTCGGTGACGGGCAGGGCCAGGCCAAAGGGATGGACGTAGATGAGGGCCAGGGTGCGCTTGCTCAGGGCTTGGGCCACCCGGCCGGGGGCGTAATCCAGCGTTTCCGGCGACATCTCGACCAGGCGCGGTTGTAAGCCTACGTCCAGGATGACTTTGACCAGCGAGGGGCAGGTGTAGGCGGGCAGCAGAACCTGGTCCCGGCCGGGGTGGGCGGCTTGCAAACTGGCCAGCAGCAGGTAGAGGGCGGTCCGGCCGGAGGCGGCCGTGAAGCAGGCCGGCACGCCCAGGTAGGTGGCCAGTTGGGTGGCAAAAGAGGGCGAGCGGGGAGGGAGTCCCGGCCGGGGGCGCTGCCAGCCGGCAGCCCATTGCGACCAGGAAAGCGGGGCGGCGGTAGGCGGGAGGTGGCGGAACATCCGGTTGTTTACTCCAGGCGGCGGAGGGCAGGCAGCAGCAGCAAAAGGCCCAGCGCATAGACCAGGGCCACCAGCCCGCCCAGGGCCAACGCCAGGGGGAGTCCTAGATAAACGGCCAGCCAGCCGGCGGCCATGTTGCCGCCGGTATCGGCCCCGGCGTGCAGCATACTGTAGATGCTCATCACCCGGCCGCGCACGCGGTCCGGGATGTGTACCTGCACCAGGGTGATGGCCAGGCTTTGCAGCACCAGCAGGGCCAGCCCCACGCCGGTGATGCACAGCACGGCGGCCAGCATGTTGGGGGCGTAGGCCACGCCCATCACCAGCAAGGGCAGCAGGAGGCTGACGGCCGCCAGCGCCCGGCCGCGCTGCCGGCCCCCCAGCCGGGCCGTGACCAATGTGCCCAGCACCGAGCCGAAGGCCCCGGCGGCCAGCAGCAGTCCCAGCCCCACGGCGTTGGTGCCCATTACGTCTTCGGCGTAGGCGGGCATCAGGCCAAAGACGGGCCAGGCCAGCCCGCCAACCACGGCCATCAGGCTGATGATGGCCAGGATCACCGGCTGCCGCCACAGGGTGAGCAGCCCTTCGGACATGGCGGCGGACAGCTTCTTGACCGCGGCATCGTGGCGCACGTCGGGCAGGCGAATGGCCGAGAGGGCCAGCAGCGGGGCGGTGTAGGTGGCGGCGTTGGCCAGCATGGTGCCGCCCACGCCGATGGTGGCAATGAGCAGGCCGGAGAGGGCATAGCCGACCAGGCTGGAGAAGTTGTAGATAGTGGCGTTTAGGGCGACGGCGTTGGCCAGTTCGTCCGGGCCGACCAGTTCTACCAGGAAGGCGCGCCGGGCGGGGTGATCGATGGCCAGCAGGGAGCCGAAGAGGAAGTAGAGCAGGATGATGTGCCACAGCTCTATCCGGCCGGAGAGGACCAGCAGCCCAAAGGTGAGGGCTTGCAGCATCAGGCCGGCCTGGGTGGCCAGGATGAGCCGGCGCCGTGGCAGACGGTCGATGAGGACGCCGCCCAGCAGGGCGATGGGCACCACGGGCAGCAGGCCGATGAAGTTGACCATGCCCAGCCAGAAGGTGGAGTTGGTGATCTGGTAGATGAGGTAGCCTTCGGCCACGACTTGCAGGGAAGTGCCCATGGTGGACACAATCTGGCCCAGCCAGAAGAGGCGGAAGTCGCGGGATTGCAGGGCTGGGGCGAGGGTGGCCAGCGCCCCGGCCGGGGGGCGGCCTGATCTGTTGTTGGGGTTCATGCCGGGTTATTTGTGGGCGCTGAAGTGGAGGGCGATGGCCCCACCGCCAATGGCTCCGGCTACCAGGGAAAGAATCACAATGAGCAGCCACATCATGCCCTGGGGTAGGGCGTCTTCGGCGGCCGTTTCGCCTTTGGTGTCGGTGCGTGGGGTTTTGGTGGGGGCGGTGGCGGCGGTCCCGGCCGGGTCGTGCCGGTTCAGTTCTTCGATCAGGTCGGCGGCCACGCTGATGGTTTCCGGGCTGGTGAGGATGGAGACGCCGTCCAGGTTGGGGCGCAGCAGGTCTACCAGGTCGGCCAGGGCGACGACGTCGCCCTCGGTGCGGATCTGCACGCTGACTTGCAAGTTGGGGTTGGCCTGGCGCAACTGTGGCACCAGGGGCAGCACGAAGTCGGTTACGGTGACGGTTTCCGTTTGCACCTTTTGCACTTGCAGCACAAAGATGTCCACGTAAGGGGCCAGGTGCGCGCCGTCGCTGAGGGCGAAGCTGCGGTCTGGCCCCAGAGCCAGCAGCAGGTCGTAGTCGTTGGCCAACTGGCGCATCCGCTTGATGGCGGCCAGCGGGTTTTCTTGTTCGTCGATGGGGTTGGCCGGGCCGTGTTCCAGGTTGTAGCCGATGATGTCGATCTGGCCGGCGATGCGGGGCACGATTTGCTCGGCTTCGGTGACGGATTTGAAGACGACCAGTTTGCGGCCGACGTGGATGCGCTCCAGCAGCTCTAGCTGGCTGATGTTCTCGATGCGGGCGATGTCATCCGGCCGGGCCACGCGGTTGAACCAATCGACCAGGGGGTAGCCGATGCTGATATCGCGCCAGAGCTGGGCTTCGTTGGCCTGCCCGGCCGGGGCGGCCTGGGCCGGCAGTGCAGAGAGCAGGAGACGGGCCAGCAGCATGAGAATCAGAGCGGATAGCTTAAACCTGGTCATAGGGTGTCCAATCCGAGTTGGTGCCTGTGGGCGGGCTGGTGCGGCGCAAAATCGTTATGCGCCACGGCAATTGGGGCGTTCGAGTCTGAATCGTTGAACCTCATTGGGCGACATCATCCGGCCGGGCAATTTGGGGTTCGATGGCCCGGGCAATATCGGCGTAGCGTTGGGCGGCTTCCAGGTCGCCCTGTGCGCCAGCCAGCGCGCCCAGGCGCAGGTAGCCAATGGGCACGCCGGGCATCAGATTGACCACGCTTTGGTAGACTTTCTCCGCTTCGGTGACGTTGTCTTGCTGGCGATAGAGGTCACCCAGGGCGACCAGGGCATCGATGGAGCCGGGCGACTGGGTCAGGGCGCGCTGCAAATCCTGGATGGCGGCGTCTGTCTGACCGGTTTGGGTGAAGAGGGTGGCACGGGCGATGAAGCTGCTGGCGGTGGGCAAGCGCTGCACGGCCGTGTCTAGCAGGGCCACGGCTTCGGCCGGCCGTTCCTGGGCCATGAGCAGGTTGGCGTATTGGATGTAGATGCGGCCGGAGGTGGGGGCCATGACCAGCCCGCGCTGGTAGGTGGCTTCGGCCTCGGCCCACTTCTCTTGTGCTTCATAGAAGTTGGCCAGGCTGATATAGACGTTTTCCAGGGTGGGCAGCAGGGTCAGGGCTTCGTTGTAGGCGGCCTGGGCTTCGTCCGGCCGGGTGGCGGCGGCATACGCATCCCCCAGATTGAGGTGGTAGCTGGGGTTGTCTGGTTCCAGGGCCAGGGCCAACTGGTATTGGACGATGGCGTTCGTGGTGTCACTGCGCCGCAGGTACAGGTCGCCCAGGGCGGCGTAGGCGGCGGCTTCGTCGTTGTGCAGTTCCAGCACGCGCTTGAACTGGGCCTGGGCGGTGGTGTAGTCGGCGCGGGAGAGGTAGTGGCGGCCCAGGGCTAGCAGCAGCGGGGTGCTCTCGCCGACCTGGGCAATGCCTTGTACCAGGGTCTCCTCGGCCAGGGCCAGTTCGCCCTGCTGGGCGTAGAGGGTGGAAAGGGCGATGAAGATGTCCCCCGGCCGGGAGACGAGCGGCAGGGCATTCTTCAGCACCGTGAGGGCCTGGTCATACTCCCCCTGGCCCAGCCACAACTGGCTCAATCCCAGGTAGTGGCCCGCTTCGGCCGGCTGAATGCGAATGGCCTGCTCGTAGACGCCAATGGCGGCGCGTGGCTGGCCCTCGGTAACGTACAACGCGGCCAGTTCATCATAAACGCGGCTGTTGTCGGGCATCAGGCGGCGTGCTTTTAGCAGGGCCGATTCGGCCCCGGCAAACTGGCCCAGGGTGAGCTGCAACTGGCCCATGCGCAGCATGAGGTCGCCGTCGCTGGGGCGCACGACCAATGCTTCTTGCACGTAGGCCAGGGCGGTGTCGTAGTCGCCGTAGCGCACCAGGGCGTCGATGAGCGGGGTGTTGACGGTGCGCGAGTTCATGGCCACCTCGGCGGCCTGCCGCAGCCAGACCAGGGCATCGTCGTAGCGACCACGGCGCTGCTCCAGGTCGGCCAGGCGCATGTAGGGGTCGGTGCTGTCGGCGGCTTCGCTGAGGGCCATTTGCAGCAGTTCGCTGGCTTCGTCGTACCGGCCGGTGTCGATGTACAGCTCGCCCAGCCCCACGTAGGCGTCTACGTAGCCGGCGTCGCTGGCAATGGCCTGCAAATAGGCGGTCTCGGCGGCTTTGCCGTCGTTATCGCGGCGCAGGGCGTCGCCCAGCAGGACGTGGGTCCAGGGGGTATCGGGGGCGGCGGCCACGGCGGCGCGGTAATAGTTGAGGGCTGGCTCAATCTCGCGCTGGTCTTCGTAAACGCGGGCGAGGCGGGCGTAGACGAAGGCGCGGCTTTCGGCGTTGGGGCGGCTGGGGCCCCGGGTTTGGGTGTTGCCGTAGAGGTCCAGGCGGTCGAGGGCGGCCTGGAAGGCGTCGATGGCCCCGGCCGGGTCGCCGCTGCTTTGTAGTTGGTCGCCCAGGGCCAGGAAGAGGAGCGCTTCGTCGGGGTTGGCTTCGATGGTCTCTTGCAGGAGGGTGGTGATCCCGGCCGGTTGGCCGCCGTGCTGCTGTAACTGGTTGTTGAGGGCGATGTAGGTGTCAATCTGTGTCGGGTCCAGTTGGAAGGCGCGCTCGTAGGCCAGGGCGGCCTGTTCATACTGCTCTTGCTGCTGGTAGAGATCGCCCTGGGTGCGGTGCGCGGCCGGGTTAAACGGCTGCATCACCAGCACCAGTTCCAGCTCTTGCCGGGCATCTTCCAGCCGGTTGGCCGAGAGCAGCAGTTGGGCCAGGGCCAGGTGGGTGGCGGTACTCTCTTCGGCCAGGAAATCTTGCAGCCAGATGGCCTGCCGGTAGCGGCTGGCCGCTTCATCTATTTTGTCTTGCGCGGCCAGCAGCGAGGCTTCGACCACCAGCACTTCGGCCGAGAAGGGGTGCAGTTGGCGCAGCTCGGCCAGCAGCGCTTCTGCCTTATCGAATTGGCCGGCTTCGCGGTAAGCGCTCTCCAGCAGGAACAGGTTGTAATCGCTGGGCTGCTGGGCGGCGGCGGTCTCATAGAAAGAGAGGGCTACGTCTACGCGGTCTTGCTGCCGCCACAGGTCGCCTTCGGCGATGAGGCGCGAGGCTTCGTCGGGCAGGTTTTGGTTAGCAGCGGCGACACTGTACTGGGCCTGGGCGCAGGGGAGGTCGCCGGCGGCCAGGCAGGCATCTCCCAATGCGGCATGGAAGCGGGAAACGTTGGGTGCGACGGCCTGGGCGATTTCTAGCTGGTCGATGCCGCCGGCGAACTGGCCGCTCTCGGTGTAGATGCGGCCCATCTGGTAGTGCAGGATGGGCAGATCGACCAGGGCGGCGGCTTGCTGCAGCCAGTTCAGGGCGGTATCGAACTGGCCGCGCGCGTGGGCAATTTCGGCCAGGCCCACCAGGGCCAGTAAGTCGTTGGGATTTTGGGCCAGGGCGGCCTGGAAGCTGGCTTCGGCGTCGCTCCAACGGCGCTGCACCATGCTGCTGTTGCCGGCGATGGCGGCGGTGACGGTGGGCATCTGGTTGACGGCGTAGAGGCTGTAGGATTGGTCGTCGGTGATCCAGGTGAACCAGGCGGGGGCCAGGCGGAGCTGCATGTCCAGGTCGCTGCCGCTGGCCACGGTGACGTAATCGACCTGGTAGCGCTGCAAAATGGCGACTGCTTCTTCGGTGAGGTAGGGGGTGCGGTAGAAGTGGTCCTGGTCGATGAGGCGCTGGAGGGCGACGTCTTGCTGGTTGGCGGGGAAGACTTCGCTGGTGGTGGGGGCGCGGTGGGCGATGATGGCGGCGTTGGCGACGTAAGCGGGGATGGTGACGCTGAGGTCGCTGTCGGCCAGGACGGTGACGGGGCCGGATTGGCGGGTGATCTGGTTGAGCCTGTCTAGCAGCCCCGGTGGGTTGGGGAAGAAGTAGGGGGAGACGGCCCGGTCGTTGAGGTTGTGCAGGTTTTGCTGGATGCGGGGGGCCAGCAGCAGGGCGGCCAGGATGACGCTGCCGGAGAGGGCGTAGGCCCCGGCCGGGAGGCGTGAGTTCCCCGTAGCACGCGCCAGCCGCAGCCGTCGCAGCAGGGCTGGTCCCCATTCGGTGAGCAGCCGGCGCAGCACCAGGGCGATGATCAGGGCATAGGGCAGCAGCCAGACAAAGCGCCACAAAATCCAGGGCATGACCAGCGAACCGATGAGCGGCGTCAGGATGGGGTTGAACATGACCAGCAGGATGGCCAGGGCCGTGGCCACGGCAAACTGCGCGCCGATGTCATTGCGCCTGCGCCAGATGGCCAGCGGCAGCAGCAAGAAGGCCAGCAGGTAGGGCGGTTCCAGGATGATGCTGGGGTCGGAGATGTAATGGTTGAGGTCGAAGAGGATGATGCGCCGGCGGTCCATGTTCACGTCGAAGCGCCAGAGGAGGAAGGGGTCGGTGGTGGTGTTGGCCTCGCTGGCTTCCAGGCGGCTTAGTTCGGGCTGCGGGCCATACAAGTCGACGGTCTCGATCTGGATGAAGGGGAAGAGCGGGATCTGCTTCTTGCCCAGCGGCCAGCCTTCGAAGCTGCTGGGATAGGAGTCGGCCAGGGGGGCTTCGCCGCGGGAGATGACCAACTGCGCGGCCGGTAGGAGCATGACGATGACCACCAGGCCGGCCAGGGCCATTGTGCGCTGCCAGGCCCGCTTGTGGCGCAGGTTGAGCAGGAGGTGGAAGGCGCCAAACGCGGCGATGGCCAGGGCCAGCATGGCGGCAATGAGGGGATGGATGGTGGAGACGGCAAAGGTGGCGACGGCGGCGGCGGCCCAATTGGCCACCCGGCCGGAGCGGACGTAGCGAATGGCAAAGGCAAAAACGACCGGCAGCATGGTAATGGGCACCATGAACTTGTCGGCGTTGGTGCGCTCGAAGAAGAAAAGGGCGACGTTGTCACCGCGCACGAAGGGGGCGGCCAGGTAGATGAGCATCTGCACGCTGGCCACAAACAGGCCAAAGCGGCGGTTTTCGCCGGCGGCTTTGCCCAGGGCATAGGTGGCAAAGAGGGCCCACAGGGCCAGCATGCTGCGCGAGGCCATGGCGGTGAGGGTGATGGCATCGACGCCGGAAAGGTAGGACCAGAGGTAGGAGAGGGAGAGGAATTGGTTGAAGATCATGCGCACGCCGGGGCCGAGGTCGGTGCCAAAGATGGGTTCGACTTTGTTCAGGGGCAGCCCGGCCAGGGCATCGGCGGTGAAGGTGGCCACGGCGTAGGCGTCGCCGTCGATTTTGTTCAGGTTGAGGGTGGGCAGGATGAGGACGAAGGCGGCGGCCAGGAGGAGCAGGAGGATGATTTCGTCGATGGCCCAACGGTCCCGGCCGGGATAGCGCGAGCTGTCGAACTGGCGGAAGAAGCTGCGCAGCCAGATGCCGTGGACCAACCAGGCCAGGAAGACGAGGGCGCTGGCGATGATCCAGCCGCTGGTGAGCTGGTCCAGGGTCAGGTGCTGCACCAGGGCGATGGTGCCGGGCACGGCCAGGATGGCCACGCCGAGGGGCATGGCCAGGGCCAGTTGTTCCAGCCAGTCCAGCTTCAGCCGCCAGGTGATCAGGTCGGCCAGGAAGTAGCCGGGGGTAATGACCAGGGCGATGAAGGTTAGCCAACTGGCGGCCTGGGTGGGTAAGCTGCCGGCCACGCGGGCCACCACCAGGACCCAGGCAAGAAACAGGGCGATGGTGAGGAGGCGACGTCCCCGGCCGGGGGCGGTTATGATGGCGGGTAGATGTCTCATAGTGGTTCTTCACCAGGAGCGAGCGGCCGGGCCTGCCAGACCAGACAGCTCTGCGGCTTGCTAAGCGAACGGGATGTGCCGGCGCAGGCGTGGCCCCAGGAATTGGGCCACGGGCAGGGGCAGGCGCGGCCAGAGGCGCATGAAGAGCTGCATCTTGCCGTCTGATTGGATGTCTGGGGCCGGGGCAGCGGCACCCGGCCGGCGGTTGATGTGCATGAGCTGTTGGTGTACGGGGGCGCAGACGCCGCCCCATTGTCCTTTGAAGTGGGAGGCATTGGACCCGGCCGGGCTGCGACCCATGTCCAGGTGGCTGAAGCCGCGGTTGGCGGCATCTTCCAGGATGGACCACAGCCCCAGGTAGACGGGCCGCAGCGGCAGATAGTCGCGCAGGCTGGCCCCCCACATGCCCAACATCAGCGGCGGCATCTCTAGTTGGAAGTAGCCGCCAATGGGCTGGGTTCCCTGGTAGATGACGGCGATGTTGTGGCCGGTGGGGAAGGCGTGCACGACGTTGGCCAGGAAATCGCGGCCAAAGACGGGGGTGCCGGATTGGTGGGTGAAACGGCGAAAGACGTCGTAGAAGTCATCCAGCAGCCGGCCGGTGCGGTCAATCTCTACGCGGAGGTCGTTTTTGCGCCCGATGCGCACCTGGCGGCGGATGTTGCCATCCAGCTTTTGCCACAGCGCGCCGGCCCCCATGCTGGTGTCGACCAGCCAGTGTTCGTGGTGGCAACTGTTTTGCAGGGGGCCGGGCCATACCTGGCGGGTGTCTTGCAGACGCAGGCGGCGGATGCCGGCCTGGCGGGCGATGGTTTGGGCGGCGCTGAGAAGGGCCTGGGCCCCGGCCGGGGTGTCGGCGCACAGCCCGCCGGGCATGGAGGTGGCGGTGTGGCCCAGCAGGCGGCTGCGTACCAGAAAGAGCGGCAGCACCCCCACGATCTGGCCGGCCTCGCGGGCCAGCAGGAAGCGCGTTTCGTAGCCGTGGGTCTGGCGGAGTACGTCTTGCCAGCCGGCCAGGTGCAGGGGCAGGCCGTGGGGCGACTGCTGCACGTAGCTGTCCCAGGCCGGGCGTTCTGCGGGGGTGAGTTCGGTGATGGTGAGCATTGGGTCAGGCGGTGACCGCCGGTTGGGGGGTGACCGCCGGGGGTGGTTCACTGGCCACCATTGCTGTGTACAAATGGCCGAGGGTCGTGAAGGAGAAATCGCTGAACAGGCGCTGTAGTTTGCGGGCCAGGCCGCGCCGCCCGTGATAATGGGTGATGCGTTCGCGGAAGGTGACCTGGCGATAGCGCTGCCCCAGGTCCAGTTCCCAGGGGTGCAGGTACATGATGGCCGGCTGTCCCTGGGCGTTTAGCTGGTGGATGGCGTGGCGGATGAGGCTGTAGGGCAGGGCGCGGACGTAGAAGCCGCCGGCCATGGGCAGGTTGCGGCCGGCAAGCTGCATGGTGCTGGCCGGGAATTCTAGCAGGTTGTGGTTCCCCGGCCGGTAGGGGAAGCGAGGCGCGCCGGGGAAGCCGTACAGCATGTTGCGGGTGGGGAAGATGCTGCTGTCGTAACGCAGGCCGCGCTCCTCCAGAATGGTGAAGGCCCACGGCGTTTGGGCGTTGAACGAGAAGTAGGGGGCGCGATGGCCGATTGGCGCCCGGCCGGTGATGCGCTGCACGGCGGCGATGCTCAGGTCAATTTCGCGGGCGAACCCGGCCGGGGTTAGCTGGTAGACGAAGCGGTGGTAATAGCCGTGAATGGCGATTTCGTGCCCGGCATCGGCGACCGCTTCGATGAGCTGCGGGTGTTGGTCGGCCACGTAGCCCAGGACGAAGAAAGTGGCCTGGACGTGGTGTTGGCGCAGCAGGGCCAGCAGGGTGTGCGTGGCCGGTACCACCCGGCTCTCAAACGCCGGCCAGCGCTCAACCAGCGGGTTGGTGCTGGTGAGGCCCTGGAACCAATCTTCGAGGTCGATGGTGAAGGCGTTGTGCATGGTCACTGGTGATGGGCTGCGCTGTCTATTGGCGCGCGGTTTTTGCTAGCCGACGTAGCCCAGGTCGCGCAGGCGGTTGGCCAGGATCTCTTTCTCTTCGTCGGTCAGGCCGTCGCTGTTGTCGCTGTCGTTGGCGTCGGGCTGCTGCCAGGGGGTGGCCTGGTGGGGCACCGGCCGGTAGCCGTCGGGCAAGATTTCGTTGAGGATGCGCCCGTCCATGTGGCCGGGGACCGGTTCGCCCATGATGTGCAGGATGGTGGGGGCCAGGTCGGTGAGGTGGGCGTTTTCGACGGTGACGCCCGGCCGGATGTCGCGGCCGTAGGCCAGGAAGATGCCGTTCATGCGGTGGGTGCCGGAGATGCCGCGGGCCATGGGTTCGATGATTTTGTGGCTGCCAAACTCGTATTCGCCAAAACCGAAATATTCCATCCGGGTGGGGATGAAGACGATGTCCGGGGCGAGTTCTAGCTGATCGCCGCTGTAGATCTCCTCGCGCCGGTAGACGGCTTCGACGACCTGTTCATTGGTGGCGGGGTCGCGCAACTGCCACAGGCGCTGGATGATCTCTTCGCGCACTTGTTCATACTCGGTGCCGGGAGCCACGCAGCCGCAGGGTTCCCGGCCGGTGACATTGACATAAATCTGGCCGACGTTGCCCAGGGAGTAGGCTTTGGTGCGCGGCCAGTCCACGTCTTCGAAGGAGAGGAAGAGGGTTTTCATGAGGCCCTGCCCCTGGCCGCGGACCACCTCGCGTTTAAGGGCGCCCAGGCCGAGCTTCATGAGGGCGTTGTAGACGTTCATGGGGGCGAAGCCCAGGCGGAACATGGTTTTCTTGAGGCTGGGGAGCAGCCCCGGCCGGGTGTGCATGAACCCTTCGCGGATGAGCCAGTTGTTGACGTGGATGAATTTGTGGAATGGCCCAAAGCCGTGGTCGGACATGAGGATGAGGGTGGTATCCTCGTCCAGGCCGGCCACGATGGTGGCCAGGTAGTGGTCGACGGTGGCGTAGTAGTCGCGGATGGCGTGGCCGTATTTGGCGGCCCGGCCGGGGTCGTGCAGCGGATGGCTGCTGTCCATGAACTTCCACAGGGCATGGCTGATGGTGTCGGTGCCGTTGAAGACGACCATCGTGAAATCCCATGCTTCCCGGCGGCGCAAATAGTCCAGGGTAGCCACGCGCAGCTCGGTGGTGCGGTACAGCCGCTGCAAAAAGGCGTCGATGCCGGAATCGGAATAGGCCTGGCCGGGATCGGGGTAGAGGATGTAGTCGCCGACATTGGCGAAAATCTCGTCCAGCAGCGATTCTGGGTAGGTGACGCTGTTCTTCAGGCTGGGGGCGGGCATGCCGGAGACCATGAGGCCGTTGACCGGGGTGGGGGGATAGGTCATGGGCACGTTGAGCGAGCAAACGCGCCGGCCGCGCTGGCTGAGCAGCTTGAAGAGGGTGGGCGCTTTGCCGTCCAGCGCCGTGACTGGGGTGAATTTGTAGCTGCCGGGCTGGCGGGCAATCCAGTCATAGAGGCGGTGCTGGCCGGGATTGACGCCGGTGGCGAAAGAGGTCCAGGCGGGGGCGGTCATGGGGGGGATGGTGCTGCGCAGGTGGCCGTAGGCCCCTTCGGCCATCAGTTTGGCCAGGGTGGGCAGGTGGCCGGCCTCGGCCCAGGGTTGGATCAGGTCGAAGGTGGCGCCATCGAGGCCGATGACCAGGACTTTGCCGGGTTTTGGCGGGGTGTGCCCGTTCCCGGCCGGGGGCGGTGTGTTGTAATTCATTTCACTCATGAACTCATTTCACTCGTCGGCGCGGGCGATCCCGGCCGGGTCATCGCCTTCCAACTGGTGCAGACGCCACTCCAGCAGGGCCACTTGCTGGGCCAGGTCTCGCAGTTGGTTGGCCTGGGTGGAGATGATCACGCTTTGCGAGAGCAGCACCACCAGGGCAAAGAGCAGCCCCATGACCAGGACCAGGGTAGGCGAGTAGGAGACAGAAAACAGCGCCGCCAGGTCGCTGACCAGCTCGCCGAAGATGGATAGCAGCAGGATGACGATGCTGGCCGCAAACCAGACCAGCGCATACTCTTCGCGCAGGCGGTGTTTACGGATCAGCTGGACTGTCACCAGCACCAAAGCCAGGCTGAAGATAATGGCGATAACTCGTTGGGCGAGTGGTATCCCCATGGCGAATCTCCTTCGGAATGACGGGAATCTCCTTCAGGGCACAGATGAGCGCGGCCACGGTTACTTTGCAGGCGTAGTAGATGGAGCGCCATTTGTCAATGGAGCTGACCCCGGCCATGCGCATGCGCATATGGGTGGGCAGTTCCAGGGTGGTTAGACCGGCTTTGTGCAGGATAATGCGCCCTTCCACTTCTGGGTAGTCCTGCGGCATGAAGCGGGCCAGGGTGGTGATAGCGGCCCGGTTCAGCCCCAGGAAACCGGAGGTAGTATCGGTGGCTTTTTGCCCGGTGACGAAGGAAACGGTCCAGGCGAAAAGGGTGATGCCCAGCCGGCGGGCCAACGGAATCTGCATGGTCATTTTGCTGCCCAGAAAGCGCGAGCCGAAGACGGCGTCGGCACGCTGTTCTAGCAGCGCTTGCAGCAGCAGGGGAATTTCCTGCGGGTTATGCTGCCCGTCACCATCCAGCCGGATGACGTAGTCGTAGCCGTGCTGGCGGGCGAATTTAAGGCCGGTTTGCACGGTGCCGCCGATGCCCAGGTTGAAGGGATGGCGCACCACAAACGCGCCCGCCTGGGCTGCTTCGTGGCGGGTGTTGTCCTTGGAACCATCGTCGATGACCACAATGTCGGCGCGCGGCACAACCTGCCGCACGCTCTGCACCACGTGCCGGATGGCACCGGCCTCGTTGAAGGCGGGAATGAGGATGAGCAGGCGCGGGATGGCACCGGAGGTGGCGGTTGCAGCCGGCAAGGGGCGCACTTCCTCGTTTGCACGGTCGCTTCTGTCCATGTTGTGGGCGAATCTCCTACTGTGAAACGGCCGGCGATATTTCTGCTGGCGGGCACTACGCTGCGGCTGAGCCAGGCGCAATACTGGCACGTGAGTACTTGTTAACATAATCGCCAGCGTCAATATATCACATCTTTATGGTAAATGGCAAGTGCCCCCCGGCCGGGGAGGGTAAATAACCCGTGAGAAATTGGGGCTGGGGCTGTGCAGAGGGTGTCCCGGCCGGGTATGACAGCATAAACGCTCGTTTTAAGATTCTTGCGGCCTCAGCTATACTCACCGGGTAAACGGCGGATGATTCAGGCTCTTTAGGCCGTTCTTGGGGGCAAGGGCATGGTGCCCCCGTTGGCCAGGGCCTGCTATAGTGAGAGAATCATGGAAAAGAGTTTTGTCATTTTGGGGTCCGTATTCATGTTCCTGGGGGTTGGGGCGGGTGCTTTTGGCGCGCATGGCCTGGCACCCTACTTCGCCAGATACCCCGAACTGGAAAGTGTCTATGAAACGGCGGTGCGTTACCACGTCTATCATGGGCTGGCTTTGCTGGCCGCGGCCTGGGTGGCCGAGAAATGGCCGGGCGCACTGGCCCATTGGGCGGGCTATCTGTTTGTGGCCGGCATCCTGATCTTTGCCGGCAGTTTGTACCTGCTGGTCTTCACCCGGCTGCGCTGGTTGGGGGCCATTACGCCGTTGGGCGGGGCGGCCTTTTTGGCCGGCTGGCTGTGCCTGGCCCTGGCGGCCTGGCGCGGCTAGGGGTTACCCGGCCGGGGCAGACCCGCGCGCCAACCCATTTGCCCGGTTGTTGCTTGCGCGGTGTAGAGCGAGCGCGCCAGCACCTTGCTGGCGTTTCTTTGTGATAGGAGATGGAATGAATCCATTTGGTGTACCTGAAATCAGTGTTGTTGATGTGGCGCGGCGGCTGGCAGCAGGCGAGCAGTTCCTGCTGCTGGATGTGCGTGAGCCGTATGAGCTGCCCTATGCCAGCCTGGGCGATGCGGCGACGCTGGTGCCAATGAGTGAGCTGGCGACGCTGCACCTGGCGGCGCTGCCCGAGGCGGCGCTGGACAAGGAGACGGAGATTGTTGTGATGTGCCACCATGGTTCGCGCAGCGCGCAGGTGGCGGCCTGGCTGCGTGCCCAGGGTTGGAGCAACGTCTGGAACCTGACGGGCGGGATTGATGCCTATGCCCGTGAAGTTGACCGAGCGGTGGGCTTGTATTAGGGAGGGCTGGGCGTAACCCCGGCCGGGGACCGGTTGCCGGGGATGTGCCGCGCCGACGATGACGCAAACAGTCCTGATTACGGGGGCCACGGATGGGATTGGGCTGGCGCTGGCGCAGATTTTTGCCAAAGCGTCGGCCCGGTTGGTGCTGGTTGGGCGGCGACCGCTGGCCGAGACCCCGGCCGGGAGGCTGTTTACCCCGGCTACCTACTGCCAGGCGGATTTGTCCCGGCCGGGGGCAGCCGACGTTGTGCGCGATTTTTGCCGCCTGCGCAAAATCACCTGGCTGGACCTGCTGATCCTCAATGCCGGCACCGGCTATGTTGGCCCCATCGCCGTGCAAACGCCAGAGAGCATCAGCGCGCTGGTGGCGGTTAACCTGAAAGCGCCCATCGCCCTGACCCAGGCGCTGCTGCCCGTGCTGGAAACGGCCCAGGGCAAGGTCGTCTTTGTTAGCTCGGTCAGTTCGGCGCTGCCCACGCCCGATTACGCCGTGTACACGGCGACCAAGGCGGCGCTGGAGGGCTTTGCCCGCAGCCTGCGGGTGGAGATGGGCGACGGCCCTGGCGGCCGTATCCGGGTGCAGACGCTGTTTCCAGGAGCCACGCGCACCGGCCTGCATGCCAAAAGCGGCGTGGACCAGGCGCAGATGGATTGGACGAAGTTCCCCCCGGCCGGGCAGGTGGCGGCGCAGATGATCCAGGCGATGTATGATGACCGGCCAGCGCTGGCCCTGGGGCTGGGCAGCCGGCTGCGGCGTTTTGCCGGCCGCCGCCTGGGGGGGCTGGTGGATTGGCAGATGCGGAGGCGGGCCCGTTGAAGCAGTGTGCCATCACCGGCGCGGCTGAGGGCCTTGGCCGGGCGCTGGCCCTGCGCTTTGCCGCGGCCGGCTATGCCATCACCGGGATTGACGGGGACCCCGGCCGGGCGGCGGAAACGACGGCCGAGATTGCCGCGGCCGGGGGGACGGCGCGCTTCATCCTGGCCGACCTGGCGCAGGAGGCGGCGCTGGCCGGGGTGGTGGCCGAGCTGGCGGCCGGGCCGCCTAGCGACGTGTTCATTCACAATGCGGGCATCAGCGCGGCCGGGCCGTTTGAGCGGCTGCCGCTGGCGGTGCAGATGACGGTGTTGGATGTGAACCTGGTGGCGCCCATGCAGTTGACGGCCGGGCTGCTGCGGGTAGGGGGTTTGTCCCGGCCGGGGGCGGTGGTCTTTGTCTCTTCCCTTGCCCATTTTGTGAGTTATCCGGGGGCCAGCGTGTATGCGGCCAGCAAAGATGGGCTGGCGGCGTATGCGCGCAGCCTGCGCGTGGCCGAGCCGGCGCTGCACGTGCTGACTGTTTTCCCTGGTCTTACGCGCCCGGCGCACGCCCGGCGCTACGGCCCAGACAACAGCCGCGAGGCGCGGCGCATGCCGCCGGAGAAGCTGGCCGAGCTGATTTACCGGGCGGTGCAGCGCCGCCAGAAAGTGTTGATCCCGGGTTGGAGGAATCGCCTGGTGGCCTTGCTGGGCAGCCTGCTGCCGGGGCTGGTGGAGCCGGTTATGCGCCGTTCGCTGTATGAACGGCTGACCTGACGGGGGCCAGCTTATGCCTGGCGAATGACGTTGCGGATGTGGCCGATGGCCTCAATTTCGCACTGCACTACGTCACCCGGCCGGAGGAATTCCGGCGGCGTGCGGGCAAAACCAACCCCTTCGGGCGTGCCGGTGGCGATGACGTCGCCTGCTTCCAGGGTCATGCCGCGCGAGAGGATGCTGATGGTGGTGGCCACGTTGAAAATTTGGTTGGCGGTGTGGCCGTCCTGTTTTAGCTGGCCGTTGACGAGGGTACGCAGGCGCAACTGCTGCGGGTCGGGGATTTCGTCGGCGGTGACGATCCAGGGGCCTATGGGGCAGGCGCCATCCAGCGATTTGCCCAGGAAGTATTGCTTGTGCTGGCGCTGGATGTCGCGGGCGGTGACGTCGTTGATGATGGTGTAGCCGAAGACGTGGTCGAGGGCGGTGGCGGCGCTGATGCCCCGGCCGGGGCGGCCAATGACCACGCCCAGCTCGGCTTCCCAGTCTATTTCTACGGACACAGCCGGGTCGTAGGGGATGGGGTCGTAGGGGCCGTTCACTGAGGTACCGGCCTTGGTGAAGACGACGGGGTAGTCCAGCGGTTTGGCGACCTGCCCGCGGGCGGCGGCGCTCTCCTGGGCGTGGGCGGCGTAGTTTAGCCCCAGGCAGATGACGTTTTTGGGTGGCCGGGGGATGGGGGCCAGCAGGTGAACGCTGTTGAGGGGCAGCCCGGCCGGGTGGTCCCCAGCCAGCGCCTGGCGCAGGGCCAGCCAGGCGGGCGGCCCGGCGGCGATCAGACCCAGCATGGTGGCCGGGAAGCGGCCCAGCGCCGCCAGAGGTATGACTGTTTCAGCCTGCACAACCCCCACCTGGGGTTCCTGACCTTGTTCAAATGTGCACAATCGCATGGTTTTGGGTCTCCTGATTCGTGATTTGTGTTACGTGTTCTGATGTTGTCTGCTTTACCCCCTCACTCCATCATCCTATCACCCCATCGCCAACGGCCACGGCCAGGCGGCGGAGGCCTTCTTCGATTTCAGTCTCGCTGAGGCCGCTGAAGCCGAGCAGGATGGCGGGCGGGGCGGGCTGTTCCAGGTGGTAGGCGGCGCCGGGATAGACGCGCACGCCGGCCTCGGCGGCGCGGCGGATGACTTCGGCTTCGTCCCGGCCGGGGGGGAGATAGAGCATGATGTGCAGCCCGGCCGGTTCGGGGGAGAAGCGTGCCCCGGCCGGGAGGCGTTCTTGCAGGGCGCACACCAACTGCTGCCGCCGCTGGCCGTAGGCATGGCGCAGGTGGCGCAGATGGCGCTCAAAATGCCCCTCGGTGATGAAGTCGGCCACGGCGGCCTGGGTGAGGGTGGGCGCGCCGCGGTCGATGACTTGCTTGGCGCGGATGAATGGGGCGACCAGGGCGGGTGGCAGGACGACGTACCCCAGACGCAGGGCGGGGAAGAGGACTTTGGAGAAGGTGCCCAGGTAGATGACCCGGCCGGTCTTGTCCAGCCCTTGCAGTGCGCCCACCGGCCGCCCTTCGTAGCGCAGTTCGCCATCGTAATCATCCTCGATGATGAGGGCGTTGGCGGCTTCGGCCCAGCGCAGGAGGGCCAGCCGCCGGGCCAGGGGCAGGGTGCCGCCGCGCGGGAACTGGTTGGCGGGGGTGACGAAGAGCAGGCGGGCAGTGGCCCCGGCCGGGATTGTCTCCACCGGGAAGCCGTGCTCATCGACCGGGTAGGGCTGGAGCAGCGCGCCGTGGACGGCAAAGAGGGCGTAGGCGTCGGTGTAGCCGGGTGTCTCCACCAGCACCCGGTCGCCGGGGTCCAGCAGCAGCCGGGCCAGGATGTCCAGCGCCTGCTGGGCACCGTTGACGATGATGACTTGTTCGGCGGTGCAGTGGACGCCGCGCAGCCGGGCCAGGTATTCGGCGACGGCGGCGCGCAGGGGCATGAAGCCGGCCACGGAGCCGTAGCGGCTGAGCATGACGTCGTCGGTGCTGAGGTAGCGGGCCAGGAGGTGGCGCCAGACGTCGTAGGGGAAGATGTGGGGGAAGGAGCGGCCAAAGCCGAAGTCGATGAGGCCGGCGCTGGGGGGAGGCCCGGCCGGGCGCTCTGGCTCGTGGGTGTGGGCGACGACGCGCTGTCCCCAGCCGGACAGGGCGGGCTGGACGGGCTGGTCGGGGGCGGGGGTGGCGGCCAGCAGGGGGGAGACGTAGGTGCCGGCTCCCGGCCGGGTGACCAGGTAGCCTTCGAGCTGTAGTTGGGCATAGGCCTGGGAGACGGTGATGCGGGCCACGCCCAGTTGTTGGGCCAGTTTGCGGGTGGGGGGCAGCCGTGTCCCGGCCGGGTAGTGGCCGGCCAGAATTTGCTCGCGCAGTTGGCGGTAGATCTGCTGGTAGCGGGGGCTTTCGGGGGGGGCTGGTTGGGGCATGGGGCTGGTGATTCGTCGTTCGTGCTGGGTTGGTGGGCAGGCTTTTGCGGGAATTATAGCGCATTTGTGGTTTGCATTGGGATAGTTGGGGAAGGGTGTGGGGGGCAGTGTGCCGCGCACTGCGCCCTTGCGCCCGATTGGGCCAAGTTCTGGTACAATTGGCCGAAATTGGCGCAGTGAGGAATGGCTTATGGCAAACGTTTCGTCAGTCCCCGATTTTTTGGTGGTTGGTGCCGGCATTTTTGGCGTGACCGCCGCCCTGGCCCTGCGGCAGCGCGGCCACGAGGTGGCGCTGTTTGACCCTGGCCCGCTGCCCCATCCGCTGGCGGCCTCCACGGATATCAGCAAGGTGGTGCGCATGGAGTATGGCGCGGATGCACAGTATATGGCCATGGTGGAGCGCTCGTTGGCGGGCTGGCACGCCTGGAATGAGGCGTGGGGCGAGCGGTTGTACCATGAGACGGGGGTGACGATGCTGGCGCAGCAGCCGCTGGCCCCGGGCGGGTATGAGTATGAGAGTTACCAGTTGATGCGGCGGCGGGGGCACCGGCCGGAGCGCCTGAATGGGGATGAAATTGCCCGCCGCTTTCCGGCCTGGCGGGCAGGGGCTTATGTAGATGGCTATTTTCACGCGCGCGGCGGCTTTGCGGAGTCCGGCCGGGTGGTGAGCCGGCTGGTGGCTGACGCAGCGGCGGCCGGGGTGCGGCTGCACGCCGGGCAGGCGGTGGTGGGGCTGGCCCAGGAACCCGGCCGGGTGACGGGGGTGCAGTTGGCGGATGGGGAGATGGTCCCGGCCGGGCAGGTGTTGGTGGCGGCCGGCAGTTGGAGCAGCTTGTTGGTGCCCGCGCTGGCGCCTTACATGAAAGCCACCGGCCATCCCGTTTTCCATTTGCGGCCGGCTGATCCGGCGCTGTTTACGCCGCCCAACTTCGTTGTTTTTACGGCCGACATTACCCACACGGGCTGGTATGGCTTTCCGCTGCATCCCAGTGAAGGGGTGGTGAAGATTGCCAACCATGGGGTGGGGCAGGTGCTGCACCCTAGCAACGACCCGCGCGTGGTCACGGCTGAGGATGAGGCGCGGCTGCGTGCTTTTCTGGCGGATACCTTCCCGGCGCTGCTGGATGCGCCTATTGTGTATACGCGCCGCTGCCTATATGCCGATACGCTGGACGAGCATTTTTGGATTGACCGCCATCCGGAGCTGGCCGGGCTGTGGGTGGCCACCGGCGGCAGCGGGCATGGTTTTAAGTTTGCGCCGGTGCTGGGCGACCTGATTGCCGATGCGCTGTTGGCTGAGCCGAATGCGTGGCTGGCCCGTTTCCGCTGGCGCGCGCTGACGACGGACACCAGCGGCGAAGAGGCGGCCCGTTTCCACGGCCAACGGTAAGCTGATGTATACCCCACCAGCGCGTGTTCAGGAAATTTTGGATAATCTGCCGACCCGGCCGGGGGTCTATTTGCACAAGGACGCCCAGGGCCGAATCCTGTACGTGGGCAAGGCGGTTAACCTGCGCTCGCGGGTGCGCTCCTACTTCCACAACAACGTCGATTCTTACAAGACGCACAAGCTGCGCCAGCAGATCGCCGACATCGAGATCATCACCACGGACAGCGAATTGGAAGCGCTGCTGCTGGAGATGACGCTGATTAAGAAGCACCGGCCGCATTACAATGTGCGGCTGAAGGATGACAAGCGCTACCCGTACATTAAGGTTCATTGGGCGGAGCCGTTCCCGAAGGTGACGGTGACGCGGCGCATGGAGCGGGATGGTTCGCGCTATTTTGGCCCGTTTACCTCGGTTTGGGCGGTGCACCAGACGCTGGACTTGCTGCGCAAGATTTTTCCTTATCTGACGTGTGACCGGGTGATCACCGGCCGGGATGAGCGGGCCTGCCTGTACTTTGACATTAAGCTGTGCAATGGCCCCTGCGTGGGCCACGTGAATCAGCAGGAATACCGGGGCATGATCCAGCAGTTGATGGATTTCCTCAACGGCAAATCTGACCACATTGTGCGCGGGATTCAGACCAGGATGGATGCGGCGGCCATGAACCTGGAATTTGAGCAGGCGGCCTATTACCGGGACCAGTTGAAGGCGATTGACAGCGTGGTGCAGAAGCAGAAGGTCATTTCGCCCTCCAGCAGCGACCAGGATGTGGTGGCCTTTGCCCGCGAGCAGGGGGATGCCTGTGTGCAGGTCTTCTTTATCCGGCATGGCAAGCTCATTGGCCGCGAGTATTTTTTGCTGGAGGGCACCGAGGGGGAGACGGATGGCGCGGTCTTGCAGGATTTCCTGACCCAGTTCTACGATGAGGCGGCGCATATCCCCAAGGAGGTGCTGCTGCCCAGCGAGGTGGAGGAGGCGCAGATCATTGAGCAGTGGCTGCGGCAGAAGCGCAACCAGAAGGTGACGATCCAGGTGCCGCGCCGGGGGAAGAAGAAGGAGCTGATTGAGATGGCGACCAACAACGCCCAGGATACGCTGGCCACGCTGCGCCAGCAGTGGGCGGCGGACCGCTCGAAGCATGTGACGGCGATGAGCGAGCTGCAGGAGGCGCTGGGTTTGCCGGCGCCGCCGGCGCGCATTGAATGTTACGACATTAGCCATACGCAGGGGACGCAGACGGTGGGGTCGATGGTGGTGTTTGTGCAGGGCGTGCCGCGGAAGAGTGATTACCGGCGCTTTAACGTGCAGACGGTGGGCAATGATGATTATGGGGCAATGAAGGAGGTGCTGACGCGGCGCTTCCAGCGTTACCGGGAAGCGAATTCGGGGGAGCTGACGGACTTGAACCAGGTGGGGACGCAGAAGAAGGAGGCGGCCTGGGCGCTGCTGCCGGATTTGTTGATTGTGGATGGGGGCAAGGGGCAGTTGGCGATGGCGGTGGAGGTGCTGCGGGGGTTTGGGTTGCAGGATGAGGTGCCGCTGGCGGGGCTGGCGAAGCGGGAGGAGGAGTTGTTTGTCCCCGGCCGGGTCCAATCCATCCTCTTGGACCGCCGTTCGGAGGCGTTGTACCTGGTGCAGCGGGTGCGCGACGAAGCGCACCGCTTTGCCAATGAGGGGCATCGCCAGCGGCGCAGCAAGGTGGGCACCGCCTCTATTCTGGACAGCATTCCGGGGGTGGGTCCCGGCCGGCGTAAGGCGCTGCTGGACCATTTTGGCTCGCTGGAGGGCATCCGGCGGGCGACGGTGGAGGAGATTGCTTCTGTGCCGGGTGTGCCGTATGGGGTGGCGCAGGCGGTGAAGGCCCACCTGGCGTGAAGTGCCAGGCACAGGGCAGCAGAACTTGCTCTGCGTGATATCGTTCCGCCCTGTGCCAGGCACAGGGCAGCATAAATCCGTGTTACTTCCTGAGAATGGGTGAGTAGCGGTAGCGGTTGAGGGGGGCCACGGAGGGCGGGATGAAGACCTCTGGCCCGTCGGCCAGCTTGGGCCAGGTGGGGCCTTGCCAGCTTATGGTCAGGACCACGGGCAGGGTGACGCCGGGCACGCCCACGGCGATGATGTATTGCCCCTCCAGAATGCCATCGGTGCGGATGAGGAACTGGAAGTTGCCGTCTGGCCCGGTGGGGATGGCGATGCCGGAGCTGATGAAGACGTAGTTGGCGAAGACGACGGCGTTTTGATTGGCCGGGTAGTTGCTGCCGGTGATGGTGAAGTAGCTGCCGGGCGCGCCGTAGGTCTGGTTGCTGGTGAGGGTGGGCGGCGGCGGGGGTGGGCTGTCTTGCTGATCTTTGCGGAAGATGTCGCGCAGGCCGTTGTTGTCGTTGCTGACCAGGTTGCTGGCGCGGGAGGCGAAGACGACGTAGCGACCGTCGGCGGTGATGCCGGGGTCGTTGCTGGCGTCGTTGCCCTGGCCACCGGTTGAGCTGACACTGACGCGGGTGGTGGTCCCGGCCGGGAAGTTGCGCACAAAGACGTCGCCAATGTTATTGGTGTCGTTGGGCACCAGGTTGTTGGCCCGCGAGCGGAAGGCGATGTACTGGCCATTGTCCGACACGACCGGCTGCTCGCTCCACTCGTTGCCCTGGCCACCGCTGGAGCTGATGCTGACGCGGTACATCAGCCCGCTGCTGCGGTCGAAGTAGAAGATGTCCGGGTAGCCGTTGGTATCGCCATCGATGAGGTTGGCGGCCAGGGAGGTGAACACAATCTTCGTGCCGTCGGATGAGATGTCTGGCTCGAAGCTGTCCCCTTGCCCTTCGGCGCCGTTGCCGCGCAGGCTGAGGCGGGTGGTGGTGCCGCTGTTGCGGTCGAAGAGGAAGATGTCGGTGTAGAGGCCGGAATCGCCGGTGACCAGGTTGCTGGCCCGCGATTCGTAGACTACGAAGCGCCCATCGGCGGAGATGGCCGGGTTCTTGCTGTCGCCGTTGCCTTCCTGGCCGCTGTTGTTGACGCTGACGCGCTGGGTCTGGTTGGTCTGCCGGTCAAAGACGAAGATGTCGGAGCGGTTGTTGAAGTCATTACCGACGAGGTTGCTGGCGTAGGACCAGTAGGCGACGAAGCGCCCGTCGCTGGAGACGGAGGGGTCGTAGCTGACGTCGTTGCCAATGGTGCCGCTGTTGTTTCGGCTCACCAGGATGGTCTGGCGGGTGTTGCGGTCGTGCAGGAAGACGTCGGCGACGTTGTTGGTGTCGCCGCTGACCAGGTTGAAGGCCCAGGAGTGGAAGGCGACCCATTGGCCGTCGCTGGAGATGTCGGGGGATTGGCTGGCGGCGTTGCCCTGGGTGCCGCCGGAGGCGAGGCTGACGCGCCTGACGTTGCCGTTTTCGGTGTTCTTGGTGAAGATGTCGGAGACGCCGTTGGTGTCGTCGCTGACCAGGTTGCTGGCGTCGGATTGGAAGGTGATGATGCGGCTGGTGCCGTCGGTGGCGGGGCGGACGCTCTCGCCGTTGGTTTGCTGGCCGCTTGCGTTGAGGCTGATGAGGATGGTGGGGCCGGCGTCGGGGGATTGGGTTGCCCCGGCCGGGTCTTCGCCCTGGCGCTCTGGCGTTACCTCTTTTTGGGCCAGGCCGCCGTTGGCCAGGATGAAGATGCAAAGGATGCTGAAAATGAAGGTGATGGTGACTCGCTGCCTGTTCATTGTGACCCCTTATGGATGGTGATAGGTTGCGGCCGGTGTGGCTGGCGACCGATCACCGTGGTATGGCTACTATTTGCTGCGGCTCCCGGCCACAATGGGATGATACCGTAAACAAGGGGAGTTCACCAGGGTAACCGTCCACTCCTCCCCCCTGGAAACGAGCAGAGAGGTCAAGCGCCGGGGGCGTCGCCTCGGCGCTTCGCGCCTGGCGACGCCAAACAAAGCAGGGTTTTTTCAGTTTTGGGGGCAAAGCCCCAGAACTGAAATAACCCCATTGAGTTCCGCCGCGCGGGGCGCGAAGCGCCCTCGCGCGGGGCAGCACCGGCCGGGGTTGGGGCTATCGTTCGCTGGCCAGGTCGACCAGGTGTAGTAGTTCGGCCACGTCGTTGTCGCCGGGCAGGTATTCGGCTACGCGGCGCAGTTCGGCGCTGACGTTGGCCAGGCTGCTGCCCTCGGCGAAGGGGCTTTGGCGCAGAATTTCGGCGTATTCGGCGACCAGGGCGTCCAGTTGGAAGCGGGCGGAGGCGTCTGTGAAGCGGGCGACGAAGCTGCTGAGGCTGGCGCTTTGGGCGATTTCGGTCACTTCACTGCTGTCGGGGTCGGCGTAGCGGACGCGGACGGTGAGGGCGGTCCCGGCCGGGTCGGCCCCGGCCACCGGGCGCACCTCGTACAGGGCGGTGACACTGTGCCCGGCCCCAATTTCGCCGGCGTCCACGGCATCATTGCGGAAATCTTCGTCGGCCACGTCCCGGTTTTCGTAACCCAGCAGGCGGTATTCGGCGATCACGGCCGGGTCGAATTCCACCTGAATCTTGGCCTCTTTGGCGATGGTTAGCAGGGTGCCGGTGAGGTTATCCACGAAGAGGCGGCGGGCTTCGTCGGGGTTGTCGACGTAGGCGTAGGCGCCGTCGCCCTGGTCGGCCAACTGCTCCATCAGGGTGTCATTGTAGTTGCCCATGCCAAAGCCGAAGGTGCTGAGGGAGATGCCGTTGCGGGCATGTTCCAGGATGGTTTCGGCGGTGGTGTTGCCGACGTTGGCCACGCCGTCGGAGCAGAGGATGAGGCGGTTGATCTGGCCGGCCTGGTAGTAGTCGTCGACCATGCGGTAGGCGACGCGCAGACCGTCTTCGGCGTTGGTGCTGCCTTCGGGCTGTAAGCGGTCGATGGCGTCCAGGATGGTGCTGCGCGCTTCGGCGGCGTCGCTGGGGGCTAACACGGTGCGGGCGCTGCTGCCGTAGACGACGATGCCGATGCGGTCCCCCGGCCGGAGGCGTTCAACTAGCTGGTTGAGCGAGTCTTTGACCTGGCCCAGGCGGTCACCGCTGGCCATGGAGCCGGAGACGTCGATGACGAAGATGAGCAGGGCGTTGGGGCGTTCTTCTTCGGGCACTTCGTAGCCCTGGATGCCCACGCGCACCAGGTAGTCGCCCGGTTCGGTGGTGTAGGGGGAGGGGGCGCCTTCGATGTGGATGGCAAATGCGCCGCGCTCCGGCCGGGCATAATCCTGGGCGAAGAAGTTGACGTACTCCTCTACGCGCACCGAATCGGGCGGCACGGCCAGGCCGTCGGTGAGGTAGCGGCGCATGAGGGTGTAGGAGCCGGTGTCTACGTCGATGGCGAAGGTGGAGAGGTTGTCGTCGGCGGTGGTGACGACGGGGTTGATGCCGTAGTTTTCAAAGAACATGTCGGCCGGCGGCTGGCCCGGTGCGGGCGGCGCAACCAGCGGTTCTGCTTCGACGGCGTATTCATAGGCCAGGCCGTCGGGCGCGGCGGTTCCCATAGCCGGGTCCGCGTTCATTAGCCTGGCCTCTTGCTGGGTCTGGCACGCGGCCAGGATCAGGACAACAAATAGTCCAATCAACTGCCAGGTAAGCTTCTTCATCTTGATTTCCTCCTGAGATGTGGGATGGATTTGTGGCCGGAAGCTGTTTTGTCCGGTAACTGTTTGCTATTGTTTAGACGAAATTGGGGCTGCTCTGGTTCCCAGGGGTGGGTGGGAAATGGATCGTTTTTGCTGCCGGACCGCGCTGATTGACATGGGTTGGCGGGCCATGCTATACTGCCTTCCACAATTTAGCCTTGAAAATGTTGACGGGGACAGGCTGGCCGGCTCCCCAATGTGCAGAGAGTGATGTCGCGGCGCGGCCGTGGCTGGAAGCATCACCATTGTCCCGGCCGGTGACACCCCTGAGTGAAGCGGTGAACGGTTGGCGAACTGAGTAGCCGGTTCCGGGTGGCGCCCGTTACTGTGCCAGGTCTCGCCGGGTTTTGTGCCCCGGCCGGACTGATGAAGGCCCCGGCCGGGGCAAATGGCGGTGGTACCACGTGACGCAATCAGGCGCTCGTCCTCCAGTGGATGAGCGTTTTTTTTTGTGAGTTTGTGTGGCCTTGCTGCCTGGGAGGCTTCCCGGCCGGGGTAAATGGCGGTGGCACCACGATGCGGTTGTTCCCAACCCTCGTCCTCCAATTGGCGGGCGAGGGTTTTTTGTTGGCGATTCACTATTGGTGACCGGCGGCCAGCCGGTAAGGAGAAACTGATGGAACGAATTCGGACGGTGGAAATGGCGGCCTACGTGGGCCGGCGGGTGCGGCTGCAAGGCTGGCTGCACGCTGTCCGCCGCCTGGGCGGCGTGAGCTTTGTGGTGCTGCGCGACGGTTGGGGCACGGCCCAGGCCGTTACGGAGACGGATGCCGACCTGGCCCCCCTGGCCGGGTTGGCCCTGGAGACGGTGCTGCAACTGGAAGGGGAGGTGGTGGCGGCGCCGGCGGTGGCCGGTGGGGTGGAACTGCACCGGCCGCGCTTCACGGTGCTGACGCCGGTGAACGAGCTGCTGCCGGTGACCCTGCACAAACGGCAGATGAAGGCCGCGCTGCCCACGCTGCTGGACCATGCGGTGGTGGCCAATCGTCACCCGGCGCGGCGGGCGGTGTTTGAGTTGGGGGCGGCGGCCATGGCCGGTTTCCGGGCGGCGCTGCTGGCCCGCCACTTCACCGAGATTCAGACGCCCAAGATTGTGGCTTCGGCCACGGAAAGCGGGGCGAACGTGTTCCAACTGGATTACCTGGGACGGCCGGCCTACCTGGCGCAAAGCCCGCAGTTTTACAAGCAGATTATGGTGGGCGTGTTTGAGCGGGTGTTTGAGGTGGGGCCGGTGTTCCGGGCCGAGCCACACGACACCAGCCGCCATGTGAATGAGTATGTGAGCCTGGACGTGGAGTTTGGCTTTATCAGCGACCATTTTACGGTGATGGGGATGGCGCGTGAGGTGCTGCATGGGATTTTTGACCATCTGGCGGCGACGGCGGCGGAGGCGCTGGCTTTGCTGGCGGTGACGCTGCCGCAGGTCCCGGCCGGGATTCCCCACATTCACTTTGCGGAGGCGCAGGCGCTGATCTGGCAGCGGCATGGGGTGGATGTGCGCAGCGAGCCGGACCTCTCGCCGCAGGATGAGCGCTGGCTGGGGGCGTGGGCGCAGCAGGAATTTGGCAGCGACTTCTTGTTTGTGACCGGCTACCCGATGGTGAAGCGGCCGTTTTATACCCACCCAGACCCGTCCCGGCCGGGGTATTCCAACTCCTTCGACCTGCTGTTCCGGGGCACGGAGCTAATTACCGGCGGGCAGCGGCTGCACCGCTACGCCGATTACCTGGCCGCGCTGGACACAGCCGGGCTGCCGGCGGCGCCGTTTGCCAGCTACCTGGAGGCGTTTCGCTATGGCATGCCGCCCCATGGCGGCTTTGCCATCGGGCTGGAGCGGCTGCTGATGCAGTTGTTGGAACTGCCTAATTTGCGGCTGGCTACCCTCTTCCCCCGCGACCAAAGCCGGCTGACGCCGTAGCGTGGTTCGGGCTGCGTGTTCCACCCGGCCGGGTGGAACACGCAGCCCGGCGGCCTTTTTGTGTTATGAACCGTGCGCAAAAATGTCGATACGTTCGATGATGTCCCCGGCCGGTTGGTCGGGCTGGGTGGGGTCGCGGCGGGTGATCTGGCTGAGGACCTCGCTGCCGGAGATGACCTCGCCAAAGATGGTGTAACCGCCGTTAAGCTGTTCGGTAGGGACGAAGGTGATGAAGAACTGGCTGCCGTTGGTGTCGGGGCCGGCGTTGGCCATGGCCAGCAGCCCGGCCCGGTCAAAGACCAGGCCGTTGTCGGTTTCGTTGGCAAAGGCATAACCGGGGCCACCGCTGCCGGTGCCGGTGGGGTCGCCGCCCTGGGCCATGAAGCCTTCCAGCACGCGGTGGAAGGTGACGCCATCATAGAAGCCCTGGTTGGCCAGGAAGACGAAGTTGTTGGCCGCCAGGGGTGATTCCTGGGTGAACAGCTTCAGGCAGATGTCTCCTTTGGCGGTTTGGATGAGGGCTTCGTAGCTCTGGCCATCCTGGATAACCATGTCGGGATAGCTGGTGAAGAAGTTGTTGCGCCCGGCCGGGGCCGTCTCGGCCAGGGCGCGGTCGGCGGCCATGAGGTTGGCCGGATCACAGCCCGAGCCGTCGCTGGCCGTGGTGGTCGTTTCATTGCGGTTGGCTAACAACTGCCAGCCCAGCAGGGCCAGGATGATGATCGCCCCCACGGCGGCCACGGCCTGCATGATGCGGTTTGTTTTGGCTTGCTGTTCCTGCTGCTGGCGCACCTGCTCTCGCCGGCGGGCCACCTCAGACTGTTGGGCCTGGCTCGGACGACTCGCCTGGTTCGCCTGACCGGTTTTGGCCGGCTGCTGCTTCTTGTTTGACTGTTTAGACATTTCTCTCCTCTGAACTGTGACCTGCAAAATGTGCGATGTAGGATGACCGGTGACGCGTCATGGGAACATGCCCCAGGCAGCGGCTTCTGCCTCAGGCCCGGTGATGACGTTCCAACTGCCACATGGCATAGGCACAAACCGCAAAAACGACGATGCCGATGAAGTAGCCCTCAACCACATCGGCCTGGGTGATGAACAGGCCGACCATGCCAAACATGCCGGCTACCAGGTACAGGATGAGCACGGCCTCGCGCTGGCTGTAGCCCAACTGCACCAGGCGGTGACTGGTGTGGTCTTTGCCGGCGGTGAAGGGGTGTATGCCGCGGCGCAGGCGGGACAGGACGACCAGGCTGGTGTCGAAGATGGGCAGCCCCAGAATACAGACGGGCACCATCCAGGTGACGAAGCTGACGTTGTCCGGGAAGCGGAGTTGGATGCCCAGCACGGCCAGCCAGAAGCCGAGGAAATAGGCCCCGGCGTCGCCCATGAAGATGCGCGCCGGGCGAAAGTTGTAGCGCAGGAAGCCGGCACAGGAGCCCAGGATGGCGGCTGATAGGGCGGAGGTCAGGTTTTGGCCGTTGGCGGCCCCGAGCAGCATCATGAAGGCGGCGGCGACGGCGACGACGCCGGCGCTCAGGCCGTCCATGTTGTCCAGGAGGTTGATGGCGTTGGTAATGCCCACCAGCCAGAGGAAGGTAAGGGCGTAGTTGGCCCATTCGGGGATGGGCAGGCGGACGCGGACGCCGAAGTAGGCCAGGATGAGGAAGGCGATGAAGTGGATGCCCAGCCGCAGCCAGGGGGGAACGTGATAGCGGTCGTCGATGAGGCCGATGGTGGCGACCAGGGTGCCGGCGATGAGTGCGCCAACGATGGGGCGGGGGATTTCCTGGCGGAAGAAGAAGAGGACGGCGATGATGGCCCCAGCAAAGATGGCAACGCCGCCCATGAGGGGCATGGGGGCGCTGTGCATTTTGCGCGCGGCCGGGGCATCGACGAAGCCGATGGCAATGGCCAGACGCCGGATCCAGGGCGTGCTGAAGGCGGTAATGGTGAGGGCGATGAGAAAGACGAGGATGAACGGGCGCATTACTCGTCGCCGCCGCTTTCGAGGCGGTCCAGGAATTGCTGGATGGTGGGCTGGTCCCCGGCCGGGGCGGTGGCCAGGGCTTGTTCGGCAAAGAAGCGGGCCCGTTCCAGATCACCCATGCTGCGATAGACGCGGGCTGCTTCCAGGTCTAGCGCCCAGAGTTGGATGGTGGGATCGTTCATGTTGCGCAGCTCATTGAGCAGGTCCAACGCCCGCTCAAACTGGGCGGCGCGGCGGTACAGCTCGGCGGCTTGCTGCATGTAGGTGGCCCGGTTGCGGTCGTCTACCTCCAGGCTGGCGATGACCAGGTCGGCGGCCCGGCCAAAGAAGTCGGCCTTTTCCTCTGGCGTGGCCAACTGGGCGGCACAGGTCTGGTAAGCGCCGGCCAGGCTGAGGTAGGTGATGGCATAGCTGGGGTCCAGCTCCAGCGAGTGTTGGAAATCGCGGATGGCCCCCTCGCAGTCGCCGCCCAGGGTGAGCTGCAGATTGGCGTATTCATTCCACAGGGTTGAGTTCTGGGGGCTGAGGTCTAGCGCGCCGCGGTAGTAGGCTTCGGCCTGGGCGACCAGATCAGCTTGCTGGGCGGGGTCGCCGCTGCTGAGGCCGGCCCAGCGGGTGGTGAGCCGGGCCAGGTTGGCGGTGTGGTCGGTGTTGAGCGGGTTGATCTTCTGGGCGGCCAGCAGCCGGTCGCGGGCGGTTTCTAGCAGCGTGGTTTGGGCCAGCAGGTCCTGGGTGACGGCTGATTTTTCCAGGTAGGCGGCACCCAGGAAGAGGTAGTAGAAATCTTCGCTGGGGGCCAGTTCGATGGCCCGTTCGTAGATGCCGATGGGGAAATCCCAGGCTTCGGG
This sequence comes from Ardenticatenaceae bacterium, assembly GCA_020634235.1. Lineage (GTDB taxonomy): Bacteria > Chloroflexota > Anaerolineae > Promineifilales > Promineifilaceae > JACKCB01. The sequence goes on along the minus strand of JACKCB010000002.1, from coordinate 392,984 downwards.
GGTGCGGTTGTTGCGGGCCAGCCGTTCCAGGGGGCGGGCGCGTTTGTAGACCATGTCGGCCTGGACGATGCGCATGTTGCTGGTGTTGACCAGGAAGAAGCCGAGGATGAATAGGGCGGCCAGGGCGGCGAACCCGGCCGGGGTGCCGGTGGCACGGGTGGGCCGGGGGTCGGATTGGGTGATGAAGAAGGCGACGAGGATGATGAGGCTGAAGGCGAAGAGGTAGAAGAAGGTTAGCAGCCCGGTGTAGCGGTCGGCGACCATGACCTGGCGTTCGACTTCGCTGGCCCCGGCCGGGAGCTGTGGCCCGATGAAGCTGGCCCGGATCAGGGCGGCGTGGGCCAGGGAATAGGTGAAGCTGATGAGGAAGGAGGTGGCGGCGATGATCCCGGCCGGGAGCAAATCCTCGCGCCAGGCGCTGTCCCTGAGCAGGTACAGGATGATGGCCCCGGCCAGCAGCACGGCCAGGCCGTACCAGAGGCTGCCGGCCACCAGCACCGGCAGGCTGCCCAGCAGCCCCAGCAGGGCGACAATGCCGGCCAGCCGCGGGGCGGCGGCCTGTTTGCTGACGAGCAGGAAGGTGGCCACCAGGCAGAGCGCCCCCCAAACCAGCAGCAAGACCAGGCCCAGCACGGCGGTGGTGTCTGGGGCAGGGCCGCCGGAGCGGCGCACGATGACGGTGGCCAGGCTGGCCAGGGTGAGCAGGCCAAAGATGATGGTGACGGTGCGCTGGCGGTTGGCGGGCAGGCTGCGGGGGGACCCGGCCGGGATGTTGATGATGCCCTGGCGGGCCATTTCGGCCACGCACAGCAGCGTGCCCAAGGCCCAGGTGAGGACGATGACCAGGAAAATGAAGGGGGAGTTGGCGAAATCTTTGCTGGGATTGATGAACCAGGCCTGGTGGATAATCTCCAGGATGCCGGGCACGTCTTCAATGGTTTGCAGCTCTTTGGTGAGTACGTAGTTCATGAATTCGTAGCCCAGGATGCCCAGGATGAGGGTGAGGCTGTAGGTGGCAGCGGCCACGGCCCCGGCCCAGCCGGGCAGGGAAGAGGTGCTGCTGCTGCTGCTCCGGCGGCGGCGACGACGCCCGGCCGGGGCACTCTCTACCTCAACCAGGGCTTCCTCCTGGCGGCGGGGCAGCAGGTAGCCCACCAGGAACATCAGGGCCACATAAACAAAGAAGTGGACGCGGGTGGCGGCCACGGCGATGCCAAAGTGGATTTCGACGTAATGGGCGACGACGGCGGCCAACAGACCCATCATGAGCAGCCGGTCGGCCTGGAAGGGGTCTTGCGCCTCATCGCCGCTGGCGCGGGCAAACAGGGCGTAGTAGATCAGGTAGAGCACCAGGCCGGCGATGCTGCCGAAGGGAATGGCCACGCCCAGGTAGACTGCCCCCAACTGCTGCGAGATGATCAGCCCGGCCAGGGCTGCGCCGGCAATCCACAGGCCAATCAAGACGTTGCGGTCCCGTTTGCTGCGAACCACGCCCAGCCAGCGGAAGCCGAAGTAGAAGACGCTGAGGTAGAGCACCTGCCAGGCAAGAAAGCCGGCCAGGCCGGTGATGATGAGGGCGTCGAAGGTTTCGTTGTGGGAGCGGTCGGGCGAGGCGTTGCGTGCTTCGATGGAGGCCAGCTCAGGCTGGTAGAAGCGGTTGTAGGCTACGTACATCGATTCTGGCCCGTAGCCGATGAGGGGGCGCAGGAAGTTGAAGCGGTCGGTGCTGCCGTCGGGGTAGACGAGGGGGTCGTGGGGGGCCAACAGCTCCAGTGCCCCCTGCCAGATGAGGACCCGCACCCGGCCGGTGCCCTCATCTGCCTCCAAGATTGAGCCAAAACGGCCAACGGTGGGCAGGGTGCGCCATTCTTCCATGGTGGCCAGCACGTTGCCTACCACGGGTACATCGCTGTAGGACGCGGCCTGCTCCGGCGGGATGTTGAACAGGGCCAGCCACAGGCCGCCGATGGCGGTGAGCAGCAGCCAGCTAAACCAGAGCCAGCGCCAGCCGCGGCGGATGGCGATCATGACGAAGATGGCCAGGACGACGACGATGAGCGAGCCGACGAAGGCGACGAAGGAGGTCATGGCTCCGTCGAAGAGTAGGCCGGTGAGCAGGGAGAGGGCCAGGAAGCCGGCGATCAGGCCGATGAGTACCAGGAGTATGGCCCGGCCGGCGTCGGCCAGGCTGAAGCGGCGGCTGTCGCCGGTGGCGTTGCGCAGGGAGACGAGCAGGATGAGCAGCAGGGCGAAGATGCCCACCAGCAGGCCCAGCAAGGGGCCACGGCTGCCGGACCAGTAGATGGCCATGAGTTGGATGGCCAGGGTGAAGATGTAGATGGCCGAGCGGATGACGTCGGCGTAGGAGAACTCCTCCTCGTTCAGGATGTTGGTGAAGGCATCAATGATGCGCACCAGGGTGAGGGGGGCGGCCATGATGAGGTAGGCGGCGATGAAGATGGCGTTGCCCATGTGGCCGGCAATACGGCGCTGGACGTTGCCGCCCCAGGGCAGTGGGTCCAGGCCGAAGTGCTGGATCATGCCGTAGAGGGCGATGGGGATGCTGGTGATGATGACGGTGGTGACCAGCCGCTGGACCTGTTCGCCGCGGCGAATGGTGGTGGCGGTGAGGGCGAAGATGGTGATGTAGGCGAGGGTGGTGTAGGTGCCTTGCAGGCGCTGGTAGGAGCCGGCCCAGCTAACGTGGGGCACGACGGAGAAGAGGGTGGCCAGGAGGTAGACCAGGGTCAGGGCGAGAATGGGCAGGACAAAGGGCATGCGCCAGATGCTGCGCTCGTTTTTGGGGCGCAGCCAGTCCAGGTCGCGCCAGCCCTGGGTGTCTATGAAGCGCACCAGCCAGGCGACGGCCATCAGCAGGGCGATGGAGCGGACGAGGGTGAGCTTGTCTGGCTCGAAAACGCGCTCGGAGTGGATGTTGAAAAAGAGGGGCGCCCCAATGACGGCGGCCAGCCAGCCTGCTTCGATGAAGCCGTTACACCATTTTGATAGCTTTGATTCCATGCGTGCACTCTCTCCTATTGGCGGCTGATCTTATCGCAATGGTACAGGGCAAGCAACCGGTGAGGGGGTGGGGGGTTAGGGGGTGTGCAGGATGTCTTGGTAGATGGTGGTGACGCGGGTGAGCATTTTTGGGGGGGTGAATTCGTTTTGGACGCGCTCCCGGCCGGAGCGACCGAGTTGTTGGCGCCAGGTGGGGTTGTCTAGCAGGCGTTGGAGGGCGTGGGCTAACCCGGCCGGGTCGAGCGGTGGCACGACCAGCCCGGTGATCTCGTCCTGGACGACGTAGGAGGTCCCGGTGCCCACTTCGGTGGTTACGCAGGGCAGGCCGGTGGCCATGGCTTCTAGCAGTACCTTGCCGAACGCTTCGGCGCGGGCGTTGGCCGGCAGGACGAAGATGTCGGCGCTGGCGTAGAGGCGGGGCAGGTCGTCGTCGCTGACCTGGCCGAGGAACTGCACTTTGTCGCCCAGGTCTAACTGCTGCGCTTCGGCCTGCCAGGTGGCGCGTAGGGGGCCGTCGCCGCCAATGAGCAGGCGGGCGTTTAGCTGGGGCATGGCCTGGAGCAGGGTGCTGACTCCTTTGTAGTAACGGTGGCGGCCGACGAAGAGGAGGGTGGGCACCCCGGCCGGGGGGATGAGCGGCGGCTGGTTTACAAACAGGGCCGGGTCCACGGAGAGGGGCACGACGGTGCAGTGGCCGGCCAGCGGCTGCAAGAAAGGGGAGGAGGCGACGTAGCGGTCGCTGGTGGGCAGGATGCGGTTGGCGCGGCGCAGGACGCGGCGCATGAGCGGGCCGTAGAGGCGCAGGAGCGTTTTTTGCTTCACCACGTCGCTGTGGTAGGTGATGACGTAGGGGCGACCCCGGCCGGTGAGCCATTGGCTGACCTCGCCGACCGGATAGGGGAAGTGCAGGTGGGTGATGTCTGGGCGCTGGCGGCGCAGGGCGAGGGGGAAGCCGGGGCTGAGGGGGGTGGAGGCGACGGTGGCCAGCCGCCAGGTGCGGATGATGCGGACGCCGTGACGGGTTTCGTGGGTGGGTTCCCGGCCGGGGTTGGTCACCAACACCGTTACCTCGTGCCCGGCGGCTGCCTGCGCCTCGGCCAGGGCCTTGACATGATTCTCAATGCCGCCCAGAATTGGGTGATAATCCTTGTATACGTGTAGAATTCGCATGGTTTAGGCATGTAGGACAAACTGTCAGTTTGTCCGCGCAAACGAACGGTTTGCGCTACAGGTTATGTTACAGATTGTCCGCGCAAACTAACAGTTTGCGCTACAGTTTGCGCTTCAGGTTTGGAAGCGGGACGTTCCCGTGGCCGGTCACCTGGCCGAAGGGTGCGCCCAAGGATCATTAGTGTACCCCAAAACCCCTCGCCGCCCACGCCCACGCAGCCCGCAAAGCGGGGCACGAATCACGAATCAGGCCACACACGCCCATGTCCCCTGACCCCAACAGCCAGCTCGCCCGCCGCGCCTTCAGCGGCTCTATGTTCAGTGTTGCCGCGTCGGTGGTGACCATTGGGCTGGGTTTTTTGCGGGCCACGCTGATGACGCGCATGCTGCTGGAGAGCGATTTTGGTGTGGCGGCGCTGGCCCTGTTCTACATGAACCTGGCGGCGCAGATTCGCAGCATTGGCATTGACCAGGCGCTGATTCACCGCAAGCAGACGGATGACCATGTGCTGGCCACCTACTTCACCCTGCGCATGGCTTTGGTGCTGGGCAGCCTGGTGATTCTGGCCGGAGCCACGCCGCTGCTGGCCCGCTTTTACCCAGATATGCCGCTGCTGAGCGCGGTGTTGTTTGTTTATATCGCCATCGACCTGGTGAAGGGGTTTAACAAAATCCAGGTGACGATTTTGAGCAAGGAGATGGCCTTTAAGCACCTGGCGGTGGCCGACATTGTAAGCGCGGTGGCGATGACCATTGTGGGGCCAGTGATGGCCTTCCAGGGGTGGGGAGTGTGGAGCATTGTGGCCGAAAATGCCAGCGGCATCCTGGCCCGGGCGCTCCTGGTCTGGCTGCTGTACCGGCCGTGGCGGCCGCGCCTGGGCTGGGACAAGGAGATTGTGCGCTGGTTTTGGGGGTATGGGCGCAACATCTGGGTGAGCACCAACTTTGACGTGCTGCTGGACCGTTTTGACGATTTTTGGGTGGGGACGGCCATGGGCAGCGAGTCGCTGGGCATCTATTCGCGGGCGTATGAGTTCGCCGGCTATCCGCGCCGGGTGATTGCCGTGCCCATTTTGTCGGTCTTCTTCCCGACCTTTGCCCGGCTGCAGGATGACCGGACACGGCTGTCGCGGGCCTTTTTCCGGGCGATGAGTTTGATGGTGCGCGCCGGCTGCTGGTTTACGCTGGTGTTTGTGCTCACCGCGCCGGAGTTTATTCGCATCTTTCTGGGCGAGCGCTGGCTGGTGATGCAGGTGACGTTCCAGTTGATGGTGGTGTATACGCTGTTCGATCCGCTGCTGGTGGGGGTGGAGAATTTGTTGATGGCTACCGGGCATCCGCGGATTATTGCCCGCACGCGCTGGCTGCAGGCGCTGGTGTTTATCCCGGCTGTGATTGGGCTGGGGGCGGTGGCCAGCATTGAAGGGGTGGCGTTGGCGGCGGATTTGATGGTGCTGCTGGGGGTGGTGCCGCTGTTCGTCTATTCGCGACGGGTGGTGGATTATTCGGCGCGGCGGCTGTGGCTGTGGCCGCTGGTGGGTATGGCGGTGACCGGCGGGGCGACGCTGGCGCTGGGGGCGGTGTGGGCGGCGTGGCCGGTGTGGCTGGCTTTTGCCGGCAAGGGGCTGTTTGTAACGCTGCTGTTTGGGGGGATTTTGTGGCTGATGGAGCGGGAGCAACTGCGCACCGGCCGGGATATGATCTGGGGAATGGTGCGGGGGCGGCGGGGGGGCTAGAGGCTGAGCTGGGCCAGCCATTGCTGCTGCATTTGGGGGAGGCTAAAGCGCTGCTGAGCGGTGGCCAGGGCCTGGGTGGCGAGGGGAACGGCCCCGGCCGGGTCGCTGCGCAGTTTTTGCAGCAGGGCGGCCAGGGCGTGGCTGTCACGCGGGGGGTAGAGGAAGCCATTCACCCCATCGTGCAGGAGTTCGGGGATGCCGCCGGTGCGCGAGGCGACGACCGGTTTGCCGCAGGCCATGCCTTCTTGCAAGGCCAGCGAGGTTGTCTCGGAGGCGAAGGCGGCCACGACGATGACATCGCTGGCGTTGTATAGTTGGGGCATGTCGTGGCGCTGGCCGGTGAAGAGGGCCTGGCAGTGGGCGGGCAGTTGGGCGGCGGTGGCCCGCAGTTGGGCGGCGAAGGCGCGGCTTTCGTCGTTGGGCCGCTCCTGGCCGACGAGCAGCAGGGTGACGCCCCGGCCGGGGGGCAGTTGTTGGGCAGCGGCCAGCAGGACGTCTTGCCCTTTGTGGGGGGTGAGGTCGCCGACCAGGGTGACGACGAGGTGGTCGGCGGGGATGTGCAGGCTGGCGCGGGTGGTCTGGCCCCCGGCCGGGTCGGGGCGCAGGCGGGTGAGGTCGATGCCGTTGTAGAGGACGACGCTCTTGTGGGCCAGGCCGGGAAACTGCTGCTGCGCCGCCTGGCAGACGCAGAGGAGGCGGCGGACGTGGGGCAGGCGGCCGGCCTGGCGCACCAGGGCCAGCGTGCCGCCATCGTCCAGGATGTTGTGGACGTGCCAGAGGATGGGGCGGCGGCTGAGCAGGGCGGCCAGGGTGCCCCAGAGGAAGGCGCGGCTGCTGTTGGCGTAGAGGAGTTGGGCGTTGAGGCGGCGGGCCAGCCGGGCGGTGGCCAGGGCCAGGCGGGGCAGTTCCAGGGCGTAGGCCAGGCGGTCGCGGCCGGTTTTGTGGACCAGGCTGTACTGCTGCATGGGCTGGGGGTGGTAGGGGATGTGGCGCTGTTCCAGGGCGTGGCTGAGGGGGCCCCGGCCGGGGAGCAGCACGTGGGGGGTGAAGGGCAGCGGCCCTTGCAGCAGGTTGAGCAGGACGCTTTGCCCGCCGGCGATGGTGGGCAGCGCTTCCAGAAAGAGGATGGTGGGGGTGGGTTTCACGCGGCCTGGTTTCACGCCGCCTGGTCCGGGGTGAGGGTGGCGTCTTGGGGGCGGTTGAGGCGGCGGCGCAGGTGGCTTTGCAGGGGCGCGGGCAGGGCGCGCAGGCCGTAGTGGCGCAGGCGGCGCAGCCAGTACCAGGCCATCCAGGGGCGCAGGCCGTGGCGCTGGCTGACGGCCAATGTTTCGCGCCAGTGGCGCGCTTCCTGGGTGGCGGATTTGGTGTTGGGGGTGAAACGGAAGCAGGCCAGGGTGTGGGAGATGTACCCGGCCGGGGCGACCTGGCCCAGGCGGATGAAGTAGTCGTAGTCCAGGGCCAGGTGCAGGCTTTCGTCGAACCAGCCGGCTTGCTGCATGGCCGTCCGGGTCCAGAAGGCGGCCTGCTGGGGCACGAAGTCGCCGCGGCGGATGATGCGCCGCAGGTCATAGGGGCGGCCGCGAATCAGCCCTTTTTCGCGGCCATCTTGCCACACGGCCAGGCAGTCGCCGTAGATCAGCCCCAGTTGGGGGGCCTGGCGGTGGGTGATGGCGATGATCTGGAAGGCGCCGGGCAGGTAGTAATCGTCGGCGTTGATATAGGCCAGCAGGTCGCCGCTGGCCTGGCGCAGCCCTTTGTTGATGGCCTGGGCCTGCCCGGCGTCCGGCTCGGAGCGCCAGTGCAGGTGGGCGTCGTAGCGGCGCAGGATGGCCACGGTGTCGTCGGTGGAGCCGCCGTCCATGACGAAGTATTCCAGGTTGGGATAGCCCTGGTCGAGGACGGATTGGATGGTCTGCTCGATGGTTGCGCCCTGGTTGAGGGAGGGGGTGACGATGGTGAGGCGCGGCCATTGGCTGGGCTGGGTGGGGTTCATGGGTATAGGATACCACCGATTGAAATCGGTGGCTAAAGGGGGGAAACGTGCTGAAGCACGTTGGGTAACAGTCAGCATTCAGTAAGCAACGGGGAACGCTGGTTGATGGGAAAGGGAGCATGGAACACGCAGCAGGAGTGCTATAATGAGCAGCGGCAGCCGCGTTGGCGGGGCGGGAATGATTTCCCTGGATGGTGAGTTTTGTGTTGCGCCGTTGGGCGTATGAATATGGGAGGTTTAGGGAATGAAGACATTAAGACGTAATGTTTTATTGGGTTTGGTGGGGTTGAGTATGGTGCTGCTGGTTTTGTGGGCAGGGCGTGTCCCGGCCGGGGCGGCCGAACGGGGGATGAATGAGGTGTATTTACCGCTGCTGGGGCGTGAGGTGGCGCCCGATGGGATGGTGTATGTGCCGGCCGGGGAGTTCCAGATGGGCTGCAACCCGGCGCACAATGGGGGCTGGCAATGCTACTCTTCCGACGAACTGCCGTTGCATGTGGTGTACCTGGACGCTTACTACATTGACAGCACGGAAGTGACCAACGCCCAATACGCCCAATGCGTGGCCGGTGGGGCGTGCGACCCGCCGCTGCGCAACTCATCCTACACCCGACCTTCCTACTACGACAACCCGACTTATGCTGACTATCCGGTGTTGTACGTTTCCTGGTACGATGCCACTGATTACTGTGCCTGGGCGGGCAAGCGGCTGCCTACGGAGGCGGAGTGGGAGAAGGCGGCGCGGGGCACGACGGTGCGGGCTTACCCATGGGGTGACCAGACTCCGAACTGCACGCTGGCGAACGGCTTCGACTATGCTACCGGTTCATTTTGCGTTGGCGACACCAGCGAAGTGGGCAGCTACCCGGCCGGGGCCAGCCAGTATAAAGCGCTGGATATGGCGGGAAATGTGTGGGAATGGGTGAATGACTGGTATGATGACAGCTATTACAGTAGTTCACCTTACAGCAACCCACCAGGGCCGGAGACGGGCACGTACAAGGTGGTGCGCGGGGGCGGCTGGGGCCCCGATTGGGACTCCCTGCGCGCCGCGGACCGGGGCGGCGGCACCCCGTCGGGCGGGTTCAGCGACCTCGGCTTCCGGTGCGTCTCTGCCCCAGGAGAATGAATTTCTGGGCTTCTGGTTTCTGGTATTTCTGATCTTCTTCTGCGGGGGGTCTTGGCAGTGCCAGGCACGGGGCAAAGAGCTGTAGTTTGCCCCAAACCTGGCGCCCCGTGCCTGGCACTTGATGAAAACCTACAAAAACCTCTACCCGCACATCCACACCTTTGCCAATCTCTATTGGGCCTTTCGCGCTGCTCGCTGCGGCAAGCGGGACTGCGCTGCCGTGGCCAGCAACGTGCTGACGCATGTTGGGTAACAGTCAAATCTTCCTCTGCGGGGGTCTGGGGGTCCTCCCCCAGCATCCCCCGCGAAGCGCGTCAGGTTTTGTAGCCGCGGTATCCCTATCGCGTTTTCATCAGAGCGGTTGGGATATCGCGGCTGGGTTAAAGCGTACACAATGAACACTGTTGACACAAGTCTGCCTTCTGCATATACTGACAGAAATGTTGTCTATGATGATCTCTTTCAAGACTGGTAACAGGAACCGGTGATGAGGTAAACGATGAATTCAATTACGATAGGTTCACGTGAAGCGCGGAATAATTTCGCTGACCTGGTTGGCCGCGTTCACTACAGCGGGGAAACTGTTATTGTGGAGCGATCGGGCAAGCCGATGCTGGCTATGATCCCGATAGATGTTTACGAGCAAATGATTGCCGAACGCGAGGCGTTGTTCCAGGTTGTAGACAGGCTTAAGGAGCGCGTACCCGATTTGCCTGAAGAAGAGGTGATCGAAGATGTAAGCGAAGCTGTCGCTGCAGTTCGCGCCAGTCGGAATGCGGGCTAAGATGTGGCGTGTTGTCTTGGATACGAACCTTTTTGTCAGTAGTGTCCTGGTGAAGAGAGGATTGCCAGCGCAAGCGATGCAAGCCTGGCGAGAACGAAAGTTTGTTTTGCTCGTGTCACCGGCTATCGTCGCGGAGATTCGTCACACATTGAATTATGACCGGATTCGCCGCAAGTATCGAATAACCGATGAAGACATCGCTGACCTCATCCTGTTGTTGCAAAAGAATGGTCTCCTGGTGGATGGTTTGGCTGACACGTCGGGCGTCATCCTGGACGATCCTGATGATGAGCGGATATTGGCCTGTGCGATTGATGGCCGGGCTGATTTCATAGTCAGTGGTGATAGACATCTGCTTGACCTGGAAAGTTACGCTGACATTCCCATCATCACTGTGCGTGATTTTTTGGCGAGGTTAGAAGAGTTGTAGAAGCGTACGAGAATTAGCGTTACGGCGAGACCATAGATGGGAGGGGGGCAGCGAACGGGGAATGCCGGCCAACGAGGATGCCACCGATTGAAATCGGTGGCTAAAGGGGGGAAACGTGCTGAAGCACGTTGGGCAACAGTCAGCATTCAGTAAGCAACGGGGAACGCTGGTTGATGGGAAAGGGAGCATGGAACACGCAGCAGGAGTGCTATAATGAGCAGCGGCAGCCGCGTTGGCGGGGCGGGAATGATTTCCCTGGATGGTGAGTTTTGTGTTGCGCCGTTGGGCGTATGAATATGGGAGGTTTAGGGAATGAAGACATTAAGACGTAATGTTTTATTGGGTTTGGTGGGGTTGAGTATGGTGCTGCTGGTTTTGTGGGCAGGGCGTGTCCCGGCCGGGGCGGCCGAACGGGGGATGAATGAGGTGTATTTACCGCTGCTGGGGCGTGAGGTGGCGCCCGATGGGATGGTGTATGTGCCGGCCGGGGAGTTCCAGATGGGCTGCAACCCGGCGCACAATGGGGGCTGGCAATGCTACTCTTCCGACGAACTGCCGTTGCATGTGGTGTACCTGGACGCTTACTACATTGACAGCACGGAAGTGACCAACGCCCAATACGCCCAATGCGTGGCCGGTGGGGCGTGCGACCCGCCGCTGCGCAACTCATCCTACACCCGACCTTCCTACTACGACAACCCGACTTATGCTGACTATCCGGTGTTGTACGTTTCCTGGTACGATGCCACTGATTACTGTGCCTGGGCGGGCAAGCGGCTGCCTACGGAGGCGGAGTGGGAGAAGGCGGCGCGGGGCACGACGGTGCGGGCTTACCCATGGGGTGACCAGACTCCGAACTGCACGCTGGCGAACGGCTTCGACTATGCTACCGGTTCATTTTGCGTTGGCGACACCAGCGAAGTGGGCAGCTACCCGGCCGGGGCCAGCCAGTATAAAGCGCTGGATATGGCGGGAAATGTGTGGGAATGGGTGAATGACTGGTATGATGACAGCTATTACAGTAGTTCACCTTACAGCAACCCACCAGGGCCGGAGACGGGCACGTACAAGGTGGTGCGCGGGGGCGGCTGGGGCCCCGATTGGGACTCCCTGCGCGCCGCGGACCGGGGCGGCGGCACCCCGTCGGGCGGGTTCAGCGACCTCGGCTTCCGGTGCGTCTCTGCCCCAGGAGAATGAATTTCTGGGCTTCTGAATTCTGGTATTTCTGATCTTCTTCTGCGGGGGGTCTTGGCAGTGCCAGGCACGGGGCAAAGAGCTGTAGTTTGCCCCAAACCTGGCGCCCCGTGCCTGGCACTTGATGAAAACCTACAAAAACCTCTACCCGCACATCCACACCTTCGCCAACCTCTATTGGGCCTTTCGCGCCGCCCGCTGCGGCAAGCGGGACCGCGCTGCCGTGGCCAGCAACGTGCTGAAGCACGTTGGGCGCGTGGCGTGCTAGAGAGGGGGGCGTCGAGGTGTCATCGTCGTTGGGGGCGAGACGGCGCGTGGTAGGGGCGGGACAGGCGGGAAACGATGTGGGCCATGAAGGGAGAGGTTGGCTCCCGCCTGTCTCGCCCGTGGTGGGTGGCCGCTGGGCGGGCGAGACGGCGCGGAGAAGCGGTGGTTCTGTAGGGCCGGCATGTACCCGCGCCGTCCCGCCCCTACCCGTGGTGGGAGGGGGGCAGCGAATGGGGAATGCCGGCCAACAAATCAGGCATTGGGCAGCAGGTCTTTGTAGAGGGCTTCGTAGCGGGCGACTTGTAGTTTGAGGTCGTATTCGGTGGTGGCGATGTGGCGGCTGGTGTGGGCCAGGCGGTGGCGCAGGGTGGGGTTGTGCAGCAGGGTGTGGATGGCGTGGGCCAACCCGGCCGGGTCCCCGGCCGGGGCCAGCAGTCCGGTCTCTCCTTCGCGCACCATCTCTGGCACGCCGCCCACGGCAAAGGAGACGGCGGGGGTGCCGCAGGCCAGGGCCTCCAGCAGCACCAGCGGCTGATTGTCGGCGCGGGTGGGGAAGACGAAGAGGTCGGCGGCCACGTAGCAGTCGCGGATGCGCGCTTCGTCGCTGAGGTAGCCCAGTTCGCGCAGGTGGTATTGGCCGCCCAGGTGGGCCACTGCGCCGGTTTCGCCGATGGTCAGCAGCCAGGTGGGTGGGTCGGTGGCCCCGGCCGGGGGGAGTTGGGCCAGGGCGGCCAGCAGTTCGGCCAGCCCTTTGCGCCTGCTGCCGGTGAGTTGGGCAGAGAAGAAAAGGACGCTGGCCGCGGCCGGCAGGCCCAGGCGGTGGCGGGCGGCGGCCTGGTCGCCCGGCCGGAACAGGTCCAAATCGATGCCGTGGGGGATGAAGTGGATGGGCGCGGCCGGGCCGAGGATGCTTTGCTGGGCCAGCCCTTGCAGCCAGCGGGAGGGGGCGACCACGGTCAGGCGGGATTGGCGGTAGAGGTGGGCTTTTTGCTGCCAACCCGGCCGGGAGAGATCGCGCCAGGTGGGGCGGGGTTCTACCAGGTCGTGGTTGGCGCGGCGCAGCAGGGGGCAGTGGTGGCAGCCGGTGCGCCAGCGTTCACAGTCGTAGGCGTAGGCGCAGTGGCCGGTGAGCGGCCACATATCGTGCAGGGTCCAGACGGTGGGTTTGGCGGCGGTCAGTTGGGGCAGCAGGCGGTAGTTGAAGTAGCCGCCGGGCAGGTTGTGCAGGTTTAGCACGTCGGCCTGGCGGAAGAGGTCGGTGTGGGGGAGGTAGTGGCTGTAGGGGTAGGCCCAGCGGGGCAGCCCCAGGCTGAGTTCGGCGATGCGCCCGGCCGGGGTGAGGAGGCGGTCACCCGGCCGGTGTTGGGGGCGGGTGAGGGTGGCCAGCTCGTGTACGTTGGGGTCGGCCAGGCCGTTGTTGAGGCGGGCGACGATGGCCGAGTGGTGGCCCTGCTGCTGCAAGCCCTGGTGCAGCCGGTACATGGCCCGCGCCGCGCCGCCGGCATGGGCGGTGGTGTTCAGGTGGAGGATGTGCATGAGGTCTTAGGAGGCTACGCGCTGGCCGGCGGCCAGGTCGGTGGGGGTGATGAGGCGATGGGTCTGGTGGTGGTCGCTGAGGAAGGCGTGGATTTTGCCGCCCTGGGTGTAGTCGATGGCGTAGAAGGGAACGCCCAGGGTGTGGGCGAAGAGGACGGCGTGGAAGCGCATGGCCAGGCAGAGCTGGCCTTCGGTCATGGATTGCAGGATGTCCTGGGCGGAGTAGGGGCGCATTTCGACGATGGGGTCGAGGCCGGCCAGGGCGTGGCGGGCCAGGCGGCGGTTGAAGTCGCGGTCGTCGCCGCCGATGGTGAAGTGGTGCATGGCCAGCAGGCGGGGGCGCAGGCGGTGTTCTGCGCACAGCGCCTGTATCCAGCGGCCCAGTTGGGCCTCGAATTCCGCTTTGAGGGCGGTGAACTGGGCGTCGCTGAGGTGGCCTTTGTATTCGGCGGACCATTCGCGCAGGTAGCAGTTGAGGGTGGGCTGGGGAGCTGGGGGAGCTGGGGGAGATGGGGAAGCCCCCGGCCGGGATGCCTGCCAGCGCTGCACAAAACCGACGGCCCAATCGCCACTGTTGATGATGTCGTCCCGGCCGGTGGCTTGCTGTGCCCATTGGACGGAGGCGCTGTCGCGCAGGGCGATGGTGCTGCTGAGGGCCAGGATGCGCTGCACGGCGCGGATGCTGGTGGGGCTGTGCAGGGGGCCGATGCCGCAGCCGGCGATGCGCGTCTGGTGGCCGGCGCGCCGGGCGCGGGCGAAGGCGGCCAGGATGTGCCCCAGGTCGGGGATGTCCATGAGTGGACCGCCGCCCATGATGGTTGCGCCGGCGTGGGCGGCGGCGTGCAGCAGGGCGGGGCTGTAGGTGTCGATGACGGCCACATCGGGGTAGCCTAGTTCGCGCAGGGTCCATTGGGTGAGGTAGGGGTTGAGGGAGGCGACGGTGATTTGCCGGCAGCCTTCGTGGTGCAGGCGGTGGATGATCTCGCCCAGGATGGCTTTGTCGCCGGCGGTTTCGGTGCCGTACCAGCCGATGATGAGGGCGGATTGGACCGGCCGGTGGGCGGGATGGGTGGTGGGGGTGAGTTGGCTGTAGAGTAGCCCCGGCCGGGGGCGCAGCCGCAAGCGCCAACTGGTGCGGCGGGCGGATTGCCACACCTGGCGGGTGGTGGGCGGGGCGTGGTAGTCGTGGATGCAGTCGTCACAGTGGTGGCGCAGGATGTTTTGGCGGATGGGGATGTTGTCCAGGTAGATGCGCTCGGCCGATTGGTCGAGGGTGCTGGCCAGGATGGGGGATTTGGGTGAGCAGTAGAGGAGCTGGCCGCGGCAGTCCATGACCACGGCGTGGCTCTGATAGGGGCATTTGGTGGCCCGTTTGTGGCCCAGCAGCATGCCGCGGATGCTGTGGTAGGTGTTTTGGTAGATGGGGTTGGTTTCGTAGGTGTGGGCGAGCCTGGCGAAGAAGAGGGCCAGGTGGTAGGCCTCTTCGGCGCTGAAGCTGCGGATGGCGGTGGTGGCTTGCTCGTTGTAGAGGCGGTTGATGAATTCGGCGACGCGGAAGCGGCCGTACAGCCCTTGCTGGCGGGCGAAGTCGAGCAGTTCGTCGACGTGCCAGACGTTGTCTTTGGTGATGGTGCAGCCGAAGAGGAGTTCGATGCCCGGCCGGGTGCGGAAATGGTCGATGACTTGCATGGCACTGGCGAAGTTGCCCGGCCGGCCGCGCACCAGGTCGTGCACGTCGCCTACGCCGTCCAGGGAGACCATGAGGCTGAAGGGCAGGCCGGCGGCCTGGCAGATGTCGGCGGCCTGGCCGACGCGCTCGATGACGTCGGTGGTGCGGATGGCGTTGGTGATGATGCCGGTGCCGCGCAGTTGGGGCCGCTTTTCGGTGATGACGCGGAAGAGGTCGGGCAGGTCGCGGCGCAGGGTGGGTTCGCCGCCGCTGACGCCGATGTAGCGCAGGCGGCGGAAGAGGGGGTCTTGCAGGGTTTGGGCCAACCCGGCCGGGCTGATTTCGTCGTCGCGCTTTTGCTGCCAGATGTAGCACATCTGGCAGCGGGAGTTGCAGATGTCGTTGACGAGCAGGTTGAGGGTGTGGGGGGGGGCGGGCCAGCGCTGGCCAAGTTGGTTGTAGCGCAGGTCTACCCAGGCGGTGCGGGGCAGGGTGAGGCCAGCGCGGAGGAGGCGTTTTAGACGGGACATGGGGCTACCAGTCGAGGCTGGTCTCGAACTGCCACTTGATGAGGGTCTGGCCGATGAGGGGCTTGAGCCGGGCTTTGTGGGCCGCGGTCAGTTTGTCGCGCCAGTCGTCGGCGACGCCTTTGCGGTAGTGGGATTGGATGTTTTCCTGGCCGCGCTGCCGGCCGCTGAGGCGGCTAAAGCTGTAGTCGTGCAGGAGGTCGTCGAGCAGGCCGGGGGGCAGGCTGATCTGGCTGTGGTCGAAGATTTCTTGCAGCAGTTGGGGCTTTTGGGGGCCGATGAGGTCGCGGTAGCGCAGGCGGAGGATGGGTTCGGGGTTGGTGGTGTCCCCGGCCGGGGGTGCCCAGGAGTCGATGGCGGCGAAGGTGCCTAGCTGGTGCAGGTGCTCAATGCCGTAGCTGAGGCCGTCTTCAAAGGAGAGGCTGGCCAGTTTGTCGCGGGTGGCCTGGGTTTTGCCGGTGGTGGGGTGGCTGTGCAGTTGGGAGTAGTACCAGGAGACGAGGATGTCGCGCGGGTCGCGGACGACGTAGAGGGTGCGGTAGGCGGCGGGCTTGGGGATGGTGCGGTAGCTGGCGTAGTCGAGGTAGAGGGGGGTGAGGATGGTCCCGGCCGGGAAGGGTTTGTGGAAGGTGCGGGCGGTGAGGGGGCGTTCGTCGTGGCCGCTGGGCCAGAAGCGTTGGTAGGTGTAGGGGCGCAGGCCGCAGTGGGCGAAGACGCGGGGGTCGGAGAAGATGGCCCGCAGCCATTGGCTGGCGGCTTTGTGGATGGTGCAGTGGTAGAGGTTGGTGATGGGGGCGTGCTGCTGTACCCGGCCGGGGGGATATTTGCGCCGCTGCTCGAACCAGAACAACGGTTTCTGGCGGCGTATCCAGCGTTTCACCGGCCGGGGGACCTGCTGCTTGAGATTCATCGTTTCACCATTCGCATGTCTATCACCAGTTCATATCCTGCTCATACCCCAGGGCGATCAGCACGTCGCCGGCGTACTCCTTGAAGATGGCCTTGTGTTCCGGGGTGAACTGGTTGCGCCAGTCGCCGATAACTCCTTTGCGGAAGGTGCGGCTGTGGGGGTCGAAGAGGTTGGCGGCCACGTCGCTGCCCTGCGCCGGGGTGAGCGATAGGCCAATGTGTTCGGCCAACTGGTGGATGGTCTGCTGCTGGCGCTGGTTATCGCCACCCCCCTTTTCGCCCACCAGGTCCTCAAAGGTGAGCAGAAAGCTGCCATGTTCGGCCCAGGGCATATAGCTGCGAAAACGGGGACCGATGCCCCCGTAGGCCACGTCCAGGTTGCCGATGATGGCCATCTTGAGCCGGGTGTGGTCGTTGGGCAGGCTGGCGAAGTAGGGGCGCAGCGGGTGGCGGCGTTTGCGTAGGGCGAATTTGTAGAGCGATACGGCTACGTCGCGCGGGTCGCGGACCATGAGAACGGTTGTGAAGCCATAGCCGGCCAGGGTTTGCCCGGCCTCGGGGGCGTAGGGCAGGTGGGCCATGACGTGGCAGCCGCCGCCCATGCGGCGCAGGGCGTTTTGTTTGCCGGCCAGGCCGGTCTGGCCCAGGCCAAAGATGAACAGCCCGCTGTGGTAATTGACCATGCCGGGAAAGAGGTCCAGGCAGCGCATGAGCAGGTGGGTGCCGGATTTGGGGATGCTGTTGGCCAGCACTTTGGGGCCAGGGTTGTGGGCGCGGGTCAGGGCCAACCATTGGCGGCGAAAGGGGTTGGATGCGATTTGCGCCCCGCGAATCAGGTCGTCTTTAAGGGCCATAAATACCTCAGAAGTGTGTGCCGCGCGGTGTGGTGGCGGCCAATGCCCGCTTCAGGGGCGTTGATGCAGTTGTTCAATACCTCAGGTCTGGGCCAGATCAGGTTTGGGCTTTCGTTCGTAGTGGTGGCTTTTGCCGTCGCTACGGACTTGATTGTGAGCAAGCCGTTCGCCGGTTTGAACGACGAGTATTGCTGCTCATGACTGTACTGCATCGGCAAACTTCTCGGTTGCCCATTGATTAATGCTTTTGCCGCTGACCTCGGCCGCCATGGCCACAGCAGCATGAATCTCCGGTGGTATGCGCAGCATCAATCTACCAGAATAGGGCTTTTGTGGTGACCGGTTCAATCTGGCACAAGTCTCCAGATAATCGTCAACAGCTTCCTCGAAAGCAGCGCGTAGTTCTGAAACGGACTCGCCGTGAAAGCCTACGACGTCCTTTATACCGGCAATGTGTCCAATGAAGCATTGGTCCTCATCGCTGTATTCAATGTGAGCTGCATAACCTTTGTGAGTCATCGTATTCATGGCTGTATTCCTGCTTGCTCCAAGAAACGGCGTGCATCACGGATCTGATATGGTTTTGCTTCCTTCTGAGGATGCGGACGATGAAACGTGGCGACAACGCCATTCAACTCAAAGCGAACTCGTGACCCTCGACCTTCAATGGAATTGGCGCCAGCGGCAAGGAAAAGTGCTTCGATGTCATTCCATTCCAAAGATGCTGGAACTGGCTTCTTGAAGATAGCTTCCAGAGTCTTTTGATGCCGTCTATTCATGACCGTGATGATAGCAGAATATGCTATCGCCAACAAGAGGAAGGCAGAGAATTATCCCATCAATTCCAACTGTTTCACGATGTGCCACACCTACCGCCACCGTCCGCTGCGCTGGCGCATCGAACTCACTAACGTAAGGCTAACTCGAAGACTGATTGCCCAATCTGATTCTTGGTTTATGATTTCACGCCGCCTAATCAGTTCACCGAAGTGTTTCAAGTAGCTTGCACGTTTGCCGTGCTCACCTGTTTCTCGCGTAGGCGATAAGTTGCTCCGCATTTGCCTTATTGGCAATGCGTTGAATAGCCTGGGGTGAGATCCAGCCAATGATTTCACGTGGCATAGGAGGGGTAATAGGGTTTTCCGGGAAGGGGATGGGTTATTCCTTGTCTTTGTCCAGGAATTCCAACAGGTCGTGAACCATAAACGCGGGCCAGACGATGCCTTTGAAGAATCCCTGGACGCGTTCCCGGTTTGTGGTGGCGCGGCCGATGTAGTAGACCCATGCGCCGATGAGACCTAATCCGTAAACGGCTTCGGAGGAACCGCTCTGGATTTTCACTTCTGTTTTCTGAGCTTCTGGTCTGGTTGGACCTATTTCACTGTTCATTGCCACTCCTCTCTAGTTGATTTGCCAACTTGTTTGCGATGCAGGAGCCATTTTACCCGGATTTCAGGCGCCGCGCACAATGACACGCGGCCGCGAACAAGGTCAGGACGGTCTTCTCGGTTTGGCTTGCGGGGGAGTAATACGACAGTGCGTGGGGCTTAGTTCCAGCTTTCGTGCCAGTCGCGCCAGGCCTTCATGATGGCTTTGGGCAACGGCTGTTGGCCGTTGAGCAGCAGGGTCTCGAAGGGGCGGACGTTGACTTCGTGCTCAATGAGCTGGCGCAGCGGGTCGGCTAATTCCTGGTTGCCCAGGAGCAGGGCGCCGACAATGCGTCCCTCATCGACGACGATGCGCAGCGAGTTGGGGCCGCTGCTGTCCCAGGCGGAGCGGTAGTTGGATTGGAAGGGGGTGGTCCAGACCTGGCTGGCGCCGCGGGAGAGGTGGGTGATCTCTTCGACTTCGGTGACATCGCCCCGGCCGGGTTGGATTCCCACCCGGCCGATGACGGTGAGATGCACGCCAAACAGCAGGGCCGCGTTAAAGGGGCTGCCTTTTTGGTAGGCGTAGCGCGGCCGTTCGCCACGGGCCACGTCGACCATGTTGTAGCCGGCCGCGCGCCCCTCGTTGATGGCGCTGGGCCATAGAATGTCCAGTTGGTGGCGGTCGGTCCAGCGGTCGTATACCTGGGCCACGTCGCCGGCGGCGAAGAGGCCGGGGACGCTGGACTGCATGAATTCGTCCACCAGCACCCCCTGGTCTAGTTTGACGGGCAGCCCTTTGACCAGTTCCAGGTTGGGGCGAACGCCGATGGCCACACCCACGACCTGGGCCTTCAGCTCCTGGCCGTTCTTCAGGCGCACCGCCGCCACCTTGCCCTTCTTGCCCAGCACTTCGTCTATCTCTGCGCCGTAATGAATCTGAATGCCTTCGTGGCGGATTTGGGCTTCGATGATGGCTGATTCCCGTTCGTCGAGGAGGCGGGGCCAGATGCGCTGGCCGCGCTGCAGCAGGTGGGTTTGGGTGCCCTGGTGGCGCAGCCCTTCGGCCAGCTCCATGGCGGTGATGCCGCCGCCGGCAACCACGGCCGCTTTGGCCCGCCGGCCGTAGCGAATGACCTTTTGGGCATCGTCCAGGGTGTCGAAGGTGAGGATGCCGTCTAGCTCCCGGCCGGGGAATCTGGGCGGGGTGGCGCTGGCCCCGGTGGCCAGCAGCAGGACGTCGTAGTGGAGGGTTTCACCGGAGCGCAGGGAGGCGGTTCTACGCACCAGATCGAGTTCGGTTGCGTGGCCAAAGCAGAGGTCGAGCCGGTGTTCGCGGTAGAACTGTTCGCTGCGGCTGATGATTTGCTCGGCGGAGACCTGGCCGTTGATGACGTAGGCGATCCCCGGCCGGGAGTAGAAGTAGTGGCTTTCGTTGGTCAGGATGGTGATCCGGCCCAGCCTGTCCCGCTGGCGGATCATCTCGGCGGCGCTGAGACCGGCCGCCCCGTTGCCGATGATGAGGTAGTGGTGGGTCATGGCTACTTCACCTTGCGGGGCTGCAACTGGAGCATGATGGGCAGCGCATCGGGATTGACTTCCAGGGTATTGTCGTCATGGACCAGAATGGCCGGCCCCCAGCGCAGGGTGCCGCGCGGGCACTTCTGGACGCACGCGCCGCAGGCAATGCAGCGGCTGTCGGTGACGTTGATGCCCCGGCGGGCGTATTCGCGCACCGGAATGCCCACCGGGCAGTTGTCGCCGCAGATGCCACATTGCACGCAGCGGGTGGCGTCTGCGGTTACTTGCAGCAGGCCAGTGGTCGCGCCTTCGGGCACGAGGATGGGCTCTTCCTGGCTGTTTTCACTGCCGAATAAATTGCGAAAAAGTCCAAGCATGTCGTTTCTGGGTGTCCTTCTGGGTGGCCCCGGCCGGGGAAGGGCTATGAAAAGGTGCCGTAGTAGATGGTGGCAACGATGTGTATGGTCATGGCCGTGAACAGGGTGAGGCCCAGGGGGATGTGGGCGGTGTGCCACAGGCCCATCAGGCGGCGCACAGTTTGCAGGGAGCGAATCTGGCGCACCAGGCGGCGCTGGCGGCGCAGCAGCCGCTCAACTTCGCCGGCGCGGGCCCGCTCTTCCTGGTCTAGCTGGCGTAGGGCGCGCTGCACGCGCCGCTGCGCCTGCCACTCGGCCACGCGCCGGGTCAGTAGTTCCATGGGGGTCAGGTCCTCGGCGATGAGGGTGGCCGCGCCCGATTCTTGCTGGATGAGGCTCTGGACGCGGGCGGATTTGCCAACGGACCAGGCCAGCAGCGCGGCTTGCTCCTGGGCGACCTGCGCTTCCAGGGTGCGCCGGTCAACTTCGACGCCGGCCAGGCTGCGCGGAACGGCGGTGTAGATGTAGCGCCCCAGGAAGCCGCTGCCGACGACGAGCATGGTGAGCAGCATGGTCAGGCCGGCCAGGCCGCGGAATTCCAGGCCGGTGTGCATGATGACCAGGGCCGGGCCGACAATGCCGGTGAAGATGTGGAAGGAGAGCCAGTGGCGCACGTGGCCAAATTTGAGGAAGTTGAGCCGTTTGCGGGCGCTGTAGAGGGTTTCGGCCATGATCATGAGGATGGCGCCCAAGATGCCCAGGGCGTGACCAAAGGGATGCCCCCCGGCCGGGACGGTGACGATCTCGTAGAAGATGTAGACCCCGGCCAGGAACAGGACGATGACAAAACTTAGCTTCAACTCGAAATTCGTCTGCATGGTGGGCTTTGCTCATGGCCCCTGCGGGTTTCTACAACCCGCAGGGGCTTGCTTTTTGGTCGCTACCTAGTCGTCCCAGTCGTGGGTGTTGTGGCATTGGGAGCACTGCGGCACCGGTGGTTGGTGATGCCCGTCGTTGGGCGGGGTGTGGCAGGAGCGGCAGTCGGTCTGGCCGTCGTGGTTGAAGTCAGCGTCCCAGTTGTTGGTGTTGTGACAGTTGGAGCATTGTCCCTGGAAGTGACCACCCGGCCGGGCGTGGCAGGATTGGCAGTCGGTCTGGCCGTCGTGGTTGAAGTCGGCGTCCCAGTTGTTGGTGTCGTGGCAGTTGGAGCACTGCCCCTGGAAATGGCCGCCGGGCGGGGTATGGCAGGATTGGCAGTCGGTCTGGCCGCTGTGGTCGAAGTTGGCGTCGCCCCAGTTGCTGGTGTTGTGGCAGTTGGAGCATTGCCCCTGGAAGTGGCCACCCGGCCGGGCGTGGCAGCTCTGGCAGTCGGTCTGGCCGCTGTGGTCGAAGTTGGCGTCGCCCCAGTTGTTGGTGTTGTGGCAGTTGGAGCACTGCCCCTGGTAGTGCCCGGCCGGGCGGGCGTGGCAGCTCTGGCAGTCGGTGAGGCCGCTGTGGTTGAAGGTGGCGTCGCCCCAGTTGGTGGTGTTGTGGCAGGTGGAGCACTGCCCCTGGTAGTGGCCACCCGGCCGGGCGTGGCAGCTCTGGCAGTCGGTCTGGCCGCTGTGGTTAAAGGTGGCGTCGCCCCAGTTGCTGGTGTTGTGGCAGGTAGAGCATTGCCCCTGGTAGTGCCCGGCCGGGCGGGCATGGCAGCTCTGGCAGTCGTTAAGACCGCTGTGGCTGAAATTCACCTGGCCCCAGTCGTTGGTGTTGTGGCAGCTTGAGCATTGGCCGGGGAAATGGTTGGCCGGCCGGCTGTGGCAGGATTGGCAGTCGTTCAGCCCGCTGTGGTTGAAGCTGACCTGGCTCCAGTTGCTGGTGCTGGTGTGGCAGGTGGAGCACTGGCCGGGGTAATGGTTGGCCGGTTTGTCGCCGGCGTGGCAGCTCTGGCAATCATTCAGCCCGCTGTGGCTGAAGCTGACCTGGCCCCAGTTGCTGGTGCTGGTGTGGCAGGTGGAGCATTGGCCGGGGTAATGGTTGGCCGGTTTGTCGTTGGCGTGGCAGCTCTGGCAGTCGGTGAAGCCGCTGTGGTTGAAGCTGACGCGGCCCCAATCGCTGGTGCTGGTGTGGCAGGTGGAACATTGGCCGGGGTAGTGGTTGGCCGGTTTGTCGCTGGTGTGGCAGCTTTGGCAGTCGGTGAAGCCGCTGTGGTTGAAGGAGGCCTGGGTCCAATCCTGGGTGTTGGTGTGGCAGGTTATGCACTCGCCGGGGAAATGGTTGGCCGGCTTGTCGTTGGCATGGCAGGAGGCGCAGTCGGCGACGCCGGCGTGGTCGAAGCTGGCCTGGGTCCAGTCGCTGATGTCGGCGTGGCAGGCGGCGCACTCGCCAGGGAAATGGTCGGCTGGCCTTTCCGGCTCGTGGCAGGATTGGCAGGCGGTGACGCCGGCATGGTCAAAGGCGAACTGGCTCCAGTCGGTGGTGTTGGTATGGCACAGGGCGCACTCTTCGGGGTAGTGCCCGGCCGGGGCGTCGGCGGTGTGGCAGGCGGCACATTCGGTGACGCTGCGATGGTCGAACTGGAAGGGGGTCCAGTCGGTGAGGGTGTGGCAGTCGCTGCATTCGCCGGGGAAATGATCGGCCGGCTTGTCGGTTTCGTGGCAGCCCAGGCAGTTGGTGGGGGTGCCTTCGTAGCGCCCTTCCTGGTGGCAGGCGGTGCAACTGGCCTGTTCGTGGGCGTTGGTGAGGGGGAAGAAGCTGTGGTCTACCTGGCCGAGGAAGGAGATGGCGGCGGCGTCGATGGGGGTGGTGGTGCCGCTGCCGTCTTGCAAGGTGCCGGCAATGGCGGTGACGGCGTTGATGTTTTGGGCGACCATGAGGGCGCTGACTTTGTTGCGCAGCGCGGCGTAACCGGCGTCATCGGCGGCCAGCAGGCCGCTTTCGGCAATGTCGGCCAGCAGGGTATCGGCTTCCAACAGCAGTTCGTTGAGGCGGCCATAGAGGCGGTCTTGAGGCCCGGCCGGGGCGGCAGCGACGGCGGCCACGGCCCGGTCCAGGGCGGCGTTTAGAGCAATGATGGCTGCTTCGGCGGTGCGCGGGGTGGTGGCGGCGGAAAGGTCGGCCAGCCGCCGGTAGGCCAGGTCCAGCGCGGCATCAGCCTGGCGCGTGGGGCCGAGGGCGAGGCGCAGTTGGATCTGCTCGGCCATGTTTTGCGCGGCGTAGGGGCCTTGTCCCGGCCGGAATGGGTGTTGTTCGGCCATGAGGGCCAACCCGCCGGTGACCACCACAAAGGCTATGACGAACAGTGTCAGGGAAACCAGTATGCGCTTCATCCTTCTCTCCAAAAGGAAGCTGGACCGTGTGCTGCGGAGTGGGTTAACGTCTGACCTGGGCTAAGGCAGTGTCGCTTGCTGCTGCCGCTGTTCGGCAGTCCACTGGCGCTTGACGAAGTACAACACGGCGTCAATCTCACTATCGCTTAATTGGTCGTTCCAGGCGGGCATTTCGTCACGGCCTGTGCGAATAATCTCTAGTAATTCGTTGTCGCTGCGGGTAAAGGCCTGGCCGCTGCTGTTTAGGGGCGGCCCATCAACGGTGCCTTCGGCCTGCTCGCCGTGGCATTCGGTGCAGTTGGTGACGAAGATTTGGGCACCGGCAACCATTTTTTCGCGGTCCAGGGTGTCGGCAGTGCTGCTCCCGGCCGGGGCGACGGCGCTGGCCGGGCTGGTAACGGTGCCGCTGCCCTGGGCGGTTGCGCCCCACACGGCGGCGGTGAGGAGGATGATGAGGCCGGCGGCGACCAGATAGCGCGGGGCGAGGAAGCGGGCCACGCCCTGGGCGGGTGGGGACTGCACCTGGGCCACGGTGACCGGGGTGCGGGGGGCGGCCGCCAGGGTGACCAGTGACGTGCCGCAGCTGTAGCAGAAGCGGGCGTCGCCGCGCCGGGGGGTGCCGCACTGGGGGCAGAAGTTGGCTGGGGTGGTCATGACGGGGCTGTTGGCGGGCGAGGTGGGTTGGTGGGGCAGCGGGCTGTCGTCTGGGCCGGCGTAGGTTTGCTGCTGGCTGCGTTGCCAGACGAAGAAGGCGACCCCGGCGACGACGATGAGGCCCAGCAGGCCGGCAACCCAGGTGGGAATGGTGGGGGAGGTGCTGGCTGCCGTCCCGGCCGGGGTGCTGGCGGTGGTGGTGGTATCGCTGCTGCTGCCGGCCTGCATGGCCGCGGCCAGTTGTTCGCGGGTAACAGAGGGGTTGGGGTCGGTCTTGGTGTAGCGGATATCGACGGTGAATTCCTGCCCGGCCGGGAGGCTGCCCACGGGGAACTGGTGGTAGGTGAACCCAAAAACTTCATCGGCACGGGCAATTGTGGCTTCCGGGTTCAGGACAAAATCGGTGGCTTTGAGCGGCTGCTGAATTTCCACCGCCATGTCGGTGATGTCCTGGGGGTTGCTGAAGACGTAGGTGAACTGCCTCTCCGCCTCATCGCCGAGGGGGTCGTAGTAGTATTCGTAGAAAAAGTGGGCGCTGTTGAGGCTGTAGGTGACCTGCGTCCAGCGCTCGTCATCCGGGTCGGGCACGGCTTCGTAGTCGACGGGCGTGGTGACGCCGGTGGCCACGTCCATGGTCGACATCTGGTTGATTTGGGCGCCGCGGGGGATGAGGAAGGTGACCGGCCGGGGGAGGCTGCTCTCGTCCACGTCCAGCCGCCCTTGCACGATGACCAGCACCCGCGGATCGTCGAACTCCGGCATCACCTGGATGCGAATTTGCTGAATGGTTACGGCATCGCTGCCGGTGGTGGGGCCTTGTACCGGGGGGAGTACTTCTTGGGCGGCCACCGGCCGGGTTAGCAAAAGCAGCAGGGCGAGACCCAGCCACCACAGGCTGGCCCGGCGGCCTGGCAGGCGGGACGATGGTTTAGTCATCATTGTGGTCGTTTCCTTCAAAATCAGATTCCTGGCCGGTGGGGTGGCATTCGACACAGTTTTCGAAGGCGAAGATATCTTCTTCCTCATGTTTGCGGCGGATCCCGGCCGGGTCATGTTCGTGGCAGTTGTAGCAGGTGTAGACGGTGTAGCTCGCTTCGTGGCAGGTTTCGCAGGCTAGCTGGCCTTCGCCGCCGTGATCCAGCAGAAAGGTGTGCTGCGTGAGTTGGGCCGGGGACCAGGCCAGGGCGGTATGGCAGCGGGCGCAGTCCAGGCCAAAGATGCCGGCGTGAATGGCCGGCTCTTCGTGGCAGTTGGCACATTCGCGCGGCGTGCCCTGGAAAACCTGGTTTGCGTGGCAGCCCTCGCAGGCCGCGGTGACATGGGCACCCTCCAGCACAAAGACGGTGGCGTGGTCGAAGTTGGCCAGCCGGTCTACGCCATCGTGGCAGGCCAGGCAGTCGCGGCCAAAGCGGGTGGTGTGTTCCTGCATAAAGGTGGCATCGGCATTTTGGTGGCAGGTTACGCAATCCAGAAACTCGGCGGCGAAGCGGTTTGCGGTATGGCAGCCTTCGCAGGCCAGCGGCTGGCCGTCGTAATCCGTCTGGTGGCGGGCCAGGCTAAAGCCGACCAGCCGGTCGTGGTCGAAGCCGGTGAGGCTGATCTGGGTGGTCTGGGCGTTGCGCCCTTTGTGGTCGGTGTGGCAGGTCTGGCACCGGCCGGTGTCGGTGAGGCGGCCGTGGAGGCCGGTGCCGCTCTGGCGCTGCCCGGCCACGTTGGTGTGGCAATTTTCGCAGCGCTCGGCGGTGACCCCCTGCCAGGGGGCGTGACATTGGGCGCAGTCGGGTTCGAACTCGCTGTGGGCGCTAAAGCCGCCCAGTTCCTGGCCGGTGGGTTGGGCGGCGGAGAGATGCCCAGGGCTGAAGGGGCCGCCACCACGAAAATAGAGGATGGCGGCCAGGCCAATGGCCAGCAGCAGGGCGGTGCCGCAGCCGAAACGGGAGAAGAGGGGATGAGCGCGTTGGGTTCGCATTGTTCACATAGTCGCTGGTGTGGCGGGAAAAGTAACGCGCAGAAGCGGAAATGACCGCGGAAGAATTGGTCGCAGCCAGCTTGCCTTCCAGTGCGACGCCTGATTATGGCCTGAGTTGGCGTGGTTGTCATCCCATTGGCCGGCTGATTGCCGGGCCAGTTTTCATCTGGCGCTAAGCTGCCGGCCCCGGCGCGCGGCGGCGGTGGTTTTTGGGCGGTGAGGTGGGTATGATTGGCTCATGAGCGAGATTGCGGCGGCGACATTGAGCAGATTGACGGAGCATGTGTATGTGCTGCCGGGGGATGGCGGGCAGGTGCGGCCCTGGCTGGGGGTGGTTGTCACCCCGGCCGGGACGGTACTCATTGATAGTGGCAACGGCCCGGCGCAGGCGGCCGACTTGCAGCGGGCACTGGACCAGGTGCAGGCCCCGCCGGTTACGCATATTTTGCTGACGCATCATCATTGGGACCACGTGTTTGGCAACTGTGTTTTTCCGCAGGCCACGGTGGTGGCGCACGAGTTGACGCAGTACCATTTGCAGGTGATGGCCGGCGAGCCGTGGAGCAGCGCCTATATCCGGGAAAAGGCGGGCGATAGCCCGGTGCGGCGGGCGCTGGGCGAGTTGATGATCCAGGCGGTGCCGGATTGGACGACGTTTCGGGTGGTCCCGGCCGGGATTACCTTCACCGACACGTTTCGCCTGAACCTGGGCGGGACGCAAATCCTGATGGAGCACGTGGGCGGCCAGCATGAACCGGACCAATGCCTGATTCATACCCGGCCGGATAATGTGCTGTTCCTGGGCGATGCGACCTATGGCCGGGGGCGGCGCGAGCAGTGGGATTACGCCGACCTGATTGCCGCCCATGAACGCTTTATGGCTTACGAGGCGGCCTTTTACGTAGAAGGGCATCGTAACGTGGCTGATGCGGCGCGCTTCCGGGCGCGTATTACCCAACTGCACAACCTGGCGGGGCGCTGATAGGCGTGGTTGGCCGGTCTGTTGGTCCGTGTTGGCGAATGACGAAACCTGGAACCCCATGAGTGACCTGGAACCTTTGTTGGAACGACCGCTGGTGCGGATGCCTCCTTTGGGTGAGGGGGAATGGATCAACAGCAGCCGCCCGCTGACCCGTGAGGCGCTGCGCGGCCAGGTGGTGCTGGTTGATTTTTGGGATTACAGTTGTGTGAATTGTGTGCGCACGCTGCCTTATGTGCGGGCGTGGCATGAGCGGTATGCGGCGCATGGCCTGGTGGTGATTGGCGTGCATTCGCCGGAGTTTAGGTTTGCGCAGGTGGGGCAGCAGGTGCGGGAAGCGGCGGCGGCTTTCGGGCTGACCTATCCGGTGCTGCTGGATAATGATTACCAGACGTGGCAGCAGTTTGCCAACCGGGCGTGGCCGACGAAGTACCTGGTGGATGGGCAGGGGTACCTGCGCTTTAAGCGGCAGGGGGAGGGGTATTACCAGGAGACGGAACGGGCGATCCAGGCGCTGCTGCGCCAGCAGGACCCGGCCGGGGTGCTGCCACCGCCGCTGCCTGCCCTGCGCCCGGAGGATGCGCCGGGCGCGGTGTGTTACCGTACGACGCCGGAGTTGTATGCCGGTTACCAGGGGGGCGGGTTGTTTGGCGGGGCGTTGGGCAACCCGGCCGGGTATGTTACCGGCAGCCCGATGGCCTATGTGCTGCCCGGCCCCTTCGACCGGCCGGCGGGGCGGTTTTATCTGGCCGGCTTCTGGCAGGCGCAGCCGGAGGCGATGGTTTTTGCCGGGCAGGATGGTGGGCGGGTGGTGCTGCCTTACCAGGCGGCGGGGGTGAATGCGGTGCTCAGCCCGACTTATGACCCGGTGGCGCTGATGCTGGGTCTCCGGCCGGGGCCGGCCGAGCCGGTGGTGGAGCTGCTGCAAGATGATGTGCCGCTCTCGCCGCTGTTGGCCGGGGCGGATGTGTATTTTGACGAGGCTGGGCGCAGCCTGGTGCGGGTGACCCGGCCGCGGATGTATGAGCTGGTGCGCAATCCCGGCTTTGGCGAGCATGAACTGGACCTTGTTTTCCATGCTCATGGGCTGGCGTTGTATACGTTTACGTTTGTTAGCTGCGTAAAGGGGTGAGGGGGTGGGACCCGGCCGGGCAGATGCCACTCTTGCCCGGTGTGTTATAATCCCTGGCACATGCCTGATTGGGCGACGGAGAGATAGATGACTTTACCTTCGCTGGAAACCATCGCTTCATACCTGACCATTGTTGCCGCGGTTGTGGGCGCGCTGCTGGCGGCGCTGTGGCTTAGCATTGTCATCTGGACTTTTCGGGATATGCGCCTGCGCTCCCGCGACCCCTTCGCCCAGATTTTGGCGGCGGTGGTGGTGGCCATCCTGCCCATTGTGGGCATCATCATCTACCTGATTTTGCGCCCGCCGGAGACGCTGGCCGAGGCGTATGAGCGCGCCCTGGAAGAAGAGGCGCTGCTGCAAGAGATTGAAGAGCGACCGGCCTGCCCCGGCTGTTCACGCACGGTGGAGCCGGGCTGGATTCTGTGCCCGCACTGCCACACGCGCCTGCGCAAGCGCTGCATGGATTGCCACGAACTGCTGGAGCTGCAGTGGAATTTGTGCCCGTTTTGCGGCAACCAGCACGTGGATCCTTTCCAGGCTCCTCTGCCGGTGGCCGCGGAGCCTGTGGACCTGGCCCCGGCCGGGGACAGCCCCAGTGATACGTCCCTTGAGCTGCCTCAAGACGCCTAGCAGGCTGTTGGAGAAAGGAAATCTAGCCACGAACTGACACGAATCAACACGAATTTGGTGCTGTGGCACTTGCGCTGGTCCGCGCAGGGGAACCCTGCTTTAGTTGGCATCGCCTCGGCGCTTTGCGCCCGGCGACGCCCCCGGTGCTTGACCTCTCTGCTCGTTGCGGAGGGGGGAGTGAACAATTCCGTTTTACGTTTAGAATTGCTGAAATAGCCATATCTTGGACTTTTGCGACAAGCTGCTAGAGTACGACTGTGCCCAGGTCTACTTTGGCGACCGGGTATTGAGGGTTCAGCTCGCGCAGGGTGGCTACAATCACGTTCATGATGGCCAGGTTGCGGTACCATTTCTGGTCGGCGGGGATGATGTACCAGGGCGCCCAGGGGGTAGTGCAGTTGTTGAGGGCCGCTTCGTAGGCCGCCATGTAGTCGTCCCACTGCGCCCGCTTGTTTAGATCATCCAGCGAGAATTTCCAGTTTTTCTCCGGCTGCTGGATGCGCTCGGTGAAGCGCTGCTGCTGTTCCTTTTTGCTGAGGTGCAGATAGAACTTGAGAATGGTGGTGCCGGTGTCGGCCAGCAGTTTCTCAAACTGGTTGATCTGCTCGTAGCGCGCCTGCCACACGGCTTCGGGGACCAGCCTGTCTACGCGCACCACGAGAACATCTTCGTAGTGGGAGCGATTGAAGAGGGTGATCATGCCCCGGCCGGGGACCCGTTGGTGAATGCGCCACAGAAAATCGTGAGCCAAATCCTCTTCTGAGGGCTTCTTGAAGGAGTGTACCAGCACGCCTTGGGGGTTGACTCCCTGCAAGATGCGGCGAATGGTGCCATCTTTGCCGCCGGCATCCATGGCTTGCAGCACAATCAGCAGCTTGTGTTTGTCGGCGGCATACAGGCGGCGCTGCCACTCGATGAATTCATCGCGCAGGGCCTTGAACTGCGCTTCGGCTTCGTCGCGGTCCTGGTGGTAGGGTTTGGCGTTGGTGGGGATGTCGGCCAGGTGTATGTCCCGGCCGGGGTCCAGACGATGGGGGTGGGTCATAGGGCTAACCTCGTGCTTGGTGATAGGGCCGGCTTATGTGCCGGCTGCAAATTGGGGCAACTGCGGCGCGAACAGTGCCAGATAGTCGGCCAGGATGGCCTGCGCCCGGCCAATGTCGTTGATCATGGGGTCCAGCAGCAGCGCCTGCAAGGCCACTTCGCGGCTGCCGGTGACGGCCGCCTCTACTACCAGCTCTACCAGCGCCGCTTCGCGCCGGCACAGCTCGGCGACGGGTGCGGGCAGGGGGGGCAGGGTTAGCCCCTGGATGCCGGCTCCGCTGGCCACCGCCGGCACCTCCACAATGGTCTCGTCCGGCAGGTTGGGAATGGCCCCGCGGTTGACGATGTTGACCGCCTCCTGGTAGCTGTTCAAGTTGCCGCTAATGGCCTCGATTAGCTCCACGGCCCCCTCGCTGATGGCCTCTTTCATGCCCTCTATGCTCATCTGGCCGCCGGCCATCTGGTCCAGCATGTAATGGCTGAACTCGCGGAACGCCTCGTTGCCTGACCAATCGTACAGGCGCAGGTGGTATTGCTCCCACGGTTTGGCCTGGGGATCGTGGGCCCAGGGCAGGTATTCGCACAGGTGGGTGTCGCCGGGCACCGGGCAGAGGCCAAAGGCGCGGAAGATGGCCAGGGAGAAGGGTTCCAGGGTCGGTGGCGGGTTCTCGGCGGCGGCACGCAGGGCGGGGTAGAGGTCTTCGCCGGTCTGTTTGTCGCGCACGTCTAGCATCCAGGTGAAGTGGTTCAGCCCGGCGGCCTTGATGGCCAGATGTTTATGCCCCAGCCCGGCCATCTGCTGGATCACGCCGGTGTTGCCAGGGTCGGAGTGAAGTGTGATCCCGGCCGGGACTGCCAGCCCAAACCTATCGGCCAGCAGGGTGGCTGCCAGGGCGTAGCCCACGGCAATCTGGTGGCATTTGCCCACGGTTTTGATGTGGCTGTAGCGGGTGACGGCGCGCGTAATGCGCGGCAATGGGTTGCTGAAGTTGATCAGCCAGGCAGCGGGGCAGAGCTGCTCCATATCGCGCACGATGGCCATGAAGGGCGGGATTTGGCGGCAGGCGTGCATCAGGCCGCCGGGGCCGCCGTTCTCGCCGTAGGGCTGGCGCAGCCCATGCTTCAGGGTGATCTCCCAATCCAGCCGCCAAAGTTTCTCGCGCGGTGGCACTTCGATGGAGACAATCACGAACTCGGCGCCGGGCAGCAGGTCGGCGCGCTCGGT
Organism: Ardenticatenaceae bacterium; assembly: GCA_020634235.1. GTDB lineage: Bacteria > Chloroflexota > Anaerolineae > Promineifilales > Promineifilaceae > JACKCB01. The sequence continues at coordinate 361,580 of JACKCB010000002.1, read as the reverse complement.
GCTGGCTGTGATGGTCATTTGGGCGTCCCAGGCGCTGTTCATGTGCTCGGCTACCGCCTTTACCCGGCGCAGGGAGGCAGCATCCAGGTCCACCAGCCCCAGCCGGCTGCCGCGCAGCAGCGGGCTGCGCAGGATGGTGGCCAGGGTGTTGGGTCCAAAGCTGGCGCTGCCGGCGCCAATGATCACGATGTTGGGCACGTTGTCTCTCCTTGGGGAAGCGGCTCAGCGAATTGGCTGGCCGGCCAACCGGCTGTCGGGGCGGTTGGCTGCTTAGCAAGCGTCCAGAAATTGGTTGGTAGTAGCGGCTTCAGCCGCTCAGACCGCTAAAGCGGTTACTACAAACAGAGAAGGGAAGTTGTTTTTAGGCACTCACTTAGTTGACGTTGAAGTATATCTGGCCAAAGGCGAATTGGGCGCCGCCGGCGGTGTAGGCCCAGACGACGAACTGGTAGCGACCGCCGGAGACCAGGGGGGTGGCTGAAGTGAAGGAGGTGCCGCTCCCGGCCGGGGTCAGAAATTCGATGCTGATGAAGGAGGGTGACGTCTGGCTGAGTACGACCTCGTAATAGGCAGCGCCGGGGTAGGGGTTCCAGGTGAAGGTTGGCGTGGTGGTGTTGATGCTGCTTTCGCTGCCGGGGAAGGTGATTTGCAGGTCGGTCTTGTTCAGGTCCCAATCCTGGCGCAGAGGGCTGCCATCGATTTTAAGCAGGTCCCAGGTGCAGGATTGGTCATAGGGGGTTACTTGTGGTCCGGTGCCGTTCCAGCCGTTGAACATCAGGTAGTAGGTGCCGGGGGTAACGCCGCCGAAGCTAAATTCGCCCTGGGCGTTGGTGAGGGTGCTGCGCGCCCCGGCCGCGGCGCAGCTTGTGTTGAGGGCGACGGTGACATTGGGCACCGGGCTGCCCAGATGGGTGATCACGCCATAAACTGAATCCAGGGGCACGACCGGCGGGGGGATGGTGGGGGTGTTGGTGGGGGGCGGGGGGATGGTGGGGGTGGGGGTGTTAGTGGGCGGCGGGGGGATGGTGGGCGTGGCGGTGCTGGTGGGTGGCCGGGTGGGGGTGTTGGTTGGCTGCCGGGTGGGGGTGCTGCTGGGCAGCACGGCGGGGGCGTTGGTGGGCGGGGCGCTAGTGGCGGTCCCCGGCCGGGTGGCGGTGGCGCGACGGGTGTTGGTTGCGGCGGGGGCGGGCTGGTCTGCGGTGCCGGACGGGGTGTCCCCGGAACCTGTTTCGCCGGCGGCGTTATCGGTGGTGGTGTCTGCGGTTGGCGCACCGGCTGTGGCGGTCAGGGCGGCGATCTGGCCCTGGTCGGAGACCGGGGTGGGCGTGGCCACGCTGGCCACGAAGAAGCGGTCACGGATCTGGCCGTAGGCCAGGGCGCTGCCGCCGGCGCAGATGATGAGCAGCAGCAGCAGGCCGGCCAGGATGGCCAGCCAGCGGCCGGTGGCTCGTTTGGGGGTCCCGGCCGGGATGGGGGCGGGGGTTGTTGGGGGTGGGGTGGTTGGGGGTGGCATGGTGGGCGGTGGGGTGACCCCGGCCGGGGTTTCTGGCAGCACGACGGTTGGTTTGCCGGCCAGCACGGCCCCGGTGGTTATGGCTTGTTCCAGGGCGGCGCTTAGCAGGCCGGCCGTGGCGTAGCGGTCCCCCTTTTCCTTGGACATGGCTTTTTGAATGACCTGGTCACAGGCGGGGGAAAGGGTGCGGTTGAGGGTGGTGACGGAGGGGATGGGGGCGTAGGCGTGTTGGTGCAGCAACGCGGCCGGGGTGGGGGCGTCGAAGGGAATGGCCCCGGTTAACATTTGGAAGAGTACCACGCCCAGTTGGTAGACATCGGTGCGGGCATCTAGCGGGTAGCCATGGGCTTGCTCCGGGGCCATGTATTGTGGCGTGCCGATGATGGTGACTGTTTGGGTGCCTTCGGCCAGCCGGGCAATGCCAAAATCGGCCAGGTAAGCTGCGCCGTCGCTGTCGAAGAGGATGTTGGCCGGTTTCAGGTCGCGGTGGACGATGTTGTTGGCGTGGGCTTTGTCCAGGGCGGAGGCGATGCGCTGGGTGATGGTGATGACTTGTTCCAGCGGCAGCGGCCCTTGCGCCAGGCGGTCTTGCAGCGAACCGCCGTTCATCAGGCGCATGACGATGTAGGGCCGGGCGTTTTCCTCGCCGTAGTCGTACACCGGCACAATGGCGTTGTGCTCCAGGTGGGCGATGATTTTGGCTTCGCGTTCAAATCGCTGGCGGAAGTCGGCCTCCTGCAGGAAGCCGGGTGGCAGCACTTTCAGGGCGACTTCGCGCTCGAAGCGGGGATCGTAGGCTACGTAAACTGTCCCCATGCCCCCCTGGCCTAGCTGGCGAATAATCTGGTAACGACCCATGTTGGTGTCGGTCATGGCTGCTCCATTCGGGTGGGCTTAATCCCCCGGGGCCTGGGGGGATTGGGCCGTGCTTCTCACAGTTGTTGCGCTGCGCCCCCGGCCGGGTGTGGCGCGCGCAACGGTGTGTCAGTTGTTCGGGTGGGTGGTGATGTGGTCACGTGTCAGCTATCTGGTTGAACGCACGCTGGTCCTGTTTTCCGTGGCTGTGACTGTGAACGGTGCCTAATGGTATTATATGCCGCTGCGGGTGAAAGCGAAATAGCTCCCGGCCGGGATACCTCTTGCCGCGCCATGCTTTGCGTCTCGCCTGGCCTATCGCATATAATAGCCCTCGTAGTTGTGTCGCGGTTATTCCAACAAGACAAATCCCCGCTCCCACGGCAACTGCGCAAGCACGCAAAACGACAAAGTATGGAGGTCTCAATGGCTGATAAGAAGACTTTAATTGGTGATGTTTACTACCCCGCACCAGAAGTTGTTTCCCTGGCCCACGTGCCCGACTATGAGAAGGTGAATCGCGCCGCCAGAGCAGACCTGGCCGCTTTCTGGGGCAAGATTGCCGCCGAGAATTTTGAGTGGTATGAGCCGTGGGAGCGGGTGCTGGATGATGAAAATGCCCCATTTTATCAATGGTTTGTGGGGGCCAAGGTAAATATTGTGCACAATGCGCTGGACCGGCACATGCACACCCCGGTACGCAACAAGGCTGCCCTCATTTTTGAGGGGGAGCCGGGCGATGTGCGCATTTATACTTATCAGCAGTTGAACCGTGAGGTGAGTAAATTCGCCAGCGTGCTGCGGGCGATGGGGGTGGGCAAAGGGGACCGCGTGACCATCTACATGGGGCGCATCCCGGAGCTGATGATTGCCATGCTGGCCTGCGCCAAGATCGGAGCGATGCACTCGGTGGTGTATGGCGGCTTCTCGACGGAGGCGCTGTTGGGGCGCATTGATGACAGCCAATCGAAGGTGTTGATTACCTGTGACGGGGCCTGGCTGCGCGGCGAGATTGTGGAGCTGAAGCAGATCGCCAATGAGGCGCTGCAGCGGGCGGCGACGATCCAGTCGGTGATTTGTGTGAAGCGTACGGGGCAGAAGGTGGAGATGGTCCCCGGCCGGGACTACTGGTACCACAACCTCATGACCCAGCCCATCGCCGACCCCAACGCCCCCACCGAAGTGATGGACGCCGAAGACCCCCTCTTCATCCTCTACACCTCTGGCACCACCGGCAAGCCTAAGGCCATCCTCCATACGCACGGCGGCTACATGGTGGGCACCGCCACCACGCTTAAGTGGGTGTTCGACATCAAGCCAGAGGATGTCTGGTGGTGTGCCGCCGATCCCGGCTGGATTACCGGCCACAGCTACATCGTCTATGCGCCGCTGGTATTGGGCACCACCAGCTTCATGTATGAAGGCGCGCCCACCCACCCCTACCCCGACCGCTGGTGGAGCATGGTGGCCAAATATGGCATCTCCATCCTCTACACCGCGCCCACCGCCATCCGCGGTCTCATGCGCTTTGGCGAGAACTGGCCCGGCCGGCACGACCTCTCCTCCCTGCGCCTGCTTGGCTCCGTGGGCGAGCCTATCAACCCGGAAGCGTGGAAATGGTATCATCGCGTCATCGGCAAAGAGCGCTGCCCCATCATGGACACCTGGTGGCAAACAGAGACGGGCGGCTTCATGATCACCCCCCTGCCCAGCATGCCCCTCAAGCCTGGCTCGGCCACCCTGCCCTTCCCCGGCGTAGAGGTGGATGTGGTTGATGAAGATGGTCACTCCGTCCAGCCCAACGAAGAGGGCTTCCTGGTCATCAAAAGCCCGTGGCCGGCCATGCTGCGCACCATCTTTGGCGACCCCGACCGGTATGTGGCGCAGTACTGGACCCGCTTCGCCGAGCAGGGCTGGTACATGCCCGGCGACAGCGCCAAAAAGGATGAGGATGGCTATATCTGGGTCATCGGCCGGATCGATGACGTGATCAAAGTGTCCGGTTACCGGCTGGGGACCGCCGAAGTGGAAAGCGCCCTGGTTAGCCACCCGGCCGTGGCCGAAGCCGCCGTCATTGGCGTGCCCGACGAGCTGCGCGGCAACGTCATCAAGGCCTACTGCATTTTGCGCCAGGGCCACGAAGGCAGCGAACGGCTGGAGTTGGAGCTGAAGGACCACGTAGGCCACGAAATGGGCCCCATTGCCAAGCCGGCCACCATTGACTTCGTGGACAGTCTGCCCAAGACCCGCTCTGGCAAGATCATGCGCCGCGTACTGCGGGCGCGCGCCCTGGGCCAGGAAGTCGGCGACCTGTCTACCCTGGCGGACTGAGCCAGCACCCAGAAATCCCTTCCCGGAGGACCCTGAGGGTTTGCCCAAACCCTCAGGGTCCCAAGTGGCGTAGTCCCTGCCGGCGATGCATGACGCGGCGCGCAACAGGTTTGACACCGCTTGTGAAAGTCGTTACAATCTTCGCGCGTTTCCGATGGTTCGTTCCGTTTTTGACCTGAGAATTGGTCTAGTCTGGTGACTCGCCGGCTGTCCACGGTTGAACCCCCAAAATGGCGCCTTTTTTGCCCAGGTGCCCACATTACAGGCCTCTGGCGGGTATTTTGCCCGCTTTTCTGTCATATTTGGGTTTTTTGGCGTTACTTCAAACTGGGGAAGGTGCCAAAGCCCAAAGCATCCCACATTTCTGCACTGTGTTGGGTTTACCAGGTGCCAGGCGACCACCGGCCATAGCTGCCTTTCTACTACCTGGCGTTCCTGCCACATTGCCGAAAACCACTGAAGGAGTCTGTTGATGGAGAATTATCTGCTTACCCCCCTGGCCGCCCAGACAATGCAGGAATTGGTGCGCCCGCCCCTTCCTCTGGTATGGTGGCTGGCACCCATCGGAGCCGTCGTTGCCCTGGCTTTTGCCTTCTACTTCTATCGCTCGGTTATGAGTGAAAGCGAAGGCACGCCGTTGATGATCGAGATTGCCCAGGCTGTGCGGGATGGGGCCATGGCGTATCTCAAGCGGCAGTATCGCGTGGTTGCCATCGTCTTTGCCCTGCTCTTTGCGCTGTTTTTGCTGCTGTCTTTGCTGCGCCTGCAAAATCCGGTGGTGCCCGTGGCCTTCCTGACTGGTGGCTTTTTCTCGGCGCTGTGCGGCTTTTTTGGCATGAAAGCGGCCACCAATGCTTCGGCCCGCACCGCCCACGCCGCCAGCCAAAGCCTGAATGGCGGCCTGCAAATCGCCCTGCGCGCCGGCGCGGTGATGGGGCTGGTAGTTGTGGGTTTTGCCCTGCTAGACATCGCCGTCTGGTTCTTGATTCTTTACTATGCCTTCCCGGCCGTGTTCCCCAACAGCTTCCTCAGCGGGGCCAATCCGCTGCCGCAAATCACGGCCACCATGCTTAGCTTTGGCATGGGCGCGTCTACCCAGGCGCTGTTTGCTCGCGTGGGCGGCGGCATCTACACCAAGGCGGCCGACGTGGGCGCGGACCTGGTGGGCAAGGTGGAGCAAAACATCCCCGAAGACGACCCGCGTAACCCGGCAACCATCGCCGATAACGTGGGCGATAACGTGGGTGATGTTGCTGGCATGGGGGCTGACCTCTACGAATCTTATGCCGGGTCCATCTTGGCCACGGCCGCGCTGGGGGTGGCCGCGGTGGCGACGGCGGGCACGGCCTTCCTGGGCGACCTGGCGCTGATTGAGATGCAACTGCGCTACATGGCGACCCCCATGGTTTTGGCCGCGGTGGGGGTTGTACTGTCCATCATTGGCATCTTCTTGGTGCGTACCAGTGATGAGGCCAACCAGGAGCGGCTGATTGCGGCGCTCAGCCGGGGCCTATATGGCAGCTCCATTGGCATTGCTGTCCTGGCTATTCCGGTAGTGATGGTGCTGCAATTGCCCAATGCCTGGGCGATTTGGGTGTCTATTGTCACCGGCCTGGTGGTGGGCATTGTTGTTGGCAAGACAACGGAGTATTACACCTCGCACGCTTTCAAGCCCACGCGCAAGATCGCCGGGCAGGCGGAGATGAGTCCGGCGACGTTGATGATTGAAGGGCTGGCGGTTGGCATGGAGTCGGGGGGTGTGCCGGTGGCCGCGATTTCCATTGGGATTGCGGTGAGTTTCTTTGTGGCCGGTGGGCAGAGTAACACGTTGATGGGCCTGTATGGCGTTGGCATTGCCGCCGTGGGGATGCTCTCGACGCTGGGTTTTACGCTGGCAACCGATGCCTATGGCCCGATTGCGGACAATGCGGGCGGCAATGCCGAAATGGCTGGTCTGGATCCGATGGTGCGGCAGCGGACCGACCAGCTAGACGCGGTGGGCAATACCACGGCCGCTATCGGCAAGGGGTTTGCCATTGGCTCGGCGGCGCTGACGTCGCTGGCCCTGCTGGCGGCGTACCTTGAAGAGGTGCGCCTGGGGCTGACTGAACTGCGCGGGATTGAGCAGTTGGAGGTGGCCGGCCGGATGCTGCAAGTATCATCCATGACCATCGAGGACTTTGTGGCCTATTTCCATATCAGCCTGTTCAATCCCAACCTGCTGATTGGGCTGTTTGCCGGCTCGGCGACGGCGTTCTACTTCTCGGCGATGACGATGCGGGCGGTGGGGAACGCGGCCGGGGCGATGGTGGATGAGGTCCGCCGCCAGTTCCGTGAACTGCCTGGCATCCTCAGCGGCGAGCAAAAGCCCGATTACGCGCAGTGCGTGGAGATCAGTACGGCGGCGGCGCAGCGCGAGATGGTGGCTCCGGCGCTGCTGGCGATTGTGGTGCCGGTGGTTGTGGGCGTTGTCTTTGGCGTGGCCGGTGTCTTGGGGCTGCTGGCCGGCGGGTTGGCCACTGGCTTTGTGCTGGCAATTATGATGGCTAACGCCGGCGGTGCCTGGGATAATGCCAAGAAGTATATTGAAGAAGGAGCGCATGGTGGCAAAGGCTCCACGGCGCACAAGGCGGCTGTTGTGGGGGATACGGTGGGTGATCCCTTCAAGGATACTGCTGGTCCGTCGCTGAATATCCTCATTAAGTTGATGTCGATGGTGTCGGTGGTCACGGCCGGGTTGGTGGTGGCTTTTGGCCAGAACGGTTTGCTGGGCCTGCTGGTGGATTTCTTGAGTCGGTAAGCCATTCGCGATTAACCTATGTGTGACCCCGGCCGGGGCCGGCGAGTGCGGGCGGTTAGCGAAGTGCTGACCGCCCGCACGCTTTTTCCAGGGTGACCACGGCCTAAAAGCGTGTTACTATTGCGCTATGATGCCGTGGCACAGCAGCTTGGCGCAATGGATCAGGGGGTGGGGGCAGAGAGGTTGGGCCGCCCCGGCCGGGGTGTGTCTCTGTCTGTTCCTACTGCTCACCGCTTGTGGGCAGTCTGCGCCAACCGGGGAGAAATGCCTGAACTGCCACGAAGGCATTGAGGAGATCAGCGCCGCCCACCCCATGGAGAGCTTCGCCTGCGTCACCTGCCACGGTGGCAATCCCCAGGCCACCGAAGCGGAGGCGGCCCACGCCGGCATGCGCGGCGGGCGCAACCCCAGCGACCTGGCCGTGCTAGATGCCGCCTGCAACTGCCACAACGGGCTGGCCGAGACGGGCCAGGACCATATCCACCGGGTGCGCACCTCGCTGCAAACGACCTATGCCGGGGCGATTGCCCAGGTGGCCTTCGCCTTTGGCGCGCAGCCCGACCCCACGGCGCGCTATGGGATGCTGGCCGTGACCGACGACAACATCACCACGGCCACCGGGCAGCCGGCGCTGGAACTGTTCCGGCCGGGGCCGGACGACTCCCCCATGCTGCATCGTTTCGCCGACAACTGCCTTTTTTGCCACGTGGGTGGCGAGCCGCTGGCCCAGCCCTACTTCTACCGCAGCACCGGCTGCGCGGCCTGCCACATGGTCTACGACAACGATGGCCTGTACAAGGGCGGCGACCCCACCATCGACCCGGCCGAGCCGGGGCACGCCCGCGAACACCGCTTCACCACGGCCATCCCCTTCACCCAATGCAACCACTGCCACAACCGCGGCAACTACTCGCTGGCGCAGATGGAATTCTTGCCCCGGCCGGACCTGCCCGACGACCGCCCGCTGACGGACCTGGAACGGCGCGAACTGGAGTATTACCAGCCCATTGCCCAGTTTACGTTGTGTGAGTGGAAGCTGGACTGCATCGACTGCCATACCAACGGTGAGGTGATGGGGGATGGAGATATTCACTCCAGCAAGCTGGAAGTGCAATACAACCAGTGCCAGACCTGCCACGGCACGCCCGACGCCCTGCCCTTGCTAACCACCATCGACAGCGCTGACCATCCGGCCATTCGCTCGGCCAACCTGAACCCTAACTATGAGGTGCGGGTGGGGGACACGGTGATCGCGACCACGCGGGGCGAGACGTTTGGCTGGGTGCTTTGGGACGGCCAGCGATTGTGGCTGACCAAGAAGGTGGATGGGATGGTGTATGAGGTGCCGCTGGCGCTGGGGACCGCCTGCCAGCAAAAGCCAGACGAGCAGGCCAGCCAATATTGCCACGAATGCCACGCCTACCAGCGCACGGTCGCGCCGCTGCCGTAGGCTGGGCCTGGCCCGGCTAGCAGATGCGGGGGAGCATCTCGCCCATGAGCAGATCGACAATGCGGGTAGTGCCAATGGTGGTGCGCAGCAGCACCCGGCCGGGTGGGTCTGCCCGCACCTCGCCCACCTGCACGGCCTCTTCGCCATAGCGCGTGGCGCGCATGGCCGCCAGCACCGCCCCGGCAGCCTCGCGGGCGACAATGGCCAACAGCTTGCCCTCGTTGGCCACGTACAGGGGGTCGAAGCCCAGCATCTCGCACGCGGCGCGCACCCCCGGCCGGGCAGGGATCGCTTCCTCATCCAGCCAGATGCCCACCTGTGACTGTTGGGCAATCTCGTTGAGCGTGCTGGCCACGCCACCGCGGGTAGGGTCGCGCAGGACGTGAACTTGTTGGCTGGCAGCTAGCATGGCGGCTACCAGGTGGTTGAGCGGGGCCACGTCGCTGACGATGTCCGTCTCGAAGCCCAGGTCGCCGCGCGCGCCCAGCACGGCAATGCCGTGGTCGCCAATAGGGCCGGAGAGGAGGATGACATCCCCCGGCCGGGCCAGTGCCCCGCCAAGGGTCACCCCCGGTCGCAGTTCGCCCACGCCGGCGGTGTTGATGTACAGCCCATCCGCCTTGCCCCGTTCCACCACCTTGGTATCGCCGGCAATGATCTGCACCCCGGCCTCGGCCGCGGCGGCTTGCATCGAGGCTACCACCTGGGCTAGCAGCGACAGCTCTAGCCCCTCCTCCAGAATGAAGCCGGCGGTCAGGTAGCGCGGCACGGCGCCCATCATGGCCACGTCGTTGACCGTGCCGCAGACGGCCAGCCGGCCAATGTCGCCGCCGGGGAAGAACAGCGGCCAGACGACGTGGCTGTCGGTACTCACGGCCAGGCGGGTGTGCCCGTTCAGGGCGACCACGCCGGCATCGTTGCCGGCGCGCAGGGCGGGGTTGTCGAAGGGGGGCAGGAAGAGGCCGCCGATTAGATCCTGCGACAGTTTGCCGCCGCTGCCATGCCCCAAAATGACCTGGCCGCGCTGGCGGATGGGCACCGGGCAGGCCGGGCCGCTGCTTATGTCAACTTGTTCGCTCATTTGTCTGCTATCACCCAGGCCGCGAAGTGGCCGTCGTGCTCAATGCGAACCGACAGGCCGTGCGCGGCAATCATGGCCTGGATTTGGGCCGGGTAGTAGAAGTGGCTGCGCATGAGGGCTACCTTCTCGGCGATGGCCACAAATTTCACCGACAACCGGTTCAGGTCTGGCTCTTCGATGACCATGCGCCCGCCCGGCCGGAGCACGCGCACCAGGTCGGCAATGGCTTCGCGCTGGTCGCAGAAGTGGTGTAGGGCATCGACGACCAGCACGCGGTCGAAGCTGTTGTCGGCGAAGGGCAGCTTTTCTACGTGGGCGGCGACCGGCTGCCGCACGCCTTTCTGCTGGGCCTGGCGCAGCATCTTGGCCGACAGGTCGCTGATGACCAGGTCGCCGACCAGGGGCAGCAGTTGGGCGGAGACCCGGCCGGTGCCACCACCGGCGTCTAGTACCCGGCCGGGGACGGGCAAGCCGAGCAGCTCACGCCAACGGCTGGCGTCGGGTGGGCCGATGACGCGGTCGTAAAAGGGGGCTAAGAATCCAAAATGGTCGAGCATGGTCGTGTGGGGTGCGAAATCAGGTGGTTAGGTTAAGTTTGTGGTAAAGGCTTTGGCCGTGCAGACCGCTAAAGCGGTTACTACGAACGGAAAGTCCAAAGTTGATTTTGGGCGGACCCTTATTGGGGGTCAGGTGTCGCGACGGTAGCGGTAGTAGGCAGCGCATGCACCTTCGCCGGAGACCATGGTGGCTCCCAGCGGCGTGGTGGGGGTGCATTCCCGGCCGAAGGCGGGGCATTCGTGGGGTTTCTTCAGTCCCTGGAGGATGAGTCCGGCGATGCAGATGGGCGACTCGTTGGGCTGGATGGCGCTGACGTCGAAGCGCTGTTCGGCGTCGAAGGCGGCAAATTCGGGCCGCAGGCACCAGCCGCTTTGCGGGATCATTCCGATGCCCCGCCATTGGCGGTCGCAGGTCTGAAACACCTGGCGGATGACGGCCTGGGCCGGCTGGTTGCCGGCCAGGGTGACAGCGCGGGCGTAGGCGTTTTCGGCGGTGGCCTGGCCAGACTCTAGCTGGCGCACTGTTTGCAAGATGCCCTGCAGAATGTCCACCGGTTCGAAGCCGGTGACGACGATGGGCACCTGGTACTGCTGGGCCAGGGGCGGATATTCCCAGTAGCCCATGACGGCGCAGACGTGGCCGGCGGCCAGGAAGCCCTGGACCCGGTTGTGGGGCGAGCCGAGGATGGCGTGCATGGCCGGCGGCACGCAGACCTGTGACACCAGGACGCTGAAATTGGGCAGCCCCAACCGGCTGGCTTGCAGCACGCTCATGGCATTGGCCGGGGCGGTGGTCTCGAAGCCGATGGCGAAGAAGACGACTTGCTTGTCGGGGTTTTCCTGGGCCAGGCGCACGGCGTCTAGGGGCGAGTAGACGACGCGCACGTCGCCACCGGCGGCGCGCACGGCGAACAGGTCGTGGTGGGAGCCGGGCACGCGCAGCATGTCGCCGTAGCTGGTGAAGATGACCCCCGGCCGGGTGGCGATGGCCAGCGCCTTGTCAATTTGGGCCAGGGGGGTGACACAGACGGGGCAGCCCGGGCCGTGAACCAGCTCGATTTCCGGCGGCAGAAGCTGATCCAGCCCATAGCGCATGATGGCATGGGTCTGGCCGCCGCAAATCTCCATCAGCACCCACGGCCGGGTCACAATGCGCCGTAATTCGGCCAGCGCCTTGTGCACCAGGGCGGCGTCACGGTATTCGTCGATATACTTCATCCCGTTTCCTCTGGCGTCAATCCCAGCTCCTCACCGATGTCGGCGATTTCGCGCAGAACGTCCAGCGTTTTTTGGGCTTCCTCCTCGCTGAGCTGGCTGATGGCGAATCCGACGTGGATGACGGTGTATTCGCCAACCTGGGCGTCGGGTACGTAGGCCAGGCACGCTTCGCGGGTGACGCCGCCGAAGTCGATCTTGCCCATGGGCAGTCCACCTGCTTCGTATATCTCTACAATTTTACCGGGTACGCCGAGGCACATGGGTTTCTCCGTGATGCGTTATTTGGAACAAGTGCTGCGAGATGCGGGACATGGTCTTGGGCATCAGGCGGTCTGGGTGGCGGCGATGATGGCTTGCCCAAGGGCCAGGCCGCCGTCGTTGGCGGGCAGTTGGCGATGGATGTATACGGTGAACCCGGCCGGGTGCAGTTGGGCCAGGGTCAGGGCTGTTAGCAGGCTATTTTGCCAGACACCGCCGCTTAGGGCAACTTCGGTTAGCTGGTAGCGCCGGCGCAATTGCTGGCAAACGTCGTGTACCATTTGGGCCAGGCTGTGGTGGAAGCGGTTGGCGATGACCCCGGCCGGGACCCCATCCTGCCAATCCTGTACCAGCGCGGCAATCAAGGGCGCGGCGTCGATGTCATTGGCATTGAGGGCAAATGGGTAGGGCGGCTGGTTGTCTGTGGGGGCGGTGCGGGCCAGGGTTTCCAGCTCGATGGCGGCCTGGGCTTCGTAGTTCACTACCTGGCGCAGGCCGATGAGGGCGGCCACGGCGTCGAAGAGCCGCCCCATGCTGGCGGTGGGCGGGGCGTTGAGGCCGCTGCTGAGTTGGTGGCGCAGGGCTTGCAGGGTTGGCCCCGGCCGGGTGTGGGCGAACTGCTGCGGCGGCAGGTTGTCTGGCCCGGCCAGGCCGGCATGGTGCAGCCAGGCCAGGGCCATGCGCCACGGTTCGCGGGCGGCCAGGTCGCCGCCGGGCAGGGGGACGTAGGCCAGGTGGTAGGGGCGCTCATACTGCGCGTAGTCGGCAATGAGGAATTCGCCGCCCCAGATGGCGCCATCGGGGCCGTAGCCGGTGCCATCGAAGCTAACGCCGATGACCGGCCTGCTGCCGGGCAGCCCGTTGTCGGCCAGGCAGGCGGCGATGTGGGCGTGGTGGTGCTGGACGCCCACGGCTGGCAACTGCTGCTGGGCGGCGCGCTCCAGGGCGTAGCGCGTGGCCAGGTAGTCGGGGTGCAGGTCGTAGGCGATGAGTCCCGGCCGGGTGTGGAAGAGGCGTTCGAAATGGGTCACGCCTGCGGTGAAGGCCTGCCACGTTTCGTAGTTGGCCAGGTCGCCGATGTGCTGGCTGACGAAGGCGTAGCGCCCGTTGGCCAGGCAGAAGGTGTTTTTTAGCTCGGCTCCGGTGGCCAGCAGCGGCGGTACCTGGCGGGGGAGGGTGATGGGGAAGGGGGCGTAGCCGCGGGCGCGGCGCAGGAAGGTACTTGGTGCGGCGGGCCAGGTGTGGCCTGAATCGTGACCACGGCCGTCTGCGGCGCTGGCCGCAACTTGCACAACGGAATCGTCGCAGCGGACGTGGATGTCGCGGTTGTGGAGGAGGAAGGCGTCGGCCAGGGGGGCCAGGCGGTCGCGGGCTTCGGCGTTGCCGGTGGCGATGGGTTCTTCGCTGAGGTTGCCGCTGGTCATGACCAGGGCCGGTGGGAAGCCGGGGGCGGGTTCCAGCAGCAGTTCGTGCAGGGGGGTGTAGGGCAGCATGATGCCGAGGGTGTCCCGGCCGGGGGCGCATTCGGCGGCAATGGCGGTGCCGGGTCGCTGCTGCAAGATGACGATGGGACGTTCCCGGCCGGTGAGCAGGGCGCGCTCGGCGTCGTTGAGCAGGCAGAAGCGCTCCACGGCTGCCAGGTCGGGCAGCATGAGGGCAAAGGGCTTGTCCACGCGCAGCTTGCGGCGGCGCAGTTCGGCCACGGCGAGGGCGTTGGTGGCGTCGCAGGCCAGGTGAAAGCCGCCCAGGCCCTTGATGGCCAGGATGCGGCCCCGGGCGAGCAACTGGCGGGCGCTTTGCAGGGCGGCTTCGTGGCTGGCTACCGGGTGGCCGTCGCCCAGCTCTAGCCAGAGATGGGGGCCACAGGTGGGGCAGGCGACCGGCTGGGCATGAAAGCGACGGTCGAGCGGGTCCTGGTATTCGGCGGCGCAGGTGGGGCAGAGGGGGAAGGGGGCCATGGTGGTGGCTGGCCGGTCGTAGGGGATGTCCTGGATAATGGTGAAGCGCGGGCCGCAGTTGGTGCAGTTGATGAAGGGGTAGCGGTAGCGGCGGTCGGCCGGGTCGAACAGCTCGCGCCGGCAGTCGGCGCAGAGAGAGACGTCGGGCGAGATGGGCTGGAAGGCGCCGGGAATGGGCTGGGAGTGGATGATTTCGAAGTGGGTGAAGCCGTTGACCGGCCGGGGGGTTACGCGCAGTTCGTCGATGCGGGCCAGCGGGGGGGCTTCGTGCTGCAGGGCGGCCACAAAGGCGGCCAGCCGGTCGGGTGGGCCGTCCAGGTCGATGTCGACGCCGGCGGAGGTGTTGCTAACCCGGCCGGGGAGGGCCAGGCGCATGGCCAGACCATAGACAAAGGGCCGGAAGCCTACCCCCTGCACCACACCAGTGATGTGGATGTGCTGGCCGGTGGCCGCCGGCGGGGAGCCGGTGGTGGGGGGTGGGGGATGGGTCATGGCTGGTTACAGGCGACGATAGGGGCCGCAGGCATTAGGAATGGTGTTCCATTTGCTGGCGCAGCCAGCCGGCCCAGGCGGGGAAGCCCTGGCCGGTGCGGCAGGAGAGTTCGAAGAAGGTGACGCCGGGGTTGAGCAGGGTGATGCCCCGGCGGAAGTAGTCGGGGTCGAATTCGATGTAGGGCAGCAGGTCGATTTTGTTGAGGATGAGGGCGTCGATGCCGCGGTAGATGTTGGGATATTTGTAGGGTTTGTCGTCGCCTTCGGGAACGCTGGCGATGACGACGTTGCGATGGGTGCCCAGGCTGAACCCGGCCGGGCAGATGAGATTGCCCACGTTTTCCACAATGAGCAGGTCCAGGTCGGCCAGGGGTAGTTGGGGTAAGGCGTTGGCTAGCATGACCGCGTCGAGATGGCATTGGCCGCCGGTGTTGATTTGCACGGCGGGCATCCCGGCGGAGATGATTTTGTCGGCGTCGATGGTGACGGGGGCGGTGTCCCCTTCGACGACGCCCAGGCGGAAGTGGGGGGCCAGGGCCTGGATGGTGCGCAAGATAACGCTGGTTTTGCCGGCGCCGGGGGAGGCCATGATGTTTAGCCCCAATACGCCGGCGGCGTCTAGCTGGCTCCGGTTTTGTGCCGCCAGACGGTCGTTGGCGCTCAGGATTTCTTCGACGATGGCAACCTGTTTCTTCATGCGCTTCTTGCCTCGGTGTTTTGTGTGCGAGATTGGTAACCCGGCCGGGGCCAGTTCACGGGTTCAGTATGGCACAGTCCCGGCCGGGGGGGCAGTGCGATCTGTCACCCGATCCAGGGTCAACTGTCACAGAAAAGCGCCTCAGGTGTAAGGCCACCTGAGGCGCTGCTAAGGAGAAGAGGAAACGTCTGGAACGCTAATGCCTGTGATCGTGCATTAAACGATGCCCCTCAAAAATGCTTACGCTTCGTCGGCCAGCGCCGCGTGGGCGGCGGCCAGGCGGGCAATCGGCACCCGGAACGGCGAGCAGGAAACGTAGTTCAGGCCCAACCCATGGCACAGGGCGATGCTCTTGGGGTCGCCGCCATGCTCACCGCAAATGCCCACTTCCAGGTCCGGACGAACCTTGCGGCCGTTGGTCACGGCAAACTCCATCAGCTTGCCCACGCCGTTCGGGTCGATGGTGGCAAACGGATTCTCCGGCAAGATACCCTGCTGGATATACTGCACCAGGAAGCCTGCTTCCGCGTCGTCGCGGGAAACGCCAAAGGTCGTTTGGGTCAGGTCGTTGGTGCCGAAGGAGAAGAACTCGGCGTACTCGGCCATTTCATCGGCTGTCAGGGCCGCGCGCGGAATCTCGATCATCGTGCCAAACTTGTAGTTGATCTTGATGCCCTGCTCGGTCATGACCTGTTTTGCTTCCAGTTCCAGCGCGGTTTGCTGTACTTTCAGCTCATTCACATGCACCGTCAGGGGGATCATCACTTCCGGATGGACATCGATGCCGTCTTTGGCCACCTTGCAGGCGGCTTCAAAAATGGCCCGAACCTGCATCTTGGTCAGTTCGGGGATGAGGATGCCCAGGCGAACGCCACGGGTGCCCAGCATGGGGTTCATTTCACGCAGGGTTTCCACGCGCGCCAGGTAGTCCTGCTTCACCCGAATCTCGGACAATACCTGATCGATCTCGCTCATGGTGTGGAAGTGCTGCAGGTTCAGCTTGAGGTCGGCCAGTTCCTGGATGAGGACGTCGTAGGCGGGCAGGAACTCGTGCAGCGGCGGGTCGATGAGGCGGATGATCACCGGCAGGCCATCCATCACCCGGAACAACCCTTCGAAGTCGCCGCGCTGCAAGGGCAGCAGCTTGGCAATGGCTTCGTTCTGTTCGGTTACGGTCTTGGCCATGATCATTTGCTGCACAATGGGCAGCCGGTCGGTCTCGAAGAACATGTGCTCGGTGCGGCAGAGGCCGATGCCCTGCGCGCCGTAGTCGCGGGCGCGCCGCGCGTCGCGCGGGTAGTCGGCGTTGGCCCACACGCCCAGGGTGCGGATGTCGTCGGCCCAGCTTAGCAGCTTGGACAGGTAGGGGTTGTTGATGTCGGGTACAAAGGTGGGCAGCTTGCCCAGGTAGACGAGGCCGTTGGTGCCATCGAGGGAGAGCCAATCTCCTTCTTTGACCACCAGTTCTTCGTCTACGGTCATTTCGCGCTTGTCGAGGTCGATTTCCAGTTCGCTGACGCCGACCACGGCCGGGGTGCCGAACTGGCGGGCGACCAGGGCGGCATGGCTGGTGCGGCCACCGCGGCTGGTGAGGATGCCCTTGGCGGCCAGCATGCCGTGCACGTCGTCGGGCTTGGTTTCCGGCCGGACCATGATGACGTCTTTGCCTTCCCTCTTGGCCCAACGCTCGGCGGTGTCGGCATCAAAAGCGACCACGCCGACGGCTGCGCCGGGGGAGACGTTTAGCCCTTTGGCGATGGGCCTGGTGGCTTTGCGGGCCTCGGCGTCGAGCTGCGGGTGGAGGAAGAAGTCGACCTGTTCTGGCTTGACGCGGGCGACTGCTTCTTTGGGGGTGATCAGTCCTTCTTCGACCATATCGACGGCGATGCGGACTTCGGCCTGGGCGGTGCGCTTGCCATCGCGGGTTTGCAGCAGCCAGAGTTTGCCGTGTTCGATGGTGAATTCCAGGTCTTGCATGTTGCGATAATGCTTTTCTAGCTTGTTGGCGATTTCCTCGAACTGGGCGTAGAGCGCGGGCATGTCTGCTTTTAGCTGGCTCATGGGCTGGGTGGTGCGGATACCGGCGACCACGTCTTCGCCCTGGGCGTTAAAGAGGAAGTCGCCTTCGATCTCTTTCTCGCCGGTGGAGGCGTTGCGGGACATGGCGACGCCAGTGGCGGAGTCGTTGCCCAGGTTGCCAAAGACCATGGTCTGGATGTTGACGGCGGTGCCCAGGTTGTGGGCGATGCCGGCGGCGTTGCGGTAGTCGACGGCGCGCTTGCCGTTCCAGGATTTGAAGACGGCTTCGGTGGCCAGGCGGAGCTGCTCGAAGGGGTCGCTGGGGAATTCGGCTTCGGTGTAGGTGCGCACGATCTCTTTGAAGCGGTTGGTGATGGCCAGCCAGTCTTCGGCCTTTAGTTCGGGGTCGGTGGCGACGCCGGCTTTCTTGCGCCGGGCGGTGATGACGGCTTCGAAGACTTCGTCGGGGACGTTGAGGACGACGCTGCCGAACATCTGGACGAGACGGCGGTAGAGGTCGTAGACGAAGCGGGGGTCGTTGCCGCGGGCGATCATGCCTTTGGCGACGTTGTCGTTGAGGCCGATGTTGAGGATGGTGTCCATCATGCCGGGCATGGAGAATTTGGCGCCGGAGCGGCAGGAGACGAGCAGGGGATTTTGGGCATCGCCGAATTTTTGGCCGGTCAGGGCTTCGATCTGGTTGACGGCGGTGAGGACTTGTTCCCACATCCCGGCCGGGAACTGCTCATTGTTGGCCAGATAGGCGTTGCAGGCGGCGGTGGTGATAGTGAAACCGGGTGGAACCGGCACACCGACGCGGGTCATGTCGGCCAGGTTGGCCCCTTTGCCGCCCAGTAGGCCGCGGGCGTCGCTCCAACTGCCCCCTACGGCCTTTTCGGCCAGCTCTACTTCATTGAACAGATAGACAAACTTGGTGTCGACTGCGGGTTTGCGCCCATTGCCGGCGGATGTTGTGACGGTTGGGTTTGAAAGCGATGTCATTATTTGATTCCTCCGTGCCTCAGCCGCAAAAAATCAGCCCCCAGTGGATGGCTACATACCGTTTGATCCGCTGCCACCAGGCGCTGTTGTTTAGCCGCCGAAGCATGCTTTGATTTCGTATCTCACAAGACAGAATTTGAATGTTTCAATTAGAGATTGTAGGTGTACTGGGGTTCCAGGGGGAGTGACAGATTGCACCTTTGCTTCTGACAAAAGTCATGCGGGATGGTGCTCATTGGCTGGTGTGTGGTTGGCGGTGGTGTGCGGCCAGGTGGGCCATGACGGCGGTGAACGCGAGGACCTGCCCGCCGAAGCCGCGCTGGAACTTTTGGGCGTCGGTTTGGCTGGCGAAGCAGAGGGTGCTGGGGATGCAGCAGAGCTGTACATCGGAGCCGATGACGAAGAAGGCCTGGCGGGCGTTGACCATGCGGCCGTAGAGAAAGTCGCGGGCGAGGATGGAGGCGGCATCGGGGTAGTTGTGCAGCAGCATGAGGCCGCAGTGGGGGCAGCAGGCTTGCAGGCTGTCGCCGTTGAGGAGTTGGATGGTGACGGTGGCCCGGCCGGGGATGGGTTGGTGGCACATGGCGCAGCGTGGGCTTGCTGGCGGGGGGGTCTCTGGCAGGGGGCTGGCCAGGACGGCCCCACCATACACTTTGCGCACCTGCCCGCCCTGCGCCAGCCGCGCCAGATCGCGGTGAATGGTCATTTGGGACACTTGTAACCGCTCGGCCAGCAGCTGCACTGATAGGGTGTGGTTTTCTTGCAGCCAGGTGAGTATTTGTTGTTGTCTTGCTGAAGGTGAAAGGGCCACGGCTTTCCTCGACGGTGAATGTCTCACGCGGAATCCGGCCAGATCTGGCTGGCCGCTGCCCAATTGCGTGATTTTTCGTTAGGATGTGTTATAAATTGTGACTTGTGCCTGATTCTAACACAAATAACACATTGTGTTCAATCGAACCATTCTAAATTGTTGAAGGAGAGGAAAAATGAAACGTTTGTCTATGTTGTTGCTCATGTTGTTGTTGGCGTTGGTGTTGGTGGGTTGTGGCAGCCCGGCCGGGGAGCTGGATATCAACGATGTTTGGGGGCGCACGTCGCCAGCGGCGGCTGAGAATGGTGCTTTTTATATGACCATTACCAACAACCTGGGTGAGGATGAACAACTGCTGGGGGCTAGCTCGGCCGCTTGTGGGATGACGGAGCTGCACGAGATGTACATGAAGGAGCAGGACGTTATGGGGATGCGCCCGGTAGAAGGTGGGGTGATCCCGATCCCGGCCGGGGAGACGGTGACGCTGAAAGTGGGTGGGCTGCATGTGATGTGCATGGGCAAGACCCAGGAGTTTAACCCCGGTGACGAGATTCCCATTACATTGACCTTTGCTGTGTCGGGCACCCGCGAAGTGATGGCCGAAATCCGCGATGTGAGCGGCGACCAGTAAAGCTGCCGGAGCCGCCTGGTAGATTGGTCCAGTCTGCCGGACTGGGCCAATCTGTTTCAATCCCTGGCCATTAGATGCTCTCTGGCCATTCCGGCAGGTAGAGAATGTGTTCCCGATCTACCGGATAACGCAGGCTTTGTACCAGACCTACCCAGGGGTAAATGAGCTGCAAGCCGCCGGCGACAATTTTGCGGTAGCTGTGCCATTTTAGCAGCCCGGAGAGCATGGGGCGCAAGCCCTGGCCCACAAACCATTCCAACAGCAGGTAGATGGCGGCCCAGTCGCCGCTGCGGATATATTTGGCGACGGCGGCCCCGGTGCCGATGCCATAGTTGCGGTAGGTGCGGCGCAGTTCTTCCCAGCCGCGCCAGTGGCGATGGTAGACGAGGGCTTTGGGTGTGTAGACAATGCGCCCGCCGCGCAGCAGAATGCGGTAGCCCAGGTCGCGCTCTGGCCAGGAGCGTAAGGCCCCGCCGGCGGCCAGCAGGTTGTCGAAGCCGCCGATTCTTTGGTAGGTGCGGCGGGTAAGGCCCATGTTGGCGCCGTGCCCAAAGCCCAGGTTAAAGCGGTTGCCTTCATACACTTCGCGCTGGGGCTCGTCTTTGAGGGCGATGGGCAGGGCCTGGGTGGTTTTTTGGTCGACCGGTCGGCCTTCGGTTGCCCCGGCCGGGATGGGCAGTATCTGGCCGAAGACGGCGGAAGTGCCGTTGGTGGCCAGTTCTTGCACCATGCTGTTGACCCAGTCGGGGCTGACCAGGCAGTCGTCATCGGTGAAGAGTATGTAGTCGCCCCGGCCGGTGCTGGCCCCAACATTGCGCGCCCAATTGGAGCCGTGCGGTGTGGCATGCAGGTAGTGGACGCGCGCATCCTGCCCGGCAATGGCGGCCACGCTGGTGGCGGTTAGCTCGTCCTCGCTCTGGTCAACGATCCACAACTGAAAATGGGATTGGCTGCTGCTCAGGATGCTGTGGATGGTGGCCGCGATCAGGTGGCCGCGGTCGCGGGTAGGAATGACAATGTCGATGGCGGCAGGGTCCGCTGGCATGAGTGAGTTCTCCTGCGCGACGCAATCCGAGCCGGATTGGTGGGGTTGTGCTTTTCCGGTGGGACCGAGATGTGAGGCAGTCATAGGATGCCGGCTTGAGGTTGTGGCTGTTGCCTGGCAGCGAGTCTGTGTGAAGGCTGCCGGGGCAATGGCGCGTGATGTGTTGCTGGATACTGCTACCGGATACAAGACAATGGAATTGTAGCATGGGTCCTGCCCGTTGCGAATTACCCGGCCGGGCACCACAAACCGGCCCTGGTTCCGGGACGAGTGGGGCTATTTGACGACGCTGCGGGCGCGCAAGGTTTGCAGGATGAGTTTCTCCCAGGGCAGGTCGGTAGTCAGGGGGATGTAGTGGATGCCCCGGCCGGTGCTGAAAGCGGCAATCTCGGCCTGCCATTCGCGCAGGCGGGCCTGGTAGGCGCGCACCGTGTCGGCGTCCAGGCTGATTTCGGCGTCGCGGCCGGTTTCTACGTCTACCAGCTTGAGGTCGCCGGCCAGCGGCGGGGTGACTTCGTCGGGGCTGAGCAGGTGCAGCAGGCCTACTTCGTAGCCGCGCGAAAGGAGGGCGTTGAGGCCTTCTTTGTACCCGGCCGGGCTAAGCATGTCGCTGATGAGGAACAGCAGTCCCGGCCGGCCGCCGCGCAGGGCGTACTGCTGCAGGGCCAGGTTTAGCTGGGTCAGGCCGCCGGCCTGGGCTGTCTCCAGGAATTGCAGCAGGCGCAGGCTGTTTTGTGCCCCGCGATAGGGTCCCCAACGCTGGAAGCCCTCGCCCCGGCCGGTGAGCAGCGTGGCCAACACCTGGTCACCACTGGTCAGGCCGATGTGCCCCAAGGCCCCGGCCAGGGTCAGGGCGTAGCGCAGCTTGTGGGTGGGTTCGTTGGCCGGCCAATCCATGCTGCCGCTGGCATCGACCAGCAGGTGCACGGCCAGGTCCTCTTCCTCTTCCAGCAGCTTGATGAAGGGGCGTTCCAGCCGGGCGTAGACGTTCCAATCGAGGCGGCGCAGGTCGTCGCCCTGGGTGTAGTTGCGGAAGTCGGCGAATTCGATGGAGGTGCCCCGTTTGCGGCTGCGCCGGTCCCCTTTTTGTGCGCCTACGCGCACTTGTTCGGCGACCAGGGTGAGCTGCTCCAGTTTGCGCAGGGCGGTTTCGTCGAAGAGGGGCATGGCTGTTTCAGGCCCCCGGCCGGGGGGTGCCGGTGGTGACGTAGGTGAGGATCAGGAGCTGGTAGAGCCGGGCGATGATGAGGGCCTTGGCGTTGCCGGAGAAGTCGGGATTGTGCAGCGGGGCCAGGAGTTGTTCCAGCAGTTGTCGTCGCTCCCCGGCCGGGAGGCCGGGCTGCAGCCGTTCAGACAACCGCCACAGTTCATGGTACAAGGTCCAGGCCGAACTCTGGTACACGCTGCGCATTTCCTCTTCCCACGCCTTCACATATTGCCGGGCGGCCATCACCATTAGCCCTTCGCTGAGGGCGCCGCCGATCACCTTGCCCCAGAAGTTTTCTGACTGCTCGGCATCGAGCAGGTTTTCCACGACGACGAGGCCAATGGCCCCAATGTCCAGCAGGGAGGCGAAGTGGCTGTATTCGCGGGCGGTCGCTTTGGTGGCCAGTTCGGTGAAAAAGTGGTAGGCCTGGTCTAGCACGCGCCACAGGTCGGCATCGGGTGCGTAGCCGGCTTCTAGCAGGTCGCTGCGCAACTGCCAGATGGTGCCGGGTGCTGGTTGGCTCAGCAGTTGGGAAAGGGTAGTGGGCACGCTCATGGGTGGTGAGTTCGGTCAGGCATCTTGGGGGACGGTGTTGAACAGGTCGTTGATGACGTCGTCGGGCTGGATGCCTTCGGCCTGGCCTTCGAAGTTGAGGATGAGGCGGTGGCGCAGCCCGGCCGGGGCGACGGCGGTCACATCCTGGAAGCTGACGTTGTAACGGCCGGCCAGCAGGGCGGTGATCTTGGCCCCCAGGGCCAGGGCCTGGGCGCCGCGGGGGCTGGCCCCATAACGCACGTATTGGCGCACGCGGCTGGATGGACTCCCGGCCGGGTGGGTGGCCACCACCAGCCGGCTGATGTATTGGCTGACATGGCTGGGGACGGGGACCTGCCGGGCCAACTGCTGCATGGCCACCAACTGCTCGGCGCGGGCGGCATGGCTCAGGGCCGGTGTCTCCTTACCCGTAGTCCGCGCCAGAATCTCCGTCAGTTCTTCGGTGGAGGGAAAAGGCACATTGACCTTGAACAAGAAACGGTCCAACTGTGCTTCTGGCAGGGGATAAGTGCCTTCCATTTCCAGCGGGTTTTGCGTGGCCAGCACAAAGAAGGGGCGGGGCAGCGGGTAGGTCTTGTTGGCCACGGTCACCGTTTGCTCTTGCATCGCCTCCAGCAGCGCTGACTGCGTTTTGGGCGTGGCCCGGTTAATCTCGTCGGCCAGCACCAGGTTGGCAAACACCGGCCCTTGCTGGAAGCGGAAGGCGCGGTGGCCGCCGCTGCTTTCTTCCATGATGTCGGTGCCGGTGATGTCGGCCGGCATCAGGTCGGGCGTGAACTGGATGCGGCTGAACTGCAACTGCAAGACCTCGCCCAGGGTGCGGATGAGCATGGTCTTGCCCAGGCCGGGAACCCCCTCTAGCAAGGCGTGGCCGCCGGCCAGGATGGCGACGAGGACGTGGCGCACCACGTCTGCCTGGCCAACGATCATTTTGCCTACTTCTGCTTCAATGGCGGCGGCCGTCTCGCGAAAATCGGCGGCGGTTAGTTCGGGTGTTGTCATGCGTGTTTCCTGTGCCGGCGGTTGTTGTCTGGTTTGTTATTGTGGTTCCAGCGACGCGAAGTAGTCGCGGATGAAGCCTTTTAGTCCCAGGGGGATGTAATCTTCGGCCAGCGCTTCGTAGGCGGCGTTGCGGTAGTCGCCAAAGACCTGGTCGTAGGGCACAATGCTTTGTTCCTCGCCCAGCTCGGTGGTTCGCTCGCTGAGCAGTGCGCCGCATGTTTCCGGGTTGGCCAGGCACTCGGCCGGGAGCTGAATCTCAACGCCGGATTCATCGCTCAGGTCTACGAAGGTGGGCACGTACACGTTTTCGGCGTGACCCGTTTCGCCGCCGGTGCCACCGGTGCCGCCGCCGGTGCCGCTGTCATTGCCCTGACCCTGACCCTGGCCTTGTCCCTGGCCTTGCCCTTGTCCTTGTCCCTGGCCTTGCCCCTGACCCTGCCCTTGTCCCTGACCCTGGCCTTGCCCCTGGCCCTGCTGGCCGGCCTGAGCTACCTGTTCCCGGCCGGATTGCAGTTGGCCAGCGGCGGCGGCGGCCTGCTGGGCGGCGGCGGCTTGTTGGGCGCGCTGCTGCAGGGTGCCGCTGGCGGCTTGCAGGGCTTGCTGGGCCGCGGCAACATCGCCGTTTTGCAGCGCGGTGGCGGCCTGGGCCAATTCCTGGGCCAGGGTGGGGTCAATCTCTTGTAGGGCGGCGGCAGCGGCGGCCAGGTCCTGGGCCAGTTGGGCCTGCTCGGCGGCGCTGAGGCTGGGTAGTTGGTCAGCCAGTTGGGCGGCGGCGACCCCGGCCGGGGCCAGGTTACCGCTTTGCAGCGCCTGCCCCAGGGCCTGGGCATTGGCGTTGCCGGCCAGGGGCTGCCCGGCCGCGTTCAGGTTTTGCAGCAGGTTGGTGGCCTCGTTCTGGCTCAGGCTGCGCAAATCGGCTTCCGCTTCGGAGAGGACGGCCACAGCCTGGGCCTGGTTCAGGTCGTCGTTTTGTAAGCTCTCGATGGCGGTTTGCAAGGGTTCTAGCAGGGCCTCTTTTTCCGCGGCGCTGAGTTCGGGGTTGGCCATGATCTCTTCCGTCAGCGCTTCCAGGGCGGCAACCTGCTCTTCGATGGTTTGGGCGATGGCGCGCTGGTGCAGCAGGATGCTGGCCTGGGGGTTGGGCAGCCAGACGGCGGCCAACAGCAGCAGGGCGGCCAGCAGCAGCATCAGCCAATCCTGGCGGATGAGGCGCAGGGGGAGGGCCTGGCGGGTGTCGACGGCGGCCGCGGCTTGGAGCGTGTCTTGGAGCTGTTGTTCCGGGAAGGGGGCGGGGGCGGTGACCCGGCCGGTGTGCAATTCCACCGCTGTTGTGACCCGTTCTTGCAGGTGGAACTGCCGGTCGGCGAAGCGGGCCTGCTGCAGCAGCGTGGCCCGCTGGCTGAGCAGGGCAATGGCCCCGGCCAGCAGACCGGCCAGGCCCAGGCCCAAAGCCAGGTAACCCACCTCTTCATTGGTGAGCAGCGGCCGGAAGCGGGCCGCCGCGGCCAGGAGTACCGCCAGCAGCAGCCCAATTAGCAGGGCGCGCGGCAGCCAGACGAGGGTGTCGCGCAAATGCCGGCGGCGGGCCCATTGGCGGATGTGGCCCAGAAGCTGCTCGTAGTGTGGGTCTTGGGTCATAGCATTCCTGTCCTGGTCCTGAGCGACTGTATTAGCGGATCGCGATGCGGCGTACCAGCCGCACACACATCCAGTATAAGAGCAAAGCCAGCAATGTGTAAATGATCAAATAGAGCACCCAGGGCGAGAGGTAGTAGTAGGTAGTACTACCGAATGATTGGGAAAAGATAAAGACGGCGTTTTCCTCGCGCAGGACCACTTCGCTGAAGATGATGGTGGCGGGCAGGTTGAAGGCGGCCAGGAGCATGCCGCCATAGAGCAAGAGGGCGTCTTGCCAGGGTGACGTGGTACCGGAAAACAGGAAAGCGCCCAGGAAGCCCACGAACATGAGCAGCAGGGTGGGCAGGCCAAAGGTGAAGAAGAGTGAACTGGCGAAGGTGCTGACACTGGCGGCCAGCGTGCCGCGCGCCAGGCTGGAGAAGAACAGGCCAAGCAGGGCGAAGGTTACGGCAGAGACCAGGATGAGGAGTTGGGAGATGACGAGTTCTACGGGAGAGATGCCGCCGAGTAAGAAGGCGATGCTTTGCAGGGGCACGGAGGCCAGAATGAGCAGGAAGACGTAGCTGAGGGCGGAGAGCAGTTTGCCAAACACCAGGGCATTGGCCGAGAGCAGGGTTGTGCGCAGCAGGTCGTAGGTCTGGCGCTCTTTCTCGCCACTGATGGCGCTGGCGGTAAAAGACGGGGCCAGGAAGGTGACCAGGAGGACCTGGATGCCGAGTACGATGCCAAAGATGGGTTGGCCAGCTTTACGGGGGTCGGGGCCGAAGGGTTCGTTGGCTGCGGAGGCGTAGATGAGGTAGACGATGGTGATGAAGCCGCTGAGGAGGGCCAGGTAGATGGTGAGCACGGTAACGCTGCGCGCGCCGCGCATACGGCTGCGCAGCTCTTTGACGGTGACTGGGTTTTGCAGCAGCAGTTTGGCCAGCCGCTGGCCAGGCCTGGCCCGGTTTTGGGGGGAGTGGGGGGGGGATGTGCTGGTTTCGGTCATGGGGTTTGGGTTACCTGTTTGGGGTGGATGATGTGCACGATGTGCCTGTGCACGATGTGCCTGTGCCCGGTGTGCCTGTGCCCGGTGTGCCTGTGGCCGGTGGGGTTCTTAGTTGACAACGCCCTGGGTGACCTGGAGGAAGACGTCTTCCAGATTGCCGGTTTGCTCGCTGAAGTTGACGACGGGGATGCCGGCGGCGATGATGTCGGCCAGGAGCTGGCTGAGGGCGAGGTCGTCACCGGAGAAATCGAAGCGCAGGGTCCCGGCCGGGATGTCGGCCTCGCGGTTGGTGGCCAGGTCTAGTACCCCTTCCCGGCTAAATAAGAAGGCTTGCAGGGGGGCCACGTCGTCCAGGCTGCGGACGTGAATGAGGCGGTGCTGGCGAAGCTGTTTCTTCATTGCCTCCATGTTGCCATAGGCCACCAACCGGCCAGCTTCTAGCACGGCCAGGCTGGTGCAAACGTCGGCTACTTCGGACAGGATGTGGGAGGAGAAGAAGATGGTTTTGCCCATGTTGCGCAGCTCGCGCAGCAGTTCGCGCATTTCAATGCGGGCGCGGGGGTCCAGGCCGCTGGCTGGCTCGTCCAGGATGAGTACCTGGGGGTCGTGGGTGAGGGTGCGGGCCAGGCATAGGCGCTGTTTCATGCCCCGGCTCAGCTCGTTTACATAGGCCTCTTTCTTGTGGTTCAGGTCGACGAGGGCCAGCAGATCGTCGATCATGCCCTGGCGCAGGGCCGGGGCCAGGTCGTAGCAGGCACCAAAGAAGTCGAGGTATTCCCAGACTTTCATGTCGTCGTAGACGCCGAAGAAGTCGGGCATGTAGCCGATGGCGCGGCGAACGGCTTTGGGGCTGGTGCGCACGGAGTGGCCGGCAACCCACGCTTCGCCGCTGGTGGGCTTGAGCAGGGTGGTGATGATGCGCATGGTGGTGGTCTTGCCGGCGCCGTTTGGACCAATGAAGCCGACGACCGCCCCTTCTTCGACGGCGAGGTTCAGTTCTTCCAGGGCGGTGAAGCTGCCGTAGCGCTTGGTGAGGCCTTTGATCTCGATGATGGTGGACATGGCGTTTTCCTGGTGTTGCACACCCGGCCGGGGTGCGGCGTGGTCTGTCGGGTCATGATTTGCGGCGGCGCTAGCGCATGGTGCCGCTGAGGAGGGGATAGACCTGTTCGATGTTATAGCCGTAGATGCCGCTGTTTTGCAGCCGCAGGCGCACTTCGTTGCCTGGTCCAATGAACTGTTCGTGGTCAGGCACCGGCCGGGTGCCCGAAGCGGCCGTCTCCAGGGTTATCCAGTCGCCCTGGTCCCAGTCCCACAGGCGCAGCGCCAGGCTGCTATCTGGCGTGCCAGATTCGGCGGTGTATTGCAGGACTACGTCCAGGCTGGCTGGGGTGAGGGCCTGGAATTCCGGCCAGGGGGTGAAGGTGTACTCGATGTAGCCTGAGGATGGGAGGTAGAAGTTGGCGATGTTGGTGTCGTAGACGCCGGCCTGGTCGGTTATGGACCAGTTGAGCAGTTCAACGGGTAGTTGGAGGCTTTGGCCGCTGCTGGTTGATTGGTTGAAGGGGATTTCGATGAAGTAGGCGGTGGTGGCGGTGCGATCGGGCGCGTCCTCGTTGCGCAGGGAGATTTCTAGCTGGGGTTGGTCTGACCAGGCCAGGAGGGTGACGACCCCGGCCGGGATGCTGCCGGAGACCGCATAGCCGTAGTAGTCGCTGAGGGATTCCAGGAGCTGGTAGCGGGGATAGATTTCCGGATCGTTGTAGTAGTCTACGTTGTCGAATATGTCGGCATAGAGGCTGCCGAGGGCGGAACCGGGGCTGGGGCTGTAGCTGGAATAACTGCTGGAGAGGCCGGGCAGCGGTTCGGTGCGCTGGACGAGTGCCCCAGGGGCCAGTTCGCCCAGGCGCACGTAGCTGCTGCCTATGAGCAGTCCGGCGTCGGTGAGGGTGATGCTGCTGTTGTTTTGCAGGCTGATATCCAGTGACGGGGTGCTGCCCAGGTTGAGCAGGTTGACCCGGCCGGTGATGTTAGGCAGGGGGCGGTAGCTGTCGGCGACGAAGGTTTCGACGCCGCTGACGTCGACGCGCACGTTTTGCAGCACAACGTCGCTGCTGCGGACTACGGCGTCGAGATTGCCGGGGCCACTGAGTACGTCGTAGTTGTTCTCGAAGGGGCGGGTGAGGGCATCGCCGGGCAACTGCATGGTGTAGACGGCGCGGCGGGGGGAGTATAGACCAAGCAGGCTGTTTACCCGGCCGGTGTCGCTTCCGGCCTCGCCGTAAACCATGGACATTTCATTGACCAGCGTGCTGTTGCGGCTGAGGAACAGGCTGCTGACGTAGGCCAGTAAACTGAAAAAGAGTACGGTGGCCGGAATGGTGAACCAGGCCAGCTCGCGCCGCTTCCTGCGCTTTAGCACCAGGTAGTTCAGCGGCCCCACGACGATCACGTAGATGGTGAGGAAGCAGAACAGGAGAATGGCCGAGGGCAGGGCCAGGAAGGGCAGCCGGGTGACGGCATTGGTTGCGCTGTAGCTGTTCTTTGCGCCGTTGGCCCAGTCGGGCAAGGTGGGGACCGCGCCGGCGATTTGTGCCCACAGTCGTTCGTTGCCGTCCCAGTCTAGCAGCGGGGCGAGGTTGGGGTCCAGAGCTAGAAAATAGACGGTTCCCTGCCCCAATGGTTGGCTGGCCAGCAAGGGCAAGTCGTCTTGCAGGAGCAGTAGTTCACCGGTGCGTAGGGTGCTGGTGGTTACGACGTAGGGGCCGGGATCGCGGAATTGGGTGCCGAATTCGGCGCTCAGGGCGGGCAGATCGGTGATGGTGGTGCTGCCGGTGAGGCTGACGGGCAGCAGGTCGCTGAGGGCGGCGGTGGTTTGCGGGCCGCTTAGACCGCCGGTAACGACCAAGACGCCGCCGGCGGTAACCCACGCTTCTACCGCCGCGCGCTGCCCGGCGGTGAGCCGGCCGGTGTCGACGTTGGTAAAGATGAGTACGTTGATGGCGTTGAGGGCGGCGGGGACGTCGGGCAGTTGATCGATGTTGAGGAAACCTACGCCGGCGTCTGTGTGCCCGGCCGGGACGTTTTCCAGAAAGCCCAGTTCGGCCAGTTCGCTGCTGACCACGGCGTAGAGCAAGCCATTGCTGTCCACCGCGTCTAGCGGGTTGGTTTCGGCCGTGGCCACCAGGCGACCGTTGTCGTCCAGGAGTTCCACGGTGAGCCGGCCGGTAAGGTTGGGAACGTGGACGTACAGGATGAGCTGTTTGTCTGATTGGGTGGGCAGGGTGACCGGGGCGGTGTAGCGTAATTCGTCGCGGCTGTTGGTGACGATGGCAATGCGCAGTTCGCCTTCTAGTGAGGGACCGTTGTTGGCAACCTGGATGTTGACTGGGACCCAGTTGTCGTTTTTGTAGAGGCCATCATAGCCGGCGGTGGCGGTGAGGGTGATGCCGTTCTGTGGCGGTGGGGGGGATTGCGCCCCGGCCGGGGCGGTTGCCCATAGCAGGAGCAAAAGCAGGAGCAGGAAAAGGTAGCGGTGGGGTCGTTGCATGGCGATCATGTGTACTGTACGCAGGAGTAGGCCGGTAGGTGGCAGGGTGTTGGTGAGCTTGTTAGCGGAACTCAATGATGTAGTCATCGATGGGGACATCCGGCCGGGTGCTGCCCACCCAGGCCACGGCTTTTTCTAGCAGGCTGTGCAAATGGCCG
Source organism: Ardenticatenaceae bacterium (assembly GCA_020634235.1). GTDB lineage: Bacteria > Chloroflexota > Anaerolineae > Promineifilales > Promineifilaceae > JACKCB01. The sequence continues at coordinate 331,764 of JACKCB010000002.1, read as the reverse complement.
GCATCGTTGCCCACGGCGGCCAGCCCAATGGCGGCCTGATGCCACGTGTCCTGGTAATCTACTTCGGCGACCGACAGGTTGAACTGCCGGCCCAGCCGCGTGGTTAATGATTTGACGATGCTGCGTTTGTCCTTTAGGGAGTAAACACCATCCAGGCGCAAAACGATGACACAGGTGGCCACTAACATTCCGGCAATCCTTCAGGCATCTGGCAAGGTGGGTGCTGTTGTTGGCCGCGCCCCGGCCGGGGGCGCCCCGGCCGGATTATGAGAACAGGATTGGAAAAGCCAGGCACGCGCACCTGCTGGCCGCATCTTTTCCGGTTAGGCCTACGTATAGTAGAGGATAAGACTGGTTTGCAAAACCGGTCTTGCTGCTGGACTTATGGAATCCTTAACTGTTAACTATAACGTGGAGTAATCTATGCGCAAAGTGGTTTACGTACTACTGGCCATTTTTCTGGTGGTATTTATTGTGACCGTGGGCCTCATCGGCCTGCTGGCCAAAGAGACGGTGGATGTGGTGGCCCCGATTGGCGACCTGTTTGGCCGGCTGGCCATCCCGGCTACGCCCGTTATCCTGCCCGATCCGGTGACCATTGTCCGGGAGCTGAATGATCTGGCCCGGCTGGAGACGGCGGAGTATGTGGCCGAGAAGGTGATCCGGGCGGAACGAGACCAGGATTTCATGTGGGGGGCGTTTGGCGAGACGCTGCTCTTTGTGGCGTATGGCAATGTCATTGCCGGCGTTGACCTGACGCGGATGGAGGCGGGTGACATCCAGGTGGTGGACCCGACGACGGTCATGATCCACTTACCGGCGGCGGAGATTTTGGTGGCCACGCTGGACAACGACCGCTCCTACGTGGCCGACCGGGACACAGGTATTGGTACGGCCTTGTCGGGCAGCGTTGACGTGAATTTGGAGACGGAAGTGCGCCAGCGGGCGGAGACGGAAATTGAACAGGCGGCCCTTGAAGCGGGCGTCTTGGACACGGCGAACGAGAATGCGCAGTTTTTTATGCGCTCTTTTTTGCAGGGGCTGGGCTTTACCAACGTCATTTTTACCGACGCGCCACCGCCACCGGCCGCGCCGTATGAACAGCCGCTTCCCAAGGGGCAGGTCCTGGTGACGCCGACACCGGAAGCGCCCTAACCCGGCCGGGGAGCCGCTCTCTTTTGTTCTCTCCTTGAAGCGGGTGATGGTTTTGGCCATCGCCCGCTTTTTTTGTGGCTGCCCAGCAATTCCAATTATGTCCTTCTGGCGCTGACCCGCGCGAGGGCGCTTCGCGCCCCGCGCGGGAGAGAAGCAAGGGGTCTTTTTTCAATTTTGGCGGTCTTTGACCGCCAAAATTGAAAAAACCCACTCTTCTTGGCGTCGCCAGGCGCGAAGCGCCGAGGCGACGCCCCTGCGTTTGGTCAGCAATAAGCGGTGGATTTGTAAAGATGAGTCTGTTGAAAATGAACCAGCGCCAAATTTGGATCTGCTGGTGGCTGCCTGGCCCATTGGGCGGATTTGTGAAGATCGTTACAATAGCGGCGAATCTGGTAATGGTTGTTTTGTTGGAGGATGGATGTCGATCAATACGCCGAAGCAGAAGAATCCCCCGCAGATGCCGGTGAATATGATCCCGGCCGGGGCGACTGGTGAACCGATGAACTGGCGCGCATTTTTGCAAATGCTGGTCGTCTTGTTCAAAATGCGCGTGGTCTCGCTGCTGTTGTTGGCCGCCGTGGGCGGCGCTTTCTTGGGCGCACAGGGTTGGCCGGGTTTGGGGCGGCTGCTGCTGATCCTGGTGACCGGGGGCATGGCGGCCTCGGGGGCGGCGGCGTTGAACCAGTACATTGAGCGGCACGCCGACGTGGCTATGTCGCGCACCCGCCAACGCCCGCTGGTAACGGGGATGATCCCCCGGCCGGGGATTGTCATCCCCATCGGCATTGCCCTGATCCTCATTCCCTCGCTGGCCGTTTTGCCGTTTAACCCGGCGCTCTCTTTCTTCCTGGTCTTTGGCGCGGTGATCTACGTGGGCATCTACACCCTGTGGCTAAAACCGCGCACGCTGCTCAACATTGTTATTGGCGGCGCGGCCGGCAGTGCGGCGGTGATGAGCGGCGGCGCGGCCGTGCAGGCCTGGCGTGACCCGGCGGTCATCATCCTGGCCTTGCTGGTTTTCTTGTGGACGCCATCCCATTTTTGGAGCCTGGCCATTTTGTACCGTGAAGATTACAGGAAGGCGGGCGTGCCGATGCTGCCGGCGCATACCAGTCTTTCGGCGGCGGCGTGGTGGGTGTTTCTGCACACGGTGGCGGTGGGGGTGGCCACGGTGGGCCTGATGGCTACGCCGGCGTTGGGGTGGGTGTATGCGGTCCCGGCCGGGTACGTTACCTTCGACCTGTTCCGGCGCAACATCCAGCTCATACGCCAGCCCGACGCCGCCCACGCCCGCAGCTTTTTCATCATGTCCAACATCTACCTGATGGTGGTGCTGGTGGCGGTTTGCGTGGGAGCTTCCCTGCCCTGGTAGATGCCAGACCGGCCCAATCTTGCCGCCCAACCGGCCGGTGGGCGATGAATTTGTGTGCGTAAGCGCGCGGAAAAGCGCGAATGAAGCGCTGAGTTTTGCGGGCGCTTGTCTGCGGTATCCTGCCTTTTGGGGGCGTGCTAGGGGATGGGGATGATGCAGGTGCCGGCACTGACGGCACAGGTGCGCACCAGATCCCCCTGCCAATAGACGCGGAACTGGCTCACGTTGTCGCGGTTGATCCAGAAGATGGTCTCGGAATCGGCCTGGGGGCGGATGAGGGCGTTGTAGGTCTGGCACTGGAAGGGGCGTAGTTGGGTGGCAATCTCGCTGACGACTTCTAGCCCGTTGCAGGCGCGGCTTTCCAGGCGGGGATAGAAGCCGGTCCACACTCGCCCCTGGAAGCTGTACCCGGCCGGGGCCCCGGCCGGGTCTACGGCCTCAAAAGCCAGCATCGACACATCCGCCGGCTGCGCGCCCGGATTCCAGACGTAGAAGCTGAAGTCGTCATAGAACAGTTGCAGCCGGTTGGCTATGGGCGTTGGCGTGAGCGTATTGGTTGGCGTGGGGGTGGGGTTGGGGGTGTTGGTGCTGGTTGCGGTGGGTGGGGCTGTGGCCGTGCTGGTGCCGGTGGCCGTGGCGGTGGGCGTTGCTGGTGCGGTGGCCGTGGCCGCCAGGGTGGGGCTGGCCAGCAGCACGGTGGTAGCTGTGGCCGTGGCCGTGGGATTGCTCATCGGCGCAAGGAAGCCGGCGGCAAAGAGGCGAGGCAGGGTTAGCAGGGCAATGAACAGCACAAACAGCAGCCCGCCGGCGGCCAGCCACAAGCGCCGCTGCGGCGATGGTTCGTTGGTGTTGTGGCGCAGGGGGATTGTCTTGTCGTGGCCAATCTGCATGGCGATCCGGTCTACGACGGAGAGGCGGGAGAGGCGGGAGACGGTGCTGGCGGTGCGTGATTGGATCCCGGCCGGGATGGGGGGCAGCGCCAGGCTAAGCGTCGCCTGCGGCCCCTCGGCCGCCAAAGACTCCTCCAGGGCATCCAGCAGCGCCTTGCCCGTTTGGTAGCGCTCTTCCGGCTTTTTGCGCAGCGCCTTCAACAGCACCACTTCGGTGGCTTCACTCAACTGCGGGTTCAACAGCCGCGGCGAGGGCGGCTCATCCTGGATATGCTGCAAGGCCAGGCTGGTTGGCGACGGATCGTCAAAGGGCACCGAGCCGGTTAGCATTTCGTATAGGATCACCCCTAGCGAATAGAGGTCAGATTGGGGCACGGCATCGGCCGAGCGATGGGCCTGCTCCGGGGCGATGTAGTGGGGCGTGCCAAAAATCTCGCCGTGCGACCCCTCTTCCACGGTGAGCGCCAGGCCGAAGTCGGTTAGCAGCACCCGTCCCAGGGCGGAAACCATGACGTTCGACGGCTTGATGTCGCGGTGAATGACCCCTTTTTGGTGGGCAAAATCCAGCGCGTTGGCAATGGCCCGGCCGATGTGCAGCACATCGTGGTGCGGCATCAACTCGCCATCTTGCGTGTAGGCGGACAGCAGTTGGGCCAGGTCCAGCCCATCCACATACTCCATGGCGTAGTAGTACAGCCCATCTTCGTCGTCGGCGTAGTAGATTTGCACGATGTTTTCGTGCCGCCACTTGGCCACGGATTGGGCTTCACGCACGAAGCGTTCGGCATAGGCCGGGTTGCTGCGGTAGCGGGCGTCGATGACCTTGATGGCCACCGGCCGGTGCAGCTTGACATCCTCGCCATAGTAGACCTGCGCCATGCCGCCGCGGCGGATGACGCGTTCTACCTTATAGTTGGCTAACTGACGTCCAATCAGCGGATCGTCAAGCATACGATTCTCCAGGAACCCTTTTGTGTCCCGGCCGGGTCAGGGTTCGCCGTCTCATTCTTTCAGCTGCTGTTCGCCAGCCGTGGTGCGCGTTTCTCGGCTGGCCAGGGTAATGCGATACAGATCATGGACATATTGGTTAAGGCCGCGGGCGTAGGCCTCCAGGTAGTCGCGAATCAGCCAGGCGGCAAGGTCCTGATGGCCCTGGGCCACCAGCAACTGCACGTGGGGCCGGAAATCACGCAAGGTGATGCGCATGACCTTCTGGGCATCGGTCAGCACGCCCCAGGCCAGCCATTTCTGGTCGTTGTCGTCCTTGGCGGTCAGGAAACGGGTGAGGCTGCTGGAGGGGGCCACTGCACCGATGTTGGAGAAGACTTCGCGCCCTTTGATAATGTCGTTGAGGGCATCGAACCGGCCGGGGATATTGTCTAGCCACTGCTGTAAGGCGGGTGGTATGTGGGCCAGCAGCTTGATACTGCTCACCGCCGTGCTTTGCCCGGCGTTGGCGATCTGCTTGGCCTGGCGGAAAACTACGCCGCAGCCGGCCAGTGCGGTCAGGTAGTTGCGCTGTAGCTGGTCAAACTGCCGGTAGGCGGCGGCCCGGTCTGCCTGGCCTTCCTGGTACGCCTCCAATGCCGCCAACGCCTCCCGGTGCAGCTCTAGCAGTTTCAGCTCTTCCAGGGGGACCAGGAAGGAGACGGGGTGGACACGGGCCTGGGGGTCTTGCTGGCTGGCATCAACCGGGATCAACACGGCCGGGTTGATGTTGGCTTCGTTGGTAATGGTGGCCAGGGCCAGGGTGGCGGCTTCGCGGCTCTCCGGCCGGGTCTGCACTGCTTGCAGGGCGGCGATCAGGGCTTCATCCGGCCGGTAGGTGGCGGCATGGATGGCCCGGTACAGGATGAGGATGTCGTTGACGGTTAGATGGATCAGGTCGTTGCGCAGCTTGAAGAGGCGGCGCAGATGGAGGATGGTGCGTATCTTCACCTGATCTGTTTCCGCGCTGACCTCTTCCGGGACTTTGGGTGCGGCGGCTAGCAGCGCCCGTTCGGCGGCGGTGAAGGGGAAGACCAGGGCCGTGGGGCGGAAATCGGCGGGCATGGCCGGCGGCAGGCTTTGCAGGTAAACAGCCCAGGAGAGCGCTTCGTTGGTCAGAATTTCGGCCACGGCCGCACCCCAGGTGCCGTCAAAGAAGATGTGCGATTGGTCAAATACGAAGGTCCGGCCGGTGTCGAAGATGGTCATGGCCTGGCTGCCCAGGCCGCGCTCGGCCTGGCGTAGTTCGGACAGGCCCAGGTTGGCGGGCTGCTGGTCGAAGTTAATCAAGATCGGGGCCAGGCGCAGTACTTCCCATTCTTCGCGCACGACCGGGTTGAGCTGGCTTTGCAGATCGGTCAGGGCGGCGCGGCGGGTGCGGGCCAGTTCGCGGAGGGAGTTGGTGGGCCGGGCGGGGTTGTTGACGATGGCCATGATCTGGCTGCGCATGGTTTCTGGGCTGGCCGGTTCGCTGCTGTTGGGGGCGCAGGCGGGAATAAGGTAGTAGCAGCCCTGGTAGATGAGGCCGATCTGGGCCCACTCCAGGGGGATGGCGGTTCGTTCGTCACCGTACCGGCCGGGGGAGAGATAGTTCAGCACCGACATCTGGCGCTGGTAATCGGGCAGGTCTGATTCCCGGGCCAGGCGGACCTGTTCTACCCAGTCGCGCCGCTCCGTGGCGGTGAGGCCGTTCATGGCCCGCTCCAGGAAGGCGTTGAACTTGATGCGCCGGTAGGCGGGGAAGTTGTCGTGCGGCCGCGCATCCTGGCCGCGCCCGTAGGGCCGCTGCAGCTCCCATTGGCGGTAGAGTTGGGCAAAGCGGCTGCTTTGGGGGTGGGTGGCGGTTACGCTGGCCAGTTGGTGCAGGTAAACGCGCTCGCGCCACTCGTTGCGCAGCAGATCGTGGTATTGGTGCAGGCAGTGGCTGGCGGCCATGACCCAGGCGGTGAGCCGGTTGACGGTGCTCAGCCGGATGTGGTGGGTGTTGAGGACGGTGTCGAAGCCGTGGGTTTCGTGGGTGTGGCGGGCGGTGTCTTCACGTAGGGCGTAGTTGACGTAGAATTGCCAGGTGCCCTGGGGAAAGGCGCTTTCGGGGTCTTTGCCGGCCAGCTTGAGCAGATTCTGGTAGGCCCAGATGATGGTGGCCGGGGCGGCGAAGGCGGCCCCGAAGATGGTGAGGTTTTCCAGGCTTTCGAAGAGGAGGTGGGTGTCGCGGCGGGCGGTTTCGGGGGTGAGGTACCGGCCGGGTAGGGCGGCCAGGCTGTTGAGGATGACACGGGGGATAGTCCCGGCCGGGGCCATTTGTGATACCAGGTTAACGGCAGCATCAATTTGCGGCAAACTCAACTGCGATAGTTCGCGGAGGTGCCGGGAATGGGCAATGCTGCTCAGTTCCTCTCGCGTAAACAGCGAGGCCTGGGTATACCGTTCATGCACAGTCATTGGTCGTGTGCCTTAGTATACCCAAGCCGGAGCGTAATGCGTAGTAGGTGACGCGTATGGACCTCTGCGGGATGATTCAGGCGGCCGGCTAGATTGGCCCCCATTTGCCCTGACAATAAATGTTGCCACCGGTATGCAGGGGGCTGATCTACAAAAGAGGTGGTTGGTGCTTGCGCGCGGGTGCCAATGCTCTGGAGGCCGGGGGGCGTTTTGCGTCCCGGCCGGGGGGCCGGCGTCTACTCGGTGGAAAGCACGTGCAGCTTGGCGTGGGGCAGCGTTTCAAAAGCACCGATGTGGAACTTAATGGTGAAGCCATTGATCAGGCTGGGGTAGTCCTGGACCTGGGCCTGGGTGTGCGCCAGCGCAAACTCTATTAGCTCCATGAACTTGCCGGGATCGCTTTCCTTTAGCTGCTCGGTGCTGGCCGAATGCTCCATGGGCATGGCCAGCCAGTGGACGGTGGCCTCGGGGTGAATGTTCTGAATGAGGGCAAAACGCCTGGCCGGGTCCTGGGCGATGATTTTGCCTGGGTCTTCACCGCAAAGGATGCCGCAGAAGGGGCAATCAATTGGATCGGTCATCAAGTTATCCTCCTAGGACGCAAGGGGGTGAAAAATTGTCACTATGGCGGATTGTAGCAAAGGAATGGGGCGATGGTCAACCGGATAGAAGGCGGCGGGAGAGGGCGGGGGGGAGGAAGTCGTGGCCGGTGGGGGTGGAATGCGTCTGAGTTTACAATTTTCTAACGATTTGGTTACCTGAGGTGAACATCTGGAACACATACTGGGGAAAAGTCACTGTTCGCTCCCCCGCAGGTTGTGCCTATGGGACCCGCCCGCTTTCGACAAGCTCAGGGGGCAGGGGGGAGTGATCGCTTGTGAAGTAGATCGAGTCGCTTAAGAAGGAGAGAATCGCATGGTTGCAAACCGTAAGTTGGAGATATGCTGGCCCTGGTTGGGGTTGGTGCTGCTTATGTTTTTCCTGGGAGCTGGTGCGTGGGTTTTTGCCGCGCCCTCAGATGGGGTGCAGGCCGCCGTGATTATTGGGGTTGTTACCGACCCGGCCGGGAATCTGCCCCCGGCCGGGACTATTGTCAGACTTGCCAGCCCAGACGGCGTGACCCATGGCCAGGCCCAGGTCAGCCCTGACGACGGCACATTTAGCCTGGGGCCGGTGGCCAATGGCAACTATATCCTGCAAGCTTCCGCCCCGGCCGGGAGTGCCTACACCCCCTCTTTGCCGCAATCCCTGCTTGTTTTGGGTGAGCCTGTGGATGCCGGTACCCTGGCTCTTACCGAGCCAACTGTGCTGGGCACTGTTTACGCCCCCGATGGCGTGACACCAGTTACCGCTGCTGTGGAAGTGGAGCGCAACGGCCACCTGGTGCAAACCAGCCTGGCCGAGAGCGGGAACATCCGCCTGGGTGGCCTGCTCACCGGCACCTACAGCCTGCGCGCCAACCGTGTGGGCGACGACCCCTATTGGCCATCGTCTTTCACGCCTATCACGGTTACCGCCACCACAACCCAGAGTGTGGCGCTGGTTTTGCGTCCGGCCAATGTTGTGGGCACCGTCACGGACCCGCAAGGTGTGCCTGTGCCCGGCGCGACCATTCACGTTTATGGCCTGGCGCTGCATGTTTACCGCCAGGATAAAAGCAGCCCTGGTGGCTATTTTGCCATTGGCGATTTGCCGGCTGATGATTACCTGGCTGTGGTGGAGCCGCCCTGGTGGGCCGACAGCCTGATTGCTGCGGAGCCGATAGCCTTTTCCGTGCCGCCCGCCCTAACCGACCTGGGGGCAGTTGCCCTGCGTGACGCGCCCAAAGTGCTGCGCGGTCAGGTTGTTAGCAATGTGGGTGACCCGGTGGAGAATGCCCACGTTATTGCCAACCGTCTGGACCACCCCGGCCGGGGTGAGACCCTGACCAACGCGACCGGCCAATACGAGCTGCGCCTCGGCGGCGGACTCTGGTCGGTAACCGTGGAACCCACGCCGGCCGCCAATCCTGGTCAGTGGCTCTACACCGACCCGCCACGCCTGGCCTTTTTCCATTACAACCTTGCCCTGGAGCAGCGCACGATAAACTTTGAGGTGCTGACGGCCGATGCGACGGTTGTTGGCAGTGTGGTCATGCCGGGCGGCGGTCCGCCGCCCTTCACTGTGACCGTTAGCCTGCGTAACAATGAGGGTGTGGGGCGCACCGTGTTGGCCAACCCGGCCGACGGCAGCTTTGCTGTGGCGGTGCCCCATGGCAACTACCGTCTCTTTGTGCAGGCGGAAGACCCGGCGTTTGCCGGGCCGCCGCCTCAATTTCTGTATGTGCCGGTCGAGGATACGCTGGATGTGGGCGAGGTGATGCTGTTGGAACGGGATGCCACCATCAGTGGGGTGGTTGTGGATAGTGGGGGGCAGGGCGTAGGCAATGTGCGCCTGTTGGCCTGGACGAGTGATTACCTGGGGGCGCAAACGGAAACCAGTCCTGATGGCAGCTTTGCCCTGGCCGTCCCGGCCGGGACGTGGCTGCTGAGACCCGATGTGCCGCCAGAGATGGCCTATATCTTCGGCGGCGAAGCGATTAGTGTGACCATTGGTAGCACGCAAACCATCACCGGTGTCGACTTCATCCTGACCGATGCGCCTAACATGGTGCTGGGGCGGTTGGTGGATAGCGATGGTGCGCCGGTGGGGGCGTATGGCACTGCGACGGCTGTTGGCCCGGCCGGGCCGGTGAACAGTGCCCCCATCGCCGGTGGCAGTTTTGCGCTTTACCTGCCAGATGGTGATTACCAGGTTGGTGTAACCCTTTCCCCGGGCAGCGATTGGCTGGCCGGTGGCCCGCAGCCGGTGAGTGTGCTTGGCGGCGAAGTGGTGGAACTGCTGGTTCCTCTGCTGCCCCAAGATGCCACTATTGCCGGCGCGCTGTGGGATCCGCGCCAAAACGTGATTCCTACTGGTGTTGAGGGATATGTAATGGCCAGTAACCCCTGGGCTGGGGTGGGGGATCAGCTTGACCCGGCCAATGGCACATACCGCCTGGGGGTGAGTGCCGGGCTGTGGCACCTGGCTTACTTTGTTGATCCGCAGTCTGGTTATGTGGTTTTGGACCATCATACGGCGGTGCCGGCTGAGTCGGGGCAGACGGTGGTGGTGCCGCTGCCGGTGGTCCAGCGGGATGGTGTTGTTTTGGGGAGGGTGCTGGACCCGGCCGGGGAGCCGCTGGCCGGAGCGACCGTGGCCGTGGAGGGTTTGGGGCGTGTCCTGGAGCAGGTGACGCTGCGGACTACCAGTGATGCCGACGGCGCATTCCGGCTGGTGGTGCCCCATGGCGTTTACCGGCTGCGGGCGGCCGCCCGGCCGGAAGAGTGGCTGAATCCGGTGATAGAGACGGTGGTTGTGCCGCGTGGCGGGGTGGTTGGTGGCCAGGTGTTGGCCTTCCGCGCCCCAGATGTAACCCTGAGCGGTACGGTGAGCCTGGCCGGCGAGGCGGGCCAGAATGGCCGGGTGGTCATTTGGGCTTACACGGAGGATGGCGCCGCCACGCATACCACGGCGCTGCTAGGTGAAAGTTACTCGCTGCCGCTGCTGAGCGGCCGGGATTGGACGGTGGGCGCGGTGCTGGAGACGGATCATAGCTTCTTTGCCACCCGAACGACCTTCTTCGTGGCTGGCAACGCGGACCTGGACTTGTTGTTGAATGGACCGTTTGCCAAACCGGGACCGGTGTCGGTGAGCTTTGCCGCTAATGAGGCGCAGAGTTTGCAGTTGGCCGATGGCACGCGCATCTTCATCCCGGCCGGGGCGATGCCGGTAACGGGGATGGTGACGCTGCACATCACGCCGATTGCTACCTTCGCGCACCAGCACCACGCCCGGCTATACAAGTATGGCTACGCTTTCATTGCCACAGATGAGCAAGGTACGCCGATTATGGCCAACTTCGACCAGAATGTGGTGATTACGTTTGCCTATGATGAGGCGGCGCTGGTAGCCCTTAATCTGCGGGAAGAGGGGTTGCGGCCGGCCTATTTCAGCACGACAACCAATAGCTGGACGATCCCCGACAGCTATGTGGTGGATACGGAGGCGAACCGGGTGACGATGCAAATTGATCACTTCACCGATTTCAGCTTGTTGGGTGGCAGCCAGGTTTATGAGGTGATGCTGCCGACGATTGTGCGGTAGGTGGTTGTGGCTGGTGGGGGCGGGGAGTTTACCCGGCCGGGGTTGTTTGCCTGACGTAGACCCCGGCCGGGTTTCATGTTTGTGAACCGGTGGCCGCCAGCGGTTCCATGCGCACGGTAAAGTGACGCAGCACGGGCGCTTGCCAGACGATGCGGTAGCCGGGGATCGCTTCTTTGTGCTGGTTAACGTGCAGGATAACCTCGGCCAGGTAGTCGACGTGGCTTTGGGTGTAGGTGCGGCGCGGGAAGGCCAGGCGCACCAGTTCCATCCCGGCCGGGGTCTCCGACCCATCCGGGTGGTGGCCAAACATGATCGAGCCAATCTCCACGCCACGGATGCCGCCCGCCAGGTAGAGGGCGTTGGCCAGCGCCCAGGCCGGGTACTGCGCCGGGGGAATGTGCGGCAGCATCGCTTTGGCATCCAGGTAGATGGCGTGACCGCCGGGTGGGCGCATCATGGGGACCTCATTCTCGATCATGATGTCCCCCAGGTAGGCCACGGAGCGAATGCGATAGCGCAGATAATCCTCGTCTAGCGCTTCGTGAATGCCCACGGCGATGGCTTCCAGGTCATAGCCGGCCAGGCCGCCGTAGGTAGGAAAGCCTTCGGTCAGGATGAGCATGTTTTTGCAGCGCTGGGCCAGCTCATCGTTATTCAGGGCCAGGAAGCCGCCGATGTTGGCCATGCCGTCCTTTTTGGCGCTCATGGTACAGCCGTCGGCGTAGCTGAACATCTCCTGGGCAATGGCCAGCGGCGTTTTGTCGCCGTAGCCGTCTTCGCGCTGCCTGATGAACCAGGCGTTTTCGGCAAAGCGGCAGGCGTCCAGGAAGAAGGGAACGCCGTGTTGGTGGCAAATCTGGCTGGCAGCGCGGATGTTGGCCATGCTGACCGGCTGGCCACCACCAGAGTTGTTGGTGATGGTGATCATGACCAGGGGAACCCGGCCGGGGTTTTCGGCCAGCACCTTTTCCAGCGCCGCCAGGTCCATGTTGCCCTTGAAGGGGTGCAGCAGCGCCGGCTCGCGCCCTTCGGCGATGGGGATGTCCAGGGCAACAGCCTGGCGGTACTCTACGTTGGCCCGCGTGGTGTCGAAGTGGGTATTGTTGGGCACAATGTCCCCCGGCCGGAGTAGGGAGCCAAACAGAATGCGCTCGGCGGCACGCCCCTGGTGGGTGGGAATGATGTGTTTCAGGGCGGTAATGTTGCGCACGGCCGCCTCAAAGCGATAAAATGAGGTAGCACCGGCATAAGACTCGTCCCCCATCATCATCCCCGCCCATTGACGCGACGACATGGCGCCGGTGCCGGAATCGGTGAGCAGGTCGATGAGCACATCCTCCGCTTTCAACAGGAACAGGTTGTACCCGGCCGCGGCCAGCGCCGCCTGGCGCTCGGCCTCGGTGGTGTGGCGAATTGGCTCCACTGCCTTAATGCGAAATGGTTCGATAATCGTTTTGAAGTGCATGGGTAACTCCTCTGAAAATGGAGCGCGGACAGCTCGTCCGCCCTTTGCGGTCTGGCAGACCGCGCTCCGTATTTTCATTCATTTGCTGGTGCGCCGTAGGCGCGTGGTGTCTCCTTGTAAGCAAGCGAACAGTAGGATGAAAATGGGGATTGCCGACCGGGCCAGCAATCCTGCCTGATCATAACAACTTTGCAAAAAAAGGGTGGTTAGTTCGTCTAATGCAGTAGCAATGTGATGTGGAGACGCTATGTCGTCGGAACCGGAAGGGCTGGTGCGCCGCTGCCAACAGGGTGAACTGGCCGCCTTTACCGAGCTGTTTCAGCTTTATGAGACGCAAGTGTATCGCCTGTCGCTGACCATTTTGCGCAACGAGCATGACGCGCAGGATGCCGTGCAGGATGTTTTCCTGCGTGTCTTTGAGCAGATAAAGAAGTATGAGGGCCGCTCTTCCTTTAAGACGTGGTTAACTACAATTGTGGTGAATATGTGTCGTGACCGGCTGCGGCGGCGCAAGGTGCGCCAGGCGATCTCCCTGGATTGGATCCGCGGCCGGGCGTCTGGCCACAACGTGGTGGAGGAGGTGACGGACCAGCAGTACCGGCAGGCTATGTGGCGCTACATTGACCAGTTGGATGAGGGGCTGCGCCTGCCATTGGTGCTGCATTACCTGGAGGAGCTGCCTTGTGATGAGGTGGCCCAGATTCTGAAGATTCGCACCAGCACGGTTTATTCCCGGCTGAATACGGCCCGCGTGAAGCTGCGGGCGATGGCGCAGGCTGATATGGGCGGTCATGGTGTGGCCGGCCCCGGCCGGGACCAGGTAAGGACCTCCGAACGCTAACGGCCATGGTGAACAAAGAAACGCAGCAATCGTATCTCGACTGCCAGCAGGTGCAAGACCAACTGGCCGGCTACCTGAAGGGCGGGCTGGCAGACAGCGCCCAACGAACCATACGGCTGCACCTGATGGGTTGTGATGCGTGCAGCCAGGCCCTGGCTGAAATGCGTACCCTGGATGCTGAGCTGCGGCTGGAGGCCCGGCGCTATCGCCAGGTGCTAGACACACTGCCGGCCGAGACCTCGCTGCGGATCCAGGAGAGTGTTTACCGGCGCATACGGCGCGCCTTGTTTTTTCAGAGGACGCTTGACGCGACGCAGCAGCTAGGCACGCTGCTGGTGGTAGTGTTGTTTCTGGCCACGGTGGTACTGCTCTTTAACCCCTGGCGGCAGCAGTTGGCAACCCTGGCCACAGCCGAGGCGCCGGCCACGGCGCTGCCGCTGCTGCTGCCGGCGGCGTCCCCGGCCGGGCCATCCCCCACGCCCATCGCCACGCCGCTGCCCATCCCGGCCGGGGAGTTGGCCGAACCGCTGCCGGACGCCCCACCGCCCATAGTGGCCAACCAGTCCCCTGGCGAGGCAGCCCAGGCGATGATGGCCGCGGCGATTGAAGCCGATGGCCCGGGGTTGGTCCTGCTCACCACCCGCTCGCGCCCCTTGCCAGAAGCCATCTTGCGCGTCTGGCAGCGCCTTTCCCGCTGCCAGGGCCAGATTACGCCGCAAGATTTTGCCTACCGGGTGATGGTGCACCAGGGGCGCTTTGCCAGCGTCTACGTTTACCAGGACGATCGTTACCTGGGCGACATTAAGCTATGGCTGTACGAAGATGGTGACTGGTACCTGGCCTTCCTGAACTACTCGTCCTTCAGTTCGCTGAAGGACGGCTGCCTGAACCCGTAATCCCCAAACGGTTGCGCCAGCGCAGTTTGTGCCCTGCGCCGGCCTGCAATTGGCCGCCAACGTGCTTTCATGAATCTACTGGCCTTCATTTTTAAGCGAGCAACACGCCACTGGCAGATATTGGCAACCCTGAGCCTGGGCGTGCTGCTGGCGACGGCGCTGCTGGCCAGCGGCCCCATCCTGGTGAACACGGTGGTGGAGTTTGGCTTACGCCGCACCCTTAGCGCCGGCTCGGTGCTGCGGGGCAACGTGGCCCTGGCCGCCTATGCCTTCATCAGCGATACGCCGGAGCCGGATTACCAGGCGCTGGATGAAGCGGTGCAGACGGCGGTGGCGGCGCGGCTGGGCGAGTATATGGTGCAGGTGGTGCCCAGCAGCGCGACCTGGTGGCTGCTGCCCTGGGCCGATGAGCAGGTTTTGGCCGGCAATCGCCTTAATTTGCGCACTTATGGGGGCGAGGAGCTGCGCCAGAAGCTGGCGCTGGTGGCCGGGGAGTGGCCGGCCGGGACGGTGGTGGACCCGGCCGAAAACAGGGTGCAGGTGCTGGTTCCGGAGGCGATGGCCCAGGCGTTTGAACTGCAAGTAGGCGACCAACTGCCGGTCAGTACGCGCGCGGATGATCCGGAGCCGACGGGGTGGCTGGATGTGGCCGGCATTGTGCGCCCGGTGGATGCCCGTGACCCGTATTGGTTTGGCGAGTTTAGCCCGCTGCTGGTGCGCTCTGATGATGAGTGGACGGAGTATAGTGCGCTGATCCCGGCCGGGACGTTTTTCTCTGCGCACCAGGCCATGACGCCTGAAGGGCGGCCGGAGCTGGACTGGTATGTGCTGCTGGACCCCGGCCGGGTAACCCTGCGCAACCTGCCGCACCTCCTGACCCAGCTAGATGGCCTGCGCGATGACCTGCGCCCGCTGGCCGCTCGCCCCAACCTGCAAACGGAAGTAGACGACATCGTCCGGGCCTTTCAGCAGCAAAGCGGGGCCGTGAGTTCGCCGCTGCTCTTCCTCACCGCCGAAATCGTCTTGCTGGCCCTTTACTACGTGACCATGGTTTCCGCCCTGGCAGTGCGCCAGGTAGAGCGGGAATTCGCCATTCTGGCCAGCCGGGGCATGACCGGCTGGCAGATATTCCGCATTCAACTGCTAGAGGCGCTGCTCATTGCCCTGCTGGCCGTGCTGAGCGGGCCAGTCCTGGGGGTGGCCCTGGTGCGCTGGCTGGCGGTGGTGGGGCCGCTGGCCGATGTGGGCGGCGCCGGCTGGCCGCTGACCATCACCAGTGCGGCGTGGCTGGCGGCCATTGTGGGAGCGCTGGCATCGCTGGTGGGGCTGCTGTGGCCGGCCCGGACGGCGGTGCGCCGCAGCATTATCTCGCACCAGCAGGCCGTGGCCCGCGCCGAAGCGCCGCCGTGGTGGCAGCGCTACTATCTGGATGTGTTTGTGCTGGCGGTGGGGCTGATTCTGCTGTGGCGTTTGCAGACCTTTGGCTCCATTGTGGGGGGGACGGCGACGCGCACACGGGTGGATTGGCTGCTGCTGCTGGCCCCGCTGGCGCTGCTGCTGGGTGCCGGGACGATTTTGCTGCGCCTCTTCCCGCTTATGCTGCGGGGGTTGGCTGCGCTCACCACCCGGCAGCGTGGCTTGCCGGGTGCGCTGGCTATGTGGCAGGTTGCGCGCAACCCCACGCACGTGGCTCGCCTGGTGCTGCTGCTGACGCTGGCCATGGCCCTGGGCATCCTCTCGACCGGGCTAAATGCAACGCTGGACCGCAGTGAGGCGGAGCGGGCGATGTACGCCGCCGGCAGCGACCTGCGCCTGGTATCACCCAGGGGGATTCTGTTGGATGACCTGGCAACGCTGCCGGGCATGGCCGGTCTTTCCGGGGCGTGGCGCGGCCAGGGGTCTATTTCGTTGGGGCGGCTGTTTGGGGCGGTGGAGCTGCTGGCCGTGGACCCGGCAACGGCGGGGTCGCTGTTGAATTTTCGGGAGGATTTTGCCGCTGAGCCGCTGCCGCTGCTGTTGAACAGCCTGGAAGTGGACAACACGGCCGAGCAGCCGGTGACGCCTTTACCCGGCCGGGTGCGCGAACTGGGCATTTGGGTCTGGTCGCCGCCCGATCCGCCGGAGGAGCTGCGCAACATTCGCAATACGGCAGAGGGGGACAGCGACCTGGACCGGATTGCCCTGGAGGCCAAGGTGAAGACGGCGCAGGGGCAACTGCTGAACCTGAAGCTGCTGCCGGCGGAGACGGGCGGTTATCCGGCGGACGGCTGGCGCTACTATTCAGCGCTGCTGCCGGTGCTGACAGAACGCAGCTACCCGCTGAGCCTGCATTCTTTGTGGCTGCAGAACCGACTGCGCACGACCTCTTTCCGCGGTGGGCCGCAGAGCGTGTTCATGGAGCTGGCGCTGGATGACCTGACGGTGGTTGATTGGGAGACGGATGCGCGCCAGGTGGTGGATGACTTTGAGGATGTGAGCCGTGTCTGGCAGGGCAGTGCTACGGCCTTCAATCCCGTTTTCCGGCCCTCGGAGGAGGCGCACTCCGGCCGGGCGCGTTTGCACATTGGCTACCAGTTTGATTCGCGGGAGACGGTGGGCCTGAGCCTGGCCAATATCAACAAGGCGATTGTGCTGCCGGCGCTGGCCAGTGCTGGCTTTGTGGCTGCTTCCTCGGCTGAGGTGGGGGATATTTTGCCGATTACCTTGCCGTCGAGCGGGCAGTTGTTGTTTGAGCTGGTGGGTACGGTGGATTACTTCCCCACGCTGTATGACGAGGCGCGCGGCGGCTTTCTAATTACGTCGCGGGATGCGGTGCTGGACCAGTTGAACCATGTGTCGCGCCGTTCGGTGAATGTGAATGAGGTGTTTGTGCAGGGGAGTGACCCGACCCCGGCCGGGATTGAGGCGCTGACCACTGCCGCGGCTTCGGTGCCCAACGTTAACCAGGTGATTTCGGCCGAAGCGATCCGCACCCAGATTAAGGCGGATCCGATGTCGCTGGGGCTGCGCAGCGTGACCTATTTTGGCTACGTTTTGACCACGACGCTCAGCCTGATCGGCTTTGCCACCTACTTTTACATGAGCGCCCGGCAGCGGGAATCGGCCTATGGGGTGCTGCGTTCTATTGGGCTGTCGCCGCGCCAGTTGTATGGCATGTTGGTGCTGGAGCAGGTGGTGTTGATTTTGTTTGGCCTGGCGCTGGGTACGGTGCTGGGCGTGGTGCTGAACCAGATTACGCTGCCGGGCCTGCCGATTTCGTTGGGCAGCCAGGCGACTATCCCGCCCTTCCAGCCGCTTAACGATTGGTGGGCGGTGGCCCGCATTTATTTGCTGTTGGTGGTGGCCTTTATGGTGACCCTGGGTGTGGCCACGTACCTGCTCTGGCGGCGTAATCTGCACCGGGTGTTGAGGATTGGCGAGGAGTAGGGTGCTGCTTTTGCGTTTTACGGTCCGGCATTTTGTGCGCCACTGGCGGGTGAACCTGGTGGTGCTGTTGAGCTTGCTGCTGGCTACGACGTTGATGGCCGGGCTGCCGCTGTACAGCACGGCGATTGCCGGCAAGAGTTTGCGGCTGGTGCTGGCGGAGGCCCCGGCCGGGGTGCGGAATTTGCGGGTGACCGGGCCGGCCAGTTCGCTCACCGCGGCGCTGCTGGGCGACTTGCAGGAGAGCCTGGGCAGCCTGTTTGAGGAGCGGATCGAGATTCGCGAGTCGGGTGAGAACCAGTCGTTGCGCGGGGCGGACTTTTACGTGAACCCGGCCGGGGAGCAGGTGCCGGTTTATGAAGAAGCGTGGTTCCGCTTCTGGGCCTTTAATACCCTGGAATCTAACGTAGACATTGTGGAAGGCGAATGGCCGGTTTATGTGTCGCCGCCACCTAACCAGCTCTTTCAGGTGCAGGAGGTAGCCATTGGGCAGTTAGCTGCTGAGGGGGCGGGGCTGGCCCTGGGGGACCTGCTCTACTCGGAAGACAGGTCGCTGCGGCTGATGATTGCGGCCATTGTGGTGCCTTCGGACCCCAAGGCCGAGGTGTGGCAGGGGGACCTGACCCTGTTTGAGGTGGAGCGCATTGAGCGGGGTAACCGGCCGGACAAGCTGACCATCCCGCTGCTGGTGCCCAACGACACGATGCAGCAGGCGGTGCCGGGCTTCCAGCGTTACTGGCGGGTGCTGCTGGACACCACGGCGATTAACGTGGACAGCGCCGCCCAGGTGCGCGATGACCTGCGCTTGCTAGAGACGCGCTGGCGGAGCGTGGGCATTGAGACTGGCCTGGTGACGCTGATTGACGATTTTTTTGTTGACCTGGCCACGGCGCAGGTGTCGGTCTTTTTGCTGACGGTGCAGTCGATGTTGTTTGTGCTGTACACGGTGGCCGTGATTGGCTCCTTTTGGCTGGACCAGTCGCGGCGTGAGCTGGCCACGCTGGTGGACCGGGGTTTTACCGGGGGGCAGATTACGCGGGTTTTTGCGCTGCAAGGGTTGTTCCTGGCCCTGGTGGTGGCGGTGCCGTTGGGGCCGCCGTTGGCCCGCTTGCTGCTGGGCTGGTGGTCGGGTAGTAGTTTGCCGGCCGGCCTGCCGCGCCTTTCCTGGAACCTGGCGCTGCTGGCGGCGTTGTTTGCCTGGCTGGCGCTGGTGCTGCCTATTGCTTTGGCTACGCGGCGCAGGGGGTCGGGGCACAGTGTGTTGGCCTGGCAGCAGCAGTTGACCCGGCCGGGGCAGCGCACTGGCTGGCAGCGTTTCTACCTGGACTTTTTCCTGCTGGCGTTGGGGGCGTTGGTGTATTGGCAGTTGGCGGACAGTGGCTCGTTTGCCCGGCGGCTGGCGGGTGGCAACCCGGCCGGGGTGGCTGACCCGCTGCTGCTGCTGGGGCCATCGCTGCTGCTCATTGCCATTGCTTTGGTCTTTTTGCGCGTTTTTCCTTACCTGCTGCGCCTGGCGGCTGTGCTGGGCCGCCGGCGGCGCGACCTGATCTTGCCTTTTGGCCTGACGCGCCTGGCCCGTGACCCGGCCGGGCCAAGCCGGGTGGTCCTGCTGATTAGCCTGGCGGCGGCGCTGACCTTTTTTGCGGCGACCTTTGCCCACACGCTCAGCGTGCGCCAGGCGCAAATGGCCCAGTATCTATCTGGTGCGGACCTGGTGGTAAGCTACCCGGTGCGGCAGCCGGAGCGGTTGGAAGCGCTGCTGGCGCTGCCCGGCGTGCAGGCGGGGTCGGGTGTCTATCGCAATGAGCGCACGCGCTATGGTGACCAACTGGCCCGGCAGTTGACGCTGCTGGCGGTGGACCCGGAGACGCTGGCCGAGGTTACGGCGTATCCGCCGGGGCTGACGCGGCTGAGTGTGGCCGACGTGTTGACGGCGCTGGTGCCTGGCCCAACGGGCAGGGTGCCGGCGGTGTTTTCTACCGAAGCGTATCCGTTGGACAAGGAGATTGGGGATGTGGTGCCTTACGTGGTGGGTAACCGGCGGGTTTTGTTTGAGGTGCGGGGGATCATTGTGAATTTCCCGGCCGTGCAGCAGCCTTACATGCTGACCAACCTGGCGCTGCTGCAAGAGGCGGTGGATTTGGAGGCGCAGACGGCGCCGTTTGATGGGCGGCGGGAGGCGTGGTTGGTGCTGGCCCCGGCCGGGTATGATGAGGTTGTGTTCCAGGTGCAGCAGCAGGGATTGGGCCGCATTAGCGGCGACGCCCAGGCCACCCTGGGGCGGATGCAGGCCAACCTGGCGGCGGCGGAGACGGTGGGCGCGTTCAACCTGAACGCCATCGCCCTGGCCGTCCTCAGCGTGGTCGTCTTTCTCATTGTGCATTACTTTAGCGCTCGCCAGCGGCTGTTGGAATTTGGCGTGCTGCGCTCGGCCGGGTTGTCGGCCCGCCAGCTTCTGGCCCTGCTCAGCCTGGAGGGGGTTATTCTGATGGCCCTGGGGCTGGCCGCCGGCACGGCCATTGGCTATGGGCTGGCGGTGCTGATGCGCCCCTTCTTTTCCGATGCGCTGGCGGAGGCGGTGGCTGGCGGCGCGCTCTACGCGGTGCTGATCGACTGGCCGACGATGATTGCCCTCTATGCCGCCCTGGTGGGCTTTTATGTCCTGGCCCTGCTGCTCTCGTCGCTGGCGCTGATGCGCGCCGGCATACACCGGGTGATGCGGTTGGGTGATGAGTAGGGGCGTGATTTGCTGAACGTTTACCCTTGCAGGTTATGGTGTTGATGATGCTGACGATGCCTACGATGGATGCGGAACCTTTTGTGCTTTGTGACAATCTGGTCAAGATTTATAAGGTGGCTGACCTGGAGGTGGTGGCCCTGCAGGGGCTGGACCTGGTGGTGCAGCAGGGGGAGATGATCTCGCTGGTAGGCGCTTCTGGTTCGGGCAAATCGACGCTGCTGAATGTGATTGGCGGGCTGGATGCGCCGAGCGCGGGGGGGATGTTGGTGGCCGGGCAAGATTTGCTGAAGATGAAGGAAAAGGAGCGGGTGAGCTACAAGCGGGATGTGGTGGGGTTTGTGTGGCAGCAGCCGGCGCGCAATTTGCTGCCGTACCTGACGGCGCGGGAGAATGTGGAGATGCCGATGCTGGCGGCGAACCGCCCGGCCGGGGAGCGGCAGAAGCGGGCGCTGGAACTGCTGGAGATGGTGGGCCTGGCCGACCGGGTCGATTTCCGGCCGGATCGCCTCTCTGGTGGGCAGCAGCAGCGGGTGGCCCTGGCCGTGGCCCTGGCCAATAACCCGCCCTTACTGCTGGCCGACGAACCCACGGGGCAGGTGGATTCTGAATCAGCCGACCAGGTGTTTACGGCGCTGCGGCGGATCAATGAGCATTATGAGACGACGATTATTGTGGTGACCCATGACCCGCGCGTGGCGGCGCGGGTGGACCGGGTGATTGGCATCCGTGATGGGCGCACCAGCACGGAGATCCGGCGGGCGCGTAATTTGCAGGATGGCTCGGTCCATGAGGAGGAGTGGGTGATTTTGGACCAGGCGGGCCGGCTGCAACTGCCGCAGTTGTTTGTGGAGTCGCTGGAGATGCGCGGCCGGGTGAAGGTGCGGCTGGAGGAGACGCATGTGTCGGTCTGGCCGTCGGTGGTGAAGGCGCTGAGTGAAGGGGCGTCGGCGGGCGCGCCAGCGACGGCGGGGGATGATGAGGCTTTTGTCTGGAAGCCGCGCGGGGGGGGGACGGCCGGTGAGATGACGGCGGAGGGGGGCGCCCCGGCCGGGGCGGAACCCACGGCCCCAGCGGTGGTTACCAGGGCGTTGACGCGCATTTACAATGTGGGGGTGGAGGAGATTCACGCGGTGGACCACGTTAGCCTCACCATCCCGGCCGGGGCGATGGTGGCCATCAAGGGGCCGTCGGGGTCGGGCAAGACAACGCTGCTAAACCTGATTGCCGGGCTGGATGAGCCTACGGCCGGGGAAATTTTCATTGCCGGTCACGACCTGGCTCGTATGGATGGGTCAGAGAAGATTGAGCTGCGCCGCCGCCAGATTGGGTTTGTGTTCCAGACTTTTGGCCTGCTGCCCTTCCTTTCGGCGCAGGAGAATGTGGAGGTGCCGCTGCGGCTGGTGAGCACGCCGCGCAAGGAGCGGCAGGCGCGGACCCAGGCGGCGCTGGAACTGGTGGGGCTGGCGGAGCGGGCGCGCCACCGCACTTATGAGCTTTCGGGTGGGGAGCAGCAGCGGGTGGCCCTGGCGCGGGCGCTGGTGAACCAGCCGTCGCTGCTGCTGGCCGATGAGCCAACGGGGCAGTTGGACTCGGTGACGGGGGCGAATATCATCGCCTTGCTGCGGCAGATTGTGGTGCAGACGGGGGTGACGGTGGTGATTGCCAGCCATGACCCGAAGGTGGAGGAGGCGGTGGATGAGGTGTTCAGTTTGTTGGATGGGCGGTTGGTGGGGGGGTGAGGGGGGTGGGGAACCCGGCCGGGAATGTGGCTTGCCAGCAGTCGTTGGTCAGAGTGGGGGGTAACGGCTGCTATTTACCTGGGAAAGCCCACACGCTTTGGCAGCACACCAAACATCTGGCGGTTTTTTCGGAACAACATCTTGGGATGGCGGGTTCAATCTTAGCGATTGAACCCGCCATCCCAAGAGGGAGTCAGGGGCGAACACCGGGTGATGGCAAGCCACCCGGCACGGGAACCGTGCGGCCAGGCAAATCTGGAAGCTGCCTTTGCAAGTCTCTTAGGCCGGCAACTGCTCCCTGAATGTCCCCCTGCGCCATCTTCAAACTCAGGCTGTTGATGTTGTTGACCAGCAGATTAGAACCCGCACCGCCCTGTGCCGCCAGACTGGCTGCGGCGTTACTGCCCATTTGGGCGATGGCCTGCATCTCCTCAGGTGAGATGGCGTTATCGGCCAGGGCAGCGCTGGCTGTATTGATGTAATCTGCCACCTGTGCCCACGCCTCATCCTGGCTGGCGGCCACGTTAACCGGGGCAACGCTTTCCAAGATGCTGGTCAAATCACTTTGCAGCGCTGTGACGTTTTCCCGAACCAGCGTGGCATTGGCCTGAGCCTTGGTTGCCCATGCTTGCATTTGAACGGCCGCTTCAGAAACGGCTGTCTGCGCCTCCGCTGCTGCCTGCTCCAACTGGGCAATCGTTTCCTCTGCCAACTCATAGCCATTGGCCAACGTCGTGTTAATCTCATCCAAAATGATGACCATCTCATTAATGCTTTGGTTAAGTTCGTTCAACTCGGATTCAATGGCGACCAGTTCCGCCACAATCTCGTCCCCTGTGCCACCATAAAGCGCGTAATAGGTCTGAATCATCGCCTCTACTTCAGCCAGTGCCTCTTCCGAAATGGTGACGTAGTATTCAATCGTCTCTGCCTCTTCGGTTGTCACTTCACCATCGTTGGTCGCTGTCGAGGCCGCTTCGGTATAGGTGTAGGTTGCTGCCTCTGCCTCCTGCGTCGTCTCCTCGATGAGGAGAATCAACTCTTCTTCGGTGTAGGAGGTGTACTCTGGCGCAGGTGTGGCGTTTGCCAGGGCCTCGGCAACAGCCGCATCGACTGCTTCACTTACCGCTTCTTCAACGGCCGCATCGACGGCGTTGTTTACGGCCGTATTGATTTGTTCTTCCAGGGCAGATTCGGCCGTGGCCGTTGCCGCCATGGCTGCACTCACCGTTGCTTCCACATCAATAGCTTCCGGTTCATTGCCGCCTCTACCACATGAAGCAAGCAGCAGCAAGGTAAGCAATCCTGTGATGACGATGATAGGTGTACGAATTTTCATGATTATCTCCATTTGAGCCATGCCTGATTTTGTTATTTTCCAACGACAGAACGCACAATCAGTTAATTGACAACGTGTCTAATTACAGGCACAATCTATAGAAACTAACGATTATTGTCAATAATCAAATTCCTTGTCCGTCTATTAATAGACATTTGTCTGTTTTCTGTAAGGAACTGTATGGCAGTTAGCGGCTGATTTGCAGTGAGGTTGTCGGCAACGGGAGAAGATTCATGGTGGAACAAAAGAAGGTAGACCGGCGCATTTTGCGCACGCGGCAAGCGCTGTTTGAGGCTCTGCTGGATTTGATGCTGGAGAAACGTTACGCCGATATTAGCGTGCGCGACATTGTGGAACAGGCCAACATTGGGCGAGCCACATTTTATCTGCACTACAAGGACAAGGATGATTTGCTGACCTCGAATTTGGAGGCGATGTTTGTGGATATTGCGGCACGGATACGGCCGTTACTGAGACAGGCCATTATGGGCGGGCAACCCTTGCCCAGTGAAATCATCTTCCGTGAAGCCCAGCAAAACGCTCCCCTCTACCGCATGATCCTCACCGGGCAAGGCGGGTCAGCCGTCTGGCATCGCCTCTACCAGACCATTACCGATTTGTACAGAGAGGTTATCCAGGCACTTATTGTTGGTGGGGACTCTCCCATTGAGGTGGGCATTCTGGCCAACTATGTCGCCGGATCGGTGCTTTCCACGATTAAGTGGTGGCTGGAGAGTGACACCCGCCATCCGCCAGAATACATGGCCGCGGTCTGGAAAAAACTCATCCAACCTAGTATGATGGCTGTGGTCATGCTGGATAACGACTGGTATGAACAAGAGGGCTAGCGAGGCGGTAATCTGTAGTCTGAAGGCTCAACCTCTTACACCAGGGTCGACCCGTGTAACTTCACTGTTCCAAAGGGTGGCGTTTCTCCGCTCGCTAAATTTTGCCTGACAACCATGGCGGCACAAATGGCGTATAATGATATCCTCATCTGACCGCTTCTTTTGTGGAGGTGGTGTATCTGATATAGGAGTAGGTTATGACAAACGAACAGACGCGGCAGCGCGGCGGGCGGGTAGTGGGGACGTTGGTCTTGGGGTTGGTGGTGGTGTGGCTGTTGGTGTGGGGGCTGGGACAGGCGGGGGCGAGCACCCCGGCCGGGTTGAGCCGCACCCAAGACCCCCTGGTGATGAACGGAGCCAACTTCCCCGCCTTCGATGGCGTGCCGCTAACCGAGCTGGCCCTCTACCAGTACCAGGCCGGTGCGTGGCAGCCCATTCCGTTTCAGGTGGATGAGGTGGACAGCAGCGGGGCCTACGTGGCCAGCGAGGATGGGTTGCTGGACGCCAATGATGAGCTGGTACTCATGCCCGGCGATTTGGGCGACAGCGTGGCCGTGGATAACTGGCCCACCGATGCCCAGGCGCGCCTATACCCCCGCTACGCCATCACGGCCACCGACAGCTTGCAGCCGGGTGAAGCGGGCTGGGTCTACCTCTACCGCTCGACCACGCTGCCCCCAAGCGACGAGGCATACATCGCCTGGGACGAGGCCGCGCAGACGCTG
Organism: Ardenticatenaceae bacterium; assembly: GCA_020634235.1. Classification (GTDB taxonomy): domain Bacteria; phylum Chloroflexota; class Anaerolineae; order Promineifilales; family Promineifilaceae; genus JACKCB01. Next base: position 306,717 of record JACKCB010000002.1, on the reverse strand, counting down.
AGCGGCATCTCTTACACGGTGCGCTTTGAAACGGAGCAGTTTGTGGGCATTGCCGACCTGAGCCTGAATGGCCAGGTGGTGGATGTGCTGGACCGGCAGAAGATTCGGGGGCAGTATTCAATTTTGCTGTTTGGCCAGGTGATTTCAACCTCGACCTTTAATGAGGAGACGGTGCTAAATTTCATCACCCAGCCGTTGACGATTACGCTGCCGGTGGTGGGACCGGTGCGGGCGGTGGCCAGTGATGGGGAGCAGGGCTTTGCCTTCTATGGGGCGAAGGCCAGCCTGGGGCTTTCTTTGCCGCTGGCCGACGTGGATATTGCCCCGTTTACGGTGCTGCATTTTGATTTTGTGCAGGTGGCGCTGGATTTGCTGGACCCGGCCGGGACGGGCATGGCTCCCGCGTTCTACTACGACAGCAATGGGGCCAACGCCGCCATCGATGGCGTGCCCGAGGCCGTGCCGGCCAGCCCGCCGCTGGCCTGGTCGCAGGTGGCGGGCGCGTTGGGGGGCTGGGTGAACATTGGCCAGATTGGGCCGGCCAATGGCACGCTGACGAACCATTATCGGGACGATGCGACCCCGGACCCCAACGACACGGGGGATGGCCGGGCTTATGGCGAGGCTGGGGCGCGCATTGCCAACCCCAACGGCACGGTGACCTTTGGCCAGGTGTTGTATCTGACCCCGGCCGGGGCGGGCAATGCCGGCGCACAATATCTGCTCTGGTCACAAAACCCGCTCCGCGGTGCCGCTGCTTTGCAGAGTTTCCCGGCCGGGAACGACACCGCCCTCACCTACCTTCCCTTCCTGCACCGCTAGCCGGCCTCAATCTGCCGCTACGCCGTTTCCTCATCCGGCTTCAGGGTGATGCGCCGGAACGCTTCCGCGTGCCTGAAGCCCACCTTGCTGCCCACCTGCCCCGACCAGTCCCGCAGCCGCTCATCCGGGTCCCAATCGCCTAGCTGGCTCTTGTGCTGGCGCAACGCTTCGATTTTGGTGTCGATGGTTTCGCTAATGTCCACGAAGTAATTGGCTTCGCGCGGATTAGAGACGTAAACGTAGTTTACTTTGTGCGGCGTCAACCCTTCCGCTTCCAGGTCGGGGTAGAGCAGGGGCATCTCGCAAGCCGGGAAGACGGCATCGATGGCGGCGGTGGCCGCGGCGCGGTGGTCGGGATGGTTGATGCGCGTATCGCCGGGGAAAAAGACGGTGGGGTCACCGCAGATAACGGCGTTGGGCTTGTAGCGGCGCAGCAGCCGCACCAGGTCTTTGCGCAGCGCCAGCGTGGGCTGCAGCAGGCCGTCGTGATAGCCCAGGAACAGGCACTCTTTAGCGCCGGCAGCTTCGGCGGCGGCCCGCTGCTCCGTGCGCCGTATCTCGGCAATGCGCACGCTGGTCATGCCTTCCTCGTGGCTGCCCACGTTGCCATCGGTAATGACCACGTAGACTACTTCGCTGCCGTGTTTGGCCCACAAGGCGGCGGTGCCGGCAACGCCAAATTCGATGTCGTCTGGATGGGCAAATATGAGCATCGCTCGTTTGGGAATATAGGTCTGGCTCATGTTGGTAATCTTGCCTCCGCAGATTTTTGGCTAGGTGGCTGCATTATACCTGTTTTTGCTGGTGGGGCGCTGGCAATTGGGGGAAATGAGGGTTGTCCCCGGCCGGGGTCCTATGCCGTAATCTGGCGCAGTGTGCTATACTTGGCTTCCGTCGCCAGCCTGACGGAGGCCAGCAATACACGCTTAACAGGCACCCCGATGTGCCAACCAGGTAACAACAACATCCCCACCTGCCAGGTACGCCATTTCAGTTGTCCGCAGCCCCCTTTGGCCGGCGGGTATCCGGCATAGGCGGGCTGGGAAAGGGATTCTCCATGAGTGATTGGTACAAACTACCAGCCCAGGAAGTTATACAGAAGCTGCAGAGCGATCAGAAAAATGGGTTGACCCACAGCGAGGCGGTACGTCGCCTGGCTGAGCATGGGCCGAACGAACTGATTGAACGGGGGCTGAAGAGCCGTTGGCGGATTCTTTGGGAGCAGTTTACCGGCATTATGGTTGTCATCCTGATCCTCGCCGCCCTTGTCTCCGTTTTTTTGCGGGAGTACAGCGACGCGGTGGTCATCATGGCCATTGTGGTGATTAATGCCGTGTTGGGTTACAGCCAGGAGTATCGCGCCGAGCAGGCGATGGCCGCCCTGAAGAAGCTGGCCGTGCCGGTGGTGAAGGTGCGGCGCGATGGGGAGCTGCAAGAGATTGCGGCCACCGGGTTGGTGCCGGGCGACGTTGTGCTGTTGGAAGCGGGTAACCTGGTGCCGGCCGATGGCCGCCTGGTGCGCAGCGCCAGCTTGCAGGTGCAGGAATCGGCGCTGACCGGTGAGTCGGATGCGGTGCAGAAGGAGACGACGGCGCAGGGGAGCCGCGACTTGCCGCTGGGGGACCGGCGCAGCATGGTGTACATGGGCACGGTGATCACCTATGGCCGCGGTACCATCGTGGTAACCGAAACGGGGATGCAGACGGAACTGGGGAAGATCGCCGAGCTGATTCAGAATGTGGAACGGGCGCCAACACCGCTGCAGCGCCGCCTGGATCGCCTGGGCCGGGTGTTGGCGGTGGTGGCGCTGGCGATTATTGTGCTGGTGGTGGTGCTGGGGCTGCTGCGGGGCGAGGATTTTGAAGTGCTGCTGCTGACGGGCATCAGTATGGCCGTGGCGGCTATTCCGGAGGGGTTGGCCGCGGTGGTGACGGTGGCGCTGGCGCTAGGCTCGCAGCGAATGTTGCAGCGTAATGCGCTGGTGCGCAAGCTGACGGCGGTGGAGACGTTGGGGTCGGTGACGGTGATCTGTTCTGACAAGACGGGCACGCTGACGCAGAACCGGATGACGGTGACTATTTTGGAGGTGGCCGGCAAGCAGCGGCCGGTGGATACGCTGCACGAGGTGCCCACACGGCTGGTGAATGCGGAGGAGAATCCGGCAGTGGACCCGCCGTCGCGCAGTACGGTGCTGTTGTTGAAGGCGATGTCGTTGTGCACGGATGCGGTTTTGCTCCCGGCCGGGGCCGATGGCAACAACGCCATTGGCGACCCCACGGAGACGGCCCTGGTTATTGCCGCGGCCCAGGTGGGCATCTCCAAAGAAGAGCTGGAGGCGCGGTGGCCGCGCGTGGCCGAAGTGCCCTTTACTTCTGAACGCAAGCGCATGACTACGGTCCACCGACTCAATGAAAGCGAGGCGGATGAGAGCAACGTTCCCTGGCGGCAGTCCCCGTTTGTGGCCTTTAGCAAAGGGGCGGTGGATTCGCTGCTGGATGTGAGCAGCGGGGTGTGGCTGGGCGATCAGGTGGTGCCGCTGGATGAGGCGATGGTGCAGCGGATTGAACAGGCCAACGCGGAGATGGCCCAGAATGGGCAGCGGGTGCTGGGGGTGGCCTTCCGGCCGGTGGTGGCGCTGCCGCCCGATGGGGAGGAGGAGATTCTGGAGCAGGAGCTGACGATTATTGGGTTGATTGGCATGTTGGACCCGCCCCGGCCGGAGGTGAAACTGGCTGTGGCCACTGCCCGCCAGGCTGGTATCCGGCCGGTGATGATCACCGGTGACCATCCGCTAACCGCCGGTTACATCGCCCGCGAGTTGGATATTGCCCAGGAGGGCGACCCGTACCTCACCGGCCGGCGCTTGGAAGAGATGTCGTTGGCGGCGCTGGAAGAGGTGGTGGAGACGATGCCCGTATATGCCCGCGTTTCGCCGGAACACAAGCTGAACATTGTGACGGCGCTGCAAGATAAGGGGCAGGTGGTGGCCATGACCGGCGATGGGGTGAACGACGCCCCGGCGCTGAAGAAGGCTGATATTGGCGTGGCCATGGGTGTGACCGGTACCGACGTCTCTAAAGAGGCGGCGGACATGGTGCTGCTGGATGATAACTTCGCCACGATTGTGGCCGCGGTGGAAGAAGGGCGGGTTATCTATGACAACATCCGCAAGTTCATCAAGTACACGCTGTCTAGCAATACGGGTGAGCTGGCGGTGATGTTGGTTGCCCCCTTCCTGGGGATGCCCCTGCCGCTGCTGCCCATCCAGATTTTGTGGGTGAACCTGGTAACCGATGGCTTACCGGGTCTGGCGCTGACGGTGGAACCGGCTGAGCGGGGGATTATGCGCCGCTCGCCGTTCCGGCCGGATGAAAGCGTGTTTAGCCGGGGGATTGGCTGGCAGATTATCTGGGTTGGCTTCCTGATGGGGTTGGTATCGCTGCTGCTGGGCTACATTTCCTGGCGCATTGACCCGGCCGGGCCGTGGCGGACGATGGTGTTTACCACGTTGACTCTCTCGCAGATGGGCAACGCCCTGGCGCTGCGGTCCAACAAGGATTCGCTCTTCCGCATTGGCTTCATGTCTAACCGGGCGATGCTGGGGGCGGTGCTGCTAACCTTCTTCTTGCAGTTGTGCCTGATCTACATCCCGTTTTTGCAGAGCTTCTTTAGTACGCGGGCGCTGACCTGGCAGGAGCTGGCCGTCAGTATGTTGGCCAGTACCGTGGTCTTTGTGGCGGTAGAGATTGAGAAGTGGCTGCGCCGTCGTTTCTGGCCGGATCGTAAGTGAGCCGGCGGCCGGCTAGGGGGTTTGGTAGCTGACCGGCCGGAAAAGGCTGCGGTCCAGGTCGGTTAGTCGATCTGGCCCTAGTTGGAGCAGGGCTTCATGCACGGCGATGGTATCCTGGCGTAGTTGGGCCACATCGACGCCGCGACAGGTGTCGGGTAGGGGTTCGAGCCACTGGCGGACGCGCAGCAGCATTTTGAGCGCGCCGCGGTAATTGCCGCGCTCGATCTGGTAGTAGGCCACGGCGATTTGCAGGATGGCGCGGTAGAGATCCCGGCCGGGGCCAGGGTCAGCTTTCCAGGCAAACTCCAGCTCTTCGTGGGCGTCGTAATAGGCGCCCCGGTTGTAGGCCTCAAGCCCCTTAATGGCCAGTTCAGACAGCGGCTCGGCGCAGGCGGCCTGGATGCCGCCGGTATCCGGCCGGCGGGCCAGCCGGCCAACCAGCTCTGGCAGGGCGCTGGCAAAGCGGGAGCGGGCCACCACTTCATCGGCTCCGGCGTCGCGGGCGGCTTGCAGCGTGGCCACGTCGACGTGCGCGCCGTAGCAGAGGACGGGAATGCGGCGGGTGGCGGGTGAGGATTTGAGCAGGGCTATCCAGCGCTGCCAGGGTATGGCCTCGTTGCCCAGGTCAAAGATGAGCAGGGCTGGCTGCCACAAGGTAATCTGCTCGAACAGGGCACCGCTCTGGCCCTGGAGGGGTTCGCCGGGCTGCGGGTTGGGGGTAGCTTCCCCGGCCGGGGCGATATCCGCGGCCTGGCCCACCCAGCGCATCTGGTAGCCCAACGGGCTTAGCGCCGTCTCAATGCGGACGGTGAACATCAGGTCGGCCACGAAGCCGACGATGAGGGGGGTGTTGTCAGTCTGGTTGTTCATAGGGGCATTGTAGCAAAGGAGCGGCCACAGGCAATGGCCAGGTGGGGTGGGGGGTGCTCCCGGCCGGGCGGCTGGTTCATTTTCGGTTGACCAATCGAGGGGGCTAACCTATAATTGGGTCGTATCTGGGTAGCAAGCGAGCGCTAATGTCCCCCCAGAAGAATCCTTAGGTAAAAAAACGTGTTTTTAGTCCAGCGAACATTGAATACGTTCATGGATCGGCAGCAATCAGGGAGCTGGCTGTGACACCGGTGGCCGCAGAGACATCTGGCGATACGGGGTCTGTGATGGCTGCTGATAGTAGTGACCCCCCCTTAAGTAATCGTCCCCCCCGATTAACCATCTGTTTGCCTTTGGCTGCTGGGGCGCACCCCGGCCGGGGGCCATTTTGCGCTGCATGGGCATACCTGCCCCATTCAGACCCTGTATTGAGCAATTGAGCATTTGAGCAACAGAAAAGCATGACGATTGTAATTGTAACGTTTGCCACAATCGCCCTGATGGTGTCTGTGAATGCACTATACGTGGCCGGCGAGTTTTCAACCGTTGCCTCACGTAAGACACGCGTCAGCCAGCTTGCAGCCAGCGGCAATACGCTGGCCAGGCAGCTCCTCCCCTTCTTAGAAGACAGCTATGCCCTGGACCGGTACGTCGCCGCCTGCCAGTTGGGCATCACCCTCTCCTCCCTTGTGCTGGGCGCCTATGGCCAGAACGCCCTTTCCGGCTACCTGGTACAACCTATCGAGAGCTTCGTCGAATTCCTCAATGGGCTGGGCCTGAACCTGGGCCTGATGTCCGATGCCGCGGCCCAGTCTATTTCGGCCACGATCATCCTGATCTTGTTGACCATTCTCCAGGTCATTGTAGGGGAACTGCTGCCCAAATCTATCTCCATTCAGTACCCGGAACAGGTTGCCATGACTGTCATCTGGCCGGTCAAATGGTCTGTGACCCTCTTCCGGCCGCTGATCTGGCTTTTTAACGGCAGCGCCAACCTGCTGCTGCGGCTTCTAAACGTTGAACACCGCGACAGCCACGCCCACGTCCACTCACCGGAAGAGATCGAGATATTGGTCTCCGAAAGCCACGAAGGAGGGCTGCTGGATGACGAAGAGCGCCAGATGCTGCGCAACGCCTTTCGTATGCGGGACTTGACAGCGCGCGAAGTCATGGTCCATCGGACGCGCATCGTTGCCGCGCCAGATGACAGCGGTGTCGAGACACTGCTTAACCTGGCCCTGGATGCCGGACACACCCGCATCCCCCTCTACCGGGACACCATTGACAATATCATCGGCTTTGTCCACATAAAAGATCTCTTCCGTCTTTACATCGGCGAAGATCAGAATCTGGCGACAATTCTGCGCCAGGTGGTACACGTGCCCGAAACGCTGCCCGTGATCGATGCCTGGCAAACCCTGAGCGAACAGCGCCAGTATATGGCCATCGTCTTTGATGAATATGGCGGCACGGCCGGGCTGTTGACGCTGGAGGACCTCATCGAGGAGATTTTTGGTGAGGTGCAGGATGAGTTTGACAACGAAATGGCGCTGATGACTTTTGACCAGGAGGGGCGGCGAGTTCACCTGCGGGCTGACCTGTTGGTTAGCGATGTCAACGAATACCTGGACCTTTCCCTGCCGGATGATGATGCTGTGACGCTGAGTGGGCTGGTGCTCAACAAGCTGGGCCGCATTGCCGAAGTGGGCGATGAGGCGGTATTTGATGAGACGACCATTCGTGTGGAATCGATGGAGGATTTGGGCGTGGCCGAAGTCTCGCTGCAAATGGACCAGAACGCAGTATTCCCGCACGTTGATGAGTGGGAGACGAGCGCCAATGACTAAGTGGATTTTGCTGGCACTAAGTTTTCCAGGGGCGGCCATTTATCTGGGGGCGATGGCCGAAGGGGAAGGTCTGCCCGGTATTGGCACGCTGGCCATTCCGCTGATCGTGATTGCCATCCTGGTACTGATTAACGGCCTGTTTGTGGCGGCGGAGTTCTCAATTATCGGTGTGCGCCCTAGCCGTATTGAACAACTGCTGGATGAGGGGAACGCGCAGGCCAAGAAAGTTCACATGGTGCTTGCTTCCAGCCAAAAACAGGACCGCTATATTGCGACCGCGCAGTTGGGGATTACGATTGCCTCATTGGGGCTGGGTATGTATGGCGAACCGCAAGTGGCCCACTTTATTGAGCCTTACCTGGCGTTGTTGTTTGGCGTAGAGCCAACCCCGGCGCTGGTGCATACGTTGGCCACGGTCCTGGGCCTGGGGTTGCTGACTTACCTCCACGTGGTTGTGGGCGAGATGGTACCCAAGTCGCTGGCCCTGGCCGCCGCCGAGAAGACGGTGCTGCTGATTGTGCAGCCGATGCGCATGGCCCAAACCCTTCTGATTCTGCCGGTGCGCATTTTGAATGGCATTGGTGCGGCGCTGCTGCGGGTGCTGCGGGTGCCGCCGGCCCACGGCCAGGCACGGCTCCATTCGCAGGAAGAGCTGGAGCTGATTGTGAGCGAGAGTGCGGAAGGTGGTCTGCTGAATGAAGATGAAGAGGAGATGATCCTGAATATCTTTGATTTCAGTGACCGCCAGGTGGGGCAGGTTATGACCCCGCGTCGCAAAGTGCAGGCGATTCCCCATGAGATCGAGCTGGATGACCTGGTGGCGATCCTGGTGGAGAGCCGCCACAGCCGGTTCCCGGTTTACCGGGGTGATCTGGACCACGTGGTGGGTATTTTGCACCTGAAGGATGTGCTTAGCTTCCGGCTGCGCGGCAAGGGGCCGTTTGACATTGACTTGCTGCTGCGGCCGGCCCCGGCCGTGCCGGAGACGAAGCCGGTAGAGGAGCTGCTGGCGGCGTTTAAGCATGAGCGGCTGCACATGGCGGTGGTGTTGGATGAGTTTGGTGGTATCGCCGGTATCGTGACTCTGGAAGATTTGGTGGAAGAGATTGTGGGCGAGGTGCTAGACGAGTTCGACCATGAACGGGAACCGTTGATTGAGCTGGGGCCAGGGGAACTGGAAGTGGACGGCACTTATCTGTTGGATGATCTGATGGATTATGTTTACCTGGGGGAGGAAGAGAGCCTGCCGGATGTGGAGACGGTGGGTGGTCTTATTGTGGCCAGGTTAGGCCGTCCACCGCACGTTGGTGACGAAACGGTGCTGAATGAGCAGATTCATTTCACGATTTTGGATGTGGATGGGTTGGCTGTGTCACGGGCGAAGGTGCGCTTCCCGGCCGGGAGCGCGGACACACCCTCAGACGAAGCGGTCACTTGAGAATAACCTGGCGGGACAAGTAGGTGAGATGCCAGGGCCGGCCTGTTGGACCGGCCCTGGCGTTTTTTGTTGGCGGGGGGACTAAGCCCTAAAGCTCGTAGATGCTGCTGAACTTGTTGGTGACGTAACGGACAAACGCTTCGTGGCTGAGTGCCCGGCCGGTGGCCCGCTGCACCAACTCGGCCGGGGTGAACTTGCGCCCATGCTGGTGAATGTGCTCACCCAGCCAGGCCAGAAGCGACGTTACCTGGCCCTGGGCCATCTCCTCGGCAATGGCCGGCTGCTGGGCGACGGCCGCCTCGTAAAGCTGGGCGGCGTAGAGATTGCCCAGTGCGTAGGTGGGGAAATAGCCAAAACCGGGCCGCGACCAGTGAATATCCTGCAGCACACCCTGCCGGTCGTCGGGCGGCACAACGCCCAGCAGTTCGCGCATCTTGTCGTTCCAGGCTGCGGGCAGGTCGGCGACGGCCAGGTCGCCGTTGATGAGCGCCTGCTCCAGCTCAAAGCGCAGAATGATGTGCATGTTGTAGGTAAGCTCGTCCGCTTCGACGCGAATAAAGGAGGGCTGGACCTTGTTCACGGCGCGGTAGAAATCGTGGGCGTCCACGTGACCCAACTGGGCCGGGAAATGCTCTTGCAGCACCGGGAAGTAGGCCTGCCAGAAGCCCCAACTGCGCCCGACGACATTTTCCATCATTCGCGACTGGGATTCGTGGATGCCGGAGGAGGTGCCCCGGGCCAGGGGGGTGCGGGCCAGGGCCGGGTGCGTCCCTTGTTCATAGATGGCGTGCCCTGATTCATGCAGCGTGCCAAACAGGGAGGGGTTGATGAAGTTAGGATACCAGCGGGTGGTGATGCGGGCATCGTAACGGGAGAAGCTGGAAGCGAAGGGATGGACGGCTGTTCCCAGGAAGCCGCGGCTGAAATCGTAGCCCACTTTGGGAGCGATGAAGTGAGCAAATGCCTTCTGCTGGTCGATGTCGTATGGCTGGTGGAGGATGGCGTCGTCTACCAGCTTGCCTCGTTCCTGAATCGCCTGCAGCAGGGGGCGGGTGGCTTCTTTTTGGGCGTTGAAGATGGCGCGGACTTCGGCTGTCTTCATGCCCTTCTCGAATTTGTCCAGCAGGGGGTCGTACTTCTCGTCTTCGTAGCCATACAGTTCGGCCATCTCCTGGCCGAGGGCGACGATCTGTTCCAGCCAGGGTCGGAAACTGGCGAAGTCGTTTTCAGCGCGGGCCTGCACCCAGACGGGGTTGGCCTGGCCACTGATGGTGGAGACGCGAATGACGAACTCGGGCGGCAGCTTGCGGGCCTCGGCAAACTGGTCGCGCAGGTAGCGGATGAGGCTGGCTTCGTCGCTATCGTAGGGGGCATCGGCCAGCTCGGCCGCGGCGGCCTCGATCTGTTCGCCCATCTCGTCTGAGGTGGACATCTGGTGGATGAGGCGGCGCAGGGTGGTGATCTGCTGGACGCGGATTGTGTTGCCGGCTTTGGGCATGATGACCTCGCGGTCCCACATGAGCAGGCCGGAGGCTTTTTCCAGGTCGTGGATTTCGTTGACTTTGGCTAACAGGTTTTGGTAGGGTGAGGACATGAGGTTTCTCCAGGTTTGTAGGTGGCCGGAGTTTACCTCAGTTTGTGGGGCTTTCCAACGGAGAATGGATGCGGGGGGTGGGGATGTTAGCCGGTAATGATGGCCTGGGTGAGGGTGTACAGACCGAAGCAGCTCAGCGCACCAAGCAGAATGACCAGGGTGATGAAGAGGAAGAGACAGGCCTGGGCACAGCTAAAACTGCGGCTGGGCAGGGCGCGCACCTTCGTCCCCGGCCGGGTGTAGGTGGTGCTGCCGATGGGTGGCTGCCCACGCTGACTCCGGCCGTAGGTCTGCCGGCCGCTAACGACAACCGCTTCCGGCTCAATCACCTCGTCCACTTCTTCTTGGACCGGGCGGAGGATTAGCTCGCCCCGGCCGGTGCAGCCATAGGCCGTGCACTTATTGCCGTTGGCTTGCCAGCAGTCGATGTGGTGGCGTGTGGCATCCTCCGGGCAAACCACAATCTCCTGCCCAGGCTGGAACGGCGCTTTACAAAGGGCACAGCTTTCTTCCGCAAACGGGGAGTGCTGATCAATCAGGATGGGTCGGATGGCCATATGCGAATCGCTCGCAGCAGATTCTGGAACAGGTCGCGCAGCCAGAAGCGGCGCTGCACTTCCTGGTGCATCTGCTGTTCCTTCCGTTTCAATGTTTTGGTCTGGCCATTGTTGGGCGGGACCACCGGCCGGGGTTGAAGGGGCGGCGGCGGCGCAGCCAGAATATCCCGCTGGCTAATCTTCAGCGTTGGCCCCAAATCCAGCATGCCATAGATGCGGTAACTCTGACTCTCACAGCCCAGAATAGCACATTTGCCACCGTTCTGATCCCAGCAGGCCCGGTGGTACAGGGTGCCACAACTGGTGCAAACCACCGGCCGCACAGCGGCGCCATCGACATGCTGCTCTACGGCGCCGGCACAGATGGGGCAATGCAAACTCAGCCGGTTGGCTTCGGCAATATCATCCTGGGTAATGGTGATGGGTCTACCGTCTTCTACGTTCATGACACCGTTCTCGCTGAACCTGTTCCCGGCTATGGCGATTGCCGCGGGCTGTGGCAAAGAATTTTCCCGGGCGCTCATCCTGATTGATTGCAGTCCCATTTTACCATATTGCGGCAAAACTTTGTGTTGTTTGCCAGACACTCATCCGCGGGTCATCGTTCAGCAGGGCCGGCCTCCCGGTTACCAGGAACCGGCCGGTTACCAGGAACCGGTCGGTTACCATGAACCGGCGGCCCAATGAGGCCACGGGAATTCATAACGGTCCACCTGGGTCTTTTGCCGGTTCCAGCTAAAGAAGCCGCTCTTGCGGGCTACCGGATCCAGAACCAGCGCCGTGTGCCAGATCTGGGTGAAGAAGTTTTGGTGAATGAACAGGTCCATGCCGGAAAGAAAGATGCCAAAACCAGGGTGGGTATGGTACCAGCCGACGATTACCGCCTCTTCGTCGGGATAGCGCTCGGCCAGTTTGTCGTGGATATAGCGCCAGCTCTCTGGGGTGTAGGTGACACTGGCCCCATGCATGCGGGTATGCATAGCGATGATGATGTCGGTGATGTGGACGACGTAGCGGCCATCGGGCTGCTTCTCCGGCCGGGGACCTACCAACACGCCGGCCACTTCCCGGTCCAGGCTGGTGAGGGCGTGCGCCTGGGCATCGCGGAAGGCGGTTTCGTTGATGAGAATGTCAACCGCAGATGGCGTGGTGTGGCCAGGGGGGCGGCGCAGCCCGGCAATCCGTATCTTGGGCGGTGCCGTTACTTCGGGCACGGGGGGCGGCGCCGGGGCAGTAACCTCGGCGGTCTCTGTAACCGGCGCGCTTTCTGGCGCGGGAGTCTCGGCGAGGGCTTCCTCCGTGGGGACGGCCTCGGTTGTTTCTGTGGCGATGGGTTCGGCGGCCGGGGCGGCGTCTTCGACCGGGGTGGGCGGGGCTGGTTCGGCTGGCTCTTCCCCGGCCGGGGCGGCCTCGGCCAAAACAACCACGTGGGAGAGCCACGACTCGTCAGTCACGGCCTGCTGTTCGCCGTTTTCACCCAGCAGTGTAATCTTAACCAGGGCGGCGTCATCCTCGGCCAACTCGCCCAGCTTGCGGCTCTCGTAGGGAGCCCACGCTTCCTCTTCCAGGGCCTCGGCAAAGGCTTGCAGGTCGGCCAGGGTGCAGTCACGCAGAGCTTTTACCCGGCCGGTGGCGGTGGTGATCTGGTCTTCGGGCAGCAGCGTGACGGTGGCAGTTACCGCCCGGCCCTGGGCCGGAATGGAGATGGTGATGATTGCCGCGTAAGTGAGTTGGTTAATCTCAAGCATGAGGTGATTGTCCTGTGTTGTTTGCTCCGGCAGGCCCGCGCCACCGGGTGAGCGGCCGGCGCAGGGTCAGGGTACTAACTGCACCTGGATGGTGCAAGGGGTGGTGTTGGGCAGGGGAAGGTTCTGGCCGTTTGTGGCCGTCAGGCGCAGCTCATAGACCCCGGCCGGGTAAGTTGTCGTGTCCCAGGTTGCCAGCACCCCGGCCGGGGTGTCCAGCCGGAAGGTGTTTAGCAGCACACTCGTCTCCTGTTCAATGGGCCGGGCTTCCACCCGGTAGGTTTGCCAGCCGGGGGCCGTTGCCTGGCCCAGCACCTGTACTTCACTGCCGGTGGTCAGGTTTTGCCCGGCCAGCGGGGACAGGATCAGGAGGTTAGGGTCGGGGCAGTAGGCCAGGCCGGCGGCGGCGCCGGCGGCCAGCCGTTCGCCCACCAGGTTGCTGGCCACGGCGTGCAGCGCCTGGGCGCGGTTGCTCAGCCGGACCTGGCCGGCAAACAGGATCAGGACGAGGAGCAGCGCAAAACCGCCCGCCCACAGGCCAAGCCAGCCGCTAATGGGGGGCAGGGCGGCGCTGGTGGGCCGGCGGCTGGTGTAGACACCCGGCCGGGTTTCGCCGCCGTATCGTTCTTCGTAACTGTCCAGCCAGACTTCGGTGCGTACCATGCGCCAGGGCAGGCTGCTTTCGCCTGTCCCGGCCGGGAGTTCATAGAATCCGTCGACCGGCGCAATCTCGCCCGCCTGCCAGCCAAACCAGGCCGCGGTTTTGCGTACCGGGTCAATGACCAGGCCCACGTGCCAGGGCATCACAAAGGCTACCGAATGCACCACCACATCATCCCCGGAATAGAAGACGCCCAGGTCGGGGTGGGTATGGAACCAGCCGACGATGTCCAGCCCCGGGTAGTGGGTGGCCCGGTCGCGGTGTATTTGCGCCCAGGCGTCGGCGGTGAAGGTGAAATGAATCGGGCCGTGATCGGCTGTGACCACGGGGATGGCCGCCTTGACTTCGACGAAGGTTTTGTCGTTGTGGCGGTAAGCGTGGCCCAGCAGAATTCCCCCCAGTTCCACCAGCAGGTTGCTAACGCTGTGGTCGTTAATCTGGGCCAGCGCGTCTGGGTGCAGCAGAATTGCCAGGCCGGCTGCCGGGGCTTCGGCGTCGCCGCTGCCGTGCCAGATCGCCTGAGCCAGGGGGGGCAGGCGCACGGGCAGGCTGTCTAGTTCCGCCTGGCCGGTTTTCACCTGTATCTCTGCTTCCCGGCCGGGGGCAGGCCCGGCCGGGTTAGAGAATGTTGATGTCGAGGTCATCCGATTCCTCACCCAGCCGAATCACAATCTTGTCAGCGACCGATTCGCCTTTGAGGGGTCGGGGGTCGATGGGGAAAATCGAGCGATTCCGCTTGGCCCAGGCCGCTGCTTTGGAATTCATGGGGTCACTGGGATCGAGATTCTTGTACTGGATCATCTCGCCCAGGGTCAGCAGCAACTCATCCAACGTCTTTGCCGCCCACCACGCGCCAATGCACACCGCACCGGTGATGTGGATGTTGGGGTGAAAGATGGGTGTTTGCCACTTCAATTGGGGTTGCTTTAACGGGTATTCCGCATGCAGATATACGCTGACCTCGTGCAGATCCCGAAAGACGGGCTGCCCGTAGGGGTTGAGCTTCTCTACACCACGGCAGGTAAAGCGGATCAGGTATTTCTCCGGCGGGTCGCCTTCGGTAGCCATGATGTGGATCAGTTCACTGCGGTCAACCAGTTCGCGTACCAGGCGATACTCGTTGCGCAACCGGATTTCACGAATGTCCATTAAGTTGCCTCATTGAGCCGGTCAGGTTGTTAGCCGTTCAGCCGGTCAGCCTGATTGGCAGCCGGCGGGCGGCTGGCCAACAGACTGACCGGCTGAAACGACAGGCTGCTGAAAAGGTGTTTGCGCTAACCGGCGGTGACTTCCGGAAAGAGACTGAGAATGTCGTCTTCCTTCACCCCGGCATCGCGCAGGGATTCTTCGTCGCCCAGGCGCTTGCCGGAGGAGCGATGGTCCAGGCGGTAGGTGATAGGGTTGGCACCCTGGGTGGTGGGAAGGCCCATCTTGGTGACCAGGGCGGGAACCAGGCGGCGCATGGGAACGTCGTCGGGGAGTTCCACAGGGGTTTTCTTGGAGCCGGTGGGATCGTAGATGATTACTTTTGTGCTTGCCATTGTTGTATAAGCCTCCATAGGTCTGCTTTGCTTAATGATACACTTAGTTTACGTGTATTCACGAGTTTAGTTGCATATTTTAGCCGGAACCCGGCCGGGGACGCTCAGTTCTAACGTGATTCAAATTGTAGGAAGCTCTCCTTGTCACCGGTCAGTTCCAGGTAGGCACGTTCCCGGCCGGTGCGGGCACGTATAATGCTTAGCGCGGGCACGTCGATGCTGGCCAACGATTTGTCCAGCCATGCTTCCCGGCCGGTGATGCGGTGGGTCAGTTCCATCTCGCGCCGGCCGCCGCAGTTGGGGCAGGTGGCGGCATCGTCATACAGGCGAGCCATACGCCGGAAGATCGCTTCCTGGCCCTCGCAGTCGGGGCAATGCATGGCCACCACCAGTTCGCTGTCAAATTCCAGCACCGCTTCGTCGTCATTGAGCTGCTGCCGGGCGATGGCCAGTAGTTCACCCACCGTGGTCCCGGCCGCGGTGGCCTGCGGCAGAGCCACAATGGGCGACATGGTGGCGTGGCTCATGCAAAACTCTTTCACCGGGTACTCGGTCGTATAGACGTCGTTGGTCAGGCCGTTGATCATCAATGCTTTGCCTGGTTGTACCTCCAGGCCATGAATGAGCTTCAACGCTTCCTGGGTTTGGAAGGCGGCAACGATGGAGGCGCTGGTGGGGGTGGTGGGCACTTTGCCTTGCAGCAGGTTCTGCCGGGCCAGCAGGGGGCAGGAGTAGCGCAGGTTGATGAGTTGGTAATCCAGGTCGGTGAGGGTGCATTCGTAGCAGGCACCCCGGCCGGGCCAAAACACGCGCACAATGCCCATCAACTCCTGAATGGCCCCATCCACCCACGGCTTGTCCACCGCCCAGCAAAAGCGGTTGATCGACAGGCGCGCCTCGCGGTTATCCAGGCAGCCGATGATGGCATCTACGTGCCGGAAGACGCCCAGCCCCATCTCGTAATTGATGTCGCCGTGCCAGGCTTTGACCTTCACATCCTTGTTCAGGGCGCGCACCCCGGCCGCGGCGGCATCCACCTTGCGCCGCCCCCGGTCACTCTCGCGGAAGAGGACAGAGCGGCTGAGGTTGGCATCTTCGATGGTGTCGAAATCGGCGATGAGGATGTTGCCAATGCCCATCAGGGCCAGATTCTTGAGCACCTCGTTGCCCAGCGCACCGGCGCCGACCACCAGGACGGTGGCGTTGCGCACAACTTCTTGCTGCCACCAGCTTATGTAGCCAAACGTATGATAACGGTCAGTATCGGGATCGGTAATGACAATGGTATCGGTCATGGTTGTAATCAATGTCTCAGCGTGTCAGTTTGTCAGTGTGTTGGCCTGTCGGTTTATGAACGCCCGGCTGTTTGGCGGATGGGATGGTTTGCTGGGGGTGCCTATTTGCCGGCCAGCTTCCGGCCGGGGGCGGAGATGAAAAGCTGCGTGGCCACCAGGGCACCATCCGGATTGACCGCGATGCCGATGCCGGCGTGGGTCCAGATGGGGTTTAGCAGGTTGGCCCGGTGGTTGGTCAGGCTGCGCGGCTGGTTCATGAACGCCTCGTGGATGTCGTAGATGGCCTGCTCGCTGTGGGCCGTTTCGCCGTAGACCACGCCGATGTTTTCGCCGCAGGCCATATAGCTGATGTGCTGGCGCTGGATGCGCTGCGCGGTGGTCAACCCTTCGGGGGTGATGTGGTCCACGTATTGGCGGCGCAGCATGTCGGTGGAATGCTGCCGGGCGATGTACATCAGTCTTTCGTGGCGTACCAGCCAGGCGGTGCCGGTGAGGCGGGCCAGGTGGTTCTGGCGAGTGTCGTTAATGAGTTGGAACATCAACGCCTCTAGCCGGGCAATGTCGGCCGTGGGATGAATGGGTGTGGTCACCGGCCGGGTATCTTCCAGGGTAATGGTCAGAATGGTACCGTCTCCGGCCGGGGAGGTTACAATGGCCCCGGCCGGGGGGGCATTTTCCGCCTGGATATCATCCAGCGTGACCGTGATCATTTCCGGCACCGGCGGTCGCACCCGCTGCAAGCTGGTTGCGCGGGCAATGTCATCGTCCGTAAGCTGAATCCATTCTTCCATGTGGTATTTGGTGGCTGCCCGGCCGGCAGCGCCGCGTCGTCCGTATCTCTGTTGCTACCAGGCAGAGACCGCCTATCCGGGATTGAGCTGGCGGTGGAAGGGCAGCTTGAACTCGGTGCGGTCGGCGTTTAGGGTGATGGATTTGCGCTCCGTCTCGCCCCCTTCTTCGCGGGGCCAGGTCACGTCCACGTCATAGGTTAGCCCTTCGCTCAGGCGTACCGGCAGTTCAGCCAGGAAATTGCCCGCCCGATCGGTGGTGCCGGCCACAAAGCTGCGGATGCCGCGGCAGGTTACCTTCACTTGCAGCCCATACAGGCCGGGGCCATCCGGGTACTGCTGCACCACGACGCGCAGTTTGGTGCTCTTCAGCTCCTCGCTGCGGAACATGTTACGCAGGGATAGGGTCATGCTGGAGCTGCCGCTGCTGCGCGATGGTGTGGGCATGACCACGCCCGAAGCGGGCAGGGGGCTGGGCGGGCGGGCCGGTTCCACCTGGTCGCGGCTGATGCTGATGGCGGGCATGGTTACGGGGGTGGTGCTGGCCCCGGCCGGGGTCGGGAGATCCTCCTCGGTAATGACAATGCGCTCGCCACGGGCCGGCGCAGGCGGCGGGGCCGGCACATTGGGCGGCGGCGTCACCTCGTTGGCATCCACCTGGATGGTTTCGCGGTTGTATTCCGGATAGCGCACCGGGATGGGGGGGCGGAAGTGGGGTGGCAGGGGGGGGATGGGCGCGTCGCCCGGCATGGCGTCCAGCGTGGTGGCCCGGCCGGGGTTGTAGCGCAGGGTCCGGGCCAGTTTCTCCCGTTCGGTGGCGCTGCGCTGTACTTGCTGGCGCACAAAGTGCACCGCCTGGCGCAGAATTTGCCCGGCCGGGCTGTGTTCACCGGGCGGCGAAGCGGGATCAAGTTGGTAGAGAGGGTATTGGCGCTTCCAGGCAAAGGCGGACACAACCAGCGGCAGCCAGTCGATGGCCGCCGGCTGTTCCGGCGCTGTCCGCGCGGCCACGCCACTCAGGCCAATGACTTCGTCATTTTCGGCCAGCCCGCTGCTGTTGAGCAGGTCGGCCAGGGCCAGGCGCGTCCCGGCCGGGGTGTCCATTAGCCGGCTAAAATCTAGCCAGGTGGGTTCGTCCCACAGGTCGGTGGCGCGCAGGAGGGCGCGTGTGCGTGAGGCGGTGAAGGCGGGGGCTGTTGCCCCGGCCGGGGGCCGGTTGAGGTCGGCCACCAGCCAGGCCAGCAGCCGCCCGGCAAAACCGGCCAGGTATTGCTCGTCACGGTATTGTTGGATCAATTCGACTGTTGAATCGCCCATAAGTTTCTCCGTCATTCGCCCTACCCGGCCGGGGGAACGGCCGGGCAAGGTTGTGTCAGTAGGTGGGTGGCTTCTCCTCTGGTCGGAAAACAAGCCAGATAATGAGGCCCACCGGCCAGGAGAGAAGGAAAACCAGCAGCGCTACCAGGCAGCCAGACTTGCCACGTCGCTCGGCGTCATTGTAGGCCCAGATAACACTCCAGAGGAAAACAATGACAAATACCAGGCCCAGGCATATGCTGGTAATCACCAAAGCGCTGCCAAAAAGACTCTCGCTCGTGTTCATGTTCATGCCCCCTGATGAAGCCCCTGTCTCGCCCGATGAGCGTTGTTTGTCAGCTCAGGTGTGGGCGGAATAGTTGGGCCTCAACTGCAAAACTGGCCTGTGACGCAGGCCGGCGGTTGGCCGGGGTAGGGACGCAGCGTACCGCGCCCCTACCAATGTCCGTGTCCAGTTTCTTAGATGGTCAGGGTCAGTTCCAGCTTGTGCAGCCCTTCCCAAACGCGCATCAGCTCTTCCACGTCCGAAACGGATTCCAGGTCGATTTCCATGGCCTGGCGCAGTTCGGCGTCGTGCAGCTTGCGGTCGTGCTGCCGCAGCATGGGCTTGATGATGTGGTTGTTGAAGTCGCGCTCGCTCTTGGTAGCTTCCAGCCAGAAGAGCCGGCGCAGGCGGGGCAGCAGGGTGTCGTCGGCGAACAGGTCATCGACGATCTGGCTGAAGATTTTGTTTGTCTTGAGGGCGATATTGTCCAGCTTCTGGGCGTAGCTGATTTCCAGCGTTTGCCCGGCAAAGCCGCTGCCGTTGCCGGACTCTTCCCCGGCCGGGAAGCCAATCTCGAACGCCGGCCCGGCCGGTTCGTCCAGGATGTTGATGGTGAAGGCATCTTCCGCCTCGGCCGCCGCGGCGTCTTGGGCGGTGCCCGCCCCGGCCGGGGCAGTGGCCGGCTGCGGCTGGCTGGCCGCTATCTGCTGGCGCACCGCATCAGGACCCAGCAGCATCGCATCCAGTACCCGGTCATTATCTGGCAGGGCCAACTGTTGTTCACTGTCCACCAGCCGGAAATGCACCGAACGATCCGGCCGGACCAGTTCATACATCGTTGCCTGGCGGCAGATGTGGCGGAAGTTCAGCCCCACGCGCTGCACCAGATGCGCATAAGCCTCATCCAGCGTAACTGCTGCGGCCGCTTCTGGCACGGAAAACGTATACTCCTGGCCATAAGTCGCTCGCTGCAGCCGGGTCAGAATTTCGTGGGCTTCCAGGGTGCGCTCCAGTTCGGCGGCAATCACGTCGGCCACTTCCGGCATAAAGTTAGAGACCGCGTCTTGCATCACCAGTTCCACCTGGTACAGAATACGCTTAATCGGCACTTCAATACCGCTGGTACCCCAGATCAGGTTGTCGTAGGTAACGTCCCGTTCATCCCAATGCTCGGTGCCATAGCTGTCTAGCAGCGCCTCAATTTCACGCTGCACTGCATCCTGCACCATGCCGCGCACCCCGTTCAGGGTGGGGCGCAGCAGGCTGCGGAAGCGGGCGTCGTCGTTGTAGCGCTGGCTCAGTTCCACCAGGGCGTTGTGGAAGGCGCGGGGCAGCTCCTTTTGCTGGCGCGCCAACACATTTTCATAGCGGCGCTCCTGCATCGCTTCCCAACTGTTGGCAAAGGGCGGGTGCACACCCCGGTTGGCCAACTGCTTCTCATAGTAGAAGCGCAGCGATTGCAGGGCATTGCGCACGCGTGTGGATGCTTCGCGGAGCTGGCTGCGCACCCGCTCCGTGCGAATGAAATCGATGAGCCGTTCGCGCAGCAGGGGCACTTCGCTCAGCTTTAGCAGCGCTTCCTTGGTGCCCGGCTCCAACGGGTCGCTCTTGTCCACCGCGCCCAACTGATCGCTAAAGACCTTCAGGATGCGCTCGGTCTCGCTGGCGAACTCGCCGGGAGCGTGATCCGGGTCCTGCACGTACAGCGCCGGCGGGGCCATGACCAGGAAGTAGGGGCGGTTGTGGCCGCGCTCGGAATAACGTTCCCAGTAATTGGGGGCGATGTAGCGGGTGACTTCCTTCACTTCCAGTTCTGCTTCGGGCAGGCCGGAATTGAGGCGGTCGAAAGCCTGGCGGATATTGCCACCGTTCACTGCCAGGAAGATTTTGGCCGCGGCCTGGTCCAGATCGCTGCCGCTGAGACCAAAGAGGCGGTTCTCTTTGATCCAGTTGACCGCGGAGAGGGATTTCATTTCGTCCACACGCTGCCGGCCGGCATCGGTCACCAGCACAACCATGGCGTCTTCGCGCTTCATTTCTTCCAGCGTGATCGCTTCGTGCAGCTTCATGCCGGCGCCCAGGCCGGGCACGTCGACGATGCGCAGGTGGCCATCCATGAGCAGGTTGGATTGGCCGGCGCGCGGCTGAACGCGGAAGGTGGCCGAGCGCACCAGGCGGATTTGCCGCTTCTGGCTGTTGCCCTTAAAGCCATCTTCGCGCAGATGCTTCAGCGCTTCTTCGTCGGCCAGGGGCAGGCTTTGGGGCGCGGGCGGGCCGTTCTGGTATAGGTCCTGGTGGGCTTCGTAGGTGGTGATGCAGTCTAGCAGGATTTCCAGGTATTCGTCGCGGGCGGTTTTGGCGTTTTCGCGGCCATCGGCGATGATGCCTTTGATGGCTTCGTGGGCCTGCTCCCGCTCGCCGACGTTGGTGATGTCGAAGCCTTCCAGGTCGCTCAACTGGCAGAGGCGGCGTACGCGTTCGGCGAATTCGTCCTTGCTCCAGAAGCTGAGGGTGAGTGATTCTTCTTCGCCCTGGTTGGCCTGTTCAATGTAGACGATGGTGCCGGTGACGGCGGTGACGGCGCCGGTGGGCAGCAGGTTGCGGCCCAGCAGGGCGTTGATGAGGGTGCTTTTGCCTACACCGGTGCCACCGAAGAAAACCAACGTGTAGGTGCGTTGGGCCAGGATTTTCTGGGCTTCGTCGATGCTAAATTGGGCCTGGGGTACGGCGCGGATGAGGTAGTCGCGAGTGCCGTCGATGGTTTTTTGTAGATGCAGCCACTGCTCTACCTGGGGGGGGCTGATGAAGGGCAGGGTTTCCAGGGAAGCTTTCAGGTCGGTGTATTTGTCGGCTTTCTTAGGACTCATGTTCATTTTCCTTGTTGATGGATTCACGCAAAATGATAGCGGGTGCCAGTGCATACCATCTTTCATTACGTCGAGTGGGCGGAAAGGTTGCACAAACTGGCTGATCATAGTATGACAAGCATTGGTGCTGTTGTCTAGGCCAGTTTGTGGTTCCCGGCCGGGCACATACATTCCCTTTCCCGGCCGGGGGCGCTACAATGGGTGTTTGGTGCGGGTCGCCTGCAACGCACCCAAAAATGATACGTAGTAACCTATGACAAGTTGCGCCCGCGGCCGGGGCAGCGCACACCAGGCAACTGCACCGGTGTGTGGCAGCACGGCCCGGAGAAAATCGGATGACGAACGCGGAGAATGCAATGCGGATAATTCTGTATTTGGGCAAAGGGGGCGTGGGCAAAACAACGGTGGCGGCGGCGACGGCGCTGCGCAGCGCCCAGCTTGGTTACAAAACATTGGTCGCCAGCACCGATATCGCCCACAGCCTGGCCGACTCGCTGGATGTGCCCCTGGGTTCCCAGCCGTTACAGGTGGCAGAGAACCTTTGGGCGCAGGAGATCAGCGTGGTGGCCGATATTTACAATTATTGGGACACGCTGCAAGAGTTCGCGGCCGGGGTCATTGCTTCGCGCGGGCTGAGCAAGGTCGTGGCCGACGAGCTGTCGGCGTTCCCCGGCATGGATGAGATTGTCTGCCTGCTGCATATTAACCGGCAGGCCAAAGAGCGCAGTTTTGACCGGGTGATCATTGATGCAGCGCCCACCGGCGAAACGATTCGCCTGTTGACCATGCCCGACACCTTCACCTGGTATGCCTCGCACCTGACCCGCTTTGAGCGCGGGGTGGTGAAAGCGCTGCGGCCGTTTGCCGGCCGGCTGCTGCAAACGCCGGCGGAGGTGCTGGAAGCGGTGCGCACGTTGGAAGCGGGCACGCGGGAGCTGCGCGACACGCTCAGTAATCCGGAGATCAGCAGTTACCGGGTGGTGGTTCAGCCGGAGAAGATGGTTGTGCGCGAGGCGGAGCGGGCCGTGAGCTATCTGGGATTGTTCAATTATCCGGTGGACAGCGTGGTCATCAATCGGATTTTGCCGGTGAACGCGGATGAAGGTGGCTTTTACCAGCAGCGGCGCGAGATTCAGGCTAAGTATCTGGCCATGATCGAGGCGAATTTTGCACCGCTGCCGTTGTGGCGCGCTCCTTATTACGCGCATGAGGTGGTAGGGCTGGCGGCGCTGTCGCAGTTGGCCGAGGATTGCTTCCGCGGGGAGGACCCTGGCCAGATTTTCTACCGCGGTAAGCTGCAAGAGATTGAAGAGCAGCCGGATGGCAGCTATATCATGC
The DNA here is from genome assembly GCA_020634235.1 of Ardenticatenaceae bacterium. Lineage (GTDB taxonomy): Bacteria > Chloroflexota > Anaerolineae > Promineifilales > Promineifilaceae > JACKCB01. Next base: position 283,982 of record JACKCB010000002.1, on the reverse strand, counting down.
GCCTGCCAATGCCGTTTGTGGAAAGCAGCAATGTGCGGCTGCGGAAACGGGGGGATGAGATGTTTATCACCATTGGCAACTTCAAACGGGAGATGATCTTGCCCACGGTCCTGGCCAAACGGCGGGCCGGCGGCGGGCGGTTGATTGGCGGCCAGTTGGAGATTACGTTCCTGGCGCCGGAGCCGGAAGCTGAAGACACCCCGGCCGGGACGACGACCTGATCCTGTTTCCTCATGCGCTGCAACCTTCGGGAAGGGCGTGCGTATAGAGGGGAGATTCAATCACGGAGGTGATGGATGTCGGACGAAACCATCTATAAAGCACAAACCAGTCATTTGCAGCAGCGAACGGTCATCCCGGCCGGGGTTCTGCTGGGCGGCGCTGCCCTGCTCATCCTGATCGGCATCTTGCCTATCAGCCTGGCAGGAGCGTTGTGGCCGCTGGTAATCGTCGCGGCCGGGCTGCTGCTCCTGTGGCCAGCCTGGAAATCGACACCAGACCAGCAAAGCCGGCTCAGTTTCCTGGCCGTGCCTGGCGCAGTTGTGGTAGCCCTGGGCGCGCTCGTGTTCGTCATGAACCTGCTCGGCCATTGGGCCAGTTGGACGTATGCCTGGTTCCTGCTGCCGGCGGCGGCTGTTGGCGGCGTTATGTACTGGAAACGGTTTGAACCCAAGCACCGGGTTCATGACAGTGGCTACAAGGCGCTGCGCGCGCTGGTTGCCCTCGCCCTGGGGTTGGGTCTATTTTTTGAACTGCTGGTCTTCCGAACATTCGGGCCGTGGTGGCCCCTACTGGTCGTCGGTTTTGGCGTTATTTTGTTTGTAAGAAACCAAAGGAGAAAGACATCATGACAGAGCATGAAGACAAGGAACAGGTTGAAGAAGTGGTAGAAGCGGAAGCGATCCACGTTGATGAAGATGCAGCGCCCGAAGGCAGTCAGGCTGAAGGTGGTCGCTGGACGGAAGAGATCAAGGTTGCCGGGGAAGAACTGCTCGGCACGGTGAAGAAGCTCATCCACGAAGCCAATGTGCGCCGGGTGATCATTCACAACAGCGAAGGTAAGACGGTTATCGAAATCCCGCTGGTCTTTGGTGTCGCCGGTATCGCTTTGCTGCCGACGCTGGCCGCCGTGGGCCTGGTTGGCGCGTTGATCACCGACTGCAGCATTACCGTGGTGCGCGCCGAGAAGGCGCCGGAGCCGGAAGTGGCTGAGCCGGAAGAGGCCTAAACAACCCTCTTCTGCCTGGCAGAATAATTATGAAACAGAAGACCGCCCCGGCCGGGGCGGTCTTTTTGCTATCTATTCACCTTGAGGTTCCCCATCACTCCTCATCACTACGAAGGCAGCGCGTCGACACCTTCGTAGACCACTTCCACCCCGCGAATTCGACTGATGCCTTTCTCCAGCAGCATGATCACCCCAATGAAGACCAGGTCCACGCCAATGGCCAGCGAAAAGGCCAGCCCCAGGAAGCCCAAAACGGTGGCCACCGGCCCCAGCAGCCCCTGCACCATTACCTCTTGCCCGCCCAAGACCAGCGCCGCCAGCAGCACAACCAGCAGCAGCAGCAGAAAAGTGGGCCACGCCTGGCGGTCCGAGGCACTGGGCATCATGGCATTGCTGATGGCAAAGATGAGATAAAGCCACACCAGGAAATCGGGGGCCGAGAAGACCTGGCCCAGGGCCTGGGTAAGTTGGTCAATTTGCCCGCTTTGAATTGCCTGGCCCAGCGCGGTGATGTCGAAGATGTGCAGGCCGATGAGCAGCACTGCCAGCGTGCCGGTGATGAGGGGGGCCGCGCCAATCAGGCTTTCGCGGACGGGGCCTAGATTGCGCCCCTTGTAATACTCCACGTAGCCCAACTGCACCGAACCATCCTGCTTGATCTGCGGGATCAGCGACAGGGAGCCGGTGCGCACGCCCAGCAGCCGGGCCGTCACCCAATGGCTTAGCTCGTGCAGCAGCACGCCGGGCAGCAGGATGATGGCGTAAATGATCACCGCCCACATCATCCGGCCGGTGATCAGCAGCGCCACACCCCGCAGATGGCGGTGAATCCACCGTTGCATGAACAGCAGGGTCGGGAAGGTGATGCCAACCCAGAAAAAGGGCATCAGGGCTTCGTTCATAGGATGTCTAGCCGCCGGCGGCGATGCGCACCATATCCACAAAGCCGGGTTTCAGACTGGCCCCGCCGACCAGCGCTCCGTCGATGTCGGGATGGGCCATGTAGTCGCCAATGTTTTTCTCGGTAGTGCTGCCGCCGTATTGAATGCGGATTGCCTCGGCCGTGTCATTGCCGAAGAGGTCGACCAGGGTGCCGCGCACGCTGAGGCCGATAATGCTGCCCGCATCGGCCGCGCTGGCCGCTTTGCCGGTGCCAATGGCCCAGATAGGCTCATAGGCGATGATGCAGCGGGCGGCATGGGCCGCAGACAGGCCAGCCAGGGCGGCGCGTACCTGGCCACTGACGAAGTCGTGGGTTTCGCCGGCCTCGTTTTGGGCCAGGCTTTCGCCCACGCAAATGATGGGGGTCAGGTTGTGGGCCAGGGCGGCCTTGACCTTTTTGTTGACCCCCTCGTCTGTCTCGCCGAAGTAGGCGCGCCGCTCTGAGTGGCCCAGGATGACGTATTGGCAGTAGGGGGTGATCATGTTAGGGGCTAGCTCGCCGGTGTAGGCTCCCTTTTCTTCATAGAACATGTTTTGGGCGCCAATGCCAACTTTGCTGGCTTGCAGCACGTCGTACACGGCCGGAATAACGATGGCCGGCGGGCAGACGACAGCATCGGCCCCGCTAATCTGGTTCAGATCATGGCGGATCTGGCGCACGAAGGCGACGGCTTCCACCGGCGTCATGTGCATTTTCCAATTGCCTGCGATGATGGGGGTACGCATGGGAACTCCTTTGTTGGTTACGCGGGCGGCGGACCGGCCGCGATTGTGGGTGGTGGTTGGTTTGTGGTGCCCGGCCGGGAGGCCCCGGCCAGCGCATTGTCATAAAGAGTTATACAGAAGAAGCGGCCCGGTGGCAACCTGAATCCCCACTGCCCGGCAGCCGGCTGGCGGGCGCTACGTTTCTCCTATTTCCTCCAGCAGGCGGTGGACGTAGGGTGTCAGCCAGGGTGGGCTGTCATTTAGCTCGGCCCGCCGCAGCACGGTTGTGGCTCTCGCCGGCTGGCCCAGGTCCCATTGGACCAGGCCTTCCAGGTACTCTATCTCGCGCTGGTAGGTCCCGCCTGTGCGCGCCTCATCCAGCGTCGCCAGGGCCTCTTCCAGGTCGCCATCCAGATAATGCAGGTAGGTCTCAGCTAACAGGTAGGTGGTCTGGCCGGGCCTCTCAGCGCGGTCCAGTTCATCGGCCAGGTTCTCGATTGGCCCGGCCGGGGCGTCTGCCAGAATGCGGGCGAAGAGCAGCATGTGCAGCAGCGACTGGTCACCGGGTGCGGCCTGCTGCCCGGTGACCAACACCAGCGCCGCCAGGGCAGGCTCCTCAGCGATCATGAGCTGTTGGGCAACCTGAAGGTAGAGCAGCGGATCTGGCCGCCCGGCAAAGACTCGGTTCACGACATTCTGAGCGGCCGCTTCCTGCCCATCCTCCAGGTAAGCCAGGGCCAGCAAGGCTTGCAGGTGCAGGTCCTCTGGATGAGCGGCGGCATCACGCTGTAGTTGGCGCAAGGGTGGCAGGAATTCATTGGGTTGGAGGACGAAACTGGCCAGGGCGTTGCTGTTGGGGGGAAGTGTGCCGGGCAGTAAAGGGCCGCCATTTAGCGGCTGGCCGACAGGGCCGTTGTTGAGCAGTGGCTCTGCCTGGCGCTGCTGGCGGAGACGGCCCAAGGCCAGCAAGGCCAGAATCACCAGGAAGATGCCTACTACAACGCCAATGCCGATGCCCAGCAGAAGCAAGCTTCTGTGCCGCCCGGCCGGGGTAGTGGCGGCGGCAAGGGTGGTCCCGGCCGGGGCCGGCAGCGGCGCTAACATGGTCGGCCCAATACCCTCTGGCGGGGTATCATCCGCGGCCAATGTTGGCAGCGGCGGCAGTGAACCAGCGGTTTGGGGCGAGAGTACCGTTGCCGCAGCCTGGTCTGGCATGGCTTGATTTGTGGTCGCGCCCGGCCGGGGTGTAGCGGCGGGTGGTGCCGCGACGGCGGGCGCGTGGCCCATCATTGGCGGCATGCCGGCCAGCGCCTGGTCGAACTCCTCCAGCAGGGCGCCCGCCGTTGCGTAGCGGTCTTGGGGATTTTTGGCCAGGGCCTTTACCAGCACCCCTTCCATGGCCGGGGTTACCGTGGCGTTTATCTTGGCTGCCCGGGGTGGGGGGGTGAAAATGTGGTCGTGGATGATACTGTAGGGCGTGTCGGATTTGAACGGCACCCGGCCGGTGACCATCTCATACAGCACAATCCCCAGCGAATAGAGGTCCGTCCGGCCATCCAACTCCACATCGCCGCGGGCCTGCTCCGGCGAGATGTACTGCGGCGTGCCCAACATCATATCTTGCGACATGGTGGAGGTGCCGGCCTGGGCCATGCGCGCCAGGCCAAAATCGGTGATGTAGACGCCACCCTCAGGGGTCAGCAGGATGTTGGAGGGTTTGATGTCGCGGTGTAGAACGCCTTGACTATGGGCATAGTCCAGGCCGCTGGCAATGGCGCTGACAATGGCCCGGATCTCGCTCTGGCTGAAATCGCCCCGGTGCTGCCGCTCTTTCAGCGTCTGTCCTTCCACGTAACGCATTACCAGATAGGGATGCTCGTTGTGGTAGGCAAAATCGTAAATGGGGACGATGTTGGGATGTTCCAGGCGCGCTACCAGGCGGGCTTCCCGTTCAAAACGGCGCAGAAAGGATTCGTCGCCGCTGTACAGAGGGTGCAGGACCTTGATGGCGACATACCGGTCGAGGGCTTCATGGTATGCTCGATAGACGGTGGCCATGCCACCCTGGCCCACTTTGGCCGTTATTTTGTAGCCACCAACCTGCTCACCAACAACAAAACTCATGCCCTTCCCTCAGATTTTGGCCGCCTGGGTTGGTTGTGCCGCCCGGACGGATGAGGGGATTATATGGAACGGCTGTAAGACGGGCAATAAACGTTTGTTAAGCAAGTGTAATCGCCCCGGCCGGGAGGCGGTAGTATCGTCGACTAGCTGAGGTTAGCGCCACCGCCCAGGCAAACGCCTGGTCAGCGCCACTGTGACACTGACCAGGCGTTTTTACAGCCACTGTGTGAGATGTGTACCGGCCTTTACTTGGCAAAACCCACGGCCCGGGTTTCCCGGATGACCGTCACCTGAATCTGGCCTGGGTACTGCATGCTGTCTTCAATGCTCTTGGAAATATCTTTCGACAGCCGCATGGCCCCCAGGTCGTCAATGGTCCCCGGCTTAACCAGGATGCGGATCTCCCGGCCGGCCTGCAGCGCATAGGCGCTCTCCACGCCGTCAAAGGATTTGGCAATCTCCTCCAACGTCCGCACGCGCTTAATGTAGTTTTCCAGGCTCTCGCGCCGCGCCCCCGGCCGGGCGCCAGAAATCGCATCCGCAGCCTCCACAATGATCGCTTCAACCGTCTCCTGGTCCACCTCATGATGGTGTGACGCGATGGCATTCACCACCATTTCCGGCACGTTGTAGCGGCGGGCAAATTCTGCCCCCAGCATCGCGTGCGTTCCCTCGTGTTCATGGTCCATCGCCTTGCCCAGGTCATGCAGCAGCGCTCCCATTTTGGCCACATTCACATCTGCGCCCAGTTCAGCCGCCAGCATGGCCGCAATCTTGGCCGCTTCCACCGAATGGTGGAGCTGGTTCTGGCCATAAGAAGTGCGGAACCGGAGCCGGCCCAACATTTGCAGGATTTCCGGGTGCAGGCCGTGCACGTTCGCCTCATAAGCTGCTTCCTCACCCGCTTCGCGGATAACCCGGCTTACCTCTTCGCGCTGATCTTTGATCAGCTTCTCGATGCGTGCCGGGTGGATGCGGCCATCGGTGATGAGTTTGGCCAGCGCGCGCCGCGCGACTTCACGGCGAATGGGGTCAAAACTGGAGATGGTGACCGCTTCGGGCGTGTCGTCGACGACGATATCTACCCCGGCCGCGGCCTCAAAGGCACGAATATTCCGTCCGCTGCGGCCAATGATCCGGCCCTTCATGTCTTCACTGGGCAAAGGCACAACCGAAACGGTTAGTTCGGCCACGTGGTCGCTGGCCACGCGCTGGATAGCCTGGGCAATTAGCGCCCGCGCCCGGTCTTCGGCCGTGTCGCGTGCCCGGTCCTCAATTTCGCGCATCACCCGCCCCATATCCTGCCGGGCTTCCGTCTCCACCGCTTCCAACAGCAACTGCTTGGCTTCTTCCGAGGTGAGGGCGGCAATGCGCTCCAACTCCTCCTTGCGCTCCTCTTCTTGCTTGGCCAACTGGTTGTGACGGCGGTCGATCCGGCTCTGCCGTTTGTTCAACTGCTGTTCGCGCGCCTCAAGCTTCTGGTGCATCTTGTCCTGCTGCGCCTGCCGCCGGTCAATGCGTTCTTCAGCCCGTGCCAGGTCATTGTAGCGCCGCTCGATGACCTTTTCAGACTCGAGCCGCGTTTCCTGCATTTCCTGGCGGGCCACTTTGAGCAGTTCTTCCGATTCATTTTCGGCCTGCTGCCGAATCTGCATGGCGTCCTGGCGGGCCTGCTCGTAAATGGCATCTGTTTTGGGCTGCAACTGCCGGCGTACCATTGCTGCCGCAACCCAGGCGCCTATGATCAGCCCCACGATGAGGCCCAAGATTATTGACAGAAAGTCCATTCGTTGTCTCCTTGTAAGCGCAGTGGGCTGCCGGTCAGGACGCTGAATCGTTAGCGTCTAGCTCGCGCCAGGATTCGGCAACCATTTGCGTGGTGAGTTCGTAGCTAAAACCCCGCTGCTGCAGATAACGCCCCATCTTCTGGGCATATTCTTCGTAGGGCAGGTGCGCCCAGCGATTGGCGCGGTTGGCGGCGGCCTGGCGGGCAATTGCCTCTTCGTCAATGGTAGCCAGGCCAGCCTCTATCACCGGCCGGGGCACGCCTTTTTGCAGTAGTTCCTGGCGCAGCGCCATCAGGCTGCGGGGTTTAAATGTCACTCGTTGGTCAATCCAGTACTGTACAAAAGCGGCGTCATCCAGCAGGCTGACTTCACGCAGACGGTCGATGGTCTGTTCGATGACGGGCGTTTCGTACCCCTTTTGTTTCAGGCTGCGCCAGATTTCCGCTTCGCTGCGCGGCCGGAAGGCCAGCAGCCGCTCGGCACTCTGCCGGGCGCGGACGAAGGTTTCGTTGTTTTGCAGTTCGGCGATGGCTTCTGGCGCAAGCTGCTGCCCTACCTGAAGCCGGTGTGCTGTCTCCAGGTCCAGGCCCAGAGCAAACTCACCGTCCAGATAGAGGTTGACACGCCCAGGGGCGCGCTTTTGTGGTTCCAACGCCGTAATCGTTTTCATCCTTCTTAACTTTTGCCCCCGGCCGGGCAAACAAACAAAAAGCCGTGGCCTGGCTTAACCACGGCAAAGGGTGCAGGTAATGCACGCCAGGGCAGCGTTTACGCTGTCCGCAACCAGCGCCGGGCTGTACAACAACAGGCTGGTTGGGCAAGCTGCCGGTTGGGGCGGCTGCCAGGTATTCCCATGGTTTCTATTTAGTTTATGCAGCGGTCCACACCGGCACACCGGCCGGGCAGACCTGGGTCAATTGGTGAGCGGAGGGGAGCTAATCCACCCCGGCCGGGGCGCCGGCCGTCGCCGCCGGTGCAAGCCCGGCGTGCTGACGAATCCGGTCTTCAAGTTCGCCCAGGAGTTGTGGATTCTCGCGAAGAAAAGTCTTGGCATTTTCCCGGCCCTGGCCTAACAGCATATCCCCATAGCGGAAATACGCCCCCCGTTTGTCAATGATGCCATAGCCGCTGCCCAGGTCAATGATATCCCCAGTCTTGGAGATGCCCTCATTGTACATGATGTCAAACTCGCAATCCGTGAACGGTGGTGCGACTTTGTTCTTCTTGACCTGGACCCGGGTACGGTTGCCCACGACATCACCACCAACCTTGATCGCCTGGATACGGCGAATGTCCAGCCGGACCGAAGCGTAGAATTTCAGTGCATTCCCGCCGCTGGTTGTTTCCGGGTTGCCAAACATCACGCCAATCTTGCTGCGCAGTTGGTTGGTGAAGATAACGACCGTGTTGGTTTGCTTGATGAAGCCAGACATCTTACGTAGGGCCTGCGACATCAACCGGGCTTGAAGCCCCATGTGCGCATCCCCCATCTCGCCTTCAATTTCCGCGCGCGGCACCAGGGCCGCTACCGAGTCGATAACCACCACGTCCATGGTGGCCGAGCGAATGAGAGCGTCGGCAATTTCCAACGCCTGTTCGCCGGTGTCCGGCTGGGAAACATAAAGGTTGTTCACATCCACACCGCACCTGGCGGCGTAGCTGGGATCGAGAGCGTGTTCCATGTCGATGAATGCGCAGATGCCTCCCAGCTTCTGCGCCTCGGCAATGACGTGCTGGCAAAGGGTCGTCTTTCCAGAGGATTCTGGTCCGTAGACTTCGATGACCCGGCCGCGTGGCAAACCGCCTATGCCCAACGCAATGTCCAGAGACAACGATCCGGTGGGGATGGATGCTACCTGCAAATGGTAGGCATCCCCTAAACGCATGATAGTGCCTTCTCCAAAACGCTTTTGGATATTCGCTATAGTCGTTTCCAGGATACGATTGCGATTGTCCATGGGTTTGTTGTTGCCGATCGTGGTAGCTACCTGGCCGGGGAGTTTGGTATAAAATGCAAGGTTATGCTTGTTATGCTTCGCGATTTCTCCGCTCGATAATCAATGTAGTGTACAATACCGTTATGGAAATAGCAAACCAATTTCTGGTGCGTCAGGCGGGGCCGGGTGATGCGCGAGACATCACGCGATTGCTGCAAAAAGCGCGCTTCTCCCATGTCCACGCCGACTGGCATCCGCCGGTCGATTGGTTAGGGCAGCCCGGTTTTGTGGTTGCCGAAGAAGGCCCGGCCGGGTTCCTGCCCCCGTATCTGGCGGCCTGCCTGGCCATTACCGCCGATCCATTGCCGGCGGCCTGGGTACGGGTAGCTGCGGTACACAACAACCCAGGCGGAGATGAGCTGCTACTGTCCATGCTGGCGCCCATCATCCGCCACTTGCAGCAGCAAGCTGTTCAGGAGATCGGCTGGCTGCTGCCAGCAGGTTGGCCAGAAAGCTGGCTGGTCGCCATGCAATTCAGCCGGCAAAACAGCATAGAGACCTACTTCAAGAGCGATCTAAGCCTGCCGCGTGGCGGCCTGAACCCGGCCGTGCAAGTGCGGCCCGTGCAGCCGGCCGACTTCCCGGCCCTGGTGGCCATAGAGGCGGCCGCCTTTGCGCCGCTGTGGCGGCACAGCCACAGCGGGCTGGAGCTTGGTTGGCGTCAGTCGCTGTGCTTTCACGTGGCCGAACTGGCCGGGCGACTGGTCGGGTTTGAGTACAGCGTTCACAGCCAGGCCGAGCGGGCGGCACATCTGGTCCGCATCACCGTCGATCCGGCGGTGCAAGGCCTGGGCGTGGGCAGCGCGCTGCTGACCGCCGCCCTGGAGGCGTACCGGCGGCAGGGATTGCGCCACGTGTCGTTGAATACGCAGGTGGACAATTTGTCCTCCCAGCAGTTGTATGCTAAGTTTGGCTTTCACCCGGCCGGGTATCGTGTCCCTGTCTGGGTGCGCGCTTTGCAGACGGCTGACCTCGCTTAGTTCACCATCATGAAAACCACCACTCCGGCTACCCCCTACGCCAACGCACTGTTCCGCCAAACCCTGGAAGGCATTCAGGCGGTGTTGGGTGAAAAAGGGCTGCAGGCCACGCTGGCGGCGGCCAACCTGAGCCAACTGGCACAAGACCTCCCGGCGAATGATCTGGCGCAGGCGCATACCCTGGCCGAGCATGTGCGCTTGCTTGAGGCGGTGGAAGGGCTGACCGGCCGGGGTGGCCGCCAGACGCTCTATCACATTGGCCGGGCCGCTTTTGCCTGGAGTGTGCGCCATCCCGCCAACCCGCTGCCGCTTGTTCCCCTGGTGCGCAAGAGCCTGCCCCAACGGCTGACCGCCTGGGTTACGCTGCGCGCTCTGGCCGATGGCCTGATGGAGCTGTGGCCGGCCGCGCGCATTCAGTTGCGGCGCGAGGGTGATGGCCTGGTGTGGCTGGATGAGACCTGCCCGGTGTGCACCGGCCGGGTGAGCAGCCGCCCCGTTTGTTCCGCCACGGCCGGGTATCTGGCCGCTGCCGTGGCCTATGGCACCGGCCGGGAGGTGGCCCAGTACCGGGTTACCGAAACTGCCTGCCGGGCCGGCGGCGCCCCCCACTGCCGCTTTGAGCTGATCCGGGTTGTTCCAGGCGGCGGGTGAGAGGTTGGGCGGTGGCCGGCATGGCCCGGCCGGGTAGCAACGCACACCGCCCACGCTCCCGGCACAACATCCACAGGAGCATAAAACAATGAGCCGTATCCCCCTTACTGCAGAAGAACTGCCGGTCGCCCTGGCCAGCCTGCCCGGCTGGGACGTGCAGGGCGGCAAGCTGCACAAGAGCTTCAAGTTTAAGGATTTCGTCACCGCCATGGGTTGGATGGTCAGTGTGGCCCTGGAAGCAGAGAAGCTGGACCACCACCCCGACTGGTGCAACAGTTGGAACAAGGTCCGGGTGGACCTGTGGACTCACAGCGCGGGGGCCATAACCGAACTGGATGTGGCCCTGGCCCGCAAAATGAACGCTCTGGCCGGGGAATAGCCCCGGCCGGGTAACAAAAAAGCCGTCCCCGAAGGAACGGCTTTTTCACTCATGAGTAGCGGGGATAGGATTCGAACCTATGACCTCCGGGTTATGAGCCCGACGAGCTGCCTCTGCTCTACCCCGCAGCACAAGGGCGAAGTATAGCAAAGGCCACCAGAATGTCAAGTAAATTGACATAACGGGCTAGCGATTATTAATGCCAGGCGTATGCGTAGGGAGCGCCAACAAGAGGCTGGCGTTCCCTCTACCAGGGGGTTGTGACATGGAAAAGCGAGGCGTTCTCACCAAAATGCTGGGGGTTGCCGGCACCGTGCTGGTCTGGTTTCCCATTCTAGCACCTGTTCTGCTGACAGTGGCGGTCGTGATTGTGGAACGTGAATTCCTATTCGATTACCTTATGCCGGCCGAGCTGTTTCTCTTTGTTCCGGTTGGCAGCGGGCTGCTCATCTGGGCGGCGCTGCGGGCGGGTGCGTCCTGGAAACGCATTGGCTGGGGGTTGCTTGCGGCCGCCGCTTTGTTGGTCAGTGTGCAAGGTCTGGCCGTCGTTACCGGGCTGGCCTCAGGCGAAACCGCTGTGGGCGGCTGGCAATGGGTGTTGGTTCTGGCGCTGCTGGCGGCCTACTGCCTGGCCCTGCTGGCTATTGGCGTGGGCAGCTTGCAACTGCTGCGCCGGCTCTTTGCGCCGATCCAGCCGCCGGCCGCCTGATCTGGCCCGGCCGGGGAGCCTGAGTGATCTGTCCGCCAAATGGCTCGGCATAATGCTTGACGCCCGGTGGGCATCTTGCTACACTCTGGTGTAGTTAGTTTACAACGAACGAGATTGCTGCAGGTGTCCTGTGCCCCGGATGGCCGGACCCAAAAGGCGAAACTGGTGGCCCATCTTCGTGATGGGGAGTCCAGTACTGTCCCCGCAACTGTGAGGAAGGGCGTAAGCCCCTCCAAGTCAGGTCGCCCGCCTGCGGCAAGTTTCGGCCCTCGTGGGTAAGGGTTGGGAACAGAATGGGCGCTTATCGCGATCCACTATGGTTTCTCAACCCGATGCTGGTAACGGCATCGGGTTTTTTTATGCCAACCTGCCCACGAGCCATTCCGGTCTGGTTTTGTGCCCCCTGCGCCATTGGCGAGGGGGCCTATTCAAACAGTGAGTGAGTGAAAGATGGTACGAGGGAAAGGTTTATTTGGGGCAACTGTCCTGGCGGTGGGGATGCTTCTGGCGTGGTTGCTGCTGTTGGGTGTTACCCCGGCCGGGGCGCAAACCCCAGCTTCTGACCCGGCCGAACGAGCGGCCGCTGCCGCCAACTGGCTGATCGCCGTGCACCAGAACGACGATGGCGGTTACAGCGCTTTCAGCACCGGGGCTAACGTGGCCCCCTCAGACGTGGCCGGCACAGTGGACACATTGCTGGCCCTGGCCCCGGCCGGGGCCGATCTGGCCGCCCCCCTGACTTATCTGCAGAATAACCCCGACGCCGTGGCCGCCTACGCCGCGCAAGACGGCGGCACGGCCGGCAAGCTGCTCATGGCCCTGACCGCCGCCGGGCAGAATCCGCGTGACTATTTGGGTTACAACCTGGTGATCAGCCTGACCGGCCATTTGTCCCCCACCGGCCAGTACGGCGTCAACAACGCCTTCAACCAATCCCTGGCCATGTTAGGGCTGAGCGCCGCCGGCGAGGCGATGCCGGACAGCGCGGTGGCCTGGCTGCTGGCGCAGCAAGCCCCGGCCGGTGACGTGGCCGGTTCCTGGGATGATGGTTTTGGCACCGCCGGCAATGCCGACGCCACGGCCATGGCCATCATGGCCCTGGTGGCTGCTGGCCGCCCGGCCGGGGACCCCGCCCTGACTGCCGCCCGCGATTTCCTGGCTGCTACCCAACTGGATGGTGGCTGGGAATATGGCCCCGGCTTTGGTCCCAACGCCAACAGCACGGCGCTGGTGATCCTGGCGCTGCACGCGTTGGGCGAGGATTTTGCCGGTGCAGAGAGCGCCTGGGCGCGTAATGGCCAATCGCCACAAGCGGTACTCTTCGGCTGGCAGGGTGATAGCGGCGCGTTCCAGGCTGATTTTGGTGACGGCCCCTTTGACGACTTTTTCACCACGGTGCAGGCGGTGCCGGCGGCGGCCGTGCAGGCGGGGCACGCCCCGGCCGGGACGATGGCCGAAGGTGGCGTAAACCCGCCGGGCTGGGTGGCCTGGCTGTTAATTGGCCTGGCGGCGGTTATGGTCCTGGCTCTGGCCCTGGCCGGGCGCAGCGGCGTGACCCGGTGATGTTGGCCCGCCGCCGCATGACCGCGCTGGGGCTGCTGCTGGCCTTGCTGGCCCTGACGGCGGCTGTGCCGCGCCAGCAAACCGGCGACCCGGCCGGGCAGGCGGGTGTGGTAGTACGCTTTGCCGAGGACCAGGTGGCTACCTTCTGCGTCACCCTGGATGAGCCGGAGATCACTGGCTATGACCTGCTGCAGCGCACCGGGCTGGCCCTGGAGGTGAGTGAGGTGAACCTGGGTGCGGCAGTTTGCCGGCTGGCGGAGACGGGCTGCCCGGCCGGGGACTGCTTCTGCCAATGTCGCGGGGCCGATTGCCAATACTGGTCCTACTGGCACCTGGTAGATGGCGACTGGGTTTATTCCGCGGCCGGGGCTGGGTTGTACCGGGTGCAGGCGGGTGACGTGGATGGCTGGAGCTGGGGGCCAGGGTCGGTGACCGAGGCCGTGGCGCCGCCGCCGCTTGCCCTGGCCGATATCTGTGGGGCGGAGGCGGCAACGGCGCTGCCCGCTGCGGAGGCGGCTGATCCCCCGGCCGGGACGGCGCTCATCTCTTACGCGGCGCTGGGGCTGTTCCTGCTGCTGTTGGGCGGGGGCTGGTATGTTGCCCGGCGGCGAGGTGGGGTATGATGGCGGCTTTGCCCGGCCGGGCCTTTTCCCTGGCGATTTATGGCCTGAGTGTGCTGGTGGGTGTGGCTGCCTTTGCTTACCCATTCCTGCTGCTGCTGCGCCCGGCCGGGGCGCCGCCGGGCGACCTGGACGGTGGCAGTACCGGTCTGCTGACGGCGCTGCTGGTGGTGTTGTGCCTGGTGGCCGTGCTGGTGGAGGTGCAGGGGCAGGCGGTGAGTGCCAGGATGGTGGCCGCCCTGGGGGTGTTGGTGGCTGTGGCCAGCGTGCTGCGCTTCGTGGAAACAGCTATTCCCGGCCCCGGCGGCTTTTCGCCCATCTTTGTGCCCATTTTGCTGGCCGGCTACGTTTTTGGCGCGCGCTTTGGCTACCTGATGGGTGTGCTGTCGCTGCTGGTCTCGGCCCTGGTGACCGGCGGGGTAGGACCCTGGCTGCCATACCAGATGCTGGTGGCTGGTTGGTTGGGCGCTTCGGCTGGCTGGCTGCCCCATCCATCCCGGCCGGGGTTGGAACTGGGCATGCTGGTGAGCACGGCTTTTGCCTGGGGGCTGCTGTATGGCTTTCTAACCAACCTGTACTTCTGGCCCTTTTTTGCTGGCGATAACCTCATGCGCTGGCAGCCTGGCAGCGGCTGGCAGACGGCGGCCAGCCATTACGCGGCCTTTTACCTGGCGACCTCGCTGGTGTGGGACCTGTTTCGCGGACTGGGCAGTGGGCTGTTGGTGCTGGCGTTGGGGCTGCCGGCGGTGCGGGCCATGGCTCGCTTCCGTGACCGCTTCCAGTTTGCGGTGGAGCCGGGGCGCGCGTGAACGTGTTGGCGGAGATGGTGACTTTGGACGTGCGGGCCTGGCTGGTGTGGCTGCTGGCGGTGGCGGTGCTGACTATGACTGTTCGTAACCCGCTGTATACGCTGCTGCTGCTGCTGGTGACGCGGCTGGTGGCGCAGGTTTGTGCCCGGCCGGGGCAGGGCATGCAGCTTTCCCTCTGGCGGTTGGGCCTGGTTATCCTGACTTTCTCGGCGCTGTTTAACATGCTGTTTGCCCACACCGGGCAAACGGTGCTGTTCACCCTGCCGGCGGGCTGGCCGCTGGTGGGTGGCCCGATCACGGCTGAAGCGCTGCTGTATGGCCTGATTAGCGGCCTGGCGCTGCTCACATTGCTGTCCGCTTTTCTGGCTTTCAACCAGATTGTGCCGGTGAGTGACCTGGTGCGCCTGACGCCGCGCGCCTTTCACGACCTGGGGGTGGTGGTGCTTATTGCCGTCACCTATGTGCCGGAGACGACGCAGCACTTGCGGCGCATTCAGGAGGCACAGGCAGTGCGTGGCTATCGGCTGCGCGGCCTGCGCGATTGGCAGCCGCTGGTGATTCCGCTGCTGGTGGGCGGCCTGGAAAAGGCGATGGGGCTGGCCGAGGCGATGGTGGCCCGTGGCTATGGGGCGACTGCCGGGCGGCAGCAGACGAATCTGGTGCGCGGCGGGCTGGTGCTGGGGCTGCTGCTGGCGCTGGCGGGCTGGGGGGTGGCTTTGTGGCGGGGCTGGCCGGGTTGGCTGCTGCTGGCCGCGGCCTCCGGGCTGCTGCTGGCGCTGGTGTGGCGTACCGGCCGGGGTGCGCCGGCCACCGTTTATCGGCCGCGCCGCTGGCAGTGGCCGGACAGTGCGCTGCTGCTGCTGGCCTTGCTGCCGCTCTTCCTGCTGCTGCCGGCGTGGCCGTTTCTGGCCCCGGCCGGGCTGACCTATTCTCCTTATCCGGCGCTGGCGCTGCCGCCTTTTAGCCCGTTGGTGGGCGCGCTGCTGCTGCTCCTGGCCGTGCCGGCCTTGCTGCAAAATTCGGGTACTCGCGAGTTATGACCATGATTACCATCGAAGACCTGACCTACAACTATCCCAACACGGCCCGGCCGGCGCTGCGAGATGTGAACCTGGCTGTCCGGCCGGGGGAGTTCGTGCTGCTGACCGGGCCATCCGGGGCGGGCAAATCGACCTTGCTGCGGACCTTGAACGGACTGGTGCCGCACTTTAGCGGTGGCCGCATTGCCGGCCGGGTACGTGTAGCCGGCCGCGATCCGCTGCGCGACGGGCCGCGTCTGATGAGCCAGTTGGTGGGCATGGTCTTCCAAAACCCGGAGGCGCAGTCAGTGTTGGACCGGGTGGAGGCGGAGATTGCCTTTGGCCTGGAGAATGCGGCTGTCCCGTCGCCGGAAATGCGCTTGCGGGTGGCGGAGGTGCTGGATTTGCTGGCGCTGACGCCGCTGCGGCAGCGCAGCATCGCCTCGCTCTCTGGCGGGGAGCGGCAGCGAGTGGCCATTGCCACGGCGTTGGCCTTGCGCCCGCAAATCCTGGTCCTGGATGAGCCGACGAGCCAGTTGGACCCCAAGTCAGCCGAGGATTTGCTGCATACGCTGGTACGGTTGAATGAGGATTTGGGGCTGACGATTTTGCTGGCCGAGCACCGGCTGGAGCGGATTGTGCGCTATGCTGAGCGGCTGGTCTATTTGACGGACGGAGCGGTGGCCCTGGATGGTCCGGTGGCCGATTATCTGGCGGCGCTGCCGCAACTGCCACCGGTGGCGACGTTAGGACGGGCGCTGGGCTGGCAGCCGCTGCCGCTGACGGTGAAGGCAGCGCGCCGCCTGGCCCCGGTGCGTGGCGTTGCTGCCAGCCCGGTGCCAACTGCTGTGCCGGACGTGCCCCGGCCGGGGCATCTGCCTGATGCGCCGCTGCTGCAAGCGGAAGGGGTGCGCTTTGCCTATGGCCGGCAGCCGGTGCTGCGTGGTGTTGATCTGGCGGTCCGGCCGGGCGAAGCGGTGGTGCTGATGGGGCGTAATGGGTCGGGCAAATCGACGCTGCTGAAATGTTTGGTGGGCTTGCTCCGGCCGGGGGCAGGACGAATCTGGGTGCGGGGGCGCAGTACGGCCGGCCGGGATGTGGCCGACATTTGCCGCGAGGTGGCTTACCTGCCGCAAAACCCGGATGACCTGCTCTTTGCCGAGACGGTGACGGATGAGCTGTTGGTGACGCTGCGTAACCACGAGCTGGCGCGCAATGGAGCTGCCCGCGCTCAGGTCCATGCCTTGTTGGATGAATTGGACCTGGCGGGGCAGGCGAGCAGCTATCCGCGAGATCTGTCGGTGGGGCAGCGGCAGCGGGTGGCCCTGGGGGCGGTGATGGTGACGCAGCCGCAGCTGCTGCTGCTGGATGAGCCAACACGCGGCCTGGATTATGCGGCCAAGCACCGCCTGGTGAGCCTGTGGCAGCGTTGGCGGGCGGCGGGCATGGGCTTGCTGCTGGTGACGCATGATGTGGAGCTGGCGGCGCAGGTGGCGGACCGGGTGGTGGTGCTGAATGAAGGGGAGGTGATTGCCAGCGGCCCGGCCGGGGCGGTGCTGAGTGCTTCCCCGCTGTTTGCGCCGCAGATGGTACGGTTGTTCCCCGGCCGGGGCTGGCTCACGGTGGCGCAGGCCATTGCCGGGCTGAGGGGCGAACAGGGACAGGGTTAACATTGACAAGGCGCGAGAATCACGCTTTACGGAGGCACCAATGCCAAAACTGACCAAGATTTATACCCGCAAAGGGGATGATGGCACCACCAGCCTGGGTGGCGGGCAGCGCGTACCCAAAGACTCGCTGCGTGTGCAGGCCTACGGTACCGTCGACGAGTTGAATGCGGCCATTGGCATTGCCCTGGCCCATGGGCTGTGCCCACCGCTGGCCAAGCCACTGGTCGAGATACAGAACGAGTTGTTCCACGTTGGTTCTGATCTCTGCTTTATTGAGGAAGACAAGGTGAAGTTCCAACTGCCGCAGGTGCAGGAGCGCCACGTGGCGCGGTTGGAGGCGTTGATCGACGAACTGAACGACACGGTGGGACCGCTGCAGAATTTCATCCTGCCAGGGGGTTCGGTGGGGGCGGCCAATTTGCACCTGGCGCGTACCATTTGCCGCCGCGCTGAACGGGAGGTGATGATGCTGGCCCGCGCGGAGGCGGTGGGGGAGCTTGTGCTGCCATACCTCAACCGCTTGTCTGACGCCCTGTTTGTGATGGCCCGTTATGAAAACCATGCGCGGGGGGTGGCCGAACCGCTCTGGGATTCGCACGCCTGAGCCGGCGTTGAGATTTACCGGGCCGCGCCTGGCCCATTGGGCGCAGGTTCCAGGCTGTTCTTCAGCCGGTGCTGGTGTGCGAAAAGGGGGTTTTCGGGTACACTTTTGGGGAGATGGCATCGTTGCCTGCCTGGTGGTGGCCGCCAAAATGACGGGTTAAGAAGTTGGCCCGGAGGAGAATTCATTGGACGTTTTACTGGTTGCTTTGATTGTGCTGGTGGTGTGGGTGGCGATCTTCGCTGTTTATTTTGTGACGACGCGAGGGCAGAAAGATATCCAGGCGGAGATCGATGTTGTGCAGCGGCTGTTGGGTGAGGAGCAGGGGGGAGGCCGTTCCTGATGCGCCGTTTGAGCGGGCTGCTTGTTCTGCTGTTGTTGGCGTTTTTGTTGGGCGCGTGCCAGGAGACGGGCGCGGACCCATGTAATCCCGGCGGCGCGCTGCTGGCGGACGATTTTAGCGGGGCGCAGAACTGTGGCTGGGCGCTGTATAGCCGCAGCGGCGCGACGGTGGAGATTGCGGAGGGAGCGCTGACGATTACGTCGAGCCAGCCGGGGCAAATATGGTGGACCAACCCCGGCCGGGAGTTTGCCGACAGCGTCATTACCGTGGACGCGCAGAAGGTGAGCGGCCCGGATGACAACGCCTATGGCGTTATCTGCCGCTACCAGGATGTGCTTAACTACTACGTCTTCCTCATCAGCAGCGACGGCTACTATGCCATTGGGCGCTATGTCAGTGGCTCCAACCAGATTCAGTACCTGACCGGCGGCGGCCAATACGTGGCCAGCGAGGTTATCAACCAGGGCACGGGGGTGAACCAGATTCAGGCGGCTTGCGTGGGCACGCAGCTCACGCTGACGGTGAACGGCGTGGAGCTGGCCTCGGTGACTGACACGACCTTTGGCAGTGGCGATATTGGGTTGGCCGCCAGTCCCTTCCAGCCGGGGACTCTGACCGTGCAGTTTACGAATTTCCGCGCGACGGTGCCATGAGCGGGCATGTGGGCCGGTTTTGGCTGGCGCTGCTGCTGGCTGGTTTGCTCCTGGGCGGCCTGACCGCCTGCCAGATGACCCCGACCGCTCCCCGGCCGGGGGGCGATAAACTCCTGTATGAAGATGCATTTGTGCCGGGTGAGGCGGGCCGCTGGCTTATAGAAGCGGACAATCTGGCCTGGAGCGCCATCGTTAACGAGCAGATGGTGATTGCCGTTGACGCGCCAAACCTGGTGCAGTACGCCACGCTGGACGGCCAGACCTTCAGCGATTTTGTGCTGGAAGTGGATGCCACACTGGTCGATGGCAACCCGGAGAGCAGCTACGGGGTGCTGTTTCGCATGGCTGGCCCGCAGCAGTTTTACCGCTTTGAAGTGACCGGGAACGGGCTGTATGCGGTGGAACGGTATGATGGCGGCGATTCCTGGACGCGCCTGACGGCCGGATGGGTGGAGTCGGCGGCCATTAGCCAGGGCTTGGGGGGGCGTAATCATTTGCGGCTGGAGGCCAATGGGGCAACGCTGGCTTTTGCCGTGAATGGTGAGCCATTGGCGAGTTTTAGCGATACGGCGTATGCGTCGGGAGGGGTGGCGCTGGACGCGGGTACTTTTGCCCGGCCGGGTGTGCAGGTGGCATTCGACAACCTGGTCATTTACCGGCCCTAGCCGGAGTATTGTGCCATGCAGATGCAGCAGATTACCAGGCAACTGACTGAGGCGCTGGGCCAGGTCCCAGATGCGGTGTCGCCGCTGACCGGCGGCTGTGTGGGCGAGGTGTACGCGGTGCGGTTGGCGGATGGGACGCGGCTGGTGGCCAAGGTGGATGATGGCCCAACGCCGCGCCTGGACGTGGAGGGCTTTATGCTGGCCCACCTCGCCGAGCAGACGGCGCTGCCTGTGCCGGTGGTGCATTTTGTCGCGCCGCGGCTGCTGGTGATGTCCTTTTTGCCGGGACGAAGCCACTTCCCGGCCGGGGCGCAAGCACACGCCGCCGAACTCCTGGCCGCCTTGCACAACCTCTCTGCGCCACAATTTGGCCTGGCCCGCGGCACGCTCATTGGTGGTTTGCCGCAGCCTAACCCCTGGACTGACAGTTGGCTGGCCTTCTTCCGCGATTGGCGGCTGCTGTACATGGCTGAGGAAGCGGCCCGCGCCGGGCGTTTACCGGAGGCGTACCTGGCCCGGCTGGCGCGGTTGGGGGCGCAGTTGGACCGCTGGCTGGTGGAACCGGCCCGGCCGGGGCTGGTGCATGGCGATGTGTGGACCAGCAACGTGCTGGCCGCCGGCGAGCGCATTACCGGCTTTTTGGACCCGGCCATTTACTATGCTGACCCGGAGATTGAGCTGGCTTTTATCACGCTGTTTGGCACCTTTGGCGACGCTTTTTTTGCTCGCTACCACGAGCTGCGCCCGATCCGGCCGGGGTTTTTTGAGGCACGCCGTGATCTATACAACCTGTATCCGCTGCTGGTGCACGTGCGCCTTTTTGGCGGCGGCTACGTAGCCTCGGTTGACCGGACACTGCGCCGTTTCGGCTTTTAGCGGGCGGCTAATGGGAGGATTGGTGATGGGTGAAAACGGGCTGCCGGATATCGATAGTTTGTGGGATTACAACCGGCCGCTGGAGACGGAGGCGCGCTTTCGGGCGCTGTTGCCGCAGGCGGAGGCGGCTGGCGACCAGGTGTATGAGCTGGTGCTGCTGACCCAGATTGCCCGCTGCCACAGCCTGACCGGGCGGTATGAAGGGGCGCATGCGCTGCTGGACCAGGTGGCGGCAGCGTTGGACGATGCGCTATTTGAAGACAGCGCGCCATTTGAGGATGGTGCGCCGGCCCTGGTGCGAGTTCGTTACTTGCTGGAGCGGGGGCGTACGTTGAATTCGTCGGGGGACCCGGCCGGGGCGCTGCCCCTGTTTGCCGAAGCTTTGGCTGTGGCCCGGGGGGCGGGGTTGGACGGGTACGCCGTGGATGCGGTGCACATGCTGGCCATTGCCGCGCCGTTGGAGGAGCGTCTGGCCTGGCATCAACAGGCGGTGGCGCTGGCCGAGGCCAGCAGCCAGCCGCAGGCGCGTCGTTGGTTTGGCGCGCTCTACAACAACCTGGGCTGGACGCTGCACGATTTGGGACGCTACGAGGAGGCGCTGGCCACGTTTGAAAAGGCGCTGGCCTGGCGGCAAACGCAGGGGGATGCGGAAGCAACCCGCATTGCCCGCTGGTGTGTGGCCCGGACCTTCCGCTCGTTGGGGCGCTGCGAGGCGGCGCTGGCTGAACAGCAGGCATTGCTGGCGGAGTATGAGAGTGCCCCGGCCGGGGCGCTCGACGAGCCGGGGTATACCTACGAGGAGCTGGGCGAGTGTCTGCTGGCCCTGGACCGGCCGGCGGAAGCGCGTCCCTACTTCGCCCGTGCCTTCGACGTTCTTGCTCAGGACACCTGGCTGCAGCGGCACGAGCCGGAACGCCTGGCGCGGCTGCGGGCGTTGGGTTACGGATGACGGGCGACGGAACACGCAGCACGCTATGTGCTGTGCCCCACGCATGAAACGCCTGGTTGAGCTGTACCGGCCGGGCTGCCCGGTGGAGATTCTGCTGCAGGGATGGGATGGGGCGGCGTGGTGCCCCGGCCGGGTGGTGGCCCAGGCTCATCCGGGGGTGTGGGTGCAGGTGGAGGATGGCGGGCGCTGGTTTGTGACCAATGGCCGTAGGATTCGCCCCCGGCCGGGGACGGAGGCACACGATGAGCCAGGCTGATTTGCCAGCCAGCGGGGAGATGTCGCCGGCGGTGGCCGGGCAACTGGTGGCCCTGAACCAGGCCTTTTATGCCCGGCTGGCCGAGCCGTTTGCCCGCAGCAGGCAAGCGCCGCAGCCTGGTTTTGCCCGGCTGCGCACGTATCTGGCCCGGCCGGGACCGGCGCTGCTGGATGTGGGCTGCGGTGAGGGGCGGCTGGGCCGTTACCTGTGGGCGCAGCAGGCGATCAGTGCCTATGCGGGGCTTGATTTTAGCGCGGCGCTGCTGGACCAGGCCCGGGCGACCGTGGCCGGCCAATTCTGGCGGCGCGACCTGACCCGGCCGGGATGTCTGGATGACCTGGGGCCGTTTGGGGCTATTGCCTGTTTGTCTACATTGCAGCATGTGCCCGGCCGGGGGAACCGGCAGCGACTGGTGGCCGAGATGGCAGCGCATTTGCTGCCCGGCGGGCTGCTGCTGCTGGCCAACTGGCAGTTTCTGGACAGCCCGCGGCAGCGGCGCAAGGTGGCCGATTGGGCGGCGATTGGATTGGCGGCGGATGACGTGGAGCCGGGGGATTATCTGTTGACCTGGCAGCGGGGTGGTTTTGGGCTGCGCTATGTTTGCCTGCTTGATTTGGCGACAACGGAGGGGTTGGTGATCCCGGCCGGGTTGCAGTTGGTGGACCATTATCGCAGCGACGGCCGGGAGGGGGATTTGAACCTGTACTCCATCTGGCGGGCGGCTAACGGCTGACCCGGGAGCCCTGTTTGGCGCAGAAACCGGCGCAATGCTACAATGTGACCGGAGGCACGAACGATGAGCTTGAAAGAACAACTACGAAATGATATGGCGGATGCGATGCGCAGCAAGGATACCGGCCGGCGCGATGTCTTGCGAATGATGATTGCCGCTGTGAAACAGACCGAGGTGGATGGCGGCCAGGAATTGGATGATGATGGCGTGCTGGCGGTGTTGGCCAAGCAGGCCAAACAGCGGCGCGAGAGTATCAGCGACAGCGAAAAGGCGGGCCGGCCCGACCTGGCCGCCCAGGAACAGGCGGAACTGGTCATCATTGAGGCTTATTTGCCGCAGAAGATGAGCCGCGAAGAAGTGGAAGTGGTGGCCCGCCAGGTTATTGCCGAGCTGGGCGTGAGTGATGTCAAAGGGATGGGGCGGGTGATGGGCCAGATGATGGCCCGCCTGAAGGACCAGGCCGATGGCCAGGTGGTCAGTCAGGTGGTGCGTGAACTGCTGCAGAACGGCTAAGCCGCGTTTGCCTGTCCCGGCCGGGATCTGCACACTGACGAGTTGACCCCGGCCGGGGGGACCTTACCTGAACCTATGAGCACACCAGAGCAGAACAACCTGGCAGGCAGTCGCATCCAGCAGGTTGCACACCAGTTCAGGCTGTGGATTTTCACCATCAGCCTGACGCTGCTCTTCACCCTGGTTTTCTCCTTCAACCTCGTGCTGGGTTCAACCATCTCTGTGGCCCTGGGCGAACCGGCGGAGCAGGACATTCTCGCCCCTTACTCCACCTCCTACGTCAGTGAAGTCAATACCAAGAAAGCCCAGGACCAGGCCATGGCTACCGTGCCGGACATCTACACCGGCACCGACCTGAGCGTTTTGCGCACGCAGATTAACCAGACCCAGGCTTTGTTCAACTACATCGATGTGGTGCGGGCCGACGTGCTGGCGGACGAACTCACGAAGATCCGCTACCTGGTGGCCATCGAAGTCTTGCCCATGCCCGAAGAGATTGCCACCCAAATTATTGGCCTTTCCAATACCGAATGGAACACGGTGAAGGCCGATGTGCTAAACATCGTAGACGATGTGCTGCGCAATGAAATCCGGGACAACCCCGCCTCGTTGGAGGCGGCTCGCAGCTCCGTACGCACCAGGGTCAGCATCAATTTGAGCCCTCAGCAAGAGGCGGTCGTCACCTTTCTGGCGTCGGACCTCATTGTGCCCAACTCCTTTTTTGACGAGGCGGCTACCAACGCCCGGCGCGAAGAGGTGGCTGATGCCGTAGAGCCGCAGCGTGTCACCATCACGCAAGGACAGCGCATTGTGCGTGTGGGCGAGATTGTCACCGCTGAACATATGGAGATGCTTTCCAAGCTGGGGTTGCTGCAGCCCCAGGTTAGCTGGCCGGAAGTTGGCCGTATCTTCACCGCTTCGCTGCTGGCCGTGAGCCTGATTACCCTGTATTGGCAGCGTTTTTGGCTGCTGCGCCCCGACGCTACCCAGTATCTGTTTGTTTTGGGAGTGCTCCTCTTCGTCTTTGTGTTGGTGGCCAAGCTGATGGTGCTGCCCCGTGGCCAGATTATTTTCCTCTTCCCGGCCGCGGCTTTGGCCATGCTGCTCACCACTATCTTTGACGTGCGCTTCTCTCTATTTACTACCGTGGTGATTGCCGGGCTGCTGGGGTATACCAACCAGCAGTCGTTGGAGATTGCGGTGTATTGTGCCGTGGGGCCGTTGTTTGCGGTGCTGACGCTGCGCGACGCCGGCCGGATAATTGCCTTTTTCCGGGCCGGGATGCTGGCGGCACTGACCAACATGGTGGTTGTTCTGTTGTTCCGCTATTTTCAATATACCGATACGGTGGAGTTGGTCCAACTGCTGGCCTTTGGCCTGGTGAATGGGCTGCTGATTTCCACCGGCGTTACCCTGGGCGGCTTCTACATTGCTGGCGGGTTGTTTGGCACGCTGACCATCTTGCAGCTTCAGGAGTTGTCCCGGCTGGACCATCCGCTGCTGAAGGAGCTGCTGCGCCGCGCGCCGGGGACGTATCACCACAGTATTATGGTGGCCAACCTGGCCGAGCAGGCGGCAGAGCGGATTCAGGCCAACAGTACGCTGGTGCGCGTGGGGGCTTTTTATCATGACATTGGCAAGATGAACCGGCCACCCTTCTTCACCGAGAATCAAGAGGGGGTGAATCCGCACGATGCGCTTTCGCCGCAGGTGAGTGCGCGGATCATCATCAGCCATGTTTCGGATGGTATGGAGATGGCGCGCAAATATCGGCTGCCCAATCGTATTCAGGATTTCATTGCTGAGCATCATGGCAACCGGCTGGTCTATGTCTTTTATATGAATGCGTTGGAGCAGGCGGGGGGCAACGAAGAGGCGGTGGATAAGAGCCGCTTTCGCTATCGTGGCCCCCGGCCGCGTTCGCGGGAAACGGGCATTGTGGCTCTGGCCGATTCGGTGGATGCGGCGGCTACCGCCCTGCGGCCCAATACGGAAGAGGAGATTGTGCGGTTGGTGAGTAAGCTGGTGGATGACCACCTGAAGGATGGCCAGTTGGATAACTCCGGCCTGACTTTGGGCGATATCAAGCAGTTGAAAGCCTCGTTTGTGGAGACGTTGAAGGGGCGTTTCCATGTGCGGGTGCGCTACCCGGGTAATGAGGAGCTGATGGAGGAGCCGGCGGCGACTCCACCGGCTGCGCTGCCCGCACCCCGGCCGGAGATCGCTGCCGGCCCACCGGCCCCCCTGGCCGTGTCTGTGACCAATGTGCGCCCGGCAGTAACCCCTACGCCAGCGGTGCCGGGAGAGCCTACATGAGCGAGTACGAGATTGAGGTTGATGTGGTGGTGGAAGAACCGGTGCTGGCCGTGGCCGCGCTGCAGCAGGCGGTGGTGGCGGTGTTGCAGTATGAGGGGGTCCAGCCCCCGGCCGGGGTCTCGCTACTGCTGACGGATGACGCGCAGCTGCAGCAGCTAAACCGGGATTTTCGCGGCTATGATAAACCGACGGATGTGTTGAGCTTCCCGGCCGGGGATGAGCCTATCCCGGGCCTGCCCGGCTACCTGGGGGATATTGCTATTTCGGTGCCCACCGCCCAGCGCCAGGCGGCCGCCGCCGGCCATGCGCTGGCCGACGAGCTGCTGCTGCTGACGGTGCATGGCGTGTTGCACCTGTTGGGCCACGACCATGGTGATGCAGATGAAAGGGCGGTGATGTGGCAAGCGCAGGGGGCGGTTCTGCGGCAGCTGGGGGTAGACCCGAACAAATTCCCGCTGGCAGAAGAGGATGACCAGGCGTAGGTGAGCCAGGTGAGTTTGCGGCGTCGAGCTAAGAGTTTTCAGTACGCGCTTGAGGGTTGGTGGCATGTGCTGCGCACGCAGCCCAACGCCTGGATTCATGCGGTTATCAGTGTGCTGGTTTTGGGGGTGGGGTTGTGGCTGGGGCTACCCGGCCGGGATTGGGCGGTCATTATCCTGACCATGATGGCTGTCTGGATGGCCGAATTCATGAACACGGCCATCGAAGCGGTGGTTGACCTGACTATGCCCCAGCCCCATCCGCTGGCCAAGGTGGCCAAAGATGTGGCCGCCGCTGCCGTCCTCATCGGTGCGCTGGGCGCGGTGTTGATTGGCCTGCTGCTTTTGGGGCCGCCGCTGCTGGCCCGGCTGCAGGGCTGGCTGGCCGCTTTCTAGGGCGGCAGTAGGTTTTGGGCCGGGCTTAGTAAGCGTCCAGAAATCAGCTTGTAGTAGCGGCTTCAGCCGCCCAGACCGCTAAAGCGGTTACTACAAACAAAAAAGGGGAGTTGTTTTTGGACACTCACTCAGGGGCGGTAAGGGGGGCGGCTGGCCAGGGGGATCTCGTGCAGGCGTGGATTGCCGGCATCGCGGGGCGATAGCTGCGGTTCGGTTAGCCCCCAATCCAGCCCCACGGCCGGGTCGTTCCAGGCCACGCCATACTCGTCGCTCCCGTCGAAGTAGTTGTCCACAATGTAGGTCAGGGTAACGTTGGTGAGGGCGGCGAAGCCGTGGGCCACGCCCACGGGGATGAACAGCCCCAATGGGTGGCTGTTGCCCATGGGCACAATCTGGCCGCGCTCGAAGGTGGGGGACCCCGGCCGGAGGTCTACCAGCCCCGCCCGAATCTCCCCGTGGATCACGTGCCAGTAATCGACCTGGTGGTGGTGGTAATGCAGGCCGCGCAGCACGCCGGCGCGCGATTCGGAGCGGTTGGTCTGCACCTGCTGCCAACTGCGCTGCGGAAACCACTCCTTGCGAAAGGTTTCCATGAACCAGCCGCGATTATCGGCATGAGCGGTCAATTCCACAATGTAGACGCCGGCAATGACGTCTGATTCTCTAATGATAGGCATCAATCCTGCCCTCCTTGCCCTGGATTTCAGGGGCAATTGTAGCCCAAACTGGCCACCCTCAAAGCGTACTCACCGGGTCGATGTCCACAATCCAGGGGCGCGGGATGGAAAAGCCGGCCAGCAGCCGGTTAGGATCGGGGGAGCGCAGGATGATTTGCCAGCGGTAACGCCCATCGATGCGGCTGAAGAAGGGGGGGGTTGGGCCGAGGAGTTCGGTGGCTCCCAGCGCTTTTTCGCGGATGTGCAGGCGCAGGGCGCGGGTCATCTCTTCGGCGGCGCGCTGGGCACGCTCATTGACCGGGTCGCTGATGAGCAGCCGGGCCAGACGCCGGAAGGGGGGCAAGTTGTGCCGGGTGCGGAAGCGAATTTCCTCCAGGTAGAAGCTGGTGTAGTCGTGTTCGGCGGCGGCTTGAATGGCATAATGCTCTGGCTGGTAGGTTTGGATGATGACTTGCCCGCCCAACAGCCCCCGGCCGGCCCGGCCGGCGACCTGGGTGAGGACCTGGAAGGTGCGCTCGCCGGTTTGCATATCGGGCAGCCCCAGGGAGACATCGGCGGAGATAACGCCGACCAGGGTGACCAGGGGCAGGTCCAGCCCTTTGGCAATCATCTGCGTGCCCACCAGTACGTCGGCTTCCTGGTTGATGAAGCTGGCCAGGAGTTGTTCGTGCGTGTCCCGGCCGGCGGTGGTGTCCCTGTCCCAGCGTACAATGCGCGCCTCTGGCCACTGCTGCTGCACCAGCTCTTCCAGCTCTTCGGTGCCCAGGCCAAAGTATTTGATGCGCCGCGAGCCGCAGTTGGGGCATTCCTGGTGCGGTGCTTCCCGGCGGCCGCAGTGGTGGCAGGTGAGCATCATGCGCGGCCGGTGGTAGGTGAGGGGCACGTCGCAGCGGGGGCAGCGCAGCACGTGGCCGCAGTCGCGGCAGAGGATGAAGGTGGCCGTGCCGCGCCGGTTGAGGAAGAGGATGGCCTGCTCCTGGCGGGCCAGGGTTTCGGTGAGGGCTGTTTGCAGGGCGCGGCTGAAGACGCTGCGGTTGCCGGCGCGCAGTTCCTGGCGCAGATCGACGATTTGCACCGGTGGCAGGGGGATGGTGAGGCTGTCTTGCGGGTCACCGGCGTCTTGCCGGTAGCGCGGGGTGACGTGGAGACGGCTGGCCTGGGATTCGATGCGCTGGCGATGGCCCATGACGCGCTTGGGCAGTTCCAGGAGTTGGTAGCGGCCGGCGCGGGCGTGGTGGTAGGTGACCAGATCGGGGGTGGCGCTGCCCATGATGACCATGGCCCCGGTTTGCTGGCCGAGGGCGATGGCTGTGTCGCGGGCGTGGTAGTAGGGTGGGGGCACAGGGGGTGTCTGCTTGTAGCTGTTGTCGTGCTCCTCATCGACGATGATGACGCCGGGGTTGGCGAAGGGGGTGAAGAGGGCGCTGCGCGGCCCGACGACGATGTCGAACAGTCCTTGCCGGGCGCGCCGCCAGGTGTCGTACCGTTCGCCGTCGGTGAGGCGGCTGTGGAGGATGGCTACCCGGCCGGGGAAGCGCGCGGCAAAACGGCGGACGGTTTGCGGGGTGAGGGCAATCTCGGGCACCAGGACCACGGCTTGCTGCCCTTGCTGTAGGGCAAATTCGATGGCGCGCATGTAGATTTCTGTTTTGCCGCTGCCGGTGACGCCGTGGAGCATTACCGGCCGGGGTGGGGCAGGGGCTGGTTCATCTTCCAGATCGGCCATGGTTTCAGTGTCGGTGGCGTCTTCGGAGATGCCTAACATGGCCAGCTTGACGCGCCCCCAGACGCGGGCCTGGTCATGGGTGAGGGTGGGGGCGCTGGCGGGCACGAAATCGCGGTCGGCCAGCGGGTCACGCCAGACCGCCTGTGCGCCAAAGCGGATTAGCTCCAGCTTTTCCAGTTTGCGCAGGTGCTTCAGGTTGGCGCTGGTGCTGGCGTAAATCTCGCTGAGGGAGACCGGCTGGGCGGCGTCGGCCAGCATTTGCAGGATTTGTTGGTAGGTGGTGCCCTGGCGCAGACGGAAGATATGGTTCGTGGCGATGCGGGGGGGGACGGCCAGGCTGACGGTGGCCGGCGTTTCGATCAGCTCGACCAGGTGGGCGGCTTGCAGGCTGGCCAGGATGGCGGCGGGCAGGCGGTGGCTGGTGGTGGGCAGTTGGCCGCGCCACGCTTGCAGGTTGGCCGGGGCATTGTTCCAGGTCCCGGCCGGGGTGACAATGCACTCGGCGGTGGTTATGGCGACCAACCCCTCAGCTGCCAGCGCGGCCAGGTGTTTATCCTGGCCCCCGCTGGCGGCCAGCACCTCGGCCAGCTTGGGCAGCGGGTCGGGGTTGTGGACCAGGTAGTAGAGTATGTCGGCCTGTTTGTTGGCCCGGCCAAGCTGGTTGGCCGCGGCCAGGATGGCTGCGGGACCGCCGATTAGCTCGGCGTAGCGGATGGTTTGGGGCCGGATGCGGGGTGGGTCGAGCAGGCTGCCCTTGATGAGGATGTCGCGTCGCACCAGTTGGTTGACGGCGGACTGCCATTTGCTTTTGGCGGGTGGTTTTTGGCCGCTGGCCTGCGCGGCTTTTTTGAGGGCGCGCTCTAGCTGCCGGCCGCGCAGGTCGCCGCGGTTTTCGACCAGGTCGATGATGGCGCGCTGGAGGTCGGTGACCCGGCCGGTGCCTTTCCAGGCCGGGCTGAGGGCCAGGGTGAAGTCGGCCCAGCGGGTGAGGCCGGGGGGCAGCATGAGGCGCAGGCAGGCGTTGAGCGGGGCCAGGTACTTCTCGCTAAGCCAGGCGGCCAGGTTGAGCTGCCAGGGTTGCAGCACCGGCCGGGGGTCGACCAGGCTGATGATGGGCTTGGTATCTTCCACCGGGGCCGAGGTATCCAGGCGCAGGACAATGCCCTGGGCCAGTCGCGGGCCAAAGGCTACTTCCACCAGATGGCCGGGCTGCAAGCGCGGGCGCAGATCGGCCGGCACGAAGTAGTGAAAGGTGTTTTCCAGGGGCACCTCGACGTTGATGGCCAGTTCAGCATAGGGATAGTCGGACATAGGGGGATTATAGCATGGGGCGCGGGGGAATGCGTGGTTGGTGGGGCTTCCGGGGCAGGTGCTGGCTGCCGGGCGCGGCTGCAAACACTTGCCAAAACCAGCGGGTCAGCATACCATCTGCCAATCTGGTATGTGTATACGATGGCTGAGACTGGTGGCGTATGTCTGAAGCGACTGGACAAGCAACTGTGATTTATGCCGACGCGGAACACAATGGCATCCGGGTGGCGGTACCGTTTATCCTGTTCCTGGGTTTGTGCCTGGGGTTCTATTTGTTGGACTATGGGTTGTCGGCGCTGTTCCCGGCGATGGACTCGACGGTGCTGTTGGCCTGCGTGGGGGCTTTGCCGGTGGGGCTGCTGCTGGCGTTGGCCGGCGAGACGATGCTGAAGCGGGTGTGGCGCAGTGGGCGGGGGCTGATCCTGGCGACGGATGAGATTGCGTTTACGACCCGGCCGGGGCAAGCGGAGCGCATTGAACGCAGCAAGACGGTGAACCTGACCCTGTGGTACTTCTCGCTATCCGGTTATCCACGTGGTGGGCGGGAGCGGCGCGTTTCGGCCAACTGGTATTGCTTCGCCGGCCGGGTGCAGCAAGATGACATCCGGGTCACGGTTTACTGCTACGCATCACCCAAGCAGCGGGATGCCTGGGTGGCGCGTTTTGGCTTCCACCGCATTGAGCCGGCGGAATTGTACGACAAGTCGCTGCGGTCGCGGATGACCTTGCCAACCCGGCCGGAGCTGCCGCCAGAGGTGATCGCCGGTGAGGATGGCCGTTACTGGCTGGCCGAGCGCAGCCGTTGGGAAGAGGGGTTGGAGCTGGCTCCCAGGGATTTTGAACGGCTGATCGTCGAGATTCAGAATTACCCACTTCACACCTGATTGGCTGCCGGCGGTGGATGGCCGGCGGCTGTAACCCACTGAGGAGGTTCTTGATCATGTTTGACTTTATCACCGAAGAGCACGAGATGATTCGGCAGGCGGCGCGCGATTTTGCCCAGAAATCGATTGCGCCCATTGCGGAGCACCACGACCAGACGGGCGAATTCCCGCTGGCGACGGTGCGGCAGATGGGGCAGTTGGGTTTTATGGGTATTGAAGTGCCGGAAGCCTATAACGGGGCGGGCATGGATACGCTGGCTTATGTGCTGGCCATGGAGGAGATCTCCAAAGTGGATGCCAGCCACGGCACCATTATGTCGGTGAACAATTCGCTGGTGTGCCATGGCCTGATGAAGTATGGGACGGAGGAGCAGAAGCGGAACTATCTGGCGGCGATTGCCGGGGGGCAGAAGATTGGGGCGTACAGCCTGACGGAGCCGATGAGTGGCAGTGATGCGGGGACGATGGCCAGCCGGGCGGTGTTGAACCCGGCCGGGACCCACTACATCATCAACGGCCGCAAATCTTGGGTTACCTCGGCCCCCTATGCCGATATCATTGTACTGTTTACCATGACCCAGCCGGAGAAGAAGCACCGCGGCGTGACCGCTTTCATTGTTGAGACGGACAAACCGGGCTTCAGCCGGGGCAAGACGGAGCCAAAGCTGGGCATCCGGGCCAGCGCGACCAGCGAGATCATGTTTGATAATTACGAGTGCCCGGTGGAGAACCGGCTGGGCGAGGAGGGGGATGGCTTTAAGATTGCCATGAGCGTGCTAGACGCCGGCCGTATTGGTATCGCCTCGCAGGCGTTGGGCATTGCGACGGCGGCACTGGAGGCCAGTGTGAGTTATGCACGGGAGCGCGAGGCGTTTGGGCAAAAGATTGGCCAGTTCCAGATGATTCAGCAGAAGCTGGCGGATATGAAATGCCGGGTAGAGGCCAGCCGGCTGCTCATTTATCAGGCGGCGCTGGCCAAGATGGCGGCGGCCAAGGGCGGCGGCCGGTATACGATGGAAGCGAGTATGGCCAAGCTGTATGCCAGTGAGACGGCGATGTGGGTGACCACGCAGGCGATTCAGATTCACGGGGGCATGGGTTACAGTAAGGAGATGCCCCTGGAGCGCTATTTCCGTGATGCCAAGATTACGGAGATTTATGAGGGCACCAGTGAGATTCAGCGGATGGTGATTGCCCGCAGCTTGACCGGGCTGCGTTAGCGCCGGGCCGCCCGTCGCTGGGGCGTTTTTATGGAGGCCCGGCCCCCGGCCGGGTCTCTTTTTTTTGTTTCAGACGTGCTTGCTCGGTGGGGTTGTGGTCCGGGTAAAAAAAGTGAGGTGGTCCACAAGCGGGCGCCTGCAGAGCCACCTCGAGGGGGGGAGCCATGTTTAATTATGGCCAATTTCTAGACTTTGTCAAGCATTTAACCAGCCTTTTCCGCGTTATGGTTGCGGGCTAGGCTTGTTTGATCTGGCCGTAGAGCCACCAGTAGGTCCCGGCCGGGTAGGCGGGCTGCCACACGGCCGGCCAGACAAAGCTGCCGGGCTGCCAGCGTCCTTGCAGGTGTTTGTCCAGGGCGGCTAGCTCTTCCTTCAGATCCGGGTCGAGCCGGAATTGGGGCTGGCTGAGCCGCTGCAGCAGGAGTTCAATGACGACGCGCGTGTCGACGACGCTGGCGTATTGCTCCGGCCGGGCCATGGCGCGGCTGGACATGTCCCGTAGGTGACGGCCCCATTCGCGCAGGCGCAGGCGCATTTCCTGGTGGGCGCGGTGTTCAAAGCGGATGGTTTTGCCATCGCCAGACATGGCTACTTGCAGCCGGGTGCAGGCGGCCTCGATCCGGGCTTGAAGTTCCAGGGGCAGGCTGCTGCGCACGGCGGACAGCCGGTGGCAGCGCATCAGGCACCCTCCCAGGGTTAATTTGGGCATGTCACCGCGGCTCATGGTCCAGTCGGTAGATTCGCTCATGAGGTAGTCGTTGACTTCGGCGACCATCGCCTCGAAGATTTCCAGGTCTTTTTGGAGTATGTCGAGTTCGTTGTTCATAGCTTTTACCCCGTTGAGATGCATCCCGGCCGGGCACAGGCCGGCCAGGTGGTTGGCTCCCGGACGATGTTTATATTATAGAACTTTCGGATTTAGCGTGTCAATGACCGCAATTGCCTGGACGGGTGAGGGGGCTATAGGCCAAAGTCAAAGCTGAGCTGCCGGGGTTGGTTGGGGTAGGGTTTGTCGGCGCGCCAGTAGTGCACCAGGCCGCGCACGTTCTGCTCGTGACGGACGTTGAAGCCGGCTTCTTGCAGGAGGGCTTGCCAGTACCCGGCCGGGGCCAGCTTGAGTACGCCTGTTCCCATGACCAGGGCATTGGTTTCGGTGCGGGTGCGCTCAGCCAGCAGCAGCCGCCCACCAGGGACCAGCACCCGGTCGATTTCTTGCAGCAGGCGCAGCCGGTCACCGTGCTGCCAGAACTCGGACAACATGCGGCTCATGGTCACGACCTTGACGCTGCTATCGGGCAGGGGCAGGAGGTAGATGCTGCCGTCCAGCCAGGTGAGGCGCGGGTCGGCGGGGGGGTGGGCGTTGCGATGGCGCATGCGGACCAAAGCCCGGCCGGGGGTCAACTGCGGGTTGTACACGTCGATGACTGACACATGGCCACTGGTGAGGCGGCGGCTGAGGCCGATAGCCGTAATGCGCGACCCCAGATTGACGTGGGCAAAGGAGTCGGTTGGCTCCAGGTTGCTCAGGTTGAACAGGATATGGTGGTCCAGGTTTTCGCGCTTGTCGTACTGTTCGTGGGCAGCCCAGAGCATGGCCACAAAGAAGTAGGCCAAAATCAGGCTGGCGGCCAGGGCCGGCAGCACAAAGGCCCACCAGCCGAGGCGGAAGCTCACCAGGATGGTGAGCAGGATGAGCAAGCTGCCCCCACCATAGCCCAGCAAAATGGTGGGCCAGTGAGTGTCGATATAGCGCAGCGTGCCGTCAAAACGAAGTTGCTCTTTCATGGCGGATTGATTTTACCAGGGTCGTTGGTAATGCGTAGGGCAGGATTGGGGCGGCGCGGGCGGTGTGCCGTTCGCCGGCCTGCCTGAAACTGTTGCCGGTATCTTTTTGCCGGTATAATCGAGGTATGAACACAACGTACGAGCGATTATTAGAACGATACAACGAAGGGAATGTGCCCTGGGATGCGGAGCTGCCGCCGCCGGAAGTGCTGGCGCTGATCCCGACGCTGCCCCCCGGCCGGGCGCTGGACCTGGGCTGCGGCTACGGCCGGGCCTCGATCTACATGGCCAGCCAGGGCTGGCAGGTGGATGGGGTGGATTTCATTGACCAGGCGGTGGCGGTGGCCCGGCAGCGGGCGACCGCGGCCGGTGTCGATGTCCGGTTCCACGTGGCTTCGATTACCGATCTGGGTTTTCTGGCGGCGCCGTATGATTTTGCCCTGGATGTGGGCTGCAGCCACGCGCTGGACGAGGCGGAGCTGCGTCTGTACGAGGGTGAACTGGCGCGCCTGCTCCGGCCGGGCGCCATCTTCTTGCTTTATGTGCGCCTGCGTGATGAGGACGCTCCGGCGGAAGAGGGGCCGCGCGGTATGCCGGAAAGCTGGCTGCGCGCTATCTTCACCGCCGATTTTGACTTCACGCAGGTTGAGCGGGGGCTGACGACGATGGCCGATGGTTCTAGCTGGGCTTCGGCCTGGTATTGGCTGCGGCGGAAGGCGAACCCGGCCCCGGCCGGGTCAGCCTGAGTCCGGGGGGATGGTTTCTGGCTCCGTCTCCCATTCAAAGAAGCCGCGCACGCCGAGGATGCGGTCGGCAAGCTGCTGGGCCAGGGCCATCTGCTGCGCGAAATCGCCAGTTTGCCAGTAGGCGCTGGCCAGTGCGCCGGCTTCTGGGTCTTGCCCGGCGAGGGTGGCCAGCAGCTCTTTGGCGCGGGGGCGCAGTTGGCCGTGGGCCAGGAAGTAGTAGTCGAGCATCTGGCAGACGGCCTGGCTCATGAGCATGGCGGCGGTGGCCGGGTCCTGGCTGGCCACGTCGGTGGCGTCTTCGTAGGTGGTGGCGGCCGTGTAGCGGGCCATTGTGAGGGCCTGGGGGGAGGGTCCCGGCCGGGTGGCCAACAACGCTTCTGCCTTTTCCTGCAACTGGGCCACCACCGGATGGCGCTGCAGAACGGCGATGCCGGTGGCCAGCATGTGGGCCGTCACTGGACGCCCCTCCGCCTGCTCTGCGGCCAGGTAGCGCCACACCTGCGCCGGGGGGTTGACGAAGATCTCGGCCGGCACGCCATTGAAGAGGCGCTGAAGGCGTTGGCGCTCCGGCCGGTCGCGCAGCACGTAGATGTCCAGGTCGCTGGTGGCGTTGGGGTTGCCGCGAATGATGGAGCCGGAGACGACAATGCCCAGGATGTCCGGATCGAAACGGTCGAGGATAAACTGCACCGCCTGGCGCAAAGCCCCATCGTAGGGTGGGTTCAGGGCTGGCCAGGGGTCGTGGGGGAGGGGGGTGTTGTTCATGGGAAGGCTCTTTGGTGATAGGGTGCGGGGGTGATGGGGTGATAGGGTGAGAATTTGTTGGCCTCGGCTGTCGGCGGTTGGTGATGGAGTGCGTGATACGAATCACTCGATGTAGCCCAGGTCGCGTAGGGCGGCGGCGATGCCGGCTTCTTCGTCGGGGCTGAGCTGGTTGTCCCCGGCCGGGGTATTGGGCAGGGGACTGCTAACGACCACCGGGCGCGAACTGGCCAGCAGGGGCAGGAGGACGCGCCCATCCATATTGGCGGGCACGGGCTGGCCTAGCAGGTGCAGCACGGTGGGGGTGATGTCTTGCAGTTGAGGCTGCCGGGCCAATGCCGCTTGGGGCACGAAGCTGGGTCCGGCGGCCACCAGGATGCCGTCCAGGTCGTGGTAGCCGCTGATGCTTTGCAGCCACCCGGCCGGGATGGGGGTGACAATCTCGGCCAGGTCGGCACCGCCGTCAAAATCGGGCTGGAGCTGCAGGAGGATGTCGGGCGCATTGGCCAGGTGGGGGCCGTGGTATGCCGCCTCGCGCGGGCAGACGGCCAGAATCTCCGGCCGGGTGCGCAGCCGGGCGATGATTTCCTGGCGCAGCGGCTCGTAGTCGGTGGTTGGCACGACCCCGGCCGGTTGGCGGCCTTGCAGGTTGAGATGGATGCCCTCGATGGGATGGCTGAGCTTAACCCGGTAGGCCTGGGTGCGCGGCCAGTCGATGCTGCCCGCGCCGCTGCGCAGGCTGGTTAGCTGCTGCTTAAAGCGGGCGGGCAGCCGCCGCTTGGCCCAATCGGTGATGGGCAGGGTTTGTTTGGCCCATTCCACCAGCTGCTGGCTGCGGCGACGGGTGGCGCTGGCCCCGGCACGCAGGTTTAGCCAGCCCTCGCGGGCCAGCCAGGCGTTCAGGTTAAAGGCTTGCCCCGGCCGGGGCATGGCGCCGTGATCGGAGATGACCAGAATGTCCAGGTCGGCGGGTAGGGCGGCCAGCAAGCGTCCCAGTTCGGCGTCGGCGGCGATCATGATGTCGTCTAGCAGGTGGCCGTGCTGCTGCTGCTCGGCGGGGCTGACGCCGGGGAAGCCCGGCCGGGTGAATTTGAAGAAGCGGTGCTGTGCGCCGTCGGTGGCGCCATTGACAAACATCAGGAGGTCCCAACTGCCGCGGCTGAGCTGGATCAGCTGGTCGGTCATGGTGGTGATGTAGCGGTGGTAGATGCTGGCCTGCCCGGCCGGGGTGGCCGCGCCGATTTGGTCTGGCGAGTGGGTATAGAGGCGGCCGAGGCTGCCGGCCAGTTCTGGTGGCCAGGTGTAGGCGCGCTGGTGATCGGGTGTGGGGTAACCGGCTACCATCTGGCCGCGAATGGGCCAGGGTGGATAGGTCATGGGCACCTGGTAGGCGATACTGGTCAGGTTGGCCTGGCTGAGATAGTCGAACAGGGTGGGTACGCTGTAGCTGCCGGCGTTGGCCAGCCGTTCGTCATGGGCTGTGTACTGGCTCAGGTCGAGGTTGCGGAAATCGAATACGCCGTGCTGGCCGGGGTTCATGCCGCTCATCATGGTGACCCAGGCGGCGGAGGAGATGGGGGGGATGGTTGAGCGCAGGCTGTGTTTGCTGCCACGGGTGATGAGGTTGGCCAGGGTGGGCACCCGGCCGGTGGCCAGCAGCGGATCCAACACGGTCCAGGTGGCACCATCCAGGCCGGCAATCAGTAGTTGGCGTTCCATGGGGGGATGATACTGCGTAGTTGGGAGATGTTCAATGTGGGCGGCGATACAGGCGCAGCCTGGGCCAGCCGAAGGTGGGACCGGGTTTCGATAAGCTCAACCCTCGAGGCGGTGTACAGTGGGACCGGGTTTCGGCAGGCTCAACCCTCGAGGCGGTGTACAAATGCGACCGCTGAAGGTCTTCACCCCCTCACCCCACCCCTCCCCCCCCCCGCTGGCTGTAAGCATCCTATTAGACCGGGGGGATATTGCTTGACGCCAGGTGATAGATGGCGCATAATGCGGCGCGGTTTCTTGCCTGACAACGGCTGGCGCGGCCTGCAAGAGGGGCATTGTGGCCCCGTTTACTGGAGCGGGCGGTCAGCATCTTGCTGCCGGTGGAAACAACAGTAACGAACGAGTTAACATTCGCCCAACACGCGAAAAATCAAAGAGTAAGTGTTCTGCATGCAGCATTGCCTGCTGCTTGATGCACCTGAACTTGCCGCTGCGCCAGGGCACGCGGCCGGGCTGTGCCTGCCACAGACTGGACGCGGTTGGTTGGTGCCCCGGCCGGGGCGCGGTTGCGGGGCACTTGCCAGCAAACAGGAGAATCAGGTTTTCATGTCTAAGAAAAGCAAAGTGCGGGTAGCAATTATTGGCGTGGGCAATTGTGCCTCGTCGCTGGTGCAGGGTGTGGAATATTATCGGAATGTGGCCGACGATGTTGAGATTCCCGGCCTGATGCACGCCACTGTGGGCGGGTATCACGTGCGCGACATCGAGTTCACGGCCGCCTTCGACGTGGTTGAAGGTAAAGTTGGCAAAGACCTCAGCGAAGCGATTTGGGCCCATCCCAACAACACCATTAAGTTTGCCGAGGTGCCGCATATGAACGTGCCCGTCTACCGCGGCATGACGCATGATGGCCTGGGCAAGTATGTGAGCACAGTAGTGAAGAAAGCGCCTGGCCCGACGGATGACATCGTGCGCATTCTGAAGGAAACGAAGACGGACGTGGTGGTGAACTTCATGCCCGTGGGGTCGGAAATGGCTACCAAGTGGTACGTGGAGCAGGTGCTGGATGCTGGCTGTGCGTTTGTGAACGGCATTCCGGTGTTTATTGCCAGCTCGGAGTATTGGGGCAAGCGCTTTGAAGAGCGCGGGCTGCCCATTATTGGCGATGATGTGAAGAGCCAGGTTGGGGCAACGATTACCCATCGCGTTTTGACGAATCTGTTCAAGGATCGTGGCGTTCATATTGACCGGACTTACCAGCTCAATTTTGGCGGCAACATGGATTTCTACAACATGTTGGAACGGGAACGGTTGGAGTCGAAGAAGATTTCCAAGACGAACGCAGTGACCAGCCAACTGCCGTATGATCTGGGGGCCGAGAATGTGCATGTTGGCCCCAGCGACTATGTGCCCTGGCTGACGGACCGCAAATGGTGCCACATTCGCATGGAAGGGCGGGCGTTTGGCAACGTGCCCTTGCAGTTGGAGCTGAAGCTGGAGGTCTGGGATTCGCCGAATTCGGCCGGGGTGATTATTGACGCGGTACGCTGTGCCAAGATTGCGCTGGACCGTGGCCTGAGGGGGCCAGTGTACGCGCCTTCGGCTTATTTTATGAAGACACCGCCAAAGCAGTTTACGGATGATGAAGCGCATCAGATGACGGAGCAGTATATTATTGGGGAGTGATCTCGCAGCCTGACGCCCGGCCGGGAACGACCGGGGCGAAAATTGGTAAAGCACACGCCGCATTGCCGGGTGGGGAGATGCCCCACCCGGCAATGGCTGTTTATGGGGGTGAGGTGGTCAGGTGAGGGTCTGCGCGATTTGCTGTGGCAGGCCGGCTACGTCGGCTCCCAGGGCCAGTTCATAGCTGTGTGCCTGCTGGCTCAAAGCGGACAGCAGGTCGAGGTGGGGAATGAAGGTGGCCTTGTCCCAGCGGTCGATGCTTTCGGCGGCCAGGTGGGCCAGGGTGAGGGCGGCGCTTTGCGGCCGGAGCTGGCTTTGCGGCTGTTGGGTGATGTGGGGGAAGAGGATGTGGCGCACGGGCACGGCCCCGGCCGGGTTGGTGGTCAGGGGGCCGGTGCGCGACAGCGATAGGGCCGGCGCGGTGGGGCCGGAGGGGGTGGGCAGCAACGAGCGCAGCGCGGGCAGCAGGGTGAGGGTGTGGGGACGGATGTTGACTTCGCCGGGGGTGGGTAGGGCGTGGATGCCTCCCGGCCGGGCTTGCAGCATCACCACGTCGTTGCCCAGTAGCTGCCAGCCGGCCAGCACCAGGTTTAGCCCGGTGGTGGTCTTGCCACTGCCCGATGGCCCCACCAACAGGGTGGCCTGGCCCTGGCGACTGACGCCAAATGCGTGGACGAGGAAGCAGCCGTGGCGGCGCAGCCAGGGGGCCAGGCTGACGAAGTTCAGGTCTTCAAAGAGGCCGTGGCTAAATGCGGCCGGGGTGAGGGTGGCGTGCAGCGGCACGGGGGCGCCGCCGGCCGGGGCGTTTAGGGGGAGGTGGACCAGCCCGGCCGGGGGAAAATGCAGCCAGATGCTGTCAGGGTCAATGGCGTAAACGTCTAGCAGCCCCAGTGGGTGGCTGAAATCGGGTGGGGTGGGTGGCAGGGGGGGCAGCTGTGGGGCGAGCTGGGCGTGGAAGTGAAGGTGGGGTATGGTCCCGGCCGGGGGGGTGGCCAGCAGCCAGCCAGCAAACAGCGCGTGCCAGTGGGCCAGGACGGCCGCATCGGGGCTTTCTAGCTGCACCAGCAGCGGCCCAAGTTGTAAGTGGGTAGTTGTCACAAGGGGTTACCCGCCCCGGCCGGGCCTTGACCCCCGGCCGGGTAAGTGAGGCCGGGGGTGTGGCGGCCTACTGCGCCGAGAGATCGTTGATGGCTTGCTCAAACACGCT
The DNA here is from genome assembly GCA_020634235.1 of Ardenticatenaceae bacterium. Classification (GTDB taxonomy): domain Bacteria; phylum Chloroflexota; class Anaerolineae; order Promineifilales; family Promineifilaceae; genus JACKCB01. Next base: position 244,299 of record JACKCB010000002.1, on the reverse strand, counting down.
GTATGGCTGTGCCCCGGAAAGCAGATACCCGTTGATGAAAAAGGCCGGCGTGCCACGCACGCCCAACTGCGAACCTTCCTCCAGGTCGGCCATGACGGCGGCTTCATACTTATTGCTGGTCAGGCATTCGGCGAAGGCGTCTGTGTCCAGGTTGAGTTCGGCAGCAAAGCCGGTGAAGATCTCCGTAACATTGCTTCGGCCGCTCCATTCGCCCTGACGGGCGAACAGGGTGTCATGCATGGCCAGGTAGGCGTCCTGGTCATTGGCACAGCGGGCGGCCTCTGACGCGGCCACGGCTTGCGGATGGATGCTGACGAGCGGGAAATCCTTGAACACGTAGCGCACCTGCCCCGTTTCAACGAAGTTGGACAGGATTTGGGGGAAGGTCTGCTGGAAATGGCGGCTGCAATAGGGACACTGGAAGTCGGTATATTCCACAATGACGACCGGCGCGTTGGGGTCGCCAATGCTGAAGATGGCGTTGTCTAGCGGTACGTCTTGCGGGCCGCTGGGTGCGGCCGTTGGCTGGGCTTCCTGCGGCTCCTGGGTATAGGCTTCGGCCAGGGTGCCTTCTTCGGCCAGGCCAATGGCGTAATCAAACAGGTCATAGGGCTGTGCCCCGGTGATGGGGTAGCCATTGATGAAGAAGGCGGGTGTGCCGCGCACGCCTAGTTGTGCGCCCTCGTTCAGGTTGCCCTGGATGTCGCTGTCGTAGCGGTTTTCGCTCAGGCATTGGTTGAAGTCGCCCAGGTCCAGACCTAAATCCTGGGCCAGGGCGGCGAAGACGGTATCGGCCTGGCTGCCCTGGCCGCTCCACTGCTGCTGGCTGCCAAACAGGCTCGCGTGCATTTCCCAGTAGGCGTCTTGCTCACCGGCGCAGCGCGCGGCCAGGGCGGCGCGGCGTGCTTCGGGGTGGATGCTTTCCAGGGGGAAGTCTTTCAGGATGTATTGCACCCGGCCGGTCTCAATCATCTGGCTCAGCAGTTGGGGGAAGGTTTGGGCGACGTGCCGCTGGCAGAAGGGGCACTGATAGTCGGTGTATTCGACGATGGTGACTTTGGCGTTGGGATCGCCCAGTGAAGCGGCGTAATCGTTGGAGATGGTGGCTGGCGTGGGGGCGGCCAGTGGGGCCTGGGGCTGTGCCCCGGCCGGGTCGTTGGCGGCCAGCGCTTCACCGGACATGACCTGGCTGATGGCATCGTTGAAGACTTGCAGCGGTTGGGCACCGGCCAGCAGTGATCCATTCAGCAGGAAGCTGGGGGTGCTGTTGATGCCCTGGTCAACGCCCACGTTGGTGGCGGCCACGACGGCGTCGGCGTAGCGGTTGCTGGCCATGCAACTGGTGTAAGCCTCCATGTCCAGCCCAAGCTCGCGGGCGTACCCGGCAAAAAGATCGGCGGCGTTGCCCTGGCCGTTCCATTCGGCGAGATTGTTGAACAGGGCGTCGTGCATGTTCCAGAAGGCGATGGCCCCTTCTTCGGCGGCGCAGCGGGCGGCCAGATGGGCGGTGTTGGCCTGCGGATGGATGTTGGTCAATGGGAAGTCGTAGAAGACGAGGGTCAGTTCGCCATTGGCGATCTGGTTTTCTAGCAGGCTGGGTAGGGTCTCGGTGTGGAAGCGGTAGCAGTAAGGGCACTGAAAGTCGGAGAACTCTTCCATGATCACTGGTGCGTTGGGGTCGCCAAGGAAGGGGTAGCCGTCGGCGGTGAAGCCCACCGGGATGCCACTGGCCGTTGTGTCTTCGGAGCCGGCTCTGACCTCCAGCCCGGCCGGGGCAGTTGCGGCGTCGTTGTCGTTGGCGGCGTCGTTGGCCGCTGCGGCGGCTTCGCCGGCCACGCTGTTATCAACGGCCGGGCCGCAGGCCACGATAAGCAGCGCCAGCATCAAGATGGGGATCAGTAGTTTCCAGCGATTCATCGAGTTTCTCCTCAGATTGTACGTCCGGCGCGGCTGTTGTTGCCCGGCAACCGGTGGCATTCACGCCGCCTTGCTGGCGGGGTTGGACCAGGGGTGGCAGAACATATTGACGTTAGTGAATGCGGTGGGATTATGACACAGAATAGAAAGCGTGTGCAAATTGCCGCTTTTCGCTCTCATCGGTCCCTCACTGTGAGGAAGGTGGTTGGGGCGAGGAGGCTCCGGCTGCGGGGGTGGGTACGGGCCGGTAGGGCAAACGCATATTCAAATCTCGCCGAGTCGCTGCGGGTTGAAATCACGCAGCTAGCCAGGAAAGTGCGTTCAAATGCACGGTCGCGGAACACGCAGCAGACAAAGACCGGCGGGTGCAATATTATGTCAATATGCTCCGGTATATTTTCTTTGCTTGCTGCCGCGTTTTTAACCGGCAGCGCCGAGTATGTGATTACCCTAACGGGGCGCAGCAATTCCAATTATGGCCTTCTGGCGCTGACCCGCGCGAGGGCGCTTCGCGCCCCGCGACGCCCCTGAGGTTGGTCAGCAATGAGCGGTAGATTTGTAAAGATGAGTTTGTTGAAAATGAACCAGCTCCAAATTTGGAACTGCTGACGGGGCACGTGGTAGTTGGCCGCTGCTGCTGCTTTGTGCTAGACTTGCAGTTTGTTTTGTCCTTTTTGACTAACTGGCAGAGATGATGATCTATCGAGGGGTATGCGGCGAACGTGATGGCGCGCCTGGCAAGCATGGCGGGAGGCTCTGGCGATCCCGGCCGGGGTGGCTGGTCTTCTTGTGGTTGTTGGCGTTGTTGTTTGCCCGGCCGGGGCCTGGCCTGGCCCAAGGTGGCAACGGGATCACCACGCCGGCTCCGGGGGACGTGGTGGCCGGTGTGGTGATTGTGCAGGGCACGGCCGCCCACAGCAGTTTCTTGCGCTATGAGCTGGCCTTCAACAACGGCCGGGAGTGGATTGTTTTTGCCGAGGGTGACCGGCCGGTGGTAAACGGCACGCTGGCGATCTGGGATACTACCGTGGGCGGCCCGGCGGCACCGGTCTTCCCGGATGGCACTTACCAACTCCGCCTGCGGGTGGTGCGCCAGGATTACAACTACGATGAGTACGTGGTGAACAATATTGTGGTGGCCAATGCCGGAGCGGTGCCGACGGCCACCCCCACAGTGACGGCCACAGGCACGCCGGCGGGCGACGCAGCCGGCACGCCGCCTGCCGTGGCAACAACGGGCAGCGAGGATCTGGCCCCACCGGCGGTGCTGCCATCGCTGACGCCTTTCCCCACGCCGTCGCCGCAGGCTACGCCGGAGAATGTGGTTGTGGAGGGTGGTTCCCGGCCGGGGCAGGCCAGTGACGAGGGCGAACAAGGCGGCCTGCTGGACCAACTGCGGGCCATTGATACCGGCCGTTTTGGCCGCGCTTTCTGGCAGGGTGCTACCCTGACGTTTTATCTCTTTTTGGTGTTGGGGTTGTATTTGCTGCTGCGCGGACTGTGGCGTTGGGCGTGGCGATTGGTGCGGGTCTGGCTGGCGCGCCGCCCTACAAAGCATGATGATGAACTGGTTTCGTAAAGCGATGGGACAAGAAATCGACCCGGAAACGACCGTCGAGGTGGCGACTGTGCCGCCGCTGGCCGTGGACCCGTTGGCCAAAGCGATGGTCGTGGGGCTGGGCAATCCCGGCCGGGAACATCGCGGCAACCGGCACAACGTCGGCTTCATGGCCCTAGACCGGCTGGCCGAGCGGCACGCCATCGCCCTGGGGCGGGTGCAAAACAAGGCGATTGTGGGCACCGGTTGGGTGGGGACGCGGCCGGTGGTGCTGGCCAAGCCGCAAACGTATATGAACCGCAGCGGCGATGCCATTGGTCCTCTGGCCCGCTTCTACAAGGTTGAACCGGCCCTGGTGTTGGTGATTTATGATGAGCTGGACCTGCCGTTTGGCACGCTGCGACTGCGCAGCAAAGGGGGTGCGGGTGGCCATAACGGCATGCGATCCTTGATCCAGCATCTGGGTAATGATTTTCCGCGGCTGCGCCTGGGAATTGGCCGGCCTCCCGGCCGGATGCCTCCGGCGGCCTATGTTCTGCAGGATTTTGCCAGAGATGAGCTGCCGCTGTTGGATGAGTTGCTGGCGCAGGCGGTGCAGGCGGTGGAGACATTTCTGGCGGAGGGGATTGACCTGGCCATGACGCGCCACAATGGCCTGGTGGGTTAACGGATGAATCTGGCACGCATTTTGGATGTCATTGACGAGCTGCCCGCTTACGAGAGCTTGCTGAGCGATGTGAAGGCGGGGCGTTCGGTACAGGCGATGGGGCTGGCCAGGAGCGGCCGGCCGGCGGTGCTGGCCCGGCTGTTCCTGGATGTGGGACAGCCGGTGGTGCTGTTGACCGGCCGGGTGGAGCATGTGCCTGCGTGGCAGCAGGCGTTGGAGGCGTGGCTCCCGGCCGGGTACGACGTGCTGCGTTTTGCCGAGCCAACCCCTTTGCCCTACGACCGCGGCCCCTGGAGCGAGCGCTGCCGCCAGGACCGGCTGGCGGTGTTCACGCGGTTGATGTCTGGGCAGCACCCGCTGCTGCCGCCGGCGGCACGCCCGCCGCTGATCCTGACCTCGGCGCGTGCCCTGCTGCATAAGACGCTGCCGCGCCAGCGCTTTGTGGCGGCCCTGCGTGTGCTGCGCACCGGCCAGATTTTGGACCTGGAGAAGGTGCTGCAGGGCTGGCAGGAAGTTGGCTACGAACGGGTGAGCGTGGTGGAATCGCCGGGCCAGTTTAGCCAGCGGGGTGGGATCATTGACCTTTATCCGGCGGCGGTGCCCTATCCGGTGCGGATTGAGCTGTTTGGTGACGAGGTGGACACGCTGCGTTACTTTGACCCGGCCACGCAGCGCTCCAATGATGTGCCCGACAATGAGATTGATCATATTTTGGTGCCGCCGGTACGGGAAGCACTCCCCGGCCGGGTGCAGGGGTTGGGCAGCCACCTGGCGGCTGTAGCCGAGCCGAAGCGGGATGATCTGCCGGCCTGGCAGGATGACATTGCTATGCTGGAAGCGGGCATTCCCTCGCCCAACATGGAGTTCTACTTGCCGATGATGTATGCCCGGCCGGCCAGCCTGCTGAGCTACTTGCCGGCCAACGCCCTGGTGCTGGTGGATGATTGGGGGGACCTGGCGGCGGCGGTGCAAGAGCTGCATGAGCACGCGGCGCAGATTGCGGATGACCAGCCCGGCCTGCCGCCCGATTATCCCAACCCGCTTTTCTCCTGGGAGGCGCTGGTGGAAGAGCTGGAAGGCCGGCAGACGGTGCTGCTGGGGCCAGGGGAGGGGGTGGTGCGCCAGCCCCGGCCGGGGCTGCCGCCAAAGGTTGTGACGACCCTGGCCGATGCTTTCCAGCCTGGCCCGCGCTATGGCGGCCAGGTGCGCCCGCTGCTAACCCAGCTAAAGGCGGCCCACCAGGACAAGGAGCGCACGGTGATTGTGAGCAGCCAGGCGCAGCGGTTGGCCGACCTGTGGGCGGATGAAGGGGGGCAGGCGTCGTCGGCGCTCTTTGAGGTGACGCCCCGGCCGGTGGCTTCGCTGGAGCGGCTGCCGGAGCCGGGGGAGATTATCTTTGTGCAGGGCAGCTTGCAGGAAGGTTTTGTGCTAGAGCGGTACACCGACAACCGTGTCCTGCTTAGTTTGCTGACCGACGCGGAGATTTTTGGCTGGAAGCGACCGGCACCACGGCGTTTGCGCGCGTCCCGGCCGGTGGCTCCCGAAACCCCCTTTGCTGACATCAAGGCCGGTGACTATATTGTGCACATTGAATATGGCATTGGCCAGTTTACCGGGCTGGTGGTACGTGCCGTGGGCGGCATGGAGCGCGAGTATCTGCAAGTGAAGTACGCCAACAATGACGTGCTCTACGTGCCCGTACACCACGCCGACCGGCTGAGCAAATGGATTGGCCCAGAGGAGAACACGCCCAATGTGCACCGCCTGGGTGAGCGCCATTGGCGCAACGCGAAGGCCAAGGCCCAGCAGGCGATTGCCGAATTGGCCGACGAACTGCTGGCGCTCTATGCCGCTCGCGAAACCATCTCTGGCCATGCCTTTGCCCCGGATGATAGCTGGCAGGCCGAGCTAGAAGCCAGCTTCCCCTACCAGGAAACAGAAGACCAACTGCACGCCCTGGCCGAGGTAAAGGCCGATATGGAGCAGCCACGGCCCATGGACCGGCTGATTTGTGGTGACGTGGGCTATGGCAAGACGGAAGTGGCTCTGCGAGCGGCCTTCAAGGCGGTGATGGATGGCAAACAGGTTGCCATTCTGGTGCCTACGACGGTGTTGGCCCAGCAGCATTACAATACTTTCACCCAGCGGCTGCGTACTTTTCCGTTGACGGTGGAAATGCTCTCCCGTTTCCGTACCAGTTCGCGCCAGGCCGAGATCATCCGCCAACTGCGAGAGGGACAGATCGATATTGTTATTGGTACCCATCGCTTATTATCGGATGATGTGTCGTTTAAGGATTTGGGGCTGCTGGTGATCGATGAGGAGCAGCGCTTTGGGGTTAACCACAAGGAGACGTTGAAGCGGCTGCGCACCGAAGTAGATGTGCTGACGATGACGGCCACGCCCATTCCACGCACGCTGCACATGGGGTTGGCCGGATTGCGCGACATCAGCATGATTGACACGGCCCCGGCCGAGCGGCTGCCGGTGCAGACCTATGTGGGCGAAGCGGATGATACTTTGCTGCGCCGGGCCATCTTCCGTGAATTGGATCGGGGTGGGCAGATTTTCTTTGTCCACAATCGTATCCAGTCGATTGAGATTGTGCAGAAGATGTTGCAGGATCTGCTGCCGGACGCGCGCATTGCCGTGGGGCATGGCCAGTTGAATGAGCGCGAGCTGGAGCAGGTGATGACGCGGTTTGTGGATGGCGAGGTTGATATTCTGCTGAGTACGACCATTATTGAGAGCGGGCTGGATATTCCCAACGCCAACACCCTGATCGTTGACCGGGCGGAGCTGTTTGGCCTGGCGCAGTTGTACCAGCTACGCGGCCGGGTGGGACGAGGCACGCGCCGCGCTTATGCTTACTTCTTCCACAGTCCCTGGCATACGCTGACGCCCGATGCCCAGGCGCGACTGGAAGCGGTGGCTGAGTACACGGAACTGGGCGCGGGTTACAGCCTGGCCATGCGCGACCTGGAGATTCGCGGCGCGGGTGAGCTGCTGGGGGCGCAGCAAAGTGGGCACATTGCCGTGATTGGCTTTGACCTGTATGCGCGGATGCTGGCCCAGGCGGTGAAACAGCGCAAGGCAGCGCAGCGGGGCGAAACGCTGCCGCTGGAATTGCCGGAGCCGACGCTGATTGACCTGCCGCTGGCGGCTTATGTCCCCACCGACTATGTGCCGGACCCGGCGCTGCGTTTGCGTCTTTACCGGCGCATGGCCGGGCAGGAGACGCTGGAAGATATCGACGCGATTGCCGCTGAGCTGGCGGACCGCTTTGGTCCGATTCCGGATCCGGTGGACAACCTGTTGTACCAACTGCGGGTGAAGGTGATGGCCGGCCGGGCGCGGGTGACATCCATCATGGTGGAAGGGGGGCAGATCCGCCTGAAGCTGCCGGGCCTGGAGGAGATGCCGCGCTTCCGGCTGCAGCGTTTCCTGGGCAGCGTGGTGCGGGTGAGTCGTACGGCCATCTGGTTTGGGCGGGGGGTGAGTACGAATGATTGGAAGGTGGCGCTGGTGCAGGTGCTGGAGAAGCTGGAGAGTTATCACCGCGACGGCTGGCAGAAGCTGCCGGAATCGGCGGTGTAGTTTTCTGGTTGTGGGTGATTGCTGTGATGCCCGTTTGTAGGGGGCGGTGGGTGCTGGGGGCCTGCGGGGCCAGGTTTGGGACAAATGGTGAAGATGGCTAAAAAAGGGCTTGACGTTACCAGGGTACTATAATAGTATGGTAAGCACGTAGTGTTGGTCTTGGTGTTGGATTGGTATTGGTATGATTGTAGCCGTTGTGCTGCTCACGCCCGGCGATGGGCCGCTCTGACCAGCGGTATTGGTATGACTTAGGCCGTTGTACTGCTTATGCTGTGCCGTATTGTTCCCACTTGACTGCAAATTCTGCTCCACACGCAAGACAACATTGGAAATGAAGCCGTAATTGTTCCTGTAAGGGGAAGTGGCTATGCTGCGGATTATGACGTAGTGAAGTAGAGGTCATGGACGTGTGTCGAGTCAGGAACGGTGTTGGTTTGTTAGTACTGCTGCTGGTGCTGCTGTGGATCCCGGCCGGGATGGTTGAGGGTCAGGTGGTGGCCGCGGCCGGGCAAGCGCCCTTGGGGGGGATGGAGCGGGCCAGCCTGAACTTTGATGGTGGTGAAGGGAACAATGATAGTTACCAGCCGGTGACGACGGCTGATGGCCGGTATGTGGTCTTCCAGTCGGCGGCGGATAATCTGGTGTTGGGGGATACGAATGGGGTGCAAGATATCTTCTTGTATGACCGGCGAACTCAGGTGATCCGGCGTTTGACGATGGGCCTGGACGGGGCACAAACGGATGGTGACAGTCGTCGTCCGGCGGTTTCTGCTGCGGGGGACGTTGTGATCTTTGAGTCGCAGGCTACGAACCTGGTGCTGGGGGGTGGAAATGGGTATTGGCAGGTTTTTGCCCTGGATTTGCAGCGGAATGTTGTTGAGCAGGTAAGTTCTGCGGTGACGGGTGCGCCTGGCGACAGCGACAGCGGACAGGCGAAGGTTTCGGGCGATGGGCGCTTTGTGGCGTTTGCTTCGCGGGCAACTGACCTGGTGCCTGGGGATACGAATGGGCGGGGGGATGTGTTTGTGTATGACCGGTCGTTGGGTGAGATGGCGAGGGTGAGTATGTCCCCGGCCGGGACGCAAAGCAATGGCAACAGTATCAATCCGACCATTTCGGCCGATGGCCGCTATGTGGCCTTCCAATCCCTGGCCAGCAATCTGCTGCCCGAATGCAATGGTATCTTCTACCAGGTATACCTGTTTGATCACATTACCAAGAAGCTGACCCTGGTTAGCCACCAGGCTGGCCAGATGGGCAACGATGAGAGCCAGCGCCCTGCCCTGTCGGCGGATGGGCGGTATGTCGCTTTTGAGTCCTGGGCCAGCAACCTGGTGGTGGGGGACACGAATGAGGTGAGTGACATCTTTGTGTATGAAGTTGAGACTGGGACGGTAACGCTGGCCAGTGTAGGCGCTAATGGTGCAACGGCAAGCAACGTGAGCGGCAGCGCTGTCCTTTCGGCGGATGGGCGGTATGTGGCCTTTGCCTCCCTGGCCGATAATCTGGTGCCCGATGATCATAACTACCAGTTTGACGTTTTTCTGTTTGACCGGCAGTTGGGGCAGACGTTGCTGGTGAGTCGCAATGGCGCAGGGGGGGTGGGGAATGGGCCTAGTATCAGCCCGGCGATGTCGGCGGGGGGAGAGTACGTGGTGTTTGATTCGTTGGCCAGTGACCTGGTGCCGAATGACCAAAACGCCCGGATTGATGTTTTTGTGCTGGGTGGGGCGTCGGAGCCAATCAGCACTCAGACTGTTTTTGTGCCGTTGATCCGGCGCTGAGTGTGCGCCCGGCCGGGGTTGCCACATGCGCTGTTGTTGGCCGGTGCGTGCCCAGCAATTCCAATTATGTCCTTCTGGCGCTGACCCGCGCGAGGGCGCTTCGCGCCTGGCGACGCCCCTGCGTTTGGTCAGCAATAAGCGGTAGATTTGTAAAGATGAGTCTGTTGAAAATGAACCAGCTCCAAACTTGGAACTGCTGGCGCGTGCCGGTACTTATTGTACGTGCGCCAGTCGGTGGCTATAATCTACCCATGCGTATCAATTTCTTTGACGATCCCCTGGAAATGCCCCGACCACGCGAAGAGGTGCGGCTGAAGCAGTTGGGCTTTTTTGTGTATCCGGAAGGGCGGCGGGTGGCGGTGGGCTTTGAGCTGACCCCGTTTCTGGAGAAGCCGTCGATTGAATTGGCGATTACCAATGCGCTGGGCGACCCGGCCGGGCGACTGACCGTGATTGAAGCGCTGGAAACCAGCTTCAGCCTGACCGTACACCTGCGGGATAAGACGCCCACCGAGCGGTATGACGTGCTGGCGCTGGTCTACTATGGCGCGCCGGGTGAGCCGCGCCAGGTTGTGCATGAACTGACCCGTTCGTTTGATGCGTCCCGGCCGGGGGAACAGCCAATGGAGAGCGAGACCTGATGTTTGAGCGGCTCAAGATTTCCATGGAGACCTTCCAGGTGGAGGCGGTTTCCAACCGGTACTTCTGGCGTGGCAGCTTCACACCCCTGGGGCCTATCCAGACTTTTCTGAATGACCACCAGCGCCCATACGTTATCCTGCGCGAGGCCGAGATTGTCCCGCTGGCCCCCGACCGGAAAGTGCGCGGCGTAAGGCGCGACAGCATGACCGCCAACAAGCTGGCGTTTGCCTTCCTCAGCCTGTTGGACCCGGCCGAAGTGCAGCGGATCCAACTGCTGCCGTCCAAGCGGCCGGTCATCTTTTACCTGGAAGATTTCGCCGTGCAAGGTCAACTGCACGTCAATGTTGATGCCAAAGACGAGGACCTGATCGACGAAACACGCCTCTATTACCCGGTCAGCGACGTCAGGTTATTCCCCATTCATCCCCTTGCCGTGGTGCCCACAGGCCAGGTGCCCTTGCTGTACCTGAACGTAACCCATTTGCAGACGTACTACGTGCAGAACGGTTAGCGTTGTGGGGGGCCGCAACCCACCATGATGCGGGTTGTTTACCTGGCCTGCGTTCCATCTCCCCGCCCGCCCATCAACTGCCAGCCGGTTTGGCTGGCAACTGCTCGCGCTCCAGCAGCCGCTCCAGCTTAGACTTGGTCTCGCGCCAGGTGATCTTGGACAGCCCCAGGCGCTGCCGGATGGCGTCTGGCTCCACACCGCGCCTGAAGTCGTGCAGCGCCGAAGCCCAGCGCAGATTCTCAAACGAAATCAGCCCCTTGGGGATTTGGGCCGCCTCACCCACGTCGGACAAGATGTATTCCAGATTGCGGGCGGTGCAGGCGAATAGGGTGTTGGGTGGGTTGTACTGCGCCAGATACTCGTCCAATGTCTCCAGCCAGCTAGAATCCAGCGGGATTTTGCGCTCTTTGTAGCGCAGCCGGGGATTTTTGTAGCGCACAAAGAGGAACGGCTCGTCGGGGTTGGCGCGGTCGATGTGGTTGGGCACAATGGTCATGGTCTCGCCCTTTTTGATGCCCGTTTGCAGCAGCAAGGTGAGCAGCAGGTGGGGGCGGGCGTCGCCGCGCCGGCCACCTGGCCCGTGACGCAAGGCATCGGTGACGGACAAGGCCCGTTCCAACTCGGCCGGGCTGGGGACGGTGGGCATGGGGCTGCCAACGCTGTGCTGGATTACGCTGTTGCTGGGGTCTACCAGCAGCACGCCGGCATCATAGAGCCAGCCAAAGAAGACTTTGATGGTGGTGATACGGCGGGCATAGGATTTGGGACTGCAAGGCACACCGCGCTCTTGCAGCAGCCAGGTGAGGAAGTCGTTGAGGTTTTGGGTGCCGATGTCGCCTACCGGCTGGCCGGCGCCCAGGTACCTGCTTAGCAGGCGCAGATCGCTGAGGAATGCTTTTTGGGTATTGACGGCAAAGCCCTCTTCGATCATGTGTTGGGCGAAGGCGCCAATGGCGGCTTTGAGCGAGGCGTTCATGGAGAGGGGTGGGGGAATTAGCTCGGTCGGTGCTTCTTCGGCCATGGGGTTAATCTCCTGTATTTCGTATAGGCAATATGTGAGGAGAGGATAAACGATCCCGGCCGGGATGTCAAGTGCCCCAACCTACCCCCGGCCGGGCCGATCTGCACCCGCATTTCCCCCGGCGATCCCCCGAACGCAATCGCGGCTGTGACCGGTGCTGGTTGTGGTCACAGCCGCGACACAGTGTTGTGGCTGGCGGGTGGGCGGTGGATGGCCCCGGCCGGGGTCTATGGCAGTTGGAACACCAACGCCGGGTCGCCCAGCAGATTGAAGGTGTGGATGACCTCGCGCAGGTCGGGGTCGCTGGAAGCCATGATTTTGGCAAGTTCCAGCGCTTCACCCAGGGTGGTTGCCTGGGCGGTGAGCAGGTAGTTGTAGAATGCGTCGGCCAGCGGGGTTTGCTGCGAGGTAAATGAGCGGCCGGAGGGGGCCACGGCCGCCACAACGCCGCCATTCTCGGCCCACAAGAGCGTTTCCGCCAGCGAGTCGGTGGAGGGGTGATTGAAATAGCCGTTCAGACAGGTAAAAGTTGTGAAAATGGGCAGCCGCTTGCCATTCACCAGGATGCCGGCGTCCTCTGCCCGCAGCACCAGTTCGTCGCCCCATACGGCCACGCCGCCGTGGCCAACGTAGTTCAGAATGCCCACACCCTGGTTAAGGGCGCTGATGATGGCATCACGGATATCCTCGTTTTCGGTCATGTACAGCTTCTGCGTCTGGTAGCCGCTGGCCACGAGGCTCTCGTTGAGCTGGTCTGAGGCGATGTCGAAGCGCGGCTCGTCGTCGGCTACCAGCAGCGCCCGGTTGACCCAGTTGGTGCCGGATTCGCTTTCATAGGCAATCGTCTTGGCCACCATCACTTCTAGCTCTTCCAGATTTTGCACGGGGAAGCGGCCAATGGCCAGGCTGGGGGCGGGGCGCTCCTCGTCGAAAATGCTGAACCAGGTGTCGCTGGCCACATAGCCGGCAAACTCGGTGTAGACCAGGTAAGTGGGAATGAGGTTTTTGTTTTTCCCGCCAGTGTAATCGTAGATGTCATAGGTGGCATCGCCAACCAGGAGTACAAAGCGGGGCGCGGGGTCCCATGCCTCCTGGGTGTAGGCCAGGAAATCACGGATGGCGGCGGGCGTCTGGCGGCCGTGGGCAAATTCGTCGTAGACCTGGTTGATAGGCACCGACCTGACTTGCAGGCCCTGGGCGCGCCGGTGGGCCAGCAATGGTTCCAGGGCCGCATCAAAGCCTTCGGCATCGGCAACGAGTACCAGGTAGTCTGCGCCCAGGCCGGCCGTTTTGAGTGGCTCCCATTCTGGCACCAGGGTGATGCGGGCGGACATGGTCTGGCCTGGTTCCAGAGCCAGGTAGGCGTGCTCTTTGCCGCTGTCGCCGCTGCTGAAGCGCAGTTGGTTGTCGTTATATTCCACATCGGTCAGGATGATGGGGGAGAGCGGGTCGGTGATGTCGAAGACCAGGGCGCGCTCATCCTCGGTGTTGACGGCCAGGTTGGCCTGGTCGCTGCGGAATTGGAGCTGGCCCAGGCTGGTGTTCAGGTTGCTGTCGTAATCCAGGTGAACCCAGTCGACGTAAATGGCTTCGCCGGCCGAACCGGTGTCGCCGGGGACGTTGATGGTGAGGGTGTTGGTGCCGGGCTGCAGCACCCCGGCCGGGAGGTCCAGCATGATTGTTTGCTGCTTGATACCGTCCCAATAATGATCGGTCAGGCTGCTGCCGTTCAACTGGATTTGCACGTGGTGGTCTGGGTTGGTGGCCGATTCGTTGTTGGACCAGAGATGGACGAGTAGTTGCCCTGGGCCGCCATCTGACTCGATGTTGTCCAGCGGGATGTCTAGCGAAGCCGGGGCGAAGAGGAGCGGTCCCAACCAGATGTCATCGCCATTGGCCTGCCCCAGGAAGGTGGTGTTTTCTTCCCAGGTGCGGCGCTGCCAGCCGGTGGCGGCGATGGGGCCGTTGGGCGCGGCTGTTTTCTGGCGCATGGCGACGCCGGTACCGGCGCTTAGCCAGTACACGGCCGGGGCTTCCATGGTGTTGGTGATGGCGGTGGCGTAGAAATAGAGACGGGCATCGTCGCCGGTGCCGGCCAGGTAGAAGGGTACGTCTTCACCATCCCGGGTCAGGCGCAGGGAGTCGGCGCTGAAGTTTTGGAAGGGCAGGTCTGTGGCGCGGAGTTCTGTTGCGCTAATGGCCACGATGCCTGTTTCATATACTGTCAGGCGCAGGGCCTGCGGTGATTCGCCCAGTTGAAAGATTTTGGGGCTGCCTGAGTTGTTTGGGAATGGGCTGCCGTAGAAGGCGTAGGCGGCGGCGGCCAGAAAGAGAGCGGTAAGACCGGCCAATCCGGCCAGGATGGTGATGCGTTGACGGCTCATGATGTTTACCCAGATTGGCGGTTGATGACGAAATACCAGATGGCGCCGATGCCGCCCAGGGTGAAGAGGAGGCCGCCGGCAAGGATGATGAGGGTGAGCAAGGTGCTGTTGCCAGAGTCAGCGGGGCTTGCGTCTGGCTGGCCGGGATCGGTGGCTGAGTCGCCAACGGTGTTGGTGCCGCTGCCCTGGCCGATGGTTTGGGGGTTGGGGGTTGTGCTGCCGGCGTTGGCCAGGGCCTGGTTTTCGGCATCACCGGCCAGGGCGGCCAGGGCGATGGCGGTTGCTTCGGCATCGGCGGTGGTGTTGGCGTCCCCGGCCGGGGTGGGGGAGGCCGGGGTGGGAGCATCGCCGGGGGTGTCGTTGACTGTTTGTTCGATGACCTCGGTGGGGACGGGCGGGATGTCGGTGGGTGCGTCCCCGGCCGGGGGCGGCGGCTCATCCTGTTCATCAAGGGCGGTGGGGGCAGGCTCCAGGGTTGCGGTGGGCAGTTGCCCGGCCGGGCGTGGTGTGGCCGTGGGCGCGGGGGTGTTGGTGGGGGCGGGGGTGTTGGTGGGGGCACTGGTGCTGGTTGCTACCCCGCCGCCGCCGCCATTGGTTGGCGTGGGGGTGCTTAGTGCGCCACCGGTGCTAATGGCTGCCCGCACCTGGAACTCCGGTTCCTGGTGGCAGTTGGCCGTGCCGCTGTTTTCCAGGTCTTCCAGGCGGTAATCGTAAAGGATGTTGGGGCTGACGTTGGTGTCTTGTAGCTGGTAGGTGGCCCCGGTTGCCCCGCCGCCCTGGGCGGGAATGACGCTGCTGTTCACTTTTACGGCTGTTTCCGGATTGCATTCTGTGCCCCGCCAGACGTTGAAGCCCAGGGTGTCGATTTCTGACACGGTGACCCAGGTCAGGATAATCCGGTCAGATTGGGATTGGGCGCTGAAACTGGACAGGCTGACACTGGCCAGTGCGTTGCCCAGGGGCAGCGCGACCAGGGTCAGCAGGAGAAGCAGTGCCAGACTGGCGATGGCAGATCGTTTTGAAGCCATGGTACCTCGATGTGTGATACGGGATAGGAGGGCAACGGTGGTTGCCAGCAGCCAGGCCCAACTGTAGAGGGCGCGGCGGATGATGCGGGCGGGCAGGTAGCGTGAGTTTTGGCGGAGTTGGCGGCCTAGTGCCCGGCCGGGTTGCTCTGGCTGCTGTGGATGGGGCGCAAAGCCGGCGAAGAGGCGGCTTTCGGCCTGGGCCAGGGTGTGGAGCTGGTGGTTGAGTCCCCGGCCGGGGCTGGTATTCAGCCACAGTTCGCGCTGCCCGCGGCGACGCACGATTACCCGGCCAACGAACTGTTGAGCGGTCCAGGGGGTGTCGAAGGAGAGGGAGCGGTCGCCGCGGGTGAGCAGGTGGGTGGGGTTCCCGGCCGGGTTGCCCCAGTAACGGTGACAGACGAGTTCACCCGGAGCGCGCAGTAGGATGATGTCTCCCGGCCGGAGTTGCCCGGCCGGGAGCGCTTCCAGGCCAATTTGGTCGCCCCGCCGCAGCAGTGGGGCCATGCTGTTGCTGGTAATGGTGACAAACGGGGTTTGTCCACGCTGGAGACTTTCCTGCAGCAGTTCGGCTACTAACGATGGGTTAACATCAGCCATGGACCTTCACCTGCTCCATTAGGGCTTGACAATTGCCGGCACACTAACCTGGTAGCTGCTGTGCCACGTTTTCACCTGCATGGCCGGGTCGCCTAGCAGCATGAAGGTATCTTGCAAATCCTGGTACTGCGAGCCACCGTTTAGCTTCAGATTGACCTTGGCCTCCATTACCGCCTGGCCCAGGGTGGTGGCACCCTGCTCATACAGACCCATGTAGAAGCCATCTAGCAGCAGGTTGTGCGCCGTTTGGACTTGCAGCCCCGTGGGGGCAAAGCTGGCCACCGCGCCGCCGGTTGTTAGCCGCAGCAGCGATTCCGACAGGCCGGCATCCTCATCGGCCGGGAAGTGGTACAGCCCTTCCAGGCAAGTCATGGGCAGCATGATGGTGGTCCGGTCGCCGTTGGCCAGGGTTTGGATAGAGGTGGTGGTCAGGAAGCGTTCGCTGTCTTTGCCCCATTGCAGGGTGCCGCTGTGACCGGTGTAGACGATGAACTGGGGGCCGGCATTGTATTGGCTGATGACGCGCTGCTGGATGTCGATGGTGGTGCCGGCGTAGTAGGGTTCGTAGACGGGGTAATCGCTGTTGGGGTAGCAGGAGAGGGGGGCGTAGTAGACGCGCTTCAATATCTGGCCGTTGGGGCCGATGAAGTCGCCGATGAAGTTGTTGACGTTGGCGAAGAAGTCCCCGGCCGGGTCAAGGTAACAGTCTGATGGATTGTGCGCGTTGTCGGCCACGAAGAAGTGAGTAGAGGCGCGGCGCGGGTCGTAGGGCGCATTTTCATAGGCCAGAATCTTGTTGACCACGGTGGTTAGCTCGGTGGTGTTCTTCACCGGTAGGCGGCCCAGGTCCATCTGGGCCAGCGCGTCGCTGCCAAAAGCTACATAGCGGTTGTCGGCTGTGGTTTCCCCGATGTTGCTGTCGATGCCGGACAGCAGGTAGACCGGCACCAGGTTGTCGCCCGGTCCGTTTTCGCCCAAGATGTTGCGGTGGTCGTAGCTGCCTTCGCCCACGAGTAGGGCGTAGGTGGGCGGCGGGGATTGGCCGTTGTTGTCCCAGAATTCGTAGGCATAGGCCAGGAAGTCGGCGATGGCCTGGGTGGAGTAGATGCCGTAGCCGAACTCATCGAAGATGTCTTGTACGTACACGGTTTTGACGATGAGTCCCTGGTTGGTGCGCTTCTGCCGCAGGCTGCTCAGGGCGGTGCTATCCAATGACGGATCGGTAATGATGATGTAGTCGGCGGTGTTGGGGCTGCGCCAGTTGGATGGCGTGTCTTTGACGATGGATTGGGCGCTGCGATAGGCAGAGGCGGTGACCATTTCGTACCCGGCCGGGGCGCTGAGGTCCTGGCTGAAGGTAACGGTGCCTGAGCCGGCGGCGTTGGTCATGCGCACCGGGTTCTTGGGGTCGGTCACGTTGTAGACATCGGCGCTGCCGTTGAAGCCGGAGGCCTGGAACTTCCAGTCCCCGGCCGTGTCTTGGGTGAAGGCCAGCCGGTTGTTCTGTGCCACGAACTGGCGGCGCACATTGACCTCGATCCAGTTGAGGGCGAAGAAGTAGTAGCTGCCGTTGACGTCTAGTGGCTGGATGGTGATGAGGTTGCTGCCTTCTTGCAGCGCGCTGGCGTCAATGTCGCCGCTGAACAGATAGCGGGTGTTGTTGCTGCCGGTAAACTGGCCAATGCCAACCGACTGGTTGTTGAGCTTGACCTCGAAGCGGTAATCGGTAGGGACGCCGGTGCTGGTTCGCCGGCCGTAGACTTCTACCTGCACGTTGACCATGTACCCGGTTCCAATTCTATTGTTCACGGTGAACGGCGCGTCCAGGCCGGCGGTGGGGTTGTAGGTTAGCAGCGCCCAGTACCAATGGTCGTTGTTGTCGTTCATGGGCGTTTCGCTGCGATAGACGTGGTCTTCTTCCAGGTGGAGTGTTTTGGCGTAGTCGCTGGGGGTGTTGGTGTTGGCGGCTTCATTGTTGCTGGCCATGCGCAGCCCGTTGCTGCCGCCAGAGGTGAACCAGTAGACGTTGGTAGTGGTTTCCTGGGTCTTGAGCGCTTCGCCATGAAACAGGACGTAGTCGCCGCTGCCGAAGCTGCCGTCGCCGCCGTCGATGACGCGAATGCTAATCTCCTGGTCTTCGCTGCACATGCGGATGGTGCTGCTGGTGAGGCTGCCGCTAAGGCCGGCATTGGCCAGTTCGCTGTAGGTGAGCTTGTACATGCCGGTCTCTTGCAGGGTGATGCGGAAGGCGTTGCTGTCCAGGCAGGGGGAGACGGGGAGCAGGCCGTTGGTCACCGGCCGGGGCTGGCGCCAGGCTTGTGCTTCGTCATAGTTCAGGATGTTGGCTTGCAGGGTGGTTTCGTAGGTGGCGCTTTCCGGCCGGGGCGTGGTGGCCGCGGCCGGGCGGCCGTTGGGGTAGGTGAAGTCCACACGGATTTGCAGCCGGTCGTGGATGGTGATGGTGGCCCCGGCCGGGGTGGCTTGTACTGGCCGCACCCACACCTGCACCACGCGTTGATCGCGCAGCCAGCTTGTTTCGCCCAGGCTTACAGGGCTGTCTGGGAACGGGGTTGTGGCGGCGTAGGCGGCCCGGTCGGGGGTGTAGCTCTCAATGAAGTCTGGCTCCAGGTGCACCAGGTCGCTGACGTCCTCGTTGGCCAGGGTTTGGCTGACGGCGGGCAGCACGGCCACATTCTCTAGCTGCCGGCTGCTGCTGTCTAGCAGGGTCAGGGTGGCTTCTGCGCCGGGGGGCAGCCCGATGAGCAGGCTGCTTTGTGGCAGGTCAGGTTGCCCGGCGAGGGCCATGTGGCCATAGCCGTCCAGGTGCAGTGAGTGGTATTGGCTGCCGGCTAGCTGGACCGGCGTTTGTTGCAGGGTTGGTGGGGTCAGTTCAAAGGTGAGGCCGTTGTCGTCTGATTGGAGGATGGTGACTGCCCCGGCCGGGGTGGTCTGGGCCTGGGGCGTGGCCTGGCTCGTTTTTGGCGCGAGCAGGAGTAGGATGAGTAGGGTCAGTAGGGTTAGAAGCAGGGCGGTGCGGTACTTGGGTGCTGGACGGAATTGGAGAAGCTCTCTCATTGACACAAAACCTCGTCGCATGATTATGCCCCCCAACTGGTGCGCAACACAGGGGCAGTCCCAATCTTATCAAGCCGGCAGGTAGAAGCACCCCTTTGTAAGGGTATATGGGCCGCTTCTAAGCAAACTATAACATGAAAAGAAGATGAAAAACGGGTTATTCCAGGGGGGGAGCGGGGCGGTGAACGGTCCCGGCCGGGGGTGTCTAACAAAAAGACAGAGGCATGGATTTCCATGCCTCTGCCTTCCTTTCTGCAAAAAAACAGGCGAACTAGCTGTTGATCTGCGTGCAGGTATCCCCGTCACCAGTTTTCCCGTTGACCGGGTCGGCATCGGAGCAAGCGCCAGCGATGCTTTCCATTACCTGACGATGAATGACAGCCGGCTTCTCATAGGTCATCTTTTCTTCTACTGGATTCAACTGTTTGGACATGAAATCCTCCTTAAATGAGATTGAAAATTGGTAAGAGCCACGCAATACCCCAATTCGCTTAAACCAGGGTACCATCCATGCAGACGCCTCTGCTGCAAAACACCTTGCGGTGAACGATGGTAGAGTTACGAAGTAGCCAGGTACAAGGCTGCTTCAGATCCATTCGCAAATCAACACCGTATGCGCGAACGGACACTAATCACCAGTGGGCATATTATCCCGATACGCCTGACGGCGCAAGCGGGCTTCACGGTAGGCTACCGAGGAACAGCCGAGCATGTCCCCGTCTTCAAACGCAGCCGTGCCATGGCAACGGATACAGTACTGTCTTAGTTCGCACGTTGAGCAAACCGGCAAATTGCCAATGGTCAAATTGCTGGTTTCTTCCCAAACGGCCGATTCCTTCCAGATGCTGGCTAATGGCGCTTGCCGTACATTGCCGGCCGAGACGCGGGCACCTACACAAGTGTAAATCTCGCCATATGGACTGACGGTCAGGCTGTTCATGCCAATGCCGCAAAAGCGGAAATCACCTTCAGCTTCGGGTAGGTTCCAGGTGCTGGGCGATGTTCTGTTACGCAGGAAGTTGAGCAACTGATCGTCCGTGGGCCGGTGCTTGAGTGGTGATAGGTCGCCAGTATGTTTGGGGATAATGGTCAAATCATACTGGAATGAGACGCCCATGTCTTCGCTCATTTGCTGCAGCACTTCAACTTGTTCGATGTTCTCGCGCATGATGGGCGTCTTGAGAATACAACGTACATTTCGTTCCAGCAGCAGTTTTACTGCTCTTATGGTCAAATCGAATGAGCCCGGCACCTGCGTGATACTGTCATGGGTTTCGGCATTGGCCCCATAAATGCTCAATTCAACGACAACTGGTTTTATCGCTGCTATCTTATCAGCAACCTCGGGTTTGATCAAGATACCATTGGTAAAAAAGCGAACCGCAAACCCCTTCTGCCGGGCATGCTGGGCGATTTCAAAGATGTCTTTGCGCAGGAAGACTTCACCACCGGAGAAGGTGATGGTTAGCCCGCCCAACTGTGCTAACTGGTCGATGGTCTGTTTGGCTTCGTCCGTCGATAATTCGCCGGGCACTTTGGAACCCGGTGACATGACGTCCAGGTAACAATGGGTGCAGCGCTCGTTGCAGCGGTAGGTTAGTTCCCAATGGACGGCCAGTAGGCGGTGCTGTTTGCGGGTACGCCTGACAATTTCGTTGTAGACGTTTAGTTGGGGGGCTTCAGTGTATTGTTCGGACATGGAGTACCCTTCTGTGTGTGATGTGGTGCGCTGCCTGCGTGTTTGTGCGTCCCGGCCGGGTAAGGAGATGCTAGTAGCTGTTTGCCGCGCTTATCTCGTTTCCAAGATCATAATGCTCTGCGTTTCCAGGCCATGCAGGAACTCCAGAGTGTCGCTTTCCGCCTGGGCATAACTCACATCAAAACGCGCTGCCAGTTGGCTGGCGATGTCGGCCACGGAGTGCTGGCCATCGGATAGTTCGTAGATGAGGGAACCGACTTGATTCAGGACGTTGATCTGGCTGGCGTCGGCCAGGATCAGCACGGCCTCGCCATCAATCACCCTACCGGCCGTTTGCGGGTGCGGTCTCGGATAAGTTTTCGTAGTATCCATCAATCTCCTTCCAAAAACCGTTGTCTCGTTTGAAGTGCAGGAGCTGCACTGGGACTGTTTGGGCAATCTGCTGGCAGACAGCAATGAGCTGCTGGCTCAGGCTGAGATCACGCACGACGAAGGGCGAAGCGGCCACCAGTTCGGCAATGGCCGTGACCCGCGGGAGTGGCTCCAGGTAATGGCGCTTGTCCTGGCGCAGACGGAAGATGCCTCGAAGCGGTGCGCGCTGGTTGGCGCGGGGCGCATCGGAAAAATCGCCGCGGAAGGGCACGCCATATAGCTGGCACTGGCCGTTGTGGCAACGGAGGATTACCAGGTCATCGCTCAAGACTTCGGTAATGGGAGCGGAGAGGCGGGTTGTGGTGGTTTTGCCAGCGCCGCTGGGACCAAAGAAGACGTAGCCATGCCCATCGCGAATTAGCCCGGCCGCGTGCAGCAGCAGGCCGCCGTCTTGCAGCGCCAGCCAGGCATAAACGACCCGCAAGAAGTTCTCAATGTGGGCCTCCGGGCTGAGTTCCAGGGTGCCTTGTCTGGTCTCCCAATTGATCTCGCCTTGCTCCAAGAAGGAACGGTAGGTGAGGCAGTTGGGGGTGTAGCTGGACTCGATGATCCACGGGCCTGGCTGTGGGTCGATGAAGATGGCTCCGGGTTTGACAATCAGCTGAATGGTAACCAGGGGCTGGCTGGTTTCATCCAGAAAGTCGGCATAGCGCTGGCGCAGACGGCTTGCCATCGCGGAGTCATCCGTATTAAGTGTTATCGTGAAATCGGCAATGTTGATGTGGATGGCTTGCTGCTGGGTTGTAGGGCTAGTCAAGTGATTCCTCGCAACATCAAAACAGATTGACCCATAGTACCATAGTCAATTATGTCCGTCAAAGGGTGCCCCGGCCGGGGTGGGGCTGATTTGTTGACTGCCCGTCGAGGATGCCTAACCGTTGGTGGAGATGGCAAACGGCCCTTTCAACGTGGAGGTGCCCCGGCGGTCAATGCTTTCTAGTTGGTAGTAATAGGTCTGGCCGCGAATGACATTCTTGTCGACAAAGGTGTGCTCGCCGCCTATGAACGGGTCTGGCGCAGGCGGGATCAGCTCTGCGTTAATCTTCACAAACTCGCCATCGGGTGTGTCGGAACGATAGAGATTGAAGCCGATGATGTCCAGTTCGCTTTCTGTGGTCCAGCGGATGGTAAGTTCGGTTTTGCGCAGGAAATCGAATAGGCTGGGGTTTTGCGTTAGCAGGACCCCACCCAGAATGAGCGCGATGACGATGACCGCGATTAGGAGCAGTGATTTTGTTCGATTCATGGCAGGCTGGCATTGTAAAAAAGCGTGAGTATGCTGTCAAGAAGGAATATAGCATACTTCCCGGCCGGGACCCACGGGCACTTAGGCAGCGTTCAGAAACGCCCGTGCTTGAAATCGCGCGCCGCATCCTTTACAATGCCAATGAGGGTGAAGTGGCCCGGCCGGGGCCAGGCTAGCATGGTCAGGACTGCTTCAGCCTATTTGGACGCTTGCCGAGAGTCCGTTGACCAACCGCCCCTGGGCACGTCCGCAAACTGATTCGCCATGGAGGCTTGTGATGAACGTTAGATGCTCTTACTGCCGGCAAAGCTTTAACCTTTCCCGCGATTACCTGGTGCAGGCGTTGGCCGAAGCGCAGGAGAAGCGGCAGAAATATCATGCGGTGGAGTGTATTAACTGCCGCAAGATGATCAAGGTGCCAGTTTCCCAGATGAAGCGGTTTGTGCCTCAACCGGCGGAGGAGGATGCAGGGTAGGCTGCCGGCGTTTTCGGATAACCAGAAGGGGACCCACCCGACCGGTGGGTCCTTTTTTGTTTTGGGGGTGGGATGGGGTTATCCCGGCCGGTACAATGCCTGCTGCTGAATGTAGTCGATCACGCCCGGTGGGGTCAGGTAGCGCAGCGAGCGTCCGGCGGCAGCCCACTGCCGGATCTGCGTGCCCGACAGCGCAATGGATGGCCCCTCCAGCCAGTCGACGTTGTCTGCCAACTGGGGCAGGGTCTCTAGCAGGCGTTCCCACTGGATTTGCGCCCCCGGCCGGGGCAGCACCCCCAGCCGGCAGCAGCGCAAAATGCGGCCCGGATCGTGCCAGGTGGGCAGATCGCGCAGCGAATCGCCGCCCAACAGCAGCCACAGCCGGCAAGGCGCATATGCTTGCCGCAGCAGCGGCAGCAGGGTCATGGTGTAATGGGGCGGGGGGCGATCCAGGTCGGTCGTGTCCAGGGCAAAACCAGGGTTGCCGGCAATCGCCAGCCGGGTCATGGCCAGGCGGTGGTGGGGCAGGCTGACCGGCTGGTGTAGTTTGTGGGGAGGCTGCCCGGCCGGGAGAAACAGCACCTTGTCCAACTGCAACTGCTCACGCGCCAGTTCGGCCAGCATCAGGTGGCCCACATGCGGTGGGTCAAACGTGCCCCCCAGCAAGCCCAGGCGGCAGGGTGAATCGTTCATGCGCGTTCGCCGGCGAGGGGTAAACTAAACCGCCTCTTCACCCCACTCCAGGACTTCATCACCAATGTATACCGTGTCCCCCGGCCGGACCCCCGCCTCTTCCAATGCGCTGCTAATGCCCATCCCGTCCAGAATCCGCTGGAAGCGCATCGCCGTAGCATCAAACTCAAAATAGGTCATCGCCGCAATGCGCTCAATCTTGCGCCCGGAAACGCGCCAGCCATCGTACACTCGCTTCACAGTGAACACATCCTCATCCACCTCCGGCCGGATCACAGCAATGCTGTCCCCACCCAACTCCGCCAGCGGCACAGGCGGTGGCAGCGCGTCCACCATCTGCTTCACCTTACGCAACATCTGGCGTACCCCTTGCCCGGTTACCGCTGAAATGGCGTGAAACGGAACCCCTTCTGCCGCCATGCGCTCGGCAATCAGTGGTTCCCAGGCTACGGCGTCCGGCAAATCCATCTTGTTCAGGACTACCAGTTGTGGCTTCTTCTCCAGACCGGCATCATGCAGCGCCAATTCCTGATTGATCATCGCCCAATCCTCCAGCGGATCAGCGGCCGCGCCATCCAGCAAATGGACCAGCACCCGGGTGCGCTCAATATGGCGCAAGAAATCGTGCCCCAGCCCCACCCCGGCCGCCGCGCCCTCAATCAGGCCAGGAATATCGGCAAAGACCAGGGTGGCATAGTCATCCAACTGGACCACGCCCAGGTTGGGCTGCAGGGTGGTGAAGGGGTAATCGGCAATCTTCGGGCGGGCGGCACTAATGGACGACAGCAGCGTCGATTTGCCGGCGTTGGGTACCCCGGCAATACCCACGTCGGCGATCAGCTTTAGCTCCAGGAAGATCCAACGCTCCTGGCCCGGTTCGCCCCGCTCAGCCAGGCGTGGGGCCTGATTGACGCTGTTGGCGTAATGGATGTTGCCTTTGCCGCCCCGCCCGCCGTTGAGCAATACAAGCTGCGCGCCAGGTTCGGTCAGGTCGGCCAGAAACTCATTCGTATCGGCATCACGCACAACGGTTCCTGGCGGTACTTCCAGGAGGAGGCTCTCGCCCCTGGCTCCGGTCTGGCGCTTGCGCCCGCCGTGCTTGCCATCGCCGGCCCGGAAATGCACCTGGCGGTGAAAAGTCACCAGACTGTTCACCTTGGGGTTGACGACCAAGACAATATCGCCGCCATGCCCCCCATCGCCGCCATCGGGGCCGCCCAGCGGCACAAACTTCTCGCGCCGAAAGCTAATCATGCCATCGCCGCCCTGGCCGCTCTTTACAAAAATGCGTGCTTGATCGTAAAACATAGTTTTTGTGGTATCCAATCAAGTGCGGCACATGTCTTCCATGTGGCGCACTCTCGTTACGAATTGTTTATGTCAATCTATCCAGAAATGGTGAGACGGGCGCAAGGGCGGCGTGTGTTTACCGCAACTGCCTGGCCGTGCCGGACTCCCCCGCGGGCGACTGGATCGCCGGTCAGCGGCTCAATTGGTCATCATCCAACAGGGCGCGCAGGGCGGCCAGGCGCGGGTCGATGTCGTCGATCTGGCAGTCGCAGGGGCCGTCATTCAGGTTCTGGCCGCATTCCGGGCACAGCCCCAGGCATTCCTCGCGACAGAAGACCTGCATGGGGATTTCTAACAAGCTGAGTTCGCGGACCAGCGGAGCCAGGTCCAGGATGCCATCTTCGCCGATGGTGAATTCGCCTTCCGGAGCTTCGGCGGGTGGGTAGTAGAACAAGTCGTCGAGTTCGATGCTGATGGGCAGATCGACGGCGTTGAGGCAGCGCGTGCACTCCGTTTCGATATGGCTGGTCAGGACCCCTTGCAGGTATAGCCCTTTGGAGGTGCGGCTTACCTGAAATTTGCCCTGGAGCGGCTTCAGGACAACATCGTCACTGACGCGAATGCGGGGGTAGTCTAGCTCGATTTCCCGGCTTTCTCCCAGGTCGCCTTCGATGAGGAAGCCGAAGTTGAAGCGTAGGCGGGAGCGGTTTTTCTCTTTCATGGCTTGTCTTAATCCATTAGCCGGCGGTGGGGGTGGTCTTCTGGGGCTGATCGCCGCCACAATACAGTCGTCTCTTTGGGACGGGATGGTAAAATGGGGGACCAGTCCGATTCCCGGCCGGGTCGCGAAAATCGAGTATAGCAGATGCCTTAGCGGCGTCAATCAATGATTAACCGAGGCACAGGCATGACCCACAAACTATTGGTTGCCACTCACAATCGGGGCAAGGTGGCCGAATTGGCCGACATGTTGCAGCATCTGGCTATCGACTGGCTCACGCTGGATGATGCCGGTGTGACGTTGGACGTGGCCGAAACCGGGGCCACTTTTCGTGAGAACGCGATTCTGAAGGCGACCGCTTACGCTCAGCTCACCGGCCTGCTGACGCTGGCCGACGATTCCGGCCTGGAGGTGGACGCGCTGCAAGGAGCGCCGGGGGTATACACGGCGCGCTATGGCGGGACGGGACTGACCCCGGTCCAGCGCTATGAGTATCTGCTGGCGAACCTGGCCGGCGTCCCCTGGACGGAGCGCACGGCGCGCTTCCGCTGTGTGGTGGCCCTGGCCCAACCGGCCGGGCTGCGGGGCACGGCGGAGGGTACCTGCGAAGGATTGATTGCCCTGACCCCGGCCGGGAACCACGGCTTTGGCTACGATCCCGTCTTTTATGTCGCGGAGAAGGGGGTCACGATGGCCGAACTGCCGGCCGAGGTGAAGCACCAGATTAGCCATCGCGGCCGGGCGGTGGCCGCCCTGCTGCCCCGTCTGCGGCAGGTCCTGGCGGAATGATGCAGGCGACGCACGCGCCGCTTTGCGCCCCGGATTGTGTTGGCTAAAGGTATCCCATGCCCTATTTGCAGCTTGACCAACAACGACTGTTCTATGCCCGCCAGGGAAAGCGCCCCGGCGCCCCGGCCGGGTTACCCAACGTCGTGCTCATTCACGGCGCGGCGTCCAGCCACCTGGACTGGCCGGCGGCGCTGCGGCGGCTGCCCGAGGCCACGGTCTACGTTCCCGACCTGCCCGGACATGGCCGTTCGGCCGGCCCCGGCCGGGATAGCATCAGCGCTTATGCCGCTACCATCACCCAGTTCATGGCCGCGCTGGCGTTGGAGAAGGTGGTGCTGGTAGGGCACTCCATGGGCGGGGCCATTGCCCTGCACATTGGCCAGCAGCCGCCACCGCAGGTGGTCGGGTTGGTGATTGTGGGCAGCGGGGCCTGCCTGCCCGTCTCGCCCGCCATTTTGGACCATGTGCAGGATGATTTTGCGGCTACCATGGGGCGCATTGCCCATTACGAATGGGCCAAAGATGCCCCGGCCGGGCTGCGTGAGGCCGGCCGGGCACGCCTGCTGCAAAATGCCCCCTCCACCGTTTACCATGATCTTCTGGCCTGTGCCCACTTCGACCTGCGCCCGCAGCTTGGCCGTATTCAGCTTCCCACCCTGGTCATCGCCGGTGAGGCAGACCGGATGACCCCGCTGGCCCTCAGCCAGCAGTTGGTTGAAGGGCTGCCCCAGGCGGAACTGCTGGTGGTGCCCGGCGGCGGCCACATGATGGCTCTGGAACAGCCGGAGCTGGTGGCCCAGGCGGTGGAGCAGTTTGTGGCCCGGCTGGCGCACCAGGCTGCAGGGCGTGGTGCGTAGGCATTTCGTGGGTTGTCGCCCCCCCGGCCGGGGGCTAAAATCAGCGCCATACCGCCAAGGAAGAACCACATGAGTCGATTCGTGATTGAGGGGGGGCACAAATTACAGGGCACCATTCGGGCCAGCGGCAACAAGAACGCTGCCCTGGCTGTTTTACCCGCCTGCCTGCTTTCTGATCAGCCCATCACCCTGCACAACATCCCCGACATTCAAGACGTGCGCACTATGCTGCTGATCATGCAGGACCTGGGCGCGGAAGTTTGCCAGGTGGGTGATGGTAGTTGGCGCATTCATGCCCGTAATCTGCACAAAACAGAGTTGGACCCGGCGCTAGCCGGCCGGGTGCGGGCCTCTTTTGTCATTTCCGGGCCGCTGCTGGCCCGCATGGGGCAGGTGAGCCTGCCCATCCCCGGCGGCGATGTCATTGGCGGGCGTCCGTTGGACACCCATGTGCAAGGGCTGCGCGCGCTAGGGGCCACAGTAGCCCTGGAAGCGCGCCAGGGGGTGTTTACCATCCAGGCCAACCCACTGCATGGCGGCGGCTATTTCTTGCAGCCGGAAGCCAGTGTCACGGCGACTGAGAATACGGTGATGGCCGCGGTGCTGGCCAGAGGGGAGACAATTATCGATAATGCCGCCAGCGAACCGCATGTGCAAGACCTGTGCCACCTCCTGAACCAGTTGGGGGCACGGATTGAGGGGATTGGCAGCAACCGGCTGCGTATCCAGGGCGTGCCCAGCCTGGGCGGCGGGGAGTTCACAATTGGCGCGGACTTCATGGAGGTGGGCAGCTTCATTGGGGCGGCAGCTGTCACGGGTGGCGCGGTGCGCATTGCCAACGCGTCACCGGCTGATCTGGGCATGATTGGCCTGGTGTATGGCCGGCTGGGCGTTGCCTGGGAAGTGGATGGCCCGGATATTGTCGTCCCGGCCGGGCAGTCACTGACCATTGAGCCGGCGCTGGGTGGGCGCATTCCAGAAATCAAGCCCATGCCCTGGCCCGGCTTCCCGCCGGATTTGATGAGCATTCTGGTAGTGCTGGCCTCACAGTCGCAGGGGTCGGTGCTGCTGCACGACTGGATGTATGAGAGCCGCTTTTTCTTTGTGGACAAGCTGAAGTTCATGGGGGCGCAGATTGTGCTGTGTGACCCGCACCGGGTGCTGGTGCAAGGCCCATCGCCGCTAAACGCCAACCCGCAAGGGGTAACCAGTCCGGACATTCGGGCGGGGATGGCTATGGTTCTGGCGGCGCTGTGTGCCCGCGGGGTCAGCACCATCCACAACATCCAGCAGATTGACCGCGGCTATGAGCAGGTGGAACATAAGCTGCGCGCCCTGGGGGCCAACATCACGCGCCTAGATTCTTAGCCTGGCGCAGGTGGGGTAGGGTGGTTTGGTTGGCCGGTGTGGCCCCCCGGCCGGGGCGCTTTACCGCCCACAGGAAATTTGACCGACGCCTGGCGGTTGGCTATAATCCCTAGCTGCTCTAATGAGGGTAGCCCGCTTCTGCCCGGTACCCAGATTGGAGCCAGGTCTCGACAACTGTTTGAAACTGTGCAATATGACAACAGGGCGGAAAGCCCTTGTTTTTTTGGAGAAGATTAAGACATGCCCAAACGTACTTATCAGCCCAAGATTCGTCGCCGTGTCCGTGTTCATGGTTTTCGCCAGCGCATGAAAACCCGTGCCGGTCGTGAGGTTCTCAAGTCACGCCGTGCCAAAGGGCGGCTCAGCCTGACCCCCAAGATGAACGAGCACGTGAAGCGTGTTAACTGGAATGGCACCAGCGCCACGGCTTACCGCTCTGTCAAGCGCAGTGGCGGCTAAGGGTTTGTCTGCGCCCGGCCGGGGGAATGTACCCGGCCGGGGACCGGCCAGCCTGCTTTTCCCTCCCACTGCGCCACCCCGCTCCCCCCGGTAACAACGTGAAGGGATGCTACCCCGTCCGAATCGCTTGCGGCGTTCTGCCGACATTCAGCATGTGCGGCGCAACGGCCGGCGTTCTTACCATCCGCTGCTCACCCTGTATGTCATGAACAATGACCGGGCAAACGCCCGATTTGCCATCTCGGTCAGCCGGCGCGTTGGTAACGCCGTGGTGCGCAACCGGGCAAAGCGGCTGGTGCGGGAAGCCATACACGGCCAGCTTTCACAGCTTGAAGCGGGCTGGGATTGCCTGTTTGTGGCCAGCCCGGAGATGGCAACAGCCTCTTTTGCCGAGGTCCAGATGGCGGTGAAGCGGCTCCTCTTGCGGGCCAACCTGCTCCGCCAGGACACTGGCATGAGCGGAAGCTAATGAAAAAGATTCTTTTGCTCCTTATCCGGTTCTATCAAATGACCTTTTCCCGGGTTATGCCCCCGAGCTGTCGTTTTACCCCTTCCTGCTCGCATTATGGCTATGAAGCGATCGCGAAATATGGGGCGCTCAAGGGCGGCTGGATGGCGATCAAACGTATTGGTCGCTGCCACCCGTTTAGTCCAGGCGGTTATGACCCGGTTCCATAGCACGGAGGTCCTCCTTTGTATGCTGCAAAACGGCCGCTCTGGCGACCTTTCATTCTTGTACTGCTAGCAGCCAGTGTGGTGCTGGTTGCCTGTGGTGGTGGTATTACCAATACCAACTGGCCTGGCCTATCGGCCTCTGGGAGCCGAGTCTACGTCGCTTTTGGACCCGGCGTCTACGCGGTGGACGTCGTTCAGCAAGAACTGGTTTGGTCCTTCCCCGAGGCCTTCGAGACGGCCGTGCAGTTCTATGCCGCCCCATCGGTGCTGGATGGTCGGGTGCTGATTGGCGATTATGGCCGGCCGGGGGGCATGTTCTCCCCCAACCCCACGGTCACGCTGTATGGCTTGCAAGATGATGCGGCCGGTGTCCCGCCAATACTCTGGTCTAGCAGCACGCTGGCCAATGATCGCATCATTGCCCCCCCGCACCAGTCCGGGGATGAAGGCTACTTTGGCACCGCCGACAACGAGCTGATTGCCGTGGATGCAACCACCGGGGCGGAGTTGTGGCGCTTTGCGACCGGCCACAGTATCTGGGGCGAGCCACTTTATCATGATGGCATTGTTTACGTAGCCTCGCTGGATAAGTCTGTGTATGCTTTGCAGGCGGACACCGGCCAGATGGTGTGGCAGGCGGAACTGCCGGGCGCGGTGGCCAGCCAGCCGGTGATTGACGGTGACAGCGTCTTTGTCTCCAGCTTTGACCATAAGCTCCATGCCCTGGAATTGGGCACCGGCCGGGAACTATGGGCCTACTCAGCGCAGAACCTGGTCTGGAGTGCCCCGGCGGTTGGCGATGGCCTGGTCTTTTTTGGCGATATTGATGGCAACATCTACGCCGTCACCGTCAACGGGGAATTGCAGTGGCAGGCCAGCGCCTCCTACCTGATCCAGAGCGCGCCGGTCTACCAGGATGGTGTTCTGTATGTCGCTTCCGGGCAAGTAACCACTGAAGCCGAAGATGGCGTGCTGCGCGGCGAATTGTTAGCCCTGAAAGGGGTAGACGGCAGCGAAGTCTGGCGGACACCAACCCCGGCACCCATTTTCACTGCCCCTGTCATTGTGGAAGATATGATTGTGGTAGCGCCGCTGGCCTATTCGTCGCTGCTAATTGTTTATGATATGGCTACCGGCGCGCAGGGATTTGAATTTACCCCGCCGGCGCAAGAGTAACCATTTGCCTGCTATCTTGTTTTTGGCGTTGGCCGCCGGGTTTCAGTTGGAGCGCCGCGGACGATTGTAAGGGAATTCTATGTGGGACACTTTTGTCGTAAATCCCATGATCAATGCGCTGTTAATGCTCTATGATTTTTTGGGCAATAACTTCTTCCTGGCGATTGCCGTGTTCACCCTGGCAATTCGATTGGTAACTCTGCCGCTGAACATGCGCCAGCAGCGTTCCAGCCTGAAAGCGCAGGAGATGCAGCCGCAGATCCAGGCCATCCAGAAGAAATACAAAGATAATCCGCAAAAGATGCAGGAAGAGTTCGCCCGCATTGGCTACAATCCGGCGGAGAGCTTGCTGGGCTGTTTACCCCTGCTGCTGCAGATGCCAATTTTGTTTGGCCTCTACCAGGCGATTCGCTTGCTGTTGAGTTCGACGCCGTTGTCCACCTTTGAACTGGGGCAGCGCGTTTATTCCTTCATCGACCTGCAAAATTTGTTCCCGCTGAGTAACAGCTTCCTCTGGATGAATCTGGCCCAGCCGGACCCGCTCTTTGTGCTGCCAATTGTTGTGTTTGCCACTACCTGGCTGCAGCAGAAGCTGCTTTCGCCGCGCAAGCCGGAAGAGGACAAGAACAAGAAGGGCAAGGGCAAGCAAGAAGAGAATCCGATGGCGGGCATGACGCAGTCGATGCAGGTGACCATGCCGGTTATGTTTGGCTTCATGTCGTTGAGCTTCCCGGCCGGGTTATCCCTCTACTTCATCCTCTCCAATGTCATCGGCATTGGGCAGGGCTGGCTTATCCGGCGCAACATGCCCCCGCCAGGCAGCATGGCCCCCAAAGTGCCGGCCAAAAGCTCGGCCGACCTGGCAGTGGAGGGTGAGGCCGAGATTGTGGCCGACGAGGTGCTGGCCGAACCGGCAACAGCCTCTAGCAACGGCCGTGCCGAGGCCAAGAAGGGAAAGCCGTCCACAGGGTCTGGCCCGGCCAAATCGAACACGGCCAAGTCTAAGAAAAAGAAACGACGTTAACGTGGGGCAGCCACGATTGTCAGGCGCGACATTGAGGATAGACCATGAGCGAACAAGAGCAAGCGAAAGAATTTCACGGCGTTGACGTCGAGTCGGCCGTGGCCGCAGGATTGGCGGCCCTGGGTTTGAGCCAGAAGGACGTCACGATTGAGGTTGTTGATGAGGGGCGGCGGGGTTTCTTGGGTCTGGGTGGCCGGGAGGCAGTGGTTCGCCTGACCCCGATAAAGCCAGCCCCCCCCAGACCCGCCCCGGTACAGCCGCCCCCGGCCGGGGCAATCGCCCCCCCGGTCCCGGTGACCGCAGCCCCGCCCGCGGCAGAGCCGCCCGAACCCACGCCCCCCACACCAGAACCGGTCGCCGAGACCGCCGACGTGGCTGAAGCCGCGCCGGTAGAGTCGGCAGAGGCGGCACACCCGGCCGGGGAGGCACCGGCCGCGCCGGAAGCGGCGGAGGAAGTGGATGAAACGGTGACCGTCACCGTGCAGATCGTGGAGGAGCTAATCGCCCGGATGGGGCTGAATGCGACTGTTGAAGTGAAGCATTCTGAGCCGGATGACCTCACCGGCCGGGAACTGCTGGTTCTAAACGTGGTTGGTCCAGATGCCCACATGCTCATTGGCGCGCGCGGCGAAACGATGAATGACCTGCAATACATCGCCCGGCTGATGGCCGGCCACGCGCTGCATCAGCGCGCCGACTTTTTGATTGACGTGGAAGGGTACCGCGACCGGCGGCAGAATGCCCTGGCGCAGTTGGCCCAGCGCATGGCCCGCAAAGCGGTGAAGCGCGGCCAGGCCGTCACGCTGGAGCCTATGTCTCCCTACGACCGGCGCATCATCCACATGGCCCTGCGCAACGATCACCGGGTAACCACCCAGAGCACAGGTGAAGGAGCGCGCCGCCGGGTGCGTATCTACCCCAAGTAACCTGGCGCGCTTTCCTGTTGATTACCAGAGCCAGCCCCGGCCGGGGCTGGCTCTTTCATTTCTGCGCCGGCGCGTGGTCAGGCGTGCCCGGTTAGGCGGCGATAGAGGGCCAGCAACTGCTCGGTAATCCGTTCCCAGGTATACTGCTCGCGGATGCGGGCCACGGCCACCGGGCGCACAGCCGCCACCCGGCCGGGATCATCCACCAGCGCCTGCCATTGCCGGGCCAGGTCGGCCACATCCCCCTCGGCATAAACAAAGCCCGCCTCGCCGACCGTCTCCCGGTTGGCGGGGATGCCGTTCACCAGCACGGCCGCCCCCTGGCCCATGGCCTGCAACAGCGCCGGGGAAGTGCCCTCAATAGCCGAGGCGGTCAGGTAGAGGTAGGCATGGTGGCACAACTGGTGAAAGCCGCTGTCGTACACCGTGCCCACAAAGCGCACCCGCTCGTCCGCCATTTGCTTTAGCTGCGCCACGTACCCCTGGTTGTACGGATCGTCGCCGACAATGACCAGCGGATAGGCGCTCTGCACCTGGCGGAAGGCCTGGATCAGGTGGTGGGGACGCTTTTCGGGGGTTAGCCGCCCCACGAACAGGTGATACTGCCCGCTAGTGAGTTGGAACTTTGCCAGCCATTCTCGCCCCCCGGCCGGGGTGGTATCCGCCCCATAAGCCACATAGCTGGATTCCGCGCCGAACCGCGCCCGGTAATAATCGCCAATCGCCCGCGAATCGACGATGATGCGGTCGGCGGTGCGCACGGCGAAGCGGGCGGCCAGCAGCAGATAGTTGCGCCCTACCACGCCCCACTTGTCCCGCGCCCAATCCTGGGCATCTACCGAAATGACGACTTTGCGCCCCTGCCGCCTTAGCAAGGGGATGGCGAAGGCATTGCCCACGCCGTACAGGTGCACAATGTCGAATGGTTCGGCCCCCATGTGGCGGGCGCAGCGGATGGTATGGCCGATGGTGTGCAGGGCTGGCGGCCCCGGCCGGGGCACAAAACGCAGCCGCACCCCTTCATAGCGATCCGGGTGCTGCTCAAAATGCTGGCTGCGCCCGTATACCGTCACCGACTGCCCGGCGGCGGCCAGCAGCCGCGCTGTATGGTCAACACAGGTCTCAAAACCGCCATAATGGGCCGGGATGCCCCGGATGCCCAGGACGACAATGTTCAACGGCCAATCCGCCACGGGGCACACGGCGTGCCGGCCGTCGCCGGCCGGGGTGTAGGGTATGAGGGAGCGTGCGCGAGATGAATCATGGATGCTTTGTTACGCTGCTGCTGGGGTGGCGGCCGGTTCGCCGCGGATTGCCTGCCAGGCGGCCAGAAGGGCGGTGGTGTACTGCTCCGGCCGGTGGTGCTGCTGCACGTAGGCCTGGCCGGCGCGACCCATTTGCTGCGCCCGGCCGGGGTCGTCCCAGAGCTGGCGAATGGCCGCGGCCAGGGCCGGGGCGTCACCGGGGGGCACCAACAGGCCCGTCTGCTCATGCTGCACCACCTCGGCCAGCCCGCCCATGCGGCTGGCCACCACCGGCAGGCCAGCTTGCAGGGCTTCCAGGGCGCTCAGGCCAAACACCTCGTACCAGACGGAAGGCACCACGGCCAATCGCGCTGACTGGCGCGCGGCTGCCAACCCGGCCGGGGAGAGTTTACCCAATAGGCGGACATTTGCCAGCGCTGGCCGGGTTAGCTCGTGGGCGATGGCCGGCCCTAGCGACCCCTCCCCGGCGATGGCAAAGGGGATGTCCGGGAGCTGCGCGGCGGCGGTCAGCAGGATGTCCAGCCCTTTCTCCGGTTCCAGGCGGCCGGCGTACAGAACTACCGGCGGTGCGCCGCCTGGCGGTGTGGGGGCCGGCGGCGCGGGGGCGGGGATGGCGTGGGGGATGATTTGCAGCTTCCCGGCCGGGAAGCCGCCGCGTACCAGCAATGCCTGCACAAAATGGCTGGGCACAATGAAGCGGTCTACCGGCGCATAGGCCTGGCGGCGGCGGTGCAGGCTGCTTTCCAGGGCGACCAGGGCGCTGGCGGCTGCCGAATCCTTCTGGCAGCGATGGAGCAGCGCGTGCCAGGGGTGCGAGCTAACGCAGCGGGTGCAGGGTACGCCGCCGGTGAACAGCCGGTAATTGGGGCAGATGAGCTTGTAATCGTGCACGGTCAGCAGGCTGGGGAGGTTGGCCTGCTGCAGCACGGGCAGGATGCTGGGCGAAAGTTGGTGATAGATGTTGTGCAGGTGCGCCGCCTCCGGCCGGGTGGCGGCGATGAGCGCGGCCAGGCGGGCGGCCGCGGTGCGCGACCAGACCAGTTCGCGCAGTTGGCCTGGGGTGGGGCGGTTGTAGTCCACAGCCGGCACCCAATATTCGGCGTAGGGGCTGGCCACGTTGTCCGGGTGGGCCATGCCAAAGGGGATGACGGTGTGGCCGGCGGCCTCTAGCCAGCGCCATTCGTTGAAGAAGATGGTTTCGGTGCCGCCGACAGGCCGCAGGAATTTGTTGATGAGCAGGATGCGCATGGGGAGGTTCCCGGCCGGGTTATGGCGTGGCCTGGAGGGCACAGCCCAACAGCAGCCAGCTCAGCAGCAGCAGATTGGCGCCCGCAAGATGAATGCGTTTCATAGCTGTTTCATGTCCATCATCGGGTCCAAGTGTACCAGACCCCGGCCGGGAGGGGCAATGGTGCTGCGTGGCGTACCTGGCGATTGTGCCGGCAGGCGCAGTTTGTTCCCACCATTGTCCCGTTTGATGTAAGATAGTCCCTGATTGCCCAACCAAAGGATGATGGTGCGCCCTGGCGAACTGACTACCATCCAGTAAGCGGAACCCGCAATGCGCAACACGAACCACCACTCATGGCTAAGATGATTCTGCTCGTTGATGATGACACCCTGCTGCGGCGCAGCCTGGCCTTTAACCTGGAGCAGGCGGGCTACCAGGTGAGTACGGTGGCTTCGGCGGAAGATGCGCTGGCGTACTTGCAGCGCGCCCGGCCGGACCTGGTGCTGCTAGATGTGGGGCTGCCGGGGATGGATGGTTTGCAGGCGCTGCGCCAGATGCGCCAGACCAGTGAACTGCCAGTTATCTTTCTTACGGCTCGCCGCCGGGACCTGGACGAGATTCTGGGCCTGGAGCTGGGCGCGGATGATTACATTACCAAGCCGTTTGACCCGGATGTGCTGCTGGCGCGGGTGCGGGCGGTGCTGCGCCGCAGCCGCGAAGGGGCCGCCCTGGCGGAGGAGACGGCGCTGGTGGTGGGGGATTTGCAGATTGACCCGGCCGGGCACACGGTAACGCTGGCCGGCCGCGACATTGCCCTGACGGCGCGGGAGTTTGCGCTGCTGCATGTGTTGGCGCTGGAACCCGGCCGGGTCCTGTCTGTGGATGACCTGTTGGGCCGGGTTTGGGGGGCCGAGTACAGCGGCGAACCGCAAGTAGTGTATGTGCACATCCGCTGGCTGCGCGAGAAGCTGGAAAAGAACCCCGGCCGGCCACAGCGGATTGTGACAGTACGCGGCGTGGGTTACAAGCTGGTGCCCCAGCCGGCGTAGAATGTGCCCATTCGACAGATTAGGGAGTTTGTGATGCACCGACTGCGCAGCCATTTCATCCTCAGCCACATCTTGCCGGTCCTGGTTATTGTGCCGCTGTTTGGCTTGCTCATCCTCTACGTTGTGCAGACCCAACTGCTCATTGCCAACATTTCCAATTCGCTCACCGAACAGGCGGAGATTATTGCCGAAGTGGCCAATACCCAACCCGGCCTGTGGCGTGACACGGCGGTGGCCGAGGCGTACATCGGCCGTATCAGCCCGCGCCTGGAGGTGAGCATCATGCTGATGGATGCGTCGGGCGTGCTGCTGGCTACCAGCGATCCAGCGTACACGGCGCAATATGGCCAGCCGTTAACCTATCCCGGCCTGGACCAGGCGCTGACCGGAGAACGGCTGCTGGCCGTTTCGGGGGCGCAGATTGATGTGACGGTGCCGGCCATGAACACGCAGGAGCAGGTGGTGGGGCTGGTGCGGGTCACCAATGAACTGGACCGGGCCACGGCGCGTTTCGACAGTCTGCGACGCTTCATTCTGGCGATGGTGGGGCTGGAACTGGCCCTGGGGGTGGTGATGGGGTTACTGCTGGCGCTAAATCTGGAACGCCCGCTGGCCCGGGTGACGGCCGCGATTTTTGCCGTGGGGCAGGGGCAGGCGTCGCCAATCCCCGAAAGTGGTCCCACGGAAGTCCGCCAGTTGGCGCAGGCGTTTAACAGTTTGTTGGGGCGATTGGAGACGTTGGAGTCTTCTCGCCGCCGCCTGCTGGCCAACCTGGTCCACGAGTTGGGGCGGCCGTTGGGCGCGCTGCGCTCGGCGGTCTATTCGCTGCGCCATGGGGGGGACCAGGATGAGGTGCTGCGCCAGGAGCTGCTGGCCGGCATGGAGGCCGAACTGGCGCGGATGCAGCCAATGCTGGATGACCTGGCGCAGCTGCATGAACAGGTGCTGGGGACGCTGCATTTGAACCGGCAGGAGACGCTGCTGGTGGAATGGTTGGCCCCGGTGCTGGCGCCCTGGCGTGAGGCGGCGCAGGCCAAAGGGCTGCACTGGCAGGTGAATGTGCCCCTGACGCTGCCGCTGGTGCCGCTGGATCGGGCCCGGATGGCGCAGGCGGTGGGTAATTTGCTGAGCAACGCCGTGAAGTATTCCCGGCCGGGTGGGCGCATCGACGTGGCGGCCGGCCGGGAAGCGGGCACGATCTGGCTGCGAGTAAGTGATACGGGGCCGGGCATCCCGGCCGGGGAGCTGGCGCACATCTTTGACCCCTTTTATCGCGGGCAGCAGGAGACGCGCTTTCCGCAGGGGCTGGGGTTGGGGCTGACCATTGCCCGCGACCTGGTTGAGGCGCACGGCGGCCACCTGGAGGTGACCAGCCGGCCGGGCCAGGGCAGCCACTTCACCATCTATCTGCCGCTGGCCGTGCCCACCCTCCCGGCCGGGAGCGCGCCGGCCGCATAAGGTTCCCATAAGGTTGCCGCAAACTCTCTTTAAGGACGCCGCATCTCCCCTCAAGCTATGCTGAGGGCGCAGGTCAGCTTTGGGCTGACATGTGGAACTGCTTTGATGCTCAAGGAGAGTTGCTAATGAATCAGGCACGTCGTCATGTTTTGTTGTTTGTGATTGTGTTGGTGGTAATGGGGGTGTTGACCGGATGCCAGGGGAGTGCCCGCCTGGCAGACTTATCGGCCATGGGCCAGCAGGCGGCGGCACAGGCGGCTGCTTTGGTCAGCGACCCGGCCGGGGTGCTGCCCGCCCAAACTAACCTGGCTCCGGCTGTCCCGGCCGGGGCGGGTGCGGGCGAAGCGGCGGTGGCGGCCCTGGAAGGGGTGCTGTCTAACATTTACGAGGAAGTCGGCCCGTCTGTGGTGAATATCCAGCACAGCCAGGGCGAAGGCTCCGGCTTTGTCTGGGACAGCGCCGGGCATATCGTGTCCAACAACCACGTGATCGAGGGCGCGGACCGGATTCTGGTCACCTTTGCGGACGGCACGGTCACGGAAGGTCGGGTGATTGGCACCGACCCCGACAGCGACCTGGCGGTGCTCCAGGTGGACCTGCCCGCGGCGCAGTTGCGGCCGGTCACGCTGGCCGATTCCACGCAGTTGAAGGTGGGCGAGCTGGCCATCGCCATTGGCAATCCTTTTGGCCAGGCGGGGACGATGACGGTAGGCTTTGTCAGTGCCCTGGGGCGGCGGCTGGAAGTGGACAGCACGGTTTACAACATCCCCGACGTTATTCAGACGGACGCCGCGATTAACCCCGGCAA
This sequence comes from Ardenticatenaceae bacterium, assembly GCA_020634235.1. GTDB lineage: Bacteria > Chloroflexota > Anaerolineae > Promineifilales > Promineifilaceae > JACKCB01. The sequence continues at coordinate 205,877 of JACKCB010000002.1, read as the reverse complement.
TTCGGGTGGCGTGCTGCTGAACCCGCAAGGGGAGGTGGTTGGCGTTACTTCGGCCATCATTTCGCCGGTAGCGGCGTCGTCGGGCATTGGCTTTGCCATTCCGTCGGTGATTGTGCAGCGGGTGGTGCCGGCGCTCATTGCCAATGGTTCTTACCAGCATCCCTATCTGGGGATTAGCGGCACGACGCTGACCACGGAAATGGCGGCGCAGTTAGGGCTCCCGGCCGGGCAGCGCGGCGCGCTTATTGTGCAGGTCGTGTCTGGGGGGCCGGCGGCGGCCGCCGGCCTGCAAGGCAGCGAAACCAGCGGCGACGTGGTGACGGCGGTCGATGGCCAGCCGGTGGACAGCATTGATGATCTGATTTCGTACCTGGCCCGTTATGGCACGGCGGGTGAGTTGGTGAACTTCACCGTGCTGCGGTCTGGCCAGACGCTGACCGTGCCGGTGACGTTGGGGACCCGGCCGGGTTAGCTACCCGCGGAGGTTATGTTGCCGAAGCCCCTGGCACAAACGCCAGGGGCTTTTTTTGTCGCCAGAGCGCAGAAGCCAATCCGCTTGTTTTTGGGTATACTGGCAGCTTGAGTGCGGCCGGCGCATCCCCGGCGTTTGGCCCGCGAACCGAGACTGTTTAGAGAGGATGACAATGACAAGAAAGCAAGGCCTGCGCCTGTTTTTACTGCTGCTGCTGGTAGGTCTGTTGGCCGCCTGTGGCTCCCAGGGTGACGCCCCAGAAGAAGTGGCGGCGATGGACTATTTTAGGGCGGTGATGACCAACAATGACGATTATCTGAGCACACACATTTGCGAGGTAGTGCCGGAAGGTACCGGCAGCCAGGAGCTGTTGGCGCTGTGGTCCATCGGCCTGGCGCTGAAAGCCTCGCCGACGTTTGGCGAAGAAGACCTGAAGGTGGATATGATTGCCCGGCGCGTGGGGGGCAGTGAGGGTGTGGCCGAGGTGCAAATGCGCGGAACCATTACCTACCCCGAGATGTTGGAGGCCAGCGAGCATTTGCCGCTGCCCTTAGACACTACGGTGCAGTTCAATGAGGTCTGGTACATGGTGCAGCCGGAGGGGCAGGATGTCTGGCAGTGGTGCGGCAGTAAGGTGACCCCGTAACCCGGCCGGGTGCGCAAGGACGGTTTGCCAGGGCGTTATTGTGATGTGCCCGGCGTGGGGTTTGGCTATGGGATGAGGTTGCGGGGACCCCGGCCGGTTTCCAGGTGACATTGGACGCAGGCGGGCAGGGTCACCGCATTCTGGTCCAGGAAGAACTCCGATTCAAAGCCTTGCACGTGGACGCGGTGACAATCCAGGCAGGTTAGCACAGTATCTTCCGCTTGCAGCAAGTCGCTGGAGCCGACGCCCTGCGCCCAGCCTTCGGGGTAGTTCAGTTGGCCGGTCTGCGCGTAGGCCAGCCGGGCAGCCGGCAGCTTGTTGTGGAAGTGGTTCTCGAAACCAACCAGGGTCAAGGTGTCCTGGTGGCATTTCAGGCAGCCGGCGTTCAGGATATCCGGCTCACGGTTGTAGCGGTCCGGACCCTGCCACGCGGCCTGGTTGGGGTTGAGGTTGGGGATGCTGCCTTTTTCGATGGTGGGGTTGGCCCGGCCGGTGAGCCAGGTAACGGTATCGCGAGCGGCCAGGCCCAGGACGGTGGCCCGATGACCGGGGCTGTCATCGCCGCGGTGGCAGTCGATGCAGCGGAAGTCGCTGGCCTGCCAGTAATGGTAGCTGGCCAGGTCGGCCAGTTCAAAGGGATCGCTGACGGCCAGGGCGGCGATGGCGCGCTCGTGGTAGGCAGCCTCGGGCAGGGTGTGGCAACTGGTGCAGAAGCTGTCGTGCTCCTCCAGTTTGGAGATGCCGGCGGTGGTGATCACGGCCAGCATGAGGCCGCTAAACAAGAGGATGGCCAGGGTTCGTTTCATGGTTGCCGGGGCACCCGCCCGCTAGCCGACTTTGACGACGATGTTGTGGATGCGGTCGGTGCCGTCGGGGAATGCGCCTTCCAGGATGCCCCGGCCGGGTTCCGTTTGCACAAAGCCCGTCTCATCGGTGGCCCGCACGTACAGGGTGTAGCTGGTGCTCTCCGGCGGAGTCCAGGCGAAGTAGAACTGCGTCCACGCCTCCGGGCTGGGGCCGCTCAGAATTTGGGCCGGATACCAGGTGAGCGTGCGGCCAGCCTCCACCCCTACTTCAACGCTGGTGACGCGCCGGCTGCCGGCATAAGCAACGCCAAAGACCTCTACCCCGGCCGGGGGGACCTTGCCAATGTGCTGCGGGGCCATGATTTGCGAATTCGTCTTGACCTCGGCCGTTTCTGACCAGCCTTGTTTTTCCCAGTAGCCGCGATGTGAATCATCGTCGATGAAGCTGATCCGGGTGATCCATTTGGGCATTTTCTGGCCGTACAGGCCGGGCATGAAGATGCGCAGCGGGAAGCCGTGGGCCGGGGTGAGCGGTTCGCCGTTCATCTCGTAGGCCAGGAGCACCCCCGGCCGGGTCAGGTAAGAGAGCGCGACTGAAGTATCGTAGTCGTCGGCCGCCGCGAAGCGGGCGCGCACTGCTTCTGGCTTGACCTGCGCTTCGGCCAGCAGGTCGGCCAGCCAGAAGCCGGCCCAAGTGGCGTTGCCAATCTGGTTGCCGCCGACGGGGTTGCCAATGCATTCCAGGGTGCGCATCATCTCCGCCCGCGGCCGGGCCAGGGCATCTGCGTAACTGAGGGTGAGCGGCTTTTCGACCAGGCCGTCGATGGTTAGCTGCCAGGTGGCCGCGTCCACGGTGGGCACGCCCTGGTATTTCTGGACGTAGAAGCTTTCGGTGGGGGTGATTTCTACCTGGCGCGGGCGAGTGGGGAGCGGGGTGGGCGTCCCGGCCGGGGCTGGGACGGCTGTGGACGGTGGTGGGGATTCACCCGGCCGGGTGGTGCGGCAGCCGACCAGCAGCAAAATTGAGCCACCGGCGGTGGCCCCGGCGGCCTTCAGGAAGTCACGGCGGGAGAGGGGGGGGAGAGATTTGCGCATAGACCGATTATACACTGTGGCGGCGGTTTACGAAGCGTACTTAACTTGAGCGGCATGGTAGAGGCCAGTTCTTACAGCCGGCTTGGGCAATCCTTACAGGAACGTTACGCGGGCGCGCCCCGGCCGGGTTGTAAGGTGTGCGTAAGGAATTGGGTTACAATGGGCAGGCAGCGGGCAGTCTGGTCTGCTGCGCGATGACAATGATTGGCTGTTGGAGTGACGTTGATGGCTCAGAGTGATCAGGACGAGATTCTGGTAGTGGATGACGAAGCGTCGGTGGTGGAGGTGGTAAGCCTCTACCTGAAGCGCGATGGTTTTGCGGTGCGGCAGGCGCGTGACGGCTACCAGGCGCTGCAGGCGCTTGGCCAGCGCCGGCCGGCCCTGGTGGTGCTGGACGTGATGCTGCCGGGTGTTGACGGGCTGGAGATTATGCGCCGGCTGCGCGATGACCCGGCCGGGACCGTGCCGGTCATTATGTTAACTGCTCGCAGCCAGGAGACTGACCGCATCTACGGGCTGGAGATGGGCGCGGACGATTATGTGACCAAGCCCTTTTCGCCGGCGGAACTGGTGGCCAGAGTCAAGGCGGTGCTGCGCCGGGCACAGGCTGGCACCCCGGCCGGGCGCGACGAGCAGCCGCTGCATTACGGCGACCTGTTCATCGACCCGGTGACCCGGTTGGTGCGCGTCCAGGACCAGGAGCTAGAGCTGACGGCCACCGAATTCAACCTGCTCTGGTTCATGGCCCAACACCCCCGCCAGGTCTTCTCCCGCGACCAGCTCCTGGAGAACGTGTGGGGCTTCTCCGAATACGTCGATCCCAGCACCGTGACCGTGCACATTCGCCGCCTGCGCGAGAAGATTGAGCCAAACCCCAGCAAGCCCGTCTGGCTGGTGACGGTGTGGGGTGTGGGTTACAAATTCGTGCCGGGGAACGCCCGATGAAACAGGCCGAGATGCCCGTGAACCGCTACGTGGGCTGGTTTAGCACCGCGCCGCTGCGCATTCTGGTGAGCGGGGTGATCCTGGCCCTGCTGGTGGCCTCGGCGGTGATGGTGTGGTTGATGCAGCCGCCTCTTGCCGATCTGACCACGCTAATCAGCACCCTGGCGGTGACGGCGGCCGTGTCGTTGGCGGCGGGCTTTTTGCTGTACCGCCGGGGGTTGGCCCGCTCACCCTCGCTGGCGCTAACCCTGACGCTGGCCTATGCGCTGGCCGCGCTGCTGATGCTGGTGAATGTGCTGGTGATGGCCCAGCAGATGTTTTTCAACCAGCATGACCTGGCGCTGTCGATTGTGCTGCTGCTGTTTGGCGTGATTATTGCCACCACGTTTGGCATTTTTGTGGCGGCCACGGTTACCGATGGGCTGCGGCAGTTGGCGGAGACGGCACAGGCGCTGGCCGAGGGAGACTTGAGTGCGCGGGTGCGGGTCCCCGGCCGGGATGAGGTCTCGCAGGTGGCACTGGCCTTTAACGAGATGGCCGAGCAGCTGCAGCAGGCGGCCTGCCAGCGGGAAGAGCTGGAGGTGCTGCGCCGTGACCTGATCGCCTGGACCTCGCACGACCTGCGGACCCCGCTAACCAGCATCCGGGCGATGATTGAGGCGCTGCATGATGGCGTGGTGGATGATCCGGAGACGGTACAGCGTTACTATCGCACGATCCGGGCCGACATTCTGGCTCTGAACGGGCTGATCGACGATCTGTTTGAACTGGCGCAGCTTGATGCCGGTGGGTTGGTGTTGGAGATGTCGCCCCATGCGTTGGGTGACCTGATTTCTGACGCGCTGGAGACGTTCCAGGCGCTGGCGCAGCAGCGCGCGGTAACGCTGACGGGTGAGGTGGGGGAGGATGTGGACCCGGTGGTGTTGAATGCCCCCAAAATCAGCCGCGTGTTGGCTAACCTGATCAGTAATGCGCTGCAATACACCCCGGCCGGGGGGCAGGTGCAGGTGATGGCCTGGCGCACGCCGGCCGCAGTGTGCGTAAAGGTGCAGGATTCCGGTCCCGGCTTTATGGCCCATGATCTGCCCCGGGTCTTCGAGAAGTTCTATCGTGGTGAACTGGCGCGAACGCGAGCAACGGGTGGGGCGGGGCTGGGGCTGGCCATTGCCCGGGCGGTGGTGGAGGCGCATGGGGGGAGCATGTGGGCGGAAAACGCCCCGGCCGGGGGAGCGGTGGTTGGTTTCCGACTGCCGGCCTAGAATTGGTGGTTACGGCGCAAGAGACACAATGCAAGAGAGCAAGCTGAACTACCTCTCCACAATCGACGTGTTCCGTGATCTCACCCTGGACGATCTGATGCGCATGGACCGGCAGGTAACGATGGCTGCCTGCAATTCAGGCAAGATCTTTTTCATGCCCGACGAGCGCGGTGAGGTCCTGTTTCTACTGAAAAAGGGGCGCGTGCAGTTGTACCGTCTCTCGCCCAACGGCAAGAAGCTGATAGTGGCAACGCTGGGACCTGGGGCGATTTTTGGCGAGATGTCGTTGGTGGGGCAGGGGATGTACCGCACTTTTGCCGAAGCCGTGGACGAATGCATGGTGTGCGTGATGAGCCGGGCGGACGTGGCGTACCTGATACGTGAGAAACCACAGGTGGCTTTTCGCTTCGTAGAGGCGTTGGGCGAGCGCCTTACGGAGACGGAGCGCCGCCTGGAGGACTTTGCTTTCAAGAGTGTTCCGGCCCGCCTGGCCGGCCTGCTGTTGACCCTGGCCGCAGAGCAGCGTGGATTGGTAGTGACCGGTTTCACGCATCAGGAACTGGCGGAGATGCTGGGCACCTACCGCGAAACAGTTACGCAGGCGCTGAGCGATTTCAAGGCGCAGGGCCTGGTTCAGATCAGGCGGAAGCAGATTGTGTTGGTGGATAAGGTGGCGCTGCGGCGTTTGGCCGAGGAGTAGGGCGCAGGCGCATAGCAGCGCACCGGCCTTTGCACCGGCGCGCTGCTACTGGATGCTGCTGACCGGGGTGAGTTTACATCTCTTCGCGGTAGGCGAGGCCGTACTGCTTGCGGGCGCTGAGCACCGCCCGGCGCAGGATCTCGTGTACCGTTTCTGGGTCCCGCACGTTGTTGAACTTAATCTTGGGCTTGGAATCGTCGTGGCTGCGGATGGTGATGTCGCCCAGGTTGAACATGCGCTCGCGCAATGTTTGCTTCTGGTCGATGTCTTGTATCCGGATTAGCTCAATGTCTTCACGATCTTTGCCCAAGACTCCTTCGATGACCCGCACGCGCTCACTGGTGATGATGTATTGGGTGCCGATGGAGAGGAAGGGGCGGCCTTCCCACAGGGTTTTCTCGCCTTCTTCCCCGGCCGGGGCGATGGCCATCGACTCCTTGTAGCCCTCTATCACGTCACCTAGCCCGTCGTCCAGCTCCATCAACGCCGCATCGGTCGCCAGGTTGACCAGCGTCTCCATCGTATCATGAGGCACCATCGAAAACTGCTCGCCCGATTTGGCGATGTTCTGCCAGATGCGGGCTTTAATGCGAGATTGTGCATCTTTTACATTCATGACGATCTATACCTCCACGCTTCGTGTGAACAGGTGGGTTATGCCGGGGCACATTACCGGGGCACTTTCCCATGCCGGCAATTGTACACGGATGCTGCCGGTTATTATCTAAAACTAACATTGTTTTTGTAGCATACAACGCTGGGGCTGGCAAGAACCCGGCCGGGAAACAGACGGCCGGCGGAAGCCCGGTTGTCATATTGGGATCAGCCCGCTACAATCCCCTGTCTGTGAGTGCAGGCGCCCTGCTGTTTGAGGTGAGAAATGCCGATTTATACCTACAAGTGCGAATACTGTCACAATACCTTCGAGAAGAAGCAGCGCATGAGCGACGAACCGCTGAAGGAATGTGTCCTGTGCAACAGCAGCGGCGTCCGTCGCGTGGTTAACAGCGTGGGTATTGTCTTCAAAGGTAACGGCTTCTATGTCACCGATACGCGGGCCAAGAACAGCGCCGCCACCAGCACCACCAGCACCACCACCGAAAGCACCAGCAGCGAGAAGAAAGCGGTAGCCCCGGAGAGCAGCGGTAACGGCAGCGCAAAAGCGGAAGCTCCCCCGGCCGCGGCCTGACCCGGCCGGGGCCGGACCCAGTTCACCACAGTAAAAACAGAGCCTGCACCACCGGTGCAGGCTCTGTTTTACTATTCAGGCAAGTTTATCCCACCGCCCCTAACGTTGAAAGCCGGCCGTGGCCAGGACTACCTTCATGGCGAAATCATTGACCAGCTCAGTCAGGCGCGTCTTCAGCCGCTGCCACTCATCGCTGCTCAAGATGTAGTTCATCTGCTTGTCGGTCTGGGTATTGCCGCTCACCAGGATCTGTTCACAGTCGCCATAAACCGTGTACCAGGCCTGGATATCGGTTAGTCCCAAACGGCTAATGCTGGGGATGAATTCGTTGGCCACAAAGTCGGAGTACTCCGACTCGACGTGTGGTTGAATGTCCCATTGCATAATTAGTTTATAGGCCATAATTCCATCTCTCTCGCCCCGGTCCCGGCCGGGGATATGGCTTGTTGGCATTCTACTGTGCGCAGCAGCATGGCACTGACCGGTAACTGCCTGCGCGCCATACCGCGCAAACCAGGCTTGCCAGGGCACTAACTCTTCGGCGTCAGCAGAACTACCTCCGTCTCCTCCGGCAAATTGCCGGCCGAAACCTTCAAACTCGACTGCTCCGCCACATCAGTCACGCCCATCTCGCTCAGGAACCGCTCCACACCGTCCAGCTCCAGCGTCAGCTCTGGCAGCCGGTAGTGCATCGGCACCACCAGGTTAGGCTCCAGCATAGACACCAGTTCCGCCGCCTGGGCCGCATTCAAGCTGCGCCCACCGCCCACCGGCACCAACAGCACATTCACCTGTTCCAACGCCTCGATCTGCGTCTGCGTCGGCACCTGCGTCATGTCGCCCAGATGGGCCACGGTCAGACCATCGTAATCAAACAGGTACAGCACATTGTCCGGGTCCCCGGCGCGCTGCACAGTTGCGATGCCCATCACAAAAACCCCGCCGATTTCATACTCGCCAGGGCCGGTTAACACAAAACGCTGCCCGCTAACCGCCTCAACGTGGTTGTGCCCCGGGGCGTTATGACTGATGGTAATCACATCCCCCTTTAGCCTGGGGGTGGCCAGGCCAACTGAACTGCTGAACGGGTCCGTGACGATACTGGACATACCCCGCTCAGTCAGCCGAAAACAACTCAATCCGTACCAGGTTAACTCCATATAACCTCCTAAAAATAGCAAAGCCTGATTATACCTGATACTGGCGCAGAAAACATGGCCGGCCCAAAGCGCGACGATACAGCGCCTTGTAACCACAATTATCATCGTCAGCGCACTTTGGGTATACTATGGGGCAGCAAGCAGCCCGAAAAACCCGGCAATTCCCACAGTGAGGTGATGACGATGGCGCTTTTTGAGGTGACCGAGGCAGCAGAAGCTGCCGGTGAGATGCAGTATTACGACAACATCATGGATACCATTGGCGATACGCCCCTGGTGCGCCTGAACTCAGTGGTCAGTGACCTGCCCTGCACAATCCTGGCCAAGGTAGAGTTTTTTAATCCCGGCGGCTCAGTGAAAGATCGCATTGGTCCAGCGATCATTGAGGATGCTGAGCAGCGCGGCTTGCTGCGACACGGCGGCACCATTGTGGAGGCCACTTCCGGCAACACTGGTGTTGGGCTGGCCATTGCCGCTGCCGCCCGCGGCTACCGCTGCATCTTCGTGATGCCGGACAAGATGTCACAAGAGAAGATTCAGCTGCTGCGCGCTTTTGGGGCGCGCGTGGTTGTTACCCCTACGGCAGTGGAGCCGGAAGATCCGCGCAGCTATTATTCGGTCGCTCGCCGCCTGGTAGAGGAGACGCCCAACGCGGTGCTGGCCAACCAGTACCACAACCCGGTGAACCCCCAGGCCCATTTTGAGACGACCGGCCCGGAAATCTGGCGGCAAACGGCCGGCCAGATCACCCATTTTGTGGCTGGCATGGGCACCGGCGGCACCATTTCGGGCACCGGCCGGTACCTCAAAAACCAGAACCCCCACGTGCAGGTGATTGGCGTGGACCCGGTCGGCTCTATTTTGTATGAGCTGCATCGCTCCGGCCGGGTGGTGAAGGCCGAAAGTTACAAGACCGAAGGTATTGGCGAGGACTTCCTGCCCAGCACCACCGACCTGAGCGTCATCGACACCATCGTCCAGGTGGACGACCGGGAAAGCCTGCTCATGACCCGGCGGCTGGTGCGCGAGGAAGGCATCTTCTGCGGCGCGTCCAGCGGATCGGCGGTGCAGGGAGCCATCAAATACGCCCGCAAGCATCTCCTGGGGCCGGAAGACGTGATGGTGGTCATCCTGCCCGATTCCGGCTCCCGTTACCTGAGCAAGGTCTTCAATGACGACTGGATGCGTGAGAACGGCTTTCTGGAGCGCGCCTGGATTGACTTCCGGGCGGTGGATATTCAGGCTGCCAAGGGGGAAGATCGCCTGATAACGGCCAGCCCCACCGACCTGATGAGTGACGTCGTCTCCGCTATGAAGACCTACAACATCTCGCAGTTGCCGGTGGTGGACGGCGAGGGTCGCCTGGTAGGCATTGTGCGGGAAATCGACCTGCTGAAGCATATGCTTCTATCTGGCCACCGGCACGAACCGAATGAGACCATCGCCAGCATTGTGGACCGCGGTGTGACTGTTGTCCAGCCGAATACGCCGCTGGAGACGTTGATGGGCATTTTCAGCCACCACCGGGCGGTCATTGTGGTCAGCCAGGACAAGGTGCAGGGCATCATCACCCACATCGACATGCTGGACTTTTTGGCGACGCGCATGGGCAGTGATGAGGCGTAGGCGCGGGGCTGGCGCCCCGGCCGGATTCCCGTTGCTTGAGAAATAAAGCACAAGTATAATCAGCACACCAGACGTGATGACGCAGAAAGGGGTTACTGTATGAACACATTTACGATTGCGGGCATTGTTGGCATTTCTGTCATCTTCTTTGGCATTTTCATTGCGGCCATCATGACCCGCCTCAGTGCGATGGTGAACGCAAACCAGGTGCAAGTGGAAACCGGGAAGCAGGCCATGAACCCGGCCCTGACCCTGGGGCATCCGGTGTCGGTGAATGGGGATTTTGAGCAGCAGTTGCAGGAGGCGCGCCAGGCCGCGGCCCGGCGTGCGGCCGCGCTGCCGCGCGGGGCCAACATGGGCGTGGGCACCGGCGAAGCGCAAATCAAGACGGCCAGCGACAACCTGGAAAATGACCCCATGACCGCGGTGCGCATTGCGCGCTTCCATACCTGGCAGGGGGCGCGGACCGGCATGACCACGGCAACAGCTCAACAAGTTGCGGCTCCGGTGGCTGTGGCCGCCGCCGCGCCGGTGCTGAAGAAGCCAGAAGATTTGGTGCCCGGCGTCGATTACAAGGTGATTGAAATAACCGATGACATGGACCCGGCCGCGGTGCGTAAAGCGCGCATCGAGAACTCCAAGGCCCGGTCTGCCGCAGTGAAAGCGTTGAAGGAATCGGGGGAGGCGGTGGCCGCCCCGGCCGGGGTGGCGGCACCGGCAGCGGCAGCGGCCCCACCTGTGGCGGCTGTCCCCATGACTTCAGTCCCGGAGCCAAACTACATCGAGATTACCGATGCAATGTCACCGGACGAGGTACGCAAGGCCCGCATCCAGAATTCCAAGCTGCGCTCGGCTTACAACAAGGCGTTGAAGGAAGCGGGCGCCGGTGCGGCGGCCACCCCGGTGGTGGCGGCAGCGCCCGCAGCGGCGGCCCCGGCGGCCCCCGTGGCGGCAGCGGCTCCAGCCCCGGCCTCCGCGGCCAGCATCCCGGCCCCGCAATACATTGAGATTACCGACAGCATGTCGGCCGATGAACTGCGCCGGGCACGGATTGAGAATTCCAAGATGCGCTCGGCCTACAACAAGGCGCTAAAAGCGGCCGGCATCGACCCCGCTTCGGTGGCCTAGCGGCCGGCGATAAGCGTTAGCAGCTCCAGCTCCATTTCGGCGCTGCGCCGCCCCAGGCTGGCCAGCTCTATGCTGGGGTCCCGGCCGGAGATATGCCGCTGAGCCTGGACCAGGCAGGTAACGGCCCACTTCATATTCCCCATAATCTCCCAATAGGTGACGGCCTCTCGCGCGAGAGGCCGTTTTGTTAACGCCTCATAAGCTGCCAGGTAGGGTTCGGCGTTGCTGATGCCGCCCAGGCGCAGGTGGCCCTGGCCAAAACGCCAGTCGCGCACCAGCGGCCAGGCGATATCCTCCAACGGGTCACCCAGGTGGGCGAACTCCCAGTCGATAACGGCCGCCAGCCCGGCCGGGACAACCAACAAATTGCCCACCCGAAAATCGCCATGCAAGACGCGCAGCGCCCCGGCCGGGGGCTGGTGCTGCTCCAGCCAGCGCAGCCCGGCGGTGAGGCCGGGGCTGGCGCTCTGCAAATCGGCCAGGGCCTGGCGCATCTGGTTGATGATGTGCTGCGCGGGACTGGTCCCGGCCGGGGGGCGGGGCAAAAAGGTCAGGCCAGGGGTGGCCGGGTCGATGGCGTGGATGTGGGCTAGCTGCGCGGCCATCTGGGCCGGCAGGGCGGCCCGGGCGGTGGCCAATTCCGGCCGGCGCACTACCCGCGTGCCAATCGACTCGCCGGCGACGAGGTCCATGAGGAAAAAGGGGGCGCCCAAGACGGCCGGGTCGGTGCAGAGCCAGCGCGGGCGCGGGCAGCGCACACCCTGTTCATAGGCCACTTGCAGCAGGCGGAACTCATCTGCCCGGCTGATGGCCGCGGCGTTCATGCTGCTGGCCATGTCCAGGCGCAGGACCAGGTGCTCCTCCCGGCCGGCCAGGTTGGCGGTTACGGCCCAGGTTTCACGCGAGGCCCCGCCGGCCAGCGGCTGCATGTGGCTGACCCCGGCCGGGCCGCCGCTGACTTGCTGCAGATACTCGCCTAAATTGGCCTGGAGGATGGCTTGCCGTTCGTTCATGGGGCAATGGTAGTCGATCTTGCCCGGCCGGGCAATGGGGGCTACACTGCGCCTGATTCACGCCGCTGACTACGAAGATTGGGGTAGGGACAACCCTTGCGGTTGCCTGGTCCGGGCAGGCAAAGGACCTGCCGGCAACCCCCAAAATGCTGAACAACCACGCCTTTTTGCACACCTTCTAGAGGAGACCGCCATGATTTATGCCGACCCCGAACCTGTTGTTGAACTTGCCCGGCGCGTCCGGGCGTTTATTGATGAGCAAGTCATCCCGGCCGAGGCGGAAGCCACCCACCCCGACGGGCTGCCCGCGCCCCGGCTGCAAGCGCTGCGGGCGGCAGCAAAAGGGGCCGGGGTCTATGGCCCGCAGTTGCCCGTGGCTTACGGCGGCCTGGGGCTGAATATCGCCGAGATGGTGCCAGTTTTTGAAGCGGCCGGGCGCTCGCTGCTGGGGCCGCTGGTGCTGAACTGCGCTGCGCCCGACGAGGGCAACATGCACCTGCTGCACCTGCTGGGCACGCCGGCGCAAAAAGAGCGCTACCTGGCTCCGCTGGCCGCCGGGACGGTGCGCTCCGCCTTCTGCATGACCGAACCTGCGCCCGGCGCCGGCTCCGACCCCATGATGATCCAGACCCGGGCCGAGCGGCGCGGCGACGACTGGGTGATCAACGGCCGTAAGTGGTGGTCCACTGGCGCGGATGGCGCGGCAGTGTACCTGGTGATGGCCCGCACCGACCCCGACGTGTCGCCGCGCACCGGCTGCACCATCTTCCTGGTGGATGCGGATAATCCTGGCGCGCACATGGTGCGGCGGGTGGGTGGTTTGCAACTGCATACCCCCGGCGGCCACTGCGAGATGGCCTTCACCGACTGCGTGGTGCCGCACAGCGCTGTCTTGGGGCAGGTGGGCATGGGGTATGGCCATGCCCAGGCCCGCCTGGGACCGGCCCGGCTGACGCATTGCATGCGCTGGACGGGTGTGGCGCAGCGGGCGCTGGCCGTGGCCGCCGCCTATGTGCAGGAGCGCGAGGCGTTTGGCCAGAAGCTGGCCGCGCACCAGGCGATGCAGTGGCTGCTGGCCGATTCGGCTACGGAGCTGCACGCCGGGCAGTTGATGGTGCGCCACGCGGCCGGGCTGCTGCTGCAAGGCCACCGGGCGCAGCAAGAGACGTCGATGGCCAAGCTGTACGTGGCGGAGATGGTGAACCGGGTGATTGACCGGGCGGTGCAGATGTGCGGCGGGTTGGGGGTCTCTGACCTGACGCCGCTGGCCGATTTCTACCGCGAAGCGCGCGCCTTTCGCATTTACGATGGGGCGTCGGAGGTGCACCGGATGGTGATTGCCCGGCGGGTGCTGAAGGAGGCGGGCCGGCTGTAGCTGGTGCAGCGCCAGGCGCTGTCAGGCGCTGTTTCCCGCAAGTTCTTGTGATTTGGATAGGGGCTTCCCGGCCGGGGTGGGCGGCGAGTGTGGCATGGTGGGCTGGCGGGGTTTGGGGGATTGACAGCCACGTTGGTATCTGGCATAATATGAACAACTGGTCAGACCACTTACCAATTTCCCAAACGTCAACAGAACACGGAACCGAAACCTGCCATGAGTCACACCGCACCAGACAACAGCCACAGCTCGCCCACCTGGTCACCGCCGCAGCGGCCGAATGCCTATGCCGAGGAGATGCTGATCACGGCCATTTTGGAGGGGCATTACCCGGCCGGGAGCACGCTGCCGGGCGAACGGGAACTGGCCGGCCAATTGGGCGTCACGCGGCCCACGCTGCGCGAGGCGCTGCGGCGGCTGGAGCGGGACGGTTGGCTGACCATCCAGCAGGGCAAGGCGACGCGGGTCAATGATTACTGGCGGGAGGGTGGGCCGAATATCCTGACGGCGGTAGTGCGTTATGGGCGGCAGCTCCCGGCCGGGTTCATCCGCCACCTGTTGGAAGTGCGCCTGGCCCTGGCCCCGGCCTACACCGGCGGGGCGGTGGCCCATGCGCCGGCGCAGGTGAGTGCCCTGCTGGTCGAGTATCCGGACCTGGCGGACACGCCCGATGCCTTTGCCGCCTTTGATTGGCGGCTGCACCAGACGCTGACCCAGGCCAGCGGCAATCCGGTATATACGCTTATTCTAAATGGCTTTGCCGGCTTCTATGAGGCAATGGCCCGGCTCTATTTTGCCCCGGCCGGGGCGCGCCGGGCTTCGCGCCAGTTCTACGCCGCCCTGTTGGCCGCCGTGGAGCAGGGGGATGCCGCTGCCGCCCAGGCCATTAGCCAGGCGGCGATGAGCGAAAGCCTGCGCCTGTGGGCCGAGACGGAGCCATAGGACCAACCGCTCTGTTGACAGGCGGGGATAGTGACCCACCGCGGAGGGATTCATGAGACGATGGAATGGATGGGGAGATAGTACGGTAGATTATGCGCTCCCGGCCGGGGGCGGCGAGTTTTTGCTGGAACGGGTGGGGACGGGGCGACCGCCACAGGATGTGAGCCTGGCGGACGTGGTGGCCGGCGTGCCTGCCTCGCGGCTGCCGGCGCACCCGCTGGTAGAAACCGACCCGGCCGGGCGCGTAACCCACGCCCGCGGCCAGAGTATGCCCGACTGGATCGCCTTGCGCAGCGGCGACATCGGCGCGTTTCCTGATGGGGTGGCCTACCCGCAGACGGATGGTGAGGTGCGGGCGCTGCTGCAATTCGCCCAGCGCGCGGGCGCGCAGGTGATTCCCTACGGCGGTGGAACGAGTGTGGTGGGGCATATCAACCCCCGGCCGGGCGCGGCCCCGGTGCTGACAATTGACCTGCGCCGGCTGAACCGGCTGCGCGCTTTCGACGAAGAGAGCAACCTGGCCACCTTTGGGGCTGGCGTGGCCGGGCCAGACCTGGAAGCGCAACTGCGGGCGCTGGGGCGTACCCTGGGCCATTTCCCGCAGTCGTTTGAGTATTCGACGCTGGGGGGGTGGGTGGTCACCCGCTCCAGCGGCCAGCAGTCGTTGGGCTATGGGCGGATTGAGCAGTTGTTTGCCGGCGGGCGGCTGGAAAGCCCGGCCGGGACGCTGGAACTGCCGGCCACCATCCCCGCCTCGGCCGCCGGCCCCGATCTGCGCCACCTGGTGCTGGGGTCTGAGGGACGGCTGGGCATCCTCACCGAAGTGACGGTGCGGGCCAGCCGGCTGCCGGAGCAGGAAGCGTTCCATGCCATCTTCTTCCCCGATTTTGAGGCCGGCCGGGAGGCGACGCGCCAGATGATGCAAGCCGGGCTGCCGCTTTCCATGCTGCGGCTGAGTACGGCGGTGGAGACGGAGACGACGCTGGCTTTGGCCGGCCACGAACGGCTGATTGGCACGCTGGATCGGTTGCTGAGGCTGCGCGGCGTGGGCGAGGCCAAGGCGATGCTGCTGCTGGGGGTGACCGGCCGGGAGCGGCTGACGCGCGCGGCGCGCAAAGAGGCCGTCGCCCTGGCCGCCGAGAGCGGCGGGGTGCATGTGGGGCGCACCTTTGGCAGTGAGTGGATGAAAGGGCGCTTCCGCACGCCTTACCTGCGCAACACGCTGTGGCAGATGGGCTATGCCGTGGATACGCTGGAGACGGCCACCGATTGGGGCAACGTGCCGGCCATGGTGACGGATATTGAGGCGGCGCTGCACAGCGCCCTGGCTGATGAGGGGGAGCGGGTGCACGTGTTTACCCACCTCTCCCACTTTTATCCCTATGGGGTTAGTGTGTACACCACTTATCTCTTCCGGCTGGCGGCGGACCCGGCCGGGACGCTGGCCCGCTGGCAGCGCTTGAAGCAGGCGGCCAGCGGCGCGGTGGTGGCCCGGCAGGGCACCATCAGCCACCAGCATGGTGTGGGCACCGACCACGCCCCCTACCTGGCCGCCGAAAAGGGGCCGCTGGGGATGGCGACTTTGCGAACCTTGTGCCGGGAGTTTGACCCGGCCGGGATGATGAATCCGGGCAAGTTGCTGCCTGATGCGTAGCTGGTGACCCGGTTGTTGGGACTCTGACGAAAGAATCTTGGGCGCGGTTGTGGCGCGGAATAGCGGACGCAGCAAGGGAGGACCCTATGTGGGCACAAAACTGGCGTGATGACGTTTGGGGGCGGTTGGGGGAACCGTGGGACATTATTGTGATTGGCGGCGGGATCACCGGCGCGGGAATTTTGCGCGAAGCGACACGGCTGGGATTGCGCACGCTGCTGGTGGAGCAGCGCGACTTTGCCTGGGGCACCTCCAGCCGCTCTAGCAAGCTGGTGCATGGCGGCCTGCGCTACTTGCAGCATGGCGACGTGAAACTGACCTGGGAGTCGGTGCAGGAGCGGGAGCAACTGCTGGCGGAAGGGCCGGGGTTGATTGACCCGCTGGGTTTTCTGCTGCCTACCTACAAAGGTGACCGGCCGGGGCGCTGGATCTACGAGGCGGGCCTGACCGTGTATGACATGCTGGCTTTGCAGTGGAGCCACCGTTACTACAGTGCCGACGATTTCCGCATGATGGCACCCCACGTGGCCGCCGACCATTTGCGCGGCGGCTTTGCCTTTGGCGATGCGCAGACGGACGACGCCCGGCTGGTGCTGCGGGTGATTCGCGAGGCGGTGGCCGAAGGCGGCGTCGCTTTGAACTACGCCACGGCCGAGGGTTTGCTGCGCGGCCCGAACGGCGTTGAAGGTATTCGCTTGCATGACCAGGTACAGGGGCGCGTGGCCGAGGTTTATGCCCAGGTGGTGATCAATGCTACCGGGGCGTGGGCCGACCGGCTGCGCGGCCAGGTGGGGGCCGAGCCGCGCATCCGGCCGCTGCGGGGCAGCCACCTCATCTTTCCGGCCTGGCGCTTGCCGGCTGCCCAGGCGGTCAGTTTTCTGCATCCCGTGGACCGGCGGCCGGTGTTTATTTTTCCCTGGGAAGGGAATACGCTGGTGGGCACCACCGATGTGGACCATGGGCGGGACCTGGACGAAGAGCCGGGCATCAGCCCGGAGGAAGTGGCTTACCTGATGACGGCCATCGATGCGACCTTTCCTTCGCTGGCCATTACCCTGGATGACGTGGTATCGACTTTTGCCGGTGTGCGGCCGGTGATTGGACATGAGAACCTCGACCCGTCGGAGGAGTCGCGCGACCACGTGGTGTGGATGGAGGAGGGGCTGTTAACGGTGACGGGTGGCAAGCTGACGACTTTCCGGGTGATTGCCCTGGATGCGCTGAAGGCGGTGCGCCACCGGCTGCCGGAGATGCCGCCGCTGGAGGCGGCTATGCCGGTGCTGAATGCGGTGGATGTGCCCCTGCCGGCGGATGATGAGGTGCTGACGGAGCGCTGCCGGCAGCGGCTGCTGGGTCGCTATGGGGCAGATGCGCCGGCGTTGGTGGCCGCGGCCCGGCCGGGGGAACTGGAACCCATCGCCGGCACGCCTTATTTGTGGGCGGAACTGCGTTGGGCGGCGCGCGCCGAAGGGGTGGTGCATCTGGAGGACCTGCTGCTGCGGCGGGTGCGCCTGGGGCTGCTGCTGCCGCAGGGCGGTTTGGGGCAGGTGGACCGTATCCGGGCTATTTGCCAGCCGGAATTGGGCTGGGATGATGGGCGCTGGGCGCAGGAGGTGGCGGCTTACCAGGCGTTGTGGCAGTGCTGCTATGGCTTGCCGCCGCGCGAGCGTATTCCCGATTGGCGGCCGATGGTGGCCGAAGCGCGGGCGAAGCAGGCGGTGCGGCTGAAGCAGCGCCGGCAGCGGCGGCAGCGCAGGGCTTTGGGGGCCGGGCTGGGGGTGGCGGTGCTGCTGGCGGTGGCCGTGGGCTGGTGGCGGTGGCTGCGCCCGGCCGGGGCGCAGGGGGACGAATGATCGCGCGATACCACGTGCAGATGACGACGGAAGCGCTGCAAGCGCACTTTGACCCGGCCGGGCTGCAGCGCATCATCCGCGCCAACCTGGCGCAGGACCGGGTGATTAACCAGTTTACGCCGGCGATTCATTTTGACAGCAATGCCTTTGCCGAAGGGGAGGCGCTGATCCGGGCGGAGCGGGCGCTGGCGGTGCGCCAGATGCAGGCTGGCCGCCGCCCGGAGGCGCTGGCCGCCTTTGGCCGGCTGCTGCATACGCGGCAGGATTTCTATGCCCATTCTAATTGGGTGGCGCTGTGGGTGGCGCAGCAGGGGGGGCTGGCCAACTGCCAGCCGGAGGCGGTGCCCATTTGCCTGGACCCGCGCCGGGAGCCGGCGCTGCGTTCCGGCCGGGGATCGGTGCTTTGGTTTTTGGCTTGCCGAATGCCGCTGCTAGGGCGTTGGGCGCTGGCTAATGCTCCGGCGGATACGCATGAAGCGATGAACCTGGATCATCCCGGCCGGGGGCCGCTGTTTCCGCTGGCGCTGGCGGCGGCTACCAGGCACACGACGCAGGAGTTTGGCTTGCTGCTGGCGGAGATAGGCCCGGCCGGGGGGCCGGCGCTGGCCCAGGCCTTCTTGGGGCGTGGGCCGGGGTTGTGACAGCCTGCCGCTGCCCGATGCGGTGCCCCCGGCAATATGGGATACAATCGAGGCCTTAGTAAGCGTCCAGAAATTGGTTTGTAGTAGCGGCTTCAGCCGCCCAGACCGCTAAAGCGGTTACTACAAACAACAAAGGGGAGTTGTTTTTGGACACTCACTTAGGTTGGCGATTGGCTGCGAGGTGGGCGATGAAGGGTGACTGCATTCTGGCTATTGATAATGGCACGCAGAGCGTGCGGGCGTTGTTGTTTGACTTGCGGGGGAATTTGCTGGCCAAGTCGCAGGTGGCGCTGGAGCCGTATGTCTCGCCCCGGCCGGGGTGGGCGGAGCAGGACCCCAACTATTACTGGGATTCGTTGTGCCAGGCGTGCCGCCAGTTATGGCGGCAAACGGACATTCCCAAGGCGGCAATTGCCGGGGTGGCCCTGACCACGCAGCGGGCGACGGTGATTAACGTGGACAAGGCGGGCCGGCCGCTGCGCCCGGCGATTGTGTGGCTGGACCAGCGGCGCACGGAGGGGCTGAAGCCGGTAGGTGGTTTGTGGGGCGCGGCTTTCAGATTGGTGCGTATGTCGGAGACGGTGAGTTATATCCAGGCGGAGGCGGAGGCGAACTGGATTCGCCAGCATGAGCCGGAGGTGTGGCGGGGGACGCACAAGTACCTTTACCTGTCGGGCTACCTGACCTTTAAGCTGACCGGCCGTTTTGTGGATTCTGTGGGCTGCCAGGTGGGGTATATGCCGTTTGATTACAAGAAGCTGGCCTGGGCCGGGCCGCGAGATTGGAAGTGGCAGGCGGTGCCGATGGATAAGCGAATTTTGCCGGCGTTGGTGCCCCCGGCCGGGATGCTGGGCAGTATTACGGCGGAGGCGGCGACGGAAACGGGTATCCCGGCCGGGCTGCCGCTGATTGCCGCCGCGGCTGACAAGGCGTGTGAGGTGATTGGCACGGGGGCGCTGGCACCGCACATCGGCTGCCTGAGCTATGGGACCACGGCCACGATTAACACCACCCACCGCAAATATGTAGAGGTGATCCCGCTCATCCCGCCCTTTCCGGCGGCTGTGCCCGATGCTTACAGCCTGGAGCTGCAGATCTACCGTGGTTTCTGGATGGTGAGCTGGTTTAAGCAGCAGTTTGCCCTCTCGGAACGATTGCAGGCGGCGGAGTTGGGGGTGGCGGCGGAGACGTTGTTTGATGAGCTGGTGGCGCAGGTACCGCCGGGGTCGATGGGGCTGACGCTTCAGCCTTACTGGTCGCCGGGGGTGAAGGTGCCGGGGCCGGAGGCGAAGGGGGCGGTGATTGGTTTTGGCGATGTGCATACCCGGGCGCACCTTTACCGGGCGATTTTGGAGGGGTTGGCTTATGCGCTGCGTGAGGGTAAGGAGCGCACGGAGCAGCGCAGCCGGGTGCCGGTGACGGAGCTGCGGGTGGCTGGGGGCGGTTCGCAAAGTGATGCGGCGATGCAGATTACGGCGGATGTGTTTGGCCTGCCGGCGGTGCGGCCGCACCTGTATGAGGCATCGGGGTTGGGAGCGGCGATTGATGCGGCGGTGGGGCTGGGGCTGCACCCGGATTTTGCCACGGCGGTGGCGGAGATGACCCGGCCGGGGGAGCGTTTTGAGCCGGATGCGGAGCGCCATGCATTGTATGATGCGCTGTACCAGCGGGTGTATAAGCAGATGTATGGGCGACTGATGCCTTTGTACCAGGCGATTCGGGAGATTACGGGGTATCCGAGCCCGGTTCGCTAGCGGCTTCGGCCGCTGCGGGTTGGTCGCTGGCAGGGGCGGGTGGTGCCCCGGCCGGGCGTCGGAATAACAGCCGGCGGCGGCGCGCGGGGGGCGGTTTTTCGTTCTTGCGAAGCGGGAAGGGGGGCAGGTCGAATAACTTGCGCCAGGCGTAGATGCCAATGAGCTTGAGCGTGGCCAGCACTGGCGCGGCCAGCACGGCACCCAGGATGCCGGCGAAGGAAGCCCCAATCAGCACGCCGATGATAACCAGAACGGGATGGAGATCCAGGGCATCGCCAACGATGCGCGGCACCAGGAGGTTGTTTTCTAGCTGCTGGATGATGAACATGAGGCCCAGCACGGCCAGGGTTAGCTGCACCGAGGTTAGCCCCAGGTAGTTTTCGGGCTGGAAGAAGGCCACGACCATGGCGATGGCGGCGGCGATGATGGGGCCGAGATTGGGGATAAATTCTAGCAGGCCGGCGATGAGGCCCAGGGCGAGGGCGTTTTGTACCCCCAGCAGGCCCAGGCTGCTGGAGACCAGGAAGCCGATGATCAGACCCAGGATGATCTGGCCGCGCAGGTAGGCGCTCCAGATGCGGCCGAACTCTTGCATGATGATTTCGGCGTCGTGCTGGTACCCGGCCGGGTAGGCCAGCCGGTTTACGTAGCTGCGGACCAGGGGCAGCTCGTTGGCCATGTAAGCGGAGATGATGAAGACGAAGACGAAGTTGCCCAAAAAACGGAGTGTTGATTGGGCGATTTGGGTTGCGTAGCGGCCACTCTGGCTCAGCGTTGGCTCCACCAGGCCTAGTAGTTGGTCTTGCACCGCCACCCAGTTCACGTTGCTGGGGCTGAAGGTGACGTTGCCGAAGGTGATGATCCGCTCCGTGTTCGAGACGTAGTCCTGGATGAGGACGACAGTGCCGGAGATGAATTCCGGAGCCTGGTCGATGAGATTGACGCCCTGGTAGTAGGCGGCCACGCCCACGGCGGTGACCCCACCCAGGATCAGGATGAGCAGGGCTACGTAGATGATGAGGATAGCTGCGCCGCGAGAGAGGGGGGTGCGCTTGCTGAGGACAACAATGAGCGGGTTGAGAATGTAGGCAAAGATGACGGCGGTGATAATCTGGCCGAGGATGTTCTGGAAGCGCCAGGCGAGCAGCACAATCAGGCTAAGCCCGATGAGGGCGACGATGATTTTGGTGGTTCTGTTCCAGCCAGGAGAGCCGTAGTCGCTCATGTCGTTTTAGATCGTGGCCGGGTGACCGGCTAGCAAAGGTTGTGCTGCGGTTGGCGGTTGGGGTTGGGTGCCGCTGCTGCTGTAGGCCATGTTATACCAACAATGGGAACGGCATACCAGTGCGCAGGGAGTGGAAAAGGCTGGAAATGGCCGGCTATGTCGTTTTTTTGCGCCACCAACTGAAGCCTGGGTGCAGGTAGCGGGGGCGTAGGGAGCGAATGGAGCGGTCGGAGCTCCACTGGGCGTAGGGGGCCATGGTCATCGCGGCCAGGGTAACCAGCACGGTGTCGTAGTTGACGCGCCAGCCGGCGTAGTCGACCCAGGCTTGCTGGCGGTCGCTCTTGACGGGCACGCCATTGGCGATGAGTTCGTCGTAGGCCAGGTTGAATTCTGTTTGGCTGATGCTGATGGGGTCCCCCGGCCGGGGATCGGGATCGTAGGGTACTTCGAAAAAGTCGGCGATGCGGCGCAGGGCCAGGAAGCCGGCGCGCAAACAGAGTGCCGCCTGGGCATCGCGCGGCGCATCGATGCACGAGAGTGACAGGGCGGCGGCATCCAGAATGACCCCGGCGGTGGTGATCCAGGAGCGGTTGGGTTGGGGGGAGCGGAAGAAGACCAGCGCGGCGTAGGAAGAGTGGCTTTCCTCTAGCTGGGCAAACCACATTTCCCAGGTGCTCCACTGGTCCGAGAGCCGGCCGAACATGTTCAGGCGATGGACGCGGGCGATGAGTTCTACTGGTGACGGTGGGGCGCCGGCATAGGCTTCTAGCAGGGTGACGACCGCTTCGCGCTGCGAGAAGGCGGCGTATAAGGTGGGCAGGTAGGCGATGAGCAGGGCCATGAGTGCCAGTCCCAGGGTTGCTTCGGAGAAGATGAGGACCATGATGGGGATGGTTTTTTCGTAGGCAAAACCCAGGGTGACCAGCGACGAGCTGCTGACGAAGAACGCTTCTTGCCAGGGGCGGATGCCCAGGCTCCAGAACATGCTGGTGTAGCCAGCCAGGATGAGGCAGAACCAGATGAGGGGGAGCATCAGCATGCCGATGGGGGCGAAGGAGGCCAGGGCGCGGTCGCGGCCTTCGTAGCTGCGTGCCAGGCGCACGCGTGGGTAGAACAAGGCCCAGGTGGTGGCGAAGACGAGGCGCGTGAGCCAGGTGTTGGTGTTGCGGGGCACAACGACGGTCTGGATGGCGGAGTTTAGGGTGGCGGCGACGATGAGGATGCCGACCAGGAAGGCGACGAGGTTCCAGAAGAGATTGGGCATGGGTTATTCGGTGGCGGCTAGCAGGCGGTTGAGCCAGCCGGTGATCTCGGCGGAAAGCTCCGGCCGGGCGGTGAACATATCGGTGCCATGGCCGGCGCCGTCGTACATGATGAGCCGGGCCTCGCCTGGGGTGAGATCGGTGAGCAGGCGGCTGGCACTGGCGGCGGTGCTGTCCTCCTCGCTGGCGACGATGAGCAGTGGCCGGGGGCCATAGCGGTCGAGGGCATCGGTGGTGGTGACGCCGCGGTAGTCGAGGCCGGGGGAGAGCAAGACCACGCCGCGCACCTGGGGCAGGTTGGCGGCGGCGCGCAGGGCCAGGTTGGCGCCGATGCTGGCACCTATGATGGCGGTACGGGCCGGGTCTACGTCGTCCCGGCCGGTGAGGTAGGCCCAGACGCGCGGCAGGTCATCATCTACCTGCGGCCAGTCGATGCTGCCGCCGGTTTGCCCGTGGCCGCGCAGGTCGATGGCCAGCACGGCGTAGCCGGCCTGGTTGAGGGCGGGGGGCAGGCCGGTGTCGTCCCAGGCCTGGCGCTGGCTGCCCAGCATGTGCAGCAGCAGGATGGCGGGCCAGGGGCCGGAACCGGGGCCGGGGTAGAAGGTGCCCTGGATGGCTAGTCCGTCCCCGGCCGGGATGCTGACGTCTTGGGGTGGGGCTGGGGCGGTGGTGGCAATGGCCGGCGCGGCCGGGCGGGTGGGGGGGGTGGGCGCGGTGGGGGTGGCTGTCCCGGCCGGGGTGCGGCAGGCGGCGAGGAGCAAGAATAGGGGTAGGATCATGAGGGTCAGGGGTTTCATGGGGTTATTCATCCGCTTCAGCAATGGCGTCGATGCGCCAGCCGAGGTCGTCGAGCAGCACCAGGGTGAGGATGCGCTCGGTGGTGCGGCCGTCGGCCGTTTGCAGCAGGGCCGAGACGGTGACGGAGCGGCTGGCGCTGAAGGCCCAGTCCAGATTGAACTCTACCAGCCGGTCGGACAGGTTGAGTAGGGTGATGGGGGGTTCCCCGGCCGGGATGGTGCTGCGCAGGGTTGGGGAGAGAAAGGGCAGGGCGGACTTCCCGGCCGGGTCGGCGATCACGGCCTGGAAGAAGCCGACCGCGGCGTCGGTGGGTTCGGGTAGATAGGTTTCGATGACGAAATCGATCTGCACAGAGTCCAGGGCGTGGGCCAGGACAGGCTCGATTTGCGGTAGGGTGGCTGGGGATGGGGCGAGGATGTGGAAGGCGTAGGCGCGATCCCCGGCCGGGATGAGGACGTAGATTGCGGCCTGGTCTGGCTGATCTAGCGGGTAGCGGCTGGCAGCGGGCGCCCAGGCCAGGGTCAGGGGTTCGCCGGCGGCCAGGTCGGTCCCGGCCGGGAGCAAATCGGCTGGCTGGCCCGACGCTTCTGTGATGGGTGTCCAGGCGAAGTGGAGGCTGAATGGCGCGCTGCGGCTGGGGGACCAGGTGAGGGTGTCGTCTGGCTGTGTCCACCCGGCCGGGACCTCGAAGGAGATGCCGGCATCGGCCACGCTGACGCGCCGCCAGCTTTTGACTGCGTCCAGGGTGGGCACGGGGGTGGGGCTGGGTATGGGGGTGGGCGGGGCGGTGCTGGTGGGAATGGGGATGTCTTCGAAGGTGATGGTTTCTAGCAGGTCCATGCGGTCGCTGAGGGTGACCGGGTCATGCAGGCTGAGGAAGATGAGCTGCCCGTCGTGTTCCAGGAAGTACCAGTTGAGCGGCGGCAGGGCCTGGCTGGCCAGGGTGGCTTTCTGGGCCGGGATGCCGTTGATGGTGACGGGGGTGAGGGTGGGGTTTTGGCAGGTGGCGCGGCCGCATTGCAGGGCGTCGGCGGCCATTTGGGCGGTGAGGTCCCCGGCCGGGGCGACAAAGATGGCGCTGCTGGATGGGCCGGGGCCAACCGGCTCTGGGCCGACCAGGTATTGCTGGCCTAAAGTGGTGAGGCCCTGGTCTACGACGACCCAGCCGGCCGGGAGGAGGAGGCTGAAGTTCCCGGCCGGGATGGGATGGCGTATGGTCCCGGCCGGGGTCTCGGTGGGCGCCGGGCTGGGGGTGGCGGAGGGGATGGGGGAGGGTGTGGCGGTGGGGAAGGGGGTGGGCACAGCGCGGCCCAGCCCGCCCTGGCAGGCCACCAGCCAGAGTAGCAAGGGAAAAAACCAAAAGAGTTGAAACGCCTGGCGTTTCTTGATGTGCGGCAAGACTGTTCTCCGATGGTGACGATACAAGTGTAGCCTGAGCCTGCCGAAGGCGGAGCCGGGCTTTGACGGGCTTAGCCCTTGGAGGCGCGCGGTGGCCTCCGAGGCAGCTTAGATGAGCGTAATGATAGGCGATTTTGCCGAATGCGTCATGCACCCGCTTTGGGGATGCCGGCGTGCCGGCCTGCGTGTCCATTTTGGGCTGGTAGGCCCAGGCGTACCCATTCCGCCCCTGCCAAATCCCCGACAAAACAGGCAAAATGGGGTAAAAACAGGTTCGCGGCAATTGGTCTGCTGCGATCAACGGGTCTGTGGGACCGGGCGCGGTTTGTATGGTTGTTGGCTGTGTGCATGAAAAAAGGCGGTTTATGATGTCTGATTGGGACTTTTCTCCACCCCCTGTTTCTGAGCTGGGCGACCATGAGGTGCCGCTGGTGGGCACGCATTTGCAGGGGAAGCGGATTGCGCTGCTGGTGACGGGTGGTATTGCGGCCATGAAAGCGCCGTTGATTGCTCGCGCGCTGCGCCGGCAGGGGGCGGACGTGGTGGCTTTTACGTCGACGGAGGCGCTGCGTTATACGACGGTGGATACGCTGGCCTGGAGCACGACGAATCCGGTGGTGACGCGGCTGACCCCGGCCGGGGAGCATCTCAGCGACAGCGCCCCCTTTGCCGCCTATCTGGTGGCGCCCGCGACTTATAACACTATCAACAAGATGCGCTACGGCATTGCCGACGGGGTGGTCACGGCCAGCCTGGCCTCGGCCCTGGGGCGTATGGCCGCCGGGCGCACGGCGGTGCTGGTGGCCCCAACCATGCATGGCAGTATGCACAACCCGATCCTGACCGAATCGCTGCAAGCGCTGGCGGGTATGGGAGTGCGCATCATCCCGCCGCGCGAGGCGTATGGCAAGCACAATATTCCTGATGAAGGGCAGTTGGTGGCGGAGGTATGCCGGGCCGTGAGCCAGTCGCCGCTGAAGGGGGTGCCGCTGCTGGTGACTGGTGGTCCGACACCGGTGCCGGTGGACGCGGTGCGCCGCCTGACGAACAAGTTCACCGGGCAGTTGGGGATTGAGATTACCGAGGAGCTGTATTTGCGCGGCGCGGACGTGCGGCTGATCCATGGCGGTGGGGTGGCCCAGCCGCCGGCACATCTGCCGTACCAGGTTGCAGCGACGTTTGATGATTACGTGCGCCTGATCCTGGCCGCCCTGGCGGAGCGCCCGTACGTGGCTGGGGTTTTCTCGGCGGCGGTGGCGGATTACCGGCCGGCGCAGGTGCTGCCGGGCAAGACGCCCAGCGGCGGGGCGCTGCAAACGCTGGCGCTGGTGCCGACGTTGAAGGTGATTGAGGAGGTGCGGCGGCAGTTTCCGGCGCTGCGCCTGGTGAGTTTTAAGTACCAGGAGGATGTGACGCACGAGGAGCTGCTGGCGATTGCGGCCGAGCGGTTGGCCCGCGGCCATGCGGCGGTGGTGGCTAACCGGGGGGAGGAGCGTGGCCCGGCCGGGGAGCAGGTGGCTTATCTGGTGTCCCGGCCGGGGCATGCCCAACGGCTGGTTGGCAAACCGGCCATCGCGGCCGGCATTGCCGACTTCTTGGAGCAAATTGTCGTTTAATGTGTGACGCGTGACGCGTGAAGCTTGCGGGGAGATGTGATCCCGCGACCAGGCCACACGCTCACGAATCATGAATCACGTAAGGAACCAACCCTATGACCATGCGTATTCGTCACGCCGGGCGGGAATATGAGAACGAGCCTGACGCCCGCGCCCGGCGGCTTAGCCGGGAAAACCTGCACACCTTTGGCCGCGTTCTGGCCTACGTCACGCCCTACCGCAAATGGCTAACCATTTCCATCATTGCCTTGCTCTTTAGCGTGGCCCTGGGGCTGATATTGCCCCTGGTTATCCGCAACCTGGTGGACATTGTGCTCATCGACAAGAATCTGACGGTGTTGAACCGGTTGGCTTTCGGCTTGCTGGGCGTTTTCTTGGTGCAGGCGTTGTTCAGCTTTGTGCACAGCCTCAGCCTGGCCTATGTGGGCGAGCGGGCCATTGCCGATATCCGTATCCAGGTTTTTACGCACTTGCAGCGGTTGTCGCTGAAGTTTTACGCGGACCATCGTACCGGCGAATTGATCTCTCGCCTGACCAATGACGTCACGCTGCTGCAGAGCGCCATCACCAATGACCTGGTGGCCCTGCTGCGGCAGAGCCTGACGCTGATTGGCGCGGCTATTTTGCTGTTTGTGCTCGATTGGCGGTTGACGCTGGTTATCCTGGTGGGTATTCCGATTATTGCCCTGACCATGGTTGCCCTGGGGCGTAAGATTCGCGCGGTAGCTAAGGTGGTGCAGGACCGGCTGGCCGAGGTGGCCAACGTGGCCGAGGAGACGATCTCCGGGGTGCGGATTGTGAAGTCGTTTGCCCGCGAGGAGCATGAGGTTAGGCGTTTTGCCGACCGGGTGAATGCGACGTTCCGGGCGGCGATGGAGCGGGCGAAGATCGCGGCGGTGCTGGGGCCGTTTATTGGCTTCCTGGCCTTTGCTTCGATTACGATTACGCTGTGGTTTGGTAGTTTTGAGGTGATTCAGGGGCGCTTGACGGCCGGGGGATTGGTGGCGTATCTGGTGTATACGATGCTGGTGGCGACGCCGGTGGCCACGCTGGCCGGGTTGTATGCCCAGTTTCAGTCGGCACTGGGGGCCACGGAGCGGCTTTTTGGCCTGATGGATACGGAGCCGGATGTGGCGGACCGGCCGGGGGCGCAGCCGCTGCCGCCGGTGGTGGGTGAAGTAGCGTTTCACCAGGTCTCGTTCCGGTACAGTGAGACGGTGCCGGTGCTGCGTGAGGTGTCTTTTGCGGCCCGGCCGGGGCAGGTCATTGCCCTGGTGGGGCCGAGCGGGGCGGGCAAGAGCACGCTGGTCAACCTGATCCCCCGGTTCTATGATGCGGTGGAGGGCTGCGTGACCATCGATAACCAGGACATCCGCAATGTGACCATGCTTAGTTTGCGGCAGCAGATTGGCATTGTGCCCCAGGAGACCATCCTCTTTTCCGACAGTGTGCGCGAGAACATTCGCTATGGCAAGCTGGAGGCCACCCAGGCGGAGATTGAAGCGGCGGCGCGGGCGGCCAACGCGCATGACTTCATTTTGCAGGACCTGCCCGATGGGTATGAGACGATGGTTGGCGAGCGCGGGGTGAAGCTTAGCGGTGGCCAGCGGCAGCGGGTGGCCATTGCCCGCGCCATCCTGAAAGATCCGCGCATCCTCATCCTGGACGAGGCGACCTCGTCGCTGGACAGCGAGAGTGAGAGCCTGGTGCAGGATGCGCTGGAGCGGCTGATGGCCGGGCGCACTTCGTTTGTCATTGCCCACCGCCTGAGCACGGTGATCAATGCCGATTGGGTGTTGGTGCTGGATCAGGGGCGGGTGGTGGAGCAGGGGACGCACGGGCAGTTGTTGGCCAACCCGGCCGGGTTATACACCCGCCTGTACGAGATGCAATTCGCCGGATCGGAGGGGGAGCGCGGCAGATTCATCCGCTCATAACGGGCCGCAGTAACACCGCTGTAACTGAAAATGGTATAATACCCGCAACCACTTATCCCACTTGCGTAAAGCGGCCTGCTGCTCCCTGCATGCCACCCGTTTTACGCCCACACAGGAGCATATCATGAGTGCAACAAATGGAAACGGACATGAGCCAGTTATCGTTGGGGCGGCGCGCACGCCCACCGGCCGGTTACTGGGCACCCTGAGCAGCTTGCCGGCTCACGAATTGGGAGCCATTGCGATTGAAGCGGCGGTGCAGCGTTCCGGCATTGATCCCACCACAATTTATGAGGTTCTTATGGGACTGGTTGTTGGGGCGGGCGTGGGCCAGGCCCCGGCGCGCCGGGCCGCCCTGGGAGCCGGACTGCCCAACAACGTTGGCGCGGCGGCCATCAACAAAGTGTGTGGCTCTGGCCTGAAGTCGGTGATGATTGCGGCCAACAGCATTAGGGCGGGTGAGGCAGATGTCTTTGTGGCTGGCGGTATGGAGAGCATGACCCATGCGCCACACCTGGTCATGGGCGCGCGCCAGGGGTACAAGTATGGCAATGCCGCTTTGGAAGACAGCGTTTTGCACGATGGTCTCTGGTGCAGCTTCCAGGATTGGGCGATGGGGCGTGGAGCGGAGTTTATTGCGCGCCAGTTTGAAGTAACTCGTGAGGAAATGGACGAATTTGCTCTGCGCAGCCACGAGCGGGCGGCCCAGGCCACTGCTGCCGGCCGGTTTGTGGACGAGATTGTGCCGGTTACGATTAAGGGGCGCAAGGGCAGCGTGACCGTGCTGCGGGATGAGGGGGTGCGCGCCAGCTATGACGACCAGGGGGGCTACACGTTGGAGACGAGCCTGGCGCAGTTGGCCAAACTGCCGCCCGCCTTTGAGAAGGATGGCAGTGTCACGGCCGGGAATGCGCCGGGCCTGAATGACGGCGCCGCCGCGCTGGTGGTTACCAGCCGGGCCGAGGCGGCGCGCCAGGGGTTGCAGCCCCTGGCCCGCATTGTGGGCTTTACCCATGCTGCGGTGGAGCCGCAGTGGATCTTTGCCGCGCCGGCGCAGGCCATTCCCCGGCTGCTCAAGCGGCTGGACTGGTCGCTGGATGACGTGGACCTGATTGAGCTGAATGAGGCGTTTGCAGCCCAGGCGCTGGCCAACGGCATAGACATGCAGCGGCAGGGTTTGAACTGGCAGTGGGACAAGGTCAACGTGAACGGTGGGGCCATCGCCCTGGGGCATCCCATTGGGGCCAGCGGGGCGCGCGTGTTGGTGACCCTGCTGCACGCTTTGCGCCAGCGTGACCTGAAGCGGGGTATCGCGGCGCTCTGCCTGGGCGGTGGCGAAGCGGTTGCTCTAGCTGTCGAGTTGGAAAACTAGGGATTGGCGGGAACAGCAAATGAATCGTGATCGGTGTTTCCTGATTCTGGGTGGTGCAGGCCTGGTTGGTTCGCAAGTGACGCGAGAGATTGCCCGGCAGTTGGACCCACGGAAGATTGTGGTGGCCAGCCTTTTCCGAGGGGAAGTGCGGGAGTTTTTGCATGATATTCGCAAGGAGTTTCCGCAGGTTGAGTTTGTGGGCGCATGGGGGGATGTGTTTGTGCGCCAGGAGTTCAGCCTGGAGTATCGCCGCCGCTTGCTGCAAAGTCCGCGGCGGCGCGAAATGTTGTATGAGGATTTGCTGGGCAATCTGGATGAGGCGTATGAGCGTTCTGGGTTGGTGCAGCTGATTGAGCAGCACCGGCCGGATGTGGTGGTGGACGGCATTAACACGGCGACGGCCATTAGCTACCAGGATGTGACCAGCCTGAGCCAGGAAACACATGATTTGCTGCTGCAATTGCAGCAAATTGTGGACCATCAGGACCTGGATGCGCTGGCGGCGTTTGGCCGGCAGTTGGAGCAGAATGTGAGTACACTGCTGCTTTCGCAGTCGGTGCCGCAGTTGATTCGCCATGTGCAGCTTTTGCACCGGGCGATGTGCCAGGTGGGTACGCGCCTGTATCTGAAGATTGGCACGACTGGTACGGGCGGTATGGGGCTGAACATTCCCTATACTCACAGCGAGGATAAGCCGAGCGCCAGGTTGATGAGCAAGACGGCGGTGGCGTTTGCCCATACGGGCCTGCTGTTTTTGATGGCGCGCACGCCCAACGGGCCGCTGGTGAAGGAGCTGAAGCCGGCGGCGATGATTGGCTACCGGCGGGTGAGTTACCAGACGGTGAAGCGACGTGGCCAGCCGCAGTTCCGCTTTGAGAGCCAGGACCAGCCGCTGGAAGGGCAGTTGGTGCTGCGGGGTGATGAGTTGAGCTATGGCCGGCTGGGTAAGCTGCAGATGGCGGGGGTGGATACGGGCGAGAATGGTTTTTTTGCCCGCGGTGAGTTTGAGGCGATTACGCACTTGAACCAGATGGAGTTTGTGACGCCGGAGGAGATTGCGCACCAGGTGGTGCTGGAGGTGAAGGGCAGTAACACGGGGTATGATGTGATTGCCGGCATCGACAGCAGTGTGATGACGCCCAGTTACCGGGCGGGGGTGCTGCGGCAGACGGCGCTGGACAAGCTGGCGCGGATTGAGGAGGAGACGCAGTCGCATAGTGTGGCGCTGGGGCAGTTGGGTCCGCCGGAGTTGTCTAAGTTGTTGTTTGAGGCGTATTTGCTGAAGTTGAATTATGGGACGCTGCGGCAGGTGGTGCGCACCCCGGCCGGGGAGATTGCCACCACGCTGTATACCTTCTTGCAGACGCAGGACGTGCTGCGCACGACGATCACCTCGATTGGCGTGCCCATTCTAACGCCTGACGGCGAGCGGCTGATTCGCGGGCCGCGGCTGAATATTCCGGAGAGCATTTACCGCGAGCTGCCGGTGACGGCTGAAGATGTGGACCTGTGGGCGCGCAAGGGCTGGGTGGATCTCCGGCCGGGTAACATCACCGCCTGGCAGGAGCGCTTCCAGCGAATGCGGCGCACGCAGCATATGCTGCATACCCGGGGCACGTCGTCGGTGACGCTGAAGACGTACCTGCCGGAGACGATTGAGATTGGGGCGGTGGTGGCCTGGATTTTCAACAACGAGGTGCAGGGCTACCGCATCAAGTAGCTGGCTGTCTCTTGTTCGTGGCCGGGCAGGCTGCCTGATCGTAGTTGGCGGGTGGTCTGTCCCGGCCGGGGGCGCTGCCAATGCCTTGCCCTAAACTTGACCAACAAACCAACACTGGCTAATATAGTGTTGTAATCTCCCGCTGATTCCTCATTTCCAAACTTGACATTCCAGGTGACATCCTGCCCCGGATTCTGGAGTTACACACTCATTTTACCACGACACCGCAACCGTCGCGGTTAGACAAATCAATACCAACTTGCACGTTCAAGCAATCGAGGTTTTACCATGCAACAACAACAGTTTGTCGGCCTAACGATGCCTGTATTCACCGCATTTGGCTGGGCCGGCGAAGAGACCGCCTTAAATTATGCGCTTGCCCAACTGGAAGAGTTTATTGCGCGCCTGCATGCCAGCTTGCCGCGTGATATCCAGACGCGCTTGCCTTTCTTCGGTCTGGACCGCAACAGTCAGAGCGTGTACCTGGCTGCTAACAAAGAGCCGGCAACGGGCGGCGGCTACATTGCCTTCCATGCCCGGCCGCTGAGCCTGGAGATGCAGATGGTCTTCAATGACAAGATGATCCTGGCTACCGCCTGGAAAGCGGCTGATTCTGATCCGGCCCGCTGGTTGAAGCTGCTGCGTGACCTGGATACGGGCTGGTCTATGCGCATCCAGCAGATGCAGATAGATGAAGAGACGGGGGCGGCGGCCTTTTACCAGGATTTGTTCAAGGATGAGCTGACCCGGCTGGATGTGGAGGGCGCGCAGCAACTGGCCAGCCGCGCGGCTTTTCTTAACGGCGAGCCGAAGTGGGTGGTGCCGATTATCTACAGCCGCCGCGTAACATCTGATCAGGCAGCGATGATGGGCGTGCGCATTATCAACGTTCTGACCGAGTGGGTGCAAGCGGTCATGCCTCTGTATGATTTTCACACGCGCAAGGACCGGCGGCCAACGACCAAGGCTCGCCCCAAATCGCCGCGAGCGGTTACTGCCCCGGTGTCTACGCCGCTGGCGGTGATGGAAGCGCTGCCGACCATTGAGGGCTTTTCTTACACGGCGGAATTGAAGTCGCTGCATATCCGGCGTGGCTTTGTGAATTTGACGGCGTCTCATTGGCCGTTTTTTGCCCCCAATGCACGGGCCACAACCCGGCCGGTGCTGGTGATCTACGATGATCATCAGGATAAGGATTGCGCGGTGTGGCACCTGGCCGATAATGACCTGGCCAGAGTGGTCCTAAGCCCGGCCGTTCATGATTGGCTGGAAGATAACTTCAACGCTGACGATAAGATTCAGATTACGGCCAGTAAGTTGGCCGATGAAATCATCGAAATAAGATTGGACCCGGTTGCCTGACTGCCCCGGTAACGGCTGTCTGATTTGCGTATCCTGGTTACAATGCCGGGGTTACATACCTTGTTAACCTTTTGGGTCACTGCCAGCGCCGGCGGGATGCTCAGCTTTGCCAGTCACTGGCAAGGCTGAACTTCTGGCCTGGCCTAAATCCGGGCGGTACCTTGTCTCTGGGCAGGATTTGCTGTGTCACGTACCAAAATTGTAGCCACCATTGGCCCCTCATCGAGCAACCCCACCACAATTCGCAAAATGCTGCACGCGGGTATGAATGTTGCCCGTCTTAACTTTTCGCACGGCGACCATGAAGCGCATACGCGCACAGCGGCCTTGCTGCGTGAGGTGGCGGCTAGCGAAGGGATGGTGCTGGCGCTGCTGGGTGACCTGCAAGGGCCGAAGTTACGGTTGGGGCAGGTGGCCCCGGCCGGGATTCCCTTGAGCATGGGTGATGAGGTCATGCTTACACCCCACCGCGGCCAGCCGGCCATGATCCACTTCCCCCATCCCGAAATCATCCGCATCATTGAACCAGGCGGGCGGCTCGTCATTGGTGATGGCGAAGTGGAAATGCGCGTCAAAGAGAAACGGCAAGACGCCCTGCTATGCCAGATCACCGTGGCCGGTTTACTCGAGTCGCGCAAAGGGGTTAACGTCCCCGGCACCAAGCTGCCCATTTCCAGCATCACCGACAAGGACATGGCCGACCTGGAACTCATTTGTCGGCTTAAGCTCGATTACGTGGCCCTCAGCTTCGTCCGGTCGGCCGAGGATGTGCTGGAGCTGCGCCGCCTGATGCACCAGTTTGGGGCAGACATTCCCATAATCGCCAAGATCGAGAAAAGCGAAGCCATTGAATTCCTGAATGAGATCCGTGACGTCACCGACGGCATGATGGTCGCCCGCGGCGATCTGGGCATTGAAGTGCCGCCACAAGAGGTTCCCATACTGCAAAAGCGCATCATCCGCTGCTGCAACGAGGCTGGCAAGCCCGTAATTACGGCGACCCAGATGCTGCAATCCATGGTGGAGCACCCCCGGCCGACTCGGGCCGAAGCCAGCGATGTGGCCAATGCCATCCTGGATGGTACCGACGCCGTCATGCTATCTGGCGAAACCGCCTCTGGCAGCTACCCGGTTGAAGCGGTGTTGATGATGAAGCAGATTGCCGAGATGACCGAGCGAGAGTATCGCTTTGACCTGTGGCGCCGCCGCCGGCACAGGGCGGACACCAATGCCGCCCAAGCCATTAGCGCCGCCAGCTGTGACATTGCGGAAGAGATTGGGGCCAAAGCCATTGTGCCGGCCACCATGTCTGGTGCCACGGCGTTGACCATTGCCCAGCACCGCCCTTCCAAACCCATCTTGGCGGTGTCCCCACTGCCGGAAACTCAGCGCCAGTTGGCGTTGGTGTGGGGCGTGGAGTGTGTGCCGGTTCCCCAGGTGGATGATACCTACGAGATGATTAGCCGCACGATCCAGGCCATGCGAGACTATGGCTTTCAGCCTGGCGACCGTATTGTGATCACGGCCGGGGTTCCTTTTGGCAGCAGCGGTAAGACCAACCTCATTCAGGTCCACGTCATTACCTAGGATTCGCTCGCAATCAAGTTTGTAGTAAAGGCTTTAGCCGTGCAGACCGCTAAAGCGGTTACTACGGACGGAAAGTCCAAAGTTGATTTTGGACGGACCCCGCGCCTTAGGCAGCCAGGCGGTGCTCTCCTGACCAGTCTGGTTGGCGTAGGACTATCTTCTCCCCGCCGTGTGCGCGGAAAGCATGCTATAATCTGCCCGGCAAACAGTATTTTGTGGGCTTGTCCCCTGGCACAGACGCCTGTTTCTGTGGCAGGTGCTGGCGGTGGTAATTGTGGCAAAAGGGGTAAGATCTGGGACTCGAAGCGTTTTTGATTCTGGCTTGTTCAGGTTAGGAGAGGTTCTCGGTGATTGATAATACATTGGAACAATCGGACACAGACTTAGACTTCAGGTCCACTGGTTGGCGCCCGAAAGCCATTCAAAGCATGGAAGATACGGGTCTGACGCATGGCTTTTTGGCGGATATGGCCATCAAGATCATGTATTTCCGCGGCCAGGTTACCGGTTATGAGATTGCCGAACAGCTCCGCCTGCCGTATCAGACGGTAATGAATCCGATTATGGAGTTCTTGAAGCGGGAGCAGATGTGCGAGGTGAAAGGCTCCGGCGGACTGGGGGCTGGGTCGTACCAATATGTGATCACGTCTAAGGGCGCGGCCCGGGCGCGGGAACAGTTGGAACGGACGACTTATATGGGTGTGGCTCCGGTGCCGTGGGAGGAGTATGTGGCGGCGATTCGGGTGCAAGGCCCCGGCCGGTTAACGGTGAACCAGCGCATGATGCGCCAATCGCTGGCCCACCTGGTGCTGGAAGAGAATGTCTTCAACAAGATTGGGCCGGCAGTGAACTCCGGCCGGTCTATTTTTCTTTACGGTCCGCCTGGAAACGGCAAGACGACCATTGCTGAAAGCGTGGGGCGAATGGTCCTGGCGGAAGATATGTACATCCCGCACGCGGTCATTGTGGATGGTCAGATCATCAAGGTGTATGACGAGATCAACCACGTGGCGGTGAACAAGGCCGAGCGCGAAGGTTCGACCGGCTCACTGGGTGCCCATCGCAGCGATGCCCGTTGGCTGCGTATTAAGCGGCCGGTGATCATGGTGGGTGGTGAGCTTACGCTGGATGCCTTGGACCTGGTATATGATCACACCGGTAAGTTTTATGAAGCGCCGTTCCAGATGAAGGCCAACGGGGGGATGTTCCTGATTGACGACTTTGGGCGGCAGCAGATCCGGCCGCGCGATTTGCTGAATCGCTGGATTGTGCCGATGGAGAAGAATATCGACTTCCTGGCGCTGGCGACCGGGCGCAAGATTGAGGTGCCCTTTGAGCTGCTGCTGGTCTTCTCGACAAACTTGCCGCCCCGCGACCTGGTTGACGAGGCGTTCTTGCGCCGTATCCGGCATAAGATTGAGATTACTTCTCCGTCATTCGACAGCTATCGTGAGATTTTCCGGCGCGTTTGCCGCCTGCGTAACATCCCTTATGATGAGCAAGGGGTGCGCTATTTGCTGCAGGAGTATTATGTGAAGAAGGGGCGTAAGCTGCGGGCTAACCATCCGCGTGACCTTTTGGACCAGATTATTGACGTTAGTAGTTATGAGGGGACGGAGCCACGCCTGACCAAGGAGCTGCTGGATCGTGCGGCCGACTCCTATTTTGTGGAGTTGTAGCGGATTATTGGTCTTGGGGAGCTGGTTGTCTGCTCCCCGGCCGGGTTACCATGGACTGGCTAACGACAAACACCCCCTTGATTATTGGGCACCGGGGAGCCAGCGCCGGCGCGCCGGAGAACACCCTGGCCGCCTTTGCCCTGGCCCAGGAGCAGGGTGCCGATGGTGTGGAACTGGATGTCCAGTTCTCGGCCGATGGGCAGATTGTGATCATGCACGACGCCACCGTGGACCGCACGACCAATGGCACCGGCCGGGTTACGGATCTGACTCTGGCCCAGCTTCAGGCCCTGGATGCCGGCGCCGGGCAAACCATTCCCACCTTGGACGAACTGTTCGAGGCCTTTGGTCCCAGCCTGCTGTATAACATCGAAATTAAGGATTGGGGCTGGCGCGATCACCACCTGGAACTGGCCGTCGCCGACCGCATTGCCGCCTATCACCTGGAGCGCCAGGTACTGGTCTCCTCGTTCAACCCCTTGTCGGTGCGGCGAGCCAGGCGCTGTCTCACCCGCGCTACCCTGGTAGGCATGATCCGGCAGCCACGCTGGCTGCGCTGGGCCTACCGGCTGGCCGGTGGTGAGGCGGACCATCCCCATTATGCGATGGTGGACGAGGGCTATATGGCCTGGGCGCGGCAGCATGGTTATCGGGTGCATGTGTGGACGGTGGACGACCCGGCCGGGGCGCAGCAACTAGCCGCCTTGGGCGTTCATGGTATCATTACCAACCAGCCTGGGCGAATCCGGCAGAGCCTTGCCCACACCTGAACCGCCGGCCGCCCGGTGCAATCCCTTCTGTGCCGGTGAAATGCATGAAAATCAAGATCATCCTCAATCCATACGCCAATCGCTGGGGGGCCAAAGAGCGCATCCCGGCCATAGAGGCAGCCCTGGCCGCGGCCGGAGTAACCTATGACCTGGTACAAACTGAAGCCCCTGGCCAGGGGACAGGCGAGGCGCGCGCCGCGGCCCTGGCGGGCTACGACGCCGTTGTGGCCGCCGGCGGAGATGGCACAGCCAACGAAGTGGTGAATGGGCTGATCCAGGCCGCCGGAGATGGGCCAACTGTGCCCCTGGGCCTGCTGC
Source organism: Ardenticatenaceae bacterium (assembly GCA_020634235.1). Classification (GTDB taxonomy): domain Bacteria; phylum Chloroflexota; class Anaerolineae; order Promineifilales; family Promineifilaceae; genus JACKCB01. The sequence goes on along the minus strand of JACKCB010000002.1, from coordinate 168,575 downwards.
CGGTGGGCACAGGTAACGATTTTGGTGATATGGTGGGGCTGCCACGCGACCTGGATGAGGCGGTGCGGGTGATTGCGGCCGGTAAAACGCGCCAGATCGACGCCGGCCGGGTGAACAACCATTACTTCGACAACAACTGCGCCGTGGCTATGGAGCCTATGGTCACGATCGAGAATATCAAGATGACCAGGGTGTCGGGCAACATTCGTTACGTGGCAGCCCTGGTCAAGGCGATTATCCGCTTGAAGGCGTGGCAGATGCGCATTACCTGGGATGGGGGCGGCTATGAAGGGCCTACCCTGCTCCTGTCGGTTTGCAACAGCCCGCGCACCGGCGGTCTTTTCCTCATGTCGCCAGGCGCGACTATGGACGATGGGCTGCTAGATTTTGTGCTGGCGCCTGATCTGTCCAAATGGGAAGTGCTGACAATTCTGCCGCGCCTGTTCAATGGGACGCACATTAAGCACCCCAAGCTCACGTTTGGCCAGACCACGCGCCTGACCATCGAAAGCGAGCCGGGCACACCAATTCATGCGGATGGCGAGGTGATTGCCTTCTCGGAAACGCACATCGAATATGAGATTCTGCCGGGCAAATTGACGGTGCTGGTCCCGTGAGGTGTGCCGCTAGCCGCGCTGTAGGTGGCCGCGGCGCTTGAGCAAAGATTGGGCGTTTTGCAGGCGACGGCGGGCGGCGCGCGCCAGGGCGTGGAAGGGGTGCCAGCAGGCATAGGCGGCCAGCCGCCAACCGGCCTGGGTGTGGTAGTAGCTGGCCAGGAAATCCCGGCCGGGGAAGAGCACCTGCCAGGGGCCAAGGAGCAGATCCGCCAGGCGGTCGGTGGTTAGCAACCGCCACCACCAGCGGCGACGGTCGTACAGGGCGCGGCGGCGGTTGATGATGTCGTCGGGGCGGAGCAGCCTGTTCAACTGCCTGATCTTCCAGGCGGGCGGGCGGAGGGTGTCCAGCACCCCGGCCGGGATGGGGGTCCCCAGCAGTTCAGTGGCCAGCATCAGGCAAAAGTAGGTTACGTGGCTGGCGCGAGTTGCCTGCGCTTCCTGGACAACGGTAGGCCAAAACCCCGGCCGGGCCTGGTAATGGCGCACGACCCGGTCAATATCCAGATAGTGACGCAGCCCCAAATCGTTGAAGCGGTGCTGTAAGCCGGTGTGCAGGCAGAGATGCAGCAGCATCAGCGGCGGGGCGGGCTGCCAGAGATTGGCGCTTTCATCCAACGCTGCGGCGGTTTGCCACATGCGGCGCACATCCAGCGTGGCAACCTGGCTCACCAGCACCTGCTCGCGCATGGGCCAATGGAACTCCAACTCTACCTGCTTGCCCCACACGGTGCGGGTCAGGCGTAGGTGCCAGCCCTGTTCACGCAGCAGAGCAGGATCATCCAGGCTGGCAATGTCGTCATGCAGCAGGTAGCCGCGGGCTTGCAGCAGGCGTAGGGCGGCGGCGCTGTGGGCGGGCGGCACCGCCACGTCCAGGTCGCCCATGAAGCGCAGGGCCGGGTCGGGGAAGACGGTGGTGGCCAAGGCCCCCCCTTTGAGGACGAGCAGACGAATGCCAGCCTCGTGCAGCGCCTGGCCAATCTGGCGCAGTTCCTGCAAGCGAATGTGGTTGGCAGAGGCGTTTTGGTAGTAGTTGCGTTTGACGCTGTTTAGCACCCCGGCCGGGAGCAGGTCGGGCTGTTCACGATAGCGGCGGTAAACGTGGGGAGCCAGGCCATCCCCAATAAGACGGTCGGTAAGGGTTGGCCAATCGAGGGTCCCGGCCGGGGTTGGCGGCAATTCCGGCAAGCGCAGGCAGGCCACCATGAACGCTTGCTCCGCCTCGCCCAGCGGCGGACGAAGCTGCGCTGACTTGCTAAGGTAATCTTTACCCACCGTTGGCGGCCAGATCGTTGTAAAGGCGCAGCAGATTGGCCTGATGTAGATCGGTAACCAGCCCGTTGAGCGGAATGCGAGATTTGCCGCAGCTCTCAATCGTAATCGTCTGCAAGCTCTCCGCGGACTTGCCGGCCTCCAGCAATTTGGTCACCTTTTGCTTGATCAGCCGCAGGTAGTTCAGATTGCTTGCCAAGATGCTGTCCACCTCCCCGCGCAAAATCACTTCCCCATGTCCCTGGATAATGCAGTCCAGCCCCATCTCCAGCATCATTTCCAATGAATGCACCAGGTCGTCATAGCTGCCGTCAAACAGGGTGGGGACGGGCATCATGTTGTCTGAAGCAAACAGGATGCGGTCTTTCATCAGCAGCACGCCGATCACATCCGGACTATGCCCCGGCATGTGCAGCAGGCGAACAGTCTTCCCGCCCAGATGAAGGTCCAGATGGCCCTGGTCAAAGGTCAGGTCGGGCAGCACAATCTCAACCTCTTCGAAATTGTTCAACTGCTCTTTGGCCTGGGCCAGCCCATCACGCCCCACCGTGTTTAGCAAATCGTGGCAGCGCGTGTGACTGATCACATGCGCCTCCGGGAACAGAAAAGTGCCCTGCGTGTGGTCGGCGTGGTAGTGGGTGTTGATGACGTAGCGAATCGGCTGACCCAGCCGTTCCTCCAGGAACTGCCGGATCGCCAGCGTCTCTTCTGGATAAAACAGGGTGTCGATGAGAATGACGCCCGCTTTCGTGATGATAGCCCCGGCCGTTTCCTGGGCATAGAGGCGACTGGTGAATACGTAGATGTCGTCGGCGATACGCTCGCGGACCATAGTTCACTCTATACTGGCTCTTTGAGATTTCGCCGGGGCCGGCCATGACGAAGCCGGGAACTGGGCTGCCCGGTGGCGTACGTGTCCGAAGTCCGCTGTAACCAGACTTGTTACCCCCTGAATTCGCAAAGAACCGCAAAATAAAAGCCCCTGATAGGGATCAGAGGCCCAGATTTGCGAACTGACCAAAAGAACACAGCCCCGCCATGCCGTGTGGATGCCTTGTTTTGAACCTGCATAAGCAGGTGGGAAATGAGTTGCCACGAGGGTTTGCCTGGCCTTTCAGCTACTACAGCGCCTCGCTGTATGCCTTTTCCCAAAAGGATGGCGTTGGCTCAAAAAGCGCAAACCATCACGTACACAGCAGGGTTAAATAGATATTAGCACAGTCAGAAACCGCATGCAAACATGCCTGGCGGCGACCACTGGTGTAGGCCCTGTTGGCGGAGGACAGGCGTGTGGTGGCGGGGAGAACTGACCGCCCTGGCCTGGGGGATTGGGGGCGGGTTGTAGTTTCACGAGGCTGCGGCGACCTGGCGATAGATGGCGGCCGTTTCCTGGGCGGCACGCTGCCAGGAGAATGTTTTAGCCCGGGCCAGGCCTCGCTGCCCCAAGGCAGCCCGCCGGGCCGGATCCTCCAGCAGTTCGCACAGCGCCTGGGCTATTTGCGGGGTATCTTCTGGGTTTACCAGGTGGGCTGCGTCGCCGCAGATTTCAGCCAGGGAGGAGCGGTTGCTGCTGACGACGGGGGTGCCGCAGGCCATGGCCTCCAGCGGGGGCAGGCCGAAGCCTTCGTATAGGGACGGAAAGACGAAGAGGGTGGCCAGGGAATACAGCCCTGGGAGATCGGCGGTGGGCACGTAGCCCAGAAACTGTACGGCGTCGGTCATGTCCTCGGCCGCGATCTCTTTGCGAAAGTTTTGCATCATCCAGCCCTGTGGGCCAACCAGCACCAGGCGGTGGCGATGCCCGGCCGCGCGAACTTGCTTGAGGGCGCGAATGAGCCGGCTGAGGTTCTTGCGCGGCTCCAGGGTGCCCACGTAGAGCAGGTATTCGTCGGGCAGATGGTATTTGTGGCGCAGGGCGGCGCGGGCGGTGGGCGAAACCAGGGGCTGGAAGCCGTTGGGCGCGGCCTCGTGGACGACGTGAATCTTCCCGGCCGGGGCCTGTAACACGCGCAGCAGCTCTTGGCGGGCATGTTCCGACACGGCAATGACGGCGGCTGCGCGCCGCACGGCAATGGGCAGCGTCAGGCGAATCGTCAGGTGACGTGCCCAGGGATGGTATTGGCCATAGACAAACAGGGAGGCATCGTGAACGGTGAGAATGTAGGGGCGGGGCTGCCTCAGCGGGGCCAGGGCGTTGGTGAAGTGGCACAGATGGGGTTGGCTCTGGCGGATAGTTCGCGGCAGGATGGTTTGCATCCATACCCAGCGGCTGCGCGGAAAATACCGGGCCACCTGCTGCACCTGGCTGAGCGGCGGCTCCAGCGGACCAAGCGGGCGGTTTGAGTAGAGCAGATACTCCCAATCCGGGTTGTCTTGTACCAGGGCGCTGAGCAGGCGGCTGGTGTAATAGCCTACCCCAGAGCGGTGGCCAAGCAGAGGCGTTCCGTCAAAGCCGATTCGTAACGATTGGGTCATAACATTGCTTCTGCAGGTGGTGGCGCGACGTTTTCCAGAGGGCTGTCCACAACCGGGCTGATCCACAAGCCTACCAGTAACCAAAACAACAGCCCGGTATTATAGAAAAGTAGGAAGTAATCAAGCAACCCATGCAGCAAATAGGCCAGCAGGCCGGCGGCTACGGCCATCCGCCAGACGGTGGTCCCCGGCCGGGGCAGTTTGCGCCACATATCCCACCCCAGCAACAGCAACCAGGCAAAGAAGGGCAGGCTGCCCAAGACCCCCAAAGAGACCAGCATCTCCAGGTACCAGTTGTTGGTATGCACCGATTCGTTCCAGACGGACTGGTCCAGGTACGTGCCGTAGGTCAGCCGGAAGTTGTCCAGGCCGATGCCCAGCAGCGGGTGGGCCAGGAACTGCCGGGCAGCGATGCGCCACAGCACGCCCCGGCCGGGGATGGGCGGCAGCGGCGAGGGTCTTTCCACCACCTGCTGCCAGGCCTGTAAAGCCTCATCCTGCGCCAGGCCGGCCAAGGTCTGTGCGTTGCCCGGCAGTATGGTGACCTGGCTGGTCCAATGCTGGCCATTCTTCTCACTGAACCAGACTATCTGCTCCTGGACCATGTCCCATTCCAACTGGTAGTTACCGGGCTGCAGCGGAGCCTGCACCGGCACCGATAAAACCACGCTATCCCCCGGCCGGACAACCTGGGGCAGCGGCCAGCGCGGCTCGGCCCCCAGTTTTTTGTTGGCAGAGGCTGGATACCAGTGTGCGCCCAGGTAGATGGGGTTGGGGCCGCTGCTGCGCCAGGTGAGGAAGCCGTCGTTGCGCACGGTGACGGTGGTCGTTAGTACCTCCCCGGCCGGGATGGTCAGCGTTTCCGGCGCGGTCAGGGTCAGCCTGTACCATTCATTATCCCCCTCACTGCTCAGCCGCAGGCGGAAGATTGGATTTAGGGCTGTGTTTAACCCTACCAGCAGCAGCAAGCTGCCCGCCAGCCCCAACCAGATTAGTCCCAGGCGGCGGCGATTGAGCAGGACCACCAGCAGGCTGCTGAGGCCAATGGCCACAAAACTGGCCCGGCTGTAGGTGAGTAGACTGCCCTGCAAGTAGAGCAAACCGGCCACGGTGGCCAACCCGGCCGGGAACCAGCGCCGCTGCCGGGCCGCCTGCCACAGCAGCGCCAGCAGCAGCGGTAAGGTTGCTTCGATGTACATGGCTGCCTGGTTGGCGTGGGCAAAACTGCCCGAAAGGCGGCGGAAAGGTCCGGCGGTGGTAGGGATCTCGCGCAGATTGTCCAACCAGGGGAAGAGCGTATTGCTGGCAATCTCCAGCCAGCCAATGGCTGCGGCCAGCAAGCCGCCGCCGCACAGGGCCAGGGCCAGCCAGGTCAGGTCGCGCGGCCGGCGCACAAGTTGGGGGATAGCCAGGGCGAGCAGCAGGCCAGTGATGGCGCGCACGCTGGCTTTGAGGGCGTTGCCGTTTAGCGCCGGGGCCAGCAGGGCTGAGAGGATCATCAGCCCGGCCAGCGCCGCCCACAGCCACAACCACCCGGCCGGGCAGCTTGCCCGCCCGCGCCAGCCTCGCTCCTGCCAGATACTGGCCAGGCTCAGCCCCAGGACCAGGGCCAGCAGCAGCTCCAGGTTGGTCAGGCGCAGTGGCCCCAGGGTTACGCCTGGCCATTCAAAGGGCAGGCTGGCGGCCAGCAGCAGCAGGGCATAGAAACCGGGGCGATGGAGGTCGAAGCGTGCCAGGGGGAAGGTGCGTTTCATCGGTCGTGGGTGGCTAGGGGCGCGCCGCCGGGGATGGCTGGGGCTGCCCCGGCCGGGTTAGCAGCAGGGTGAGGGCACAGCAGGCGAACAGGACCAGTTCGGCCAGGGTCACCGAGATGGCTGTCCCGGCCGGGCCGCGGCTGGGAATGAGCTGCCAACTGATGCTGAAGTGCAGCAGCAGCATGAGGGCTACAAACAGGCTGGTCAGGGCTTGCTGGCCGCGGGCCAGGAGAATATGGGTCAGGCTGTAGTTGACATAAGCGGGCAAGACGGACAACCCCAGGTATTGCAGCACCGGCACGGCCGCGACGTAGCTGCTGCCGTAGAGCAAGGAAATGATCCAGGGCGCGCCAAACCAGAAGCTGAGGGCCAGCCCGCTGCCCAGCAGGGCCAGCAGCAGGCTGCTGTGGATGCCCAGGCGCAGCGCGCGGGGCCGGTCGTGGTGCAGCGCGCCTGACAGGGCGGGGAAAACGGCCGCCAGCAGCGCGGCAGGGATGATTTGGGTAGGTTCCACCAGCCGCTGGGCGGCGCTGTAGCTGGCCACGGCGCTTTCGCCCAACTGATTTTCGAGCATGAAGATGGCCAGCCGGGTGTAGCCGATGGAGAGGAAAACGGCAATGCCCAGGGGCAGGGCCTGGCGCACCAGGGGGCCGGCCAATGGCAGGCGGATGAGGCTGACCCCGGCCGGGGCGCGCAGCCAACCCTCGCGGCCGATGAGCCAGACGGCCCAGCCGGCCATAAGCAGGGTGGCAGCCAGGTAGCTGAGGGTGATACCGGGCAAGCTGCCGCCGCGCCACACCACCAGCCCGGCCAGCAGGGCGGTCAGCAGGCGGGCAGTGGTGAGCAATGCGGCCTCGGCCAGCAGCCGCTGCTGGCCGCGAAAGATGTAGACGGCGAATTCCAGGTAGGTTTGGGCCAGCAGGGCCAGGCCGAGGCTGATGAAACTGAGGCGAACCGACCCCGGCCGGGAGGCGGTGAGCCACAGCAGCAGCAGGACAACCAGCAGCGAAAGCCAGAGCTTCACCCGGAAAGCGGTGGCGACGGCGCGCTGGGCCTGGTGGCCGTGGATGGCCACTTCGCGCGTCATTAGCAGCTGCAGGCCCAGGTCGGCCAGTTGGCTGAGCACAAAGGCCAGGGCCAGCCCGTAGTTGAAGAGGCCAAAGGTGGTTTCGCCCAGCGCGCGAGCAATATACAGCGCCAGCGCAAAGGTGGCGATGCGGCCCACAATCTCGGAGCTGAGCTTGATGAGGGCGTTGCTACTGAGCGGGGTGTGAAATTTGCGCAACCAGGACATAGCCTGTAATTATAGGCGGGGTTGGTTGTTTGGCGAGTGGACCCGGCCGGGGTGCCGGGCGCCGGTAAGATTTGCGTAACAATTGGCCAAGGCTTTCGTAACGGCCGGCGGTTACTGTTTGGCTTCTCAACTTGCCGGTTGGTCAACTGCTGCCTGTAGGGCCGGCGTTGGATTGCCGGGCCAGGAATGGAGGTTTGGACGATGCGTAATTTGTGGCCATATTTGTTGCTGGTGACGCTGCTGCTGGTGGCGGCGCTGCTGTTGGCGGCTTGTGGGGCATTGGGCGCCCCGGCCGGGGCGGAACCGGCTGACAGCCCAACCCCGACCCTGGCCGTGCCCCCGGCCGGGGAAGAAGCAGCGACCGTACTGCCTCCAAGCCCGACCGGCCCCCCCCTTCCGCCGCTGCCGGATATGGGCCTGGCCCCGGACTTCAGCAACGAAATCTGGCTGAACAGCGAGCCGCTGCGCCTGGCCGATTTGCGGGGCAAGGTGGTGCTGGTGGAGTTCTGGACCTTTGGCTGCATCAACTGCCAGCGGATGATTCCCTACATGCGCGAATGGCATGATACCTTCACTGGCGAAGATTTCATCATCGTCAGTGTTCATTACCCGGAATTCGGCTATGAAGAGAATGTGGACAATGTGCGCGACGCGCTGCTGCGCAATGGGATTGCTTATCCGGTAGCCATTGACAACGATGGGCGTACCTGGCGAGCTTACCAGCAGCGCTACTGGCCTACCCGCTATGTGTTGGACAAAGATGGCCACATTCGCTACAAGCATATTGGCGAAGGGGCGTATGATGAGACGGCGGCGGTGATTTCATATTTGATGGGCGAGCCGGAACCTGAGACGTGAGCCGTGAGGTGGGTTCTGGGCGGCGAGGATGGTGGGTGATTTTGCTGGGGGCAGCGATGGTGCTGTTTGCGGCTTGTGCAGGACTGCCGGCTCGCGGCAGCCAGCCAATGGCAACTTCTGATCAGCCGCCAACCGTGGCGCCGCTGCCTGTGCTGGGACGCGCGGCCGGCTTTGACCAGGGTGAGGTGTGGCTGAATGGCCCGCCGCTGGCCATGGCCGATTTGCGCGGCCGGGTGGTGCTGGTGGTATTTTGGACGTTTGGCTGCGTGAACTGCCAGCGGCTGATGCCGCACGTGCAGGCGTGGCAGGCGGATTATGGCGCGGATGGGCTGACGGTGGTGGCCGTGCACCGTCCGGAGTTTCGCTATGAGCGCGATGTGGATGCGCTGCAAGCCTTTGTGCGCCAAAACAAGATCGGTGTTCCGGTGGTGGTGGATGGGACGGGGCAGATTGCCGCGGCTTACGGCCAGTGGGATTGGCCAACGCTGTTTGTGGTGGACAAGGGGGGTAATATCCGGTACAAACGTATTGGCGAAGGTGCTTACGCGGAGACGACGGCGGCCATTGAACTGCTGCTGGCTGAGCCGCCGCCGTAAGCGTGGGCCAATTTGGCCATGAGTTGTGACGCGATGCCCCTACTGCGACGAACCCCTCCCCCTGACGCTGATGGCTTTTACCAGACCGGTATCCCGGCCGGGGAGATCACGGCTGAGAGCCTGACCAGGGTGAAGGTTTCTGGCCAGGTGGTGCTGCTGACCCGCAGCGGGGGCAGCCTGGTGGCCTTCAGCAGCATCTGCCCCCATGCGGCGGCCGATTTGAGCAAAGGGCGCTTTGTGCGTGGCCAGGTGAAGTGCCCCGACCATGGCTACACGTTTGATGTGCGCACTGGCCGCCCTACCTGGCCGGAAGATGAGGTTTGCCGCTTGAAGCGCTTTACCGCTGTGGAGGAAGCCGGGCTGGTGAAGATCAGGTTGACCGCGCCAGAGGGCCGCTAGCCAGTGCCGCGGCCGGGGAGCCGTAGCCTCGACGGCTTGTGGTAGATGAATTGGCAGCAGGGCTAGCCCCCGGCCGGGCCGCAGGCATAGAGCTGCCCGGGGGCCTCTCCGGGTGGGCCATTGGGCGGCCGGAACTGGCCGGGTTGGTTGGGTTGGCCGGGTTGGTTGGGTTGGCCGGGTTGGTTGGGTTGGCCGGGTTGGTTGGGTTGGCCGGGCTGGTTGGGGGTTTGCGGTGCGGCCGGCATACCCGGTACCACGACCGGTGTGCAGTTTGTTTGGACCCAGCGGTAAATTTGCGGCTTGCTTTGCTGCAAGCCGGTATCCCACACATAAGAAAGCTCGCCAGACGCGACCATGGTCGCCAGCCGATCCACCGTTACCACGTTATCCCCGCCATTGAAGCCGCCAAAGGTTAATACGGGTCGTTCTGTGGCCAGAATGAAAGGTGAGGCTTGCATGGCGCTGAGCGTTGCCATTAGATAGGTGTTGGCGCTGGTGCGCGGGGTCAGGTAGTTGAGCAGGGCTTGCTGCTGCTGGTTGAGGCTGCCGGTTTGGGCCGGCTGGTTCCCGGCCGGGGCGCCGGGTGCGTTGGGCACGGCGCCGGGCGTGCTGCCTGTTGCCGGCCCGGAGCGGGGGAGATTTACGTTGGGCGTGCTGTTCAGGGTGGTGCTGAAGGCCCAGGCGGCCGGCGCGGCCAGGGTGGCCGCCAGGGCGATGGCCAGGGCGATCTTGGGCAGCCCCCCGGCCGGGCGATGGGCCAATGTTAGCAGCAGCAGGCCACCCAGCCCCACCAGCGCCAGCAGCAGGCTCAGCGGCAGCAGCCAGGCCGCCTGGTCCGGATAGGCGCGCAGGGTTAGCCATTGGGTGCCCAGCGTCAGCAGGCTGGCAGTGCCGGCCAACAGCCAGCCTAACCAGGGGCGCTGACGGTACTGCTGCCACAAGGCCCAACCGCCCATCCCCACCAGGGCGGCCAGGGGCGGCCCCAACATGATGAGGTAGTAGGCGTGATAGAGGCTGGCCACGCTGAAGAAGAGGAGTTCGGTTAGCAGCCAGCCGCCCCACAGGAATGCCGCCAGATGCTTCCCGGCCGGGGGCCACTGCCAGCGCACCGTGACTAAGACCAACAGCAGGCTAAACAGGGCCAACGGCAGCAGCCAGCCCGCCTCCGTCACCAGTGGTTCCGTGAACAGGCGCAGTGGGCCAGGGTCGCCAATCTCCTGGTTGATGCCGCCTGGGGCGTTCCCGGCGTTTGGGGCCGCGCCGGGCGGGTTGGCGGGGGTGTTGGGGGTGTTGGCCTGGTTCCCGGCCGGGGCAGCGTCTGGCGAATCATCGCCAAAGAGCCTTGTGGCCAACTGCCGCCCGCCCGGCAGCAGACGCGCCAGCCCGTTGTGCCCCAAGATCAACTCCATCACCGAATTGTCGCTGCTGCTGCCTACGTAGGGCCGGTTCTCCGGCGGGGTCAGGTCCACAGCCACCGCCCAGGAAAGCGAGACGACCAGCAGCAGCAGGCCGGCGGCGGCCAGGTGCAGCAGTTTACGCCACCAGCGCTGGGGAGCCCCAACCAGGTAAAGGGCATAGAAGGCGGGTAGGGGCAAGAAGGCTTGCAGCATTTTGACGTTGAAGCCCAGGCCGACGAGAACCGCGCCCAGCCAGAGAAAACGCACCCGGCCGGATTCGGTGGCGCGAATGAAGGCCCAGGCCGCCAGCAGCAGCAGCAATACCAGGGTGCCGTCGATGGTGTTGTTGCGCTCCGTGGAGACGGTGACCGGGGTGATGGCCAGGGTTAGGGCGGCCAACAGCCCGGCCCACACGCCAAATTGGCGCTGCACCAGGTGATAGAGCAAGGGGATGGCCAGCAGGCCGGCCAGGACTTGTGGCAGGGCCAGGGCAAAGCCGTTGATGCCGAAGATGGCTGCGGAGGCAGCTTGCAGCCAAAAGCCCAGCGGCGGCTTGTCCACCGACACGGAACCGCCTGGCTCGTAAGCGGCGTAAAAGAAGTTGTGAGCCGAGGTGAGCATGCTTTGCACGGTGGCGGCGTAGTATTGGTTGTAGCCGGCCTGACCCAACTGGTAGAAGCGCAAGAACAGGGCTAGCAGGAGGATGATCCCTAGTCCCAGCCAGGGCAACCAGCCCCGGCCGGGGCGACTGATTACCCGGCTGCGCTTGGTGGGCCAGGTGATGCTGGTGGCGGAATTGGTTGAAGCAGGTGGCATGGTTTTCTCCGCGGCAAGGTGGATTACACTTCGACGAAACACGTTTCTGTCCCATTTTAGCGCTTTTGGCGTGGAGTGTGTTATCGAGTTGTAAAATGCGGGTCTATGTTGGCGCTGTATATGGGCCAAAAATGAGGATTCGTTGAAAGTCTGGGAGGCGGGGTGCCGTCCCCGGCCGGGGGCTGGTTCGGCCTTTTACGCCGGTTGTCCTGGCTCTATACCTCTGCCAGGCGTCAAGATTGGGTCAATGCAGTGCTGGCGGCGCGCAGAGCGGGGCACTGGCATGGTGGCCCTGCCGGTGGTTTCGTCTTCCGCGGAAACTTGTGCACAACAGTGACATCGGTATAGAATTAGATGTCCGTCTATTCTGGCCTGAATATGGCAATCGCTCACTGGCTTGCTTGTTGCTGCCGTCCAAGGTAACCTTCAGTGAATGGTAAGTCCGCCCATCCATGACGCTAACTTCGTACAATTGAGGTAAAGTTTTTCACCGAGTTCGGACGCGCGCCGAGGTGTTTGTGCGCCGGGTGCAGGCTGTTGGAGGTGGCCCTGTTTGCGGGTGTCGCCCTATTTTCTAGGAGAAAGGTGGTATTATGTCAAAACGCTCTTTGGTTCGCTTGCTAGTTCTGACCGTGGTTCTGGTCATCCCAGTCCTGCTCTTATCCGTTAGTTTGTTCCAGCCCACAGGGGTTGCCCGCGGGAAATCTGCGGCAATTCCGCTGTCCAGTACAATGACGCCAGAACAGGCCCAGGCCCAGGAATTGGCCCTGGATGATTATCGGGTGCAGGCTTACACGGCCGGGCATCGTTCCGAAGTGTTTGGCGTGCGCCAGATTCTGGCCGACCAGTACACCGCCGCCAGCGCCGCCTGCGCCAGCGCCGACTGCCGCCAGGTAGAGATCTACAACTACGACGAAAATGCGGCCGTGACGGCCATTGTGAACCTGGACACCAACGAGGTGCTGGATGTACTGTACCTGGTGGGTATGCATCCGGGCATCAACAAGCGGCTGGCTGACCGGGCGATGGACATTGCCCTGAATGCGCCAGAAGTCATCGAGGCGCTGGGTTACCGGCCAACCAATGGCACCATGTCCCCGGTCCCTGGCGACCTGGTAGACTCCTCTTGCGCCGGCGATCACTTGTGTGCCGCGCCCTCTTTTGAGCTAGGGGACCGTACCTTGTGGGCTGTGGTAGACCTGACCGATGACCGCCTGGCGGGCATCAACTGGACGCCTTCTGTGCCGAATACGCCTGGGGCGGCCGTGCCCTTTGTGCCCGAAGGCTGTCCTGTTCCGGGCAGCGTGAACCGCGACGGCTGGGCGATGGACTACGAGACCACCGGCACCGATGGCTTGCGAGTCTACAATGTTACCTACAACGGCATGGAAGTGCTGACCAGTGTCAAGAACGTGGAATGGCACGCTGACTATGGCAGCAGCGGGTACCGTGACTCCACCGGCTGCGGTGGCGGCGGTGGCGGCTTCCCCATTTACCCTTACGGTGAAACGCAAATCAATGACCTGTACGATGGCCTGACCATTATTGGCTTTGAGGTGGTGCAGGACTTCCGGATGAGCAGTTGGGGCAATTCCTGCAATTATCGTTATGAGCAGCACATCCAGTTCTTCACCGATGGCCGTTTCCGGGTGGTAAGTGGTGCTTATGGCAAGGGCTGTGGTACCAATTCCATGTACCGGCCGGTTACCCGCATTGACATCGCGGTGGATGGCGATCTAAACGACAACTTTGACCTCTATGACGGCTCGGCCTGGGTGCCGGTGACCACCGAAACCTACCGCGTGCCCTACACGGAAGTTGGCCATGGTCCCCATCACCTGACCGCTGAGAATTACAGTTGGCGAGTGTACGATGACAACGGCACGGGCTACAACATTGAGCAAGACATTGGCCAGTTCCCGCTTAGCCGCGGTGCCAGCCCGTTTGTCTACCCCACGCTGCATCATCCAGAGGAGGGCGATACCGACCTGGGTGTGATCGGGGCGTGCTGTAACGATAACCATGTCCAAGGGCCGGATCAGTTTGTAAACGGCGAGAACATTGAGAGCGCGAACATTGTCATGTGGTACGTGCCGCAGATGCTGACCGATGTAACCCCCGGCAACTATTACTGCTGGACCATCACTGGTGAACCGAATCCGGAGACCTACCCCTGCTTCACCGGCCCGATGTTCCACCCCTTTGGTTCGGAAGGGGTGGCGGCGGTGGCTGGCTTCACCCATGATGCGCCCAAGTTTGTGGGCGAGCCGGTGCAGTTTACCAATACAAGCACGGGCACGCTGCCCATTGATTACAGCTGGGACTTCGGCGACGGGTCGCGGGTTGAGGATGGGAACGATCCCAGCCATGTGTACCTGGAGCATGGTGACTTTGTGGTGACGCTTACGGCCTCCAACAACTGGGGCAGCAGCACATTCACCGACACGGTGACCATCTACATGACGGCCACAGCAGGTACCATTGAGGCCAGCAACAACGGCCAGCCGGTGCAGGTGGGTGAGGTGGTCAACTTCTCTAGCACGGCTAATGGGACTGGCCCACTGACCTATGCCTGGGATTTTGGTGATGGGGCGACATCAAGCGACCCGTCGCCAAGCCATGCCTTCACGGCACCGGGGACTTACACCGTGATGTTGACGGTGACGAACCAGTTTGGCAGTGACACGGCCGAGATCGAGATTACGGTCCAGGCAACTGTTGTGACGGATTACTACATCTACTTGCCGGTAATTACCCGGCCTTAGTGGCAGACGTCTCTCGCCGCCCAGGAGCGTGTTTCTGCATGAACTATTGCCTAACCATCGTTGTGCGGCGGAACATTAGACTGCGTTAGCAAGCTGACGCTTATCAGAATCAGGTAACAGAACCGCCCCCTCAGACATTGTCTGAGGGGGCGGTTGCTTCTCCTCTTCTCAACGAGAGCCTTAACGGTAAGTCTACCGGCGGTCGTCCGGGACGACCCCTAGCGCGCCCATGCGCCACATGTAGTCGGGAGCATAGGAGCTGAGCACCCGCATGTAGTTGGCTCGTTCAAACGCGGCCGGTTCGGCACAGTTAATCTGGCTGAGGCTGCCCCGCAGTTCGGATACGGCGTTGTATTCGTGCTGGATTAGCCATGCTTCCAGGTCAAATAGAATCTCGCGTATGCGGCCAACGCCATTGCGCAGCAGTTCGGAAGCCATCATTGTGACTGAGGCTCCGGCCATCAATCCCTTTACTACGTCTTCCACCGTGTGCACGCCGGTGGTCAGGGCCAGGTCTGATTGGATGTGCCCGTAAAGGATAGCTATCCAGCGCAGCGGTAGGCGCAGCTCGTTTGATGAGCTGAGCTTCAGGTTAGGCACTACTTCCAGATTCTCAATGTCCAGATCGGGCTGGTAGAAGCGATTGAACAGCACCAGGCCATCGGCCCCGGTTTCTGACAGCCGGTAAGCCATGTTGGCCATGGCGCTGAAGTAGGGGTTCAGCTTCATGGCGACCGGAATGGAGATGGTGGCTTTGACATCTTGCAGGATGTCCAGGTAAATCTGTTCTACGGTGGTGCTGGTCATGAACGGGTCGGTGGGGAGGTAGTAGACGTTCAGTTCCAGGGCGTCGGCACCGGCTTCCTCAATGTCCCGGGCATAGCGGATCCAGCCGCCAGTGGAAACGCCGTTGAGGCTGGCGATGACGGGAATGCCAAGTGCTTCTTTGGCCTGGCGCAGGTGGTCCAGGTAACCTTTGGCCCCGGTTTGGTATTCGGTTGCTTCTGGGAAGTAGGTGAGCGCCTCGGGGAAGCTTTCGATGCCCTGGGTAAGATAGTGGTTCAGGTCGTGGCTTTCCAGGGTGATTTGTTCTTCGAACAGTGAATGCAGCACGATGGCTGCGGCGCCGGCATCCTCCATGCGTCGTAGGGTGCTCAGGCTGCGGGCCAACGGTGAAGATGAAGGAACAATGGGGTTCTTGAGTTTAAGTCCCAGATAGGTGGTGCTCAGGTCCATGGGTATCTCCTTGTGTCGGTCAGGTGGTACAAGAGGCGTGGCTGTGTGCTGCGCCGGAAGAAGCGGGCTTCTGGCAAACCGGAAGCCCGCTTCCCTTAGATAGAGAGGTTAGCTGCCGTTCTTCTTGATTTGTTCGGCCAGTTGGGTGTATTGTTCCCAGCGCTTGCTCACATCTCCCTGGGCAAGTTCCATGAGGCGAGCAGCTCGCTCCGGATGGCTTTGGGTTAGCATGCGGTAGCGCCCTTCACGATAGATGTATTTGTCCAGCGAAAGCTTGGCCGGCTTGGAGTCTAGCTGGAAGGGGTTTTTGCCTTCTGCTGCCAGTTCGGGGTTGTAGCGGTAGAGCGGCCAGTAGGCGGTGTCTACGGCCAACTGCTGCTGTTCCAGCCCGAATTTCAGGTCGTAGCCGTGGGCAATGCAGTGGGCGTAGGCTATGATGAGCGAGGGGCCATCGTAGGCTTCGGCTTCCTGGAGGGCGCGGATGGTTTGGGCGTCGTTGGCCCCAAAGGCGATGCGGGCGACGTAGATGTTGCCGTAGCTGATGGCCAGCAGGCCCAGGTCTTTCTTGGGGGCGGGCTTGCCGGCGGCGGCGAATTTGGCAACTGCGCCGCGCGGCGTGGCTTTGGACATCTGGCCGCCGGTGTTGGAGTAGACTTCGGTGTCCATGACGAGGACGTTGACGTTCCGGCCGGAGGCGAGTACGTGGTCCAGGCCGCCGTAACCGATGTCGTAGGCCCAGCCGTCGCCGCCGATGATCCAGACGCTCTTTTTGACGAGGGCGTCGGCTATGCTGAGGAGGTTTTCCACTTTGGCGTGGTGGGCGGCGATGGCGGCTGTGTCCATCTCTGGTGGGTGTACTTCTAGCAGGAAGTGCAGGCGGTTCTTCAGATCGCTGATTCGCTGCCGCTGGGCCTGGATACCGGCTTCTGCGTATTGATCGGCGTAGATGATGGCATCAGTTAGTTCGGGGCCGATTTCTTCGCGCAGGTCGCGCAGCATGTCGGTGGCGGCCGCCAGCCGTTGATCCAGGGCGACGCGCATGCCAAAGCCGAATTCGGCGTTGTCTTCGAAGAGGGAGTTGGACCAGGCGGGGCCGCGTCCGTCGGCGTTTTGGGACCACGGGGTGGTGGGCAGGTTGCCGCCGTAGATGGAGGAGCAGCCGGTGGCGTTGGCGATGAGTGCCCGGTCGCCGAAGAGGCGGCTGAGGAGGCTGAGGTAGGGGGTTTCGCCGCAGCCGGCGCAGGCACCGGAGAACTCGAAGAGTGGTTGTAGAAGCTGGGAGTATTTGACCTGGTTTAGGGGAATTGTGGTGCGGTCAATTTCTGGTAGTTGGAGGAAGAAGTCCCAGTTGTCTCGTTCCTGGTCGCGCAGGGGGATTTGGGGCTGCATGTTGATGGCTTTGAATTTGGGCTGCCGCTTGTTTTTGACGGGGCAGACTTCGACGCAGAGGGTGCAGCCGGTGCAGTCTTCGGGGGCAACCTGGAGGCTGAAGGCCATGTCTTTGTATTCTTTGAAGCGGGCGGGGGCGGATTTGAACCCGGCCGGGGCGGTAGCCAACAGGGCCGGATCGAAAATCTTCTCGCGGATGACCGCATGGGGGCAGACAAAGACACATTTACCACACTGGATGCAGATTTCCGGGTCCCAGACCGGGATTTCGGTGGCGATATTGCGCTTTTCCCACTGTGTGGTGGCGGTTGGGTAGGTGCCATCGATCGGCAGGGCGCTGACGGGCAGCGTATCGCCCAGCCCTTCAATCATGCGTGCCGTGACCGACTGCACGAACTCCGGGGCGTGGGCGGCCACGATGGGCGGGCGCTCGAAGGTGCTGGTGGCCGTGGCCGGCACTTTCACCTCGTGCAGATGGGCCAGGGCGGAATCGACGGCGTCGTAATTCTGCTGCACGACCGCTTCGCCGCGTTTGCCGTAGGTTTTTTCAATGGCGTATTTGATGGCGTTGATGGCCTCGTCGGTGGGCAGGACGCCGCTGAGGGCGAAGAAACAGGTTTGCATGATGGTGTTGATGCGCCGTCCCATGCGTGTTTCGCTGGCGACCAGGAAACCATCGACCACGTAGAATTTGAGCTTTTTGTCGATGATGGTTTGCTGCATGCTGCGGGGCAGGTAGTCCCATACTTCTTCGGGGCCGTAGGGGCTGTTGAGGAGGAAGGTGGCGCCGGGGGCGGCCAGGCGCAGGACGTCGTAGCGCTCCAGGAAGCTGAACTGGTGGCAGGCTACGAAGCTGGCGGATTGGATGAGGCTGGTCATGCGCACCGGCCGGGGGCCAAAGCGCAGATGAGAGACCGTTACCGAGCCTGCCTTCTTTGAGTCGTATACGAAGTAGCCCTGGGCGTAATTTGGCGTATCCTCGCCAATGATCTTGATGGAGTTCTTGTTGGCACCGACAGTGCCGTCGGAACCCAGGCCGTAGAAGACCGCCCGCACCACGTCTGGCGGTTCGATGTTGAAGCCATCGTCGTAGTTCAGGCTGGTGTGGGTGACGTCATCGTTGATGCCCACGGTGAAGTGGTTTTTTGGCCGGGGTTGGGCCAGCTCATCGAGAACTGCTTTGACCATACCTGGGGTGAATTCTTTGGAGGAAAGGCCGTAGCGGCCCCCGATGATCTGCGGCATGACATCGAAGGGGGCTGCTCCGTCGGCGATGCGCTCAATGAGCGCGGAAACGACGTCCAGGTAGAGTGGTTCGCCGGTGGCGCCTGGCTCTTTGGTGCGATCTAGCACGGCGATGGCTTTGGTGGTGGGGGGGAGGGCGTTGGCAAACGCGGCCATGTCGAAGGGGCGATAGAGGCGGACCTTGAGCAGGCCGACTTTTTCGCCCTGGTTGACCAGGTAGTTGACTGTTTCTTCGGCGGTTTCAGCGCCGGAGCCCATCATGACGATGATGCGTTCGGCATCGGGCGCGCCCACGTAGTCGAAGAGGTGGTAGACCCGGCCGGTGAGGCTGGCGAACTGGTCCATGGCCTGCTGTACAAGGCCGGGGCAGGCGGTGTAAAAAGCGTTGACGCTTTCGCGGGCCTGGAAGAAGACGTCGGGGTTTTGGGCGGTGCCGCGCATCACCGGGGCATCGGGCGTCAGGCCGCGGCGGCGGTGTTCGCGCACCAGGTCGTCGTTGATCATGGCCCGCATGGTTTCCATGTCTAGCAGCTCGATTTTGTTGACTTCGTGCGAGGTGCGAAAGCCGTCGAAGAAGTGCAGGAACGGCATGCGCGCCGCCAGGGTGGCGGCTGAAGAGATGAGGGCGAAGTCGTGTGCTTCCTGGACTGAGTTGGAAGCCAGCATGGCGAAGCCGGTATTGCGCGCGGCCATTACGTCGGAGTGATCGCCGAAGATGGACAGGGCCTGGGCGGCTACTGAACGAGCGGCGATGTGAAAGACGGTGGCGGTTAGCTCACCGGCAATCTTGTACATGTTGGGGATCATGAGCAGCAGGCCCTGTGAGGCGGTGAAGGTGGTGGTAAGGGCCCCGGCTTGTAGCGCACCATGGACGGCGCCGGCGGCGCCGCCTTCGGCCTGCATTTCTACGACCATTGGGGTGGAACCCCAGATGTTGGTTTGTCCCTCGGCTGACCATTGGTCGGCGAATTCGCCCATGGGTGAAGAGGGGGTGATTGGGTAGATGGCAATGACTTCGTTTATTTTGTGGGCCACATAGGCGGTCGCTTCATTACCATCAATGGTTATCATCTGTTTTGTCATTTTTCTGCTCCTTATGCCGCAGGGAGTTTCACTTAATCTTGCGTATTGTAAGGCCAGCGTCCCGGCCGGGGGGAGTGACAGATTGCACCTATGGTGATGATGAAAGTCACGGTGCCCGGAGGGTGAGCCGCAGCACAATTCTGGAGATTGTGCGGGCTATTTGGGCGATGCGTGTTGGCTTTGGGGTAGTTGGTATATGCAGGAGTGGCGTGGTGGAGTCCCGGCCGGATGGGGTGATAGTTGTCATGCCAATCACATGACAGATGTCGCTGCCGGTTCACGGCGCGATCTCTATACTTCGTCATGTATTCGGATAACCGAATACATGAATAAGCAGCGTTGCGCCCGCTTTCCTATCTGAAGTTTAAAGCGGCGTTGGCAAGAGGAAAGCACAATGTCCTATCCACCCATTCAGGAACTTAATTTGCTCCATGCCAATATCTGCCAGGCTTTGGCTGATCCTAAGCGGATTCAAATTCTCTATGCCCTGGATGAGCAGCCGCGCAACGTCTCTGTGCTGGCCGATGCGCTGGAGATGCCCCAGCCAACTGTTTCGCGCCATTTGCGCGTGCTGCGCCAACAGTCGCTGGTGCTGACTGAGCGGGATGGCCCGGCCGTGTTCTATTACCTGGCCGACCGGCGCATCATTGAAGTGCTGGACACCATGCGCGCCGTGATGTTTGAGGCGCTGGCGCGTAAGACGGACCTGGCTGAGGCGAACGGATTTTAGGTGAGTGAGAGAGGCTATGATGTCTAGAACAAAGGTCGCAACCCCGCTCTGGCTGTTGTTTGTGGGGGGGATTGTTTTGTTGGTGGGGTTGATGTGGCCCACCCCGGCCGGGGCGCAGTGCGGTTCCTCGGCCTCTTCTTGCAAGAATTGTCATGAGGTGCAGGCTGAACTTCCGGTGAATAACTCTGGGGCCTGGCACACAGAGCATGCGTTTGGTGACTTCTGCGAGTTTTGCCACGCCGGCAATGTGCAGGCTACCGACAAGGATGAGGCGCACACGGGCATGGTCTATCCGCTGGAAGACATCAATGCCAGCTGCCTGAGCTGCCATCCTAATGATGTGAATGAACTGGCCGATGTTTATGCCGTGGCCCTGGGGGTGACGGTGGGCGCCGGGGCGGCTGGCGGCAGTGGGGGGAGTGCCCCCCCGGCCGGGAATGATACTGGCAGTGATGTCGCCTCAACTGAAGGCTCTGAGGCTGCCCCGGAACCGGCCGAGCCGGCGGCCAACACGGGCGAGATTGTCGACTTTAACAACCAATATGAACGTACTGTCTTGAATGTGAGGGAACCGGTGAACATGGGTAATGTCATTTTACTTGTTCTGTTTGTTGTGCTGAGTGCGGTTGGCCTGTATCTGGTTTGGCGTTGGGAAGGGCTGGGGGATCGCTGGCGTGAACTGCGGGCCGCCCCGGCCCAGGCCAGCCCGGCCGGGCAGCCGGCTATGGCGGTGGCGGTGGCCGCTGCGCCTGCTGCGCGACCTGTGGTTTCCCGGCCGGTAGCCCCGGCGCCGGTGGTTGGGGATGCACCCCGGCCGGGTATGACTACCCTGCAAAGCCAGATGCAGCAGCTAGACCCGGCAACCCTTACCGCGCTGACCAGTTTGTTGGCCCGGCCGGAGCACAGCGGACCCATTTTGCAGGCCGTCGCCCGGCTGGACCCCCGCCTGGTGACCGCCGTTCGCCAGTTGGATCCCACCGACCGGGATCTGCTGCTGGCCCTGGTACAAGAGACCGACCGTCTGCAATCATAGAAACACAAGGACGTGCAATTGCGCGCCCGCCAACAAGGATTTGCGATCATGAGTGTAATTTCTGCTGATACCCGCGAACAGATTGAAGAAAGGGAACGCCGCCCCAACTGGCTGGTGGCCCAGCTTCGCAAGCCAGAATGGTCACCCTACGCGGCCGGGATTATGCTAGGCATCGTCTTTGCCTTCTCCCTGCTCGTAGCCGGCCAGATGCCCGGTTCTTCCGGCGCTTTCGAGAGCCTTATCGCCTACCTGGGCAGCCGCATCTTCCCGCAAAACATCTACTTCCGCTTTGTCATGCCGCCCGGCATCACCTGGCAGGTCTGGCTGCTGTTGGGCACCTTCCTGGGCGCGTTCGTCTCCGCCTGGATCTCCCACGACTTCCGCTGGCGCACCGTGCCAGACAAGCAGTGGGTGTCGGTGTTTGGCACGGCGCGCTGGAAGCGCTGGCTAATCGCCTTTGGCGGTGGCGTCTTGCTGGAAATCGCGGCCGGCATCGCCGGCGGCTGCACCAGCGGCCTGGCCATCGCCGGCGGGGTGCAGCTTGCCCCGGCCGCGTTCCTTTTTATCCCCGGTATGTTGATTTCGGGCATTCTCACCGCCCTGATCATCTATCGCAAGAACTTTTAGCGCAAAAGGTCGCTCATACCCCCAGTTTGTCGCCTGGTCGCCAACTGTGGGGCAGGCAACAGGAGCAAAACGATGTTCTCTGCAGTCATTCTTCCTATCCTCATCGGCATGGCCTTTGGCTGGTCGCTGCACAAAGCGGGCATGACTCGCTACCACAAGATTGTGAACGTTTTTCGCCTGACCGACCTGGCCGTGCTCAAGTTCATGATGTCGGCCATGGTGGTGGGTGTGGGCCTCATCTACACCTTCCAATGGTTGGGCTGGATTACGCTGGCCATTAACACGCCCGTTTACGTGGTGGGCAATTTTGGCGGCGGCCTGCTGTTTGGTATTGGCATGGCCGCGGCCGGCTTCTGCCCCGGCACAGTGGTGGCCGGCAGCGGGCAGGGCAGCCTGGATTACCTGATTCCGGGTATGTTGGGCTTCTTCACCGGCGCGCTGATCTTTGGCCTGATCTATCCGGTGGTTATGCCGGCTGTTACCAGCATCGCGAACTATGGCTCGGCCAGTTTCCCGGAGTTATTTAACCTCAGCCCCGGGCTGACGGCGATTGTCTTCATGCAGATGATAGTCATCGTGATGTATGTTCTGGAAAAGAAGAAAGCGGTGCGTAAGGATAAGCTGGCCGAAGCCGAGTAAGGTTGCCTGTTGGCTGCCTTGCCCGGCCGGGATCATCCCGCCCCCTGCCAGTCCAGACGTTAGGTTATGAACATGATTGATTACAACCGAGATCCAAACCTGATTACCCGGCGAAACTTCCTGAAAATGGCCGGCCTCACCGCGGCCGGGGTCACCGCCGCCCAACTGGGGATGTTCAAGGGCGTGCGGGTGGCCGAAGCGGCCGGCGACGTAGGTCACTTCCCAGGCTCTTATGCTGACGCCGTGGTGCCCTCCATGTGCGAAATGTGCGTCTGGCGCTGCGGCCTGCATGCCAAGATCAGCAACGGGCGCATCATGAAGCTGGATGGCAACCCCGCCAGCTCCCATTCAATGGGCAAGCTGTGCGCGCGCGGCCAGAGCGGCTTCATGAACACCTACGACCCCGACCGGGTCTTGTACCCGCTTATCGCCGTTGGCGGGCGGGGCAGCGGCCGCTTCCGCAAGGCTAGCTGGGATGAGGCGCTGGATTACGTGGCCGATAAGATGACGGCCATTAAAGACAGCTATGGCCCGCAAGCCATGGTGTTTAGCAGCACCCACAACCTCTCCCAGGTGCAGTTCGAGAATCTGCTCAACGGCTATGGTTCGCCCAACTATGGTACGCAGCGCAGCCTGTGCTTTAACGCCATGGTCACCGCCTTCCTGCTGACCTATGGTGTGGAAGAGCCAGCCCGCAACTACAAATTTGCTGAATACATCATCCTCACCGGCCGGAACCTCATGGAAGCGATTTCCACCTCTGAGACGTTCCAGCTAACCGAGGCGATTTCCCGCGGGGCGAAGCTGGTGGTGCTGGATCCCCGCTTCACCAAGACGGCGGCCAAAGCGGATGAGTGGATTCCTATCCGGCCGGGCACCGACCTGGCCTTCCACCTGGCCATGATGAACGTCATCGCCACAGAGCAGATTGGCAACTGCGAATTTGTGAAGAAGTACATTGTTGGCTGTGAAGAGCTGCCGCAGGCTGTGGCCGAGTACACCCCGGAGTGGGCGGCCGAAATCACCGGCGTCCCGGCCGACACCATCCGCCGCATCGCCCGTGAATTCGCCTCCCATGGTCACCGCAGCCTGGCCCATCCCGGCTGGCGTACCTCCAACTTCATCAACAGCTTCCAAACTGAGCGCGCCATTGCGGCGCTGAACGCCATGGTGGGCAATGTCTTTGACACGGGTGAGGGCTGCCTCATTACCGATACGGCCAGCGAGGGGGCGGGGCTGGGCAAACCGCCGCAGCCGCCTTACCCAAGAGTCAGTGCCCTGCGGCTGGACGGCGTACCCTGGCAGTTTCCCCTGGTGCCCCTGAAGTTGGGCATCTTCCAGAATATCCGCGATGCCATCCTTAGTGGCCAGCCTTATCAGGCGCATGGCTGGTTTATCTCCCGCCAGAATCCCATCCATTCGCTGCCAGACCGGGCCAAGACGATTGAGGCGTTCAACAAGATGGACTTCATTGTCAATGTTGACATCATCATGAACGACACGGCCTGGTTCTCTGATGTGGTGCTGCCGGAAGCCAGTTACCTGGAACGGTATGACCCGCTGCACGTGGTGGATGGCAAGGTGTGGCTGCGCCAGCCGGTGATTGAGCCGCTGGGCGAGGCGAAATCGGCGTTGTGGATCTACAAGCAGTTGGGCGAACGCCTGGGACTGGGCGATTACTTCCAATACGAGGATGAGGAAGATTACATCCGCCAGCAGTTGGCCCCCCTGGGGTTGTCGTTTGAGCAGTTGAAACAGCACGGCTACCTGGATTTGCCGACTGAGCCGGAGAAGGAGTCGGAACCGGTTTTCAACACGCCCAGTGGCAAAATCGAGATTTATTCGGAGACGCTGGCCAATGCGGGCTTTGCGGGTTGGCCGTCCTGGGAAGCGCCGCCCGCCCCGGCCGGGGACGAATTCTACCTGCTCACCGGCAAGGTGGCGCAGCACACCCAAATGGCCACCCAAAACAACCTGTTCCTGGACCAGGTCTTCAACAACACCGGACTGTGGCTAAATGCTGGCGTGGCTCGCGAGCGTGGCATCGACAATGGCGAGAAAGTGCGCGTTACCAGCGAAGTTGGATCGGTAGAAGTGGAAGCGTATGTAACTGAGGCGATCCGGCCGGACTGTGTCTATCTGACACCTGGCTTTGGCCATCTTAGCAAAGGGCTGCGCACGGCCTTCAACAAAGGGGTTAGCGCCAGTGACTTGCACGTCACCTACACAGATCCCATTAGCGGTGGCCAGGCACTGTCGCAGACGTTTGTAACGGTAGAAAAGGCTTGATGAGAGGCTGTCAGGTAATTGTCTGCAGATAAGTTGGTGTTCTTTGGACCACTGGCTTCTGGATAGTTGCGCAGCCACCGGGCCGCAAGGAGATTGATATGAAGGTAGTTATTGACCGCAATTTGTGTGACACGAACCTGGCCTTCTGCCAGCGTTGCTCTGCCGCCTTTATTCGCAATCCGGAAGGGACGGACCGCCTGTGTATCCGGGATATCGTGGACGATGGCAGCGATCTGCTGACCATTGTCATGAACACGGATGGCCGGGTGTTGACGATTGAGCTGTCTGAGGAGGAGCGCGAACTGGCCAGTGTGGAAGGCTGGGAGGCGTTGGCCGACTTCGATCCGGCGCTGTTCCGTTCTGGGGCTTCTGAGCGCTGGCGTGAATTGCGCCAATTACCGGCTAATCATTGACGCGCCCCGGCCGGGTACATCCCCGGCCGGATTAAATCTAATTGAATCGGCATGATTCAGCGCAGCAACGGCTGCTGACGTCCAAGTGTTGACGCTTGCCGGCCGCAAAGAGACAGGAACCATTATGGCAGACATAAGACGATATGGCTTCGTTATTGACCCGGCGCGGTGCATTGATTGCCGCGCCTGCCTGGTAGCCTGCCGGGCACAGTGGCAAGTCCCGGCCGGGTCTACGCGCATCTGGGTGCATACCACCGGCGTGCAGGGAACCTTCCCCGACCTCTCGCAGCAGTTCGTGCCCACCCAGTGCCACCATTGCAGCAACGCCCCCTGTGTTGAGGCCTGCCCCACTGGGGCTACCTACCGGCGCCCGGATGGGCTGATCATGATTGACGAAAAGGCCTGCATCGGCTGTGGCTTGTGTGTGAACGCCTGCCCCTACGACGCCCGCTTCTTCAACCCGGAAAAGGGCGTGGCCGAGAAGTGCAGCGCCTGCTACACCCGCGTAGACCGCGGCGAAATGCCGGCTTGTGTGGCCACCTGCGTTGGCGGGGCGCGCCTGTTTGGCGACCTGAACGACAGCGAAAGCACCGTCAGCAAAGCGCTGGTTGGCCGCAAGGTGCAGCGCCTGATCAATGAGATTGACACCCAGCCCAACACCTTTTACCTTGAGCCGGTGGATCCCGACAGCCCCGGCTGGCCCCGGGCCAAGGATCCTACCCCGGCCGAGACCTTCTGGCAGAAGGTAGCAGTGCCCGGCACCAAGCTGTTCATTGGCGCGGCGCTGGTGGGGCAGGCCGTGGCTTTTGCCAAGCAGCTGTGGAGTGGCGAGAATGAGTTTGAGGAGTAACCAGGCTATGGCCCGGTTGTCCTGTTGGAGAAATGAGTATGTCTGACGTGAACTTGCCTCTGGCAGAACGAAAGCAGTTGAAGGAGAAGATGCTGACCAAGCATCATCTGGCGAATATTCTGACCCACTGGTTTAACGCGGTAAGCTGGGCCTTCTTGCTGGCGACTGGCCTGGCGATTTTGGGGCGGCAGGTGTACCAGACGGTCCCGGCCGGGTGGAGCGACGTTGTGCGCAATGTCTTCGGCGGCCTGGCCCCGCTCATCAAGTGGCATGAAAGCTGGGGCATGTTCTGGGCCTTCATCATCACCTTTAATTTTGTCGTCGGCTTTCGCAAATATTTCATGCCCTTTGGGGCGCGGCGCATGATGCTGGATAAAGACGACCTGAACTGGTTTGTGCAATATGGTCGCAAGTTGGTGGGCCTATCCTACGAACTACCGCCGCAAGATGATTACAACGCCGGCCAGAAGGCGTTTTCCTACGTGGTCCTCATCGGCATCGTTGGCATCATCATCACCGGCCTCATCATGACCTTTTCCCACCTGATTCCCATTTCCCTGCGCTGGCTGGTGCAGTGGGCCATGCCGGCCCATTTTACCGCCGTGGGCATGGTGGTGACCGGGCTGGTGATTCACATTTACATGGGCGCCATCTTTCCGGAAGAGCGCCCGGCTTTCTTCTCCATGTTTAGCGGCAAGGTCCACGCGCTGTACGCCTATTCCCACCACCGCAAATGGTACAATCGCTATGTAACCGCCGAGCAAGAATGGGAGCAGGAACAGGTGGCCCGCGACCTGGCCGGGCATGAGCAGCCAGACACTATGCCGCCAAGAAGCACACTGGCCCTGGACGATTTTCTGGGCGACTGATCTTTCAGCGTAAACGCTTCAGCAGCAATGCGTACCGGGTTGTCCTCCTCTGGTACGCATTGCGCTTTTCTGGGGTGAGCCACCCCGGCCGGGTTCCACCGACCACCCCTGCCTGACTATGGCTTGATTTATTCGCAAAACCTCGTCTAATTGGGGTTATGGACGAACCGCACGCACCATCCCCGGCCGGGACCGGCCACATCCTCCAGAACCGGCAGCGCCTATCCCGCTCCCTGCTGTGGCAGTTGCAGCGCCGTTATTTTGCCCAGGCCGGGCTGGATGCCTGGCGCAGCGGCACCGTGCCCCACTACGTTACCAGCAACCCGTTCATCGCCCGCGCCTATGCCCAGCTTGTCCTGGGCTGGCTGCGCGACGTGGCCCCGCTGCTAAATCGCCACGCCCCACTGTACATCGTGGAGCTGGGGGCCGGCCCCGGCCGGTTGGCCTACCATTTCTTGCAGCAGTTTTTCGGCTTGCTGGCCCACTCCAGCTTTTCCGATGTGCCGGTTTGCTACGTGATGACCGATTACAGCCAGCGCACGGTGGCGGGCTGGCAAAGCCAGCCGCAGTTCCAGCCCTGGATAGCCGCCGGCCGGCTGGATTTTGCCTTGTTTGATGGCGAGCGTAACGATTCGCTGACGCTGCTGCACGGTGGTGTAACCCTTGCCCCGGGAACGCTGGCCAACCCGCTGGCGCTGCTGGCCAACTACTTCTTCGATGGCCTGACCCACGATGCGTTCTTTATTGAGGATGGCCAGCTTTTTGAGAGCCTGGTAACGCTGACCACACCCCGGCCGGGGGCGGACCCCACCGATCCTGCCTTGCTGCCCGATATTGCCTGCATCTACACCCAGGAACCGGCCAGCAGCGACTACTACGACGACCCCGCCTTCAACCAGATTCTGGCCGGCTACCAGCAGGAGCTGCTGCTAACCCACCTGCTCTTCCCCATAGGCGGGCTGCACTGCCTGCGCAACCTATCCCGCCTGAGCGGCGGCCGGCTGCTGCTGCTGGCCGGCGACAAGGGCTACCACCATGCCGAAGAGCTGCTGCTGCGCGAAGAGCCGGGCTATGATGTGCATGGCAGCTTCTCGCTGACTGTTAACTTTCATGCCCTGGGGGAATATGTGCGCCAACTGGGCGGCCTGTTTCTGAGTACGCCGCAGCGCCCGGTGCAGCTAGATGTGTGTGCCTTTGTGCTGGACCCGGCCGGGCAGGCGTATCCCGAAACCCGCCTGGCCTACCAGCAGGCCATCGTCCAGGGCGGGCCAGACGATTTCTTTGTGCTCAAACAGGGGTTAGAGAAGCATTATGCGGCGCTGGAACTGACTCAACTGTTGGCCTATTTGCGGTTGAGCGGTTGGGACCACAAGATATTCCTGGGCTGTTTCCCGGCCCTGCTGGAGAAGTTGGACCAGGCGGATGAGCCGCTGCGCCTGGCGCTGCACGAAATGGTGCAGCAGGTGTGGCAGGGTTATCTGGGCCTGGGCGAGGTGAGCGATGTGCCGTTTTGCCTGGGCCTGGTGTTGTCTGGCCTGGGGTATCATGCCGAGGCGGCGGCTTTTTTACAACGCTCGCTGCTGCAGCATGGCCCCGATGCGGCCACGTTTTATAACCTGGCCCTCTGTTACCAGGCGCTGGGGCAGGATGCAGAGGCCGTGGCTATGGTGACCCAGGCCCTGGCGCGGCAGCCGGACCTGGCCCCGGCCGGGGCGCTGCACGCGCAGCTTGTGGCCCGTCGCTCGCCGGGTTAGCCCGGCCAAATCCGGGTTGCTCAAGATTGTATGTCATTCGTTTCTATGCTAAGCTGTACGAAAACAGACAGGTGTCCGGCCAGCGCCCTGGCCGACCTTTTGGTAGTTGGAGGTTTACATGGTGGTACGAGCAAGACAGACGAAGTCCCGGCCGGGAACAACCCTCACCCCCCCCACCGCCGTCCACGGACAGCCGGTGGCCCAATCAGCCACCCATAACCTCATCCAGCGCGCCCGCAGCGACCCTCACTCTCTAAGCCCAGGCGAGCTTCTACAACTGCAACGTGTGCTGGGCAACCAGGCTGCCACGCGTTTGCTCCTGGCCAATGGCCACGGCGCAGCCAATGACCGCGGCCCCAAACCCGCCCCCACCTCTCCGGGGGCTATCCAGCGCAAGGTGGTCCGCGGCGATTTGAAGAACCTTGGCGCTGGCGCGGCCGGGCAATGGCACCAGGGCAACGACAAGTTCCACGTGACCGTCTACGGCGATGATCCCAAAGAAAGCGGCAAACGGGGCTTCGCTTTCATCAGCGACCGCTGGACATCAGAGTTTCACGTGACCGACCACCGGCCCACAACCCCCTTTGGCCGGCGTTTCTACAACATTGATGATGGCAGCCCGGTGGTTGCCGCCGACCAGGGCCAGGTCGGTAAGCCTATTGATGATCTGGCCGAGGCCTTTATGCTGGCCAAGGTGAATGCATTAAAGCATTATTCTGATATAGAGGCGGCCGAGCTACAGAGGCAGTGGGAGGAGGCCGAGAAGCAGCAAGGCTCGGAACGGGTGGAGACCATGCGCAAGGTGATCATTAGCCAGGCCGCCGAGCAAGTGGGCAAGGAAATAGACTGGACGAAGCCGCAAAGCTACGCTCTGATTGGCCGCGTTACGACTGCCCTGCGGGAGCTGAAGATTGAACTCGAGCCAAAAGAGCGAGAGTGGCTGAAAACGGAGTTTGATGCATGCCTGAACCGCCTCAACGAGGAGGCAGTGAAGGAGCGCCAGGCCAAAGAAGAGGAAGAGCGCCTGCGTCAGGAGGCGTTGATAGTGCCAAAGGAAGTGACGCCTAAACTGGTCCCCAGCAGCGTGCAGCCACAGGAAGATAAAGCCAAGCAGTTGGCTCCCAGCAGCAGTTCGATGCGGCCGCTGGTGGTCATGATCCTGGTGATGCTGCTGGCTGTGTTTGTGGGAATCTGGCGGATGCTGCGCTAGCTCTGGCAATGACCACCGCCTTTTTGTTTGCCCCGGCCGGGGAGCATACCCTGGCCCATCACCCCGAAGGCTACGAGCGCGTAGCCGGCCTGCTGCCCTTTCTGGCGCATTACCAGGCCCTGGAAGGGGTGCTGCAAATCCAGCCCCAGCCCGCCTCGCCAGCCCAGATGACCCGCGTGCATACCCATGCTCACCTGCAGCGCGTGCGCACCCTGGCCCGGTTGGGTGGCGGGCGCATCGACCCCGACACCTACGTCACACCCCAGAGCTATGAATTGGGGTTGCTGGCGGCCGGGGGCTGCGTGGCCATGACTAATGCCATCTTGGGCGGCCGGGCAGGCAATGGATTGGCGGTGGTGCGCCCACCAGGGCACCATGCCAGCGCCGACCGCGCCGAAGGCTTTTGCTTATTCAACAATGTGGCCATAGCTGCCCGCCATGCTCAGGAAGTCTATGGCGTGGAACGCATCTTGATTGTGGATTTTGATGTGCATCATGGCAATGGCACCCAGCGCGTTTTCTACGAAGATGATTGTGTGCTGTTTGTGTCTTTGCACCTGTACAGCCGCTTCTTTTATCCTGGGCTGGGTGACACGCAGGAGCTTGGCCTGGGTTCTGGGCGGGGGTATACGCTGAATGTGCCGTTCCCGGCCGGGGTGGGAGACCACGGCTACCGGCAGGCGTTCGAACTGCTGGTGCGCCCCAAAGCGGTCCAATTCCAACCCCAGCTTATCCTCGTTTCGGTGGGGTTCGATGCCCACTGGCGTGATCCGTTGGCCGCCGCCGGGCTTTCCCTCACCGGCTACGATTTCATTGTTCGCTATCTGCTGCAGCTTGCCGCCGACTGCTGCGGGGGGAAAATTCTGTTTGTGCTGGAAGGGGGGTATTACCGCGAGGCACTTCATTACGGTTTGCTGAATCTTCTCAATGCCCTCACCGGCCGGGAAGGCTGCCTGGACCCCCTGGGCCCCATGCCTGCGCCAGAGCAGGACGTGACCAATTTGCTAAACCGCCTTGCGGCCCTTCACTTGCGTAAATAGCTGATTCTGAGCATAATACTTTGCATAACTAGTGGCTCGCGGCCCAGTTGAACTGGCAATTTGGGATGCTGCGAAACAGTGAAGCAGTTTGGCGTGAAGTGGTCTAATCGTTGCCAGGATGTGGGCGCCAAATTGCATTGTAAGTCGTTACCCGGCCGGGCAGCAGCGGCTGTTGTGGCCGACAGCGAGGGTTGGCGTGGCTAAAATCGCACTACGTCGCTATCACGAACAAATCGAAGCGCTGTTTCAAGAGAACCGCCTCCTGGAGGTGATTGCCCACTGCCGCCATATCCTCTCCCAACACCCCCGCCACGTGGCTACCTACCGCCTGCTGGGCAAAGCGCTGCTGGAGCGGGGCGACTTTATGGACGCGGCCGATGTCTTCCAGCGCGTCCTCAGTGCTGACCCCGAAGATTTCATTGCCCATATTGGCATGGCCATTGTCTACAAAGAGCAGGGGCGAATGCCCATTGCGCGCTGGCATATGGAACGCGCCTTCGAGATGGACCCCTACAACAACGTCATCCAGCAAGAGCTGCGGGACCTGTATGGGCGGCGCGATGGCCAGCGCCCGGCCCGCCTCATGCTAACCCGTGAAGCCCTGGCCCGCCTGTATGTGAAGGGTGGCCTCTACCAGCAAGCGGTGGCCGAGCTGCGCCAGGCGCGGGAACGGGACGCAAAGCGGGTGGATTTGCAGGTGCTGCTGGCCGAAGCCCTTTGGCGCGATGAACAGCGCGTGGATGCCGTCGATGTCTGCCTGCAACTGCTGGATGTGCTGCCGGATTCGATTAAGGCCAATGCCATTCTGGCTGAAGTGTGGCTGCTAACGGGGCGCTTGCAAGAGGCGCAAGATTACCTGGAAAAGGTGCAGGAGATGCTGCTCCTGGACCTTGAAAGCCTGGACCCCAACGACCCGGCCGGGATCGCCTTTCGCTTGCCGGGCGCCAAGTCCCTGCCCGACGTCCTCATGATTACGATGATGGACGATGAAGCCATCTTTGCCGCTGATATTGCCGATACCGCCGGTTGGGTGGCCGAACTGGGCCTGGGCGCGGCCCAAACTGGTGCA
This sequence comes from Ardenticatenaceae bacterium, assembly GCA_020634235.1. GTDB lineage: Bacteria > Chloroflexota > Anaerolineae > Promineifilales > Promineifilaceae > JACKCB01. The sequence continues at coordinate 136,859 of JACKCB010000002.1, read as the reverse complement.
CCCGATGATGCCGAACTGGCCGAACAGGTGCCCGACTGGTTGCTGGCCATGGAACAGAATGACGAGGTGCGGGTGGCGGTGATGCAGGAAGAGGAGCTGGCCGACTGGTTTGCGGCGGCCGAAGCCACCGAAGCACGCAGCGCCGCAGCGGAGCGCCCCGATCAGCCAGAGGACGAATACAAAGAGCTGGATGGCGTCTTTGACGAGGACCTGGCTGCCCTGCTGGCCACCGGTGACGAAATTGGCCTGACTGACGATGGTTGGGCCGCTTCTGAAGAGCTGGCCGAAGCAGTGCTGGCCTTCGACCCGGCGCTTGGCCAGGATGAAGACATTGTTATTAGCGACCCGACGAATATGCCCGCCTGGCTGCTGAACCTGACGTCGCCGTTTGATGACGATGACCTGGAGCCAGGCGAGGATGAAGATCGGCTTGCCGGAACAGGTGAGGCGATCGATGCTGCTACCGAGGAAGCGGATTGGAAGGCCTGGCTGGAAGCGGATGAGGCAGCGGCCGCACCCCCGGCCGGTGAGCCGGCGCTGAGTGTGGACGAGCCTTTGCCCGATTGGCTGGCCTTCATGGATGAGACGGCGGCGGCTGAGAACGCCCCGGCCGGGGAGGAACTGCCCGACTGGCTGGGCGTTGTGGATGAGGCGGTGGTGGCAGATGCCCCGGCCGGGGAAGAACTACCCGGCTGGCTGGCCTTCGCCGGCGACGAGCCGGCAAGCGCTCCCGAAACTGCGCCACAGTTTGCGGCCCAATCCCTGGCCCCGGCCCGGCCCGAGCCGCCCGATGACGCCGATCAGGGAGAGGGCGCTGGCGTCTTGGCCGGGGTGGCCGGCCTGGCCGCTGCTGGCCTGGCAGCCGCCTTCGCCGCGGATGACGATGAACCAGAAGAGCCAGCCGTGCCCGAAGAAGATGACACCCGGCCGGTGGCGATGGCTGCGGCCGGCGTGGCCGGTGCCGCCGTGGTTGCGTCGGCCCTGGGGGATGAGAGTGAAGTGGAGCCAGTCGTAGATGAAGCGATGGCCTTAAGTGCCGCGGATATGTTTGACCTGGAGGATTCCTCAATGAGTGGAAACGAGGAGCAGAAAAGAAAACCAGACGAGGAACCGGAAGATGCAGCAGCTGTTCCGGAAGATCTCGATGCTGCTTTGGCCTGGCTGGAGGAGTTGGCAGCCGCCCAGGGTGCCCCATTAGAGGAGCTGCCCTCGCTGTTTGATGCGGAATCACCAGTGACGACGGATGACGTTTATCCCGATTGGCTGAATGAGATGGCTGAGACCTCACCCCCGGCCGGGGCTTCCGCACTGGAACCGGCCGAGATTCCGGACTGGCTGCGCGAGACAGTTGCCCTGCCAGAGGAAGATAGCCTGCTCCCGGCCGGGAGTAGTGACGACCTGGGTTGGCTGGACCAGATTGCCGCCGGTGGTGGCCCGGCTATCGAAGAGCCCCTTACCCTGAGCTGGGACAAAGCAGAGGAGCCGCCGGCCGAGGATAAGCTAGACTGGCTAGATGCGCTGACCACCGATCCTGGCCTGGAGATTCCGCCGGTTGACATGGGAGATGCAGCCGCAACCGTGCCCGACATCGAGCTGCCGGTGACGGAGTGGGCCGCGGACCTGGCCGATACCCGGCCGGAGGATGAATTCACGACCGACCAGATGCCCGACGATGTTGAGCAGGCCATGGCCTGGTTGGACGACCTGGCCGCCCAGGCCGAAGGTGAGTCGGCGGAGGCTGGCGCAGCCGGGCTGGATTGGCTGGACACGCTAGAGGCCGAACCGCTGCCCGACGAAGCTCTATACACAACCGAAGCGGCCGATCTGCTGGGTGCGAGCGTCGATGAAGTGCCCGAGGACCTGGACGAGGCAATGGCCTGGCTGGAGCAGCTCTCTATTGAGCCGGAAGCGCCAGATAGCCAGCCCGGTATGCTCGAAGCGGCTATGGCCGCCGAAGTGGGCCTGTCGGAACCGGCCGGGGAGAGTGCGGCCGAGGTCGCCGGCCCAGACCTGCGAGAAGAATTGACTGAAACGCTGCCCGACGAACTGCATTACACTGCCGAAGCGATTGATTTGACGCCGGTTGGCTATGACGATGCGCCCGAAGATTTGGACGAGGCGATGGCCTGGCTGGAGCAGTTAGCGGCCCGCCAGGGTGCGCCGCTGGATGAATTGCCCACGGTTAGCGAACGGCCGGTGGGCGCGGCGGCATTTCTGGATGAGCCGGAGAGCGAAGAAGCGCCGGCTGAGGAAGTGGCCGAAGAAGTGGCCATGGTAGCCGCGGTGGACGACCTGCTGGCCGCTGAAGAAGCTGGCCCTGACCAGGCAGTGGACGATGTGCCCGATGATTTGGACGAGGCGATGGCCTGGCTGGAGCAGTTAGCGGCCCGCCAGGGTGCGCCGTTGGAGGAGCTGCCCACCGTGGATGCGCTGCCCGACGAGGTTCTGACCCCGGCCGGGTTGGCGGACGATGTTCCGGAGGACCCCGATGAGGCGCTGGCCTGGTTGGAGATGCTGGCTGTGGAGCAGCTTGCGGCGGCGGCTACCAGTGAGGCGGAGGAGCCGGACCTGGCCGAAGGGCCAATGGTGGTTGAAGAACCACCCACCCCGATGATTCCGCATGATGTTGTGGCGGCCCAGGCCGAAGCGGAAGCGGCTTTGCTGGCCCGGCCGGAACCGGCCGCCCCCGAAACTATAGAAGCGGGAGTGCCGGCCACACCTGGTGATATCCTGGACGAAATCCCGGATGATCCTGATGCGGCGATGGCCTGGTTAGAGCAGTTGGCCGCTCGACAGGGTGCTTCGTTGGATGAACTGCCCACAGTCGATATGGTACCAGAAGAAGTGACCATGCCGGGCTGGATGGCCCGTGAAGTGGCGGCCGAAGCCGCGGCTGAAGCCACAGCCGCAGCCGCGGCCGAAGCCGAAGCCGAAGCCGCGGCCAAAGCCGAAGCCGAAGCCGCGGCCAAAGCCGAAGCCGCAGCCGCGGCCAAAGCCGCCGCCGAAGCCGCGGCCAAAGCCGCCGCCGAAGCCGCGGCCAAAGCCGAAGCCGAAGCCGCGGCCAAAGCCGCCGCCGAAGCCGCGGCCGAGCCAGCCCCGCCGGCGGTGGAAGAGACGCTGGCCGCGGCCATACCGGCGATGGAGCCTGACGCGCCCCGATTTGCTGCTGCGGAAGTGGCCGAACCAGAGCCGGAGCTGGAACCAGATTATGGCATGTTCATGGTTTCGGAGGCTGAGGTGCAGGCAAGGGATGCGGCCCGGCCGGGGGGTGCTGCTGCTGACGAATTTGTCCTGGATGAAGAAATCGCGGCCTCGCTGCCGGACTGGTTGTCGTTGGAACTGGCGGGCGAAGACAGTGACATGGTCATTGACTGGACAGAGACCGAGCTGAATGTAACTGGCTGGCTAACGGCTGAGGATGAAGTGCGTTCTCAGGAGAAGGTGGTGATGGAGCGGCCGGCGGCCCCTGTGCCTGCGCCCCGGCCGGAGCCGGCGCATGTGCCGGCCCCGGCAGCCAGGCCGGCGGCCATGGCGCCCACGGCGGCCACGGCGGCCTTTGCCGAGGCCCGCCAGGCATTGCGCGCGGGTGACGTGCCGCAGGCGCTGCAGCGCTACCAGGCCCACCTGGACAGCGGCGATGATTTGCCGGCCCTGATCCATGAGTTGGAGACGGCTGAGGTGGACCGGGGTTCCCGGCCGGGGCTGCGCCGCTTGCTGGGTGATGCTTACATGCGTAACGGCCAACTGCAAGAGGCACTGGATATTTACCGCGAGGCGCTGGAGGCGTTGTAGCCTGATTTTCTAGCGGCTGCTGGTTGTTTCAAAATCCTCGCTTTTGGGGTACAATTCCTGGGTTACAAAGCAAAGATGAGGCAGCGCACAAGCTGCCTCTTTCTATGCCTGACGGCGCTGGCCCGTGCCGCAGCCGTTACAAAAAAAACGGATCTTTGGGATTTCAGGGGGAGTGGAGGCTTTAGCCAGAACTGTTCCGGCTAAAGCCTCCACTCCGACCCATCTATGGGGGGATGACCCCACGAATTCCTAAAGGCCCAAAAATCTAGCGCAATGGAGTAATTTTGATGCAACGCACACTGATTCTTGTAAAGCCGGATGGCGTTCAGCGCAGTTTGATTGGCCAGATTATCAGCCGTTTTGAGCAGCGGGGTCTGAAACTGGTTGGGATGAAGTTCTTACAGATGTCCCAGGCGTTGGCTGAACAGCATTATGCCGTCCATGCGGCGAGACCTTTTTACCAAAGCCTGGTTAGCTACATTACCTCGGGGCCGGTGGTGGCGATGGTGTGGGAGGGCAAAGATGCCATTGCCGCGGCCCGCTCGACCATGGGCGCCACGAATCCGGTGGCTGCCGCGCCGGGCACCATCCGCGGTGACCTGGGCATGGAGATTGGCCGTAACCTGGTGCATGGCTCCGATAGCCCGGAGAATGCCGAAAAGGAAGTGAACCTGTTTTTTAGCGAAGCGGAACTGGTAGCGTGGGCACGCAGTGCTGATCCCTGGATACGGGAGTAGTCCCCGGCCGGGGTGGGTGATTATTCCGCACAACAATGAGAGCACCTGCGCCAGGTGCTCTTGTGCTGTATGTGGTCAGGCTGGCGGGATGCTATTGAATGCGCAGGACAATCCGGGCGTGGCTCCACAGCTCTTCCAGGTTGTAATAGGCCCGTTTTTCTGGCGAGAAGATGTGAATGATGATATCGCCGTAATCGACCAGAACCCAGCCGCTTTCCGCGTCACCTTCAACGCCCCAGGGCAGAACGTCCCCCACTTTCTTGGCGGTCTCGGTAATTCCTTCGGCTAGGGCTTGCAGTTGGCGGTCGCTGTCCCCGTTGCATAGCAGAAAATAGTCGGTGAAAATCGCCTGCTCGCGCAGGTCAAGAAGAAGGATGTCACTGCCTTTTTTGTCTAGAATCGAGTCGACCAAGAGATTGGCCAGAGATAGTTCTTCCAGGTTGTGCCTCCAAAATACGGCCGGCAGCGCCCCAAAACAGGCGGCAGCTTACCGTGGTTGATAAGTTGAGATGATTTTAGCATGGGCAGGTGGCAAGTGCCAATGGGCGGTTGACGGTTTGCGTAAAGGCTTTTACAATCCGCTCGCTTGCCCTGCACCTGGCATGGGCGAGGATAGGCGACGGTGCCGGAGGCGGTTCCCTGGCCGCTGGGCCGGGATGCTGCCGCCGGCTGTCTTGTCTGGTGATGAAGGAAGGTGAGCGTTGAGCTTGCTGTTTGGGCAACCCGGCCGGGATCAAGAAGTGTGGGCTGTAGGCGAGCTAACCACCTATATCCGCGAGCTGTTCGATATCGATTATCGGCTGCAAGACGTGCAGGTGGCAGGCGAGATCTCCAACTTTGTGCGGGCCCGCTCCGGTCACCTTTATTTCACGTTGAAAGACGAGCGCGCCCAATTGAAGTGCGTGATGTGGCGCTCGGCAGCTGAGCGGCTGCGTTTCCGGCCGGGGGATGGCGACGCGGTGGTGGTGCGCGGCCGGGTCGGGGTGTACGAGGCCGGCGGCAACTATCAACTTTATGCCGAATCGCTGACCCCGGCCGGGCGGGGTGACCTGGCCCTGGCCTTTGAGCAGCTCAAACAGCGGCTAGAAGCGGAAGGGCTGTTCGACCCAGTGCACAAGCAGCCCATTCCTGCCTTCCCCCGCAAGATTGGTATTGTCACCTCGGCCGATGCGGCTGCCCTGCGCGACATTCTGAACGTGCTGCGCCGCCGCTATCCGCTGGTGCAAGTCCTGATTGCGCCAACGCTGGTGCAGGGGGCCGATGCCCCACCCCAAATTGTGCGTGCCCTGCGCTGGCTAGATGGCCGCGACGATCTCGATACGATCCTGGTGGCCCGCGGCGGTGGTTCCATTGAGGATTTGTGGGCCTTTAACGATGAGCAGGTGGCCCGCGCCATCTTCGCCGCCCGCCATCCCATCATCAGTGGCGTGGGGCATGAGACGGATTTTACCATCACTGACTTTGTGGCCGACTTGCGCGCGCCCACGCCCTCGGCGGCGGCCGAACTGGCCGTGCCCGACGTTGGCGAGCTGCGCCCGCTGGTGCTGGGCAGCCAGGTGCGGCTGGCGGAGTTGATGCGTTCGCGGCTGGACCAGATGGGCTGGCGTGTGCAGGCAATGGCCCGCAGCCTGAGCCATCTGGGACCGCAGGCGCGGCTGGCCAATGATCGCCAGCGCCTGGATGTGGTCACCGGCCGGGGCGTGAGTGCCCTGGCGCGGCGGCTGGATCGGGCGACTGGCCGGCTGGCGGTAGCCCAGGCCCGGCTGGCGGCGGTTAGCCCGCTGGCCACCCTGGCACGGGGTTATGCCATTGTGCGCCATGCGGATGGCCGGGTGGTGCGCCAGCAGCAGGATGTGGCTGGTGGCGACCGGCTGGCGGTTCAGGTGGTCGATGGCCAGTTTACAGTGACGGTGGATAGGAACCCGGCCGGGGAGACCGGCCCAACCACGTAGGAAGGCAGCCCATGAATGCGCACGACGACCCAATTCCCCAGATGAGCTTCGAAGCCGCTTTGAAAGCGTTGGAAGAAACTGTTGCCCGGCTGGAAGCGGGTGAACTATCGTTGGAAGAGTCGCTGGCTCTCTTTGAACGAGGCCAGCGGCTGGCCGACCACTGCAACCGGCAGTTGGAGCAGGCCACGCTCCGGGTGGAGCAGTTGACAGCCGATGGCGAAATCGTCACACTTGAAGATGCCTGATTGCTGCCCGCACAGGGCGGCGCAGACGGCTTAGCTGAATTGAGAGGTAGCCTTGTTTAAGAGTATTCGCGAATCTTTGTCGCGCACCCGGACCACCGTTTTTGGCCAGATTGCCTCGGTACTGGGTGCGGGTGACATCACTGAAGAGACATGGGAGGACCTGGAAGCGCTGCTCATCCAGGCTGATATGGGTGTGCCCACCACCCTGGAGCTGGTGGAGGCGCTGCGCGACCGGGTGCGGCGTGAAGGGCTTTACCGGGCCGACCAGCTGATGGGCGCATTGAAGAAAGAGCTGCGGGCCATGCTGGTGGACCCGCCTGAATTTGGCCTGGAAGCGCCCCGTTTGCTCACGGTCGTGATGGTGGTGGGGGTCAATGGTTCTGGCAAGACCACCAGCATTGGCAAACTGGCGCAGCATTACAAGGGCAGAGGGCGCAAAGTGATGCTGGTGGCCGGCGATACCTTCCGGGCTGCCGCTATTGAGCAGTTGGAAATCTGGGGTACACGGGCCGAGGTGCCGGTTATTGCCGGACAGCCGGGCGGTGACCCGGCCGCGGTTACCTATGACGGCATACGTGCTGCCCGCGCTCGTGGCTATGATCTGCTCATTGTGGACACGGCCGGGCGTCTGCATACCAAGTACAACTTGATGAAAGAGCTGGAAAAAGTCTACGGCGTTTGCCGTAAGAGCGTTCACAGAGCACCCCATGAAGTGCTGCTGGTTCTTGATGCACCCACCGGTCAGAACGCCCTGGTGCAGGCGACCAAGTTCAAAGAATCGGTGCAGGTAACGGGCGTGGTGCTGACCAAGCTGGACAGCACCGCCAAGGGGGGGATGGTGTTTTCCATTTACCGCGAGTTGGGGCTGCCGGTGCGCTTCATTGGGACCGGCGAGCGTATTCAGGACCTGGCCCCATTTGATGCGGATCAGTTTGTAAACGGTCTTTTTGAGAACAGCTAATCAGAGGTTTGCCTGCGTATGCCGGCCAGCCGGATGATGATACCTGGTAGCCTGGGCTACATATTCGAGGAGAAATTGCCATGGAAGAACTTATCAGCCAGTTAACGGACTTAAACAGCACGGTGCGCCATTTACGGGAGCGTCTTTGACGTCGCCAACAAGTTGACTCGAATTGCGGAATTGGAGGCGCAGACGGCGGCGGCCGAGTTTTGGCAGGACCCGCAGCAGGCGCAGGAGGTTATGCGCGAGCTGACGAAGCTGCGCCGCCAGGTGGCTGTTTGGCTGCAATTGGATACCCGCCTCTCTGATGCGCTGGAGTTGGCTGGCCTGGCGGATGATGAGCTGGCCGAGGAACTGACGCGGGAAGCGGAAAGCCTCTCCCGGATTGTGAACGAGCTGGAGTTTCGTACCCTGTTTTCTGGCCAGTATGATGATGAGAATGCGCTGCTGGCTATTCATGCTGGGGCAGGGGGTACGGAGGCGCAGGACTGGGCGCAAATGCTGCAGCGGATGATCATTCGCTGGGCCGAGGCGCACCGCATGGAAGTCGACATTGTGGATGAAAGCCCCGGCGATGAAGCGGGTATTAAGAGCACGCTGATGTCTATTCGCGGGGATTACGTGTATGGTTGGTTGAAGTCGGAGCGGGGTGTGCATCGCCTGGTGCGCATTTCGCCTTATGACGCTTCCAGCCGCCGCCATACCTCGTTTGCCAAGATGGAGGTGTGGCCGGATGTGGCTGAGGATATTGAGATTGAGATAGACGAAAAGGATTTGCGCATTGACCGTTTCCGGGCTAGCGGGGCGGGGGGACAGCATGTGCAAAAGAATGAGACGGCCATCCGCATCACGCATTTGCCGACGGGCATTGTGGTTTCCTGCCAGAATCAGCGGTCGCTGGTGCAGAATCAAGAGATGGCGATGAAGATTCTGAAGGCGCAGTTGTTTGACCTGGAGCGCCGCAAACAGGATGCGGAGATGTCGCGGCTGAAGGGGGAGGATGTGGATGCCGGCTGGGGGAATCAGATTCGCTCTTATGTGCTGCACCCGTATCGTATGGTGAAGGACCACCGCACGAATCATGAGACGGGGAATGTGTATGCGGTGCTGGATGGTGCGCTAGATGGCTTTATGGAAGCGTATTTGAAACATAGTCTGGGTCAGTTGACCTGAGTTGCTGCCTGACGGGGTGTTGGCCTGGCTATCCCCGGCCGGGACAAGCCACCCCGCCAGGTTGATTGATATCATGTTGCTTGTTCGTAGCTGGAGGATGACATAATGGCAGATGGTTCGGGATCGAAGGGACAGAGCAGCAAAAAGCCTTCAACCAGCAGTGCAGTGCGTGGTGGGACGAGCCAGGGCGGTGGTTCCGGGGACAAGCCGCCGCAGAAGCCCACCCAGAAGCCGGCCCCGCCCCCGGCCGGGAAGCAGCCCAGCGCCCATAAAAGCAGCCCACCCGGCAGCGCCGGTGGATCGTCCGCCTCGTCGTCATCCCTGAGCAAGGCCAAAGCCGGGGCGACGGTGGGGGTGGTTGGCGCGGCTGGGGCGGCGGCCGTGAGCGCTGAACTCCTGGCCCAGCGTGAATCACAGGTGCGCCTGCTGCAAAGCCGCTTTGAGACTACCCAGGCGGCGGCCCAACTCAGCGACGTGCATCAGGCCATGGGGGATATCGAATCGCGCCTGGCGGAGATACCTGTTGAGTTGCAGACTTTGCGCGACCGGGGCTATGTGCATGCCGGCCGCCTGGAAGAAAAGATTCAGGCGCTGCAGCAACAATGGCGACGTACCCGGCCGGGGATCGATTCTGCTTTGCGGACAAATGTGGCGCGCCTGCGCAGCGATGTGGAGCAGGCTGCGGGGCCAGTGCGCCGCCTGTCGGCCCATAACGAGGCCAGCATCCAGGCCGCAGAGAGCGCAGTTAGCGCTTTGTCCGGCCAGGTGGATGCGGTACGACGCAGCGTGGCCGGGCAATATGACGATCTACAACGCGAGCTGCAGAGCATCGACCACGATCTGCGCGGCGTGGCCGAGATGCTAGAGATTATTGCTGCCTCGCCCGAAATTAACCTGCGTTCGGCTGAAGGGCCGCTGCTGGCGGTGAAGGCCGAGTGGCGGCGTGATGGCAAAGAAGGGCCCGACGGCTACCTGATCCTGACCGACCAGCGGCTGCTTTTTGAGCAGAACGAGGAGTTGGTTAAGAAGAAACACCTGGGTCTGTTTGCCGCGGAGAAGGAAACGGTTCAGAAACTGCTGTTCGATGTTGCCGCCCACGAAATCGAATCGGTGAAGGCGTCTGAGGAAGGTGGTTTCCTGGGCATGGGCAAGGAGGATATCCTTGACCTGGTGCTGGGAGCCAACGCCCCCGTCTCGCGGGCGCGCTTCCACCTGAAGGGCGAAGAATCGGCTGATTGGGCGGCCTGGATAAACCGGGTGAAATCGGGTGACGTGGATCGGGATCGGGCGGCGCGTTTTCAGGAAGAGGTGGCCGGTGCGGCCGCGGTCGCCCTCTCGTTCCCGTCGCAGTGCCCCAGTTGCTTTGCCACGGTGCCGGTGCCCCCGCGCGGCGTGCAGGCGGTGACTTGTGAGTTTTGTGGCGGGTTGATCAAGCCGGAGGCGGCCGCGTAAGCAGATTGGCGATGATATGGGTGTCCCCGGCCGGGGAAGGTTAGCAGTCCGTTAGAACTGGCCCCGGCCGGGGGCATTATTTGTGAAATTCTTGACGCATTGACGTCCGCCGATATAATACCTTTGTGGTAATAAGATGGCCCAAATAGCGTAAGAGCGTAGGCAATAACGCCTGACGCTCTTTTATGTGTTTAGAGGCCGTTTATCCAGCGATTTGTGAACCCGTACTGCGCACGTTGAATTGGTAACCTGGGGTAAGTGTCGGCAAACAAACGATTTGCCGCAGTTGGAGCAAGGCAATCACTATTCCTGACTTTTGGGAGGTCACCTGGTGGAGACAAATGAATTCCGCTCTTTGCGAATTAGTCTAGCATCGCCCGAGCAAATCCGTTCCTGGTCCTATGGCGAGGTAACCAAGCCAGAAACCATCAACTACCGGCGTCTCCGGCCGGAGAAGGACGGCTTATTTTGTGAGGCCATCTTCGGGCCAACCCGAGATTGGCAATGTTACTGTGGCAAGTACAAGAACGTCCGCTACAAAGGGATTGTTTGCGATAAATGCGGCGTTGAGATTACGCGTTCTTCTGTGCGGCGTGAGCGGTTGGGCCATATTGAGTTGGCTGCGCCGGTTGCTCATGTCTGGTATACGCGGCGGGTTCCCAGCTACCTGGGCCTGCTGCTAAACGTGTCCCGTCGCAACCTGGATCGGGTTCTTTATTTCGCCCAATACGTGATCACCCATGTGGACGAAGATGCGCGCCAGCGCGCCCTGAAGCGGCTGGACGAAGAGCTAAAAGAGGCCGAACTGCGGCTTCAGGAAGAGAGCGATGCCCGGATTGATCAGACGACGGTTGAAGCGACCGCGCGCCTGGAAGAGTTGGAAATAGCGCTGGTTGAACTGCACGAAACGTTCGACGATCGCCTGGCCGCGGCCACTGATGCAGCGGTGCAGGAAGCACGGACGACCGAGCAGCGCCTGGCCAACCTGACTGGCCAGGCTGCCGCGAGCGATATTCGCCTGGGCGACCGCGTCGTGCTGACAGCCGGTGAAACGGTTGGACGCGAACATATTGTCCTGGTGCAAGAAATCACCTCTGATCGCCTGACCCAGGTGCAGCAGGAGCATGAAGAATCGCACCAGAGTGATGTGGCTGCTATTCAGCGCGAAATTGCCCTGCTGAAGGAAGAGCGCGGGGCGGTGGCCAACGAAGTGAACGGGCAGCTCTCCCAAAAACTGGTCCGCCTGCGCCAGCAGGCACAGATGAACCGGGATCAGTTGACGGGCATTGCCCAGATGAACTTCCTGAATGAAACGGAATACCGCGAACTGAAGAGCCGTTTTGGCAACGTTTTCCGGGCTGACATGGGCGCCGAGGCGTTCTATGACATCTTGAAGAACATGGACCTCAACCGACTATCGCGTGAGTTGTGGCGCGAGGTGCGCACCACGCGCTCCAAGCAGGCGGCCAAGCGGGCCACCAAGCGGCTGCAGGTGGTGGAGGCGCTGCGCAAGAGCGGCAACCGGCCGGAGTGGATGATCCTCACTGTTTTGCCGGTTATTCCACCGGAGCTGCGCCCCATGGTCCAATTGGATGGTGGCCGGTTTGCGACCTCTGACCTGAACGACCTCTACCGCCGGGTTATTAACCGCAATAACCGCTTGAAGCGGCTGCTGGAGTTGGGCGCGCCAGACGTGATTGTACGTAACGAAAAGCGTATGTTGCAGGAAGCTGTCGACAGCCTCATCGACAACAGCCAGCGGGGCAAGGCGCTCAGTCGTCGTGGCCGTCGTGAACTGAAATCGCTGTCGGACATGCTTAAGGGCAAGAAGGGCCGGTTCCGTCGCAATCTGTTGGGCAAGCGTGTCGACTACTCCGGCCGGTCGGTGATTGTGGTTGGTCCTAATCTGAAGTTGGGGCAATGCGGCCTGCCCAAGGCAATGGCCTTGGAGCTGTTTCGCCCCTTTGTGATTAGCAAGCTGGTGGAATATGAATACGCCAGCAACGTGAAGGGGGCCAAGCGGGTCATCGAACGCCAGCCTCCGGAAGTGTGGGAGATTCTGGAAGAAGTCATTCAGGATCGCCCCATTTTGTTGAACCGGGCACCGACGCTGCACCGCCTGGGTATCCAGGCGTTTATGCCGATCCTGGTGGAAGGGAAGGCGATACAACTGCATCCGCTGGTTTGCGCGGCGTTTAATGCTGACTTCGACGGTGACCAGATGGCGGTCCATGTGCCGTTGTCGGAACGGGCGGTGAAAGAGGCGAAGGAACTTATGTTGGCCTCTAAGAACCTGCTGAAGCCGGCCGATGGCCAGCCCATTGTTGGGCCGTCTAAGGATATGGTGTTGGGTGTTTATTACCTGACGGTGATGAAAGATGGTATGAAGGGTGAGGGGCACGTTTACAGCAGCATGGATGAGGCGCAGCTGGCTTATGAGCTGGGTCACGTGGATATCCATGCCAAGATCAGGCTGCTTACGGATACTTACCAGGATGATAATGGGCAGCGCTATGCCGATGAAAAGCCGCGCCGAAGGGTGATTGTGACCAGTCCCGGCCGGGTGTTGTTCAACCGTACGCTTCCGCCGGGAATGCGCTTCATCAACCAGGTGCTCAACAAGGGGGCCGTTAACGACCTGATCAATCGTGTCTACCGCCTCTTTGGGGACAAAGCGACCATTGAGATGGTTGACGCGGTGAAGAATATCGGCTTCAAATATGCCACGCGTTCTGGTGTGACGGTTGCTGTGCAGGACCTGACAGTGCCCGAGGAGCGCCAGGGGATTTTGGACCAGGCCCAGAAGCGGGTGGAAGAAATCGACCGCCAGTACCGGCGTGGTCTGTTGACGGAAGAAGAAAGCTACCAGCGAACGATTGAGCAGTGGACTTCGGCCAAGGATGAAGTTGAGGTGGCGGTGCGGGCGGCAATGGATCCGACCGGGCCGATGGCCATGATGGCCCTTTCCGGGGCTGGTAAGGGTGGTTTTGGCCCAATTACCCAGTTAGCCGGGATGCGCGGCCTGATGGCCGACCCGCAGGGGCGCATCATTGCCGTGCCGATTACCTCAAACTTCCGCCAGGGGCTGACCGCGCTGGAGTACTTCATCTCTACGCACGGCTCGCGGAAAGGTCTGGCAGACACAGCGCTGCGGACGGCGGATGCCGGTTATCTAACGCGCCGTCTGGTAGATGTGGCCCAGGATGTGATTATCAGCGCCGCTGATTGTGGCACGAAGAAGGGCATCTATGTTCGCCGGGTGGACAATTTTGGCAAGCAGAAGCTGGCAGAACGAGTCTACGGCCGGACATCGGCGATGCAGATTGTGGATACGACCACGGGCGAGATTCTGATCAATGAAGGCGAGATGTTCAGCGAGGAGATTGCGGAAGCGGTTGACGCGACCGGGATTGAAGAGGTGTACGTTTATTCGCCGATGACTTGTGAGCTGCGCCAGGGTATCTGCACCAAATGTTATGGTTTGGACCTGGGCCGTGGCCGGCCGGTGGACCTGGGTGTGGCTGTGGGTATTGTGGCGGCCCAGTCGATTGGCGAGCCTGGTACGCAGTTGACGCTGCGCACGTTCCACACAGGTGGTACGGCTGACCAGGCGGACATCACCCAGGGTTTGCCGCGTGTGGAGGAGTTGTTTGAAGCACGCCAGCGGCCGAAGGGTGAAGCGGTCATTACGGAGATTAGCGGTGTGGCTGAAGTCCGGGTGATTGATGGTGTGCGCCATGTGTTTGCCTCTGACCGTAAGCTGGTGGATGACGTCTACGATATTCCCGCGGACTGGACGATTAGGGTGCAGGACGGGGATGGGGTAGAGGTCGGTGATATTGTAGCCGAACAGGGTGACCTGATGTTGACGGCACGGCATACCGGCCGGGTTGTCATCGACGAGAATGGCCTGAAAGTGGTCTGGGAAAGCCAGGACGAGCGGGATTATGAGATCCCGGCCGGGATGCGGCTGTTAGTTAGTGAAGGCCAGCACGTGAACGCGGGCGACCAGCTAACGGAAGGCTCCAAGAATCCGCACCGCATCCTGGAAATCCAGGGGCGTGATGCCGTGACGCAGTATTTGCTGCGTGAGGTGCAGCAGGTGTACCGGCCGCAGGGTCAGAACATCAGCGACAAGCACTTTGAGGTGATTATCCGCAAGATGCTGAGCAAGGTGATGGTCACCAGCTCAGGCGACACGGAGATGCTGCCCGGTGAGTTGATTGAGTCCAACATTTTCCAGGGCGTGAATGAGGAAGTGATGGCTGAAGGTGGTGAGCCGGCCCGGGCCGAACCGGTGCTCATGGGCATTACCAAGGCCTCGCTGAATACGGACAGTTTCTTGTCGGCCAGTTCGTTCCAGCACACCATCCGCGTGTTGGCCGGGGCGGCAATTGCCGGCAAGGAAGACCAACTGCTCGGTCTGAAGGAGAATGTCATCATTGGTAAGCTGATCCCGGCCGGGACGGGCTTCCGCGTAGCCGACACGACACCCGAAGTGGTGGAAGAGTTGGAAGCGGAAGAGGTTGCAACCGACCTGGGTACGATCCTGATTGATGACAATACTGACGAACACTTGCTGGAGGCGCTTACCGCCGCCAAGGCGATGGGCAGCGCCGATTAGCTTGGACATTGGTGGTGCGGCCCAACAGCCGTGCCACGCCTGGTAACAACGAAAAAGGGCGACTCTGCTAAAGCGGAGTCGCCCTTTTTTTGTTTGCGCGGTGAGAGGATCAGGCTTGCCGTTCCAGCAGCAGGGCGGCTAACTGCTCCAGGGCTTCGCTGGCTGCTGCCCCCGGCCGGGTGGCGGCCAGGTGGTTGAGGGCGCTCTGCGAGTAGTGGCTGGCCTGTGCCTGGGCAAACTCCTGCGCGCCGCTTTCTTCTAGCAGCGCGACTACTCTGGTTACGAAGTCGGGATCGTTTTCCGGCCGGTGATACAGCTCGCGCAGGGCGGCGCTTTGGGCCAACCCGTAGAGGACCGGCAGTGTTTTCTTGCGTGTTTCGATATCGGTGGCGGCTGATTTGCCGATGACGGCTTCGTCGCCCCAGATGCCCAGGATGTCGTCTTTGACCTGGAAGGCCAGCCCCAGGTCGCGGCCAAACTGGCGGAAATGGTGGACGCTGTCGGCATCCCGGCCGGCGACCAGGGCTCCCAGTTCGCAGCACAAGGAGAGCAAGGCGGCCGTTTTGCCTTCGATCATGGTGATGTATTCGTCTACGGTAACGACGGCCCGTGTTTCAAAATCCATGTCGAAGTATTGGCCGTTGGTGAGGTGCAGGCTGGTTTCCCCAAAGCGGCGGATGGCCTGGACCACGGTCCCGGCCGGGACACCGCGTTCGCTCAGGCGCAGCAGCGCCAGGTATGACAGGGCAAACAGGCTGTCGCCGATGTTGATGGCCTGGGGCAGCCCCCACAGCTTCCACACGGTGGCGCGTCCCCGACGGGTCGGGCTGCTGTCTTCGATGTCATCGTGGATCAGGGTGAAGTTGTGCAGGAGTTCGATGGCCGCCCCGGCCGGGAGCGCCGCTTGCCAGTCGCCACCGGCGGCCTGACAACTGAGCAGGCAAAGAATCGGCCGGATGCGCTTACCACCGTTGCCCGCAACCCGGCCTAGACTGGCATCTACCCAGCCCATGTGATAGTGGAGCATGCCAAAGAAGGCATCGGACGGTGCCTGCGGGTCAAGCTGCAATACTGTCTGCATCTCCTGCTCCACGGCCGGCAGCATAATCTTGGTTAACGATCGATACTGGTCAAACATCATTTCCTTACCTGGGTGCCGTTGGCGTAGTAACCTACCTGGCACTAGCAAATGGTGGGATCCGTCAGGCGAGCAGCTCGTCAAGACTGCGGTAGAGCGGTGTTCTGGCTAATGCGCCTGTGTTGGCTGCGCCGGCGCAAAACATGGCCACGCGCAGTTCGTCGGTAATCGCGCCGGCCAGGTCAACGACGCCGGCGACCCCGGCACGATCGGCAGCGCGCAGAAACTCGCCGGCCAACCCACCCAGAGTGGCTCCCAGGGCAATGCACTTGGCGATGTCGATGCCGGTCTTGATGCCGCCGCTGGCGATGATGGGCAATTGAGGCGCGCCCCGGCGGCAAAGCTGGATGGAGATGGCCGTGGGGATGCCCCAATCGATGAATGCGCCGGCGACGCGCGCGTGGCGCGCCGTGGGCGCACGGTGCATCTCTACCTGGCTCCAGGAAGTGCCGCCGGCTCCGGCGACATCGATGGCGGCGATGCCGGCCTGCGCTAACTGGCGGGCGGTGCTTTCGGCGATGCCCCAGCCAACTTCCTTGGCAATGACCGGCACCGGCAGGGCGCGGCACACGGCTTCAATTCGGCTCAAAAGGCCGGCGAAGTTGCCGTCGCCTTCTGGCTGCACGGCTTCTTGCAGGGCATTCAGGTGCAGGATGAGGGCGTCGGCCTGGCACATATCTACGGCGCGGCGGCACTGCTCCACGCCGTAGCGGTAGTTTAGCTGGACGGCACCGATGTTGGCGAAGAGCAGGATGTCTGGGGCGACGTCGCGGACGTCGTAGGTGTTGGCCAGGCTGGCGTCTTCGATGGCGGCACGTTGTGACCCCAGGCCCATGGCCATGCCGGCGGCCTGGGCACCGGCGGCCAGGGTGCGGTTGATGGCGCGGGCGCGGGCGGTGCCACCGGTCATGGAGGAGATGAGCAGGGGGGTCTGTAGTTGTTTGCCGAAGAGGGTTATGCTGGTGTCTACCTGGCTCAGGTCTAGTTCGGGCAGGGCCTGATGCAGGAAGAAGTATTGTTCCAGGTGGGTGGTCAGGGCTTTGAAGCTGACGTCTTCTTCCAGGTTGATGCGGATGTGTTCAGCTTTGCGCTGTTCTACAATTTCAGGGTTGTCGGCTGTTTCTGGCGTGTTGTTGTTTGTGTCGGGCTGTGGTAACGTTGCACCCATCTTCTTTCTCCGTTGCTTGTGCCCGCACCCCGGCCGGGGGGGACTCAACCTTCTCCGGCAATGTGCCTGCCACCCGTCAGTGAACAGCAAGGGCCCTGGCGCGCCTGAGTTGAGGTGGATCACTGCGGTGGTTTGCGGGGACGGGCTGGGCAATATGGATGGGGGAGAAAGCTTTGTTGTTCAAGCTCGGTTGTTGAGGTTCATCCGGCCGGTATGCCTGCGATTCGCCTGCGAGTATACTATGCTCCCAGGCGAATGGCGAATTCTTTCTGGCGAGACATTGAACAATGGGCATTTGCCGTTAAAATTACCTGTTGGCAATAGGATGTGCGCACTGTTCCGTGTGTACTTCAGGCTAATTGCCCATTTTCTTTAGAGGAGTGAATATGCGCGTATTGATTACAGGCGGAGCTGGCTTTTTGGGATCGCATTTGTGCGATCGTTTCCTGGCTGAGGGCCATACGGTCATTGCCATGGATAATCTAATTACCGGCAGCACAGACAACATCAGTCACTTGCTGGGAAACGAGCGCTTCACCTTTGTGAAGCACAATGTCAGCAACTATATTTATGTGGATGGTGCGGTAGATGCGGTGCTGCATTTTGCTTCGCCGGCCAGCCCCAACGATTATCTTGAGCACCCTATTCCAACGCTGAAGGTGGGGTCTTTGGGCACGCTGAACACCATTGGCCTGGCCAAGGCGAAGGGGGCGCGTTACTTGCTGGCGTCTACTTCAGAGGTGTATGGCGACCCGCTGGTGAACCCGCAGCCGGAGACGTATTGGGGCAATGTGAACCCGATTGGCCCGCGCGGCGTGTATGACGAGGCGAAGCGCTTTGCTGAGGCGATGACGATGGCTTACCGGCGCTATCATGGGCTGGAAACGCGTATTGTGCGCATTTTTAACACCTATGGCCCGCGGATGCGCCTGCATGATGGGCGGGCGGTGCCTAATTTCATTTACCAGGCGCTTACGGGCCAGCCGATTACCGTATATGGCGATGGCAGCCAGACGCGCTCTTTTCAGTATGTGTCTGACCTGGTGGAAGGGATTTACCGCCTGCTGCTTTCGGATATTGACAGCCCGGTTAATATCGGGAATCCGACGGAGATGAGTATCCTGGCGTTTGCGGAGGCGGTGCGTGAGGCAACCGGCAGCAGTTCGGAGGTTGTGTTTGTGCAGCCGGCCGATGAGCGGGTGCAGGATGACCCGAAGGTGCGCCGGCCGGATATCCGCAAGGCGCAGGCACTGCTGCAGTGGCAGCCGCAGGTTGGCTTGAAGCAGGGGTTGGCGGAAACGATTGCATATTTCCGCTCCCGGGTTGTGTGATCTTGAGCTTAGCAGGCATGCGGCGGGCGTGGCCCGCACGCGCTGGGCTGGGTTGGCCCCGGCCGGGATGGGGTGTGCTGCTGGCGGTTCTGGCCGGTGTGTTGTTGGTTGGGCTGCCGCTGCTCCCGGCCGGGGGGCTGGTGATAGGGGGCGCTGTCCTGCTCCTCACGCTGCTGCAACCCTGGTTTGGCCTGGCCCTGACCTTGCTGGCCGCGCCCTGGGGGGCGTTGGAGAAGATTGCCCTGGGCGGCAGCCTACCACTGGACAGCGGCCAACTGCTGCTATTCCTAACCGTTGCTGCCTGGCTGGCGCACGGGGTTGTCCGCCGCCGGATTATGCTGCGGCGGACAGTGCTTAACCTGCCGCTGGCCTTGTTCTTGCTGGTAGCGGCCCTGTCCCTGCTGGGCGCGCCCTCGCTGACCTATGGTTTTCGTGAGCTGCTGAAGTGGGTGGAGGTGGCGCTGGTAATGCTGATTGTGGTTGATCTGGGTGCGGCGGAGCGTTCGCGGGTGCGGCTGATGGTGGGGCTGGTGCTGCTGTCCGGGCTTAGCCAGGCGCTAATTGGCATCTGGCAGTTTGGCCTGCGCGGCAGCGGACCAGAGCATTTTGAGATTCTGGGTGGCTTCTACCGCGCTTATGGCACTTTTGAGCAGCCCAATCCTTACGGTGGGTTCATGGCCCTGACGGCCAGCCTGGCTTTGGGGGTGCTGCTGGGGCTGTTGGCAGCCAATGGGCCGGCGCTGCGGCGTTGGTGGCGGGTTGGGGTGCGGCGCCAGGCGGCGGATGAAGGGGGAGAGGTGGTAGAAGGACCCCGGCCGGGGTGGTTCTGGCTGTTCTTCGCGGCTGTGTGCGCCCTGGCGTGCGGCACGGCGCTGCTCCTCTCCTGGAGCCGCGGCGCATGGCTTGGTTTTGGGGCCGGCCTGGCCATGATGGGGTTATTCTGGCCGCGCCGGCGCTGGCAGGGAGTGTTATTGCTGGTTGGTGGTGGACTGCTGCTCCTGCTGGGTTTGCAGTCTGGGTTGGTGCCGGCCAGCGTGGCCGACCGGTTGGTTAGCTTTCAGGAGGACGCGCGCTTTGAAGACGTGCGCGGCGTGGACATCAACGACAGCAACTATGCTGTGCTGGAGCGGCTGGCACACTGGCAGTCAGCCCTGGCCATGGCCCGCGCCCACCCCTGGCTGGGCGTTGGTTTTGGCAATTATGAGCCTGCCTATGCCAGCTACGCGCTGCTCAACTGGCCCTATCCGCTGGGGCACGCCCATAACTACTACCTGAACATTCTGGCCGAGACGGGCGTGCTAGGTTTGGCAGCCTATTTGTTGTTGTGGAGTGTTACTTTTGGCCAGACCTGGTGGTTGCTGCGACGGCTGGCCTGGCCACAACGTGGGGTCGCCCTGGGGCTGCTGGCCGCCTGGACCGCCCTGACGGTACACCACCTGCTGGACAATTTGTACGTCAACAACCTGTACTTGCATTTAGGGGTGATGTTGGGTATCTTGCAATTGTTGGCGCGAGAAAATGAATCAGGGGTTTATTCGAGATGATTTCGCTATTTGCAAATGTTGCCGGCCATTTTGGCGTGAAGCCCAAGGAAGCAGAGCGCTTTCTTAAGTTTCTGGTGGTCGGCACGATTGGTTTCATTGTTGATTTTGGCCTGTTGACCTTCCTGGTGGAGGTTTTGGGTTTTGCGCCGGTACTGGCCAATACCATCTCTTTTTCGGCGGCCGTTATCAGCAACTTCACGCTTAACCGCTATTGGACCTATCCCGAATCTCGCTCCAAGCGCAAACGGGTGCAGCTGCCGCAGTTCGGCATGGTGAGCGTTTTGGGGTTGGTGATCAACAATCTTATCTTGCTGCTGCTGCATGGGCCGTTTGATAATCTTTTTGCCCATTTCGACGCGCTCTCATCGATTCCGGGCTATATCCCGGCCAAGATTGTGGCCACGGTGGTGGTCTTGTTCTGGAATTTCTTTGTGAATCGTTACTGGACTTTTTCGGATGTAGACGCGTGATCCGTGTTGGCATTGATGTCACCGCTGCGGTAACCCAGGGTGGGGGAATTGGCCGGTATACGCGGGAGTTGGTGCGGGCGGTTACCGCGCCCAGCAAGCGGCCAGATGGTTTTACCTACCAGCTTTTCTCGGCCCGGCAGCCGACCAGTTTGCCAGTGCCGGACCCTATCCCGGCCGGGGACAACATCCACTATCACCAGACCCGCCTCGATGCCCGCTGGCTCTATCGCCTGTGGTACCGCTTCCGCATTCCCCTGCCGGTGCAGTGGTATACCGGCAAGCTGGACTTGTTCCACTCACCCGATTTTGTGCTGCCACCAGTCTCCGGCGGCATTCCCACCCTGCTCACCGTGCACGACCTCTCTTTTGTCCACTACCCGGAGACTTTCACCCCGGCGCTGCGCAGCTTTCTGAACAAGAGTGTGCCCTGGTCGGTGGACCGGGCAACCCACATTCTGGCCGACTCGCAGGCGACCAAGGATGATTTGAGCGGCGTGTGGGGGGTCCCGGCCGGGAAGATTACCGTCCTTTACAGCGGCGTAGACAATCGTTTCCGGCCTGTCACCCGGCAGGCCCACCTGGACGCCGTGCGCCGCCGCTACGCCATCGACGATGCGCCCTACATTTTGAGTCTCAGCACCATCCAGCCGCGCAAGAATTACCAGATGCTTATCCGGGCCTTCAAGCCCATTGCCGCCAACTGGCCCCACAACCTGATCATTGGCGGCGGCAAGGGCTGGCTGTATGAAGAGACGCTGGCCGAGGTGGAGAAGCAAGGGCTCACCGGCCGGGTGCGCTTCTTGGGCTTTGTAGATGATGCCGACCTGCCGGCCCTGTACACAAGTGCCACGCTGTTCGTCTTCCCCAGCCTGTATGAGGGGTTTGGGCTGCCGGTGCTGGAGGGGATGGCTTGCGGCGTGCCGGTGTTGGTGTCCGATGCCTCCAGCCTGCCGGAGGTAGCTGGCGAGGCCGCGGTCAGCCTTTCGCCCCATGACGAGGAAGCCTGGACAGAGCAGATGCACCGCCTGCTGCTAGACGCCGGCCGGCGTTCGCAGATGGTGGCCGCCGGCTTCCGGCAGGCGCGCAGCTTCACCTGGAAACGGGCGGCCCAGGAACTGCGCCAGCTTTATCGTGATTTGTTGGCGGGGGAGCCGTCCCGGCCGGGAGAGGGACGCGTAGAATAGAGACGGCAACAAAAAAGGCCGGTCCATATGGACCGGCCTTTTGCATTGCCTGGGGCGAAGGTTTAGCGGGCCGAGCGGCGGCGGTGCAGCAGCAGCAGCGATGCCGCAGCTAGCAAGGCGGCCAGGGCCAGCAGCGGGGTCATGACCGGCAGGGAGTTGGCATCTATGGCTGATAGGTTGACGGCTGTGGTCCCGGCCGGGGCGAGGGCCGTGGTCAGGCCATGCCACAAGGCACTGGCACCCAGCAGTGACCCATCGTTGCGTGACTCAATCTGGAAACAAGCCCAGGTGCTGGCCGCCGGCACACTAATGCCGCGCTCGAACAAGTCATATGACTGCCGCCCATTCTGGTTCTGGTCGCCGGTGAGCGGTGGCGTGGTATTGGTAATATCGGTAGCGATCTCGGTCGCCCCCACCGCGTCCACAATGGAGCCAACAGGCTGCGGGCCAGAGCCGACCTGGTACCAGATGCTGTTCGGCCGGTCTGCCCCATCGACGCCGCCCACAAACATGCCCACCTGCATGACCCGCGGGCTGGTAGCCGCGCTAAAGCTCTGGCACACAAGCTGCGAATTAGGCCCAAACTCACCGGTCCAACCGACGAAGAAGCCGTCCAGGCCCCAATAGCGGCTGAGGCTGACTTCCTGGAATGAGGGGTCGGTGGAGTAGACGCTCAGGCCAGCGCCGTGGTTCTCATAGATGGTCATGTCGGAGACCGTGACGGTGTTGATGCCGGTGTTGAAGCTGGCCGCGTTCAGGACTTTGGCGTAGACGAAGTGCAGGGCGGCGGGGGGAAAGCCTGTGTTCGAGGAGTAAACGCTCGATTGATCGGCCGTGATCGAGGTTGCAGCCCCACCGTTGATGCTGATGGTGATGGTGTCATCGCCGCTGCCACTGCCCCGGCCGGTCCAGTAGAGGAAGACATTGCTGGGCGTGCCCGGCACATTGACCGTGATGGTGCCTGGTGCGGTTCCGTCCAGGCCGATGGCTCCGTTGGTCACTTCATATTTGCCTGTCAGCGTCTCTTGCAGGGTAATGGAATCGTCCGCTGCCAGGGTAGACCCCACGGTGATGGCCAGACCGAGGAGAAGCAGCACGACAACAGCAAATAGGCGCAATTGGGGGATTCTGAGAGAATTCTTCATTATGTAACCTTCCTACGTTCCTTTTCCGGTACAACTGCCGCTCAATACACAATTCATTATGTTGTGCCAAGCTTACGCCGTTTATTACTAACAGTGGCTGCAAGGTTGGGATTTGGTTAAAGGGAGTGCTGTAAGCGCTGGCAGCGGCGAATTCACGCGTTGTTCACGGGGTGGCTCTTGTCCACTGGCGGCCGGTCCGCTGCCCCGGCCGGGCTAGTTTGCGAGAATCAGTGCGGCTAAGCTATAATCTTTTGCCAGACAGAGCAGGAGTAACAGGTAAAGATGATACCAATATACCAGACCAATGGGGCTTGGGTTGCTGTGTACACAAAGGGGCATCTGTGGAACGTAGATGGGGAGTGGATTGGCTTTGTCGCCGGTCGGGAGGTGTTTGACCCGGCCGGGATGTACCTTGGCTTCCTGAGCGATGACCAGCGGCTGCTGCGCAAGCGGGCCATTGGCGACAACGTTCCCCATGTTGTGCCACCGCCCCGGCCGGAGCGGCCCGATATCCCCACCAACGTGCCCCTGGCTCCGCTGCTCCGCGAACTGCCCTACCAGATCATCGACATGTTCGAAGCGTACCCGGAGCGACTCCTGTATGTGTCTGAAACCCGGCCGGATATGGAATAACCCGGCCGGGGCCACGGAGCAAATGTGACCGGAAAACCCGTCAAGGCGTCACGCGTTACCCTGACCCAACTCATGGGCCCCAACGATGCCAACAACCTGGGCAACGTCCATGGCGGCATCCTCATGAAGCTGTGCGACGAAGCGGGTGGCATGGCCGCCATGCGCCACGCCCGCCGTCCCGCCGTCACTGTCGTCATCGACTCCATGGCCTTCCACTCCCCCGTCCACATAGGCAACCTGGTTACCGTCACCGCTGAAGTGACCTGGGTGGGGCGCACGTCCATGGAAACGTGTGTCGTCGTCAACGCCGAAGATATGCTCACCGGCCGGATCACCCATACCAACACCGCCTACTTCCTCTACGTTGCCCTCGACGAGAGTGGACGCCCCACCCAGGTGCCCGCCCTAATCTGCGAGACCGACGAAGAAAAAGCGCGTTGTGAACGGGCGGCGGCCCGGCAGGCGTATCGCCTGGAACAGCGCCGCCAGGGGCTGTTATGAGCCAGCCACAGTCCAGGCTGCTAGACCTGCTGCGCCAGGCGTCGGCGCGCCAGATCGTCGCTGCGCCGGATGGCATGATGCGCGGTCTGGCCGACGAACGCGAACCCTTCCCCTTCTTGGCCATTGTGGGCCACACCGAAATGAAGCTCGCCCTGCTGCTGGCCGTCGTTAATCCACGCGTCGGCGGCGTGTTGCTGTTAGGCCCGCGCGGCACCGCCAAAACCACTTCCGTCCGCGCTCTGGTAGATGTGCTGCCGCAAGTGCGGCACTCTCTCTGCCCCAACGGCTGCACCGAGGAGATGCTGGCGGCCAAAGGGATCGCCGGCATTTGCCAGGATTGTGCGCGCAAAGCAGGCTATGGTGAACCTCTCACCAGCCTGGACCGGGTGCGCATTGTGGAATTGCCGCTGAACGCTCGCTATGAGGATGTGGTGGGCGGTATCAATGAACGGCTGGCATTAGAGCAGCAGCGCGTGCGGTTGGAGAAGGGGCTGCTGGCCCAGGCTGACCAGAACATCCTGTATATCGACGAGATTAACCTGCTCGATCCGCAGATCATCAATGCCATTTTGGACGCAGCTGCGCAGGGCTTTTTTACCGTGCGCCGCGGCCCGCAAAAACTCACCTATTGGTCGCGTTTTTTGCTCATTGGTTCCATGAATCCGGAGGAGGGTGGTTTGCGGCCCCAAATCATGGATCGCTTTGGGCTGCGTGTGGCCGTGAAAGGGCTGGCCGATGCGGCGGAACGGTATCAGGCGTATGAGCGGTCGGTGCGCTATCAGTTGGACCCGGATGGGCTGGCGGCCGCCTTTGCGTCTGAAATGTTGGCCCTGGCGGCCGAGGTGGAGCAGGCGCAGGCCCGGCTGAATGGCGTTGTGGTCTCCCGGCCGGGGCGGGAATTGGGCCTGGGGTTGATTCAGGAGATGGGTATTGCCTCCAACCGTGCTGAAATCGCCCTGTTCGAAGCCGCCCGCGCCTACGCCGCCATCGACGAGCGCGATGAGGTGACGGCGGCCGATGTGCAGTTGGTAGCGCCCCTGGCCCTGCGTCTGCGCCGCAGCCCGGCGCTGGACCAGTTCTTCCGCGAACTGGACCTGGAAGACGCGCGGCTGCAACATGCCAGCCGCCTGCCCGCCGTGCCCGATACCCCCGAAGCACCCCAGTCTGGCCAAACCCCGTGAAGCAATTGAACACGGCCTACGGGCGCTACTACCTGGGGCTGGCGCTGATTCTGGTGGGCTATTTTTTACCCTGGCTGCCCAATCCGGCCGCCGGGCTTAGTTTCATCGGTCTGGAAATTGGGGAGTGGGTGAAGTTTGTGCCGCAAGTGCAGATGGGGGAGATAACACCCGGCCGGGATCTGTTCTACCTGCCCCCCATAACTACCGGCCTCATCCTGGCCTTGCTCACGGCCGGCTGGCCCAACCGGCGCTGGCAAACCTGGGCCATGCGTGGCCTGGCCATCCTGGTTAGCCTGCTGGCCTTCCCCTCTCTGGACGCCATTCGCTTTGAGCCGGCCTCCGAGTGGCAGGCCCGGCTGTTGCTGGTTGGCCTGGTTATGCTGGTGGCGCTGCTGAGCAGTGTGTTGGGGACACCCGGCCGGGGACGCCGCCTCATCCCCTACCTGATCACCCTGGTTGCCCTGTTAGGCGCCAGCCTGCCCACCTGGACCTTCCTGGCCATGCTGCCGGCCATTCGTACCCTGCTAGGGCCTGTGGCCGCCGGGCCTGGGCTATGGCTCAACCTGGCCGGCCACTTGTGGATTGCCGGCCTGGCCCTGGCCCACTCTCGCCCGCCGCGCTAACGAAAAAGGCGACCTGTTTAGCACACGTCGCCTCTCACAATTCTTACGCGTCGCTTGCGAACCGCGAAATGTTTACCGCATGTGTTCGTCAATGTAGGCGATAGCCTCGCCCACAGTGGTGATCTTTTGCGCTTCTTCGTCAGAAATCTCCCCATCGAATTCTTCTTCAAAGGCCATGATAAGTTCTACCAGGTCTAACGAATCAGCTTCCAGGTCCTCGCGGAAACGGGCAGCCGGCTTGACCTGTTCTTCATCTACTCCGAGCAGATCGACGATAATGCTAGTAACGCGTTTTCCAGTGTCACTCATTGAATACCCTCCTAACGGTGGTTGTCCTTTTGATTTAGCAGCGCAATTTTAGGAGCATTAGGCAGTTTGTCAAGTTCTGCAGATTATCTGCGAGGCGCAGCGGGAGCGCCGTGCCGGCGGCGCTGCTGTTTCTCATAATACCAACCCGAAACCAGACCAGAAGTTACGGCAGCCCCTCGCTTTCGGCCAGCCAGACGGTGATTGCCAGCATCAAGAAGAAGGCGCAGGCCAGGTCCACCAGGAAGAAGCTGTGGTCGACCAGACCGTGGGCAAGGCCCTGGCCAAAGGCAGCCAACAGCCCGGCAATGACCGGCGGCCAGGGACTGCTGGCCCGGCCGGGGTGTTTTGGAAGCCAGCGTCGGGCCGCCTGGCGC
This sequence comes from Ardenticatenaceae bacterium, assembly GCA_020634235.1. Classification (GTDB taxonomy): domain Bacteria; phylum Chloroflexota; class Anaerolineae; order Promineifilales; family Promineifilaceae; genus JACKCB01. Next base: position 110,322 of record JACKCB010000002.1, on the reverse strand, counting down.
AGTTGCAGCGCCCAGCCGCCAAACAGCCACAGGCCGGCTAACAACCCCAACAGCCCCAACCGCGTGGCAAAGTCGAGCACGATGTTGTGCGGGTGACTCAGGTCGGGTTCCTGCCATGCCGCGTCCAGGATGTAGCGCCCGCGATAAGCATACAGGAAATTATCCAACCCCACACCGGTAATGGGGTGTTCGCGGACCATCTCCAGGCTGGAGCGCCACAGGTTGACCCGCAAGAAGCTGGTGTCGCCGCGCACATTCAACCGGCCGGCCACGGCTGGCACGCTGATCGCCACCACCAGGGCCACGGCGGCCACCAGAGCCAGCGCCACCAGCCAGGGCCATAACCGCCCCCCGGCCGCGCGCCGCCAGATAACCAGCAGAATGAGCAGGGCCACGGGCAGCCCCAGGAAAAACGCCCCTTTGCTAAAGGTTAGCAGCAAGGCCAGGCCTACCGGCAGCAGAGCCAGCCCATAAGCCAGGCGGCGGCGGGGTGTGGCCTGGCCCAAAAGCAGCATGGCCGCCAGGAACGGGAAAACACGCCCCAGGTATAGGGCCACGTTATTGGGCGAGCCATACACCGACAACAAGCGGGCCAGTCCGCCAGCCACGGTGATGACGTTGTCGCCCAGGCCTAGCTGCCAACGAGCATATTCCCAGAGGCCGTAAAGGGCTACCAGCAGGCCGCCGGCCACAAATGCGTCCAGCAGGGTCCATACTTCCTGGCGGCGCAGCCGGTTGGCGCGCAGCAGCAGGTAGAATAGGGCAGGCTCTACGATGAGTACGCGCCATTCGTTGGCGGCTACATCCTGCCGTGCGCTGAAGGGTAGGGAGAGTGTGGCCACGACCACCAGGACGAGCACGGCCAGGTCCACTTTGCCGGTTTGCTGCCACAGCCGTTTCCGCTGCTCCGACCATGTGGCGCGCACCCGGCCGGGGCCGTCTTCATGAATTACCTGGGCCGCCTGCCGCAGCCAGTGCAGCCCGCAGGCGGCCAGCGTAACCAGCACAAACACCTCCACGGGCGAGAAGCGATAGCCGAGCATTGGCTTGGGCAGCACGTAGAAGGGGATGCTAAAGGCGATGATGGCCAGCCCCCACACCGGCCGGGCATAGATCAGCACAAACAGCAGCAGCAGCGCGGCGACGTAGACAAAGAAGGCGGGCGTCACGTAGAACAGGGCTGCCGCGCCTGCCGTCAGCGCCAACTGGCCCGTATCACCCAGCCGCCGGTAGAGGCCATCGGCCTGCGCCCCCCAGGTTAGCCAGCCGGCCAGGGTCACAATGGCTGCGGCCAGCGCGGTGATGGCCAACTGCATGCCATCGCCGAGCCGGTCTGTCTGGCGGGCCACTGCCCGGCCCAGCGCGCCCCAATCCACCTGCCGGGCGGTATGCCAGGCCATGAGCAGGGCGGCCAGGCCCACCAGGGCCAGGGCGGCCAGGCTGAGATGGTAAGCCCCGGCCGGGGGTTGATAGGCAACTTGAAAGCCGTTCAAGGCCCACTGATCCCAGCCGCGCCATGCTTCCAGCGTTAGAAGGTGTTCGCCAGGGGGGAGATTACGGGCTACCAGCTCGGTGCTCAGGTAGTTGGCGGCGCGGTCGGGGGAGGTGAGGACCAGGGCCGTGCCTTGCTGGTCATTGGGCAGGGCGTTGGCCGGTTGGCCGTCGATGGTGATGTACAGCCGTGCCCGGTAATCGGCGCGGCGCACACGCAGGGCTACGTCGGTGCCCCAGAAGTGCAAGCTGGCCCGGTCGCCGGTCTGGCTGATATCGGCCCCGAACTCGGGGGAGAATCGCCAGGTGCCGGTGTATACCTGCCCCGGCGCGCCGGCCTGGGCCAGGTGATAGCCGGGGAAGGCCAGGTTGGGTTGGCTGGTAATGGTGTCTTGGATGGCCTGGGCGGTGGCCCGGCCGGCGATGCTGAAGCCCCATCGCGGGTCGTCTGGCGGCGCGTCTGGCTCCCAGTTTTCCAGGAAGAGGTAACCCATCCAGGGCCACTCACGGCGGGCGCGCTCCCAGGCGGCCAGGGTGTGGCTGGCCTGGGTCTGTTCGTCGGTCTGTCCCCACAGGGAGGGTTGGCCTGGCCACCCGGCCGGGAGGCTGTTCCAGCCCCAGTTGCCGGCCCAGATGGCCTGGTCCTCCCCGCCATGTTCCAGCATGACCTCGCGCAGCAGGATGGCGCGGCTGAAGTTGAGCGTGTCCTGCGATACGCGGCGGTCGTCGGGGCCGGTGTCGAAGCCGTAGGGCTTGGCGGCGACCACGTCGAAGGCGCTGGCCGCGCCGGCCGCGTACAACTGCGCCAGGTAGAGCGGGTCGGCGATGTTGCGGGGGCCGGTTTCGGTGGTGGGGGCGAGGGGCGCGGCGACGATGATGGCCTCAGGGTCGGCCTGGCGGATGGCCTGAGCGGCGGCGGTGAGCAGGGCGGCATATTCGGCGGGGTTGGGGTCTTGGTTGCCCCAATGGCTGGCCAGGTTGGGCTCGTCCCAGATGATGTAGCTGCTGAGCTGCGGCGCGTAGCGGGCGGCGAATTGGCCGGCCCATTGGGCGAACTGGTCGGGGTTGGTGGGGGGGGCGTAGGCCCGGCCGGGGTCGCCATCTAGCAGCGGTATCAGCCGCAGGCCCTGCTGCGCCACGGCATTCACGAGCCGGTCGCTGGCAGCCCAGTCATAAGGCGTGGCGCTGGGGAAGTAGAAGGATTGTTTGACGGCGGTGACGCCGGTGGCGGCAATGGCGGCCAGGTTGGCGGCCAGGGCGTCATCGTCGTAGCGGCTGAGGGCGACGTTGAGGCCAAGTTGTGCCCCGCCCTGGGGAATGGGGTTGACGAACCCGGCCGGGATGCCCCGGGTCTGGTACTCACGCTGTGCCCTGAAGGCACCTATGCCCAGCAGTGCCAACCCGGCCAGCAGCAGATAGAAGAGCGTTAACCAGGGGGAGGGGCGCATGCGGTTTGTCCCGGCCGGGTTAGCGACGCCGGAATAGCCGGCGCAGCAGCAGGCCGAAGGTTGTCAACGCAGTGATGGCCGCAGTGGCCAGAATGGCGTTTTCGATGGGCTTGATGTCGGTCTCTTCCGGCAGGCCCAGGCGGTACTTCAACAGGGTGGCCAGGGCGGGCAAGCCATCCAGTGGGGTGAGTTTTTTGCCCTCATCCCGGTGTTCGTAACGAATAGGCACTTCGACGGGATGGATGCGGCGCAGCAGCAATTTGGCGCTGATCTCCGTCTCGATTTCAAAGCGGCGGCTGGTTAGCTCCAGCGACTGCATTACCTGGCGATCCACCAGCTTGTAGCAGGTTTCCATGTCATGCAGCCGCGCCCCGAACAACACGTTGGTGATGAGGGTGAGCAGTTGGTTGCCGTAGCGCATGAGCGGTGAACGGCCGCTGAGATCACGCACGCCGTAGACTGCCTGGGTGTTGTGGGTTTGGTAAGCGTCCAGCAGGGCCATGTAGTCTTCGGGAAAGTACTCCAGATCGGCGTCCTGGATGATGACCACATCCCCGGTGGCGTGGTCCAGGGCGGTGCGTATGCCCGCCCCTTTGCCGCGGTTTTGGGGATGGGTAAAGAGGCTGACGTTCTCATAGGCCACCACGCCGCGCAAAATGTCCTTGGTGGCCTGGTCGGATCCGTCATCGACGATGAGGATTTCCTTGGCGACCGGTACGGCAATGACGCGCGCGAGGAGTTCGTACACGGTGGAGGCTTCGTTATAGACAGGGATGATTACGGTGAGTTTCATGCGGCATTATCTCTCTGGGTTTACGGTTGATCGTCGGGCAGCAAATCTTCGGTGGTGCCGGTGCCGGTGGTGGGGGGGATGACGGTGGTCGAGGGCAGGTCGGTCGTGATGGCGGCGCCGTAGGGTGCCCAGGTGGGACGGCTGGCGATGGTGTCATCCTGGGTGATGCGGAAGGCGCTTTGGCTGCTGAGATTGAACAGATAGAGGGCGTTGTCGAAAATGAAGGCGATATCCTGGCCAGTGGGTCCCCAGGCCATCAACTGTTGTTCGCGGGGGAAGCGGCTGTTCTCGCCGACCGGGGGGTAGATCTGGGTGGCGTTGCTGCCGTCCTGGTCCATGAGCCACAAGGTGTAGGTGCTGTTCAGGCTGTCCACGGGGTTGGTGGCGCGCAGGAAGGCGATGCGGCTTTCAGGCCCATCGTCGCCATTGATGGCGGGTGACCAGTGGGGATGGCTCCACATGCCGGACTGGTCAATGAAGCGGCCGGCCACCCGGCCGGTGACGTCGGCTACCCAGGTGTCGAAGGTGAGGGCGGTGTCGTCGGTGCCGCTGTGGGTGGTAAAGGCCAGGTAATTGCCATCCGGTGACCAGGCCAGGCTGGGCAGCCAGACCCAATCGGAGCGGGTGTTGTATTCGGTGAAGCGGTGTAGTTGGATACGCTGGCTCGCTTCGTCGGCCGCTTCGGTGTCGATGAGACCCACTTCGTCGGCGTGGCCGTAGGCGATGATGCGCCCGGCCGGGGACCACAAATAGTTGCCGCCCCACCAGCCGTAGGTAGCCGGGTAGGCTTCTACAACCTGCTCCGGCCGGAACTCGGCATCTTCGTTTTGCAGCACATCCCCCAGCCACAGGTCGTTATTCGCTTCCCAGCCTGGGGGGACATCCACGGGCAGGGCCGTGGTGTAGGCAATTTGCAGCAGGTCGGTGCGCGCCGGATTCCAATCGGCCCACAGCACGTCGCTAATGCCCAGGCTGCGCGGCTGTGCGCCGCGCGCGGTGCTGATGACCCACAGGCTGTTATTGAACCGGCCGGTATCGCTGAGGACGCGTGTGTACAGCAGGTGGCTGCCGGTGGGCGACAGGGCAAAGACCCGGCCGTCTAAACCGGGGCCGGTATCTAGCTGCTCTGGATAGGTGGTGGCCCCGCGCAAGATAACGGCATTCCCGCCGCTGATGTAGGCGATGCTGCCGGCAAAGCTGACTTCGTCCAGCGTGGCCCCAACGCCAATCATCACGATCTCATCTTGCGGCTCTTCCAGCACGGTGACCTGCGTTTGCTGGCGTTCAACTTCCAGCCCGTCGTGGTATACGATGCGGACGGTGATCTCCTGCAGGCCTGTGCGTCCTCCTTGAATAATCACCGGACTGGCATCGACGTCCATGGCTTCATTGCGCACAGTCTTGCGGTCGAAGGGAATGGTGGCTTCTAGAACCTCGATGCTTTCAGTGACGCGGACCACCTGGATTTCTAGATTGTCGGTGAGTGGGGTAAACAGGGGGGGGGTGACCTCATCCGTTTCGCTGGTGGTGATGCCGGCCTCGGCCAGCAGCTCGCGCACGCTGGTGGCGCTGCTGACCAGGCTGTAGTTCTGGCCATCCACCTCAAGTGTGACGGAGCGGGTGGTTTGTTGGGCCAGTTCGGGGGTGGGGCCGGTGCAGGCGCTAATTAGCAGCAGGCTGGCCAGCACGGCCAGCGCCAACCAGGGCACAGATGGCCGCTGTGGGCCGCGGGCAGCACCGGCCGGGCCTGCAAGGGACCGGTGGTGACTGCTGGTCTGGCGCTGCCCGCACACATTTTGCTTGCCCATGCTGCGTGCTACTGAGCTTGCTGCCAGAGTTCGCGCACTTCCGGGGAAAGGCTTTTGGCGACACGATCGCTCAGGTCGGGGTTGATTAGCTGCTTGATGCCGCCAAAGACACCGAGCACTGGAATTCTGGCAAAACGGGGATCCGAGTTGCCGGCGCGGCGCGCTACTTGCCGCTGAAAATCGTGGCTGGACAGGTGCTTATCGCGGAAGTGTACCAGCCAGAAGGCCTGGTTGAGACCGGCGGCTAACTCGCTGGGTAGGGCTTTGGACAGCTCTTTTTTGGTGCCGCGATCCAGGGTGAGGCCAAGGGTGCGCAGGACGCTGTTGGCCCAGCGTTGGGCGTGGGCGGGGGTGCGCAGTTGGCCTTTGTCTTGGACGTGTTGGTAGAATTGGTTCATAGTTCCTTCAGTCATGTTCTCTCCACCAGGGCAGATTTTTACCCCGGCCGGGGGCTGGCGTCAAGCTTTACGCGGCGGGTGGCCCGGCCGGGAAAAATTGACGTTTTATCTAGAATTGTTATACTTGCCTGTCTTGAGTTTACAGGACAATAATTGAAAAGAAAACTTTTCGACGAAGGTTCTCCCCCCTTTGTCTTTTTTTGAAAAATCCAGGAGCAGAGGAACTTATCAGATGACAGAACGAGTGATTATCGAGGCGGAACCCCGCACTGTGGTGGGGAAACAAGTGAAGCAGCTGCGCCGCGAGGGTTTGATTCCCGGGGTTATTTATGGGCAGAGCGAACCTTTGGCCGTGCAGTTTGAGAATCTGGCGCTGCGCCGTGCCTTGCGCCAGGCGGGCGGCAATGAACTCATTGACGTGCAGATTGGTGGGCAGCAGAAAACCGTTCTGGCGCGTGAGATTCAGCAGCACCCGACTCGTGGCGACCTGGTGCACGTTGATTTCTATGAAGTAAACCTGAAGGAAACCATCACCACTATGGTGGACCTGGTTCTGACGGGCGTGCTGCCGTCGGCTCTGGCCAGTTTGGGGTCGCTGACGTTGGCGCTGCAGAACGTGGAGATTGAGTGTTTGCCGGGCGACCTGATCTCGGAGATCGAGGTTGATTTGGGGCAGTTCAGCCATCCGGAGCATGCGCTGCACGTGCGTGACTTGCGGGTCCCGGCCGGGGTGACGATTCTCACCGACCCGGAGCAGCCGATTACCAGCTTCAGCTACACCCGGGTTGAAACGGTGACGGACGAAGAGGAAGAGGACCTGATGTTTGCCCCGTCGGCCGATGCGGTGGAAGTGATTAAGCGCGGCAAGGGTGAGGACGAGGAGTTCTAGCCCGAGCTGCCGAGCTGTATTTTGTGCCTGTTCTTGCAAGGCCGTCCGTGAAGGGCGGCCTTTTTGTTGGGGTTTGGCCGCAGCCAGTCTGAGGTTGAACTTGCGTCTTCTTGTTCGACGCCGCTTCCCGGCCGGGTTACAATGCGCTCATGAAAAAGTGGTGGTGGCTGGCCTTGTTGCCGGTTCTGTTGATTGCCGCAGCCTTGCGCCTGACCGGGTTGGATTGGGATGGTTACAACCATTACCATCCCGACGAGCGCTACATTACCTGGGTAGCCACAACGATTGAAGCCCCAACAGATTGGCGCACGGCCTTGAACCCGGCCGGGTCGACATTCAACCCATTTTACTGGCCGGCCGGGGCGGTTAGTGAGGGCATCGAGGTGCTGCAAGATCAGCCGCGCAGCTTTGCCTATGGCCATTTGCCGTTGTACCTGGGGGTGGCGGCCACGCGCCTGGTAGAAAGCGTGGCGCCGGTGCTGCGCGACCGGCTGCCGGCCGGCTGGCTGCTAACGCGCGACCTGCTGAACGGGGCGGGAATGATTGAGTTTCGCCACCTGACGGCGGTGGCCCGGGCGCTGACCGGGCTGGTGGATGTGGCCACGGTGGCGCTGGTGTTTGGGTTGGGGCGGGCGCTGTTTGGTACCCCGGCCGGGTTGCTGGCGGCCGCCTTCCTGGCCCTGAACGTGATGCATATTCAACTGGCCCACTTCTTTGTTGTTGACCCCTACCTGACCCTTTTCACCGTGGCGGCGCTGCTGCTGCTGGTGCTGGCGGTGCAGCGTCCCGGCCGGGGCCGGACCATTTACCTGCTGCTGGCGGCGGTGAGCATTGGCCTGGCGGTTGGCTCCAAGTTCTCGGCGGCCATGCTGTTCCTGCCGCTAGCGGTGACGTTGTGGCTGGACCGTTCGCTGACCAGCCGGCAGTTTTGGCTGCGCCTGGCGGGGTTGGCGCTGCTGGCGGGGTTGGTGTTTTTTGCCAGCAATCCGTTTGCGGTGCTGGACTGGAGCTGCCCGGTGGTTACCCCGGCCGGGCAGTGGGGGCCGCTGCGGCTGCCGGCGCTGGATTGGCGCTCCTGCTACCTGGAGAACGTTGCCCGGCAAGGGGCGATGGTGGGTGGCGAACTGGATGCGCCCTTTGCCCGGCAGTACACGGGCACCTGGCCTTATCTTTACCCAATTGAGATGCAACTGCGCTGGGGGATGGGGCCGTTGTTGGGCGGGTTGGCTTTTGCCGGCTTTGCCTGGGCGGTGTGGCGCGGGGTGTGCGGGGCGGTGGCCTGGTGGCAGTCGCGCCACGATCCGCTGGCTTTCCGGCCGCGGGTGGCGGGTTTTCAGACGGCCGAGTGGATTGTGCTGGCCTGGACGGTGCCCTATTTCCTGACCACGGGCGCTTTCTTTGTGAAGTTTATGCGTTACTTGCAGCCGTTGACACCGTTCCTGATGGTGTACGCGGCCGGGATGGTGTGGCAGTGGCGACCGCGAGGGCGGAGTTGGCCGCGCGTTGTGCTGGCTGGGGTGACGCTGCTGGTGACGGGGTTGTATGCGTTGAGCTTTGTGAATATGTATGCCCAGCCCCATCCCTGGACGGCGGCTTCGCAGTGGATTTATGCGCAGGTCCCGGCCGGGGCGCTGATCCTGAGCGAGCAGTGGGACGATGCGCTGCCTACCAGCCTGGTGGATGATGAACTGCTGCGCTCGCGCTATGAGTATCGCAGCGCGGAGCTGACCTGGCTGAGCGGGGCCGATGCCCAGGATGACCGGGCCAAGCTGGAGGCGAACCTGACGTTGCTGGCGGCCGCGGATTACGTGACGCTGATTTCGAACCGGGTCTATGGCGTGGTGCCCCGCTTGCCGGCGCGCTACCCGTTGTCCAGCCAGTATGCCCAACTGCTGTTTGATGGCCGCCTGGGTTATGAGGTGGTGTATGTCTCGGGTCGTTTTCCCAGCCTGGGCGGCTTCAGTTTGAAGCCGGACTCTTTTGGCTGGCCAGGGCTGGTGCCGCCCCGGCCGGTGGCGGATTATCTGGCCGGGGTGGGTGGGGTGACACCCGGCCGGGCGGACGAAAGCTTCACTGTCTATGACCAGCCGCTGACGATGGTGCTGCGCAATACGGGGCGCATGACGGTGGCCGAGATGCTGGCCCAGTTTGCACTGCCTTAGTCTGCGGCTACTGGCGCTGCCGTATGCCCGCCAATTGCGCCCCGGCCGGGAAACAAATACAATACACCCCATGTCCGCCACATCTCCGGGCCGCAGCCCGCACCCGCAAAGCCCAGCCTCCGGGCCATAACCACACCACGCAAAAAAGGTTCCATCATCATCATCAACCGCAGATATCTCTATCTCACTGTATTCATCGGTGGCCTGGGCACGCTGGCCATCGAATTCATTGCCAGCCGTATGCTGCAGACCGTCTATGGCACGTCCAACATCGTGTGGGCCAACGTTATCGGGCTGGTGCTCTTCTTCCTCACCGTGGGTTACTTTCTGGGTGGTTGGCTGGCCGACCGCTATCCCACGCCACGCCTTTTCTATGGGTTAGTGAGCCTGGCCGGCTTTTGCGCCATCTTCTTCCTGCTGCTGGCCAGCGCGCTGCTGCGCTGGGCGGCGTCGGCCCTGGCAGCGGTGAACGTGGGGGCCATCCTTAGCTCGCTGGTGGGGGTGATGGTGGCCCTGGCCGTGCCCATCACCCTGCTGGGCTGCCTTTCCCCTTTTGCCATCCGGCTGGGGGTGCGCAACGTGGAGGAGGCCGGCCGGATTAGCGGCCGCATCTACGCCGTGTCTACCTGGGGCAGCTTGATGGGCACCTATTTGCCCGTGCTATGGGTTATCCCGCAGGCGGGGACACGTATGGCGGCGCTTTTCTTCGGCGGGCTGCTGCTGGTGGTGGGCCTGGTGGGGTTGTGGGCCAGTGATCGCCGGGCGGGGATGGTTGGTCTGCTGCTGCCGCTGTTGCTGCTGCCCTTTGTGCTGCTGTGGACGCGCGGCGGGGTGAAAGATCTTCCCGGCCAGATTTTTGAGACGGAATCGGCCTATAATTACATCCAGGTGCTGCGCCAGGGCGACTGCAACTATCTGCTGCTGAACGAGGGGCAGGCGTATCACTCTTTTTATTGCGATGGGGGGCGGGTGCCGCGGGTGTCGGTGTGGAGTATTATGCTGGCCGCCCCCTTCTTCAACGCCGCGCCGGCGCAGGTGGACAACCTGGCGGTGATTGGGCTGGCGGCGGGCACCATCCCCAAGCAGTTTTCGCAGGTGTTTGGGCCGCTGCCGGTGGATGGCATTGAGTTGGACCCGGCCATTGTGCAGGCCGGCCGGGACTATTTTGCCCTGAATGACCCCAACATCAACGTGATTGTGGGGGATGGCCGGTATGAGCTGAACCGGCTCCCCGGCCGGTACGATGTGATCACCATCGATGCCTACAAAGTGCCCTACATCCCCTGGCACCTGACGACGCAGGAGTTTTTCCAGGAGGTGCGCGACCACTTGAATGAGGATGGTGTGGTGGCGATAAACGTGGGGCGTGTGCCCACTGACCGGCGGCTGGTGGAAGCGATGACGGCCACGATGCTGACTGTCTTCCCCACGGTGCACGCTATCGACATTCCTGGCTCGCTCAATACCATCCTGGTGGCCACGATGCAGCCCACCACGGCCGACAATTTGCGGGCAAACCTGGCGGCACTCCCGGCCGGGACGGACCCCTTGCTCATTGCGGCCATCGAAACGGCAGCGCAAAATCTGGTCCCGGCCGGGGCGTCTGATGTCATCTTCACCGACGAACGGGCACCGCTGGAGACCATTGTCGACTCGCTGGTTCTGCGCTACCTGCTGGAACAAGGCCCGGCCGGGCTGCCCGGTCTGGGCGGGTAGCTCGCAGCGACTAACCAACCCTTAACAGAACGATGTTCTGGGGAGAAACGCTTTGAATAACACCGTGAGTAGCATTGTGCGTTGGGCGATTGTTCTGGCCATGCCCTTTTTCCTGGGACTGGGGGCTATCCGGCTGATCATTGCTGCCGCCCCCCTTTACCTGGACTACGAATACGCCAAGCCCAATTTCCCGGAAGACCTGTATGGTTTTACTCAGGAGCAGCGGCGGGAGCTGGCGGCGGTGGCCGTGGACTACTTGCAGCGGCCCGATCCGGCTGAGGCGGTCATCCATTTGCTGGAAGAGCAGCGGCTGCCCGGCAGCAGCGACCCCCTCTACAACCCGTCGGAAATCAGCCACATGGTTGACGTGAAGCGCGTCACCGATGCCATTGGGCGGCTGTGGTGGGTGTCGGCGCTGATTGTGGTGGGGGGGCTGGTGCTGCTGCTGGCCCGGCCGGGGACGCGGCTCATTGGCTACCGGGCCATCATGGGCGGCGGCATCGCTACCACCATCCTCCTGCTGGCCATTGCCCTGTTCATCCTGCTTGGCTGGAGCGTCTTCTTTGTCCAGTTTCACGAGCTGCTCTTCCCCCCCGGCACCTGGACCTTTGCCTACAGCGATTCGCTTATTCGCCTCTTCCCGGAGAAGTTTTGGTTTGACCTGGGCGTTATCATGAGCTTGCTGCCCCTGGCCGCGGGCATTGTTGTGGCTGGGCTGGGCTACTTCCTCAGCAAGTCGGCTGCCGGAGGTAACGCATGAGCCGGCACGTCGTGATCACGGGGGCCTCCACCGGCATTGGCCGGGCAGCGGCCGAGGATTTGTTGCAGCGCGGCTACTGTGTGTATGGCAGCGTGCGCAAACAGGCAGATGCGGATAGATTGCAGGCCGCCCTGGGACCAAACTTCATGCCCCTGCTGTTTGACGTGACCGACGCAGCGGCGGTGCGGGCGGAAGCGGCGCGCCTGACTGACCATCTGGGCGGAGCCGGGCTGGCTGGGCTGGTGAATAATGCCGGGGTGGCCATCAGCGGCCCCTTGCAGCACGTACCCCTGGATGAGTTTCGCTGGCAGTTGGAGGTGAATGTTACCGGGGCGCTGGCGGTAACCCAGGCGTTTCTGCCCCTGCTGGGGGCGGGATTTCCGCAGGTGCATCCCCCCGGCCGGGTTATCAACATCAGCTCGGTGAGCGGCCGGATTGTGTACCCTTTCTTTGGCCCCTATGCCGCCTCCAAGCACGCTTTAGAGGCCATGTCCCATGCCCTGCGGCGCGAGCTGCGCATCTACGGCATCGACGTCATCATCATCGGCCCCGGCTCGGTGCGCACGCCCATTTGGGACAAGGCGGAGGAGGAAGGGAGCAGCATGTATGAGGCGACCGATTATGGTCCGACCTACGCGCGGCTGCTGCAAGGGGCCGTGAAGCGTGGCAAACGTGCCCAGCCGGTGGAAGTCGTGAACAAGGCCATTCGTCACGCGCTGGAAAGCCCCCGCCCCAAAACACGTTATGCCCTGCCCAGCCGGCGGCTCAGCGGCTGGCTGCTGCCCCTCTGGCTGCCCGACCGCTGGCTGGACCGGGTGATGGCGTCTAATACTGGGCTCAAACGGCGGCGCTAACTGGCGCCGCCAGGGCTTCCCCCCCGGACAAGCTGTTAGTTGATGACAATCTCAACGAAGCTGGTCTGGTAAGGGTAGACCCAGAACTCTTGCTTGAATTTGCGCCGCCCGACTTCGACGGTGATTTCGTAGTAGCCGGCGGCCACGTCATCGAGGGCGAAGTTTTCGTTCCAGCCGTCGTCGGGGTTGGTGCTGTCGTCGGCGTAGGTGGTGGTGGCGTGGTAGGGGGATTCGCCGTCGATGCGGCGCAGGGAAACGGGCACTTCGGTGGCCAGGGAACCGTCGGCCCAGGTTACCCGGCCGGCGACTGTGCCCCGGCCGGGGAAGGGGTAGAGCCACAGCAGCGGATTGTAGGTGGCGTCATAGCTGTTGCTGCCCACCCGTACCTCGAAGTGCATGTGCGGCCCATCGGCCACCCCTGTTGCGCCAGAGAGGCCAATCACCTGCTCTGCGTCCACGTGCTGGCCGACCACCACCAGCGGCTCAGACAGATGGCCGTACAGGGTGAAGACCGGCTTGCCTTCCCACAGCGAATCATGCTCAATGACCACCAGGTTGCCGTAGAAGTTGGTGTGCGGCCCGTAGACCGTTTCGGCGTCACTGCCGGCGACGCGAATGGTGCCGCTGGCCACGGCGAGAATCTCCGTGCCGTAGCCGACGTCGAACTCCACGCCGTGGTGCGGGCGCAGTTGGCCGCCGCGCGTGCTGCCATACGGATAGGTCTTGTTGGTCCAGACGATGCCATCTACCGCCACCGGCCGGCGAAACCAGTAGTGCTCCCAGGGGGGGGTGTTGGGCAGCGCCGGTGGGGTGAAGGTGGGCATGGGGGTTTCGGTGGGCGTCTCTGTGGGCGGGATGCCGGTAGGGGGCAGCGGTGTGCTGGTGACCAACGCGGCTTCGGTGGCGGCCGCCTTGGCTTGCAGATCGGCAATTTCTTCCGCCGATGGGGCGGCGAAGGCGGGCAGGCTGGGGGCCGTGGCCGCAACCACGACCACCGGTGGCGGGGGGGTGTGGGTGGCCGTGGGCAAGGGGGTGGCCGGCGGGTTGGTGCTGGCCGCTTGTTGCGCGTCGGCTGCTTCACCCGGCCGGGTTGCCTGGCAGCCACTTAACATAATCAGCAGAATCAAGCCTGGCAAAAGCAGCCCGGCCGGAATCCGCTGCCCATTGAGCATTCGTCGTAATTGCAAAATCAAAACTTAAAAGCCTCCGCGTTCCGCCGCAATGGCGGTAATTGAGCCGGCCAGCGCTTCCACCTCGGCCTCCAGCGAGGCAACTTCTTGCTGCCAGGCCAGGGCCAGATGCGGGTTTTGCAGGCCACGGGCATTGATTTTAACATTAAGCGCGGCGGTCTGCACAGCCGCCCGGGCCATCAGGCCGGCGGCGGCGGCATCGGTTACGGCGTTGCTGTTGCCAAGTTGGGTGATCGTTTCGGCCAGGTAGGCCACGTCGCGGCAGGCGCGGGCCACCCGGAGGGGCACCTCGCCGGCGTGGATGGTGGCGGTTTCAAGGGCGGCTTGTTTCCCGGCCGGGTCCAGCGTCTGGTCCCGGTAGACGGCCAGTACCTGGTCGAAGGCGGCGGCATCGGCCACAATCGCCTCGGTGAGTTGGGCGCGAATCTGGACCGCCTCGTCCAGTATGGCCGCTGCCTGCTCGGAGACGGCAGCATATTTTTTGCGGCCCACGGTCAGGCTGGCCACCATCTCTACCAGGGCGGCGCCCAGCGCTCCGGCCAGGGCGGCCACCGAGCCGCCGCCGGGGGTGGGGGTGCTGCCGGCCACCGCCGCCAGAAAATCGTGCGGGACGACGCCGGCCAGGCCGCTTTCGGCTTCATCCGGCGTGGCCAACCGGTACTCCAGAATCTGTTCCTCTTGCAGGTCGTCGAGCTGCAAGTACCATTGGGCGGCGTCCATGAGCGCCTTCTGCGGCGTCAGGCCCACCAGCTCGGCTTTGGTGATGCTCAGGCCGTGGCGGGCCGCCTCAAGGCGCACCAGCTCTTGGACGCGGTAGATGGGGGTTTTGTCGAAGTGGGTCAGGTTCATGCTGACCTGGGCCTGGCCTTCTACCAGGAAGCCCAGGGCCTGCACGTTGCCCAGGCCGCCGCTGACGGTGCGCACGGCGCGGGCGATCTTATTGGCCAGTTCGACGTTGTCGCTGCTGAGGTAGAGGTTGTAGGCGATGAGGAAGGGGCGGGCGCCGATGACGGTGGCCCCCCATGGACGGGCCACGGCCGGGCCGAAGTCGGGGGCGCGGTTGGGGTTGGTGGCGACTTCGGCCTTCCACAGCTCGTATTCCCCTTTGCGGATGTGGGCCAGTTTCACGCGCTCCGGCCGGGTAGCCGCCGCTTCGTATAGGTAGACGGCGATGCCCAGTTCCTGGCCTACGCGCTGGCCCAGGCGACGGGCGATGGCGACGCAGTCGTCCAGGGTGACCCCTTTGACGGGTACGAAGGGGCAGACGTCGGTGGCCCCAAGGCGCGGATGCTCGCCCTGGTGTTTGTCCAGGTTGATGAGTTGGGCGGCGGTGCGGATGGCCTGGAAGGCGGCTTCTTCCACCCCGGCCGGGGAGCCGACAAAGGTGATCACCGTGCGATTGTGGTCAGGGTCGGCGCTGACGCTGAGGACGCGGGTGCCTGGTACCCGGCGGATGGCCTCGGCGATGGCGTTGTACACTTCCGGCCGGCGGCCGTCGCTAAAATTGGGGACACATTCAACGATTTGCTGCATGGTAACTCCTGAAAATGTTGCTACGCGGATCGGTTGGATGAGACGGATAGACGCAGATTTTCCCGATGAACCTTATTGGCTGGAGCCTGGGGGTGGTCAGGGCTGGGCCTTGCGCAGCCAGGGCAGGTAGACGGGCCAGAGCGCTGCCTCGCTGACCTGCACGTCGGCCGTGGCGGTGATTGGCCCCAGCGGCGGGCCGCCATCGACGCTGCTGGTGATGGCCACGCTGTTGCTGATGAGCGTGCCGGAGAGGACGCCCTCGTTAACCCGCACCTGGAAGGTGATAGTCACCCACTGAGTATTGGTGAAGGGGGTGTTTATGGTGGCGTTGATGGCGTGGTTGATGGGGTCGTACAGTTCTGGGGCGGGTTGGCCGTTGAGCTGGAGGGTGCTGGTGAGGATGGTGACGGTGGCCGGCAGCGTGTCGGCCAGGGTGGTTTGGGCGGTGTGGCTGCCGGTGAGGGTGACCTGGCTGGCCAGGGTGTAGGTGAAGACCCGGCCGGGGGTTACATTGGCGGCGCTGGCCGTTTTGTAGGCCGTTAGCACCGGTTCGGGGTCACCCAGGGCGCAGTTGTAGCAAACCAGGGCAAAGTCCTGGTCGGTGTCATCCCCCTGGTTGGGGATGCCGTCGGAGGAGATGTTGGCGGCCACCACCTGGAGCGTGAGCGTGGTATTGGGCACGTTGGGCAGGAAGACGCCTTCGGTGTTGTTCCGCTCGTCGGCTGTGCCGCCCGTTTGCGACCAGCCATCGCTGCCGAAGACGTTGCCCAGGTAGGTGGTGCTGTTCAGGGTGACCAGCAGGTCCAGGTCGTTGTTCCAGGCGGGGGTGCTGCCACCCAGCCCGTGACCCGGCGCATCGGTCCAGACCAGCATCAGGCGCATGGGGCGGTCGGGGTTGGCCGGGCGCACGCTTTGGGTCCAGCTTTCACCGCTGTTTCCGAAAATGGTGGGGTTGTCGAAATAGAGTACAGGCCCGGCCGGGTCGACGACGGCGGCAGTGTCCATGCGCCCCCAACCCTGCTTGCTGTCGAAGGGATGGCCCATGAGGTTGCCGTCGGCGTCGCGGTGACCGGCCAGGTCGTGGGCTACGGGTAGGAAGGCGGCTTTGATGAGGGCCGGGCTGGGATCGACGGCGAACTGGTTGCGGTAGTACTCGATAAAAAGGGCGACCGCGCCGCTGACGTGGGGTGAGGCCATGCTGGTGCCGCAGGCGGTGCCATAGCTGGCGCTGGGGTAGGTGGAATCCACATAGCAGCCGGGGGCAACCAGGTGGGGGATGGTGCGGCCGTCTAGCGCCGGGCCGTGGGCCGAGTTGGCCGACAGGTCGTTGATATCTAGGATCTGGCTGCCGCCGCTGGTTTGCATCTTGGTGGAGCCGATGGTGAAGATGTTTTTGGCTTCGTCGGGGGTGCCCTGGGAGCTGGTACCGCCGTAGCCGTTCATGAAGGAGAGCACGTAGCTGAGCGGCTGGTTGCCGGCCGCGTTGGGGTCGGCGTCGCGCACGCCGATGTCCACTTGCAGCGTGTCGTCATCATAGCCCAGCGGGAAGCCGGATGGTCCCCAACTGTTGCCGGAGAGGGCTGCGCCGTTGTTGTAGG
Source organism: Ardenticatenaceae bacterium (assembly GCA_020634235.1). Taxonomy (GTDB): domain Bacteria; phylum Chloroflexota; class Anaerolineae; order Promineifilales; family Promineifilaceae; genus JACKCB01. Next base: position 93,682 of record JACKCB010000002.1, on the reverse strand, counting down.
AGTCGGTCATGAGGCGCAGCATGCCGCCGGGCTGGGTGTAGGTGGGGCTGTAGACTTGCTCGACCAGGTTGGCACCGGGGGCCATGCCCAGGCCGCGCAGGAAACCGTTGCCGTCTACGATGCCGGAGGAGCCGTCGGCGGCCATGATGCCGGAGGTGTGGGTGCCGTGGCTGCTGCTGGCGGCTCCGCCGCAGGTGGCGCCGGTGCAGGGGATGAAGCGGTTGACCAGGTCGGGGTGGTTGTTGTCGGCACCGCTGTCGACGTTGGCGATGATGACGCCGCTGCCGCTCAGCCCCACGCTGCTGAGCCAGTTGGGGTAGCCGGGGAAGGCCAGGTTGCTGTTGTCGTGGTTATTGACGTTGATCTGGTCGCTCATTTCGCCGCGCAGGCCGCCGCTGGTGGCCACGGGCTGGATGCTGTAGACGCCGGGGATTTGGGCCACGGTTTGGATTTGGGGGCCGGTGAGGGTGTAGGCGGCGATTTCCCAGGTGTGGTTGAGGATGTGGCTGCCCCGGCCGGGGATGCCCAGGGCCGCAATTTGCTGCTGCACGGCGGCGGTGTTTGCCCCGCGATAGAGGAGGACGTTGACGTCGATGGGTTGGTTGGGCAGGTTACGGTAGGCGGGCAGGACGCGGTAGTCGGGGGCGAAGGGGGCGCTCCAGCGCACATGGTCGCTGCGGGCGGCGTCGGCCACCTGGCCGGCTGTGCCCCAGACAACGTAGGTGAAGGGGTGGATGTATTGCACCACTTCTAGCCCGGCGGCGCGCAGGCCGGCCAGCCAGGTGGCGCGGGTGGGGGCGATGAACTGGATGAGGTGCAGGTCGGGCGTGTTGGGGTGAGGCTGCGTGGTGGTGGGGGGCTGGTCGGTGTGGATGGTGGTTTCGCCCAGGCGCAGGGTGAGGCCATCGCTGATTTGGTGGGGGAGGTTGGCGGCGGCCAGGCGGGCGTAGTCGGCCGGGGTGAGTTCCAGCCAGCGATAGCTGCCGTAGTCCAGGTCGTGGATGGGTTGCAGGTGGAGGGCGGTGGTGTTGGCCCCGGCCGGGAGACGGAGCAGGATGGTCCCGGCCGGGGCGGGCGAAGCCGCCGCACCGGCTTGCCAGGCTATTGCCAGAATAGTGATGAAGGCCAGCGACAAAGCTGACAGCCTAAACTTAAGAATGTGTTGTATCATGTTAATATCTCATGAGCGACCCGGTTCTGGGAACCGATGTCCCCTATATCCGACCATTCTGGCGGTGAAGCGTAGTAACCACACCCCAACAGGCAAAGAAGAATCTTGTCCTGCGCCGGCGATAGTCTCGACCACTTTGCTGTGCGCCCCGGCCGGGCGGGTGTAAAGCACCCCGGCCGGTGCCCCAGGCAACAGAATTTTACCAGAAACAGCGCAATTGGGTTTCTTTGGCGTGTAACCGGCGGATTGGGGGTGACCCGGCCGGGACAAGGCAGATGCAGGAACAGCGATGATCGAACAGCTATTCTTACCATATGACGGCACGTTTTCTCAGGCGTTGCTGATGGGCACGATTGTGGGGGTCATTGTGGGCATTTTGCTGCAGGTGGGTACCTCCTCGGCCGAGGACCAGTTCCGCATCTTTTTTGGTTTTCTGGCCGGGGTGGTGCTGATGGGCGGTTTTCAGGCGGTGCAGTTGGGTCGCCTGGTGGCAACGGGGATTGGTCAGGCGTTGGAGAGCTATGGGGATGCGCCGCTGGATGCGATTGCCGGCCGGGTTGTGGCCGGCTTCTACCGCATTGCCGAGGCGGGTATTGCTGGGGCGCTGCTCATGCTCATCCTGTTTTCGCCGGCTGATGCGCTGCGCGGGGCGATTGGCGGTGCGCTGCTGGGGGTGTTGGCCAGCCTGGTTATCTGGCTGTTTGTGCTGTTGGTGGGCGTGCGCATGCCGCTGCTCTTTTTTGCGGCGCTGGTGGTGGTGATTGGGCTGGCGCTGGCCGACCTGGTGTCTGCCAGGGCGTAGGAACCGTGGTGGCGGCTGGCGCGGATCCGGAGCCTTCTGGAAACCTGCCGGAACGCTAGCGCCAGCGGAGGTGGTAGGGGAGCAGGAGCAGGGGTTGCCCCTGCCAGGCCCGGAGGTGTTGGCCTTGCAGCAGGTGGAGCAGCTCTTGGGTTGCTTCGTAGGGTTGGGGGAGGAGGCGTTCGCCCCCGGCCGGGTGCAAATCCAGCACCGGCAGGCGATAACCAGCGCCGCTGGGCAAGCCGGCCATTTTGGCCGCCTGCTCCAGGGCGTCCACAAAGTCGCCATGGCTGTCTACCAGCTTATGGCCCAGCGCCTGCCGGCCCGTCCATACGCGCCCCTCGCAGATTGGGTCCAGCGAGGCCAGTGGCAGGCCGCGCCCCTCGGCCACCAACGCCTTGAAGCGATCATAGGTGAAGAGGATGCTGTCCCAAAATGCCTGCCGCTCAGCCTCGTCCAGCGGCCCGTGGTCGCTGAACAGGTTGGCCCGCTGGCCGCGGGTGAGGACCGTGCGGTTGATGTGCAGCTTCTGGTACAGGCCGTCGCTGTTGAGCCGGGCGGTGATGACGCCGATAGAGCCGGTGACGGTGCCCGGCTGGCTCATGATGTGGTGGCCGGCGGCGGCCACGTAGTAGCCACCGGAGGCGGCGATATTGCCCATGTAGATGAGCAGGGGTTTGTGTTGGGCGAACTGCTGTAGTTCGCGCCACATCAGGTCGGCGGAGAGGGCTACGCCGCCGGGTGAATCGACGTGCAGGATGAGGGCGGCCATGCCTGGCATTTGTGTGGCCTGACGCAGCAGTTGGACAATCGTCTCTTCACCGGCGGTCGCGCCGCCGACGATGGGCAGGTCGATGGGGGATTGGCGGCTGGGGCCGGGGGCGATGGTGCCTTCCAGGCTGATAACGCCGATGAAGCGGTTGGGCAGGCGGTAGGGCACTTCGCGTAGCGACTTCCGGGCCTGGGACCAGGGCCGCAGGCGGGCCAGGGGTGGCTTCTGTTTGGCGGATGCCGGTTTGGCGGATTTGCCATTCCCGGCCGGGGCGAGCAAAGCAGCCAATTCATCCTCGTAAGCGATGTGGTCGATCAGGCCGTGGTCGAGGGCCTGCTGCGGCGTGTAGGGGGCGTGGTCGATGAGCGCTTGCAGGGCGGCCTGGCTGAGGCCCCGGCCGGTGGCCATGTCAGCCGTGATCTGGTCGTAGTTGTCATCGAGCAGCCAATCGAGTTGGGCTTGCTGTTCGGGGGTGATCTCGGCTTTGCCCAGGATGTTGCCGGCGGTTTTGAAGGGGGAGATCTGGATGATGTCGGCGTAGATGCCCAGTTGGGCCAGGGCGTCTTTGAGGAAGATAGCTTCGCTGCGCAGCCCCAGGACGTTGAAGGTGCTCCCGGCCGGGGTGATGATACGATCGGCGGCGGTGGCCACGTAGTAATGAGCCAGGTCCAGGTCGGTGGTGAAGACGATGACCTCTTTGCCGGCGGCGCGCAGGCGCAGCATGGCCCGGCGCAGATTTTGCAGGGTGGCCAGGCCCGCGCCGAAGCCGGTGAAGATGAACAGCACGCCGCGCACGTTGCCGGCTTCGGCGATGCGGCGCAGGCGGCTGTTGAGTGTTTGCAGGCTGAGCGGCGGCGGTGGCAGGGGCAGGAAGCGCTGGTAGAAGCGGCGCGGTGGGGCGTCGCGCTCCGGCAGGGGGCCGCCCAGGGTCATGACTACGTAATCGAGGCGGGCGCGGCGCAGGCGGCGCAGCCCGTTGCGCAGGCCAATCATGAAGCGGCGGCGCTGGTAGGCCAGGGCGCGCAGGCCCCGGCCGGGGAGTTGTGCCAGCCCGGCCGGGCGTTTCGGTTGGTCGGAACTTGTGTCAGAGGTGCTCATCGATTATCCTTTTGTGTATGGGGGAATGATAGAGATGATTGGGCTGTAGAGCAAGGATGCTGTGGGGACTTGCGAGGCGGATTGGCTCTGCTATACTGGTGGCCTGACAACTGAAAACGCGCACAGGGAGCTGGGTATAACCCGGCTGAGAGGGTGATTGCAGCTATCACCGACCTGTTGACCTGATCCGGGTAATGCCGGCGTAGGAATGCCAGACAATTTGTGCATTCTTAGCCACCTTCCGGGGTGGCTTTTTTATTGGGTTACCTGGCGGCCTGTGCTGGCGGGATGATGAGGGTGATGATGACGGTTCTGGTGTTTGCGAACGGCGATTTGCCGGAGACGGCCTGGGTGCGCCCGCTGCTGGCGCAGGCGGAGGCGGTGATTGCCGCCGACGGCGGGCTGGCCCATGTGCTGGCCCTGGGGCGCTGGCCGGACGTGGTGATTGGGGATATGGATTCGCTCCCGGCCGGGGTGGGGCTGGCGCAGATCCCGGCCGGGACGCGGCTGGTGACTTACCCGCAAGCCAAGGACGAGACCGACCTGGAGCTGGCCCTGCTGTACGCCGCCGAGCATTACCAGGGGGAGATTCTGCTGCTGGCGGCTTTGGGGGGGCGGCTGGACCAGATGCTGGCCAACGTGCTGCTGCTGGCTCATCCGGGGCTGGCGGCCCGGCCGGTGACTCTGGTGACGGCGTTCCAGCGTGCCTGGCTGGTTAGCAAGCAGACTACCATTCGCGGCGCGGCGGGGGACCGGGTTTCGCTGATCCCTCTGGGCGGAGGGACGCCGGATGGCGGGGCGCAAATTGCCGCCACCACCGGGCTGCGCTGGCCCCTGGTTAACGACAACCTGGCGTTTGGCCCGGCGCGAGGTATTAGCAATGAGATGACGGCGGACGAGGCCACGGTGCGGCTGCGCTCCGGCCGGGTGCTGTGCGTGCACACGTCTGGCGGATGGGATCGCTGAGCTACTGCCTGTTGTTTCCGGTCTCTGACCAGTAACTTGATGGAGAGATTGAAATGGGAAGTAAATACGTGTGGCTGGTAGGGTTGGCTGTGCTGCTGGCCCTGGGAGTGTTGGCAGCCTGTGGCGGGGCCGGGGAGCCGGCAGAGATTACGTTGATGACGCACGACAGTTTTGACGTGAGCGAGGAGGTGCTGGCGGCGTTTGAGACGGCGAATGAGGTCAAGGTGGTGCTGCTCCCGGCCGGGGATGCGGGCACGATGATTAACCAGGCCATCCTGGCCAGAGAGGACCCGTTGGCCGACGTTATCTTTGGGGTGGACAACACCTTCCTCGGCCGGGTGTTGGCGGCCGACATCGTGGAGCCATACGATTCGCCCCTGTTGGCCGAGATTGCCAGCGCAGCCAGGCTGGACCCCAGCAACCGGCTGCTGCCGGTGGACGCGGGCGATGTGTGCATCAATTACGACCGCGGCTATTTTGATGACAAAGCGCTGCCGGTGCCCCAATCGCTGGCCGAGCTAACCGACCCCGCCTACCGGGGGCTGTTGGTGGTGGAGAATCCGGCGACCTCCAGCCCGGGGCTGGCTTTTCTGCTGGCCACGGTGAGTGTGTTTGGCACGGAAGGGGATTACACCTATCTCGACTACTGGGCCGACTTGCGGGCCAACGATGTGTTGGTGGCCAATGATTGGAATACAGCCTATTACACCTACTTCGCGGCCACCGGCAGCGGTGACCGGCCGATGGTGGTTTCTTATGCCACCAGCCCGGCGGCTGAGGTCATCTATGCTGACCCGCCGGTAGACACGGCACCAACGGCCAGCATTACCGCGCCGGACACTTGCTTCCGCCAGGTGGAGTTTGTGGGTATTCTGAAGGGCACGAAGCAGCGGGCGCTGGCCGAGAAGCTGGTGGATTTTTTGTTAAGCCGTCCGTTTCAGGAGGATATGCCGCTGAAGATGTATGTTTTCCCGGTGAACACCACGGCCAGCCTGCCGGCCGAGTTTGAGGTGTGGGCGACCATCCCGCCGGATACGGCTGATCTGGACCTGGCGCTCATTGCCGCCAACCGGGAGGCGTGGATTGAGGCGTGGACGGCGACGGTCTTGCGCTAGCGATGGTTGGGGCGGATGGCCCAGGCGGGCTGCGCTGGCCTCTCTGGGCTGGGGCTAATCCAGTTCGGCCGGTTGGCGGGAGCGTTTGCGCAGTTGGCCACAGCCGGCGTCGATGTCGAGGCCTTTGCGCTGGCGCACGGTGCTGGGCAGGTTGTATTGGGCCAGGATGGCTTTGAATTGGCGGATGTCGGCGGGGGTGCTGCCCCGGCCGGGGAAGTTGGCCGTGGGGTTGAGGGGGATCAGGTTGACGTGGGCATCTAGCCCGTGCAGCAGGCGGCCGAGGGCGTGGGCCTGGGTCGGGGTATCGTTGTGCCCGGCGATGAGCGTCCATTCAAAGAAGATGCGCCGGCCGCGTTGGGCGACGTAGTAGCGGCAGGCGTCGATGAGTTCGGCCAGCGGCCAGCGACGGCCCAGCGGCACCAGCTTGTTGCGTTCTTCGTCGGTGGCGGCATGCAGGCTTACGGCCAGGTGGCCCGGCCGGGCTTCGTCGGCCAGGCGGCGAATGGCTGGCACCAGCCCCACCGTGCTGATGGTGATGTGGCGCGAGGCAATGGCCAGCCCGCGGTCGTCGGTCAGGATGTCCAGGGCGGTCATGGTTGCATCGTAATTGTGCAGCGGTTCGCCCATGCCCATGAGGACGATGTTGCGCAGGGGGTGGGGGTGGCGAGAGCTGGCCAGCACGTGCAGCACATGCAGCACCTGGGCCACAATCTCGCCGGGGTGCAGATGGCGCACAAAGCCCATTTGCCCGGTGGCGCAGAAGACGCAGCCCATGGCGCAGCCGGCCTGGGTGCTGATGCAGGCTGTGAAACGCTCCCGGTAGGGCATGATGACCGTTTCGATGCTCTGGCCGTCGGGCAGGCCCAGCAGGAATTTGCGCGTGCCATCCTGGCTTTGCTGTTCGGCCAGCACGGCCAGACGACCCAGGCGGGTGTGGCTTGCCAGCCGTGCTTGCAGGTCGGGGCGTAGGCTGCCGAGCTGGCTCAGGTGGCTTACCCGCTGGCGGTAAAGCTGCTGCCAGAGCTGCCCGGCGTGGTAGGTGCTGTAGCCCCAATCGGCCAGTAACTGGGTCAGCTGCTGGTAGTTCAGGTCGTATAGGTCGATGGGATTGTTGGCGGTGCTGTCCATGGGGGGATTGTACTGGGTCCCGGCCGGGATGCACAGCGGCGGGCAGCGAACAAAAAAAGACCCTCAAACGAGGGTCTTGGCCGTGGTTTGGCCAGATGTGGGTGCTAATAGAGGCCCCAGTCGCCGCCGGCGCCTTCCTCCATCATGGACGGGTCCCACAGCTCGGTGCCCAGTTCTACGTTCACCGGATGGCCGGCGGCGCGGGTGGCGGTCATGCGTACCTGCTCGATCATGGCCGGGCCGTAGGGGCAGAAGGGGGTGGTGAGGATCATGGTCAGGCGCGCGCCCTGGTCGTTGAGTTCCAGGTTGCGAATCAGGCCCAGTTCAACGACGTTCAGGCCAATTTCGGGGTCGATCACTTCGCGGAGGGCTTCCAGGATTTCTTCTTCTTTTGTTGCCAGCATGGTAGTTACCTTTTGGGGAATTAGGGTTGGGAATCGGTAGTGCCGGCCCCGGCCGGGGCGGGGCTGGCCGAGTAGGGAATGGAAAACTCACAGCAGCTATCGCCGCGCAGCATGCAACTGTGCTGCTGAATGTGGTCTGTTTGCATCACGGACAGGATCAAGCTTTTGTCAAAGGTGCAGATCTCGGTGTGTGTCCGGCCGACGGAGATGTATGGGCAACTGTATTCAATGAGATGGTAGCCGTCTTCGTGCTTTTCCCAGCGCGCCAGGAAGCCTTCTTCACCGAGGAGGTTAACCAGGAAGGTCAGCCGTTCCTCGAAGCCGAGGTTCTCAAAGTCCTCGCGATTTTCTTCGACGATACGCTCGACGACACCATTGAACACCTCGACCAGCATCCCGGCCGGGAAGCGGCTTTTCAGCTCATCCAACAACCGACCGCTCAAGCGCACGTAATTCTTGGGAAACAGCTCATGCCCCTTCTCACTCAGGCTATACACATAGTACGGCCGCCCCACTTTGCGCCGCACACTGTCGGCCACCAGCAGCCCGTCAGCTTGCAGAGAGTTCAGATGGTGCCGGACGGTAACCGGGGAGACGCTGGCTGCTTCGGCCAGCTCTTCCACAGTGGCCTGATTGTTCATCTTGATACTGTTCAAGATGATGTCGCGCGTGCTGTTCTTTGATTTGTCGGTTACAGATTTCACGTTAAAATTTCCCCTTGGAATTCGGGGAGATTATAGCATGCCGGTTTACCGCTGTCAATTTCCACTATTTTTATCATTTTTATTATAAATATTGACGCCCATTGGCCGGTGTGGTATACTCCGGCTGCGATATAATATTGACAGATTATTGACAACCTTCCTGCCAGTCGCTATTTTTGGGCGATTGCACAGTTTTTGCAAAATTTTATTAAGGAGAAGTGACGATCCATGTCTGGTGCGTTAGAAATTCGAAACTTACATGTCAGCATTGGCGACCAGCCGATTCTGAAGGGTATTGACTTACTCATTAAACCGGGCGAAATTCATGCCCTGATGGGGCCCAACGGTTCTGGTAAGAGCACACTGGCCTATACGCTGGCCGGTCACCCATCCTACGAACCCACCGCCGGCCAGGTCATTTTTGATGGTGTGGATTTGCTTGAAATGGAAGCCGACGAACGATCCCGCGCCGGCCTTTTTCTCGCGTTCCAGTATCCCGTGGCGGTACCTGGGGTTACAGTGGCCAATTTCTTGCGCCAGGCCATCAATGCCCGGATGCGAGCGGTGGACCCGGAAGACAAGGGTATCTCCATACCGGCTTTTCGCCGCCTGCTCAAGGAGAAGATGGACATGTTGGGCATGGACCCCAAGTTTGCCGGTCGTTACCTGAACGACGGCTTCTCTGGTGGCGAAAAGAAGCGGGCCGAAATCTTGCAGATGGCCACCCTGGAGCCGAAAATCGCTATCATGGACGAAACGGACTCCGGGTTGGATATCGATGCGCTGCGCATTGTGTCTGAAGGTGCCAACACGCTGCGCCAGCGCCTGAATATGGGCGTGTTGGTAATCACCCATTACCAGCGCATTCTCAACTACATCAACCCTGACTTCGTGCATGTGATGATGGACGGGCGCATTGTTGAGGAAGGTGGTCCGGATCTGGCCCTGCAGTTGGAAGAGAAGGGATACGACTGGCTGCGAGCCAAGCATAGCGAACTGGAGGAGGCGTAAATGGCCGAGTTAGTGGAACAAGAGCTAACTGAGAATGAAATCATCGCCGGCTTCAATGAGGATTATGCCAGCAAGTACGGCTTTTCCGACACTGAAGATTATGTGTTTAAGGCCGAGAAAGGATTGAGCGAGGCGCTGATTCGCCAGATGTCGGCTATGAAAGGTGAGCCAGATTGGATGCTGGCCTATCGTCTGCGCGCTTACCAGCACTTTATGGAGCGTCCCATGCCAGGCTGGGGTGCAGACCTGTCAGAAATTGATTTCGACGATATTTACTACTATATCAAGCCATCTAACCGGCAAGAAGATGACTGGGAGGATGTGCCCAGCTACATCAAGGATACCTTCGACAAGCTGGGTATTCCGGAAGCCGAGCAGAAGTTCCTCTCTGGCGTTGCGGCACAGTATGAGTCGGAAGTTGTGTACCACAACATCAAGAAGGAGCTGGAAGAAAAGGGGGTCATTTTCTTGGGAATGGACGATGGCCTGGCGCAATATCCGGAACTGGTGCGCGAGTACTTTGGCACTGCCATTCCTTACAACGACAACAAGTTTGCAGCGCTGAATACGGCTGTCTGGTCGGGTGGTAGTTTCATTTATGTTCCGCCGGGGGTGCATGTGGATATGCCGCTGCAAGCCTATTTCCGCATCAACGCCAAGAATGTGGGCCAGTTTGAGCGCACGCTGATTGTCATCGATGAGGGTGCTTACTGCCACTACGTGGAAGGGTGTACGGCGCCTATCTACTCGTCGGACTCGCTGCATTCGGCGGTGGTGGAGATTATTGTGAAGAAAGGCGGCCGCTGCCGCTATACCACCATCCAGAACTGGTCGAATAATGTGTATAACCTGGTGACGAAGCGGGCGCTGGCTTACCGGGATGCCACGATGGAGTGGATTGATGGCAATCTTGGCTCCAAGGTGACGATGAAGTACCCGGCCGTGTACCTGATGGAGGAAGGGGCGCATGGTGAGATTCTGTCGATTGCCTTTGCTGGCAAGGGGCAGCACCAGGATGCGGGGGGCAAGGTGGTGCATGTGGCACCCAACACGACAAGCCGCATCATCTCCAAATCAATCTGCAAGAGTGGTGGTCGCTCTTCCTACCGCGGTTTGCTCAAGATCTATGAAGGGGCGCACGGCAGCCGGTCTAACGTGGTTTGTGATGCGCTGCTGCTGGATGAGCACAGCCGGTCGGACACCTATCCGTATATTGAGATTGATGACCAGGAAGTGACGGTGGGCCATGAAGCCTCGGTGAGCAAAGTGGGTGAGGAACAGCTCTTCTACCTGATGAGCCGGGGCGTTAGTGAAGAGATGGCGAACACGATGATTGTCAATGGTTTCATTGAGCCGCTGGTGAAAGAGCTGCCTATGGAGTACGCCATTGAGATGAATCGCCTGATTCAATTGCAGATGGAAGGTTCCATCGGCTAGTGATGTTGTGAGGCAAGTGATGACGACGTTTACTAGAGAAGCCGTGGAGCAACTCTCGGCGAACTTGAATGAGCCAACCTGGATGCGCGAGTTTCGTTTGCGTGCCTGGGAGATTTACAATAGCCTGCCGCTGCCTTCCACCAGCGACGAGGCGTGGCGGCGTACCGATTTGCGCCGCTTGCACCTGGACAATATCGGCCCTTCGCTGAATGGGAATGGCCACGCCACCAATATCCCTTCCTATCTCGCTGAGCAGTTGACTGAAGACGCGGCCGGTGGGGTGATGGTGGAGGTGGATGGCGTTATGACCAAGCTGGAGATGAGCGAGGAACTGCGGGCGCAGGGCATCATCTTCTGTGATATGCACACTGCCGTGCGTGAGCATGCAGACCTGGTGCAGCCGCACTTTATGACGGATGTGATCCCGGTGACCGAAGGCAAGTTTGCGGCGCTACATGCTGCTTTTTGGCGGGGGGGCACGTTCTTGTATGTGCCCAAGCAGGTGAAGGCTGCGGCCCCCTTCCATGGTGCGCTGTGGTCCACGCAGGGCAAGACCTTCACCCACACGCTGGTGGTTTTGGAAGAAGGGGCCGAGGCGATTTTCATTGATGAGTATGCTTCTGAAGCGAACGGCGAGCAGGCGCTGCATGTGGGCGCGGTGGAGCTGATTGTGAAGGATGCGGCGAATCTCATCTTTGTGTCGCTGCAGGACTTTGACCGCAATGTGTGGCAGATTACGCATGAACGCGGCCGGGTTGGGCGTGATGCCAGGCTGGACTGGATTATTGGGGCGATGGGCAGCCGCCTGACCAAATCGTTCCAGACGGTGGAGTTGGACCGGCCGGGTGGCTGGGCGCGTATGTCTGGGCTGTTCTTCACCGATGCACGGCAGCACTTTGACCTGGATACGCAGCAGAATCACAATGCTGCCGACACTGTCAGCGACTTGTTGTACAAGGGCGCGCTGAAAGGCAAATCCCGCTCGGTGTGGCAAGGGATGATCAAAGCGCTGCCTGGTTCCCAGCGCATCGACGGCTTTCAGGCCAATCGCAACCTGATTCTGGAGAAATCGGCCCGGGCCGACTCCATTCCTGGCCTGGAGATTGAGGCCGACGACGTGCGCTGTACGCATGCTTCGACGGTTGGCCAGCTTGACCAGACGGAGATCTTCTACCTGATGAGCCGGGGCATTCCCCGCGATGTGGCGGTGCGCATGGTCGTGCAGGGCTTTTTTGACCCGGTCATGCAGCGCATTCCTTTTGAAGGTGTGCGTGACCGTATCGCCAGCCGCATTCTGGAGAAGGTCGGTTCTGAGGCGTAGCGTTCCCCCTGTTAGCTGCCGGTGACGCTTCTGGCCGCGGAAGCGAGAGCATCGGTCACTGCTTTGCCTTATGCGCGTCCGCCAATAGTTAACCGGATTGGCGGGCGCGTTTTCTTTGCCTGGGGCCAGCTTTTGAGCTGTTGCCTGCATTGGATTCATTACGGAGGTCATACATGAGTGATAAGGGTTACAGCTACCCGGAAGTGTTGGTTTCGACGGGGTGGGTGGCGGAGCATCTGGACCAGACAGACAAGATTCGGCTGGTTGAGTCGAATGAGGATGTGCTTCTCTACAGCACGGGCCATATCCGCAACGCGGTGCATATCGATTGGGTGGCTGACTTGAATGACGCCATCCGGCGGGATTACCTGGATGAAGCTGCGTTTGCGGCGCTGATGGCGCGCCATGGCATTGACAACGACACGATGGTTGTCTTTTACGGTGACAAAAACAACTGGTGGGCGACGTATGCGTTCTGGGTGTTTAAGCTGTTTGGCCATGCGGATGCGCGGGTGATGGATGGTGGGCGTAAGAAATGGCTGGATGAAGGGCGAGAGATGACTAGAGAGGTGCCTTCGTTCCCGGCCGGGACCTACCACCCCCGCCAGCGAGCCGACTACAAGATTCGCGCTTTCCGCGACCAGGTGCTGGCCCATATTCAAGCCAACCAGCCCCTGGTTGACGTGCGCAGTCCGCAAGAATACCGGGGTGAACTGCTGCACATGCCCGGCTCGCCCCAAGAGGGAGCGCTGCGTGGCGGCCACATCAAGGGTGCGGTCAGCGTGCCCTGGAGCCGGGCGGTGGCTGAGGATGGCACCTTCTTGCCCGCCGACGCGCTGCGCGCCATCTACGAAGAAGAGCAAGGGCTGTCGCCGGACCAGAGCGTGGTGGCCTACTGCCGTATTGGCGAGCGCAGCAGCCACACCTGGTTTGTGCTGACCTATCTGCTGGGCTACCCCTCGGTGCGCAACTACGACGGCTCCTGGACGGAATGGGGCAACCTGGTGGGTGTGCCCATCGAGAACCCTTCGCGGCAGAGGTAGCTGGCTCATGAAACAAGCATTGTGTTTCCTGGCTTACGTTGCTTCCACCCTGTTGTGGACCATTGCCAACCCGCGTGGGCTGTGGCAGACGGCGGCGCAGTCGGGTGGACAGATTTTGGCGGTGGCGCGGCGGCTGCGCCACAAGGGAGAAGGTGACCCAACCCCGGCCGGGGCCTTCTCCCTCCCATTTCATGGTACCTGGACCGTTGTCAATGGCGGGGTGGACCGGCAAACTTCCCACTCCTGGAGCCTGGTGGCGCAGCGTTATGCCTACGACTTTGTGATCACCGGTGATGATGGCCTGAGCCATACCGCAGCCGGAGAGCGGCCGGAGGAGTACTACTGCTTCGGCCAGCCGATCTTGGCGGCGGCCGATGGCGAGGTCGTGGCGCTGCGTGATGACATTGTTGATGATGGCCGCTGCGGCTCCTGCTGGATCGATTGGCGCACGCGCGACATTCGTGGCAACTACGTGATCATCAAACATGCTGCCGGCGTCTACAGCTTGAGCGCCCATTTGCAGCAGGGCAGTGTGGCCGTGGCGGTAGGCGACCATGTGCGGCGCGGGCAGGTGATTGGGCGCTGTGGCAATACCGGCCACTCTACCGAACCCCATCTGCACTTCCAGGTGCAAGACCATCCCGATTTCTACCTGGCGGTCGGCTTGCCAATTCGCTTTGCGCAATTTGCCCAGCAGCCGTTTGTGGCGCAGCAGGCGGCAGGTGCGGAAGTGGCCATCACCAGCGGGTACGTGACCAAGAATCACCGCGTGCGGGCGCTGGAAACCGCGGCAGACGAGCACATGGCCGCCGTTGCCCCGCAGATTGGTGGCACGGATCTGCTGGTTTCGCTAGGCATCTTTGTGCTGGGTATTGTGGGCATCACCTACATCTTTACGGATATCATCGGCGGGCTGCTGCGACTCATTTTTTGAGGGAGCTATCCTGCGGGGTGCTCGCCTGGCCTGCTGCCCGTTTGCAGTTGGACTGGCGAGCGCCCGCTGCGCCCGGCCGCTGTGCGCCACTCTATCATTTGCGCTTCCCCTTTTCCGCATTACAATCTACATATGCTAGACACCAACAGAGTTCGCGCTGATTTCCCCATTTTGCAGCGGGAGGTTCATCCCGGTGTGCCATTGGTATACCTGGATAGTGCAGCCTCTTCGCAGAAGCCGCTGCCGGTCATTGAGGCAATGAACGCCTACTACCGCCAGACCCATGCCAATGTCCATCGTGGCATTCACCGTCTGAGCGAGGACGCGACCAACGCCTATGAAGATGCCCGGCGGCGGATTGCCCGCTTTATCAATGCCCCCGACCCGGCCGGGGTGATTTACGTACGCAACGCCACCGAAGCCATCAACCTGGTGGCCTACAGTTGGGGCCGGGCCAACATCGCGGCCGGGGATGAGATCCTGCTGACGCAGATGGAGCACCACGCCAACCTCGTCCCCTGGCAGATGCTGGCCCAGGAGAAGGGCGCGGTCCTGCGCTACCTGCCATTCCTGCCCGACGGCACGCTGGACCTGGCCCAACTGCCGGCGCTGCTCAGCGAAAAGACGCGCTTGTTTGCCTTTACCGCCATGTCCAACGTGTTTGGCACCCTCACCCCGGTGCGAGCGCTGGTGGATGCGGCGCACAGCGTGGGGGCGCTGGCCCTGGTAGACGGGGCGCAAAGCGTGCCCCACTTGCCGGTAGATGTGCAGGCGCTGGATTGCGACTTCCTGGTCTTTTCCGGACACAAGATGTGTGGCCCCACCGGCATTGGCATTTTGTATGGCAAACGGGCGCTGCTGGAGGCGATGCCCCCCTTCATGGGTGGCGGCGACATGATCCGGCGCGTGACGCTGGAAGGCGCCACCTGGAATGAGCTGCCGTACAAGTTTGAGGCGGGCACGCCGGCCATTGCCGAGGCGATTGGCCTGGGGGTGGCGGTGGATTATCTTACCGGCCTGGGGATGGACAATGTGCATGCCCATGAACAGCTTATTACCAGCTATGCGCTGGAGGCGTTGAGTGAGGTTGGGGGATTGCGGCTGCTGGGGCCCCCGGCCGGGTTGAAAGGTGGCGTAGCCGCTTTCACCCTGCAAGGCCTGCACCCCCACGACATCGCCCAACTGCTGGACGAAGATGGCGTGGCCATTCGGGCCGGGCACCACTGCGCCATGCCCCTGCACCACATCCTGGGGATAAACGCCTCGGCCAGGGCCAGTTTCTATGTCCACACCACAACGGCGGAAATCGATCGGCTGGTTGAGAGTTTGGAGCGGGCCAAACGCGTTTTTCGCATTTAGCCTGGCAAAGCAAAAGGGTCAAATAGATGAGCAGCGACATGTACCGGGAGCAGATAATTGATCTGTACGAGCATCCGCTCAATTACGGTGAACTGCCCGACGCCGATATCTCTTACGAAGAGGACAACCCGCTGTGCGGTGACGTTATTCATATCGATGTGAAGCTGGATGACACCGGCCGGGTAGTAGACGTGCGCTGGCATGGTGAAGGCTGTGCTATCAGCCAGGCTTCCGCCTCACTGCTCACCGAAGAGATCAAGGGCCTGAACCTGGACGAGGTGAAAGCCTTCCCCAAAGAAACATTGCTGGAGCTGATTGGCGTGCCCCTGAGCATGGCCCGTGTAAAGTGCGCGCTGCTTTCGCTGAAAGTACTTAAGGCCGGGGTCTACCACCTGCCCGATCCCGACCAACTACGTCACAGCAGCCCCAACGATGAACATGCGGCCTGACGCCGCCGTCGCCCCGTGCCAAACCGCTGCCGTATAGCAACAGAAGGACACTCATGAGTAAATTTGTCAGAGCTGCCAAAGTTAGCGACATCCCCCCAGGCGAACGCCACTGGGTTGATTTTGAAGAGGAAACCGTGGTCATCTTCAACGTCGATGGCCAGTTCTACTGCATTGCCGATGTCTGTACGCACGATGGCGGCCCGCTAGAAGATGGCCGGCTGATTGGCTGCACCATCGAGTGCCCGCGCCACGGTGCCCATTTTGACCTGCGCACAGGAGCCGCGCTGTCATTCCCGGCGGTTACGCCGGTGCCCGTCTACCAGGTCAAGGTTGATGGGGAAGACATTTACGTTGAATCGCCAGACGAATAAGGGTTCGCTCGCAATTAAGTTTGTAGTAAAGGCTTTAGCCGTGCAGACCGCTAAAGCGGTTACTACGAACGGAAAGTCCAAAGTTGATTTTGGACGGACCCTAGGGGTTCAGTGGCCGCCAGCGCCGCCAAATAGAACCAGTCTTCAGAATTGTGCCAGGAACGTCTCCCACCTTCTTGTTTGGAACGAGGTGGGCATTATCCAGACTGGTTTGCTGCTAGCCGCCTGGCCAACCTCCCGCCGCTCTGAGCGGTAGTACGTCTGTTTGCTGCCCGGCTTGCCGTCTTGTAAGGAGACTGTAGGGCGGGCATTTTGCCGCCCGCAGCAGGGCCACCGGTAAACGGCAGCCATTTGACAAGCAGGCCAATTTGCCTATAGTTAGGTCGCTAGAACAAATATTCTGAAAAGTTACGCGAGAGGATGGAGCGAGAGAACAAAGCTGGCTCTGGCTCCAGGGGTATCTGACACATGGAAATCGGACTCATACAACAGGTTGACATCAATGCGGAGATGCGCGAATCCTACCTGAGCTACGCCATGAGCGTCATCGTGTCGCGCGCCTTGCCCGACGTGCGCGATGGGTTGAAGCCGGTGCAGCGCCGCATCTTGTATGCTATGTACGACATGGGTCTCTACCCGGACCGGCCCTATCGCAAGTCGGCCCGGGTGGTGGGCGAGGTGCTGGGCAAGTACCACCCCCATGGCGATCAATCCGTTTATGATGCCATGGTGCGCATGGCGCAGGATTTCTCCATGCGCTACCCGCTGGTGGATGGCCAGGGCAACTACGGTTCGATTGATGGGGATGCGGCGGCGGCCATGCGCTACACCGAAGCGCGCATGTCGGGCATGGGATTCGACCTGCTGGAGGATATTGGCAAGGAGACGGTCGATTTTGTGCCCAACTTCGACGAGTCGCTGCAGGAACCGGCTGTCCTGCCCAGTTCGTTGCCCAATTTGCTGATCAATGGCTCGTCGGGCATTGCGGTGGGTATGTCTACCAACATCCCGCCCCACAGCCTGAGCGAGGTGGTTGATGCCCTGACGTACATGTTGGACCATTGGGAAAGGCATGATGAGATATCGGTGAAGGACCTGATGCAGTTTGTGCAGGGGCCGGATTTTCCTACGGGTGGGCTGGTCTTTCGCTACCGGGACAGCGGGGAGTCGGATGCGCTGGTGAATGCGTATGCCACCGGCCGGGG
The DNA here is from genome assembly GCA_020634235.1 of Ardenticatenaceae bacterium. Lineage (GTDB taxonomy): Bacteria > Chloroflexota > Anaerolineae > Promineifilales > Promineifilaceae > JACKCB01. The sequence continues at coordinate 76,395 of JACKCB010000002.1, read as the reverse complement.
CCGGATCACCGTCCGGGCCAAGGCCCATGTGGAGCAGATGGGGCGCAACAAGTCGCGCATTGTCATCACCGAGCTGCCGTATCAGACCAACAAGACCAACCTGCTCAGCAAAATCGCCGATCTTCACCGCGAAGGCCGGATCGAAGGGCTGACCGACATGCGGGATGAGTCGGACCGTAACGGGATGCGCATTATTCTGGAAACGACGCGTACCGTGGCCCCGGAAGAGCTGCTAGCCGATCTCTTCCGCCTGACGCCGATGCAGAGTACGTTTAGCATCATTATGCTGGCCCTGGTCAATGGTGAGCCGCGCGTGCTGACCCTGAAGCAGATGCTGCGCCACTACCTGGACCACCGCCTGGAGGTGGTGCGCCGCCGCAGCGAGTATGACCTGGGGCGGGCCAGGGAGCGGGCGCACATTCTGGAGGGGCTGCTTATTGCTCTGGACAACCTGGACGAGGTGATTGCCATTATCCGCCGGTCGCGCCGGGTGGAGACGGCGCGGGTTAATTTGCAGAAGGCCTTCAAGCTGTCGGAACGGCAGGCCCAGGCGATCCTGGAGATGCAGCTGCGCCGGCTGGCGGCCATGGAACGCAAGAAGATTCAGGATGAGTACCAGGATAAGCTGCGACTGATCAAGGAATTGGAGGAGTTGTTGTCCCGGCCGGAGCTGATGCGCCGCCGGATTAAGCTGGATTTGCAGGAAATGAAGAGCCGTTACGGCGATCATCGCCGTACCCAAATCGTCGACGCGCTTGATTCGGGGGTGCTCACCCAGGCCGATCTGCTGCCCGATGCCAACGTCTGGGTCGTGCTGGGCGAGAATGGCACCGTGGCGCGTACCCCTTCGCCAGAGATGATGCCCATCCCCACCAAGCCGGAGGAAGCGCCGAAAACCTTGCTCAAAGCGAATACGCAGGATATTCTATACCTGTTTGCGGCGGATGGACGAGCGGTTAGCCTGCCTGTCTACCAACTGCCCCAGGCGCGTGAACTGGGGCAGGGTACCCACTGGGCAGACCTCACCGGGTTTACGCGGCGGGACCATGTGGCCGCTGCCCTGGTGCTGCCGGCCGATGCGGTGAGCGGTGCTGACGATACCGGCTATCTGTTCCTGACAACCGTGGCTGGCGTGGTAAAGCGCGTGCGGCTGGCCGATATGCCGGGGATCACCGCCGAACCTTTTACAGTGATTAACGTGCCCGATAACGATGCCTTGGGCTGGGCACGCCTGACCAGCGGCGAGGATGAAGTGGTCCTGGTGACGCTGGCCGGGCAGGCAATACGTTTCAAAGAGGATGAGGTCCGGCCGATGGGATTACCGGCCGGGGGTGTTTTGGGCATTCGTCTGGCGGACGAGGCCGATGGGCTGGTGGCGATGGACGTTGCCCGGCCGGGATGCTTCCTGTGGAGCATTACCGACAACGGGCTGGCCAAAGCCAGCGAGATGACCCAATATCCCACCCAGGGCCGGCATGGCCAGGGAGTCATCAACCTCAAGCTGCCCAAAGAAGCGGAAGAGGTGGCCGCCGCCATCATTGGTCCGGCAGATATGGAGCTGGTCCTGGTGACGGCGCGTGGTGCAGCAAGAATCGTGAAGCTGGACACTGCGCCGATCGGCAGCCGGCCCATCAAGCCCCAAGCCGTCGTTAGCGTTGGCCAGCGGGACCGCGTTACCCGGGTTATCCCGCTGGCCGGGCACCCCACGCCGGCCATCACCGGCAGCGAATTGCAGCAGCCGCGGCTCATTCCCTGAGCCGCCAACGGCTCCCGGCTCACCTTTTGCCGGCGGCCAACTACCAACTAGCAGAACTGGAGATACGTTACATGAGTTTTAGAGACCAATGGGCCAAAGACAGTGAGGGGAACGAGTTTCTTTTTACCGTTGAAATGCAGCGCAAACTAAGCCGGGCCGGCTTGCCGCTGGACCCTGCCTATCTGGCTGGCCTTGAGGGCGGCGGCACGGCCCAAGCTGCCTCCGGCCGGGCTGTGGCCTCGGCCGCGCCCCCCGCACCACCACCGGCCGAGCAGAAACTAGAACCGGAGACCATTCAGATTGATCCGGCCACCGGCAAATACCTGGGGCGCTTGAAGTGGTACAACCCGGTGAAGGGGTATGGCTTCATTGCCCGTGGCGGTGGCGAAGATATCTTCTTCCACAAGACTGCCGTGGCCGGCGACCCGGCCAACCTGGCCGAGGGGGATTGGGTGTTATATGACGTGGAGGAGCGGCGCAAAGGGCTGGAGGCAACGGAAGTAGAAGTGTACGACGGCGAACCGGCCTGAACTTACCGGCCGGTAGCTGGCCAAAACGGGGCCAAAGCCGGTTGCATTTGCCGTGCAGCCTGGTCCGTTTCAAATTGATGTTGGCGCCTCGCGTTTGCCCCAGTCCTGATGGGCGGCGCGAAGATGGATAAGTATAGAAAACGGCGGTCTTGGCCCAGAGAATGGGTGGAGGTTGCCTGCTTTGTTGGGCGGCCCCGGCCGGGGGCCACGCACTGTCCCCGGCGGCCTGCCAGCCAACCAATCACAATGACAGGAGCGCAAGATGTTAGCGGAACGTTTTGGTGCAGTAACTTTCAAGGGGATACCCCATACCGTCCTGGGACCGGTGTTGCAAGTGGGTGACCAGGCCCCCGATTTTGTCTTGCACGCCAACGACTGGCGTAAGGTCACGCTGGCCGACACGGCCGGCAAGGTACGGCTCATCTCGGTAGTCCCGTCGCTGGACACGGGCATCTGCGATGCGCAAACACGCCGCTTTAACCAGGAAGCGACCAGCCTGGGTGAAGACGTCGTCATCCTGACGGTGAGTGCGGATTTGCCGTATGCGCAAAGGCGATGGTGCGGCGCGGCCGGGATAGACCGGGTGCAGACGCTGTCTGACCACATGGACATGAACTTTGGCGATGCCTATGGCACGCACATCCGGGAGCTGCGCCTGGAGCAGCGGGCGATCTTTGTGGTGGATGAGAATGACAGGGTGACCTACGTGGCGTATGTGCCGGAGATTGCCCAGCATCCCGATTATGATGCGGCCCTGGCGGCGGTGCGCGCCGCGGCCGGACGTTAGGCGGCGGCAAGGGTGACATGATAGCCAAAGGCCCGGGGCAAGCAGCCCAGGGCCTTTTTTTGTGTAGGTTTGGTTGGATGGATCCCGGCCGGGGTGGGCACTAGCGCCGGAAATTCCCCGCTAACCGCGGGTCCAGCGCATCGCGCAGCCCATCCCCCAACAGGTTGAAGGCCAGCACCGTAATCATAATCGCCAGGCCGGGGAAGAAGACCAGATAAGGGGCGCTAAACACCTGGTTGCGCTCGCTGGCCAGCATAAAGCCCCACTCCGACGTTGGCGGCTGTGCCCCCAGACCAATGAACGACAACGCCGCCGTGTCCAGGATTGCCGTAGCAATGCCCAGCGTGCCCACCACAATCAACGGCGGCAGCGCATTGGGCAAAACGCGGGTGAACAGAATGCTGCGTTGGCTGGCCCCCAACGCCCGCGACGCCTCCACGTAATCCATTTCGCGCAGCGACAGCACGCTGGCTCGCACCACCCGCGCATACTGCGGGATACTAACAATGGCAATAGCCATCATGGCATTGGTTAATCCTGGCCCCAGGACACTGACAATGGCGATGGCCAGCAGCAAAAATGGGAAGGCCAGCACCACATCCATGAGGCGCATAATCACATTATCAAACGTGCCGCCCAGGAAACCGGCCGCCGCGCCAATCATCGTGCCCACGATGATGGCAAACCCCACCGTGACCACGCCAACCCGCAGCGAAACCCGTGTGCCATAGACCACGCGGCTGAACAGGTCGCGCACGTTGCCATCGATGCCCATCAGATGCTGGGGTTGGTCGGTCGGGCAGCCCAGCAGGTGGATGCAGGGTGCCTGGCGCTTCTTCACGTTCTCGATGCCAATGAGTACCTGGTCTGGTTCATAGGGGGCAATGACCGGCGCAAAAATGGCCGCAAACAGCAAAATGGCCAGGATAACTAGCCCCACCACGGCCGAGCGTTGGCGAAACAACCGGCGCACAGTCAACCGCCACAGGCTGTTGGAACGGTAATCTTTGATGTCGGCCACAGCCGCGTCGTCGAGGGGAAGCTCGGTTACATTTGCCATAAGTCTTGTACCGGATGATGAGATCTATGCTGGTGTTTCGCCAAACTAATACAGTTAGGCAGCCTGGCGGCCGGCGAAGCCCGAAGTTCCGGCATGGCCGCACGGCCCTGTGCGCCAAGAGGAGTCCGCCGGAACCCTAATCGAGACGGATTCGGGGGTCCAGATAGGCGTAGCTCAGGTCAATGAGCAGGTTTACCAGGACGTAGCCGCAGGAAATGACGACCACGAATCCCTGTATGATCGGGTAGTCGCGGGCGGTGATGGCCTCGTACAGGCTGCGCCCCACGCCACTGAGGCCGAACACTGTTTCTGTGAGAATGGCCCCGCTGAGGACCAGGCCGAATTGCAGGCCGGCAATGGTTACAATGGGCAGCAGGGCGTTGCGAAAGGCGTGTTTCAGGACGACGGAGCGCTGATCCAGCCCTTTGGCTTTGGCCGTGCGGATGTAGTCCAGACCCAGCACCTCTAGCATGCTGGAACGTGTCATACGGGCGATGATGGCCATGGAGATGGTGCTGAGGGCCACGGCCGGCAGGAAGAGGTGCTTCAGGGCATCCAGCAGGACCAGCCAGTCGCCGGTGATGAAGGAGTTGAAGATGTAGAAGTTGCCCAGGAATTCACTGAATTTGGCCATGAAGCTGCCCTCTTGTAGCTGCCAGCCGAAGGCAACGTAAAAGGGAATGACTTCGGTGCCGGGGGAAAGGCGGCCGCTGGGGGGCATGGCAAAGATGGTGTTCTTGAGCAGTAGCGCGAAAACATATTGCAGCATAAGCCCTAGCCAGAACACGGGCATGGAAACACCGATGTTGGCAAAGACCATGGTCGTGACGTCTATGGCGGAATTGCGGCGAACGGCTGAGACGATCCCGGCCGGGATGCCCACAATCAGCGCCAGAATCAGCGCCGTCATTCCCAGCTCCAGCGTAATTGGCAGCCGCTCTATCAAAATTTGCGACACCGGCCGCTTAAAGCGAATTGATTCGCCAAAATCGCCGCTGAAGACATCCTTCAGGTAAATGGCAAACTGCACCGGAATTGGCTCGTTTAGCCCCTTCTCCTCATTGAACTGCGCACATACTTCAGGCGTTGCCTTTTCGCCCAGGATCGCTGTACACGGGTCACCGGGAATCAGCCGCGCCAGAACAAACGTCACAAACAAGACCCCGAAGATTACAGGAATGGCAGCAACCAGGCGGCGAATGATATATTGGGTCATGGCACAGCTCTTCTATTGGCGGGATAAGCATGCGGGACGGCTGGTGCCCGTGGTGGGGCCGGCCAGCCATCCCGCACGTTATGTTAAGCACGCTCTAGCGAGTGCTTGTTACTGATTGGTCTTATTCTTCCGGCGGGGCATTCAGGAAGCCGCCCCACAGGGCCGAGAAGTAAGTGAAGGCCCCGGTGTTGCCGACATGAAGCGGGTTGTTGTAGTCCCACTGCATGGCCCAGGAAGCTACCACGTCGTTGGCGTCGAACTTGGAGCCATCATGGAACAGCACGCCTTCGCGCAGCGTACAGGTCCAGACGGTGAGATCCTCGTTGGCCGTGCACCCTGTCGCCAGCGCCGGTTGGACGGCCGTGCCGCCGATCTCGTAGGACAGCAGCGCTTCGGTAACTTGCTCGCAAGCCCGCAGCGATTCGCCGTCGGTCTCGTCACCGCAGTACAGGCTGATTGGTTCGGCGTTCTGCATCCAGACAAAGGTGTCCTTGCCCGGATCCATGACCGCGAAGTACTCATTGCCCAGCGGGCTGGCGTGAGCGCCAACCACACTGGCCTGGAAGGCGGTGGCTGAACCACCGTGGGCCACGGGGATCATGGGCACGTGCTGGCGAATGGCGTTGTTGGCTTCAACATAGTAGGGTTCGCGGGAAGCATCGTCGGCCAGCGCCGCACCGGCGGCCAGGGCCGCGGTGATGTCGTCGAACTTGTCGCCGAACTGCGCCGAAGCGCCGGCCCCAAAGTGGAAGTCCAGGAAGTTGGTCATGTCGGGGTAGTCAGCGCCCCAACCCAACAGGTGCAAACCTTGCAGCTCGCCGGCGTCGGCGGCGGCGAGGAAGGTGCCCGATTCCATCACTTCGATGGTGGCATCGATGTTCAGGTTTTCCTTCAACTGGGCCTGGATGTCCTGCGCTACCAGCGCCGGTTCGGGCAGGTAGCCGCGGACGACATCGCGGTAGTTGATGACGGTGGAGAAGCCATCGGGGAAGCCGGCGGCGGCCAGCATGTCGCGGGCGGCCTGGGCATCGAAGGTGTACCATTCATCGCCGGCGCAGCCGTTGGGGATGGAGCAGGGGGTGAAGTGGGTGGCGACTTCGGACCCGGCCGGGTAGAAGTTGTCCACAATACGCTGCCGGTCGATGCCCATGGCAATCGCCTGGCGCACCATTTCGTTGTCAAACGGGGCGTAGGTATTGTTCATGCCGAGGTAGAAGATGTTCAACGCCGGGCGGTTGATCAACTGCAGCGCCGCATCTTCACTGATGGTAGCAAAGTCATCCGGGCTGGGGTTGTCGATACCGTCGACCGTGCCCGACTGCAGTTCTAGCAAACGGGCCGCGCCCTCAGTGCTCCAACGGAAGACCAGGGTTTCGGTCTTGGCCGGGTCACCCCAGTAGCCATCGTAGCGCTTGAAGACGATTTCCTCACCGCGAGCCCAGTTGTCGACCATGTAGGGACCGGTGCCGATGGGCATTTCCAGCAAGTCACCGGTACCGCCGGTGGCTTCCAGGTGCTCCTGGGGTTGAATGGCAAACGCGGTAAAGGCGACCTTCGACGGGAAGGCCGGGTCAGACGCGCACATCGTAAACTGCACCGTCAGCTCGTCCAAGGCCGCGATTTCCTTGATCAGCCCGCCATAGTCGCAGTTTTCGGCACTAACAACCATCGGCTCAAAGGCCATTTCTTCCATGGGCGCTTCGGTGGGTTCCTCCATCGGCGCTTCGGTGGGTTCTTCCATGGGCGCTTCGGTGGGTTCTTCCATCGGTTCTTCGGTGGCCGCCGGTTCTTCGGTGACGTTTGTGGTGCCGCTGCTGCACGCAGCCAGCATCAAGACGAAGACCAGCAGAAAGGTCAGCAATACTGTTCTATTTTTTCGGTTCATTTCTCTTCTCCTTCACAAATGATGTGACACGGGATCACACGATACTGCTAGAGCGCAGGCAGTTATATTAGCATGGGTCACTCTGGCTGGCAATGTGCCAGGGGCCAGGCCCCAACCAGACCTGCCACCTATCGCGGTTCACTATTTGACGCAGTTCACGCTATAATTCAGGCTATGACAAACCGAGAGATTGCCGACCTGTTTGAGAAGGTGGCCGACATGCTGGCCATTCGAGGGGATTCCATCCACCGCATTCTGGCTTATCGCCGGGCGGCCGAGAGCATTCGCGCCCTGGGGCGTGATGTGCAGGTGGTGGCGCAGGAAGGGGGGCTGACCGACATTCCGGGCATTGGCCAGACGTTGGCGGACAAAATTGAGGAGATGCTGGCCACCGGCCGGTTGCAGTTCTACGAGAAGTTGTCCCAGGATGTGCCGCCCAGCCTGGTAACGCTGCTGCGCGTGGAAGGGCTAGGCCCCAAGCGGGTGAAGGCGGTTTATGAGACGCTGAACATCACTACGCTGGCCCAACTGACCGAAGCGGCGCGGGCTGGCGACCTGCGCAAACTGCCCGGCATGGGCGAGAAATCTGAGGCGAAGCTGCTGGTGGCCATCGAGGCGCTGGCCCGCCATGGGGATGACCGCACGCCGTTGGGCGACGCCTGGCCCATTGCCCAGGCCATTTTGGCGGAGCTGGCGGCCTTGCCTGGCGTTAGCCAGGTGGCTGTGGGTGGCTCGCTGCGGCGGATGCGCGAGACGATTGGCGACATTGACCTGCTGGTGGCAGCGGAGGATGCCCCGCCTATCATGGCCCATTTCTGTGGCATGGAGCGGGTGGAGACGGTTTTGGGGCAGGGGCCAACCAAGTCGAGTGTGGTGCTGCTCAATGGCTTGCAGGTGGATTTGCGCGTCCTCCCGGCCGGGCGCTGGGGCACCCTCCTCTCCTACTTCACCGGCAGCAAGGAGCACAATGTCCGCCTGCGTGAACTGGCCCTGAAGCAGGGGCTAAGCCTCAACGAACACGCCTTCCGGCCGGTGGGGGACAGCCCGGCCGGGACGCCCGACGAAATCCTGTGCCCCACCGAAGAAGCGGTCTACCAGACCCTGGGCCTGCCTTACATCCTGCCCACCCTGCGCGAAGACCGGGGTGAAATTGAAGCGGCCCTGGCCGGCCGCCTGCCGGACGTTGTCCGCAGCAGCGACATTGTGGCCGACCTGCACATGCACACCACCTGGTCAGACGGCAAGCTGAGCGTGCTGGAGATGGCCCAGGCGGCGCAGGCCCGCGGCCGGCAATACATCGTCATCACCGACCATTCGGCCAGCCTGGGCATTGCCAACGGGCTGTCGGTGGAACGGCTGCGCCAGCAGGCGGCCGAGGTGCGGGCCGCCGACGCGGCCCTGGGACCCGATTTTCGGGTATTCCATGGCACCGAGATGGAGATCCGCGCCGATGGTACGCTGGATTACCCCGACGAGGTGCTGGCGGAGCTTGATTTTGTGATTGCCAGCCTGCACACCAGCCTCAGCCAGCCGCGGGCACAGGTGACGGCGCGGGCGCTGGCGGCCATCGACAACCCGCATGTGGACATGCTCGCTCACCCCACCGGCCGGCTGCTGCCTGACCGGCCGGGGGCGGACCTGGACATGGACGCCGTGCTCTTCGCGGCCAGCCGTACCGGCACCATCCTGGAGATAAACGCCCATCCGCGCCGCCTGGACCTGCGCGATAGTCACGTGCGCCGGGCGGTGGACCTGGGGGTCTGGCTGGCTATCAACTGTGATGCGCACGATGAGGCCGATTTCGAGATGCTGCATTATGGTGTGGCTACGGCACAGCGGGGGTGGGCCACGGCCGCCAACGTGGTGAATACCTGGCCGTTGGCCCGTTTCCTGGCTTATCTTCGGCGACATGGACCGGCGGCCGGTTCTGCGCCGCTGCGAGGTGGTCTGTTATGAGCGGCGCCAACACGTCCACTACCAGCTTTTTCCGCAAGATTTTTCATGGACTGGAAGATAATGTGCGTGAGGAGCTGCGCCATGTGGCCGAGCGCCGGGAGTACCCGGCCGGGCACATCCTGTGCCTGCAAGGGCGGCGCGAGCACATCTTCTACATTGTGGTGGAGGGCCGGGTGGCTGTTACCCAGCGGCTGGAGGACGGCGAAGAGCGCCTGCTGGGCATCCGCGGCCCCAAAGAGTATTTTGGCGAGATGGGGCTGCTGGATAACATGCCGCGCATGGCTTCCTGCACTGCCCTGACCCCGGTCGTCGTGTGGGAGATTAACGAAGAGGCGTTTGACCGGCTGGTGGAAGAAAGCCCGGCCATTGCCTACGCCATCACCCGCCAGATTTTGGAAACGCTGCGCCACCTTGACCGGCAGGCGATTGATGAGCTGCTGACTAAGAACCGCCGCCTGACCGAGGCGTATGAGGAGCTGCGCGCCGCGCAGGCGGCCCTGGTGGAAAAGGAGCGGCTGGAGCGCGAGATGGAGATTGCGGCCGATGTGCAGCGCAGTTTGCTGCCCGGCCGGTTGCCGGAGATGGCCGACTACCACTTTGCGGCGTACCTGGAGCCGGCGCGCCAGGTAGGCGGCGACTTTTATGATGTGATTGACCTGGATGAGGCCCACCTGGGCATCCTGATGGCCGACGTGGCCGACAAGAGTGTTCATGCGGCACTGTTTATGGCTGTTTGCCGCACGCTTTTCCTGGTGGAGTCGCAGCGCAGCCGTTCGCCGGCCGCGGTGGCCCAGGCGGTGCACCAGGGTATGCTGGCTGTCTCGCCGGAGGCGGATACTTTTGTCACTGCGTTTTATGGGGTGCTGCATCGTCATTCGGGGGTGTTGACGTATGTGATTGCCGGGCAGGAGCGGCCGTTGTTGGCCCGGCCGGGTTACGCTGTAGCCCCCCTGCCGGGCAAAGGGCGCTTCCTGGGGATGCTGCCAGACCTGCACCTGGAAGAATATGCGGTCCGGCTCCGGCCGGGGGACCGCCTGGTGCTGTTTAGCGATGGCGTGCCCGACGCCGAGAACCGGTTGGGGGTGCGTTTTGGCGTACCGCAGTTGGCCGAATGGCTGCAACGCGGCCAGGCGCGGCCGGCGGCCGCCCTGCTGGAAGCAATTGTTTCTGTGCTGACCGAGTGGACTGTTGCAGCAGAAGCGGTTGATGACCTGGCCGTGTTGGTGGTAGAGGTGAGTGAATAACTGATGGCTCGTTACGAAAAACCGCCTGACCCGCGTGAACCCGGTCTAAAGAAGCGCTGGCCACGTCGCCAGCGCCAGAGCAGTGCCGAACCGCTTCCCTGGCTGTGGCTGGGGCTGGGGCTGGTGGTGACCATCATTGGCATTATGCTGGCCATTGCCCTGGCCAATGCTTTGCTGGTGCGCGAGCCGCTGGTGGCCGATGGGCCGACCCCCACCATCATCCGGCTGACCGCGCCGCCCAGCCCGCCCCCTTCGCCCACGGTGGGGCGGCAAACCCCCACGCCCATCCCCACGCTCACGCCGGTGCCTACGCTGGACCTCTCGGCGCCACCGCCGGAGATTACGGTGGGTTATTATGCGGTGGTGGCCAATACCGGCGACAATGGGGTGACGGTCCGGGGTGGCCCCAGTACCTCCAATGTGCGTTTGCTGACGGCGGCCGAAGGGCGGGTGATGCTGGTGATTGGTGGGCCGGAGCAGGGGGGGGACTTTACCTGGTGGCAGGTGCGCCTGGACGACGGCACCGAAGGCTGGGTGGCTGGCGACTTTTTGCTGCCGGCCGCGGCGCCGGATGAGTCGTGAGCCGATTGCCCTGGACGGCTGCTGAACGCGGCCGGATGAAGCAACGCCTGATACTGGCTGGCTTGTGGCTGCTCTTGCTGCTGCCGGCGGCGGCCCTGGCCCAGGCAGAGAGCGACGCGTTGGTCCTGCGCTTGAGCCGTGATGTTGGCGGTGCCCTGGGGGCGAGCATCCAGGGGCGCTTCAGCTACCGGGTGACGGGGCCGGCGGACCTGGTGCGGGTGGAGTTCCTGATGGACGGGGCGGTGATTGCGGCCGACAGCGCGCCGCCGTTTGCTTTTCGCTTTGATACGGCCGACTTTTCGTTGGGGACGCACCGCCTGAGTGCCCGTGGCTACACGGCGGATGGCCGGCTGCTGCAATCGAACGAGCTTACGCGGCAGTTTGTGCCGGCATGGCGGGTTTATGCGCTGACGGGGGGGGTGGTGCTGCTGGTGGTGTTGGTGCAGGTGGTGACGTATTTGACCACCCGGCCGGGGAAAGGCCCCGGCCGGGATTACGGCCTGCTGGGCGGGGTGGTTTGCCCCTACTGTGGCCACCCGGCGCGGATTCGCTGGTGGAACCTGACCCCGGTGGCCGGCCGGCTGCTGCGCTGCCCCCACTGCCGGCGCTGGCACTTCTCGCGGCGGGCCACGCCGGCCATGCTGGCCTCAGCCGAGGCGTTTGCCGCCGAGTTGGCGGCCGAAGCGGCGGCGGCCCGGCCGGAAGCGGCGGCAGATCGCCAACGCCAGTTGGATGGATCCCGTTATGACCGCTGAGGCTGTGGGGTGGAAACCCGGCCGGGTGTTACCCGCGGCGAGACGGCCCTTACTCTTTTTGCAAGCCCTGGGCCATTAGCTTGCCGGTGGTCATCACCGCCTGGCGGCGCGACATGAAGCGCGCGCTCAGAACTTCGAGCAGCTTGTTCACCGGGCCGGGGATGACCAGGTGTTTTTGGCCCAGGCCGGCCAGTGTTTCTGTTACCACCGGCTCCACGTCCATCATCATGAAGGCGGGGTAGTTATCCAGGGCGTCGCCCTGGGTGCGGGTGAGGCCGGGGGCCAGCACCAGCACGTCTACGCCGCTGCCCAGCAGCTCGTACCACAGCGCTTCGCCAAACATGAATTGGTACGCCTTGTTAGCTGAGTACGCGCCGGTGTAGGCGGTGCCGCGCATGCCTGCGCCAGATGAGACCAGGATGATGCCGCCGCGCCCCTTGTTGACCATCTGCCGGCCGTAGGTGTGGGCCAGGGTGGTGTAGGCGCGGGCGTTGATGTCTAGCATCCGGTGGTGCATTTCCAGGGGCATGTCCAGGATGGGCGGGGTATCGCTGGGGGTGTACATGTGGTTGCAGATTAGCAGTCCAATGTCCAGCCCGTCCGTTTCGGCCAGCAGCCGGTTGATGAAGTCTGGCTGCCCCAGGTCCAGGGCCACCGGCCGGACCTTGACCAGGTAGTTGCGGCGCAGTTCGGCGGCGCGGGCTTCCAGCTCGTCGGCCAGGATGTCGACCAGGACGAGGTTGATTTGCCGCCCGGCCAGGTGGCGGGCAAAGCCGTAGCCAATGCCTTCGGCGCGGGCGGCGCCGGTGACAATGGCCCAGGGGCCGTATTTGGTGCTGAAGGGGGTGGTGTCTTGGTGGGTGGCTTGCTGCTGGCGGCGCTGCCAGAGGATGGCGCCGGCCATCCCGACCGCTGCGCCGGCAACAGCCCAAGTTTGCCATCGTTTGCTCATGGAATTCTCCTGCGGTTGGTGCCACGGGTGTGGCGAAGATGGAGTCAGGCTGAAAGATTGGTCCAATCGTGGAGATTGGACCAATCTTGAGCGGTAAGGTTGAAAGGGGACCCAGGTCAGGCCACGGCGGCTTCAGGGAGGGGGGTGGGTACCCCGGCCGGGGCGAGTGCTTTGCGCCGGTAGCGGATGATGGTTTTTTCTGGCCGGCTGGCCCCCAGGCCGCGGTTGATGCCGGGGTTGGTGGTGACCAGGGTCAGGTCGTACTGCTGGAAGAGCAGGGCGGTGATGATGGTCATCTCGTTGTTGGCGAAGTTCATGCCGGTGCATTTGTGGGTGCCGCCGCCAAAGCCAAAGAGGGCGAAGCGGTCGGCCTTGTCCTCGGCCCGGCCGGGGGCGTAGCGCAGGGGGTCAAACTGCCCCGGCCGGTCGAACAGCGCCGGCAGATTGTGGCCAATTTCCTGGGCCACCTGCACCAGCCAGCCCTTGGGCACCACGTAATCGCCAAAGGTCACGTCTTCGTGCACCGTGCGCATCAACATTTCGGCCGAGGGGCGCAGCCGCTCTACCTCGCGCACGGCCCAACTGATGTGCTCCAACTGGGCAAAGCGCCTGGGGTCGATGTGGGTGCCGTATGGGGCCACCCGTTCAATCTCTTCCTGGACCAGGGCCAGGTATTCGGGGTTTTGCAGCAGCAGGATGATGCTCCAGGCCGCCTGCCCGGCGGTGGTTTCGTGCCCGGCAAACATCAGGCCCAGGAGCAGATTGACAATTAGCTCCTCGTCGAATTCACGGCCATCGGGGTGACGCCGGTTGACCAGGTCTTGCAGGAAGTCGTCGTACAGCGCCGGCTGCTGCCGGCGCTCGGCGATGATCGGGCGCAGGATTTCTAGCATGCGCGCCCGGGCGCGGTCGCGGCGGATGAACTTGGGCAGCGGCAAATTGGGGGGCAGCAGCGGATCCAGCGATTTGCTGAGGTCGGCATACAGATCCCAAAACTCGCGCCCGATGCGCTGGTGAATCTCTGGCCCCAGGAAGCAGTTGCCGGCCACTTCCTGCACCAGCCACACAATCTCGCCTACCAGCTCCATCTCCCCTTCATCACCGAGCTGGTCCAGCCATTTCTGGACTTCGACTTGCATCACGTCGACGTAGTGGAGCATCTTCTCGCGCTTGAACAGCTCTTGCACCAGGGGGCGCTGCGCTTTGTACTCTTCTGGGGGGGCCAGGAAGAGCACTTCGCCAAACATCGAGAGCAGGAAGCGGTAGGGTTCCTGGATGTTGAGCGCTTTGTCTGTTTCCATGAAGAAGGTTTTTTGATGTTCTGGCCCGATGACGACGGCCACGTTTTGGCTGGCCAGCTTGATGGCGAACACGGCGCCATGCTCTTCAAAACCGCGGCGGACGAGGCCGGAGCGGTCGCGCTGGAACTCCAGGGCGTGCCCCAGGCCGGGCAGCGCGCCGGATACCAGGGGGGGTGTTTGTTGGTTCATGTTTGTCTTCCTTGTCGGCAGCCGCGCCGGTTGGGGCGCGCTGGCGAGATAGTTGTGCTGATTTTGCCGGCACAAGTCGTTGCCTGAGCCTGTTGAAGGCAACGACCTTCAGCGGCAGTTGCTTATTATATTGCCAGGCTGCAGAAAAACGGCCCGGATTGACTTAGCGTTGCGGCAACGTTAATGTGCGTTGTATAGTGGTCCTATCCTGTCGGAAACTGGTTAGGATAGTTGAAGTATAGCATAGATGACTTTGTTCGATCACCTGACAGCCTGGGATAATCTGCTGCTGGCCTACCGCAAGGCCAGCCGGGGTAAGCGCAGCCATCCGAACGTGGCCGCCTTTGAATACCGGCTGGAAGACAACCTGGCGTGGCTGCAAATCGAACTGCAAGGGCAGCAATACGCCCCCGAAGGTTACCATCGTTTCTTTATTCACGATCCCAAGCACCGGCTGATCAGTGCCGCCCCGTTCCACGACCGGGTTGTACACCATGCCCTCTGTAACCTGATTGAAGGGCGGTTTGAGCGCAGCTTTATTGAAGACAGCTATGCCAACCGCCTGGGCAAAGGCACGCATCGCGCCCGCGCCCGCTGCCAGCAGTTTGCCCGCCGCTTTCCTTACGTCTTGCAGCTTGACGTTCGCCAGTTTTTTCCCAGCATTGACCATGGTATCTTGCGCGGGCTGCTGGCGCAGAAAATCGATGATGAGCGGGTGCTATGGTTAGTCGATACCATTTTGGACAGCGGCAAGGATGTGCTGCGGGCGCAGTATGAGATTGTTTACTTTCCCGGCGACGATTTGTTGGCGGCGCTGCGCCCGCGTGGGCTGCCTATTGGCAACCTCACCAGCCAGTTTTGGGCCAATGTATACCTGAATCCACTTGACCATTTCATCAAAAGGGGGCTGGGCTGCAAGGGGTACGTACGCTACGTGGATGACTTGTTGTTGTTTGCCGACGATAAAGAGCGCTTATGGATGTGGCGCGCGGCCGTGGTGGGGAAATTGGCGGAACTGCGATTGACAGTCCATCCTAGCGCTCACCCCCGCCCGGTGACAGAGGGCATTCCCTTCCTCGGTTTCCACATTTTCCCGGATAGGATGCGCTTGAAACGGCGTAAGGGGATTGCCTACCGGCGCAGGTTTCGCGGGCTGCTGCGGCAATATGCGACAGGAGAAGTTGGGCTAGATGTCGTGAATGCGTCTGTACGAGGGTGGGTGAATTATGCCCGCTTTGGCAATACGGTGGGGTTGCGAAAAGCGCTGCTGACACGGGAAATTGTCTTGCCCCGATAAGTTGGCGACGGGGCTTTGGCCGGTGCGTGTTCAGTCTTGGTCAAAGCCTCCCCTCCGGAAAAGGAGAAGTGGCCGCGCCACAGGGACGAACCGAGGCGGCGCGGCCGTTGTTATTTGCCCGGCCTGCTGCCAGGCGCGGCCAGGACAAAACCCCGCCATTTCTCACCGCGGCGCTGCAGGCGTACCCGCTGCGCATTTCTGGTAGGGACACTGCCCCTTGAGAAGTGTGGACACCACCAACCGCACACCGTTGTTGTCGTTGAAGTTGTTGTGCGGGTTGTTCCTGTTGCGAGCCGAACAACCGTGTCTGGGTTTTGCCCCACTGCCAGATAGGCAGTCGTCTTGCCGGAAAGCGGGTTCTGGCAAGATGACTGCTTAGCGTGGCGTGGCTTTTTGCCAGCCGCCCAACAGGCGGCCTATTTCGGTGAGCATGGCGGCGGCGTGCTGGTATTGGCCGGGGTTGAGCCAGTGCCAGCGCTCGGCCAGGCGCAGGTAGAGGCGCAGTTTGGCCAGGGCGACATCGGCTTCTTGTAGTTTGGCCTGCCGCGCGGCGCCGCGCACGGCGTTGGCCTCTTCTAGCCGCTCGCGCAGGTCGAAGGCGGCGTCGAGGAGGCGCTGGGTAAAGGTGTGGCGGTGGGCGCGGGGAAAGTGGTTGGTCATGGGCAGCAGCCAGGTGAGCAGGTCGTAGGTTTTGCTGAAGATGGGCATTTCGGATTGGGACATAGCTGTGGTTGCCTGGGGTGCAGTTTAGTCAAGCGTGTTTCTATTTCTGCAACAATGCGGCGAATTCGTCTGGGCTTATATGGGCGTCGCGTAGAATGCTACGCAGCGTGCCGGTGGGTATGTCTCGTCCCTGGTGGAGCGGCACAATCACCAGGCAATGGTCTGCTTCGCGCCAAAGGCGCAAATGGCTGCCGCGCTGCGCCTGTTGGACAAATCCTGCCTTTTCCAGGGCGCGAACTAATGCCCGAGGTTTGACGCGCTGCAATCTGGGACTCATACGGCCGCGGGCACACGGGTGACAAGCAAGGTGTCGGGTTCAACCGGAACCGGCTGGTTGTTGGCAACCAGGCCGTCTATGTAGAGGGCTATCGCTTCCTGGATGTGCCGCAGCGCCTCATCTACAGTAGCGCCAAAGGTGTGGCAGCCGGGTAAGGCTGGCACGTAGGCGTGATAGGCGTCTTCATCTGGTTCAATAACGACAGTAAACATTTTTGTTATACCTCAGTTTCCGTTAGCAGCCTATGTGTGCAAAAAAATTTTGATCGCGCTTGCGCGAGAGATGGTGGGGGGAAGCCCCCCACACCCCCCCGGAGAACAGAGGGGCGGCTTCGCCGCAAGATCAGAGGTTCAGAGAACAGAGAACTCAGAGACCAGCGGTGAGAAATGGGGACACCACCAACCGCACACCGTAGTTGACGTCGAAGAGGTCGCGCGGGACGCGCCTGATGCGAGCCGAACAACCGTTCTGATTGTTGAAATACGAACCGCCGCGCAGAATCATGTTCTCTTGGTTGCGCACACTAATTGTCTCATAGTTGGACTGCGGTGGGTAGGGGTATTTGTCGCCGTATTTGCTGCGCGTCCATTCCCACACCTGGCCGCTCAGGTCCTGGCAGCCGTAGGGGCTGGCCCCGGCCGGGAAGCTGCCCACCGCGCACGGCCGGCCGATGCCCGCTTCTTTGTTGTTGGCGCGGTACAGGGTTTCCTGCGGCGTCACGGGTTCCTGCTCCGGTTCATCGCCCCAGGGGTATTGGCGGCGGCTCAGGTCGCGGCCAACGTGATCCTGATTGGGCTGCATTGGCGCTGCTTGCTTCGACAGGCTCAGCAAGCGGTTGGGGGTGACGATTTGGGGCGTTGGCGGGATTTCCCGGCCGCCGCGAGCCGCTTTTTCCCATTCTGCTTCGCTGGGCAACGTGACGCGGTAGCCCTCCGGCAGCCAGCCCCGCGCCCGCCAGCGGGCGTTCAGCCATTCCGTAAACGCCAGGGCATCATACCAGTTGATGTAGACCACCGGCCAGTTGTCCGGTAGGCGCAGGGGGCGTGCGCCGTAAGCTGGCCTGTGGCCGCTATCCTGCACAAATTCGCGGAATTGGGCGGCGGTCACCGGGTACTGGCCGATCCAGTACGGTTTGTCCAGGCCGTCGTACCAGTCGCTCTGGCTGCGCCGGTCCCAGTTTTCCAGCCAGAAGGGGCCGCCGGGCACGGCACACAGGGGCATGTCGTCGCAGCGCAAGATGCCGGGGCGGTCATCGCCCAGGGCGGCCAATGCCTGCCCGGCCAGAGCGCGGTCGGGCGGCGGCAGCAGGCCATTGCTCAGGATGGTTTTGTGCCAGGCCAGCAGGCGCTGGCGGGTTTGCTGCTCGCTGTCAATCTGGGCGGCGGCGGGGTCAGTGAGTTCGGTTTCCAGCAGTGCCTGGCCGGCCAGGAAGGCGCCCCACAGCGCTTGTTGAAGCGGCGGTGTTTCGCCGGCCACATCTGCGGGCGGGACGCCCGCGCTCCCGGGGTCTTGTTGGCACAGGGCGGCCACCAGCAGCCAGACGGAAGCGGGCAGCTTTTTGCGGGTGCTGGCGGCGGCCAGCAGCAGGCTTTCGCGCCAGCGGGTGGGGTCTTCGCGGGCAAATTGGGCCAGGTCGTAAGGAAAACGCTGCTTCAGCAGGTGCAGCCCGGCCAGGTATTCCTGGAAGGTGCGGTGGGGAAAGCGATAGACGTCGTCGGTGTTGTCGGCGTTACGGCCATGAGATTCCAGCAGCCCGGCGCGGTCGCGCACGTACTCGATGATGTCCTCGGTGCTAACCCGCACGTCTTTGCCCTTGTGCTTGTGCAGCTTGCCCGCCAGCACTTCGCCGGGGATATCGGCGGTTTGCTCCTGCTCTGGCTGGTCGCGGTGGGCCACAAAGGCCACCTCGGCCAGGGCGTCCAGCAGTTGGGGCGTGTCCAGGCCCAGCACCTCGGCCAGGGTTTGCGTTTCCTGACCGGGGATGGTTTTGGAACGCCGCCACAGATCGAGCAGCAGCACAACGCTGAGTTCGTACAGCTCTTCGCGGCGCTGCGGCAGCGCGCCCCCTTCGCGGCCGCGATGGATGTAGACCATCATCGTTAGCAGCAGGGGGTGGCGGGCCAACTCGCGTAAATTGCGGTTGTTTTCCACCTGGCGCACCAACCCTTCGCCGTAGCTTTTGGCCTTGTCTGGCCCCAGCGTGCCGTCTTGCTGCCCCATGACGGTGTACCACTGGGTGATGAAGGCCTTAATTTGATCGTCGCTGAAAGGCAGCAGGCGGGTCACCTGAAAGCCGTTTAGCTCCCAGCCGCTGCCGTAGGCGTAGGGGCGGCTGGTGACGACGACGCGCACGCGGGGGAAGTCGCGGGCGAACTGCTCGATGTGGCGCTTGAGCGGTTTGCGGATGGTGGCGGCTTTGTCTACTTCGTCCAGCCCGTCCAGCAGCAAGATGCCGCCTTCGTTCTGCAACTGCTGCTGGAGGATGGGGGCGTAGCCGCCCAGGGCGACGGCCTCGCGCCCCAGGTCGGCGGCGACGTACTCCCAAACGCTTTGCCTTTTGGGCAGGCCGCGGGCGGCGTATTCGCGCAGCACCACGCGCACCGGCCGCAGCCGCTGGGCGCTGAGACCCCATTGGTGCTGGTGCAGGTCGTCTTGCGTGGCGGAAAACGGTTCGTTGTGGTCGCCCACGAGCCGGTCGCCGGCCAGGCAGAGGGTGAGGTAGTTGACGAGGGTGGATTTGCCGGAGCCGGGCGCGCCGAGGATGACCAGGCGGTTATTTTCCGGGCGGCTGAGGGCTTTTAGCGCGGGTTCGCGCTGAAGTTTTTCGCTTTGGGCGGGGTCGAGCTGGTCGTAGTGGAGGGCGGTGTGGGAGGGATCGGCGCGGCCGTCTGTGGCGGGCACGTCCAGCGAGGTAAAGATGCGTTCCAGGGCCAGCTTTTGCCCGCCCATACCCGCTTCTTTGATGTCTACCAGGGCCATGGAGGGCGGGTAGCCGCACTGGTGGACCAGGTGGCGCAGGTAGCGGCGCTCCCATTCGGCGGGGGTGGGGGCGCCGAGTTCCGGGGTGGGGGGTGTGGGGGGCGGCGTTATTGTCTCTTTTGCCGGGGGGACTTCTGCCTGGGCCAGGCGGGCCATCTCTTGTTGGTGTCTTAGTTCTTGCGCCTGTTTTTGCAGTTCGAACTGGCGCCTGGCTTTTTCCTCGGCGAACTGCATGTAGGCGTAGATGAGGAAGGCGATGATGGCAATGACCGGAAACCAGAGCAGAATATCGGGCAGAATGCCGCTGATTGAGAGAATGATTACGGCGACGATGAGGACAAGGCCGCCATAGGCCAGCAGCGGTGGCAGTTTGGTGAAGGCTTCGGTGACTGTTTTGAGCAGATCGACGGAAGGGGTGAGAGAATTGCCGGGTTCTGGATCGGGATCTGGTTGGGCCATTGGTTCCTCCGTGGGTGATGAATGGCGATAGCGGGATTATAGCACGCGGCGGGCGGAGGGGAAGGGAGGAGGGGAAGGGATGGCTATTGGAGGATGGGGAGGGTGAGGTAGTCGGGGGGGACGAAGAGGCTGCCTTCGGTGGTGCCCTGGGGGGCGACCTGGCGCAGGCGGCTGGCTAACCCGGCCGGGGTCAATCCCCCGCCCAACGCCTGGCGAAAAGCGCGGGTGACCTGGGTGACCTGCGCGGCGGTTTCGTGGACGAACTCCAGCCGGTAGTGGCCGATGCCGGCTTCCAGCCAGGCGGGCAGGTGGGCGGCGGCCGATTGGGCCTCCGCGCCGAAGAGGGTGTTGCGGCAGCCCACGTCGGCCATCAGCGGGTGGGCGCGGCCGTGGACGTCGCGCAGGGCGACTTTGTGCGTTTCGCAGGGCTGGCCGCAATCTTTGTAGCTGGTTCCGTTGGAGAGGAAGCGGCAGAAGACGCAGTGCTCGGTGTGGAAGACGGGCAGATGGTGGTAGGCGACGACTTCCACCCGGCCGGGGCCGATGAGGCCGGCCAGGGTGGTGATTTGGGCGGCGTTCAGGTCGTGGGTGGGGGTGAGCCGGGCCAGCCCCAGCTTGAAGTAGGCAGCGGCGCTGACGACGTTGGCGGCGTTCAGGCTGAAATCGCCAATGAGCGGTGGGAGCGTGTGCCCTTGCAGGGCATGCAGCAGGCCGCCGGAGCGGACCAGGATGGGGCAGTCCAGCCGCAGTAGGAAGTTGATGATGCGCTGCTCGTCTGGCTTGAGGATGCGCGGGCTGGCCACGGCGGCGGTGAGGCCGGCGGCCTGCACCTGGTCCACGGCCGGGCGCAGGCCGTAGAGGTCCAGGTAGTCCAGGGTGATGCTGTCGGGACGCAGCTCGATGGCCGCGGCCAACTGCTCTGGGGTGCGGACGAGGAGGTGGAGCTGCGGCGGGAGGGGGGTTGCCCCCGGCCGGGGGGCGGCGGCGGTTGTGGTTTGGGCCAGGGCGGCTTGCAGGACCCCGGCCGGGTCGTGCAGCGTGTGGGCCTGGGGCGTGCCCTGGCGCGCTTGCAGCGCGGTCACGGCGGCGCGGCGCAGTTGGTTGAGCAGGGAGCCGGGCACAAAGGGCTGGCCGCGCAGTTCCAACTGCAAGCCGGCCAGTTCGTAGGGCGTGCCGCCCAGGCGGCCTAACTGCTCGCGGGCATAGTCGGCGTTGAGGGCCTGGCTGCGGGCAGCGGGCAGCGGCTCTGGCGAGGCGATAGTGACCTGCACCTGGGGCTGTTCGTCTAGCTGCCAGACCATTTGCAGGGGCGCGCCCTGGTGGGCCACGATGCGCACGGAGAGGGGCTGCCTGTGCAGCGGCTGGGTGGCCTGGGTGTAAGGGCGGGCCGCTTTGTCCAGGTCGGGGTCGTGGGTGCGCCAGACCCAATCACCAGGACGGATGCGGCTGAAGTTGATCTGCCCGTTGCCGAATTGCAGTTCCAGCCGGCCGCCGCGGCGGGGGATGACGTGGTAGATGCGGCCGCCTTCTTCGGGCATTTCGGGGCTGCGCCAGTCGGCGGCATCGAAGACGAGACCGTCGCCGGGCTTGAGGGGGGCGATGTCGCTGCCGGGCACTGGTTCGACGATGACGCCGCCGGCCAGCACGCGGCTGACGCGGGCGACGTGGAGGCCGCGATGGTTGGGGGAGCGGCCACGGACGACGGCCTGGTGGTTGGTGCCGGTGATGAAGTGGGGTCCCAACCCGCGGGAATAGACCTGGGCGAGCTGCTGCTCCCCGGCCGGGGTGATGGCGAGGGGGCGACCGGCCCAGGCGTCGTCGACGGCCTGGCGGTAGGCGCTGGTGGTGAGGGCGACGTAGTTGGCATCTTTGTAGCGCCCTTCAATCTTCAGGGCGGAGACGCCAAGCTGGACGATTTCGGGCATCTGCTGCAGGGCGTAGAGGTCGCCGGGGGAGAGGAGGTAGCGGGCGTCGCCCAGGGGGTGCAGGCGGTCGTCGACGAGGAGGTCGTAGGGCAGGCGGCAGGCCTGGGCGCACTGGCCGCGGTTGGCGCTGCGGCCGCCCCACGCTTCAGAGCTGAAGCATTGGCCGGAGTAGGAGACGCACAGCGCGCCGTGGACGAACATTTCTAGCTGGCAGGTGGTGGCGGCGCGGATGGCGCGGATTTCGTCCAGGGAGAGTTCGCGGGCCAGCACCACGCGGCTGACGCCGAACTGCTGGGCCAGGGCGATGCCCTCGGCGCTGGTGATGCTCATCTGGGTGCTGCCGTGGATTTCCAGGTGGGGGGCGATGCGGCGGGCGATTTGGGCCACGGCCACGTCCTGGACGATGATGGCGTCGGCCCCGGCGGCGGCGATGCCGGCCAGGGCGCGGCTGGCTTCGGCCAGCTCGTGGTCGAAGACGAGGGTGTTGAAGGTGACGTAGCCGCGCGCGCCGCGCTGGTGCAGGGTGCGCATGACGTCGGGCAGTTCGCTGAGGGTGAAGCCGACTTTGGCGCGGGCGGTGAAGTGGGTGAGACCGAAGTAGACGGCGTCGGCCCCGGCTTCGATGGCGGCGTGGAGTTGGGGCCAGTACCCGGCCGGGCTCATGATTTCGGGCTTGGTGTTGTTCATGTGTCTATGATAGCTGCCTTTCCTTATGCGATGCGGTTGAACTGCCTATGGGCCAATTATAGCGGTGGGTAGTGACAAAAGACACTATCTTTCCCGGCCGGGCTGCGCTTATAATAACATCAAGGCAGTTTGTTGGGAGGGGATTGGAGGGCCTGTGAACAAGCTACGTTATTCGTTTTGGATTCTGTTCTTGCTGGCTGTCCCGCTGGCCTTGAGCCTGGCGTGCAGCCTGTTTACCAGTGTGGAGCCGGCGGCGCTGGAGGTGGCGGGCACGGAAATCGCGGCCCAGATCTTCGCCACGCAGACGGCCCAGGCGCTGGCGGTACCCGCTACGGAAGCGCCGCCGGCCAGCGCTTTGCCCACGGACACGCCGCTGCCCACCGATACCCCAGAGCCGACGGATACTCCTACAGCGACGCCGCGGCCATCGGCTACGCCCACGCCGCGACCGAGCAACACGCCGCTGCCGACGAGCACGCGTGAGCCGGACCTGGTGGTGAGAGCGCCGTCGATTAACCTGCGCAGTGGCCCTGGCCTGGTCTATGCGTCGCTGGGTGTGCTGCGGGAGGGGGATACGGCGACGGTGATTGGGCAGGCGTATGATTGTGGGTGGCTGCTGGTCCGCACCCCGGCCGGGGACGAGGGTTGGGTAACGGGTGGCAGTGAATACGTCGTTTTCAACCTGGCCTGTGCGACGGTGGCGGAGGCGGTGATCCCGCCGACACCAACTTCGGCGGCGTCGCCCACGGTGCCGGCGTCAGCCACGCCGGACCGCCGGCAGACGGTGCGGGTGCTCATTGAAAACGACACCGGGGGGGCGCTGATCATGTACCTGAATGGGCCGGCGGTGTACAACTTTACCGTCGCGGCCGGGGATCATTACATTGACGTGGTTCCCGGAAGCTACAGCTACAGCGTGACCGGCTGTGGTGGGGCGGTGGCCACGGGCACCATCCACCTGGACGCCGGGGATGTGTGGACCTGGTACTGCGAATAGGGGCCTCGGCCTCAGTCCAGTTCCGGCAGGCCATCGAAGAAATCCACCAGGCCCGTCTCCAGCGAGTACTCGGCCCCCACGACGAGGAGGCTGTCCTGTTGGATTAGCTGTTCCAGGATGCGCGAGCCGTGGCGCAGGTGGTTGGCGGCGGCGCGGACGTTGGCGCGAATGGCGTGCTGCACCAGCGCTTCTCTATCCTGCCGGAGGTCTGTCTCTAGCAGTGTTTCTACGGACGGCCGGATACGGTCGACAATGGATTGGAGGTTGGGTGACCGGTTGGTGGTGGGGCGCTCAAGTTCGTCCAGGGTGGCCAGAACCGCCCCGCACATGGAGTGGCCCAGGACGACCACCAGCCGTGTGCCGAACTTTTCGGCGGCGAACTCGACGCTGCCAACCAGTGAGGGGGCGACGACGTTGCCGGCCACGCGAATGACGAAGAGGTCGCCCAGCCCCTGGTCAAAGATGATCTCGGCCGGCACGCGGGAGTCGGAGCAGCCGAGGACGATGGCGAATGGTGCCTGGCCGGCCAACAGTGCATTGCGCCGCGCCCGGCCGGGGCGTGTGCTAAGGCTGTCGGCATCTGATGCAAAACGATGGTTACCTGCCTGAAGGCGTTTGAGGGCGTCGATAGCTGGGGTCATGGCTGGTTCGTTCC
Organism: Ardenticatenaceae bacterium; assembly: GCA_020634235.1. Lineage (GTDB taxonomy): Bacteria > Chloroflexota > Anaerolineae > Promineifilales > Promineifilaceae > JACKCB01. The sequence goes on along the minus strand of JACKCB010000002.1, from coordinate 52,183 downwards.
CACGCTTCTAGCGCTTCTCGAAGGGGTAAATGATCTTCCAGTCCCGCTTCATGTCCACAACGGTCCAGCCATTCCGCTGGGCCTCGTCGAGGCCCTTGTCCAGTTGGCCTATGGCGGACTGGCGGTCGTAGGCCCATTCGCGTTCGGCATCAGTATGGCGGACGTAGAGCGCGAAGCGCAGACCCGGCCCCGCCGTGGTCCATTGCAGCATCTGCAAATCCCCATCAGAATTGCCAAAGGCGGCGATGGGGCGCCGGCCGATGTGCTGGTTGATCGCCACCGGCTTGCCTTCCTTGTCGCCCAAGAAGTTGAGCTCCGGCAGGCGAACGAGTACCGGTGCGTCATCGTACACCTCAAACCTCGTCTTGATGCTGCTGCCAATGACCTGCTCAGGCGGGATCCCATACACTTCCGCGGTCCATGGGCGCATGAATTCTATCCCGCCGGCGGAGACGATAAACGTCTTGAATCCGTTGGCGCGGAGATAGGTGAGCAGCTCAAGCATCGGCTGATAAACCATTTCGGTGTAAGGTCGGCCGGCCATAGGATGGCGCGCAGTGGCCAGCCAATCCCTGACGATCGCCTCGAATTCTGCCGTGGTCATACCGGCATGGGTGGCCATCAAGATCTCAAGCAGCGCCTGGTCACCACCGGCCAAGGCGGCGTGCACATCACCCTTGAGCAGCGAGGCAAACGGCTCTCTGTCTTTCCACTCCGGGTGCTGTGGTGCCAGCGTTTTCACGCGGTCGAGCGCGAAGTGCAACTGGATGTACATGGGCTGCTCCACCCAGAGCGTGCCGTCATTGTCGAAGGTGGCGATACGTTCCCCGGCCGGTACGAAATCGCTCGATCCCCTCCGCGTCACCCTGGTCACGAATTCGATGATCGATTGCCGGGCCTGGCCATTGTTCCAGGATGGGAGCAAGTCGGATTCCCTGGCTGACGTATGGCTGCCGAAGAGGGCGCTGCCGACGATGAGGGTGGTGAGTAGGGAGCGTTTTGAAGTCATAGCCGTGTTCCTTATCTGGTGCTTTGAGCGGTGGTAGGGTATACATGAGCAAAAAGAGGCGCGGTCGGTCGGGCCTTTCGCCAACGACAAGCAGCGTAATACAGATGAGCCAGCCTGAGATTAGGTGGATGAAAAGTGGACCATCTTTATGGAGTAATCCAATACACGATCAAAATAAGAACCGGACTGACAGATCGTGCTTCTTCCTTAGTGGCACTTCGAGCGTGTGGAGTTCACCATCGCCACTTGAGATGTATTCGAATGCTGTCAGCTCGTTTCTACCACTAGGCTTCCAAAGCAGCAAGTCGAGTCCCTGATAGGCATCAATATGACGCCAGGATATATAGCCAGGCCTGATATCCATCCAGTTGTCGTGGTCAAACCATGAGTCGAGGACTGTGTGGTCACCACCGGTTGAGACGATGATCCTTGCTGGACCATTGTCGTGCCTCGCAATGGATGCTGATTGGGTTTCAATGATCACTTGATGGTTGCCGACACGGAAGACTTGTACGCCATCATATTCCAAACTTCGCAAGGAATCGCGTGACCTCAGCCGCATCCCAACTACGAGGAGTAGAAGGATGACGATGGCTGCTGTGGTAGCGAGAAAATGCGTCCGTTTCACTTTGCAATATCCATCTGGTGGCAATATGTGCGTCCATTTAGCTTCGTGTAGAGGTGCGAAAACCGCTCCCTCGGCGCGTTAGCGGGCGTCGCTTTCTCCCTGCGAGGCGCTGTAACCGCGCCAGTGCTGACCCCGTTTGGCACCCTACCCATAAAGGTAATGGGCATTGTAGTCGCCTTTGGGCCAGAAATCCAGCCATACATCAAGAATGAGGGGCACAAACTCTGTCCCCGGCCGGGGCAGTGCGACCATTGCCAGACGATGAACCGGATGGTGGGAAGCCCAAAGACCTGGAGCGGGCCTGGGCCAAAAGCCACTGGCCGGAGCTGGCCAACTACGGGGTCACCTTACCCTGCGGCATTCCCGGCCGGCGCAGCACGCTGTAGACTGTGTAGTCATGGCCCAGGAAGTTGTACATTCTGTTCACTATCCCGGATTGTGGCTTGTTTTCGAACATCAATCCCTGGAAGATCACCAACGGCCGTAGGCCAAGACCAAAACGATTGTAGGGTAGGCCGCTGCGGAAATATCCGGCTGCCGGATAGCTCTCAGGGGGGTGATGCGGCGATTGTGAACCCATGTCACTCTCCTTCTTCACCGCGCTGCGGCCCCGGCCGGATGGGCCTGTTGAAAGTGCGCCAACACCCGCAGCGCCCGCAGCGTATTCCAGCGACTGGGCTGGCCGGAGATTTCCATCTCGAAATGGGTCTGGCCGGGATGTCTGGCCTGGAGGGGCCAGGTTCCATCCTGGCGCTGCTTTTGCCGCAGGACATCCAGCGCATCTTGCAGCCGGGGATCATAATCTGCGCCCACGCTGCGAAAATAATCCAGCGCCCGCAAGATATCGTAGAACCAGCGCGACGGGTAGGACAGCCTGAGAAAGCGGGGGTTGATAATCTTGCCGGTGCGGTCGGAGCGAAACAGCCGGTGCAGGAGGATAAATTCTCGCGCCTGACGCGCCATGAACTCCAGCTCGGCGGCGCGGTAGGCATACCCATTGGCCAGGTATTCGGCAATCCCCTCCAACACCGAAATGGTTGAATGGAGCGAACTGTGAACGGCCCCCTGCTGGTTGGACTGGCAGTTGAAGCCGCCATCGCCCATTTGTACCTCAACCAGGAAATCTACGATGGAATGGAGTGGTTCGCCAGGGACGCCGAAGTAGGTGGCATAGTTGAGGAACATGCCGTTGACGCAGACGTCACTGGTTTTGATAGTTTTGGCCGGATTGACGCCGCCATCGGCGGCCTTGTGGTGCGCCAGGATGTGGTGAATGCTTGCGCGGATTTGGGAGTGATCAGGCGCGATGCCGAGATGCTTCAGGTCGAGCAGCGTGTAATGGGTGGAAATCCACTTGGGCTGGTAGAAACCGCGCCCCCAATGGCCTTCCGGGCGGCGAGCGCCCAGGAATTGCGCCCCCCAGCCTTCCGTGGCAATGCGCGCCCGCAAATCGGGGCGCTCTTGGTGCAGCAGGTCGCGGTAAACCTGGTACTGGATGGCGACATCACCCGCCAGCAGCCAGTCGAGGAGGTGAAGGGGGATGGGGTCGGGCTTCATGGTCATTCCCTCGGGTCTAGGAAAAGTCCACAAACAAATAGGAACGGTAATTTTCCTCCAGGGGGAGAATCTTGGGCAGACCTTCTTTGTCGGCCAGCTTCTCCTGCCAGGTTTTTGGTTTGTATGCCATTTCAATTGCTCAATGACGGCCGTGCCGTCTTTGCCTTATGCGGCGGCTGAGGACAGCGCCAGCGGGAAAATAGAGTAACGGCCGTTAACCAATACGCTCTCCCTCGTGAATGGTTTCATAGATTTGCTTAACCGGTTTTCCTGCCTTTCTGCGTTTAGCCCGGCTAAATATCTTTACCCAAACCAGCGTCTCGCGCCCGCAGCGCGGCTTGCGCCCGGTCTACCACTTGCAGCTTGCTGAAGATATTAGAGACGTGATTACGCACCGTCTTCACGCTGATGGTCAGCGCCTCGGCAATAGCGGCATTGGACTCGCCGCGGGCGATGAGGCTGAGGATTTCGCGCTCGCGGTCGGTCAGCTCGGCCAGGGTCTCGTCGGGCGCGGTGGCTGGCAGTCCGGCGCCGCGGCTGGCGGCAAAGAAGTCCATCATGCGTGCAGCGATGCTGGGGCTGAAGATGGCCTCGCCGCTGCCCACGGCGCGGATGGCCCGCAGCATCTCTTCATGCCGGGCTCCCTTGAGTATGTACCCTCGTGCCCCGGCGCGTATGGCCGCAAAAACGGACTGGTCATCTTCAAACATGGTCACCATCAGCACGCCGATTTGGGGATTGGCAGCCGTAATTTGCCGCGTCGCCGCAATCCCATCTCCATCGGGCATCTGGATGTCCATGAGGATAACGTGGGGCTGTGTTTCGGCCGCCAATTGGATTGCCTCTTTTCCATTGGCAGCTTCACCCACGACCTCGGTATCGGGCGCCGACAGCAGGAGCGCCCGCAGCCCGTCGCGAAAAAGCTGGTGGTCGTCAACGATTAAAATGCGAATGGTGTCCATGGAGCTGTTACTCCTTACCGCTGTACTTCTCGTACCTGGCCCGGTAGCCCCGCAGCTTGCCAATGGGCGCCAGGAGGCTGAACAGAATGCGCTGAACCAGGTAGGGTGGCTTTGCGGCGCGGAACTCATTGGCATAGGTGCGCAGAATGACCGCCAACTGCAACGAATTGGGAACCCCGCTGGCGTTGGTGTGGCCATCGGCCGCCAGCCCCCACATCGTTTCCAGAAAGGCCTGGGTTTGCAGCGCCGGCCGTACCTGCCACAGCAGCCGTCCCTCTTCGGGGCTGATGTTGTGCATCCAGTGGGGTGTGTTGGCGGGGATGGAGAATGTTTCCCCGGCCGGGTAGGTCTGTTCCACGCCGCCAATGTGGGTGCGAAATGTCCCCTGCAGCACCTGGAACCGTTCCTCCTGGTAGGGGTGATAGTGGGACGCTGGCCGCGGCGAGTGCGGCGGATAGATCGCTTCCATCTCCAGCAGCTCCCCCTGGGTGTCCGCACCGGATCGGCGAATGATCAGGCGGCTGCGGTTTGGAAGGTTGCGTTCATCTGGTTGGGTTGCCATACAGGTTGCCTTCGATGTGCAGGGGCAGCACGGCCGTGACCGTCGTGCCGGCTGCATCGCCCACAATTTTACAACGGCCGCCCAATTCGGCGGCGCGTTCGCGCATGGCGGTCAGCCCCACGCCAGCGGTCGCATCTGGGGGCAAGCCCCGGCCGTCATCTTGCAGGATGAGGTGGAGACGGCCGTTTTCGCCGCCATCCACCCACAATTTTAGCGTACAACGCTGCGCCTGCGCGTGGCGCACCACGTTGGTCAACCCCTCGCGGCCGATGTGGTAGGCGGCCACTTCCACGGCCGCGGGCAGCGGCGGCAGCGATTCCGGCGCCTCCACGCCCACGGCCAGCGCACCGCTGGAACATGTTTCCGCATAGGCGCGCAGCGCCCCCACCAGCCCAAACTGGTCCAGCGCCGGCGGCCGCAAATCGTAGACAATGCGCCGCACGTCGGCCAGCGTCGTTTCGATGTCGGTTTCCATTTCCGCCAGCAGCCTGTCCGTCATCTCCGGCCGTTGCCCCAGCAGCGCCCGCGCCGAGCCAATCTTGAGCAGAGTGGCGGCCAGCGACGGCCCCAGCCCGTCGTGCAGGTCGCGGCGCAGGCGGCGGCGCTCCTCCTCGCGGCTGGACACGATTTGCTGGCGGGCGTGTTGCAAATCGTCGGTGAGCTGCAGGGCGTGGACGGCCGTGCCCGCCTGCTGCGCCACGTTATGCAGCAACTGTTCTTCGGCCGGGGTAAAGCGCTCCCCTGGCGAACGGGGAGCCACCAGCAGGGCGCCAATCGCTGCACCCTGGTAGACCAGGGGAAAGGATTGGGTGTTAGCCATCGTTCGGCCAAAGGATACCAGCGGCTGCTCTCCCTGGGTGGCAAGGGCGACGTATGGCAGTTTCAAGGTTTGGGCAATCGTTTCTACCAGCGTGGGCAACACCGACTCGGGTGTGAGGGAGTCTTCCAGCCGCTGGCCCAGCTGCGCCAGCACCTCTAGCGGCTCGTCGCGGTGGCCGTAGAGCAGCCGGTTCACTCGAACTTGCAGCCAGTCGCGCAGTGGCTGGAATAGCACAGCTACCAGCCCGGTCGCCAGGAAGGCCACCAGCCAGTTGGCCTGCGTCTGGAAGAGCGCCGCCATGCTGCCCACAACGAGCGCGTAGAGACCGATGGTAACGGCCGTGAGCACCCCATACACCAGCGTGCGGTTGATAATCAGATCGATATCCCACAGGCGGTAGCGCAGGATGGAGAACGCCAGCGCCACAGGCAGCAGCAGGCCCAACGCTGCCCGCACGCTTTGCTGGGCGTAGAAGAGCAGCGGGTCAGTGGGCAGCGTATAAATGCCCGGCGCGATCAGCAAAACCCAGTTCAGCACGAGCAGCACCGGCCCCACCGCCCCCAGCACAACCCATTTGGTTTGCTGCCGCTGCGCCGGAGAGGACAGCCGCCGGTAGCGGTACACCTGTACGCCCAGCCCCAAAATCAGCACCGGCGGAATGAACGCAGATGAGAAACTGCCATACGCTTCGGACGCCAGCAGCATCCCCAGCGCGTAGGTGGCGATTAATAGCAGCGCCAGGCGCTGCTGCCAGCGGCTGATGAAACGGCCGTCTGGAAACGTGAACAGAAACAGGAGAAAGAGGAGCCCGCCCACAATCAGCAGCAAGCGGGAGAGCTGTTCCCAACCGGGCTGCTGGCTGATGGTGACGTTCACCCCGGTGAGCAGGTAGGGACCCAGAAAGACCAACATCAGCGACGTGAGAATGGCCATGCGGTCGGCCGGTTTGCGCATCACCAGCAGCGCCGCCACCACGAAGTAGCCGATCGGCATCACCACGCCATAGGGCACATCCAGGGCGCCATCGCCAAACGAAGCCTGCCCGGCCGCCCACAGACCCACCGTCCAGAGCCAAAGCGCGGCAACGGTGAGCGCCAGCAGCAGCCAGGCAGCCTGCGCCAGCCGCAGCCGCCCGCCAGATAACCCTGGCGTGGTTTCCGCTGCCGATGACAGCTCGGGCTTGATGGTGTTCCACGTTTGTTTCATCATGGTAAGATACTTATAGCGAATAACGGGTATGCGGTCAATCTGGTGTCTGCCCGAAGCTGGCTGCGGCCAACTGCCGCCATTGTAACGCCAAAAACAGCGCTGCGTAAACGGCATTCAGCGCCACAATCAGCCCAAACAGCTCCGCCACCACAAAGAGGGCGCTGTTGGGAATTTCCACCAGGCCGATGGCCGACACGTTCAGCCCCAGCAGCGCCACCAGCACCACGCAGGTGAGCAGCACGGCCAGGAAGTGGCGCAGGTTACGGCCGTACCGCAGCGTAATCAGCACCGCCATCCCCAGCGTAAACAAAACCGTCATCGGCATCGCCTGATCAATCAGCGCCGTCGGCGGGCCGTTGAGCGTGACCACGGCCGCCATCGTGGTCACCGGCTCAAAGAGCAGCACCGACAACGCCCCCAGCAGCCCAAAGGACGCCGTGAAGAGGAGATTATAGCCCAGCCAGCCGCGCCACGAGGGTACGGCCGTCAGCAGCCCATAGCTCCAGCTTACCAGCGCCCCGCACAGCGCCCCGGCCGCCACCATCGGCCACAGCATAAACCAGATGTCGCTGATGAAGATGTCGTGGACCACGGTGAACACCAGGGTGGAGATGACGCCGGCGAGTGCGCCATAGAAAGCGTAACGGTCGTGACCCATGCCTACCCCCATCACCCACCCTGCCCATTGCGCGACAGCTTGAGCCAGTCGGCTACGCTGTGCAGTTGGGGGCACGCTTCCCGTGATGCGGCGAGCATTTCCCCTTTCGCCGCGTTGATGTCATTGGCGGCCAGGTAATCGGCCAGCCAGCGCCACATCTCCACCATCTCCGGCCCGGCCATCTTGTTAAAAACGCCCACCGGCAACCCCAACCCGAACGGCTTTTTGCCGGTGATAGCCTTGAAAGCCTGCTGGCACTGGCGCATACTGGCCACGTCGCTGATCAGGTCGATGTCGCGGCCGATCCATTTGTCGGGATTTTCAAAGACGTTGGCGATAGTGGCGCCGATGTCGGCCACGGCCGTCCATGGCAGCGGCGTCTCCCAGCCCACAATTTTGGGCATCACCCCCCAGGCGGCCAGCGGCGGAAAGAACGCCTTGTCGGTCATCAGCTCCATAAACGGCCCCGGCCGGACCACTGTTACCGGCAAACCAAGCTCGTCGCGCATGTACCGCTCCACAACGACTTTGCAGTCAAAATGGGCCACGCCTGTGTCCGGCTGTCCCACCCCGGCCGACCCGAAAACCAGATGGGTGACCCCGGCTGCTTTGGCCACGTCGGCCACCAGCTTGCCCTGGCGGATTTCGCCAGCCACGCCGCTGGTGGTCCAGTTTTGCACGCTGAAGACGCGCGTCATGCCCACGAAAGCCGTTTCCAATGAGGCGCGGTCGTCCATGTCCGCCTGTACGACCTCGGCACCCAACGCGGCCAGCGCCTGGGCCTTCTCGCTTTGCGGGCTGCGCGACACGGCGCGCACCTGCCAGCCGCGGCGCAGCAGTTCGCGCGCGGCCGCGCCGCCCATGTTGCCTGTTGCCCCAAATACTAAGACGTGTTTGTCTGTGGTTGTCATTTTACGCTCCTTGATATGGATTAGATTGTTGCGCTGCGGGATAGCAACGCTTTGCGCCGGGAATAAAGGCGCCACAACGCCACGCCGACCAGCAAAAAGAAGAGGCCCAGGATGAGCGGGGCGTATGTGCCCAGGCCGGCGCCCGGCTGCAAAACGGCCGCTTCCGGCCCGGCCGGGTCGTAATAAACGGTGATGTCGCTGCCAGCCGTATACGCGGCCGCGGCCGCGGCGCGGGCTTCCCCTTCACTGTTGTAGGTGCGGCCGGCGGCATTGCTGCCATCGCCCAACGAGTAGCGCTCGCCCGTGTAGGACTGGCCATCCACCGCATAGGCGTACTGCACTTCAAAATAATATTCCCGGCCGGGCATAGACTCCTGGTAATTGGTGAGATCCCAGGTCACGCGCACGTTCTGGATGCGCCCCGTCACGGTGGGCCAATCACGACTGGCGTTAGCCTCCTGCACAAACAAGAAGCCAAAAGCCAGGAGGGCCAGGCCAATCAGCAGCGTCAATGCGCTCGTCCCCAGCAGCAGCCGCAACTGCGATTGGGTCGGTGTCGTGGATGGGGCCATCGCGTTCGATTCCATCTTGCTTCCATTGCCTCCAGTTGAATCAGTTTCTTACCGCGTGTTCAATGGCGCGGGCCACCGCCGCCAGGTCTTCCAGCAGCGCCTGGGCCTGCTCCGCGGACAGGGTCGTGTTCTGATGGTCGTGTACCAGCACCACCGTAGCTGCGGGCAGTACCTCTGGCGCCAGCGGCAGCCATTCCGGCAGCGCGGCGCGGTCGAACAACACCAGGCTGCGCGCCCCCTTGCTGGTACGCAGCGTCACTCCCGACAGGCCGGTGGGGTACCCTTTTTGCACAAAGTTGAGCATGGCCGTCTGCACCTCAGCCGGCAGGCGGGCAAACGACGCTTCTTGAAATGCATCTGCTGCCCTCTCAACCCTGCCCTTTCTCAGGCCAGGACCGGGCATTACTGCGATGCCTAGCGGCCCCGGCACCTGCACGGCCATCACCACGCGCAGCCAGAAGCGAGCGCTGGTGGTGTAATCACCGCCAGCGTACGATCGCTCCAGGCGGGCGCAGGGTTTGAGCGCCAATGGCCGTTGTTCATAGACGCCGCCGTACCAGGTTTCCATCGGGCTGGTGGCCGCGTTCAGGGGCGTCAGCCCCAGCGCCCCGGCCAGCCGCTGCCCCACCCGGCGCGAACGCACATTGTGGCTGATTTGCCAGGCCAGCCCGCCGGCCAGCAGCCCGGCCGGGCCGAGGCAAAAGAGCAGAATCAGCAGCAGTTCCAGCGCGTTTTGCAGCGGATCGTCGGCACTGGCCACGTAGCTGGTGGCCATGAGGAGGCCGGCGCAGGCGCAGGGCAGCACTACAAGCAGGGTAAGAATGATAGCGATGATTTTCTTGTTCATATCAGATCACAAGCATGGTGCGCCAGATGCGGCCCAGGTTGAAAGGCAGCTTTTGCCAGGTGTCGCCGTAATCGGCCGAATGCCACACAGTGCCAAAAGTGAGTCCGGCGTACAGGTGGCCGGGCGCGGCCGGGTCTGTCACCAGAGCGATGGGCATCTGCGGCAGCGGGTGGGGCTGCCAGCCGATGGGCGCCCAATCCGCGCCGCCGGCCGCGCGATAGAGATAAGCCTCGGCCTGTTCACCATACGATTTGGCCGGGCTGGGGCCAACGGCTGTGTACCAGATTTCCGGCCGTTCGGGGTCGGCGGCGCAGGCCACGCCGTACCGTTTGGCCAGGCCGGCGTTGGCTTTGCGCCAGGAACGGCCGTTGCCCCGCCCCACGGCCGCGCCGCCGCCGCCTGCCTCGTACACCCAATCGCCGCTGCTGGCGTGGAACTTCATGTCGTGGCAGTCGCGTAGCGTGCCGCGCACATGGTTGGACCAGGTGCGGCCGCCGTCGCTGCTGCGCACCACCGCCCCAAACTCAATGCCGGCCAGCACCACCTGCGGGTCGGTGGGGGAGATGGCAATGGCCTGCACGTAAGGGCGCCAATCTGGCGGCTCGGCCGGGGAAAACCACAGGCGACGGCCGCGAATGCGGCGAAAGGCGGTCAGCTCATGCCAGCTCTGCCCGCCATCACGGGAGACGAACAGCAGCGCCGGTTTGGTGCCGGCGTAGATGACGTCGGGATCGTGAGGGCTGACGGCCAGCGCCTTCACGATGTGCCCGGCCGGGCCTAGCGTCGCCCACGTTTGCCCGCCGTCGCCGGAGCGGTAGACGCCGCTGCCATTTGTGCCGGCGTACACCACCTGCCGGTTGTGGGGATCGGCCGCCAGGCAGCAGGCACCCTGGTCATCCAGCACAGTCTCTACGGACCAGTTTCCACTACCGTCAGCGGTGGCGCGGGTAATGCTGCGGCCGTTGACGGCCAGGAGTGTTTTTGCGGTGGTCATGCGCGCTGCTCCTTCAGGCCGGGTGGGCGCTTCTGCCAGAGATGGGGGGCCAGGGAAATGGCCGTGGCCCGCCCCAAGACCAGATTTAGTGACAGCGCCACGGCGCTATCGCCAGCAAGAAACCAGCGTTTCATATGCTTCACTCCGTGGTTGAGACTGCTGCCGGGAGGGATTGCAGGTAGAGAAACAGCGCCGTCAGGTCGTCGTCGGTCATGCGGCCATAATCTGCCCAAGCAAGATTCGACGCATCTGTTTTTTACCTCGCGTTTTTGTTGCCGAAAGTGTAAACCACGCCCTGTCATGCTGTCATGAGGCAGGCGCCTAGATTTGACGGGAATTCTTTTGGGCAATTATCCTGGGAAGCCGGGACATTTTCCCGAAGAGGACTGCTTGAAACTGCATCTCTACCTGGTATTTTCAAGCGCCGCTTTCCTGAAAACGGCCGTCCGCGCAGCAAAATCCGGTATGTGAAGCTTGACATACCTGTGCCGCCACTGCACGATTCAGAAGCGGAGTCCGCGCAGCAAAATCCGGTATGTTAAGCTTGATGTCCAGCACGTCTATCCCGAAGACATACAGGCGTCCTGGTGCAACGCCGTTTCCTTTCCCCTCCTTTCCGCTTATAATCCACCCCTATGACCATTCACATGATTCAGGCCAAAAGCCTGCTCAACCCCGTCAAACAGCCCGATACCTGGTTCGGTTTGAAATACAACATGAACCTTTACCGGGGCTGCCAGCACCGCTGCATTTACTGCGATTCCCGCAGCCAGTGCTACCGCATCGACCGCTTTGACCAGGACATCCTGGTGAAAGCAAACGCCCCCGAACTGCTGCGCAGCGAACTGGCACGCAAGCGCGTCAAAGGCACCATCGGCACCGGCTCCATGAACGACCCTTACATGCCCCTGGAGAAGAAGCTAAATTTAACCCGCCGCGCTCTGGAAATCATTGCCACCTTTCGCTTTCCCGTCCACGTCATCACCAAAAGTGACCTGGTGCTGCGCGACGCCGATGTGTTGCAGCAGATTGGCCAGATTTACGCCGCGGTTAGTTTCACTATAACTACGGCCAATGATGACCTGGGCAAGCAGGTAGAACCGGGGGCACCATTACCATCGGCCCGCTTTCACGCCCTGCAGAAGCTGGCTGAGAAGGGGATTTATGCCGGCGTCACGTTGATGCCTGTGCTGCCCTTTTTGCAGGATGACCCGCAGAACATTCGGGCCATCGTGCGGCGGGCGGCCGACAGCGGGGCGCAGTACATCATTGCTTCTTTCGGGGTGACGCTGCGCGACCGGCAACGGGCTTATTTTTATAACGAATTGGACCGTCGTTTTCCCGGCGTGAAGCAGCAGTATGTGCGCAGCTTCGGGGAGCAGTATTTTGCGCCGGCGCGGCAAATGGCGCAGCTCACGGCCGTATTCCAGGAAGCTTGTGCCCAGGCAGGTATCGCCCGCCGTATCCAGCCCTTTACTGTGCCGCCAGCGACCCAGCTTCCCCTCTTTCCGCTACCCCATTGATCCACGTACAAACTTTGGTCTCCCGGCCGGGTAATTTGCTAAACTAGTGGCGGCATAGCCATGCAAGTTCAGCTTTTTTGGCCGCTTCGCGGTGCATCAGAACGGGCAGACAATTAGCCCTTTGGCCGTCGCCCACCACACCGGCGACCTCCTGCCCAACCTCTACGACGATTGGGCGCTGCTGCCCCGCCTCCAGCGGCAAGAACAGTACCTCACTCTGCTAGAACGGTTAGCCAAGCATTGCCAAACCCAGGCCGATTTGCCCCGCGCACTGGCTTACGCCCGCCAGCTTACCCAGGCCGACCCCCTGCGCGAAGAAGCGCACCAGCAGCTTCTGCGCCGGCTGGGGCGCGCTGGCCGTCTCAACGAAGCCCTGGCCCACTACGAACACCTGCGCCGCCTGCTGGCGGAGGCGGTCGCGCAGAAGGCCGCCCCTACCGACGACGATCTGGCCGCCATGCTGGGCGTCAGCCGCCGCACGGTGCTGCGCGACATGGAGCTGCTGGCCGTTGAAGGCGTGGCGCTGCCCACCCGCAAGCGTAATAAGTGAGTGATCGAGGGGGCTTTCCATACCTGCGCCGATTCCTGTCCGACTATGAAGTGGATATTTGGAGGGGAATTTCATATGATGACGCTATGATACAAGAGTGTGTACACAACGATCAGCAGCGGGAATTTTTATTGGGAATTGCGCCGCTTTTCTGGTGGATGAGTCCAGAAAATGTACTAGAACTCGATCTTGATGCCATTGTGGAAACCGTGCTTAACTATGGCACAGAAGCGGAAGTGAGCCAATTATTTAGACTCTATGGGGTGGAAGCAGTCGCTCGTATTTTCAAGGAGAGGGCATATCAGGTTCGCAGCAACTATTTTCCCCCTGTAAGGCATTTTTTCAACTTGTATTTTTCTCGTCATGTACCCCAGTATTCTAACTGAAGAACAAAAACAATTGCTGCCTTTTGTAAAAGCCTGCGGCCAACGCTTCTACCTGGTTGGCGGAACGGCCGTTGCTTTGCAAATTGGGCATAGAAAATCTATTGACTTTGATCTGTTTTCCAGCCAACCGCTAAACAAACAATGGATCAACAAGGTCATTAAGGAGCATAACCTAAACTTTATCGCCCGCTTTCAAGACGGCGATCAGCTCACTGGCATGGTTAACTCGGTTCAGATTACCTTCTACGAGTATCCTTATGATATTGAAGCTGCGGTACAGTTTGAGGATGTTATTTTTATGCCAGACTTGTTAACGTTGGCGGCCATGGTAGCCTTGGCTTTAGGAATGCGGGCTAAACTGATTACTGACCATTGATTCTGTCACGATAGTCCCCCCTTCTCTCTACCCTTTCCCCGCAAAATTTTGTCGCAATAGTGGCAAAACGGCCGTTACAAGGCCGTTTCTCTCCCATATTCCCACGACACCCCTTTGCTATCCTCCTTCCTATGTCTTGACCCTGCCCCCCGCCAACCCCGCCGAACCGGACGAAGCGCGGCTGCTCGTCGTCAACAGCGGCGTCTTTTCCAACACCGGCACCATTGAAATCGGCGACGCCGCGCCCGGCTGCCTGAACGTGCGCGACGCCGACAGCACCCTGGAGGCGCAGGCGCTGCACGTCGGGCACAGTTATACGGGCACGATGGCCCTGGAAAATGGGGCGGCCGTGACGGTCCAGACCTTTGCCCTCCACCATACCCAGACCGTCACCGACGTGGGCGAAGTGTGGTCACGGGTCACGCTGGATCAGGAAGGCCCTGGCGCGAATCCATCCAGGTGTACACGGTTTATGTGACCGTGGGTGCGGGGGATGGCGACCCCGGCCGGGTGCAAGGCCAGCGGCTGTGGGTGGGGCCGGTGCGGGGATGGGGAGCGAGTTTGGGGAAGACGATTTCCCTGCTATCTTTCTCCATCGCGCGCATTTTTGCATTGCCAACAACCGTAGTTCTTTCTGTTCATTGCCATCTATCGTTCTGCTATCACTATTGTCGCAATTCCCACCAAACACCTAAAAAGTACACGTGTTCCATGCCAATTTGCTGGTAAACTATGATGAATGCTGCCCAAAAGCCTATCAATAATATCTGGTGCGAGCCGACCGATACTTTGAGGACTTGGCCGAATGATCGATTTCACTGCCTACATACCCAAAGACCGCCTCTACGCCCTCGCCCATAACGAGAAGCTGCCCAACCGCGCCAGCGGCGCTGCCCTGTTCGTGGATGTATCTGGGTTCACCCCACTCACCCGCGCCTTTGCCCAATCCCTCGGCAAGAAACATGGCGCGGAAGCGCTGTTGAACGTGCTCAACCCACTGTTCGAGGCGCTCATCGAACCGGTGCATCGCTTTGGCGGCAGCGTTATTGGCTTTGCCGGCGACGCCATCACCTGTTGGTTCGACGATTCGGCGAACTTCGCCGACCGAGACTTGACAGGTTTCCAAAAACCTGTCAAGTCTGACCTGCGGGCAGTTGCGGCTGGATTGGCAATGCAGGAGAGGATAGCGCAGTTCGCCGCCATTCCTGCGCCAACAGGGGTGGAAATCTCTTTGCGCGTGAAGGCGGGCATTGCCGCCGGCTCAGCGCGGCGCTTCCTCGTCGGCGACCCGGCCATCCAGCGCATCGACGCGCTGGTGGGGTCGCTGGTGGTGCGCATGGCCGCTGCCGAGAAGCGGGCGCGGCAGGGGGAGGTGGTTGTTAGTCGGGAAGTAGCCGTGAGTTTGGGTGATGCTTTGCGCGTTAGAGAATGGCGCGACGGGGAGCAACACGCCGTCGTTGCAGGATTGGCTGTTGCTGTCCAGCCAACCCCGTGGCCGATACTCCTCCAAGAGGCGTTGCCCGCCGAGTTATCCCGCGAGTGGGTACTGCCAACAGTTTATGAACAACTGCACAGCAGCAGCGGCATCCTGGGCGACCTGCGGCCGGTGACGCCGCTGATGCTCCAGTTTGGCGGGATTGATTTCGACGAGGATGAGGCGGCGGGTGAAAAACTGGATGCCTTCATTACCTGGGTGCAGCGTATTGTTCATCATCATGGCGGTGTGCTGCTGGAGCTGACCATTGGCGACAAGGGCGCTTTCATTTATGCGCCGTTTGGCGCGCCGCAGGCGCATGAAAATGACCCGGCGCGAGCGATGCGGGCGGCGTTGGCTTTGCGCGACTTGCCGCCTGACCTGGCTGAGTTTATCACGCCCCTGCAAATTGGGTTGACGCGGGGGGAGGTGTGGACGGGGAGTTGTGGCGGCAACGGCCGTTACACCTATGGCGTGATGGGCAGCGATGTCAGTTTGGCGGCGCGTTTGATGAGCCACGCTCAGCCGGGGCAAGTTCTTGTCTCCGGCCGCATGAGTGAATACCCTGGATTTCGGCTGCAATTCGTCGGCGAGTTGGCGGTGAAGGGGTTCGCGCAGCCGGTGCCCACCTACAGTTTGCTGGGGGAATTGTTGGGGGCAGAGCTGGTATTCGCTACGCCGATGGTCGGGCGCACGGCCGAATTGCAGCAGTTGGTGGTTTTCGCGCAGCCCTTATTTGCGGGCAAGTTGGCGGGCACGGCCGTCATCTACGGTGAAGCGGGCATTGGCAAATCTCGCCTGGCCTATGCCTTGCGCCAGCGTATCGCCCCCCCTCAATCCCCGGGGGGGAAGCAAAGGGGGGAAATTTCCTGGTTCACCGGTCAAACCGACCAGATTTTGCGGCAGGCGTTCAATCCGTTCGTTTACTGGCTCAAGGGTTACTTCAATCAGTCACCCGACGACACAACAGCACAGAACAAAGCCCGTTTTGACGACCGTTTCCGCGAGCTAATCGCCAATCTCCAATCCTTATCCCTCACGCCCCACGCCCTCATCGCCGAATTGGTTCGCACCCAATCTTTTCTCGGCGCACTTCTGGGGCTGCATTGGGATGGCTCGCTTTACCAGCAGTTGGATGACCCGAAATTGCGCTATCAGAATACGGTAACGGCCGTTAGAACCCTCATCCTCGCCGAAAGCAGACTGCGCCCCGTCGTGTTTGAACTGGAAGACGGCCACTGGCTCGACGAATCCTCGCGTGACCTCCTGCTGGCGCTGAGTCGCACTGTCTCAGCCTACCCACTGCTTATCCTCATCACCTCCCGCTACCATGATGACGGCACCAAACCAGCCTTCGCCCTTGACGAAGAAATGCCCACCCGCACCCTCGACCTCACTGCGCTTTCACGAGAGGCAGTGGCAGAACAAACCCTGGCCATCCTCGGCGGGCCAGCCGATCCAGCTTTGCTAACCTTGCTCTGGGAACGAAGCCGCGCCAACCCGTTTTTTGTGGAGCAGATGCTGTTGCATTTTCGGGAAACGGGGGCGTTGGCGCAGACGCCCACCGGCGATTGGGGATTAGAAACTATTCCCAGCGATTTACCTGTGAACGTTAACACCATGCTCATTGCCCGCATTGACCGCCTGACCCAACAGGTTAAGCAGGTTGTGCAAGTTGCGGCCGTGCTGGGGCGCGAATTTGATGTGCAGTTGCTGTCCAATATGCTACGGGCTGATGTGTTGCCAGAGGTAGAACAAGCCGAAAGCGAACAAATCTGGGCGCTGCTGCACGAGTTGCGCTATATCTTCAAACATGCCCTGTTACGGGATGCCGCCTATGAGATGCAGTTGCGTACCCGTTTGCGTGAACTACATTTGCTGGCGGCAAATACCGCCGAGCAAGTCTATGCCGACCAACTGCCCAACACCTATGACACGTTGGCTTATCACTACCACTCAGCCTATCAGTTAGGGGCGGAAACGGCGCTTGAAAAAGCCTGTGAGTACCTGCTTAAAGCTGGCAAAACCGCGCAAGAGAATTACGCCAACGAGGTTGCCCTGGCATATTACGAGAAACTATTGCCCCTGATAAAGGATGCCCAAGCACAAATTGAAATTTATTTCAAGATCGGCGCTGTGCTGGAAGTGATGGGAAAACTTAGCGAAGCTGAAAAGCGCTATCGCGTTGCATTGACCCTGGCCGATGCGAACGTCACCGCGCAGGCCACCGCAAAATACAGTTTGGGTAGGACATTCTACCTACAGGGCAATTACACACGGGCTTTAGATTCGCTGGATCAAGCGCGGACCGCTTGGGAAACATTGCACGACTCGCTTGGCATGAGCCGCGTGTTGCGTGAAATCGGTAACTTATATTTTGTGCGGGCAGAGTATGTTC
Source organism: Ardenticatenaceae bacterium (assembly GCA_020634235.1). Lineage (GTDB taxonomy): Bacteria > Chloroflexota > Anaerolineae > Promineifilales > Promineifilaceae > JACKCB01. The sequence continues at coordinate 34,747 of JACKCB010000002.1, read as the reverse complement.
CCGCGCAGGCGATTTATAACGAAAGTCTGGCGCTGGCACGGCAGGGGGATAGCCAAGCGCATCAGATGCATGCGGCAGGCGCCCTGCAGGGATTGGGGAATATTATGATTATGCTAGGGGATACCATTTCCGCGCAGGCATTTTATACAGAGTGTCTGTACTTGTGGCGGTTGATCGACAACAAACGAGGCCTTGCCGCAACGCTAAACAATTTGGGGGGGTGCGCCTATGTGCGGGGCGATTACCTGGACGCCCTGCGCCTATTTGGAGAGAGTTTGAGCATCAAACGCATGATGGGGGATAAACATGGGATTGCCGCTTCCCTTGGCAGTATGGGCAATGCGAAATTGGGTTTAGGTGATTACACGGCCGCCCGGCTCCTCCAAGAAGAAAGTTTGGCGCTATACCGTGAATCGGGAAGCAAGGGGATGGTTGTTCGAGCAAGCACGAACCTGGCGCTAGTTGTTTTTGCGCAAGGAGAGTTGGATGCGGCGCGGGCGTTGCTAAACGAAGCCCTGCAACTAGCTCAAGCCCTCGACGCGAAGTATGATATTGCCTCTGTCCTACAAGTCTTGGGTCTCATTGATATTGTGGAGAACAAGCCTGAAGCCCGCGCCCGCATCTTAGCCAGTTTGCGTATGCGCGTAGAATTGGGCGAAATACTCTCGCAAACGTCCCCGCTAATTGGTCTAGCCGGACTGGCGTTACGCGAAGGGAAGGCGCAGTATGCCGCACAGTTATTGGGCGTGGTGGATATGACCCTCAAGGCGCTTAACGCGGTTCCTGAACTTGAATCCAAGAACTTTCACGCCCAAACCCTCGCCGCCACCCGTGCAGAATTGGGCGAGGAAGCGTTCAATGCGGCGTGGGCGGAGGGGAGTGGGTGGTCGTTGGCGGAGGCGGTTGAATTGGCATTAAAGGAAACGCCCTGATCAATTAGAAAGTTGGGAAGGAAACGGCCGTGCCCAGAGATGGGACAGAGGTAACGATAAAGGTGATACGGCCGTTGCCGGCATGGTATCATACTGCTGTTGAACAGCGCCCCGCAGCCCATCATCCCCACACAAGGGGTTTAGACAGGCGAGGGCAACCTAAACAAGTTATTCAGGCGTTAGCCCGCTCAACGCGCAATGCAAAGGCAGCACATGATCGAAATCGCTTTTCTCGCGGATCACCCCGAAGCCATTCCTACCCTGGCACAATGGTTTCAGGCCCAATGGCCGGCGTACTACGCCGGCCGCGCGCCGGCCGATATCGCCCAGGATTTTCGCGCGGAAGCTAACCGCAATGGCCTGCCCGTGCGCCTGGTGGCCTTCGCCGCTGGCGCATTGGCGGGTACGATTACGCTGCGCGCACAAGCTCTGCACGCCCTGCCGGAATACCGTCCCGGACTTGGCGGCTTGTTCGTCTTAGAACGCCACCGGGGACAAGGCGTCGGGACTGAGTTGGTCAAAGCCGGAATGAGTGTGGCGGCGGAGCAGGGCTACGAAAAGGTTTACGCCACGACGATAACCGCCCGTGGCATCCTGGAATGCCTGGGTTGGAAGCTGATCAAAACAGTCGCGCACAACGATGAGCAACTGGCGATCTATGGTTGTGAACTCGAAGATCGCCGTTCAGCACCGCCTTCGGCCGGCTTTACTCTGCGGGGCAGCTGAAGGCGCTTCCTCATATTGTAGGCCAGTTCGCTGACCGTAACATCTTTATACAAGGAGATGAATGATGCAAATCGGTTTACAAATTCCGTCGTTTAAGTATCCGGGGGGAACGGCCGTTATCCGTCCCAAACTCAAAGAGATCGTCACCACTGCTGAAGCAGCAGGCTTTTACAGCCTGTGGGTGATGGACCATTATTACCAAATCAAGGGATTATTCGGTGAAGCGTACACCGACCCGATGTTGGAAAGCTACACCACGCTCGGGTATCTGGCCGGACTCACGGAAAAGGCGTATCTTGGCGTCCTGGTCACGGGCGTCATCTATCGCCATCCCTCCGTGCTGCTGAAGATGGTTAACACCCTCGATATTCTCTCTGGCGGTCGCGCCTATTTGGGCATTGGCGCGGCCTGGTATGAGGACGAAGCAAAAGGCTTTGGCATTCCCTACCCGTCTACATCCGAACGCTTTGAGCAGCTAGAGGACAATCTGCGGCTGGCAAAGGCGCTTTGGGCCAGTGATGAGACATCCTTTGCGGGCACGCATTTTGCGGCGCCGGCAATCACCAACAACCCCCGCCCGCTTTCAACCCCGCATCCGCGCATCATGATTGGCGGCACCGGGCCGAAGAAGACGCTGCGCATGGTGGCGCAGTACGCTGACGCCTGCAACATTGGCGATTGGGTAGGCAAAGAAAATATGCAGAAAGCGCTGGATACCCTCAAGGCGCATTGCCAAACGCTGGGGCGCGATTATGCCAGTGTGGAAAAAACATCACTTGGCACGGTGCATCTTTCGGCGAAGGATACGGCCGCCAGCACCATCAACCGCATCCAGGAACTTGCCGCAATGGGCTTTACCCACGCCATCTTCAACATGCCAGACGTGTACAAGATCACGCCGCTGGAAATCTTTGCCAACGAGATTATTCCGGCGGTAGCGTAGGTCGGATTGGCAATCTGGCCTGTAAAGCATTGCAAGGGTTTGTTGAATGGAAATCTTACGCAATGGCACACAGCGCGTTCGGTGGTATTGGTTTTTGATGTTGTTGTTGGCGGCTTGCCAGCAAACGCCGCCATCTGATTCACCAACACCCGCTCTAACAGACCCCGCGCAATCTGTTTTCCAAGTCGAATCAACAGGAACGGCCGTTCCCACCCCAACGGCCGTTCCCACTAAAACCGCCGTGCCAACACCAATCCCTACCAAAATGGTTGCGTCAACAGCTGTTCCTACCGAAACCGCCACGCCAACACCAATCTCTACCCAAACGGTTACGCCAACGGCCATTCCCACCGAAGAAACCCATTTCCAACTGACCGCCACCCTGCCCGACCCTATTCAACGATTATGGCTCGCGCCAGACGGCCGTCCCTGGGCCGTTACCGCCAACGCCCTCTACGCCTATCGGGATGGTGAGTGGCAAGTGGAGCAGCAAGGAAGTGCCATCATTTTGGGACAAGATAGCGAAGGGCGAGCCTGGGTCATGCTGGACACGGCGTTAGCCGTTTATACGGCGGGGGAATGGCAGCGTTATGGCCCTGCCTGGGACGCGGCAGCGTTGACCAATCCCGAAGACGGCGTGACCGGCCTGGCTGTGGATCGGCAAGGGCGGGTGTGGGTGGCGCACGGCCGTAACGGGCTGCATCGCTTTGATCCGGCAGCCCAGCAGTGGCAAACCTTACGCGCCGCCGACCTCGGCTATCCGCCGCCGCCCGATGAAGATATCGAATTCGCCGCTTATGATCCCCATCTTTTCTTCACCGGTGCGGCATTGGGCAGTTTCGGCAATGTTTGGGTCAGCGCCTGCCCCCTGCTTGTGTGGGAAGATGGCCCCATTAGCCACGAGTTGCGGGACGGCAACGGCGTTCGTTGGTTTGATGGCGACAGCTGGGGCGGGCCAGACATCACGGCTAACCGCTGCGTTTGGGGAGTGTCGGCAGACGGGCTAGGGCGCGTCTGGATCGCCGGCCCCAAAAACGATTTATGGAGCGGAGAGGATGACTTCATCCGCTACGTGCCAGAGGGGGGGTGGGAACGGCCGTCCATCCCCCACGATGAAGCCCTTTACGGCGACCGTCCCCATTTTGTCAGCCGTGTTTGGCTGGATGGCGATGTTGCCTGGCTGTTTGTGGAATATCGCGGTGGTGCCTCTTTTCCGGCTCCGGCGGTGTATGTGGGGCAAGATGGCCGTTGGCAAACAGTCGCCGATGAATTAGGGGGCACGATTGCCTTTGGCGGCAATGGCGAAGCGTGGGTTTGGGTTACAGATATAGCAATGGTAGGCGATAAGACGCTCTTTGGCTTGCAACATTTCCAGAATGGAATGTGGACGGCCGTGCCCACCCCGCCTGATTTTTTTGATTTTGATATGTTGCTGCTGGTGGATGGGAACGGCCGTCTTTGGATCACCGGTTCGGATAACGTGTCTATTTGGCATTACGACCCATAATAGGGGGTGCTGACGGTATCAGGTACGGCCTGTTTGAGGCTGGCCGCGGGGCTGATGCAGTAGCGCCCGGCCCGCTGATGTGACAAGCGGCACAGGGAAATGTGACATTCAGTACTGGAAAATTGAGGGTGGCTGACGGAAGCTACAGGTGCGAATGCATGTGCATATTGGGGTGCGCTGGCAGGAGCCGCAAAGGAGCGAACGATGAGTGATCGTAAGAAAGTGACGTTAACTACGCTATTCCAGAAAATGGCCAACGGGGAGCCTATTACCTGGTTGACTGGCTATGATTACCCCACCGCCTATTTCCATGAGCAGGCCGGCATTGACATGATCCTGGTGGGCGACAGCCTGGGCATGACCATGTTGGGCTACGACAGCACCCTGCCGGTGACCATGGACGACATGGTCCGGCATACGGCGGCGGTGCGGCGCGGCGCGCCCAAGGCTTTTGTCATTGGCGATATGCCCTACATGAGCTACCAGCCCAGTGTTGAGACGGCTATCCGCAGTGCCGGCCGTTTTATGGCCGAGACGGGCTGCGATGCCATCAAGCTGGAGGGCGGGGCGGAGATGGCCGACCGCATTGCCGGGATTGTGGCCGCCGGCATCCCGGCCATGGGGCACCTGGGGTTGACGCCGCAGAGTGCCAGCGCGCTGGGTGGCTTCCGGCTGCAGGGCAAGAGTGCGCTGCAAGCCAAGAAGATTGTGGATGACGCCAAGGCGCTGGAAAAGGCTGGGGCGTTTTGCATCTTGTTGGAGTTGGTGCCCGACCGCCTGTGCCAGCTCATCACTGAGCGCGCCGAGCATTGTATTATCATGAGCCTGGGGTCTGGGCCGCATGCCCACGGCCAACTGCTTATCTACCATGACCTGTTTGGCCTGTATCCCAAGTTCACGCCGCGCATGGCTAAGGTGTATGGCAACGCCGGCGAGGTGATCCTGAATGGGGTGAAGGCGTATGTGGCTGAAGTGACGAGTGGGGCATTCCCCCGGCCGGAGAATTACTTTGGCATGAAGGATGAGGAGTACCAGGAGTTGTTGAATTTGCTGGAAGATTGAGTGATTGCCTGAAGGGGTTGGGCGGCTGCACCCGGCCGGGTATGGCCAGCCCCACCATGATTGCCGTTATTTTCCCCCGAACCACTGAGGATGAAATCGTGATGAACAAGGATTTACGAGAAAGATTGCTAATCCCCCCCGAACGGCTGGCCGCACTAAACGCCATGCTGCTGAACCCCGACATGCGCGTGATTGATGATTTTTTGGCGGTGGTGGCCAGGTATGGCACACCGGAAGAGATCAACGCCCGGGCCGCCGCCGCCCGGCAGTTGCCGGTTCTGCGCGAAAAAGTGGCCCAGGTGCGCCCCGAATTTCTGGACGACCTGGACTGGCTGGCGGAGCAGCGGGACAACGGTGTTTTTATCTCCGTGGCCGATTACCGGCGCAAGGTGCTGGGGCCGCAGGCCGACAGCATGACCTTTAAGGACGACTGCGCGGTGACGCTGGAAGTGAGCGCGGCGCAATATTTCCCCTGGCTGGTGCCGGCGGTCAAGCGGGCCATCGCCCAACAGACGCTGGTTCCCGGCCGGTTCATCCGCGTGCGCAAGATGAAGGAGCAGGAGCAGGACGGCGACCTGCCGGCCTTCATCGCCGCCATGGAGATCATTGGCGCCAGCTACGTGGAGACCCTGGACACCAAGGGCACCGACGGCTCCAACGTGCACCTGGGCGGCCCGGCCACCATTACCGGCTACTTCGGCGGCGTTGGCCAGCCCAACGGGCACGCCCTCAAGTGGCTGGACGAATTCCTTTACTATTACACCACCTACGGCGTGCGCCAGGTCTTGAATATCAACCCCGGCACGGTGCTGTTGGGCTACCTGCTGCACCGCCTGGGGGTGGATATCGAGTTCAAAATCTCGGTCTTCATGGGCAACGACAACCCGTATGCGGCGTTATGGACGCTGCTGGGGGCCAAGCTCTTCGCCCGTGACGATGGCACGTCACCGCTCATTGGCTTCAATTGGAGCAATTCGGTGAACAATGAGAGCATGGAGATCACCTCGCAGTTCCGCCACGAGCTGGGCTTTGAGGAGATGGTGCGCTTTGAGCACCATATCACCGAAACCTGGAAGAGCATTGTGCGCCAGCCGTACAACCGGCGGGACGAGCTGGTGGCTTTGGCTGATCATGTGCCCAACATTTCGGCCAAACATGAAGGTGGTGACCCGGAGGTTGAACTGACGCGCGAGCATCCCTCGGATATCCTGGATTACTTCCGGGATAAGGAGGAGATCGTTGCCGCGGGTGATTGGGAGCATATGCGCCTGAACTTCTTTGATAAGCTGGACGCGACCAACCGCACCGCCTGGGCGCTGACGGAGAATGGGCTGTCGTTTGTGGCGGCGCAGCATTTGCACGCCGTGGCCCCGGAAGCCACGCCGGAAGCGCCAGACCTGGCACTGGCGCTCTAAGGGTCCGTCCGTAGTAACCGCTTTAGCGGTCTACACGGCTAAAGCCTTTACTACAAACTTAATTGCGAGCGAATCCTAAGGTATTTGCATCTGATCAAAACAGCCGCCGCAGGTTAGCAGAGCCTGCGGCGGCTGTTGTGGGTTGGGGGGTGCCCCCGGCCGGGGGCCAGCACCCTACCTTTGCCGGGCATTACCCGGCCGGGGCCAGCGATGGACACTGCCCTGTTTCGCTTCTACGCTGATCTAAACGACTTCCTGCCGCCGCCGCTTCGGATAGTGGGTGGAGGCTTTGGCCGGAACTGTTCCGGCTAAAGCCTCCATTCCGACCCAAATATGGGGGATGACCCCACGAATTCCCCAAGACCCGTTCTCTGTTCGTAGGTGATGTCCTTATGCCTCAACTTACACCTGGATAGTTGCTCCCTTTCTTTATCATTGACAAGTGTATAATTATCTGCATAATTTCATGTATGCGATTTAGTTGGCATGAACCCAAACGACAAATCACTCTCAAAAGACGGGGGTTAGACTTCGCTCATGCTGAGCAGGTTTTTGTAGGCCCCACTTTCACTTTTGAGGATGATCGCAAGGATTACGGTGAACAGCGCTGGGTTTCGCTTGGTCTGTTACGAGAAAAAGTCGTGGTTATTGTCCATACTGAATCGGAAGATGAAATTCGTATTATTTCCATGCGCGAGGCAGATAAAGATGAGCAAATCCTATTCTTCTCCAACTTTTGATGATGAAGATGAATACCCCAAAGTTACACAAAGCGACCTTGATCGAGCCACGTTTCGGGTCGGGCTAAAGCCTGCTCCCCGCAAGCGACGTGTGACAATTCTATTAGATACTGTTCTGATCGAATACTTCCGGGCTAAAGCAGGTGGTCGCGGCTATCAAACCTTGATCAATGACACTTTGCGACAATCCGTAGAACGTGAGGAATTAGAGGAATCTTTGCGGCGAATCATTCGTGAAGAACTAGACAGTGCTCAACCAGCCGCCGCCTAACAACTGTTGCACGTGTACTGGCGAGATCGTGCGCCTGTGAAGGTGCTGGGCATTTGCGAAAATTATCGACACATTCCGGGGTAGCCTGCCCCCTGGACACGCTGCCTACGCTGCAATGGGCTGCTGGAAGCGGTGGCTAAGGGGGTAGCCCGGCCGGGGTTAGGGCCGAAGACCCGGCGTTACTTTGATGCGTTTCACACCTGCCGGGCGTGCCCGCAGCTTTGCTGGCGGGGAGCGCACGATGCCCGGCTGGGTGTGGCGATTTAGGGCTGGACCACCAGGGCGGGGTCGCCCAGGAGGGTCCAGCCGAGCAGGACGTCCGCCAGGTTGGGCTGGAAGAGGGCCAGGTTCGCCTTAGCCACCTGCACACCCTACGACGCGATTATAGCCGGGATTTGGCGCAGGCAAAGGGCGTGTTGCCGGGTGGGGATCTGGTTGCCGTAGGCGACTGCTCAATCTACAATGGGGCTTGTTGCCCGCCCCGGCCGGGAATGGCTCAGGGCGTGGTCATTTACCCAAATCGGTTGGTTAGGAGAGACAATGGCCCCATTACCGCAGGTACGTATTCTGCCCCAGGTGCTTTTTCAGGTCCTGGAGGGTGAATCGATCTTGCTGGATTTGCAGCAGGAGCAGTATTTTGGCCTGAACGAGGTGGGGACCCGTTTCTGGCAACTGCTGGCCGAAACGGCGGATGTGCCGGCGGTGGCCGCCCAACTGCTGGCCGAATTTGATGTGGATGAGGCGACGCTGCACCAGGACCTGGCGGACCTGATTGCGGCGCTGCTGGCCAATGGGCTGGTGGCGGCGGTGGATGATGTGGCGGCGGGGGCGTAAGTTTCTGGCGCTGCCGCCGGCAGTGCGGTGGGAGATGGTGCGCGCCGGTTGTTTGTTGGCATTGGCCCCGGCCGGGCTGCGCCTGTGGGGGTTTACCCGTTTTTATGGTTGGGTGATGGGGCGGGGTGGGGGAAACCCGGCCGGGGATCTGGCCGGGGTGATGCAGCAAGCGCAGCCCTTTGCCCTGGCCGCGGCCGCCGTGCCCTGGCCCACCACTTGCCTGAGCCGTTCGCTGGCGCTGTGCTGGTTCCTGCGCCGCCAGGGGGTGGCGGCCGAAGTGCAGTTGGGGGTCCGGCCCCGGCCGGGGGGGCTAGAGGCCCACGCCTGGGTTGTTTGGCAGGGGGCTGTGCTCAACGACTCGCCCGACGTGGCCCAGCGCTACACGCCCCTGAGTTTGCCGATGGCACGCTAACGGCTAATCACGGGAACCGTTGATCCGTAGCGCCCACTGGCCTGGTTCATTTTTAACAAACTCATCTTTACAAATTTACCGCTTATTGCTGACCAAACGCAGGAGCGTCGTGAGCGCCCTGGGGACCGGCAGGAATGTCGGTGGCTCTCCCCGATGCGCCGGTGGGCAATGACCGTCGCCCCTGTAGTCATGTCGCACACCGGCGGCTATGGCGCCACTGACCGCCCAGGTGACGCGGCAATTCAGCGTCCCCGTCCTAATCAAAGCGGCGCAAAGTTGTACCTGCCTGCCACGTTGAATGGCCGGACATTCAGCGACGATATCTGGTGGCCGCCAGGGGCCAGGATACGCACCCGGCGGATGGTCGGTGCGGTTGTGCAGCGTTGGCGTGGTCGTGGTGAAACATCTCGCTAAGTGGTTCGTTGCCGTGATCCTGACCACACATCAGCGCGTACCAGGTGACATGGGTTGACCCCTTAGAGGTTATCTGTCCGAAGCATTGGCGGCAACCGCCGCCGCGCCCCATCCGCCAGCTTCAATGGCGTAACAGCCGGCCCGGCCCGTGGCGGCTGCCAGAACGCCCCGTACCTGTCACATATCGGTTGTCCACAGTCTGAATCGGGCGATTGATCCGTTCGCCGTGATCGTTGAGCTGGCGCGTGGATCGCCGCCTCAAACCATGCCGTTGCCGGGGCAACGACTACCAGACCTCCCAGACCGGGCGCCGCAGCGGCTAGCTCATCACTGGACGTGATGCCGTTGGAGCGTGCCCTCCAGCCGAGGTTGCGCGAACACTCCAGGATCACCAAGAGTCACGGCCACGTACAGATCATTTCGGCTACGTACATGACATAATCGCCATCTAAGCGTTAGCCTGACGTAAGGCAGCGTAGGTAGGCTTCAGTTGGTCGCGGCACGCGTTGCCCGGCGCGAGACCGCAAATTGAAAAAACCCTTGCTTCTATCCCGCGCGGGGCGCGAAGCGCCCTCGCGCGGGTCAGCGCCAGAAGGCCATGAATTGTAAAGATGAGAAGGCTGTTTTTGAATCATGCTCGCCCATTATTTATTACACCCGGTGAGCGTGAGTCCGGCACGCTGTACATCTTACGTATCAGGGCCTTGCTACCAACGATAATTGGTTGGATAGCTACTCTCTCCCGTGCCTGGCGAGGTGCTCATGGTCAGGTCACGCACGTCGCCAAAGCGCGTCAGGATGGGGCGGCTGTACGGCCTGGGGGTTGGGGGAGCGGCCGTGGTTTCATGCCCTGGGGGGGCACTGTTTTCTTTATCCGTTGGCGGGTTGGTCACATTGTCCTCCAAAATTGTGCCAGTTGGCGCGCAGAGTATAGGGTCGATTTTAGCCAAAGGCCGGCCCGGCGCAATGGGCGCGGTGGCGCAGCCATATCTCCAGGGCCAGGCATAACCAGAACTGGTAGCCGTCTCCATGCCACGACGACCCGTTCATGAGTTCTTGTTGTAACCATGCGGCGGAAACGTACCCCATCTCGACTATGCGGGGGTGGGTTAGCAACTGCCGCACCTTGTCACGCTCCTTGTCCAGAAGCCCCACTTGAATCAGCCGGCGAAATGTCGTTTTGTCCCGCCGCCAGACAACGTGATCGGGCATGTGCCCGGTCATGGCCCGGCGCAGGACATATTTGGTGTGGGGGGGGCGCATTAGCTGTTCCAGGGGGACAGCCACAGCAAATTCTACCAGTCGCCGGTCCAGGAAGGGGTCGGCGTATGCCAGACCGTAAGCATGGTAGCGCTGGCGGGCGACGGCCCGGCCTTGTGCAGTTGCCGCCAGCAGCAGATGGTTGTATTGGCGCAGGCGGGCCAGCGAGTCGAACGCTGGCCGCCCGGCGCCGGTGTCCAGGTAATCGCCCAGGCGGGTGCGCTGGGGCAGGTCGGGGGCCAGGTGGGCGGTATAGAGGTGGCGCAGGGGGCGGCCCTGGCGCAGGCGGCGCAAGCGCAGCACGGCCGGGGGCAGGGCGGCTTGCAGTCCCCAGTCCAGCACGTCGTGGCGCCAGTGGAGGTGGGCGCGCTGCTGCCACAAGCGGCGGGTCAGGGTGCCCCAGTGGCCACGGCGCAGCAGATCGGCCGGCCAGCCGCGCCCGCCGGCCAGGAGGATGTCGGCGTAGTGGCCGTTTAGCAGCAGTTGGCAGTTGTTGGCCCTGGCGGCGTCGGCCACGGCCAGCGGCAGGCGTACAAAAGCATCGGCGACGGGGAAATCGGGCGACACGGGCCAGGTGGCAAAATCGGACAGGGTCCAGCGGTGGTCGCTGAGGAGGAAGTGGGCGTTGAGGTTGTACTGGTCTACCACCGGCCGGATGTAGGCCCGCTCGTCACATTCGGGGAATTGGTCGAAGACGTAGGTGAAGGTGTCTACCCGGCCGGGGGGCAACTGTTCGGTGGCCAAAATGGCCATGGTAAGCGAGTCGATGCCGCCGCTCATGGAGATGCCCACGCGCCCGGTGACGCGCAGCCGGTCACGCACGGCGCTGGTAATTAGCTCGCGCAGGTGATCGGCGTACTCGTCGTCGTTTTTGTAGCGCAAGCGCCGGCCGGGGTCGATGTCCCAATAGCGCCAGCGGCGAACGGACCCGGCGGTGATGACCAGGGCATGGGCCGGGGGGACATAGTAGACGTTTTCAAAGACCGTCTGTTCGTGGTCGTGCCACCAACTGACCAGGATCATGGCGATTTTGAGGTCATTTAGCCGGCGGGGGATGGCGGGGTGGGCGATGACCTGGTTGACTTCGGAGGCGATGACGCACAACTGCTCATCCAGATAGCAGGCCAGGTCGGCGCAGCCCAACGGGTCGCGGGCGATGAAGAGGTGCTGTTGGGAGTCGTCCCACAGGGCGAAGGCGAAGTCACCCAGGAGGTGGGTGACGCAGGCGGTGCCCCAGCGGGTGTAGGCGGCCAGGATCAGGGCGGCGTCGCTGGGCTGCCCGGCCGGGTCCAGGCCCAGGGTGCGTATAAGCTCGGCCCGATTGTCCAGGCGGACATCGGCGGTGAGGGTGAGGGTCCCGGCCGGGTTGCGGACCGGCTGCGGTGCGGCGTGGCCCTCAGGAGTCAGATCGAAATGCTGGTGGGCCAGGGCAACGGGGCCTTGGTACCAGGTGTCCTGCCCGTCAACCGCCCGGTGGGGCGCGGCGGCCAACAGGGCGTCCATTGCGGCGGTGGTTACGGGTTGTCCGTGGCGCTGAAAGATGGCGACAATTGCACTCATACGCGGTTGCTCAAAGATTGGACCAATTCACCTTGACTTCAGTATCCGCCATCAGGGCGAATTGGCCCAATCTTGCGAGGAGCGCCACTTTAGGGCTGCACCACCAGGGCGGGGTCGCCGAGGAGGGTCCAGCCTAGCAGCACATCAAGCAGTTGGCCATGGGTCAGGGCCAGGTCGGCCTTGGCTTCCTGGATACCGCGCCCCAAGGTCATGCCAGGGGCCACAATGCGCGGCATGACGCGCAGCCCCAGCGCTTCCTCAGAGAAAGATTGCGTGATAGTCGTGGCCCCCAGCACGGCCACTGCCCCACCACTGTTGTGCAGCATGAATTCGTGGGCCAGCGTGTTGTAGTAGGGGTCGACGTGGTAAGTATTCCAGCAGCCCCATTGGGTGACCACGGTTGGCCGGCCGGTATTGGTTAAAGCCGCGGCATCGGCGGCCAGGAAGAAAGCCGGATTGGAGTAGGTCCAGCTATACGGCCCGGAATGGCCCATGAAGCTGGTTAGAGCCACGCCGGCATTCAGGCTGTCTAGCAGCGTGGTGCGGGCAGCAGGGACGCCCAGGTCATCGATGTAGGCCCGGGTAACGCTCCAGCCGTTGGGCAGTTGGCTGATGAACGCCTCACTGGCACTGCTGAACGAGATGCTGCCATCGGCTCGGTCAGCGGCGATGAGCAGTGATTGGCCGTAATCCTTCGTGGCGTAGGCCACTGTTTTGGCCACAAGGGTGGCCAGCTCGGCATTGGTGCGCACCGGGAAGCGGCCCAGGGGCACATCGGGCACGTGGTCACCATCGACGTCGGCGAAGAGCGGGTCCAGCGGGGCGAAGCTGACGTAGGGTTCGGTGGGGGCGTAGAGGGAGGGGATGAAGCTGATGGAGCCTAAGCCGAGGTAGTTGAAGTAGTCGTAGGTATCGCCGCCGACCAGCAGGACGTACTGCACGCCCATCTGCTGCACGGCGTGGGCGACGTAGTCGCGGATGGCCTGCGGGTCGAAGAGGCCGTGGCTGAACTGGGCGTAGACATCTTCGACGTTGACCACCTTGACGACCAGGCCACGGCTTTGGTGGTACTGGACCAGGGGGGCCAGGCCGTCGATGAAGCTGGGGTGGGCAATCATGAGGTAGTCGGCGCTGCCGGAGGTGATGTCGGTGTGGGGTGGGGCGGCGGCCAGGGCTGGGGCGGGGATGGCGTCGGCGGTGAAGACGTAGTAGGTGGCCGGCTCTGGCGTACCGCGGAACTTGACGCGGAAGGTGCCGTCGCCGTTGTTGGTGGTAATCGTCCGCACCAGGCGCTGTGGGCCGGCGTCGGTGAGGCGGTAGATGGTGCCTTTGCGGACCGGCAGGCCGCTGACCTCGAAGCTGTCGCCGGCGGCGGTGAAGGTCAGGGCACCGGCCACGGCCACAAAGGCGCGGGGGTAGGTGACGCCGTAGCTGTCGAGCATGATGATGTCCCAGCGGATGGCGGGGTCGACCGGCCGGGGGACGGTGAGGGTGAGGGTGTTGCTGCCTTCTTGCAGCAGCCCGGCCGGGAGGGGGAGGTCGAGGGGGACGTTGACGAGGCCGTCAAAGGTGAGGTCGGCCAGGGGGGTGCCGTTGAGGCTGACCTGGAGGCGATGGTCATCGCCGGCGGCCGGCCAGTCGGTCTGGCCCCAGACGGCCAGGTGCAGGGTGGGGGGCGGGCCGCCGGGGGCGATATGGTCGACGGTCAGGGGGAAGCTGCGGGCGAAGGGGCCGCCGTAGGCCATCATGCGGGTGTCGTACCAGGGGTCGCCGCTGGGGGAGAGGTAGTTGTAGGTCGTCTGGTGTTCGACGGTGGTGGTGGCCAGGTAGAAGGGGGCGGGGGCGGTGCCGGGCACGGGGCCGGTGTCGCGGGGGATGCGCCGGGCGTCGGCGCGGCTGGCCTGGAGGGTGTAGACGTTGGTGTGGCTGTAGAGGGTGTCTAGCCCGTGGCCGATGAATTCGATGATGGTGTTGGGGCCGATGAGGCTGCCGCCGAGGATGGTGAGGGGGACGGGTTGGCCCTGGTTGGTGAGGGCGATGTAGCTGGTGGGCTGCCCGGCCGGGTCTACCCCCAGGGCGACCAGGTCGGCATAGGTGATGCGGTATGGGCCATCCTGGCTGACCAGGACGTGGATGCTGCCGTTGGTCCCGGGGCGCAGGGTGGGGGTGAGGGCCTGCCGGGCGGCGTTGCGGGCGGCTGCCTGCCGCGGGGCGGCCAGGGCGTCTTGTTCTGCCTGGATGGCTGGCCAGTCGATGGGCTGCGGGGTGATGGCTTCACCATAGCGTTGACCAAGCTCAAAGGGGCCGTGCAAGTGGACGTGACCGCGAATGTCGATGTCCTCCAGGTAGAATACCTTGCCTGTGCCGGTGGCGGCGGTGAACGTGTACTGCTGCGGCACTGTGCTGTTGAGGACAGGGGACAGGATAAGCCGTTCGTTGAGTTGTTGGCGCCCGGCCGGGGTTTCTTCATAGAGATAAAAGCCGACGTTGCCCAGTTCGGTGGTGGTGCTCCAGTTGAAGGTCACCTGGTGCCCAGACACTTGTGACTCGAAAGAGGCCAGGGTAACCGGCAAGGTGGAAATTGGCCAGGCGTAATCCTCTACCTCGCCACCTGTGGCACTGCCGGTGGGGCTGCTGGCGGCCCGGGTGCCGGCGCTGGTAGCGCTCACCCGGAAGCGGGCGTGGATATCCTGGTTGGCGCAGTTGGTGTAGAAGGCCGCCGGGACACTAAAGGAAAGCCCGGCGTTTAGCCCCTCGTTAACCGCCAAGGCGCTGAATAGTTGTTCGCCGCTGTCGCCGAACGACCCGTTGCAATTGAGATCGGCCCAACCCCACAGGTAGCCTGCCTGGCCGCCAACGGTTACGTCCACCGTACCGCTGCCGCCATTGACCCAGTCGTCATTGGCCACCACGCCATCGTCCGAGGCGTCATCGCCGCCCTGGCCCAGGCTTACGCTGTCGAGGGTGACCGTTGAGCCAAGATAGATGCCGGGTTCCGTGGTGGCGTTGGGGCAGTTGGGGCGTATGTGGGTGGCCTCGCCATAGGCGGGGGTATCGCTGCGGTCAACGGTGGTCCAGGTGTTGAGGATGACGTTGCCGAAGCCGTAGTCGAAGTCATACCCGGAACTGCCCAGGTCGTTGGCGGCGGCCAGGGTGTCTAAGGCGCTGTCCAACCCGGCCGGGGTCAGGGTGGGATCACACTGTTTGAGTAAGGCGGCGGCCCCGGCGACGTGTGGTGTACTGGCTGAGGTGCCGCTGAAGCCGCTGGGATAGGAGACGGTGTTGACCCCGCTGTAACTGACGGCATCGGGCTTGTTGTGGGTGGTGCTGCCAGGAATGCCGCCGCCCAGGGCGAGTATTGGCCCTTCGGAGCTAAAATATTCCTGGGTGCCGCTGCTGACGCCGATGGCGCCCAGGCTGTACACATTGGCCGAGTCGGCCGGGAAGCCCAGGCTGCGCGCCTCTACCGTACGCTGCATGTCGCTGGAGAAATTGTAAACTTGCAGGTTGTTGTTTGTCGTGCCTGAGTACCTTCGAACGCGGATGGCGTAGCTTTTGTGGTCGGTTAAACACCCGGGACTTGTATTGCTGTTGGGCACAGTATAGCCGATAGCTTCCTGGGGTGTTTGCCCTGCGCCGCCGTTTTGAAGATAAGTTGACGATGCGACCGGAGACCATGTTGGTGTTGGTGTGCTGGTTAGATAATAGAGATACAGGTCGTAGTCTTGATTCACATTTATCCAATCATTCCAATGCAGCGTGATCAGGAGGTAGTAGCCAGGGGGGAAGCAGTAATAACTGGTGGTGCCAGAAGGGCCGAACGGGTTGTAATCACCTGCACCCCAGTTGTGATAGCCGCCTGAAAGCGGAGAGAAGAGGCCTCCCCAATGCTGTTGGCGGTAGATGCCGGCGGCATTAACTGCCAACACACCACCGCTGCGAGCGCTGCCGGCCGCTGCGGCAATGGAGCCAGGCCGGGCTGTACCGTCACCAATGCCATCCAGCGGGGCAGAGAGTGAAGCGGAGGTGATATCGGCCCCGGCCGCGTCAGCCAAACCCAGGGCATTATACCAGTCTCCCACGGTAGTGGTTTCGTAGGCAATGAAGGTGGCTCCAGGGGCCATGTCGTAAGCGATTTCCATGGTAGCCATGCCGTGGCTGCTGCCGGCATTGCCAAAACCACCCCCATCTACGTCGACGGTGGTTAACTGGCTGCCGGGTGGCCAGTCGCCGCTGGCCTGCAGGCCGGCAATAGCGCTGCTGTTGAACCTGTCGATGATGGCGATGGTAATCCCCTCGCCGGTCAGCCCCAGAGCGTACCAGTCATCGGCGTTCATGAGGCTGACGCCCTGCGTGGTGCTGGCGCCGGCCTCAATGAAGCCAACGGTGTCGGCCGGCTGGGCCAGGCGCGCCGGCCGGATGAGGTACACGGTGTCATCATCGGCCAGGCGGTAGAGTTCGGCAACGGGCAGCCAGGCCTCAACGAAGGTGTGGCTGATATTGTGGCGAATGGTGCCGCCGCGGGACGAGACCAGGGTTTCAACATCTGCCTCGCGGGCCGGGTCATAGCGTATTTCTACGAGAACCTGGTCATTGGCAATGAGGTAGGGGTGCAACTGATTGAATTCAGTGACAGCAGCTATACCCTGGCTTTGGTAAAGCTGGGCAAGTTCAACCAGCGCTGAGGCCAGCTTGGGATGTTTCAGTGGCTCCGGGTCGGAGGTAGCGGGATCTGCTGAATCCGGGACTCCGGTGGCCTGGGCCAGGCTGAAATGAACAGAGGCGACGAAGAAGAGGGCGATGATGGTGAGCAGAAATAGGGTCTTGCGCATGATTATCCCTCCCAATACCAAAACAAGTAAGCGGAATGGTACAAGTGACTGTACAGGTACAGCCTGAGCCTGTTGACGGTGGAACCGGGCTTCGACAAGCCCAGCTCTCGAGCGCGCGTTACTGGTACAGTACGCTTATTCTATGCCCGTCACGCACGCCCGGCAATGAGTTCTGCGTGAAATCGGCAGTTCTCAGTTTGACCTATGGCCTATTCCGGTATTATTGTCCAGCGCGTTCTTTGTTGCAGGGTGGGGCCTGCTGCTCGCGATAGCAAGAAGCCCCGGCCGGGCTGCGCCTGTGGGGGTTTGCCCGTTTTTTGTGGTTGGGTGATAGGGCGGGGTGGGGACATCCCGGCCGGGGATCTGGCCGGGGTGATGCAGCAAGCGCAGCCCTTTGCCCTGGCCGAAGTGCAGTTGGGGGTCCGGCCCCGGCCGGGGGGGGGCTGGAGGTCCACGCCTGGGTTGTTTGGCAGGGGGCTGTGCTCAACGACTCGCCCGACGTGGCGCAGCGCTACGCCGTCCTAGACCAGCTCAACGAGCAAATCCATCTGCCCCACACCAATTAGGAAAGATCTCCCGGGGATTGGCGCAGATTCTGTGTAATTCGTGCTAAAATAGGCCCGGAATTAAGGGCGCCTTGCTTTGCAGGGTGGGGTGGTATTGACTGTGGGCGGGTTGTCTGGTCCAGTCAGTTACAGACCACCATCTAAGCAATCATTTCTGACCGTTTTGCGAAGGTTTTCTATGGGCGAAATAGCCTGGCAGTTTTCCGCCGCCCTGGAAAACGTAGAGGGAACTGCGGGAAACTGTGTTAGGGCGAAAGGCACGGCCAACGATGCCGGGGCCGCCCGCCGCCCGCCAGATTTATCGGAGGGGTATTACCATGATACGTTCTGCTCGCACCTCACCTGGACTGCCTAATGCCCGGCAGTTGCTCATCAGCGCCGTCCTGGTACTGCTGGTTCTATTTATATGCGTACCAGACAGTTACGCCGGCACAATTAACTTCAACGGACACAACCCCAACTTAAGCATCGGTTATACCGATGGTACCCATAAGACAACCTATAGCGCAGCCCCCAACATGCGCCAGGGCAACAGCAGCACCGGGCTGGCCAAGTCCACCATTGCCGCCTGCGATGCCACCGATTTGTACGTGAACTTCATTGAAGATACGACCAACAAATATGTGTTTCTGGT
The DNA here is from genome assembly GCA_020634235.1 of Ardenticatenaceae bacterium. Taxonomy (GTDB): domain Bacteria; phylum Chloroflexota; class Anaerolineae; order Promineifilales; family Promineifilaceae; genus JACKCB01. The sequence goes on along the minus strand of JACKCB010000002.1, from coordinate 16,639 downwards.
ATACACAACCAATGGCACTGCGCCCACAAGGACCAACGGCACACCAGTCGCGGCCGAGTTTTCTCGGTACAACGAACCCGACAGAACGTGGGTGGCCCAGATTCCGGCTACGGCCAACAGTGCCGGTGCTGAAGTGCGCTACGTCTTTTACCGCAGCGACTCCAACGATCTGAGTCAGGCCAATGTTCGCATAGCTGCCGATGGTTATAAGACGACCTGGACTGAAGGGGATTCTTACTTCAGCTATACTGTGGCGAGTGGCACAACCGGCAGCGGTGGCAACTGGAGCAGTGGCAGCAGTTGGGCCGGGGGCAGCGTGCCCAACGCCAGCAATGCTGCCGTGGAAATTTGCAGCGGGGCTACCGTGACGCTGGACGCGAACGTGGACGCGGCGGCCCTGAAGGTCAACCAGGGCGGCAGCTTCAGCGGCGGCAGCGGCAGCCATACCCTGACCATCGCCGACAATGGCACTCTGACCAACCACGGCACTTACACGGCCAACACCGAGACCATCGCCTTTGCGGGGACGGGCACCGTGGCCGGCACGGTTACCTTGCACAATGTTAACCTGTTGGCCACTACATCGGCCAAAGGAGTCGACTTTGGCAGCAGCGCCACCCTCAATGGCACCCTGACTATCAACACGTACCGCTACGTGGCTACCAATGCCCCCACCTATGCTACTGGCTCCACGCTCAAATACAACACTGGCGGCAGCTTCAACCGGGCCGACGAGTGGAAGTATAGTGGCGCCGGCGTTCCTCACAACGTGCAGATCGCCAATAACACCGCGTTGAATGTGCTTGCCGGGCGCACCGCTAATGGTGCTATCACCATTGACAGCGGCAGTACCCTGGTTGCCCCAACCGGGGAGCTGGCCGTTGGTGGCGATTGGACCAACAACGGTACCTTTACCCACAACAACGGCATCGTACGCTTCAATGGCGGGCACCTGCAAGAGGTCAACAGCAGCACCACCTTCTACGACTTGATCATCTCCGGCAGCGGAACCGACGTCGATTTCAACAGCACCACGACTACGATTGCCCATAATTTCAGCAAGACAGGGGGGAGCATGACCCCAGGCACCGGAACCTTCATTTTTACTGGCAGTGGGGCAATCGACGGCAGCGGGGCCAAAGCGTTTTACGACCTGCAAATCAATGCGGGCGCGAATATTGCCAACAGCAGCGGCGGAAACATTTCCATTGGACGTCACTTCAGCAACAACGGCATCTTTGCGCAGGGGGCCGGCCAGACAACCACCTTCAATGCTGCCAGCGCCACCCATAGCCTGAGTGGCAGCGGGACCACAACCCTGGGTGGTGTAACCATCAATGGTTCTACGACGGTGAACAGCGGCAGCCACAACTTAACGGTCGTGGGCAGCAGCTTTAGCGTTACCGGTGTTTTTGCCGGCGGCACCGCCACAACAACGTTTGCCGGCAGCAGCGCCCAGACGATTGACGGCAGCGGCACGGTGACCTTCGGTGGCCTGACGCTAAACAACGCCAGCGGCCTGGACCTGGGGAAAGCAGTCGCCGTCGATGGGCTGCTGACGCTGACCAACGGCCAGCTTCGCCTGGGCACGAACACCCTGACCCTGGGCAGCAGCGCCACAGTGAGTGGCGGTTCGACCAGCGCGCTGGTTGTGGCCGATGGCAGCGGCAGCCTGTGCAAAAGCTATAGTGCCAGCGGCAGCTTCACCTTTCCCATCGGCGACGCCACCGGCACTACCGACTACTCGCCGGCCACGGTGAACTTTACCAGCGGCACCTTTGGCCCGGGTCTGGTATGTGCGCGTGTAACCAACGCCAAACACCCGGAGAACGGCAGTGCCGACCATCTCGCGCGCTACTGGACTGTTACCCAGAGCGGCATCAGCAGCTTCAGCGCCGACGTCAGTTTCAGCTACAGCGACGGCGACGTGGTGGGCCTGGAAGCCAACCTCTACGGCGCGCAGTACAACGGCAGCAGTTGGAGCATCTTGAACGCGGCCAACACCGGAGCCAACACTCTTGGCGGCACCGTCAGCAGCTTTTCCGACTTCACCGGCGGCAACAGCACGCTGCCGGTGACGCTGGCCTATTTCCAGGCCAGCGCCGGCAAAGAGGGGGTGCAGTTTGCCTGGCAGACGACCACCGAGACGGGCAACGTGGGTTTCAACCTGTATGTGGCCACCAAAGATGGCTTGCAGTTGGTTAACGACCAACTGATTCCGTCTGCGGTTGTCGATTCAATTGAACCGCAAATCTACGGTTTCGACATGGCCGGCCCGGCCGGGGACCTGTTCTACCTGGAGGATGTGGACATTGTGGGGCGGCGGCTGCGGCACGGTCCTTTCAAGCTGGGCGAGGCATACGGGGCCTGGGTCGAGGTGGACCCCATTAACTGGCCGGCTATCCGCGCCGAGCATGAGCAGCAGGCGGGCAGCCGGGCTGCCGCTGCGCTGCCGGCTCTGCAAGCCAGCTTCACCCCTGAACTTGGCCCTGGCAGCGGATTGGGCAGCCTGAACCTGCTGGTGGACCAGAGCGGCCTGTACCGGCTGACCTACGAAGAGATTCTGGCCTTTGGGATAGACCCGGCCGGGATACCTCTAAACCGCCTTGAACTCAGCTACCAGGACCGCCCGGTTCCCTTATACGTTCAGGCCAGCGGTCGCCTCTTTGGTCCCGGCGACTACCTGGAGTTCCATGGCAGCGCCCTGGACAGCCCCTACAGCCACACCAACATTTACCAACTCAGCCTCGGCCGACGTCTGGCCATGCCTGTCGACCGTAGCCCGATTCCCAACCAGACCCCACCGGCCAGCTACCTGGCCACCGTCACTGTAGACAACAACCGCGCCTACAGCCCGTTGTCGCCAACCGGCAACCCCTGGTACCAGGAGACGATCCTGGCCTACACCACCCCCGTAGCGCGCCACTACCCCATCACCATCGATCAGTACGTGGCCGGCGGCGGGCCGGCCAGCCTGAGCGTGCATATGTGGGGGTACACAGACTGGCTAGAGAGCGCCCCGGACCACCACGTCATCGTTGAATTCAATGGCGTGCCGGTGGCTGAGGAGCTGTTTGACGGCATTGTTGACCGCAGCCTGACCTTGACCTTGCCCGATGGCTTGCTGCAAGAAGGCAGCAACACCCTTACCCTACGGCTGCCAGGCGACACCGGTGTTGCCTGGGATATGCTAGCCCTGGACAGCTACAGCGTTACCTACCCGCGGGCCTTTGTGGCAAATGGGGGGCAGCTTACCTTCACCGCGGCCGGGGAGGTGTTTGCGGTGTATGGGCTGCCCGGCCGGGACACCGTCGTCTACCGGCTGGATGACAGCGGGCTGACCAAACTCGGCCGGGTGAGACAGTTCACCGCCAACGACGGCAGCACCATTGCCGCCTTCCGTGGCAGCGCCCAGCCGGCCACCTACCTGGTAAGCAGCGCCAGTGCCCTCACCGCGCCAGGGCTGGCCGCGGGCCGCGCCCCAATCAACCTGCTAGACCAGCCCGCCGACTACCTGGTCATTGCCCATGCCGACTTCCTGGCCGGCATCCAACCACTGGTGGACTACCACGCCGCCGAAGGGCTAAGCACCCGCGTTGTTGACGTGGCCGACATCTACGCCACATACAGCGGCGGTGCCGTCGACCCGCATGCCATCCGCGCCTATATTGCCGACGCAGCGGCCGGGATGGGTACGAAATACGTCCTGCTGGTGGGCGGCGACACCTACGACTACTTCGATTACCTGGGCCAGGGCAGCATCAGCTTCTTGCCCACCCTGTACGCCGCTACGGGAAACCTGGTGCAGTTTGCGCCGGTAGACCCCCTGTACACCGACCTAAACGGGGATAACGTGCCCGACCTGGCCATTGGCCGCTTCCCGGTGCGCACGGCGGCCGAACTGGACAATCTGGTAGCCAAGACATTGGCCTACGCCAACAAGGATTATAGCCAGACCGCCCTCTTTGCTGCCGATGCGGCCAGTGGGGTTATGTCCTACGCCGCCGAAAGCGACAACCTGATTAACCAACTGCCGGCCGGCTGGATGGTGGACCGGGCGTACATCGACGACATTGGCCTGGCTGCGGCCCGTGCCGCCCTGTTAGACGGTTTGAACAGCGGCGTGGCCCTGACCAGCTTTTTCGGTCACTCTGGCACCACGCGCTGGACTTTCCAGGGCTTGTTCAACGCTGCCGACGCAGCGGCCCTGACGAACGCCGGGCGGCCAACGGTGGTTAGCCAATGGGGCTGCTGGAATACCTACCACGTGTCACCCGCTTACAACACCGTGGCCCACCAGTTCCTGTTGGCCGGCGATCGGGGCGCGGCGGCGGTGCTGGGGGCCTCGACGCTGACCCTGTCGTCGTCGGACAAGGCGCTAGGCGGGTTGCTCACGCCCTACATGGTCCAGTCGGGGCTGCGGCTGGGGCAGGCCATCCAGTTGGCCAAGGCCGATCTGGCGCAAACGCAGCCAGAACTGATCGACGTCCTGCTGGGCTGGACACTGCTGGGTGATCCCGCCTTGGTTGTTGTTGCGCCCTAATGAGTGGCGTTTTGGCCGTCTGGCAGCGCCAGGCCCGGCCGGTGGCAGCCAGCGTGGTGGAAATCATGTTGGCCGCGGCACCACAGCGGGCGGTGGATGGGCAGCGGGTCTGGCGGAATGGCGCGGTGGCCCTGGCGCACCAGCATTTCTGGGTGACGCCGGAGGAGGAGGGCGAGCAACAGCCATTGCTGTCCCCGGACGCCCGGCTGGCGATTACCGGCGATGTCCGCCTGGATAACCGGGCGGAACTGGTGGGGGCAGTGGGACGGCTGGCCGCCCCGGCCGGGTCAGCCAGCCAGTTGAGTGATGCCGAACTGATCCTGTACGCTTACCGGCAGTGGGGGGTAGACTGCGTTAATCATCTCCTGGGGGAGTTTGCCTTTGTCATTTGGGACGAGACCCGGCAGCAGCTCTTTATCGCGCGGGACGCCTTGGGTAACCGGAGTGTGTGTTACTACCTGGACCGGCAATGCTGCCTGGTGGCTTCGGAAGTGCGCCAACTCCTGGCTCACCCCGCGGTCTCCTGCCAGATCAACGAGGCCAAAGTGGCCGACTACCTGGTTGGCCATTGGCAAGACCAGGCGGAGAGCTTCTTTCAGGCGGTGAGCTATCTCCCACCGGCGCACTGTCTGCTGGTTTCGGCCGGCGACGCGCGTTTGTGGCGCTATTGGGATATTGACCCCCAGGCTCAGATTCGTTACCGGCGTGAAGCCGAATATGCCGAGCATTTTCTAGCGCTACTGCAAGAGAGTGTTGCCTGCCGGCTGCGCAGCCGCGGCCCGCTGGGCATTTCCCTCAGCGGTGGCCTGGATTCGACCACCATTGCTGCCCTGGCCGCGTCTGCGCCGGGGGAAACTCGCCGCTTGCGGAGTTTTACCTACGTTTTTGACCGAGAAGTGGCGTGTGATGAGCGCGACTTCATCCGGCCACTACTTGCGCGGTATGATTTGGAAGCGACCTTTCTGCCGGCCGATGATTTGTGGACTTTGCAGGCACCGGCTACCTGGCCGGTGCTGGATGACTTTGTGATGCATGATGCCTACGCGCGGCTGCCGCTGGCGGTGATGCGGGCGGCGCAGCAGGCGGGCTGCCGCGTTTTGCTCAACGGGCACTTCGGCGACACATTGTTTACGGGCGGGCGCTATTGGGCGGCCGATTGGTTGAGCGACTGGCGTTGGGGGACGCTGGCGCGAACCCTGGTTGCTGACCGGACGGTGATCCGGCCGCGGCGGGATCTGTTTGAAAATGGATTGCGCCAACTGCTGCCCGTTGCCTGGCGTCGCCGTTACCGCCAACTGCGGCCCCGGCCGGCGGTGTGGACGCACCCCGGTCTTCACCCGGATTTAGCCGTGCGCACACATCTGCAGGAGCGGCTGCACGATGATGATAGCTGGCAGCGCTTTGCCGGCCCCGGCCGGTGGGAGCGGTATCGTACGCTGAAAACCAGCGTGATTGCCCAGGGGTTGGCGGCCGTGCGGGGCATGTATCACGCCCATGGGGTGGAGCCATTATCTCCCTTTTGGGACCGCCGCCTGGTTGCTTTTGTCATGGCTGTGCCGGCCTCTTTGTTGGGCCGCCCGGCCGGGACAAAATGGCTGCTGCGACAGGCTATGGCCGGCTATTTGCCAGACGCCATACGACAGCGGCGAGGCAAGAGTTCGTTCACGCCGCTGCTGTACAAAGGGTTGTATGAGAAGGAGTGGGCGACGGTGCGGCAGATCCTGGCTGCCCCGCAGGTGGTGCAGCAGCAGTTTGTGCGCGCCGACTGGTTGCGACAGGTGCTGGAGGATCGCTATAATCCCGCCCACGCGTACCCGTTGTGGCTGGTGTTGAGTCTGGAACTGTGGTTGCAGCAGCAGGCGACAAACCGCTCGCTATAAACTTGTTTTCGAAGGAGTGATTGTTGGCATGAAGGAATCTAGACAAGCTGTGGACACGCCGCAAGCGGGGGAAGCGAGGGCTGAATGGGTAGCTGACCAAAGGGCTGCCAGGAGGAGATATGATCGGCCGCGGTTGTCTGCCTATGGCACGCTGCGGGACCTGACGATGGGGCCTACGCCTGGTATCGGCGAAAGCGGACCGGCAAGTACATACCAGGAGCATCTCTAGGCCAGGATTTCGCATGATCACCTTGTCTTTCCTCCCGGCCGGGATCCCCCGACCTACCCCCGCCTGCTACCAGATTGCCGGCCAGACCCTGGTGGCTGATGGACCGCTGCCGGAGCTGGCCGCCTTTGCCCGGCCGGGACCGGCGGCCATGCCAGCGGTTGCCCCGGCCGGGGGCATCCCGGCCGGCGCCAGCCCCATTTTTGACCAGCCGGCCTGGGTGGCGGGGGGCGAGCGTTGGGTGACTTGTTGGGCCGCCCCGGCCGGGTACCGGCTCGCCGTGGCCGGGCTGGGCAGTTGGTTTGTTAGCCAGGATGGCGGGCAGATTGGCGGCCAGCCGCCGCCGGAGGCCGACGCTGGCCTGGTGCGCCAGGTGGCCCTGGGGCCGGCGCTGATCCTGGCCCTGGCCCTGCGCGGCATCTACTGCCTGCACGCCAGCGCGGTGCAACTGCCGCAGGGGGTGGTGGTCTTTGTGGGGGAATCGGGGCAGGGCAAATCGACCCTGGCCCAGTACCTGGCCGGGCAGGGGGAACGACGTATTGCTGATGATTTACTGCCGGTGGTGGCTACCCCGGCCGGGGTGCTGGCCCGCCCCTACTTCCCGCAACTGAAATTTGCGCCCCAACAGCAGCCGGCGGCCGGGCTGGCGGCCGAACTCCCCGTGGCGGCCGTGGTGCGGCTGGCGGATGATACGGCTGAGATCAGCCTGGCCCGCCTGCCCGCCCAGCAGGCGATCCTGACCCCGGTGCACCACACGGCCGCGGCGCGGCTCTTTGCGCCGCCGCTGCTGGCCCGGCAGCTCGCCTTTGGCCGGGCGGTGGCCGGCCGGGTGCCGGTGCTGCGGCTGGATTACCCGCGGCGGTATGAGCAGCTGCCGGCGGTGTGGGAGAGGGTGAAGGGAGTGGGGGGGTGAAGGGGGTGGTTTATGGTTCGTCTGGGGTGGGTTGGGGGGTGGGGCGAGGGCGCAGCCGGCCGAACAGGCCGCCGCGGCCACCCGGCCGGGAGCCGCGGGAGCCACGGGAGCCGTTGCGTTTTTCCCCGTCCATGTAGTAATGGCTGGCGTAGTAGTAGGGGGCGTAGTAGTAGCGGTAGCCACCGTAGTAGCTGCGCTGGCGGGGGATGCGGTTGAGGACGATGCCCAGCAGCCGGGCATCGGCCCGCCGGAACTGCTCCAGCATGGCTTTGATACTGGCGGCATTAACCCGGCCGGGTTGGATCACCACCAGCACGCCATCTACCCTGGCCGACAGCACCGACGGATCCGTGACCATGACCGGCGGGCTGTCGATGATTACCACGTCGGCCAGCCCCTGCAGGTCGGCCAGAATCTGGTCCATGCGCGCCGAGTTTAGCAGCTCGGCCGGGTTGGGGGGCAGGCTGCCACTGGTAATCACCTGCAAATTGCTCACCTCGCCCCAGGGCTGCAAAGCGGCATCCAGCGACAACTGCTCGCGGAAAACGTCGCTCAGGCCGAAGCGGTTGGGCAGGTTCAGGAAATGGTGCACCCGCGGGCGGCGCAAATCGGCATCCAGCAGGACCACCCGCTTGCCCCCCTGGGCCATGATGATGGCCAGGTTGGCGGCTACGGTGGATTTGCCGTCGGCCGGGCCGGGGCTGGTGACGAGAATGGTATGCAGCGGCTTGTCTACCCCGGCAAACTCCAGGTTGGTGCGCAGGCCGCGGAACGCCTCGGCCACCGGTGAGCGCGGCTGGTTGGTCACCACCGTCCCCTCTTCATCTTCGTTGGCCGTGTCGGCGATGAAGCCGATGATCGGCAGATCGGCCGCCTGGCCAATCTCCTCCGGCGACTTCAGCGTATCGTCCAGATACTCCATCAGGTAGGCGGCGCCGGCGGCCAGGGTGAAGCCGATGGCCGCGCCCAGCAGGATGGTCATGTAGTTGTCTGGCCCGACGGTGGTGGTGGGCAGCAGGGCCGGCTCGATGATGCTCAGGCTGTTGATGGCGCCCTGCTGCGTGTTGGCTACCAGGTTGGCGTAGTTGGTTTGCAGGGTGGTCAGCTTGGTTTGCAGCGCGGCGACCTGCGTCTCGGCGTCGGCAATCTGGCGGGCGCTGATCATGCTGGCCATTTCGGCCTGCAAATCGTTCAGCGCCTGCTCGGTCTCGGTGATGTTGGTTTCCAGGCTGTCTAGCTGGTTGTTGATGAAGGCCAGCCGCTGCTGGTCTTCGCGCTGGCTGCTGGTGGGGCTTTGCTGTACCAGTTGTTCGGCCAGGGTGTTGGCGACTACCTGGGCCCGCTCCGGGTTGGTGTCTAGCACGGCGATTTCCAGGAGCTGGTTGTTGTTTTGGACGGTGACGTTGTATTCCGGCAGCCAGGTGATGCCCAGGGCGTCCATGGTGGCCTGGCGCACCGGCTGCCGCTTGGCGATGTCGGCGTAGGTTTGGGCCAACTGCTGCCCCAGGTAGAAGTCGGCGCCGGTGGGGTTGGGGTCGTCGATGGCCTGGCCGATCATCAGGGTGGTGCTGGCGCGGTAGATGGGGTCTTGCAGGCGGGTGGCCAGGAAGCTGGAGAGGGTGGAGACGAGGGTGGCCGCTAACAGCAGCCACCACCATTTACGCAGGGGATTGAGATATTGTTTGAGTTCCATAATGATTCCAAAATTGTGCCGCGCGGCGGTGCCTCAGCTTTTTGGCGATTGCACCGCTTCTATTATACCGCAGCCGGCGCGGGATTGTAATGGCTTGTAACAGAATTGGTTCCGTTAGGGTGATGACCTGGGTGTTGCCTGCGCCTGTCGGAGGCGGGACTGGGCTTCGACAAGCTCAGCCTGCGGGGACGTGGCTCGTTACGCGTCAAGACCTGACAGATTTGGGAAAATCTGTCAGGTCTGATTTGGAGAGTGCCTGAAACAGGCCGTGCAGCCAGCGGTAGGGGTAGGTGAGCGGCCACAGGCGGGGGTGGCGCAGGGGGTAGCGCTGGCGCATGTAGTCCCGGCCGGGGAAGAGGTGGACCAGGGCGTAGCGCAGGCGGGGTCGCCAGCCGGGCATGCTGGCCAGGTCGTACCAGAAGCGCTGCAGCACCGGCCGGGCGTTGGCCTGCCGCCGCCAACGGAAGATGCGCTGCTCGGCGGGGGTGGGCTGGCAGGTGGCCAGTTGGGCCAGGACCCCGGCCGGGACCGGGGCGGCCCACTGCGCGGCCAGGTCGGGCAGCAGTGTTTGTAGGGGCAGGAGCAGGTCGGAGCGCGCTGCCTGGCGCAGCAGTAGGTCCCAATCCAGCGTCGCCTGGGTGTGGTAGAGGTGGGCGGCGATGTCGTTGCGCCACAGCAGCTCCTGGCCGCCGTGATGCAGCAGCAGGTGGGCGCAGAGGTGCAGCAACTGCGCCTCTGGCCCCAGGTGGCGCAGGGCAAAGGGCAGGCTGGCGGGGGTGCTGGTGACGGCCGTTTGCCACAGCCAGGTGCTGTCTAGCCGGGCCTGGTAGTGGGGCGAGTCTAGCAACTGCCAGTGCAGGTCCAGGTAGGTGACGATGGGGCCGGGGCGCTGCCACAGCATCTCGTTCTCAAACTGGCGGGTGACGCCGGGGTGGGGTTCCGGGTGGTGGGGGGTGTAGCCCAACTGGCGCAGGGTGGCGAAGGCGGCTGTGGTTTGCCCCGGCCGGATGAGGAGGTCGAGGTCGCGGAAGGGGCGCCCGGCCGGGTGCGCGTAGAGCGTGTGGGCCAGGGCCGCGCCTTTCAGCAGCAGGACCGGCACGCCGGCCGCGTTTAGGGCGGCCAGCGCCTGGCCCAACTGGTGGGCCAGGTAAAGCTGGCGCTGGGCGTTGTAGCGGTAGGCGGCCTGCCAGGCGGCGGCCACGGCCGGCGGCAGCAGGTCGTCGTGCGGCTTGAGCTGCTGGTAGAGCAGCGCTTCCAGGCTGGCGGCCTGTGCTTGCCGGGCCACGCCGGCCCAATCCAGGCCACCGGCCAGGGCCTGGGCCGCGGCCAACGCCTGCGGGTCGCGCGGGCTATTGAGGCAGAGGCGGAGGAAGGTGGTGGTCATTGGGGAAGGGTTTGCCGGTTAGCGGCCGCGGAGGCCGAGGACTTTGGAGACGGTGCGCAGCAGGATGAGGGTGTCCAGGTAGAGGTTGGCGTGTTTGACGTAGAAAAGGTCATACTCCAGCTTCTCTTTGGCCCCGGCCAGCGAGTCGCCGTAATCCTGGTGGATTTGGGCCCAGCCGGTGATGCCCGGCCGGACGCAGTGGCGGGCGCGGTAGAAGGGGATGCTTTGGGAGAGGGTCTGGACGAATTCGGGGCGCTCCGGCCGGGGGCCAACCAGGCTCATTTCGCCGCGCAGGACGTTGAGGACCTGCGGTAGTTCGTCCAGGTGGGTTTTGCGCAGCAGGCGGCCAAAGGGGGTGATGCGCTCGTCGTTGCGCCTGGCCCAGATTGCGCCGTGTCCTTTCTCGGCATTGGGGATCATGGAGCGGAACTTGATTACCATGAAGGGTTGCCCGCCGCGCCCGACGCGCTGCTGGCGGAAGAAGAGGGGGCCGGGGGAGGCCAGGGCGTTGCCCAGGGCCACCAGGGGGATGAAGAGCAGCAGGACCAGGCTGCCCAGCGCCGCCCCGGCCAGGTCGCCCAGCCGCTTGACGCTGTCATGGAAGCGGCGGAAGAGGGTTTCGTCCTGGCCGGCGGCCAGCTCCAGGTTGCGGCTGGCATGTTCTATGGCTACCCGGCCGGTGAGCCGTTCATAGATGGTGGTCATGGTGGTGATGGGTACGCCTTGCTCGCGGCAGTCTAGCAGGGCCTCGAACAGGGCTGGCTGGATGCTGTGGGGATGGGTGATGGCGATGATGACTTCGTCGACGGCCAGGCGGTTTACCAGGGGCAGCAGCGCCTCGCTGGTGCCCAGGACGGGTAAATCGGCCACGATGGCTTCTTGCAGGGCGTGGTTGTCATCGACGAAGCCGACGAGGATGTGGCCGGTGCCGCGAAAGGGGTTGGCATCTTGCACTGCCCACGGGTCTTGCAGTGCCTGGGCCAGGTCGCGGCCGCTGCTGCCGGCGCCCACTACCAGGGCGCGCCGCTGGAAGGCGGGTTGGACGAAGAGGCGGGCGTAGAGTACGCGCCAGGTGGCCAGCAGGGCCACGGCGGCCAGGACGAAGAGAAAGCCCTGGGTGCGGTTTTGCTGCGTGGGGGTGAACCAGGGGATGGCCAGGTAGGTGAGGCTGGCTACCACGGCGGCCAGGCTGACGGCTGCTGCGCTGTGGGTGCTGCTGGCGGCGCGGGCCAGGTTGTAGACGTCGAATACGGCGGCTACGGCCAGCCAGACGACGCTGAGGGTGAGGAACCATTTGCTGTAGGCGGGCAGGTCGGCCACGGGGGGCAGGAGGTTGGTGCGTAGGGCCAGGGATAGGACCAGGGCGGTGTTGAGCAGCAGCAGGTCGACCACAAAGAGCAGGATTTGCCGTTCGGAACGGCGCAGGCCGAGCGAGGGCAATTGGTAACGGCTGGACCTCTTCTGGGTCTTGCTTTCTAGCGAGCTTAGAGAGGAGGTTTCCTTGAGTGAGTTCATCTGGCATCTCCCCGGGGGTTGGGCACGGCTCCCAAGGCTCGTGACTCGACCACCCGAACTTGGTGTGGGTCTTTAGGAATTTAGGGGGCTACGTAAACCTCACGAAATCCGAAAGAACCCTTTGTGTTTGCCAGGGGCTGATATGCTGACTGGCTATCTGGCTATCTGATTGGCTGGCTGGCGGACAGGCTGAATGATTGGCTGCCTGGCTGGCGGAACTGCTGGTAGAGGGCCAGGAGGGTGTCTTGGGCCTGGGGGGCGTGGAGGTCGTACCAGGCCCGGCCGGTGGCGCCCATGGCGGGTAGGTCTCCCGGCCGGGTGATGGCCTGGAGCAGTGTTTCGGCCAGGGCGGGGGGATTGCGCGGCTCGCTGAGGAAGCCTGTTTGCCCGGTGATGACGTATTCGGGCAGGGCGCCGGTGCGGGTGACGAGTACTGGTTTGCGGAAGAAGTAGGCGGCGCTGATGAGGGCGGATTGGGTGGCGTCTTTGTAGGGTAAGATGACCAGGCTGCTGCGCTGGAAAAGGGCCAGGGCTTCGTCGTCGCCGACCAGGCGGTTGGTCAGGCGGACGCCGGGTGGCAGGTTGGCCGGGGTCCAGGGGTCGGGCAGCCGGCCGGGACCGGCCAGGTGGAGCTGGTAGGGGCCGGTCTGGCGGGCGGCGACCAGTATTTGCCAGGCGCTGAGCAGGTCGTCGACTCCTTTGTAGGCTTCCAGGCGGCCGAAGAAGAGGAGGATGGGGTCGTAGCTGACCCGGTCGGGGGAGCTGGCCAGCCCCCACTGTTGGACCTGGGCGCGGCGTTTGTGGCCCAGGAAGAGGTGCAGCAGGGGGATGGTGCTGACCCGGCCGGGGGGCAGCCCGCGGGCCAGGAGCTGCTGTTGGTAGCGTTGTCCGTGGACGAGGATGTGGCCGGCGCTGCCGATGGTTAGCTGGTTCCACAGGTGCAGTAGGGGGCTGGTGCCGCTGTGGGGTTCCAGGTCGTGGATGGTGTGGATGACGGGCAGGCCGGCGCGCTTGAGGGCCAGGAGCAGGGGGACGTTCCACAGGTGGGGGCCGGTGACGTGGACCAGGTCGGGGCGGAGTTGGCGGATGGCCTGCCAGGTGTGGCGGAGTTGGCGGAGGTGTAGGCTGTGGAGGGAGAGGCCGGTGTTGTGGGCGCGCAGGGGGGTGTGGGCGGGGATGGCCGCGGCGTAGCGGTCGGCGGGGTAGACCTGGGTGGTGACGAGGTGGACGTTGGCCCCGGCCGGGGGGTGGAAGCCGTGGTGGTGGGCCAGTTCGGCGGTGTATTGGTGCATGCCAAAGGTTGGCGAGAGGAGGACGTAGCAGATGCGCATGGTTGTTGGAATTGCTGGCATAATTGACGTGGGATCATCACTGTCTTACAATTGATGAGAATTTGTAAAATGAATGGAAATCTGTCGCGCAAACCTTCAGTTTGCGCGGGCGAACTGAGAAGTTCGCCCTACACTTGCGTAGGAGGCTACCATGCTCGTTAAACTGTCCTCAAAAGGGCAATTAGTCATTCCCAAAGAGATCCGGTCCCGCCTGCGCCTGGATGCAGGAACCCGCCTTCATATTCGCACGACGGCCGACGGCAATATCCTCCTTGAACCAGTTCCACACAATGTCCTGGACCTATTGTTTGGCAAATTTGCTGACGCCGATTTGCTGACCGATTTAGAAAGGGAACATCAACAGGAAATGGAAGATGAAAGCCAGTTTCGTTCTTGATGCCTGGGCGCTGCTTGCATTGTTACAACAGGAAGAACCGGCCGCCTCGCGCGTCCGACAACTGATAGAAAGCGCTTATGAAGACGAGATTATGCTGTTTGTCTCCATCATCAATCTGGGGGAAGTTGTTTACCGTGTGGGCAAAGTGAAGGGGGAAGAAGATGCCTGGGAAACGTATGCGCAAATCCAACAGTTGCCCCTGACGATCCTTTCGGTGACGGATGAGGTGGTATTAGCCGCCGTTGGCTACAAAATACGCCATTCTATCTCCTATGCTGACGCCTTTGCCGCTGTGACCAGCCAACGACAACAAGCCATTTTGCTGACCGGGGACCCTGAGTTGGTTCGCTTACAAGGGATCATTCGCCTGGAACAACTCGTTCGGGCGCACTAGTGCCGTTGCCCGCAAATCCACATCATGTGCCGGACCCCCGGTGTTGTCGTAGGTTGCAAAGGTCGTCTGCGATTAGAGATAAGTGTCAGGGCAGCCATTTGTGCCTCCTATTGGCGGTGTATGGGTGCATGCCAAAGGTTGGCGAGAGGAGGACGTAGCAGATGCGCATGGTGCTCTGGAGTTTGGGATGGGGATGTGGGTGGCCGGTGGTGGGTGGGTCCCGGCCGGTTATTCGCCGGTAGTGCTGGTGGCCAGGGTTGTGAGCCAGGCCATGAATTGGGTTACGTCTGCTTGTACGTGCTGCCACGCGGCCGGGTAGCAGGCGACCAGGTAGTCGACGCGGGCGATATTGAGCTGGAAGCCGTGGATGTTGCGCATCGCGTGGCAAAATGTGAGGAAGTCGTGCAGTTCATGGGCGGTCTCGGTGGCCAGGAGGGCGGGGCGATAGTCCCGGGCTGTGCCCATTTTGTCTAGCAGGCGCCGGGGCCAGTCGACTTCCTGGGGCAGGCCTCCGTTGAGTTCGGCCACGACTGCGCTGAAGATGCGCTCGCAGCCGGCGTAGAAGTTGTGGAGTTTGAGGGCCATTGTTTCGTAGGAGCGCCAGGGGTGGGCCCGGTTTTGCTGCATCTCGCGCTGCACGGTGGCGATGTCTGCGGCCAGGTGGTGCAGGGCCTGGAGTTCGCTGTCCAGGGTGGTGACCAGGTTGTGGATTGCCTCGGAGGAGATGTGGCTCATTGCATATTGCCTCACGGGTGGTCACGGAGAGGGGGTGGGGGGAGTCCCGGCCGGGGAGCTTTGGTGGTTACCAGAGATAGCAACGCGGCGATGGTCAGGGCGGCAAAGGGTAATGCCACGGCATCGACCGGCAGGCGGTAACGGGCCATGGCCCAGGTGGAAATGTGCAGCAAGGAGTAAAACAGCATAAACAGCAGCGCCAGGGCCACCGGCGTCGCCAGGAATTCGCGCCAGGAGCGGCCCGCTTTGCTGCGCCGGCCGGCCAGCCCCAGCCCGGCCAGCATGAAAGGCAGGAACAGGGTGAAGGAAAGCAGCCGGCCGGCGTTGTGCAGCCGCGAGGTCTCGGTTGGCCAGAACTCGAAGTAGTCGGCCACGCGGCTGGCCGACAGCCGCAGGTAGCGCGCCGGATCGGCCAGGACGAAGGCGATGCCGCGGTCCATCAAGGCCCGGTCCCACTGCGCTTCGGTCAGCGGCGGTCCATTTAGCAGATCGTCGGGCAGGGGGGCGGCGGTGAAGGCCTGGAAGCTGCTGCCGTGCAGCGGGTGCTGGGCAGAGTACATGGCATAACCGGCGTTGGAATTGAGCAGCAGGAAATCGCCATAAACCAGGTAGTTGCGCAGAGTGAAGGGCAGGATGACGGCCAGCATGACGAGGCCGGCAGCCACCAGGGGAGCCAGGGTGCGGAGGTGCAGCCGCCGGGTGTGAAGCAAGGTGTAGACGAGCCAGGCAAACAGCACCACGACCCAGGGCAAAATAGACTGCCGCAGGAGGGCGGCGGTGCCCAGGCTGAGGCCGAAGGTGACGGCCAGCCACCCACTGCGGCCGGTGGCCGGCCCGGCGCCGGCGGTGAGGTGCTGGCTGAGGGCCAGGGCGCGCTCCAGGGACCAGAGCAGGGCGCAAATGAAGAGGGCTTCGGTTTGCACCATGGCGCTGTAGAGGATGAAGTAAGCGTAAACGGCCATGAGCAGGGCGGACAGGTGGTGGAGGGTGAAGGTGAGGCGGCCAAGCTTCAGCGGCGGCGCGTCGGGGAAGAGGCGACGGGAGAGGCGGTAGAGCAGAAAGGGCAGGAGGATGCCGGTCAGGATGGCCCCGGCCAGGCGCGCGCCCAGTGGATGAAGGCCGGTGACGGCGTAGATGGCGGCGACGAAGGCGGTGTAGAGGAAGGACCAGTGGGCGGTGGGGGTGTTGGCCGGGGTGAAGGGATACCAGGGCTGGTCGAAGCTGTAGCCGTGCCCGGTGGCCAGGCGGGCGGCCAGCATGGAGTAGGAGGTTTCGTCTTTGGCCGGCGGGGTGCTGTCGCCCAGGTAGAGGGCCACGCCCAGGCGCAGGACTACGGCCAGCAGCAAGATGAGCAGCAGCCAGCGCGTGCCCTGACGTTGGAGTTGTGCGCCTGTGGTCTGTTTCATGGGTTCGTTAGAATGGCTGGAAGATCGTTGAAGGAATGACAGTTTCAGTTCGCAGGAGGCCAGGCGCCCTGGTCAGAGTGTCCTTGCGGGGCGGCGGCGCTGTTTCAACGCCAGGAAGGAGAGTAGGGATGTGTAGTTCCCAGCAGCAGCGATCATGGGCAGGGCTGGTTGGTGCGCGGCCGCAGCGGCCAGGTACCTTCCGCAGGTGGCACGGTCCGGAGA